>NZ_OEQH01000010.1 GCF_900240385.1 Clostridium minihomine | reverse complement strand
CATCGCAGTTCGCTACACGCAGGACGCTTTTTCACGTTCTGGTTGGTTGTGGCCTGTTGATGCTAAAGGTGAGCCGCTTAAAGCTACCAGTTATATGGCTGTTGGTTTCTATGTGGCTAAATACGTTAACAAAAAGTCAGATATGGACCTTGCTGCTAAAGGTCTAGGAGCTAAAGAATGGAACAACTCACTAAAAACCAAGCTGTCGCTACTTCCCAAGAAGCTGTTCAGAATCAGAATGAGCCGCAACTTCGGGATGAAAATGCTCACAATGACAAATCTGTCCACGGAGTGCTTAATCCAACTTACCAAGCTGGGTTACGACGCGACGCCGTTCAACCAGATATTGAAGCAGAACGCAAAAAGAGAGATGAGATTGAGGCTGGGAAAAGTTACTGTAGCCGACGTTTTGGCGGCGCAACCTGTGACGACAAATCTGCTCAAATTTATGCGCGCTTCGATAAAAATGATTGGCGTATCCAACCTGCAGAGTTTTATCGCTTCCATGACGCAGAAGTTAACACTTTCGGATATTTCTGATGAGTCGAAAAATTATCTTGATAAAGCAGGAATTACTACTGCTTGTTTACGAATTAAATCGAAGTGGACTGCTGGCGGAAAATGAGAAAATTCGACCTATCCTTGCGCAGCTCGAGAAGCTCTTACTTTGCGACCTTTCGCCATCAACTAACGATTCTGTCAAAAACTGACGCGTTGGATGAGGAGAAGTGGCTTAATATGCTTGGCACGTTCGTCAAGGACTGGTTTAGATATGAGTCACATTTTGTTCATGGTAGAGATTCTCTTGTTGACATTTTAAAAGAGCGTGGATTACTATCTGAGTCCGATGCTGTTCAACCACTAATAGGTAAGAAATCATGAGTCAAGTTACTGAACAATCCGTACGTTTCCAGACCGCTTTGGCCTCTATTAAGCTCATTCAGGCTTCTGCCGTTTTGGATTTAACCGAAGATGATTTCGATTTTCTGACGAGTAACAAAGTTTGGATTGCTACTGACCGCTCTCGTGCTCGTCGCTGCGTTGAGGCTTGCGTTTATGGTACGCTGGACTTTGTAGGATACCCTCGCTTTCCTGCTCCTGTTGAGTTTATTGCTGCCGTCATTGCTTATTATGTTCATCCCGTCAACATTCAAACGGCCTGTCTCATCATGGAAGGCGCTGAATTTACGGAAAACATTATTAATGGCGTCGAGCGTCCGGTTAAAGCCGCTGAATTGTTCGCGTTTACCTTGCGTGTACGCGCAGGAAACACTGACGTTCTTACTGACGCAGAAGAAAACGTGCGTCAAAAATTACGTGCAGAAGGAGTGATGTAATGTCTAAAGGTAAAAAACGTTCTGGCGCTCGCCCTGGTCGTCCGCAGCCGTTGCGAGGTACTAAAGGCAAGCGTAAAGGCGCTCGTCTTTGGTATGTAGGTGGTCAACAATTTTAATTGCAGGGGCTTCGGCCCCTTACTTGAGGATAAATTATGTCTAATATTCAAACTGGCGCCGAGCGTATGCCGCATGACCTTTCCCATCTTGGCTTCCTTGCTGGTCAGATTGGTCGTCTTATTACCATTTCAACTACTCCGGTTATCGCTGGCGACTCCTTCGA
This sequence comes from Clostridium minihomine, assembly GCF_900240385.1. Taxonomy (GTDB): domain Bacteria; phylum Bacillota; class Clostridia; order Oscillospirales; family Acutalibacteraceae; genus Faecalispora; species Faecalispora minihomine. The sequence continues at coordinate 3,896 of NZ_OEQH01000010.1, read as the reverse complement.
GATGGACGCCGTTGGCGCTCTCCGTCTTTCTCCATTGCGTCGTGGCCTTGCTATTGACTCTACTGTAGACATTTTTACTTTTTATGTCCCTCATCGTCACGTTTATGGTGAACAGTGGATTAAGTTCATGAAGGATGGTGTTAATGCCACTCCTCTCCCGACTGTTAACACTACTGGTTATATTGACCATGCCGCTTTTCTTGGCACGATTAACCCTGATACCAATAAAATCCCTAAGCATTTGTTTCAGGGTTATTTGAATATCTATAACAACTATTTTAAAGCGCCGTGGATGCCTGACCGTACCGAGGCTAACCCTAATGAGCTTAATCAAGATGATGCTCGTTATGGTTTCCGTTGCTGCCATCTCAAAAACATTTGGACTGCTCCGCTTCCTCCTGAGACTGAGCTTTCTCGCCAAATGACGACTTCTACCACATCTATTGACATTATGGGTCTGCAAGCTGCTTATGCTAATTTGCATACTGACCAAGAACGTGATTACTTCATGCAGCGTTACCATGATGTTATTTCTTCATTTGGAGGTAAAACCTCTTATGACGCTGACAACCGTCCTTTACTTGTCATGCGCTCTAATCTCTGGGCATCTGGCTATGATGTTGATGGAACTGACCAAACGTCGTTAGGCCAGTTTTCTGGTCGTGTTCAACAGACCTATAAACATTCTGTGCCGCGTTTCTTTGTTCCTGAGCATGGCACTATGTTTACTCTTGCGCTTGTTCGTTTTCCGCCTACTGCGACTAAAGAGATTCAGTACCTTAACGCTAAAGGTGCTTTGACTTATACCGATATTGCTGGCGACCCTGTTTTGTATGGCAACTTGCCGCCGCGTGAAATTTCTATGAAGGATGTTTTCCGTTCTGGTGATTCGTCTAAGAAGTTTAAGATTGCTGAGGGTCAGTGGTATCGTTATGCGCCTTCGTATGTTTCTCCTGCTTATCACCTTCTTGAAGGCTTCCCATTCATTCAGGAACCGCCTTCTGGTGATTTGCAAGAACGCGTACTTATTCGCCACCATGATTATGACCAGTGTTTCCAGTCCGTTCAGTTGTTGCAGTGGAATAGTCAGGTTAAATTTAATGTGACCGTTTATCGCAATCTGCCGACCACTCGCGATTCAATCATGACTTCGTGATAAAAGATTGAGTGTGAGGTTATAACGCCGAAGCGGTAAAAATTTTAATTTTTGCCGCTGAGGGGTTGACCAAGCGAAGCGCGGTAGGTTTTCTGCTTAGGAGTTTAATCATGTTTCAGACTTTTATTTCTCGCCATAATTCAAACTTTTTTTCTGATAAGCTGGTTCTCACTTCTGTTACTCCAGCTTCTTCGGCACCTGTTTTACAGACACCTAAAGCTACATCGTCAACGTTATATTTTGATAGTTTGACGGTTAATGCTGGTAATGGTGGTTTTCTTCATTGCATTCAGATGGATACATCTGTCAACGCCGCTAATCAGGTTGTTTCTGTTGGTGCTGATATTGCTTTTGATGCCGACCCTAAATTTTTTGCCTGTTTGGTTCGCTTTGAGTCTTCTTCGGTTCCGACTACCCTCCCGACTGCCTATGATGTTTATCCTTTGGATGGTCGCCATGATGGTGGTTATTATACCGTCAAGGACTGTGTGACTATTGACGTCCTTCCCCGTACGCCGGGCAATAATGTTTATGTTGGTTTCATGGTTTGGTCTAACTTTACCGCTACTAAATGCCGCGGATTGGTTTCGCTGAATCAGGTTATTAAAGAGATTATTTGTCTCCAGCCACTTAAGTGAGGTGATTTATGTTTGGTGCTATTGCTGGCGGTATTGCTTCTGCTCTTGCTGGTGGCGCCATGTCTAAATTGTTTGGAGGCGGTCAAAAAGCCGCCTCCGGTGGCATTCAAGGTGATGTGCTTGCTACCGATAACAATACTGTAGGCATGGGTGATGCTGGTATTAAATCTGCCATTCAAGGCTCTAATGTTCCTAACCCTGATGAGGCCGTCCCTAGTTTTGTTTCTGGTGCTATGGCTAAAGCTGGTAAAGGACTTCTTGAAGGTACGTTGCAGGCTGGCACTTCTGCCGTTTCTGATAAGTTGCTTGATTTGGTTGGACTTGGTGGCAAGTCTGCCGCTGATAAAGGAAAGGATACTCGTGATTATCTTGCTGCTGCATTTCCTGAGCTTAATGCTTGGGAGCGTGCTGGTGCTGATGCTTCCTCTGCTGGTATGGTTGACGCCGGATTTGAGAATCAAAAAGAGCTTACTAAAATGCAACTGGACAATCAGAAAGAGATTGCCGAGATGCAAAATGAGACTCAAAAAGAGATTGCTGGCATTCAGTCGGCGACTTCACGCCAGAATACGAAAGACCAGGTATATGCACAAAATGAGATGCTTGCTTATCAACAGAAGGAGTCTACTGCTCGCGTTGCGTCTATTATGGAAAACACCAATCTTTCCAAGCAACAGCAGGTTTCCGAGATTATGCGCCAAATGCTTACTCAAGCTCAAACGGCTGGTCAGTATTTTACCAATGACCAAATCAAAGAAATGACTCGCAAGGTTAGTGCTGAGGTTGACTTAGTTCATCAGCAAACGCAGAATCAGCGGTATGGCTCTTCTCATATTGGCGCTACTGCAAAGGATATTTCTAATGTCGTCACTGATGCTGCTTCTGGTGTGGTTGATATTTTTCATGGTATTGATAAAGCTGTTGCCGATACTTGGAACAATTTCTGGAAAGACGGTAAAGCTGATGGTATTGGCTCTAATTTGTCTAGGAAATAACCGTCAGGATTGACACCCTCCCAATTGTATGTTTTCATGCCTCCAAATCTTGGAGGCTTTTTTATGGTTCGTTCTTATTACCCTTCTGAATGTCACGCTGATTATTTTGACTTTGAGCGTATCGAGGCTCTTAAACCTGCTATTGAGGCTTGTGGCATTTCTACTCTTTCTCAATCCCCAATGCTTGGCTTCCATAAGCAGATGGATAACCGCATCAAGCTCTTGGAAGAGATTCTGTCTTTTCGTATGCAGGGCGTTGAGTTCGATAATGGTGATATGTATGTTGACGGCCATAAGGCTGCTTCTGACGTTCGTGATGAGTTTGTATCTGTTACTGAGAAGTTAATGGATGAATTGGCACAATGCTACAATGTGCTCCCCCAACTTGATATTAATAACACTATAGACCACCGCCCCGAAGGGGACGAAAAATGGTTTTTAGAGAACGAGAAGACGGTTACGCAGTTTTGCCGCAAGCTGGCTGCTGAACGCCCTCTTAAGGATATTCGCGATGAGTATAATTACCCCAAAAAGAAAGGTATTAAGGATGAGTGTTCAAGATTGCTGGAGGCCTCCACTATGAAATCGCGTAGAGGCTTTGCTATTCAGCGTTTGATGAATGCAATGCGACAGGCTCATGCTGATGGTTGGTTTATCGTTTTTGACACTCTCACGTTGGCTGACGACCGATTAGAGGCGTTTTATGATAATCCCAATGCTTTGCGTGACTATTTTCGTGATATTGGTCGTATGGTTCTTGCTGCCGAGGGTCGCAAGGCTAATGATTCACACGCCGACTGCTATCAGTATTTTTGTGTGCCTGAGTATGGTACAGCTAATGGCCGTCTTCATTTCCATGCGGTGCACTTTATGCGGACACTTCCTACAGGTAGCGTTGACCCTAATTTTGGTCGTCGGGTACGCAATCGCCGCCAGTTAAATAGCTTGCAAAATACGTGGCCTTATGGTTACAGTATGCCCATCGCAGTTCGCTACACGCAGGACGCTTTTTCACGTTCTGGTTGGTTGTGGCCTGTTGATGCTAAAGGTGAGCCGCTTAAAGCTACCAGTTATATGGCTGTTGGTTTCTATGTGGCTAAATACGTT
>NZ_OEQH01000007.1 GCF_900240385.1 Clostridium minihomine | reverse complement strand
CTGGCCATCACTTGGCCAACAGGAAACCGGCCAGGGCATCCTTGCCGGCCAGCTGAAGCTTCCCCGGGTGCAGCCTGGAGCTCTGGCAGCAGCCGGCCATCACTTGGCCAACGGGAAACCGGCCAGGGCATCCTTGCCGGCCAGCTGAAGCTTCCCCGGGTGCAGCCTGGAGCTCTGGCAGCAGCCGGCCATCACTTGGCCAACAGGAAACCGGCCAGGGCATCCTTGCCGGCCAGCTGAAGCTTCCCCGGGTGCAGCCTGGAGCTCTGGCAGCAGCTGGCCATCACTTGGCCAACGGGAAACCGGCCAGGACATCCTTGCCGGCCAGCTGAAGCTTCCCCGGGTGCAGCCTGGAGCTCTGGCAGCAGCTGGCCATCACTTGGCCAACGGGAAACCGGCCAGGACATCCTTGCCGGCCAGGACATCCTTGCCGGCCAGCTGAAGCTTCCCCGGGTGCAGCCTGGAGCTCTGGCAGCAGCCGGCCATCACTTGGCCAACGGGAAACCGGCCAGGGTATCCTTGCCGGCCAGCTGAAGCTTCCCCGGGTGCAGCCTGGAGCTCTGGCAGCAGCCGGCCATCACTTGGCCAACGGGAAACCGGCCAGGGTATCCTGGAGCCGGCCAGCTGAAGCTTCCCAGATATTAAGCTGTTTGAAAATTTTTAAGTCTTATCTTATAAAAAATTCTTAATAAAATAGGGCTTTATCTTGCGTATAAAGATATAATTTTTATGTTCTAATTGTTGTTTTAAATTATTCCCTATTTCAACAAAATACTATTTCAAAATGTTGACTGTTTTACCAAAAAAAGGTATAATATTGGTGTATTTTGGAAATGTTATGTTATAATATTCTTAAAAGAATCATTTTATTTATTCATGCTATAAAACCATAAAATATCACGGTTTTAATGATAATTTAAGATGTAGAATTAATAGGATTTTAAGTGATTTTAGGAAAGGGAATGAAAAATGTTAAGTTATTCTGATTTAGAAGCTGAAGTTAATAGGTTAGTGCAGAAATGCAATAAACAATTAGACTATATAAAGGATCAGCAAAAGAAAGCTTCTCAAATGGAAGAAGAGATTAAACAGCTTCAAAATGATTGTAAAAAAGATTGTTTAACACAAAACGATAAGTTAAATAATTTTATAATCTTTAGTGAGATCTTTTATCATGCAATAAGTAAAGCTCTTAAAGAAAACAGTTTCTTTGAAAGTAAAAGAGTTACCGAAAATAGTAAACGATATAATGTAATTGATTATCGTGTATTAGCTGGCTATATCGAAGATTTTATTACGGTATATCCTCTAAAACAAGTAATAAAAGTATGGGCTGCTATGGGCCTGATTTACCAGGACGAATATGAAAATGCTTTCGTTAACTTTACGCATAAAGGAAAATCGGTAAGAAGCATTAGAGTAAAAAAAGATGCAGTAGATTTAGTAAAGGAAAGTATGCCATGATTAATGCTTTACTTCAAGAATTCTTGGCAGTATCTAAATATCTGCAAAGCCTAGCAGAAAAAAGCCATGAAATAGCCTTTGTTAAAGGGGATTTTTTGATGGTCGATAAATTATTCATTATAAATCTATTGAACAGAAATCTATATGAAACGGCAGAATATAAATTGATGGCCTGGAAGGGACTTAACTGGATAGATACCGATGAAGGACGTTTGACAAAACGAGTGAGAAAGGAGGGACATACGCTGGCGGTAATTAAAATCAGATTGTCGGTGGTTAGAACAGTACAAAAATTGAGTGAAAAAAGCCTGTAAATAGACGTACATATTTATCTATTACACTATATTCAAAATGTACGCTCTCCAAACCGCATAAAATATGGATATATGATTAAAACGTGTACATAAGCATAATAGGCTATATAACGTAGTTATATAGCTGGATTGATAAAGTGCATATTGTTAATGAGTGTATAGCGAGTTTATAATATGTGATTTATCAATCTACCCCCTATAGGTATGGTTGGCCATACCTATAGGGGGCTGGTAGTACCTCCCGGTTGGGAGGTACTACCAGAAAGTAAGCATGACTATGCTTACAGGGGGCGAAGGTAGGGGGAGACTATGAAGAATGAGTGTATAGCGAGTTTATAATATGTGATTTATCAATCTACCCCCTATAGGTATGGTTGGCCATACCTATAGGGGGCTGGTAGTACCTCCCGGTTGGGAGGTACTACCAGAAAGTAAGCATGACTATGCTTACAGGGGGCGAAGGTAGGGGGAGACTATGAAGAATGAGTGTATAGCGAGTTTATAATATGTGATTTATCAATCTACCCCCTATAGGTATGGTTGGCCATACCTATAGGGGGCTGGTAGTACCTCCCGGTTGGGAGGTACTACCAGAAAGTAAGCATGACTATGCTTACAGGGGGCGAAGGTAGGGGGAGACTATGAAGTTTGATATATTGTTAAAATATAGGGAGTATCTAAATGAAACAATAAAAAACCGGAATACAGCAGATAGATATTATTTTGCTGTGCTTAAACTATTAAAAGCAGAGCAGTTCAACAGTTTGGAAGAAATAACACCGGAATTTTTGGAAGCTGCACTTTCCAACATAAAAACAAAGAATGATTTTTCTGCCGCTAAAAATGGCCTGAAGCATTTGGCAGAGTATGACAAGCAATTAAAGCTGCCAGATGATACCTTTTTTAAGGCTACCAGCCTGAAAAAGCGAAATTGGACAAAAAAAGAGCCTAAAACAATATATTTAGATACCGTGCAAAGGAAAATAAATGCCTTACGCAATCCAAAACTTAAATATGGTTTACGGTTGATGCGGCTATCTGGTTTAAGAGTATCCGAATTATCCTCTTTAAAAAAAGATGATATAAAAATAGACGGAGACACGATTACCGTAAATGTACAACACGGAAAAGGTGATAAATACGGTCAAGTTATTTGTGACGCCGATCCGTATTTAGCCAGAAGTTTGACTGAATACATAAGGGACACAGAAGAAGGTTTACTTTTTTATACAGCTGGAACTATGAAAAAAAAAGCTGGACAGCTAGGAATCGAATGTCATGATTTGCGGCGTATAGCTGCCATTACACACAGACAGAATTTGAAGGCTGCTGGAAGCACCGCCGCACAAGCAAACGAGAGTACAAAAGAATTCTTGCGACATGAACGATTTAGCACAACAAAACGATATTTGTTTAATAGAAAATTAAAGTTTAAAATTCCACTTTCTTTGGAACAGAAACAACCAAAAAAGAAAGATGTCTTCCGCAAATTTAGCCCCAAAGAAAGAGAAATATATAATCTGGCATTAAAAAACGAACCGGAAATTACAAATATGCTGCAAAGCCTAACCGAAGAAACAGGAGGCCATTTGGAGGGTCTGGATTATAGGCTCAAGAGTCCTGATAGTGTATATGAAAAAGCGCACGGCCGAGAAGAGCTTACCGCAATTGAGGATATGAATGATCTAATTAGGTATACCGGTATTTATTCTTCAGATAGTTTAGCGGCCGCGACAAAAAAAAGTCTTTCCCTTTTGCAAGAAAAAAACTATAAAATCGTAAAAATTAAAAATTCATGGGATGATAAAATTAACCCTTATAAGGGCATCAATGCAGTGATCCGCAGCCCTTCGGGGCAAACATTTGAGGTGCAGTACCACACACAAGAAAGCTTTGAACTAAAAGATGGAGAAATGCACAGATTGTATGAGCAGTACAGGCAGCTGCATCCGAAGAGCCAAAAAGCTTTAAAGCTGCTTAAAACCATGTTTGAATTATCCGCAAAATTACAAAGGCCAGATAATATAGATGAGGTGAAATAAATGGATTACGTTAAATTGACAGATAAAGAGTACAACGGCACAGTCCTGAAATTAGACCAAGATCATCATTATATATTTGTGTTTGGCCCTGATCAATGGAAAGAAACCGGCTTGTTTTTGCGGTATTTATGGCCGGACAGCAGCAGCTACGATTGCTATGAAGAAATTAGTGCAGAACAGGCAGAAGCGTTGATACAAACCCAAAAGCAGCACTATCTGCAAGTATATCAAAAGGCGCTAGAGATTGCGACAAAAGCCCACGACGGCCAGACTGACAAAGGGGGGAACCCTTATATCAATCACCCGATAGCAGTAGCCGCTATGCTGGATGATTTGGAAAACAAGATAGTTGCAATGCTGCATGATGTACTAGAGGATAGCACATATACCGCAGACGATTTGCAGCAAGCCGGCATTGATGAAAATTTAATTGATGCGGTGCAGCTCCTGACGCAGTCGCATAGCCATTTGCAACCCAAAGCCCGCCTGGCGTACCTTGCCCGTGTAAAAGAAAACCCCATTGCCCGAAATGTAAAGCTTGCGGATCTGAAGCATAATGCGGATCTTAGCCGTATAGTTGCACCCACAGAGAAGGATAGACAAAGAGTAAAACGGTATCAAGCAGAAATAGAATTTTTGGAGGCAGAAAATGAGTAACGATCCTGTTGGAGATATTTTAGGTGCAGTGCTACGCGCCCTGGGAAAAGCATTTTTCTATGCTGGAAAAGGCATAAAGCGGCTGAAGGCTCCCCAGGCAATTATAGGCTTGTTGGTTAGTATTGCTATCAGCACGGCAGCCTATATGCAACAACAGCAGATTTTGAAAGTGCAGGTTCTTTTTGGTATAGATGTTCCAGTGATTATAAGGTATTTGCTATATTGGACTCTCCTTCTATTTCCTTTACTCTATCTTATTGTCTTGGGCTCCTTTTCGAGCAAAAAGGCTGGAAAGTATGAAATTATATTTAAAGATATTGGATTTATGGGCAAGGATAGAAAATATCCGTATCTACTCAATGAACATAAAGACGGTAAAAAAGTCATTTATACATTTAAATCCAATATTCCTTTAACGGAGTGGAAAAAAAATCAGGAACGTATAGAAACAGGGATGGATTGCAGCATTCGTCAGATTGCAGAGGGTAATAACAAAAAAATTGTTAAGCTGATAACTGTACCCAGCGATTATAAAATTCCCGAATTGATTAAATGGGACGATAGTTTCATACAGCAACAAGACGGGGTAATTGTAATTGGTGAGAGTGATTTGGCACAAGTGTCTTTTGATCTTAACCGTACTCCGCACGTTTTGGCAGCAGGAGAAACAGGGTCAGGAAAGTCTGTTATACTGCGCTGTATATTATGGCAGATGATAAACAAAGGCAGTCGGATTTATATGATTGATTTCAAGGGCGGTGTAGAATTTGGTAAGGCATATGAACGCTTCGGCGAAGTTGTGACAGACCGAAAAAGAGCATTAACAGTGCTGCAAAATTTAACCAAAGAAAATGAAGCCCGCCTTCAGTTGTTCCGTGAACTTGAAGTCAAAAACCTAAAAGCATACAACCAAAAAACAGGTGAAAATTTATCACGCATTGGAGTTTTTATTGACGAAATAGCAGAAATGTTGGACAAAAAAGGGGTATCCAAAGAGGACAAGCCAATTTATGAGCAGTTAGAAGGCGAAATATCAACGCTGGCCCGATTGGCCAGAGCCACCGGAATCAACCTATTTTTGGGGGTGCAGCGGCCAGATGCTAATGTGCTGACAGGGCAAATTAAAAATAATATACCGGTGCGTATTTCCGGGCGCTTTGCCGATAAGGCAGCTTCTGAGATTGTCTTGGCCAATACGGCAGCTTGTGATCTTCCAGATATTAAAGGACGTTTCCTTTACAAAGTGGGGAACGAAACTGTAGAATTCCAGTCCTATTGGTTCAATGATGATACGGATCTACATGATGTTGATTTAGAACCTGGCGATATGCTGACAGAAGCCAGTACATATAAGCCAACTAAGAAACCCAAAAATTCATCAGCTGATATGGACTTGAATTTTAACTTTGATGATTGAAGGGGGCTGAAGGATGAAAGTGCAACGAGCAGAACAGCGCCAAAAAAGGGAAAAAGAAAAGGACGAAAAACAAGCACAAAAAAAAGCGGAAAAGGAGGCTGAAAAAGCCAGGCTCGCAGAGCTAAAACAAGATAAAGAAGAAGTATATATTATACGCAAAAACACGCTGTTGAAGGCGGCCAGAGTTGCGATATGGGTTATGATTAGTTTTATTTTTATCCGGGGTGTGATTGTGAGTTTTCGGCCAGATCCGACGACTATCGTTAACAAAACAATTACAAATTTCAAAAATGAATTAAGTACATTGCAGGCACTAGATAGTGAAATGAAAGCTTTCGCCGAAAATTTCGCTGTACAGTATATGACATATGACGGAGGTCAAGAGGATGAATATAAACTTCGCATTGCTCCCTATGTTTCCTCTACCCTTGCAAATGCAGCATTTAGCTTTCCTTCCGGAACAAGCGCTTCTGTAATATATGCCAATGCGTACCAGCAAAGGGCCTACAGCTCTATACAGTCGGATGTATGGGTACAGCTGATTATTAATTATAAATACAAAGAAACCAGCGCAGATAATGTAGTCGTGGAAAAAAATAATCAAAAGTCAGTAACTTTAAAAATACCGGTGTGTATGTCGGAATCCAAAGAGCAATATATTATCGAAAGCTATCCGTCCTTTGTGGCCGACAACAAAAAATTAGAAGATTATAAAATTCAAAATTACCAAGGCAACGAATGTGATTCCCGTACCACTGATGCGATAAAAACAGCTTTGACAAACTTCTACAGGGCATATTACGAACAAGAGCAAAGTGTTGTAAACTATTTTCTTACACCATCGGCAGACCCGGATAATTTTATAGGACTATCTGGCCGTGTCAAATTTGGTTCTATTAAATCTATTCGAGCTTTTACCGCAGAAGAAAATTCTAAAAACGAATTTTTGGTATTAGCAAATTTAGTTGTCACCGATATTAACGGCGTGACAATGGAGCAAGCATATAACCTGCATGTAACACTGAAAGACAATCAGTATTACATAGATTCAATGGATACTCGCGTAACAAATTTAGGAGGGTAAAAAGGAATGGAGAGAGTTAAAAAAATGCTGAAGAAAGTACATCAAAGAACATGGAAAAGTGTTTGTATAGCTATGGCAATGATTATGTTGCATCCAGTAGTAGCTTTTGCCGCAGAAAATCAATATGCAAAAGCTGGCGCGGAATGGATACTGGACGGTGTTTTTTGGGTAGTCTTAGTCGTGGGAATTTTCGGCGCGGGTATGAACGCGGTTAAACGAAATGCTACCGCTGCGGTAGGTATTTTGTTTGGGGCCGCACTAATATGTGTTATCGCCAAAAATCCAACAATAATTACTGGAATCGGAACTACCCTTAAAGATGCGTTCGGTCTTGGATAATAACAAAGAGGCTTGCAGCCGGCCATGACAGCTGCAAGCCTCCACCATAAAAACAGGAGTTTAATTTTACTATGGATAAAAAAATCATTATCAGATCATATAAGGGTGCATGGAAAATTGAAAATAAGATCTACGCAATACAAAATATTGTTTTGCCTGTACCAATCAACCCTAGGGAAATAGGATACTTTTTAGCAGTAGCTTTTAGCGTTTGGATCTTTAGTAACATTATTCCTTTTTTTGAACATATTCCGGTACCGTTAAGGTATCTTGTTTTTCCTTATGCAATGACAAAATTTCTACTGAAGAAAAAACTCGACGGAAAAATGCCGCAAAAATATTTTTGGGATTGGATTAAATATATTTTCACAAAACACAAATATATAGAGCGTTTCGAAGCGAATTCCCAGACAAACAAAAAGCTGCGTATTTCCTGGATGTGCAGCCGGGGAATTGGAGAGGAGTGAAATTATGTATGAATGCCCTATTGACTATTTTACAGACAATTTAATTTTTGGGCATGACCGGAGTTGTTGGGCATTATTTGAAATCAAAGGGTTTGACTATGACATGTTGGGTGACGACAGCAAAGTGGGGATTTTGAACAAATTAACGCTCTTTATAGCTAATGTAATAGAAGCTAAGTTTATGATCGTGCCTGTTATGCAGGATTTAGACAGCCACTTTAGCAACCTTATCAAGGGATTAAGACCAGACGATCTATTGTATACACACGCAGTAAATCAAGCAAACCTTACTAAAGCTTATCTACAACAAAGGATTGATTCAAACGGAAAAAGCAATGATTATAAGACTTTTGTAGCAATAAAGCTGCAAAAAGATGGAGAAACGGAAATCGCCACTCAAGCAAGAGAAGCCTTAGACTTTCTGGTTAAAGCGCTTATAAAAGATTTTAACGCATTTATGCATATTGATGCGAAGGATATTCGCGCATCTAAAGTTTTGGAATACAAAAAAATGTCCCAACAGGTATATGCAGAACAGGATAAGCGCATGGCTCTAATAGTTACTGATATAGATACCACACAATGGGTTTTACGGCGCATGATGTATAGAGGGCTTCATAGAAATGTACAGTTGTTTCATAAAAGCAAAAATGAATCATGGCGGCCGTATGCTAGTAGCGTAACTTTAGCCGGCACGGAATATATACGGCCACGAAAAAGAGAGTTAGTAAACCTTTTTAGTGGTGTTATTCGCCCGTCTGGACGAGTATTACAGATTGCACATGAGCATGAAATAAGCTATCAGTCTTTTCTCGTTATTACAAATATTCCGGATAACTTAGAATTTCCAGATTCCGAGTGGATTTACTTGCTGCAACAGTTAAATCAGCAAGCAGAAGTTTATATACATGTTAAAAATCAAGAACACCGCGAAGCACTAAAAACAATAGAATTCAAACGGCGTCAAGCAAATAGTCAAATAGAGAATATTGAAAGCGCCGGCGCAGAAATACCGGATGATTTGTGGGAAAGCAAGAGGGATATTAACGATCTCGAAGCTGAACTCAAACCTGCTAAATTACCACTATCCCATGTTTCAATTACCATTTGCTTGGCCGATAGTACACCCGACGGATTAGAAAAAAAAGTATTGGCTGTCAAAAAAGAATATGAAGATCTTAATTTTATAGTGGAGCGTCCCTTAACAGATCAATTTGCTTTATTTTATCAGAGTATTCCCACAGTAGGAAATACTATAAAAGATTTTATTATGAAGCTTCCTCCAACGGCTTTAGCTTCCGGGTTGATCGGAGCTACTCATGAGCTGGGCAGCCATATAGGGCCGTTTATTGGAACAACGGGCCTCGAGCGCAAACAAGTATTTCTGGATCTGCGCGAAGCGTGCTTATCCAACGTATCAGCAAGTACCACATTTTACGGCAATTTAGGTGTAGGAAAGTCCTTTAATGCGAATCTACTTACCTATTTGCATGTTATGTACGGGGCCTATGCTCTTATTATTGATCCCAAAGGGGAAAGATCACATTGGGTAACAGATCTACCAAATTGCCAAGAACTTGTTACTTTGGTAACGCTGGAACCAGATAAGGCATTCCGGGGCGCGTTGGATCCGTGGAATATTTTCCGGGACAATCCAGAAGAAGCGGCCGAACTGGCAACGAATATCGTATCTGAACTTTTTAAAATCAGGCCCAGGGATGCAAAGTACACAGCTTTATTAGAGGCCCTAAACAAAATACAGAAGGAACAACGACCTTCCATGCAAAAGTTAGCTGATATTTTAGGGTCATTCCCGGCCGAAGATGATTTAGCAAAAGATGCTCAACTTTTAGCCCGACAGATTAAACTATTACGGCAATCTGGTATGTCACAGCTGTTAATAGGGGACGGCACAGAACAAGCAATTAGCCTAAGTAATAGAATCAATATTTTACAAATTCAAAATTTAAAGCTTCCATCTCCAGACACTAAAAAAGAAGATTACACACAAGAAGAAAACATATCAACCGTTTTAATGATGGTTATATCCGCGTTTTGTAGGAGCTTTATCCACAGTCACAAAAATAATTTTAAGATTATTCTGTATGACGAATCTTGGATGCTTGGAAAAACGGTAGAAGGAGAAAAGTTAATATCCTACGGCGCTCGAATGAGCCGTTCTCTATATACCTCAATTATCCTAAATGGTCATAGTGTCACAGATTTGCCGAATGAGGGTATACGCAACAGTATTACTTATAAATTCTGTTTTAAGACTGACAATACCGCTGAAGCTGAAAGAATGCTAGACTTCTTGAAAATGGAAAAAACTCCAAGCAATATCCAGTTGCTAAATTCACTGGGAAATGCTCAATGTTTATTTCAGGATCTGAATGGCAGAGTAGGCATATTGCAATTTGATGCTGTGTTCCAGGATTTGATTGATGTCTTTTCTACTACACCAGTGGATGCAAAGAACCTAAAAATAGAACAACCAGAAGAATTAATAGAGGAAATTAAAGAACCAGAAGAAATTGATATATTCGCTTATGAGAGGACACCATGAAAAAGTCAGGCATCCTAATTTTTATGGCAGCCCCTGCTTTTATTGTGCTTATTTTTTTTATGGTTACTGCCAGCATGGGTACTTCCGCAGCCGGTACGCCGGTTAGTCCCGTCGCTAGTGAAGAAAAGGCGAAGGAGTATGCTTTAAATGCCTCCCAGCTGGGCGCACCGTGGGACATTGTTATATTAACTGATGCAATTGATGCAGCTAACCAGAAAAAATCTGGTATTGAGGATATTAACCCGATTTATACAACATTAGAGTTTTTAATTCTGACAGTGGATGCAGAACATTATCAAGTTGTGGGCCATACTACGGATGATGCAGGGGAAACCCATCCGGTTTATGGATGGGTTTATAAGCATACAGATAATTATATAGCTAAAGAGAATATATTAGCATATTTAGGGATTGCAGACAGAAGTATAGCTGATCTCACACCAGATGGACTAATTAACCTTATGCAGACAGAAACCAAAAATAAAAGCAGAAATAACTGGCGCTATACCGGAACTTTTACTACAAATAGTGACTATAAAGATGTGCTAACAAACTATATTAAAATGAACAAAGCCGACACCGAAAGATTGCTTGAACTATACGAATCTAAATACTTGGAAACCTGGTTATCGGATGAAACATTATCCGAAATCAACGACATAAAGAGCAGTTATGGCCTTGTACAGAATACTACTGATACCAGCAATGGACATAAGAGCTATGAGGGAATAAAATTTGTTGATGGAGAAACAGAAGTAATATACTATAATCAAGCAGATGCACGTTGGGCAAATAAATTGTATGGCGCAAGTGGTACAATTAAAGCTGAAGCTTGTGGCCCCACGTCTATGGCGATCGTTATATCAACTTTGACCGGCACAAATTATGATCCCGTTTATATGGCAAATTGGTCTGTACAAAACGGATACAGGGTCATAGGTAGCGGTTCGTCCAGAGCGCTTATTCCTGGCGCAGCCAGAGCATTTGGCTTGGAAGTATCCGGATGTTCAGCAGATGAACCACAGCGCATTGTTGATGCACTCAGCAGCGGCAAGCTGGTAGTGGCTATTATGATAAAGGGTCATTTCACAGATAGTGGTCATTTTATTGTTCTGCGCGGCGTTACTGCTGATGGTAAAATATTAGTAGCAGATCCATTTAGCTACTCAAAAAGCCAAAAAGCATGGGATTTATCAATAATCCAGAATGAGGCCGGCAAAGGCCGGGGCGCTGGTGGCCCATTCTGGATTATTGGTTAAAATCCTTTTAGTATGTTTTTTCTTCAGCAGCCGGCGATACCCTGGCTAACAGAAAACTGGCCAGGACATCCTGGAGCCGGCCGGCTGAAGCTTCCCCGGGTGCAGCCCGGAGCTCTGGCAGCAGCCGGCGATACCCTGGCTAACAGAAAACTGGCCAGGACATCCTGGAGCCGGCCAGCTGAAGCTTCCCCGAGTGCAGCCCGGAGCTCTGGCAGCTGCCGGCCATCACTTGGCCAACAGGAAACCGGCCAGGATATCCTTCAGCCCGTCCAACCAAAACTATAAATTTTTGCAGCCTTTGGCCGGGACGCTGCGGACAGAAAGAAAGTGTAAGATGAAAAAGCATTTTTTAAGCAGTATACTGATTTTATGTATTTTGGTTGCTTTAGCCAGCTGTACAAGGGTTTCAAATAATTCAGGTGGAGGAATAGAAACCACTGAATTAGAGCCAATAAAAACAGCGCTAGAAGGCGACTCTATGGAATTAACCGGATTTTGCTATCAATACAACGAAAACGGAGAAATTGACAAGGTTGGAAAGAAAGAAATTACCAATAAAAAAGATTTCACAGGCTCATTCTCTAATATTTCTGATATTGTATTGAAATCGGAAGAAAACGCTGCATATACAATAGTTTCTTTCACTGCCGAAATAATAGATACAGACGGCTTTTATTCTGTACCTGACCGTCAGAAGCTACAAGCTACCTTGCGGCCTTCAGACGATGGAACCTATTCATTAATTTCAGCTATACTTGCAGATGAAACGACACTACCACGGATAGAACCCATTTATCCATTTAAGCCAGAATACTTACTGGAACAAGAAACTAAATTTACTCTAAATGTGTACGGAAACGATTATAAAAAAGATGAATGGAATATTCCCGGAGCTATTACAGAGTATTCTTCAGCTGCATTTGCTTCTTGCGGTGGTTTATACACCTTAAATTTTGCTTTAACAAAAGATACTGTTACAGACGTACAAGTGTTACCGTGGGTTAATACTACTGATTTTAATATGCCTAATGCCAGAATTACACTAACATTTTCTAATGGCAAATCTGTTACAGAAAAAGCCGATATTGGTTACAAAACCGGTTCTTCCACAAAACAAAACCCTAGCGACTATTGGGACACAAATCTTTCTGGAGCTTATTATGTTGCTGAAGCCGAATAATAAAACATAAAAGGGGGAGAGCATTTGAAATTTAAAAAACTTTTTGCCCTCTTATTACTCCTGTGTTGTCTGTTTACGCTGCCGGTCTATGCAGCAGAATCAGAAAAATCGTCAGTAATGGATATTCCTGCTTTTGAACAATTAGAGGGTGAAGGAAAGTATATAGGAAAAGACTACCGAGAAAATTACTATCTCGATATAGAAAAAACCGGACTGTTAGAAGTAGGGGAAAAAACCTTTAATCAAATAGCAAATGTACTCTTTTCGGTCATTACTACATTGGCTTATTTAGTAACAACTATTTTTTATTTTTCTATGGATTTAGATATATCCAGCCTTTTTGCTGCACAAATTGATGGAATACAAGCTGCATTAAAATCGAGTATTTTTGATACATTTTTCGTTTTGGCTTTTTGTGGCGCTGCATGGGCATTAGCAAAAAAACTGGCTAAAAGAGATATGGTAGGTATAATAATTGATACAGGTAAAATATTGACGATTATTCTGTTGTCTGCCCTGGTTGTTACTCATTCTTCGGCCGCGCTTTCTGGGGCTACCAGCATTACAAAATCTATAAGTATATCCGCGTTGATGGATTTAAACATGCGCGACAGCAACCAAAATTCAACTTCGCAGTTTGCGGCGGCCGCAGGTAGCACAATCTGGACAAGCCTTGTACATGATCCTTGGATCAGTCTTGAGTTTGGTTCATCTACCCCCACACAGAGCGAAATTGATAAATTTTTGACAACAACACGAGGAACAGAGGAACGCGAACAAATTGTTGAAAATTACAGAAATGATCACAGCAGTAATAAAAGCACCATGTCAAAAGACTTAGGTATTCAAAGGATCGGCTTTCTATTGGTTTATTTAATCCCATTTTTAATTAAATCAGCTGTTTATTTGTTTTTGTCAGTTCTGCAATTGGCGTTTCAAGTTATGGCCGTGTTTTATGTGTTCTTGGCTCCTATTATTCTATTACTTGCCTTATTACCGGCCTTTGGAGGAATAGAGATCGTTTCCGTGTGGCTAAAAAAAATACTGGAAACGCAGATAACTATATTGATGATTACTTTTCTAATCGGTATACTTGTCAAATTAGATAATGTTTTATATGCCTTATCTCCACAATACGGCTGGCTTGTGGTAATTTTCATCGAAACACTTATTGCTGTCATATTGGCAGTAAATTATAAAACCATGCTAAAAGGCATGGGCAAAGTTACAAAGGCTACCAGGCAACCGCAAGCTCTCAAATATCAGATCCAACGCAGCGGTGATCTGATTGGAGCTTTAAATACAGTCGGCAGCAGAAATAACAATCTTTCCCGCCGGCGTTTGCCCTTGGAAGGTAGATCGACCAGACCTGATCATTTTTCTAAAGAACCACAATGGCAGCCATACTACTATACCGAAAGCAATGCACAACCATCACAATCTCGATATAAACGCACTAAAAAACAGTCGCAAGAACCTTATCATAGGCCAATGCTAGCGGCGGCTGAATCTTTACCAAGAAATCAACAACAAGATCAAATTCATGCGGCTAAATCCCCGAATATTTTTAAATATACTGATAGACCAGTGCTGCAACTACCAGCACATTGCGAAGAGCCAAAGCCGCCGGCGGCCGCAATGCTGCCCACACAGCCAATGAGTGCCAGGAAGCAGCCGCAGGTTCCCACAGAACGCCCTACAGCTGCACCCAGGCCACAGGATAGCCCCAGGGCGGCTTCAGCTGCACCGGCGGCCGCAATGCTGCCCACACAGCCAATGAGTGCCAGAGAGCAGCCACAGGCTCCCACAGAGCGTCCTACAGCTGCACCCAGGCCACAAGATAGCCCCAGGGCGGCTTCCGTTGCACCAGCGGCCGCAATGCTGCCCACACAGCCAATGAGTGCCAGAGAGCAGCCACAGGCTCCCACAGAGCGTCCTACAGCTGCACCCAGGCCACAAGGTAGCCCCAGGGCGGCTTCAGCTGCACCAGCGGCCGCAATGCTGCCCACACAGCCAATGAGTGCCAGAGAGCAGCCACAGGCTCCCACAGAGCGCCCTACAGCTGCACCCAGGCCACAAGATAGCCCCAGGGCGGCTTCAGCTGCACCAGCGGCCGCAACGCCGCCCACACAGCCAATGAGTGCCAGAGAGCAGCCACAGGCTCCCACAGAGCGCCCTACAGCTGCACCCAGGCCACAAGATAGCCCCAGGGCGGCTTCCGTTGCACCGGCGGCCGCAATGCTGCCCACACAGCCAATGAGCGTCAGAGAGCAGCCACAGGCCCCCGCAGAGCGCCCTACAGCTTCTAAATTCGCCATTCACTCACTTGTACCCAGGCCACAAGATAGTACCGAGCCTGCTTCCGTTGCACCGGCGGCCACAATGCCGCCCACACAGTCAATGAGCGCCAGAGAGCAGCCACAGGCCCCCGCAGAGCGCCCTACAGCTTCTAAATTCGCTATTCACTCACTTGTAGCAGCTGAAGCAAAAGAATAAAATAATTTAAGCCCCCTGTAAATGTACAGGGGGCTTAAATTATTTAGTTCTGCGCCCGTGTGGCCTTCAGCCCGGCCGGAGAACTGCGGTTAGCTCCGGGCTGCACCCTATTACAAGCCTAATGCTGTTTTTATTTGTTCAATTACCGTATAAAAGATGACCAACATTTCCTCCCTGGGTGCGGAATAGATCATAGCTGCCAGACCGATACAGGCTAGGCATAATAAAATAACGGTTGCAATATATCTAAAAATTCTAAATATAGTATTAATGGTAAACTTGACCATGTTGTTTTTTTCAACCACAATCACATTTTTCTCATTAATATTGTGTTGTATTTTTAGTTTTTCCTGTTCTTTCTCAAACTCTTTTTGTTTATTTACTTCCTGCATAAAGCCTGTCGAGAATTTACCCATGCTTTTTATTTCCCTCCCCATTTCCAGAAAGGCTTTTTCTTTTGCTGAGGTCGCTCCGTTAAAGTATCATCAATTTGAAAAATAGGATCATAAATTTTGTTGCTGGGGACAAGGTAAGAAAAGTAATCTGGAGAATAAACCGCAAAGTGAGTTTTTGATGCCTTATTTTCCATCATTTTAAGAATATCTTGTTGTTCATTTTCGTCTGAAAAAGAAAATATATATTCAATATTCTTGTCATACATATCCGTTAAAACCCGACGAAGCTGAATAATCTCACTTGGCTTTGTCCCTGCTACCATAATATTAATATTTTTTTCAAAATAAGAAATACGATTCACGCTAGGAGCATATACTCCATAATCATAAATGAAGTAATCATAATCAAGTTTAAGAATTTCTGATATTTTATCTTGTGCATAGAACATATCTACATCTTGATAGATAACTTTGCATAGGTTATGATCCATAGAAACATTAGAATAATATTCAGTAATTAGCTTAACAAAACCACTATCATTCATTTCAATATAGGCGGCTTTCGCCCCATAATACATGAGGTATTTTACAATTTGAATCGCTTGCGTAGTCGTTCCAATTCTGGACATGCACCCCATTAAACCAACAGTCTTATAAAAAGTATTAAAAGGACTTTTAGGTTCCTCTGCACTGGCATTAAGAATCATTGTCCAAACTCCTTTTATTTATCTAGCTATTGCAACCATTTTCGGGCGCTGCATGTAGTAGCCAAGCAGGTAACTTTCTGTCAATTCCTCATCCGTAAAAGCATCGGTTCCATCCATCGTGGCAATGATCTCTGCTTTTAAGTCTTGTATTTGGTCGTACTGCTCAATCGTGAGTTTCCTGTACATATCTGTCATGACGCGTCGCTCGAGCATGGCAAAAGTGGTGCGCGGATGTTTGGTATACCTATTTGCATACTGAGATACTCTTATGTCATTGCCTTCTGCAAGGGTGGCTGTGTACTCTAGGATAGCAAGGAGCCTACCAAATAAATAACTGCGGTCTTTTTCTAACATTTTATATTCCCCTTTCAATATTGTCATGTTTTTCTTCCCCTTTGCTTTATATTTTGATTATACTGTACATATTTGCAAGATACAAGGGTGCTCTGTATTGCTTTATGTATAATAAGGCTTAATCCCCGGTTTAGCCGCCGGGGATCGGCATTGTTATTAGTTTAATTCATATTGATTTCTAATTTTTGACCAATAACAAGGAATTTCAAAATATTTGTTAATTTCAGCTACAATAAATTCCTTTCCTAAAAATTTTAAATGTTCGTTGTTTACTATCTCATTATAGATAGCTTGGAAGGTATTTTCTTTTGTTGGTGCTATTAAAGGAGCGCCAAATATATCAACTGTTTCACCGTCATCTATACTGTTTTCAATCTCCCATACATGAGTTGTCATTGCTGCATCCAACAAATTGTAGAATTGTTTTAATCTAGTTTCTTTCATCTTCGTCAAATCCTCGTACCATGCCCCACTCATTCAGGGGCAGCGGCGGCTTACCTTTGGCATCTTGTAAAGCCTCATCCATGCCACACAGGTTGCAAATATAAACGTCGGCATATCGACTTAAAGCGTTTCTGACCGGCTTCTCGTCCATTCGGCTGTGCCCGCAGCGCGGGCAAGGGAAAATGTATCCGTCCGCAGGTTCTTCCTGCAAGGGGCGCAGGCTTTCGATAAGTGCTTTGGCCTCTTCAATCGTTCTCATAGATTTTCCTCCTGTTAAATAAAGTCTTTGGCACTCATTCCAGGCGCATCCCACGGGTTACCCGGTGAGTAATCGCCCGCCCGAAGGCGGGCTACTCTGCGATTACCATGTGTCCCGGCAAGGAATGAACTCAATCTGGGCATCCTTGTAGAGTTGCATGTAAGCAATCGGGGTATCTGGTTCGCCATAAAAATCGTTACCGTTCTTGGTGCATATTTCGGGTGCTCTACCTCTGCGCGGATCCACATCGACATATAAGCGCCCTTCGCTTTCATAGACCGGTCTGTCCCAGTTATCGCGCCCTCTGTGGGTGAGTGTCAGCTTCTTCATGATCTTCTCCTTCCGTATGTTTCACTGGCACAACGTCCAGAACACAAAGTTTCCCGCAAGCCTCGGTTAAGTCAAGGTGGTGGAAACAATATAGGTGCCGAGTAATCTCCGTTTTCTGCTCGTCAGTGCAGTTAATGTGTTTCCACAGTTCAACGGGACTTTCACAGAATGTCACGCCCTCGCTGGTAATTAGGTTGATGCCTTCCCAAAGCTTGATTGTACGTTTTTCGCTCATGGTCCTGTTTCCTTTCTGCCCTCGTGACCTCCGGGGCGGGACTATTAGCTAACTTTTTTATGCTCTCCCGCATCCGTAAATTGATTATCCCTGGTTCGTGTCGGACTGAATTACACTAAGAACTTATAGCGGTTGTACTCCCCATACGGTAACCTTTGTTATTTTCTTTTTCATTTTTACGTCCTCCTTAATTTGTTTTTCCTTACCTTATGATAACATTATATCACTAATATTAGTGATAATCAACCGGCAATATCACCAAACATAGTGACAAAGCCTTTGTGCAAAGTGTCACTATGTTTGGTGATGAGTTTTCGGTATTATTAAAACGGAGGTGTAAAAATGATATCTTATGAGCATTTGTTTAATAAATTGGCAGCTGCCAGAGCTCCGGGCTGCACCCGGGGAAGCTTCAGCTGGCCGGCTCCAGGATGCCCTGGCCGGTTTTCTGTTGGCCAGGGTATCGCCGGCAGCTGCCAGAGCTCCGGGCTGCACCCGGGGAAGCTTCAGCTGGCCGGCTCCAGGATGTCCTGGCCAGTTTTCTGTTGGCCAGGGTATCGCCGGCAGCTGCCAGAGCTCCAGGCTGCACCCGGGGAAGCTTCAGCTGGCCGCGCTGTACTCCAGAGACATAAATATAAAAAGAGATAAAACAATATATTTTGATTTGGAATTAAATTGATATTTTAGCGTAATTATGCTAAAATATCAATGGAGGTGTTAACATGAATACTATTAGACCCGTATCAGATTTGCGAAACAATTTTGCCGAAATATCAAAGACAGTGCACGAAACTGCCCAGCCTGTTTTTTTGACAAAAAACGGTTTTGGTGATATGGTGGTTTTGAGCATGGAAGCCTATGAAAATTTGCAATTTGAGAGCGAAATATATTTCAAGCTGCAAGAATCAGAGCGCGAAGCAAGAACCACAAAACAACGTTTTTCTTCCAAGGATGTATTAAAGGCTATGAAAGACGCTATTGGAGCCGAGCATGTATAAACTAGAATATTTACCGATAGCCAAGCAGGACATGACGGATATTGCAAGGTATATCAGCCAAACGTTAATTAATCCCGCAGCGGCGGAACGTTTGGCCAGTGAAATGATCGAAGCTGCCGATAGGCTGATAGACTTTCCTTATGCAAATCCCGCCTATTATCCTATCAGGTCACTAAAGCATGAGTACCGCCGCCTATTGGTGCAGAATTATATCATGCTCTATTATGTAGATGAAGCACAAAAACTCATAACGATTGCGCGGGTGATTTATGCCCGCCGGGACTATGGGAGGTTGTTAGAGTAAAACGCCACAGGCCCATATTTCAATGGTTTGCCCCCCTGTATGAGCATACAGGGGGGCTGAATTTTTAGCACCGGGGAGCAGAATCAGGCATACTGGTGCAGCATTAAAAAAAGCCTTCCTACATTTAGGAAGGCTTTTTTATTGTTGTTTCATTTTTCATTTAATACCGAAATATTCGGGATAACGCAGCTTTATTGCTTCCACGAAAAAAGGAGCATAACTACAGCAAAATATATCTGAAACACTATACTGTCTGCATTCTTTTATATCAGGCACTTCATTGTCCTGATCATCATAAGTGTAAGCCGTGGGCGTTCCATCTGTAAAAAGCTGAAATGCAAGCCGCGTAACCTTTACACTACCGCTAGTCTGCCAGCCTTCGTTAATTACTTCTAATTTAATACTATGATTAGATTTATCGTAAATGCTGTTCCACTGGTTTCTAGTATCCGGGCATATACCAATAGTATAGATTAATGCTTTTAGATAACAATCGGCGCCGAAAGCTGATACTTTCTGCATGAAAAAATCATAATGTTCTTCGTCAACGAACTTGACATTTAGCTGTTTACAAAAAATGCTCATAATTTATCAATCTCCCTATTTTATTACCTGGTAGATTCCAGTACCAGATAGCCTTTGGCATTACAAAAAATACAATCGTCCTGTATTTCAATATTGGGATACGCCTTAGAAATATAGGGATATAATTTTTTTGCCCCACCGCCAGTCAAATAAATATTTTTATATCGCTGGATCTGCCCGGACAGCCGAATATTAATTAATGTAGCGATTTGTTGGGCCAATTGTTCATAAGCTTCAGCTTCATAAGACGAAAGATCCGTTGTACCGTACATACTGTCAACCTTAGAATGATTATTTTGCAATGCAAACTCTACATCATTGGCGGTTAGCTCTATACCGGCATCAGTCTTTTTTATAACCTCGTTTACAGCCTGGAACATTCCATATTCTTCAAGAGAAAAACTATTTTCTTGGATTAGTTCAAATGTATTATTCAGGCTTTCAAATGCAACAACATCCACTGTCCGGAATCCAATATCAATAAATAAAGCCTTAATTTTGTCCTCGGCCCCCTTTTTGGGCTTACCGTTAATATCATATAAATTTGAAAAATAGGCTCCCACACCTTGTGGGTAAACAGAAACATGCGATATAGTAATCTCTTTCTTGGTTCCTGCATATTCGGTTTTTATTTGCTTACCAGTAAGTTCTTTTATCAGGGCTGCACCCCGATCCAGACTGGTATAGTAGCTATAAGGCAAACCCAGGCATATTCCTATTTCTGGATGGGTTTCTTCTTCAGGTGTTAAAATATGTGCGCATAACGCCAAATAATATGGAGTGTCACCGTTTACAGCCTTGCTGCTCTGCCATTGACGTGTGCCTCTTTTAGCAATGGCTAAATTACCAATAAAATATGCTTGTCCATCAATTTTAATAGAATACTGGTTATGACTAACACCCATAATATCTTTGTCAGTATTAGGCTTTATTACTGTAGGAAAATGTAGGGTTTCAGCGGCCTGATTAACTGCTTTTATGTACCCGTTACCAATATCAATAGATATAAGATTCATTGTAATACCTCCTAAAAATTATGTTTCATCTTTTCTAATAAACTATCACTATCTAAAGATTCTCTTTCTGGATTTCGCGACGTTACTTTTATTTCTGTAAAGCCGGTTTTAGCCAGATCTTCAACGAGTAATTTAAGCATGTAACTTGACAAACTACGATTATCCGCCTTAGCTGCTTTTTTAGCAGCCTCTTTTATTTTTGGATCGCATCTAAAAACAATAGGTATAGTCATGCTGTCTTTACTTTCAGGCATGTAAGCGCCCTCCTTTCTATGGGTATTTAAAATTATTTTTGTATTCAATTTGATTATCTTTGTATTCATTATATGATAAATACCGTTAGAAGTCAATGTGTTTATTGTATTAATTTTGAATATTTTTGTATTAATTTTATTTGCATTTGTATTTAAATATATAATTAAATTCGTTAATATTAATATGTTTTTTTAAAAAAGTATTCAACTGTATTTAAATATAATACAGTTGAATACTTTTGTACGCAGCGATTCTAAGCGTATCTAGGCAGCCTTCAGCTGGCCGGCAAGGATGCCCTGGCCGGTTCCCGTTGGCCAAGTGATGGCCAGCTGCTGCCAGAGCTCCAGGCTGCACCCGGGGAAGCTTCAGCTGGCCGGCAAGGATGCCCTGGCCGGTTCCCGTTGGCCAAGTGATGGCCGGCAGCTGCCAGGGCTCCGGGCTGCACCCGGAGAAGCTTCAGCTGTCCGACGCCAGGATGTCCTGACCGGTTTCTCGTTGGCCAAGTAATGGCCGGCAGCTGCCAGGGCTCCGGGCTGCACCCGGGGAAGCTTCAGCTGGCCGGCTCCAGGATGTCCTGGCCAGTTTTCTGTTGGCCAAGGTATCGCCGGCTGCTGCCAGAGCTCCGGGCTGCACCCGGGGAAGCTTCAGCTGGCCGGCTCCAGGATGTCCTGGCCAGTTTTCTGTTGGCCAGGGTATCGCCGGCTGCTGCCAGAGCTCCGGGCTGCACCCGGGGAAGCTTCAGCTGGCCGGCTCCAGGATGTCCTGGCCAGTTTTCTGTTGGCCAGGGTATCGCCGGCTGCTGCCAGAGCTCCGGGCTGCACCCGGGGAAGCTTCAGCTGGCCGGCTCCAGGATGTCCTGGCCAGTTTTCTGTTGGCCAGGGTATCGCCGGCTGCTGCCAGAGCTCCGGGCTGCACCCGGGGAAGCTTCAGCTGGCCGGCTCCAGGATGTCCTGGCCAGTTTTCTGTTGGCCAAGTGATGGCCGGCTGCTGCCTGGGTACTTTTAATTGCTATAAAAAAACAACGGCAAAATGGCCGTTGTTTTTTTCTTATTCTGTTCCGATAATGCTTTTTATATAAGCAAAACGGTTGTGAATTTTGGTTCTTTCGTTTCGCATTTTCATTTCATTGTACTTACGCATCAGGTAATTATAGCACTTTAATTCATCGTGTATAATTTCATACGGTAGGCATTCAGTCATCAAATTATATAAAACCGTCATTTCATTTTCCGTAAATTCATTATCGCAAGCATCTGAAAGAAATTGAATCCGGCTTTCATAAGGTTCAGGTTCGCTTTGAACTGAATTATCCTCAAACCCTCTATTCTGATCTATAAATTTATCAAGCGTAAGCTGGTCTATGTAATTAGTATTTTTTTTAATGGAAAACTTCAAAGATTGAATTTTTCCACCTTTCCCTTTTTTTCCATAAGGTTCATACATAAAAGTAATATCCGTGTTTTTTTCTAATGCTTTTTGGCAAGAATCAAGCACTCGTACCCTAAAATCTTTATAAGCCTTATATTCTTTTTTATCAATACCTAAGAGGTCTCTTAATTGTTCTATAGATAATATCCGAATACCGATTTTTTCATATTGTTTTAGAATTTCATACATTCGGAGCTGATTTGAACTTTTCAGGCGCAAAGCGTTCCAAAGCTGATAAGAAAAATATTTGTCCTTGAACTCAAACATGAGTGGCAGAGCCTCATCATGAGCATCGAACTCGATATACCATTCATCATTGTCATCAACATCCACCTCACAATACTTGAAAAGTTGAACGCCTCTATATCCGCCGCGCTCTTTTGGCACATGGATAATTTTACTTAAAAGGCTATCTGTGATATTTTTCAAGTAATCAATATTGATTCTTCCCAATTCCATAATAGCTCTAAAATCATTAATAGGAAAGCGTACCACCCTTGTGCTGAAATCATTTGGATTAATTTTGCTTAGATATATGCTCAAGAATCGAAGTTCCTGCAAGGTCATACCATTTGCACGGATCTCATTCAACACATTCCTTTTTTTTACAAGGTAACTTTTTTTGAGAACTGCCATAATATTCCACCTTTCGATTTTTACAATATCACACTTAGGGACAATTGTCAAATATATCCCTAAGTGTGCAAATCAATGTCCCTAAGTGTGCAAATCAATGTCCCTAAGTGTGCAAATCAATGTCCCTAAGTGTGCAAATCAATGTCCCTAAGTGTGCAAATCAATGTCCCTAAGTGTGCAAATCAATGTCCCTAAGTACATTGGACAAGCCCAGTATTTATGCGGGTTCTCAGACACCGAAAACAAGTCCTTAAAACAGGTTTTAATATATTCTTAAAACAAGCAAACAACCTATATATGCTTGCTGGCGCGTTTTTGTATTGTAATTACTCTTTTTAAAAAGCAATTATACAGTGTTTTGGTAAGGTTGAAACATCAAGATTCATTACGATTTCAATTATCTTTTGCCGTGTGGTGTAATTTGTTTTTGCACTTTCCGTCAGAATAGTTTTTTCTTTTTGGGGTATCGGCACGGCATTTAAAGCGTAATCTAAAAGCTTTGTTTCGGCAATTTTGAGCGCTTCCCGCGCCGCAAGTATCTCTGTCCACATTTGTTTATTTTCGGGTACTGCGTCAAACTCTGTGCCAACCGTTTCCAATTCGGTGTCGTCCTCAATCATGTAAATCAATTCAGGGATCGTGCCGTCAGGATTGACGATCCCCCGGCAAAGGATAAATGCGCGTTCCGCTGCGTCGTGTACTTTCTCTATGACCTTTAGATTTGCTTTAGCCATCATGTAGGCTTTCTGCTCTTCGCTGTACTTTCTCATTTCTGCACCATCTTTCTCTGCCGGGATTTGCCGCCCGGCCCGGCTTATTTGTTTAAGCGCATGCTTTAAGTTGCACCCATGCGCATATCGCCTCGTCGAAAGCAACCAGTCTGCCATCTGTAGTAATTGCGGTTTGCTCGTATATGTCCCCGCAGCTGGTGGTGTACTCAAATGTTTCGCCCTCGTTAATAGTTACGTCGATTTCCAGCCCAAACAATGTTACGATGTTTTTCATTTTTACGTCCCCCTTAAATTTGTTTTCCTTACCTTGTGATTATATTATATCACTAATATTAGTGATAATCAACCGGCAACATCACCAAATGTAGTGACAAATCCTTTGTGCAATGTGTCACTTGCTTTAGTGATGTGTTTTCGGTATTATTAAAACGGAGGTGTAAAAATGATATCTTATGAGCGTTTGTTTAATAAATTGGCAGCTGCCGGGCTTACATCCTACCAGTTGAGAAAAATGGATGACCCAATTATAGCGCAAGCGACGCTCACCCGACTAAAACGTGGGGCGAGTGGCATTGACGGAAATACTCTCAACCGATTGTGCAAGTATTTTGATTGCCAACCAGGGGATTTAATGGAATATGTTCCGGACACAGAATAAAGGCTCACGCCGAATCGCTCGGCATGAGCCTGAATGCTTATATTAATCTTTAATCGAAAAGGACATGAAATAAAAAGGAAATTTGGATTTGAGTAATATTATTGACAATATTTTCTAGTGCATTTATCAATAATGTGATATAATTTTTATAAGGCATACTAGATCATTTAGGATTTTGTAAGGGGGGGAATTTTTATGGTATCAATTTTTTATGATGAAAAGATACAAAGTACACAAATATCTAAATTATCCGCAGATGGATTTACAGTTTACTTTTTACAGGGGAATAATGTTATTCGATTATTTATGGATTCAGATAAGTTAAAGAATTTACAAGAACAAATTACAAAAGCTCTTTACTCTTCTGATTCTGTGTTTACAAATTCTATGATTTCCCAGACAGGGCATTGAAGAACAGAGCATAGATCGTTTAAAGTATTTAAGGTAATACTTCCATCGTGGCGAATTTTAGCTAGTGTACTGCTATTGATACCTTGACCTATAAGCCAATAAGTCGATATTCCTTCACGCAACATTTTTTCTCGAAGTGGTCGAAATGTAATCAATTTATACACTCCTATTTAGATAATAGGTAAAGTATAAATTATTTTTTTTCAAACCTATTAGTCAAAATTAATCAATAGTTAATTTTGGAAATGTTTATATTTCTAAAAGTATCATTTAATTATTAGTAAATATAACCGATATTAATATTAGTATTTAATTTTTTAAATATTTTTTCTTTTATAGATAGTCATTATTAGATTATTAGAAAGGTAGAATAAGGGATTTTTATTAGTAAACGGAGGATTTAAGTATGAAGAAAAAACTGAGAACATTAGCTGCTGCGCTAATTGGAACAATCATATTCAGCACTTCTGTTGCAGCCAACAGCTATGAGCAAGCAAACCAGGCTTTTAAACTGGACACCCGCAGCTACACAATGGCCCCAGGAAACATATATGATTTTAAAGTAATATTGAAAGGAAACCTGACACAGAAGGACGTTAAGATATCCGATTCCCGAACAGGTAGTATTGTAAAAATGACACCTATCAAAAATACCGATAAGTACCGTCTAACAGCAGTAAAGGAAGGCGTAACCTATATTGTAGCCGAAGTGGGCGGCTCCCACCTGTCCTTTAAGGTAGAGGTAAAGCAAGGGGTAAAGCAAGGGGGCGAAACAGCGTATTCTAACTATGCCGTTGTTCCGGATAGTTACCGGTCTGTTGCTTCCGGTGGTTCCTCTGGTACAACAACTGCCCGGCAGTCTATGTACCCCAACTATGCCAGACCCTACAATGTGAATGCAATCTTAAAGGATATGATTGCGGAAGGGGAAAGGTTTGGAATGGTGTACACGGATTCATTCGTCATAACGAATATAAATCTTAACAGTGGATATGGTGACTCTAATGCAAGTTATTGGATGCCTGGGGATACCTTAGATTATACCATTGAACCTGATGAATATGATAACAGCTATTGGCTTAGAAAAAATTGCTTAGAAGCGGTGGAATCAGTATACCAAACGGGTGTTGCATATGGCGCTAAAGGAAGCGACATCCGATTCAAACCTGTTTTTATCAGTAAAGGAAACGGAGAATATCTTTTTTATGTACTTTACGGCTAAAATCCCAAACGTTTAGGATTTTAAAATAAAAAATATCATGCTGGGTGTTGTGCGGGAACACAACACCCAGTAGCTAAATGGTACTCATACTACCAATCAGCATTTTTACATGACAAAATTCATTATATCATGTGGCTTGCTAATTGTGTAGGGCTTTCCATTCGGAATGTCCTACTTTTTTGCGGCCAAATTATGGTAAACACAATGAGAAAGGGAATGAAAGCATGAAGAAAGTAGCAACAAAGGTAATTTCTTTCTTTTTAGCGATGCTGCTTCTAACCGGCGTGATGCCGATTGAAGCCTTGGCTTTGGAATTATCCTTAGCAGGTGAAGATATGTCACAAAGCATAGAAATGAAAGAAGAATCTGAATCAGAAAATGAGGATTCAAAACAGGAGGAATTAGAAGAAGATTCTTCAGATTCAGAACAGTCAAAAGATAAAGAGGATCATGATTCTGATGAATCAGAAACGGATATGGAAAAAGAAAAGGAAGGTGCCCCTGATTCCAGTGTAAGTGAACCAGAAATCAATCAGAAAAAATCGAAGGAAAAAACAAACCTAATTAATCCTGAAGAAAACGAATCTGATGTTGTGATACAAGGTCTTTCGGATATCATTGAAGGGGACGAGCTGATAATAGACGATGAAACATGGCGGTACTTCATAGATGATCCTGATATAGATATTTTATCTTTTGCACCGTACAGCTATGAAATTTCATTTACAGATGGTGAACCGGTGGATACGGATTACAATATTGAAGAAATACAAACTTTAGAAACCAGAAAACTGTTAAGTGCTAATCTCAGCAAGCAAAGCTTTAACTCAATTCAGCTATTGGCTTCTTCCGGCCAGAATGTCACTGGTATAGCTTTGGGCGAATGGAACAAAGCTATCTCTTTGAAAAACACGGTAGATGGAACTACGCATCAATGGCTAAAAGGCAGCCGTGTAACCAGAATTCGGATAAGCGGGGAGGATGCTTATTGCTTACAGCCTGGCGCTCCTTTAAAGAGTGCATCTATGACATTAGGTGCTATGTCAGGGCAATCATACTGGAATAAAGCCGGTAAAACAAAGCAACAAATGATTGGACTGATTTTGTATTTTGGTTCAGATGATGATGATGATGGTAGTTACCTAGCCAAACAAATTATGATATGGGAAGTCATTTTGGGATATCGTAATGCAATCACTGGTAAAGTTACAAATACAATATTAGAGAAAAGCTTAACTGGGCCTAATGCAAGTAGTTTCAATAGTGCTTATAAAAAAATAAACGCTGAATTATTAAGATACCTTACAGCACCTACATTTTCCAGCGTTATTAGCACAATCGCGCCTACCACACAAGTAACCAAAGATGCCACTACCGGGGAATGGTATGGCGAAATGATTGATACAACAGGCGTTTGGAATGCAATGGATATTGCTAAATTAAACGATTCCTCGGAAGCGAATCAGGCCGGCGCAACTTTTTCTCATATGGATAGCGGTGGAAAAAAAGGGATACGAGTAACATTTGGAACGACAGAGCCAGATGAAGCGAAATTAAACTCATTAATTTTTCCAATAGAAAACGCTACTAATTCAGATATTGCTGCAAATGGAGAAACTACATCAACCGTTTATGCTGACCTTAATAAAAAAGATAATCAGATACTTTTGGGAAAGGCAAAAGCTGACCCGATTAAGCTGTATTTCAAATTATCCAAAGTGGCGGTTCCGGATGTTCCGCCACCAGAGGAAGAAGAGGAAGAGCCGGTAAAAACAGTTATAACCGGCCAAAAATACGGTGAATATGAGGATGAAGGCGGCCTGGGTGGTGCGACCTTTGTTGTGTATCAGACCCGCCGGGCAGAAACATATAAAAAAGATGGAACGGTAAAAGAGGAAGAAAAAGAGTTTGATCCACCTAAAAAGTTAACAACGATTAAATCGGCCGACGACGGTTCTTTCACCTTCAGTGTAAAAGGTGATGGTGATTATTATATCGAAGAAAAGGAAGGAACATATGCCACCAAAGGCGGCTATATCTTAAATGGAAAACGCATTAGTAACTATCTTACCCCCGAAACAACCGGAGAAGAACCAATAGAATTTAGTGTTTCGGATGGAGAAGTAGACACAGATTATTTTGAATTTTATAACTACCAGCAAAAGGGTAGAATTACAGTAGAAAAGCGGGATGTAAGTACCGGGAAAACGCCGCAAGGTGACGGAAAGCTATCTGGAGCAAAGTTTAAAATATTTGCGGTGGAAGGGCATGACGATGACGGCCGACCGTATGGTTCTACCGTCGAAACCTTGACAACGGGTTCCAACGGCCGCGCAACGTCCGGAGAGCTGCAAGAAGGAATCCACTATGCAATTGAGGAAACCAACGCACCAGTGGGATATCTTCTTTATACCAACGGAAGTAAGCCATGGTATCAGGAATTTGTCATTGAGTTTGACGGTGATCACGAAAATGAAGTCACTGATACTTATACCCTGGTGACTGGAATGAATGGGGAAAAGCTGGTTTTAGGAGGGAAAAGCAGCTTACCTTTTATTTGCACTAATAAGGTAAAACAAGGTTATATTAAGATTAACAAATTCCTTCAGAAAGATATTGACGGTAATCCCTATGAGGACGATAACCAGCCCAAAATGCCCGTTCCGGGTGTCATTTTCGATGTTTACCTTGCCAGTGCAACACCGAAAAAAGCTGGGGAAACGGACATTGAAAAAATGTATATATTCCGGAAAAGTAAAATTGATGGACATACCATGACAGATTCGGAAATGCTGTTAAATGCAAATAATGCACTTGGCCATGTAGCTACGGTAAAAACAGGGATTGACGGAACTGCGGTGACTCCTGTTTTACCATATGGTAAGTATGTGATTGTAGAACGAACGCCATTGACCGGATATGACAGGCCGATGCCGGTGGAACAATGGGTTGATACAAAGGTAACCTGGTACAAACCAACGAAAGAATTTGTACCGGTAATCGGTGGTGATGGCAGAGGCAATGATAATAATCTCGGCCTGGAACATAACCCCCCGTCAGCTGACGATGCTCCAATTTCTATAGACGACGTAAAGCAGATGCAGGCTTTAGCTGACGTACAGGCCCGGAATGATTATGATCCGGATTACTATGATGGATACATGACAGAAAATGAATATCAGACCTTATTAGATTATTATTATGAATATTTGGATGGAGAGCATTATGTTGATAGGTACGGCAACGAGCAGGATGAAAACGGCAATCCCTATGATGATGAAATATTATCTCAGGGCGGCCGGCTGCTTACCAGCGCAGAAGTAAAACAATTTGCTGAAAATAGAGCGCGTAGCCTTATTATCAACTATTTCGCTTTAAACGGCGATGGTGATGAAATTGGCGATTATGAAAACGTGTATTCTGCACATTTGCAGGAATACATTGATGCTCACGGAAAAGCACCCGATACAGTGGACATGCTAACAGTTACGCTAAATATCGAGAATCAAACAACAAAAAGATATGTGCGTATTCTAAAGCAAGATTCTGTTTCCGGAAAGCTGATTCCTCTCAACAATTTTTATTTTAAGGTTTGGGACTGCACCCGGAAACGTTGGGTAGAGGATAACCGCAATAATGCTTCTCTAGGCAATATTAATGTATGGCAAACGAATGCTTACGGAGAAGTGGTAAGTAAACCAAATCCGGATGGCAGCACAACAGACTTACAGGGAACGGCCAGCTTAGTTGATTTTCTGGAGTATGGCGAAGATGGCTATGATATCTATGAGATCCATAGCCATAGTGGGTATTATCTGACAGATAAACCAGTGCATTTTGTGTTTGATGGAGAGAGTAACCCGAAAGGGGAACCTATCATCGTTTATTTCCAAGATGATCCGGTACTTGGAAATGCTACGCTTCACAAAACCGGGGAAGGTCTGATATCCATTACGAAAAATCCGCAAACAGGAGTCAGTACGCCAGGCTACGAAGTTGTAAATATACCGGGTGCGATTTATGGAGTGTATGCGGCTGAAGATATTAAGGCTTTAGATATTGATGCGACCATTAGAGAAAATCGAAATTCAGTTCTTAATGCTTCTTATACGGTGGATGAACGTTTCTCTCATACCATAAGCTTTACTTTTGATACGCTGTTGAAAAAGGATGCGCTCGTTGAAACCATTCAGACAGATGCAAACGGTCTTGCCACAACTTCAAACCTTTACTGCGGTAAGTATTATCTGAAAGAATTGTATGCTCCAGTAGGATATACATTAAGCACAGAAAAGATACTTTTCGAAATTAAGGATACACATAATATTCCTTTTGACTTTTCTGACCCTTTTTTAAATCCTCAAAAGCCTACGGCAGAAAATCCGAACAATACCATAACAAAGACGAACATTGATTATTCCAAAGAAGCCATTCGCCTTGGTAAAGTAGAACCAAACCAAGCCCCTACCCTTTCCCCCTTGGAAATGGTTTTTGTTAAAGCCAAAAATAAAAGACAACATGTAAAGGCTTCTTTCATTAAACACTTGGTTCAGCCAGTTAATACAAAAACTTTGGATTGGTCTGGATCCAAAGTCAAAATTTATGCAAAAGAAGATACCGCAGCAACCACACCTATTGCAACATTGGCAGCAACCACACCAGCAGAAGCCTTATTGAAAACGAAGCTAAAGCCAGGTGATTATTTTGCAATTATGGTTATTGCTCCAAAAGAAGTAGAATGCAAAACAGAACGATTTAACTTCACTTTAACCAAACCAGAAGAAAAGCCGGGTGAAGATGGAACAACGGGTACTGACCCAATACCAACGCCGCCGGCTCCAGAACCAACCCCTACAGATGATGCAGTGGAGTATACATTGGATTTAACACAATCATTCCAGTATAGTTACACAAAAGAGGAAGAAATGAAGCACTTAGTTCCTACGCCAAGTGAGTTATATCAAAAAATTACCTTTGGACTGTATGCAGCTACAGATTTACTTAGTGCTAAGGATGGAACCGTGGTTATTCTAAAGGATACCTTATTACAAGTTGTTTCTGTAACTAATAATGGCCAGGGCGTTAGTATTGTTGATTTACCTATAGGTGATTATTACCTGAAGGAGTTGACCGCGGCCGATGGGTATATTAAAGACGATAGCATTAATCAGTTCGCCTTCTATCCTGATACAGACAAAACAAACTTAACCATACAGGTAACATCCGGTTCTTTCGTCAACCGCACAGAAGTTACCACAAATGAACCTCCGAAGCCAGAAGTACCTAATAAGCCCCATAAACCAGGTAAACCCCCGCGGCCAGTTGTTCCGCCGGTAGGTCCTCCTACTCCAGCTACTCCTGAAAATGGCATACTTGAAATTGTTAAATCCAGTAGTTTTGATGGTAAATTGTTACCCTTTGCGGTATATGGTATTTATTCCGCTGGGACGTTGGTTGATACTCTCACAACTGATTCCCAGGGATGGGCAAAAAGTAAGCCGTTGACAAGCGGCACTTATACGCTGAAAGAAATTTCTGCGCCGGCACATTATAAGCTTGACCTGAAAGCATATCAGTTTACTATTCAGTCAGAGAAAACAATCCGTATGTCCGTGAAGGATGAACCGATTTTCGGCAGTATCAATCCTTCTTGGGTTGACCCTGATATACAGGATAGTATTTCTGGTAAAGGGGACGAACAGCCGACCACAATTTTAGGTGAAATTCGCATACCAAAGACAGGAGATGATCCAATGAAAATTCTTATAGCCGCAGCGGTTATGCTACTTTCCGGATTTTCTTTGCTGTTACTCACAGTTAAAAATAATAGAAAAAAGAAAAAACGGATAATTTCATTTCTTATATGCTTAGTGCTGCCTTCTACTTTCTTGACTCCTTTACCGGGTGCAATAAGTGTAAGTAATATTCACCCAAGTGATCAGGTAAATGTGGAACAGGGTTCTGCTATTCGCGCAGAATTAAAGGAGAATAATATTGAGGAAATACAGATTTATACAGCACAAGATCCAGAAGTGAAAAAAGCGTTTCCGGATACCAAAGAAGATAATGGCCAAAAGTATGAACTACAGAATGTTATCTACAACATAGTAACCGAAAAGGACATATTACTGGATACGGTAGTGAAAAGGTCTGTGACATACGATAACTTATATAAGAAGGATGTTGAAGCACCCGATATACTTAATTTAAAGGAAAATAATATTAATTTAGATTTGAAGCTTTCCGGTATTGATTACCAGAATATCATGATAACGGGACGAAAATACAATCTTACGGCATCAACTGATTATGGTTATCGTTCTGATATTCCAAAGGCGATACAGCAAAAAAATGTGGAATATCAAGATTCGGTTACAGGACAAGTAGTTAAAGCAACATTATCACTTGTTTCTGTGAAAGCAACAGATGATTGGACATGGAAAGACGATTTAACAATCCCGCTAGTATTTAGCATCTATGATGCTGAATACTACAAAATTGGTGATAAGGTTGTTCCTTATTCTGCAAAAGCTCCTGCCCTCGAAGGGTGTGAAACAGAATTGCTTAATGTTTTAAAATTATCCCCACAAGACTATAAAATTTCCAAATTTGAATGGGATGGTGATCCGTATGATGTTGATGGGGTTATGCACCGGAAAGCTAAAGCTACGGGTTCACGGCATGTAGCTAGATATGTAGCTAGTTACTCTGGTACAATTCCTTTGCCAGATGCCCCCGGTTATAATGCTATAGCAAATTACGAAGGTACAGTAAAGCTGCCAGACACTTCTGGAGCCAAAGAATACACAATAGAAGCAATAGCAACATATACGCAGGTGACAGGATTCGATTTTAAAAAAGCAGTTGTTCCTATCATGATCGGGCTAATATTGCTGATATTGCTTGTTGTAGCAATACTATACATTTCCTCACAAAAGAAAAGGAAAAAAGCACAGGAAATAGAAATTAATGATGAACTTGAAATGCCTTTATAATAACTGCCGGCGATTCCCTGGCCAACGGGAAACCGGCCAGGACATCCTGGAGCCGACCAGCTGAAGCTTCCCCGGGTGCAGCCTGGAGCTCTGGCAGCAGCTGGCCATCACTTGGCCAACGGGAAACCGGCCAGGACATCCTGGAGCCGACCAGCTGAAGCTTCCCCGGGTGCAGCCTGGAGCTCTGGCAGCAGCTGGCCATCACTTGGCCAACAGGAAACCGGCCAGGGCATCCTTGCCGGCCAGCTGAAGCTTCCCCGGGTGCAGCCTGGAGCTCTGGCAGCAGCCGGCCATCACTTGGCCAACGGGAAACCGGCCAGGACATCCTGGAGCCGACCAGCTGAAGCTTCCCCGGGTGCAGCCTGGAGCTCTGGCAGCAGCTGGCCATCACTTGGCCAACAGGAAACCGGCCAGG
>NZ_OEQH01000006.1 GCF_900240385.1 Clostridium minihomine | reverse complement strand
CCAGTTACTTTTTTCCACGCATCTTTACGCTGTATGTTTTTTCCGACAGCCATAATCATAGCCCAGAGTCCCCCACCTTGTTTCAATCGTTTTTCTTCATTGTATAATTCCCCCAATAATGAAAAAATGTAAGATTACGAATTTAAGAAGGGAAATCATATGAAATCAATCATTTGATCGATAAAAGGGAACGGATGACAAAAGAAACCTGAAAAGCAACAAATAAAAAAAGCCACCGGCATAGCCGACGGCTGAACTGAAAAAAGAAAAATCGTTGGATAAATTCCAACGGTTTTTTCCTGTTTGGTTGCGGAGGCCAGATTTGAACTGACGACCTTCGGGTTATGAGTGCCTGAATTTTCTTATAGTCATTTATTCTAGTTTTAAAAATCTCTAGGTTTAATGAGGTTTTTTAACACATTTCTAAATTAATCTTAATTCTTATTAAGTCCTATTTCACAATAATAACGATCAAATAACGTCCAAATAAAGACCAAGAATTCCACTTAAAATATAAAAACTTATTTAACCAGAAAATGGGATAAAATATTTGCAAATTTCCTTTTATTATGTAGAAAAGAATCTGATTCTATACTGTGGAAAACATTGAAGATTTATCTAAAATACCAAAATTACTCAAAATCTATCCCCACCCGATGAAGTAAGAAGGAGGTGAGTATTATAATTGTTGACATTAATCTACATACTGGCAAGAAAACCGTCATAGAGCCAATGACCGAAGCTGATCAAAAAGCCTTAGATCAAATTTTGATAGAGTTGTATTATGCGTGTGAAAGGCAGCAAAGCACTTTTGAAATGGTATCCTACGAGTAAATATGTTGTTCCCAACTTGTGGGAATGAAATGGGGAGCAAAAAATGCCTAAGGAAAAAAAACTATATCGCGATACTTTAGAGAGAATCAGAAAACGTGCAGATGAACTCTACCCTCAAAAACTACTTTACACTCAGAAAGAGGCCTCTTTGATTATGGGAGTATGCTCTAGGAGTATAGCGAGAAAAGGGCTCAATACTTTTATAACAGCAGAACAATTAGCCAGAGCATTTGCGTAATGTAGAGACAGCTCTTCCCAGCTAGTTGCGAAGAGTAGTATACAGCACATAAGTTTTGCATCAGTATCTTAAAACAGAAGCACGTTATCACTTGTGGCTATGGTTGAGGTTTGGTAGCCATTTGGTATACCATTAATATAATCATGGAGGTACTTATGGCAAGAACGAAATATGTGTATGATTGGGACAATGTACCTGTAATTATCGATTTACCTTATGCATCGGTTTTGCTTGGATCATCGGTGGATTGTTTAAAGAGGCTCTCTCGTAATGGGGTATTGCCAGCCTTCAAGCATGGTGGAGAGTGGCGTGTAACTAAAGATGATTTACGAACTTATATTGAGGAAAATAAAGTGAAGAAATAGCACCACAAAATCACCACACAGTTACAACAAAACCGGGACATTGTCCGGACACCTATAGGACAAAAGTCCTACAGCAAAGTGACAGCAAAAAACATGGCAAACACAGCACAGAGTTAGCACAAAAGCAGCACAAAAAAACAAGACAAATGTACGACAAAAGTAGGACAGTTATTTTGAGATTTTAAGGACCTTTAAACAGAGTTTGTAGACATGATACACGCTTATTGGTGTGATGGAAAAGGTGATTATAACATCTGTTTGCTAAGGCAATATAAATTGGCTAGCATCTAACATACGTAAAAAGGAGAAACATAAAGTGACACTAAAAGAGATTGAATTTCTGCAAAGAGAATTTTTGGTGCCGTCTGAAATAGCTGCCGTATTAGGTATGCACCCTCAAGATATTAGAGACCATGTTCATTTATCTATAGCTAAAAAAGAACGGCCTTACGAGTTTCCTACAATCGTTTCGGAGGTAAGAATAAAGTTCCCCAAAGTAGCGTTTTTAAAGTATATGAGGGGTGAACTCAACAATACCTCACAGAAGAACTACAATAAATAATGTAGCCTAAATTTCGTAAGAGACTCCACTAGCATCATGTATCCAGATTAGGTAACAACCATCAAACCTTTTGAATTGGGTCGGTATACGAAATTCGTACCGCGGGCTTCATTGAGAGTAATCTAAATCTTTTAGCAAAGCCGTAATATAAAATTGGGAGCGGCTTTTAACCGCTCCTTTTGTTGAATCTAGATCCCCTATGCAGCTCCATCTTTTTGCGCCTCTAATAATTTTTCTAAATAAGAAACTATAAGCGACCTCTCTTTTTCACCCAGCAGATTGATTCTAGATTCCAATTTATCGGCTTCTATTTTGGGAGGTTCAGGTTCCTGTAGCCAACTTTGTATTTCTGCCTCATTACGAATTCGTGCCGCAATTATTGGATTATCTTTTCTTCCACTCAAAAATTCACATTTTAATCTGATTTCAAATAACAAATCACTGATAGTCAGAAGTTGAACCTGCATATATTCATAATTATAAATAAAATCAATCTTAGCTTGTGCATCTCTCTCAAACAGCTCCGGTCTTTTATCAAAGTGATGTTCATTAAATCCCTGCAATAATCTTTCAGCATTATAAATCATAGGATCAATCCAATTAAAGCAACTCCAGACATCATTTGAAAAATTGCTTTTTTTCTCAATCATAATAGTTATATCTCCTTTTTAAATAGTTTTTTGTGATAGCATTACTTGTATAAATTAACACTACACTCCCCAATTTATTAAGCACCGATTTGCTCTGTATCCTGTTTGCATAGCATACGCATTTCATCAAGTTCGTCTTGAGTAAAATGATAGTGTAATAAACCTTTGAAATAACCCGAAAGTACATGCTTATAAATTATCAACAAAAATTCTTTATATTGAAGAAGATGTGGATCCGCAGGATCATATCCCGTTTTTGAAGCTGCACTATTGATTTCTTGATCTATCATTTCTGATATTTCTTCTGGTGTACTATTAATAGTAAAGTTTGGGAATTGCTTTAGCACCTCCCCTGCTAGGCCAATTTCATAATGGTTATCTCGCGCTAAATTCATATATTCTAGTAGTTCTATATCTCTGGGGGATAAATCATTAACGGTCATTCTTCATTCTCCTTCTTGAAATTGTGGAGCGGCTAAGCTATAATAAAAGTGTAATTTTTATAGAACCGCTCCGGTGGTTGATAGGCGTTCTGCAGCTGTGGTAGGTGTGTAGAGCGCCTATATTCTTATTTGGATTGCAAGGCCATAATTCATACCTGGCAGATACCCCCCTTTCACAGTTTGGTACATACTCTGGATTGCCTTTCCTGTGTCTATCAAAGGGGCAATTACCGCAGCTATAGGTGAGGGCAAGTAGCCCATCTTATAGGCTCCACGACCATGCACAGACACAATAACAGCAACTGCATTGGTATCATATAAATTTTCTGGCTCTCGGTGTAGATGGACCGATACCTCTGCCGGGTCATATCGCAAAAGCCTTTGCAGGGCAGTTTGCCTTTTTCCATGGGTAACGCCAGTAACCTTAGAGTTCATTCCTTTTGCCATAACCCATGCCAATACAAATGCTTGGGAGCGGCTATGACCAACTTTGGTTAGGGCATTAGCTGTTTTGCAAATTAATTGAAGATTGAACACTGGTGACAACTCCTTTCATTAATCTTATTATACACTTAAAGTTTGTGTATATCAATTAACTTTATACACAAATAATCAGTGTATGCTTTAGTGAGAACAAACACTTGTTTCTTGTGTATATTTGTGTTATACTAAGCCTATGAAAGGAGAGAATCATTTGCCTATAACATATAAAATAGATGTCATTGCAGCGCTTAAAGAGGCTGGATATTCAACTTATCGGATTAGAAAAGAAAAACTACTTGGAGAAGCTACACTTCAAAGTTTTCGTGAAGGAAAACCAGTATCATGGGAGAATCTTTCTACTATCTGTGAACTACTTAACTGTCAACCAGGTGACATTATGGAATACGTTGAGGATACCTCTAATGAATAGTTTGAAGGATGCTTTAACAGTTCCTCAACCTATCATTGACAAGCTGTGTGAGCTTAATCAATTGGTAGAGGAATATCCTGATTTGATTCCCTTACCAGTAGCCGCAAGATTCATGAAAGTATCCCCAGAAGGTTTACGAGCCTATCTCGATAACCATATTGCTCCTTTCGGTTTGATGTGGCACCAAATGGGAGCTGTGAACAAGGCTTATAAAATTCCAACAGTTAAATTTTATCTTTGGTATACAAACGGCGTTGCGTTTTCATTAAATATACAAGGGGTGTAACCATGGACTTTACTAAGATAGACCAGCTACAGACCAAGCTAAAAACTATGCGTCCCCTAAATGCAGCAGAGATCAAACGGCTGCGGGATGAGTTCATGATAGAAAACACTTATCATTCCAATGCAATTGAGGGTAACACACTTACTCTAAGAGAAACCGCTCTTATATTGCAGGAAGGCATTACCATTGCCGAGAAGCCCCTCAGAGAGCATTTAGAGGCTATAGGACATAAAGACGCCTTTGAATATGTTATATCGCTGGCAGACGCTGGGACACCTCTTACAGAGCGTGTTGTAAAAGACATTCATTCGTTGGTTCTAATGAATGATGCAGCAAACCGTGGTGTGTACCGTAATTTACCGGTTACTATCTTGGGGGCACTTCATGAACCACCGCAGCCTTATCTTGTCCCTGTGCAAATGGAGCGGCTTATTAGTGACTACAAGGATATGAAAGCAAGCAAACACATCATTGAAGCCATAGCAGAATTTCATTTGCGCTTTGAAGGAATCCATCCGTTCATTGACGGAAACGGAAGAACTGGCAGGCTGATTCTAAACTTTGAATTAATCAAAGCTGGGCTGCTGCCAATCAACATTAAGTTTGCGGACCGGAGAAAATACTATGACAGTTTCGACAGCTATTATGGAGAAAGTCATTCCGCAGAGGTTCTTACACAGTTGATTTCTGGATACGAGATAGAAGAACTGGAAAAACACATTAGAATTTTAGAATAGTAGATAGATTGAGGGAGCGGCTATGCTCCCTCTTTATTTATGTTCTGAATGACGGTAGCCCTACCCCCGGGTAGAAAAAACAGTGTTTTTAAATTGAGGGCGTTACTCGTTAGGGTCCTAGACAAATTATATTCTTCTTGCGTATATGAGGGTAGGGGGTTAAAGCAGTGATCTTTTATAGGGAAATCAAAGCTGTAACTCGAAATAGTTCATGACAATAATAAACTTCACGCACGCGAGGGATTTTTTCAAATGAAAACTTACCTCATATTGGAGTTGTTTCGTTATAGAGAACTTTTCTAAAGCCGCTCCACTCTCTCAATCTGTTCTGCTGTACGCTCTACAGAACTTGTCCATGTATGTTGAAAAGATTTTAACCCGGTTCCTTTATATGCAGCGCTCTCTAGTTCATCATATAAGAATCCGGCCAACTGTTTATAGAACGGTGACCGTCTCATTTCTCTAAGTGCATTTGCTTCTAACTGCCTTGCCATTGACCTATTCTTTCCAATATCAGCACCAGTTTCATCATATGTCTTTTTTTCATAATACCTGCATTGAATCACTCTTTGCTGCTCGTTGGTAAGCCGCTCCATTGCCAATAAAATTGTAGCTTTTAATTCTTTGGCTTTCTGATTGTCCAGGACATCTTCAAAAGGCTTTTCTGAGTTTTGATCTATAATTATTTCAGATAGTTTCATGTCGTAAGTGTTGCCCTTTATAGGCTCGTCAAGGCTCATACAGTTGTGGAGTGGCTCAT
Organism: Clostridium minihomine; assembly: GCF_900240385.1. Taxonomy (GTDB): domain Bacteria; phylum Bacillota; class Clostridia; order Oscillospirales; family Acutalibacteraceae; genus Faecalispora; species Faecalispora minihomine. Next base: position 50,505 of record NZ_OEQH01000006.1, on the reverse strand, counting down.
TCTTTGACTTGCTTGTACGAAGCCCGATAAGACCATTAAACCGATTCTTTGCATGAAAACTCATAAAGGATGTAAACTTGAAACCCTTGGTTTGGTCAAATGCTCTGGCAGCATCCAATACAACCAAGAATAATTCTTGTTGAACATCTTCAAGGGTAATCCCAGCGGATGCACAGGATGATAAACTGCGGTTATAAAATTGCAATGCAAACTTATAGGCAAGCTTCTTGGTTTGTTCCCATAGAGCCGCCACGGCTTCGTTATCGTCAGCCTTTACACGTAGGGCTAGTTCTTCGTTTGTTTCCATGGTTAGGTACTCCTTTGACACTTATAAATACTGGTATGTGACCCTAAGAAAGGTTAAGGGTGCGATTTTAAATCTCACCCCTCCAAAGGTAATTAGTGGACACGGTAACGCGCGAGTATAGTGAGATTTGTGAGACCATAAAAATAGAAAAAAAGCATAGGATAGCAGCTGGTTAAGCTGTTTCCCATGCCTTTAAAATGGCTGCCTATTGGCGGTACTCTGTGCTTGAATTTGTATTTTTATCGTACCAAAACATGAAGTTTATGTCAAACTGTCTTTCTCGGTATCCTGTGTGTTTGCAGAGGGCTTTGTAGTTAGATACAAGTGAACAAACGGTGGCTTACTTATGTGCTTGTGTACCCTTGCCCCAGGGATAAACCTTCGCACAACTTCAAACACATTAACAGCCTTTTGTTCTTCATTTGGTAAATAGGAAATGTGCACTTTCACACATTCACCGTTCTTTTAAGATTGGCAATAATCAAGAGGTTACCCTCAATAACCGCATCCACCAGTTCATGCTGGAAAATTCCCGGATCTGTTTCGTGTACAGCAGCAGGATTAAGATTTTTTTGAATCTCTACCCAATTACCAGTGTTTCCGACAGCAATTGTAAGACTATTGTTAAGCTGCTACTTTATACTGGTCTACGTCGTGGGGAATTGTGCGGATTGGAATGGCAGGACATTGATTTTGATAATGCACTACTTACCGTAAGCCGCTCCTCCCTTTATCTTTCAAAGAAAGGGATCTTCGAGGATACTACTAAAAACTTTACCTCTCAGCGGGTAATTAAAATCCCTATGGTAGCAATTGATATGATGAAGGAATACAGGCTCTGGCAGACCCAGCAACGTCTTTTAATGGGTGATAGATGGCAGATAGCAATCGCATATTCACTGCCGAGAATGGCTCTGCAATTAATCCAGACGTGGTTAGCGATTGGTTCCGTAAATTCATTAAGACAACGGATCTACCGCCAATTTCAATACATTCACTTCGGCACACCAACGCTACACTGCAAATTGCTGGTGGCGTACCAATCACAACTGTTGCGGAGCGGCTTGGTCATGCCAATGAAACAACTACCGGCAAGATATATGCCCATGCAATTAAGTCAGCAAACGAAGCAGCCGCCGACACCCTACAAGATTTATTGAATCCCGGCTACAAAAAGAATCAGGCATAAAAATAAGAGGCCTATCCGGTTGGATAAGTCTCTTTTTGAGTACATACACCACATTCTCTAAATATTCTTTGACTTTTATAGAGCGTATTTTGTATATGTTTTTTAAGGCCTCCGAAATCTCCGAATACTTTTATCCACACGCGTAAATCGTGTCATAAAAAAAGCCGGATGTGTTGCAAAGCTACATTTTTTTACTAGTGGATCAATTGTATTGAAAGGAATAGTGACTAAACGCCTGCATTAGCACTGTTAATCAAAAAATATGCTTATATCAACAAACTGTATATTAATAAACTAAATTCATAATTGCAAATACTATTATTATAAATAGTATTTGATATATAACTATAAGTGCAATAACTAGAATAAAACATACTCCAATAAATTTTAAATTTCTTATATTAAGATAATGTTTAATATTGCGATTCTCATCGCTAAACATTATAGGTGTAATTAGTATTTGGTTAAAATCCTTAAATGTAAAATCACCAATATACATTATTGCATTATCATGTCTACGAATATAGAGATATGATATTTGTTCATCTGACAACTGTTTAATATGTATTTTCGTATATAATTTCTTTTTCTTAAGTGAAATATTAAAAACTATATCTCTATCGTTTAAGAATTGAGCTATAAAGAAATAGGTTGATCTTTTAAAATGGTTAAGAATACGACTTTCTTTTAGAACTACTCTTTATATACCTTTCTGACTTAATCAATTTAGCATATTTTTCTTCTGTTATATGAATTATACCATCTTGTTTAATTTTAATTATTTCTTGATTACTCAAAGCTCTAGCTTTATAATCAGGCAGGAATCCTATTATATAATATGCTGTGAAATAAGCAGAAACTCCAAGATACAGAACATCAATAATTAAGAGAATTATCCATAACCACATTGCCATGATCAATCATCCTTAATTCATTAAAATTTATTTATATAGATTTTCTGAAACTGAATCTTTGTCTCTTCCCGAATGACAGTATTACAATCTTATTAATACATCGACCTAAAATCGAAATAATCAAGTATTTATTTATATAATACACTTGCAGTGAATTTATGGCATCTCTTTACTTGCTTTGTCATTTTCTTTCCAGCTCTCTTTAAAATAAAAAAGTCATAAAAAATGACCATTTCAAAAGCAATAACGACCAAATCTAAAAATTAAAATTAAATGAAGACAAAAAGAAAACCCAGCAACCGGATGGTTACTAGGTTTGTTTGGTTGCGGAGGCCAGATTTGAACTGACGACCTTCGGGTTATGAGCCCGACGAGCTACCGGACTGCTCCACTCCGCGATATAAACTATTTTTTCTCAGTGCCTCTCTCAAGAGTGCTTAAATATAATACCATTCTCCTGTTAAAATGTCAAGCGTTTTTTACTTTTATTTCAGAAAAGAGTAAAGAACTTTAAAATTTCTTGTCATGTAATTGGGCTTATGCTATACTTTGCTTAAAAAATAGGCGAAACAAAGACAGGAAGTGCAGCATGAACCTATTGATTCGGGAATATCAAAAACAAGATCTTCCGGCATTAACAGATATTTGGAATACCGTCATTGAAGAAGGAACCTCGTTCCCACAAACCGAATTTTTAACGCCGAAACAGGCAGAATTCTTTTTTGGGGAGCAAACATTCACTGCCGTGGCGGAATTGGACGGCAAGGTAGCCGGGTTATACATACTGCACCCCAATAATGTGGGCCGATGCGGGCATCAGGCCAATGCAGGATATATGATTCCTCCGGAAAGCCGGGGCAAGGGAATCGGGGAGTATTTAGTAAAACATTCTATACAGCAGGCCCGATTGATGGGATTTCGCCTGCTGCAATTTAATGCAGTTGTAAAAACCAATACCTATGCCATTCAGCTATACCGAAAACTGGGGTTTATTGAAATCGGCACCGTTCCCCAGGGATTTTTAAGCAAAGATAACACCTATCAGGATATCATCTTGTTTTATTATTCTTTATAAAATGCACTAAAAAAGAGAAAATAAATGATTCACAGCAACACACTATAAATAATAGAACGCCGGTCAGGTTTGGCAAAAGCCAATCAAGCCGGCGTTCTTCTTTTTCTGTCAGATTATTTATGAATTCCGGTAGTTTCCTGCTTCTCGTTCTCCCCACAAGCACAATGCTGACTGCAAGTTGGCTCATAAGAAAACGTATAAGAATCCAGCTGCTGCCGCACCGACTCTGAAATTTGAGCATAAATGCGGTGATACCGGCAAGCCTGGTGGGTGCAGGCATATTCATCCTGCTGGCACCGGCTGATCATGTATGGCCCTTCCACCGACTCGATCACTTCCCGCAGGGTAATCTCACTGCCCGGGCGGGCCAGTACATAGCCGCCGTGAGCCCCTTTGTAAGACTTTACCAAGCCGTCAGAAACCAGCTTGCGCAAAATTTTCAGCGCAAACCGAAGTGGCACATGGGTGCTTTCTGCAATGCCGCGCGCATCCACCTTTTGATTGGACGCCGCCAGCAAATCCACGATTCTGACAGCATAGTCCGTTTCTAATGTCATATGCATGGCGCCGCTCCTTTTATTTAGTCCAAGAAATCCTTCAGCTTTTTGCTGCGGCTGGGGTGACGCAGCTTGCGAAGCGCTTTGGCTTCAATCTGACGGATTCGCTCACGGGTTACGTTAAATTCTTTTCCCACTTCCTCTAAGGTGCGGGAACGGCCGTCCTCCAGCCCAAAGCGAAGGCGCAAAACCTTTTCTTCCCGCGGTGTCAAAGTATCCAGAACCTCGCCCAGCTGTTCCCGCAGCAAGGTGTGAGAAGCCGCATCGGCAGGGGCGGGCGCTTCATCATCGGGAATAAAATCCCCCAAGTGGCTGTCTTCTTCTTCACCGATAGGCGTTTCCAAAGATACCGGCTCCTGAGCCACCCGCATGATTTCACGCACCTTATCCACGGGCATATCCAGCTCCAAAGACACTTCGTCGGCTGTGGGTTCGTGGCCATTGGTGTGCAGCAGCTGACTGGACACCTTTTTTACTTTATTAATTGTTTCCACCATATGAACTGGAATACGAATGGTACGAGCCTGATCCGCAATGGCACGGGTAATGGCCTGACGAATCCACCAGGTAGCATAAGTGGAAAACTTAAATCCCTTGGTATAGTCGAACTTTTCAACGGCTTTGATCAGACCCAGATTTCCTTCCTGAATCAAATCCAAAAACTGCATTCCGCGGCCCAAATACCGCTTTGCAATACTGACAACCAAACGCAGGTTGGCTTCTGACAGTCTTTTCTTGGCAGCCTCGTCACCGTTAGAGATACGAATCGCCAAATCGATTTCTTCCTCTGGGGACAAAAGTGGAACCCGGCCGATTTCTTTCAGGTACACTTTTACGGGGTCGTCTATGGCAATGCCTTCTGTGGCAAGGGAGACGTCCACCTCTTCGCTTTCCCCTGTCGGAATTTCCAGTCCTTCCAGCGGCAAATTGGCAAAATCCTCTATAATTTCAACACCCTGAGTTTCCAGAGTGTCATAGAATTTTTCGATTTGTTCCGGCTCAAAGTCCAATTCGCCAAGAGCGTCCAGAATTTCCTTTGTGGAAAGCTGTCCTTTGCTCTTTCCTAACTCAATCAGATCTCTGATAACCGTTTTCTTATCAGGCATTTCCATAACCATTGTATCCCCCTATTTTTTCTGCTCCCTAAGTTTTCGCAGATAGTCCCGAATGTCCTGTGGCTCCGCAGAACTTGCGTCCTGTGGATCCAGCTTGCCGTTTTCCTGTAAAATCACATTCCGGTACTCTTTCGCGTCCTGAGCAGTCACGTTCACCTGATGGTAATCTGCCAGCATTTTCGCTATGGCAGAAATTTCTTCCACAGAAAAATCCGCCGCAAGGTCTGTAAGGCCGCACGCCTTGCCATCCTTAATCTTCCCCAGAATGACTGTATATACACGACGATTGAATGATGTGATGAATTTTTCAGGCGGAATCAGCTCTGAGAGAGCTTGTACCGCATCCGGATGCTGAAAAAGATAGACAATCAACGCTTCTTCGGCGTTCGCCGCTCTCAGGTGACGGCTTTTTTCCGGGTTGACCGTATCCCGTATTCCGGCAGTCTGCTGCTGGAAGGCGCGAAACTCTTTTCGATCTTTTTCTTTTTTTCTTTTTTTTGTATTTTTCTCCACCTGCATCAAAATCGAGCTTCGTTCCACCCCGATTTCCTCCGCCAGGCGGCCTGCATAAATTTCTTGCTCCATGCGGCTGTCTAAGGTGGCCAAAAGTTCTGCCGCACCGATCAAATACGCCACTTTTCCGTCAGAGGTTTGCAAATTAAAACGTCCCCGCAGCTTTTGCAGACGATATTCCACGTCGTTTCCGCTGCTTTCCATCAGCTGACGGAATCGAGCCGGCCCTTGCTCCCCATGGGAGCGGATAAACTCGTCCGGATCTTTGCCGGCGCTCAGGTTTAGCACCCGCACCGTTAGACCCGCATCCCGCAAAAGCGGAATCGCCCGGGATGATGCCTTTTGCCCTGCCTCATCCGAGTCATAACACAAAAACACTTCACCGGTGTAACGAGCCAGAAGCCTGGACTGCTCCACGGTCAATGCCGTGCCTAAAGTGGCAATGGTATTGGGAAAGCCCGCCTGATGCAGCGCGATAACGTCCATATAGCCTTCCGCCAAAATCAACCCGTCTTTGGAATGATTCTTGGCAAAATTCATGGCGAACAATCCGCTGCTTTTATGGAATACCAAAGTGTCCGAAGTATTCAGATATTTGGGTTTTCCATCCCCCAAGCTTCTTCCCCCAAAAGCAATCACGTTCCCCCGCAAATCAATAATGGGGAACATTACCCTGGCAAAAAAGCGATCTACCACCCGGCCGGTAGAAGCCCGAGAGGCCACATTCGCCTGAAGAAGCTCTTCCGGTGTATATCCTTTTTTGCTCAGTTGATTCACCAAAGCAAATCGGGAATTCAAAGCATACCCTAACCCAAACCGCCGAATGGTCTGAAGCGTCAGTCCACGCTCAAGCAGATACTCCCGCCCGGATGTTCCCTCTTGCTGCATCAGCTGGTAATGGTAAAAGCGGGCAGCTTCCCGGTTAATTTCCAAAATCCGTCCTTTTGCCCGAGACAGCCCCTGATCTGCTTCGTTTTCCGGTACGGAAATCCCCGCTCGTTGTGCTAAAAAACGGATGGCTTCCATATAATCCAGATTTTCTATGCGGCGCACGAAGGTTATTACATCCCCGCCGGCACCGCAGCCAAAGCAGTAAAAAGAACCGTTTTCCGGATACACATGAAAAGACGGCGATTTCTCGCTGTGAAAAGGGCAAAGCCCCGAAAGGGTTCTGCCGCTGTGCCGAAGATTCAAATAGGAAGAAACCACATCGGCAATATCACTGCGGCTTTTTAGCTCCTGTAAAAATTCTTCCGGCAGAGCCAATGATTTTCCCCCTTATCCACAACTGTTCAATGATCCCAGGATTTTGGGACGCTGATTTCCCGAAACAGTTCCACCGCATACCGGTCTGTCATGCCGGCAATATAATCTGCGGCAGCCTGCTCAATCCCTTCCTGCTCTGCCGTAAGACGCAGATCCTCCGGCAAATTCTTCGGATTTCTGGCGTATTCAAACAGAGTCTTTAATAGAAAAGGAACCTTGGCCTCTTCTTTTTTGGCATACGGATTAAAATAAACCGTGTCAAACATAAATTTCCGCAGTTCCAAAAACAACGGATAAATGGGTTCTTCCATGGTGATATTCTCACCGTGGCTGGCACGGATTACCGATTTCACCATAGTGTCAATCCGCATGGAACGGCGCTTGCCCATCACCTGGGTAATATGCTCTGGAATTTCATCTTCTGACAAAACACCCGCGCGCACCGCATCATCAATATCATGATTAATATAGGCAATTTTGTCTGCCCAACGCACAACCCGGCCTTCTGGGGTTTGTGCCATCTTATCGCCGGAATGACAAAGGATTCCGTCCCGCACCTCTTCGGTCAGGTTCAGACCCCTGCCCTCGTTTTCCAGCTTTTCCACCACGCGGACACTTTGCTCATTGTGACGAAAGCCGTTTTCACAAAGTGCATCCAACACCCGTTCGCCTGCGTGCCCAAAGGGCGTATGCCCCAAATCGTGCCCAAGAGAAATCGCTTCTGTCAAATCTTCGTTGAGCTGAAGCCCCCGGGCAATGGTTCTCGCAATCTGCGAAACCTCTAGTGTATGGGTCAGGCGGGTGCGGTAGTGGTCCCCCTCTGGCGACAGAAACACCTGAGTCTTATGTTTTAAACGCCGGAACGCCTTGCAGTGAATAATCCGATCCCGGTCACGCTGGAAGGCCGTACGCATTTCACATTCTTCTTCCGGCCTCACACGTCCTTTGGTGTTTTTGGACAAAGTCGCAGAAGGTGACAAAATTTGCTCTTCTATCAGTTGAGTTCTTTCTCTTACCGTCATTGCAATCACCTGATATCCTCTCATAAGGATATACGCACAGACAGCCTAATTCTCCTGCTTCCAAAGAAAAAAATTTTCTCCCGTTATGTCGGCCTCAACCGTGCCGCTGGTGGCATCTGCCAACCTTTTAAAAAACAAAGGAACATCGTCCTCTGCCATATGGAAGGAAATGGATACCATTTCCGAAAAATCCGTATTATCGGTTACACCGCCGCATTCCGGAATCAACGCCGCCAACAGCCCATATTGGGAATAGTCACAAGTCAGGCTCATCAGCTTACACAGGCGCATCGTCACCGGCTTTGCTGCCTGCACCCCAATGGATGCCCCATGGGAATAGGCACGAACCAGTCCCCCAGCCCCCAGCATCACCCCGCCGAAATAGCGGGTCACCACAATGACGGTATCCACAATTCCAGATTTTTGAAGAACCTCCAGCACCGGAATGCCGGCCGTTCCCTGCGGCTCGCCGTCATCAGAATACCGGCGCAGCTGCCCGCCCCTAAGGGAATAAGCATATACATTATGGGTGGCATCCCAATGCTTTTGGCGAATTTCGTTAACGAAAGAAATCGCGTCCTCCTCGGTTGACACCGGCTTTGCATAACCGATGAACCGTGAACGACGCTCGACAAATTCCGCAGATGCGGTTTGGCTGACGGTTTTATATTCTGTCATAAGCCTGCCCCCATAAAAAGGTTTGATAAAAAGACAGGCGGCGCACTGCGCCGCCTCCATAATTTCAGACTAAAACTTCCGCCTGCCGATTCAGGTGATTATTTCTCCTGAATACCGTAACGCTTCTTAAATGTATCTACGCGACCGCTTGTATCAATCAGCTTCTGCTTACCGGTAAAGAACGGATGGCACTTAGAGCATATTTCAACGCGGATGTTGTCTTTGGTAGACCGTGTCTCGATCTCATTTCCGCAAGCGCATTTAATGGTCGTGTTCTGGTACTTCGGATGGATTGCTTCCTTCATTCCTGTCACCTCTTTCAACGAAAGTACAACTTTTCTATACAAGTATAACAAATGGATTCTAGCACAAAACAATTTAAAAATCAAGTATTTCTTTGCGAAAAATATTATTTTTTCAATTGTTTGGAAAGATAAGCACTATATTCCTCCAAACAAAACCCCAATTGGCGCATCCGCTGGGCATTTTCTTTCCCCACATAACGAAAATGTTGGGGCTCTTCTTCCTTTTGGGTTACGCTTTTTTTCTTGGGCGGATACCGCAAAACGAACCCATAATCAGCCCCATTTGCCGTCAACCACTGGTATTCCGGGCTATTCTGTCCGCTGCCTGTCAGTGAAAAGTCCACCGCAAGCCCGGTTTGATATTCGCTTCTTCCGCCCCGCTCCACAATGGTGGCCGCCGCATCCTCAGCCCGAACCTGAGTATATCCGGCCCGAACCAGCTCTTGAACCTTCTGCTGATATTGCTCTTGCTGCTGTTCTGCGGAAACATATCCCTTTGTCAGCGAAAGGGTTACTCCGTTTGATTCGGCTGCCCGGCGCATCTGTTCCAGACTTTCGGCCAAGCGTTTGTCCACCTGAATTCCGTCCAGCTCTGTTAAATCCACAGAAAATTCACTGGGAAGGGGACTATCATTATTCACCAGAATCAGCACATCCGGCGCAGTGCTTTCGCCCTGCGGCTCCAATGGCTCCGAATACGTTTGGGATGAGGAATCCTTTCCCAAACCCAAAACAGGGTGCAGCTGATACCAAACTAAAAAAAGCCCTGCCGCCACCGACAGCAGAATCACCACCGCCACCACGGTCATCATAATCCGCAGTCGTTTTATCTGGTTCACACTTCTCCAGCTGGGTTGAGTTTTTATAATTTTTTCCCGCTGATTCCCGTTTTTCCACAGACCCAAAATGCACACTCCTCTCCCGTTTCCCCGGCTCCGGCCAAAAATCGGATGCCACTTTCTCCGTTTCTTTCTATTCTATATGTAATCACAATTTTTTTCAATATGTCTTTGGAATCGGAAAAAGTAATCTATTTTTCTTTTAAATAATTAATAGGCATTTGATTTTTTCCATAATCTGATGTAGTATTAACTTGAAAAAGTATGTCTGAAGGTTCATAACATCGGGCTTTTCAACTGCACCCGCCCGTCTGAATGGAGGCAATTCATTGTGAGAAAAACAAAAATCATTTGTACCCTTGGCCCCTCAACCGACACGGAAGAAATTTTGCGCGAACTAATGCTGTCCGGAATGGATGTTGCCCGGCTAAACTTTTCCCATCAATCCCACGCAGAGCAGAAAGTGCGTGCTGACACAGTAAAAAAGCTGCGCAAGGAACTGGATCTTCCGATCGCTCTTCTTCTGGATACAAAAGGTCCTGAAGTGCGAGTCAAGCGCTTTGAAAGTCCACAGGTAACCCTGCAGCAAGGGCAAGAGTTTATTTTGACCACCCGGGACGTGCCCGGCACGGATCAAATTGTGAGCGTTACATTCCCGGATCTTCCAAAGGATGTCACACCGAGTTCCCGTATTTTAATCGACGACGGACTAATTGAACTGAAAGTGGATTTTTGTACGGATACCGACATTCACTGTACTGTCATTAACGGGGGAACCCTTTCTTCCAACAAAGGAATCAACGTTCCCGGCATTCAGTTATCGCTGCCTTTCATCGGCGAACAAGACAAACGGGACATTGCATTTGCCGTAAAAGAGGATTTTGACTTTATCGCCGCTTCTTTCACCCGCAACGCCCATGATATTCTGGAATTGAGAAGCGAATTGGAAAAACAAAACTGTCACAGCATTCGAATCATCGCAAAGATTGAAAATCGGGAAGGCGTAGACAATATCGACGAAATCATCCGGGTGACAGACGGAATTATGATAGCACGGGGAGACTTAGGGGTTGAAATTCCCCTGGAAGAAATCCCTGTGATTCAAAAGCGCCTGATTAAAAAAGGATATAACGCTGGAAAACAAGTGATTACCGCCACACAAATGCTGGATTCCATGATGAAGAATCCCCGCCCAACCAGAGCAGAAGCGACTGACGTAGCCAATGCCATTTATGACGGAACCAGCGCCATTATGCTTTCGGGAGAAACCGCAGCCGGCAAATATGCCATCGAAGCGTTGAAAACCATGTCTACCATTGCCCAGCGCACAGAAGAAGACATCAACTATAAGGCACGATTTGCCCAGCGTATCAACATGGAAGCGTTGAACGTCACCTCTGCCATTTCTCATGCCACCTGCACCACCGCTCATGATTTAGGCGCCGTAGCTATCATCACCGTTTCTAAATCCGGCCGCACCGCCCGCATGATTTCAAGGTATCGCCCTGCCTGTCCCATTATTTCCGGCACCACCAGCGAAACGGTTCGCCGTCAGATGAATCTTTCTTGGGGCGTCATCCCGGTTATGGTGGAAGAACAGGTGAACACAGATAAACTGTTTGATCATGTGGTCAATGTGTCAAAATCTCACGGATTGGTGGAAAACGGCGATGTAGTGGTCATCACTGCCGGTGTTCCTGTGGGTTTTTCAGGCACAACCAATCTGTTAAAGGTTCAGCTGGTTGGGGATGTGTTAGTTTCCGGACGAGGCGCAACCCGTGGTTTTGTTTGTGGCAATCTTTGTGTCTGCCAAACCGAAGAAGAGGCCCGCAAACATTTTAAACCCGGTGATGTTCTGGTCGTTCCCCAAACCACCAACAGTATGGTAGATTTAATGCGAATCAGCTCTGCCATCGTAACAGAACAGGACGGGCTGAACTCTCACGCGGCGATTGTCGGCATGGCATTGGATAAGCCGGTGATTGTCAACGCCGAACACGCAACAAAACTATTAAAAAGCGGAACTACCGTTACCGTGGACGCCGTGCGGGGAATTGTATACAGCGGGATCCAAAAGCAAGACAAATAACCATTCCCTAAAAAAGCGCTGTGATGCCCATTTGGAGCCACAGCGCTTTTCTGTGAAAAAAATAAAATATTTTTTAGACAGAATACTTGATTTTTTGTAAAATATAGTTTATAATAAAGCACGTTGTTCATGCCGGTGTGGTGAAATTGGCAGACGCGCTGGACTCAAAATCCAGTCCTGGCGACAGGGTATCGGTTCAAGTCCGATCACCGGCACCAAAAGACTCACGAAGCTTCATTGCTTCGTGAGTCTTTTTTTGTTATGGCTATGTTTTAGGCGCAGTCAATCAGATTCGGAAAGCATCTTGACAGGTGCCGGTACCACTGGTTTTGCGCCGGATATTTTATGGTGCTGACAGATTCCGTTACATAGTAGTGATAAGTAACCCTCTTTTCTCCATCACAATAGAAAAAGGCCGCTTGAAAGGCGACCTCTACTGTGGTTTCTGTGACTGTAACCCGCTCCACGTACTTGCGAATGAAGTTTTGCAGCTTATTTCGATCCTTCTGCTTACAGTTTCTTTTTACATTTTCTATGGCTCTACTGACTTCTGCTGAAATAGTGGGAATTTGATTCCTGCGGCGATATTCTTCTAAGAGCACGTCACAATTCTGAATCTGGCTTTCGGCATCCTCCAGTTCTTCTCCTCTGCTGGTCTTCATAGCAATCTGGCTGAACCCATAAGTACCTTTGTACTTCTCATTGTCCAAGACTAAATAAATACTGTTCTTTGAAAAGGGTTTGTCCTGCCTGGTCTTGTAGCCAATCACCTTTGGTCTGTACCAATACAAGAAACGATTTAGTCTGAGCCATTCGTCACCGACGAATTCTTTCTATTCTCAAGACACAGTGAGTCCTTTGAGGATCCATTTATAATTTTCTATTTGCCAAAATAATGTGGCAGATGCCGTTTTTACCGTTGTTTCCTGTGCGGAGCAATCACTGACGAGTTTGTTATATTCCATTTGCGAAAGAAAGCCAAGCTCATACTTCATTTTCCCCTGTTCCATTTTCAGTTTCGTATTTGCCGCTTTTGCCTGCTCAGCTGACAATACTGCCTGCTGCTGTTTGATTTTACCAAGTTGAATTTTTAGCGAAGCTGCCACATTCTCCATTTCCAAATCGGCTTCGTTAGACTTTATTTCCCTTTGTTTTCTATTCTGAGAAGTATCATTATTCAGAATAGAACGCTGTTTTTTGATGATCCTGACCTTATAGCTGGCTGTTTGCGCAGTACTGATATCATTGGATAAATCAATCTTCTCAACATATGAAAGATCCGGCGCAGGCAATTTTCCAAAGATCACCTGCGCATTGTAAGAGCGGCCCAGCATAACATTCATTTGCTGGCAAACGGAATTGAGCTGGTTATCCAGATCCGCAAGAGAATTATTGAAAGATTGAATCGCCAGCTCGGCATCCGAAACCGCAAGAAAAGTCCCCATCTGATTACTGTACTGTGCCTGTGCCGCCTGATATGCATCATTTAAAACGGAACGCGTATGATTGAGCTGCTCAATGTTATATTTCAATTGATAATAGACAGAAAACATGCTCTGAGCGGAACGCACAAGCTGTTGATTCGAAAATTCCGCCTGCAATTCTTTCAGCTCATAAGTATCACCATCGATATCCTCCTGTACATTCAGAAGCTCAGACAGCGTGGCCAGCGCCACATTGGTGCCCTGCGCTACTATTTTCAAATCGGGTGAAGTGGCCGGGCTATTGAGAATAGCTGTCAGGGACGCCGATGTTTTATCAATTGAATCAGAAATTTTCTCATACTTTTCTTTCAGTTCGTCTTCCTGATCCAAAATATCCATTGCAAGCTCGTTATTTGCTACCTGTAAATTGTCATTCAGCACCATCCCTTCCACTTGAGAATACTGAACTACGTAAGTATCGGCCGGCTTAGCCTCTTCCGCATAAGCCGAAAGGCCCGGTGCCGCAAAAAGCAATACCGCGACTGAAAAAGCCGTAATCCTCTTGATCGAATTCATATCCTTTCCCCCTGTCTTATTTTGAGCTGGCTGATTCTGATGTCCTGCTGATCTTAACATCAGCCGTAAACCCGGGCTTTAAAACATTGCCGCTGTCATCCGGCTTCACCTGAACCTTTACAATACGAGCTCCATCCTTTTCCACCGCGGTGTTCGAAATCTGTGTAATCGTTCCTTTGATTTTAATCTCTTGATTGGCTGTAGGGATAATTGTGACCTTGCTGTTCACAGAAATCCGGGATATGAACTCTTCCGGGACCTCTGCGCTCACATAGATGCTGCCGCGGTCAATTAGGCTGATGACCTTTTGCGGTGCATACTGTATTCCAACGGAAGCTCCCGTTACTACATTGATCTCTTTGACGATTCCGCTGTCCAAATTCGAAACAATATTATTTTCGGATAAGTAGGGCTTTTTCATTTTATCGGTAAGTACCTTCAAATCGATCTGCGCCGAATCGGTTGTATTCTGCTGCTGGTTCAGTTCGGTTTGCTTATATTTTAAGGTGGAATTCAGGGTATCCAGCTCTTCCTGAAGCATGCGTTTTGTTTTCGCGATATTCTCCTGAACATCGGACTTTGCCTTTTGCTTCACATTCAGCACATCCTGATATTTCTCCAGTTCCGCCTGAGAGATCACCCCACTGTCATACAGACCCTGGTATTTATCCACATCCTTCTGCGCATCGTTTACTTCTTTCGTTGCACGGGTCAGCGAGCTTTGCAGCAGCTGTAGTTCCGGCTTGGTTCCGTTCTGCAGCTCAGTTGTTTTATAGCCAATCTGCTTTTTCAGAACACTGATCTCCGATTTCAACGCCTCTTGATCCACCTGATTTAAGGTGCCCTTGCTCGAATCCACCTGAGTTTGCAGCTTTTTTAAATCCGCCTGATAATCGCTGGTAGTAAGCCCGATCAGAACCTGTCCTTTGCTGACAAGGTCGCCTTCTTTCACTTCAACGCTTGTGACTTTGGACGGAAAATCAATATTGATTTGGTATTCATCCTTGTATTTCACTTCGCCCCATACAACAATGTCGTCGCTCTGGGCAGTTTTCTGTGGAGCCTGAGAGCTGCCCGAATCCTGAGTGCTGTTATTGCAGCCTGTCAAGGCAGTCAGCATAACAGCGGCAGCTAACGCAGCCGACAAATATTTCTTTTTTTTCATATGAAAGCCTCCTGAATTATTCCACACTTTTCAGTGCCTGTAGCATGTCGATGCTCTTGATTTTACGGGACACGATATTATTTACGATTGCCGCAAAGGCCATCGTCAAGAGTGCCGCCAGCATGATTTTATCTAAGGTAATTCTGCCAATCAAATCCAGATCGTCACCAAAGCCGTCTGCAATGATTTGGGAAATGATTTTTCCGATGGGAATACCGAAGAGGATACCGATCAGCGTGGAAAAAATATTTTCCATCAACACAAGCGGCCGAATTTCCTTTGGATAGAATCCCAGAACTTTCAGAGTGGCCAGATCGCGAACTCGCTCGAAAAAATTCAGAATCCCCATATTATACAGAACCACAAAGGCCAGAATGCTGCCTGATATGATCAACATGAACGCAGCAATATAGACTACCGTAATGCCCCCTTCAAAATCCGTCTGTAGCGTCGTTCTGTCCACATAGCTTTTCACGTAGTCACTGTTCAAAAAAGTGGTGTTTTTGGTATTCCATCGCACCAGCACCGCTGTAGGCTTGTAATCCTGACCGATTGATTCCCAATAATCCTTGGAAATATAAACTCCCTGGCCTGCCGCCATATAGACAATTTGGTTGACCGGTACTGAAATGTAGCTGTCGTCACTTCTCTTCAGCTGAATCGAATCACCTTTTTCAACGCCCATAATTTTTGCCAGCTTACGGGTTATAGCTATGCCCTCCTGCGGTAAAGTGATCAGGTTCCCGTCCGCGTCCTGCAAACGAACCAAAGGGCTTTCAGGAGAAAGAACCGTCACTCCGGCCATACGCCTTTGCGTGGAAGAATTCATCTGCACCATCGTCTCTTCTACGTCCTGAACGACTCCATCCAAATTAAGATTTTGAATGTCTCTTTCCGTTGTGCGATCTTCCAGCATCACTTTTTGGTCATATACATAGACTTTTTCGTAGGTCGTTTTTGAAATGCCCGTTACCATGTCATACAGAGTGAAGGCTCCAATGATCAGACCGGTACATCCCATAACGCCCAGAATACTCATAATCATTCTGCTCTTATTCTTTAACGTATTTCTGGCAATCAGCTTTTGGCTGAATTTCATCCTGTTCCACAGCTCAGGGATACGCTCCAGAAAAATATGGCTTCCCTTTTTCGGCGGTTTGTCCCGCAGCAGCACGGCCGGCATATCACCCAGCAGCTTGGTGCAGGCATAGCACGAAATTCCTCCGGTACAAAGAATGATCAGAATGGAACTGATGACGATGTTTGGAATATTCAGACTTAACTGATAGCTTGGAAAAGTATAAAGAAATTTCAGTTTATCAATTAGAATTCTACCAATGACATTCGGTCCGATCAGGATGCCCAGCAGAGAGCCGATCGTTCCCACATACACTCCGTAAGAGGTATAATGCCACATAATACTCCGCTTACTGTACCCCAGGGCTTTCAAAATTCCGATCTGGTTTCTCTGATCCTCCACAATACGGGTCATTGTACTAAGGGTGATCAATGCGGTTACCAAAAAGAACATAAACGGGAAAACAGTCGATAACGTCCGAAACAGATAAACCTTGCTTTCCACATTGTTGATGCTTTTGTTTTCTGTTCGGGTGATGATGCCGATCAGGTCATCCCCGAAGACCTGATCCATCTGTTCTTGAATAGACTGTTCCTTAGCGGAGCTGTTCAGCCGTACCGCTATTTGGTTGTATGGCTTGTACCCGCCGTAAGCGCTTGCGATACGATCGATATCAACCACAATGAACCCATAGCTTTTCGGGTTCGGCACCATGGCAGTAGTGTCTTTTAAGGAGTAAACATGCTCTCCGCTCAGCGCCAATGCTTCTATGGTGAAATAAATATCTTTATCGTTCACTTTAATGGTAATCCGATCCCCAACAGAAAGGTGATTGGCTTTCGCAAACAATTCATCGAGCACGGCCCCTTGCTTGCTGACTCTCATGCCCGATTCCAAATACGGCACATCCAGCGTATTTTCAGAAGGCATTGCATACACCTGGAGTGTCGGCTCACCGTCTATTTTGGCGGTTGCATTGACTACCAACCTTTTTTCCGCTTTTTCCACTCCGTCGATTTGCCCGACTTTCCACATTCTTGTTTCAGAAGGATTTTTGACTGTGACCCAGAGATCCGATAGATGAGCACTCTCATAAAGGTGGGAGGACTGAGTTTCCAGCGTTTTCCAGATGCTATCAAGCCCCACAACAATACTGACCGCAACCATCGCCATAATCAAAATCGACACAAACTGAGAAAGAGATTTTTTCATATCCTGTATCGATTTTTTGAATAAGGCTCCCTTTACCATACGATCTCCTCCACGTTTTTGGGATGCTCCTGCAGCCGCGTCTCATAAATCCGACCGTCCCGCATGTGAATTACCATTTGAGCCATATCTGCAATGGGAGCATTGTGGGTTACCACGATCACGGTTTTCCCCATATCCTGAGCAACATCACGAATCAGCTTTAATACCTTTCGGCCCGTCTCAGAATCCAAAGCACCGGTCGGCTCATCGCACAATACTATTTCAGGGTTTTTGGCCAAAGCGCGTGCGATAGATACTCTTTGCTGCTCTCCACCTGACATCTGACTTGGGAAGTTGTTCATTCGCTCTCCCAGTCCGACCCGTTCCAGCATTTCTTTTGGGTCAAGCGGCTGTCTGCAAATCTCTTTTGCCAATTGAACATTTTCAAGAGCGGTCAGATTTGGAACCAGATTATAAAATTGAAAAACGAATCCGATTTTATTTCTTCGGTAAACTGTCAATTCTTTTTCATTCATTTTCGCAACATCTTCTTCCCCAACACAGATAGACCCTTTGGTCGGGGTATCCATACCGCCCAGCATATTCAGAACGGTTGTTTTGCCAGCCCCACTTTGCCCCAGAACCACATTGAAGGTATTTTTTTCAATCTGAAACGAAACGCCGTTGACTGCTTTGATCACACTGCCGCCAACAACATATTCACGTTCCACGTTCGTAAATTCGATAAAGCTCATTTGTCATCCCAACCCTCAATTAAATAAAATAATTTATAAAAATAGATTGATTTATTAACACGAGTTCATTATAATAAAAAGCAAGTTAATGAACAATAATCAATTTTAACTCTTTAGTTATATAATCAACAGATTTCTATTATTATGTTGATTAGGAGGGAAAATTTATGGGAACTGACAAAATTGACCGGCGTATTCGGAAAACAAAAAAGCAGCTTCGCCAAGGATTGACGAAACTGATGGAAGAAAAAAGTGTGAAGGATATTACTGTACGTGAGCTTTCTGACTTGGTGGATATCAACAGAGGAACTTTTTATCTGCACTATAAAGACGTCTTTGATATGGTGGAACAAATTGAAAAAGAATTATTTGAAAGCTTTCACGATGTTCTGGACAAGCACCCTGCAAAAGCGTTAAATGGCAATCCGCTTCCGATGATTCTGGATATTTTTCATTTGATTGAAGAAAACAGAGATATGTGCCGGGCGCTTCTAAGTAAAAACGGGGATTTGGCTTTCGTAACCCGTTTGAAGGATTTGATCAAATACCGATGTCTGAATGACTGGGTGCAAATTTTCAACACCGGAAAATCACAGGACTTTGAGTATTTTTATTCGTTCATCGTGGCCGGGTGCATTGGCCTGATTCAAAACTGGATCGAAAATGATTTTAAAGAATCACCCGAATATATGGCTGAATTGGCAGAACACATGATCATGAAAGGAATTAGCGTCATTCAATGAATGCACTTCATTTAGAAATATTCTTGTTCAGTTTAAAACCTTATATAACTGATTGTCTTTATATTAATAAAGACAAGTCTACGGAGTGGAAACACTCAATAGACTTTTCTATTTCATAGTAACAATATTAGTTAAAACAAATTACGTTTACAAGTTTCCGAATGTTGATATATAATTACTATGTGAATAAAAAAAGCATCCACAAGCAGCCAACTGCAACCAACAGTTAGCTACCATGCGCCATAAGGGTTAAAGAACCGCTTATGACTTGTGAATACCGTTTGTGCGCTGCTATTTTAACGCACTTAATGGATAATGTTAAGGTCTGTACCCTTATTGAGCGTTGAGGGTGCAGACTTTCTTTTTAGGCGTTTTTGTTTAGCATTCTTATGCACAAACTATAGAAGCCTACGGAGGCTGCTGTTCTGGTTCTGCTACGTTAGAGTCAAACCAATCGGAATTTTATATCTCAAGCGTAAAGTCAAGTAAGTGGATTCGAATATTGATGTGTCAGATCAATATTCGAATCCACTTACTTGTCATGGTACTCCTAGAGCAAGCTGAATACCGAAATAGCGTGATAACTAGCGCCATCCGCATAGGCATCGAAAACAACGCAAAGCATTTCGGCCTTTTGCTCATTGATTACATCGTTGCCGTCTACAATATCATACCCCAAAGGCGGAACCCCACCGCAGAAGATTCCTTTCTTTGCACGTTCTGCCATACGGGCAATTGACTTTTGCCGGGTAACAAGTACCTAATGCTCCCCAAGACCGACGGAAATCAGTTCCCCACATTACGGGAACCACGGGATATATGATAAATCACTACTGCATCAAATTCGTGTCTGGCCGCAGCTGCTACCATTCTGAAATTACCCTGTGGCAGAACACCGCAGGGCAATCCATAAAAAGCTGGGACGCTTGCTTTTATTCGCAAGCGTCCCACTTAAAAGCATTAGCACCAAAAACGACAGCGACAGCATCTGTAGCAATTTCGCCTGCACCTACACCTGCACCAACAAGAGTTACAAAACATTTTCTAACCTCCTTTTTCAAGAGAATTAGTACATACTATGTCGCTCTTGGCAGGCTTGTCAATGTTTGATATTAGAATACTGTAGAAGAATGTCATAAAAGGATATTGGGAGACCTTTTGTGGCCGTCCTTTTTGTTTGAAGGTAGCAGCGATGCTATGCAAAGATTATTGGTATAATGACTACAAGCGTGCCGGAAGCTGGTATTGTATGCTGCCGTGGTGTATATATCAAAAGAAAGCGTCTAGTTTTGGTTTAACTGCAATCCGGCTAACCCTCAACACTGGTTTTCTGAGGAATGGATGAAACATCTGGACAGCAAAAACGCAATGCATCTTCATTTTCTCATGTCAAATAAGCCTTGCAGCAGAATACTAAAGATCGGCACATTCGGCGTTCCCAAGAATTTTGAACCCGCTCTGTATAAAATGCAGGACAGGTTTTTTTGTTATAATGTTACTCTAATACTGGAAAATTTTATACATTGCAAATATTGACATTTTCAATTATGGTTTTACAAGAACATTACATATTTGAGGATGGGAATTATGAAAATATTTCAAAAAACAACGTCTTTCTTGCTAGCACTATTTCTTATATTCGGCATGATATCTTTTTCTTTGCCGGTATGGGCGACTACCTATAATTCCGATGGCTTTTGGATTGATGAATACGGGATTCTTGTTGATTATCGAGGAGAAAGCCAAGAAGTAAAAATCCCAGAAGGCGTTTTAGAAATTGGATCTTCGGCTTTTCGTATGAATCAAGTAACAAAAGTGGAAATTCCTAAAGGGGTTAAAAAAATTGGGAGTTCGGCATTTGAAAAAAGCACCTTAACTGAGATTATCATTCCGGAGGGAGTAACCAGCATCGGGAATTCTGCTTTTCAAGACTGTGCGCAGCTTGTCAAGGTGCAGATTCCCAAAAGTGTTACCAAAATCGGAAGGGATACCTTTACCAGAAGCGCTTGGTTAGAGCAATATCCCAACGACATGGTAATTATAAACAATATGCTTGTAAAATATAAGAATAACGATGCTGTTTCGGTGGCTCTCCCGGCCGGCTTAAAAACAATCAATATCACCGCTATGAGCGATTTGCATAATCTAACCTCTATTAGCATCCCCAATACGGTTACGAGAATTGAAGAAGGGGCATTTTCAGGATCCGGTATAAAAAATCTGGTCATTCCCGACAGTGTTACATACATTGGTCTAGAAGTGTTTCAGGGATGCCGTAGCCTAGTCAACATCACACTGTCTAAGAATGCCCCAGTTCTGGATTATAGATTATTTTACAGGTGCACTTCTCTGCAAAAAATTGTTATCCCCGAAGGGGTCACACAGATTAAAAGTTATGTTTTCAATGAGTGCAGCTCGTTATCTGAGGTGAAGCTGCCGAATACTCTAATCTCAATAGATGGGGCATTTGATGATTGCTATAGCCTGAAAAGTATTGTTTTTCCCGATAAAAACATGCTGATTAGTGATGAGTTTTACAAAACATCAAATCCCAAAAGAGATGATTTTACCGGCCGCCCCATTTATCCCGAGCTTGTCATTTTTGGTAAAAAGGGTTCTTTCGCAGACTCATATGCAAATAGTCAGAATTATAGTTTCTGTGTAATCGGAGAAAATCTGATTCGTCTGCCAAGCGGCTCGTTTCTCTACAACGGAAGAGGCTATCGCGGTGCAGTGACTATGGATACTAGAACGTACACAATGGCACCTGGGAATATTTATGATATTGGTGTAAAACTATCAGGTAACGCTCCAATCAAAATTCGCAGGATGACATCTTCACGTGATGGCATTGCGTCCGTACAGCAGCTGCCAAATGGGAATTACCGGGTTACCGGTCTGCGTCCGGGAACGACTTATATCACTTACACGATTTATGATGCCGAAAGCTATAAAGAGATTACCCATGCTTCCATTAAATTTGAAGTAAAAACAGGTGTAAAACAACATGGAGTTGCCTGCCGCCAAACTACTTACTTTAATTAGGTGCCGCATTTACATTCCGAATGTCCTGCCGAAATAGAAAACTAAACAAAAGCACGTATCCCCCCTGCCGGAGTTATCCAGTAGGGGGCAATTTGATGCTGTGATTCTAATCAAAAGCCGGCTGTTTCGGATTATCTCGATACTCTATCGCAATAAAAATGTCGGTAGGTTGATTATAAGTTGTTGAACCTGCTTTTGTTGTTTGTATCGGAGCATTAGGGCTGTCGTTACTATAAACTGATTTATAGACGTCTGCCTTATAACGGTCGTAATATTGAAACATACTTACGCGGGCCATTCTGTTTTTATTTGCGGAAAGAGTATTTGATTCATTTATTGTTTGGCTATACTCAAAGTCTACCCCTAAAGCTGCTTCCACCACCGGCACCAAAAGACTCACAAAGCAATAAAGCTTTGTGAGTCTTTTTTGTTACGGCTATGGGTTAGGCGCAGTCAATAAGGTTCGGAAAGCATCTTGACAGGTGCCGGTACAACTGGTTTTGGAATAAGTTTTGCAACGTCTGACACTCCTCTGCTTTCTAACTGTGCGAAACTTTGATAACAGTACCTTTTTTGCTTCCATCCATAAGCTAAGATTATTTGATAGCTTTTTCAGCAAAGCTGTTATCTACCAGTTGATGAAAGTCAACGCGCTGATCCAGTTCACCGGCAGTTTCCATAACGGTTTCCAGGCGCTCTAAAGATTCCTGTTTCATAATGGGGGTTTCGTTCCAGGCATCGATGTCTTTATACCGCTGAGCAACCAAAGTTAATACGTCAATTTCGGTGCCGGGGAACTGATTCATTAAAGCTTCAGCAATCTCACGTGCGGTATGTTCCTGGACCCATTTTTGACCTTTTGCAACGGCATTTGTAAAGCTTTGCACAACGGCAGGGTTATTCTTAATATAACTTTGAGAAGCAAAGAAGGCTGTATAGGGAATTTCCCCGCTTTCCTGACCAATAGAGGTAAGCACATAGCCTTTGCCCTCCAGCTCTATCTCAGTGGCAGTGGGTTCAAACAGGGTAACATAGTCACTGCTGCCGCCTGTAAAGGCGCCCGCCATCATATTAAATTGAACAGAGGTATCCACTATGGCATCCTGATGGGGAATAACACCGTTTTGACGCATGACGTATTCCAGAGTCATTTCAGGAACACCGCCCTTGCGGCCGCCAATAATGGTTTTTCCTTTTAGATTTTCCCATGCAAAGTCTTCGTCAGTGCGGCCAACCAAAAAGGAACCGTCACGCTTGGTAAGCTGAGAAAATATGACCGCATAGTTTTCACGGCCTTCATTCATAACATAAAGGCAAGCTTCCGGGCCGGCTAAGCCAATGTCGGCCTGCCCTGCCAAAACTGCGGTCATCACCTTATCGGCTCCGCCGCCATTGACTAACTCAACATTCAGGCCCTCCTCAGCAAAAAGGCCAAGCTCCAGCGCTGCATACAAAGGGGCATAAAACACGGAATGGGTTACTTCATTCAGCCGTATATTCGTTACTTCTTCTTTTTTGGGGCTGCATCCTGAAATCAGGGTTACCAGCAGCACAATACTGAATCCCAGCGTAATTAACTTTTTCATACTGTCACTCCCATATGTTTTTTCATTATTTTTTCGATCCATAGAATGCACTGATACATAAGTGCAGCCGCTATCGCTAAAATCAGAACCGTTGTCATAACCAAGTCCATCTTAAAGACCTGAGAACCATAGACGATAAGGTAACCGAGGCCAGCCTTCGAAACTAAAAACTCGCCCATAATTACGCCAACCCACGATAAACCAACGTTTACCTTTAAGGCATTGATCATCGTAGTAAAGTTTGCCGGCAATACCAGCTTCAATAAAATCTGCATTCGATTCGCGCCTAACGTGCGCATTAAACGGATTTTTTCCGGATCTGTATCCAAAAAGCCGTTGTGCATATCAAGAATAGTAACAATTAATGAAATGGCCAGTGTCATGGCAATAATAGAGGATGGGCCGGCGCCAATCCAAACAATAAAGATAGGCCCCAGTGCCGTTTTGGGCAGGGCATTCAGCACAACCAGATAAGGGTCCAGTACGCGGGATAAAAAGCTACTCCACCAAAGAAAAACGGCAATCACCGTGCCAGCCAGCGTACCAAGCAAAAAACCGATCACGGTCTCCATAACCGAAGTTCCCACATGAAGCCACAGATCACCGGATTGGTATAGGCTCATAAAGGTATTCCACATTCTGGACGGGCTGCTGACAATAAACGCATCAATAGCACCCAGCCGTGCAGCAATTTCCCAGCTGGCAAACAGAACGACTAATATGCCGATGCGCAGTGTGGTAATGGCTGCTTTCGTCTGTTTTCTCTTTTTTAAATATGCTTTCCGCTGTAGGGAGATGGCAGGCTCAGACATTGATATCCAACTCCTTCCAGATGGTATTAAAGTACTTTCGAAATGCAGGATGATCCCGCCGTTGCATAGGCGAAATTCCCGTTAAATCTTCAAGGTCATGAATGGCTTTTACAAAAGCCGGCCTTTTGCTTAAAACAATAATCCGATCTGAAAGACTGATGCTTTCAGAAATATCATGGGTAACCAGCAAAGCGGTTTTGCGTTCTTGGCGAATGATGGTATAGATATCGGTGGATACAGACAACCTTGTTTGGTAATCTAAAGCCGAAAAGGGTTCATCCAGCAATAATATCTTGGGGTCTGTGGCCAGTGTGCGAATTAATGCACACCGTTGACGCATGCCCCCAGACAGTTGAGCTGGTATTTTGTGAACAAATTCGCTCAGACCATAGCGCTCCAAGAGTGCATGGACATACTTTTGGCGTTCGGCTGTATTTTGATGCTGTAATTCCAGCCCCAGAATAACATTGGACCAAATGGTTCGCCATGGAAACAACTGGTCTTTTTGAGGCATATAACCAATCTTGGGTGATGGAGCTGTAACTGCATCACCATCTACATATACCGAGCCTGCCGAGGTTGGCTCGAGCCCGGCAATAACAGACAGTAAGGTGGATTTGCCGCATCCTGACGGTCCCACAATACTGACAAATTCTCCGTCAAAAATTCCGAAATCAATCCCGCGTAGCGCATCTATTTCTCCATCCGGCGCTTGGTATGTTAGGTCGACGTTATTTAGTTGTACAATCATCGCTCCGGGTGCTCCTTCCGTACATAGTGGTGGGGGAATACAAATAGCTATCTTGCTTATAATACGGAAATTTGCCCCAAAATGTGTGGGTTTTAAATTGCACACAGCGCACTTTGCGAAGAGCCAATTGCTGACTCAATCTGCAACCAGTCGACTTTAGCTCGAATAGCGGCTGAACAATCGGATGTGCTTCTGTGAATCGGTAACTATCCATGTAAAATAAACCAGCCGAAAGAAAAATCTAAATCCACGAATCCCCCAAAAATTAACCCAGTGCATATCTGTTTGAATGGCAAAAATGATTTAACGAAACATTCCAGCCGAAACCGGGTTCTTTTTGATGTGGAGAACTCTTCCCCGCACTCGCCTTTTTTCTCTCTAAAATAAGTTTTGTTTTTCTATGAATCTTAAAGTAACTAAACTACCGGTAAATCCTTTCGGGTACACCAGAAAAATTTATGGAAAGAATCCAATTGCAAAAATACAATTGGATTTTTCGATGAATTCTTTGCTCAAGTACTGACAAAAGCCCCTTATCCAGATTTTTCCGGTTAAGGGGCTTTTTGTTTTGCAACATCTTTATTAGATTCACCATCATATTTACACATTTGTCTATAAAAGCTTATCCGCCCAGTGTTATATCCTGTTTTTGATACCACTCCAATGCCTGATGCAGATCATTCGGGGAAAAGTCCGGCCACATTTTGTCCACAACATAAAAGTCAGCATAAATTGATTGAATTGGCAAAAAACCGCTCAGTCGTCTTCGATCCCCCCAGCGAATGATTAAATCAATTCTTGCAATGTCTGAAGACGCGATTCTTTGGCTTAGCTTCTCTGGTTTGGCCGAGTGATTCGGTGCGGAATGATTCAGATCCCATTCCCACCCATAATTTACTAAGAAATTAACATTGATAAGGCCTCTGCCGATTGTTACCCGTTTGGTATAAGGAAGCAGTTCCTCGGGAAATAATGAAGAATTGGTGTTTCCGACGACCAAAAGATTTGCATCATACTTTGAAAGTTCTAAAACCGAGTCTACACAGGCTTGCCGAAATGCATTTGTTTGTTCGGATGGACGTTTGGTATTGTCTTGTGTAAATCCATAAAAAGTAATTTCTTTGATTCCCAGTGCCACGCATTGATGATAAAGCTCAAATCCAGGTTTAATTCCATGGGAATATCCATCTTCTTTTTGAAGTCCCTTGCTTTGTGCCCATCGTCTGTTTCCGTCTGGAATAATCCCAATATGTTGGGGCAGCCTTTGAAACATTTGCATTGTTGCAGTTCCCTTTCGCATACTAAAATATAGTATTATCATGAAGCAAAACCAAACAAACTATTCCTATTTTAGATAATATTGGTTGATAAATTTTCATTTTTTATTCCATTTTTCACTTTTCAAAGACAAAGCCACTTCGCATTTGTTTTCGGCTGGGCTTTTTCAACTTTTTACACGCCTTATAAGTAAAGAAACACAGACTCATACTAATATCAGCTGTTTTGCCCATTCTGTTCCGGTATGCCATTCAAATACCATATTTAATTGAAATCGGATCAATGATTTTTATACAACAGGAAATATCCGTATGATTTATTAGTAGATAATGGATTTGAAATTTTGCAGCGTACTGAGCTATAATAGTTTGAGCAAAAGGCTCCATTTTGCGGATACATATCGAGCTCTTTTGTTAAAAATGACAAGCGAGGGCGTATTTTATGAAAAACGTGGTAAGGATGATCTCATGTCTGTTGATATTGGTCATCATGGGCACCGTCAGCGGATTAGAAATCTATGCTGACCAAATAAACCCGTTTCAAATTGAAAACGGAGTTTTGGTAAAGTACACGGGAAACGATACAGAGGTAACGATTCCTGACGGTGTAAAAAAGATAGGCGATGAAGCTTTTCTCTCTCAGTCTCAATTAAAAAAAATTATCATTCCCGACACGGTAACCACCATTGGGAAAAACGCTTTTCGCTATTGTGGAAGCCTGTCTGAAATTTCAATTCCCAGCAGTGTGAAAACAATAGAAAGTGGGGCATTTACCCAGTGCCGATCCTTATCCAGCATTGTGATTCCCCACGGCATTACCGAGATTTCAGACAGCCTGTTTTATTATTGCACGGGCCTGAAAAACATTGTTCTTCCCAACACGATTCAAACCATTGGAAAGAGTGCCTTTTGGGAATGTTCCAGTTTGGCAGAAATCACTCTTCCAAATAGTTTGGTTGAAATCAAAGACCTCGCATTTTATGCCTGCGCGCAATTGAATCATGTGGTCATCCCCAACAGTGTTACCAGCCTGGGCAACGCCGCTTTTTCCAACTGCCGCAGTTTAAATGATATTACGCTCTCAAAGAATATCACCACACTGAAGGGCGGCACATTTGCTGAAACTGCGTTTACCTCTTTTACTGTTCCAAATCATATTACAAGCATGGAGTATAGTATCTTTATCTCTTGTCAGAAGCTAAAAAGCGTTACGATTCCAGACAGTGTAAAAAGCATAGGAGATACCATTTTTGCAAGCTGCAGTCAATTAGAAAGCGTTGTGATTCCAGACAGCATTACCCAGTTGGGCAATTCATTGTTTAGTGAATGTATTAATTTGAAATCTGTCAGGCTGCCCAAAACATTAACCTCTCTTGGCAGAAACACATTTGTTAATTGTGACAGTTTGGAAAGCATCACCATACCGCAAGGGGTCACCCGCATTGATAACTATGCCTTTATGAAATGTGACCGTTTGAAAAATGTTGTGATTCCAAATAGCGTCACCGAAATTGGTTATTCTGCCTTTGAAGATTGCATCGGGTTAACCAACCTATCACTGCCTGGCAGCGTAAAAAAAATTGAAAAACGTGCTTTGTATAATTGCAAAAAGATTGTGAGTCTGGAAATTCCCAATAGCGTTACCAATATTGATTGTGATCTTTTGGGAAATTTGAAAAATTTACAAAGTCTGTTTGTTCCGGACAGTGTTGTAAATATTGGGGCCCCCTCTCCTCTTCAGGATCTAAGCAAACTTACCATTAGCGGGTATGAAAACAGCGAAATTCAAAGATTTTCTTGTATAGCGAGAAGTATTAACTTTCGTTCTCTTGGTGCATCCCCCGGCAAAATAACATATAACGGTATTGATTATCAAGGTTCGGTTATGGTAGACACCAAAACCTATGAAATGAAGCCAAAAGACATTTACGATATTGGAGTCAAACCGGCAGGCTTTGGCCATATGCGAACCATTAAAGTGGTATCTTCCCGCAGCGGAATTGCTACCGTAAATAAACTGCCCAACGGAAATTACCGGGTAACCGGAGTAAACCCGGGAACCACTTTTATTATGATTACGGTATATGAGGGTGAGAAAGAAATCACCCACGCATCGGTCAAAGTGACAGTAGAACAAGGGGTTAAAGCGCACGGAACCGCCACCAGAAACACCAGCTATTTTAATTAGTGTTTCATTATAGAAAATAAACCTTTCTGGTTTTCAGGAATATTCATGCGCCATTCGATTTGCTATGGGAAACACAATTCGTTCTTAAAAACTGTTACCCCTTTTAAAGCCTAACAAAACGGAATGACCCACAAAAAAAGCCTCACGAAGCAAATTCGCTTCGTGAGGCTTTTTTGTTGCAGTGGCTTTTCGATAGATAGCTTGAAATGAAAAGGCCATAATCATCCGAATGTGTGTTTCTTTGAAGATCTGCACTTTATTCTTTATTCACAAATTACATTCCGTTAATTTCATAAATATAAATCATTTTGTCAATTTCAAATTGAAAATGGGTAAATTTGTCAGTATAATAGATACAACAGAAGCTTTTGGAGCACCCACAAGCTTCATCATTCTGAAAGACCACAAGAGAAAAACGATATCATGATACAAATAATATCGGATTCGATTTGGCCAGTGATCTTGTTCACTGAGGATAAGGAAAAGAAGGGAACTGCATGGCGAAATATCTGGCGCACATTACTCAAGTCAACGGCAAAAGAACAGAGCAGCCATTATCAAGTCACTTGTTTCATGTCGCGGACTACGCCGCTCAAAAGCTAAGAGGAATGAATTTATATTACACGGCCTATCTGGCCGGGCTGCTGCACGACATGGGAAAATACACTGCTAAATATCAAGATTATTTAGAACGCGCCGCAAGCGGAGAAGAGGTAAGTCGCGGCAGTGTAAACCATACCTTTTGCGGGTGCATCTACCTGCTTCAAAAGTATCATACCGAAAGGCCACTTGGCCTTGATACAATCACCTGCGAAATTCTTGTGTATGCCATTGGGGCACATCATGGGCAGTTTGACTGTGTCACGCTCAATAACACCAGTGGATTTGAACACCGGCTGAAAAAAGATGCGAAAGAAATAGACTATGACAAAGCGGTAGAAACCTTTCACGAAAACTGTGCCTCAACAGAAGAAATCGACCGCCTGTTTTCGTTCGCACAAAAAGAAATTACTGCATTGTTTGAACTGTTTAAAACACGTTTCAAAAAATCCAGATCTCAAATCAGCTTTTTAATGGGGCTGACTGCCCGAATGGTATTATCGGCAGTTATAGACGGTGACCGACGGGATACGGCGGAATTTATGAACGATTCTCATCTGAATTACCGCGACGGTTCTAATGCGCTTTGGTCAGAACAAATTGCCTATTTAGAGCAAAAAATCAAAGATTTTGATGCGGTGACCCCCATTAACCGGGCAAGAAGCTATTTTTCAGACCAATGCCGGGAATTTGCGCAAAAGCAAAGCGGCGGAATTTACCGGCTAACGCTGCCTACCGGCGCCGGCAAAACGCTTTCAGCGCTTCGCTATTCCCTTTATCACGCAAAAGAACATCGCAAAAAGCGAATTTTATTTGTGATTCCTCTTCTGAGTATTTTAGATCAGAACAGCGCCGTAATCCAAAATTACATACAAGATCAAACTATTTTGACTGAACATCATTCCAATGTGGTGAAAACCTTTGAAAATCTAGAAAAACTGGACACATACGAGCTGTGTACTGAAACTTGGGAATCCCCCATCATCATCACCACACTGGTGCAGCTTTTAAACACTCTGTTTTCAGATAAAACAACTGCCGTGCGCCGCATGAGCGCATTGTCAGAAGCCGTCATTGTCATTGACGAAGTGCAGTCCCTGCCGAAAAAAACGATGAACTTATTCACCATGGCGCTGAATTTTCTTGCTTATGGCTGTGGTGCAACCATCGTATTATCCTCTGCGACCTCACCCTGCTTTGACGAAACCACTATGCCGCTGCAATATTCCGTACCCGCTGATATTGTACCGTATGAAAAAGTGGTCTTTGACGTATTTCAGCGAACCAAAATTATCGATAAAACCACACCGTATGGAATGTCTGTAGAAGATTTGGCCGACTTTTCTCTGGATTTATTCGAACAGATCTCTTCCCTTTTAATCATTTGCAACACCAAAGAAAGTGCATTCAGACTGTACAGAGAATTTTGCCAGCGCCACAGTGACTACAAGATATTTCATCTTTCCGCCGCAATGTGTATGGCACACAGAACCGACACCCTGGCTCGCATCAACTCCGCCTTAAAAAACAAAGAAAAAATATTGTGTATCTCCACCCAGTTGGTGGAAGCTGGAGTTGATTTTTCTTTTGAAAGCGTTATCCGTATGGCGGCAGGGATTGATAATATTGCCCAAGCGGCCGGACGCTGTAACCGCAGCAACGATTTTGGCGGTATCTGCGCCGTCTATGTGGTCAATTTAAGTCAGGATGTGGAAAGACTGGGGATGCTGCAAGAAATTAAGGCGGCTCAGCGGTGTGCCAAACAGCTGCTGTATCAGTTTGCGCAAGACCCCATCCCCTATGACGGTGACCTGCTCAGCGATAAAAGTATTTTAAACTATTATCAGCTTCTGTTTCACGATATGGATATCAAAGGAAAATTCAGCTACCCGCAAAAACTGCCGTACGGCAAAATCGAAAACCTGTTTGATTTGCTTGCAGAGAACCCGTTGCATACAAAGCGTCCGGAATTTACAGGAAAATACTTTCTGAACCAGGCGTTTAAAACAGCCGGATCCTATTTTCAGGTCTTTGATGAAAACACAACCGAGGTCATAGTGCCATATAACGCAGAAGCAGAAAAAGTAATCGCAGATCTCTTTTCGCAAAAAGCTGCCCATGATTCTGCTTTTGTAAAAACATGCATAGAAAAAGCAAAACCCTTTACCATACAGATTTTTGAATACCAAAACAAAAAGCTGCGGGAATACGGGATGTTATCGTCACCGGACGAAGGGCGTTTCACTGTTTTAAATGAACAGTGTTACCATCCGGAAACCGGATTGGTCATTGAAAATTTTATTTTTTGAAAGGAGGTATTCGGGTGCAGCATAAAAACATCGTAGAGTTTGAAGTTCATGGGGATTATGCATTGTTTTCTGATCCCATCACTCGTGTGGGGGGCGAGAAGTTTACCTATCAAGTGCCAACTTACGAAGCGGTAAAAGGCATTTTGCAAAGTGTATATTGGAAACCCAGTCTGATTTGGATCATTGACTCTGTGCGTGTCATGAACCAGATACAAACCGAAACCAAAGGAATCCGCCCGATTAAATACCAACACGGCGCCAATGAAACGAGCAACGATCTTTCTTATTACACCTATTTAAAAGACTGCTGTTATCAGGTGAGGGCCCATTTTATCTGGAACGAAAACCGCCCCGAATTAGCCGGCGACCGCAATGAAAACAAACACCACAACATTGCCAAACGGATGATTGCACGCGGCGGACGAAGAGATGTTTTTCTTGGAACACGGGAATGCCAAGCCTATGTGGAACCTTGCATCTTCGGCAACGGAACCAGCTTTTACGACGAAACACCCCAGTTGGATTTCGGAATGATGTACCATGGAATCACCTATGCCGACGAGGCTTATTCCGATGAAACCAAAGGCAAAATGACCGTGCGGCTGTGGCGGGCAGTAATGAAAAAAGGTGTGATTGATTTTATTCCGCCACAAGAATGTATTCACCGCCCGGTTCGAGAGATGGAGGTAAAACCGTTTGGGGAAGAGCTGAACAATTTTACGCCGATTGCATCAGGAGGGGATTTTTATGGCATGGACGAACACGCTCTATCAAACCTATGAAGCAAATGCCCATATGGCCGGAAAATCGGCAGAAGGTGTGCCGCTTTCTCTGGTAGCCCATATGACAGCTAACGCCCAGATTGAAATTCTTATCAATCTGAATGGGGAGTTTTGCGGTGCATATCCGGTAGAGAAAGAAAAAGCAAAAACCATTATTCCGGTTACAGAAACCTCTGCTTCCCGCTCCAGCGGCGTCGCACCGCATGCACTGTGCGATACCCTGTCTTATGTTGCCGGGGATTTCGGAGAATATCTTTCTAATCAAAAGGCCGCAGAAAAAGCTTCTGAAAAATTCGAGAAATATATTTCCGCACTAAAAAGCTGGGCAGACTCCCCTTTCTCTCACCCAAAAGTGCAGGCGGTCTACCTTTATGCCGCAAAAAAACAAATGGCTCACGACTTGATTTTATCGAAAATTTTAGAAACTGCCGACGGAGTGTTTCTGGATAAAAAAATCAACGGAACCATCTATGAAAAAGCACTGGTGCGTTTTCGGTTCATCGACTGCCAACCAGATGCCGTTTGGCAGGATGAATCCCTGTTTCACTGCTATACCCAATATTATATTTCCTCTCAAAACAGCGAAGAGGATATTTGTTACCTGACCGGCAGCCCCGGCACCCTATCCACAAATCACCCGAAAGGCATCGTTGCCGCTAACTACGGAGCAAAACTCATTTCATCCAACGACAAGGTGAATTTCACCTTTCGCGGGCGGTTCGCTTCTTCTGAGCAAGCGTGCGCCATCAGCTATGAGGCAACCCAAAAGGTACACAATGCGCTGACATGGCTTGCAGCCAGACAAGGCGTAACCATTGGGAAACAGGAGAAACGCACCTATATCTGCTGGAACCCAAACGGAAAAAAAGTGGTTGACTTGGAAGATCCCCTGGGGC
Organism: Clostridium minihomine; assembly: GCF_900240385.1. Classification (GTDB taxonomy): domain Bacteria; phylum Bacillota; class Clostridia; order Oscillospirales; family Acutalibacteraceae; genus Faecalispora; species Faecalispora minihomine. The sequence goes on along the minus strand of NZ_OEQH01000006.1, from coordinate 17,458 downwards.
TGGAGGATGACGGCGAACCGCGAGCCTATACCGAAGAGGAATACAAAACGCGCTTGATTCGAACCCTGAACGGCCACCGCGACGAACTGGAAAATAACGATGATATTGTTATCATCGGTCTGGATGCCGCCACAACCGGGCGTCTTTCCGTAATCTATTACAACGAGCTCAAAGCCTCTGATTTCTACGATCGTCTAACCCATTGGGGAACCACCTGTTTTTGGTACTTTACACGCTTTACGCCTGAAAAAAAGCCCTATACCACTGTGCTGACTCCGTTGACAAAGCAGATTGTTCTTTGTGCATTCGGAACGGAACAAGGCAATTTTCTGGAAACCAGCGACAAGCTTATGAAGGAACAATGGCAGCGAATCATCCACTGTATGCTGGATCAAAAGCCAATTCCCCGGGACATCATTCAGGCATTGGCTCACCGCGCTTCTTCGCCGCAGGCTTTTTCTTACGGCAACCATGAGCGGATTCTTTCAACAGCCTGTGCGCTGATTGCGAAATATTACAGAGGAAAAGGAGCGAACATCCAAATGTCACTTGATGATAAAAATACCGACAGAAGCTATCTGTTCGGGCGGCTTCTCGCCGTGCTTGAAAAAACAGAACGCGCCGCATTCTCCCCCGGGGAAACACGAGAGCCAAACGCCATTCGCCTGCAAAGTGCCTATGTCAATCATCCCATGAGCACCTGGAAATTGCTGGAGGAAAAATTAAATCCTTATTTTCAGAGGATGAACCCGGGCTCCAGAAAATATTATAAAGATATTATTTCAGAAATCGCAGAAAAGCTAACCGCATCTATGAACGATCCAGAACAGCTCAATCGCCCCCTGGAAGAATTGTATCTCATTGGATATTATCTGCAGCGGACAGAGCTGAATGCATACAAAAACGATAAGAATAACAACAGGGAGGAACAAGAAAATGAAAACGCTTGAAAATAAGATTGATTTTGTCGTACTCGTTTCGGTGACCAATGCTAACCCCAACGGCGATCCGCTCAACGGAAACCGTCCGCGCACAACTTATACCGGCAACGGAGAAATATCAGATGTCTGCATCAAACGGAAGCTGCGCAATCGGCTTCAGGATATGGGCGAAAATATTTTTGTCCAGTCTGACGATCGCTGTGATGACGGGTGCAACAGCCTGAGCGATCGCGCCGGAAAAAACATCATCTCTTACACCTCAAAGGATGACTATGCTGATCAGGCTTGCAGTAAATGGTTTGACGTCAGAGCGTTCGGACAGGTTTTTGCTTACAAAAAAAGCAAGGATAAAGAAAAAGACAGCGTTTCAGTGGGGGTTCGCGGGCCGGTATCCATCCATCAAGCAATCAGCATTTCTCCGGTGGACATCAACAGTATGCAGATCACCAAGAGCGTAAACAGCGAACCAACCGACGACGGCAAAAAGAGCTCTGACACCATGGGTTCAAAGCATATGGTTGAATTCGGATTATATAAACTCAAAGGTGCCATCAACGTTCAGTTGGCAGAAAAAACCGGTTTTACCGAGCAGGATGCCGAAACAATAAAAGAATGCCTGCGTACCCTGTTCATCAACGACAGTTCTGCAGCAAGACCGGACGGAAGCATGGAGGTGATCCGCCTTTACTGGTGGAATCACAATAATAAAATCGGCCAGTACTCTTCCGCCAAAGTACATAACTCTATTCAAATCACACCCAAAGACGAAGTGGCCTATCCAAAATCCGTAGAGGACTATAACATTACAATCACAACACTGGATGGTCTTGAGCCGGAAATTATCGATGGCATATAACGAAGATGATTTTCTCATGCTTTCGGGAATACAGCACTTTGCATTTTGCCGCCGACAGTGGGCACTAATTCATATCGAACAGCTTTGGGAAGAAAATCTGCGCACGGTTGAAGGGAATTTGCTGCACGAAAACTGTCATGATGGCTATTCCTCTGAAAGCCGAAAAGAAGTATTCCTTTCTCGCGGCATGCCTGTTTTTTCCCGCAGTCTGGGTGCCAGCGGCGAATGTGACATTGTTGAATTCCGAACATCTGCCGACGGCATTGCGCTTCATGGCCGCAATGGCCTTTATACAGTTTATCCGGTAGAATATAAGCACGGGGAACCCAAAGATAACGATATCGATATTCTTCAATTGGCGGCACAGGCAATTTGTCTGGAAGAAATGTTAAGCTGTGAAATTCCTTCTGGAGCAATCTTCTATGGCAAAATAAAACGGCGGCAAAAGGTGGAACTGACTGCAGAATTAAAAGAACGCGTCAGGTGCCTGTTTGATGAGATGCACGGCTATTATCATCGTGGATATGTCCCAAAGGTCAAACCCAGCAAAAGCTGCAATGCCTGTTCGCTGAAAAACCTTTGCCTGCCAAAACTGTGCAAGGTAAAATCTGTCCGGACTTATCTGGAGCAGAACTTGGGTACTGAGGAGGCACAAACGTGAAAAAACTTCTAAACACACTTTATGTCACCACAGAAAATACCTACCTTGCTCTGGATGGAGAAAATGTGGTGATTCAAAGTGACGGCAATACACTGGGGCGGCTGCCCTTGCATATGATTGACGGAATCATGGCTTTTGGCTACATTGGCGCAAGCCCTGCACTGATGGGAAAATGTGCTGAAATGAATAAGTCTCTGGTGTTTTTTAAGCCCAGCGGACGATTTCTGGCCAAAGTTACGGGAAAATCTTATGGAAATATTCTGCTTCGCCGCCAGCAATACCGCATTTGCGATCATCCGGAACAATCGCTGGCAATCGCGAAAAATATAATTTCTGCCAAGCTCGCCAACAGCAATGCCGTTCTCAGCCGCGCAGTTCGCGACCATGCAATGCGGATTGACACCGAAAAATTCACTCAGGTGGGTTCTGCGCTTCAAAGTGGAAAAGTGAAAGCCTATCATGCCTCAAGTGCCGATAGCCTGCGCGGGCTGGAGGGAGAATGTGCCAGCCTTTATTTTTCAGTATTTGATGCTATGATTTTGCAGCAAAAAGATGACTTCTTTTATCATGGGCGGTCACGCCGCCCTCCTATGGACAATGTCAATGCGCTGCTTTCATTTTCATACAGCCTGCTTACTTCTATGTGTGTCAGTGCACTGGAAGCAGTCGGGCTTGATGCGTATGCCGGTGTCTATCACACAGAAAGGCCGGGCAGATGTTCTTTGGCACTGGATATGCTGGAAGAATTCCGTGCACCATTCGCCGATCGCTTTGTGCTGACAATCATCAATAAAAAGAGTATTTGCGGCAAAGACTTTTTGAAAAAAGAAAACGGCGCAATTCTGCTGACCGAAGAGGGACGAAAAAAGTTTTTATCCCTATGGCAGCAGAAAAAGAAAGAAGAAATCATGCACCCTTTTTTGCAGGAAAAAGTGGAATGGGGGCTTTTACCGTATGTACAAGCCATGTTGCTGGCAAAACAGATTCGCGGAGATATTGACGAATATCCACCATTTATCTGGAGGTAAACTATGCTGGTTCTCATCACCTATGATGTGAATACCGAAGACGCCAAGGGCAGCAAGCGATTGCGCAAGGTGGCAAAAATTTGTGTTAATTATGGACAAAGGGTGCAAAATTCTGTGTTTGAGTGTCTTTTGACCCCTGCCGAACTTTGTATTGTAAAAAATCAACTGCTCAGTGCTATGGATGACACCAAAGACAGTTTGCGGATTTATAATCTTGGAAACAGCTATAAAACGCGTATTGAGCATTATGGTGCCAAACAAACATATTCCCCGGAAGAGCCGATGATTTTTTAACGCGAATCATAAGCGCACAGAGAATCCTTGGGGGATTCGCACACGTAAATTTGTAATTTATTTTAAAAAATATACTATTAGTATACATTATATTTTCTTCTATGTTGAAATACTTCTAAATATTAACCTTAAATTCCCCTAGATTTGTTTGTTTCGCAGTCGTCCCTCACACGAGGGACGTGGATTGAAATTTCGCAAGTTGCCCTTGAGAAGCACATGCGGGAGTCGTCCCTCACACGAGGGACGTGGATTGAAATTCAAGAAGAATGATCGTAGGCTTCCCGGCTCCGAGTCGTCCCTCACACGAGGGACGTGGATTGAAATTTCTTCTGCCGGGCCGCGATGCCCTTGAGCCCCTGTCGTCCCTCACACGAGGGACGTGGATTGAAATGCCGGAAACCTCGGGACGATCGAGATGCTCTTTGGTCGTCCCTCACACGAGGGACGTGGATTGAAATCAAAAATCCTGCACATTGACAACGGCAAGGACTGTCGTCCCTCACACGAGGGACGTGGATTGAAATAACGAACACGAAAGGAGCCTTAACATGGCAAGAGTCGTCCCTCACACGAGGGACGTGGATTGAAATGCAAGATCAAGGCCCGCAAGCTGAAAGACTGCAGTCGTCCCTCACACGAGGGACGTGGATTGAAATTTTAAGCCTGTCATAAATCGTATTCAAGATTAGTCGTCCCTCACACGAGGGACGTGGATTGAAATATCAGGTCGTTATGGGGCTTGTCCACCATTACGGTCGTCCCTCACACGAGGGACGTGGATTGAAATAGAATTGGATGGATTCGGTTGATATTGATAAACGTCGTCCCTCACACGAGGGACGTGGATTGAAATCCGCAGATACCGTCTATCATCCTCATGTAACAGGTCGTCCCTCACACGAGGGACGTGGATTGAAATCCACTGCTGCACAACAGGCATATCCCCGACCGTGTCGTCCCTCACACGAGGGACGTGGATTGAAATAAAAGCCCCCACATATTGTGTGTTGATATTTTTGTCGTCCCTCACACGAGGGACGTGGATTGAAATGCAAGCATCCCTACACGATGTGTGTGATCTCATTGTCGTCCCTCACACGAGGGACGTGGATTGAAATAAACTACCAGTACGCTTATATTCTTCTACCGCATGTCGTCCCTCACACGAGGGACGTGGATTGAAATATGGCCTCTTTGATGATATTGTATTGCTTGGGAGGTCGTCCCTCACATGAGGGACGTGGATTGAAATTATTTGTCCGAATCTAAGGTTTTTGGCAATATGCGGTCGTCCCTCACATGAGGGACGTGGATTGAAATGAACAGTGGGAGACACTTTAGGTGAAGCTATCACCGTCGTCCCTCACATGAGGGACGTGGATTGAAATTCCGATGCGCTCCCAATCGCCGTCCCAAACAATGTCGTCCCTCACATGAGGGACGTGGATTGAAATCCCATAGCGGACTATGGAGTGGATACCGAGATAGTCGTCCCTCACATGAGGGACGTGGATTGAAATAGCTTGTTTGTGCATATGAACATTTTAAGGATTTGTCGTCCCTCACACGAGGGACGTGGATTGAAATACTGGACAATCAAATCTGTAAAACTCTATGAGGTCGTCGTCCCTCACACGAGGGACGTGGATTGAAATGGCCGTGGCAATAATACAGCCCCGCGGCAATACGGTCGTCCCTCACACGAGGGACGTGGATTGAAATACGATTCGGAATTTGATACCACTGGTCTGATTTGTCGTCCCTCACACGAGGGACGTGGATTGAAATACAAGCATTGCTTGGAAAAGGCGCAACTGCCGGGTCGTCCCTCACACGAGGGACGTGGATTGAAATTGCTGGGTTTTATGTGAAGTTTTTGGCTGATGTGTCGTCCCTCACACGAGGGACGTGGATTGAAATTGGCGTTTGAATCTTAGGATACTTATTTAATTTTGTCGTCCCTCACACGAGGGACGTGGATTGAAATTGTGCCGCCCTATGGTTATAATAAAGTCAAAATAGTCGTCCCTCACACGAGGGACGTGGATTGAAATTGTGCTAAGCCCAAGTGCTCCTAAAATTGCGACCGTCGTCCCTCACACGAGGGACGTGGATTGAAATATTAAAAGTAAGGGAATCATCAACCCGAACGGAGTCGTCCCTCACATGAGGGACGTGGATTGAAATCGTCCAACAGCACCACTACATTAACCACGCAGTGTCGTCCCTCACACGAGGGACGTGGATTGAAATAGAGATAACCACCTATTACGGCAGCAGCGGGCGCAGTCGTCCCTCACACGAGGGACGCGGATTGAAATATCCAGCAGGAGGAAGCAGAACCTGATGCCCAACTGGTCGTCCCTCCCATGAGGGACGTGGATTGAAATAGCAAAGACCGCCTTTCCCCTATGTTGCACGACGTCATCCCTTACCCCAAAAATAGATGCGTGAGTTAATGATACAATTCCAAACCGGAGCTTGTTCGTTTTGACGATTGTTCTCACTTCTCGTCGGACTTCTTTCCCCGGGCAGCTGATTCATTCACACCTGAGACACATTTGTCATGTATTATGTAAACAAACAGAATGATGGGAGTGAGAATATGGGCAACAATGCAAAGGCAGTCTTGCAAAGCAAATTGATTGTATATTCTGTTTGTTACCAAGAAGCGAAGAAAACCAAAGACCTGAAACGCATGGTGCTTCTGGGAACCATCATCAACGACCTGCATAACGAAATCTCTTTGTTGGTCGACTAAGCAGCGACTCCTGCAAAACAGCGGGAGCCGCTGTTTTTTTATTTGCAAACAGAACCTCAAGAAAAGACCGTGTCCCGAATAAAAATCAGTGGTCAGAAAAATTCAGCCCTAAAAATGATAACATCTTAATTTGTGTTGTAGTGAAAATAAGCCGCATAGACAAACGACCGCAATCATGCTATGATGATTTTTAGTTAGCAGAACCTAACTGTTCAAAAAAACAAGAAGGATAAAGTTGAAATGAATATGAAATTTCAAGATACACTTGATTTTTTTAACCCCACCACTCAAAAAATTGCGCAGAAAAATGGTTGTACCGTTTATCAGATGAGCAATGATACCGGAAAAGGCGTCATTACACACTATCAGGTTGTTCCGGGTATTGAGCTGTTCTACAATAATTTCCACATGAAAAATGGCTACAACGAAAACAAACTGCCCAAACCGGATGTAATGGAAATTAATCATTGCCGTGTGGGGCGGTTTGAATGTGAATTGTCCAACGGGGACTGCATTTATTTGGGCGAAGGCGATTTGTCAATTAGTATGCTGACCAATACCACACGTGAAACCCGTTTTCCCCTTTCTCAGTATCATGGGATTTCGTTGACTTTTTATCTTCCGCAAGCCGCAAAATCCCTTGCAGCAGTGGGGGCAGCTTTTGGCGGAATGCCCATTGATTTATTCCAGATTCGAGACAAGATGTGCCAAAGTGACACCTGCCTTGTGATGCGCACCAAAGATACCATTCAACACATTTTTTCTGAACTTTACAAAACACCCACTGAACTAATGCCTTATTATTTTAAAATTAAGGTTTTAGAGCTTTTGTTTTTCCTGCACTCGACCAATCCCTCTGAATACAAACGGGAGCGCCGATACTTCTATAAAAATCAGGTGCAAACCATCAAAGAAATTCATGCTTATATGATTCAAAATTTGGGGCAACATCTAACTCTGGAGGAGTTATCTCAGCAATTTTCAATCCCCATGACCTCTATGAAAACCTGTTTTAAGGCGGTTTACGGAAGCTCGATTTACGCCTATATGAAATCTTATCGAATTCAGGCAGCCGCCGCACTTCTGCGGGAATCTGGAAAAAGCATTACCGAAATTGCTTCTCAAATGGGGTATGACAATCCCAGCAAATTTTCAGAAGCATTTAAAAAAGAAATCGGTGTTCTTCCCTCAGAATATCGAAATTTTCCTTTGGAATAACGGTAGTTCCATCTATTTAGAGCAGCAACAAAAAACATTCTGCTCATTTATCAAAAGATGCAATGACAAAAAAGAAAATTGGTTTCCTCTACTCATAAAATAGGAGGATTTGTTTTTTCTGCATTTTTTGCCGACACTGCTATCCCCTATAGATCCATTGCTTAAACCAAACACAACATGATAAACCCCGCTCATAAAGCAAATGGAAACGAGCCAAACATCTTCCTGTCGGAAAGGGGGACAAGCTGCCCCCGGGGAGTGGCAGACAACACTTAAATATTCTTATAATGGAGATTGGGATGGAGAACCCATCTCCATTCTTTTTTTGAAAGGAGCTATATTTGTAATGCGAGAACAAAAGAAACCCTTCTCCCGCTTGATGGAGCTCGCTGGGCCCCACACAAAAGGCTACGTTCTTTCCAGCCTGCTGTCTTGTGTCAGTGTTGCTGCTGGAATGATTCCATACTTTGTCGTCGCCGGAATCGTTACGAATTTGATGGCTGGTGAAACCGCCTTTTCTGTTTATTTGGGCTGGTGTGCCGTTGCCGCCGCAGGATTTTTGGCAAAGATCCTTTTTTCCAACTGGGCAACAGCAGTTTCTCACAATGCCACTTACTCTGTTTTGGAAGAAATTCGACTGTCTTTGGTCAACAAGCTGACAAAGGTTCCCATGGGGTATGTGCTCGAAACTCCATCCGGCAAACTAAAGAGCACCATTGTGGATCGAGTCGAGAGTATGGAGCCGATTCTGGCCCACTTGATTCCCGATTTAACCTCGAATCTTTTGGTTCCGGTTTTCATCTTAATTTATCTATTTGTGCTGGACTGGCGGCTGGCGCTGGCTTCGCTTCTCACCCTTCCCATCGGATTTTTATGCTACAAAGGCATGGGGAAAGGATATGCCGAAAAATTTCAGGGGCTGGTGCAGCGCATGCGCACCATGAATAATACGGTTGTGGAATATATCAACGGCATTGAAGTGATTAAAGCCTTTAACCAATCTGCCAATTCTTATGGCAAGTACGCAAAAGCAGTCAACGAAAATGCCGATTACGCCGTCAACTGGATGAAAAGTGTTCAGTGGTATAAATCTGCCATGTTCACCATTTGGCCCAGTGTTCTGGTGGGGGTGCTCCCCATCGGCTGTATATTACGCATGAACGGTTCCCTTTCTGTGCCGAATTTTATCACGGTCATCGTTCTTTCTTTGGGCATCGTCAGCCCGATTTTGGCAGCGATGAACTATACAGACAGCATCGCCCAGGTGGGAACCATCGTGGGTGAGGTATGTGAAGTTCTGGATGCGCCGGAGCTTCTAAGACCCACAGAAAAAAAGGACCTGAAAGATCGAACCATCCGGTTAGAAAATATTTGCTTCTCTTATCAAGAGGACGCAGCGGAAGAAACACAAATCCTGAAAAATATAAATTTAACCCTTCCTCCCCACACAATTACCGCTTTTGTCGGGCCTTCCGGCGGCGGCAAATCCACCATTACCAAGCTAATCGCCGGGTTTTGGGATGTGACACAGGGTTCTGTTTCCATCGGCGGGGCAGACATTCGCCAAATCCCGCAAAAACAGCTCATGGACACAATTGCCTATGTGGCTCAGGATAATTATCTGTTTGATGAAACCGTGCGGGAAAATATCCGCATGGGAAAACCAACTGCCACAGATGATGAGGTGGAAGCTGCCGCCAAAGCCTGCGGCTGTCACGATTTTATTCAGAATTTGGAAAATGGGTATGATACGGTGGTCGGGGGTGCCGGCGGGCATCTTTCCGGCGGAGAGCGGCAGCGCATTGCCATTACCCGTGCCATGCTGAAAGACGCCCCCATTGTGATTTTGGATGAGGCCACCGCCTATACGGATCCGGAAAGTGAAGCGGTCATTCAAGAATCTTTGGCAAAATTAATTGCAGGGAAAACCGTTTTGCTGATTGCCCACCGCCTTTCCACCGTAACCGATGCAGATCAACTGGTTGTGGTCAAGCAAGGGCAGATCGAAGCGGTTGGCACCCACAGCCGGCTTTTAAACATCTGTGGGCTCTACCGCGATATGTGGGAAGCGCATGTGGGCGCAAAAGATGATTTGTAAAGGGGGCAGCACACAATGATACAAACATTAAAGAAGATATTTGATTTTTCCGGCAGCATGCGCGATACGCTAAAACGCTGCGTACTGTTCGGCGTGCTTCATTCTATTTTTGATATGTTTCAAATGGGCGCACTGGCGCTGGTGTTTACCGGAATCATCAACGGTTTGAGTCAAACCACGGTGTGGGCGGCACTGGGCATGATGATCTTCAGCATTCTCGGGCGCATTCTGTGCAGCTATGCATCTGATTTCGGACAGGTAAAAACCGGCTATTTTATGTGTGCAGAAAAAAGAATTCATGTGGGTGATCGCATCAAATATATGCCGATGGGATATTTTAATGATCATAGCCTTGGCGCTTTGACTTCTACGGTAACCACCACCATGGGTGAAATTGAAAACAACGCTTCTTCTGTTTTGTCCGAATTGCTCAACGGCTTTCTTTACACGTTTATTCTTTCGATTGTTTTGCTGTTTGTGGACTGGCGGATTGGGCTTTTGGTGCTGCTAGGGGCAGTTCTGTTTCTGTGGTGCAACGCCCAGATGCAAAAAAAATCCAAAGAAATTTCGCCGCTCCGGCAACAAGCGCAAGAAAATCTGGTGGGCGCCGTGCTGGAATACATTCAGGGGCTTCTGGTGGTCAAAGCCTATAATCTGGACAGCCAATCCAACCAGAAAATCAAGAGCACCATCCGGGACAGCAAAGAGAAAAATTTAAATCTGGAACACGTGTTTCTCCCTTATGGAATTTTGCAGTCTGTCATTCTGCGGATGATGAGCATTGTTGTGATTCTTTCTTCTATCTATTTTTATCTGTCCGGCACGATGACCCTTGTGGTCTGTTTGCTGATGATCGTTGCATCCTTCCTGATTTACAACCAGCTGGAAAAAGCCGGAGAAAAATCCTTTGCGCTGCAAATTCTGGATTCCTCTATGGACAACGTAAATGAAATTGATGAAGTTCCGGTAATGGATAGCGAGGGAAAAGAACTGCATCCAGAATATTTTGATATTGAATTTTATCATGTTGATTTTTCTTTTGCCCAGCGCAAAATTTTGTCTGATATCAATCTTTTCATTCCCGAAAAAAGCACCACGGCCATTGTCGGCCCGTCGGGCAGCGGAAAAAGCACCCTGTGCAGCCTGATCGCCCGCTTTTGGGATGTGGATACAGGCAGCATCCGAATCGGCGGCTATGACGTGCGGGAGTATAAGCTGGACAGCCTTCTTTCGAACATCAGCATTGTATTCCAGAATGTTTATTTGTTTGCAGATACCATTGAAAATAACATTAAATTCGGAAACCCCGATGCAACACGGGAAGAAGTGATTGCAGCGGCAAAAAAAGCCTGCTGCCATGATTTTATTTCGGCTTTGCCCAACGGCTATCACACGGTGATCGGTGAAAACGGAGCTACCCTTTCTGGCGGAGAAAAACAGCGAATTTCCATTGCCCGGGCTATTTTAAAGGATGCCCCCATCATCATTTTGGATGAAGCCACTTCCAGTGTAGATCCGGAAAATGAGAGCCAGCTTCAAAAGGCAATTGAAGAGCTGACAAAAGATAAAACGATTCTCATGATTGCCCATCGCCTGAAAACGGTTCGCCATGCCGATCAGATTATTGTGGTGGCAGACGGCGGCATTGCTCAGCGCGGCACCCACGAAGAACTGATTCAGCAGCCAGGAATTTACTCCGATTTTGTGGGGGTGCGCAAAAAAGCCATCGGTTGGAAGCTTCATGAATGATTTTTAGAAATATTTTATTTTGAGTGGCCGCCGGGTACTAATTTATTGGAGCGATAACAGGGTACAAACCCATCAAAGGCTTCCTCTTATTCTTCTTCATTTTTTAAAGAATCTGAGTATCGCTGCACGAGAATTCTTTAAAAAAACGCATCTGAAACCCCGGCTTTTTAAAAGGATGAACAACCGTTTGAAAAGGAGGAACAGCCTCATGCATTCTCTTACCCCTTCTCAGGCGCACTATATCAAAGCCCTTTATGAGCTTTCCTTCGGAACAAATGAGGGTGTGCGCATCAGTGACATTGCCGAAAATCTCGGGCTCAGCAAAGCCAGTGTCAGCGTCGGCATGAGCAAACTGGAAAAAGAAAAGCTGGTGCGAAAAGATCAGCATCGGCAAGTTCATCTCACCCCTGCCGGGGAACGGCACGCCATCTCTTTGTTGGACAAATGTATGGTGATCCGGGATTTTTTAACCGAGGTTTTAAAAGTAGACCAACAAACTGCCGCAGCAGACGCCTGTGCCATGGAACATATTGTCAGTACAGACACACTTTGCGCTTTGTGCCGTTATCACAAATCATCAGACCATAAAACATCCTGTGCCAGCCATTGCCGGATTCCAAAAAAAGATGTCAGCAAAAGGCACTGAGAAAAGATGGAATTTAAAAGATAGACCGGCATATTTTACTCACAAAGAACCCCCGCCCCAGCCATGCATTTCACTGCACAGCTGAGACGGGGGTTCTTCGATATCTATTTTAAAACAGGGAGTCATAAGCAAAAATTACGGTTAAGGGTTATTATATTTTTTCCTGATTCCGTTTATTCCAGATCCTTTCGAGTCAGCATTTGAAACATCATAACATAGAAAAAGGATGCCAGCCGGTTCAGTCCCCGCAAAATATCCTCTTGCTGTGCCGCGCCGCAGTCATCTTGAAAAATCTTGTATGCATCCAGCGCCGTTTCGCGTGCCTGTGCCCGCAGTGTGTTGAGCAAAATGACCCCTTCCCCGTGCTCCAGACGAACAGAAAAGTGAGGGATGCCATAATACTGTTGCGGATTTTGAGAACGCTGAGAAATTTCCTCACTGCTCATCCCCAAAATGGCCGGTTCTTCCAGTTCTTTGCTTTGCACCAAGCACCGCACAATTTCCCGGGTATATTCCAAAGTGCTTCCCAATTGCTCCACCGCCTGATGCATCCCCCGCTTTTGGAAAATCAGCTGCACTTCCAGTATGCGCGCTTCCAGACTTTCCAGTTTGGAATGAAGCCGCAGCATAGAAAGAGTCTTGTTTTCCTGTTCCGGTTCCCCATTAATTTCGGCGATTGCTTTCTCCCTTTGGGCTGGCACAGACATTTGCAAATCAGCACCAGCGTCTTTTTCTTCCCTGTGGTCCACGTTACAAAAAAAATCCTGACGAGAAATGCTTGAGTGCTCTGTCTTATACGCCGGAACTTCGCCGTAACGCAAAGCAATTCTGTGCTCCCGAAGAAAATCCCGGGCAGCCGGAGTAACAACTGTGCCGTTTTCAACCCAAAATTCCTTCATCGCATCCAAATCTGTACTTTTTAATTCAAAACGAAGCTGCGATTCTGTGAGAAGACTCATTGTTTATCACATCCCTTCTCATTTCATTCCGGTGTGAAACCGAACTTTGTCATTCGGCTTCATACGTCGATGCAATAAATCAATTATTTCAGTCTGGGAAGAATCTGCTCCACTTCGCCATGGGGGCGGGGGATTACATGAACAGACACCAATTCCCCCACATTTGCGGCAGCGGCAGCCCCGGCATCGGTGGCTGCTTTCACGGCCCCCACATCGCCGCGAACCATAACAGTCACCAGACCGCCTCCAACGTGTTCTTTGCCAATCAGGGTAACATTGGCCGCTTTCACCATTGCATCTGCGGCTTCTACTGATCCTACTAATCCCTTTGTTTCAATCATTCCAAGCGCATTGCTGTTTGTCATTTGAATAACCTCCGATTCCTTCCCTGATATTTGTTTTTTCACTTGATTATTTCAGCAACTCATTTGCCGAAAAGCACCTTTTATTCTCCCCGATAGATGTCACTGAGTAAAGAGTACAGCTCTTCTCGACTCACATTCACCGGATTAGCCTTTGTGCAGGCATCTTCTAAAATCTTTGTGATGTTTTGATCCATATTCCCGAAGAAGTCCTGTTCTGAAATGCCGCAGCCGGACAGCGAAGTGGGAATTTCAAATTGCTCGCACAAAACCTTGGCGGTCATTGCCAGCTGCCAGCACAACTCTTCTTCGCTGTTTGCGGTCAGACCCAACTTTTTGGCCAATTCCGCATAGTGATGCTTTACCCCCGGCCTTTTGTACTTGCCAATGCCCGCGTTAAAGCGTATGACATAGGGCAATATAACGGCATTTGCCTTGCCATGGGGAACATGATACTGCGCGCCCATCGTGTGGGCAATTCCATGGCACAGCCCCAAACCGGAATTGGTAAAGGCCAGCCCCGCCATGGTAGAAGCGCTGTACATTTTTTCGCGCATCCGGGTCTGGTTTACATCCCGATAAAAAGGGGGCAGGCACTGAATGGTCAGGCTGGCCGCTTCCAGCGCAAACATATTGGTAAAATCATTGCGCTGGGGCGAAACATAGGCCTCTATGGCGTGCGTCAGCACATCCATTCCGGTATAGGCTATCATGTTTGCCGGCAATGTTTTGGTGAACTCCGGATCCAAAATGGCGACTGCCGGAATCATGCTGCGGTGACTCAAGGGAACTTTTACACCCTGCTGCCGATCGCTAACAACCGCGTAAGACGTAACTTCAGACCCGGTTCCGCTGGTGGTCGGGATTGCGATAAACATGGGCTGATAAATATATTGCTGTTCCATCAGTCCGCTTTTAAAGCGGACACAGAAATAAAGCATTGCCTTGGCGGCGTCAATAGCTGAACCGCCGCCAAGCGCAATCACTACCTGAGGTTTTTCCCGAAAAATAACCTGAAGCCCGGCCGCTACTGTTTCAATAGACGGATCCGGCTCAATTTTAGAAAAAACAACATATTCCATCTGATTTTGCTCCAGACGATCGGTCAAAACTTTTACGGTGCCGGAGCTCACCATATAAGGATCGGTGATGATGACCGCCTTTTTCTGGGGCAGCCGCAACAAATAGTCCAAAGAATTCTCACCGAAAAAGATCTTCGGGCATGCATCAAATCGATTCATCGTGTCACTTCCTATCCAGGAATTATTTCGTTTATTGCTCTGTCCAATTGGCGGGAGAGACCACATATAAAAAGCGCACTTTCCCTTTTGCAGAAAATGTAACCTTAGTTCCCTTGGGAATCAAAAGAAGGCTTCCGGCTTTGGAAGAAACCGTTCTTCCATCCATGATAACTTCCAGAGTACCGTCCATGATATAGTCAATTTCATCGTACTGAAGTGTCCATTCAAAGCTGGTGTCTTCCAGCTCCATAATTCCGCAGCCCATACGGGGGCTTTCTTCCTGAGAAAAAATATCTTTTAAGAAAACCCGATCACTTTCAATGGGAAACGGAAATTTTTCAAGAGTATAAGCTTTGGGATCCACAGAAATCACCCCGGAAGGGTCAACCTGTTTTGAGTCACCGTTTCCTTTCCCCATATCCTCTCGAATGATTTGGCGAATCATTTTTTCGATAAATATTTGGTCCAATTCCATCTTGTTATCTCCTCAACATAATTAAGCTGCCGCAATCTTTTTATCGTCTGTTTTGCGAACCACCAAAAGACTTGCAATGATAATGCCAATAATGCCGCCCAGCAGTTTTCCAATGATCATCGGGAATACCACAGATTGATCCTGAGCAGATGCATACCCAAGGTGATCCCCAAAGGTAAACGAAGCGCAAACTGCAAAAGCCACAGACAGAACCTTACCTTTTTCGTCCATGTCTTTCATCATTCCAAACATGGGAAGAACATTGGCAAGGCAGGCTATCATTCCGGCTGCGGCAATGTTGTTAATTCCAATCAATTTGCCCAGCGCCATCAAAGGCTTGGAAAACACGGTTGTAATAAAGTGAACCATGGGGTAAGCACCGGCCAAAGTCAGTGCAATGATGCCCACTGTTTCAATCTGCGGTGCAATGGGATCCATTCCGGGAATCACGGTGATCCCGGCCAATTCTTCCACAATCGCAGCCCCCAGGCAAACGGTGATTAAAGCTGTAATAAATTTGGCAAATACATTGAACCCTTTCAGCATTCCGTCGGGAATCACAGCCAAACCGATGGCAAACAGAATGGCCAAGCCAATGGAAGGAATTAAATTAATCAGAATATACAAAAATGGAATTCCCGCAATCAAACCAGAAACCATGGCTCCGAACGGAATGGCAATAAAGCCGGCCAAAACACCTTTCGCAAGGGCAGGTTTGTCGGCTTCCTGAATAATTCCCAAAGAAACCGGAATAGAAAACACAATGGTCGTTCCCATCATAGCGCCCACATAAATGCCGGACAAGTGCTGGATCTGAACATTGTCTGTCATCACTTTCGCCAGCGGATAACCGCCCATATCAATCGACAAAACAGAGCCGGCTATCATGGCCGGGTCACCGCCGATTAAATTGTAAAGAGGAGAAACCACGGGCGCCAAAAGATTGCCCAGAATCGGCGCAAAACACATAATTCCAAGCATGGCCAGCGCCAGCGGGCCCATTGCGATAATGCCCTCTTCAAACTGGGCGCCGTATCCAAATTTATTGTTAAATAACAGTTTGTCTGCGATACCGATTACCATAAAAAGCAAAATAATATAGAGAATGATTGTGTTAATACTCATAGAAGAATCTTCCTTTGCCAATTTAGTTTTATGGGAACACACGCTCAATTCATTCGGGAAGATCAATTTTGTCCACGATTCCCACGATGACATGATCAATCGGACTTTGGCCATCGCCAATCGTCAACCGGGCCGAACTGCCCGACACAACCAAAACCGTCTCCCCTATTCCGGCCCCAATTGTATCCACTGCAACAACCGGATAGGTAGAGGCATGGTTCTTGTATTCATACGGCTCTACCACCATCAGCTTACATCCATTTAAGCCATCATTTTTTCTTGTTGCCCAAACATTGCCGATTACCGTTCCTACCAGCATAGTGCAACCTCCTTATTCCGCCGGCCAAGCCGTGCTCCGCTCAATTAGCCAAATGCTTATTTCGTCTTGGGTAAAATAGCCTCCACTTCACTGTGGGGACGGGGAATTACATGAACAGAAATCAGTTCTCCCACCCGCTGTGCTGCGGCAGCACCTGCGTCTGTTGCCGCCTTTACTGCACCGACATCCCCACGAATCAGAACGGTTACCAAACCGCCGCCCACATGCTCTTTGCCGATTAAAGTCACATTGGCCGCTTTTACCATCGCGTCAGATGCTTCAATTGCCCCTACCAAACCTTTTGTTTCAATCATACCTAAAGCGTTTTGATTCATTGCTGAAATCCTCCTTCTTTTCTTTGGCTCTTGCTTTACTTGACATCAGAATCCATTGCTTTCGCTGTGCCTGAAATAAATTCTCTGAACGCTCTGTTCCAGTCTGCATATTTTCTTCTAAAACCAAAGAATGTTCCCGGTTTTAAAACAGAGAGCGATTCATAAGGATTCGATGCCGTCATTTACTCTCTCAAAAGCCTTGAAAACACCAGAAAAAACAGGAACACCCGTTTGTGCATCTTCTATGTGCTTATTCTTTTGAGAAATAGAAAGAAGCCCAAAAATCCCCTGAAATCAGGAATTTTTGGGCTTCTTTGCCTCAAAAACAGAATTTGTTATGCTCCGTTGCATAGCAAACTTTTTATTTTGCCGGATGATCGTATGTAAAAA
>NZ_OEQH01000004.1 GCF_900240385.1 Clostridium minihomine | reverse complement strand
TGTAAGTACAGCAATGTATTTAGCTTGGCAGTACTAATCGGTCGAGGGCTTGACCATAATTTCTTGGTTAGAGCCTTGCTCATTCGCTTTAACTTCTGTTTCTTCTTTATTCAGTTTTTAGTGCCCGTGCAGGGTACAAAAAATAGCTTTTTTAGCGAGGACAATTTGTCCTCGCTTTTTTTATTTTTAAATATTTTTAAAATTTTGTCACAAACCTCTATTGTAATTTGTCATTATGTATGAAAGGTTTTGATAATTGATGAAACGAAATCATATTATAAAGCTTGCGTTGTGGAGCTGCATCGTTTATAATCTGTTTTTTTGGATAGGAATGATCTTTTTTCATTCCTATTTTATTATCGATGCTACTTTGTTTCGAAAACTCCTGGAAGAACCGAATTATTTTACTGTTGGTATCTTTTATGAGATCTTTGGTTTTTTCTTTTTTCTCTATCTGCCGGCTATTATGGCCTATCTTTCTCGTGAATTTGAGATAGACCAGCAAATTGAAGCAAAAAAGCGCCGGATTGCTACAGCCATATTTATCACTTGCGGCATCTTTTTGTCTGTGCTTTTATGGTATCTGCGCCGGTATTCCAATCTACGAATCGAATGGTTCAGTCTTTTGTTTTTAATTTGGGCAGAATTGTACAGCCTTCGCTTCTTATATTACTTGCATCAAGGAACCAGACAGCAAAATCAGATGCAGGACTGAAGATTTATAAGGATGCTTTTCTTCAGGATAGAAGATGAAGGGAGTATATTACCCTGCGTCAACAACAAAACTATCCGTGCGATGTTGCTATCATTCAAAATAAAAATACCGGCATCGTTGTTATTACGATACCGGTATTTTTCTTTGCTATGGTTTCTTGTTTTTCTATGATATTCGCTTCACTTGATGACACGGCCTTCATTTTTAGAATCAATAAAATAGTTACTGGATTTCCTGTTCTAAATTGCAGATAGCCGCAGTATTAAAAATTAAATGATAAGAATGTCTAATCTGTTGCATACCTTTGTAAGGCTTAAAATGGTTGTTTTTTTATTTAGTGATTTCTTTTGGCTTTTAGCCTGTCCTTGACAGTGAAAACGGATTCCTGTATTCTTAAAAAGATCAAACCGCTTTTTACGCAAAAATTTATTGCTTGTTGAGTGTTCTCTATGCTCAATTTTTTGAGTGGAACACACAGTGCATACCGGACCCAAAAGGAGAGTTTATGTTAACTGTTTCTGGATTGACCAAAAAATATGAAAAGTTACTAGCGAATGATGAGGTAAGCTTTGACGTGCAGCCCGGTGAAATTGCAGTTTTGATGGGGCCAAACGGCGCCGGAAAATCCACCACCATTAAATGCATTGCTGGGTTGCTGCGGTTTAACGGCCATATTATGATTTGCGGGGTTCCGAATAAAAAGGAGGAAGCCCGACGTAGCTTTGGCTATGTGCCAGAATTGCCGGCACTGTTTCCTATGCTGACTGTCTGGGAGCACTTAGAGTTTATTTCCCGGGCATATAAGCTGGAAAACTGGCAGGAACGAGCCGAAAGCCTGTTGCAGAGAATGGAGCTGGACGATAAAAAGAAAAAGTTGGGGCAGGAATTGTCCAAAGGAATGCAGCAAAAGGTAAGCCTTTGCTGTGCCCTGATGCCGCAGCCAAAGGTGATTCTTCTGGACGAGCCTTTGGTGGGTTTAGATCCTCATGCAATTAAGGAACTGAAAAACTTATTGATAGAGCTTCGGCAAAACGGATGTGCTATTCTGGTCAGTACCCATATGCTGGATAGTGTGGCCGAGTTCTGGGATAAAGCACTGATTATGAAAGAAGGAAAAATCAAAGCAATTCGTTCCCGAACAGAAATTGAGGAAAGCGGTGAAAATTTAGAGCAGCTGTTTTTTTCTATTACAGAAAACGAGGGGGCGGCGCAATGAACTCGTTGGGATATTTGCTTCGCACCCAAGCTAAAAATACAATTTTAAACATGTTCCGTCATCCCGCCAAGCTGATTTCTTATGTGGTTATTGTGGGGTTCATTGTATTTTCTGTTTTTTGGGGAAAAGACTCGTCCGGTGCGGCGCAAGGGCCAATGGATACGCGGCTGCTTCAGGGGATTTATTTTGTGATTTTAGTATTTCTTTTGGATATTAGTCTGTTGTCAGGCGTAAAGTCCGGTTCCACTTTTTTCACTATGCCGGATGTGAATCTTTTGTTTGTTTCACCGCTTAAACCCAATTTAATTTTGTCATACGGATTAATGAAACAAATGTCCTCCATGCTGTTAATGGTTTTGTTTTTGATGTTCTATTCGCCTTTATTAATTCGCAATTTTGGTCTTACTGTTTTACAGGTATTTCATTTGGCCTTGGGTTTGGCCACAGTTTTGATTTTGGCGCAGCTTTTGTCCATGCTTCTTTATAACTATTGCAATGGCCATTCTTTTCGTCGGAATGCTGCCCGTACGGCTGTTTATGGGGCAACCGCTTTGCTGGTGGGATATGTGGGGTTGTCCTGTATTCAAAACGGTGGAGGCTTTGAAGGCGTTTTACAGGCAGTGTCATCACCTATACTTGAAAAAATCCCGGTGGTGGGATGGGTGAAAGGTGCTATTTTTGCCGGTGTAGCAGGTGATTTAGGTCAATTATGGATTTATTGGGGCTTGTCGTTTTTGTTAGGGGCAATCAGTTTGGTGATGCTGATAAAAGGCAGCCCGGACTATTATGAGGATGTTCTGCAAAGTACCGAAACTTCTTATCAGGCAATTCAGGCACTCAAAGATGACAAAAATGGAGCAGCTTCGGTGGCTTTTCAAATAAAGCACAAGACGCCGATAAAAAAGGAAGGGCTTGGCGGCGGATTTGGTGCCAATGTGGTTTTTTACAAGCATCTGTGTGAGATTCGCCGCAGGAACCGTTTGGGGTTGCTGACCACTTCTACGATTTTTATTATGCTCATTGGTCTTGCAGCTGCATATTTTATTCAAAGAATGGCGCAGTCGGAAGGGGATTTTGTGGAGCCACAAGCCCTGTTTGGCATTGTTTTACTCATTCAGGTTTATCTGTTGTTCTTTTTTCACGCGGCAGGGGACTGGGCCATGGAACTGAAACGGCCATATATTTATTTGGTTCCCGCTTCTTCTTTTTCAAAACTGTTGTGGGTCTGCATGACTACTTTGCTCAAACCCGTGATGGATGGAGCCGTGGCTTTTACAGTCTTGTGGCTATATTTAAGGCCGGATTTTATGGCCTTATTGTCTTCTATACTAATTTATGGAAGCTGCAGTTTTTTATTTACGGCTGCCGGTATTGTGTTTTGCCGAATTTTCGGTCAGCCAACACCCAAGGGGCTTTTAATGATGGTCTATTTCTTGTTGCTGTTTTTACTGGCATTACCCGGGGGAGCAATTACCTTAGGATTAAGCTATGTTGCTGATTTATCTTGGTATTTGGCCGGGCTGGTGTTCGCAGGGATTAATGTACTGGTTTTGCTGGGCACTTTTGCGGTATGCCGTAATGTATTAGAGTCCGCAGAGCTGCGTTAATTGAATTTGGGATATAGAGGACACCGCCCACTAGGCGGTGTTTTCTATATGGTATGGACAGAAGCTCTTTGTTAAAGTGCCATATTCCCTTAATTTAAGCAAGTTTCGGCAGGAAAATACAAATCTAAAAAGATTTTTAAAAAAATTTAAAAAAACACTTGCATTTTGTCTGACGCTATGATATTATATACAAGTCGCAAAGAGCGGCGCGCAGTTGGTGTCGATGACGATGAGGGCCCACCCGTTCCCATACCGAACACGGAAGTTAAGCTCATTAGTGCCGACGATACTTGGCTGGAGACGGCCCGGGACAATAGGAAGGTGCCAACACCATAAAAGCAGCCACCCAATAGGGTGGTTGTTTTTTTTATTTAATTGTTGCTAAAAAATTTAAAAAAAGAGTGCACAAGCTTTTGCTTGTGCACTCTTTTGGCAAGAGGTTGAACAATTTATGCCAGTGGCAGCAGCTTTGCATGATGCAGTGCTTTTTTCAAGGCAATTGCTACCACCGCGGAGAAAGCAACTTTTACAAGATCCAGCGGAAGAAAAGGAAGAACTGTTAAACTCAGAGCCTTCGCTAAGTCCACATGGGTCAAAAACAGAAACATCAGGCATCCGCCCATATAACAGATTGCTAAAGCGACTGAAAAAGCAATCAAAAGAGAATGAATTTTTTGCTGGGGCAGCTTTTCCAGTAAGAATGCGATGACAAATGCCATAATCGGATACACCAACAAAAAGCCTCCGGTTGGCCCAACTAAAACACCTAGCCCACCGCGGAATTGGCTGAATACCGGCAGTCCGGCTGCGCCCAGTAAAAGATAAACGAATAAAGCGGTAAACGCATTCCGCTTTGGCAGCAATGCACCGGACAAATAAATCGGAATCATTGCCAGCGAGATTGGAACTGGAGTAAACGGTAAAACAATTACCAGTGGCCCCAATACCATGGTGAGCGCTGTAAACATGGCCGTCATAGCTAAGTGTTTTGTTTTCATTTTTAAACTCCCCTCTGTCAGTTGTATTATAATGCATCAAGAACCTTATTGTCAACCTGTTTGTGAAATATAAAGTTGACAATAAAGGTTACAGAAACGTTTCTTGTTTTTCTGTATTAATTGGTGTAAAATGCTAATGCTGGTAAGTATATCCTTCGTCAGCATTAAAAAGTTAAAGGATTGGTGCAATGAATAGGCTTGCAGGAATTGCGCTTCTTCTAATGGTGTTTTTCCTGATAGGGGGATGTTCTTCACCGCAAACAGAAGAACAGGTTCTTATGAAGGCGCAGCTGGACACTCCAGAGCAGCAGCCCTCTGCACAAAAGCAGCCATTATCTCAGGAAGAAGTTAAGCTCATTACGCGGGATCTTTTAGATCAAGCGGAAGAGGTGCAAGTTAAGATCTCTGCAGAAGAACCGGAATCATACGTTTATGAGGATAGCATAAGCAGCCGAGCTTTCAGTGGAAGCTCAAGCAAAGCAAAAAAAGAAGAATTTTTGCCGGTTCCACCCGGGGATTTTGACTCGGTAGAAAAAATTAAGACACAGCTAGAAGAGGTTTATACGCCGGAAGCCGCAAATCAATATTATACGGAATTGTTTGGGGGGACCGAGCCTATTTTTAAAGAAATAGACGGGCGGCTGTACTACTCTTCCAGCCACTTATATCTGCTGCAGCCTGCGATGGAATACCGCATAGACTCTTCTGTCATTATGAGGCAGACCATTGATGAAATCACGGTAGAGATGACCACGGAGTCCCCTGGTTCGACGCCGCTAAAGAAAAATCTTAGACTGCGAAAGTGTGGGGAAAGCTGGCGGCTGGATTCTGCCATTTTTTCTCAAGGCTCTTCTGAACAGAGTGAATAACGGCAGAACAAAAAACAGAAGCTCCCCGATGAGGGAGCTTTTTTGTTTTGATTTTACATTCATTCCAATCGGAATAAAATTGAAATGAACAGCCAGCAACACAGAGTAAAAGTGCTAAAAACGGGAGAAAATAGAAGCAACATTCAAATAAATTAAAAAAACGGCCAACTCTTCTTGACAAGCCCCAGTTAGTTGTGGTAGTATCATAAATGCAGTTCCATCGCTTCCGTAGAGAAGTGTTCTTTTTTGGATAAAACCCAATCTGGGTTTGCATGGAATAAACAGAAGATTTTTAGGAGGAAACGCTCATGTCTACTTATATGCCCAAAGCGGGTCAGATTGACCGCAAGTGGTATGTGATTGATGCCGCCGGCAAGCCGCTGGGCCGTGTTGCTGCACAGGCCGCAGTGCTTCTGCGCGGTAAGCACAAGCCCACCTTCGCACCCCATGTGGATTGCGGAGATCATGTTGTCATTGTCAACTGCGAAAAGGCAGTTTTGACCGGCAACAAGCTGCAGAACAAGTACTATTACCGCCACACAGGTTATGTTGGCCACTTAAAGTCAACCCGTTATGATGCACTGATGCGCCAGAAGCCCGAAAAGGCAATGGAGCTTGCTGTAAAAGGCATGATTCCGGACACCACCATCGGCCGCGAAGCACTGACCAGACTGCGTCTGTATGCCGGTGCAGAGCATAAGCACAGCGCACAACAGCCCGCCGAATGGGCTCTTTAAGGGAGGGGGATAAGAATGTACGATAAGGCTCCATATTTTTACGGAACAGGCAGAAGAAAAAGTTCTGTGGCTCGAGTTAGAATTTATCAGGGAACCGGTAAGGTGACCATTAATGACAGAGATATTGACGATTACTTTGGCCTTGAAACGCTGAAACTGATCGTTCGTCAGCCCTTGGTGCTGACCAATGTAAACGAAAAATTTGATGTGGTTTGCCGTGTAGCTGGCGGCGGCGTCACCGGCCAGGCCGGCGCAATTCGCCATGGCATTGCCAGAGCACTGCTCCAGTATGACAGCGAGAACCTTCGCTCCACACTGAAGAAGGCAGGCTTCCTGACCCGCGATCCCAGAATGAAGGAACGCAAGAAGTACGGTCTGAAAGCAGCACGCCGTGCTCCCCAGTTCTCAAAGAGATAATATTACCCCAATTGGGAAATATAAAGCCCCCGAAGCCTTGCCGCTTCGGGGGTTTTCTCTTGTTGTGGAAGGGCGATTTGATACCGTTTTTTCCTTATACAAATAGTAAGCTCATCTCTTTTATAGATAGTAACATGGCCCATTGTCATCAAAATAAAGGATACCCTTAATAGCTTTATCATTTTATGGCGGACTGGATGTGGCGTATCTTATCTGTTTTAACGTACCTTTCTGCGTTGTATTCTAAAAGCGCCTTACATTATAAATGGTTTCTATTTAAAGCATCCTAAATCCTTATCATTATAAAGAATACAAAATAGCGGGAGCGGTATCCTGAAGTATGTAAAGAAAGAAGGAGCTGGCAGCATACTGATAAGCTCAGCTGAAAGATTTGAAAATGGAACCCTCCTGTTCAATGCAATAGGCTGGGTTCCTGTGATAGGCGAGAGTCTTAGCGGCACCACTTTTACATTTGAATCGGGACGAGACAACAGAAGCGTTTTACAGGCCAACCAGAACACTTCTATATATACACACAGGGAAAATGCCATTTTAAAAACACGATAATTGGTTCTCATTTTATGGATGAAAACAGTTGTTAAGGAAGATTTTGTTTACAAGGGTGAGAAACCTTGTAATTCCTCATAATGCATTAAAGTTTAAATTTAACATTATTAAACAAAGATCGGGATCTTCACAAAAGCAGGGTGTCATTATTTTCTTGCTTTAATGGGAGAATGGAATTCTTATCCATAAGACAAATGCATTTGAGAAAGAGGGAAAAGAAAGATAAAACATAAAGATTCCATTTCTATTATTTAGCACAATGGATTACTATATATTGTATACGGACACAATGGTTTAGAAAAAGAAAATGCACCAAAACGGACTCTTCTATTTTTAGGTTTTTAAAGCTGCTTTACGTCGGCTGAAAGAGCGTTTTTCAGCCGGTTTAAAATGGGGTTTCCCTATACTATTATATATAGGATAAAAAAGGGTACTTTGAAGGTTCAAATTAAAGGGCTTAAAGAATCAAATTTTTCGTATTTCTTTTCTTTTGAAAAGCAGAATTACAGGCAAATTCAGGAGGAGCTTTTGGGAGAATTGGGAATAAAAAAGAGGTTGAAAACAGGCAAATTTCCTGCATACAGGTAAAAAAATAAACCAGCAATCCCCAGAAAAACAACAGGATATTAGCCAAATACACCATGAACCCATTTTCTTTTGGGTGAAAATCCAGTGGAAAGGGTTTCAAAAAGTCAAGCTTTTTCTCAAAAAACTTTTCGCCGAAAAGCTACAAAATAGTTCGGATTACGGTAAACCATTTAAAATGCAGCAAGATTTCAAAAAATCCAGCTATTACTGAATTTTTCAAACGATTTATTTCTTTTAAGGGAACATAATCTCCATGAGTTTGTCTGATTTTGTAAACAAAAACAGCTCTGTAATGATTGTAACAAGTTTGTAACCGATGATTTTCTTGCAGTTTGCACATAAAACAGATAGAGACAAGCTGTCGTAAAAAAATAAAAGCAGAAGAAAACACGCGTTATTATTCAATATTAGAATTATAATTTTTTTGGATTGTGCATAATAAACAAAAATTACTCCGGTTCCAATTTGACAACAGAAATAATGTGCAGATATAATACGTGCATTGACGCAAATCCTAAAACCCTTCTTCCTGACGGCGCAAAATTACTTTGCCGTTTTTCTTTTTACAGATTGTCAGGAAAGATGAAAGGAGAAGCAACCAATGCAGTTGGAACTTCGATTTCCAGCGAAAAAATTCGTCGCGTTCGCGATGACCATAATTATCTTTTTGAGTTCTGTCGTTACGGCGGTTGCCACAACCATTGCCGCCACCATCATTGATGATGGAAAAACTTATATCATTCAGGCGTTGTCTTCTGAAACAGAGGAGATTCTGACACAGGCCCGTGTGGCCGTGGGCCCCAGTGATATTGTGACAAGAGACGACGAACACGGTATTGTGATTACCATTCGCAGGGGCCGAGAGGTCAACGTAACCGCGGACGGCAAAACCATCCCCGTGGTTCTGTACTCGGAAGAAACCGCGAACCAAGCTTTGCAAAAAGCCGGCGTTAAGCTGGGTAAGAATGATTTATTGAATATTCCCCTGAGCCAGGAACTGGATGATGGGGCACAGGTGAAGGTAACAAGACAGCATGCCATTCATGTTTTTCTGGACGGTGGGTTCTTGAGCCCAACTGTTTCTGCAGGAACGGTGGAACAGGCATTAAAACAGACCGGTGTTGCTTTGAATGAAGACGATATCGTAACTCCCTCTCGGGATGCATCTGTGGGCGATGGACTGATTGTTACCGTTAAGCGCGTCACTTATCGTGAAGCGACCAGCACGGAAGAAATTCCGTATACCACTGTGACACAGGAAAGCGACACGGTTTCACCGGGTTCTTTCCGGATTACCACGGTGGGTCAGCCCGGCGAACGGGAAGTGGTATCCCGTGAAAAGCTGGTGGATGGTGTTGTGACGGACAGAGAAGCCGTTAGCAGCGCTGTTACCAAACAGCCTGTGGCAGAAGTGAAGCTGGTGGCGCCCACGCCTAAAATAAAGGCGATTGCATCTGTTACTAACAGCGGAAGCACATTTACCGATAAAAACGGTAAGTCGGTTTCTTATAAAAAGCTGATTAAGGGTAAGGCGACCGCCTATACCTCTAACGGCGGAACCACTTCTACCGGAAAACCAGCCCAGTACGGTTATGTGGCGGTGGATCCCAAAGTGATTCCGTATGGCACCAAGCTGTATATTACTTCCCCCAACGGGAAAGTCGTATATGGATATGCCGAAGCGGCTGATACCGGCGGAGCAATGCTCAGCGGCCGTGTGTTAGTGGATTTGTATTATGATACAGAAAGCCAATGCAGAAGCTTTGGCGTTCGCAATATGCTGATTTATGTCTTAGACTAATCAAGCGCATTACAGGATAGTTCAGCACAGCCGGTTTTAAAAACCGTGTTTTTCGCGGGTTGCGTCAATCAAAAGCCGCGATAGGGTTATTCTGCAAAAAAGAACAGCAGGGCAGCAAATCATTTGCTGCCCTGCTGTTTTATTTTGCAAAAAATGGGGCAAAATTTCAGCATATGGAATAAAATTTTATCTGATTTTGGGGTTTTTATGAATTCTATCTAAAAACATTTTATATGTTTAATTAAATTAGTTCCAATTTATTGACTTATACTCAATTATTATGATATAATTGCAAAATATTATTGAGCGAAGGCAAAACATGCGCGGAATGAAGAGAACCGGGGGCTTTTCTGGTTAACTGCCTGTGCAAATACAACGAATACTGGGAGAGTGTTAAGATGGATGTTTATTATTATCTAGCGGTGGGTGCCGCTCTGCTGGCCTTGTTGTCGGCTGTCATACTGGCAAAGCAGGTGTCCTCTCAAGCAGAGGGGACGGATCGAATGAAAGAGATCGCTTTAGCGATTCGGGAAGGCGCGAATGCATTTTTATGGGCAGAATATAAGATTCTGGCAGTCTTTATTGTTGTCTTATTTGGTGTGATTTCTTTTGCAATGGGGCTTGTTGCAGCCATTGCGTTTGTAATTGGAGCGGTTTCTTCCATTTTGGCAGGCTATTTTGGAATGAATATTGCAACCAAAGCGAATGTTCGTACAGCCAATGCGGCAAAAGAGCATGGAATGCTGCGTGCGCTGTCGATTGCGTTTTCCGGTGGAGCGGTCACCGGCCTGTCTGTGGTTGGTCTTGGCCTTTTGGGCGTTGGAACAATCTTTTATGTAACCGGGGACCCCAACGTGCTGTTTGATTACGGACTGGGTGTTTCCTCCATTGCGCTGTTTGCCCGTGTGGGCGGCGGCATCTACACCAAAGCGGCGGATGTGGGCGCTGACTTGGTGGGTAAGGTAGAAGCTGGAATTCCCGAAGATGATCCCAGAAACCCTGCCGTTATTGCAGACAATGTGGGCGATAACGTGGGTGATGTGGCCGGAATGGGTGCAGATCTGTTTGAGTCTTATGTGGTTTCTATTATTTCTGCGATTTCCCTTGGTGTGGTAACCTTTCAGACTGAGGGCGGTGCGTTCCCGCTGCTTTTGGCTGCTGTCGGTATTCTGGCGTCGGTTTTGGGGACCATTCTTGTTCGTTTCAGCAAACAACAAAATCCCAAACGTGCTTTGGACATCGGTACATATTTTTCCGGTGGCATAGTAGTGATAGGTGCTTTGATTCTCAGCAACTTTTTATTTGGCAGCCTGAACCCCGGGTTTGCCGTTGTGTCAGGACTTGCTGCCGGTATTTTGATCGGTATTTTAACCGAGGTGTATACTTCGGCGGAATTTAAATCGGTGAAAAAAATTGCCAAGCAGTCTGAAACCGGAGCGGCAACCAATATTATCAGCGGTCTGGCTGTGGGGATGTCTTCGGTTACTGTTCCGCTGCTACTGATTTGCGCAGCTATTTTTGTGTCCTATGAAGTAAGCGGTCTGTACGGAATTGCACTGGCAGCGCTGGGCATGCTTTCCACCACCGGAATTACGGTAGCGGTGGATGCGTATGGTCCCATTGCAGATAATGCGGGTGGAATTGCCGAAATGAGCGGAATGGATTCTTCCGTACGTGAAATTACCGATGAGCTGGATGCAGTAGGAAACACCACTGCCGCCGTTGGCAAAGGATTTGCCATTGGTTCTGCTGCGCTTACTGCAGTGTCTTTGTTTGTGTCTTATGCGGAAGCCGTGGATTTGGATGCTATCAGTATTCTGGAACCCAGAGTTATGATAGGGTTGTTCATTGGCGGTATGATGCCCTTCCTGTTTTCTGCTTTTACTATGCAGTCGGTGGGTAAGGCCGCATTTGAGATGATTGAAGAAGTTCGTCGTCAGTTCCGCACCATGCCAGGAATTATGGAAGGAACGACGAAACCGGATTATAAAAAATGCGTTGCCATATCCACAAAAGCAGCGCTGAAAGAAATGCTGGCTCCCGGACTGATTGCTATTGCCACTCCGGTGGTGGTGGGATTGACTTTGGGCGTACAAGCGCTGGGCGGCACATTGGCCGGCGCTTTGGTTACCGGTGTTATGATGGCTATTTTCATGGCTAACTCAGGCGGAGCCTGGGACAATGCCAAGAAGTTTATTGAGCAGGGCAATCATGGCGGAAAGGGCAGTGAAGCTCACAAAGCTTCTGTGGTAGGCGATACCGTGGGGGATCCCTTCAAGGATACCTCTGGCCCTTCTCTTAACACTTTGATTAAGCTGATGTCCATTATTGCACTGGTGTTTGCACCCATTTTTATGTCCAGAGGAAGTTTGCTGTAATTTTAAAACAATAAAATATAAAAAGCACACATTGCTTTTCGCTCAAAAAGGTACTGCAGAAAATTCTGCGGTACCTTTCTTTGTTCCGTTTCGGTTGTTTTTGAAATCGACTTGCGGGCATCCCGATGATGCAAAAGAAAGCACGATGGGTGGATTGTTTTTTAACAGAACCTCTTGCAAAATAAACATATGTTTGGTATAATGCGTTTATAATCGAACGTATGAGCGGTGGAGTGGGAGGCGGAACAATGGGTACAATAATGACGATCTTTTTGTTGGCGATTACAATGCTGGTTTTCTTTTACCAGAAACCCCGCTGGAAGCAAAACAAGCAAATCAGTGCGCTGTGTATGGTGTGCGGACTGATGGGCCTTGTTGTTCCGGGCGGCCCCTTGGTTCTGCAAATGGTTCAAGTTTTTCTTCAGGCAGCGCTGTTTAGTTGCTGTTTGCTGGCATTTCGCAGGGAGAATACATCCCGAAAAAGAAGAAAACGCTTTTTTAAAAGCCGCAAAAAGGGCAAAGAGCGGGGAAATCTGCGGGCTGTGGCGCATCTGGCTGCTGGGGGGCGGTGCGCCTGAGTCCTTGACAATCCGGGGCGCTGGTTCTATACTGAAAAGACGAAATTTGCGAAAGACCGGATAGGAGAGAAGGAAGTATGGCGTATATCTACCCGTTGATGTGGTTTGCGGTGGGTCTGATTATGATTTTTAAACTGCACAAAGAAAATAAGATCTTTATTTTTGCCGGCATTTACTTTTTGTTTTTAGGTGGATGGTGGCTTATGAGCATTCTTCACCCGGAATATAACCTGTTCCGCGGTCAAATGGGCCTGTTGATGCGGGGAATTAGCGCCTTTGCATTGATAATTGTGGGAGTTGCCTTTTTCCGCGAGAAGAAGAAAAACGATGTTCTTTTAAAACAGGAGCCGCAAACCGGTGAGGAAGAGCTGCTTTTGGAAGACACGGACGGGACAACCCCCATTTCGGATTTGGCTCAGGAGAGCCTGCCGGGGCCTGCCTCTGCCCAGGAAGATGACAATCAGGATGAGCAGAGCGATTATGAGGAGGCCCAGCATTGATACAGTCGGTTTTGACCGTTACGGAAAAGGTTTTTGTTTTATTTTTGATGATGGGAGTGGGATATCTCTGTTATAAAAAGCGAATTATTACTTCCAGAGGAGCGGCCCAACTGACCAACCTTTTGTTGTATGTCATTGGGCCTTGTTTAATTATTGCGGCGCTTCAGACAGATTCAGACGGTGTCAGCATGAACAAGATTCTGCTGACCGTTTTTTTATTTAGCGTGGGAATGATACTGACGGCGGTGCTTACCAGAATCATGTTCCGGGATCAGGAATCGGGGAGAGCCAAGCTGCTGCGGTTTGGTATGGTGTATTCCAACTGCGGGTTCATGGGCCTTCCGCTGGCGCAGGGGCTTTTGGGAGAAGTGGGCGTTGTGTATGCATCTGCCTGTCTGGTGGCATTTAACCTTTTGCTTTGGACTCATGGCTACATAACCCTGAGCGGCGGCGGTGATGACCGCAGGCAAATGATTCGGAATGTATTGCTGAACCCGGGAACCGTCAGTTTTGCGATTGGCCTTCCGTTATATGCTTTGTCGATTAAGCTGCCCCCGGTGCTCTTGCAGCCGCTGGATGCCATTGGCCAGATGAATACGCCGCTGGCTATGATTGTGGTCGGCACTTATTTGGCAAAGCTCAGCGTTGGGCAGATTTTTTCGGATAAGGATGTTTATCTGGTGGCCGGGGTGCGCCTGCTGATTGTTCCTTGCGTATTTTTGGTGCTGATGTGGCTGGTTCGCCCGGATCCGGCAGTTTTGGTTACCACCGCGGTGCTGATGGGGGCGCCTGTGGCGGCCAATGCGATTCTGTTCGCCGCAAAGTTTGGGCACGATGCCGAGCTGGCCTGTAAAATGATTGCACTGAGCACGCTGCTTTCTATTTTAGCGATGCCAGCCATCGCCGCAGTAGCGCAAAACATGGTCGGTGTTGCGTAAAAAGCAGTGACGTTTCCTTGGTAACTTGCATAGTATGAATTGCGGGCGAGATTTAGCACCGCTTTAAATAGATTGCCTGCCCCAGCCGAAATAGGCTGGGGCGGGCATTTTGATTTTGGACGTGTTTTCTTCGGAAAAGACGCAGCGCTTGAAAAAGCGTGGAAATTGGGGTAAAATAAAAAAGCTATGATGGGGAAAGTCTGTTTGAGGGCCGGACGGCTCAAAAAGGTTCCCCTCAAAGAAAAACGCAGCGCCAATTCGGTCGTTCTGCGATCTGGTCAAGGAGGCTTTTGTATTATGTTAGTGGCACCATCTATGCTGGCGTCGGATTTTGCCCATCTGGCGGACGAACTGAAAAAAATTACTGAGGGCGGGGCGGATTATGTTCATCTGGATGTGATGGATGGTCTGTTTGTCCCCAACCTTTCTTTTGGCGCGCCGGTGATTGGGGCCATGCGTCCCCATACCAATCTGCCCTTTGATGTGCATTTGATGATTCAGCACCCCAAGCGTTATATTGCTGATTTTGCCGCCGCAGGTGCGGATATTATTTCGTTTCATGTAGAGTGCGAAGATGATCCCGAAGAAACGATTCAGGAAATTCTGGCTCATGGGGTAAAGCCGGCAATGGTTTTAAAACCCAATACTCCCGCAGAAAAGTTATTCCCTTATCTGGACAAGCTGTATATGGTGCTGCTTATGACGGTGGAACCCGGCTTTGGCGGGCAAAGCTTTATGCCGGAACCGCTTCAGAAGGCGCGGGTTTTAAAAGACAAAAACCCCTCCATCCTGATTGAGGCGGACGGAGGGATCAATGCCAGCACCATTTTGGACTGTGCCCGGGCAGGAGTGGATATCTGTGTGGCAGGAACAGGCGTCTTTAAAGCAAAAGATCCCGCAGAGGCAATTCGGCAATTGCAGGCGGCGGGCCGTTAAAGGCAGCTGCCCACCTGATTTACCGCGTCTCGGGATAAAAGTTCCCCATGTTCCAGGGATAAAGCTGCCGCTGTTTTTCCGATTCCTTTCAGTTTGGCATATTCTTTTAAAAAGGTTTCGGTTTTGTCCTTCATAGAAAAGTACGGGGACAAAATGAGTCGATAGCTATTTCCATAACGGATCAGCTGGCAGCCGCCCAGTGTGTTGATGCGGTACAGATGTTCCAGAACATCCAGAAGATCCCCGGCATTTTCCAGTTCGTATACATACGGGCCGGAGCATTTGATTCTGTAAATTTTACGCGGAGCTCCCTTTTTCGCCTTGGCAGGAGCCACCGCGGTAAACATGAGAACCGTTTCGCCATCCGCGGTTGCCATCGCGCGTATCGCCACCTGATCTCGGTGAAGGGTAAAATTGGTGCTGGCGCATGCCGCGGCAAAAATGCGGGCAATGGTCAGGCGGCAATGCAGGCTGTTCCAGCTTAATCCCTGGGTCAGCCCCAGGGCTCGGGTTTCCCGCGCCGTCAAAATAATCAGCAGGTGGGAAGCATCTAAGGCTTTAGTCTTCAATTTGACACCCCCAATAACAATAAGAGCTTCACTACTATAATATTAACGGGCCTGCTATTTTGTAAGAGGTGATTGCCAATGATTTCATTTTTTTCCTCAGGAGTTCGGTTGGAACAGAAAAAAAGCCATACAATGAAGGCGAAAATTCAGGCACTTTCGGCACCCGAAATCCTTTTTGTTCCGCTGCCCGGCGCCCAAACCTCAGCCGAGCGTTGTGTTCGCCCGGGGGAACGGGTGCTTCGCTTTTCTCAGCTCTCTATGCCGGGGAATCATGTGGCAATAACATCCCCCGTGGGCGGCGTGGTGTCGGCAGTCAAAACAATGCCCCATCCGGTGCGCGGACAGGTGGATTGTGCGGTGATTCAACGGGAAGCGGAAGAAAGAGAACTTTCGATACAGGCTCCCGAATGGGATCAAACACCAGAACAGCTGATTCGGCTGGCGGCCGCCGCGGGTATTATTGATGAATATGATGGGATACCCTTGTTTAAGAAGCTAAAAAGGTTTCGAAGGCTAAAAATTAATTGGTTGGGTGCGAATGTTTTAGATGACGAGCCTTATGTGTGCAGCGGTTTGGCAGTGCTACGAGAAAGCCCCGATGCGGTTCGTTCCGGTTTGGCTTTGGCAGCGCAGGCTTGTGGCGCCAAAGAAACCGGGATTGCTGTGGCCAGCAGATTGCGGGCCAGATATAGTTCTCAGCTTTCTGGGGAAACCGCCGGCCTTTTGGTCAGCGGGGGCAGCGGATATCCCGCTGGTCTTAGCCTGATGAAGAAACTTCGCCGCCAGGGGCATGAACCCGGGTTGATTGGTGTTCAGGCACTGGAAGCTTTTCACTATGCGGTGGAAAAGGGATTGCCTCAGGTTAGCACGGTAGTGACTGTGGCAGGGGAAGGTGTTTCCCAGTGGAAAAATCTAAGGGTTCCTTTGGGAACTCCGGTAGAGGCGCTTCTTTCTGCCTGCAGCAGGAAGAAGAAAACCATTGTGATTTCCGGTTCCCCCATTACCGGGGAGCGGCTTTTGGATGTTTCGGCGCCGGTGACGGCAGATCTGCGCTGCCTTTTGGTTTTGCCCGAATCTACGCAAAAAGTAAAAGTCTTTCCCTGCATCGGCTGTGGCCGGTGTGAGGAAGTCTGTCCCGTGGGAATTATGCCGTGGTACCTTCACCGGCAGCTGCACAATAGGAATCACCCGGATTCGGAGCAGCTTCTTGGGGCAGAAAAGTGCTGTGCCTGCAACGCGTGTTCCGTCATCTGTCCTTCGGGGCTTCCTTTGGCGGAATCAGTGGCACTCGCAATGGAAATGAAAGAAAGGGGATAGGCACCGGCATGCAGCTTACCATCCAAAAACCTCCCTTTATTCGCAGGGGAGAAACGGTTTCTATCATGATGAAAAATATGCTTTGGGCTTTGGTGCTGCTCTTGCCTTTGCCTGTGGTGCATTATGGGTTCCATGTGCTTCAGATCGCTTTGGCGTCTGTAGCAGCCTGCTTTTTGTCCGAAATTGCGGCTTGCCTGCTGTCGAAGCGGCAGGTGGATATTTCAGAGCTTTCGGCCATTGTAACAGGACTAATCATTGCCATGCTGATGCCGCCGGGCGCGCCTTTGTGGCTTCCGGTTACCGCCGGAATGTTTGCGGTTTTGATTGCGCGGGCCCCCTTTGGATTTACCGGGCATAATCCGTTTAACCCGGCCGCGGCAGGTGTGGCCTTTGTAACAGCCTTTTGGCCCAAAGAAATGTTTTCTTATCCGGCGCCTTCCGCCGCTGCAGCACTAAAAGCGGGGTTTAAACCCGAAATGATTCCCTCGGAAATGATTTGGGGAACGGCCGGGGGTGCGATTGGTGCCACCGCGATTCTAGTCATTGTGGCTTGTGCGGTATATCTGATCGTAAAAAAAACCATCAACTGGCGGATTATGCTTTGTTTTTTGGTTGCGGTAGGGTTGTTTGCTCTGTTGTTTCCGCGGATTATGATTTCACCGCTAACCTCTTTAAAATATGAATTGTTATCGGGTTCTGTGCTGTTTTGCGCTGTTTTTATGATTACCGACCCGGTGACGGCTCCCAATACACGGCTGGGCGGCGCGATTTACGGCGCTTTGGCGGGTGTTTTGCTGATGCTGATGCGGCGTTACGGCATCTTTGAGCAGACCGCCTGCTTTGCGGTTTTGCTGATGAACTCGCTGTCACCGGTAATTGACAGCGCCATATGCTCGTTCCGGGCCGGAAGGGAGAGAAAGAGCAATGAGTAAACGAAAAGAAGACTCTTCGCTGATGTCGAAAGGCCGTGGGCGGGCAGTTGCCGCCAGGGGCTCAAAAAAAGCAGTGAGAAAGCGTCTGATTCGGGAAAGCGGTAATATTTTTTTAAATGGTCTGGTATTCCGCAACCCGGTGGCACTTGGCGCATTGGGGTTGTTCCCGGTGGTGGGTGCAGGATATTCCATGGAAAATGCAGCAGCGCTGTCTTTTATGATGCTTTTCATGATGCTGCCGGTATGCCTGATTTGCGGTTGGCTGCGAATGCCTGTTTGGGTTCGCCCTGCGGTGGCGCTGGTTTTGTCTGGACTAATGTATCTTCCTGCGGCCGCTTTGTTAGAGCACTTTGCCCCCCGAACCTTTTCGGGGCTGGGAATTTACGGGATTTTAATGATCGGCAATTCCATTGTGTTGTCCCGAGCCAACGATTACGCCCCCACCCATATTACGTTGGCGGTGGTAATGGATTCCCTGGGCTGCACGGCAGGTTTTTCTGCCGTGATTTTTGCAGTGGCAATGCTTCGTGAAATTTGGAGCTCTTTGATTGCCCGCATGACCGGGACTGTTCAGGCAGGGGCATATCCCTTTATCGGATTTTTACTGCTTGGAATTTTAGCAGCCCTAATTCAGCATTGGAATCAGAAACGGAATGCAGAAAGGAAGGCGAAAATATGATGGAAATGGCTGCACAGCTGTTTTTGTATACGATTCTGGCACTGACGGCTCAGAATTTGATTTTCGCCGGTGGAATTGGGTTCAGCCGTGTGCTGCGTGCGGCAAGGCGTCCTAAAACCCTGTTTTCCTATGTGGCTTTGCTCAGCCTGTTTACTTTAATTTCGGCCTGGATGGGAATCGCGCTGAATAATTTGGTTCCTGCCAGCAGTCCGGCCTCTTTTTATCGCCCGGCTATTTTTACGGTTTGTGTGGCAGTGGTCTATCTGATTGCCACAATGATTTATAAAATGTTTTTTTCTGCCCGATACAAAAGATTAGAGCCGGTGTTTTCTTCTTCGGCGATGAACTGCATTGTTTTGGCTATGCCTTTTTTAAAAAGGGTATTCCGGATGAACGGCTGGCAGATTACCGGGTATGCCTTGGGAACCGGGATCGCGTTCTTTTTGGCGGCTCTGGTGTTGTGCCACGCAATGGAACGGCTGAAAAACCCGGATATGCCCAAAGCGTTTCAGGGGTTGCCTTCTGTTTTTCTGTATGTAGGGATTTTGTCCCTGGCATTTTTCGCTTTTACTGGGGGAAAATTATTTTAATAAGAAAAAGCCTGTTTCCATTTACGGAAACAGGCTTTTGTAATTGAGTTGACGGAATGAAATGGAACGATTTTTCGGATTCTTAGCATTTTATCTTAATGGCTCTCTTCGCTATAGCGCTTTATATTCCGGATGGCAAGGTCAACCACCAAATCCAGCGTTTTGGGAAGATGAAACAGGCCCGCAATATGGGGCGTCAGGATAAAATCTTTTTCCTGCCATAAGGGACTTTCCGGCGGTAAAGGTTCCGGAACGCAAACGTCGGTGGCGATTCCGCCCAGCCTTCCGCTGCGCAGAGCCTCTAATGCTGCCTGCTGATCCAACGTTTTGCCCCGCCCGCCGTTAATCAGCAGTGCGCCCGGCTTCATGAGTTTTAGCCGTCTTTCATCCAAAAAGTGGTGGGTTTGTGCAGTGTATGGCAGAGCCATTGCCACCACATCTGCCCGGGGAAGGGCAAAGTCCAGCTGTTCTGCTGCCAGCAGTTCATCAAACTCGCTGGAAGGTTCGGATGCTTTGCGGCGGATTCCCACAGTATAAGCGCCCAGCGCTTTGCACATACGGGCATAGTGTTTGCCAATATCACCGGCACCGATGACCAAAATGGAAAGCTCTGAAATCGAAAGAACTTCGCCTTCATCCTTCCAAAGGTTCTGCTGTTGATTGTCCCGGTAGCGGTGCAGTTTTTTACAAAGGGATAAAGTCAACGCGAGCATATGCTCTGAAACGGCCGGGCCATATGCGCCGCTGGCGCTGCAAAGGCGGCAGTTGGGGGGCAGAATGCCCTCTTTTTCATATTGTTCGCTGCCGGCGGTGTGCAATTGCAAAAGTGTTAAATTGGTAAGGCTGTGCAGCTGTTCCGGTTTTGGGTTGCCCAAAATGATGTTGGCTTTGCTCAGCTGCTCATCGGTTACCTGTTTCGGTGCGGCATAAGTAAATACGGCATCGGGAAGACTTTGTTCCAGCAGATTTTTATGATGATCTGTTACACGGGTCAAAACTAAAATGTTTTTCATAGAATTCTCCTATGTGTTCCGTCTCAACATGATTTGCCCTAATAATGGATGGAATCGAGAAGTTTATCCAGCGCCTTTTGATTCGTTGCCTGATACTTGCCGTAAATTACGGTGTTGTTTACCCGGCTGACCCGGTAATACAATTCCCCGTTGGTTACGGTATACTTCGCATAAGGGGTAGAATCCACATTAGAAGGTTTGTTGTTTCCGGTTTGGATACTGCTTTTAAAAGAGTTATACAGCTTTAATGCCGAAGAATCGTCTGCCAAAGCGGCATAGTGCAGCTCGTTGCCGTTTTCATTGGAAGCGATTAAATAGCTTTTTGAGCCCAACAGCTGATCGGTTACGTCTGTTACGGTAAAACCGGCACCTTCTGCCAATGCTTTGAAATCATCTGCGTCCACAGCAGTGCGTGCGGAACATCCGACCATGGCCAGTGCCATAATCAGCACCAGTAAAACCGGGAAAAAAAGTTTTGTTTGTTTCAACGGAATAAACCTCCTGTTTTTAAAAATCAATTTTTTATTTTTTTATAAAAAGCGACAGGCTATTTTTTGCGGCACAGCCGCTCTTGTGCGAAAGCAGGGGCGATGATTCAGTTTATTTGAGCCGCGGCCGCATTCTTGTAAACAGCAAAAAAAGCGGCTAAATCGCGGTTTTATATTTCATAAATCGTCAAAACTCGGTATTCTTGGGCATTATGGAATTAATTATACACCAAAGTTTTTTAAAAGAACAGCGGAATTCCCCGAAACAGTTGTTAAAGAAATCCAGAGGCAAACTATGGTGGAATTGGCAAAGAACATGAATAAGAAGAACCTTCCTGCGGATAATAATCGTGAAATCAAACGCAGGAGGGAATATCAATTTGAAAGCTACAGGAATTGTTAGAAGAATAGATGATTTAGGCCGTGTTGTCATACCAAAGGAAATCCGCCGTACCCTGCGAATCCGTGAGGGAGATCCGCTTGAGATTTTTACGGATGCGGAAGGCGGCGTTATCTTTAAAAAGTATTCTGCCGTGGGAGAAATGTCTGCTTTCGCCGCGCAGTACGCAGATGTGCTGAGCAAAATTGCCAATCGTCCGGCACTGGTATGCGATTGTGACCACGTCATCGCTGTCGCGGGAGCTTCCCGCAAGGAATATATGGAACGCCGTGTGTCGCAGGATTTGGAGGAAACCATGCACTCTCGCCATACTTATGTGCGGGATCAGAACAGCCCTCCCTTGCAGCCGGTGGAAGGAATCAACCGCGCCGCTTCTGTGGTGTACCCTATCATTGCTTCCAGTGATGTAATGGGCGCCGTGGTTTTGCTGGCGGGGGATTCTTCGGAACAGCCCGATGTCAGTGACATTAAGCTGACTCAGGCAGCCGCGTCCTTCCTGGCTCGGCAGATTGAAAACTGAAATTAAAGTTGCTTTTCAAGTTGCTTTTTTCAGAAGAGTATGCTATAGTAAGATAGTGTAAATAACAGTGAGGATGAAAGAGTGGGGTGACCCGCTCTTTTGTTTGTCTATGAGGTGAAAGCGTTGGCTGGTAAAAGAAAATCCGGGAATACGGTGTCTGCCGTTTGGGCCCTTGCCGAAAGAGCAGCGAAGGGAACCGATATCGGCATTTGGGACGTACGATTTGTCAAAGAGGGCGCAGACTGGTTTTTGCGCATTTTTATTGACAAGCCGCAGGGAATCGGGCTGGAGGATTGTGAAACCATCAGCCGTGCGCTTAGTCCCCTGCTGGATGAAGAGGATCCAATTGAGCAAAGCTATTGCCTGGAGGTATGTTCTCCGGGAATTAACAGAGAATTGACCCGCCCGGAGCATTTTGAGCAGTTTGCCGGCTCGCCGGTGCGGGTTAAATTGATTCGTCCGCTGCCGGATGGCCGCCGGGACCTGGCAGGCGAGCTTTTAGGCTGCGCGGATTCCCAGATCCGCCTGCGCGCAGAGGGAGAGGAAGTTATTACCATAGCCCAGAAAGACAGCGCGTCGGTGCGTCTGTTGGATGACGATTTTGAAGAGGAGTAAGTTAGGATGAACAGCGAAGTTTTTGAGGCTTTGAATTTGTTGGAAAAGGAAAGGGGCATTCCGGTTGATTTTATGCTGGATAAAATCAAGAAGGCGATTTTAACCGCATGTAAAAACAGCTACGGGAATGAAGATGCCCTAATCAACATGGATGCGGCCCGGGGGAATTTCGAGGTGTTCCTGCGGAAAACCGTGGTGGAGGAAGTGATGGATCCCGGCAGGGAGATCTCTTTTGCAGCTGCAAGAGAAATCGATCCTTCCGCCTCTTTGGAGGATAAGGTCAGCGTGGCGCTGAATACGAAAGAATTCGGACGCATTGCCGCTCAAACGGCCCGGAACATTATCCGACAGGGGATTCGCGATGGTGAGCGCGGCCAGATGATGCAGGAATTCCAAAGCAAAAATCAGGAGCTGGTCACCGCATTGGTAGAGAGAGTCGACCCCCGCTCCGGAGCGGTTACTCTGAAAATCGGAAAAGCCGAAGCGGTTCTTCCCAAAAGCGAGCAGGTGGGCGACGAGGTGCTCACAGAAGGCGATCACGTTAAGGTTTATGTGGTGGATGTCAAAGAAACCGAAAAAGGCCCCCGGGCCATGATCAGCCGTACCCACCCGGATTTGGTCAAGCGATTGTTTGAAACCGAAGTGCCTGAAATTTATGATGGCGTGGTGGAAATCAAGGCGGTTTCCCGAGAAGCGGGCTCCCGCACCAAACTGGCGGTTTTAAGTCATAACCCCGATGTGGACCCGGTTGGCGCTTGTATTGGCGCACGGGGTGCGCGTGTGTCCAACATAGTCAGCGAGCTGGGCGGCGAAAAGATTGACATTGTGGAATACAGTGAAGATCCGGCTCAGTTCATTGCATCGGCCTTGTCCCCGGCGGATGTGGTTTCGGTTCAGGTGGCAGAAGATGGCGCCCGTGTTTGCCGGGTGACCGTGCCGGACAGCCAGCTTTCTCTTGCCATTGGCAACAAGGGGCAAAATGCCCGCTTGGCGGCGAAGCTCACCGGATGGAAAATTGACATTAAGCCGGAAAGCGGATTTTTTGGCGAAGAACTCATGACAGAAAAAACTTCGGAAGAAGTTATAGAAGAATGATCGCATAACAGGGAACCGCCGCGAAATATCGCGGTTTTAAAAGGAGAATGATATATGGTGCAAAAGCGCGTGCCCCTGCGGATGTGCGCAGGCTGCGGAGAAATGAAACCGAAAAAGGAGCTGGTACGGGTGGTGAAGGCGCCGGATGTGAAAGATGAATCCGGTCAGCCCATCGGACCGGGCGAAATTTCGCTGGATTTGACGGGACGCAAGCCGGGACGCGGTGCTTATGTATGCCAGGATATCAATTGTCTGAAAGCGGCGCGCAAATCACGACGGTTCGAACGGGTCTTTTCCTGCCCCATACCGGCAGAGGTGTATGACCGCCTGGAGGAGGAGATCGGAAAATGAAAAACCGAGTTCTTTCCCTTTTGGGAATTGCCCGGCGTGCAGGCCGGCTAAGCCTGGGCCACGATGCCGTGCAGGAGTCCGTAGAAAAGGGAGAGGCAAAGCTAGTGTTATTGGCGCGGGACATTTCCCCACGCACCGCCGAAAAAGTTCAAGATACGGCAAAGCGGCAGGGAGTGCCCCTAATCGGCATGGCAGATACGATGGATGAAATTGGGATGGCGCTGGGAAAACGCATCGGTGTTCTCTCGGTAAATGACCAGGGATTTGCCAAAAGGCTGACAGAGCTGGCCGAAGAGGCTGCAGACAAACGGGAGGGATTGAAGTAATGATGATTAAATATAGGGTACATGAAGTAGCGAAGGATCTGAACGTGCCGAATAAGGTAGTAATCGAGATCCTGCAAAAATATTGTGATGAAAATAAAAAGCACATGACGGCACTTACAGAGAAGGAACTGGATTTGGTATTTGATGCCATTACCCAGAAAAACGCCATGGGTACGCTGGACACTTATTTTGCGGATAATGCGCAAAAAGCAAAAGAAGAAGCAGCACCGCAGCCCCAGGCCGCAGCACCTGCTCCGGCAGCTCCCAGTAAGGCACAGCAGCCTCAGCCTCAACAGGCAGCCGCTGATGCCCCGGCACCGAGAAAGCAAGCGGTAAAACCGGGCAAAATTACTCCTGTAAGACCCCGGCCGGATGCCGCCCCACAACAGGGACAGCAGCAGAGCCGCGGCCGCCAGCCGCAAAATCAAAATCAAAATCAGCGTCCCCAAGGGCAGCAGGGTCAGCAGAATCGCTCCCAGCAGCCACATCATCCGAATCCCCAGCAGAACACTTCCTCCGCTCCGGTTTCTGACAACGGTGTGGTCAGAAAGCCCCAGGGCCGTATTGTAGATACCCGTACCTCTAATGTGGAGCTGGATCGTTACAATGAAAAATACGATCGCATGGCTTCTGAAAAGGTAAAGACCGATAACGTAGTCAAAAAACAGAAGCTGACACAGCGCAGTTCTCAGTATCGTGGAAAGCCCAGACATGCCCGCAGAGAAACCGAAAGTGAGCGTTTGCGCCGCATTGCCATGGAGCGCAAGCAAAAGCAAATGACCATTACGGTTCCCGAGGAAATTTCTGTGGGTGATTTTGCTCTGCGCCTGAAGGCCACTGCCGCCGAAGTGATTAAAAAGCTGATGGCGATGGGCGTGTTTGCCACGGTCAATGATCCCATTGATTTTGATACAGCCGCTTTGGTGGCTATGGAATTCCATGCCAAGGTGGAAAAAGAAGTGGTTGTCACCATCGAAGAGCAGATTATCGATGACAGTGAAGACGAGGATGACAACTTGGTCACCCGCGCTCCGGTAGTGGTTGTCATGGGTCACGTTGACCACGGTAAAACCTCTTTGCTGGATGCGATCCGCAATGCAAAGGTAACTGCTTCCGAAGCGGGCGGTATTACCCAGCACATCGGTGCATACCGGGTGCAGGCGCAAGAAAGACCCATTACCTTTTTGGATACCCCTGGTCACGCGGCGTTTACCACCATGCGTGCCCGCGGTGCTCAGGTAACGGATGTTGCTGTTCTGGTTGTGGCGGCTGACGACGGCATTATGCCCCAGACTGTAGAAGCCATCAACCACGCAAAAGCAGCGGATGTTTCCATTATTGTGGCAATTAACAAAATGGATAAGCCTTCCGCAAATCCGGATCAGATTAAACAGCAGCTGACAGAACATGGCTTGGTTCCCGAAGAATGGGGCGGTGAAACCCCCTGCATTCCGGTTTCTGCAAAAACCCATGAGGGCATTGATGAGCTGCTCGAAATGATTCTTTTGATTTCTGACATGAAAGAGCTCAAAGCTAACCCGGAACGTGCGGCAAAGGGTACGGTTATTGAAGCCCGTCTGGATAAAGGACGCGGCCCCATTGCCACCGTTTTGGTTCAGAACGGCACCTTGCGTGTGGGCGATATCGTGGTGGCAGGCGCCAGTGTAGGCCGTGTGCGTGCCATGATGGATGACCGAGGCAACCGAGTTCAGGAAGCCGGCCCCTCTGTTCCGGTGGAAATTACCGGTTTGGATGCAGTTCCCGCTGGCGGCGATATTCTGAACGCTGTTTCGGATGAGCGTCTGGCCCGCGAATTGGTGGAACAGCGCCATAACGAGCAGAAGGAAGAGCAGTTCCGTGCGCAGACAAAGGTTACTTTAGAGAATCTGTTCGATCAGATGCAGTTGGGCGAAATGAAAACGCTGCAAATTATTGTAAAAGCCGATGTGCAGGGATCTGTGGAAGCGGTTCGCCAGTCGTTGGAGAAACTTTCTAACAGCGAAGTTCGCGTTTCTGTGATTCACGGCGGCGTGGGTGCCATCAGTGAGTCTGACGTGATGCTGGCTAATGCTTCTAATGCCATTGTGGTGGGCTTTAATGTGCGCCCCGATCCCATTGCCGAAGAAAATGCCAAGCGTGACGGCGTGGATATGCGCTTGTATCGCATTATTTACGATTGCATTGAAGAAATTGAATCTGCTATGAAGGGCATGCTAGATCCCAAGTTCCGCGAAGTGCAGCTGGGACGCGCTCAGGCCCGTGAAATTTATAAAATTACCAATGTGGGGCTGATTATCGGCGCCCATGTTACCAGCGGAAAGCTGGTTCGCAATGCTCAGGTACGCGTTGTGCGCGACGGAATTGTCATTGCGGAAGACAAAATTGCTTCTCTGCGCCGCTTTAAGGATGACGTAAAAGAAGTTGCCGACAGTTTTGACTGCGGTATCGGTCTGGAACGTTTTGGCGACGTAAAAGAGGGCGATATTCTGGAAGCCTTTATCATAGAGGAATACCGGGAGGATTAATGAATGCCTAGCCATAGAATAGGACGCACTACAGAGGATATCCGGCGGGAGCTGACCGCCATTTTCCGTGAACTGAAGGATCCCCGGATACAGGGTCTTATCAGCATCGTGCGGGTGGATGTGACAAACGACCTTTCTTACTGCACGGTGTATATCAGTGCCATGGAAGGGCTGCAGCAGGCAAAAACGGCGGTAACCGGTCTGAAATCGGCCAGTGGATTTATCCGGCGGGAATTGGGCCGGCGCCTGAAGCTTCGCCATGTGCCGGAGCTGTTGTTTCACGCCACAGATTCCATTGAATATGGCGCGAACATTTCCAGGCTGCTGTCTGATTTGAAAGACGGGGAGGAAGAAGATGAAAATTGATTTGGAGAAAGCGGTTTCCATGCTGCAACAGGCCCAGGATGTGGAAATCCTGAGCCACCATTATCCCGATGGCGACACATTGGGCAGCGCCGCGGCTCTTTGCCGGGCGCTGCACCTGCTGGGCAAACGGGCCCGGTGCACCTGCGCGGATCCGGTGGCTCCCAAATACGGTTTTCTGTTTGAGGGTATCGAGCGTCAGGAATTCCCTGCTCAATTTATTGTTAGTGTAGATGTGGCTGACATTAAGCTTTTGGGTCCGGTGTTGGCAGAAAAGCATGCCAAGAACATCGATCTGTGCATCGATCACCATGGCTCCCATCAGGAATTTGCGAAAAACACCTATGTGGACAGCACCGCTTCTGCGGCTTGTGAAATTATTTATGAAGTGGTTTGCCGGTTGGGTGTAGTTCCGGATCAAATCATTGCGCGCGCCATTTATACCGGTATTACCACAGATACCGGGTGTTTTCGGTATTCCAATACCACGGCGCGTACCCATGAGATTGCCGCA
Organism: Clostridium minihomine; assembly: GCF_900240385.1. Taxonomy (GTDB): domain Bacteria; phylum Bacillota; class Clostridia; order Oscillospirales; family Acutalibacteraceae; genus Faecalispora; species Faecalispora minihomine. The sequence continues at coordinate 296,115 of NZ_OEQH01000004.1, read as the reverse complement.
TTGGTTTTGCGCACCGGAATGAACGGGCCGGATATTAATCGAGAGATGTTTGAAACCAAGACTCGCGCCAGGCTGGAAATGGAACGCAGTGTGCTGGATTCGATCGAATTTTATTATAATGACCGTTGTGCCGTCATGCAGATCAGCCGTAAAATGATTGAAGGCTCGGGTGCGGATGAAGGTGACTTAGAAGGCCTTTCGTCCTTGCCGCGCCAAATTGAGGGCGTTCTGGTTGGTGTGACCATGCGGGAAAGAAAAATCGGCGGCTATAAGGTGTCTCTTCGCACGCTGGCCCCGGTGGATGCGGCCAAAATTTGTGCCGAGTTCGGCGGCGGTGGCCATAATGCGGCAGCTGGATGCACCATAGAAGAACCCTTTGAATCTGCCCGTGACAAGATTCTGGCAGTGATTGGAAAAGTATTGGAAACCATGTAGGGGGACGCAATGAACGGTATCATTGTGATAGACAAGCCCCGGGACTTTACCTCTTTTGATGTGGTGGCGGTAATGCGCCGCCTGTGCAAAGAGCGGAAAATCGGGCATACGGGAACATTAGATCCCATGGCCACAGGAGTTTTGCCCTTGCTTTTGGGCAAAGCGACCCGGGCAGCATCTCTTTTGGAAGATGCAGATAAAGTGTATCAGGCGGATTTTCGTCTGGGAGTAGATACCGATACCCAGGACAGTACGGGTGTTGTCCTGACGCAAAGTGATGTGCCGGTCAGCCGGGAACAGCTTTTGTCGGCACTGCCCGCTTTTCGGGGCGAGATTTTGCAGATACCGCCGATGTATTCTGCGGTGCAGAAGGACGGAAAACGCCTATACGAGTTGGCGCGTAAGGGAATTGAGGTAGAGCGGGAGCCCCGACCGGTCACTATTTATCAGTTAGAGCTGCTGGATTACAGCGAAGAACAGCGACAGGGAACCTTGTTGGTGTCTTGCTCTAAGGGGACATATATTCGCACACTGTGCGCAGATCTGGGACAGGCTTTGGGCAGCTTTGGTATGATGACCGCCCTTCGCCGTACCCGTGCCTGCGGATTTTCGCTGGAAGAGGCAATTACATTGGAACAGGCTCGGGGATTAGCCGAAGCGGCACAGCTTCCTAGCCGGGTTCTTCCGGTGGACGGCCTGTTTCAAGGGTGCCCGCAGATAACGGTCAGCGGTGCGCAGAGCGTGCGGTTTGGGAACGGGGGAGCCCTGGCTCTGGAACGGGTCAAAATTTCTTCTGATTCGCTTGGCTCGGGGCAAAGGATACGGGTGTATTCGCCGGAGCAGGAATTTTTGGGATTGGGCGAAGTAGATCTGGAAAAGCAGGAGCTGGCTGTGAAAAAGCTATTTAGTGCGCAGCCGGGCTGATGATCGGGAGGTTGATTTCGTTTTGCAGGTGTTCCATGATTTAAAACAGATTGCGCCATCCAAAAGCGCAGTGGCGCTGGGGGCTTTTGACGGGCTTCATCTGGGTCACCAAAGGGTGATTTCCTGTGTTGCTTTTACATCCCGGAATCTGGTTCCCACTGTGTTTACTTTTGACGCCAGCCCGCAAGAGCTTTTTAAGGGAAACGGGGCCTTGCGGCTGACCAGCAGCCACCGCAAGCTTCAGATTTTAGAAGAAATGGGTGTCAAACGGGTTTATATGCCCCGGTTTGAAGAGGTTCGCCAGCTGAGCGCACGGGATTTTGTGGAAAAAATTCTTTGCGGTGTGATGCGGGCAAAAAAAGTCAGCTGTGGCTTTAATTTTCATTTTGGCCAAGGGGGCAAAGCCGGCAGCGACGAACTAAAAGGTCTTTGCGAAGAATTCGGCATTGAGGTGATGGTGGTTCCTGCCATGAAGCTGGATGGCGAGCCGGTTAGTTCCACCCGGATTCGGCAGGCATTGCAGGCTGGGGATGCAGAGCAGGCTGCCCGGCTGCTTGGCCGTTTTTATTCGGTGGATTTTCCCGTGGCCGCTGGCCGGCAGTTGGGCCGAAAATTAGGGGCGCCCACCATTAATCAGCCATTTCCCGATGGTTATTTGTGTCCCAAATTTGGGGTTTATGCTTCTGTAGTTACGGTAGACGGTGCGAAATATGCCGGGGTTACCAACATTGGGGTTCGCCCCACTGTTGGGTCGGACGGTGTGTTGGCAGAAACCATTATCGACGGTTTTTCGGGCGATTTATATGGCCGCCGTGTGCCGGTGGAACTGGTCTGTTTCCTTCGGCCAGAGCAGCGGTTTGAAGATTTGACCGAACTGCGCCAGGCAATTTTGAGGGACGCAGAAACCGCCCGTGGGCTGGTTCAGCCCTATTTACAAAAGACAGAAGCTATGATATAATAATCCAGTTATATGCCCCTTTCCCGGAAAAAGGAGTAAGCCCCAACGGGGAGTTCACCGAGCCTTTTGCTGGGTTTGAGGGTAAATTTAGTGCGCTAACCGCACGGACAAGGTGGAAAGATATGTTAAAAGAAGAAAAACAAGAAATTATTCAGCAGTATGCCCTGCATGAGGGTGACACAGGATCCGCAGAGGTTCAGATCGCGATTTTGACCAAGAGAATCAACGATTTGACCGATCACCTGAAAATCCACAAGAAAGACCATCACTCTCGCCGCGGCCTTTTGAAAATGGTCGGACAGAGAAGAAATCTGCTGAAATACCTGACCAAAACTGATATTGAGCGTTACCGCGTTATTATCGGAAAGCTGGGTATCCGCAAGTAATCGCACGCTGTTTTAGGCAGACGGCTTTTATAGCCGTCTGCCTTTCGACTTCTAGTTCCCCATTTTTACTCAAAAAAGATAGGGGGTATTCGGGTTTTAGCAGTGAAACGAACTCCCAAAAGAGTTCGTTTTGGAAGTTGGTTTTATTGCTAAGCCTGTTACCTCCTGGGCAGAATAAAAGACAGATTAAAGGAGGACATTCTTGATGTTTGAAAATTTCAAAGTATTTCAGACGGACTTTGCCGGCCGTCCGCTGGTAATTGAAACCGGAAAAATGGCCCAGTTGGCCAACGGTCAATGTTTGGTTCGTTATGGCGAAACCGCAGTTCATGTGGCAGTGGCTGCTTCTGCCAAACCTCGCGACGGAATCGATTTTTTCCCGCTTTCCGTAGATTTTGAAGAGAAACTTTATGCTGTGGGTAAAATCCCCGGTTCTTTTTTAAAGCGCGAAGGCCGTCCTTCCGAAAAGGCGGTTTTAGCTTCTCGCGTGATTGACCGCCCCATTCGCCCCTTGTTCCCCAAGGATATGCGTAATGACGTTTCGGTGGTCTGCACCGTAATGGCGGTTGACCCGGATTGCTCCCCTGAAATTGCTGCAATGGTGGGAACCTCTGTTGCGCTCAGCATTTCTGACATTCCCTGGAACGGCCCGATTTCTGCGGTTTCTGTGGGCTATGTAGATGGCGAGATCGTCATTAACCCCACTGCAGAGCAGAAAGAAGTTTCCAAAATGGCGGTGACTGTGGCTTCCACTGATTCCCGCATTGCCATGATTGAAGCCGGTGCAGAACAGGTTTCGGATGAAATCATGTACAATGGCATTATTGCGGGTCACCAGGCCAACCAGTCCATCATTGAGCTGATCAAAAAGATGGTAGAAGAAATCGGTAAAGAAAAATTCAGCTACCCCAGCAATGAGCCCGATGAAGAAATGCTGAATGCGATTAAGGAATTTGCCATCGAAGATATTCGTGTGGCTTTGGACACCGATGACAAAACCGTTCGTGATGCACGGCTCAAGCCCATTTATGAGAAAGTTCACGAAAAGTTTGACGAGATTTATCCCGATAGTGCGGCTAAAATCGACGAATGCCTTTACAAGACCCAGAAATATGTGGTGCGCCGCTGGCTGCTGGATGAGCAGAAGCGTGTGGACGGCCGTCATATGGACGAGCTGCGCCCCTTGGCTGCAGAAGTGGGCCTGATTCCCCGCGTGCACGGTTCCGGTATGTTCACCCGCGGCCAGACTCAGGTTCTGACCGTTGTAACCTTAGGCCCCGTCAGCGATCGTCAGCTTTTGGACGGAATTGATGAGGAAGAATACAAGCGTTATATGCACCATTATAATTTCCCCTCCTATTCGGTGGGCGAAACCAGGCCCAGCCGTGGCCCCGGCCGTCGTGAAATCGGCCATGGTGCTTTGGCAGAGCGCGCATTGCTGCCTGTGATTCCTCCGGTAGAGGAATTCCCCTATGCGCTGCGTTTGGTGTCCGAAGTGCTTTCTTCTAATGGTTCCACCTCTCAGGGTTCCGTTTGCGGCAGTACTTTGGCGCTGATGGATGCCGGTGTGCCGATTAAGGCGCCGGTTGCGGGTATTTCTTGCGGCTTGATTACCGAGGGCGATCGCTGGATGACCATGGTGGATATTCAGGGTCTGGAAGATTTCTTCGGCGATATGGACTTTAAGGTGGCCGGTACCCATGAGGGCATTACCGCGATTCAGATGGACCTGAAAATTGATGGCTTGACCCCTGAAATGGTGAAGGAAGCTCTGGAAAAAACCCACAAAGCCCGCGATTATATCCTTGATGAAATTATGCTCAAGGAAATCGACAAGCCTCGTGAGGAGCTTTCCAAGTATGCACCCAAAATGTTGTCTACTGTAATTCCGGTGGAGAAGATCCGTGAAGTGATCGGTTCCGGCGGAAAAGTGATTCAGAAGATTTGCGCCGAGTGCGAAGTTAAAGTGGATGTAGAGGATGACGGTCATATATTTGTGTCCGGCATTGATATCGACAACTGCCGCCGCGCTATGACGATTATTGACACCATCGTAAACGATCCGGAGCCGGGCGCAATTTACAACGGTAAAGTAACCCGCCTGATGGACTTTGGTGCCTTTGTTGAAATCGCTCCCGGAAAAGAAGGTCTGGTTCACATTTCTCGCTTGGATGTCAAGCGTACCGAAAAGGTGACCGACGTGGTCGATGTAGGCGATGAGATTATGGTTAAGGTTCTGGAGATTGATGATAAGGGCCGCCTGAATCTGTCCCGCCGTGATGCGCTGATTGAAGTAGATGGCCTGGTGCCGGAAAACGAGATTTCCGATGCGCCCCGTCGTCCGGCTCCCCGCAGGGATGATCGCCGCGATGACCGCAGAGGAAGCAATGGATTCCGCCCCAATACCAATAAACCTCGCCAGTAAACTGTAATTTTTTAAGAGATAAAGCAGAACGTCCTTTTTATGAGGCGTTCTGCTTTTTTGTTATAAGACGGCAGTTAGGTACGCGATAAGCAGTAGAAATAGATATAACTGTTATATAATTCGAAAAAATTATAATCGAAAAGTTTACCGTGATATAATTTAACCAAATAATGAATGAAATGGTGTATCTTATGAATTATAAAAAATTGGTACTGGTTTTGCTTCTGCTTTTTTCGTTGTGTGCCTGTACAAATGAAAATGTGCCATCAGCCAACAGTACATCTGAGGTTATGGAGCAGTTGGGTGTTAGCTATGTAGAAACAAATAAATGGCCGCAAAACGAATGGACAGAACAATTACCCCAGCCCCAAATGGGTGGAATTGTTCGGATTGGCACACACCCAGAAAGCCTGTCTGTGCATTTTATGGAAGTCGTACCGAAAGACTTTGAGAACTATATTCAAGCGTTAAAAGATGCTGGATATACAGAATCTTTTCGGGCTGAAGAGGATATTAAGTCACTGCATTCGATGGAAAATCCCATTTCTGTTGCAGTGAATTTAGAGAAAGAGAAGTCTTTGGTACAGGTTGTCTACACTGCCAAAAGTGGTGTAATCGGAATTGGGGAAAAACAAGCGGAAACGTTAGATTAACATTTTCTGTAAGCTATCTGCTGGATTACTAGAAAAGACAGCTTTTTGTTTTCCGGTGCTTTCGCCTGAGAACAGCGATTCGGCAAAACAACTGTTTTTTGCACCAATTAATGTGAGAATCACGTTGTATCTTATTAAATTATAAAATTTCTGTAGAAAGGCGTAGTTATGAAAAATAATTTTAATAAAAAATGGTATCACTTTATGTACATGAGTATTCTTTATATTTTGTTTTTTTATTTGTTACGCCCGTTGGCTTTTTGGTTCCAGATAACGATAGTTGATACTCCATTTTTCATTACAAGCATTATTTTTGCCATTATGCTGATACTTTATTTGGTTTATCTGTCAAGAAAGTATCCGGTACCCAATAAACAGTTGTTCAAAGACAAAAAGTTTCTGATTCTGTTTTTGAGTTTTATCCTGCTGGCAGCAGTATTGCAGGGGATAAAGGGATATTTGCTGTAAGAAAGAGCATTTTCCTATAACCATACGCATTGGATTAAGCATGTTTGCAAACTTCTGCAACACACAAAATAAATGAAAAAATCGGTATCCGTCCCCCAAAAATGCTTGGAATAACGGAAGTGTTCCTGCGGCTTTCTTCTGTTTTTCGGCACACTGGCAATTTGCAAATGCACTCTAAGAACAGTAGTGTATTTCCATAAAACACCTGCCATAATTTTATGGCAGGTGTTTTCCGTTGAATGGGAAGAATTCCAAAGGATAGAATGGTACTGAGGAAACGGCACAGATTCCGGTGGTTTTGATTGATTTTTAAACGAAACTTTTCGGTTTTTTCACAGTTTTATCCCTTGTGAGATATTTGCAGATAAGGTATAATACTACATAAGACCATATTATGAGGTAAGTGTATTCGTATGTGGAGAGTGTTTTTAAGGGAATGGTCTTTTTCGTTTTAGCAAACTTGTGGTTTTTGCGAGACGAGTTTTAGAAAGGAATGTTTTAATGCTTGGTAGGATTCAAACAATAGATATTAAATTGCTTCGGATGATTCAAAGAAATTTGCGATGCAGCCTGTTCGATGCAATTATGCCTTATATTTCTTTGGTTGGGAATGTGGGGGCGGTTTGGGCAACTGTTATGGTGGTGTTTTTCTTAATGCCCCATTACCGAGAGGCCGGTGTAATCATGTTCTTTGTGCTGGCGGCCTGCGGTGTTTTAACAAACTTTGTGCTGAAACCTTTGGTGGCCCGTCCACGGCCTTGCCACACATATCCGGAACAAAAACTTCTGGTGGCATGCCCGCCAGACTATTCTTTCCCTTCGGGCCATACCATGTCTTCGTTTGGGGCTGCGTTTATCATTTTTCAGGCGAATCAGACCATGGGAGTTGTAGCATTTACTTTTGCTTTTCTAATGGCTTTTTCCCGTTTGTATTTGTTTGTCCATTATCCTTCGGATGTTCTGACAGGTATCTTTTTGGGTATTTCTGCCGCAACGGAACCGCTGATTTTGGTTTGCGCGGCATTGGGTGCCTGTGTATATTGCGGAAGAATTCGCATGCGCAGGGATGAAGTCGAAGCCGCTGCTGGTTTAAGCGAATCTTCTGGCAACAGCTGACCGAAAAAGGTTTTTCGGATATGAGAGCAGGCAGTGCCTGCTTTGCATATAGATAGAACCAGGAAAAGGAGTGAAATGAATGTCTGATATCACACAGGCCAAACGAATCGTGGTTAAAGTAGGAACATCCACTTTGACTTACGAGAATGGCAAAGCGAATTTCCGCACCATTGAAGAGTTGTGCAAAGTGTTAAGTGACTTGCAGAATTCGGGCAAGGAAATGATTTTGGTAACCTCTGGAGCGGTGGCCGTCGGCATGAGCAAGCTGGGGTTAAAGGAACGACCGCGTGAGATCGAGAAAAAACAGGCGATCGCAGCGGTGGGCCAGTGTGAGCTGATGTTCTTGTATGACAAACTCTTTGGCGAGTTCAATCATATTGTGGCACAGGTCTTGCTGTCCAGTGATGTAATAACCCATGACACCAGCAAACAGAACGTACAGAATACGTTCCGTGCGCTTTTAGAAATGGGGATTATTCCGGTGGTCAACGAAAACGATACCGTATCTATTGATGAACTGGTTGGCGCGCATATCGGCGATAACGACACATTGTCTGCAACGGTTGCAGTGTTGTCGGAATCGGATCTTTTGGTTTTGCTGACGGATATTGACGGCCTATATGATGCCGATCCTAGAAAAAATCCGGATGCAAAACGGATCCCCAGGGTAGAAAAGATCACAGACGAGATCAAAACCCTTGGTGGTGGAGAAGGCTCTTCCCGAGGAACCGGGGGAATGCGCACCAAAATTTCCGCAGCAACGGTTTCTACCGAAGCGGGAATTCCTTGCTGCATCATTGATGGTGCTGCCCCCAAAGATTTATACCGCCTTTTGGCAGGGGAAAATCTGGGGACGGTTTTCGAGGCAGAATAAAAAACATCGCACGCGTTCGCCCCACTGCCTCTTGGGCATTGGCTTTCACTTTCCCCGTTCGGGAATGTGAAAGAGGCTGCCCTGATATGGCTGCCGGCGGATGCGTGCTTTTTTCCGTGGCTTTTCGGGCCCGGGCTAAATAGAAAGGGGAAACTCTTATGACAGAATTACAGAAAATGGGCCAAAAGGCCAAGGCGGCAGCTCGTGTGTTGGCTACGGCCAATGCCAAAAAGGATGCTGCTTTGCTGCAAATTGCCGATGGACTAGAGGCCCATTTTGAAACCATTATAAAGGCCAATCAGGAAGATTTGAACAATGCCAGAGCAAACGGAATGAGTGAATCTCTTTTGGATCGCCTAACGCTTACCGAAACCCGCATTAAAGACATGGCCGAGGGTGCAAGGCAGGTGGCGGCACAGACGGATCCCATCGGGCGGATCTTGTCCGGTGAAGTGCGTCCTAATGGGCTGAAAATCGAGCGGGTGGCGGTCCCCCTTGGGGTGATCGGCATGATTTACGAAGCACGCCCCAATGTAACGGCAGACGCGGCTGTGCTTTGTCTGAAAGCCGGTAATGCAGTGATTTTGCGGGGTGGAAAAGAAGCCATTCATTCCAATACCGCGGTGGCAGAGGTTATGCGGGACGCGGTGGAAAAAGCCGGACTGCCTCGGGACAGTATTCAGCTGATTCAGGACACCACCCGGCAAAGTTCCGTTGAACTGATGGGGCTGACCGATTATTTGGATGTTTTGGTTCCTCGCGGCGGGGCAGGTTTAATTCGCTCAGTGAAAGAAAACTCCCGTGTGCCCGTCATTGAAACCGGCGTGGGCAACTGCCATATCTTTGTGGATGAAAGTGCCGATTTGGAAATGGCCGCAAGAATTGTGTTTAATGCCAAAACCTCTCGTCCCTCTGTGTGCAATGCGGCAGAAACTTTGTTGGTACACAGTGCTGTGGCAGAAAAATTTTTGCCTTTGGCAAAAGAAGCGCTGGACAAAAAGCAGGTGCAGATTCGTGGGTGCGAGCGTACCATTGAACTTTTGGGGCAAAGCGATCGGGTTGTTCCCGCCGCAGAAAGTGACTGGGAGGATGAGTTTTCCGATTATATTCTGGCAGTTCGTGTGGTAAACTCTATGGAAGAAGCCATTGCTCACATCGACCGATATTCTTCCGGCCACAGTGAGGCCATTATTACCAGCCGCTATGACAATGCCAGACAGTTTACAGCGCAGATTGATTCTGCCGCAGTTTATGTGAATGCGTCCACCCGTTTTACGGATGGCGGACAGTTTGGGTTGGGAGCAGAGATTGGGATTTCTACCCAAAAACTTCACGCAAGAGGCCCCATGGGGGTCAATGAGCTCACATCTCAAAAATTTATTGTGACCGGAGACGGCCAGATCAGAGAATAAAGGAGAAGCCGCATGAACGGAGAGCAAAACGAAAAGAAGCGGGAAGGAAGCGAAATCCCAAACGGCCTTTCGGAAGAGCTTGTTGAAGAAATCGATTTCGACCAGTTTGCGGAAAGTAAAAAGAAAAGCGACACGGAAGTAACTGCCGATTATCGTTCTGCTTTTCAGCCCAAACAAAAAAACGGCCAGAAACAGCGGGAGAAAAAGAATCGGTCCAGCAAGAAGGATCCGGAAGAAAGAAAGGTTCGCGCGGCTTTGGAAGCCGCGGAACAGGCCCGGATCAAAGCTCAGAAAAGAGCCGCACAACTGGCTCAGACCCCAGAGCCCGAGCCAGAGCCCGAGCTGGAGGAGTTTCTTCCAAAAGAAGAATCCGCACAAGAGGATATCCTGCTGATCAAGAAAAGCTCCCGTTCTGAACAGGAGCCGGGCGAAGAGGCCGCGCAGACTCAGGAACCAACAGAGCCGGAAAATGAAAAAGCGGCGCTTTCCCAGCCACTGAGACGGCGGGGAAAGTACCGCTATGGAATTGGAATGGGTGCGTTGGTGATGGTTCTTGCTTTTGTGGGGCTTGCAGCCATTCTTTTGGGTGTGGGGCGTCAGGTTTACTACACGGTAACCGATGATAGCCACCTGAGGGCCTATGACACCTTTTTGTCGCCCATTGTCATGCAGGATCCAGAGCCTTTTGAAAATGCCAAGGAAGCGGATCCAGAGATGGTTATGAAAGCCTCTTTGTGGCGTGCTGTCACCCAAAATGGTGCCGAGTACAACAATTATGATGAAGAGGGACGCACTTTGGTGCCCCTTGGGGATGTGGTGGATGCCTGTCACGCATTGTTTGGGCCGGACTGCGATTTGCAGCCGTCCAGCCCCCAAGAAGAAACCTTCTTTGAATACGATGCGGATCAGAACGTGTTCCGTGTGGCACCTTATAGTTCCCAAAGCAGTTTCTCCCCCTATACTGCCAGCAGCAAACGAGCCGGAACCCAGGTTATTCTGAAGGTGGGTTATGTGATCGGCGGGGAAGATTGGATGGACGGCACAGAAAGTCAGCCTTCTGAGCCTGCACCTATTAAGTATATGGAATATATTCTGCAAACCACAGCAGAGGGAAAAAGTTATTATGTGTCGGCTATCCGCGCGATAGAGGCTAAATAAAAATAAGAAATATCCGTTTTTATGATGTTACACACTGGGCTGTTTTCATTTTGTGAATCAGGCCTAGACAATTAGATACATCAGGGCAAAAATGAGCCCGGTGTCTGCCTTTTCGGAGACCAAAATAAGGAGAAGCACCATAATCAAGGTGCGTTCACTGTCTTGCATCAGGCCGTCAAACAGGTTCGATAGGCTAGTGGCCTGTGCTTGTGGCGGCAGTTGCGGCGGCGGTGGTGGAACAGCATGCGGTTTGTGTGCGCGTTCCGGTTCCTTGTGGGGTGGTGGTTCCGGTGGCGGCGCCGGGTTTTGTGATTGGTTTAGAGTTTGCTGTGCGCGGCTTTGCATTTCTCTGACTCGCCGGATAGCGTCTTGCTGCATACGCTGCATGTCAGCGGTGTCGTTGCTTGCCATCAGAAAGCCCCCCTTTCTTTACAAGATTCCCTGCTCTTTTAACAGGGGCAGAAGACGCAGCATGGAAAGCATCTTGACGGATTCATCTAACTTTTTTTGCCGGTCCGGCCCCAAAAGCGGCCGAAGGGCATGAAGCAGGCGGGTATTATTGTCTTCCTGCCGGAAAGTAGATAGCAGCGGCATGATTTTTGTGACAGTCTTTAAGGCGTCACCGTCTATTCCGCTGCCCCCGCCGCTTCCGCCGCCCAGCAGGCCCGATAGGGCGCCAAGTCCGCCGCCCCCACCGCCCAGCAGGCCGGAAAGAGCACCAAGCCCGCCGCCTCCGCCGCCCAGCAGGCCGGAAAGAGCACCAAGTCCGCCGCCCCCGCCGGAACCACCGAGCCCCGACAAAAGAGAGGCGAGCTTTGCAGTATCCAGCCCGCCGGCGCCGGATGAGGCATCAGGGGGTTGTATGTTGTTTCCGTCACCGGAGCCGCCAAGTCCCCCCAAAAGCTGACTGAGCATGTTCATATCCAGCCCTTGCAGGGGATTGTTTTGTGTGTTATTTGGTTGACCCGGCGACGGAGCGGTGTCGGGTGCGGCGTTTCCCAGTCCCAACGAAGCGGCCAGACTGTTCAGTTGTTGCATTGCCGCGGGATCGCTGAGCAGATCGTTGATTTTGCTGGTGATGTCATCCATACCCTCACACCCTTTGTTTTCAGTTATTTTTGCCCGTTTATCCGCCGGTACAGTTCTTGTGCCTGCGGTGTGCTGATCAGCTTTTGCATTGCCTGCTGATCATTCAGGATTTTTTGCAGAGTGGCTGCGTCACTTGGATTCATGTTTTGCATCAGAGCTTGCAAATTCCCACTTTGTGCATGTTTTTGAATCTCATCTGGACGTTTGCCAAGGCGCTGAGCCAACAGATTTAGCAGCACCTGCTTTTCATCATTTTGGTTTGATGGCATTCTTATCACCCCTTTCACTATCATATGAATGACAGGTTCGTGATATGAAAAATATAAGGAGCGTTTTATGAGAATTTTGGTGGTTTCGGACACGCATGGTGACAAACAAACCTTGCATCGCGTTATCTTGTCTCAGCCCTCGTCTCAGGTAATAATCCACTTGGGAGATGGGCAGGATGATATTGAGGATGAAAAGTTTCTTTATCCGGAAAAAATGTTTTTACAGGTTCGGGGGAACTGCGACTGGGGCTGTGCCTTGCCGCCTGTGGGGCAAATTCAATTGGAAAATCGAAAAATATTTTATACTCATGGTAATTTATATAATGTAAAATACGGATTGGATGAAATTAAATTGGCGGCACGGCTGCAAAAAGCAGATATTGTGCTGTTTGGCCATACTCATGTTCCCTATACGGAATATGAAAAGGGGCTGTATTTCATGAACCCCGGTTCGCTGCGGGGTGCAAATGCAACTTATGGCATCCTGGATTTAGTGCCCCAAGGTGTGGTGACAAATCTGATTCAAGTAAAATAGGGCAGAATTAACAGTAAAATCACACCTGTGGCTCCCCAAAACCCACAGCGAATCTCCACGAAGAAATGTAGGGAAAGAACAAGTTCCGCACTGCTTTTGAATCTATCTGTAAGGCACAACTTACTGCATTGACAAAAGCTGCCACCAATGATACTCTAATGATACAAAAATAACGTCTTTTGATCGGGCGGGAGGAAAGGAAAGTATCAGGTATGACAGAATATGAAAGATGGCGAAATACCCCGTTGGAAGACCCGAAGCTGACCCAGGAGCTGGAAGACATTGCCGGAAAACCGGAGGAGATTAACGACAGGTTTTATCGTAATTTGGAATTTGGAACGGGCGGTTTGCGCGGCGTGTTAGGCGCAGGCACCAACCGTATGAATATTTACACCATTCGCAAGGCAACCCAAGGCTTGGCCAATTATCTTAACAAGCAGAGAAAAGGCGGTTCGGTTGCCATTGCCCATGACAGCCGCATCAATTCCAACCGGTTTGCGAAAGAAGCGGCCGGGGTTTTGGCGGCCAATGGCATTACTGCCCACTTGTATCCACAGCTGATGCCCACACCGGCGCTTTCCTATGCGGTGCGATATCTGCATTGTGACGCCGGAATCAATGTGACGGCCAGCCACAACCCGGCCAAATACAACGGATATAAAGCCTATGGCAGCGACGGCTGCCAAATTGCGATGGAAATGGCCGATCAGGTGTTGGCAGAGATCAATAGCCTTGATATCTTTAACGATGTCAAGCACATGGATTATGATGCCGGAGTGAAAGCAGGCCTGATTTGCACCATTGCAGACGAAGTCACCGATGCTTATTTGGCGGATGTGAAAAAGCAAAGCCTGTTAAAAGATATCGACAGTGGTCTGAAGCTGGTTTATACACCGCTGAACGGTGCGGGACGAATGTGCGTTACCCGTATTCTGGACAGCATCGGGATTCGGGATGTAACCATTGTGCCTGAGCAGGCAGAGCCGGATGGGAATTTCCCCACCTGCCCCTATCCGAACCCGGAATTCCGCGAAGCACTGCAAAAGGGACTGGAGCTGAGCGAAAAGGTGCAGCCGGATCTGCTTTTGGCGACCGACCCGGACTGCGACCGGGTGGGCATCGCTGTGCGGCATAAAGGGGATTTTGTGCTTCTTAACGGGAACGAGGTAGGCGTTCTGCTGATGGATTATGTGGCGCGTCAGCGGGTTGCAAACGGCATTATGCCGAAGAACCCGGTCGTGATCAGCACCATAGTCAGCACCGATATGAATGAGGCGATTACCAAAGAATACGGAATTGAACTGTTTAAGGTTCTGACCGGCTTTAAATTTATTGGCGACAAGCTGGCCGAGTTAGAAGAGCAGGGCAGAGAAGATCAGTTTATTTTTGGATACGAAGAAAGTTATGGCTATTTGTCCGGCAGCTATGTGCGGGATAAAGACGCGGTGAATGCCAGCATGCTGGTTTGTGAAATGGCTTTGTATTACAAGCGTCAGGGCAAAACTTTGGTGGATGCAATGGAAGACTTGTATCAAAAGCACGGATACTATCTAAATGACCTGATGAACTTTGTGTTTGAAGGGCAGGATGGCATGAACAAAATGTCTGCCATGATGGATTCTCTGCGTAAATCTACGCCCCAGCAAATTGCGGGAATCCGGGTGACCGGGCACAGCGACTATTTGCTGAGCGAGCGGCATGACGAAGAAGCTGTCAGTCAGATTGCTTTGCCGAAATCTAATGTGTTGGAATTTCGGCTGGAAAACGGCAGCAAGCTGATGGTGCGGCCCTCCGGCACAGAGCCGAAGCTGAAAGCCTATTTGTCTGCCAAAGGTAAAACCCGGCAGGATGCCCTGAATGTGATTGAAGCACTGAAAGAGGCAACGCCTAAATTGTTGGGAATTTGAAAATTTTGTTCATAATATAAAAAATTACTATCAAGGTATTGACAAATCGGAAAATCAGAGTTATACTATAAACAAGTTATACAGGACGGACAAACGAAGTCTGCGCGATATATTGGAATTAGCGCCATGCAAAAGCATACCGGACCGGCATTCGGCCGGGATGGCCAGGTCTGTATAATCATCTTATTAATAAAGCGGCTAAGAAAAATCTTAGCCGCTTTTTTGATCTCATTTATTTTAATTTGGCGATCACAACCTTGCACCACAGTTTTCAGAAGCATCGTTCTATAAAAATGCTGTATGCCGGTACAAAAACACAAACAGAAGAATTTTTGTTAAAATTCTGTTAATAATATGCAAAAATCAGGTTGGGTTATTGACAAATCGGAGAATTGGGGTTATACTATAATCAAGTTATACAGGACGGACAAACGAAGTCTGCGCGATATATTGGAATTAGCGCCATGCGAAAGCATACCGGACCGGTATTCGGCCGGGACGGCCAGGTCTGTATAATCATCTTATTAATAAAGCGGCTAAGAAAAATCTTAGCCGCTTTTTTGATCTCATTTATTTTAATTTGGCGATTACAACCTTGCACCACAGTTTTCAGAAGCATCGTTCTATAAAAATGCTGTATGCCGGTACAAAAACACAAACAGAAGGATTTTTGTTAAAATTCTGTTAATAATATGCAAAAATTAGGTTGGGTTATTGACAAATCGGAGAGTTGGGGTTATACTATAAACAAGTTATACAGGACGGACAAACGAAGTCTGCGCGATATATTGGAATTAGCGCCATGCGAAAGCATACCGGACCGGCATTCGGCCGGGACGGCTAGGTCTGTATAATCATCTTATTAATAAAGCGGCTAAGAAAAATCTTAGCTGCTTTTTTTGTTTGTTATGACAGAAAATCAAAATGCTTTGCCTCTCCGCTTCATTTACTCGAAACAGCCGGGGAGAGTGTGGGTTGTCATTTTATAGGGAAGTTTTTAAATTAATAAAAGGACTGGGGCTGATACCAAAACAGAACATAACAGGATTTTTTGAGCTTCGATGGAAAAGGTGAATTCTTTTCTTTTTACACAAGCTGTTTGAAATGTAATCTGCAATATGTTAGAATAAACGAAATATCATAAGAAGGGATCTTTCTCTATGAAATATGTAGTTCTGTTGTGCGATGGAATGGCGGACTATCCGGTGGAGGAGCTGGGCGGGAAAACCCCCATGCAGGCCGCCCACAAACCCAATATGGATGCTCTGGCTTGCAAGTCCCGGGTTGGGCTGGTGAAAACTGTGGCGGATCATTTAAAGCCGGGCAGCGACGTGGCCAATCTGTCGGTTCTGGGATATGATCCGTCAGAATGCTATACCGGCCGTTCTCCTTTAGAGGCGGGAAGTATCGGCATTGACATGAAGCCCACGGATGTATCTTTCCGCTGCAATCTGGTTACCCTGTCGGATGAACCGGAATACGCCGACAAAACCATTTTAGACTACTGTGCCGACGATATCTCAACAGAGGAAGCAAAGATTCTGGTGGAGTATCTGGCCGAGCATCTGGACAATGAAGAGTTTAAGTTATACAGTGGGGTAAGCTACCGCCATTGCCTGATTTGGGACAACGGAACCTTGGAGATAGGCACGCTGACGCCACCTCACGATATTACCGGAAAGCCCATCAAAGATCATGTGCCGACACACCCCAATGCGGCAAAGCTTTACGCAATGATGGTAAAATCCTATGAACTGCTCAAAGATCATCCGGTGAATTTGGCCAGGATGGAACGCGGACAGCGCCCGGCCAACAGCATGTGGCTGTGGGGAGAAGGTGTTCGCGCCCAGCTGTCTCCTTTTGAGCAGAAGTTTGGTGTAAAAGGCTCGATGATTTCTGCTGTGGACTTGCTCAAGGGAATCGGAAAGTTTTCCGGGATGAATGTGGTTTCTGTGGAAGGAGCCACCGGTTACATTGATACTAATTTCGAGGGCAAAGCTCAGGCAGCTTTGCAAGAATTGGAGCAAGGGCAGGGCTTTGTTTATATTCATGTGGAGGCTCCCGACGAGTGCGGGCATCGCCACGAAATCGAAAATAAAGTCAAATCCATCGAATACATTGACAGCCGGATTCTGAAACTTCTGTTGGAAGGCATGGAACAATACGATGACTACCGAATTTTGGTGGTGCCGGATCATCCCACGCCTTTGGCACTGCGCACCCATACCAATGACCCGGTTCCGTATTTTATTTATCAAAAAAGCAAGGAACAGCCCGGGGTAGAGTGCTTCTCGGAAGAATCTGCGGCAAATACGGGAATTTGCATTAATACTGGCCATTTGCTGATGGAAGAATTCTTAAAAGGTTAGTCAGAACCCGAACTATCTGAAATTGCTTTAAAATTTGTGGTGCCCGGCTTTTCGCCGGGCACATCTTAAAAAAGAAAGAGCACCCCCGAAAAGAAATTCTCTTTTTGGGGGTGCTCTTTTGCTTTAGGAACGGGGAGCCAAAGATTTAAAATAGGCAATTACTTCGGCCGGGGCATCGTAATAATAGGTAAGATAATCTGTCAGCAATGACTGACTTTTTGTAATGGAAACCGGCAGCTGCATTCTTAAGGTGTTGGTATTTTTATATAAGGTAATATCTAACATTTTTTCCGGAAATCTGCTGTTGCTGTGGGCGGCACCAGATTTGTACAAACGGAACAGATATTCCGGTTTTAAATGCTGCAGGGTTTTTGTTTTGCTGGGCTGTTTTTGAAATTTTTCCTGCGTCACTGGGGAAAGGACGGCTGAAATAAAATTCAGGGTGTTTTGATCCTCAATGGCCTTTAACCATTCCCAATCCTTTGCCGAGTATACTTCAGCAAGGGCAAGCGATTGTGTTGCCGGTGTGTTTAATGTGCTGCTGTTTGTAAACGTGGTAACGCATTCGCTTGAAACAATGATGGATAAAAACAGGAAGATAATAATAATCTCCCGTGGTTTGCGAATCATTTCTTTTGCCTGCCTTTCGTTTTCTGTTACTCGTAACGCAGTGCCTCAATGGGATCCAGCTTTGCAGCTTTATTGGCGGGGTAATAGCCAAAAAACAGGCCAATCGCCATAGAGAAGCCCACCGCAATCACAATAGAGGTGATGGAGGGGATTACGGGCTGTTTGATTAATAGGCTGCCTGCATAGCCTAAAAGGCCGCCGGTGATAATGCCCAGAATACCGCCGATCACACAGATGATCATAGATTCCACAATAAACTGAATGCGAATGGCACTGTCTTTGGCACCCAGGGCTTTTCGTATGCCGATTTCTCGGGTACGTTCGGTTACGGATACCAGCATAATGTTCATAACGCCAATGCCGCCTACCAGAAGGGAAATTCCGGCGATAACTGCGATGGCCAATGACATAGTGTTCATAATATTGTTCATTTCAGCCAGCTGGGAATCTAGGCTCACCGCACGCACCATAACTTTTTCGTTCTTGGCGTAATACGTATTGAAAAAGTCTTCGGTATCTGCGGTAATTTTTGCATAATTAGAACCCATCAGTGCACTAACCATAAAGGAAGCGTATCCGTCGTCGCTGCGGTTTAGTATACGGGTAGCTGTTCCAAGGGGAAGATATAGATTGGTGGTGTCAGTAACCCCCATCATCATTTGCATGGTTTCATTTTCCAAAGCAACATCTTCATAAATTCCGACAATCGTTACGGTTTCCCGGCCGGTATCTAAAGACACCTTAATTTCTTCGCCCAACGGATTCGGATTGCCGGGGAATAAAATGGCAACCAGTTTTTCCGACACAATCGCCAGATTGTTGGAACGCTGAATATCGCGGTCGGTAAAGAATCGGCCGCTTTTCATTTTGATGTTTCCGGTAGTGGCATAGCCGGGGCTGACGCCAGAAACATCTACTTTATAGGTTTCGCCGCGAAATTTAATCGTGCCGCTCCCAACCCCTTGGGACAGGCCGATTCCATTGATTTTATCGGCAAACCGTTCTTGATATTTTTCAATCATTTCATCGGTAATCAGTTCATCGGAATCCATTGACATGCTCATGGCGTTGTCTTTGGGAGATAAATACACCTGAATGTTGGTAATTCCAAAGCTTTCTAAAGCGGTACTGACAGAATTGGTCATGGAAGTACCCACAGATGAAATGGCGATTACCGAGCCAATGCCGATGATAATGCCCAGCATGGTTAACAGGGCACGCATTTTATTGGCGAGAAGGCCTGCTGCGGCCAGGCGGATGTTTTCGGATAAATTCATATGTTGTCCTCCCCGCCCCACAGAAGACGCGCTTTTTCTCGATTGTCCTGATCATCCACAATCCGGCCGTCACGAATGGTGATGATTCGGTCGGTTTCTTCTGCTAATTCTTGGTTATGGGTGATTAAAACGATGGTTTTCTTTTCTTTTTGGTGCAGGGTGTGAAACAAATCCATCACCAAACGCCCAGTTCTGCTGTCCAGTGCGCCGGTGGGCTCATCGGCCAGAATAATTGCAGGATCATTGGCCATGGCGCGGGCGATGGCCACACGCTGTTTCTGTCCGCCCGAAAGTTCGTTTGGCATGTGCTTTTCCCGTTGGGACATATCAACCAATTCCAAAAGCTCTCGGGAGCGCTTGATGCGCTGAGAACGGGGCGTGCCTGCATACAGCATAGGCAGCTCCACATTTCCCAATGCGGTGGAGCGGGGAATCAGGTTAAAGGTCTGAAATACAAATCCGATTTTCCGATTGCGGATATCTGAGAGC
Organism: Clostridium minihomine; assembly: GCF_900240385.1. GTDB lineage: Bacteria > Bacillota > Clostridia > Oscillospirales > Acutalibacteraceae > Faecalispora > Faecalispora minihomine. Next base: position 276,741 of record NZ_OEQH01000004.1, on the reverse strand, counting down.
TGGTTGCTGGACATTTCTGAGGTAGCCATGCCATCCAGTTCGTATTCGCCAGAGGTCGGGCGATCCAAAGCACCTATCAGGTTCATCAAGGTGGACTTTCCGGAGCCGGATGCGCCCACAATAGAAACAAATTCACCATCGGATACAGTCAGGTCAATTCCGTGCAGGATTTCCAATTCATTGGGGGTTCCCAAATAATAGGTTTTAATAATATTGTGCATTTCAATTACGGTTTTGCCGCTCATGGCGCTGCCTCCCCAGAACCGCTGCTAACCGCGTCTGCCAGCGCCTCGGCACCGCCGGTTACAGTAATAGGAAGCCCGGGTGTCACAGATTTCGCTTCGGAAATGACAGGGATTCCGGCCGTGATTCCATCACCGGAAATTTCCACGGAAAAATCGGTTTCCAAACCGGTGGTTACCGGAAGTGAAATAGACTGATAGGAGTCATCGGGCTGCTTTTTTACGGTATAAATGACTGTTTTCCCTTCTTCGTTGGTGGTCAGCGCATCATAGGGAACGGCGAGCACATTGCTCTTTTCTTCTAAAATAATTTTTGCCTTGGCGCTCATTCCGATGCGCAAAGGAGAATCGGGCGTTTGAATCAGCACTTCGGCTTCAAATTCCACATTGTTGTTGGCCGCTGCTGCGGCGCCGGCTGCGGCATCTGCCCGAATGGCTGCGGGATAAATTTTCTGCACGACGCCTTCATATTCGGTCTTGTCGGTGGCGTCCGCAGTGATTATGGCTTTCATTCCTTCTTTCACAGAGGGAATGTCGTATTCTTTAATGCGCACGGTGACTTGCAGTCCGCCAGTGTCCTCAATGACAAACATTAAACCGTTGGCCACTGCGTTTTCCACTGCGTAAACAGCGGTAATGGTTCCGGCGGCCGGGGCCGTAATCTTGCATTTTTGCAGATTGGTATTCAGTGTCTTAATTTCCGCTTGCAAAGACTCGGTATTGGCGGCTATTTTTTCAGAATGAATGGTATCCTGAGCGCTTTCCAAAGACTGCTCGATTGAGGTTTCCATCGCCTTGAGAGCGCGAACCGCATTGTCATAAGCAATCTGGGAATCTTCTACCGCTTTGTTATAGGTTTTCATTTTATCGGTGGCAGCATTTTTTGCAGAGGTTTCGGCCGCTGTCAGTGATTTTTTGGCATTGTTGTAATTCAGCTCGGCATCTTCATAGGCTTCGCGAAGGGTTTTCAGAGAAGTGGCCCCTGTGTTTTCGTCAATGATGACCTTATCCTCTTCATATTTATCCAGAGCTTCTTGGGCCTCTTTAATTTTTTCTTTGTCAGCCCCTGAATCTTTCAGCTTTTTTAATTCATCTTTCAAATCTTTATAGTCGTCTTTCCATTCTTTTTTGGCATCATCATAAGCCTTTTTTGTCCGGTTCAGTACGACTTCTGCTGAGGATAGGGTTGCTTTGGGCTGCAAAAGCTGATCTTTGGTTTCTTGATCCACTCTTTGCTGGTTGATGGTTTGGTCATCCACAGCTTTATCCAAAGCGCGTTGTGCGGCCACCACTTGTTCTTTTGCCGCATTCAGCTGAGTATTCAGCCCTTGATCTAAAGTGCCTTTGGTTTCTTCATAGTTTTTTTCCGCTATTTTAATTCGCTGCTGTGAAGCTTCGCTTCCGGTGCGAAGGGCAATTTGCCTTTGCTCCAGCGTATTATGTAAGTCGGTGTCATCCAGTTCGGCCAAAAGCTGACCCGCAGAAACCCGATCTCCCACTTTCACGTGAACACGTTCGATAGGGGCGGAAACCTCTGCATAAACATTGATGGTGTCGGTGCTTTCCACATTGCCGCTGGCTTCGATGGTGTTTCGAAGAGCCTGTGCAGTCAGCGGTTCTGTTTGTACCGGGGTGGGGGCCGGGGCTTTGTTGGAGAACAGCATGGAAGCAGCAATGGCTCCAACCACCACAACGCCGGCGATAAGAATTATTTTCTTTTTTTTCACATTGTTATCCTCCAGAAATAGCATCCTAATGGACAATTGAATTCTGTATTAGTTAATTAATACAATCATACATGAAAGTAAAACAAAAATCAATATATCCAATTAGGCAATTAAAAAATTTACGGCTAATTTACAGTTCCGACATATTTTTACTCTGTTTGATAGGCGCTTTTGCAAGAGATCTGATTAGTCGTCTATAACAACTTTATAATAAAATGATTTGGGGGGCATGTCAAGAAAAGACCACAAGGGAAAAACAGGAATTCTGCACAAAAAACCTTTGGAGTTTTAGAAGAGTGATTTGAAAACAAAAAAAAATCATGGTATACTGGCAAAAAGAGGGGGATGAAACCATGGATTTGCAGTGCTGGTATTTATATAACAGTGCTTTCGTGTTAAAAACAAAAACACATTGCTTTATTTTTGATTATTATCCTTATGAAGGACAACCCGTAACCGGTGATTTAGACCGGGGCAGGCTGGATTTGAAGCAAATTCGCGATTTTGGCCTGCCGGTGATTGTTTTTGTATCCCATTCTCATTACGATCATTATGATAGCAGTATTTTTGAATGGAAGTGGATGCTTCCGGATGTGAAATATGTTCTTTCCAGTGATGTTCCCGCCAGAGGAAGCATTTTGGATGAAAATGTGCTGGTGGTGGAACCAAATCACGGCTATCAATTTCAGGGAATGGGAATTCAGACACTTTCTTCCACCGATCAGGGGGTGGCTTTTTTAATCCGGGCACAGGGTTTCACGCTGTATCATGCGGGGGATCTGAATTTCTGGGATTGGGAAGGGGAAAGCCCTGTATACCGCAAACAAATGGAGCAGAATTATAAAGAACAAATTGATTTTCTAAAAGGCGAAACCATTGATTTGGCTTTTGTTCCCTTAGATGGCAGGCTGGAAGGCAACTATTGGAAAGGGCTTGATTACTATATGAGAACCACCCAAACCAGACACGTGGTTCCCATGCATTTTCGCCAGCAGTATGAAGTGTTTGACTGGCTGAAAGAGCAGCCCCAGGCCCAGGATTATTTAGACAAGGTGCAGATTTTAACCCGCAGAGGGCAATCCTTTCAGGTGAAGGGATAAAGTGGTTCTATCTAAAATTCAGATGAAAAAAGGGCTGTTGCAAAACAGAAGTTTTGCAACAGCCCTTTTTATTCGAATTTATTTTGTTGGTGCTTTCTTTTTTTGACTATCTGTCCAGAATCTCAATCCAGTATCCGTCCGGGTCGTTGATAAAATACAGATCCATTTCATGGTTTTCATAGCAGATGCAATCCATGCTTTTGTGCAGTTCATAGGCTTGCTTTTTGTCGGGAACGCGCACAGCTAAATGAATTTCATTGTCGCCCAGATTGTAGGGCTCTTTGCGATCCCGCATCCATGTCAGTTCCAGCTCAAAGTCTGTGGAACTGTCAGTCAGGTAAACCAGAATAAAGGAGCCGTCTGCGGCGCATTTGCGGCGCTTTTCAGTCAGACCCAGTGCTTTTTCGTAAAACTCCAGGCTTTTTTCCAGATTCAGTACATTATAGTTAAAATGAAGAAATGTAGAATTCATAAGACATCTCCTTCTTTACATCCTGTTTATTGGATGGCACATGTTTGTGTTTTCGGGTTTTGTCATCCTGTTCCTTTAAAAACTTGGAACAGGATTTTTATTTTTCTGTTCCAAGTGATGATTCATCAGACAAAAAGGTCAGAACATTTACCGGTTTGCCATCTGATAAATCTTTCGGATATCTTCCAAGGCGAGCTTCTGGAACGTGCCGATGGTACGGGTGTTCTGGAAGGAGCAGCGCATGGCCAGTTCATCAATTGCTTCTGAAGGCTGAACTTTAATCTCAAGCTCGGTGAAATTGGTGGGCATATCAAGAGAGCGGAAATAGCGGACAGCGGCCTCAATAGCGGCGGTAGACAGCGTTTCCACATCTTCACCGGCCAGTCCCCACACATTTCTTCCAAATCGGGCAAAACGTTCCGGATCGGAAGAACGGGTATAAAGCGCCCACGAACCCCATATTGCGGAAAGGGACGCGCCGTGGGCTACGTCGAATTTACCGCTGAGTTCATGCCCCAGCTGGTGCGGAGCAAAGTCTTTTTCGTTGCCCAGCCCTGTCAGGCCGTTGTGAGATAAACTTCCGGCCCACATCAGCTCACTCATAGCCTCATAATCATGGGGATTTTCCATGGCCTTGGTGCCGTTTCTTATAATCACCCGCAGCAAAGCTTCTGCTATTTCGTCAGTAACCTGATTGGTTACCACCGGGTTAAAGTAACGGTCCATGGTGTGCATCATCATATCCACAATGCCGCAGGCAATTTGGAATTTTGGCAAAGTCATGGTCAGTTCCGGGTTTAAAGCCGAAAAAGCAGGACGGTTCCATTCACAGTTGAGGCCGCGCTTATTGCCGGTTTCTTCGTCTGTCAAAACGGCCGAATCACTGGTTTCGCTGCCGGCTGCTGAAATGGTTAACACGGTGGCCACAGGCAAAGCTTTTGTAACTGGCTTTTTAGAAAGCCAGAACTCCCATATATCGGTTTCCGGATTGGCTGCGCCAATGGCAATGGCTTTTGCAGTGTCGATAACACTGCCGCCGCCCACTGCTAAAATCAGGTCTGCGCCCCATTCGACGGCCAGTTTTACGCCTTTTCGAGCCAACTGCAGCCTGGGGTTTGGTTGAACTCCGCCCAAAGTCTGAACGGCTAGTCCTGCCTGCTGAATCGATTCTTCCATTCGAGAGAGCAATCCGCTTTTTACAACACTTCCTCCACCGTAAACCAGCAAAATTCGGCTGGCGCCGCGCTTTGCCGCTTCCGGGGCAATCTGTAACTCTGCGCCTTTTCCAAAAATCACCTTGGTGGGAACCTGATAAACAAAGCTTTGCACAGTCAACATCCTTTCTATCATCCAAATTTCCAAATTGCGGCAATCTACCCTTATTCTATATCGTGGCCGGTTGCAAAGTCAAGTATACCAAGGTAGAATCGGTCTTTTCGTAAAAACCGAATGAAAGTTGATTGAAATAAAGAACAAAAAATCAAGGTATGTTTTTGTGCATTTAGTAAAAAATAAAATTGGAGGGAAATTGCTGAAAACCACCGAAAAGTCTGTTGGTATCTGGCTTTTATTTGGCACTCTTACTTTTGTCTGAAAAAGAAAAAAGGGAAAACCGTTATTTTTTCTAGAAAATTCTATCATTGGTTACTTGATTTTAGAAAAAAGACAAGATATAATAGTGTCAAATTCTAATCGGACATCAGCGGTCAGACATCACACCAGTTTGGTTCGATTTTTGGTATTATTTTATATCAAAACTAAAAATCAGAAGAATTATTTATTTAAATTCTTTGAAATGGAAAAATGGATTTGGTGCAAACAGAGCGATAATTCTGTCATATTGCACAAAAAGGCTTTGCTTTGCGTTCGATTTGGTGTGAAAGAATGGGATGGTCTGACAGCAAAAACAAGGCTTTGCCAAAGCCGGGGAGTGTAGAGATGAGTCAGATTTTATTTGGGACTAGGGAGCTTCCACTTTTAATTTCTAAAAAGCTGAAGGAAATGATTTTGGAAAAGAATTTAAAACCGGGAGATCGTCTGCCCAGTGAAGGCGAGCTTGTGGCGATGTTCGGTGTAGGGCGGTCTACGGTGCGCGAAGCGGTGAAGCTTCTGATTGCGGATAATATTGTCGAGATTCACCGGGGAAAAGGGACTTATGTAACAGAAAGCCCCGGCATGAAAAATGATCCGTTGGGTTTGGACTTCGCCAATCAGAACAAACTGCTTCAAAATCTGCTGGAAAGCAGACTGTTAATAGAACCTCAAATAGCAAGTCTGGCGGCACAAAGGGCAACCGGCGACAACCTCTACCGGCTCAGTCAGGCCATTGAAAAAATGGAAATCGCAGAAAAAACGGATGATTTGGCTTATCCCTCCTGCGATGTGGATTTTCATACGGCCGTGGCGGAGTGTACGCAGAATGATGTTTTGCAGCGCATTCTGCCTTTAATCTGTGAATCGATTCGGGAAGGTTATCTCGAAACGATGAATGTCCCTGGCACGCATCGGCGTGCAATCGAGGCCCATATCCGTATTTTTGAGGCAATTCGCAGCAAAAATCCGGATGAGGCGGCAGAACAGGCTCGACTGCATATCCTGCAGGCTATGGACGACTCTAAGCTGAAATATTAGGAGGAATGACAGTGAAAAGAAAAAAGATTTTAGCCTTTACCCTGGCGCTTGCTATGGCAATGACTTCTTTTGCCGGCTGCGCCAAAAAGCCTGACGCTTCTTCCAGTGGGGCCGTTTCCGGCGCCGCTTCTGGGGAAGCAGTAACCCTTACCCACTGGTATTGGGCAGATAACTCGGATTACTCTGCAAAGATGAAGGAAATCGTGGCTGATTTCAATAAGTCCAACAAGAACAACATTACCGTAGTGGCAGAAGAATATCCTTGGGACGGCGGCAAATACAGCGAAAATCTGTTTAACGCTGTTATGGGCGGCGGCGGCCCCGATACTGCGGCATGGAAGCTGACCGCAACTCCCCTGTTCACAGCCAACAATCTTCTGGCCAGCTTGGACGATTACGTGGCAAACTGGGACAAGAAAGACGATATTGACCAGAACATTTACAACATTATGAAAGAAGCCGGCGGCAAAGATGAAATGTATGTGATGCCCTGGAACATTCAGGTTCTGTACGTTTACTACCGCCCCTCTATTTTCCAGAAGGCCGGAGTAGAGGTTCCCAAAACCTATGAAGAGTTTCTGAATGTCATCAAGAAGACAACGATGGATACCAACGGTGACGGCAAAACCGACGTTTACGGCTTTGGTATGCGCGGCGCAAAGGGTGGACAAGAACCCTGGGGCAGCTTTATTTATGGCCGCGGCGGCAGCTTTAATGACATGACCACTCCCGAATCTGTTCAGGGTATGCAGGACTTCATTGACCTGTATAAGAACGGTTATGTACCGCCCACGGCTACTCAGGATGGATTTAACGAGATTATTTCCAACTTTAAGTCCGGCAAAACCGCTATGACCATTCACCATACCGGTTCTTCTGCTGATATGGTAAAGACCTTTGGCGATGATGTGGACGCATTCCCCTTCCCCGCAGGCAAAGGCCAGTGGACCTCTATGGGTGACACCGAGAACGTAATCTTCGAGTCCTGCAAAAATAAGGACGCTGCTTTTGAGTGGCTGGCTTATCTGGCAGCCGGCGAAGGCCAAGAGAAATGGTGCACATTCACCGGAAACGTGCCGGTCAGCAAGACTGTGCAGGCTCTGCCGGAATTCCAGGATAATAAGTTTATGAAGGCTTCCATGGAGGGTCAGTCCTATGCGGGCATTGTTCCGATTAAAGACACAACCACCGAGTGGATTAGTACCATTTGGCCCAACACAGTGGCTGCTGCCCTGTCTGGCAAAACAACTGCCGAACAGGCTATGAAGACCCTGCAGGACGGTCTATACGGCAAATAAAAGGATGTAAGATTTCGGTTTGTGGGCTGCAATGAGACAAAATCTGGTTGCAGCCCCATTTTTTAGAAGAGGTGATTTTACAGTGCAGCGCAAAAAGACGAATATATGGCCGTATTTGCTGATCACGCCTGCGGTGCTGATTATTGTCGCGGTTGTTTTGATTCCCGCGCTCAACGCGATTCTAATGAGTTTTCAAAATTACGATTTAAGAAGGCCAAGCGACATCGGTTTTATTGGCTTTGCCAACTACATCGAAGTGCTGCAGGATGAACTGTTCTGGTCGTCTCTTTGGCGGACTATCCTCTGGGTTGTATTTGGCGTGGGATTCCAGTTTGTTTTTGGATTTATCTTGGCAAATCTTCTGAACAAAAGCTTTAAAGGCCGCGGTGTTGTCCGCGCGGTCAGCCTGATCCCTTGGGTCACCCCTGGCGTTCTTATCGGTTTGATGTGGCGCTGGATTTATGATGGAAGCTATGGCGTGCTGAATGACCTTTTAATGAAGGTCGGCCTGATTGATATGCCGATTCCGTTTTTGGCACAGCAATCTACCGTTATGCCGTCAGTCATTGTGACCATCATCTGGCAGGGAATTCCGTTTTTTGCCCTGATGCTTCTGGCCGGTTTGCAGGGGGTTCCCGGCGAACTGTATGAGGCGGCGGATATTGACGGTGCAACCGGAATGCAGAAGCTGTTCCGAATTACCATTCCCGCAATTAAGAACACCATTTTTGTAACCACTTTGCTGCGCATTATCTGGGTGGCAAATTCCGTCGACGTAATTTTCAACATGACGGGCGGCGGGCCTGCTTATGCGTCTCAGACGCTGAGCGTTTATGTTTTCAACAAGGCGAACGCCCTGAATCTGGGCTATTCGTCCACGATGTCGCTGCTGCTTACTTTGCTTTTATTGTTGGTGGCGATTCCGTATCTGAAAAATATGTTTGCGAATCAGGAGGCGTAAAACGATGCAGCATAAAAGAACACCTTTGCAGAAATTTTTGCTCTTGTACCTGCCTCTGATTGTAATGCTTCTGTTTTTGCTGTTCCCGTTTTATTGGACGTTTGTTACTTCCATTAAACCGGAATCAGAGCTTTATGGCAGTGTAATTACCTATTGGCCTCAAAATGTGACATTTGAATCCTACAAAAAATTATTTGTAGATTTTAACTTTTTAAAACCCATGGGCAACAGCTTGCTGGTGGCGGCGATTACCACCATCATCAGCTTGGTGGTTTCCATGCTGGCTGCTTATGCTTTCTCTCGTTATCGCTTTGCCGGAAGAAAAGCATTTATGATTCTGTTTTTGACCAACAACATGTTCCCTACGGTCTTGCTGTTGATCCCGCTTTATGCTATTATGCGTAGTATGGGTCTGTTGTACACCCCCATGTCTTTGGTGCTTTCTTACACCACTTTCACCATTCCTTTTTCCGTGTGGCTTTTAAACGGGTTTATCAATGATTTGCCTTTGTCGCTGGAAGAAGCCGCCATGGTGGACGGCTGCAACCGCGCACAGGCTTTCACCCGGATTATTTTTCCGGTTTTGGTTCCGTGTCTTGTGGCTACCGGAGTGTACATCTTCATGACCTCCTGGAATGAGTACACCTTTGCTGTTATGTTTACCAACGAAAGCAACCGTACCATTCCCGTAGCACTTAAGAATTTGATCGGTCAGCTGGGGGTCCAGTGGGATCTGCTGACGGCCGGTGGAATTATAACAATCATCCCCGTCTGCATCATGTTCTTCTTCGCGCAGAAACGCTTGGTAGAAGGCTTGACCGCGGGGGCCGTGAAGGGTTAATTGTAAAGGAGTAATCGAAATGAACAGCGAACTGAACGCAAAAGCAAAGCAGATTAGAGTCGATATTCTGGAATCGCTCTATGCCTGCCAGTCGGGACACCCCGGCGGGTCCTTATCCTGCGTGGAAATTCTGTTGGCGTTGTATGAAAATGTAATGAAGTACGATCCGAAGAATCCGCAAATGGAAGACCGTGACCGTTTTGTGATGAGCAAAGGCCACGCTTGCCCGTCGCTGTATGCAATTCTGGCTGATAAAGGATTCTTCCCCAAGAAGGATCTGCTGTCCCTGCGTCAGGCGGATTCCCACCTGCAGGGGCACCCTGATATGACAAAGACCCCGGGCATTGACTGCAACACCGGTTCTCTGGGACAGGGAATCTCTGTTGCGGGCGGCATGGCCCTGGCGGCCAAATATAAAAAGGCAGATTACAAAGTGTATGCCTTAATTGGCGATGGCGAAATGCAGGAAGGCCTTGTGTGGGAGGCGGCCATGTCCGCAGCGCACTATAAGCTGGACAATTTCACCGTGCTTCTCGATTACAACCATCTTCAGATAGACGGCAGCAACGAAGAAGTTATGAATATCGGCAATCCCATTGAAAAATTCAAGGCATTTGGCTTTGAATGTATCGAAGTGGACGGCCATGATATCGATGCAATTACCAAAGCGCTGAATCAGCCGGTCAGCGGAAAACCCAAGTTTATTTGCTGCCACACTCACAAGGGATATGGAATTTCCTTTATGCAGGATAACCATAACTGGCACGGCAAACCGATTGCAACCGAGAACTATGAAGCGGCAATGAAGGAACTGGGGGTAGAGATCCATGGCTGAGAAGAAATCTTTAAGAATAGCATATGGCGAGGCTCTGGTAGAGCTTGGCGCGAAAAACGATAAAGTAGTTGCGATGGACGCCGACTTGGCCCACGCTACCATGAGCAGTATTTTCATGGACAAGTATCCCGAGCGTTTCTTTAACTTCGGTATTGCGGAAGCAAACCTGGTTTGCGCCGCAGCTGGTTTTGCTCATTCCGGCCTGATGCCTTTTGTCAGCACCTTTGCGCTGTTCGGTGCAGGGCGTGCCTATGAGCAGATTCGCAACTCGATTGCATATGTAAACGCCAATGTAAAATTCGGCTTGTCTCACTCGGGCCTGTGTGTGGGCGAAGACGGCGGAAGCCACCAGTCCATTGAGGACTTGGCGCTGATGCGCGTTCTTCCCAATATGACTATTTTTGTTCCCTGCGATCCCATTGAAACCAAAAAGGCTGTTTTTGCTGCGGCAGAAATTGACGGCCCGGTTTATATTCGCGTGGCACGCCCGGTGTGTGACACTATCACCGAAGAAAGCACCCCCTTCATCCCCGGCAAAGCCAATGTGATGAAAGACGGCTCTGACGTGTGCCTGATTGCCACCGGATTGATGGTTCCCGAAGCTTTGAAGGCTGCCGAGCAGCTGGCTCAGGAAGGCATCAGCGCGGCTGTTGTGAATATGCATACCATTAAACCCATTGACAGCGAAACCATTTTGAAAATGGCAGACAAGTGCGGCGCGATTGTCACTGTGGAAGAGCATTCCATCATCGGCGGCTTGGGTTCTGCTGTGGCAGAAGTTCTGGCAGGCAAATCCAATGCGAAGTTTGACCGCGTTGGCGTGATGGATAAATTCGGAAAATCCGGTAAACCGGCGGATCTGTTCCGCATTTACGGACTGACTCCGGAAAATATTGTGGCGAAAGCCAAGGCGCTGCTGAAATAATAAGGAGATATCGCAAATGAAAATCCAAACCTTTGAAATGAACGGCGAGGGCATGCAGAGAGTCTACGAAAACGAAAAGTGGATGGTAGGCATTAAAAACTGGAAGCCCCAGAATGATATTACAGGCACCACCTGCCTGGAACGCCATAATAAGACCGACGAGCTGTTCGTTTTGCTCAATGGCCGCTGTACTTTGATTACCGGCGAGGAAATCAACGGCGAGCTGAAGCTGGAGGCTTTGGAAATGGAGCCTTTTAAAGTGTATAACATTCCCCAGTCTTTGTGGCACAACACCGTTACTCAAAAAGACACCAAAATGGTTCTGATTGAGGACGTTTCCACCAGCATGGAAAATAGTGACATTATTGATTTGACCCCGGAACAGATTGAAACACTGAAATCCCTGGTGAAATAAGAAATATTGCACAAAAGAATGGCGCTGCGCCGCATTCCAATTGGGATGCGGCGCAGCCTTTTTTAGTTGACGGTTGCTGGATAACATAATATAATTAAAAGCAACTATAATGCTGTGAGAAGGTGGAGTTTTATGATAAGCGGAGCGGAAATCATGGTAAAATGCCTGGAGCAAGAAGGCGTTACCCTAACCTTTGGCTATCCCGGTGCGGCAATTTGTCCTTTTTATGATAAGCTATCGCTATCCTCCATCGAGCATGTCTTGGTGCGTCAGGAGCAGAACGCGGCTCATGCGGCCAGCGGCTATGCCCGTTCCAGCGGCAAGCCCGGCGTGTGCATCGCTACCTCCGGCCCCGGCGCCACCAACCTGATTACGGGGATTGCGACGGCCTATATGGATTCGGTGCCGCTGATAGCCATTACCGGCCAGGTGCGCTCTGAGCTTTTGGGCCGCGACGTATTTCAAGAAGCGGATATTACCGGCGCCTGTGAGCCTTTTACCAAACACAGTTATCTGGTAAAAGATACGGCAGATTTGCCCCGTGTGTTTAAGGAAGCGTTCCATATTGCTTCCACGGGCCGCCCCGGGCCGGTGCTGATTGATGTTCCGGTGGACATTCAGCAGAATCAGATCAAAGAATTTAAATATCCCCCAAATGCGGATATTATCGGATATAAACCCCGTACCCAGGGACATGCTCTGCAAATCAAAAAGGCGGTAGAAGTGCTGGCAAAAGCACAGCGGCCGGTGATTTGCTGCGGCGGCGGTGTGGTTTTGGCGGGTGCACGCAAAGAACTGCTGTCTTTGGTGGAAAAAACGGGAATCCCCGTGGTTTCGACTATGATGGGCATAGGCGTTGTTCCGTTGGACAGCAGGCATTATTTGGGAATGGTGGGTTCCCACGGCAGAAAGCCTGCCAATCAGGCCCTTTTGGCCGCAGATGTTGTGATTCTGTGCGGCGCCAGGGTGGGGGATCGTGCCATTATTTCCCCGGAAATGCTGGGGACTCAGGCACAAATTATCCATATTGATGTGGACCCGGCAGAAATCGGGAAAAACATTACTGCTCATATTCCCATTGTGGGCGATATTCGGCTGGTTTTGGGCAATTTGGCGGATAAGGCCGGCTGGAACCGCTCTGAGGAATGGTTGAGCCGGGTGGAGCAGCTGAAAGAGAATGAAGTGCTGCGAGGGGAACCTTCCGAAGAGTTTGTAGAACCTCGGTCTTTCTTCCGGACTTTGTCAGCAATGATGAAAGACGATGCCATTTTGGTGGCAGATGTGGGGCAGAACCAAATCTGGTCAGTCAATAATTTTAATGTAAAAGAAGGCCGGTTTTTAACTTCCGGTGGTCTTGGCACGATGGGGTATTCCATTCCGGCGGCCATCGGTGCCAAATTAGCCAAACCCCGCCGTCAGGTAGTGGCGGTCTGCGGTGACGGCTCCTTTCAGATGTCCATGTGTGAACTGGGGACTATCATGCAAAGCAATGCCAATGTAAAAATTATCGTGATGGTTAACGAACATTTGGGGATGGTGCGCGAGATTCAGGATAAGCAGTACGGCGGCCGGCACATGGCCACAGAGCTGCACGGAAATCCGGATTTTGTCATGCTGGCCAAGGCCTATGGAATAGAATCTGCTTTGGCAGAAAATAACCGTCAGGCCGAAGAACTGGCAGAAAAGATGCTGGCTTCTCATAAGCCGTATCTGTTGGTTTGCAAAGTCGATCCGGCTTTGCCGTCACTTTAAGAAGGAGGGACTTACATGAAATATACTCTCTCCGTTTTGGTAGAAAACCAGCCGGGTGTTTTGTCTAAGGTTTCCGGCCTGTTTTCCCGGCGCGGCTTTAATATTGACAGCCTTGCTGTGGGCGTTACGGAAGACCCGAATATTTCCCGCATCACCATTGTGGTGGAAGGAAACGATTCTGTGATGGAACAGGTGGAAAAGCAGCTTAATAAATTGATTCCGGTGATTAAAGTCAAGCGCCTTAACGATACCGGGCCTTTTATCAGCTGTGAGCTTTCGCTGATTAAAGTCAGCTGCACCCCTCAATACCGCCCTGAGATCATTCAAATTGCCGAACTGTTTCAGGCTCGGGTTGTGGATGTTTCTCTTACCTCGCTAACGATCCAATTTGCGGATACCTCCGAAAAAACAGAAACATTACTGACGCTTTTAAAACCGTATGGAATCAAAGAAATCGCCAGAACGGGCACTGTTGCACTGGAACAGGGAGCCCAAATAACCAGAAAACAGAATGTTTAAGCGGATTTTCCGATCAAACTTGAACTCTGTCTATAAATATCACCTGCTGAAGGAGGAACATGTTATGTCAAGAATTTATTATGAGGCCGATTGCGATATCAACGTGCTGAAGGGGAAAACTGTGGCGATTATTGGCTACGGCAGCCAGGGTCATGCCCATGCCCTAAACCTGCACGACAGCGGGGTCAAGGTTATTGTCGGCCTGTATGAGGGCAGCAAAAGCGCAGAGCGCGCCAAAAAGGCCGGCCTCGAGGTGCTGAATGTGGCACAGGCGACCAAGGCGGCGGACATTATCATGATCCTAATTCCGGACGAGCGCCAGGCGGAAGTGTATCATAGTGAGATTGAGCCGAACCTGACCGATGGAAAGGCATTGGCTTTTGCACATGGATTTAACATTCATTTTGGACAGATCAAACCCCCGAAATTTGTGGATGTATTTATGATTGCGCCCAAGGGCCCCGGACATACCGTGCGCAGCGAATATCTGGAAGGAAAAGGCGTTCCCTGCCTGGTGGCGATTCATCAGGATGCAACCGGACATGCTTTGGATGTAGCTTTGGCTTATGGCGCAGGCATTGGCGGCGCACGCGCAGCCGTAATGGAAACCACCTTCCGTGATGAAACAGAAACCGACCTGTTCGGCGAGCAGGCAGTTCTGTGCGGCGGCGTAACCGCTTTGATGAAAGCCGGCTTTGAAACATTGGTGGAAGCAGGCTATGCACCGGAAAATGCTTATTTTGAGTGCATTCATGAAATGAAGCTGATTGTGGACTTGATCTATAAAGGCGGCTTCTCGATGATGAGATACTCTATTTCGGATACGGCAGAGTTTGGTGATTATGAAACCGGAAAACGCCTGATCACCGATGAAACCAAGAAAGAAATGAAAAAGATTTTGGCTGAAATTCAGGACGGAACTTTTGCCGGAAAATGGATTGCAGAAAACAAAAATGGCCGTGCTCACTTTAACGCGTGCCGCCGGATCGAAGGGGAACATCAGCTGGAAGAAGTGGGCAAGGAATTGCGCAAGATGTATTCCTGGAGCGACGACGACAAGTACGCAGATTAAGAAAGCAGAGCGGCTGATCCATGGAATAAAAAGATCGGCAGAAAAGGAATCAGGCACAAAACCGGAAAAATTCCGGTTGCCTGATTTTTTTCTGTGAAGGGATAGAAACAGGAGAGGAAGGGGTTATCAAATCGATGTGGAGTAGAGATGTTTTAAAAACCAACGCGAAAAAAGCCATTGGAGGCAAAAGGTTTTGGACTGGTTTTCTGGTCATCGTTGTCGTGACCTTGCTGCCCACCCTTTTGGACGGGTTGTTTTGGGCAGGAAATTACAGTGAAAAAATAATTTATTATTTCGCCTATCAGATTCCATTTGCCGATACCGGCATGTTTTGTATGCTTAGTTTGGCAATCGTTTTAGTGGGGATTTTGATTAGCCTTCCGTTGGAAGTGGGCCGCAGCGCTTATTTTATTCGCAATCGCTTTGGGGAGTCCCGGTTGAGCAATGTATTTTTGGGATTTCAGGGGAATTACGGCAATGTGGTAAAAACGACCTTTGTGACCAATTTAATCATTGGCTTATGGACCCTTTTGCTGGTTGTGCCGGGGATTATCAAACGAATTCAGTACAGCATGGTGCCATATCTTCTGTCTGATAATCCCAATCTTTCCAGTTCCCGTGCCAGACAGATCAGCCGCTTGATGACAACCGGGGAAAAGGGTGCGATTTTTGTATTGCAGCTTTCTTTTATCGGCTGGTTTTTGATTCCGGTTCTGGCGGCGAACCTTTTAGACAACGGAGCTTTTGAGATGGGAGTCATTTCTCAGGTAGTGTCGTTCTTGGGACTGACGTTGATTTACCCTTATTATTATGCGACTTATTCGGAGCTGTATATTTTTCTGCGCGACCGTGCCATTCAGACCGGCATGGTAGAGCCGGAAGAACTGGGATTGTCTTTGGCGGCGCATGAATAAGAAAGATACTGTGTGAAAATTAGAAAAGGGAACCGCCCAACATGGCGATTCCCTTTTTTGCACCTGTGCGTTCCCCCATGGGGCAGGGCTTGTATTGTTGTGGCCGAAGCAAAGAAATTAGGAGGAACATAGAATAGAAGAAGGCATTCGGCTCACCTGCTCTATCATATGACAAGCCGTCCAAGTTGTTGACAGGTCTGTCCGAACTTTGTGGACTTCCCCAAATCAGAAAAGTTTTATTTGTGGACAACGCTATGCTGCATGAGCGGAGCCCTGCCCGCCGGCCCGATTTAAAACTTTCATCAGTGCTACCGTTGCCAAAGAGGTGATGATTAGTTCGGGAAGCATATAGCTGCCGTTATATACCAAAGAATAGAGCCACACAGGGGTTCCTTCGGGCGCATATTCCTGCCAAATCAAAATGCCCGACAAAAAGCTGCAAATAAACCGCAGGAACACGGCGACCCCTGCACCAAAAGCTATGCTGGCTGTGCGGCTGCGGATAAGTTTTCCCCAAAAAGAAGCACTTCCCAAAACGGTAAAGGCCAAAACATAATCCAAAAGAACCACCAAAGCAAAAGCACCCAATGTTTTTGCCGGCGGCGCAGAGAACTGAAGCAGCATTTGCAAAAGGCTGTGAACAAATGCAGTTCCCAGCCCCCATTTTAGGCCATGGCGATAAGACACCAAAACCAGGGGAACCATGCTGGCTAAAGTAATTGAGCCGCCCTGGGGCAGTTCAAATATCTTCAGCATGCTCAAAACGGTGGCAAGGGCAATCATCAAGGCACATTCCACCAAAGTGACCGTACTGTTTTTTTTCATAGAAGATCCTCCCGCGCTGTTATCAGCGCGTCCGCTGTTTCGGTAACGGAAAACCGAAATTGGAACTGTTCTTCTACCTGAAATTCTGTGCTGCAAATAAAAAAGGCGCATTGCGGGAAATACCACAATGCACCTTGGCTTGCTGCAAACAGTTTTCCTACGCTGGCATTACCCAGATCAGGTCAAAGGGACATCGGCGTCAATCCGCCTTATCTCAGCCGCGTATACGCAGCGCCCCGTATTCAGTTCTGTAATCAATATATCACATTCGCTTCGTTTGTCAAGAGAAGTTTTTCCAGCTGCACAAAATCTGGGACGAACCGGGCTTTTGGGAAGGAATCCAGCATTTCCTGCTGGGTTCCATATCCGTGCAGTACACCGATGAAGTCCATGCCGGCTTCCAGTGCCCCGTTGGCATCAAACCTGGTGTCGCCAATCATGACTGCCTGGCCGGGCTCTGCCGAAAAGTGATCCAGGCATTTTTGAATTACGGCGGTTTTGCTGCTGGAATGTTCTTTTTCATCACCTGGCCCGGAAATATAGTCCACCATGGAATACAAGTTAAAAATCTGCGCCACCCGTTCCGCCTGCTTTTGGGGTTTTGAGGTCGCAATGCAGATTTTGGCCCCGGCTTTGCGCAGGGCAGAAAGCAATTCCTGCGTATAAGGATAGACCGAATTTTGAAAAATTCCTTCGGCTTCATAAAGCTTTCGGTATAAAAGCACCGCTTCTTCGCTTTTTTCATGGGAAATCCCACAGGTTTCAGTAAAGCTTTGATACAGCGGCGGGCCGATAAAGGTGCGCAAAAGCTCCTGGGGCGGCTCTGGATGATTGATTTGCGCCAGCACCTTCTGCACGGTGCTGATAACGCCCGGCCCCGATTCCGTTAGGGTACCGTCCAAATCAAACAAGACAAAGGGGTATACAGGTTTCATGGCACTTCCTTCCCTAGGGGTTCTCTGAAAAAATCAGATTTTCACCAGCGCTTGCTGCAAAAGACAAGTTTGGAAGATATCCTGTTTTAAGATACTCCCATTCATTGTTTTTTCAGCAAAAAGCAGATGAATTTTCTTGCTTTCAAGAGCTCCTATTGCTTATTTTTCTTTGCGCTCCTGCACCTTTTTTAAGAAGCTGTCTCGCTTAATGCTGGCGCGCACATGAGTTCCGGTGGCAATTCTGCCTGCGTTGTCAAAGGCCTGAAGAGCAAAGCCGAATTTTCTGCCGTCGGTTTCTGTCAGTTCGGCGGCGATTTTTACGGTGACACCCTCAGCGGTGGGGGCCAAATGCTGCACGCAGATTTCTGCGCCCACCGTGGTTAGCCCATCTTCCAGATAACCCTGTGCCAGTTCAGCGGCAACACCCTCCATTAAAGCTACAATTCTGGGGGTTGCCAGAACTTCGACACTGCCGCTGCCGATGGCGGTTGCCAAATCGGCAGAAGTAACGGTATAGTCTCGGGAAAGCGTTTGTCCAATTTTCGGTTCGTTCATTGTAATTCTCCCTTCTATTCGGTATAATAAAATAAAGTTTTTGAAGTCTGCCCGGCGAAAATAAAAATCCGGAAAGACTGCAAAGAATCCTATCGTTGTCTTTGCTATGACTGCTTTTCAGGCGTCGGAAGTTTAGCTTCCGCTTACGCCGTAAGGTTATTTAAACTAAAACCATTTTCAGTTTACGGTAAGAACGGCAAAACAATAGACTAGAATAAACTGTAGTTCAATGTTCTTTCAGGCGTCGGAAGTTTAGCTTCCGCTTACGCCGTAAGGTTATTTAAACCAAAACGATTTTCAGTTTACGGTAAGAACGGCAAAACAATAGACTAGAATAAACTGTGGTTCAATGTTCTTTCAGGCGTCGGAAGTTTAGCTTCTGCTTACGCCGTAAGGTTATTTAAACCAAAAATCATTTTCAGTATACGGTAAGAACGGCAAAACAATAGATTAGAATAAACTGTGGTTCAATGTTCTTTCAGGCGTCGGAAGTTTAGCTTCCGCTTACGCCGTAAGGTTATTTAAACCAAAAATCATTTTCAGTATACGGTAAGAACGGCAAAACAATAGATTAGAATAAACTGTCGTTCAATGTTCTTTCAGGCGTCGGAAGTTTAGCTTCCGCTTACGCCGTAAGGTTATTATAACATGACATCGTTCCAGTTTGAAGCGTTATTTTTGCTTATGTTCCGTCAGAAATTGAGCAATTTTTGTATATCAGCCACCAGTTTCTGTTTTTTGCAGGAGGATTTGTTTTGAAGAATAGCATAGAGCCACAGGCAGAACGGCGTTCCCGGCTGCATTTGATGGACGAGCTGCGGGGGTTTGCGGTTTTTTGCATGGTGTTTTACCATGGGTTTTATACGCTGGCTTTTTTATATGAACTGAAATGGGCGACATTTTTGTTTTGGTTTTTTACTCCTGCGGAGCCGTATTTTGCAGCCCTGTTTATTTTTATTTCGGGAATATCCTCGCTGCTTTCCCGCTCGAACCTGCGCCGCGGGTTTCGGCTTTTACCAATAGCGTTGGCCGTAACGGCGGTAACGCTTCTGATAACCCCGCAATATACCATTTGGTTTGGAATTTTGCACTTCCTTGCCATCAACATGATTTTATTTGGGCTGTTTGGAAAATATCTGGAAAAAATCCCGTTTTCTTGGGCAATGGTGTTGCTGTGCGCTGTTCTGTATTATTTTACCAAGACTATACCAATGGGGTATTTGGGCTTTGGCCCCGTTTCCATTCTTCCCTTGCCGCAGGTTTTCTATCAGCAGGCTTGGCTGGTTTTTATGGGTTTTTACGGCTCGTCCTTTACTTCATCGGATTATTTTCCGCTGCTGCCTTGGGGATTTGTGTTTTTGGCGGGTACTTTTGTGGGGCGATTGGTGGCACAGGGGCGCGTGCCCCAGTGGATGTATAAAAGCCGTGTGCCGTTTTTTTCGGTTATGGGGCGCTGGGCTTTGGCGATTTACATTGCCCATCAGCCGGTGATTTACGCGGTATGCTGGCTGTTAAAGCGGGTGGGATTGTTTGGATAAGCGGTTGCTCTTGCGCGGGCAGGGGAAAAAGAATATAATAAACTGGAATGCTTTTGTGACAGAAAGAGGTTGATGAGTGAAATGAAGCTGGGAATCGTCGGACTGCCCAACGTGGGGAAGAGCACACTGTTTAATGCAATTACCAATGCGGGGGCCCAGTCGGCCAACTATCCGTTTTGCACCATAGAGCCCAATGTGGGTGTTGTGGCGGTGCCGGACAAACGTCTGGATCGCTTGGCAGAAATGTATCATCCGGAAAAATTCACCCCTGCCACCATTGAATTTGTAGACATCGCCGGTTTGGTTCGGGGAGCTTCTAAGGGAGAGGGCCTAGGCAACCAGTTTTTGGCCAATATCCGAGAAGTGGATGCAATTGTTCATGTGGTGCGCTGTTTTGAAAATGACGATATCATCCATGTGGATGGGAGCGTGGATCCCGCCCGGGATGTGGAAACCATTAATTTGGAACTAATTTTATCTGATATGGAAGTATTGGACAGGCGTTTGGATAAATCCCGTAAAATGCTGAAGGCAGATAAAAAGTACCAGACCGAATGTGAGTTCTTAGAAAGAGTGCGGGCAGAGCTGGACGCAGGACACACAGCCCGCAGCATGGAGTGCAGCCCGGAAGAAGAGGAAATTCTTTCTACGGTATCCCTTCTGACCAACAAGCCTGTGATTTATGCCGCCAATATGTGCGACACGGATTTTAAAGACGGAGTCGAGAAAAATCCATATTTTGCAGTGGTTCAGAAACTGGCTCAGCAAGAGAGTGCCGGTGTACTGCCAATTTGCGCAGAAATCGAAGCCGAAATTTCGGGTATGGAGCTGGAAGAAAAGCAGATGTTCCTAGAGGATATGGGGTTGCACGAATCGGGACTGGATCGTCTGATTCGGGAATGCTATAGCCTTCTGGGGCTCATTTCTTATCTGACGGCAGGCCCCCAAGAGGTTCGCGCCTGGACGATTAACCAGGGAACAAAAGCGCCCCAGGCCGCGGGCAAAATTCATACGGATTTTGAGCGGGGCTTTATCCGGGCAGAAGTGGTGGCTTTTGAGGATCTGATGGCCTTCGCAGGCATGACGGCTGCAAAAGAAAAGGGTCTGGTTCGCTCCGAAGGCAAGGAATATGTGATGAAGGACGGCGACGTGGTGCTGTTCCGGTTTAATGTATAATTGGTTGTGGATTCCTCTGATGAACAGGTGGATAAAAGCAACGCATCTGTAAAAAAAGAGGATCGGCATCTGCCGTTCCTCTTTTTTTATGTCACAAAATCCATGTTTTATTTGTTCTATTGTTTGAACGGCAATTTTGTACAGCACAGAAAATAGGGATTTTGTTTTTGGGGTGCAAGAGAATCAGGCGTTGCATAATCTAATGGAAAGAAAAGAGGTGTTGTTTTGGATTGGGTTAAGCAAATTAAAAAAATATTGACCGGGAAAATCGTGTGCATTTCTTTATTTGTATTTTTTAACGCATACACATATTTTCATCCGCAAATTTTTCAGAATATTTACGATATTTATGATAATCATCTGTTCCTGAAACGGATTGTTTCACAAATATTTTTTTTGCTGGCTATTATTATTCATAACGGCCAAAGAACCGAGTTTGAATCCGCGTTTTTGAAACAGATAAAAAGCATAGAAGACCCTGATTCCGCCAACGGAACACGAAAGATACTTCCGCCTTACTTTAGTTTTTATTGGGAATGGTCGCTTTGGGCTTGTGCCATTTTGTATTCGGTCTTGTATTCTTTTGTGGATTCGAAAGTGTCTGTGATGTGGGTTTTGGCAGAAGTTTTTTTGCTGCAAACTGTGGTTACCAGTTTTTGTTCCAAAAGACAAATTGGCAACGAAGATACGGCGGTCATGCGCCTTCATACCCGCTTGGTAGAGATTTTCGCAAAGCCTTATTGGATCCCACTGTTTCTGATAGGTTACGCAGCCTACTTATGGATTCACCAAGACTCTTTGTCTATTAATCCGTATTATCCGATCAAAGCAGATCGGGTTTGGTTGATTTTCTTTGCAGTTTTTGCGTTCTTTCTTTCTCAAAGAAAAGAAGCACGGCTGTATCAAAAGCATCCTTTTTACTCTTGGAATGTGTTAGCTCAGATTTTGCTGTTTGCTGTTTTACAATATGCTTTTTACTCTTTGAGGGTGGAGGTATCTCCTTTTATCACCTTTACGGGCGTGTTTCTCTTGTCAGGAATTTGCGTGGATGTGCTGATAAAAGTCAAGCAATTAGAATGAATGGATCAAAAAAATGGTCATCTGAAACTTACTTGCGGAAAAGCTGCGCTTCTCTTTGGGGTGTAATGGATTGAAAAGGGTACGGCTGAAACCCGAAGTGTCTATAAATGAAACTGTTTTTGCAGAAGAAGATAGGCGGGGGACCGGCAGGCTGTGGCTTTTGCCAAAATAAAAAAAGGGCTATTGCACTTTAAAAGTGCAATAGCCCTTTTTGCGGCGATTCGCTGCAAGCATCTGTTCTTTAGCGGTGAGAAAACATTAATAGTTTTCTGCTTTGCGCTCAAAGAATGCCTGGGGATGCTTACAGGCGGGACAGAGCTTCGGTGCCTTTTCGCCGATGTGGATGTATCCGCAGTTGCGGCATACCCAAACGGTTTTTTCGCCGCTCTGGAACACGATATCTTCCTCAATGTTTCTCAGCAGCTTGCGATAACGCTCTTCGTGAGCTTTTTCCACACTGGCAACCATCTTCATGGCAGCAGCAATCTCACGAAAACCTTCTTGCTCTGCGGTTTCCGCAAATTCCTTATACATTTCGGTCCACTCATAGTTTTCACCCTGAGCGGCATCCAGCAGGTTCTCTTTGGTGGTGCCGACTTCTCCGCCGTGCAGATATTTAAACCACAGCTTGGCATGTTCTTTCTCATTGCCGGAAGTCTCTTCAAAAATAGCTGCAATTTGCTCGTAGCCCTCTTTTTTTGCCTGAGAGGCATAGAAGCTGTACTTGGTTCTGGCCTGTGCTTCTCCAGAGAATGCAGTCAGCAGATTGGCTTCGGTTTTGCTTCCTTTCAGTTCCATACTGTAAGTCCTCCTTTAAAAATGTAGGAAGGATGTCCATCCTGATTCCTCCGTTTGGTAAAAAACGGAAAGCCGGATTCCTGGCATTCTGAAATAGGATGCGATCTCTTCTTCATTATTATACTAAAATCTGTAAAAAATACAAGAGGAAAACAGCATAAAATAAGAATTATTCGCAGATTTTTTTATAGATTTCGGCTTTTGGGTAGCCACTTTCTTTTGCAGCTTTCTTTGCTGCGTCTGAAACGGAATTGCCTTCGGACAAAAATGTTTGGGCCAAAGCGATGGCGTCCTCTAATGTAAAAGATTGTTTTTGTTCGATGGGGGCACCTTCCACAACCAGAACAAATTCTCCTTTGGCGCCGCCGTTTGCGTATTTTTCAGCGGCTTCTGCCAAAGTAGTGCGAATTACTTCTTCGTGAATTTTGGTCAGCTCGCGCACTAATGCAATTCGGCGGTCCCCCCAGGCGTTCAGCATATCAGAAAGGGTAGAGGCCAGCTTGTGGGGAGCCTCATAGAAAATCATAGTGCGTTCTTCTCGGGCCACCTGTTCCAAATGTTCCCGACGAGTGCGCTTATTCATGCTTAAAAAGCCTTCAAAGGTAAACCGGCCGGTGGGAAGCCCCGAAATTGCCAAAGCAGAGATGACGGCGCTGGGGCCGGGCACCACCAAAGTGGGAATGCCCAATTCGGCGCATTGCGCCACCAGAAGTTCGCCGGGATCAGAAATAGCCGGCATTCCCGCGTCGGATACCAGCGCACAGGTTTCCCCGTCTAAAATCCGACGGCAGATGATGCCGCCGCGCTCCAGCTTATTGTGCTCATAATAGCTGATCATGGGCTTTTTGATGCCCAAGTGGTTTAACAGTTTTATGGTTACCCGGGTGTCTTCTGCGGCGATAAAGTCCGCTTCTTCTAAAGTTTGTGCTGCCCGGGGAGAAAAATCCGATAAATTTCCAATGGGAGTTCCTACCACATAAAGTTTTCCGGTCATACATGCCCCTCCTTATAATCCCCGTAAATGTCCAGCATTTCCCGGGTAAAGCTTCCATCCTCATTATGGAGGATCAGCGGCGGCTCTACCACCAGTCCGCCGGGCTGGCCGTTTTTACGAGCCTGCAATAAAAACAGCCCCGGCGCTTTTCCCTGACGGGCCTGTACAAACCGAAGGCGCTTGGGCTCGAGCTGATTGCGGCACAAAGAGGTAATCACATCGGCCAGCCGCTCTGGCCTTTGGCACAGACAAAAACGCCCTCCATACCGAAGTGAGGCCGCTGCGGCTTGGGCGATATCTTCTATGGTACAGGTTTCCTCGTGCCTTGCCAATCGTTTTCCCTCTTGCGGGTTTTGAATTCCTGCTCCCTGCATTTTGTACGGCGGATTACAGGATACCAAATCCAGGTTTTCCAGCCAGGGGTCCCGGGGCTGGGCAGTTTTGATTTGCCGCAGATCCAGATTCAGTACCCGCAGGCGATCGGAAACGCCGCAGTGAGAAATGGAGTGCTGAACCAATTCACAGGCATCCTTCTGAATTTCTATCGCACAAATGCATTGGGGGGAATAGCGTGCCAGCCAAATCAGCGGGATGGCACCGCATCCGGTTCCCAAATCGGCACATCGTTCCCCTTTTTTGGGGGCGGCAAAGTGAGCCAGCAAAATGGTATCGGTATTAAACCGGTGGGTGTCTGATACAAAAACGGATTGGTTTTTCGATAGGGGCTCCAGCTGCATACAAACCTCCGCAAAAAGTAAAATAAAAAAAGTAAATTCAAATAAGAAGTGCCGATGGAATGGTAAAAATAGAATATAAGACGTAGCCAAAAGGGTGGCTTGTCCAAAATTTAAGGCGGAGCAAGCTGCTCCGCCTTAAATCCAATACGAATTAATTGATCTTAAGCTTCCGGATTCGGAGCCCCTACGGGACAGACAGCTGCGCAAGCGCCGCACTCTGTGCAAATTTCGGGATCAATTACATACTTGTCCGCGCCATCAGAGATAGCGCTCACGGGACACTCGCCAGCGCAAGCGCCGCAAGAAATACAATCGCTGTTAATTACATATGCCATTATAAAGCACCTCCAGAATAAGTATTTACACCCTTATTCTAGCACAGAATGGCAGAAATGCAACTGATTTTTTTTGACAATACATGAAAATATACCTAATCTTTTTCCAGTTCTTTCAATTCTTCCAATTCGGCCTTATTTAGTCGAAGCTGCGCATCTTTGATGAGCTTGACCTCTTTGACCTTATAGGTAGCGGGCGCTGCGTCAGGGGCTTTGTCCAACCGGATTTGCAAAACACCGGTTAAAAGGTTTTGATCCACCACTGTGCCGCGTCCTTCGGGGGTCATCACAATGGCATTTACCTTGGGGGTGGTGCGCAGCAAGTCCAGATAAGCTTCTTGCTCATATTTCAGGCAGCACATCAGCCGCCCGCAGGTTCCAGAAATTTTCACCGGATTCAGCGAAAGATTCTGTTCTTTCGCCATCTTAATCGATACCGGCTGAAAGCTGCCCAAAAAAGTGGAGCAGCAGAAAGGCCGGCCGCAAATGCCAAGGCCGCCCAGCATTTTTGCTTCGTCTCGCACGCCGATTTGGCGCAGTTCGATGCGGGTGCGGAAAACAGAGGCCAAATCTTTGACCAGTTCCCGGAAATCCACACGGCCGTCGGCAGTAAAATAGAATAAAATTTTGCTGTTGTCAAACGTATATTCCACATCCACAAGCTTCATTTCCAGTTTGTGGGCGGCAATTTTTTTATTGCAAATTTCAAACGCGCTTTTTTCACGGATTCGGTTCTCCGCCATTTTTTTCAGGTCGTCCTGAGTGGCGATACGGATCAGCTTTTTCAGGGGCTGCACGATATTTTCATCGCTGACCTCCCGGTTTTCCATCGCGACCTCTCCGCACTCTATGCCGCGAGAGGTTTCCACGATGACCATATCACCTTTTTTCAGTGCGTTATTGTCGGGGTCAAAGTAATACACCTTGCCCACGTTTTTAAATCGTACGCCAATTACTTCGGCCATAGTTTTCTCCTTCAAATTCTTATCAATACCCTGCCACGGCACGCAGCTGCGCACAGAAAACGGTAACCAGCAGGGTGGTGTTGGCGTTTTGCTCCATCCGCCGCCGGGTTTGCACCGCCAGCTCGGTTAGCGCCAGCAGGCGGTCACGGGTTAAAACCGCCGCCAGTTCTTCTGCCGTGGGCTCGCGGGTCAGGCTGGTTCCCCCGGCCCGCAGTACGGCAGCATCACGGAACAGCAAAATCAGCCGGTCAAGCACTTGCCGCAGCAGATCCCGGTTTTGGGTGAGCGGTGCACAGGTTTTGAGCACCGCCGCTTCTTCCGGCAATGTAATTTCCCGAAGAATTTTTGCTGCCAGCGCATCGGCTTCGGGATTCAAATTGGATTCTTCCCGCGGCTCTAAAGTCAGAATGAGTGACCGGGAGCGGATGGTGGGAAGCAATGCGGAAGCAGACGGACAGGTTAAAATAAATAAAATCCCGTTCGGCGGTTCTTCCAATATTTTTAATAATGCATTTTGAGCCTGTTCAGACATCGTTTGAGCCTCAAACAGGCAATAAATTTTTCGGGATGACTCGTTGGGCTTAATAAAAGCATCGCTGCGGATGCGGCGCACCGCATCCACATGGAACGACCGGGCGGCGGAACCGCCGCTTTCGGTTATGATATCGGGATGACTGCCTGCTTTTGCCTTGACACAAGCCGGGCATATCCCGCAGGGGCGCTCTCCCTGAGCGGTGCATATGCAGGCTCTTGCCAAAATTCCCGCCAGAGCGCGCTTGCCGCTGCCGGGGGGGCCTTCCAAAATAACAGCGTGGGGAAGGCGGCCCTGATCCAAAGCAAGGGAAAGCTGCTGCCGAAGGGAATCGTTTCCTGTAAATCCCTCAAATATCATACTTTTTCAAACCGATCCACGTTCAGCACAAAGATGGTGGAACCACCGACCGTGACCTCCACGGGGAAGGAAGCGTAAAGCCCCATATCCATGGTAGAAGCGCTTGGCACGATCTGTGTGCGGCGGCTGCTGTGTGCGGCTATTTCAGAAATGACCTCGTCGACTTTTTCGTCCTCTACCCCTACGATAAAGGTGGTGTTGCCGGCTTTTAAAAAACCGCCGGTAGTTGCCAGTTTGGTAATGGGGAATTGCTTTTTTGTCAATGCGGCCTGTACCGTGGCACTGTCGTCACTGCTGACAATGGCAAGGATCAGTTTCATACATATCCCTCCTATACAGGTTGCGGAAACTCCGAAAAAAGCGTATGTGTATCAGAATTATTTTACCACTTTCATTGCAAAAATGCCATACCTGCGTAAAAAGTCCACAATTTCCCGTGTGATTTTTTCGCCGGGCATCACAACGGGCACGCCGGGTGGGCAGGGGCAGGCTGCTTCTGCGGCAATTCTTCCCACAGAATTGCTCAGTGAAACGGTTTCTTGGGGGGCCAAAAGGGCCTGCCGGGGCGACAACACATAGTCCGGCAGTTCTGGCAGCGGGTGTGCCGCCGTAACGGGACTTTGGGGATGCAGCGCTTTCAGTCCGTGTTCCAGCCGCCTAAAATCCTCTTCGCTGTTAAAAGGCGTAGGAATCAGCACGATTTGGGCATCATCGGCATATTCGGGTTCCACACCCATTTGCCGCAGTTGCTCTGCGGCATCTTTCCCGCAAATTCCAGCTTGGGCCGTGCGCAGCGTCAAGCGGGTGGGATCGCACAAGCCCAATGGGGAAGGAAAACCCAAGTCCTCAGCCAGCAAACGAATGGCGCTTACCCGTTGTTCCAAAGAAGAAAAGGCCGCATGCCCTTTCTCTTCCAGCCAAGCCCGGGCCAAATCCAGCGAGGCCATGATGGGGTAAGAGGGGCTTGTGGAGCCAAACAGAGCCATGGCACGCTTTGCTTCGTCCACAAAGGATGGCTCGGCCAGATGAAGCCATGCACCGCCGGTAAGTACGGGTAACGTTTTGTGGGCGGAACATGCCGTGGCAGAAGCGCCCAAAGAGAGGGGGTGCAGATTTTCTGTTCCGAACCTCAAATGAGTTCCGTGGGCATTGTCCACCAAAAGGGGAACTTCTTTCTCTTGGCAAACCCCGGCAATGGCCGGAATATCCGCCAATACCCCGTAATAATCGGGGCTGGTGAGAAAAACGGCTTTGGCGTTTGGGTGGCGGTTCAGCGCATCTTCAATGTCCCTGCTCTCTATACGGCCCGGAAGCCCTGCCCCGGCGGTGGGGCGGGGCAGAATCCAAACAGGGGTAATATCCAGAAGGGCCATGGCATTGACCACACTGCGATGAAGAATCCGATCGAACAAAATGATTCCGCCGCAAGGTGCGGCTAAACACAGCATGGTTTGAAGACAAAGGGTGCAGCCTCCGGCAGAAAATAAAGTTCGCGCGGCGCCAAACACTGTGGCCGCCCGTTGCTCGGCTTCTAAAATTGCCCCTTGGGCTTCGTATAGGCTGTCAGTGTCTGGCAGTTCGGTAAAATCGAAAGAGAGAAGATGTTCCGGCAAAGCATCCGGTGCGCTTTTGTGCCCCGGCGTGTGGAACGAGGAGCGGCTTTTCCGCTGATGTTCCAAAAGAGCGGTGTAGAGCGGTGTTTCAGTCATATGGGTATCCTTTCCCTTGGGTAGTCCTTTTCTTCATTATAATTCACAGTCGTCCGGTTTTCAATTCCGGTGATACGTTCGACAGATGCTATTTTTCTTTTATTCCGGAATTTGATACTTTTTTTCTGTTATCATAGAAAAAAGAGTATCGACGGCCAAAGAATCGTAGCATGTCCCCCGATTTTTTAGCAGCTCATCAAAGGCGATTGAAGGAGAAAGTGCAGGGCGGTACGGTCGGTGCGAGGTCATTGCTTCAAACACATCAGCGACAGCAAGCACTTTGGCTTCCGGCAACATTTCGTCCGATTTCAGGCCGCGGGGGTAACCGCTACCGTCCAGCCGTTCGTGATGCTGACGGATGATTTCTGCCAGAGGCACAAAAAAAGAAATGTCTTTGACAATTTGATAGCCGATTTCTGCGTGAGTTTGAATCAGCTCTTTTTCCAACGGAGTTAGCTGAGAAGGCTTTGTCAGTAAATCCCCGGGAATGCCGATTTTTCCAATGTCATGCACCAAAGCGGCCCGACGAAGAACTTCACAGCGTTCTTCTTTCCAACCCATTTCGCGGGCAATGTCATAGGCCAGGCGGCTAACCCTTTGCTGATGCCCCGAGGTGTAAGGGTCTTTTTGTTCTACGATGCGCGCAATGGCTAACAAAGTGCCATCCATGGCTTTTTCCAGCTCACGGGCTTTTTTTGCAATATCCTGCCGGTAGCGGATGTTATCAATTGAGATAGCCGCCGTATCGGCCAATGCTTGCAGCACCCGCATTTGTTCCCGTGTGGGGCTGTGCGGCTCTGTCCAATAGCACCCGATAATACCGATGGGATCTTGCGGGCGAATAGGAAGCATGGCCAAGCTTTTTAGAAATGTGTTTTTAGAAAGTTTTGATGGGATTCGGGAATCATTTTCCATATTTGAAATTAGAATAGGCTGTCGTTCTTTTAGAACCAATTCCCCCACCAGGGTATCAATGGAGGAACACATCCGCCGGCATAAGACAGGAACCGACTGGTCGGTAGCACAGTGGCAAGACTCGCCGCCAAGCAAAAGAAAAGCCGCCCTCCGGCAGCCGGTCAGCGTGCAGGCGGAATGACAGACCAGTTTCATGACGCCTGGTAAATCGTGGGTGGCAGAAAGCTGTTGTACAATTTTGATTAGATAGTCGATAGATTCTGTCACAGGGATTGGTGCAGATACGGTGTGATCATTGGATTTTAGGCGAAATCTCATTTGGATTCTCCTTTCAGAGGCCTGCCTTTCATCATATGCGGACAGGGGTTGGAGATTTCCTCGCTTTTGAGTAAAGATGGGGTTTTTGGTGTGAAAGGAATCTGAAAAAATCCGAAAGAAGGATTGAATATCTGTTTTTGTTGTGTTATACTACTATAGTCATATGACCGCCCGTGGCGAAGCTGGATATCGCAGCAGATTCCGATTCTGAAGGCCGGGGGTTCAAATCCCTCCGGGCGGGCCAGAAAAAGACAACCTTTTCTTTTGAGGAAGGGTTGTCTTTTTTTCTTTTTATTTTCGGATGTGAAAAGAAGCATCGTGCTATGCTTGGGTTTCTGCTTTTTAAAAGCAGAAGAATGGAAGTTTTTTGTATGGGTGTTACGCTTTGGAGATTATGTTAAAAAATCAAATTAGGCTTTTGGGTCTATGCCTTTTTAAAAAACAGAAAATTCCTTTATTTCGCTTTGGACTTTCGGTTTTCTCTTTTTTAAGACATAAATTCCTAAAAAATTGGTAGGGCAAATTGAAAGAATTCAAAGCGTCATTTGTCTTGTTTTTAATGATTAAAACAATTAATTAATATGATTTTAAGTTGCTTTATTTACATGGATTCTGTTATAATAAAGACATTATATTCTATATATATTATGAATTATAAAAGTGTGGTGTGTTTTGTCTGTACAGGAGTTAATTAATTTAATTAATTGTGTGAATACCAACCAATCGGTTTGTCGCCATTAAAGAGAAAGATAAAACGAAAAAAGAATGATTTTATATTGGATAACACTCTGGAAATGAATACGATTTGATTCAAAAAAAGGTTTTATTTCATTTTTCAGAGCTTTTTTCGCCGAAACGGAACAGTTTGGCATGAAGATGTGCGGTTGGCGCTTGAGAAGAATGTTTTCATCAGCAGTGCCTGAATTGGCGTTCCGTAACCAGAGTAATGGGCTTGCAAAAGAATAGGAGAAGAAACAGGTTAGTTTAAAACAGGGAAGGAGAGTGTGAGCATGAACCCTGTTCGAGAAAACGGCGTAAATATGCTGGCTGTAAAAAAACAGAACCGCAGTTCTATTTTGCAGCTGATTCATCATATGGGAAGCATTTCAAGAAAAGAGATTGCTGTGCGTTTGGGGCTGACCCCTGCCGCGATAACCATGATTACAGGCGAACTTTTGGAAGAAGGGCTTCTCAGCCAGATAGAAAGCGAAAAGGACAAAAGCAGCAATCGAAAAGGGCGCAGGGAAGTGCTGCTCCAGATTAACGGAAAGCGTTTTGCAGCTTTGGGAGTGTCGATTGCCCCGCAAAAATTCCGGGTTCTTTGTATGGACTTGGACAATAACATTTTGTTTGAGAACTTGGTCTATACGGGTGACTGCCGGGGCAAATCTTCTGCAGTTCTAGAGAGAATCATTGAAATGGTGCAGGAAAAATTACAGGAATACGATGTGCAAAGCTCCAGAACTGTGGTGGGGTTGGGGGTTAGCATCAGCGGAGAGGTGGACAGCCGAAGGGGCGTTAGCGTTAATTCTTTTCCGATTTGGGAACAACAGCAGGTTCCTGTTGCCGATATTTTGGCCGCAAGGCTGAAAATACCGGTGCTTTTGACCAATCATATCTGTGCATTGACTCATGGCGAAAGTATGCTGTCAAAGCAACTGCCGTCAAGTTCAACTCTGTTCATTCAGTATGGGCCGGGTTTGTGTGCCGCACGTTCTTTGGGGGAAGGAAAATCCAGCGTGTTTGACTATAAGGATATTTCGCTGGGACATATGATTGTGGAACCCAATGGCGCACCTTGTGTTTGTGGGAATCAGGGGTGTTTAGAAACCATTCTTCATTACGATTCCATTGAGAACACGTTAAAGGGCCTTTTGAACAAAACACGAACCCCGATTCTTTGGGATTTGGTGGCAGGGGATCCCTC
Source organism: Clostridium minihomine (assembly GCF_900240385.1). GTDB lineage: Bacteria > Bacillota > Clostridia > Oscillospirales > Acutalibacteraceae > Faecalispora > Faecalispora minihomine. The sequence continues at coordinate 245,338 of NZ_OEQH01000004.1, read as the reverse complement.
GCGAGTAACTGTGCAGGAAATTATCAGCGCCTATGATTCTGAAGAGCGAGTGGTGGAGCAAACGCTGGAGCGGGTGGTTTTTTATCTGAGCCTTATGATCAAAAATGTGCTGACTCTTTTTGATTTAGAGAGAGTTGTTTTGTATGGGGATCTGTTCGAAAATGAAAAATTCAGCGGTGAAGTCCAGCGGCAGCTGGCTCGTTATCCGCATACCGGCCAGATAAGTTTTAGCCATAACAATGGAAATCTGGAAACCTTTGGCCCAGCGGCTATGGTGGTCAGCCTGTTTTTTGAAGACGGGGGTGTGATAGAGCCTCCGGTTGATTAATTTTACACGTGGACAAAGAGACATGCTCAATAGAACTTGGCTGTGGAGCGGTTTTTGTAAAGATTTAAAGAGTTGAAGTGAAAAAGTTTTGCAGGGATAAAACACAAAAGCGATATTGTGTAAAAGTGAGACTTTATTTTCTATGAATTCTAGTTTCAGCACAAAATGGAGGACCCAACCGGAATATCCGGCTGGGTCCTCCATTTGATAGGGATCATTGACATGACTTGTAAGCAATTAAATTCTGGCGACACCTGTTTTGCGCGCAGCTTCTGCCACGGCTTTGGCTACCGCCTTGCCCACACGGGGGTCAAATGCCTGGGGAATAATGTATTCAGCATTGCGCTCTTTGTCGGTAATCAGGCCGGCCAGCGCATAGGAAGCGGCTATTTTCATCTCGTCATTGATATCGCTGGCTCTTACATCAAAGGTGCCCCGGAAAATGCCGGGGAAAGCCAGCACGTTGTTTACCTGATTGGGGAAGTCGCTGCGGCCGGTGGCGATAACAGCGGCTCCGCCTGCTTTAGCCTCATCCGGGAAAATTTCCGGTGTGGGGTTGGCGCAGGCCATTACAATGGAATCTTTGGCCATGGTTTTAACCATTTCAGTGGTAAGCACGCCCGGTGCAGAAACGCCGATAAACACATCTGCGCCCACCAGAATGTCAGCAAGGCTGCCCTGCTGCTTGTTCAGGTTAGTCACTTTGGCCATTTCATCTTTAAAAGAGTTCATGCCCTTTTCGCGGCCGGCATAGATAGCGCCTGTGCGGTCGCAAAGGGTAATATTGCGGAAGCCGTCAGCCAAAAGCAGCCTGGTGATCGAAATGGCTGCTGCGCCGGCGCCGTTTACAACAACTTTTACCTCTTCTTTTTTCTTGTTAACCACGCGCAGGGCGTTGATCAGGGCAGCCAAAGTAACCACAGCGGTGCCGTGCTGATCGTCGTGGAAGATCGGAATATCGCATTTTTCCTTTAGTTTCTTTTCGATTTCAAAGCAACGGGGAGCCGCGATATCCTCCAGATTTACACCGCCGAAGGAACCGGAAATTAAGTAAATTGTGTTGACAATTTCATCCACATCTTTGCTCTTGACACAAAGTGGGAATGCATCCACATCGCCAAAGGCTTTGAACAGAACGCATTTGCCTTCCATAACCGGCATGCTGGCTTCCGGCCCAATATCGCCAAGGCCCAAAACGGCAGTGCCGTCGCTGATAACGAGGCACATGTTGTGGCGGCGGGTCAGGTCGTAGCTCAGGTTTATGTCTTTTTGAATCTCCAGGCAAGGCTGAGCCACGCCGGGGGTATATGCCAGAGAAAGATCCTCTTTGGTATTGGTGGGAACTTTGGCAATTACTTCAATCTTGCCTTTCCATTCCCCGTGCAAACGAAGAGATTCTTTTGCAAAATCCATATTGTTATCCTCCTTCTGTTGCGGGTTTATGCTTCAAACGGGAATTTATACTGAGTCAGACCCAAATGATCGCGCACGGTGATCAGCTCTTTCTGCACGCCTTCGCTGACGGGAACACCGGTATTTTTACGCTCCTGCCAAATGAAGTACTCTTTTTCACCGGCGGTGTAAATACGATCGTGTCCCGGTGCTTTTTCAGAAGCGCGCAAATCGCGAAGAATATCGCCCGCTGTCTTTTTAAAGCTTTCCAGACCCATGAAGGCCTCGGTGTCGATGGCGATGAAGAAGTGTCCCAGATGGCAGGGTTTGCGGTTGCCTTTTTCATCCCGATCCGACAGTGCTTTCAAGAAGCTGCCTGCCTGCAATGCAGAGGAAAGAACCTCAACTACAGTGGCATAGCCATAACCCTTGTATCCGCCCAGCTCATCGCCGATTCCGCCCAAGGGGGTCAGGGCAGCACGGTTGGCGGTCAGTTCGTCCAGAATCTGCTGAGAGTCGGTTAAAGTTCCGCCATCGCGTGTGATAACGGTGCCTTCAGCGCATTTTTTGCCGATACGTGCATAATATTCAATCTTGCCGCGCTGCTGAATGCTGGTGGCGCAGTCCAGATTAAAGATGAATTCTTCGTCTGTGGGGAAGCCGATGGTCAGGGGGTTTGTACCCAACATGTTTTCCACACCAAAGGTGGGGGCAATGGAGGGTCTGGCGTTTGTGCCGGTGATGCCGATGCAGCCTGCCTTTGCGGCCATAGAGCTATAGTATCCTGCAATGCCGTAATGGGTCGAGTTGCGCGCAACCACCATGCCCATGCCGTACTCTTTTGCTTTTTTAATTGCCATTTCCATGGATTTGTAGCCGATTACCTGTCCCATACCGTCGTGTCCGTCCACAACTGCGGTGGTTTTGGTTTCACGAATAATTTCATAATTTGTGGTCGGGAATTGAGTGCCTGCCATAATGCGGTCGATATAGATGGGCTTAAAACGGTTTACACCATGGGACTCGATCCCCCGGCGATCCGATTCCAAAAGGATATCGGTGCAGATACGGGCGTCATCTTCAGGAATGCCATACCCTTTAAATGCGTCCACCAAAAACGCCTGCATAAAATCCCACGGTACATTTACATAGCCTGCCATAACAAAATCTCCGCCTTTCCATAAAAAAATAAATGGTTTGTATTGAGTCATAAACTTCCCCATTAGAAGCGCAGGGGAAATTTAACAACAGGTTTGGTCATTGCGGGAAAATTGTGAAAAAACTAAAATTTAAACCTTTAACTATCATATTAGCCTTAACTGAACTGCATGTCAATAATTTATCAATATTTTTTTAAAAAGATTTTTTTATAGTAATTATTTCTAAAAATGACTGAAAATTAAAAATCATTTCCAGAAGTTAAAACAAAATCTTCTTTTTGGTCTTTTTGGATTTTACGAAACAAAAGTGCAGAAATCCTCTGTTTTTTCACAATTAATTAAAAGAGTTAAAATATTGCCTGTAATTACAGTAAAAACAGCTTTTTTATAAAGGGTATTTTTAATTCCTCTGCGCAAAAAAGAGTTTTTTATATGGGATTACAATTATTCCCGAATGGCTGAAATAAAATGAAAGATAGCAGACACAAAAAGACCGTGTCTGCTATCTTTCATCTCACTTCACTCATCGAAGCTGGCAACCGGGTGTTCTTTCAGGAATTATGCAAACCGTCGGTTTGACGGTTTGTTTTTTTAGAAAGGACTTTTGCTGCTTGTCATAAAGCCGATTTATTGATATGCTAACGATAATGAAATAATTTTTATTTAGGAGAGTGCCGATGGAAAAACTAAAAGAGATGCTGCCCTTTTTAGCAGCTATTCTAGCCGCGTTTTATTTGCTGCCGCTGCTGATTCAGAACACCGGAACAGCAATGTCTGTTTTGCTTGTGATGGTTCCGCTGGTCTGTTTGCTTTGTGCTTTTGTTTATGGATTCCGAAATCCCACTCATAACAGTTTGATTTATTCTATTTTAGTGGGAATTTTATTCTTACCGTCTGTTTTTATTTTTTATAATATCAGCGCATGGGGCTATGCGGTGGTTTATGGAATATTTTCGTTAATCGGGAGCGTAATGGGAACATCCATCGCCAAAAATAAAATGAAAAAATCAAAATAAGCGGATTTACGTTTTCAGTACCTATCCTGTTACAAAGAAATGTCATTTAAAATCTTTTCGGATGAAACCCAGCCTGTTCTGTACGTTGGTGCAGCGGGCAAGGCCCGTTTGCAAGGTGCGCTCACAATTTTTGTGGGCGCATTTTTTGTTTTGAAAAGCCGGAATTACAATCCTTTGAGAAGCCGATGGAAACGGCCGTGACAAAAGCCTTGTTACTGCACCAGACTGCGAAGTTTTTTGGTGTCCAGAAGTGTGATTTGGCCCCGGGCAATTCGAACCAATCCCTCCCCGGCGAAATATTTCAGCATTCGGCTTACTACCTCGCGGGCGCTGCCCAAGTGCCGGGCAATTTCATCGTGGGTTACGGCGAAGGACAAAGAGCCTTCAATTTTGCTTTGATCCAGCAAAAAGGAAGCCAGACGGCTGTCAAAACTGGTGAACAGGATTTGTTCCATCATCCACATCACATCTGAAAAGCGAGAAGCCATCAGCTGGCTGGTGAAATCCGCAATGGGTGTCGATTCCCGCATGAGTCCCTCATACAGATCGGCGGGAACAATAAAAACATCTGAGTCTTTTTCTGCCTGAACATGCAATTCAAAGCTGATATTCTTCATGATGCAGGAAGCGGAAAACAAACAGATGTCCAAAGGGAAAAGGCGATACAACGTGACCTCTTTTCCGCTGTCTGAAACGATAAACACCCGCAGTTGACCTTCCCTTACCAGAAAAAGGCCCGAACAGTCGCTGTGGCCCTGATGCAAAAGCTGGCCGCGTGCAAATTTTTTGTGGCGTGTCTGAGCCTTCACCCGCTCTTTTTGCCGAGGAGTCAGCTTCTCCCATTGAGGAAAAACAGACTCTAAAGCAATTGGGGTCTGAATCATTGTAACACCCCCAAAGATAAAAAAACAGACCTTATCTATAAACAGTATAAGGTCTGTTGGAAAAATATTCAATATATTTAAGGTTTTAAATGAAAAATAATTATTTTCTTTCCTTACTGTGCAGAAAGTTCTGGATTTTCCCACGCACGGTTGCTCTGGATGATTTCGTAAAGACGATATCCGCCCGACAGATTATGGCAGTGGAATCCGTTTTGGGATAAAATCCGGCAAGCCAAATAACTGCGCAGTCCGCTGTGGCAGTGCACGAAAATTTCCTTTGCCGAATCCAGAGAATTCAGGTGCTCGCGCAGGGAATCCAGCGGAATATGTTGCGAACCGGGGATAAGGCCCTGACTTCGCTCCCAGTGGGTGCGCACATCCAGAAGAACAGCGTCGGGATTCTTCTGAATTTCTTCGATTTGATTCCAATGGAATTGCTGTACTTTTCCCGTCAAAAGATTTTCAATGGCATAGCCGGCCATGTTGACCGGATCTTTGGCCGAGGAATAGGGGGGAGCATAGCAAAGCTCCAGCTCTGTCAAATCGTATGCGGTCATTCCGGCGCGAATGGCGGTGGCCAGTACATCGCCCCGTTTGTCTACTCCGCCGAATCCTACCAGCTGGGCGCCTAAAATCCGGCCGGTTTCTTTTTCAAACAGAACCTTAGTGGTCAGGTTTTCTGCACCCGGATAATAAGTGGCATGAGAAGCGGAAAAGATGTGGATTTTATCAAAATTCAGTCCGGCTGCCGCGGCGAGTGTTTCGTTGAGCCCTGTGGTGGCCACCGTCATGTCAAACAGCTTTAAAACTGAAGAACCCTGTGAGCCGCGGTAAACACTGTCTAGCCCGCAGATGCAGTCTGCGGCAATCCGACCTTGTTTGTTGGCGGGGCCGGCTAAAGGAATCATCGAGGGCTTTCCGCTGACCAGATGGAACACTTCGACTGCATCGCCCACGGCATAGATGTTTTCATCCGAGGTGAGCATGTGAGCATCCACCACAATGGCGCCCCTTTCGTTGGTTTTTAATCCGGCCTCACGGGCAAGTTTTGTTTCAGGACGAACGCCTGCGGCCAGAAGAACCAGCCCCGCCGAAAGAACCGTTCCGTTTTCCAACTGAACTTGAAGTTCGCCTTCTTTCGGTACAATCTCTTGGATTCGTTGAGACAATACCAACTCAACGCCTTTGTGGTGAAGATATTGCTGTACCTCACAGGCCATATCGTAATCCAGAGCGGCCATTACGTGGTCGGCGGCCTCAACTAACGTGGTTTTCAGCCCGGCTTGAGCCAGGTTCTCTGCCATTTCCAGCCCAATAAATCCGCCGCCGGCTATCACGGCGTTTTTGACCTGATTGGTTTGGATGAATTTTTTAATGCCCAAAGCATCCGGTATGGTGCGCAGGGTAAAGACCCCCAAGGCATCCGTGCCCGGAATAGGAAGGCGAACCGGTTCTGCCCCGGGGGACAGGATCAGCTTGTCGTAAGACTCTTCATAAGATTCCCCGGAAAACAAATCCTGCACAGTGATGGTTTGACTTTGCGGATGGATGGCGGTCGCCTCATGATTCGTGCGCACCTCAATTTGAAAGCGCATGCGGAAACTTTCGGGTGTTTGAAGGGTGAGTGCCTCTTCCTGAGTGATTTCACCACCCACATAATAAGGCAGTCCGCAATTGGCAAAGGAAATGTGATTCCCCCGCTCTAAAAGAAGAATTTGTGCCGATTCATCCAGTCTGCGCAGGCGAGCTGCCGCAGACGCGCCGCCTGCGACACCGCCGATGATGACAACTTTCATGGTTTGTTTCATCCTTTCTGTTCCAAAACCTCACATTTTGTGGTGAAAGCTTATTCTTCCAGCATTTTTAAAATTTGTGCTTTGGGTCTTAGACCAACCGAAGAAGCCGCCAGTTTGCCGTTTCGCATCACGGCCAGCATGGGAATGCTCATCACCTGAAACTGCTCGGCCAGCGCCCGCTCTTCGTCCACATCAATTTTTGCAATTTTCACTTTTCCGTCCAGCTCTTTTGCCAGCTGTTCCATAACGGGGGAAAGCATTCGACAGGGGCCGCACCAGGGAGCCCAAAAATCAATTAAAACAGGCTCTTTCGATTCCAGAACTTCTTTTTGATAGTTTTTATGTGTTAAATGGATGATAGACATAAAATAGCCTCCCAATAAATTATTGTTCTTATTACATAGAATAGCAGGAAACCCAATTTATGTATGTGACTTTATTACGAACCGATCGGCTCCGGCCAAGGATGCGCTCTGTGCAGGGGAGGCGTCTTTTGTGCCATGTTTTGCGGAATCATTGATTTCGGGGGTTGACATTTTGAAACGGGGCGAGTACAATTACTTTTAGCAATTGATGCTTTAAACCAATAAATCGTTTGTGGCGGTTTTCGCGCTGCGGAGGAGGAAAATATGAAACGATTCAAGAAAATAGTTGCGGTGGCTTTGGCTGCTGTGATGACGGCTTCTTTGGCAGGCTGCGGCAATACCAACGGAAGCTCTGTTCAGGCCGGCGGAAGCAGCGGTGACAAAGCTATCACCATTGGTGTGGCTCAGCTGATGACACATCCGGCGATGGATGCAGCGCTTAAAGGATTTAAAGACGCCCTTCAGGCCGAAGGCTTTGAAGAGGGTAAAAATATTAACTATGACATTCAGAATGCGCAAGGGGATCAGGCCAATTGTATCACCATTGCCAATACGTTTGCCAATAAAAAGCCCGACTTGATTCTGGCAATTGCCACTCCGGTGGCGCAGTCAGTGGTAAAAGTGATTACGGATACTCCGGTTTTGGTAACGGCGGTGACAGACCCGGCAGAAGCCAAGCTGGTGAAAGACAATCAGGCCCCCGGTGCAAACGTATCCGGAACCAGTGACAAAACGCCGGTGAAACAGCAGATGGAACTGCTGAAAGAAATTGCTCCCCAGGCAAAAACCATCGGTTTGATGTATACTTCCAGCGAAACCAACAGTCAGATTCAAATTAAATGGGCCAAAGAGGTCTGTGATGAGATAGGCCTTGGTTATCAGGAGTTTACCATCTCAAATTCCAATGAAATCCAGCAGGTAGCTCAGTCTATGGTTGGCAAAGTGGACGCGGTTTACATTCCCACAGACAATATGCTGGCTTCCGGAATGAAAACGGTGTCTGCAGTGGTTACCGGTGCGAAATTGCCTTTGATCGTCGGTGAAGTTGGCCCGGTCGAAAACGGCGGCCTGTGCACAGTGGGCATTAACTATGAAAAGCTGGGGTACCAGACTGGGTTGATGGCGGCTAAAGTGCTCAGGGGCGAGGCTCAAATTGGAGAAATGCCCATTGAATACCAGGAAGACTACGACATCTCTTACAATGGAGAAGTGGCCAAACAGCTGGGAATTACACTTCCCGACCGTATTTTGGCGGGTGAGGATGTCAGCGCCCGATAATCTGTTGTAAATTCACAAAAAGAACAAAGAAAGGGGAAATCCGGAGAAGAAAAAATTTCCGGTGTCCCCAGTCAAAAGCAGGCGGCCTTTGTGCCAGCCTGCTTTTTTTCTGCTGAAAAAAGGGGAACCCTGCGGATGGGATGAAATCAACACTTGACATTTTTTTGATAGAAGAGTAAAATACAGCTATTAATTTTTGTGCTTTAAACCAATGAACAATTCAACTAAGTAAAGCGTCTCGAGGAGGACCAATATGTGGATAAAAAATAAAATTGCTGCGGTGGCGCTTGCTGCAACGGTAGCACTGACGGCCACGGCCTGTGGAAATTCCGGCGGCGATTCATCGGCAGCGGCCGGAAACTCTGGCGGAGATACAGGAAAAATGATTACCGTTGGTGTGGCGCAGCTGGTGACGCATCCCTCGTTGGATGCTTCGCTCAAAGGATTTCGGCAGGCATTGGCGGATGAAGGCTTTGTGGAAGGCAAAAACATTACTTATGACGTTCAAAATGCACAGGGCGAACAGGCAAACTGCGTGACCATTGCCAATACATTTGCTAGCAAAAAGCCGGAACTGATTTTAGCAATTGGAACTCCTGCGGCTCAGGCGGTGGTAAAGGTGATTACCGATACCCCGGTGTTAGTAACGGCCATTACCGACCCGAAAGACGCAAAATTGGTGCAAAGCAATGAAAAGCCCGGTGCAAATGTATCTGGAACCAGTGATAAAACGCCTGTAAAAGAGCAGCTTCAGCTATTAAAAGACATGGTTCCTTCTTTGGAAACCGTGGGGATTCTGTACAGCTCCAGCGAAACCAATAGTAAGCTTCAGGCAGAGTGGGCAAAAGCAGCCTGCGGCGAATTGGGGCTGAAATATCAGGAATTTACCGCATCCAACACCAACGAGGTGCAGCAGGTGACCCAGTCGATGATGGGCAAGGTGCAGGGCGTGTATATTCCCACCGATAATCTGATGGCTTCTAACATGAAAAATGTGACTTCTGTGACCACCCGCAATAAAGTTCCTGTGGTTCCCGGTGCTGTGGGCATGGTAACCGACGGCGGAACCTGCACGGTGGGCATCAATTATGAAAAATTAGGATATCAAACCGGGATGATGGCAGCCAAAGTATTGCGCGGCGAAGCGAATGTGGGGGATATGCCCATTGAGTATCAAGAGACACTGGATACTCACTATAACAGTGTGGCCGCAACAGAAATGGGTTTGACAATTCCGGAATCAATTTTGAAGAGCGGCCAGGATTCTGCAAATGCTGGCAAGAAATAAAACTTGAATTTTTCGGCGCTTTCCATTAAAATAATCCAAGAGAAACGCGTGTGACGTAAAATTCAAACCGGAAATGCAGACATCAGGCGGTGGGCAGTCCCACCGCCTTCTATGCTGTAAATACAGGGGAATGGGGAAAGATATGAACTTGATGAATTTACTGGGTGCGATTCACGCCGCTGCAGCTCAGGGTGTGCTGTGGGGAATTATGACGCTGGGCGTCTATATCACCTTTCGAATTCTGGATTTTCCAGACTTGACGGTAGACGGCTCTTTCGCCACCGGCGGTGCGATTTCTGCCATCCTGACCGAAAAAGGAATGGATCCTTTTTTAACTTTGCTGTTTGCCATGGCAGGCGGAATGGTCTGCGGGTTTATTACAGGATTTTTAAATACCAAAATGAAAATCCCCGGAATTTTGGCGGGTATTCTGACAATGACGGCCTTGTATTCTATTAATCTGCGCATCATGCAAGACAGGGCGAATATTCCCTTGCTGGGTGTGGATACGGTGGATTTGCGTGTGGAACATTGGATTCCCGGCCTTTCCCGTTACAATGCGCAGCTGGTGCTGGGCGGCGTTCTGGTGATTGCCGTTATCATGTTTTTGTATTGGTTCTTTGGCACGGAATTGGGCAGCGCAATTCGCGCAACCGGAAACAATGCTCAAATGGTTCGCTCTTTGGGCGTGAATACCGACGTCACTGTGATTCTGGCGCTGGTTTTGTCCAACGGCCTGGTGGGGCTGTCGGGTTCTTTGGTGGCTCAGGTCAATGGATTCGGCGACGTCAGCATGGGAATCGGTACGATTGTTATCGGACTGGCCTCGGTGATTATCGGTGAAGTGATTTTGGGGCAGAGATTGGGCTTTTTGCATCGGCTGGCAGCGATGATCGCCGGCTCTGTGGTGTACCGTGTGATTATTGCGGTGGTTCTGTTCTTCGGCCTGAAATCGCAGGATATGAAGCTGCTTTCTTCTATTGTGGTGGCATTGGCTCTGTTTACTCCCATCATGAGCAGGAATTTTCAGGAATATATGGTTCGCCGTGCGGCGCAAGGCCCCAAAGGGTTGGTGCCGGACAGCGCTTTTGAAGATGTGATCGATAATTCGGACAAGGACCCGGATGAAGCGAACCAGAAGGATTGAGGAGGGCTTGATATGCTAAAATTAACCAATGTATGCCGTACCTTTAACAAAGGAACGGTAAATGAAAAAAAGGCCCTGGTCAATCTGAATCTTCACTTGAAGCCTGGGGATTTTGTCACGGTAATCGGCGGAAACGGAGCCGGGAAGAGTACGCTGCTGAACATGGTGGCAGGCGTGTTTCCCTGTGACGGCGGCCAAATTGAGCTCGATGGTGAAGATATCACTTTTTTGCCGGAATACAAGCGTGCAAGACTATTAGGGCGCGTGTTTCAGGATCCCATGCGGGGCACAGCCGGAAATATGTGGATTGAGGAAAACTTGGCTTTGGCCAATCGGCGCGGCAAACGGCGCACGCTGCGCTGGGGAATCACCAAAGAGGAACGCGCCCGGTATCAGGAACAGCTGCAAGTGTTGGAATTGGGCTTGGAAGACCGGCTCAGCAGCAAAGTTGGGCTGCTTTCCGGCGGCCAGCGTCAGGCGCTGACTTTGCTGATGGCTACCTTGCAAAAGCCAAAGCTTTTGCTGTTGGATGAGCATACAGCTGCACTGGACCCCAAAACGGCAGCAACAGTCCTTCGTTTAACCGATGAATTTGTGAAACGGGATAACCTGACGGCGCTGATGGTGACCCATAATATGCGTGATGCATTAACGTATGGCAACCGTATTATCATGATGAATGCAGGCCAAGTCCTGTTTGACATTGAAGGGGAAGAAAAAAAGAACTTGACGGTGGAAGCGCTGCTTCAGCGGTTCCAGTCGGCTCAAGGTGATGCTTTGGTCAATGACCGTATGTTGTTGTCTTAACCGAATCGGGATAAAAAAGAAGAAGGCTTGCGGTGCAGGCCTTCTTTTTGTATAATGAAACAAATGGGTTGAGAGAAAGGGAACGGGCATGACGAAACTATTTATCGCGATTCTATTTTTGTTTTTAGATTATAACATTTCCTTTGGATCTGGAATGATCGGAATTTTGCCTGATTTTGTAGGGTATGCATTTTTGCTGGCGGGAATAAAGGAACTTAGCGATTACAGCGGCCGGTTTATGGATATTCGCCTTTATGCCAAGATTTTTATGGGCGTGTCTGCTGTTATTTATGTGGCGGATTTGCTTGGGTTCACCACACCACTTGGGTTTTACGGGTTATTAATTCTGCGAATTTTAATCACGGGCGCGGCACTGTTTGTATCTTACCTTTTGATTTTTGCCATCAATGATGTGGAAATTAAATCGCGTAAGCGAATGAACAGCAAACAGCTGATGACCAGCTGGAAAATTACCGCTTTGTTCTTTGTGGCGGCCTATGCCATTGTTTTATTCCCGGAAGGCGGAGGGTTCGCCCCTATCTTTATGCTGATAGCAGGGGTGTATTTCTCTACTTCTTTCTATCAGGTGTGCCGAAAATATCGGAGCTAATCAAAGGCTTATTTCACAGGCAGGCTTTGCAGAAGAAATAATTCAAAAAGGGAAGAAAGCAAAAGGTTATTCGTAGTTAGTTCCAGCTTTTGTCCGCTGCCCGGCAGGCGCAAAGCCTGTAAAATCGCTATTTTGCGCTTTTGGCAGGGCTGAACCCGAAGCCAGTATTGGCTTTCGTTGACGGTCATAGAAATGGTATGGCTGGCGTCTAAGGGGCTGGAATGAGCGGTTTGTAAAAGGAACTGCATCACGGTTTCGTATTGGTCGGCGCGAAGTTGACGAACTACCATGTTTATTCTTTCCTTTCGTTTTCGTATTTCATAAGCATTAAGAATAGCGTGTTTGAAAAGAAAAGCCAGGAATTTTGCCCGAATAGAATCTGATTATCGAAAAAATTCCTGTTACGACAAATTTTTTATCTTTTTAGGCTATTTTGATTTAGAAAATAATCTGTATGATACAAAACAACAAATAGTTAATTTTACAATATATATTACTAATTGTAATCAATAATTTCACCCCATTGTTGAGTGATAATATTATTTTATGCGAAAACCGCATAAATGTCAATGTGCATTCTCCGCATAATTTACTATATCGTTGGGGTGATAAATATGTACCGACGAATTAGGAATTTGAGGGAAGATAAGGATATTACTCAACAAAAACTTGCTACTATGTTGAATATCAATCAGACGACATATTCCCGATATGAAAATGGAAATCTGGATATCCCCAGTGTGGTTCTGATTAAATTGGCTCAATTTCATGAAACAAGTGTAGATTATTTACTCGGACTTACAGACTGCAAAGAGCCTTATCATTGAATTTTTATTATGGTATTTTAGGTTTATATTCTTAAGCACAATATTCTTCTAATTTTCACATTGCCCCTCATGCCGGGGCGGGCACTTCCTTTCGTGGAAAGACGAAAGGAAGCAAAGGCTTTCCGGGGGAGAGTTTCGATCCTCTCCCCCTGGACCCCCTCTCAACGACACAAAGGACACCTTTGGAATCCGTAAAACAATAAGACATAAGTTATGTGGAATCGCGCCAAAGGCTCCACGCCGCTAAAGCGGCGCGTCACCCGAAAAGTGGCGCTTCGTTGACCGAGCGTAAGGGTTCCCTTTTTGGCAGTTGAGTGTGGTTATTTCTGTTCGTTTCTTCCTTAAATAAACTCTTTCTTTAGTTTACTATAGTTTCGTAGTTTGATGGGACCAGTATGGGTTCACTTGCAGAATAAATATTGATTTTTCCGAAAGGAATTGCACAAAGTTTTCGACGGCACCGCCGTGCGGTAGCGCGCCGCCGGAAGCGAGTGCGCCACCCACGATCAAGCGGCGCCTTACACCAAACTTCTGTCTTCCACTGATTTTTAACGGATTCCAAAGGCAGAGCCTTGGCAAGTCTTTGCCTACTTTCTTCTTGAAAGAAAGTAGGGGCCCGCCCCGGTCTGAGGGGCAAGGTAGAGGGAAGAAGAATCTTTTTCTAAAAAACAACAAAGGAAAAATCTAATAAGAAAAACCTCTTTCTGACAGGAAAAGAGCAGAGCAGCCGTACCTTTGGATATGACGGCCGTGGTGATCGTCCGGCTGTAATGGTATTCCCCGGTGACGAAAAATGGTGGAAAGACGAGTGACAGGCCAAAGGATTCGGATCGCAGTCGTGGAATCGCAGCATAGGAGAAATAAGAACGCACAGAAATGGATTAGCTCTGTCTTGACAGAAAAGGCAAAGGGGCAATATCATTTCTTATTTTCAGTATATAACAAAAGATAGGCGACACGAAAACCCGTGTCGCCTATCTTTATACCATTCACCATCAGCTGAAAAAGTTTTTTATTTATCGATTTCCACCTGCATATTTTCCTGCATTGATATCCAGCACCATGCGCACAGGCGTGGCAAGGGCGTCTTCTCTCTGGCAGAGCCATTTTTCGCCGTCAATTCCTTCTACCGTGTTGCCGTCCTCTATAATATCGCCGCTTCGGTACAGATAGGCAGCCAAATTATATAAAAAGCCCACAACATGATTTGGTTCCAGATCTTTGCAATGGCACTGCAAATCCGGCAGCCCAATCGGAGTAAGCCCCAGTGTATCAAAAAGCATCTCGCCTGTCTGGGCGATATTGAAAAAGCGCACATTCACTCCTCCATCCAGAAAGTGAAGCTCTTTTGAACTCCATTGTGAATTTTGAAAAGCTTCTCGCGTAACAAGCCGCTGACTGTGTGGCCAGTAGATGCCGATGCAGTCCGGGAATAAATCCAAAATCAGGTCTGCGTAATCCGCAATAATTTGAAACCCTTCTGTAATGGGAAGATTGGCCGCAAGCATGTTGCTGGCCATAATGGAATAGTTGCAGCGGGACAAGAACTCCGCCTTGTCGGGGATGTTCCAAAATTGGGCGGTTATCTGCTCGTTCCACAGATCCTGATCAAATTCATCCGGCCCGTATAGAATTAGTTGGGTAGGAACCCATTGATCCTCTTTTTGATAGTATGCTGGGTGATCCTCCAATAAAAATCCGGTCAAATCAGATGGTTCGCTGGGCATTTTCGGGTTCTCTGCCAACGGAGTTATTTTTCCGAATTTTTTGGAAAGCGCATCGCAAAAGATGTCCAAAGGCGGAATTTTTGCAGGGGATTCAAATAGCGGGATAAAGAAATACACTGAGTGCCATTTTTCAACAAATGAGTCACCGTTTTTAATCATAAAGGTGGGTTCCTTCCTTTTGCGTATTTTGAATTTTTAAAATTCCAGAGGATCTTAGTGTGTCAACCAAATAATGGAAATAAGGTAATATAGATCTATATTACCATAGGAATACAAGTCTCTCCACTAAAATGTGAAACGAAAGCCTCCGGCCATCGGCTGGAGGCTTTTTGAGAGATAAAATAATTTCTTTTGCAAAACTTCTACCATTTATCCTGCAAACATTTCGTGATGCCATTGATCCTCCAGTGTGGGATCAATAAATCCGGATGGATTAAATGTTGGCGGTCAATCAACGCCGGGCGGAAGGGTTTCTTTATAATCTGGAAAATGCCAGGCCCATCAGTACAACCCCGCTGAGCCAAGAGATATTAAAGGGCATTTTTTGTGCAGCCTTGTTGCCCAGAAAATATCCCAACACAAGAAAAGCGGCGTTCGTGATAAACGACCACAGAAAAACTGCCCATATGTTTACACTTGCTAGGCCTGCCCCCAAGCCGACGCCGATTCCGTCCAGAGAAAGGGAAAGGGCCAGCAAAACGGCTTCGGTAGATGAAATACTATTGGAATTGTCCAAATCGGCTTTTTCCGGAGCGGCATATAAGCTTAAAATAAATTTGAAATGAAAAAAAGAGCCGGTGATTTCTTTTTTGATATTGCTGTATTTATCGATGATAGACTTGGTGATGCTGTCCAGCAGCTTGATGAGGCCAATGGCAAACAAGATGATAAATGAAATGGATACGGTCAGCCGATCCGGCAGATAAGATTTTACCATAGAGCCTGCAAATAAAGCGATGCCAAGACTGCCGCTGCAAATTACACTGATAATCAACACCGATAAAAACGGTGTTTTTATTTTTTGGCTTCCGTAAGCAAACCCGGCTGTAAATGCATCCAGAGAAAGCACGGAAGCCAGAAGAGCTGCCTCAATCAATAAAGAAAATGCAAGTGACATGAAAAAACCTTCCTATTCCTCATTAAGATTTGCATACGCTGTAAAATGGGAGCGCACATACCTTATTTTATTTCAAACAAAGCAATCCTGTTACAACAATCGGGAACGGTTGCTTGTTTTTCGCAACACTGTTGCGTTTTCTGCGACAATGGAATGTGGGGTGAATATACTTGTGGTAAGGGGGCTTTGATGTAGATTCGCTGCCAAGATAAGCCGGTTTATCACCAAAAGTGAAGAAAATTGATTCGCAGTGGGAATACAATAAAAAATCCGTCTGTCAGCGAACGTTCAGAAAAAAGAATAGGAGGGGGAATCCATGTCAAATCAAAAGCAGGGCAAGGCTTTGGGTGCGGCAGACACACCGCCCCAAAACGATCTCCCTGCTCTGGGGGAATTTTTGAGGCAGAGAATGGCAGAGCAAGATTGCTCGATGAGGCAGCTCAGCCGGGAAAGCGGGGTATGTACCGCCAGCATATCCCGAATTATCAACGGAAAACAGCCGGCTCAGATTTATCATTTGCAAGCGTTTTCCACGGCGCTGGGGATCCCTATGGAGCAATTGCTGCTGGCTGGCGGAGCCATTGGAACACAGCCGATGAATGAGAATGTGTCTTTTATCTTAGACACCATCCAAAGTATCCTGTTTCACTTTGATATCAATATTTATACAGTAGTAGACGAAGTGGAACAGCAACTGAAAAAATATGAGGGATATGCAAAAACAGAAGAGGGAAAAGAAATGATCATCAGCCAATTCCACCGAAAAGTAAAATCCATCAATGGAACGGGTTATATGGTGGATTATTTACATGAGTTTTATCGGTTGTTTCTGGGGGAAACGGCCGGTGTGCAGGAAAAGGCTGTTTTAGGGAGCGTGCTGCTGTATTTCATTCTGTCTGCCGATATTATTCCGGACTATGCGTTTCCGCTTGGTTTTTTAGACGATACGATTGCCATTAACCTTGCCTTAAAACGCTTGCCGCATTTATTTGCTCAAAACAGCCCCTAGGCCGCACCTGACCCAAATTACGCAAAAAAGGGAATGGGACAATTTTGTCCCATTCCCTTTTTGATATTTCTGTGAAGTAACGCACTGCTCCCAATTATTTTTGTTGCAGCACTTCTACAATTTCTCCCACAAACAGTTCATGGTAATCTTTTTCCGGATACCATTTTTCATCCAGTGAGGGATCGATAAAGCCGGCGGGGTCAAGCGGCTGCTTGTGCAGCTTTTTGCAGATTAGTACCAGCTTTGCTTCTTTAAAATAAGGTGCTTTTGCATCAAAAGCCGGGGTCAGCCCGGTTTCTTTTGCCTTGTCGACATCCCGGCCGGAATTTGCACCGCAATAGGCCAGCGTTTTTTTGTGTTCTTCTCCAAAGAAATTTAGGGCATAATATTCCTGGCTGTCCACAAATTCCAGCGTATACCGCTGCGGGCGAATGTATGCATGGGATACATTTTTGCCCCAGAATACACCCAATCCGCCCCAACTGGCAGTCATCATGTTATATTTTTGTTCGGTTCCTGCGCTTATTAGCATCCATTCCTTACCGATTAGGGTAAACGGATTCAGAGTCAAGTCTTCCGGCCTGATTTTTTCTAACATATTCCTTTTTCCACCTTTCAAAAGCCCGGTTTTCCTCCCTATTTGATCCCTTGGTGGAAAACACACCGCATTTTTGTTTTATGATACCTACCTTAGTAAAAAATTGCAAGCAGATTTTGCGGAAACCCCTGAATCAAGCGAATTATTCATTCTATCTTAAAGCGTGCCTATTTTCATTAAAATCTTTGTTTGGAATAGATAAGTTGAATAATTATGCAATTTGGGGTTGATTTTTTGAATATTAAGCGTATAATTAAACATGTAGATTTGGTTCAGAAATAAGATTTAACGGAAAAAGGAGTGCTGATTATGGCAAAGCAAATCAAAAAAATTGTGCTGGCGTATTCCGGCGGCTTAGATACATCGGTTATCATCCCCTGGCTGAAAGAAAATTACGAGGGATGTGAAATCATCGCTGTTGCCGCAGATGTGGGTCAAGGTGACGGGGAACTTTCTGGTCTGGAAGAAAAAGCACAAAAAAGCGGTGCTGCAAAACTGTACATTGCGGATCTGAAAAAAACTTTTGTCGAAGATTACATTTGGCCCACCCTGAAAGCGGGTGCGGTCTATGAAAATAAATATTTGCTGGGCACTTCTTTTGCCCGCCCCATCATTGCAAAACGGCTGGTGGAAATTGCCCAGGCGGAGGGTGCGGATGCCATCTGCCACGGCTGCACCGGCAAGGGCAACGATCAGGTTCGCTTTGAGCTGACCATCAAGGCGTTGGCACCCGAAATGACCGTGATTGCCCCTTGGAGAACCTGGGACATCAAATCAAGAGAAGAAGAAATCGAGTACGCAGAGTCCCATAACATTCCGCTTAGCTTTACCAAAGAGACCAGCTACTCCAAAGATAAAAACCTGTGGCATTTGTCCCACGAAGGTTTGGATCTGGAAGATCCGGCCAACGAACCGAAATACAATACCCCCGGATTTTTGGAGTTGGGCGTATCCCCCCAACAGGCGCCTGACGAGCCCACTTATATTACCCTTTCGTTTGAGCAGGGTATTCCGGTAAAACTAGACGGCGAAGCGTTGGACGGCATCGCTTTGATTCAAAAGCTCAATGAGTTGGGCGGCAAAAACGGCATTGGTATTGTAGATTTAGTGGAAAACCGTTTGGTGGGTATGAAGTCCAGGGGCGTTTATGAAACCCCCGGCGGTGCGATTTTGTATCACGCACACAACAAGCTGGAAGAACTTTGCCTTGACCGGGACACCTATCACTATAAACAAGGTGTGGGACTCAAATTTGCCGAGATGGTATACTACGGCCAGTGGTTTACCCCCCTGCGTCAGGCGCTTTCCGCTTTTGTGGACAGCACCCAGCAGTATGTGACCGGCGATGTAAAGCTGAAGCTCTATAAGGGCAACATCATAGATGCCGGCGTAACTTCTCCTTATTCCTTGTATGACGATGAGATTGCCACATTCAGCGAAGATCAGGTATACAATCAGGCGGATGCCACCGGATTTATCAATCTGTTCGGCCTGCCGATGAAAGTTCTGGCACAGAAAAGAAAAGGATAATCCTGCCGGTTTGGCAAGGAATTGGGCGGGAGGCGGACGAATTTTGTTCGCCCCCGTCTGTTTTTCCCCGGAAAATCACCCCTCACTTATTTGCGGCAAAAAAGTGGTTGGGGTGCCGCAGATAATCACATGGTTTGAACCAAGTGATGTTTCCGGTTTGCAGAGTCATTTGAAATGTTTAGATTTGAATTGTTTAAGGATGTAAAGCACGATAAAAGTAACGGAGGAATAGATAGTGAAGCTTTGGGCTGGACGGTTCCAAAAGGAAGTAGACGCAAAAACCAACGATTTTAACTCCTCAATCTCTTTCGACAGCCGGATGGCAAAAGAGGATATTGAGGGAAGCATCGCCCACGCAACCATGCTGGGTGCTTGTGGGATTATTGACAAAAAAGAGGCCGAAACCATCTGCGACGGTCTTCAAAAGATATGGGAAGAGATCCAAAGCGGCGCTTTGGCCATTGATCCCAATGCAGAAGATATTCACACCTTTGTGGAAGGTGAATTGACAGCCCGGGTGGGCGATGCGGGCAAACGGCTGCACACCGCCCGCAGCCGGAACGATCAGGTGGCGCTGGATCTGCGCTGTTACCTAAAAAAGGAATGTGTTACTTTGCAGGAACAGCTCAGAACGCTGATTGAGGTTTTGTGCCAAAAGGCGAAAAAACACAGTGGTGATGTCATGCCCGGCTATACCCATTTGCAGCGGGCACAGCCCATCACCTTCGGCCATCACCTTTTGGCGTATGCAGAGATGTTTTTGCGGGATGTGGAGCGCATCGGCGACGCAGCAAAGCGCATGGATGTGCTCCCCCTTGGTTCCGGTGCTCTGGCAGGCACCACCTATCCGCTGGACAGGGAACTAACTGCCCGGCTTTTGGGCTTTTCGGCAGTGAGCCAGAACAGTCTGGACGCGGTGGCCGACCGAGATTTCTGCGTTGAGCTGGCGGCAGCCGTTTCGCTTTCGATGGTTCATCTTTCTCGCTTTTCCGAGGAAATTATTTTGTGGTGCTCTTGGGAATTTAAGTTCGTGGAACTGGATGATGCCTTTTCCACCGGGTCCAGCATTATGCCCCAAAAGAAAAACCCGGACATTGCAGAGTTGGTTCGTGGTAAATCGGGGCGGGTGTTCGGTGATTTGATGGCGCTTCTCTCGATGCTCAAAGGCTTGCCTTTGGCCTATAACAAGGATATGCAGGAGGATAAGGAAGCTATTTTTGATGCAGTGGATACTTTAAAGCTTTGCTTGACCCCCTTTATTCCGATGATCGAAACCATGCGGGTATTGCCTGAAAATATGCGGGCGGCGGCGGCCAAGGGTTTCATTAATGCCACAGACTGCGCCGACTATTTGGTGGGCAAAGGGCTGCCTTTCCGGGATGCTTATAAAATTACGGGCGCTTTGGTGGCTCAGTGCATTGCTCAGGGCGAAACGCTGGAAAGCTTGCCCCTTTTGGAATATCAAAACGCCTGCCCCTCTTTTGACGAGGGCGTCTATCAGGCAATTTCACTGGAAGCCTGTGTGGCGGGGCGCAAAGTAATAGGCGCACCTGCACCAGAAAATGTGCAGGCACAGGCCAATCGGATTTTAGAGCTATTAAAAAATAAATAAAAGGGTAAGTGTGCCGGTTTGGGCAGGAAGCGGCAAAAACAATAAGGAGGAATGTGTCATGATACAGGCAGGGGTCATCGGTGCCACAGGTTACGCAGGGGCAGAGCTGGTTCGCTTGCTGCTGGCGCACCCCGGGGTGCAGATTTCAGCCATCAGTTCTGTCAGCTTTACCGGTCAGGCGCTCAGTGAGGTTTATCCGGCTTATTTGGGACGGTGCGATTTGACCTGTACCGATCAGGAAGAGGTCATCGAGAAAAGCGATGTGATATTTGCGGCACTTCCTCATGGGTTGTCGCAGGAACTGGCTCAAAGTTGTCAGGAGAAGGGCAAGGTCTTTATTGATCTGGGGGCGGATTTTCGCCTGGAGGACGAAGAGGTTTATGCCCGGTGGTATGGCGGGGGATTTTTAAGCAAAGAACTGCACAGTCAGGCGGCCTATGGCTTGCCGGAACTGTTTCGGGATCAAATTCGGGGCAAAAAGCTGGTGGCAAACCCCGGTTGTTATACCACGGCAGTGCCGCTGGCACTGGCCCCGGCAATTAAGGGTTCGCTGATGAAACTCAACGGTGTGATAGCCGACTGCAAATCCGGCGTCACGGGTTCCGGCAGAAAGCCCACGCAGGACACTCACTTTGCCGATGTAAACGAGGGATTTACCGCCTATAAGGTGGCAAATCATCGGCACACGCCGGAAATGGAACAAACATTGGCCCATTTGGCGGGCCAAAAGATTCCAATCACTTTTGTGCCGTATATTCTTCCGGTAAACCGGGGGATTCTGGCGACCTGTTATGCGGATTTAAAACCGGGCGTAACGGAACACCAGCTGCGGGAAGCATATCAGGCAATGTATGAAAACGAACCTTTTGTGCGCCTGCTGCCCAAAGGGGCTTGCGCAGATATTAAAAATGTAAGGTATTCCAATTTCTGTGACATATCGCTGCATGTGGATTCCCAAAACGGGAAGCTGATTGCCATATCTGCCATTGACAATATGGTTAAGGGAGCGGCGGGGCAGGCCGTTCAGAATATGAATCTGGTATTTGGATTAGAAGAGACCGACGGGCTGATGATGATGCCGCCGGCGTTTTAGGGCAGACAGTGAGGGGGAATATCGATGGCATTGGAATGGATCGAAGGCGGAGTAACCGCTGCAAAAGGTTTTTTGGCCGCAGGTGTTTACTGTGGGATTCGAAAAAACAAAACAAAAAGTGACTTGGCAATGATTTTCAGTGAAACACCCTGTGCGGCGGCAGCGGCATATACCCAAAATCTGGTGAAAGGTGCCCCGATTCAGGTGACAAAACAGAACATTTCTGACGGGGTGGCTCAGGCCATGATTTGCAACAGCGGCAATGCCAACACCTGCAATGCCGACGGGGAAGAAAAAGCCATGCAAATGTGCCAAATAGCCGGTCAGGCATTGGGGATTCCGGCGGAAAACGTCATCGTTGCCTCCACGGGCGTCATTGGGCAGACGCTGCCCATTGAGCCAATTCAATCTGGTATGCCCCATCTGGTCAAACAGCTTTCGCACACGGGATCTGATGCGGCGGCCGAAGCGATTATGACCACTGATTTGGCCAAAAAACAGGTTGCTTTGAAAGTAACCGGTAACGGCGTGGAATTTGTCATCGGCGGAATTGCCAAGGGATCCGGCATGATTCACCCCAACATGGCCACCATGCTGGGCTTTCTGACCACCGATGCGAAGATTTCTCCGCAGGATTTATCCCGCGCCTTGGCTTTGGCAGTGCAGGATACCTTTAACATGGTCAGTGTGGACGGAGATACCTCCACCAATGATATGGTGGCGATTCTTGCCTCTGGCAAAGAAGAAAAAGGCGAGATTTCCGCAGAAGGATTTTCCCTGTTTGTGGAGGGTCTGAAAGAAGTTTGCACCGCTTTGGCGCGAATGATTGCAAAGGACGGCGAGGGAGCCACCAAACTGCTGGTCTGTCATGTAAACGGAGCGAAGGATGACCCAAGTGCCCGAATAGTTGCCAAAAGCGTTATCTGCTCCAGCTTGGTCAAAACAGCCATGTTTGGTGCAGATGCCAACTGGGGGCGCGTGCTGTGTGCCATTGGATATGCGCCGGTGACTACCGACATCCACCGGGTGGATTTGGATTTTTCTTCTTCGGCAGGCTTGCTGTCTGTTTGCCGGAATGGCGCAGGTATTCCGTTTGATGAAGATTTGGCGAAAAAGATTCTCAGCGAACAGGAAATTAATATCAACGTTACCTTACATGACGGTGAGGCTTGTGCCACAGCTTATGGATGTGACTTGACGTATGATTATGTCAAAATAAACGGAGATTACCGTACCTAATGGAAATCGATTTATGTTGAAAAAAGCGGGCTACATCTGCGAAAAAATGTTTGGAACACATGGATATTCCTGCATGTTTTTCTGGTTTTACTCCGCTTTATCTTAAAATATCCGACATTTTTAACTTTGCAGACACGACTCAGGCAAACGGTGAGAAGGAAGTGAATCCATGAAAATTTCCAACAGTGACAGAGCCCAGGTGCTGGTGCAGGCTTTGCCTTATATCCAGACCCATAAGGGGAAGACCGTGGTGGTTAAATACGGCGGAAACGCCATGATTAACGAAGATTTGAAAGCAGCGGTGATGAGCGACATCGTTTTGATGCAGCTGGTGGGTATCCATGTGGTGCTGGTGCACGGCGGTGGGCCGGAAATCAGCTCTATGCTGAAAAAGATCGGCAAAGAGAGCCGTTTTGTGCAGGGGATGCGTTACACCGATGCGGAAACCGTAGATGTTGTGCAGATGGTTTTGGCCGGCAAAGTCAATAAAGCTCTGGTGCAGTT
Organism: Clostridium minihomine; assembly: GCF_900240385.1. GTDB lineage: Bacteria > Bacillota > Clostridia > Oscillospirales > Acutalibacteraceae > Faecalispora > Faecalispora minihomine. The sequence goes on along the minus strand of NZ_OEQH01000004.1, from coordinate 222,011 downwards.
TCTGGCGCGTCAGGGTGGCCGTGCCATTGGTTTGTGTGGGCTGGACGGCGGAATGCTGACGGTGGATAAGATGCAGTCTGAAGAGGATTTGGAATTTGTGGGTCAAATCACTTCTGTCAATCCGTCGGTGATTACCGATGTGACCCGAGCCGGGTATGTGCCGGTGATTGCCACCGTTGGGGCCGGGGAAGACGGCACGGTTTATAACATCAACGCAGATGTGGCTGCGTCCCGCATCGCGGCGGAGCTGGGAGCTGAAAAGCTGATTTTAATGACAGATATTCGGGGTCTTTTGCGGGATAAAGACAACGAGGATACTTTAATTTCTCAGGTAAACGTCAGCGATGTCATTCGACTGAAAAATGAGGGGATCATCGGCGGCGGAATGATTCCGAAAATTGATTGCTGCGTGGAAGCGGTGCGGCGTGGGGTTCCCCGGGCACATATTATCGATGGCCGCACGCCCCATTCCATTTTAATCGAGCTGTTTTCTGACGAGGGAATCGGCACTATGTTTTATTGACGGGAGGGAACAAAATGCAGTTTGAACAGGTGAAACAGCAGGAACAGGAAGTTTTGATGCCTACTTACAATCGCTATCCGGTGGCCATTGAGAGCGGTGCCGGTGCTGTGGCTATTGATACCGAGGGAAAAGCATACATCGATTTCGGCAGTGGAATCGGCGTTAATTCGCTGGGATATTGTGACCCGGAATGGGTGCGCGCTGTGGCAGAGCAGGCAGCCACTTTGCAGCATATCTCAAACCTATATTACAGTCCCGTGACGGTAAGGTTGGGTCAAAAACTGTGTGAGGCCAGTGGGTTTTCGAAAGCATTCTTTGCGAATTCCGGTGCAGAGGCGAACGAAGGAGCCATAAAATTGGCTAGAAAATACAGCAGCGATAAATACGGCGAAGGCCGGGGCGGGATTGTCACGCTGGTGCAGTCTTTTCATGGGCGCACAATCACTACGCTGACTGCCACCGGGCAGGAAAAGCATCATCAGCATTTTGCTCCTTTTACCGGCGGGTTTTCCTATGCCAAAGCCAATGATATGGAAAGCGTAAAAGCGGCGGCAGATTCTACCGTGTGTGCCATCCTAATAGAAATGATTCAGGGGGAGGGCGGCGTTCTTCCGCTGGAAAAAGAGTTTGTAACACAGCTGGCGGAATTCTGCAAGGAGAAGGATATTCTTCTTTTGATAGATGAAGTGCAGACCGGCATTGCCCGAACGGGAAGCTTTTTCTGCTATGAGCAGTTTGGTGTTTCGCCCGATGTGGTAACCTGCGCCAAAGGCCTTGGCGGCGGACTGCCCATCGGCGCGGTGCTTTGCACCGAGCGGCTTTCGGGTGTTCTGGGGGCCGGGCATCACGGCACCACCTTCGGCGGCAATCCGGTTTGCGCCGCCGGCGCTTTGGCAGTGCTTGACCGGGTGACGCAGCCCGGGTTTTTAGAAGAGGTTTTGAAAAAGGGAGAGTATTTAAAGAACAAACTGGCGCAGATACCCCAAATCGGCGGGGTGCGCGGCATGGGAATGATGCTGGGCGCATCGCTTCAAAAAGGGGAAGCCGCCGCTGTGGCAAAGGCCTGTGTGAAAAACGGCCTGCTAATCCTGACCGCCCACGATGTTCTGCGGCTTTTGCCCCCGCTTACCATCTCTTACGAAGAAATGGAGAAAGGCATGGAAATTCTGCAAATGACCTTAGAGGAGGAATTGAAATGAAGCATCTACTCAAAATGCTGGATTTGTCCGCCGAAGAAATTACCGATATTCTCAATACGGCGGATCAATTGAAATATGAGAAAAAACACAATATCCCTCACCCGCGCCTTGCGGGAAAGACTTTGGGCATGATTTTCCAAAAAGCGTCCACTCGTACTCGGGTTTCTTTTGAAGCCGGTATGTATCAGTTGGGCGGATCGGCGCTGTTTCTGTCATCCAATGATTTACAGATTGGCCGGGGGGAACCGGTGCAGGATACCGCCCGGGTACTGTCCCGCTATTTGGATGGCATTATGATTCGCACCTATGCCCAGTCAGAAGTGGAGGACTTGGCCCAATACGGTTCGATTCCGGTAATTAACGGTCTGACGGATTTTGCCCATCCCTGCCAGGTGCTGGCGGATCTGATGACCATTCGGGAAGCAAAGGGGAAACTGGATGGCCTAAAGATGTGTTTTATCGGGGATGGCAATAATATGCTGAATTCTTTGGCAGTGGGCGGTCTGAAAATGGGGATGAAAGTGTCGGCCGCATGCCCCAAGGGGTATGAGCCGGATTCACAGATTTTGGAGTTTGCCAAAGGAAACCCGGATTTTGTCCTGACCGATCAGCCAAAGGAAGCAATTGCCGATGCCGACGTGGTAATTACCGACGTTTGGTCTTCTATGGGGATGGAAGAAGAAAGCGAAAAGCGGAAAAAGGATTTTACAGGCTTTCAGATCAACAGCGAAAATCTAAAGCTGGCCGCCGCCGATGCGATGGTTTTGCATTGCTTGCCGGCTCACCGTGAGGAGGAAATCACCGCGGAGGTATTTGAGGCTCATGCCGACGAAATTTTTGAAGAGGCAGAAAACCGCCTGCATGCCCAGAAAGCGGTGTTGGTAAAACTTTTGGGGTAAGGGAAATTCGTTCAGTGGTGCAAAATTTTTCCACAGTTTTTGTAAATCAATTTGCATGAAAAAATGCGGTTTTGATCCGGAACAATGGAACTGAAAATTTAAGATAAATGAACACAAAGCGCCGAAAGGGATTTTCCCTCTCGGCGCTTTGTGGAAGAATGGATATTGTGCCCTTGTAGCGCAGCAAAACAAAAGCTTAATAAAGCGGTGATTTCAGATAAAGTCAGGCAGAGCTTTTATTAATCTCAATTGTTTTTCTTTTCCTTTTTCTGGTTACTGGATTGTCACTTTACACCAAAACCTTAGGGCTGGTATAATGACCTCAAATCTTTTACTGCCAGAATAAGGCAATACGGTTTAGATTGCCGTTAAGAAAGATTGTGTTCTACGACATTCCGGCACCGGGGCATGATTGGGTGTCCGGTGAGTAAGTGCAGGGTTCGTGCTTTATTTCCCTTTTGTTTTGTCAGAAAGGAGTCGATTTTCATGAGCAAACATAGAAAACGCAGCTTGGCTGCCGCGGCGATTACCGCAGCGACTGTATTCTCTGTGCTGCTGGGGGCCTGTTCTTCTCAGGTGACTGGCGGCGGGGCAGCAATTGCCGCTCCGGAAACAATGGATTCTGCCATGGTTCAAACCATAGCGGACCAAAACGCAGCCTCTTTATCCAGTGGTACTGCAAATACAGCAGAGGCGGGAGAACTGAGAAAATCTTTGTCTGATCAAAAGATCATCGAACGACTGGCCTATCAAATCGAAACTCTGGAATTTGAAAAATCCATTCAAACCCTGCAGGAACTGACGGAACAGCTGGGCGGCTATATTCAGGATTCCGGAATAGATGGGGATGGCGTGCTGCGAAAGAATGAAAATCGAGCTGCCAGCTATACCCTTCGGATTCCACAGGAAAAGCTAAAGCTGTGGAAAGAAAAGGCAGAAACCATTGGGGCTGTTTTGAATGTTTCTACCAGCAGCGAAAATGTTACGGAATCTTATTACGACACAGAAGCACGGCTGAAAAGCCTTCGTGCCCAGCAGGAACGCCTGTTGGCACTGATGGAAAAAGCGGATAAAATGGCAGATATTGTTGAGCTGGAAAAGGCTTTGGCTGACGTGGTGTATCAGATAGAACAGCTGACGGGCACTTTACGTCAATATGATTCTTTGATTCATTACAGCACGGTAACGGTGCAGCTTTATGAGGTAAACAAAGCAACGGTAATTGATAAAACACCCGTCACATTGGGGGAGAAAATTTCTTATCAGTTTCGGCAGTCCCTGCGGTGGCTGGGCGAAGCCGGACAGGGACTGCTGGTGATTGTTGTGGGTGGCCTGCCAATTCTTTTGCTGGCTGTTGTTATGATTGTAATTGTGTGGGTGCTTGCCAGAAGAAAAATCCGGCGCAGGCGTTCTGTGCCCGGAGCTGTGGAGCCAAAAGAGGTTCTTCCCATTGAAAAGGATCAAATTCCACCGGAGGATCCACTGAATCCGAACTAAGCGGTTTTATTGGGTCAATACTCCGTTGTCAGAGAAAAGAAGAATCAAAATATCTCGCTCAAAACCCTTGTTGGCATCAATATAAACCAAAACCTGCTCTTTCTTTTCATCTTTGCTTTCACACAAAAATTCATAAGTGGTCACTTCGTTTAAACCGGGGGTTGGTATGATTGCCAGCCTCCCTTCTTTTACCTGCAAATAAGGACTGACGCTTTGCTGAGCCTGCTGTTGTGTCAGTTTGACTGCGGGTGCGGCCCGGTTGGTGTGGTTCATTACAAATCCGGTGGCATCCAATTCCACCACTTCACCGTTGTCCAGAGCAACCGATACCTTGATAAGGTCGGGGTAATATACGGTTCCATCCACCGTATAAGCAAAGTTAATGGTGCATTTGCCGTCATTTATTACATAATAACTTTCTTTCATGTTGCCGAATCCGCGCGTATTTAAAAACTCTGTGGCCTTTTTCAGGGCGTCTTCATATTTGAGCTGATCGGCTCCGATTTCTCTGGGGTTCATCATGCGCACAGGAACCCCGCCGGCTTTGGTGATGGATACCCGGGTATCCCCATATAAAAAGTTAAAAGTGGGAAGTCCGCCCTCGTTGTCGGTGGTGTGGGTCAGCTTTGATTGATCCACGCCCAAAAATTGAGCGGCCAATATCTGGGCATTGCCTTGCGCAACGGCGTCTTTGCCTTCGATCATTTTGGGTGCCTGCTGGCCGATGTGATCCGAGAAGGGGCCATCATAAATCAGCTTGGGATAATCTTCAAAATCTTTGGCGACCGTTTCCAGTTTATCGCTGAATACCGGCTGTGAAGTGCGAAGACCTTTGATCACAGATTCGGTTTCTCCGATATTGATTTGCCCTTCCACTAACTCATCCTGAATTTCGGACAAGCCCTGACGCAGCCGGGTGGAATAATCACAAAGGCTTTGAATTTGCTGATATTCCTCTGGCGTAATCTTTTCCCCGGCGCTTATTTTATTGGACAATGCCGTGGAAAAGTCCCCTACCTGCGCCAGGAACTTGCTCATGTTTTCAAATTCGTCCCCTTTTAGCGGCAGGTTGGAAAGGGAAGCTTTGGCCCCGCTGGAATCTCGCATCAGCCGGGCAGCCACGCCATTTTGTTGAGTTGCGGTGTTGGTATATACCGCTTTGGTCAGGGTTGTTTCAATGCTGGAAACATAATCGCCCAAGTCACTCAGCGATCGGCGATAGCTGTATTCCAGATTAGTGCGGTATTTATTGGCTGTCCAGTATCCGCCGATTGTGGTGCCAACCAAAACCAATACCAGCACAGCGGCCAGACTGCCGATTTGAATTTTTCTTTTTCGGGTCATAATTTTTCCCTCCGTTTCATCCTATATTTTTGACGGGATATATGGAATTATTCGGATGTTTTTTCAGTCTGGTGATCCGAAAAGCAAGAAAGCGGCTGAGAAAAATGCAAACGAAACCATAAAAAGAAAAAAGATGGGAAACTGTTCTCTCTATTGTCAACTTAATTTTAAAAATTAAGTTGACAATAGAGTTTGATTTGCTATACTTATTTTTGCCGGCAGCTCAACCAAAGAATAATGTTTGGGCAATTTTCTAATGAAAGAAAGGAAAATTTTGATTCCAGTTTTCTGACCCTGATACCACAAAAGAACGGTTTGCTTGGGCAGAAATCTGGAACAGATGAAAAAAGGAGGATTGTATTTGAAAAACAGTAACATTCATCAAATGACCTTATGCACGCTGTTTGCAGCACTGATTGTTGTGGGGACTTTTATTCGGATTCCCGTTCCTATGGTTCCTTTTACGCTGCAATTTTTGTTTACGATGCTGGCGGGACTTCTTTTGGGAGGCCGTTTGGGAGCTGTCAGTGTGGGGGTTTACATAATTATGGGGCTTGTGGGCCTTCCCGTGTTTACCGAGGGAGGCGGAATCGGATATCTTCTGCGGCCCACTTTTGGATATTTGATTGGATTTGCCATTGCCGCCTATGTAACCGGGAAAATGGCCGAAAAAGAAGAAAACTCCTCTTACCGCCGATTGCTTGGCGCTAATTTTACCGGACTTGCCATTGTTTACGGATGCGGCATGGTCTATTTTTACCTGATCAGCCGTTTTTATTTAGAGAATCCGATCGGATTATGGCCGTTATTTTTATATTGTTTTCTTCTGGCGGTTCCCGGAGATATTTTACTTTGTGTACTGGCAGCGTTTTTGACCAAACGGCTTCGTCCTGTGCTGAAAGGAAGATAAAATGTGATGAAGAAAATAACAAACCATGTTGCAGAAAGCGGTGAAATGTTCCAAAACCAGCCCAAAAGCAAAGGGCTTTTTATTACCGCCACCGGAACCGATGTGGGGAAAACCTTTGCAACGGGGCTGATTGTGCAAAAGTTGCGGCAGGCCGGCTGCCGTGCGGGATATTATAAGGCGGCGCTAAGCGGTGCGCAAAGCATTGCGCAAAGTGATGCGGGGTATGTGAATCGCTTTGCAGACATCGGCCAGCCGGAAGAAACGCTGGTCAGCTATTGGTATCGAAACGCCGTTTCCCCCCATCTGGCCGCAAAGCTGGAGGGGAATCCTGTGGAGCTTTCTCAAATAGTGAAAGACTATCAGGCGGTTCAGGAACAGTATGAATATGTGACGGTGGAAGGCAGCGGGGGAATCGTCTGTCCCATTCGCTGGGATGACAAAGAACACCTTTTGCTGGAAGACATTATAAAAACGTTGAATTTGCCGACAGTTGTGGTGGCAGATGCCGGGTTGGGCGCCATCAATGGAACGGTGTTAACGGTGGAATATCTGCGCCGATGCAAAATTTCAATCAAAGGTGTGGTGCTCAATCGGTATACCGGGGGAAGATTGCAGGAAGACAATGTCCGAATGATAGAAGAAATCGGCAGGGTTCCTGTGATTGCCTGCATTCCGCCCGGGGAAAAGGAACTGCAAATGGATGTGCATCAGCTGAAAGCGTTGTATGAATGAAAGGAAATGAAATATGAATCCAGCAAAAACATTAGCAGAAAAAGATTTAGAATATATTTGGCATCCTTGTTCTCAAATGAAGGACTATGAAACTTTACCGCCCATTGTGATTGACCACGGCAAAGGAGTTTATCTGTATGGGGAAGACGGAAAGGAATACATCGATATTGTCAGTTCCTGGTGGTGCAATTTGTTGGGGCATTGCAACCCGGAAATCAATGCCGGAATCAAGGAACAGCTGGACAGGCTGGAACATGTAATCTTTGCAAACTTTACCCACGAAGGGGCAATTCGGCTCTGCGAACAGTTAACAGAAATGATCCCGAAGGGATTGACGAAATTTAACTTTTCAGATAATGGTTCGGCGGCGGTGGAATGTGCCCTGAAAATGGCGTTTCAATATCAATATCAAACAGGGCACCCGGAACGAACAAGGTTTTTGTGCTTGTCCGAAGGATACCACGGAGAAACGGTCGGTGCACTGTCTGTGGGAACGCTGGATCTATACGCCAAGCTATACCGCCCCATGCTGATAGATACAGTTCGGGTTCCGGCCCCCGACTGTTACCGGTGTGCTTATGGGGAATGTCGTGACAGCTGCCAGTGTCAATGTTTTGAACAAGCGGAAAAGGCTTTTGAGCAGTATGCAAAAGAAGCCTGTGCGATGATTGTGGAACCCCTTTTGCAGGGCAGTGCCGGAATGCGGATTTATCCGCCCCTTTATTTACAAAAACTGCGCCGTCTTTGCGATGAATACGGTGTTTTGCTGATAGCCGACGAAATTGCCACCGGATTTGGACGCACAGGGAAACTCTTTGCCTGTGATCATGCGGACATTTCGCCGGATATTCTGTGCTTGTCCAAGGGACTTACCGGCGGATATTTGCCCATGGCGATTACTGTCACCACAGACCGAATTTATCAGGCATTTTATGCTGATTACAATGAAGGCAAAGCCTTTCTGCACAGCCATACCTACAGCGGGAACCCGCTGGGATGCGCTGCCGCGCTGGCGGTGCAAAATATTTTTCGCCAACAGCCGATTTTAAAAAATGCGGAACAGCGTACCCGGTATTTAAACCGCCGCTTGTCAGAGGCATTGGAAGAGCACCCCAACGTAGGGGAAATCCGCCATATCGGTTTGATACACGCCATGGAACTGGTTCAGAATAAGCAGACAAAACAACCTTTTGACCCGAAAGAAAGAATGGGGTATCAGATTTATCAAAAGGCACTGGATGAGGGGCTTCTTCTGCGCCCATTGGGCAATGTTTTGTATTTTAATCCGCCGCTGGTGATTACCGAGGAAGAAATCGACAAAGCGGTGGATCGTTGTGTCACAGCGATAAATCAGGTGCTGTAATTTGAAATCTGCTGGTGTACTGCAAAGGAATCCGCAAAATGGGCTGCTGCGCACTGGGAAAGACTTTTCACAATTCTGGATCTATGGTATAATAACCCCACGCCATAAGCGGAAGCAAGGCTTCCGATGGCTGAGGGAACATTGGGCGCGGCAAAGAGTAAATTGCGCATATATTCCTTAGAAACAGTTTCGTGAAAACGGCGCCAAAATAACCCCACGCCATAAGCGGAAGCAAGGCTTCCGATGGCTGAGGGAACATTGGGCGTGGCAAAGAGTAAATTGCGCACGTATTCCTTAGAAACAGTTTCGTGAAAACGGCGCCAAAATAACCCCACGCCATAAGCGGAAGCAAGGCTTCCGATGGCTGAGGGAACATTGGGCGCGGCAAAGAGTAAATTGCGTATGTATTCCTTAGAAACAGTTTTGCGAAAACGGCGCCAAAATAACCCCACCGCCATAAGCGGAAGCAAGGCTTCCGATGGCTGAGGGAACATTGGGCGCGGCAAAGAGTAAACTGCGCATGTATTCCTTAGAAACAGTTTTGCGAAAACGGCGCCAAAATAACCCCACGCCATAAGCGGAAGCAAGGCTTCCGATGGCTGAGGGAACATTGGGCGCGGCAAAGAGTAAATTGCGTATGTATTCCTTAGAAACAGTTTTGCGAAAACGGCGCCAAAATAACCCCACGCCATAAGCGGAAGCAAGGCTTCCGATGGCTGAGGGAACATTGGGCGCGGCAAAGAGTAAATTGCGCATGTATTCCTTAGAAACAGTTTCGTGAAAACGGCGCCAAAATAACCCCACGTCGCAAGCCATAAGAAGCTTGCGGCTAATCAGGAACCTGTAAGGGATCCGGTTGATATTGATTGCTTATCCACAGCTTTGAAAAAGGCTGTGGATAGGGTTTTATCCTTTTATTAAATGAGAACACACAACGAAAACGGAGCGGTGAAATGGTAATATTGGGAATTGATCCGGGGTACGCCATCGTTGGATACGGTGTGGTCAGTGCAAGCGGCGGAAGATACCGCCCGATGGAATATGGAGCGGTTACCACCCGGGCGGAACAGGTCTTTGAAGACCGTCTGGTAAAAATCTATGACGGGATTTCTGCGGTTTTGGCCCACAGCAGGCCAGACGCAGTTTCCATAGAAAAATTATTTTTTCAAAACAATCAGAAAACCGCCATCGGCGTGGCGGAGGCCCGGGGCGTCATTTTACTGGCGGCTCGTAAGGCCGGAGTGCCGATTTATGAATATACACCGCTTCAGGTCAAAATGGCGGTGACAGGTTATGGGCAGGCCAAAAAGCCCCAAGTGATGGAAATGACAAGAAAACTGCTGTGTCTTACCGAGCTTCCAAAGCCGGACGACACTGCGGATGCTTTGGCCATGGCAATTTGTCACGGACAGGCGGCAGGCTCATCCCTGCGCCGGGTAATGCTGTCGGGAGGAATCAGATAAATGTTTTACAGTGTATCGGGCATCTTAATTCATGCAGAGCCATCTTTTGCGGTGGTGGAATGTTCCGGTGTGGGATTTAAATGCTTTACTTCTATGAATACCCAGCGGGCTTTGCCGCAGATTGGTGAAAAAGTACGGCTGTTTACGCATTTAAATGTCCGGGAGGATGCCCTGGATTTGTTTGGCTTTGTTACGATGACAGAACTGAATTGCTTTAAGATGCTGACTTCGGTCAGCGGTGTGGGTGCTCGGGTGGGCGTCTCTATTTTGTCCGAACTGACACCGGAACAGGTGGCTATGGCGGTGGCTGCCGGTGACAGCAAAGTGTTGTCCCGGGCCAGCGGCGTGGGGCCAAAATTGGCCCAGCGCATTGCGTTGGAACTAAAAGATAAAGTGAAAAAAATGGGTGTTGCCGTGGGCGGCGGCACTGCGGCACAAGTGAATTCTGCCGTGGGCAACGCGGCGGGCGCTGTCAGTGCTTTGGCGGTTTTGGGCTGGTCACCCACCGAGGCCGCACAGATTGTGGGGCGCTTTGACAGCTCTTTGTCTGTGGAGGAACTCATCCGGCTGTCCTTAAAATCAATGGGCGGGGGGAAATAAAAAGTGGATTTTTCCTTTGAAAATGATCTGGACTTCGAAAACCGTGTGGTAGCTCCCGATTACAATCCGGAAGATGCAGAGGTAGAAAATCCTTTGCGTCCCCGAACGCTGTCGGAATACATCGGCCAGCAGAAGGTCAAGGAAAATCTGGCGGTATTTATGGAAGCGGCAAAACAGCGGAAAGAAACGCTGGATCACGTTCTTCTGTATGGCCCGCCCGGCCTGGGAAAAACCACCTTAGCAGGAATTATCGCCAATGAAATGGGCGTGGGCCTGCGGATTACTTCTGGACCGGCCATTGAAAAGCCCGGTGATTTGGCTGCGATTTTAACCAATCTGAATCCGGGCGATGTTCTGTTTATCGATGAAATTCATCGGTTGTCCCGCAGTGTGGAAGAAATTTTGTACCCTGCTATGGAAGATTTCGCGTTGGATATTATCACCGGAAAAGGCCAGATGGCGGCCTCTTATCATCTGCCGCTGCCGCCTTTTACCTTGGTGGGCGCAACCACCCGCGCCGGGCAGCTTTCGGCGCCTTTGCGGGATCGCTTTGGTGTGGTGCTTCGTCTGGAAATGTATACGCCGGAGGAATTGGCGCAAATTGTTACCCGCAGTGCCGGAATTTTGGGAATTCCCATTGAACCGGACGGTTCGTTGGAACTGGCGTCGCGCTCTCGGGGAACACCCCGAATTGCCAACCGCCTGCTCAAGCGAGTGCGAGATTTCGCTCAAGTGATCAGCGATGGGGTCATCACGGCCGAATCCGCGCGTCAGGCGCTGGAGCGGCTGGAAGTGGACGAAAGCGGCTTGGATGCCAACGATCGCCGGATGCTGCACACCATGATCGACTTTTACCGGGGCGGCCCGGTAGGGCTGGAAACATTGGCCGCGGCGATCGGTGAAGAATCGATCACTTTAGAAGATGTGTATGAGCCGTATCTGATTCAGATTGGCTTTTTAAACCGCACGCCCCGGGGCAGATGCGTCACCCGTGCGGCTTATCTTCATTTGGGAATCACTCCGCCGGAAGATTTGGCAGGATCCCAGCAAAAATTCTTTTAATTTTAGAAATATAGAATTATAATAGAGGCAAAGATACAAAAAACATTCAAAAAATTTGATGGATAAATGGGAGAAACAATATGGGAAGATTGTTTGGAACCGATGGCGCCAGAGGCGTCGCGAATGCGGATTTGACCTGCGAACTGGCCATGAACATCGGCCGTGCGGCAGCCATGGTGCTGGGCAAAGGCGGAAAGCGACACCCGGTTATTTTAATTGGCAAAGATACGCGCATTTCTTCTGATATGCTGGAAAGTGCATTGGCGGCGGGCTTGTGCAGTATTGGCGCCAATGTGGTGCAGCTGGGCGTGGTTCCCACCCCGGCCGTGGCCTATCTGGTGAAAAAGTACGGTGCAGATGCGGGTGTGATGATTTCTGCATCCCATAATCCCTGTGAGTTTAACGGCATCAAGATTTTCAGCAGCACCGGCTACAAATTGCCCGATGCGCTGGAAGAACAAATTGAGGCGATTGTTTTGGATCACGAAGAAAAACCGGATTTCCCCACCGGGGGAGATGTGGGAAGCATCAGTGCTGCATCGGGGGCTCTTCGCGATTATATCGATCATGTGAAAAGCACGGTGCCCGAAAATGCTTTGGCCGGCCTGCGCATTGCGCTGGACTGCGCCAATGGGTCTTCTGCGGTGACTGCTAAGGATTTATTTACCGAACTGGGGGCCGAATGCCACATGCTGTCTGATTGCCCCAATGGGGTGAATATCAACGACAATTGCGGTTCCACCCATATGGAAACTTTGATGGAATATGTGAAAGCAAATGGGATGGATGCCGGTTTGGCCTTTGACGGCGATGCAGACCGTTGTTTGGCAGTGGATGAAAAAGGTCAGCTGGTGGACGGGGACTTTTTGATGGCCATTTGTGCTTTGGATTTAAAATCTCAAGGCCGTCTGTCGAAAAGTGCTGCGGTGGGCACTGTTATGACCAATATGGGTTTTATCCGCTTCTGTGAAGAAAACGGAATCAAATTCTGTGCCACCAAGGTTGGTGACCGCTATGTGCTGGAAGAAATGCTTCAAGAAGGCTATAATTTCGGCGGCGAGCAAAGCGGGCACATCATCTTTTTGGATCATTCCACTACCGGTGACGGCCAGATGACCGGCGTTCAGCTTTTGACTATTTTAAACCGCCGAAAAGCCCTGTTGTCCAGCCTTGCAACTTTAATGGCGCGCTATCCTCAGGTGATGGTGAACGTTACCGTCAGCCGGGAAGGAAAACTGCGCTTTTATACCGATGCCCAGGTGAACGAGGCGATAGAAAAAACAAAGGCAAAGCTGGGCGAAAAAGGTCGTGTAGTGGTGCGCCCCTCCGGTACAGAACCGCTTTTGCGTGTGATGATTGAAGGGGAAGATCATGATGAAATTGATGCGCTGGCCCACGCTCTTGCAGACGTGGTGCGTCAGCGGCTGGCATAACGGGGTGTTATTTTGAGAATTGCAAACTGGAAAGATTATGAACTTATTGACGCTTCTGATGGGGAGCGTCTGGAGCGGTGGGGCGATATCATTCTGATTCGCCCCGACCCGCAGATTATTTGGCAAACACCCCGGCAGAATCCTTTGTGGAAACAGGCCCACGCCCATTATCTGCGCTCGAATACCGGGGGCGGACGCTGGCAGGAACTGAAGCCGGTTCCCGAGATGTGGAAAATCCGGCAGGGGAATTTAACCTTTCAGCTAAAAACCATGGGCTTTAAGCATACGGGAATTTTCCCGGAACAGGCAGTCAACTGGGACTTTGTGCAAAAGAAAATTCGCCATGCCAACCGGCCGATTAAAGTGCTGAATTTATTTGGGTATACCGGTGCCGCCACTTTGGCCTGCGCCAGCGCCGGTGCAGAGGTGTGCCATGTGGATGCGTCCAAGGGAATGGTGGCTTGGGCCAAAGAAAATGCAGCGGCCTCTGGCCTTTCGGATAAACCTGTGCGCTGGCTAGTGGATGACTGCGTGAAGTTTGTTCAGCGGGAACAGCGGCGGGGCAATGTGTATGACGGCATCATTATGGATCCGCCCTCCTATGGAAGGGGGCCCGGCGGCGAGGTTTGGAAATTGGAAGAACAGCTGTATCCGCTGGTGCAGCTTTGTGTTCCCATTTTGTCGCAAAACCCGCTGTTTTTTGTGCTCAATTCTTACACCACGGGACTTTCCCCGTCGGTGATGGCGTATTTGTTGGCAACGCTACTCACATCCAGATTCGGCGGATCGGTTTCTGCGGATGAAATCGGACTTCCGGTCACCCAAAGCGGCCTTGCGCTGCCTTGTGGAAATACAGCGATTTGGCAGAGCGCCGAATCGGATATAATTTAGGAGCAGGTATGGAATATCTTCAGGCGGAAAAAGTATCATTCTTTTATGATTCGGGAGAAAACGAAGACGCCCAGCAGGTGTTGCACGAAGTTTCCATGAACATTCGCAAAGGGGAGTTTGTGGCGCTTTTGGGACATAACGGTTCAGGAAAATCCACCATGGCCAAGCACTTTAATGCCATGCTGCTGCCCAGCGGGGGAAAAGTGTATGTGGATGGGATGGACACCCTGAACGAAGATTTAAAATATGAAATTCGCCAGCGAGTGGGTCTTGTTTTGCAAAACCCGGATAATCAGCTGGTGGCAAGCGTTGTGGAAGAAGATGTGGCGTTTGGGCCGGAAAACTTGGGGGTTCCCCCTAAGGAAATTCGCCAAAGAGTGGATGAGGCGCTGAAAGCCGTTGACATGGAGGAATACAAAACCCATTCTGCCTATAAACTGTCTGGCGGGCAGAAGCAGCGGGTGGCGATTGCCGGTATTATTGCCATGCAGCCGGACTGCATTGTGTTGGACGAGCCCACGGCGATGCTGGATCCCAGAGGGCGAACCGAAGTGATGGAAACCATCCGTCGCCTGAATCGGGAAAAGGGCATCACTATTGTTTTAATTACCCATTACATGGATGAAGCCGTACAAGCCGATCGGGTGATTGTGATGGACAGCGGACGCATTTTGGTGGAAGGTGTTCCCCGAGAGGTTTTTTCCCATGTGGATCTTTTGCGGCAGCACAGCCTGGATGTTCCTCAGGCAACCGAGCTGCTTTACCGGCTGGAGCAAGCCGGATGCAGCGTGCCCCAGGGTGTTTTAAATGAAGAGGAATGCGTGGCCGCTCTGGAGCTGCTGCTGAAGTCTTAACCCGGTGACGGGACGGGAGGAAATAACGGCATGGTGATTTTGGAAACCAAGGATTTAACATATCGATACGGCATAGGAACTCCCTTTGAAAAAACGGCGGTGGACAAGGTGAATATCACCATCCGCCGGGGTGAATTTTTGGGGCTGATTGGCCACACGGGTTCGGGGAAATCCACATTGATTCAGCAGCTTAACGGCCTTTTACGCCCCACTGAGGGACAAATTTTGCTGGGCGGTAAAGATATTTGGGCAGAACCCAAGAAAATTCGTGCAGTGCGGTTTCAGATAGGGCTGGTGTTTCAATACCCGGAATATCAGCTGTTTGAAGAAACCGTGTTTCGAGACATTTGTTTTGGCCCCCGCAATATGGGGCTTTCGGAGGAAGAAGTGAAAGAAAGAGCACTGGGCGCAGCTGAATTTGTTGGGCTGAAGCCCGAGCTTTTAGAAAAATCACCCTTTGAATTGTCTGGGGGAGAAAAACGACGCGCCGCCATTGCGGGCGTGGTGGCCATGGATCCCGACATTTTAATTTTGGACGAGCCTGCCGCCGGGCTGGATCCTCAGGGTCGCGATCAACTTTTGGATCAGATCAGCAGCTACCACCAAAAAAGAGGCAATACGGTGATTTTGGTATCCCATAGTATGGAGGATATCGCCAGAGTAGCCGACCGGGCGCTGGTGATGAATCAGGGCAAAGCGGTGATGATGGATACCATCGGGCAGGTGTTTTCCCGCCGAAGCGAGTTGGAAAGCATGGGGCTGCGGGTGCCGCAAATAACAAAAATTATGAGTCTGCTCAAAGAAAAGGGATATCCTGTGGATGAAAGTGCCCTGACTGTGGAACAGGCGCTGCGGGATTTGATTCCGCTGCTTCAACAAAGGGGGTGCGTCAGGTGATTCGGGACATTACGCTGGGTCAGTATTTCCCGGGAAAATCCCTGCTTCACCGCATGGACGCCCGCGTTAAGATTGTTTTGACCTTTGTCTTTATTTTATTTATTTTTGTAGCCAATAATTTGCCGGCCATGGCGCTGATGGCGCTTTTGGTGGTTTTTTCGATGCTGCTTTCGGGTATTTCCATGCGGCAGTATCTAAAAAGCCTGAAAGCGGTTATGATAGTGGTTCTTTTGACCTCTATCTTAAATCTGTTTTACGGCAGCGGCGATATCTTATTTCAGTTTGGCTTTTTGACCATCCGAACCGGGGGCGTTGTCAACTGTGTGTTTATCGCGGTGCGCATTATCAGTCTGATTTTGTTTAGCTCGGTACTTACTTTTACCACTTCACCAACCGATTTAACCGATGCGCTGGAGCGTATTATGAAGCCGCTGAAAATCTTTCGGGTGAAGGTTCACGAGATCGCCATGATGATGACCATTGCCCTGCGGTTTGTGCCCACTTTGCTGGAGGAAACCGACAAAATTATGAGTGCTCAAAAAGCGCGGGGGGCCGATTTGGAAAGCGGCGGAATTTTTCAGCGGGTAAAAGCGCTGATTCCCATTTTGATTCCGCTGTTTGTTTCTTCTTTCCGCCGAGCCTATGAATTGGCCATGGCCATGGAGTGCCGCTGCTATCGGGGCGGTGAGGGGCGCACCAAAATGAAAAGCCTGCGCATGACCCGGTTGGATGCTTATGCAATTGTGGCCTCTTCTTTGGTTTGCATGGGTGTTCTGCTTTGTACTGTGCTGTTCCCCAGCCTGTTCTGAGGGTGGAGGGCAGTATGAGAAATGTGCTATTTCGAATCAGCTATGACGGTTCGGGCTATCATGGCTGGCAGGTGCAGAAAAATGCGGTGGCCGTGCAGGAAGTATTTCAGCAGGCTATGGGGCGGGTGCTGGGCAAGGCTCCCGATTTAAAAGCGTGCAGCCGCACGGATACCGGTGTGCATGCCCTGCAATTTTGTGTCAGTGCCATAGTGGAGCGGGATATTCCCTGCGAGCGTTTGGTGGCAGCCATGAACCACTTTTTGCCGCCGGACATTGCGGTGCTGTCCTGCTGTGAAGTGCCTTTGGATTTTCATGCCCGGTATTCCTGCCGGGGCAAAGAATATGTGTATAAAATCTGGAACACACCGGTGCGCAATCCCTTTTTAAATGGATACGCTTTGCACTATTGGTATCCTTTGGATTTAGAAAAGCTAAACCGAGCGGCGGCTCACTATGTGGGAGCCCATGATTTTACTTCCTTCTGTACGTTGGATTCCCGTGACCGGGGCGACATGGTGCGTACTGTAACCAAGGCCCAGCTGCACCGGGAAGGAGACATGGTGCTGTTTACTGTGGCAGCCGACGGTTTTCTGTATAATATGGTTCGCATTATGGTGGGCACGCTTCTGCGCGTTGCCCAGGGCAAGCTGACCCCAGAGCAGATACCGGAAGTGCTTGAAAAGCGGGAGCGCAGTGCGGCGGGGCCCACGGCGCCGGCCTGCGGACTTTATCTGAACCGAGTCTTTTATGATGAGGATGTGATGGGATGACACGCAAAACCAAAGGAAAAAGATTTGCAGATGATGAAATGGACTTGGATGATTTCGGCTACGAGGGGAATCCCAATGTCAGAGAAAAACGGGACAAAATGAGGTTTCCTCAAATGCCCCGCTGGCTGAACCGCGTCATTCTCATTTTAATCCTTTCGGTGGTTGGGCTGCTGTTGTGGTTCAACCGCGTGAACTTGTCGCCCCAAAATCTGTCGGAATGGGTTCAGTCTAAAGTGGTTGGCATGGGAATGGGGGATGGTTTCCCCACGGATATTGCCAACGGCCGGGACATTGCCCCCGGAAATTTCTTTTCGGTGGAAAAGAATGTGGTGGTTGTCAGTGACACCTCTTTGACAATGCTCAATTCCACTGCCAAGGAATTGGTGCGCCGGCAGCACAGCTTTTCCAGTCCGGTGGCCAAAGCCTGGGGACAGCGGGTGCTGATTTATAATCTGGGCGGAAAAGGCTATCAGGTTGAGGGTTTTTCTAAATCAGGGGAACGCGCAATAGCCGATGCCAATATTTTGGCGGGCTCCATTGCCGGAAATGGGCGAATAGCCCTTGCCACAGAAAGCAAAGGCTACAATTCTAAAATGACGGTGTATTTAGAGAACGGAAAACCACAGTATACCTATGATTTTTCGGAATATTACGTGACCCATATTGCTTTGAACCGAAACGGAACCAAAGCAGCCGTGGCCGGGGTGTCGGCATTAAACGGGGGGCTGGTTTCCACCGTATACTTATTTGACTTCAGCAATCCAAAACCGGTGAAGCAGTTTACTTATGAAGAAAACCTGATGCTGTCTTTGGATTATGGACAGAACGGAACGATTGTGGCGGTTGGCGATCGGCTGACCAGTGTGATTTCAGAAAGTGGAAACAAAACCGATTACAGTTACGGCTCTCAATCTTTTTTGGGTTGTGCTGTGGATAATGGGAGAACGGCGCTTTTGCTTTCTCCTTATGCCAATGCAGACTCTGCCAGTCTGATTTTGCTGGACAACCTGGGGAAACAATCGGCGTCTGTTCCGCTTCAGAAACCTGCGGGCGCTGTTTCACTTTATGGCGACACTGCCGCTGTGCTGCTCAATGACGGAACCATCCGGGCTTATTCCGTGGCTGGAGGAACAGAAAAAGGCAGCTGTGACGGCGGGGAAGATGCAAGAACTTTGACACTGCGCGATGAAAGCTCTGTTTATATTCTGGGGTTTAGTGAAATCCGCATGGGACGGTTTGTTCAGGCGCAGCACTCGGCTTCCAGTGCGGTGCAGAACGCATCCGGCTCCTAAACCATACCGGCTCTGCCTCCCTTTTTTCTGGGTAGGACAGAGCCGAACTTTTCCAGTTTTTTCTAGATTGTTATTTTGTTTACATTTTGTTTGGTTTTGTAAGCTTGTAGAGTTACCTGCTTTGTGGTATATTAAAGGATAAGATCATTAAGATATATTCTCGAATTTGGAGGCTGCTTGTGAACGTTTTGGACATCGTTTTGCTTGTGGTAATTTTACTTTTTACAATGGTTGGTTACCAAAAAGGGCTGGTTCGTTCCCTCGTGGGGTTTGTTGGTTATTTGGTGGCGTCACTGGCTGCGGCTATGCTTGGCAGGACGGCAGCAGTTTATGTTTACCAAAATTTTTTTTACAGCCGCATCGTGGAAAAAATCACTGCTGTTTTACAGCAGACCGCAGGACAAAGCGTATCGCAACAGGCGCAGGCGCTGGAAACGAGTTTCCCCGCCATGTTTGTAAATCCACTGAAACAACAGGGGATGACGGCCGATAGCCTTGGGACGATTTTAAGCCGCTCGATTGAGGAGTCTGCCCCCCGCATTGCGGATCTTTTGTCTCCTGCGGTCATCAATGTGACCCGGTTGGCACTTACTGTTATTTTATTTTCAATTTTTATTATGTTGGTCCAGTCTTTGGTTCGGATTGTCAGCGCGGTATTCCGTTTGCCTGTTTTACGTCAGATCAATTGTCTTTTTGGCGGCGTTTTCGGGTTCCTTACCGGCGGCGCCGTTGTTTTGTTGCTTTGTTTGCTGCTTCAGCTTTCGATTCCCATGACGAAGGACGGCTTATTTGGAATGACTCAGAAAGATTTGGATTCTTCCCGAGTCTACCAGACGCTTTATCAAAATACCCCGGTTTATTCCCTCTTTCCCGAGGAATAATGAAAGAATGGCCTGGGTGTAGATGGGAGTAGAAGGATGAGGGAAATCAATAAAAATATCACGGTTCCGAATGCGCTTTCGGTATTCCGGATTCTGCTGATTCCGCCTTTTGTTTTTTATTTTTTGGCGGAAAGTTGGCGAATGGCAGGGGTTGTGCTGATTGCTTCTGGCTTGTCAGATTTGGTGGACGGCTATATTGCCCGTAAATTTAACCAGATTACCGAGCTGGGCAAAATGCTGGATCCCTTGGCAGATAAGCTGACTCAGGCTGCTGTGGCTGTTTGTATGGCCATTTCAGAGCCGGTTCTTCTGCCTTTTTTAGCGGTTTTTATTGTAAAAGAAAGTGTTATGATTGTAGCGGCGTGTGTTCTGATTCAAAAGAAAAAACGCCCCTCAGCGGCAAAATGGTATGGCAAGGTGGCTACCACCATGTTTTATGTATCCTTTGCCATCATTTATGTGCTCAAAGGATTTTTCCACTATGAGAATATGCTTCTCACCATTACACTGCTGTCAGCGACCGTTGGCATGATGGTCTATGCTTTTATTCGATATTTTCAAATTTTCTGGAATACGCTTCGATCTCAAGACCCCAAAGATGAGATGGATCTGGAGCTGAAAGCCAGACGCACCATTACCCACAAAAAGGGATAAGGTGCCGGTTTGCCCCAATTTCGCCGCAGGGCAGCATTATAAAATTACCCGTTGCGGCAGCGGAGGAAAGAATTCACAGATGATATGTTCAAGATGCAAAACACGTCCGGCTGTTGTATTTGTTGCCTCCAGCGCGGATGCGAAGGACACCAGAGGCTATTGCCTGAAATGTGCCAAAGAGCTTGGCATTAAACCCATTAACGATTTGATGAGTCAGATGGGAATTACGGAAGAACAGCTGGAAAGCATGGAGGATCAGATCACCGAAATGATGGGCGAGCTGGATCCGGACGGCGACGGGGAAGATGGATTTATCCCTGGCGGCGCAGCCACCTTTCCGCTGATTCAAAGCATGTTTGGCGGAAGCGGAAAAACGGCTCCCGAACCAACCGGTAGTGAAACCACCCAAACAACCGGAAGAAAAAAGACCGAGACCCGGAAAGGCAAGCGCAAGCATCTTGACGCTTACTGTACGGATTTGACCCGAAGGGCCAGAAACAACGAAATTGACCGAATTATCGGGCGGGATCAGGAAATTGCCCGCGTCATTCAGATTTTAAGCCGCCGCACCAAAAATAACCCCTGTCTGATCGGTGAGCCCGGTGTGGGTAAAACTGCTATTGCAGAGGGCCTTGCCATACGCATTGCCCAAGGGGCAGTTCCGGCGCGGTTGAAAAAGAAAGAAATTCACCTGCTGGATTTAACGGCTTTGGTGGCCGGAACCCAATTCCGAGGTCAGTTTGAAAGCCGCATTAAGGGACTGGTGGATGAGGTAAAGGCTGACGGCGATGTCATTTTGTTTATTGACGAGGTTCATAACCTGGTGGGAACCGGCGATGCAGAAGGCTCTATGAATGCGGCCAACATTTTAAAACCGGCTTTGTCTCGTGGCGAAATTCAGGTCATCGGTGCCACCACTTATACGGAATACCGAAAATATATTGAAAAAGACAGTGCCCTGGAACGCCGCTTTCAGCCGGTTCGCATCACAGAACCTTCGGTGGAACAAACCGTGGGGGTTCTGATGGGAATCAAAGGCTATTATGAGGAATTCCATCGGGTCCATGTGCCGGATGACGTGGTGCGCCGTGCCGTGGTACTTTCAGAGCGGTATATCAGCGATCGCTTTTTGCCCGACAAAGCCATCGATTTGCTGGATGAGGCCTGTGCCAGTGCCGCACTTCGCAATCAGAAAATGGCAGATTATGATACCGCTGTGTTTGAGCTGGATCAGCTTCGCCAGAAAGAAACAGATCTGACGATTGACGGCATTGATCCGGATTATGAAAAGTTGGCGGAAGTACGCTGGGAAATTGCCCGTTTAGAAGAAAAAACCCGCGTTTTAATGCCGGAGGCTTTGGGGCGCGATGTAGCGATAGAGGATTTGGCTCATGTCATTGAGCTTTGGACAGGAATTCCGGCCAGCCGTGTGCAGGAAAATGAATTGAAAAAGCTTTCGGCTTTGGAATCTGTGCTGAACCAAAAGGTAATCGGTCAGGATGAGGCCGTGGCCGCCGTGGCCGCTGCCATTCGCCGCAGCCGTGTGCAGATCAGTCCCCGCCGCCGTCCCGCTTCCTTTATTTTTGTGGGGCCCACCGGTGTGGGAAAAACAGAACTGGCCAAGGTGCTCTCCAAAGAATTGTTTGATTCGCCGGAAACTCTGATTCGGTTGGATATGTCTGAATTTATGGAGAAACATTCCGTTTCCCGGATTATCGGTTCTCCGCCCGGATATGTGGGCTATGATGAGGCCGGTCAGGTAACCGAAAAAGTGCGCCGACGCCCGTATTCCGTTTTGTTGTTTGACGAAATTGAGAAAGCACATCCCGATGTGATGAATATTTTGCTTCAGATTTTGGATGAAGGCAGAATCACCGACGCTCAGGGACGTACCGTGAATTTTGAGAATACCATTATTGTGATGACATCCAACGCGGGCAGTGAGAAAAAGGAAGGCGCATTGGGCTTTAACAAAACAGAAGCCGATGCCAGCCGTGAAAAGGCCATGAAGGCTTTGTCTGATTTTTTGCGCCCGGAGTTTTTAAGCCGTGTGGACGAAGTGATTGTATTCCGCCCGCTGAAGGTAGAGGATTTCCGCAAAATTGCCGTTTTGATGCTGGAAGAATACACCGGAACGCTGCAAGAACGAGGAATTCGCTTTGCTTATGAAGAGAAAGCAGTGCAGTGGCTGGCGGAACACGCCATTGGCGGGAAAAGCGGAGCCCGTGATCTGCGTAATTTGATTCGCCGCAAGGTAGAGGATCAAATTGCTTCTCAAATTGTGGAACACAGCGAAGAAGCCTTATCGGGCATTGCGGTTACAGAAGAGAATGACGAAATCAAGTTGCAAATCATTTAATAATGATATCGTTTATGCTTCAATGAAGAAATGCGCCTTGAATCGGTTTAAAACCTTGTTCAAGACGCATTTTTGTGATTTGCAGGGATTTTTACTATAGGTATCAAATCAAAGCACTGGCTTATTTCAAAGCATAATGCAGGCTTAAGTAAACATAGTTAAATAAGAGCAATAGGATGGAAAAAAAGAAAAAATAATTCCGAGACGATTTCTTTTTAATACCGGCTCTTTTTTCTATTTGCAATATCGTCCGCATTAAAGTAGCTAAAATCCCGATTTGCACGATAAAATATAATAGAGTATATTGATCAGTTAATACTAAGTGCATCATTGATATCTCACCTGCTTTCTGGCCAATTGGCTGCACGCTCGATTGGGTTTCAGTGGAACATCTTATGATATGCTTTAATTCCCATATATTTCTATATCCATTCTATATCATTCCAAAGGGAAATGGAAGATAAGATAGAACCAAATCAAACGAGTTTTCTCTCTACTACTTCAAACTTTATAGATTTGAGAAGAAAATTTGAAAGTGGATGCGGAAATCCATTGGCTGGTTTTGAAACAAAACCGAAAGAAAAATAGAATTGCCGTCTTATGATTGAGAAAAAGGCAGCACAGCCTGCAAATAATTTAATGAGTTATCTTGACAATCTGTCTTTGGACATGGTATAATACACAAGTCGCTTTGAGCTGCGGGTGTAGTTCAGTGGTAGAACTCCAGCCTTCCAAGCTGGTCGTGTGGGTTCGATTCCCATCACCCGCTCCAAGACATTTGCGCCAATAGCTCAGCAGGATAGAGCAACTGCCTTCTAAGCAGTAGGCCAGGGGTTCGAATCCCTTTTGGCGCGCCAATATGGTGGATGTAGCTTAGCTGGTTAAAGCGCCAGTTTGTGGCACTGGAGATCGTGGGTTCGAATCCCATCTTCCACCCCATTTAAAAACAGGCGAGGCAAAGATGAAAATTTTTGCCTCGTTTTGATTCAATCGTAATATTGGGCTGTAGCCAAGCGGTAAGGCAACGGACTTTGACTCCGTCATCGCGATGGTTCGAATCCATCCAGCCCAGCCACCAGCGCACGCTGGGTTATGTTCACGCTTCCTGCCCAGGGCAGGAGGCGTGTTTTCATATGGAAAAAAGAAAAAACATTCGGTTTGCTTGTGCGGCTAACAACAGGGGAACTGAATGCTGATTTTTTACCGCGGATGCGGCAGGAGGGGGAGTTTTTTATGGTATTTCGAACGGCAGAACAAAAAGATATTGAGCAGCTTGTTACCATGCGTGTTTCTTATTTAATTGCAGATTGGGGTTATTTGACTCCGGAACAAACCGCGGCTGTAGAAAGCCAATTGCCCGAATATCTGAAAAAGCATTTGGGCACAGACCTAATGGGCTATGTGGCAGAGGAAGATGGTCAGCTTATGGGAACGGTTCTGATGTTGGTGCAGGAAAAGCCCGCAGGGCCCACCGCCCTAAATGGAAAAACCGGGACTCTGATGAATGTTTACACAAAGTCGGAATGCCGTGGGCAGGGTGTGGGCGCCAAATTGGTAAAAATGGCACTGGAAGATGCCCGCCAGAAAGGGCTTTGCCACGTGGATTTGCAAGCGACCAATCAAGGAAAAAAGCTTTATGAATACTTGGGTTTTCTGCGTCAGGATACCCACTATACCCCTATGGTTTTTGAGCTGTAACAACAGATTGTTAGGCGGAAAGCCGCCGGTTGTCCGGCGGCTTTTTGCGGTATTATTCAGTAAGTTGAAAAAAAGCGGCATTTTTTAAGGCGTTTTTAATTTTTTTATTTTCTGTTGTGTTAGCACAAACAAATTAGGAAGAGCGATGCGGTTTTTGCCAGGTTTTTCAAAAATTATTTGTTTCAGTTGACACTGAGAAAGAAATATAGTAATATATAATCCGTAATTCATATATGATTACTAAGAAATTAAGCGAACGCCTTTTAGGGGAACGCCGTATCATAGACAGAGGAAAAAGAGGCAATGCCTTTTTTCCTGAATTGGAATGAAGAAAGGAATCAAGTCTTGGATTTTGATTTTATGGCGGAATACGCACCCATGTATGTTACCGCAGCCGGTTTGACACTGCGGATCGCCTTGTGGGGAATTTTCTTTTCTTTACTGATTGGGCTGTTTTGCAGCCTGATTCAATATTATAAAGTCCCTGTTTTGCGCAGGGTAATCGGCGTGTACATCGAATTATCGCGCAACACGCCTCTTTTGGTGCAGCTGTTTTTCCTGTACTTCGGGCTGCCAAAGCTTGGGGTCGTTATTAGTTCTGAAAGCTGTGCTGTGCTGGGTTTGTCCTTTTTGGGCGGCAGCTATATGGCAGAAGCCTTCCGCAGCGGGTTAGAATCTGTGGAAAAAAATCAAATCGAAGCCGGGCTGAGTATCGGGCTGGAGCATGCCCAGATTATTCGGTATGTAGTGCTGCCTCAGGCGGTTTCGGTTTCGGTTCCGGCCTTTTGTGCCAATATTATCTTTTTAATTAAGGAAACGTCTGTATTCAGCGTGGTTGCGCTGGCGGATTTAATGTATGTAGCCAAAGATCTGATTGGATTATATTACAAAACAGATGAAGCTCTGTTCCTGCTGGTGACATCGTATCTTGTCATTCTGCTGCCGATTTCGATTGCTTCTTCGCTGTTGGAAAGGAAGATGCGCTATGCAGGATTTGGGAATTAGCATATTGCTGGACAGCAGAAATATGCTGCGCCTTTTGGAAGGCCTTTGGATTACTGTGCGCATTGCATTTCTTTCGGTGGCGATTTCTATGGTGCTGGGGATTGTGTTGGGCATGATTATGACCTTAAAAAATCCGATTATTAAGGCACTGACGCGCATCTATCTGGAAGCGGTTCGCATTATGCCCCAGCTGGTGCTTTTGTTTTTGGTGTATTTCGGCTTGACCAAAGCCTTTAATGTTCATCTTTCTGGTGAATTGTCGGCTATTATCGTTTTTGTGTTCTGGGGAACGGCAGAAATGGGCGATCTGGTGCGCGGAGCATTGATTTCAATTCCAAAGCATCAGTACGAGAGCGGCCGGGCGCTGGGATTGACCAGCGCACAAATTTATCAGCATATTATCATACCCCAAACCTTTCGGCGGCTTTTGCCGCTGGCCATTAACCTGACCACGCGCATGGTCAAAACCACCTCTTTAATTGTGATGATCGGTGTGGTAGAGGTTTTGAAGGTGGGGCAGCAAATTATTGAAGCAAACCGTTACACGGCGCCCAGTGCGGCTCTGTGGGTTTATGGAGCAATTTTTTTCCTGTATTTTCTGGTATGTTTCCCCATTTCACGTTTGGCGGGAAGACTGGAAAAGAGATGGCAAGGATAAGGGGGGAAGAAACACATGGAAAATACAGAAGTTCTGTTGGAAATCCGAAATCTGAAAAAAGATTACGGCTCGGCGGATGTATTAAAAGACGTTTCCCTGACGGTTCAAAAGGGCGAAGTCGTTGTGGTCATCGGCCCATCGGGCTGTGGAAAGAGTACATTACTGCGATGTATTAACGGGCTGGAGCCGATCCAGTCCGGAGAGATACTTTTGGGCGGCCAGATTTTAACAGACGGTACGGCCAAATGGAGCCAGATCCGGCAGAAAATCGGCATGGTGTTTCAAAGCTATGAGCTGTTCCCCCATATGACTGTGATGGATAATGTTCTGCTGGGCCCCTTAAAGGTGCAGGGCCGGCAGAAAGAAGAAGCCAAACAGATGGCGGAAAAGCTTTTGGAACGGGTGGGTCTTTTAGATAAAATTAATTCCTATCCCCGTCAGCTTTCGGGCGGGCAAAAGCAAAGGGTAGCCATTGTGCGCGCTTTGATGATGCAGCCGGAGATCATGCTGTTTGACGAAGTGACAGCCGCCCTTGACCCGGAAATGGTCAGGGAAGTGCTGGATGTAATGCTGGAGCTGGCCAAAGGCGGAATGACCATGGTGATTGTCACTCATGAAATGCAGTTCGCCAGAGCGATTGCCGACCGTGTTATTTTTATGGACGGCGGCGAAATTGTGGAATCCGGGGAACCGGAGGCCTTTTTCACCCGGCCAAAAACCGAACGATTGCAGCGGTTTTTGAATATATTCACTTTTGAATAACAGAAAAGAGGGACTATTATGAAAAAAAGAATCAAAGCGCTCTCCCTTGCGTTTGCACTGACTTTGTCCATCGGCCTGTTCGCAGGCTGCTCTTCCAATAATACTTCTTCCGGCGAAAGCGGAGCCGGAGAAACTTCTTCCGCTGCACAAAGCGGAGCCAACGCTCGTTCTTTACAGGAAATCAAAGACAGCGGCAAAGTTATTATCGGTGTATTCAGCGATAAAAACCCCTTTGGCTATGTAGATGCCAACGGCAAATATCAGGGCTATGATGTTTACTTCGCAGAGCGGATCGCAAAAGATCTGGGTGTTGATGTGGAATATGTTTCTCTGGAGCCCGCCAGCCGTGTGGAATACCTGAAAACCGGCAAAGTAGATATCGTTCTGGCAAACTTTACCGTAACAGAACAGCGCAAGGAGTCTGTAGATTTCGCTTTGCCTTATATGAAAGTAGCTTTGGGCGTTGTCAGCCCGGATAAGGCGCTGATTACCGATGCAAAACAGCTGGAAGGCAAAACCTTGATTGTGGCAAAAGGAACCACCGCTGAAACCTATTTTACTGCAAATCATCCCGAGATTAAGCTGCAAAAGTATGACCAGTATACCGAAACCTATAACGCTCTGTTGGATGGACGCGGCGATGCATTCTCCACCGACAACACAGAAGTTCTGGCTTGGGCGCTGCAAAATCCCGGATTTACCGTAGGCATTGAGAGCCTTGGTGATATCGATACCATTGCCCCGGCAGTTCAGAAGGGTAACAAAGAATTGCTTGACTGGCTCAATGAAGAAATCAAAGAGCTGGGCAAAGAAAACTTTTTCCATAAGGACTTTGAAGCAACACTCAAACCCGTTTATGGCGAAGCAGTAGCTCCTGAAAACCTGGTAGTAGAAGGCGGAGTAGTGGAATAAGGCGATTTTACCAATCGTTGTTTCTGCTTTTTAAATCAGCAACATGAATTTAATGCAAAGCCCCGGAATGCGTATTTTTAGCATTCCGGGGCTTTTTGTTGTAATCTTTGTCTAATGAATCTGCCAAAATTGCTGATTGAAAACCAAATTTCAGGAAGGTGATTTAAAGAGCTCTTTAAAAATTCAGTGATACAGAAAAAAGGCAAGAATTTTGTCGAAATAGAAATTGTAACAAATTGCTGTGGGGGACAGGAAAGAACTTGCGGGGCGGGTAAAAAGACGTTTTAAAGGCTCTTTTATGCTATAATATCCTCGCGGTAAAAACGAAAGACGCTTTCGTTGTCGCAAACAACCGGGGGGTAAACTATGGCAGCGGTCATCCTCTTGAGTTGTTTCGATAAAATTTGTTTGCATAGTGTGGCTTTTGGGCCATGCGGCATAAAAATCCGAGCTTGAGCCATATCCTACATTTTTGTGTGGGGGCGGGCACTGTTGTTTCAATGCGGTAATGCAGTGCGGCAAATTTTTAAAAAAGTCTGCAATTGGGGAAAAAGAGGTGCTGATATGAAAGACACGAAATCTTGGGCAGGAACGTTTCTTCTTGCCATATTAGCGGGGATAGGCATTGCATTGGGATGCACGATATACCTGTCTTCCAAAGATCCGGTTATGGGAGCGTTCCTGTTTTCATTTGGACTAATGACGATTTGTGCGTTCGGGTGGAAACTGTTTACCGGGCAGGTTGGGTATGTTTCTTACCTTAACATGAACCACTGGATTTTTTTGTTGTTGGTCTGGTGCGGAAATTATACCGGAACTTTTTTAACCAGCACGTTGCTGTCTTTTACCCGACATGGGCAAAAGCTTCAGGAAAAAGCCATTCAGATTACTCAGGCAAAGCTGGACGATACCTATCTTAGCCTGTTCCTGTTGGCCATTTTTTGCGGCATGCTGATGTTTATTGCGGTGGATGGTTTTAAAAACAACCCACATTCGGTGGGAAAATATCTGGGTGTTATTTTCAGCGTGATGCTGTTTATTCTTTGCGGATTTGAGCACTGTGTTGCTAATATGTTTTATTTCTTGATGGCCGGTATGACCACAAAGAGCATGATTTGTATTCTGGTTATGTCTGTGGGCAATGCGGTGGGCGGCGCCGGCCTTTCTGCCGCGATGTCTTGGGTGCGCCGTGCGGCGGAGCCCCCGAAAAAGGAGGAGCCAACCGACGCAGCTTGTGTTTCTGTCGAGACCATGGTACACTGACAGCAATTAACAGAACGGATATCATTGCCGCAGCCAAATTCTTTTGGAATTGTTTGGCGGCGGGCAGAAAAAAGCCATGCGTTTACAACGTAGGGCTTTTTTCAGTCTAAGAATAAAGGAGGCACTTTCTATGAATCGAGCCATATCTATTTTGCCGGGAAACCCGATTTCTGACCCCCAATTTTCTTATTTTACGGAACAGGAATTAAAATCTGCCCGTTCGTTTCATCAGTCCTTGCCCCAATACCGGGAAACACCTTTGGTGTCTTTGCCCCATCTGGCGCAGAAGTTGGGGGTGGGCGGCGTTTATGTAAAAGACGAATCCCATCGGTTTGGCCTGAATGCGTTTAAAGGTTTGGGTGCCTCTTATGCCATTGCCCGGCTTCTTGCTGAGCGCTTGGGGCTGGACAAGCCAGATTATAAGGCGTTGATGGAAGCAAATGTGGAGCGCAACGGCAAAGATATCGTTTTTGTAACGGCTACCGATGGAAACCACGGGAAAAGCGTGGCTTGGGCGGCTTCGATATTCGGCTGCCGGGCAAGGGTTTTTATGCCCAAGGGTTCTAAAGAAAGCCGGGTGCAGGCCATTCGCAGCATCAACAATACCCCGGTGGAAGTTACCCAGATGAATTATGATGATACAGTGCGTTTGGCGGCGGATTGGGCAAAACAGAACGGGCAGTTTTTGGTGCAGGACACCGGAACCGCCGAATATTACCAGATTCCCCGTGATATTACTTTGGGATACACCACCATGGCAGCTGAAGCCTTGAAACAAATGCGCGGGCAGTACAAAGCAGAAAAACCGACCCATGTGTTTTTGCAGGCAGGGGTCGGTTCCATGGCAGGGGGTGTTCTGGCATTTTTGGTTCAGCAATTCCGGCCGTCGCCGCCCTGTGTTACCATTATGGAGCCGGACACGGTTGCGTGCATTTACGAATCGGCTCAGGCGGGAACCGGAAAACCGGTGGCTGTGGGCGGCATTTCAGAGACTATCATGGCAGGACTCAACTGTGGGGAGCCGAACCCTCTTATTTGGCCGGTTCTGCGGGATTATGCATCTTTCTTTGCCTCTTGCCCCGATTGGGTTACCGAGCAGGGCATGAGAATGCTGGCACATCCTCAAAACGGTGACCCGGCGGTGATTTCCGGGGAATCCGGTGCAGTGGGGGTTGGCTTACTGCAGCAGCTTTGCCATTCGCCGCAGCTGTATGATACCAAACGGCGCATGGGTCTGGATGAAAGTTCACAAATTCTTCTTTTCAGTACCGAGGGGGATACGGATCCCCAGGGATACCGCCAAATCGTTGGCGAATAATGGCAATTTTAAGCAAAAACGGATGCGCCGCCGGAAAAAGTTGCTTTTCGGAGGCGTTTTGGAACATTTTGATTCCTTTTTTGAAACTCTTTTAACAAATAATTGGATGTATGCTTGAAATTTCATCAAAATTTGTGTAAAATATAATGAACCATAAAATAATGTTTTTGTTTTTACTAATCCAGATGACTGGAAAACTGATAAAGTGAGGGAGCATCATGTCAAACAGACTGTTTCAGGGAGTTATCCACCAAATGCGTGACGCGATTGACAGAACGATAGGTGTTATTGACGAGACCTCGGTAATTATAGCCTGCAGTGAGCTTGGTCGCATTGGCGAAGTCAACGAAAGCGTCACTCCGGATACGATTGCTTCGCCCAATCCCTTTGTAGTCGGCGGATACACTTACAAGTCCTTTGGCAGTCGGCCCCGCCCGGAATATGCCGTTTTTGTTTCTGGCAGCGACAGCGAAGCGATAAAATATGTGAATTTGCTGTCTATTTCGCTGAGCAGCATTAAGCAGTATTACGACGAAAAGTATGACCGCAGCAATTTTATTAAGAATGTGATTTTGGACAATATTCTGCCCGGCGACATTTATCTAAAAGCCCGGGAACTGCATTTTAACTCAGATGTTAACCGTGTCTGTATGCTGATTAAGATTTCTAATAAATCGGATATTTCTGCTTATGATGTCATTCAAAATCTGTTCCCCGACAAGAACAAGGATTTTATCATCAACATCAATGAAACAGATATCGCTTTGATTAAGGAAATCCGCACAGGCATCGAACCAAAAGATTTGGATAAACTGGCCAGCTCCATTGTAGATACCCTTTCCAGTGAGTTCTATACCCATTGTGTGGTGGGAATCGGAACCATTGTGGTGGGCATTAAAGATTTGGCCCGCTCCTTTAAGGAAGCACAGGTGGCGTTAGAAGTCGGCAAAGTATTTGATACGGAAAAATCTATTGTCAGCTATGACAATCTGGGAATTGCCCGTTTGATTTATCAATTGCCCACCACCCTTTGTGAAATGTTCCTGAAAGAAGTGTTTAAGCGCGGCTCCATTGAGTCGCTGGATCACGAAACTTTGTTTACCATTCAGCGGTTCTTTGAAAACAACCTGAACGTTTCCGAAACTTCGCGCAAGCTGTTTGTTCACCGCAATACGCTGGTGTACCGGCTGGAGAAAATCAAAAAAATTACCGGGCTGGATTTGCGTGAATTTGAGGACGCGATCGTATTTAAGGTTGCGCTGATGGTTAAGAAATACCTGTCCTCGAATCCGGTTAAATTTTGAGTAAAAAGAATATAAATATTACAGAAATATTACAAATATATTCTTTTTAAGAACTATAAATCTTTCGCCCATTGGTATTATGTAAACATACCAATGGGTGTTGATTTTTAGAGGGAATCACCGCTGTTTTTTCGGCGCAAAAGGCGGCGAAAGCGGGAACACACTGTGGGGAAATTCTGAAATTATGGAGCGATGGCATTGATAGAATTCTTAGATGTTTGCAAGACCTATGGCAACGGTACCGAGGCTCTTCGCAATGTAAACCTGAAAGTGGAAAAAGGGGAATTCGTATTTATCGTAGGATCCTCCGGCGCAGGAAAAAGTACATTCCTGAAGCTGATTATGTGCGAGGAATTCCCCAATAGCGGAGAAATTATTGTAAACGGCCGCAAGCTTTCTACCGTGAAAAAACGTGATATCCCTTATGTGCGCCGCACCATGGGAATTGTGTTTCAGGACTTTCGGCTGATTGACAAAATGACGGTGTTTGACAATGTGGCTTTTGCCATGCATGTGGTGGGGGCTTCTCAGCGGGATATCCGCAAGCGGGTGCCGTACATATTAAATTTAGTGGGACTGAAAGAAAAAGCAAACTGCCGGCCGAAAGAGCTTTCTGGCGGAGAACAGCAGCGGGTTGGTTTGGCGCGTGCTTTGGTCAATAATCCCAGCATGATTATTGCGGACGAGCCCACCGGAAATATTGATCCGGCTCTCTCTTTTGAAATTGTGGGGCTGTTAAGTGAAATTAACCGAAGGGGTACCACTGTGTTAATGGTTACCCATGAACACAGGCTGGTCAAGCATTTCCGACGCCGGGTGGTCGAAATCCACGACGGACAGGTCGTGGCAGACAGCTGTAACCTGGCAATGGAGGAGGTATCCCATGAGGTTTAGCAGTGTACGGTATTTGCTGAAAGAAGGGGTAAAGAATATCTGGGTAAACCGGATGATGTCCTTTGCCTCGGTGGGGGTTCTGGTTGCCTGTCTTTTGATGACGGGTGCCGCCACTCTGTTTTCGATGAATTTAAATATGGCGATGACCTCTTTGGAAGAGGATAATTCCATTACGGTTTATATGGCCGATAACTTACCCACCCTGAAATCCATACAGGTGGGCGAAGAGATGAAAAAGCTTGAGAATGTGGAAAGCTGTGAATTTGTCCCGAAAGGAGAAGCCCTTGAAAAGTTGATGGAGTCTATGGGAGACGATGGAACAATATTCAGCAGCCTTTTGGGCGAAGACAATCCCCTAAACGATGTATTTAAGGTTAAAATGAAGGATTTGTCCCAGTATAAAGAAACTGCCCAAAAAATCAGTGCCCTGGAAGGGGTCTATAAGGTTCGGGACTATTCCGATGTGGCGCAAAAGCTGACAAGCCTGGACAATTTGGTCACAACGGCTGGCTTTTGGATTGTTTTGATTTTGAGTTTGGTTTCGGTGTTCATTATCTCCAACACCATCCGCATTACCATGTTTTCCCGCAGATTGGAAATCAGTGTGATGAAATCGGTGGGGGCCACCAACAGCTTTGTTCGGATCCCCTTTGTGGTGGAAGGAATTATCATCGGGCTGTTTTCGGGCTTGGTGTCCAGCGGACTTTTGTCGCTGGTGTATAACAAAACGCTTCAGACGATCACGGACATTGTTCCGTTTTTCCAACCGCTGCCTTTGGGAAGCGTGCTTGGAAATATTATTTTGCTGTTTATCGGCGCGGGTGCTTTTTTCGGTGCCGTGGGCGGCGGAATTTCAATTGGCAAGTATTTAAAAGAAGGAGGAAGTTCCATTGGGTTTTAAGGGAAAGCGTTCTGTTTTGGCGGTTACTTTGGCGGTGATGGTTGCTTTTGGATCGATTCCCCCGGCGGTTGGAGCCGATTCTGCTTTGAATCAGCTTCAGCAGAAGCAAAGTGCTTTGAAAAAGCAACAAGAGCAAACAGCAGCCAAATTGAAACAGCTTAAGGCAGACAAGGCCAAGCAGCAAGAGTATAAAGATGCGTTGGACACTCAGGTGTCAAATGTTCAGAGCCAAATTGATACCTTGAATGCACAGGTTGCCGCTTTGGATGCAGATATTCGCCAAAAGGCAGCGGAAATTGCAGAAAAACAGGCCAGTATTGACGCAAATGTGGATCAGCTCAAGCAAAGAATTCGGGCGATTTATCTGTTGGGAGAATCTTCTCAGCTGGAAATGATTCTGGGCTCCCAGGATGTGATGGATTTTTTGGATAAGGCAGAGCTGGCACGCTCGATCTCTCAGCATGACAATGAGGTGATCGAAGCGCTGAAAAAAGACATGGCTTCTATTAAAACCCAAAAAGAACAGATTGAGGTTAACCGGCAGAATGCGGCTGCAGCACGCAAAGAGCTGGACACCAAAAATCAGGAACTGACCGGACTTTTGACAGAAAGCTCTCGGGTACTGGTAGAGCTGAGCGCCAATGTGGTCAGCACCAATTCAGAAAATAACCGGCTTGCGGCAGAGCGCAAAAAGGTGGATGGTGAAATTGACAAGTGGTATAAAGATTACTATGCCAGCCTTGGGAATAACAGCAATAATCAGGCCAGCGGCGGTTATGTGAGCAAAGGGCAGTTTACTTGGCCGGTTCCGGGGTATACTAAGCTATCCTCCTATTGGGGCGATGGGCGAAACCACAAGGGAATTGATATCGCCGGATCCGGAATTTATGGCAAGCCCATTGTGGCGGCGGATTCCGGTAAGGTGATTATGGCGGTTCACAGCGGCTGGGGCGGCGGTTATGGGCTTTGCGCTTACATAGACCACGGCGGCGGGTATTCCACCCGTTATGCCCATGCCAGCAAGATTCTGGTCAACACCGGCGATGTGGTGAAAAAGGGCCAGGTAATCGGTTATGTGGGCAGCACGGGCGACTCCAGCGGACCTCACCTGCATTTTGAGATTCGCGTCAACGGTGTGGCACAGAATCCCATGAAGTGGTTCAAATGATGTTAAAGTAGAGGAAAGCTTATGAGCAAAAAAGTATCGCTTGGCGCGGCGGCGGCAATGGTTTTTGTGGCAGCTGCCATTACCGTTTCTCTGACGTATTCCTATGCAATGAATCGGTTTAACGACAAGGTTGCAGATGTGAATAAACGGCAGGCTATGTACACCAAGCTGAGCGAAATCGATCAAAAAGCGCGGCAGGATTATATCGGCCAAATCAGCGAAACAGAACTGAATGATGGAATTGCTGCCGGCTATATTGCCGGGCTGGGCGATGCCGGGGCCAAATATATGTCTGCCGAAAAATATAAGAATTATCTGAGTTCCACTTCCAAAAAATCGGTGGGTGTTGGTATCCGCACCATTCAGGATGCCGATGGAAATATGGAAGTCATTGAGGTGCTTCCCAATTCTGCGGCAGCCAAGTTCGGCCTGCAAAAGGGCGATGTGATCGTTTCGATTGACGGCAAAGAGGTTATCCGCCTGACCTATGGAGAAGCGGTGAATCGCCTGGACGGAACCGTGGGTACCACGGTAAAGCTTGGGGTGCTGCGCAGTGTGACCGAAAATGAGCAGACCAGCACCCAAAAGCTGGACGTGACCGTGACCCGGGCAGAATATCAGCGCATGACGGTTACTTCTTCTGTCATCAACGGAAACGTGGGTTATATTTCCATTTCAGAGTTCCAAAACTCGACCAAAGATCAATTCGTTTCTGCCATTAACAGCCTGACAGAGAAAAAAGTGGTGGGGCTGGTAGTAGATCTGCGCAACAATTCCGGTGGAAGCGCAGAAGTTATGGCTTCTGTTCTGGATGAATTTTTGCCGGCGGGCAGCTCGGTCAGCTATGTGGACAAGAATGGAAAAACCACGGTGGAATACAGTTCTAAGTCCGGCGAAATCAATTTGCCGATTAGTCTGGTTGTCAATTCCAGCACTTATGGAGCGGCAGAAATTTTTGCCGCAGACATAAAGGATTATAAAAAGGGCAAGCTGGTGGGGGAAAAAACTGCCGGATACGGCACAAAGGACGAAGTGATTCCTTTGTCGGACGGCTCTGCGATTCAAATTTCTGTGGGATATTACACCCGCATTGACGGGAGCAGTTTTAACGGTGTGGGTGTGGATGTGGACATGGCAGTGCAAATGACCCAAGAGAAAAAGGATTTGCTTTTGCGCCGCTCTTTGTCTGCTTTAGAGGATCCCCAGCTTCAAACAGCTGTGTCGGCGTTGGTGACTCAGGGTGCTGATGTGCAGCAGATTCCCGGGACAGACAGCGGAAACGTCAGCGAATCCAGTGGTGCTTCTTCCGCGGCTGAGGCATCCAAATAAGCGTTGACAGACTCATACTTGTTTACTATAATGGATGTATTGCGGATATAGATTCACTGATAAAGGTGGTTAATAACTGATGGCAAAGCAAGTCATTTTAACCCAAGAAGGGTTAGAGGCTCTGGAGCAGGAGTTAGAATATTTAAAATCGGTTAAACGAAAAGAGGTTGCCGAAAAAATTAAGGTAGCTTTGTCGTTTGGTGATTTGTCGGAAAACAGCGAATATGACGAAGCAAAGAACGATCAGGCAATTATGGAGGCCCGCATTGCGGACATTGAAGTAATGCTGAAAAATGTGGTCGTCATTGATGAAGACGAACTGAACAACGAAAATATCCATATCGGATCTAAGGTAGAGGTTCGGGTAACACCGGAAGGCAAACCGTCGTCGATTCGGGAATATAAAATTGTGGGCTCTAACGAGGCAAATCCTTTGCAGGGCAAAATTTCGGATGAATCTGCCGTGGGCAAGGCTCTGTTGGGCCATGGCGTGGGCGACAAGGTGTTGGTGGAAGTTCCGGTGGGTACGATAGAGTACGAAGTACTGGGAATTTCTAAATAAGCCAGTTCCGAAAAAAAGCGTAAAGAATGCGGGGCGGGAGTGAAAATTTTCACCCTGCCCCGTTTTTGCACAGACCCCTTGCCGCCGGGCGGCAGATTATCTAAGGAAACAGGAGAGGTAGTTAAGGATGAGCGATAAGACAAAAGAGCCTGTGGAGCAGGAACAGCAGGATATCAGCGAGCTGCTGCAAATTCGCAGGGACAAGCTGACGGCGCTGCAGCAGGCGGATAAGGATCCCTTTGAAATTACTGTGTGTGAGCGGGATGCGTTTGCGCAGGATATTCGTGACCGGTTTGAAGAGATGGAAGGCAAAGATGTGGTTTTGGCCGGACGCATTATGAGCTGGCGCGACATGGGCAAAGCCAGTTTTATGGATATTCAGGATCGCAGCGGGCGGATTCAGGTCTACCTAAAAATAGATGATATCGGCGAAGAGGCTTATCATGGCCTGGCCAATTGGGATATCGGCGATTTGGCCTGTGTCACTGGCTTTGTGTTCCGCACCCGCAGGGGCGAAATTTCTGTTCACGCCAAAAGCATTACTTTGCTGGCAAAATCCCTTTTGCCGCTGCCGGACAAGTTCCACGGCCTGAAAGATACCGATTTGCGGTATCGCCAGCGCTATGTGGATTTGATTGTAAATCCGGAAGTGAAAGATACCTTTGAAAAGCGCAGCAAAATCATTCGCACCATTCGCAATATTTTGGACGAAAGAGGTTATGTGGAAGTAGAAACCCCGGTGCTCAATCTGATTCCCGGCGGTGCTGCTGCCCGGCCTTTTATCACTCATCACAATACACTGGATTTGGATTTGTACCTGCGTATTGCGCCGGAGCTTTACTTAAAGCGTCTGATTGTGGGCGGCATGGAAAAGGTTTATGAGATTGGCCGTCTGTTCCGCAACGAGGGCATGGATGTAAAGCACAATCCGGAGTTTACCACCATTGAGCTGTATGAGGCTTATACCGACTATCACGGCATGATGGATTTGACC
This sequence comes from Clostridium minihomine, assembly GCF_900240385.1. Lineage (GTDB taxonomy): Bacteria > Bacillota > Clostridia > Oscillospirales > Acutalibacteraceae > Faecalispora > Faecalispora minihomine. The sequence continues at coordinate 184,811 of NZ_OEQH01000004.1, read as the reverse complement.
GAAAAGCTGATCAACGCCTGTGCAAAAGAAGTGTGCGGTACGGAAGAAATCACCTATCAGGAGGATGAAATCAGCCTGAAGCTACCTTTCTGCCGCATGACCATGAATGACGCCATCAAGCAGTATGCCGGTGTGGACTTCCTTTCCTTTAAGGGTGACACCGAGCGGGCCCGTGAAGAGGCCAAAAAGCTGGGTCTGGAAGTGAAAGCCACCAACACTTGGGGCGACATTATGAATCTATTCTTTGAAGAGAAGGTGGAAAACGAGCTGGTACAGCCCACCTTTATTTATGATTACCCGGTGGAGGTTTCTCCTCTGACCAAGCGTAAGAAAGAAATCCCTGAATTGGTGGAACGCTTTGAGCTGTTCATGACCCGCCGGGAATTTGCCAATGCGTATTCCGAGCTAAATGACCCCATTGATCAAAGAGGACGCTTCCAGCATCAAATGGAACTGCGCGAAGCAGGCGATGAAGAGGCCAACATGATTGATGAAGATTTTATCACTGCGCTGGAATACGGCATGCCGCCCACCGGCGGTATGGGAATGGGCATCGATCGTCTGGCAATGCTGCTGACAGACAGCGCATCCATTCGCGACGTGCTGTTGTTCCCCACCATGAAGCCCAGGGAGTGAGATAACTTTGGCAAGGGATCGGTATCTGTGGAACGCGGGGGAAGAAAAGATTCGCCCGGCCAATGCCGGGACTAACCCGAAGTCCCCCAAAAGCAAATGGGAAAATTTTTGGTATTACCATAAATTTCACTTGCTGATAGCGCTGCTGGTGATAGCGCTGGCGGCGGGCGTGATTTACGAGCTCGCTTCCAAAGAAGAGCCGGACTATCAGATTGCGCTTTTGACACAGACCAGCTATCCCGAAGCGCTGACCGCTGCCTTGGAACAGCAAATTGCTCAATATGGCGAGGATTTGAATGGGGACGGGCGGGTGCTTGTGAGCATCAACTCGTACCTGATTGTGATGGAAGAAGGGAAGCAGGTCAGTGATCCCAGTCTGCAAATGACCAGTGTAGCCCGGTTCCTTTCCGATTTGGAACAGGGCAGCAGTGTCATTTATCTGACGGATGAAACCAGCTTTCGGCTGCATCAGCAGACCCGAGGGCTGTTTTCAAATGTGGACGGCAGCGTTTCGCCAACAGGCAGCGAGGAAGAGTCCGCCATGTGGATTCCCTGGAAAGAATGCAGACCGCTTTCCCATTTGGTTACTGCGGATCAGCTCAAGGGGCTGGACAGCGAAGGGCAAACTAAAACTCTGGCCATGCTGGATGAACTGGGGATTTCCCTTCGGGCCATTCCGGGAACCGTTTTGGAACAGGATCCGGAAAAAGTGGAGTATTACAACGCCAGCCGAACGCTTTTGGAACGGTTGGTGTACGGAAAATAGACAACAGGGACTTTTAGGAGGGAAACACGATGAGAAGCGATTTAATGAAGGATGGAGCCGCCCGTGCCCCCCACCGCTCTTTGCTGCGCGCGCTGGGATTGACAGACAACGAAATGAAGCGCCCCTTTATTGCGGTGGTAAATTCCGCCAGCGATTACATTCCGGGGCATCGTCACCTAAAAGATATCAGTGAAGCGGTTAAGGCCGGCATCCGAAACGCTGGGGGTGTTCCCTTCGAGTTTAATACCATTGGCGTCTGCGACGGCCTTTCTATGAATCATCAGGGAATGAAATATTCCCTTTGTTCCCGGGAACTGATTGCCGATTCCGTAGAAGTGATGCTGACGGCACATCCTTTGGACGCAGTGGTGTTTATCCCCAACTGTGACAAAGTGGTTCCCGGCATGCTGTTGGCGGCCTGTCGACTGAATCTGCCCAGTATTTTTGTCAGCGGCGGCCCCATGCTGCCCGGTGTACATAACGGCGTGCGCTTTGGCCTTTCAGAAATGTTTGAGGCAGTTGGAAGTTATGCCGTTGGAAAAATTGATGAAGCAGAACTGACTGCTTTAGAAAAATGTGCATGTCCCACCTGTGGTTCCTGCTCCGGCATGTATACCGCAAACTCCATGAACTGTCTGACAGAGGCCATCGGCTTGGCTTTGCCCGGCAACGGCAGCATTCCCGCTGTGATGTCTGAGCGGATTCAGCTGGCCAAAACTGCCGGAGAACGGATTCTGGAGCTGTATCAAGAAGATATTCGCCCCAGCGATATTTTGACCGAAAAATCCTTTGAGAATGCTTTGCGCACCGAAATGGCGCTGGGATGCTCCACCAACTCGGTGCTGCATTTGACCGCCGTGGCCTATGAGCGGGGTGTGAAGCTGGATATTACCGATATTGACCGCATCAGCCGCGATACCCCGCAGTTGTGTAAGCTGAACCCGGCCAGCACGGTGTTTATCACCGATTTAAACGAAGTGGGGGGGATCCCTGCCGTGATGAAGGAACTGGCTCGAAGCGGCAAGATGCACACCGGCTGTCTGACGGTGACCGGCCCGCTGGAGCAGCGTTTGGCGGCGGCACCCGGTGCGGACGGAGATATTATTCGCCCGTTGGAAAACCCTTTCCGTCAGGATGGCGGAATCGCTGTGCTGCAAGGCAACATTGCCCCTGACGGCGCGGTGGTCAAGCAAGGTGCGGTTGCCCCCGAAATGATGCAGCATACCGGCCCTGCCCGTTGCTTTGACTGTGAGGAGGACGCTTCTCAGGCGATTCTTTCCGGTAAAATCAAGGCGGGCGATGTGGTGGTGATTCGTTACGAAGGCCCCAAAGGCGGCCCGGGTATGCGAGAGATGCTGACCCCTACCTCTGCTTTAACCGGCATGGGGCTTGGCGCCAGCGTGGCACTGATTACCGACGGGCGCTTTTCTGGTGCTACCCGCGGCGCGGCAGTGGGCCATGTGTCCCCCGAAGCGGCGGTTGGCGGCCCCATTGCGCTGATTCGCGACGGCGATATTCTGGATGTGGATATCACCAACCGTGTGCTGAACCTGCATGTGGAAGAAGCGGAGCTAAAGCGGCGCCGCAAGGAATGGAAGGCTCCCCAAAAAGAGCTGACCGGTTACATTAAGCGTTATGCACAGCATGTGACCTCGGGTTCCCGTGGTGCTGTGTTTGAAAAATAATTGATAAAACGCATCGAAATAAAAAGGCGGTTCCTCCCGGTTTCATCGGGGGAACCGCCTTTTGTTGGTGCTCGACGGATGAAAAAATATGTTTCAGATTGTTTCCTTTGAAGACTTACGATGAAATATTCCATATAGTAAAAAATATGGCGGACAATCTTATTGAAACGCTGCAAACAGGCTTATTTATACACTACGTCTATAATACTGTCTACAGGAACCTCATATCTCACCGTTCCTACACCTTTTTCTTTCGAAGAGCCGATATCGTTTTCGTAGTCGACCCGTATCTTGTCGGCTTTATATTTATCGTATACCACAAAGTATGCCAGTTTGCTTAATTTGCTTCTATCTGCATCGGTCTCAGTTCCCACACTGTCGTAATAGGAGAAGCTGAAACTGGAGCCTAAGAGAACCTTCACCAAATTTTTTATGGTGGTACTACCTTCTACTTTTGTCTGTATTATACCGGTGTGGGCTGTTTCTAGTTTGTAGATTGGTGTCCTAATCCAGCTACGGGTTATAAAATGGTCGCGTTTAGTGGTAGAACCAAGATGGGTTTCGTTATTAAGGTAATAATGTGTTCCCGCACGTGGTTGGATAAAATTTTCTTGATCTGGGGGAAGCACTTTTCCGTTTTCATCGTACCGTTTCCCGCCGTCTACCCAAACAATGTCATGTAAATTCTCTCGAGGGAAGGACAATTGGCTCGCAAAAACCGCTGTATTGCCTATGGACGTCACCAGAGCCAGTGCCAGAACTGCTGCCAAAACTTTACCTGTCTTTTGTTTTTTGATGTTTTGTGCTCCTTTTCCATTTTTTTATTTTCAGGGCCGAGCTGTTCAGAAAAAAAATCAGTCCTTAAAATATTTGTCGTATAGGATTTTAGGGGCTTCAGAAACCCCAAATATCCCGCTTATAGCATAGGAAGGACGAAGCTCTGTGGAGGATTCTAAAACTATTGCAGGGGCAAAATAGAATACATCATAGGGACTTTCTTTTTTTTCAAAGCGGATCAAAAGACGAAGGCTTTCTTTGGGTGGTATCGAAATATTGACATTCAGGGGATCCGAGATTAGCTGGTCATTGAGATAAATCTGCGGGCGAAAAAAATCAAAATTGCGATCAATCAAGATTTGCTTTATTACAGCCGGTTCGGTACCCTCATTGGAATACTCTGCGCCATAACTTCCGATTCCAATATTATGGCTTAAAGCGCTATTGCTCCTAATTTTCATATTGTCTGGGTCCAGCCCTCCATTATCAGGATAGGGATGTATTTTGATTTTACCGATATCAAAGACATATTCGTTGGTTTTGGTCTGAATCATCAGCTCTTTCAGTTCCACCGGGTCGGTTCCTTCGACCATGCAAGAGGTCTGTAAGGTATAAACATAAGGGTTTTCCCCAGGGGATTTTTTTATATAGTACTCTTTTATACGAATGTTTTTTGCATTCGTACGAATTTCTAAATCCTCTTCCTGGTTTAAAAATTCAAAGTTTGAGCCGTTGTTGGTTAGAAAGTGAAAAGATAAAGGAAAACTATCGTTTTCACGCACGTTAATTGCACCAAGGGAGGAGAGCATCTTACCCTCGTCTGTCTTCTTCGGGTCTATCTTTTGATATGTTGGAGTATTGAGGGTAGACAAATGAAATCCTAATACAATCAGGCCTGCAACTAAAGCGGCAGCAAGAACGGAAAAAATCAAAAAAGTTTTTTTCGTCTGATTCTTCATAATGCAACTCCCTTTAAAATAAAATGGAAAAATTTGGTATATTTAGTGTACTATAGTTACATAGTGTTTTCAACAATATTTACAGAAATGTAATATTATTATTGTGAATATTGTTAAATGTAAAGAATTGATGGATGGTATTTTGGTTTTAATCAATGCAAAATGAGAGCCCATTTTGTGAAGGAATTTAAAAAAATTTTATTTTTGGGCAAACAAAGTTACTCTTAAATCGGGGCGGCCTTCCATTGTGGATCTTGCGGTGTGTGGTGCTGTGTTTGAAAAATAAAGAATCATACAAAAAGGGGCGCTTTCCCATCGGAAAACGCCTCTTTTTGATCGCCTAGAGCTTGTTTTGAAGGTGTCCGATGAAGAATCATAGGGAACAGAATCATTTACATACGGTTTGAGATGTGATATGCTTTTTAACAGAAAATGGATTCCCGGGCAATGGGTTTCTTTGGCGCAGGCGGGCTGAATTGTTGTTTTGCAGCCGAGCAAGCGTTAGGGCGAAATCTTTGCTGTGAGAGAGCCGGAACTGGTTCGCTGCGGCTGAAACCACAGAGGAAAGGGGTAGAGAAATGAAAAAGAGGTTTTGGAAAAAAGCGGTTATGGAATGCTTTACGACTCTTTTGGTTTATACCGGATTTTTTCTATCGTATTATATGGTTCTTCGGGGGAAATCCTTGGGGATGATTAACTGGAAATTATATACGAGTGTCGCCGTCGTTTTTTTGATTGCACACTTTATTGGGGCGTGGCTGCGCTGGAAACGAGAATACAAAAAACCGACAGTACGGCTTGCAGATAAAAAAGAGGAGCTTGTGGATGAAAAAAAGACAATGGAATAAATTATTTCTTTCTTTGCTGGCAGAGTTGTCTGCCTGTACCGTTCTTTTTGTACTGTATCAGGTTGCGATTCGGCACAGAACTTGGGAAATGATTGATTGGGGCACTTATTTCATTGCACTGCTCAGTATTGCTTTTGGCAAGTGCCTTTATCAGTGGCAGAAGAACAGGAAGGAACAAAAGCAGTGACAGACCGCTAAAATAAAGGGAGAAGGGGAGAGGGCGTTTTCCCCGTTCTCTTTTGCACAGTGCTGCTGATTGACTTTCCGTTTCTTTAGGGCTTGTCAATGGATTTGGTTCGAAAAACAGGCAATGGTTCGGTTATTTGAAACGTTGTTTGGATTTCCACAGTCTGACAAAAGTTTGTGGAAAAATTCTGTTGGTCGACAAATTCGTTTTTCAGGCTGAAATAATGAAAAAAGGTGATAGTATCAAAACAGGATTTTGGAAAAAGTTTATCCGAGAGGGCTTGATCGGTTGTGCTGCTTTTACTGCTTTCTTTCTTCTGTATCATCTGGTGCTGCGGCACAAAACCTGGGCGATGCTGGACTGGAAGGCATATGCAGTCATTTTGATTGCGTACCTGATTGGTGTGTTTTTTGGGACTAGGTTTCGCTGGAAGCGACAGGAATAGTATTGCGCATGTAAATCAAAATCCGCTCCTTTTAAAAGGAGCGGATTTTGTATTTTGAAAAATAGATTTTTCATAAAAGAACGTGCCTTGTGACCATACCTTGTGGGGTTTCACTGGTCATGGGAAGAAAGCCAAATATGCGCAGCTTTCAAGTGCAAAGCGAAATGCTGCACTTTGCTGTGACGTGACATATCGGCAGGTTTTACCTGCCTGCCCTTACAGACTTAGGTTGGAAAGGCCGGAGGAATACCAGGCCAAAGTATTCTAGTTGTGAGTGAATCAAACGGGCGATTTTATCACAAAACCCCGGCTCTTGCCGAACCTTTGTCTGTAAGGCAACAAAAAAAAGCGCGGTTACGGCGTGATTTCCACCCATAACACAGCGCCCGTATATCAAGTGCAGTACACAACCCAAAGGGCGGGAATCCATTTTTACGGTATTGACATCTCGTTTTTACACCCCTGTACAAATGGGGAAAAATGGATTATAATTGTATCTGCATTGCGCGGTTTATCCGTTGTGTAGGGAGGCTACTTCTCCGTATGCAGGGGATGAGGTGGTGGTGCACCTTGTCCCCGCTTTGCACTTATTTGTGCCTTACATCCAAATTATACCATTATAGATTTGAGAATGCAATAAAGATTGCCCCTTTTGGATGTTGAAATTTGTCACATTATGGTTTGTTTTGCCGTATTCCCCGCACTTTGGGCAGCGAAACGCTGGACTGCCCCGTGCCCTATTGTATCATCTTTGCGCTATGCGGCATATTACTATTTTGATTAGAATTATTTTGGGGTTCCCCCACTGGGAACCCATCAGCCTGCCGTGTTTTTATCTGGGCAGGCTGTCATTCTATCTGAAAAAAGACGAAGGGAAGGGAAATCAGTATGTGTACTTCGATTACATTGCAGTCCAAAGAAAATGAAACCTTTTTTGGACGAACTATGGACTTTTCTTATGATATTGAACCGCAGCTTTATGTGATACCAAAGAATTATGTCTGGCAAAGTGTGTTTAACGGGCAGCGGTTTCATGATGTTTATAGCTTTATCGCAATCGGCCAGGAAGATGACCGGATGATGGGCTTTTTTGACGGAGTCAATGAAAAAGGCTTTGCCGCCGCATCGTTGTATTTTGCCGGCTATGCCCAATATGAAACCCGCCAGTATAAAGAAAAACAGCCGGTGGCTGCCTTGGATTTTCTTCATTATATGCTGGGGCAGTGTGCATCAGTAAACGATTTGGAAGAGCTTTTGCCCCAGATTTCGCTGATGGGTGTTCCCGACCCGGTAACCCAGACGGTGGCCCCCCTTCACTGGATTGCCACCGACCGAAGCGGAAAATGCGTTGTGATTGAACGCACCGAGCAGGGCACCCGGATGTATCACAATCCCCTTGGGGTGATGGCCAATAGTCCGGAATTTTCATGGCACATGACAAATTTGCGCAACTATGCGCTGGTAAACCCGGGGCAGGCCATTCAAAACCAGTGGGGCAATTTAACGCTGAAACCATTTGGCCAAGGGGCGGGCACTTCGCTGCTGCCGGGGGGATATACCTCGCCGGAGCGGTTTGTCCGCACGGCATATTTCAAGACCCATATGCCCACGCCCGCAACCCGTGACGAGGCGGTGCAGTCTTGCTTCCACATTATGTCCAGTGTGTCAATTCCCAAAGGTGCTGTGGTGAGCAGCCGCAACACTTATGATTACACACGGTACACCGCTTTTCTGAATACAAATACCTGTGAGTATTATTTTAAAACCTATGAAAACAGCCAGATGGCCACTGCCAGCCTTTGGGATCATTATGAGTCGGGCACACAGCCAATCCGCCTGGGTCGGTTGGATCGCCCGGTGGTCTTTGAACCCTTTGGCAAATAAAACAGTCAAGCGGCATCCTTGTTCATTTCACAAAGAAGTTCCTTCTGCCTTTGGTGTTGGGACTTCTTTTTTTGTGCTGTTATCGGCTTTTTAATTTTGCCGATTTTTGGGGGGGCAGGAGGGTTGCCGTGCCAAAGGCTCTTCCTTTTCTTTTTCTGGGGATTTGTAGTATAATAACGGGGCAGATAAATGCAAAACGTTTGATGCCTGAATCAAGAGCCGCGGGGCAGGATGACAAAACAGGGTATCGGTTGGTTTGTAAACTTTTGGGGGCAGAACATTGGGAAAATCAAGAATGTATCAAATGATGTCGGACTTAAATAAGCTGAAATGGAGTGTTACATACAAAGGAATTCTTGCAGGTGTGGTTTCGGGGCTTTTGGTTACTTTTTACCGGTTGGGGATTGAATACGGAACCGAGAAGTCGCTGCAAGCCTATGGCTTTTTAAGATTACATCCTATTTGGATCCTGCCGTGGGTGCTTTGCATCGCCGTGGCGGGATTTGTTACGTATTGGCTCATAAAGCTGGAGCCTTGTGCCAGAGGGAGCGGGATTCCCCAAGTGGAGGGGATCGTTTTATTGGGCATGAAAATGAAGTGGAACACCATATTGGCAGTTCGCTTTGTGGCCGGAATTCTGACTTCTTTTTTTGGTGTTTCTTTGGGCAGAGAAGGGCCTTCGATTCAGATTGGAGCATGCGGAAGCCAAGCGGTGGCAGAAAAATTGGCAAAAAACAAATTAGAAGAAAATTACCTGATTACCGCCGGGGCTTCTGCCGGACTTTCGGCCGCGTTCAACGCGCCGCTGTCTGGAATTATGTTTGCTTTGGAAGAGGTTCACAGATCCTTTTCGCCGAATATTCTAATTGCTGCAACCACGGCAGCTTTAACAGCGGACGTGGTGTCGAAATCCTTTTTCGGGCTAAGACCCGTGCTGAGCTATACTCAGATTCCCCAACTGCCGATTCACTATTATTTTTGTCTGGTGATTTTAGGAGTTTTGTGTGGAGTTGTGGGGGCCATAGCCAATAAAAGCCTTTTGGGGATTGGCCGCCTGTATCAAAAAATTCCTGCATTTTTACACCCCGCGGTTGCTTTGCTGATTGCGCTGCCCTGCGGATTGCTGATTCCTCAGGTGCTGGGCGGGGGGCAGAGCCTGATTCAACTGTCAGAAAGGGCTGGGGCCGGAATCGCGATGATGATCGTCTATCTTGTGGTGAAGATGGTCTTTACCTGCACCAGCTTTGGCAGCGGAATTCCCGGCGGCATTTTTATGCCGATTTTGTCCTTTGGGGCATTAACCGGCTGCATTTTTGGGCAGGCCATCAGTATGATGGGGCTATCGGCAAAATACATTCCCATATTTTGTGTTTGTGCCATGGCCGGGGTGCTGTCAGGTTCTGTGAAGTCACCGGTTACCAGTATCCTTTTGATGGCAGAAATGACCGGCTCTTTGGTGCATTTGCTGCCGGTGGCGGCGGTGGCCTTTATTGCCTTGCTTACCTCAGATCTTTTGAAAGTGTCGCCGATTTATGAGGTGCTGCTGGAACGGATTGCCGGCCAAAGCAAAGAGGATACCCGCCGGAAGAAGCCGGGGGCGGTTTTGGAGATTCCGGTGGAATTAGGCAGTCAGGCGGCGGGCAAGATGGTGAAAGAGGTTCCCTGGCCCGAGGGCGCACTGATTGTTGGGCTGAACAGGGGGCGGCAGGAATTTGTCCCCAATGGCAACACCCAGATTGTGCAGGGGGACTATCTTGTGGTTCTTTCCACAAAGCAAAGATATGGGGAAATGCAGAAAGCCCTTACCGCACTTTGCCGTTCCCGGTCATTTTAGAAAAATTATAAAAAGGGATTGTAGTATCAAAACACATTGGTATACTGAATATAACGGCGCCGTAAATAAAACGAACAGGAGATTTATTTATGGAACAATTTACAGTAAAACCAATTGGAAAAGTTTGTGTGGATGATGGCGAAATGAGAATCGAGCTGGAAAAAGAATATGCACAGGCCCTGACCAATTTAGAAGGGTTTGGATATTTGAATATTCTTTGGTGGTTTGATCAAAGCGACAATTCGGATGCCCGCTCAAAGTTGGTGGAAAAGAGCCCTTACAAAGGTTCCCCCAAGGATTTGGGCACGTTTGCAACCCGCTCTTCTGACCGCCCGAATCCCATTGCGCTGACCTGCTGCCCTGTCACCTATCTGGACTGCGAAAGCGGAATCATTGGGGTGGGTTTTATCGATGCGCAGAACGGTACTCCGGTTTTGGATATTAAGCCGTATACGCCCAGTTTCGACCGAGTCGAAAACCCGATTCTTCCCGGGTGGTGTGCGGATTGGCCTAATAGTATCGAAACATCCGGCGAGTTTGACTGGGGTTCTGTGTTTCAATTTGAAATCTAATTCTTTTATTTTCGTTTAAATGCAAAAAGCTGGTTTTCCAAAAATGGAAAACCAGCTTTTTTATAAAATAACCATCCGTATCGTTTGCAGTTGCTTTTTCTGTTTCGGGTTTATTATGGCAATCACTCCCGGTTCTGTTCCGGGTTCTCTTCCGGTTTGGATTTCCCGAACCGCTTTTTTCGCAGTTCCTGAAAAAATTGCGTGAGCACAGCGCCGCATTCTTCTTCCAGAACACCGGGGGTTACCGCAGGCCGGTGGTTATAGGGAAGCTCGAACAGGTTTACTACCGAGCCGCAAGAACCAGCCTTGGGATCCCGCGCGCCGTATATGACCCGGGTGATTCGTGAGTTAATGATGGCCCCCGTACACATGGGGCAGGGTTCCAGTGTAACATACAGTTCACACTCCCACAGCCTCCATCCGCCAAGCGCTTGACAGGCATTGTCGATGGCTTCAATTTCCGCATGGCAAAGGGCGTTTTTCTCAGCTTCTCGTCGGTTTCGGCCAACGGAAATCACCTGATCGCCCCGAACCACCAAAGCGCCTACGGGAACTTCACCCTCCAGAGCGGCTTCTTTGGCCAGTTCCAAAGCCTGCCGCATAAAGTGTTCTTCTCTGGTCATGGTTAAAAATTCTCCAAAACATAAAATGCACTGATAAAGCCGATGGAGAGCAGTGCCACACCGGCGGGATTCCAAAGCATCGTTCGGAACTTCTGCCCCAGTGTCAATACCGATTCAGAAGGTTTTAGCCGGAATAACTGTTTGTCCCGTATCGATAGAATAATCAAAGCCAACACACCGGCCAACGCAGTGCCGATAAAATAGAAGAGGTAAAACGTGTTGGCAGTGGCTTCACTGGTATAAAACTGCATCAGCTGAAATAACACGGAAGTCCCGTTGTTAATGGCGTGAATCAGGATGGCAATCCATAAATTCCCGGTTTTGATGACGGCAAAGGCCAAAACCAGCCCACAAAGAAAGGCGAACACCATCTGAGTAAAGTTTCCGTGATAGACCGCGAATAAAAAGGCAGAGCCCACAATGGCAAAGTGATCCCCAAAGCGCCGAAGTCCGCTGAGGATGGCCCCGCGAAAGAGCAGTTCTTCCGTCAACGGCGGAATAATGGCCAAAGACACGAAAAACAAAACCTGAACCCAAGGGTTTTCGTTTAAAGGCAAATCGGGAATACGGCCGCTATACCCCAACGCTTTTTGCAGTGCAGCAACCATACTGGAGGGGATATTGGCGGTTGTGCAAATGCCTACGCCGAAAATCGTCATTAGCAAAAAGGTAGAAAGTTTTACCCGCTCAAACAAAAGCTGCTGGGAAGGCGACTGGCGCCGAATGCCCCAATATAAGAAAACGGGGATAGTCATTCCCACCAGATAGAGGGAACCGTGTGCCAAAAAGTACAGAATGGGCGGGTACCCTTGAAATGCGTCCAGCGGATATCCCATAAGCCCCAACTTTTGCACATACAGCTTGGCGAACAGAGAAAGGGTGGTCACCAGAATCTGAATACTGATCAGCAAAAGGCAAAGATAGTTGGATTCCCAACGCAGTATTTTCTTTTCATAAAAAACGGCAGAGTGCCGGCTGAGATCGGGTGGGTAACCGGGCGGTTGCTGCTTCATGCCAACTCTCCTTTTAATAAGCAAAAACCCCGCAGACAGCGGGGTGTGAATGGTGCGCTCGAGAGGATTCGAACCTCCGGCCTGCCGCTTAGGAGGCGGCCGCTCTATCCTGCTGAGCTACGAGTGCAATTAACTGTTCCATTTTACAGCAGGACACGGTTTTTGTCAACCTTATTCAAGGCGCCCAAAAGAGTAGCGAAGCACTTTTTCCAGCCGCAATTTAGCCTTCTTTAAGTGACGGCTGACGGTGGATTCGTGGATGTGCAATTCCTGCGCTGCCTGACGCGCAGTGAGCCCCTGATAGAAGCACAAATACACACATTCCCGCTGGCGATCGGTCAATTCCCCCTCCACCGCTTTTTGCAAAGCAGACAAGATGCGGCGGTATTCTGTGTCCGCCTCTTCGCCCTGCCGCCGATAGGCCTGTAAACCGGCCAAGCTTTCTGTAAACACATCCAGATAAAGCTGTTTATTTCTCATGGCAATCCCTCCGTGTTTTTCCAAAGCTTTTCAGTAGCCGTCCTGTTTCCCGGCAATCCAGATACATGGAGTAGAGAATGCAAATCCTTTCATTCAGATCCCTTGCCTGCGAAGGTTCCGCCGATTTTAACTGATGCCGCAGAACATCAACCCTAGCTTTCAGCACACGGGCTTCTTCCAGATACTCTTCTCCCCAACGAATAAAATCCATGTCATTTCTCCTTTTTATACACAAAACGTGTAGAATGAATGACAAAGCGTGGTAGAGTGGAATTTGGTTACCATGGCTTGTCAGAAAGTATCATAACACCGTAAATATGCCGAATCAATAACCAAAAAGAAACAAACGTTCCGAATGATAGACGGAGGGACAAAATTGGGACTGTGAACTGTGTTCACAAAATAACATCTTTGCTTTTCTTGTAAACACACATTGTGTGTGATATAATGACCCCAAAGACAGAACCGGAAACACAAAACTGCTTTTTATAGCTCTTATAAAAAAGCAAAGGGCTATCCTAAAAGCAGGTTCGGTTTTCGTCAGGAAAGAACCAGGCGGCAAAATTTTGGGGATTGTTCTAATCCATCTATGTACATAAAAACAAACAAGAGCAAATATTTTTTAAATTGGAGCGGTGGGTGTTATGTTTTCGGTACAATTGAAAAAACTAAGAGCAGAATATGGAATGACGCAGGCGCAGCTGGCGCAAAAGCTGGGGATTTCTGCTTCGGCGGTGGGAATGTATGAGCAAGGCCGCCGTGAACCGGACAGCGAATTGTTAGCCCGCCTGGCCCGGCTGTTTCATGTCAGCACCGATTATCTTCTTGGGGTTCAGCAGGAATCGGAAGCGGATCAAGAGGTGAACACGGTCATTGACCGTTTTACCAATATTTTAAAAAAACAGCAGGGTCTGATGTTTAACGGAATGCCCCTGTCGGAATCGGACAGGGAAAAAATTGTGAATGCAATTCGGGTGGCGACGGCAATTGCCATACCGGGGGAGGAAAAAAATGATGAACCGAAGGATTGAGAAGCTGGCGCTTTCTTTGCGGCTGCGTTTCGGCAGCAGCAATGCTTTTGAGCTGTGCGATCATCTGGGTGTGGGCGTGTTGTGGCAGGATCTGCCGGAACAGGTAAACGGATTTTGCCTTTGTCTTGGGCAAAAATATACCATTATTTTAAATCTTACAACGCCGCAGGAGCTGCGGCATTATGTGTGTGCCCACGAGCTGGGCCATATTCTTCTGCATGAAAAGACCAATGCGCTGGAGCTGACCGAGCTGACCAATCTTTGTCTGCCGCGGCTGGAAAACCAGGCGGACTATTTCGCCGCCTGCCTGCTGCTGCAGGATTGCCTTGACGACTGGCGGGAATGGTACAGCACACTGACCGTAAGTCAAGTTGCCCAATTGTCGGGGCTTCCCGTGCGGGTGGTGAGCCTTTGCATGGAGGACAGACACCATACCGCGGTTTCTTAAAATCGCCTTGTCCAGTGCTTTTCAAGAAACCCGGTTTATGATATAATGCTTGCAACTGAAACAGAAAATTGTGAATGTGATTTCTTTGCTGTAATTAATAAAGAAAAAGCGAAGTTTATGGAATACGAAGCGTCCCGATTTCATAAAAATAAATTCACAAAATATTTCTGTTATTCCGGGGTCTTTTGCGATATAATAAGGTAAAAGCTTAAAAAAATCTGCCGCCTTGGCCGGGTGACCGGCAAAATTTAAACAGGCGGTACAGCAGGATAAAGGAGAAGCTATGAAAATTTTATCTTCCGTCGCAGCCAATGTGACAAAAGCGATTGATTTTGTAGTGGAAGCCAACCGAAAGAACGCGCTGATCAACCGGATTAAGGCTGTGGTGCGGTGCGAAGAGAAGAACATTGACCGGGCTTACATTGCTTTGGGAAAATATTATTACAACAATCTGCGTGACAAAGATTTGGAAGAAACCGAGCGCCACTGTTTGGCTCTTGAAAATTCCAAGCGTCGTCTGGATCGGGCTTTGACACGGTTGGAGGAACTGACCGACGAGGATGAGGACGAATACGACGAGTATGACGATTATGAGGACTGCTATGCCTGTCATATTTCGGACGTGGATTTTGACAGTGAGGACTATGACGATCACTATCAGGACGCACCCGATTTGCAGTCGATGGATCCATCAGAGGGGCATGCGTCTCACGGAGCACCGGAGTACGATGAGTTTGCAGAGTCTGATTCCTACAAATATGGGGAAGCGGCAGAGGATGAAGACGGCAAGATAATTCCTCCCAGCCAGGAATAAGAAGGGCAGGGCGGCATGAAACCTTTGATCGTGTGTTTTTCTCAAACGGGAAAGACGAAAAAAATGTGTGGATGTATGGCAAAATCGTTGGACGCCGATTTTGTGGAATTAAAAGAGATTTCCCGCAGGGGGCTGATCGGCGCGTACACGTTAGGCGTGTACGACGCGATCCGCCGAAAAAGCGGGGATGTGTTGCCCGTGGATACGGACATTTCGGCCTATGATTGCCTGATTGTGGCAACACCGGTATGGGCCGGAAACATAACTCCTGCAATTAACGATTTTATTCGGGAATATGACCTTTCGGGAAAGACTGTTTATGGGTTTATTACCCATGCCGGCGGTGCGGGTGAGGCGGCTCAGCTGCTTCGGCACGAGCTGGAGCAGGCCGGTGCGGTTTGCCCCAATGTGCTGGATGTACAGTCAAAGCGGGAGCTGATTTATGATATTAAGGCAGAGCGCAAGGCGTTTTACCTTACCGCAGACGGCAAGCTGGCGCTGCGGAACCAGGATGGAGAAAAGAAAGAATGAGCAAAAAAATACTCTTGGGAATGAGCGGCGGGGTTGACAGCTCTGTCGCTGCTCTTTTGTTATTACAGCAGGGGTATCAGGTAACGGGTGTGACCATGCGCCTGCGCCCGGATGAGTACATGTGTGACAGTCAAAGCGGGGGCTGTTGTTCCCTGGACGACATAGACGATGCGCGAAGGGTTTGCTACCGGTTGGGCATCGAGCATTTGGTGATGAATTTTACCGATTCCTTTCGCCGGGATGTGATTGATCCCTTTGCCCGGGAATATCAGGCGGGACGCACGCCAAATCCCTGTATCGACTGCAATCGGTATTTGAAGTTCAGCGAGCTTTTGCGCCGGGCAGAGCAGCTGGGGTTTGACGGTGTGGCAACCGGGCACTATGCAATTGTGCGGCAGAATGAACAAGGCCGCTGGCTTTTGTACCGCTCGCCCACGGGCAAGGATCAAAGCTATGTTTTGTATTCCATGACCCAATATCAGCTGGCACGCACGCTGTTTCCGCTAAGTGACCTGGAAAAACCTTTGGTTCGTCAGATGGCCGAAGAGGCTGGGCTTCCTGTGGCCAAAAAGCCGGACAGTCAGGAAATCTGTTTTGTAGAAAATAAGGATTACGCGGGTTTTATCCGCCGGTATACGGGACAAGATCCTCAGCCGGGGGATTTTGTGGATTTAGACGGCAATGTGCTGGGGCAGCACCGGGGCATTACCCATTATACGGTTGGGCAAAGAAAAGGGCTTGGAATCAGTTTTCCGCAGCCCATGTATGTGGTTCGAATCGATGCTGCCAATCACCGGGTGGTTTTGGGCAAAGAGGGCAGCCAGTATTCCTCTTCTTTGATAGCAGGGGACTTAAACTGGATTGCATTTGACGAGCCGCCTGCGGAACTTTTGGTACAGGCAAAAGTGCGCTATCAGGCACAGCCTGCGCCTGCCCGAATCATTTCTCTGCCGGAAGGCCGAGTTCAGGTTCTGTTTGAGGAACCCCAGCGAGCCATTACGCCGGGACAGGCCGTGGTCTTTTATCAGGATGATCTGGTGGTGGGCGGCGGCACCATTTTTGAATAAAAGCGACGGGGGTGTTTTTATGGCGACCTGCATCAGCAAAGAAATCAGCTGTCCGGGCTGCACCGCGGTAAACAAACGCCAGATGTGGATTGAAATTGAGCGTTCGGCCGATCCTCAGCTGCGAGAGCAGATTTTAGAGGAAACTCTGTTTGACTGGCAGTGCCCGGATTGCGGGTATCAGGCCCGCATGGTATACCCTTGCCTGTATCATGAAAAGCAGGGGAAGTGGATGGTCTATCTGTCGCCTTCGGGACGCACCCAGCAGGTTATAGATGCCGAGCGGCAATATCCCGGGCTTTCAGACGTGAAAAAGAGGTTAGTTCTTACACCGGCCCAATTAAAAGAAAAAGTGATGATTTTCGAGCGCGGACTCAATGATGTGGCGCTGGAAATGGTGAAGTTGGCGCTGCAGGAGTTGACCGAGCGCAAACAGCAGGCGCGGGTGGAACGGATGTATTTTCTGACGGACAGTGAAGAATTGGATTATCTGGGGTTTTCCATGTTCCTGCAAGGGGAAGAAAAACCGGTGTATCAGGGAGTTCGGCTGGAAGTGTATGAAAAGTCACTGCAAGCGGCCCATCGAGTTGATTTTACAGAAACGGGATTTCAGCAGGTGGATTTGGCCATGGCCAAAACCCTTCTGGAGCAATAACCGGACAGAGCTAGGAGAAAATATCGGATATGTGTGGAGTATGTGGATTTACAGGAGAAATCGTTGACAGGGAAGCGGTTCTGAAAAATATGACGGATAAAATTACGCATCGTGGGCCGGACAGCAGCGGCGCGTATCAAACGGAAGAGATTTCGATGGGATTCCGTCGCCTGAGCATCATTGATGTTTCAGAAACCGGCGATCAGCCAATTTTTAACGAGGACAAAACGCTGGTTCTGACCTTTAACGGAGAAATCTATAACTATCGGGAGCTTCGGGAAGAGCTTTTGCAAAAAGGGCACCGGTTTGCTACCCAAACGGATTCTGAGGTTCTGATTCACGGTTTTGAGGAATGGAAAGAAGGACTTCTGGATCGTTTGCGAGGAATGTTTGCCTTTGCCATCTGGAACACGCAGGACAAATCTCTTTTTATTGCCCGGGACTTTTTTGGCATTAAGCCGCTGCATTACAGCATGGTAAACGATCATTTTGTCTATGGATCGGAAATAAAAAGCATTTTGGAATTTCCCGGTTTTGAGAAAAAGCTGGATTACGATACTTTAAATAACTACCTTTCATTTCAGTATGCGGTGCCGCCCCGCACCTTTTTTGAAGGGGTATCCTGTCTGATGCCGGCGCATTACTTGTGGTATCGGGACGGCGAAATTACCACTACCCGGTATTGGGAACCCCGCTTTCAGCCAGACGACTCTTTGTCGGAACAAGAGGCGGTTGACCGAATTGAACAAGTGTTTGAAGAGTCGGTCGGCCGGCATAAAATCAGCGACGTGGAAGTGGGCTGCTTTTTGTCCAGCGGTGTTGATTCCAGCTATGTGGCTACCTACTTCCCCGGCCAAAAGACCTTTACCGTGGGGTTCGATTTTGGTGAGAAGTACAACGAAACCGATTGGGCAGCCAGACTTTCTGAAGAAATCGGAGTGGATCATTACAAAAAGCTGATTACCTCAGAAGAATTCTGGGGCAACATCAAAAAAGTACAGTATCATATGGATCAGCCTTTGGCGGATCCCTCCTGCATCGCATTGTATTTTGTGTCCAAACTGGCCAGTGAACACGTAAAAGTGGTTCTGTCCGGTGAGGGCGCCGACGAATTGTTCGGCGGCTATACGGTGTATAACGAGCCGGATGTATTCCGGTTTTATCATAAACTGCCCCAGTGGCTGCGCACTTTTTTGCGTAAAGCAGTGCAGAAAGTGCCCCGGCATTTTGTGGGGCAGGGTTTTATCACCCGGGGGGAGTTCTCCACCAATGAAAGCTTTATCGGCAATGCCAAAATGTTTGGATATGAGGATAAGCTTCGCTTGCTGAAAGATCCCTCTATTGCGACCCGCCCCCAAACCTTGACCAAAGCCTATTATGACAGAGTCAGTGATTTAGACGATGTCACCCGCATGCAATATCTGGATGTGAACCTGTGGATGGTGGGGGATATCTTGCTCAAAGCGGACCGGATGAGTATGGCCAACTCTTTGGAACTTCGGGTTCCCTTTTTAGACAAAGAAGTGTTCCGGGTGGCTGCCACGATTCCGAAGCGGCTGCGCCTGAAAGACAAAACCACCAAGTATGCGATGCGTCAGGCGGCGCTGCGGCATTTGCCTGCCCGCACCGCTCAAAAAGAAAAATTGGGGTTCCCGGTTCCCACTCGTGTGTGGCTGCGGGATGAGCGTTATTATCACATTGTCAAAGAGGCCTTTTCTTCCGAATTGGCTCAGCAGTTTTTCCATACCGAAGAACTGCTGCACTATCTGGAGGAACACTATGCAGGTCGGCGGGATTACAGCCGCCGCATCTGGACCGTCTTTATTTTCTTGCTTTGGTATCAGATTTATTTTGAAGGTGCCAGCTATGAAGAAGGCAGCCTGCCCGACTTTTCCACCAAAAAAGAATAACTTGTGGAAAACCAGATGCAAGGCATCTTTTTACAAGGACAAAAGCCCCGCATCAATTGCGGGGCTTTCTGGTTTTGTAACTACTCATTTGATGGCTGATATTTGCAGAGTATGGTTCTTTTACGGTTAACGGGATTTTTCTGATTTTAGCTTGTTTAGTTGTTTTTGTACCTGCTGATACTCTTCTTCTAGGGCGTCTCGATTGGCGCCGGGCAAAGACAGCTCTGATAAAATTCGGGTCAGGCGCATTTCCAGAACCATTTTATCTGCGGAGGCGGGGTGTGGCTTGGGGGTAAGGATTTGCTGTTCATAAGATTCTAAATTGCCGTCAAAGGACAGAATTTTTTTATTTTTTAGAATTAGCAATCGATTGGCAACGCTGTTTACAAATTGCTGGTCGTGGGATACAAACAGCAAAACTCCGGGATAGTAGCTGAGAAGGGACTGCATTGCTTCAATGGAGGGAATGTCCAGATAATTGGTGGGTTCGTCTAATAAAAGGACATTGGCATCTGACACCAGAAGCTGAGCCAAAGACAGTTTGATTTTTTCACCGCCGCTGAGTACGGCGGCTTTTTTATGCACGGCTTCACCCCGGAATAACAATCGGGCCAATATGGTGCGAACGGTATTTTCCGGCTGAACGCTGTTTTGCATTGCGTTTTCTAACACGCTTTTTTCTGAATTCAGATGCTCAAAATTTTGGCGAAAATAGCCCAGTTTGACCTTGGGAACTAGCCGAATGGCGCTGTGGGGTTCGGAAATAAGCTGAAACAAAGTGGTTTTTCCCATGCCATTTTCTGCGATGACTGCCGTGCGGGTATGATTTTTAATTTCAAAGCTGGCATTTTGAAACAGCTGATTTTCTCCATAACCGAAGCTTAGGCTGCGACAGGTGATGACGATTTTGTTTTCCGGCGGATTGGTCAGGGAAAAATCCAATTGTATTTGGGGTGTTTCTCGAGGCTTTTCCTTTTTTTCCAGTCGTTCCAATCGAGACTCGATTGCTCGGGTGCTGCCATGCAGCTTTTCTTGGATTTCGGCAGAGGCTCGTTTGTGCAGCCGAGCTTCGGAATTTCCCATCCGGCGGGGTGCCTTTCGGATGGAACGGGCTTTTTCTTTTGTTTGAACAATGGCTTTCGACAGTCGTTCCCGTTCTTCGGAATACTGTTTGTATTCTGTTTCTGCCAGCTTTCGTTCCGCTTTCTTTTGCTGAGCATAGGCACTGTAATTCCCCGTGTATTCGGTGACGGTTCCTTCACGAAGTTCCAGTATTCGATTGCATACAGTATCTAATAACTGGCGGTCATGGCTGATGATAATCAAAGAATCTAAAGCTTTCAGCTTTTGCGTCAGCAGTTTTATTCCTGCGCTGTCTAAATTGCTGGTGGGTTCATCGGCCAAGAAAAGACTGCTGTTTTGGGCGAAAGCGTTGTCAAGGTTTCGGCGTGTTTGTTCCCCGCCGCTTAGGCGGGAATGAGAAAGCCGGTCTTTGGGCAGAAATTCACGCGGGGCGCGTGAGAAGTCTTGTTTTGTCTCCCCGGAAAACTGGCGAAGATAGGAAAAAGAACCATTGCGTTTCACAACACCCCGATCTGGCTCTGCTTCTCCCGCTAATAAATCCATCAGTGTTGTTTTGCCGGCGCCGTTTTCCCCTACAATGCCGATTTTGTCCCCGGAATAAATGCGCAGTTCCGGCAAATTCAAAATCAACCGGTCGCCATAATATTTTTTTAAATCAAAAACTTCGAATAAGATCAAAAAAATCTCTCCTAACATCTATAAGATGTGTCGGAAAGACAAAAACAAAACGCAAAAACAGACCATGCCCAAAACAAGGCATGTCTGCGCACTATCATTTTGTGATTTGCCAATCCGACCAGTAATGGGCGCACTTCACCCATTTTAAATCATAATTTTTATGATGGTGTCAGATTAGCAATTGCGCATGGCGAGAAATACCTCTACCTTTCTTCAGAATTACAATTTTATGATAATTGGTTTTGTGCGCTTTGTCAACAGGAGAAAAAAACCGCAGGAGCAGAGAGCCTGCGGTTTTTTTGAATTTTTTATTGAATCGGTTGATCCTCATGGCCTTGCTCAAGGATTGCTGCTCTTTTTTTATAGAGTCGTGCTGCAATGGATACGGCTGCAAAAGACAATACAAAGGTGCAAAGAAAGGTGCCGAATCCGGAAAGGAAAGCGGACCAGAGGGTACGATATATGCACCAATTACCGACGAGAATAATGATGCCGCTGATAAAGGAACCGATCAGGCTAACTATTAAATTTGTTTTCAAATTTGGTTTTAGATTTCTGTCCCATATTCCGTTTTTGATACATCCCGCTACTAAATAGATACACAAACACAAAAATACAACCAATTCGCCGGCAATATTGCGCAGCATATCGATTCGCCCCATACCTAAGATAATTTGCAGAAATATAACGATCAATAGTCCATAAAAAGCCAAACGCAGTCCATTTTTTTCAATTTTTAATAGTTTTAACTCTTGCATTTCATCTAACTGATTGCTTTTTTTACCCATTAGATTCTTCCTCCCAAAATAAATCGTCAAGTGTTTTTTCTAATGCGCGGCAAATTGCTCTGCATAATTTAATGGAGGGATTATATTCCCCTTGTTCAATTGCATTGATTGTTTGCCGTGACACCCCTACTTTTTCTGCAAGCTGTTTTTGTGTCATATCCAGTTGGGCCCGAGCAACCTTGATAGGAATATTCCGTGGCATAATCTCACCTCTTAACTGAGATTATAGCACTAATATTACAAAATGTAAAGTATATATTACATAAATTAAAAAATATAGGATATAGCAAGAACTGGAATAAATAAAAAAACAAAGCACGCTGTTTCAGCGTGCTTTGTTTTTTGCGGGTTATTCAATATCGCAGTGACAGTGGTCGTGATCACATTCCGGGATTTCACCCACCATGAGTTTGGGATCAATTCCCTGCTTTTCATAATAATCCGACACGGCGGCTTTGATGGCTTGTTCAGCCAAAACAGAACAGTGAACCTTTACCGGCGGAAGACCGTCCAGCGCCTCCATAACGGCCTTATTGGTCAGCTGAAGAGCTTCTTCAATGGTTTTTCCTTTAATTAGCTCGGTGGCCATGGAACTGGTGGCGATAGCTGCACCGCACCCAAAGGTTTTAAATCGCACGTCGGCAATCCGGTCGTTCTCTACTTGAATATACATGCGCATGATGTCGCCGCATTTGGAGTTGCCTACCTCTCCGACGCCGTCAGCATTGGGCAGTTCGCCCACATTGCGGGGATTTGAAAAATGATCCATTACCTTTTCACTGTATAACATTATTGTGCCTCCTGCTGTTTTGTGTTCTTTTCTTTGGCTTGAATTTGTTCCCACAAAGGGGACATATCCCGCAGACGAGTTACAATTTTAGGGAGAAGCGCGAGAATATCGTCTATATCTTCTTCGGTGTTTTCATCGCTCAAAGAAATCCGCAGGGAACCATGGGCAATTTCATGGGGCAAACCGATGGCTAACAGTACATGGCTGGGATCTAAAGAGCCGGAGGTGCAAGCCGAGCCGGAAGAAGCGCATACGCCCTGCAAATCCAAAAGCAGAAGTAAGGATTCCCCCTCAATTCCCTCAAAGCATAGGCTGACATTACCGGGCAGACGACGAACGGCATCCCCGTTCAGGCGGGAACGCTCAATTTTTAAAGCTTCTTTTATCAGGCGGTCACGCATGCCCTGGATTCTGGCGTTCCGTTCTTCCATTCCATTGCAGGCTTCTTGAATTGCCACGCTAAGACCCACAATTGCCGCCAGATTTTCTGTTCCTGCCCGGCGGCCGCGTTCTTGTGCGCCGCCATCAATCAGGTTCGAAAAACGCAGTCCCCGCCGGGAATAAAGTGCTCCGATTCCCTTGGGCGCATGCAGTTTGTGTCCAGATAAAGAAAGCAGATCGATGTTTTGATCTTTTACATGAATCGGCACATTTCCCACGGCTTGTACCGCATCGGTGTGCAGCAATACTCCGTGCTTTTGACAGATAGCGCCAATTTCCGGAATAGGCTGAATGGTGCCGATTTCATTGTTGGCATACATGATGGTAACCAAAGCGGTGTCTGGCCGAATGGCGGCTTCCACTTCTTCGGGGCGCACCAGACCGTCTTCGTGTACATCCAGATAGGTTACGTCAAACCCTTCGCGCTCCAGCGCCGCACAGGTGTGCAGAACCGCATGATGCTCGAATTTGGATGTGATGATATGCTTTTTTCCTTTGTTGCGCAGTTCATAGGCCACGCCTTTAATGGCCCAGTTGTCCGCTTCGCTGCCGCCGGAGGTGAAAAAAATTTCATTCGGCTGTGCGCCAAGGCAAATCGCAATTTTTTCGCGCGCTTCTTCCAGTGCTTTTTTGGCTTCGCGCCCTTTGGAATACAGGCTGGAAGGATTGCCGTAATGTTCGGTGTAAAAGGGAAGCATAGCCTCTAAAACTGTTTTAGAAACCGGAGTTGTTGCCGCATTGTCCGCATAAATAAGTCGATTCACAGTGTCACTCCCTAATTTTGACCGGCATCTATTCCTTTGCCGGAAAATAATCTGTAGAATAATATACCCCTTTTTGGTATACAATTCAATAAAAAAGACAATTATCCTTTTAATTTCTGTTTTTCTGCCTGAGCGACCGCAAGTCTGTCACAGCGTTCGTTTTCTGCGTGCCCTGCATGACCTTTGACCCAACGCACCGTTATCTGGTGGTTTTCAATTTGCGACAGCAGCTGTTCCCACAAATCGATGTTTAAAGCCGGTTTTTTGTCTGCCTTTTTCCACCCGTTTTGCTTCCAGGATTTTGCCCATCCTTTTTCAATGGCATCGCAAACATATTTGGAATCGCTCCACAGGGTTACATGACAGGGCTCTTTTAAAAGGGACAAAGCTTCGATTACGGCCGTTAATTCCATTCGGTTGTTAGTGGTTCGGGCTTCGCCCCCGCTGATTTCTTTTTCGCGCCCCTGATACCGCAGAACTGCACCCCATCCGCCCGGGCCTGGATTGCCCTGACATGCACCGTCTGTAAAAATTTCTACCTCTTTCACGTCTGCTGCCTCCATTCTCTGTTTTTTTCATTTTCTTCTTGGCATAATAATATAAGATCTGGAAGAATTGTTTTGCGCCCGGCAAAACAATAGCTGTTTCCTGTTTTAGCGGGCACCCAGCGCCTAACATGCGCTGAAGTTTTCTTCAATCGAAAAAATCATTATCGGAATGCTTTTCATGTTCTCTCAGGCGTCAAAAGCCTCTACTTTGCTTACGCCGTGAGGTTATTATAACAAGATTGCAAAAGGCCGCCGCCTTTTGTGCGGCGAAGCTGGAATAGCGTGAAAACGCGCATCTGG
Source organism: Clostridium minihomine (assembly GCF_900240385.1). Taxonomy (GTDB): domain Bacteria; phylum Bacillota; class Clostridia; order Oscillospirales; family Acutalibacteraceae; genus Faecalispora; species Faecalispora minihomine. Next base: position 160,257 of record NZ_OEQH01000004.1, on the reverse strand, counting down.
TTTCAATGTTCTCTCAGGCGTCAAAAGCCTCTACTTTGCTTACGCCGTGAGGCTATTATAACAAGATTGCAAAAGGCCGTCGCCTTTTGTGCGGCGAAGCCGGAATAGCGTGAAAACGCGCATCTGGTTTCAATGTTCTCTCAGGCGTCAAAAGCCTCGCTTTTGCTTACGCCGTGAGGTTATTATAACAAGCTTTTGGCTGTGCCGCAACCACGCTGTTGGCCAGCGTTTCGTTGGGGGTTCGCGCTTTTGGCCGTGCTTGACATCAAGAGGCAATCAAGGTACAATGAGACCAATGTTTTAATGGCTTTTACGGTTTTTCCCATGGGGAAAATACCAGAAATAAATTAGGTTCGTTTTCGCGGGATCCCCGCGGTGAATAGATAAAAATGGATATACCCATAGATGCGATAAGCAAGAGAAAAGCCTGCGGCACCGTTTGCGCGCAGGCTATGGTGGTTGTGTCCTCAAATTAAAATGGAGGTTATTTTGTGACAGAAAAAATGAATATGAATCCGCCTGACAGCGCTGAAAAAAAGCAGGGCACCTTGTACGGAAAAGTGGTGGCCCGCAAACAGCCGGAAAGAGCGAAGGACACGGAAGAAAAACAGGCGGTAAAAGCGGCGGGAAAGGCTGCTGTGGCAGAAAAGACTGCGATAGCGGAAAAACCGGCCGTTGCCGAGAAGCCGGTGGCTGCAGAAAAAAACGCTGCAGCGGAAAAGCCAGCTGTGGCGGAAAAGTCAGCTGCCCCAAAGGCTGCATCGAAAGCGCAGAAGCGGGGAAACCAAGCGAAAAAACCGCCCCGTGGAAAAGATGCGCCCAGAAATGCGTCGCGTAAGCCGGAGAAGGTTTCTGTTGTTCCAGAAGTTCTGGCTCAGGTGCAGAAACACGCACAAAAGCAGGCACGCCGCAAACCGAAAAAGGAGCAGCACAAAGAAAAGCCCTCGATCAAGGTGTACTTTTTGGGTGGTTTGAATGAGATCGGTAAAAACTTTACACTGTTTGAGTGCGAAGGTGACATGCTTATTGTAGACTGCGGCATGGCATTCCCCGATGGCGATATGCTGGGTGTGGATCTGGTCATACCGGATTTTACTTTTGTTGAGCGGAACGTGGACAAGATCCGCGGGGTTTTGATTACCCACGGACATGAGGATCACATCGGTTCTTTACCCTATCTGATGAAGCGGGTCAATTTGCCCCTGTATGGAACGGCATTGACTTTGGGACTGGTTGGCGGAAAGCTCAAAGAGCACGGCCTGGCAGGCAAGGTGAAGATGAATGTGGTGCGGCCGGGTGATACGGTGAAGCTGGGCTGCATTGCGGCTGAATTTATTCATGTGAACCACTCGATTTCCGACTCGGTTGGAATCGCGCTTCATACACCGGCAGGTACAGTGGTGCATACCGGTGACTTTAAAATTGACTGCACTCCCTCTCAGGGTGAGATGATAGACTTGGGCCGATTTGCCCAGCTGGGCAAGGAAGGCGTTTTGGCGCTTTTGGCTGACTCCACCAATGCGGAGCGCCCCGGCTTTACCATGACGGAGCGGAAAATCAGTGAGTCCTTTGAAAATCTGTTTAACCGGGCAGAGAACAGCCGGATTATCATTGCGACGTTTGCGTCTAATATCAGCCGTGTACAGCAGATTATTAACTGCGCCGTCAAGTATGGGCGCAAGGTGGCTTTGTCCGGCCGCAGTATGCTCAATGTGATGGGAATTGCTCAGGAATTGGGCTATCTGGATATTCCGGAAGGCGTGTTAATTGATATTGACTTGATTCGCCGCTACCCAAAAGAGAAAGTGGTTTTGATTACCACCGGCAGCCAGGGGGAACCCATGTCTGCGTTGACTCGCATGGCTTTTGCCGATCACCGCAAGGTAGAGGTGGGCCCGGGGGACTTTATCATTATTTCGGCCCGGCCAATTCCCGGTAACGAAAAAACCGTTGGTGCGGTGGTGGATGAACTGATGAAGCGTGGCTGCGAGGTTGTGTATGAATCTATGTATGAGGTTCATGTGTCCGGCCATGCATGCCAGGAAGAACTGAAAATTATGCAGGGCGTTACCCGCCCCAAATATTTTATCCCCGTCCACGGCGAGCAAAAGCACCTGCAAAAGCATGCTGCTTTGGCGCAGGCTATGGGCGTGAGCCGGTCGAACATCTATATCGGCAACATTGGGGATGTGCTGGAAATTAATCAGGACTATATGCGTCAGCTGCCCAGTGTTCCGGCCGGCCGTGTGCTGGTGGATGGTTTGGGCGTGGGCGATGTGGGAAGCATTGTTCTGCGCGACAGAAAGCATTTGGGAGAAGATGGCCTGATTGTGGTGGTTTGCACCATTGATGAAGGCGACGGCCATGTGGTTTCGGGCCCGGATGTGGTATCTCGCGGCTTTGTTTATGTGAGAGAATCGGAAAGTTTAATGGACGATGCTAAAAAATTAGTATATAATATTCTGGAAAGCAGTGCACAGGGCAAGGTTCATGATTGGGGAATGCTGAAAACCCGAATTAAAGATGAATTGTCCAAGATGCTGTACGATAAGACAAGACGCAGCCCGATGATCCTTCCGATCATCATGGAAGTCTGACTTTAAAGGAGAAATCGTTTTGAAACGGAAAATATGGGCCACCTCACCCGTGTTTTATGGCATCGCGGCAGTTATGCTGCTGATGGCTTTGCTCAGCCGGTTCTGGGACAGCAGAATCTTCTATGCGGAGATTGTTTTGTCTGTGCTGGCGTTTGCGGCGGTAGCCATGGCAAACTGGTACTTTAAGCTGTATGTCGGTACGGCTGTTAAAAGTGCGGAGAAAATACTGTCGGCGTCGGATTACCGCGCTCTTCATGAGTTTTCTATACCGGCTGTTTTGGTGGGAAAGCTGGGCGATGTCATCTGGTTTAACAGCCGTTTTTCCAGTGAGGTCAGTCTTGGGGAAGATTGCCGGGGCGAAAACATCGCCCGGTTTTTATCCCCCCACACGTTGGAACAGGCGGTAGAGGGGGAAGGCATCGACACCCAGGTTGGGGAACGTCAGTACACGGTGTATTCTATGTCTACAAGGAACGGCTATGTGCTGTACTTTGTGGACAATACATACTATAAAGACATCAGCCGCCGATACGGTGAGCAGCGCCCGGTTGTAGCTTTGGCGCTGTTTGATAACCGGGAAGAACTGATTCGGGACAGCGCCAGCGGCGAAGATGCCCGAATCTCTGCCCGGGTGGAAGAACTTTTACGCGATTGGACCAAGGGCACCGGGGGATTTTTAAAAAAGACTTCCGGCGGGCGGTATTTGATTATGACCGATGAAGCCCATATCCGGGAAGATGTGAAAAAACGCTTTGAGGTGCTGGATGCGGTGCGCACGGTGAAAACCGAAGACAACCGCAGTGCCACGGTTTCTATTGGTGTGGGACGGGGGGCTTCCAGTTTTGCAGAGGGCGAGCTTTGGGCGCGTCAGGCGCTGGATATGGCTTTGGGGCGCGGCGGCGATCAGGTCGCTGTGAAGCAGGATGACGGCTCTTATGAGTTTTTCGGCGGCCTTTCCAAAGGAGTGGAAAAACGCGACAAAGTGAGAACCCGGGTCATTGCGGCCACCCTCAGCGACCATGTCAAAGAGAGTGATACCGTGTTCATTATGGGGCACAAGTATTCCGATTTGGATGCTGTGGGAGCGGCTGTCGGCATGTGGAGCGCCGTTTTTAAGGGGCTTGGAAAACCGGCATATATTGTGGTTAACCGTGCCCAAAGCATGGCTGTGCCTATTATTGAAAGCATGGAACGAGCTTTGCCGGATCAAACGATTTTCCTTGCTCCGGAGGAAGCGCTTTCCAAAGTAACGGCCAAAAGCCTGTTAATTGTGGTGGATACCCATTCGCAGGAATTTGTGGAAAGCGAAGAGCTTCTCAATCGGGCGTCAAAAGTGGTGGTAATTGATCACCACCGGATGATGGTGAAGCACATCAGCAATGCCATAGTATTTTATCACGAGCCTTATGCCAGCTCTGCGGCGGAACTGGTGACCGAACTGGTTCAGTACATCAGTGAAAAATCTCTGTCCCGCATTGAAGCGGAAGCACTTTTGGCGGGCATTATGCTGGACACCAAGAATTTTGTTCTTAAAACCGGTGTTCGAACCTTTGAAGCGGCGGCCTATCTGCGGCGCAGGGGGGCAGACACCGTTGAGGTCAAGCGCTTGTTCTCCAATAGCATTGATACCTATAAAACCAAGTACCAGATGGTTTCGTCCGCTGAAATTTACAGCAACTGCGCCATTGTGTGTGCAGAGGAAGAAACCAGCGACATCCGTGTTGCAGCAGCTCAGGCGGCTGATGAGCTTTTGTCCATTCAAGGCGTCAGTGCCTCTTTTGTCATTTACCCCACGGGGAATGTGGTGAATATTTCTGCCCGCTCTTTGGGGGATGTGAATGTTCAGGTGATTATGGAGGTTTTGGGCGGCGGCGGCCATTTAACGATGGCGGCGGTACAACTGAAGGGCACCAGTTTGCAGCAGGCAAGAGATACGTTGGTATCGGTGATTAACAACAATCTGCAAAAGGCGAGTAAGCTGAATTTGCCTGCGCAGGGAAGTGTCAAATAGATTTAACGGAGGGATTTCCATGAAGGTTATTTTATTGCAGGATGTTAAAGGAAGCGGAAAAAAGGGAGAGCTGATAGAGGTTTCGGACGGTTATGCCAGAAATTTTCTGTTGCCCAGAAAGCTTGCCAAGGAAGCCAATGCCCAGGCAATGAATGAACTGAAAAATGCCGAAGAAGCAAAGGCTTTTCGTGCAAAGACGGAGCTGGAAAACGCCCAGAAGGTGAAACAGACCATTGAAGGCAAAAGCGTAAAGCTGACTGCCACTGCCGGACAGGGCGGCAAGCTGTTTGGCTCTGTGACCGCAAAAGAAATTGCCGAAGCCATTAAAAAACAGTTTGGTGCGGATGTGGATAAACGGAAAGTAGAACTGCCCGGGGATATTAAGGCCTTTGGCACCTATGAATGTGAAGTAAAGCTGCACCCGAGCGTAACGGCAAAAGTGTTTGCAGTGGTGGGCGAAAAGACCGAATAAATTGCAGGCCCAAAGGGCCTTACAGGGGGATTTGAATGGATCCGATTCATTTGACAACAGGATATGACGGAATGGATCTGCCGTTCAGCCCAGAGGCGGAGCAATCCGTGCTGGGAGCTGTCCTGCTGGATTCTTCCTGTCTAGACCGGGTCGCGGAAATTCTTCCGCGTCCCGATTATTTTCATCAGGTAAATCACGTTTTGATTTATACCGCTATGCTGGAAATGTTCACGCTGGGCCAGCCGGTGGATTTTGTGACGCTTTTGGAAAAGCTAAAGGAAACTCCCCGTTTTGACGAATCCTCGGGGAAAACCTATTTGATGCAGCTGGCACAGATTGTGCCCTCTATTTCCAATGTAGAAACCTATGCCAAAATTGTGCGGGATAAGTACGATGTGCGCACCTTGATTCAGACAGCGAGAGGAATTCTGGACGATGCCCGTGAAAACGGAGCAGAAGCATCTACTCTGTTGGATTCGGCGGAACAGCGCATATTTGATATTCGCCGCGGTAAGAATATGCAGGGATTACAGCGGGTTAATGAGATCATTTTAGATACGTTTGATCGGCTGGATTTGCTCAATGGCCCGGATAAGGACAAGTATCAGGGGATTCCCACGGGAATCAAGGCATTGGATGATACCATTACAGGCCTGAACCGTTCTGATCTTTTAATTTTGGCAGCCCGCCCCGGTATGGGTAAAACCAGCTTTGCGCTGAACATTGCCCGGCACGCGGCAGTCATTGCCAACAAACGGGTGGCCTTTTTCTCACTGGAAATGAGCAAGGAGCAGTTGGCATCCCGGCTGCTTTCTACCGAAGCGATGGTGGGCGGAACCAAACTGCGCACCGGCCAGCTCAGCGAAGGCGAATGGATGCGCCTGATTGAAGCCGGGGATATTCTTTCTAAGGCACAGATGTATTTTGACGACAGCTCTGGCATTACCGTGCCGGAAATGAAGGCGAAGGTGCGCAGGCTCAAAGATGTGGATATGATTGTCATCGACTATTTACAGCTGATGTCCAGTTCCCGCCGAATTGATAACCGTGTGCAGGAAATTTCTGAAATCACCAGAAATCTGAAAATTATGGCCAAGGAATTGAATGTTCCGGTGCTGACGCTTTCTCAGTTGGCTCGTGCCAGTGAAAAGCGCACCGAGCATCGGCCGGTTCTTTCAGATTTGAGAGATTCCGGTTCCATCGAACAGGATGCCGACGTGGTTTTGTTTTTGTATCGTGAAGATTATTATCAGGGCGCGGGTGCGCCGGATGAAAATGCAGACCGCAACAGCGGTGAATGCATTGTGGCAAAGAACCGGCACGGGGAACTCAAGACCGTTCCGCTGCACTGGCAGGGTGAGTTTATGCGATTTACTTCTCAGGAGGTTGTCCGCAGTGAATAAAAAGGATAGCGTACCGGCGGCAGAAGAGAAAATCTGGCGGGTAATCAGGCGCTATTCCATGCTGAGCAGTGCCAAGCGTGTGGTGGCCGGGTTTTCCGGCGGTGCGGATTCGATGGTGCTGGTTCATTTTTTATGGCAAGCCGGCATACCCCTTGTGGCGGCTCATGTAAACCACGGCCTGCGGGGTGAACATGCGGATGCAGATGAGGCGTTTGTGCGCCAATTCTGTGAAAAAAAGGGGATTTCGTTGCAGGTGCTTTGCACCGATGTGGCAGCTCAGGCAGCCGAGCACGGAGAAGGCATTGAGGAAGCCGGACGGCGGATTCGTTACGGCTTTTTTGAGTCCCTTTGTCAGCCGGGGGATAAAATCGCCACCGCCCATACTTTGTCTGATCAAACCGAAACGGTTCTTCTGCATTTGGCCCGGGGTTCCGGGACCAAAGGCCTTTGTGGGATTCCCCCTGTGAGGGAACGCATTATCCGTCCGCTGATTGGGATAACACGGCAAGAGGTGGAAGAATACTGCGCTTTTTATGGCCTTTCTTATGTGACCGATGCCAGTAATTTCAGCCGGGAATATGCTCGAAACCGGGTTCGACTGGATATAGTTCCGGTTTTAAAAGAGCTGAACCCATCTTTTGAACAGGCAATTTTTCGTATGACAGAGCTTGTGGCAGAGGACGAAACATGCCTTTTGCAGCAGGCAGAACAGGCGGTTTTGGCAGCACGGCAAAAGGATGGTTATTGTATCTCGGTGCTTTTAAATTTGCCCCGCCCCATTTTGTCCAGAGCGATTCGGCAAATTCATGGGGAAGCGGGTATTCCTGCCTTGTCCCGGGAACGGGTGGAGGCCGTGATGCATCTGCTGGTATCCGGAAAGGGGTTAGTGGATGCCGGAAGCGGCCTGTTTTATCAGGCAGAAAACGGTATTTTGCGGCTAAAAACGCGCCCAGAACCGGAAAAATGCTGGAGTGTGCCGCTGGAATTCCCCAAAACCTTGACACCGGATGGCAGAGAGGTCATAATAAAAACATTAAACCGTGAGGAATACGAAAATATGCCTCAGAAATTTCATAATTTATTGTTTCATAACGCGCTGGATTATGATACAATAGGGTATAATTCCATCATCAGAGGCCGTCGGCCGGGGGATTCCTTTTCACCTGCAGGCCGGGGCGTGACAAAAAGCCTGAAAAAACTGTTGAATGAGGAGGGGATTTCTTCTTCTCTGCGGAGCAGACTTTTGATGTTGGAGCATCATGGGCAGATCCTGTGGATTGAAGGAATCGGCGCCTCTGAATCGGCCCGTGTCCGGCCCGATACCAAACAGATCGCATACATTAGCATTAAGGAGTGCAATTCATGACCAACGATATCAAAGAGGTTCTATTTAGTGAGAAGCAGCTCTCGGAAATCGTCCGCGGGTTGGGGGAGCGCATCAGCAAGGACTACGAAGGCAAAAATTTGCTGGTGGTCAGTGTTCTGAAAGGCTCCTTTGTTTTTATGGCGGATTTAACCCGCGCTATTACCATCCCCTGCCGCATTGACTTTATGGCGGTTTCCAGTTACGGAGCCGGGACAAGATCTTCCGGCGTAGTAAAAATCACCAAAGATTTGGATCTGCCGCTGGCCGGATATGATTTGCTGGTGGTGGAAGATATTCTGGATAGCGGAGTGACGCTCAGTTACATACGGGAACTTTTGCAGTCCCGTGGCCCTGAAAGCATCCGAATTTGCACTCTGTTCGATAAGCCTGAGCGCCGTACCGCGCCGATAAAGGCGGACTATGTGGGCACAGTTGTTCCGGATGAGTTTATTGTAGGCTATGGCCTTGATTATAATGAAACTTACAGAAACCTGCCATATGTGGGTGTTTTAAAACCGCATGTTTATGGTGGGTAAGATTTCTGGCTATCATCGCAAAAGGAGAGGAGTGAACTCATTTTGGATAACAAGAAAAATCTGCGGAATCTATTGATTTATTTAGGCGTTCCTATCCTGATTATCATTATTATGGCAAGTATCTACGGCAATGTGAAACCGCAGAAGGCTCATAAATATTCCGAAATTATCGGCTACTTCCAAGCCCAGCAGGTCACCAACTTTGAAATGGATTTTGGCAGCGGTGAAATGCAGCTGAACCTGGAAAATGGCACGAATATCGCTTATACTGCGCCCAACGTAGTGATTATGTATGAAGAAATTCATCCTCACATCGAAAAGTACAATGCGGCGCACCCGGACAAACCGATGGAATATGACTTAAAACGTCCGGCAGAAACCTCTTGGCTGGCCAGCCTGATTCCGACGATTTTGCTCTTGGCAGGTATGCTGGTGTTCTGGTGGTTCATGATGAAGCGCCTGAACAGCAGTATGGGAGACGCCGGAAAGCAGATGAATTTTGGCAAAGCCAAAGTGAAGCAGATGGCGGATGAAAAGCGCAAGACCACCTTTGCTGATGTGGCGGGTGCTGATGAGGAAAAAGAAGAACTGCGCGAAATTGTGGAGTTCCTCAAAAACCCCAAAAAGTATAACGAATTGGGTGCACGAATTCCCAAAGGCGTACTTTTGGTGGGACCTCCCGGTACCGGTAAAACACTGCTGGCTCGTGCGGTAGCAGGCGAAGCCGGAGTTCCGTTCTTCTCCATCTCTGGTTCCGACTTTGTAGAAATGTTTGTGGGTGTGGGTGCATCTCGTGTGCGTGATCTGTTTGATCAGGCGAAAAAGAACTCCCCCTGCATTATCTTTATCGACGAAATTGACGCAGTGGGTCGTCAGCGCGGCGCCGGACTTGGCGGTGGGCACGATGAGCGCGAACAGACACTGAACCAGTTGCTGGTGGAAATGGACGGCTTTGGCGCCAACGAAGGCGTGATTATGATTGCCGCCACCAACCGCCCGGATATTCTTGACCCGGCACTGATGCGTCCCGGCCGTTTTGACCGCCAGGTAATGGTGGGCTACCCGGACATTAAAGGCCGCGAAGAGATTTTGAAAGTGCATGCCAGGGGCAAACCGATTGCACCTGACGTGAACCTGAAAACCATTGCCAAATCAACCGCTGGATTTACCGGAGCGGATTTGGAGAACCTGTTGAACGAGGCAGCACTTTTGTCTGCCAGAAAAAATCTGCGTGCTATCACCATGTCTGAAATTGAGGAAGCCACGATTAAAGTTGTGGTGGGAACCGAGAAAAAGAGCCGTGTAATGACCGAGCAGGAGAAAACCCTGACCGCTTATCACGAAGGCGGGCATGCGGTGGTTACCTATTTCTGCTCCACGCAGGATCCGGTGCATCAGATTTCGATTATCCCCCGAGGAATGGCAGGCGGCTATACCATGCAGCTGCCAACTGAAGATCGCTCCTATAAACGCAAGAAAGAAATGTTGGAAGATCTGATGGTTCTGATGGGTGGCCGTGTGGCTGAAGCTTTGGTTCTGGATGATATTTCCACCGGTGCTTCTAATGACATTGAGCGGGCAACCAAAACGGCTCGGGCGATGGTCACAAAATATGGCATGAGCGAAATGTTGGGAACTGTGGCTTATGGTTCTGACAACAGCGAGCCGTTTTTGGGCCGAGATATGGGCCATGTGCGCAATTACTCTGAGAACACGGCGTCGGCCATTGATAAGGAAATTAAAGATATTTTGACCACGTCTTATCAGAAAGCGGAAAAAATTCTGATAGACAATATGGATAAGCTGCATGCTGTGGCGAAATACTTGTTTGTGAACGAAAAAATGAGTGGCGAGGAATTCCAGAAGATGATGCTGGAATCGGCCTTGCCGGCACAGTCCGCACCAGAGGGGAATACCGGGGAATTGCCCGGGGAACAGACGGACATGGAGCAGTAAAAAGTAACAGCCGAATAATAATGCGAGGGAAGGGGAAATGTTTCATTTCCCCCTTTCCTTGTCATAAAGTCGACACATACCGTTTCTTTTTTACAAAAAAGATTGTATAATCGTATTTTCAGGAAGGAAACAGAATTTTGCCGGCCATGCCAATGGGGTGTGGCTTTTTGGCTGGAGGGTATCTATGGCGAAAAAAACAGTTTACGGAAACGACAGCATCTCGTCGCTGAAGGGCGCCGATCGAGTGCGTCGACGTCCGGCAGTCATTTTTGGCTCGGATGGAATTGAGGGCTGCGAGCATTCTATCTTTGAAATCCTTTCTAACTCCATCGATGAGGCCCGCGAAGGCTTTGGAAAGGAAATAACCATCACCTGCTTTCAGGATCATTCCATAGAGGTGGAGGATCACGGGCGCGGTATTCCCGTGGATTTTAACCCCAAGGAAGAACGCTATAATTGGGAGTTGGTGTTTTGCGAGCTGTATGCCGGCGGAAAGTACAACAACGATTCCGATGAAAGCTATGAATATTCTTTAGGGCTGAATGGTTTGGGTCTTTGTTCGACTCAGTACGCAGCAGAATATATGGATGTGGATATTCGCAGGGATGGCATGCGCTACACATTACATTTTGAACATGGGGAAAATGTGGGCGGCTTGAATAAGGAGCCTTATACCAAAAAAGATACCGGGACCAAAATCCGGTGGAAACCGGATTTGCAGGTGTTTACCGACATTGCCGTGCCTTGGGAATATTATCTGGATATGGTGAAGCGTCAGGCGATTGTCAACGAGGGCATTCGCTTTCTGTTGCGTTTTGAAACAGATTCTGGCTTTGAAACCACGGAATTCTGTTATCAGGAAGGAATTCTGGATCATGTTCGGGAGTTGGCGGGGGAAGATGCGTTGACTCAGATGCAAAGCTGGCAGGCCGAACGGCGGGTTCGTGATAGAGCGGACAAGCCCGAATATAAAACAAAAATTAATGTGGCATTGGCCTTTTCCAACCGGAATCATGTGACCGAGTATTATCATAACTCCAGCTGGCTGGAGCATGGGGGTGCGCCGGACAAAGCGGTGCGCAGCGCCTTTGTTTCTCAAATAGACTCGTATTTAAAGCAGACCGGAAAATACAATAAAAACGAGAGCCGGATTATTTTTGCCGATGTGGAGGACTGTCTGATTCTGGTCATTTCCTCTTTTTCAAACCGGACTTCTTATGAAAACCAGACCAAAAAAGCCATTACCAATAAAGGAATTCAAGAGGCTATGACCGAGCTTTTGCGTCATCAGCTAGAGGTCTTTTTTCTGGAAAACCCCGTGGAAGGCGAAAAAGTTGCCGCTCAGGTGCTGATTAACAAGCGCAGCCGAGAGGACGCCGAAAAAACCCGTTTGAACCTGAAAAAGAAACTCACCAGCAACATGGATGTTACCAATCGGGTGGCAAAATTTGTGGATTGCCGCAGCCGCAAAACAGAAGAGCGGGAAATCTTTATTGTGGAGGGAGATTCAGCGTTGGGCGCCTGTAAGCAGGCACGTGACCCGGATTTTCAGGCCATTATGCCCATTCGGGGAAAAATCCTCAATTGCCTGAAAGCAGATTATGATCGAATCTTTAAAAGCGATATTATTACCGATTTGATTAAGGTTTTGGGTTGTGGGGTAGAGGTGAAATCCAAGGCCAACAAGGACTTATCCTCCTTCGATTTGTCGCTGCTTCGCTGGAACAAGGTTATTCTTTGCACCGATGCCGACGTGGACGGTTTTCAGATTCGCACGCTTCTTCTCACCATGCTGTATCGGCTGACGCCCACACTGATTGAGGAAGGCAAAGTGTTTATTGCGGAATCCCCATTGTTTGAAATTAACTGCAAAGGCCAGACTTATTTTGCTTATACCGAGCTGGAAAAGGGTAAGATTATGCAAAAGTTGGAAGGCCAGAAATATAACATTCAGCGCTCGAAAGGTTTGGGTGAAAACGAACCGGCTATGATGAACCTGACCACCATGAATCCTGCCACGCGCCGGCTGATTCAGGTGTTGCCGGAGGATGCCCAGAAAACAGCGGATGTGTTTGATTTGCTTTTGGGCGATAATCTGGCGGGGCGCAAAGAGTTTATTGCCCGCAGCGGGCACGAATACCTGGATGCGGCCGATGTAAGCTAAGGGGGAAACAGGATTGGCAAACAAAAAAAAGGATATGAAAAGCCCGCCCCCAAAGGGGAAGGGTGTGATTGAAGGCGCTGGATTGGTGGTGGAACAGCCCATTACCCAGACGCTGGAGCACAACTATATGCCCTATGCCATGAGCGTTATCATGTCCCGGGCGATTCCGGAGATTGATGGCTTTAAGCCCTCTCACCGGAAGATTTTATATACCATGTACAAAATGGGGCTGCTCGGCGGCACGCGCACCAAGAGTGCGAATATCGTGGGACAAACCATGAAGCTGAATCCCCACGGTGATGCCGCAATTTATGAAACAATGGTGCGTTTGAGCCGAGGATATGAAGCCCTTTTGCACCCTTATGTGGATTCTAAGGGGAACTTTGGTAAGTTTTATTCCCGGGATATGGCGTGGGCGGCTTCTCGTTATACCGAAGCGAAACTGGATGATTTATGCCAGGAATTGTTTCGGGATATTGACCGTGATACCGTGGATTTTGTGGATAACTACGACAACACCATGAAGGAACCCACCTTGCTGCCGGCCAGCTTTCCATCCATTCTGGTGAATGCCAATACCGGCATCGCGGTTGGTATGGCCAGCAATATTTGCCCCTTTAATCTGGGCGAAGTCTGCCAGACCACCATTGGCCTGATTCGAGACCCTGAATTTGATGTGCCTTCCACTTTGCTTGCTCCTGATTTTCCGGGCGGCGGACAGGTGGTTTATGATAGGGCCTCTATGGAAGAAATTTACCGCACCGGCCGGGGCGGGGTGAAAATTCGCAGTCGCTATGCTTATGACAAGTCTGCCAACTGCATTGATATTACCCAAATACCGCCGACTACCACCATTGAAGCCATTGTCGAAAAAGTGGTGGAATTGGTTCGTCAAGGCAAACTGAAAGAAGTTTCAGATATACGCGATGAAACCGGGTTGGGCGGACTGAAAATCACCATTGATTTAAAACGGGGTGTGGATCCGGAAAAACTGATGCAGCGGCTGTTTAAAATGACACCGCTTGAAGACAATTTTTCTTGTAACTTTAACGTTCTGGTTGCCGGTGTGCCCCGTGTGCTGGGCGTGAAAGAGTTATTGTTGGAATGGGTTGCTTTCCGGGTGGAATGTGTACGCCGCCGCACCCATTTTGATCTGCGCAAAAAGCGGGAAAAGCTTCACCTTTTGCGTGGCCTTCAGGCAATTCTGTTGGATATTGACAAGGCCATTGCAATTGTTCGGCAAACCGAAGAAGAATCTGAAGTTGTAAGCAATTTGATGATTGGCTTCGGAATTGACGAAATACAGGCGGAATATGTGGCGGAAATTAAGCTGCGTCATTTAAATCGGGAATATATTTTAAAGCGTACTCAGGAAATCGAGCAGTTGGAACAAGAGATTGCCCAGTTGCAGGATCTGCTGAACAGCCGCGCTAAAATTCAGGCACTGATTATTTCCGAACTGAAAGATGTGGCAAAAAAATATGCGCATCCCCGAAAAACCATGCTGGTTTACGCTTCGGAACTGGAGGAATATTCCCCCGAGGAAGAAGTGGACGATTATCCGGTGCATCTGTTCTTTACAAGGGATGGATATTTTAAGAAGATTACGCCCCAGTCTTTGCGTATGAGCGGGGAGCAAAAGCTGAAAGAGGGCGACGTAGTCACTCAGGCGCTGGAATCCAGCAATGGATGCGATTTGCTGTTTTTTACCGACCGGTGTCAGGTATATAAGCTTCGCGCCAGCGATTTGAGCGATGGAAAGGCCAGCGTAATGGGCGAATACATTCCTGCCAAAGCTGGTATGGAAGAAGGCGAAAATGCCATTTATATGGTGGCTACCGCGGATTATCAGGGCCATATGCTGTTCTGTTTTGAAAACGGAAAGGCTGCCAAGATTGAGCTTTCGGCTTATGCCACAAAAACAAATCGTCGCCGTTTGTTGGGTGCCTACAGTGATAAATCGCCTTTGGTGGCCGCTCTGTACTGCAAAGAAGAGGGCGAGGTGCTGCTGACAGCGACCAATGGGCGCATGCTTCTGGTGCACACCGCTGCGGTTCCTGCGAAAGCCACGCGTACTACCCAAGGCGTGAATGTGATGACCTTCTCTGCGGCCAAGCATCATCTGCAAAGCGCAGAGCTGTATCAGGAAGGAGTGCTGGAAACGCCGGATCGTTATCGAAAGAAAACGCTGCCTTCTACCGGCACGGTTCCCAGTGAGCAGGATGCCCTGAAAGACCAGATGACTTTATAAGGCTGTTTAAACACTTTAAATTTTCGGTCAAATTTCCGTTGACAGTCTTTTTTAAAACACCCGAATAAAAAAACAGACCGTCGCCAAAAAGCCAATAGCAATTCGGCGGCGGTCCAAGCAATTGAAAATGCAAACGCACACGAAACTCTCAATTGCATGGCTTTAATATATCCCATGTGAGCCAAGATATGTGCGAGTTTTACTGGAAAGCTTTGGAACATATCTTTTGGGTGATAAAGTGGGCACAATAGGAAAATTACCTTTATTTGCATCTGCTTGTCCAATAATTTTTTCAAAAATCATTGCTAAACAAAATAGATTGTGGTATCATAAACACAAGTGTTTATTGTACGTTCGGAGGTACGATTATGAGTGGACTCGAAATTTTCTTTGGAGTAGTGCTGTTGCTTTGTGCTATTGCTATTGTAGTTATTGTTCTTTTGCAAGAGGGACAGCAGCAGAATTTAGGCGCGATTACCGGTGGCGCGGATACATTTTTGTCAAAGAACAAGGCCCGTTCCATCGACGCTTTCCTGGCGCGTTGGACGAAAGTGATAGCGGTGGGTTTTTTCCTGGTTGTTATCGCGATTAACACCATCATGTTCTTTACCGGGAAGTAATATGCAGCCGAAAAGCTCCGCTGAAAAGCGGAGCTTTTTTTGTCAGGAAAGGATGATTTCTATCAAAAAGAAAGAAAAAACGCCAACGGAGGCAATTTTAAAGGTATTATCCAAACTGCGTCATGCGATTTCTTCCAAGGAACTTCTGAAAAAATCGGGAGTAAAGGACAAATCGGTTTTTTATGACACCTTGCATCAAATGCAGGAGCAGGGCGATATTATTGTGAATAAACGTCATCAGGTGTTTGGGAAATCGGCCCAGCCCAAGGTGACGGCTACGGTTTATTCCTTGTCAGAAGGGTTTGCTTTTGTGCGGCCCGAAAACGGCCGAGAAGATTTTTATGTTTCCAGTGACCGTTTAAAGGGTGCTATTGTAGGCGACACGGTTGTTCTGAAAAACATTACCGAAACGCCCCGAGGCAAAAAGGCGGAAGTGGCCGCTATTACTAAAAAACGGCAGTGGACAACCACCGGTACGGTGAAAAAATCGTATAACGGACATGAACTCATTCCGGATATTGCCATTCGATATAATTTGGCTATTTCTAAAAATGATCTGATGGGGGCGCGCCATGGGGATAAGGTACAGGCCGAAATTGTCCGTGTTCCCCGCAAGGAAAAGTTAAGTGCCCGAATTGTAAAAGTGTATGGCAAGGCAGATAGTGCAAAAATCTGTGCAGATGCGATTATTGATCAAAATGGAATTCCCACTGCTTTTTCTGATGAGGTATTGCATGAAGCGGCTCAGGCTGCTGCAAAACCCATTACAGAGCAGGACATTGCCGAACGGCTGGATTTGCGGCAGGAGATGATCTGTACCATTGACGGCGCGGATGCCAAGGATTTGGATGACGCCATCAGTGTTCGGCGCACAGAAAAAGGATTTGAGCTTGGGGTGCATATTGCCGATGTTTCTCACTATGTGACAGAGGATAGCGCCATCGATAATGAGGCTCAATTAAGGGGCACCTCTGTTTATTTTGCAGACCGAGTGATTCCCATGCTGCCCAAGGATTTGTCTAACGGGGCGTGTTCTTTAAATGCAGGAGAGGATAAGCTGACCTTTTCTGCCTTGATTCGCCTGAATGAACGCGGTGAGATTGAAAGTTATCGGTTCCGCAAGAGCATCATCCATTCTAAGGTGCGGGGCGTGTATGCAGAGGTGAACAGCCTGTGGGCCGGAGAAGCAGACGAAAGCCTTAAGAACAAATATAGCGCGGTGATTGAAACACTGGATACCGGAAAAGAATTGGCTAATATTCTGAAAAAACGTTCCAAAGAAAAGGGAACCATGGACTTTGAAAGCGGAGAATCTAAATTTACGCTGGATGAAAACGGTGTTTGTGTGGATATAGAACCCCGAGTTCAGGGTGAGGCTGAAGAGATGATTGAGATGCTGATGATTACAGCAAATCAGGCGGCCGCTCGTTTGGCCAAGGAAGAACAGCTTCCCTTTGTGTACCGCGTCCATCAGGATCCGGACCCGGAGCGGGTACAGGCTTTGGTTAGCCTGGCAGGTCTTTTGGGCTTTTCTACCCAGCGGCTTCGCAAAGAAAAACCTGCCCCGGCTGATTTTTCAGAGCTTTTAGAGCAGGTTCGCGGCACCCCGGCTGAGCGGGTGATTTCTCATCAGATTTTGCGCACCATGGATAAGGCGAAATATTCTACCGAGCCGGTGGGGCATTTTGGTTTGGCACTGGCAGATTATTGCCACTTTACTTCACCTATCCGCCGATATCCGGATTTGGCCATTCACCGGATTTTATCTCAGGCTCAGTCACTGGGGCAAATCGAGCTGGCTTTACGGTTTGCTTCTTTTGCCGCATCTGCTGCTTCCGATTCTTCTAAATTTGAAGTTCGCGCCATGATGGCAGAGCGCAGTGCAGAAGATTGCTATAAAGCGGAGTTTATGAAGGCCCATATTGGGGAAGAGTTTGACGGGGTGATCAGCGGGGTGACACAAAGAGGTGTCTTTGTTCAGCTGCAAAACAGTGTAGAGGGTTTTGTGCCCATTGGTGCTTTCCCCGATGCGGATTATCGATTTGACGGAGTGATTGCCCAAGTGGACCAGCGCACCGGAAAACGGATGACGATTGGACAGCCCATGCGTATCCTTGTAGCCGCCTCAGATGTCCCGACCGGGCGCATTGATTTTTTGCCCCAAGAAATAAATTCCAGCGAAATCGCATAAAATTGGCATAAAAGCCCAACATATTAGCATAAGATAAACCGAAAGGCGGAGCTAATATGGAAACTGTACTCAGAGTAATCCAGCAGGCAGTAAAACCTGTGGAGGAACCAAAACAGGACGGGCGAATTTTGGAAGAGTTGAGAGAAGTTTCAAGGCTTTTGGCCTGCAACGAGAAGTGGTTTGAGATGGAATGTAATGAAGATCTGATTGATGCATGTGTTCATCAGCGCATTGAATTGATGGCACGGTATCGCCATTTGTTGCAGACGGCCAGACAACAGGGAATTTCGGCTTCTCCTTTTTGAGAAATCGGGTGCTAAGCAAAGGTAACTCTGCGGCCCGGTTTTGCCGTACCGTAAAAAAAGGCGGACACAGCCGCCAAAATGCGGTTCAAAAACAGGAATGAGAACAAAAAGGGGGGCGTTCCAGTGCCGAGCCTTACGACAGTATTGATTGCGGCCGGTATTTTTCTGCTGCTCGTGGCCTTACAGGCGCTGTTTGGCGCAAAACATCCGGTACAGCGGGCTGCCGGCGGCATCGTGATTGGTGTTGGCGCACTGGCGGTGGTGAATCTGTCCGGATTTTTTACCGGAGTCAGTATCCCGGTAAGTCTTTTTAACATTGGTGTTTCCGCTGCCGGCGGAATTCCGGGGGTAACCCTGTTGCTGCTGTTAAATTTAATTTTTCAATGATACGCCCCAAGGCTCCAGAATGCATTGCATTCTGGAGCCTTGTTTCTTTTTCTATAAAAATCTTTCTGCCAATTCTGAAAGCTGTTTTCAGGCAGAGAATCTTGTCAAATATTTTGCTTCCATGCTATAATTAGAATAATCTTGCGGCAGAATGGATGGGAATTTTTTTCAGAGTAAAAATCTGACGGTAGGGATAGTTTGCCCTTGCTCTGCGCATGGAAAAGGGCGGGGGGAGGTTTGGTTTGCAAAAAAGATGGCAGGTTATAAAAGAAGCTTTTTATTATACGATTCCGGTGATGACCGGATATTTGTTTTTGGGGTTTGCTTTTGGCGTATTTTTAGAAAGTAAGGGTTACAGTTGGATTTGGGCACTTTTGATGAGTGTGTTTGTCTATGCCGGTTCAATGCAGTTTGTAATGGTAGACCTGCTGGCCGGGGCAGCGTCTCTCATTGGGGCGGCGATGATGACCTTAATGGTAAATGCCCGGCATTTGTTTTACGGAATTGCCATGTTGGATGAGTTTAAGGAAATGGGTCGGAAAAAGCCTTATGCGATTTTTTCCCTGACGGACGAAACATTTTCGCTGTTTTGTGGGGTAAAGGAAAAGTCCGGCACAGATCGAAAGCAGCTGTTGTTTTGGATTGCGCTGCTGAACCATTGCTATTGGATTGCCGGAAGCGTAATCGGTGCGGTGTTCGGTTCTATCTGGCATATTCCTTCCGAAGGAATTGATTTTGTCATGACTGCGCTGTTCACGGTGATCTTTTTGGATCGCTGGAAGGCGGAAACCAATCACAGTGCATCCATATTGGGAATTATCCTTTCGATTCTTTGCCTTGTGATATTTGGGCCTTCGCGGTTTATCATTCCAGCGATGCTTTCTATCACGGTGGTATTCCTCTTGTTTCGCAATCGACTGGAAAGGGAGGAACCGGTGCAATGACAAATGAAATTTGGCACTCTTTTTTGTTGGTTGCAGTGGTGGCGGCGGTTACACTGGTGCTTCGGGCAGCTCCTTTTCTTCTGTTCCCTGCGGACAAGCCGACCCCTTCGTGGGTATTGTATTTGGGAAAAATGCTGCCTTCTGCCGTGATGGGCATGTTGATTGTGTATTGCCTAAAAGGGGTCAGCCCGGCTGTGGCGCCCTATGGTTTGCCGGAGGCTATCGCTCTGGCTGCGGTGATATTCCTTCACCTTTGGAAGCGGAACACGCTGCTGAGCATCGCCGCAGGTACGATTACTTATATGGTGCTGGTTCAATTGGTTTTTTAAGCAGTTTTCTTTCGAAAAACAGATCAATTCCTTTGCGGCAGGAGGTAGAGTATGGGAGCGGTATTAGAAGTTTGTGTGGATACGATAGATTCGGCATTTGAGGCACAGCGGGCGGGCGCCGATCGCTTGGTTATTTGTTCCGGACTGGCCTTGGGCGGAACCACGCCGAATATTAATTTGTTTTATGAAGTGCGAAATAATCTGGATTTGCCGGTATCGGTGTTGGTAAAGCCTCACTTTGGGGATTACTGCTGTTCTTCGGCAGAGTTTGAAATTATGAAAAATGACGTGGCTTTGTTCCGTGACGCGGGAGCCGATGCGGTGCTGACCGGTATTTTAATGCCGGATGGCAGTCTGGACGTGCTGCGCTTAGATGAACTGATTGTTTTGGCTGGACGAATGAAAATGGTTTTAAACCGAGCTTTTGATGAGTGCCGGGAACCAGAGGAAGCCTTTCAGCGGGCAAAAATGATGGGGTTTGGCGGGCTGGTGACTTCTGGCCAGTGCCGGCGCAGCTATGATGGGAGGGGGCTAATCGCACGCCTTTTAATCAATGCCGATGATATGGAGGTAACGGTGGCCGGAGAGATGGAGCCCCAGGAGTTTGCAGCATTTTATCGGGTAACCGCGGCATCGGTTTATCAGGGCAACTGGCTGAAAAAAGCGGATAGTCCGATGCAGAACCGAAAAAAACGGCGGCTGATGCAGCCGGAGGGATTGCAAGAATATGCAGTTTGGCAAACGGACACAAAAAAAATCGCCGCCATGCGTGCTGCAATGGACGGCGATACAATTCATCAGGGTTGATTTTTCATATTCATTTCAGTCAGTGTTTCCATCATCAATTTTTCATCTTTGGTGACGGCGGCCAGCATGGCACGGTATACGATGTCCGGATCTTGCTGAAAGTTTTGTTTTACCAGATTTGCTTGCTGCAAATCCGGCACATACAGGGAAAGCGACATCAGTTCCATATCGCCGCCGGAAATGTGGCACATCACCTGAAATCCCAAGTCGGTGTGATTAATTTCCACAGCGTTTTCCTGTTCTCTTTTGACTTTAGATAAAAGCCGCAGTGCAGCTGACAAAGTGCGCTGCCGTACGGCGGTGGGAATAGTGCTGTCTAATTGTTTCGCGATCATTTTGGCAGATTCCCCTGGGGAACAAACACCGTTTTCCAGTACAATGTTTCCCTTTTCTATTAAATCGGAAAGCGCCGTTGTTATTTCAAAATAATTAGCCAGGCCGTTTTCCTGCAAAATTTCAATAATATCCTCTTTGCGAAACGGTGTGTTTACGCTTACCAGAAGATAACAAATTAAAATCCGGATTTCTTTGGTGTTTCTTAGGCCGCCTGGCTCAATCCCGGCGGAAAAGGCGTCAAACTTCATGCGGCACCTCCAGCATACTATGGTACTTTCTTAGTATAGCATGAAACCGATTGTTCCGCAAAGGGATGTTTTTGATTATTTTTCATTTCGGATTTCTGCCGCTATTTTCATAATTTGTTCCTTTTGCTCGGGGGAGCAGGCACGAAAAAAGGCAATCAGCTGAAGTTCTTCTTTTTTCAGGTCATAAATGTGGCTGTTATTGTCTGTAACCCGTTTGGAAGAGGGTTTTACAGAGGAGTCGTTTAAAATAGGGGAAATCTCTTCTTGCCCTAATAAATCCTGTAGGCTGACAGAGAAAATATTGGCAAGCAGAATAAGGGATGAAATATCTGGTGTTGTTTTTCCAGATTCATAATACGAATAGGTGGAACGGTCAATACTCAAAACATTTGCTAAATGCTGCTGAGTATATCCGCATTTTTCTCTTAGAGTACGCAAGTTTTTTCCAATGGAATTAGGTGACATATCATCACTCTTTCTATGGGTTACTCGATAACCTTATTATAAGGTATCCTGAAAATGATAATATATTTATGTGATTTTATTTCACTAATATAGACTGGTTCATTTCCGGTTTTTATAAGCAAAATATAAGGATATCGGCTTTATTTCCGTTAAAAATATTACCCGCCGATACTTGACGAAAGCATTACTTTTTTGTATACTATATAAGCTGAACTTATTTTTAGGGTTCAGTGGAATCGGCCTTTTTTGCTGGAATAGCTCAGTTGGTAGAGCAGCGCATTCGTAATGCGCAGGTCGCGTGTTCAAGTCACGTTTCCAGCTCCAAAGAAACAGACAAATTTCATTTTGAAATTTGTCTGTTTCTTTGTTTTATGATACTCTATAATAAAGAGTGATATGTTTGGAATAGGGGTCGAAATGGTAAAACCAGATGACGAGGAGGATGAAAATGAATAAGAGACGAATCAGCATTTTTTTCACGATCCTTTCTATGGCTGCAATGGCATTGCCCAATGGAGTTGCAATGGATTTTGGGGCGGTTGCGGGTAAAATATTAACGAAAGAGTATTCCTATTTTAGCATGATTCCTTTGGGCTATGGGAATTGTTTTCCTTGGCTTTCTGTGATTTTATCAGTGGTGGTATTAATGATATTGTTTATAAAACCGGATTGGACTCGATTGATTGATGGTTGTCTTTTTGTGTCAGTTTTGGGGCAAGTCTTATCTTGGATATTGTTTAGCAGTTTTCGTCTCACCGCTTTATTGGTTGTTTTGCTTCAACTTTTAGTACTATGGATTCAGTGGAGGAATAAACCCCCAAATGGTTCCTTTTTGTGATGGTGGAAAGGGAACCGGGTTTTGACTTTGGGTTTCTTTCAATACCAGTTTTCTGTTAAAAGATCAAGAAAGGATAGAAACCAGAGGATAAAAGTCTGGTTTCTATCCTTTTTTGATTTCGGTTACAAAAAGTTTTTAAAGATATTTATGGTTTGTAAACAAAAAAATATTATAGCAAAATAAAACAGATTGATTTGAATCAGAATTTTGGCTCTTTTTTCATTTTTTCATTTGACAAAATGACTATAATGAAAAATTAAACTGCAAAAGTTTGATTGATTTTTTCAAATACTATGCTATGCTAAAGTATACCTATCCCATTTTTGGGGAATAGATGCATGAAACGGAGGCTTTTAAAGAAGAAAACGGTTAGGTAGTTCAGGAGGAGATTATCAGTGCTTTTTGAAAAAGAAATGATTTATCTGTGCTATTTTACGATGTATTCCATTGTCCTTCTGATTGTGGGGAAGAGCCGGACGCAACAGCATAATACCCTTCGGCATTTTTATCTGGGAAACCGGGGGATGGGGCTGTTTCGCTGCACCATTGCTTTTATTGGCACATGGATTTCTTCTGCCACTATTTTAGGATTTACCGGAAATGTATTTGAAAGCGGATTCGCACCTTTGCTTTATTCGGTGGTTCCGTGGTTTTTGGGTGCATGTTTGCTTTATTTGATTAGTGGTAAGCTTTATGAGTATGATGTGCTGACGATTCCGGAATTGATTCGGAAAAAATATGGCTCAAAATATCTTCAAATGATTTTTGCAGTTATCATGATGATTACATATACCCTGTATTTGATTATTCATATTAAAGGCTTTGGCTTGGTGGCTTCGGTATTGTTCCATATCCCTTATAATGTGGCCACGCTGATGATTTATCTGTTTATTTTATATTCTGCGTTTGGCGGTTACCGGGCAGTGACACGGATTGACCTGATGCACATTATTTTGCTGACTGCCGGAACAGGCATTGTGTTCTTTTTGGTGATTGGACAGGCCGGCGGTTTGCCGGAAATTTTTCGCCGGGCGGGTGAAATCTCTGGGTTTGCCCATGGCGGCAGCACGGCAGCGAATCACCCGGGGGATTTATTTCAACTGTTTGATGGGGAAAAATTTACTCCCCGCATGAGCACAAGTATGTTTTTTGGCTGGGGCTTGGGACTTGCCGCCAACCCGCAGTATATGATGCGGATTTTATCCGCTAAAAATCAAAAAACAGCACGGCACACCATTCTTTGCGCATTGTGTTATTTGGTGATTTTTTATTTTGCCCTTTTAACCATTGGATTTGGGATGCGGGTTCTGTTCCCCTCTTTGGCAGAGGTTCAGTACACAGACGATATTGTGGTTCATGTTTTTAATAATCTGCTTTATACGCCACTGAATACTTTATTCCTGTTTGCTATTTTGGGAGCGTGTATTTCGGTTTCTAATTCACAGCTTTTGCTGTTTGCCACCTCATTTGCCTATGATTTTATCCGGCCGACTGTTAAAACAGCTCCCAGAGAATATACTATGATCTTGCTGACTCGTTTAGGGGTTCTGCTGGGCGGCACATTGTCCCTTTTGTTTTCCCTGCATCCGCCGGACAGCCTTTTGTCTTACGGCGGTGATATCTGGGGAATTATTGGTGTTACGTTCTTTCCGATTCTATATGGAACCTTTTTATACCCCAAATCCACTCGTCAGGGTGTTTGGGCGTCACTGAGCAGCGGAATTTTGGCAATTGCAGTGTTTTATCCTCTTTATTACCTGCAAATTCTTCCGGTGCACCCGGCTTTTCCGGGAACTGCACTGTCGGCGCTGTGCTTTTTTGCCGTTTCCCGGATGACCTGGAAAGGAGGGAAAATGGATGAAAAACCGACCGCTCTTTGACATTGAACGAAAGATTTTAGTTCCCTTTTTACTGCTGGGTGTGGTTTCTACAGCACTGTTTGGTGTGATTCTTTACGATACGGGGCAAAAAACTAAGCTTGCCAAAGAGCAAAAGCTGGCAGAAAGCAGCATTGCTCTTATTGAATTTGATATTAATTATCATGTATCTGCCGGATCGGTCCAGCAGCTGGAACAGAAATATAGTCAATTTCTTCAGCCCCATATTTTGATTCAGGACGAACAAGGAAACCGTATTAGCGGGGAAAATCCCGCAGATGATGATAGTGTTCTATATTCCCGCAGTCAAAATCAGATGGGCTGGACGATCTCTTATACCGTAGACCAATCGGTATTTACCCGCGAACTGCTTCAGGAACAAAAATATACGGTTCTGGGTATTATTGCTCAATTGATTTTAGTACTGCAAGTCAGTATTTTGATTGCGGATAATATTTCGACACCCATTCGAAGGCTGAGCTATGCTTGCCGCACCATCAGTGAACAGCCTCAAGAGCCTTGGGAGTTTGAGGGGGAGTTTACTAACCGCAGCGATGAGCTGGGGCAACTGGCGCGGGCATTTGAAGGGATGCTGGGGAACCTTCAGCAGTATATGTCTGATTTAAGGCGGATGAAGAAAATCAATGAAACGATTGTAGAAAGTCTGCCCATTGCCGTGATTGCCTATGACCAACAGCACAATGTAATGCTGGTCAATAACCGGGCACAAAACCTGCTGGCCAAAACGGAATATCAATATGAGGGAAAACCGCTTTCTTCTTTATTGGAAGAGAACCTTGAAAACCAAAAGGTGTTTTATGACCCCATTCAACTCAAGGACGATCAAAACCGACGTATGGATGTGGAATTGGGTGTTTGGCGGCTTTTGGATGAAAACCAGAAATCTTGGGGTGTTCTTTGTACCATTGACGATATTACCTACCGCAAAATGATGGAAGAACAGGCTATGAAAGATGAAAAGCTGATTTATGCGGGTCGTTTGGCGGCAGAGCTGGCTCATGAGATTCGCAATCCGCTGGCGGGAATTCGGGTAGGGGTTCAGGTGGTCGAGCGTCATCTGGTACAGGAGAGCGATCGCCAGTTATGCGATAATATTATTGGAGAAGTGGATCGAATTAATCTTTTGGTAGAAAACCTGTGTAACCTTAACCGGCAAAGGGAATTGCGAAAAACTCTGATTGATGTGGCGGAGCTGTATCAGGAGGTAGTTTTGTTGTATTCTAAAATAGCGGAAAACAGTCACATTGAACTGCTTAGCGATGCGCCGACGGGAATTTTGCTTTATGCAGATAAAAGCGCCATGAAGCAGGTGCTGATTAATTTGATGAACAACAGCATTAAAGCGATGAAAAACGGAGGCCAGATTGTGATGAAGGCCCGAATGAAAGAAGACAGAATTTATCTGTGCATTGCAGATGATGGGCCGGGAATACCGCCAGAAAAGCTGGGGGAGAAAAATCAGGAAGGCGGAATGGGGCTTTCTATTGTATCGCAGCTTTTGCAGCGCAATGACGCGACTTTTGAAATAGAAAGTACGTCCGGCCATGGCACAAAGGCGATGATGACTTTTCGGCGGTGAGCGAAAAAACAGAACGGGGGAACTAGATGCAAAATCGTATTTTAATTATTGACGACGAATATCTGATTCGCATTTCTCTTCGGGAAGGGTTGGCGGATTTGGGGTATTTGACGCAGGAGGCCGGAACCATTGAAGAAGGCCTTACGCGCATCGAGCAATTTAAACCCGATGTGGTGATGCTGGACAACCGCTTAGGGAATGTGCTGGGTATGGAATATATTGAAACCATTAAAAAAATGGATGAGGATATTCAGATTATTATTATTACCGCTTACAGCTCAGTGTCTCAGGCGGTGCAGGCGATTCGGCGGGGCGCTTATGACTATGTGCAAAAACCCTTTGATATTGATGCCATTGATATTGTCATACGCCGGGCGCTGGAACAGCTGAAAAGCCGGCGCAAGCTGGAATTGCTGGCCCCGGGACAGCCGCCGGATATTATCGGGGTAAGCCCCCAGATACAGCAGATTAAAAAGCAGGTGGAACTGTTAAGTGCCAAGGACAATGTGGATTTGCTGATTCGGGGAGAAACCGGAACGGGAAAAGGCGTAGTGGTCAGTCAAATTCACCGCAAAAGCGGGCGCGGAACCTTTCCTTTGGTAAAAATCAATTGCAGTGCCGTACCGGAAAACTTATTTGAAAGTGAGCTGTTCGGCCATGAAAAAGGGGCTTTTACCGGCGCGGGAGCACGGAAAAAAGGGTTATTTGAATTGGCTAACGAAGGCACTATTTTTCTGGATGAAATTGGGGACATGCCCCTTTCTATGCAGGCCAAGCTATTAACTTTTTTAGAGGATCGCAAATTCCGCCGGGTGGGCGGTTTGGCGGATGTGGAAGTAAATGTGCGAGTGATAGCGGCTACCAACCGCCCATTAGAGCAGGCGATTGTAGAAAAAACCTTTCGAGAAGATTTGTTTTTCCGTTTGAATGTGGTTCAGCTTTATCTGGCACCCTTGCGGGAACGTCAAGAGGATATTGAGCCATTATGCCGGTATTATTTAGACTTCTTTAACCAGAAGTTAGGAAAAAATATTCAGGCGATTTCTCCCTCTTTTTTACAAAGACTTCTGCAATACTCGTGGAAAGGGAATGTAAGGGAACTGCGCAATGTATTAGAGCGTGCCGTATTATTTTGTGAAGGGGACGTTTTGGAGCATACGGGTCTTTTATTGGAAGAAAGCAGTGAAGTGCCCTGTGTGCCACAGGAATTTGGAGAGGCTTGGCCCATTCAGGATTTAAGCCAGCCCATTGATTTGCAGCAAGAGCTGGAAAGTTTAGAGAGAGTATACATCCAAAAAGCATTGGAACTGACCGGAGGAAACTATTCTAAGGCGGCGGCACTTTTGGGGTATAGCCGCTTTTCATTGCGAAGGCGGCTGGAACAGTCTGGTTCCAATTCGCACATTGTGCAAAATTGAACAGCTTGACCGTGCGGAAACGCACGGTCTTTCTTTTTTTAGAATCTTATTTCGTGCATGTTTGACAAAAATAGTGTAGAAAAGTGCAAAAAACAGGTTGGCATGCTTTTTGCTTATATAGTTACACAGCCATATTTGAAATCAATCAATTTTAGAAAGGGGCAAAAGGTATGAACAGAATTGATTTAAACTGCGATCTGGGAGAAAGCTTTGGTGCCTACAAGATGGGCCGAGACGACGAGGTTATTGAGTATATTTCTTCTGCGAATGTGGGCTGCGGTTTCCATGCGGGGGATCCCTGCGAAATGGAGCGTATTGTCAAGTTGGCCAAGCAGAAGGGTGTCAGCGTTGGCGCACACCCGGGTTTTCCCGATTTGATGGGGTTTGGACGGCGAGAGATGAAGGTAACGCCGGCAGAGGCCAAAGCGTACATGAAATACCAAATCGGTGCACTGCAGGCTTTTTGTGTGTCTAATGAAGTAAAGCTGGCTCATGTAAAGCCGCATGGCGCGCTGTATAACATGGCAGCAAAGGACATGGCATTGGCCATGGCATTGGCCGAGGCTGTTTGGGAAGTGGACAAAAATTTGATTTTCCTGGGTCTTTCCGGCAGTAAAATGCTGGACGCCGCACGCCAGGTGGGACTGACTTGCGCCAGCGAAGTATTCGCAGACCGTGCGTATAATGCAGACGGAAGTCTGGTAGCCAGAGGAACCCCCGGGGCCGTCATTCATGATGTGGACGAATGCGTCCGCCGAATTGTGGGAATGGTCAAAGAGAATGTGGTTACTGCTATTACAGGCGAACAAATCTCTTTGAAACCCCAGTCCATTTGTGTTCACGGGGACACAGCAGAAGCGGTTGAGTTTGTGAAAAACATTCGTGACAGCCTGACTAAAGAGGGAATTGAAATTGCTGATTTGGCAGCTTGCACAGGCAAATAAAAACAGGTGGGGAAAAGAGAGGAGCGGATGGATAGATGGGCGCTGAAACAAAAGTAACGGATCCCAAAACTCCGGAAACAAAAACAAAAGGAAAACGCAGCCAAACCATAGGAGCAATCTTTTTGATGGCTGCTTCGGCTATGGGGCCGGGCTTTCTGACTCAGACAGCAAAATTTGTTGACGATTTTCACGGAAGCTTCGGTTTTGTTATTGTTACATCTTTAATACTGTCAATTATTGTACAGCTGAACGTCTGGCGCGTGTTATGCGTATCTGGACTTCGTGCGCAGGATGTTGCCAATAAGCTGGTGCCGGGTCTGGGATATTTTCTGGCGGTATTGGTTTTCATGGGCGGAATGATTTTTAATATTGGAAACGTGGGCGGTGCTGCCTTGGGTCTGAATGCCATGATAGGGCTGGATCTGAAAGCAGGTTACATAACGGCCGGCGTAATCGCAGTTGTTGTGTTTTCGATTAAGAATGCACAGATGGCGGTTGACAATATTGCGAAAGTTTTAAGTTTTCTGAAAATCGGAATTATTTTAGTTGTGGTGTTTATTGTACAGCCGCCTGTGGGCATGGCACTCAAAGAAACCTTTGCACCCAGCAGTGGCATTCCGGCGCTGTTCCCCGCCATTCTAACATTGGTTGGCGGAACTGTTGGCGGTTACATTACCTTTGCCGGTGCTCACCGTTTGATTGACGGCGGCATCGTGGGTATGGAAAACCACAAAAGAATCGTAAACAGTGCTTGCGGCGGACTGGGAATAGCCGTTATCAGCCGTGTTATTTTGTTCTTGGTGGTACTGGGCGTTGTGGTAAAGGGAGCCTCTTTGGATCCCACCAACCCGGCAGCGGATGCTTTTTTACAGGCAGGCGGAGAAATGTGCTACCGCTTATTTGGTCTTTTGCTGTTTGCTGCGGGTATTACCTCTATCATCGGGGCTTCTTATACTTCACTTTCTTTTGTGAAATCCCTGAGCAAAACCATTGATAATCACAGCAAAATCGTAACTGTGATGTTTATCATTATCTCTACTTTGATTATGCTGCTGCTGGGTAAGCCGGCAAATCTGTTGGTTTTGGCCGGTGCTTTAAACGCTTTGGTTCTGCCTTTGGCTTTGGTGATTTGCCTGGTGGCATCCCGCCGCAAGGACATTGTGGGCGAAGAGTATCATCACCCCATGTGGCTGACCATTACTGGCTTTATTTCTGCCATTCTGTTTGCCTATTTTGCAGTGGTAGGAATGGGAAGCCTGTTCCATTAAAAGGAGGGATTTTATGTATTCAGAAACAAAGTACTTAATCGCCGGGGATTCCGCTATTGTGGTGGAGTTTGGCGATAAGATATCTCCCCAAATCAATGAAAGCGTGCGCGGAATGTATTTGGCCATTGAGCAGTCTGGCCTGCCGGGAGTGGTTTCTTTAACTCCCACATACCGTTCTCTGCTGGTGCAGTATGATTCGCTGATCGTACCCTATGCAAAAATGCTGGAAGAACTCAAAAAGCTGGAAGGCAACCTGAAAACCATGGAGCTTCCCGAACCCAATGTGCTGGAAATTCCCACTTTATACGGCGGGGAATGCGGGCCGGATTTGGACTTTGTGTGCCAGAACAGCGGGCTGAGCAAAGAAGAGGTTATCCAGATTCATACTTCCCGCGAATATCTGATTTACATGTTGGGATTTGCACCCGGGTTCCCTTATCTGGGCGGCATGGATGAAAGAATTGCCACCCCTCGCCTGAAAACACCCCGCACGAAAATTAACAGCGGATCTGTGGGAATTGCCGGACAGCAAACCGGAATTTACCCCATGGCCAGCCCCGGGGGATGGCAGCTGATTGGCCGGACACCCATCCTTCTTTATGATCCGATGCGCAATCCTCCTATTTTGTATAAGACCGGGGACTATCTGAAGTTTATCCCCATCGATGAGCAGGAATATGAAACAATCTGCAAACAGGTGGAAGAAGGAAGCTATCAGTATAAGCTGTACCCCAAAAAGGAGGCGGGAAAATGAACGCAGTAAAAGTGATTTCACCGGGAGCTTTAACCACTATTCAGGATGCAGGCCGTTTCGGCTATTTACAATCCGGAATTTCGGTATCCGGCGTAATGGATAGTTACAGCCACAGAACCGCCAATTTGCTGGTGGATAACTCACCGGAAGAAGCTGTGATGGAAGTAACCCTGATGGGCCCGATTCTGGAATTCCTTGCGGACACCCGCATTGCAGTAACCGGAGCCAATTTGCAGCCGAAACTCAATAATGAGCCCGTTTCTATGTGGCAGACGATTGCAGTAAAGGCGGGTGACCGTTTGTCTTTTGGAATGATTCAAAGCGGCTGCCGCGCCTATATCGCCTTTGCCGGTGGGCTGGATGTTCCCGTGGTTATGGGAAGTAAATCCACTAACCTGAAAGCTCAGATCGGTGGATTCCAAGGCCGGCAGTTAAAACGGGAAGACATGGTTCCCATTGCAGCTGCTCAACCGGGAAGCCTGTGGGCTGCCAGTGAAGAATTTATTCCGGAATACTCGAAACAAATTACGCTGCGGGTTGTTCTCGGCCCTCAGGATGAGGCGTTTACCAGCGAAGGAATCAGCCACTTTTTGAATACGGAATATCAGGTAACCCCCGCGAATGATCGTATGGGATACCGGTTGGAAGGCCAGGAAATTACCCATAAAAGCGGAGCTGATATCGTTTCTGACGGCATTGTAATGGGTGCTGTTCAGGTTCCCAGCAGCGGACAGCCGATTATTCTGATGGCAGATCGGCAGACCACCGGCGGATACACCAAAATCGCCACGGTGATTTCATCAGATTTGCCCTTGCTGGCTCAAGCGCAGGCCGGCACAATGATTCGGTTCCAGCAGGTTAGTGTGGAAGAATCCCAAAAACTGCTGGCGGAGTATCAGGATAAGATTCATGCCTTTGCGCGCAGCCGCCGCCCGGTTACCGGCTGACGCTGCGCTTTCCGAAAGGAAAAGGAGGGGCAAAGGATGAACAGCATAACCGTACAGAATCCCGGGCTTTTCACCACAGTGCAGGATCAGGGGCGCTTTGGGTTTCAGGAATCCGGAATTTCCCCCGCAGGAGTCATGGACAGCTACAGCCACCAGACCGCAAACCTTTTGGTGGGAAATCATCCCAAGGAAGCAGTGCTGGAGGCGACCCTGACCGGCCCGACACTTTGTTTTCACACAGACTGCCTGATTGCAGTGACCGGTGCAGAGGCTGTGGTAAAAATCAACGGGCGGCCCGCTCCTATGTGGCAGTCACTTGGAATGAAAGAAGGAGATGTGCTTTCTTTTGAACCGGCGCGCCGGGGATGCCGGGTGTACATTGCGTTTGCAGGCGGATTGGATATCCCCGCTATTTTGGGGAGCAAATCGACCCATTGCAAGGCCAGAATGGGCGGAATCAATGGCCGGCCTTTGCAGCGGGGGGATAAGCTGACGCTGAACGAAGCGCCAGAGACTGCCGTGCCGTACAAGGCCAATACCGAACTGATTCCTGATTTTCCGTCCAAAATAGTTCTGCGCGTGGTACCGGGGCCGCAAGAGGATGCTTTTATGCCGGAGGGGATGAAGGCTTTTTGGAACGGCGAGTATGTGGTAACACCTTTGAGTGACCGCATGGGCTGCCGGTTGGAAGGCCCCGCTATCACTCACCGGACGGGAGCGGATATTGTGTCCGACGGCATTGTGATGGGGGCAATTCAGGTGCCCAGCAGCGGCCAGCCCATCATTTTAATGGCAGACCGCCAAACCACCGGCGGCTATACGAAAATCGCTACGGTGATTACAGCGGATTTGCCTTTGCTGGCGCAGGCCAGGCCGGGGGACGCCGTTGGCTTTTGCGAGATCAGTGTGGAGGAGGCGCAGAAAGAAATGTTGGCTTATCAGGAAAAAATCAAACATTTTGAAGATACCATGCAGCCGGTGGGACGGCTGGCTGAAGGCGGACTGTCCATACAGGATGTGATTCAGCTGATGCAGGAATTTCAAAATAGCCAAATTGGTGTGTTTCGGCTGTCAAAGCAGGATCAAGAATTGTATTTAGAAAAAAACAGCGGAACGGAAACCGGCGTAAAACCCAAGGAAGAATGCTGCCGGGAAGAGGAGGGCTGTGTGGTGACCTCGCCTCTTGTAGGAGTGTTTTATGCTTCCAGTGCGCCGGATCAGCCCCCTTTTGTTCAGGTGGGGACTGCAGTGAAAAAAGGGGATCCCCTCTTTGTCATTGAGTCCATGAAAATCATGAACGAAATCCTCAGTGACCGGGACGGGGTTATTACAGAAATCTTGGCCCAAAACGAACAGACGCTGGAATTCGGCCAGCCGATTCTGCGGATGAAATAAAAGCTGCCCGTTTCAGGCAGAGCGGTAGGTGATGGAAATGTTCCAGAAAGTATTGATTGCGAACCGAGGCGAAATTGCGGTTCGTATTCTGCGGGCGTGCGGCGAGCTGGGGCTTGGCACAGTGGCGGTTTGTTCAGAGGCCGACCGGAAAGCCCTGCATGTTCAGTTGGCGGATCAATCGGTTTGTGTGGGACCGGCTGCGTCTGCGAAAAGTTATTTGAACATGGATGCGATTTTGTCCGCGTGCAAAATTACCGGAGCCCAGGCGGTACATCCGGGTGTGGGATTTTTAAGCGAGAACGCAGAATTTGCAGAACGGTGTGAACAACAGGGCATTTGCTTTATTGGACCAAAGCCCCAGGTGATTCGCGCGATGGGGAATAAGGCCAGTGCCAAACGCGCTGCAACGCGGGCGGGCGTGCCTACGGTCCCCGGATCACCGGGAGTGGTTTTGGATCGGCAAGAGGCCGAAAAGTGTGCGGAAAAAATCGGGTACCCGCTTTTGATTAAAGCCTGCGCCGGAGGCGGCGGGCGGGGAATTCGGCAGGTGGATTGTGTGGAACAGCTGCCGGAAGCCCTGGCGATTACCCGGGAGGAAGCAACGCGCTTTTTCGGATGCGGAGATGTGTATCTGGAAAAGAAACTGATTCACCCCCGGCATGTGGAAGTGCAGGTTCTGGCGGACAATTTTGGCAATGTGGTTCACTTGGGAGAACGCGATTGTTCTTTGCAGCGGCGCCATCAAAAGGTGCTGGAAGAATGCCCTTCCCCTAGCGGAACCATGACCGCCCAGATACGCGAGAAAATGGGAGAAGCCGCCGTGCGTGTGGCGCGGGAAGTCGGCTATACGGGTGTGGGAACCGTGGAATTTCTGCTGGATCAGGACGGCAGTTTTTATTTCATGGAAATGAACACCCGTGTTCAGGTGGAACACCCCATTACAGAGATGGTTTGGGGCATTGATTTGGTCAAATGGCAGCTGCGGGTCGCTCAGGGCCAGCGACTGGATTTTGCTCAGAAGGATTTGCGCCCCAGAGGCCATGCTATCGAATGTCGAATTAATGCCGAAACTCCCGAAAAGAACTTTGCCCCCTCTGTAGGGACGCTTTCTAATCTTCGTCTGCCGGGCGGAAACGGAATCCGTTTGGACACGGCTGTATATGAGGGCTACTCCATTCCGCCCTATTATGACAATCTGTTGGCCAAACTGGTTTCTTATGCCCCCACCCGAGAGGAAGCCGCCGAGAAAATGCGGCAGGCTCTAAAAGAGTTTGCCGTATCCGGTGTAGACACTAACGCTTTGTTCCAAATGCAGGTTTTGGCCAGCAAAGCCTTTCGAAGTGCTCATTATGATATTTGCACGCTGGAATCTGCCACAGAAGACATTGCCTGCTTGTAGAAGGCTGTGTGATTTTAGCAAAAGATACCTTTCCCCTTGCGTTGTCAGTGATTCGAAATAATTGTTGCCAGCTCACATATGAAGGAGGATTGTTATGGATTTGTTTCATCAGGATCCCAAAGTTGTGCGTCAAATGATTCGGGAGGGAAAGATTACTTCTCCCACCAGCGGAATGTGCGCCGGATATGCTCAGGGCAATCTGGTGGTTCTTCCCAAGGAATACGCATATGATTTCTTGTTATTTACGCAGCGCAATCCCAAGCCATGCCCGGTTTTAGAAGTCAGTGATGTTGGTTCCCGCGAGTTTGCCTTAACGGCACAGGGCAGTGATATCGCAAAAGATATTCCCAAATATCGCGTGTACCGCGATGGCGTGATGCAGGGGGAATATCAGGAAGTTTCTCAGTTCTGGCGCGAGGATTTGGTCAGTTTTCTTTTGGGGTGCAGCTTCAGCTTTGAAGCGCCCATGATTGAGGCTGGAATTGAGATAAGGCATATTACCGAGAATTGCAATGTTCCGATGTACATTACGAATATTCCCTGCAAGCCCGCAGGCATATTCAACGGGCCTACTGTGGTCAGTATGCGCCCGATTCCCCATGAGCAGGTGGTAAAGGCTGTGACGGTGACCGAGCGGCTTCCACAGGTGCATGGCACGCCGCTTCATATCGGCGATCCGGCACATATTGGCATCCGTGACATTCACCAGCCCGATTTTGGCGACCCGGTTCCCATTCAGGAAGGGGAAGTGCCGGTATTTTGGGCCTGTGGCGTTACGCCGCAGGCAGTGGTTATGAATATAAAACCACCATTTGTTATTACCCATGCGCCCGGTCACATGTTTATTACAGATGTGAAGAACACTCATCTGGCAGAATAAATGCAGTGCCGGAGCATGAATCAAAATAAATTTAATGATTAAAAAGGAGATTTTATTATGAGTGCAGAAGTAACTGTTATGAAAGCTGATTTTCCCGGAAAGATTTTGGATATTATGGTTAAGGAAGGCGACAAAGTGGCAGACGGCCAGCCTGTCATTTTGCTGGAAGCCATGAAAATGGAAAATGAACTGGTTGCCCCCAAAGGCGGCGTGGTAGCACAGATTCAGGTAGAAAAAAATACATCAGTAGATGCCGGTCAAATTCTGTTGACCATTCAATAAACCGCTCCATCTATGCTAACAGAGAAAGCCCCGCGGATTTGATTCCGCGGGGCTTTCCCATTGAAGAACAACCACCGGCACAGCCGGTGGTTGTTTCTTTTTTACTTTAGGGATGGCGATCAAAGTAAGGCGATTGTTTGGTTTGAAAAAAGCCGAATGCGATGGCGTAAAACATCCAGCATTTTAAAATGGAAGCCTTAGGCCAAATAACGGCGCTGATCCGAATTCGGAATTCCCATTTCGCATCGGTATTTTGCAATGGTTCTGCGGGAAATTTGGATTCCCTGTTGTTCCAGTGCCTGAACCAAAGCAGAATCGCTCAATGGCTTGGTTTTATCCTCACCGGCGATTAGCTCGCGCAGGATTTGATGAATTTTATTGGGAGAAGCACAGTCCTGGTTTTCCGGCTCAGATAAGCCCGCCGAAAACAGATCTCGAAGTAATACGGTGCCGTATTGATATTGCAAATACTTTCCGCGAATGGCACGGCTGACCGTGGACGGGTGAATTTCCAGCGATTCGGCTACCTGCTGCATTGTCATGGGACACAAGGGGCCCTGGTTGAGAAAAAAGGCTTCTTGCCGCCGCAGAATTTCCTGTGTAATTTTTAAAATTGTATTGCGGCGCTGTTCTACACATTGCATTAAAAACCGGGCTCTCTCTAAATGGCTTTTAAAATAGGTGTTCAGGCTTTGATCGGAAGATGTTTTCATCATTTCAATGTAATACTGATTTAGCTTATATTCGCCCATCCATTTGTCGTTCAGGCTGATATTCCATTCACCGTTTTTCTGCCACGCCATAATATCAGGCACGATGTATTCGGTATGTTCCTGCGGGGCATTCATGACAGGCCGGGGGTTGAGTTTGCCAATCTGCACAATATATTTGCGTACCGCTGCCGTGGAAAGATGAAGCCCCCGGGAAACATTGCTGATTTGACCTTTCAGGATGTCGGGCAAATATTTGCAGACAATGGTGCAAAGAATGGGATCCTGCACTTCTTGCTGCTCCAGTTGCTTTAAAAGACATTCGGACAAGTCTTTGGAGAACACACCGGTGGGCTCCAGTTCTTTTAAATCTTCTAAACAGGATCGCACCATGGATTCCGGATACCCCGAAATTCGTGCAATTTCGCCAGGATCCCACGGAAAAAACCCAGATTCGTCAAGACAGTCAATTAAAAATGGGATCAACTGTTGTTGATCTTCTGTATACCGCTCCCGGTGAAGCTGCATTAAAAGATCTTTTTTCAAAGCGTCAACCGGTTTGGAGGGGATGTCGTTTTTTCGCTGATCGTCCTCGTCCTCCCACACAGAATTATTTTTGCGGGGAGTAGAGCCGGATTCATAAAGAGTATCAATATTAGTAAAAAAATCATCCCGTCCGGTACTGATATGTTCCAGCATAGGATTTTCTGCATATTCATTTGCCAGCAAATCATTCAGTTCCTGATTGCTGCAAGTAAGCATTTGCAGGGACTGCATTTGTCGTTGGGAAAGAAGCTGGCGTTGTTCGTGGATCAGTCTGTTTCCTAGATTCATTGGTTCACCTGCTTTCTTCTTTGATACCATTATATGCTGATTATATTTCTTTTTCAATCAATTCGTGGTGAAGATTAACAACACAGCGAGAAACAAAGAAAAAAGATGTAGCAATATTTTGCAAAAATAAGACGAAATACTTTAAAAAAGCATTGCTTTCAAGCGATAAATCAATAAGAAAGAAAGCGCAGAGTAAAAACCCTGCGCTTCCCGGAGGAGTAAGACGGTTGTTGGCTATTTAAATAAGGGGACAGAGCCGGTTAAAGCGGCCATGCCGATGAAGATGACAAAAATGCCGATTGCCCACTTTGCCGATTCTTTTTGCCATTCGCCCATATCCAGCCCGGTCAGGTTGAGTAGCAAATAAATGAATGCGACCAACGGGCTGAGAAGGTGGAATGCCTGACCCAGAAGGGAAGCGGCACCGATTTCCAGAGCGGTAAATCCATACTGGTAGCCAGCTTCTGCAAATACCGGCAAAACGCCATAATAGAATGCGTCGTTGGAAAGGAAGAAGGTGCCGGGCGCCGAAATGACGGCGGTTACCAAGCCCCAGAAGCGCCCCATTTGGGCAGGAATCAAATAAATCATGCTGGATGCCAAGGCATCGGACATGCCGGAATTGGTGAACAGACCCATGAAGATACCGGCGCCCAGAACCAGAATGGAAACTTGCAGAGCGTCCCCGGCATTATCGGAAATACGCTGTTTTTGGTCTTTGATGCTGCGATAGTTAATCAGTACAGCCAAAGCGGTTCCCATCAGGAAGATAAAGACAGGGGGGAACGTTCCCAAAATCAGCATAACCACGGCGCCGATGGTCATAACTGCATTAACCCAAATTAGCTTCGGGCGCTTGAGTGCTTCTTCTTCCGGAGAAGATGGCTGTGTTAAAGCCAGAATGTCTTCTGCACTTAGAGTTTGGATGCCGACACGCTTGCGTTCTTTTAGACCCAGATAATAAGCCACGGCCATAACGTACAAAATGGCGATGCCCATTCCGGGGATTAATGCATTTAGAATGGCCTGCTCAGAAACGGAATCTAAAACAGAGAGCACGCGTGCGGTGGGGCCGCCCCAGGGAAGCAGGTTCATGATGGTGTTCATCAGGATTAAAAGAACACCCAGATTCATCATTTTCAGACCCAATTTTTTATAGATCGGAATAAATGCAGTACATACAATCAGTGTGGTAGTGGTGCCGTCCCCGTTAAGGGACACCATGGCAGAAACCGCAGCGGTTCCCATCAAAACCCGAACCGGATCCCCTTTGGCAAGCTGAATAAAGAATTTTGTTACCGGGTCAAACAGGCCCACATTGAGCATGATGGAGAAAAACAGGATGGCGAACAGCAGCATGATGGCTGTGGTGGAAGTCTTAGATAAGCCACTGACGGTCCAGTCGCCGATGATGCGAACCTGATCCCAGATGGTAACATCAGAAACGGCAATTTCTTTTGCCTGTGCTACCCGTTCTCTGTAAGCGCCAGCAAGGGAGCCCACCAGTGTAAAAGCGATAGGAACCAGAACCAGTGCGGTAAATGGCTGCATTTTTTTGGTCATGACCAAGACAAGGAATACAATGATCATAGACCATGCCAAAATGGTTAAAAACATAAGCACATCCTCCTCAAAAATAGGGTGAGAAATTGCTTCCTCTGTTTCGCGGCCAAGCCGTATCCAGGCGCGGTTTGAAAATCTGCCTGACTGCGCATGGAGCTTTTTAGCGAATAAGAGAAGCGTACGATCAAAAAGACCGTTTGGGATACCGCAAGGCTATGTAGGAAATTCATATCCTGCATGGCCGGAAACAGGCAGAAACAGAGGGAAGAACAGCAGGGGATTTTATTGCTGACACTGCTGTTTTTTTTGGAGATGGACGGCTTCTAATTCTGCCATGTTTTCTTCCAGAAGTTGAATCAGCTGTTTTTGGAGTGTTGAAACCGGGTGAAGCCGTCTGCTGGCGCAGATTTTGGCATCGTTGTCGCAGATCAGGCAGCGCCTGGGCGGATACCCTAATTCCACTCTGCTGCGGCTTCGGATCATTCCTTCTTTTTGATCCAGCACATCGGCGTCGAACAATCTTCCCAGCCTTTGTTCCTCAAATTCGATCATCTTCTGCTTTACCAAAAGGGATTCTTTCGGGATCACCCAAAAACCTTCCGGGCCGGTGGGGAGTTTCAAACACTTTTCATATTCGATATTCCACCGGTTCTCGGCTAGTATTTGAAGCAATTTGATTCTTCCATAATCGAACAACAGCTGGATTCCTTCATTGTTTTTAATGGGGCCTGGAATGTTGCATTTCAGCGAAATTACCGCATCTTGGGGATAACGCCGGAGTAATTCCTGAACGAAAGATACCCGGCGTTCCCGATTTTCCAGAACTTCTTCCAGTTCCGGTTTGGTTCCGTCTAAAAATAGATTTTTTGCGTTCATTTCAGCGTTTTACCTGTCGAACCGCGTCAATAAGGCTGCCGTCCCGGTATTCAATCAGAGCAACAATTCGATCTTCGTACTGAATGGGATCTGGCGTGCCGGCCATTGCATAGGCTTTTTTCTGAAGATCTTGTATGCTGTATATCGGCACACCGGAGTGCTTCATGGCTTGGCACAGATCTTGCCGCCGGGGGTTGACGGCAATTCCAATTTCAGTTACGACTACGTCAATGCCTTCTCCCGGGGTAATCACAGTGTTGACCTTTTCGACAATGGTGGGGATTCTCCCGCGCAGAAGCGGGCAGAGAATCAGGCTGAGTTTGGAACCGGCTGCGGTGTCGCAGTGACCTCCGGACGCACCGCGGATAACACCATCGGAACCGGTCATTACATTGACGTTAAAGTCGGTATCTATTTCCAGAGCGGAAAGCACAACCACATCCAACAGGTTAACTGCCGGGCCTTTATTGCCGGGGTTTGCATAGAAGGAAGCCGAAATTTCATAATGGTTTTCGTTTCGGGCAATGGAAGCAGCTGCTCCCTTGTCAAAGCTTTGGGTGTCCAGAATCTTTTCAATCAAGCCTTCTTCCAACAAATCCACCATGTTGCTGGTGATGCCGCCCAGAACGAATCCGGCTTTGATTTGTTTTTCACGCATTTCATCCGCCAAAAAACGCGCCAATGCCAAAGTGGAGCCGCCGGAACCGGCCTGAAAAGAAAAGCCTTCTTTAAAATAAGGGGAGGCGGTGATCACCTTACAGGCGTTCTGTGCAATTAAAAGTTCTTTGGGGTTGGAAGTAAAACGGGTTGCGCCTTTTGCAATGCCGTCGGGATTTCCGATGGCATCCACTTTCACTACGTAATCTACCAGATTCTGCGGGATGCTGATGGGGGT
The DNA here is from genome assembly GCF_900240385.1 of Clostridium minihomine. Taxonomy (GTDB): domain Bacteria; phylum Bacillota; class Clostridia; order Oscillospirales; family Acutalibacteraceae; genus Faecalispora; species Faecalispora minihomine. The sequence goes on along the minus strand of NZ_OEQH01000004.1, from coordinate 120,389 downwards.
ATTGGGGTAGCCGGTGAGATGATCGGTGATAATGATCACTTTGTCGGCGTATTCTGCATCCACTTTGGCATAGCCAAGAGATCCGCAGGCAGCGGTTCCTTTGGAACCGTTGGCATTTCCGTATGCATCGGAGCTGGAGGCCCCCAAAAATGCCACATCAATGTGAATCTGGCCGGATTCAATGGCTCTGGCACGACCGCCGTGGGAGCGGATAACCACGGGTTTTTCCAGAATCCCTTCGGAAATTGCCTGCCCCACCTTGTCGCGCAGGCCGCTGCTGGTGATTTCGGTGATAACACCATTTTTGATTTGCTCAATCAGCGGCTCGTGAATATTGGAAATGGAGCTGGCGGCCAGCTTTAAATTTTTAATACCCATGGCGGCGATTTCCGCCAATACCATATTTAAAACATAATCCCCTTCTCGAAAATGATGATGAAACGAAATAGTCATGCCGTCCTGAAGGCCGGATTTTTCAATCGCCTCCCGCAGGGAGCCCACCAATTTGGTTTCACCGGGGAATATGGGAGCGGCTTTGCCGGATGCCCTTTGATAGGGTTCTTTTCGGGCGAATTGCCCCTGAAACACGCCGTATTGTTCCGCGTATTCTTTGGGAATTTCACGGCCTACTGCATTTTTTACCGTAGAATCTGCCATTGCGTTAACCCTCCTGTTCTTCCTGCCCAGTGTAAACGCCGGCGGCTTTTGCCAGCGCCAAAACGCGTTCTGCGCGTTCGACAATGGGCTTATCAATCATTTTGCCGTTGAGGGCAATAACTCCGGAGCCTTTGGAATTGGCCTGTTCAATTGCTCGAATGATATCCAAAGCCTTTTCAATTTCTGTCTGGCTTGGGGTAAAGACGGAATTCACCACAGGGATCTGTCGGGGATGAATGACGGATTTTCCGTCAAACCCCAGTTGGCGAATCAATTCCGTTTCACGGCGAAGAGTTTCTGAATCGTTAATATTGGAGAAAACGGTGTCGAGCGCAGCAATTCCGACGGCCCGCGCCGCATGGACTATCATGGATCGGGCGAAGAAAATTTCTTGGCTGCCCCGTTCCGGGTATCTTCTGGTTTTCATGGCAGTCACATAGTCTTCAGCACCCAAAGCAATGCCAATGAGCCGGGGGCTGGATTGTGCAATCGAAAGTGCGTTCAGAACGCCCCGGGGATCTTCAATAGCCGCCATCATGCGGGTGGAACCCGTTTCGCGTCCGCAGGCTTTTTCGGCTTCTAAAATAACCTCTTCGGTGTCCAGAACATCTTGGGCACTGGTGGTTTTTGGAAGTCGAATTACGTTGATTCCTGCCCGCACCATGGCGTGTACGTCATCAATTCCTCCGGAATCCAAAGAATTGATGCGTACGACGGTTTCGGTAGAAGAAAAATCCAAAGTTTTTACAGCCTGAAATACTAAGAAACGGGAAGTATCTTTCTCTTCAATGGAGATGGAATCTTCTAAATCAAACATGATGGAGTCGGCGCCGTACAGAATGGCATCCCGCAGCATACCGGGGTTGCTGGCCGGCAGGAACATCATGGTTCTTCTCAAACGTTCCATGAATCAATCGCCTCCCAATCATACTGTTTGGTAATTCCGCACGAGCGGTGAACTACTGCGATGGTTCTTGCGATGATGGTGCAGTCCAGTGCGCCTTTATCCACCACGGTAAGCTTTGCTTTTGTAATTCCCATGTTATGAAGTGTGGTTTCAATGGTTTGACGGATTTGACGGCCATACTGATGTTCCACACTGCTGGTCAGGTTGATTTCAATTCCTTCACTGTCACCTGCATCAATCATGATTTGAATATCCGAAGATTCCAAAGTGCCGGCGATGGCAGGGGTTTTCATTTCGTACATCGACATTGCTATCCCTCCTGTTTCAATTTTTGAATAAGCGCTTTTCCTTCTGGCGAAGTCAGATAAGCGAAAGTTGTTTTTGGCAAAAGAGGTTTGGTTTCTTCTGTTTTACCGGCGGCCAAAAGCGCCCGAACCCGAGATGCGCTGATGACGATTCCGCCTTGCTCCAGCCGGGGAATGATGATAAAGTCAATGGATCCTTCAAAGATTTCTTTCATCGATTCATTGTAAATTCGGGTTACTTCAGAAAGCGGTTCTTCGCCAACATATCTTCGTGTTATTCCCACAGCGGGAGCAATATGATCCCGGAAGATAACAGCATCCAGACTGGCTTGAATTTTTGCGACCTGTGAATCTTCTTTTAAAAAGTAAGACGGAAAGGTCTTGGATGAAACCATGTAGTCCCCGGTGGGGTGAACTTTTACATTTGGAAGGTGATGAACCCCTTGCCGAACCAATTCTAAGCGGATATCGGCCGGAAAGGCAGACAATTCTTCGGAAAGTACAAAAACATGGAGGGCTTCGTTTTCTTTTGCGGCGTATTCAATCAGATGTTGATGCCCAAGAGTAAAAGGATTGGCATTCATCACAATTCCGGCGGCCTGACCGGGAATCCGCTGTTTTTGAAGATCTTTCAGGTATTCGGGGAAACCGTGAATCGCTTTTTCCAGAAAAACCAGCTGATTTTCTACTCGGGCCAGTTCCCGAAAGCCAAGTTCCTGAAAGGAGCGGGATGACTGGGGCTTGGTGTACACATAACAGGAAGAATATCCGTTGCCGACTACTGTGCTGAGCAGATGGGAAAGCAAAATACTGACGGCTTTTCCCCCTTGATGTTCTTCCTGAACTGCTACGCATTTGATAATATTTTGATACAGCGACCCGGTTGCCACCAGCTGGTTTTGCTGATACAGACCAGCACAGTAAGAAATGCTTTGTTCCGGACGAATTCCGCAGCTGCGCAGAAGACTTTGCCAAAGCTCTTTTTGACGGGAGTCCTGATGGATCCATAGCTGTCTGATTTCATATTCCATGGTTACCGCTCCTGTTCTAAAAACAGATGCGGACATCGAAAAACAGTGCCCATGTTAATGGGATGTTTTTTCCATATCCGCTGAATCATCACTAGTTTTCGTGTTTTCTATCGTATGTCTATATGCACATTATACATTGAATCTTGCGTATTGAGGTGTGCTTTTGCTGTGTTTACTGTTTTTTTGCTGTTTTTTTGCACGATTTACACTTCTGAATTGCAATTGACAAATAATGGAGTTTGCCATTATAATAGGGAAAATAGAAGGCGGTGGTTTCGTGCATGAGTATTTAGGCCGGCTGGTTCAAATTATTAATCTTTCTCAAAACAGGCCTTTGAATGACATTGTATACGAGGGCCTTCGCAAAGCCATTATTCAAGGCGTTATTCCGGTGGGCGAACGCCTGAATGAAAAGGTGTATTCTGATTATATGAACATTAGCAGAACGCCGATTCGCAATGCCATCAAACGGCTGACCGAAGAAGATTTGGTGGAGTATATCCCCAAATACGGCGTGGTCGTCAAGCGGGTTACGGTGGAGGATGCAGAAGAGATCTATCAAATCCGTACGGCTCTGGAAACCATGGCCACCATTGCGGCGATGGAGCGAATGACTGAGGAAAATCACCTGGAAATGCAGGAACTTTTAAAAAAGACAGAGATTGCCAACGAACAGGGTGAAGTTCAACAGGTTATTAAGTATTTTTCCGAATTTAATTCCATGATATACCGTTTTTCCCGTATGCAAAGATTGGAAGCAGTGGTCAGTAAAATGCAGGAGTATGTTGTTCGTTTTCGGAACATCTCTTTATATGACGATGATCGGCGTAGCCGTGCTTTGAAAGAGCACGGGATTATTTATCGGGGCATGCAGATTAAGGATAAAGAATTAATTTCTCTGATGGTGGCAGAGCATATTGATCTTTCAAAGCAGTTTGTGCTGAAAGAAATCATTCGTTCACAGGATAACATGAAAGCGGATTTGAAAGATTTGTACCGGAGGATGGAATGATTCGGCACAGCCGCCCAGAAGGGCGGAGAAAAAAATCCAGAAGCCTGCAGACTGCCCGGCAGGAATATTGCAGTCGGATTTCTCAGATTGCAGTGAAGGCTCTTTTGTATGAAGTGTGCATTGCGCCAAAGCCCGGATTAGTGGATCGACTAAATAACGGTGCCCATCAAGATATGGACATATACACTTTTTTGGACAGCGCTTGTGCGCTGTCTGGCTATTTTCGCGAGATTACAGAGCAAGGAATTCGGCTGCAAAGAGTTTCACCGGAACATCTGCTGCCCTATTTACAGCGCTTTGGTGTTTTGGCGGAACAAGAAATGTTTCGTGCAACCGGCGAAGTAAATACCCACAAAGGAATTGTTTTTTCTATGGGGATTCTTTGTGCTGCCGCCGGACATTTGTATGGGAAGACGCGGCGGGTTTCCATTGCGGAATTGTTAAGAGTATGCGGGGAAATTGCAGGACAGGCACGCCCGGCAGAGGAAAGGGAAAAAACAGCCGCTACCAACGGGGAGCGGCTGTATCAGAAATATAAAATTGAGGGCGTTCGGGGTGAAGTGTTTCGGGAGTTTCCTTCGGTGCGGCTACATGGATTCCCGGCATTTTGCCGGGCAATGAAAAAGGGCTGGGATATCAACTCTGCCGGTGTTTACGCTTTATTTCATATCATGGCCCATTTGGAAGATACCAACCTGATTAGCCGCTCCAGTTTAGAAACCCAGATGCAAATTCAAAAAAAATTGTGTGAAATTCTGCAAGATGACAGCTTGTCGCCACAAGAGGTTTTGCATCAGGCAGAGGAAATGGACAAAGAGTTTATCCGTTTGAATATTAGCCCGGGGGGCGCGGCGGATATGCTTTCCATTACACTGATGATTTGGTTTTTGCAAAAGGAGCTGCCAGAGTATTTTGGCGAGTTTGATTGAAAGATATGCTAAAATATTTTTGATTGATCAAAAAGAAACCCAGCTTTCACCCTTCTTTTTGAAAGGCGAAAAACTGGGTTTTTATGAATAAAAAATTATCTGACCTCTTCAAAATGCTTTTGGAGGCTGTGGGCAACACGGCCGGGCAAAATTTGTGTCAGTGGAATTTTTCGGGAACGAACTATGTTTTTGGGAGAAAGTGGAGATGTTAGGCAAACAATTGAGCCATAAACGGCATCAGGCAGATGACTGTAATCAGGCGGAAGGAATGCATCATTACAATTTTGGGCGTATCCAGCCCCAGTTCTTCGGCAATCAGGCCCATTTCGACAATACCGCCGGGGGTACAGCAGAAAAGTGCGGTTGCTTTGTCCATGCCGGTGAACCGGTGAATCAGGTACGCTGTTGCAAAGGACATCACCATGACTTCAATAATCATAATCAGCATCGGAATGAGAAGTCCGCCGATGGTCAGCCAGGTTTCCCGGCTGATTTGGCTGCCGATGTAGCAGCCGGCCAAAATTCGGGAGGCTGCCTTTATAAAGGATGGATAGGTTACCATATCGGCGGTTAGATTTAACAGTACAGTTGCCAGAATGGCGCCGATGATGGCTCCGGCGGGCACGCCAAGCGCACGAAGGAACAGTGCGCCCATGGTTGCAGCGAGAAAAGAACAGACGCAATTTCGGACGCTTTTCCAAGTGATTATTTGATAAGAGGCAGCGGATGGCGCCTCCGATTGGGAGGGTAAGACCGATAGAGAATCTGGTGCAGCCAGGTTTTCTGGCAAAGCTGCAGCAGATCGGGAGCCGGGAAAATCGGAAAGATACAATTTTTTAATCAGATTGGGGAAGAACACCACAACCACAATAAACCGAAATAATTGAAGAATCATCACTTGATCAGTGCTGGCCCCGAAATCCACAGCGACTAAGGCCAAATCGGACATGCCGCCAGGGGCACAGGCGAACAAAGAGGTGATAAAAGAAAGAGCGGAGAATCGATCCATCAAAAATGCAAACACAATATTCAGCGCCAATAACGAGGTCAAAAGAATCAGCACCGGTTTTCCCATGGTGCGAAGTTCCTTGAGATCAGAACGGGAAAAGCGGCTGCCAATGACCAGCCCCGAAAGGATTTGCACGGCTACCCGAAGATTAGGTGGGTATAGAACTGCGTGCCCTACGACTGTATTCATCAGAGCTACCGCGAACAAGGCGCCGATCATGGTGCCCGCAGGAATTCCCTTTTTCTTTCCGATGAAACCACCGGCAGCACCTGCCAGATGGGTAAGCAGCAAATACAACCAATCATTCCCCCAATTCGCTTCTTGCACAGCCATAGAGAGGTATCACAGCTATAAATTATGAAGTGGTGTTTTCAAAATCGCTGTATAATCGGTACAAGAAGATATTCATCTTTTTAGAAATTAAATCAGAGCGTTTAGCTGAAACAGCTTGTTGCTCAAAAGAATGCTATGTTGCAGTGGAAAAGGCCAAAAGTTTTTCTTCATGGGATATGCTTCTGCGGCAATAAGTATAGCACAATGAAAGCAGAATGCAAATTTTTCTGGGGAAAATTTTCAGATGAAATCCTTTGCGGTTTAGTGTGGTTTAAAAATCTTGGGTGTTGGTGCTGTTGTTTGTAAGATATTCAAAAAAGGTCCTGTGTTTTTGCATTCTTTTTTCACGATAATACAGGCTGAATGATTCGTGGCTTTATTTTAATTAATAGCAAGGCTTTTTGCAGCTTGAAAAAATAAACTTGCCTAATTTTATATATTTTTTTGAAATTTTAAAAAGAACTATAAATTTTTGAATTCTTTTTCTTTGTTGTGTTCAAAATTTCTTTTGAGCTGCATAGAAATGAAGAAGACTATTTTTCGAAAGAAGAAATAGATGAAAAAATACTTAAAATAAATTATATTTGATTTATTTTGTATTTATTTGTATTTCGTTCTAAAATATTTCTATTAAATTTTAAAAATAGATTGACAAATTGTGAAAGATTCCATTATAATCCTTTTAAATGAAAATAAATCGGATAACGGGTTTTAAGGTGCAGACAGTTTGATATTTATCGGCAATCCTTTGGTAGAAGAGCTTTGAGAGAAGGAAACTGGTAAATAAAAAACAGTTGGGCTAATGCATGATTTTTATTTATTGGGGCCGGATATCCTCCGGCTCTGCTCGTAAAGGGAATCCAATGTTTTGCATTTTTTGATGCAATTCAGAGGGTTCCTGTTGTTTTTTTGAAAGAGATAAGCATGTCCGCCCGGGAATCCGGGCAAAGATACATAGCTCGTAAGAGACATTGGAACCAAAGGAGGTGTTACAAAAAATCGGAACTGAAAAAGAATGGGGGTGGATCAGTTTTTCTATGCGAAAAGGCAGGAAAGATCGTCTGATCAAAACAGACAGGAAAAGCAAAAACGGTTTTAAAGCGGTTCCCAAAATTTTTTGGAATGATTTTTGGCCTCACAGGATTTTAAAACGTTTTGCGGCATATTGTAGCAGGGAATATTCTAGGAGGTGCTTACTATGGAGTTAGGCAGTTGGTCATTGATTCAATCCCCATCGCTTCTGGCGTTGATTCCACTGGCCGTTTATATCATCATGGTGTTCCGGGGAAAAGACAATACATCGGGTATTATTGTAGGTATTGCCGTTGGCGCGCTGATGATGGGGCAGAATCTGAAGATGCTGTCTGTGGCGTTTGCCCAAAGCCTGGGTTCCACTACGGCTTTGATCGGTGTCATTATTATGGCCGGAGCAGGCCTGGGCGTACTTATGACAGAAGCAAAAATCACACATACTTTGGTTTACTGGATTGTAAAACGAATTGGGGTTAACACGCAGACAAAAGCGAAAGTTACCCTGATTATCTGTTCCATTTTGGTTTGTGGCCTGCTGGGCACTTTGGGCGGCGGCAACGCTGTGATTGCCCCCATTTTAATTCCGGTTATGGCTTCTTTAAGCGTTACCCCCACTGTTGTGGCGGCGCTGTTTAAAGTATCGGGAGAAGTCGGCCTGATGCTGGGGCCGCTGACCGGTGTGACTTTGATTACCATGGAGGTAACAGGCCTGTCTTACGGACAACTGATGATAGGCGCAGTGATTCCTTTCTCGGTTTTTTGGCTGGGCGGCATGTGGTTTGCTGTGAAGCGCACCCAGCGCAGAACAGAGGGCAAGGAATTTTATAATCTGGATGCCATGCAGGATTTTAACGAGATTGTGGTTACCCCCAAAGAACGCAGAACCACTCTTACCTTTTTAGTGGCATTTTTAGCACTGATTATCTATGGAATTATGACAAAGCAAGGCACCAGCTATGCGCTGATCGTGATGATCGTTTTGTCTGCGGTAGTCGGCATTGTAGGACGCATGGATATCGATCATGTGGTGGAATCCATGTCCAAAGGCATTGCGTCCCAGGCTAGAATGTTTGTGGTGTTTGTCACCATTGATGTTCTGCTGAATCTGGTGGAACTGGGCGGCGGATTTGAAGCGATTGCCAACCTGATGGGCGGCGTAGCGGGCGATAGCCCCACCGCGGTTATGCTGATTGCATCTGTCGTAGGCGGCTTCGGAATTGAAGCAGCGGCCGTGGCAGAAATCAAAATTATTTCTGAAATGTTTGGAGCAGCTGCTGTTGCCAGCGGACTGCATATGAGCCTGTTTGCAATTGCCATTTTGTCTGCTACCCGCCTGACCGGCGGAATTTACCCCACCAGCAATATGATGGGGCAGTTGGGTATTGCCCAATGCAATAATACAAAAGAAATGCTTCAGGCCAACTGGATCGCCAGCGGAAGTGCCATCGCTTTTGTGGTGGTTTGGGCAATTTTCGGCCCCATGATTTTAGGCTGATTTTACGTCGGTAAAATAGCATACACAATCACACAGAAGAAAAACGTCCAAAGGGGTTTTGGTAATAATAGGCGCGGTTTTTCAGATTGGCAGAAAGCAGATGGAATGCCCGTTTTTCCAAAGGCGCTTTTGGACCAGAAATCAACGGTTTTGTTTTTCAGTAAGGCAGCAGCACTGCTTTGCGGTAAAAGTGGGATCCCGTTGGCAGACATTGCCCCGGAGCCCCAGGCACATGTGCCCGGTGTTCTTCGGAAAAACGCAGAAAGGAGAAGGGCTGATTTTTATGAAAAAGAATTGCTCTGTTTTTCAATCCCACTGCTTCAGCGGTCGTTTTCCATAGTCGCGGTTCGTCTTTTATTGCCGGATCGGCGGCTGCGGAACAATGGGAGGCTCCCCCTCATTAGGCTCAGACAAAGCCGAAGGTTGATTGAAAGGAGTTTCAAAGGATGAATTATCCCGAAAATACAATTTATCTGGTAGGGCACGCCAAGGTGGCCAACGACAATCCAATCAGCCAGTCTTATGGAATCTTTTTTCTTCCATTTGTGGTGGACCGGGAAACTCACCGAATTGTAGATGTGTCCTGTAATGCAATTTTGGATATTAGCAGGGATTTTGTCCGAAGTATGCTGGTGGGGTGTGATCTGCTGGACGGATTGGATGAAGCGGTTCAGCGAGTGCGCTCCCGTTATTTTGGTTCCTCCCAAAAAGCTTTGGTTGCTGCTCTGCGCGATGCAAACGGAAGACTGCGAGATATTTTATCTGCCCAGCAGTAACCTGCGGGCAATTATCAATGGAGGCATCGCTATGAAAATTGGAAGTGTGAAAGAAATTAAAAATAATGAATTCCGGGTGGGGCTTTCCCCGGATAATGTAAAAGCTTATGTGAATGCGGGACATCTGGTATATATGGAAAAAGACGCAGGGCTTGGTTCCGGATTTTCTACGGAAGAATATCAGGCATCCGGCGCAACGATTTTAGAAACCGCCCGGGAGGTTTGGGACACGGCAGATATGATTGTGAAGGTAAAGGAGCCTTTGGAGCCGGAATACCAGTATTTTCGTGAGGACTTGATTGTGTATACCTATCTTCATCTGGCGGCGGATCGGCCCTTAACCGACGCAATGCTGCAATCTAAAGTAAAAGGTGTGGCCTATGAAACCTTAATGGAACCAAACGGCAGTCTTCCTCTTCTGGCACCCATGAGCCAAATTGCAGGGCGCCTGAGTGTGCAGGAAGGTGCTAAATATCTGGAAAGACCAATGGGTGGTTCCGGTGTGCTTTTGTCGGGAGTTCCCGGCACCCCAAAAGCCAATGTGGTGATTTTGGGAGCGGGTACCGTAGGAACCAATGCTTGTAAAATTGCAGTGGGAATGGGTGCAAACGTGACCATTACTGATATTAATTTGGCGAGGTTGGCTTATCTGGATGATGTTTTCGGCGCAAGGATTCAGACGCTTTACAGTACGGATGCCGCAGTGGAAAAAGCGGTAACTCAGGCGGATTTGGTAATTGGATCTGTTTTGATCCCCGGTAAAAAAGCAGATAAGATCATCAAACGATCCTATCTGGGCAAAATGCGGCCCGGCAGCGTGATTGTGGATGTGGCAGTGGATCAGGGTGGCTGCTGTGAAACCACCAAAGTGACCTATCATGACTCTCCTATCTTTGTTGTGGATGGTGTGGTGCATTACTGTGTGGGCAATATGCCCGGTGCAGTTCCCCGGACTTCTACCATAGCATTAACCAATGCCACGCTGCGTTATGGCTTGCAGATTGCTGCCGGTGGATTGGAAGAAGCCTGCCGCAAAAATCCAGTGCTGTATTCTGCGGTGAATACTTATGGCGGAACATGCACCTGCAAAAATGTGGCAGATGGGTTCCGGATGGAATACTGTCCCGCGCAGCAGATGTTTTAGAATTCGGATTCTAAAAGTGTTAAGATGATATTCTGAAGGAATGGACGACAGTGAAGAAAGGGGATTTTGGTAAATGAAAAAATTTTACAGTGTGGTTATGGCTGCCGTTATGGTAGTTGGCAGTGTGATCTTTCCCGGTACCGCTTACGCCTCTTCCTCCAGTTCCTCTGATCAAGCACAAAAGGGGGTGCCCACCGCAGACAACGTATCTATGGAAATGCTGAACGCTCAATATTGGATCAATCGAACCAAGGACGCCAACAAAACCGTGATGTCTTGGCAGCAGATTCAGTCTTTTAACCAGTCGATGAAAACCTCGCTGGCCAATACTCCCGGGGCGATGTATGACCTGAGCCAATATCAGGATACTATTGCCGGAGAAGATCTGAAAACGCTGATTCGGGAAGGTGCCTCGGTTCCGTCGGGAATCTGGTATGTAAATGGGGAGCGTGTGGATGCTTCCTATTGGAATGCTCTTCAGGATAAGACTTATCTGTCGGACATTCAAAGCATACACTCCGTTCGCTTTGGGATCATGACTCAGCGCAGTGATATCAGAAGCTATCCCACCAGCGATGTGGTAACAGATGATGCGTCGGACGTGTGTTTTGATATCCTGCAGGAAACCGCAGTTCTTTACAATGAACCGGTGGTAGTTTTACACCAGACTCAGAACCAAATGTGGTATTACATTGTAATGGCTCATTATCGTGGGTGGGTGCCGGCTAAGGATGTGGCTTTGTTTGAAACCAAAGCGCAATGGGAGCAGGCGCGTATCCACAAAGATTTTCTAGTGGTTACCGGCAACAAGATTCAGCTGGAGCCAGATCCGTATTCTCCCGCTTTGTCAGAGCTGGAACTTTCCATGGGGGTTGTGGTGGATTTGGCTCAACCCAATGAATATCCAGCCTCGATTGGAGATCGGGTTCCCATGCAGAATTATGTGATCAAGCTGCCGGTGAGGCAGGAGGATGGCATGGTACAATATGAATATGCCATGCTGCCCTTAAATCGAGACGTCAGCCGGGGGTACTTACCTTATACCCGAGCCAATGTTTTAACCCAAAGCTTTAAAATGCTGGGGGATCGGTATGGCTGGGGCGGAATGCTAAATTCCAGGGACTGCTCTGCGTTAACTTATGAAGTATACCGCTGCTTTGGATTTCAGCTGCCCCGAAATTCCAGCACACAGGCTTTGATTCCCTGCAAAACATATGAGTTTTCGGGTAAGACGACTGCCCAACGCAAACAGATTTTAGATCAGCTAAAACCCGGATCTATTTTGTGCCAGCCGGGGCATATCACTTTGTATCTTGGGTCAGTGAACGGACGGTACTATGTGATTAATGACACCGGTGGGTTTGCGTCGGTGACAGGTGCGGTAGAAAGTGCCCGAATCCGCACGGTTGTGGTAAATGAACTGGGGGTGCGCCGAGCCAATGGAACCACTTGGCTGGATTCTTTGCTGCAGGCAAAGGAAATCGGCACACCAAAATAACAAAGGATGACAATCTGCAAAGGATTGGGTGTGACTTTGTGGTTTGTATTCTCAGGGGATTTGACTCTGGCAGAAAGGAAGATTTTGAAAGAGTTTGCCACAATGCCTTACTGTTTTGATCTCGATTTTGGCATCGAGAGATAACGGTACCATACGAAAGGGATCACCTCCCTTTCGTATGGTACCAAAAATTCGGTTGAGCCTGGCCGGAAAACCGGAAAAAGCCCGCTGTTTTCACCGTTTGGCCAATCAAGAAAGAAGGAGCGATATGTCTTATATTGATTTGCACTGTGACACCATTTCATTGCTTTTGGAACGAGAAATTCCTCTGTTTTCCAATGAAATTGATGTCAGTATTGAAAAAATGAAAACTTCTGATGTTTTTTGCCAGTTTTTTGCCATGTTTATTCGCATGAGCGATTTTGAAAATGTGGATGAATCCTATGCTTATCTGAAAAAAATGTATCATGTTTATCAAAAAGAAATGGAAGAAAACAAGGAACATATTCGCCCGGCTCTTTGTGCGGCTGATATTCATAAAAACCGCCGGGAGGGGAAACTGTCTGGTGTGCTGACCGTGGAAGAAGGGGGCGTCATTGGACAAGAGATGGATCGCCTTGAGGAGCTTTATAACATGGGGGTACGCCTGATTACACTGACCTGGAACTATGAAAACTCTTTAGGCTTCCCCAATTCCGATGATCCTGCGGTGATGGAAGCAGGGCTGAAACCTTTTGGAAAAGAAGTGGTGGAACGAATGAATGATCTGCATATGCTGATTGACGTATCCCACCTTTCTGACGGCGGTTTTTGGGATGTGGCCCAGATGAGCCGGGGGCCTTTTGTGGCCTCTCACTCGAACTCCCGGTCGGTGCGGGACTTCCGCCGGAATTTGACCGATGACATGTTGCGGACACTGGCGGAAAAAGGCGGCGTAACTGGTATCAATTTTTATCATAAGTTTTTAGGGGAAGATGGGAACGGAAGCGTTCCGGATATGGTGAGGCATATCAAACATATTAAAAATGTAGCAGGGATTGATACCATTGCGCTGGGCAGTGATTTTGATGGATTTTCTGGTCCCTGTGAGATCCGGAACTGCGCCCAGTTTTATAAACTGGCGGACGCTCTGTCTGCAGCCGGATTTACTGATTCGGAAATTGAAAAAATTTGCTGGAAAAATGCGCTGAGAGTGATAGACAGCGTGCTATAAATCAAATGATTCACATAAACAACACAGCCGGCAGGAAGTGGCCAACAAGCCACACGCCCTGCCGGCTGTGTTATAAGGAAGAACGAATCATGTATTTAATTATAGTGTCATAAGAAATCTGAATATGGCTGTGAAGCAGTTGACTGGCCTTTTCCCGATCGTTTTGAAGGATGGCATCAATGATGCTAATATGATCTAGATATCGTTCAAAACAGCCCCTAGGATCCAAAGAAATATTCCGCCGAACCATAGCCAGATAGTCCAGCCCGCATTCCAGAAGCTCGCTGGCATATGTATTATTCAGGCTGGACATTAACGTGTTATGGAATTCATTATCCAGTTTAATATAATGGGCAGAAGTGGCTTGAGGGTGTTCGGATAGCTGAATAAATTTTGTGCGAATTTCCATGAGCCAGCCTCGCTCTATGTTCTGCATCCCTTTGATCACGGCGTTGGGCTCCAGCATTTGGCGGATTTCGTAAATATCCTGAATCCTTTTGGGTGAAATGTGGGGTACCTGAAATCCTTTTCGAAACTCATTGGCAATTAGTTCTTCTCGAACCAGAATTAAAAAGGCGTCTCGCATGGATGCACGACTGATGCCCAGTTTGCTTTGTATCATCGTTTCGTCAATTTGTGCGCCAGGCTTTAGGTCACCAAAAATAATCAGTTCTTTTACTGCTTGATATGATTGCTTGCTTGAGCTGTTTTTTCGCATGATTCTTTCTCTTACCTCTCTACTCATCCGATTTCATTACAAATTACGACAATATTGTAAAGTAATTTTACCAATTTTTATATAATTTGTCAATAAATGTTCGAATTATAATTGGAAATAAGATTTTTTATTATTTTTTTAAAGAAACTATAAAAATACAGAGCATAGCAAATATTTTCTGTGATTCCCATGTAAAGAGAAAAGAAAAAGAATGTCTTCTCAGAAATTCTGGGTGCTGTAAAAAATTAAGGCTTTAGAGGCAGAATTACCTCAAATGAGGTGCCGGATAGTGGGGTGCTGGAGGCAGATATTTTTCCACCATGGTTTTCGACAATGGTTTTGGCAATGGAGAGGCCTAAGCCGTAGCCTTCTGTTTGACGGGCGCGGGATTGATCCATACGGTAGAAGCGTTCAAAAATATGATCCAGCTGGTTTTGGGGGATAAAGCCCCCAGTGTTATGCACTGTCAGGTGCGCTTTGGTTTGGTTTTGCTCTAAAGTTAGTGTAATGATTCCGTGTTCCCCTGCGTATTTGCAGGCATTATCCAGAAGAATCACAATCAGCTGCTGCAGCTGCCCGGAGTCCCCCAGAATAAACAGGTTGGGGGAGATGCTGCTGTTTAAGGTAACGCCTTGCTCAAAGGCCACGGGCTCATAAGGAAGAAGACTGCTCCACACCGCATTACTCAGATCCACAGGGATTTGCGGTGACGGAGCCCGGCAGGAATCGGATTTTGCGAGAAACAGCAAGCTATCCACCAGTTCTTTCATACGGGTGGCTTCGGTTCGGGTATATTCCACCCACTTCAATTGCTGCTGAATGGTGCTTTCTCGATGGGCGAGCAAAATTCCGGTGTTGGCTAAAATAACGGTGAGCGGTGTTTTTAGCTCGTGAGAGGCATCCGCCACAAACTGGCGTTGTTGTTCCCAGGCTTTTTCGGCCGGTCGAAGTGCCCAGCGGGCTAAGAACACGCTGATGAGGAAAAAAGCAAACAGTCCCCCTGCCCCGACCAGCAGGGAACTGAGCAGCATGCTTTTGATAGAGTTTAGTTCGTGGCTTCTGTCTGCAAAGGCAATTTTGGTTCCGTTGGGCGTTTCCTGCTTTAAATAGCGCAGATCTAATGAGGAAATGGAGCCGGATGTGCCGGGGGAATCCAGCGCCAGCTGAACCGCCTGCTGTAAAGCCTGTGGGGTGATTTCCACATTTTGTCCTACGGTTTCTAAAATATCGCCATTGTCATTTAATATGGCGCAGATCACCGGTGTCATGGCAGGCAGACCCTGAGGCCGGGAACCGCCGATTTCAAATTTGGGTGGCGCTTTGTCTGAGGCGCGGCTCAGAGCCTGCCTCATATCGTTAAAGCTGATGGATTCCAGACGCTGATAATTGGTATAAAGAAGTACGGAAAAAACAATCAGCAAAACCGAGGAAATCAAAAGCATATTGATGAGAATAAATTTTCGTCGAAGCTTTTTAATCATCCGTTTTCTTCCTCCAGCCGATATCCCACTTTGCGGACGGTTCCGATGTTGGCCTGAGACCCGAGAAAGGACATCTTTTTACGCAGAAACGAAATATAGGCTTCTACATTATTATCCTCTGCACCGGATTCTGTGCCCCAGACTTTCGTAATCAGATCTTCTTTGGGGACAATTCGTTTGGGGTTGCTCATCAAAAGGCGCAGCACTTCAAATTCCTTATAGCCCAGATGCACCGATTTTTGGTTGCATTGCAGAGTATTTGCAGATAGGTTTAGAACTAAATCGGAAAAAACTAACTCTTCCAGCACAACATCACCCTGCCGCCGGGATAAGGCTCGCACCCGGGCTAACAATTCTTCGGGCGAAAAAGGTTTTGTCATATAGTCGTCGGCTCCACAGTCCAGACCTGTCACCTTGTCGGATACTTCGTCCCTTGCGGTTAAAAGAAGTACGGGGGTGGCTATTTTTTTGCTTCTTAAGGCTTTTACTACTTCAAACCCATTGCGCTTGGGCAGCATCACATCCAAAACAATTACATCGTAAATTCCGCTTTCGGCATAAGTCAGACCGTCTTCTCCGTCATATACCGTATCTGTAGTATATTTTTGCTCTATCATGATTTGTGCCAATGCTTCCGCCAGACGTATCTCGTCCTCTACAATTAATATATTCACAGCGGAATCCCCCTTATCGATTGGTGTGTTCCCTTTGGCTATTTCAAATAGGGATATTATTTCCCCAAATAATATTTCTTTTTTCTATCGTAAGGTTTTTAGCTGAAATTACTCTGAAGTTCTGCTTTCAGAGTAATTTCAGCTATTTGTTTTATGATAGTGGCACAACAGCGATTTAACCGGAATATTCCACTATTTTAACATATCCTTTGGATTTGTTCTATCCGCATAGGAAAACTCCTTGTCTTATATTCTACATTTACCAGAAAGGGAGGATTCAGCCATGAAGCAATATCAGGATGTTTTCAGGCGTTATGAAAAGAAATATTTATTAAGCCGCGCCCAGTATGAGGTGTTAAGAGAAAAATTGGATCTGTATATGGAGCAGGATCAATATGGTCAGCACACGATTTGCAATCTTTATTTGGACACGGAGGACTATCATTTGATTCGAACATCCTTGGAAAAGCCGGTTTTTAAAGAGAAAATTCGCATTCGCAGTTATGGTGTTCCACAAGCAGAAGATTCGGTTTTTCTGGAACTGAAAGATAAATACCGGGGCGTGGTGTATAAAAGAAGAATTTCTCTTCCATTGGGTCAGGTGATGAATTATTTAAATCATCAGGAAATTCCCCCATTGGATTCTCAGATATTAAAAGAAATTCAGTGGTTTTTAAAGGTGTATCATCCAATTCCCCAAGTATTTATCGGTTACGATCGGATCGCATTGTTTGGGAAGGAAGATCCCAACCTGCGCATCACATTTGATCAAAATATTCGTTGGCGGAATACTGCGCTGAATCTTTCGGCAGGAGACTGGGGATCGGCACTGATTTGCCCGGATCATCTGCTTATGGAAATTAAAGTGCCTGAGGCCATGCCCTTGTGGCTTTGCCAAATGCTGACGGAACAGAAAGCATACCCGGTTTCTTTTTCGAAATATGGGGTTTGCTTTACGGATCATTTAAATGTGGATTCTCAAAAGAAATTAGGAGGAATTATCTGTGCTTGATAGTATTTTGTCGACAGCTACAGCTGCAACCACGGCAGCCAGTATGCAGGATTTGCTGATTTGTACGCTGGCATCCATCGTGCTTGGAATGGGGGTTGGACTGTGTTATATGTTCCGAAACACTTACAGCAAAAGTTTTGTTGTAACCCTGGCGTTGATGCCAGTGATTGTTCAAACGGTTATTATGTTGGTAAATGGCAATTTGGGGACTGGAATTGCGGTGATGGGAGCCTTTAACCTGGTTCGTTTCCGCTCCATTCCCGGCAGTGCAAGGGAAATTGGCAGCATCTTTTTTGCCATGGCAATTGGCCTTGCCACCGGAATGGGATATTTGACCTTTGCACTGATCTTTTTAGCGCTGGTGGGTGTAATGACGATGGTTCTGTACACCACAAAATTTGCAGAACCCAGAAAAATCCGCAAAGAACTGAAAATTATGATCCCGGAGGATCGGGACTTTGAGGGTGTGTTTGACGATCTGTTTCAAAAATATACGCAGGGATCAGAATTGGTGCAGGTAAAGACCACAAACATGGGCAGTCTGTATGAACTAAGGTATCATGTGGTGCTAAATGCACCGGTGATTGAAAAAGAATTTATGGATGAACTTCGCTGTCGAAATGGAAATTTAAGTATTTCCTGTGGAAAAATTTCTACCCTGCGTGATGAATTATAGGAGACATAAAATGGAAACAAAAGGAAAAGCATTGCTCGCAGGATTATTGTCCGCTAGTCTGATTTTGTTTTCGGTGACAGGATGTGGTTCCACCAAAGGGAATTCCAGTGGCTCATCCGAACTTTCCACCGAAATTCCGCTGACGGTGGAATATGCGGAAGAAGATTTGGATGACAGCTGGGATGCATCCACCGCAACGGCAATTACCCTGAATGGGGCTTCTGCCACAGTAGAGGGCAGAGGAGCCGCGGCACAAGGGGGAGTGGTGACCATTTCTGCCGCCGGAACCTATTTGCTGAGCGGAACTTTGGCGGACGGACAAATTTTGGTGAGCGCCGGAAAAGAAGATTTGGTAAGATTGGTGCTCAACGGGGTGACTCTTTCCAATTCTGCCAGTGCGCCAATTTATTCCAGACAGGCAAAGAAAACCATTATCACTCTGGCACAGGGAAGCCAAAATACCATAACGGATGCTTCGGAATACCAGTATGCGGATGCAAACACTGATAAGCCCGATGCGGCCGTTTTCAGTCAGGATGATTTGGTCATTAATGGAACCGGAAAGTTAACGGTGACTGGAAATTATAACAACGGGATTGGAAGCCAGGATGATTTAAAGGTAGTAAACGGTACTCTGCAAATTACAGCGGCCAATCATGGGCTAAAAGGCAGAGATTCCGTTGCGGTGAAAGAAGGTTCTGTTACCGTGAATGCCAAGGCAGACGGGATTCGGGCCAATAACAACGAGGACAGCACGAAGGGATGGATTGCCATAGAAGGCGGAAGCTTTGACATTACCAGTGGGCAGGATGCATTTCAGGCAGAAACCATTTTACAGGTTACCGGCGGGGATTTTCAGATTGTAACCGGCGGTGGCAGTGCCAACGCAGTTGACAAGCAGAAAGAGCAGGGGCCTGGCGGGCAAGGTGGGTTTGAAGGGCGTGGAAACAATCAAAATGGAGCGTTTCAACCTGAAGCCGGGCAGGAAAACAGCCAAAGTGCCGCCAGCAGGACTGCTGCAGCCAAAACCAATATTCAGAGAACGGCTGCTCAAAACAGTCAAGGGGAAACTGCTTCGGGCTCGGAATCCAGCGGAACGCAGAAGAATCAGGCCACAGAAACCACAGAAGACAGCACCAGCCAGAAGGCATTAAAAGGCGGAACGCAGGTTTACTTGGCAGGGGGAACTTTTCAGATCGATTCGGTCGATGATGCTGTTCATTCCAATGGTTCTGTAACCATGACCGGCGGAGAAATGTCCGTTGCCACCGGAGACGATGGATTTCATGCAGATGCAGATTTGCTGATTACCGACGGCACGGTTCATATTACCAAAAGCTATGAAGGACTGGAGGGGGCTACGGTTACCATAAGCGGAGGAACCGTTCACATAACAGCCAGTGACGACGGAATCAATGCGGCCGGCGGGAGTGACGGAGATACGGATGCGCAGGATCACTTTCAGGCAAATTCCAACGCTGAAATTCGGTTTACCGGAGGCTATGTTGTCATTGATGCCGGTGGTGACGGGGTGGATTCCAATGGAAACGTGTATCAAGAAGGTGGGACAGTTTTAGTGAATGGCCCAACGAATTCCGGGAACGGAGCGTTGGATTTTGATGGGGAATACCAGATGTCTGGTGGAGTTCTGGTGGCCGCGGGAAGCAGCGGTATGTTGCAGGCCCCGGATGAAAATTCCACACAGAATTCTTTGGCAGTAATGTTTACAGAGTCACAGAAAGCAGAGACCACCGTGAATCTTTCGGATGCTTCGGGAAAATCTATCGTTAGTTTTACACCTGCAAAGCAGTTCCAGTCAATCGTTATCAGTACACCGGACATGAGGCAAGGCAGCGTTTATACCATATCCACCGGAGGAACGGATGCCGCAGTCAAGGAAGACGGATTTGCCTTGGCGGGAACGTATTCGGGTGGAACAAAACTGACAGAGGTAACGCTTTCCGGCGCCAGAACGGTGATTTCCAGCACCGGAGAAGAAACCACTTTGGGTGGTATGGGTGGTATGAGACGGCCGGGAGGTGACAGGGGAAACAACAGTGGCGAAATACCGACTAATTCCGATGCTCCGCCGGAGGGATGGGCTCCCCCGAATAATGGGCGAACCCCCGATGTGGGAAGTGAAGTTTCCGGCTCGGGAAATTCTAGCTCTGCCTCTTCTTAAAAATATCAGCCGGAGGCTTTTAAAAATCCTCCGGCTGATATCCCGTTTTTATTATTTTTATTTTATGTCTTTTCCGTATCCCAGAGGGAGTTCGGCGATTTTTCACAGGCGCTGTTCATCATCATAAGCAGCTCTAGTGTACTTTGGAACGATTGGGTTTGACCTGCCTGAGCCCATTGAACGGTGCCCTGCCAGGTGGCGTTCTGACGCTGCTGCACGCGAACAATAAAGGTAGCGTTGTTATCGGCTGCTTTCTGCGTGTCCCAATCTTCGATTGTTTTCAGTATCCCGCAGTGGTTCTGCGGCTCGTGTTCCACGGAAGATTCCTCCCTCTTTTGGTTGTTTTTTTTCCTCTTTGCAAAGCTGCGGAATCTTACGGTGGACTGTGGGAAGTCCAGGTAATCCATCCATTGATCCATCAGTTGTATCAGTTCCAGTTCGCTGGAAAAATAAGCGCCCTTTTTAAAATAAGGGCTGTAAAAAAATCCTTTTATCTGCCTGTTTTCAAAAGACAAGATATGGATGATATTGGATTCGCTGGTCAGAACCTCTTCCTGCTCTGCAATAAGCCTTTGTATTTGCACCATAATATGGCTCTTCCTTTTCCTTATAAGTTTCCCATACATTAAAGAGCACAGTCTGATCCCGGAAAATTGACTGCCCTGTTATATTCCATATAAAAAGACAGGCCTAAAAAAACAGGCTGTGGGAGCATTTTTATTTTTCGATTGGCTCCACCGGGCGCAGCATATAAATGATTTTTAAATCTTTTTTCTTATAAGAGTTTTCAAATCGGCGGATGATCCGTTGCATTACCATCTCTGCATTTTCATAATTAATCAGAGGAAGCATGATAATAAACTGTGCGGAGCTGTAAGCGGATACCGTGTCACCCTTGCGAAGATTACGCAGAATCACTTCTTTAAATAAGTTTACCGCCGGCACTGCTTGAGTTCCTTTTAAAATACTTCCTTCGCTGTCCATCAGGGACATCAGTGCTACAAAAATGGATTGTCCGGTTCGTTTCAGGCATCTGGCATGAATACGATACAGGTTTTTGAATATCTCATAGTCACAATAATAGGCCCCGTTTTCGCTTTGGGCTTCTTGCAGATCTTCTTTGATCACAGAAAGATCCAATTCTACCTGATTGATGCTTTTTGTGATTTGCCGATATAATTCCCGCAAACTGCTGGAGATATCGACGCCCAGTTCCCGGTAAAACAATTCGGTTACATAGTGATAATGGCGAAGCGCCTTATTATTCTGGCCTGTGCTGATATAAGCATAGGTAAGCGTTTTATGCACCGATTCTTCAAAGGGAATCAGTGTAATGGCGGTTTCACATAACGAGATAATCTCGGTATACTCTTGACTTTTTTCATAAAAACCGCAAAGTTCGCGAATACAATTTAAATAGACGTTGGCCAGATTTGACCTTCGGGTAATCACCCAGCCGGCATAACTGGAATTGGGCAGAAAATCACCGCAGTAGTATTGCAGTGCATTTTGGTACAAGCGAATTTGCTGTGAACGCGCCATAGTGGGCGTTGCGGCCTGAAGAATCAGGTGTTCCATTTCTTCTACATCTACCATACACTCCAGTTGGGGATTCCATAAGTAGGCCCCCTGTGAATAAATAATAAAATTGGTCTCGCTGTCATGCAGTTCTTTTTTTAGCAGATCCCTGGCACGATAAACCAGATTTTTTAAAGCGTTCATGGGATCGGTGCAGGAATGTGTGTCCGACCACAGCACTTCGATTAAATTTTCTACGGTTGTATGTGTTTTGCGATTAGCAATTAAGTATTCTATCAGTAACCAAACCTGTTTTGTCCTTCCGCTGGTTTGGGTTAAAATATATTCTCCTCGTTGTATGCTGAACCTTCCCAGCATTTTGATGAAAATCGTCTCTCCTTTGGCTTTTTTTTGTGTCACCGAGTCAGCACCCTCCCTTACCGCTCTAAAAGGACTTGTATGAAAATCAGTATAGCATGAGGTCATAAAAATGGCAAGAAAATGGCAAATTATGTGGATTAATTACCGGATCATGCGCTAAAAATGTTCCCTATACTATAGAATATATCGATCGGTAAACGTTTTTTTCCACTATGAATCTATTTATCCGGTGCATAATATGCGGAAAGCCCGGGCTGCTTCGGCGGTTTTTTAGGGGATTTTTCTATTTTATCAAGGGACAAACTATGATAAAATAAATACGCAATATGAAATGGCCGCTCACGCGGCCGGAACGGGGGATTCAATGGCGGTCATCAGGCTGTTTGTGGAAAAAAAACCTGGATTTGATGTGGAAGCACAGCATCTGAAAGCGGATTTGGAGGAAAATTTGGGGGTCACCGGGCTGAAAGAGGTTCGGGTAGTAAACCGGTATGATATTTCCGGTTTGTCACAGCAGGAATTTGGAACGGCGCGGGGCACGATTTTTTCAGAGCCCAACGCAGACAATGTATATGACGAGGAATATCCGGTGCCACCGGGGGCGCTGGTTTTTGCCATGGAATATCTGCCTGGCCAGTACGATCAGCGGGCGGACTCGGCTGCCCAATGCGTGCAGCTTTTGACGCAGGGGGAGCGTCCTCAGGTTCTGTCGGCCCGGGTGATCCTTTTGCAGGGGGAACTGGACGAAAAAGTGCTGGAGAGGGTAAAACAGTACCTGATTAATCCCGTGGAGTCCCGCGAGGCGTCTTTGGCTAAGCCCGAAACGTTGGAGCTTCAGGTGGAAGAACCGGCCGGTGTGGCTCGTGTTCGGGGGATGATTCTTTGGGACGATGCAAAACTGACAGAGTATTACCGTTCCATGGGCTTTGCCATGAGTTTAGAAGATTTGTTTTTCTGCCAAAATTATTTTCGCGATACAGAAAAGCGGGATCCGTCCATTACGGAACTGCGGGTAATTGATACCTATTGGTCAGATCACTGCCGCCACACGACTTTTGCCACACGGCTGGAGAAAATTGAAATCGAGCCCGGCGCTCCGGCGATTGAGCAGGCGCTTCGTGACTATCATGCGGCTAGAAAAGAAGTTTACGGCGACAAGCAGAAGCCGATCTGTTTAATGGACATTGCTGTAATGGGAATGAAACTGCTGCGCCAGCGCGGTCTTTTGCCCGATTTGGATGTGAGTGAGGAAATTAACGCCTGCTCTATTGAGGTTCCGGTGCAAATTGACGGGGAAACCCAAACCTGGCTGGTTCAATTCAAAAATGAAACTCATAACCATCCCACGGAAATTGAACCGTTTGGCGGTGCGGCAACCTGTTTGGGCGGCGCAATTCGCGATCCGCTTTCCGGAAGAGCGTATGTGTATCAGGCAATGCGTGTGACCGGATCCGGCGATCCGCGCAGCACCAACACATTGCCGGGTAAACTGCCCTCCCGTAAAATTACGGTGGGTGCAGCGCAGGGATATAGTTCCTATGGCAACCAGGTGGGACTTGCTACCGGTCAGGTGACCGAACTGTATGATGATGGTTATGTGGCCAAAAGGATGGAGATTGGTGCGGTAATCGGCGCTTCTCCCAAGGGAAATGTGGTGCGGGAGGTTCCTGCCGCCGGGGATAAAATCATTCTGCTGGGCGGCAGCACCGGCCGGGATGGCTGTGGTGGCGCCACGGGTTCTTCTAAGGCGCACACACAGGAGTCGGTGAAAGTAGCCGGTGCTGAGGTTCAGAAGGGTAACGCGCCCACAGAGCGCAAAATCCAGCGTTTGTTCCGCAACCCGGAAGCCGCTCGTTTGATTAAGCGCTGCAATGACTTTGGCGCAGGCGGCGTGTGTGTAGCGATTGGCGAACTGGCAGATGGTTTGCAGATTCATCTGGATGCAGTTCCGAAAAAGTATGAAGGTTTGGATGGCACCGAACTGGCCATTTCAGAATCACAGGAAAGAATGGCTGTGGTGTTGTCGGCCAAAGATGTGGCACGGTTTTGCGCCTTGGCGGATGAAGAAAACCTGCAGGCTGTTGTGGTAGCCGAAGTGACCGAACAGCCGCGGTTGTGCATGGAGTGGCGCGGCGATACCATTGTGGATATCAGCCGAGAATTCTTGGATACCAACGGTGTGACCTTGTCTGCCAGCGCCTCTATCTCTGCGCCGGATCTTTCTGAAAATTATCGGGATTTGGTTCCGGCTGAACTGACCGAAGAGCCGATTGCCAAAGCCTTTGAGAAGAACTTATCCCGTTTACAGGTTTGCTCTCAAAAAGGGCTTGCCGAGCGGTTTGATTCCAGCATTGGAGCGGCCACTGTGCTGATGCCCTTTGCCGGAAAATATCAGTTATCGCCGGAAGAAGCCATGGTGGCAAAGCTTCCCGTATTAAACGGTGAAACGGATGATGCCACGGCTATGAGCTTTGGATTTATTCCCGGAATTTCGCGCTTCAGTCCTTTTCACGGTGCGGCTTATGCTGTGGTGGAAAGCTTGTCGAAGCTGGCGGCGGTGGGAGCGGATCCGCTGAAGGCCAGATTGACTTTTCAGGAGTATTTTGAGCGTCTGCGCCAGGAACCCCGGCGTTGGGGCAAACCGACCGCAGCGCTGCTGGGCGCTTTTTCTGCCCAGATGGGTTTGGGGCTTGCCGCCATCGGCGGAAAAGATAGTATGTCCGGTTCTTTTGAAGATTTGGATGTGCCCCCCACATTGGTCAGCTTTGCTGTGGCAATGACGAAAGCCAGCAAGACTCTTTCTGCGGCATTCCAAACTTCCGGTTCTCAGGTGTATTTGCTTCCCTTACCGGAACAGCAGGAAACCGGGTTGCCGGATTACCCGGCGCTGCGGGAATATTACCGTGCAATACGTCAAATGACGGAACAGGGTATAATTGCAGCGGCTTCTGTTGTGAGGGAAGGCGGAGCTGCGGCAGCAGTGGCCCGCATGTGCTTTGGCAACGGCTTTGGATTCCATTTTGCAGAGGGTGCATTGGATCAAAAACTTTTATTTGCACCTCAGTCCGGTGCGCTGGTGATTGAGGTGGTACCGGGAAAAACGTTGGCCCGTGGGTTGCGTTCGGCCTTGCTGGGAACGGTGACCGGGGAGGCTTCGATTACTTTGGGCAGTGAAGTTCTGGGATTGGATCGCTTGCTGACAATTTGGACCGGAACATTGGAAAAGATTTTCCCCACCCAAACACCGGAACAGGTGATAAGTGATGTGCCTGTGTATACCCAGCGGTTTGAGAAAGCGCCTGCAATTCGGGCGGCAAAGCCCCGGGTGTTTATTCCGGTGTTCCCCGGAACTAATTGCGAATATGATTCGGCGAAAGCCTTTGCCCGCGCTGGAGCGGAACCGGAGGTTCTGATTGTGAGGAACCTGACCCCTGCTGCCATTGAAGAAACCATTGTGCGCATGGAACAGGCGATTCGCAGTGCCCAGATGATTATGCTGCCCGGCGGGTTTTCCGGCGGTGATGAGCCGGATGGATCCGGAAAATTCATTGCCACCACCTTCCGCAATCCCAGAATTGCTCAGGCGGTGGAAGAATTACTGAATCAGCGGGATGGCTTGATGCTGGGGGTTTGCAACGGATTCCAGGCATTGATTAAGCTGGGATTGGTTCCCTTTGGCCATATTGTTCCCACTGAGGAATCGGCGCCCACACTGACTTTTAACACCTTGGGACGCCACATTTCCCGTATGGCTTATACCCGTGTGGCTTCGGTAAAATCACCGTGGCTGGCCGGGGTAAATGCCGGGGATGTGTTCTGTGTTCCGATGTCTCATGGAGAAGGACGTTTTGTGGCGGATAAGGAGACTTTGCGCCGCTTAGCGGAAAACGGACAGATTGCCACTCAATATACTACCCCTGACGGGATTCCCAGCGGAGATTCCCAGTGGAACCCCAATGGCTCCGTTTGGGCCATTGAAGGCATTACCAGCCCCGATGGACGGGTATTGGGCAAAATGGGACATTCTGAACGCAAGGGAACCGATTTGTACCGCAACGTACCGGGAGAAAAGGATCAGCGAATTTTTGAATCCGGCGTTGCTTACTTTAAGTAATGGAAATAATTTCCTGTTCTTTATTTTTACCATAAAAAAGCTGCCGGAGGGCTCTTGCGAACCCTCCCGGCAGCTTTTTATGCCCGGCATATTGCCTAGCGCTCACTTTTGTACCATTCTTCGCCATTGAAAATCAAATCATCTAAGTCAACGCCGGCAGTTAATTCACTGTACAGACAGCGATACAGGTCGTCGTCCAGATTTTCAGGGCGATTCAGCTTCATGGTCTGATCCATGATACCGCCTCCCCAATCCAGTATTATAAAAAGTGTTCTACCAGTATATGCCCACAGGCCTGCAAAGATTCCAAAATAAAGGCGAATTTATGATGTGGGGATCAAAATTTTTTGTTTGATCTGATTTCAACCCCTTGTTTCAGTCAATGGTTGATTATTTAAAAAAGCGGTACTATAATAGGAAACACATCCATACAAATAAGACCGAAGGATTCGGTTATCTTTTATTTTAAATTGAATGAGGAATCATATTTCATGAATCATTTTTTGAAACGAACTTGGGCAGAAGTGAATTTGGATGCTTTGGATTATAATTTTGAAAAAATCCGTGCTGCAATTAACCCCAAAACCAAGATATGTTGTGTTGTAAAAGCGGATGCCTATGGGCATGGTGCATCCTTTGTGTCCCGTGAATTTCAGAAAAAGGGAGCAGACTGGTTTGCTGTTTCGAATCTGGAAGAAGCTATTCAGCTTCGCCGGGGCGGAATTTTGCGCCCGATTTTGATTTTGGGATATACCCCGCCTCAGATGGCCGAAAAGCTTCATGAGCTTTGCATTTCGCAGTCTGTATTCTCGACAGAATACGGGAAGGAACTGTCGGACTGTGCTGCCGAGGCAGGCGTTCGCCTGCGGATCCATATTAAGCTGGATAGCGGGATGAGCCGAATCGGGTTTTTGTATCAAAATCCGGAAAGGGATCAAAATGCCTTAACTGAGATTGAACAGGTTTGCCAGATGCCCGCCTTAATACCCGAAGGGATTTTCACCCATTTTGCTGTGGCAGATGATGGAGAAAAGGGCGAGGACTTCACGATGCGTCAGTATGCCTATTTTTCGCAGGCAGTGCAGATTTTGCGGCAGCGGGGTGTGGAGTTTCAAATTCGTCACTGCTCTAACAGCGGCGCGGTGGTGGATTATCCGGATTTGGATTTGGATATGGTGCGCCCCGGTGTTATTCTTTATGGGCTGGCACCATCTGAACAGGTGCGCCGGGATTTAAAATTGAAACCGGCCATGGAACTGAAAACAGTAATTTCTCAGCTGAAAACCGTAGAGCCGGGCACTTGTGTCAGCTATGGCAGTGAGTTTGTTACCCAGCGAAAAACGGTGCTGGCCACGGTTCCGATTGGCTATGCCGACGGATATCCCCGCCGTTTGCACGACCGCGCGGATATGTTGGTTTGCGGAAAACGTGCCCGGGTAGTGGGCCGGGTCTGCATGGATCAGGTGATGCTGGATGTGACAGATATTCCGGAAGCGAAACCCGGAATGACAGCCACCGTATGGGGGCATGAGGGTGGAGCAGAGGTCAGTGTAAGCGAGATTGCCGCTTTGAATGAAACAGTTCACTATGAAATGATTTGTCTGGTGGGAAAACGGGTTCCCCGTGTTTTCCTTCGTCAGGGACAACCGGTGGGACAACTAAATTATATTTGCCCGGAAGAAGGCTGATTTTCTTTTCTTAACACCCCCTAACTGCAGAAATAGAATTTCACAGAACTGATAAAAATGAACATTGCAAAGAAACCCCCAATCGTAGGATGATGAAATCTACGATTGGGGGTTTTGTTTATCTTTCATATTAGAAATTAGTAATACGTTTGAGTCTCACTTCTCGGTATAAAGATCCAATCCAAGATTAAATCGTTGTTTTGGGCATAAATATACTTGCGGCTGCCTCTGACTCCAGTGTGTGTCTGAGATTTTATATAATAATAAATTGATTCGGCTAAAACAATAATAGAAACACCAGTTCCTATCGCTGCGGCAATTGCTTTTATAATAGGATGATATGCTATTGCTGCCGAAACAGTTTTAACGGAGCCGCCAGAGGCGTCGTTTTTTCTTTTCATCATTAAACCTTACCATTCAAAAACATAAAAGAATATTTGGATTAATGAAATAATCGAGAGGAGCAGGCTTAATTTTTTTTTATTCTGGGGGATCCAGAGTGAGACAATATAGCCTGTCGTATTAAATATTAAACCGATTAGCAGATACAGTGGATCGTGCGTATAAATTGCATAAAATAGAAAGACAATTGCAGCTATCTGAATAATATAGGGGATCCATCTTTTCTTCATAATTACCAACCTTTTATCTTTTAATAAAAATATGGATTGATAGAACATAAAAACAGAATGCTAAATCGAATTGTGTACTGGAACTATTTTCTATCCATAAAGACAATTTGGAAAAGAATTTTGTGACATGTTTTATCAAAAAATTATTCGTCAAGACAGAATTCTACTAAGCGCGGTGAAATCTCTTTGTAATTGAATACTAATTATTTGAAAGCGAATATTGACTACCATACGAGGTGATTTTCATTATTTTAAAATATTTTGGGCTGGAGTAAATATTAATTTTCCTCAAACAGATCAAACAAAGCAAAAAATCCGTTGGATGCTCTGAAATAGTATCAAGATAGGAGACATGAAAACCCATGTCTCCTATCTTGATACTATTTTAATTTGCGGGAAGGTTTTGTATATTCCAAAAAAATTTAATTTATTATTTTAGCTTGCCTGTTATAGGGAAAGTTTCTGCTGTATTCCCCGTAAGGATAGAAGCCGGTTTTGGTATCCGGTGGTTTGCGCAGAGCTTCCTTTTTCAGTGAATGAAAACGGAGGGAATTGCGGAAATGGTTTCCTGTGGTTTTCGAGGGGTGAAACGTTTTGGTTACCACGGAACCGAGAAAGGACAGGTGAAAATGAAGTGGGCTGACAATCTTGTATTGCCGGAGCCGATGAAGCAAAAGGTGCAAGAAAACCGGCTGAATGTGCTGGATTCTCTTTTGCTTTCTTTGGCACAGTATGCATCGGGGCAATTTCCCGAGATACCGGTTGTTGTTGGAAAAAAACCGGAAGAAGGTTCTTCTGCCATTCAGGTCAGGTGCCTGAACATTCAAAAGGAGAAAAAGACAGCGGATACACTGGAGTTGATTTTTCGTGCGGCATTTTGCTATTATCCGCAGAATACGGCAGATGAGTATGAAATGCTGGATGCGGTATTCCGTATTCAGGAAAATTTGAGCAGGCTGGACAGTCCAATAGGGATTTTGATCTGCCGGGATTTTGATTCGGAAATAAACGATGGCTGGGCACAAGCGGCCTGTTCGGTTCGGATCAAAATGCAGGTGGATGAGAACTCTTTTATGATTGAAAAAACAAATCAGGAGGTTATTGTATGATTCAAATTCTACCGGGAACTCAGGTAAAGGTGGCTGCGGGCCAGCGCGAAACAGCGCTTAGCGTAACGGGCACAGTGGCGATGCCGCTGGAACTGGATTGGGGCGAAAAAGTAACTGTGATTCGACCTGGTGCTGATACCAGAATGTCACTGGGCTATGCCATGAACAGCGAAGAGCTGAAATGTGTGAATGAGGTGCTGGGCGGCGCTGAGAAATTGATTTTGTACCGGCTGAACGGTTCTGGTGAAAAGGCAAAAGCAGCTTTGAGCGAAAGCATTACTGTGAGAGCAAAGTATTCCGGAAAGCGCGGCAACGACATTACGGTTTCTGTGGAGCCCAATGGCGGCGCGTGGGATGTTACCACTTTGCTGGGAACTTTTGTAGCGGATACTCAGACCGTTTCCAGTCCGGAAGATTTTACTGCCAATGATTTGGTGGAATTGGAAGGGACTGGAGAGCTAAGTTCTGTTGTGGTAAAACTGACAGGCGGTTCTAACGGAACAGTTGGAGAAGATGACTGGAGTGCATTTCAGGCAGAAATGGAAAAGCAGGAGTTTAACGTGCTTTGTTATGTGGGAACGGATCTTGCAACAGCAAAAGCATTGATTGGCTGGGTGAAGCAGCAGCGCCAGAAAAACAATATGATTCAAATGGTTCAGAGCGTGGTTGCAGCGAATCATCCTGCTGTCTATTACAGCACCATCGGCGGTAAGACTTCGGATTATTCCCTTTCAGCAGCGCAGGCCTGTGCAACCATGGCCGGCTTGCTGGCACAGCAGGGAGTTAAGGGGAGTTTAACCCATTTTAACCGAGTTTCCGGTTGGCTGGATGTGAGCCGACAGCTGACCAGAGAGCAGCAGGAAGCAAGGGTACAGGCCGGTGAAATCCTGTTTGTAATGCTGTATGGCGTGCCTGCAGTTTTGTATGATATTAACAGCCTGACCACCTTTACAGAGGAATGCCCAAAAGATTTTTCTAAGGGTTTGGTTATGCGCACTTTGGATCAGTATGCCAGAGAATTGCAGAAATTGCTGGATAGCCGCGTAATTGGCAAGGTTCGGAATGATCAGAACGGCCGTGCGCAGGTGAAGTCCATGATTTTGGAAATGACGGTGCAGAACTATTTGAATCAGGGATATATTGAAGGTTTCACGGCAGACGATATTTCTGTGACTATGACTGCGGACCGAGATGCGGTTACGGCCGGTGTCGCTATTCGTGTCGCAGATACCGTGGATAAAATTCAGATTACCGTAACAGCGGCTTAAGGAGGAAAAAATATGAGTTTGACGAAATTACAGAATCTGCCCTCTGGACATGACGGACAGGGCTATTTGCGAATTAAGGGACAGGTAGTTCCCGCTTTTAAAATCTCGAAAATTTCTGCCAAGGTGGAAGCGGTTGTGGAAGCCAAACAGTTTTTGGGCGAACGGTTTGAACAGAATGCGGTGCGCGGACTGAAGGGAACCGGTGATTTGACTTACTATCACACCACCCCCGCGCTTATTCAGGCCTATCGCAACTATAAGAATGGTTCGGACTTTCCGAATATCACTTTGCAGTATTATTCGGATAACAAAGAAGAGAACCGCATTGAGGTCACTTTGTCCGGTGTGGTGCTGGCAACGGTGCTGATGGGCACGCTGGACGACAGTTCTACCGAAGCCCAGAAAAATGAAAGCTCGTTTACATTCAATGACTTTGATTTGATTTAGGAGGAACTATTTTATGGATAAATCGTTGGAACTGTTTTTGAACCCCAACCGTAAGCCCAACAAAAAGTTTAAGATGAGTACGTTTGGCGAGGCGGAATTTGAAATGAAGGTTTTGTCCGCAGAAGAAGGGGCGCAGGCTTCTGTAATAGCGCGGGAAAAGAAATTGCAGGGGATAGAAATGCTGTACCCCACCATTATCGCCAGCCTGGTTTCTCCCAATTTGCGCAGCGCCGAACTTCTGGACGCGCTTTCTCAGCGGGAAGGCAGAAAAGTTTTGGATGCAATGGATGCGTTTAAACTGTTGTTCACAGACGCGGAGGTATCTTCTTTAATTAGCATTTATAACGATTATGCTGAGGTAACCTTCGATTTTAACGATAAGGTGGAAGAGGCAAAAAACTAATCCAGCAGGGCGAGGACAGCTTTTTTTACTTTGCACATATCGCCCTGCAAAATCATAATATTTTGCCTCATGAATTCCTGAATCTGCCGGTTCCAGAAAAAGCATTCCTGATTGCCAGCGACATTATTGCCAACGAATCCATAAAATCCCGATAGGGGCGTTGTTGTGGTATTCGGCTGAAAGATAGGCCGGATACCACAAACAGGTTGGCTTTTCTGGATGAAACAGGAACAGAATAAAAATTCCACTGAGGATGGTTTTAGGAGGTGAATCCTTGGCAAACGCATTAGCATTAATCCCAGTAGCAAGCCGATCTATTTCCATAATGACGAAGCTGAACAGTGCAACAGCCGGTTATCAAAGCAAAACCATATTGGCTCAGCAGGCAGCCTTTCGGTTCTCTATGAGTTTACAGGGTATGGGGAATTCTGCCCAAAAATCTCAGAATGCGCTGGATAAGGCAAAAGAGAAAGTCAAAGAGCTGGTAAAATCCCTGGAATTAGGGAAAAAGGCGCTCAATGGTTTTAAAGATGCATTTCAGCTTGCCCAAACCATGGAATGGAAGGAGAAAACATTTCAGTCCATGACCGGTTCGAAAGAATCGGGCACCGCTTTGATGGAGTATGCCAAACTTTATGGCCAGAACAAGTCGATTTTGGGTGCAGAGGGAACCGTGAATGCTACTGAGGCATTTCTGCCCTATACAACGGATTTGGATGAAATTCAGAAGTTGTATCAGCTGACAGAACGCCTATATGCCAAGAATCCGGGAAAAGGCATTGATGGCGCTGTGAATACCATGAGCAGCATTTTAGCCGGAGACGTGTCGGCCGCGAAAGGGCAGTATGGAATCACAGAGCTTAGCGGTGACAACATGCAGACATTCGCCGGGAATCAGGATATGCAGGGTACCATCGGATATTTAGATGATACCTTTAACCGATTTGGTGCCACGCAAGATTTGGTTACCGGCAATTTTACTTCTTTGATTATTCAGGCCGAAATGTTTGGAAATAAAATTCAGGCTGCACTTGCAGATCAGGCAGGCCCCATTATTCAGAACCTTTCTTATCTGTTTCAACAGTTAAACGAAGCCATGGATGCGGGAAAGTTTACCCCATTCTTTGAACTCATCGGACTGGGATGTGAAATGGTGGGCAGTATGATTGGCTGGATTGCAGATAATCTGGATTGGTTGATTCCGACGATTGCCGGTGTGGCGTCAGCATTTCTGATAATGGTTAAAGTGATGAAGGTCGTAAGAGCGGCAATCGAAATTGTACATTTGACCTTGACCGCCATGACGGGAAACTGGTTGGGTCTAATTGCAGCCATTATCGGGGTAGCAGTCGGCGTTGGTGTTAGCAACAAAATGAAAGAGGAAATGGATAAATTAGAAGATTTAGAAAAAAATCTGGAAGATCAAAAGAAGATTTATAATGAAAACAAAAAAGAGCCAACAGAGGATAAGAAAGAAAGCCTGGTAGATAAAATTAATACGAATCGGCCTCTTCCGGTTGAATTGAGTAATACTGCCCCAATCAGCGTAAAGGGAGAAGTAGAGATTGAAAAAGAGTCTCAGCGGTATTTGTTTGATTTGGCGGCCCAAAAAGCATTTGCCACATTCAATATGCAGCAGGTGGTTCCTCAGGTAATCATTCAAAATCAAAATGTATCGCAATCCGCAGATTTGGAAGAAATCAGCCGTGGTCTGGGTGATCTGGTGTTCCAGAATCAACAGGTTCAGGCAGCGGGGGTGTATGGATGAATTATTATGTGAATTTGGGCGGAATTATTATTTGCGGCATTACAGGTGTTTCTGACGAAATGGGAAGGGAAATCAATGCTTATGATTCCATTGGCATGGGAAAATTTTCAGTTCCTGACACAGCTGGGCTGAGAACCTGGACCATTGAATGTCAGCTGACGGAAATCAATAAGCCTTTTGTGAGAAACTGGACAGCGGCACGAAAAATTTTTGCTGGATTTGATACCCTGCTGAACACCAAAAATCCCAGCCGTTTTATTTTTACTTCTCAATATCGGACGGATTCTCTGTCTGCCTATCTGAGAAGCTACACAAAAACAGAAAAGTTCCCCGGTGTATATGATGTATCCATTCAGGTGGTGGAGTACAAACCGGTTGGAATCAAAACCACCGAAGTGCCGTACATTCAGCGGCCGGGTAAAGTTCCGGATCCGCCGAAAGTGGTTGTATTGAATAATAAAACCACACCTTATACCATTACCAGAAAAGGGGGTGGAGGTGCACCCACAAGCAGCACGGATAAAACGGGTGGAAATGCGCCTTCAAATGAAACGGCTCCAGGTACTGGAAACGATAACGAAAATCCCCCCGATGAATCGAACGATAAAGTGCAGACTTTTCCTAGGATCGGCCGAATGGGTTATGATAAAAAGCTATATATGGATTGTTTAATGGGTAGAAATGCTGCAGATACCGGTCCAGAAAAGGCATTTACAGCTATAAAAAACACCCTCGTTCGCTGGCGCACAGAAGAAATCGCTAGAAGAGAGCAGCATGAGAGAGATATAGCAATTAAAAAGGTGAGGTGATATCATGCTCATTATAAAAAACGAGGATATTTCTTCGTTGGCCTCAAATGTAAAATACAGTTCCCAATGGAATAATGGGGCCGGACAGCTAACTTTTGATTATCCCACACACCTCACCAAACGCTATCCAAATGGCAGCACGGTCATTTTTACCTATGGAGAGGCAAAAATTTTTTACGGATTTTTATTTACAACTAAACAAGACAGTAAAAAGTATAGCTGTCTCTGTTATGACCAGCTTCGATATCTGAAAACCAATAACTCTATCTTTCGTCCGGTTTGTACATTAAGTGAGTTTGTAAATACGGTTGCTTTAGCGGTGGGGGAGCGGATTCGCCTGGGAACCGTAGAGGATACAAAAGTAAAGTTGAGCAAGTACCGTTTTGCGAATCAGACTCATTTGGATATGCTGTACCAGTCCATTCAAGACAGCTTTATAGAAAATAACTACTGGTATGTGCTGAGAGATCATTTTGGGCAATTGGAGTTACGAGATATGGTCAATTTGCGCCTGCCCATTATTATTGGAGATGGTTCTATGGGAACCGGTTTTGAGTACGAAAGTTCTATTGATCAAGATACATTTAACTATATTAAGGTAGCCAAGGATGACAAAAAAAGTGGCATAAGCAATCTTTATACGGCGGGAGATGCCAGTACCATTAAAAAGTGGGGAAAGCTCATTTTTTATGACAATGTTTCAGTGGATTTGAATGAATCACAGCTTGCCACAAGGGCAAATCAATTATTGCAGCTGAAAAACCGCGAAACCCAAACGCTGAAAGTGGACGGTATTGGAGACACCCGAGTGATGGGCGGCAGCGGAGTGCGGGTTCAAATTGCAGAAGCAGGATTAGATGTTTGGAGTATTGTGGAGAGCGTAACTCATGATTTTTCAAAGAATAATCATACCATGAGTATGGATTTAAGATTTGTGTGGTGATGAGATGGATTTAAACACGGCGATTAAAAATATTGTACAGGATTATTTAAGGAATCATCAGTCTGCGGATTTGATCTATGGAATATGGAAAGGCACCTCTGTTCAGCTGGATAACAAATCGCTTTCTGTTCCTTTGGATATGATTGATGTTCCCAAACACCTTACAGTAGCGATTGGAAACCGGGTGATTCTGTTTCAAAAACAGGGCGGGCAGCGGTTTGCCCTTTTGGGGGTGTTGTCATGAGTGTTTTAAAGACCTATCCTGCGGACTCCCCGGTGTTTTCTATTCCGTCTTTAACTTGGAAAATCCGGGGAAACCGCCTGCAAGGCATGATAGATGGGAAACAGGCGGCGGCCCAGGCGATTGAGCTGACTTTATTGACGGAGCGGTTTGAGCATGTGACTTTTTCCAACGATTACGGTGTGGAATTTGCGGAACTGGTTGGAAAAGACCGGGAGTATGTGCGTGCAGACTTGAAGAGAAGAATTGCGGAAGCGCTGGAGCAGGATGACAGGGTGATGGAATTATCGGATTTTCAAATAGAGTTTAAAGGGGAAAAGGCGATAGTTACCGTAACGGTCCAAACGGAATTTGGAGATATCCCACTGGAAAGGAGTGTGCAGATTGGCTGAGGTTTATGAGTATGAAACCCTGTTGCAGCAAATGCTGGACAGGGTTCCGAATCAATATGACAAGCGCGAAGGAAGCATTATTTATAATACCCTTGCTCCGGCGGCGCTGCTGTGTGCGCAGCAGGCATTTATGATTGCCTATATGATGGATTTGCTGTTTGCCGATACGGCGGAGGGGGAATGGCTGGATCGGGTGTGCGCGGATTTTGGGTTCGCACGCAAAAAAGCGACTTATGCAGAACGAAAAATCAATACCTTTGATTCGCAGGGGAATCCGATAGCGGTTCCGCTGAAAAGCCGATTTTCTGTAGAAAACACCAGCTATGTTCTGACAGAGGAACTGGCAATCGGACAGTATCACGCACGCTGTGAACAACTGGGAACACAGGGAAATGCGTATTCGGGAACGATTTATCCGGTGGATCATCTGAACAATTTAGGCAGTGCGGAAATGGAAGCCTTGCCATTGGTGGCCGCCCGCGATACGGAAACGGATGAAAGTTTTCGGCAGCGGTTTTATGCGGCGGCCAGAAAAAGCCCGTATGGAGGAAACATTGCGGATTACGAAGAAAAAACTCTTTCGGTTATTGGAGTGGGAGCGGTAAAGGTATTTCCCGCCCATTTGATGGAAGAGGCCGGTCAGGTGGGAATTGTAATCGGCGATAGCAGAGGCAAAACTGCTTCGGACAAATTAGTAGAGGCTGTTCAGGCAGAAATGGGAATTGACGGTGACGGAATTGCCCCGGTTGGCCACACGGTGACGGTAAAAACCTCTACCGATTTACCGGTTAATGTTCAGGCGGAGATCAAGATTCGAACAGGTTCTACTTTTTCGGTCATTCAGCCCTCTGTAGAAAAAGCGATTTCGGATTATATTGAAGCGGTGAGCTTTGTGGACGAAACGATCTTTTTTGCTAAGCTGCAAGCGACTATTTTGGACAGCCATCCGGAAATTGTGGATATTGGTACAGTTGCAATGAATGAGGCCTCTCAAAATTTAGAGCTGAGCAAAAATTTTGCTGCCTATCAGGTTCCGGTAGTGGGGACCATCACTGTGACGGAGGTGGCGTAATTGTTTTATGACCAACCGTCAAATTACATTGATTTCATTATTCCACCATTGCAGGATCTGCTGGAGGTAAAGGAAATTGCAAAAGCGGCCGATTTTGAAATCGACCGCTTATCCGCTTCACTGAAAAGGGGAATTGAGAACCGATTTCCCACGACTTGTGATGAATCCGGCTGCGCCCGCTGGGAAAAGATTCTGGGGCTTTCAACGCCGATGAACAGTTCACTGAAAGCCAGAAGGGACGCTATTCGAGCTAAGATTATCACAAAGCCGCCCATTAACCGAAACACGCTGCAATCCATTGTGGAGGCCTATATGGGCCTGCCGGTGCAAATTGAACTGGATGGATTTCATGTGCGGATTCGTTATCGTGGGGAATCCAGAATTGCGGATTTAAAACCGCTGTATATTACTTTATGGGAAACACTGCCGGCAAACCTGCTGGTGGATATTTCTTACCTGTATGTAACATGGCAGCAAGCACAGCAGGAATATCCTACATGGGCCGGCTTTCAAGCAAAAAGCTGGGAACAGATTCGTAAGGGGGTATCTATTTGAAAACCACAGAAAACTACGGGCTGAAAAAGCCAGACTATGAAGATGGCGCGGACATTAACGTCATTAACGAGAACATGGACGCAATCGATGCTGGGATGGTTGCCCATGCGTCTGATGAAAAACTGCATGTAACACAGCAGGATCGCGAACTGTGGAATCAGGGGATGATGAGTACTTATCTTCACAAAAAAACAGGTAAAGTGCATGAGCTGACCGGGCAGGGAAATATCATTGAATTTTTGGCTACAGCCAGTATTGCGGAGGGCGATACTTGGACGGTCAACGGCCAGCCGGTCACAGCCAAGTTGCAAAACGGGGAGCCTTTGCCCGCTGATTTGTTTAAGGCTGGCAATTGGGTAACCGGAGTGCGTTTGTCGGACGACGGCACGAAATTAACTTTTACTGCTAGTGGAAGTAAAAATAAGTCATTGATATTTAAAGTGGGAAAAGGAAATGGTGAAATGTCCTATGATGGAACTGCTGCCAAAAGTGTAGAAATACCACAAGTGCAAATCAGTAGTTCAGCGCCTTCTTATACTTTATCATCAGGTATTCTTTATGGGGTGTATTAAATGCCAGAATTATATACCAACTATGCCGGAACAAATCGAAAATTAAAAGAAGTGCATTCCAATTATGTCGGGATTAACCGGAAGGTAAAAGAACTGTACACATCTTACGCGGGAGTAAACCGAAAAATTTTTACAGGAGGAGTAGGATATACAGTGACAACCGGTGGTTCTTCTTCATCAAGTGTTAAGTGGAATTTTTATATAAATGATGATGGTTCCGGACGTATGGATGTTGATAGACCGACGAAGGGAAAAGGTACAGGATACTTTATAATAACATTTGAAAGACCTGTAAAATTAGGCAGAGGTGCTACGATAACAATATCCGGTAGGCAAGATGTTTGGAAAATGGGTATCGTTTATATTGGTTGTACAGAGTTTGATAGTTCTAATTCCATGAGTACATCTGGTGATAACGTTTTTAGTTTTCGCAATACAACAACTACAGAAACATTTAGTAAATTAAAACTGTATATCGATGGTTCATTTCACTCAGGTGGAGAATCCTATGCACTATTATGGGTTGATCCAAAAGGAATTAAAATTAATGGTGAGCCCTTAATGGGTATGAGCGGAGTTCTACCAATAAACGAATAAAAACAGGAGAGAAAATTTATGTCACAACAAATTATCCTCGCACAAGGTACCGTAATTGATGTTGCCGTTGTCAACGGACAATCTATCTATTATCAGGGAGTGCAGCGTGATTCTCTTGAAATACAGATTGCTAAAGATTCCATTTCTTTTGATGAATTGGATAAGCTGACTGCCGATATGGCTAACACAGACCGACTGACACTGATTACCTTGGAAGGTGATCAGAAAAGTCAATCGGTTTTGGAACATTATATTATTCGCACCAAGCTGGAGCTAAAGCCTATAACGATTCTGTCCTCTAATGGTGAAAGTACGGATGAAACTATAGAAAGATATTCTGTTACGCTAGCGCAGCTTACTTATCAGGAACAGCAGGTAAAGCAGATGGCAGACGAAATTGCTGATGCACAAAAAGCAATTGCTGCCTTAGCGTTTGGAGGTGTAAAATAATGTCTATTTTAATGAAAATCGCCTGCCGGGTAATTGCGCGGCGCAAAGCAAGCGGGGAGGCCTTTGAAGATATTATGAAAGACTATCCGCTGATGACCGCAGATCAAGTGAATGAGGTGAGAAAGGAATTGGACATAAATGAAAATCTGGATTGACGAAGGGATTTTAAGCAAAAAGCTGGGAACAGATTCGTAAGGGGGGATCTATTTGAAAACTACAGAAAACTACGGGCTGAAAAAGCCAGACTATGAAGATGGTGCGGATATTGGCATCATTAACGAGAACATGGACGCAATCGATGCTGGGCTGTTTGCCCATACATCTGATGAAAAACTGCATGTAACAAAGCAGGATCGGCAGCTGTGGAATCAGGGAATGATGAGTACTTATCTTCACAAAAAGACAGGTAAAGTGCACGAACTGACCGGGCAGGGAAATATCATTGAATTTTTGGCTACAGCCAGTATTGTCGAGGGCGACACTTGGGCAGTCAACGGCCAGCCGGTCACGGCAAAAATACAGAACGGCTCCGTATTACCCGCTGATATGTTTAAGTCGGGCAATTGGGTTACCGGCGTACGGCTCGATGGTGATAAGCTGGGTTTTAGGTCGGGGGCAAGCTCCACCCCCTCAATCTTTGGCAACGGGAGCGATGGTGATGCCGTTATCACTAACACGGTATTTCTGCCTGTGCCGGTTCCGCATCAGTCAATCGTTGAAAAACAGTATAAATCCCTTACTATTAATCCTGGAGCCGTTTTCAAATGTGCCGCACACAATGCGGGGCTGATTATCCGGGTGCAGGGCGATTGCGTTATCCATGGGACAATCGATCAGTCGGGGCTTGCACCAAAAACTAATCCGCAAAACACCTATCCTTACCCCGCGCAGCTTGTTTGTGGCAACGGCGGAAGAGGAGGGTATGGTGATGGGGGAACAAATGGCAGCGGTGGCGGCATTTATGGCAGTGGCATGCTTAAGCGAACTTACGGCGGCGGATATGGCGGCGGAGGCGGAGGTGGTGGTGGCGGTGGCTCTTCTGCTACCGGCACAGGTACTGGTGGAGCAGGAGGCGACGCTACCGGTATAACTATAAATACTACTCCTAATATCTGGGTAGGAGGCTCTGCCGGCGTGACTGGCACCCCAAATGGTGGAAATGGTAGTTATGGCGGAGGCGGTGGTGGCGGCATAGGGCAGGCAGGAGTTTCTGGTGGCAGTGGTAATGGCGGCAATGGGAGTTATGGCTCTGGCAAAGCAGGCGTTGGCGGTGGTGGCGGCGGTACTGGTATGTATGGTGGAGGTGTGCTATTACTGTATGTTAGCGGTAACTTGACCATAGATGGAAGCATAAAAGCCGACGGAAATAATGGTTATGGCGGCGGTGCTGCTGGATACCCAACGTATAACGGCAATTACGGTGGCGGAGGCGGCGGTGGAGGCGGCGGTGGTGGAGCTATTTACATCTTACACCGCGGCGTGTACACAAATACCGGACTGCTGCAAGTTAATGGCGGCGCTGGCGGTAATAAAGGGTCTGCTGTGGGTAAATCCGGTAGCCTTGATGGAAATGCCGGTGGTATCGGTTCCATTACCGTTATCAAGCATAAATAAGGAGGTTTATCATGTCAAAACAAATCAGAGTCGCAATTTTTCATAACGAGTACGATAGCACAAAACAGTACGCCGAACAGCTTGCGGCACAAATCAACGCAGAAACAAAGCTGATAAATTTCCGCGATCCATACCCATGCGCAGAAGTTTTGCCGATGCGGGCCTCCCCTAATGTAGCATTGCTTTTGTTTGCGGACTCCCTCGAAGAAATGCGGGAGCCTGTAGATATACTGGCACAACTGGGGTATATCCGCAATCGGGATACTGTCACTGAAATCATTAATGAGTTGATTGAATCAGCGGAGGAATTACCCGCCGAAACTGAGGCGAAAATAGCCAATACTTTTTTTGGAGGTAGTGCGGTAT
Organism: Clostridium minihomine; assembly: GCF_900240385.1. Classification (GTDB taxonomy): domain Bacteria; phylum Bacillota; class Clostridia; order Oscillospirales; family Acutalibacteraceae; genus Faecalispora; species Faecalispora minihomine. The sequence continues at coordinate 79,366 of NZ_OEQH01000004.1, read as the reverse complement.
GATGCCAATTTTAAAAATCGCTTGCCGGGTAATTGCCCGACGCAGAGCAAGCGGCGAGGCTTTTGAAGATATTATGAAAGACTATCCCTTGATGACCGCAGAGCAGATAGATGTGGTGAAAAAAGAATTGGATATCCATGAAAATCTGGCTTGACGAAGGGCACGGCGGCGCACAGCCCGGGGCCTGTGCCCTTGGCTGCCGAGAAAAAGATTTAACGCTGCAAATTGGGAATGCGCTGGAAGCGGAACTAAGCGGGTGCGGTTTTATGGTAAACCGCACCCGTACTGCTGATGTGGATGTGGGGTTGTCTGCCCGGGCAAGCCGAGCCAATCAATGGGGAGCGGACTATTTTGTTTCGATTCATCTAAATGCCGGTGGTGGTCAGGGCGCTGAAACCTGGTGCAGCATTACTGGTGGCCAATCTAAGACATTGGCACAATGCATTAACACTCAGCTTGTTGAATTAGGCTACAAAGACAGGGGTGTAAAATCCCGAAAAGGCAACGACGGGAGGGACTATTTGGCGGTGATTCGGGAAACAAATATGCCCGCTGTATTGGTTGAGGTAGGGTTTATCGACAGTGCATCGGATAGGGCATTGTTTGATGCACACAAAGCTGCTGCCGCCATTGCGAAAGGAATCTGCAATCATACGGGAATTGCATACCAGTCTGCACAGATTTCTCTGGATTGCATTGTGTCTGCCCCCGCAATCGTCGGCCTAACCCTCGATACCAAAAGCAAAGATATGGCTGCTGGCGGCAAATACACCCTGTTGGCTAAATGCAAAGACAAGCCTGTTATATCTACTGTGGGCCGGGACGTTATCTCTGCATCTGAACCCCGACTTGATCCCAAAGGCCGGGGGTGGCTGATTGATATCGAAGGTCTTCCGCCGCAGCCGATTGCCAGACATGGACATATTCAGGTGACCGCAGACGGAGTGACTCGGCAGTGCAATTTTAATGTTTGGTAAAGGAGGGGTTGAATGGACAAGATGAAAGCGCTTTTGGTAGCCGGATTTGCGGCGCTGTCTTCCTGGCTGGGAATTTTGGCAATTCCCGTTTATCTGCTGGTGCTGGTGAATGTGATTGACTATGTGACCGGAATTGTGGCTGCGGTTTACCGAAAAGAAGCGGTTAGTTCCTGCCGGGGAATTCGGGGAATCGTGAAGAAAATCTGTATGTGGCTGTTGGTCGGTGTGGGTTCCATTATTGATATTTTAGTGGCTTACGGTGCAGAACAAGCAGGACTCTCTTTGCATTTTGGGTATGCCGTAGGTTCTTTAGTTGCCGTGTGGCTGATTTGCAATGAACTGATCAGCATTTTAGAAAATGTAGCAGATATCGGCGTGCAGATGCCATCTTTCCTGATGAAACTGGTGGATCGCCTGAAAGGTCAGGTGGAAACTCAGGCAGAGGAATCCGTGACCGAAATTTTAAAATAAAGAAAAGGGAGCAAGGATTTTTCCTTGCTCCCTTTTTTTAGGGCTCTATGATGTTGCTGAGGGGAACTATTCTTAGATTTTAGTCAGTGGCACAGACTGGAACAACAAAAATCTGGCGGCTAAAATCCAAACGGATGAAAATGCCTATATCGACGGCGTTTGGAACTCCGGCTATTTTAATCTATATTTGTTCTGCCCAAACAGACTCATTCTCACTTTTAAAAGAACAAGAAATGATTCCGAAACAATCGGGAGGGCAAGCACAATTTAAAAAACTGCACCGAATCACTTCAAAATGGCTGACTGGTGCAGTGTTACAATATAATTTGATTGATTTAAATGCAGATAGAATTGCTACAATGTGCATTCTAACTGACAATCATATGGTTCTTTTTCCACATGAAACAGGTTATACTCCTGCGCTTCACAACACCCCATCGCACGATAGAAAGCTTGACTTTCCAGTGCGGAATGGGCCGATATATATAGTTTTTTCGCACCATGCTCTTTGGCCCAAATTTTAGCCAGTTCAAATAATTTCTTTCCAATCCCTTTTCCGCGCATGTCTTCCGACACATGAATTGCAGACAAGTCTAAATATTCTTTGTTTTTTCCAAATAAAGCAGGCTCTACAGAGAAAAATCCTTTCAGCATTCCATTTGAAAATGCTCCCAATACTATGCCGCCTGAAGTGATCGTATTCTTTAGGCAAGCTATCAATTCACTGTATTCTTCTTCGTTCCAATCATCTGTAAAAGGGGCATCTTTTATACACCATTGTTCATCCACTTTACGCCAACATTGGTTTACAATTTGGTGACGCTGAAAATGTTCAAATAGTTCCCGGTTGATTTCAGTTGCCTGAATCTCTATATATTGCATAGGAATCTCCATTTATGTAAACGTTTATCGTAATTATTATAATGCTTCCAATAAAAAAGCAATATGCATGGTTTAATCCCGAATACATTACTTTTCGGTCGATTTTAGTCCCACAAACAGGCCGCTTGGTTTTTTAAATCTATCTAATTGAAAAAACAGTTTGCTGTCAATATCAAACAGTATCCTGTTTTTTTCGTACCTTTAACACCAGTTTGTGAAATACCTTAGATAAATAAAATAGAATTAGCCAGATGACACCGATGTTTCCTGCGAATTGCAATAGATTAATTTCCAGCCCAACAGGAAATTCAGAAATAGGCCGATGCAGAGTGATAAATGCAGTCGGAAATCCGAAATGAGAAACATGTACAAAGCTTTCTTTTCTTATTGGGAATACCCCTGCAAACAAAGAGATTGCCGTTGCAAGAGCCAGTAATCTGACCTTATGGCTTTTTAACAATTGTTTCATGTTTCACCTCGGAATGGGTTTCATACAGCTAGGAATATGGTCAAGAGCATAATAAAAGAGCGAGAGAGTACATATTCATTCGATATTATGTAGAATCAAACAGAAATCTCTTAGAACCAACTGTCTCTGTATTGACATCGGTTTGTGGCATAAAACTGCGAGCAGATAATAGAATGACTATAGCATATATTTTATTCTATATATTTCTAACAATCAATCAAAAGAATAAGGAACACAAGAAACTGATGTTACCGGTGAGTTATGACACACCTAAAAAGCAAAATTTCAATGTTGCTATTTTAATTTCACACAATTTATGCTGCGATTGTAAAATAAAAATCGCACGAAACAGCCTGAAAATGGCTATTTGGTGCGGTTTTCTGGTGGTCGAGGTGACAGGATTCGAACCTGCGGCATCCTGCTCCCAAAGCAGGCGCGCTACCATCTGCGCTACACCTCGAAATATTTACTTGCCTTGAGATTATATCGGAAATTCTCCGGTTAGTCAAGGGGGTTCCTTTGTCAATGCAACAAAAAGAGAAATAATTGTCTTGATTTTATAGAAAGTTACCATTAGATGAAAAATTATTTTGTAGTTTGTTGTGAATTCACTAAATTAATACTACTTTAGGTCGAGAATTAATTATAACAGTTATATCTTGATGACTTTCGATTTTACATGCTTTTTTCCAGAAGATCATTAAGAAATAAATTGCGATGGAGGTTCGTTCCCCCACAAGATTTGATTTAGGGAGTTGGTATGATGAAAAGTATCCGTGTTCGGATCGCCGCAATTTTGTTGACCATTATTGTTATTCTATGCATTTCATTTGGGTTAGTGAACTCAATTTTAAGCGTGCACACCACTGACGCTGTACTAAAACAATCCATGACGAAAACATCCGGCGTAACGGCGGATCGAATTCATCAAGAATTGGCAGCTTATACCGCAAGAGTGTATGATGTGGGCAGTACATCTTATTTGGCAGATGATGCTGTACTGGCCGATCAAAAAAAGACTTTGCTGAGCCAGCGTGCCAAAGCTTTTGGGTTCGAACAGGGGAATTTGGTAGATAGCTCTGGCCTTGGGCTGGACGGAAAAAACTATTCCGGCTTGGCTTGCGTGAAAGATGCCCTTGGCGGAAAGATATCGTATTCTTTTCTTAATGGAAATTCAGGTGCCTTGGTATTAGCCGCTCCTCTTTGGGAAAACGGTATTCCGGATTCCAAAGTGAAGGGTGCGGTCTATTTTGTGTCTAAAGAGACTTTCTTAAATGATATAGTTTTATCGGTGAAAGCAGGGGATTCTTCCCTGGTTTATCTGGTGGACAGCACCGGCACTATCATTGCTCATCCCCAGTCTGGTTCGGTGGGCAGTAAAGGGGACGGGGATTTGGCCCAGATGCAGTCTCAGATTGCCGCAAAAGAAACAGGTTACGATACCTATCAGGCTGAGGATGGCGCCAAAGTAATCGCTTATACCTCGCTAAATGACACATCCGGCTGGAGCGTGGCTCTGGTTATGGATCAATCGGAATTTATGAAGGCCGGCCTTACTGAAATTGTGTGGATTAGTGTTCTGGCTTTGGTCTTCTGCATCATCGGCGTCGTGGTATCCATTGTGGTAAGCAATGCAATTGCAAAGCCGGTTTCTGCCTGTGCAGATCGATTGTTTGCATTGTCGGAAGGCGACGTTACTTCCCCTGTACCCGTGATTCATACAAAGGATGAAACGGCTGTTTTAGCGAACGCCACAGAAGTAATCGTGTGTAATTTGCGATCGATGATTACGGATTTGGTGCAGCTGTTAGAAGAAATAGCCCATTCGAATTTTGATGTTTCTTCTCAGGCTACCAAGTGTTATCAAGGGGACTTTAGGCCGATTTCTGATCATATTCAAAAAATAGTCGTATCAATGAATCAAACGTTAACTCAAATCAGTCAATCTGCCAACCGGGTTTCGATTGAAGCCGAACAGGTTTCAATGGGCGCACAGCAGCTGGCGCAAGGGGCTTCGGAGCAGACAGCGTCTATTGAAGAACTGGCCGGTTCCATTCACCATTTGTCTGATAAAGTAAAAGAAAACGCCCTTAATGCGGTTCAGGCAGGGGAATGGGCCACCCAGACGATGGATGAGGTGGGGGTTTGCAATGATCAGATGCAGAAAATGGTAGAGGCGATGAGCCGCATCGATCAAACTTCTGCTCAGATTAGCAACATTGTAAAAGCGATTGAAGACATTGCTTTCCAGACCAATATTTTGGCTTTGAACGCAGCGGTAGAGGCCTCACGTGCAGGGGCGGCCGGAAAAGGGTTTGCTGTGGTTGCAGATGAGGTTCGCAGTCTGGCTTCTAAAAGTGCCGAATCGGCCAAGAGCACTTCTGTCCTTATCACCGAATCGCTCAGCGCAGTTGCAGACGGCACCAGAATGGCACAAAGTACATTGAATGCACTTCATGCGGTAACCAAGAGCATGGCAGAAACCCAGCGTGAGCACAGTGAAATTGCTGAGGTAACGCAGGAGCAGGCTCATGCGGTAGAAACGCTAACCACAGTTATGGATCAAATCTCCAGCGTGGTACAGACCAATTCCGCCACAGCTCAGGAAAGCGCGGCAGCCAGTGAAGAACTTTCCAGTCAGGCACAGCTGATGAAGTCACTGGTTGGTCAATTCAAACTTCGTTCTGCCGATTTGCATATGCAGCAGGGTAAAAAGCAATAAAAGCTTTTTCTGCTAAGAGATCGAAAGATAACTTTGTCTTTTTACAAGGGATTCTTGTTGATAAAACGGGCGTCAGAATTTATCTGGCGCCCGTTTTTGATACGAATGTTATTCTGAGTGAATGGTTTTATTGACTTGTGTAAGAAAGCATTACTTTGTCATTAATCGGAAAGAAAAAGCGGTTTTGGTTTTCTCAAGAACAAAAAGAGAATGGTACAAAGAGTTTAAAAATCACAAGTGTCGTCTTAGGGGTGTCTTCTTTTTAAAATATGGTGAAGAGATGCTTCTGTGACAAGATATCGCACCATTTACTTCCTGCTGGTTCAGCGAATATAATACCCAAAAACAAAAGGCTCCTTTCATTTTATCGAATGAAAGGAGCCTTTTCTGTGGTTGTATTTTATCTGATTAAGTTATTCAGCGCTAGACGAACTGCCGTTGTCTTTTGTTACAAACATACTGGGCTGATAGGAATCCAACGCCTTCTGATTCACGGTGACATTAGTCAGGGCATTCGCTTCCGTAGTCAGTGTATCAATGAATTCCGTTTGTTTCATATCTTTCAAAACCTGATCCCGTGTGCTGGCGTCTGCCAATTGGGCAGCGGTTTTCTTTGTTGCATCATTTTTGATGACCAAAACGCAGGCTTGAGAAGCGGTCAGAGTAATTGTTTTGGCTTCACCGACTTTCATGCCGTTAATCATTGTAACTAATTCGATGGGGTATCCGGATTCTTCATTCAAGAAGGTGGTTACATCCTGAGTAGGAGCATAGTCCAGTTTCAGTTTCTGTTTGGTTGCTTCTGCCGTTGCGGCAAAAGTGGTGGAGCCTTTGTTCAAAGCAGCCGCCTGATCCTCTAAAAACTTTTTATATTCGGTTTCGGTAGCCTCTTCCAAAGGCGCATAAGTGTTGGGGTCATATAAAGGAATCAAAACATAAGAGAAATCAGTATAGTTTCTTTCAAAGAATTCCTTCAGCTGGGCATCGCTGACTTCCATGGTGCCGCCTTTGCCGTAAATCGCCTCGAATACTTTGTTGGACTTCATGGCCACTTCTGAATAAGCCATGGTATAGGATTCCTTGGCGATTCCGTAGCCTTCCAGTGTGCTGCCATACTGAGCCCACTGGGTATTGGCAGAGCTGGTAATTTCTTTGGTTTCTTCTTCGGTTAAAGTCAAATTCAGCTCTTTCATCTTTTTGTCAAGAGCAAAAATCTGTTTTGTGTAATTCAAAGCTTGTTCTTTGATCCAGGTTGCAGCGTCTTTGTCCTCGACTTTCTGCTCCAGAACCGGCTTTGCGGCATCTTCCACTTTTGTCGAAGCGGTTTGATAAGCCACATATTCATTATAAATATATACGCCGATAGGAATTGTTTTCTCGTTTGTTTTGGCTGCCCAGGTTTTGTCCTGGCCCGAACAGGCGGTCATTCCTGCCAGCATTGCGATAGAAAGAACCGATGCTGTCAGTCTTTTTAACAAATTCATACGTCACACTCCGATATTTCAATTTCTTAAACCTGTTGTATTTAGGATATCCCTACTATACACTTTTCCCGTTTTTTTGTCCAGTTGCCATTTGGAAACAATAACCAGTTCGCATCAATCCTCGGTGTCCTGCATGGCCCGCAAAGCCTGCCCCAGCGTTTCTAATGGAGATGCCCCTTTCTCTGCCCGAACGCTGATGTATGGCTTGGAACCGGCGCTGAGCATCACACGAGAGCGCATCTGACTGATCATGGCAGAGATTCGCTTCATATCCACATGATCCACATAAAGCAAAAGGGTTTCGCCCTGCTGCTTCACTTCATAAATGCCAAGACCGGCCGCCATGTTGCGCAGCAGCGCCACATCAATCAGACCCCGAACAGCGGCGGGAGGATCTCCGAACCGGTCAATTAGTTCATCCAGCACATCGCTGGCATCCTCGTCGTTGCGAATATCGGCAATGCGGCGGTAAATTTCCAGCCTTTGACTTAAGTTTTCGATATATGGCTCCGGAATATGCGCCTGAATCTGCAAATCCACCAAACATTCTCCGGGTGGGGGCGCTTCGCCTTTCTCTTGACTGACGGCTTCTGCCAGAAGTTTCAGGTATAAATCGTATCCCACAGCTTCCATGTGGCCATGCTGTTCGCCGCCCAAAATATTGCCTGCACCGCGAATTTCCAAATCGCGCATGGCAATTTTAAAGCCGGAACCGAATTCGGTGAACTCCCGAATGGCAGACAGACGCTTCTGGGCAATTTCAGACAGCACTTTATTGCGGGTAAAGGTCAGATAGGCATATGCACGGCGTGAGGAACGACCGACGCGGCCACGCAGCTGGTGTAGCTGCGAAAGCCCCATCCGGTCGGCATTATCGATAATCAGGGTGTTGGCGTTGGGCACATCCACACCTGTTTCAATAATGGTGGTGCAGACCAGCACGTCAATTTCTTGATCCACCAGCTTGCGCCAAACTTCTGACAGCTCATTTTCATTCATCTTGCCGTGGCCGATTCCAATGCGTGCGTGGGGAACCAAACTTTGCAGCGTGGCGCTGACTCGATCGATTGTTCCGATATCATTGTGAAGGTAATAAACCTGTCCGCCCCGACGCAGTTCACGATGAATTGCGTCGGCCAGAATTCCGTTGTCATGTTCCAGCACATAGGTTTGTACCGGGTGGCGATCGTGGGGGGCTTCTTCAATCACAGACATGTCCCGAATTCCAGACAAAGCCATGTTCAGGGTACGGGGAATGGGGGTGGCCGAAAGTGTTACCACATCTACATTTTTGCACAGATCTTTTAGCTTTTCTTTTTGTGCCACGCCAAAACGTTGCTCCTCATCGATAATCACCAGTCCCAAATCTCGAAAGCGTACATCTTTGGATACCAGCCGGTGGGTTCCCACCACAAAATCCACCTCGCCCCGGCGCAGACGGCTAAGGATCTCTTCTTGCTGCTTGGGCGTGCGAAAGCGCGACAAAAGCTCCACCTTTATGGGGAAGCCTTCCATCCGCTTTAAGATGGTTTGGTAATGCTGCCAGGCCAGAATGGTGGTGGGAACCAGCATGGCGCATTGTTTGGAATCACTGATGCATTTAAAGGCGGCCCGCAGGGCAACTTCGGTTTTGCCAAAGCCCACATCGCCGCAAAGCAGGCGATCCATGGGGGATTCCCGTTCCATGTCTGCCTTGATTTCTTCAATGCACCGCAATTGATCTTCGGTTTCTTCAAATTCAAAATGAGATTCAAAATCCCGCTGCCACTCGGTGTCTGCACAAAAGGCGTGGCCTTTGGCATTCATACGCTGGGCATAAAGCTGAATCAGTTCTTTGGCCATGTCCTTCACGGCGCTGCGCACCCGGGCTTTTGTTTTCTGCCAGTCGGCACCGCCCAGCCGGTGCAGCCGAACCTGAGAATCCTCTCTGGGGCCGATGTACTTCGAAACCAAATCCAGCTGAGTAACCGGCACATACAATGTGTCGCTTTTGGCGTACCGCAGCTTCATGTAATCTTTTACGACGCCCTGCATGCTGATTTTATGAATCCCTTCAAACACACCGATTCCGTGGGAAGAATGCACCACATAATCGCCGGGAGAAAGCTCGGCAAGGCTATAAATTTCCTGACTGTTTTTGGCACGTTTTTTTTGCTTGCTTTTTCGTTGAGACAAAAGCCGTCCGTGGGTAATCAGGCCAAAAGCCGCACCGGGGTATTCCAGTCCGGCGCTTAATCCGCCTTCTGTTACCAAAACCTGGCCGGGGTGCAGTTGTTCCGGCTCTGCCACATAAATGGCATTCACGCCCTGTGCCTGTAAGTCTGCCGCGGTGGTTTGGGCGGCGCGCTGGCTTCCGGCCAGCACCACACAGCACCAGTTGCTGTGCATCATAGACTGAACATCTTCTGTTAAAAGCTGCATACTTCCGCTCCAAACGGAGCTTTGGCGGGCATTGACGTTTTGCAAAGTCTTGATAGGCGTTTCGTAGCTGCCCCGGGCAAAAGCATCCAGATAGATGGCACCGAAAGAAATGAAGTGCTCTAAAGCATATTGCCAGTCGGTACTGTAAGTATCCAAGCCTTTGCAAAGAATCCCGTGGGATAAATAATCCTTTAAATCTTCGCCCCATTGCCATTGGGTGGTGCGGATCCGTTCTTTGCCCTTTACCGGTTCCGATACGAACAATAACGTGTTTTCGTCGGCATAATCAAACACGGTAGCAGTTTTTTCGTATAAGAAAGGCAGATATTTATCCGCGCAGCCCAGCTGGACACCGGCAGAAAGCTTATCTGCTTCTGCATTTAACACCTCTTTGGCGGCGGTTGCTGATTTTCCCCGCAGAGAAGAAGCATGTTTGCGAATTTTTTGCGCCAGTTCTTCCGGGTGTTCGATTAAAGCTTCCACAGAAGGAGCAATGGTGATTTCGGGAATATTTACAGTGCGCCGCTGCGTTTCCCGGTCAAAGAACGAAATCGTGTCAATTTCGTCCCCCCAGAACTCCACGCGCACCGGGTTTTCTGCATCCGGTGTGAAGAAATCCAGAATTCCGCCCCGCAAAGCGTATTGCCCGGTTCCCTCAATTTGATCTGCCCGCACATAGCCGCAGGCCAAAAGAATATTTACCACATCCTGTGGAGAAATGGCTTGAGCGGCACGCAAGGTGACCGTTCGGCGGGCAAGCTCTTCCGGCGGCAATGTGTGCTGCAAGGCGGCATCCATACAAAAGATGATGCAGTCACAGCTGCCGGTTAAATAACGGGAAAGAGCGTGCAATCGCTGATGTTCGTATTCATGAGAACTGCCTTGGGTATCCCGAAAATTAAAGTCCCGCAAAGGATACAAAGCCGGGTGCATGCCCATGATGGACAAATCATCGTGAAGGCGCTGCGCCTCGGCTTCTTCAGAGGCAGCAACAAAAGCTCTGCGTTTGTTCAAAGCGCAGAGCGAATAGATTATATGGGCCTTATGAATACTCGACAGCCCTGTAACGGCTGCCGGGAGCTCTTTGGATTTTACAGCTTGATCCAAAGCTGTGAATTCTTTTAGAGCGCGGATGGCATTGATTAAGAATTTCATGAATCGCTACCTGCTTTTCTGCAAGAGTGCTGTAATTCCGTCCTTCTATTAAGCATACGGAAAACGAAACAAAAAGATAGTCGTATTTTGTGCCGAAAGTCAGGAATTATAACGGTTCATCGCTTCGTCTGTTTTTCCGTTCACCATTAATTCCAGTGCTTCGGCAGCACGAGAGATGGCTTCTTCCAAACTTTTGGCCTCTTGGGCGGAGAAGGTGGAAAGTACCCAGTCCGCCAAATCCCACTGGGGATTCGGTTTTGCGCCGATCCCGATTTTGATGCGGGGGAATGCGTCGCTTCCCGAAAGATAAATGATATTTTTCATACCGTTTTGCCCGCCGTCGCTTCCCTTGCGCCGGATGCGCAGGCGGCCGGGGGGCAGAGAAATGTCATCCAGCACCACAATTACCTGTTCCGGTGAAAGCTTATAAAACTGCATGGCTTCCATCACACTTTGTCCGCTTAGATTCATAAAGGTAGAGGGCTTGAGCAAAAGCACCTTTTTACCGGCCAGAGTTGTTTCGGCACAAAGGCCTTTAAACTTTAGGCGGTCAATTTTGACGCCCAGCTTTTCTGCCAGATAATCCAATGTTAAAAAGCCCACGTTATGGCGGGTTTTCTCATATTTTTGCCCCGGGTTTCCCAAGCCGACAATCATTGCCTGCACCGGGCCCGGGGACCAGCTGGGCCGGGAAAAGAAATTCTTCAGCATAAATGCACCTCTATCCTACAATATGGGGAAGTCAGGCGGGGATATGACATCATCCGCTTTACAAAAACGGGCAAGCCGAAAGAGCAAAGCCTGTTTTTTATTTGCCTGACCATTCTATTTGTTTTTACTGCAACCTAAGGCGGGGTAGAAGTCTACCCCGCCTGTTGTTTCTTACTTTTACCCGGTTTTTAGATAAACATGGGAGAAACCGGTTTGTCTTCATAAATGCGCTCAATGGCTTCTGCGAACAGAGGAGCCACCGGCAGAACCGTAAAGTTCGGGAGGCATTTTTCTTCCGGAACCGGAACGGTATCCAGCAGAATCAGCTCAGAAATGCAGCTGTTTTTGATGCGCTCTACAGCAGGGCCGGAAAGCACACCATGAGTGGCACAGGCAATGACATCAACCGCACCGCCGATTTCCACCAAAGCGGTGGCAGCGTTACACAATGTGCCGGCGGTATCGATCATGTCATCCACCAGAATCACCTTTTTGCCGCGCACATCACCGATGATGTTCATTACTTCTGAAACATTGGCTTTTTGACGGCGTTTGTCAATAATCGCCAGAGGGCAGCCGATTCTTGCGCCGAAATTGCGGGCGCGTGTAACGGAGCCGAGGTCGGGGGAAACCACCACGTACTCATCCACATCTTTGCCGATTCGATCTTTTAAAAACGAAGAGAGAATCGGTGCGCCCAAAAGATGATCCACAGGGATATTGAAAAAGCCCTGAATTTGGGGGGCATGCAGATCCATAGTAAGGATCCGGTCTGCTCCGGCGGTGGTGATCAGGTCGGCCACAAGCTTAGCGGAAATCGGGTCGCGGGCCTTGGCCTTTCGATCCTGACGTGCATAGCCGAAGTACGGAATAACAGCGGTGATACGAGCTGCAGAAGCGCGTTTCATCGCATCGATCATGATCAGAAGCTCCATAATATTGTTGTTGACCGGCGCGCAGGTGGACTGTACGATAAAACAGTCAGAGCCGCGCACGGATTCGAACAGGGACATTGCGATTTCACCATCACTGAAGGTAGAAACTTCTGCTTTCCCCAAAGGCAGGCTAAGGCAATCGGAAATTTGCTTGGCTACGCGCGGACTGGCGTTCGCCGCGAAAATCTTGATATCCTTACCATGAAAATTCATTGAAAAAATCCCCCTAAACAGATTGACCGCCAAAAGACAGCGGTGTTTATGTTACTTTGAAATCTATCAGTACACGCGATTAAGCGCGTAAAGTGGTAAAGGGTTCGGGCGATTGTCCGTCCGACAGTGTCACTGCGCGGCATTGCACATTCTGCAAAATGCAGTTGTTGCCCGCAGTGGTGTTTTCCAGCAAAGTGTTGGGGCCGATGACACAGCCGGATCCAACGCTGGTGTTGCCGTACAAAATACTTCCCGGAAGGATGCGTGTGTCGCGTCCTGCGGTGACATCTGGTCCGATTAAAATGCCGTCAGGGCATGGGATATCGATTCCATCGGCCATCAAACGGGATAACACGCGTTCTTTGGCAATGGAATTCAGTTCGGCAAGCTGTGCCCTGTCATTTGCGCCCAATACGACGCTGCTGTCATCGGCCAGATAAGCGCCGGCCTTTTGACTTTGGGAAATCAGCAATTTTATGGCGTCGGGCAAGTAATACTCGCCCGTGCTGTTGTTATTTTGTATGCCGGAAAGTACCGCAAGCAGACTGTCCACCTGAAACCAATATGCGCCGGAATTAATCTCCCGAATTTTTTTGGTTTCTTCGTCGGCTTCTTTTTCTTCCACAATGGCAAGAAGGTTCCCGTTTTTGGGGTTTCGCACAATGCGCCCATAGCCGAAGGGATCTCGCGGTTCTGCAGAAATTACAGTTACAGCCTGTCCTTTTTCTATATGTTCCGCTAAAGCGGCCTGAATGGTTTCTGGGTTTAGAAAAGGGGCATCTCCGTTTAGAATCAGCACATTGCCCCCACGGTGACGCTGAAGAAATTCTTCTGCCATCATCACAGCGTGGCCGGTTCCCTTTTGCTGGGCCTGATACACATGTTCAAAAGGGGAGAGTCGCTTCTTGGTTTGGGCCAGGCTGGCCAAAAAGGACTCCACTTCACTGTGCAGGTGCCCGGTTACAACGCAAACATTCCCAATGTGGGCGCCTTCCACGGCGTCAATGACCCATTCCAGCATAGGTTTAAACAAAACCTGACATAATACCTTGGGGCCGCGGGACTTCATTCGTTTTCCCTCGCCTGCTGCAAGGATAATGGCACAGTTTTCCATGGTTTGTCCTCCGTCAATTCCGCAAAAAATCATACATTATTATTATCGCATATCATCAAAAATTTGCAAGCCCTAATTTTTGTTTTGTTAAAATATTGTTAATACGGGGTTGGATCTTTGAAAAAAATGTGACAATGTCATCAACTTTATTAAAAAAATATCCGAAATGGAAAGGTATTGTGAAAAAATTTACAAATAAATCCGAAAATGGGATAGATTTTTAACAGTTTCTTTGCTATAATTCACAGTGGATGCTGAAGAGTGTATCCAGTGATAGGATAACTGATCAGATAGATTAGGCAGAAAATTAGGAGGTTAACAGTATGGGTCATAAGTATGTATACCTGTTTTCAGAAGGAAACGGAAGCATGAGAAACCTGCTGGGCGGCAAAGGCGCGAACCTGGCGGAAATGACGGTGCTGGGAATGCCGGTACCGCAGGGATTTACCATTACAACCGAAGCCTGCACTCAGTATTATAACGACGGCAGGCAGATCAATGAGCAAATTCAGGCTCAGATTTATGAATATCTGGCAAAGATGGAAGAAATCTGCGGCAAAAAATTCGGAGATCCCAAAAACCCTCTGTTGGTATCGGTCCGTTCTGGTGCAAGAGCTTCTATGCCCGGTATGATGGACACCATTTTGAACCTGGGTTTGAATGATACTGTGGTAGAAGGCCTGGCGGCTTTAACCAATAACCCTCGTTTTGCTTACGACTCTTACCGCCGCTTCGTTCAGATGTTCTCCGACGTGGTTATGGAGATGTCTAAGAGCGACTTTGAAAAAGTAATTGATGCCAAGAAAAAAGAAAAAGGCGTGAAGCTCGACACCGAACTGACCGCTGAAGATATGAAGGATTTGGTTGTTCGCTTTAAAGCGTTGTACCGCGAAAAGATGGGCAGCGAATTCCCCACAGAGCCCCGCGTACAGCTGATGGAAGCGGTTAAAGCCGTGTTTCGTTCGTGGGACAACCCCCGCGCCAATGTGTACCGCCGCATGAACGAGATTCCCTATGACTGGGGCACTGCGGTGAATGTGCAGTCCATGGTGTTCGGCAATACCGGCGATACTTCCGGTACTGGCGTGGCGTTTACCAGAAACCCCGCCACCGGCGAGAAGAGACTGTTCGGCGAATATTTGATCAATGCTCAGGGTGAGGATGTTGTGGCCGGTATCCGCACTCCCGAAGAGATTGCTCATTTAAAGGATGTTCTGCCGGAAGTGTATGAGCAGTTTGCAGAAACCGCTCAGCGTCTGGAAGATCATTATGCCGACATGCAGGATATGGAATTTACCATTGAAAACGGCAAGCTGTACATGCTGCAGACCAGAAACGGCAAGCGCACCGCCGCAGCGGCACTGAAGATTGCCGTTGACTTGGTGGAAGAAGGCAAAATTGATACCGAAGAAGCAGTTCTTCGTGTGGATCCCAAGCAGCTGGACTCTTTGCTTCACCCGCAGTTTGACCCGGCAGAGCTGAAAAAAGCCAAGGCAATCGGCAAAGGTTTGGCAGCTTCCCCCGGAGCGGCTTGCGGCCGAGTGGTATTTACCGCTGAAGAAGCCAAAGCGTGGAGCGACAAGGGTGAAAAGATCATCTTGGCCCGTTTGGAAACCTCCCCGGAAGATATTGAAGGCATGGCAGTGGCACAGGGCATCCTCACCGTTCGCGGCGGCATGACCTCTCACGCGGCTGTTGTTGCCCGCGGTATGGGCACTTGCTGTGTTTCCGGCTGCGGTGACATCGTGATGCACGAAGAAGAGAAATTCTTCACCTTGGGCGGCCAGACCATTCGCGAAGGCGATTATATGTCTATCGATGGTTCCACCGGTAACATTTATGGACAGGCAATTCCCACTGTGGAAGCTTCCATTTCCGGTGATTTTGACAAATATATGCATTGGGCCGATCAGGTTCGCCGCCTCGAGGTTTACACCAATGCCGATACCCCCCATGATGCAGCTCAGGGCAAGGCGTTCGGTGCCCAGGGCATCGGCTTGTGCCGTACCGAGCACATGTTCTTTGAAGGTGATCGCATTAAGGCAATGCGCGAAATGATCGTTGCTAAGACTACCGAAGCCCGCCGCAAGGCGCTGGCAAAGCTGCTGCCTTATCAGCAGAGCGACTTTGAAGGAATTTATGACGTAATGGAAGAGCTGCCGGTTATTATCCGCTTTATTGACCCGCCTCTGCACGAATTCCTGCCCACCAAGGAAGAAGATATCAAAGAGATTTCCTCTGAACTGGGCCTCACGGTAGCGGAACTCAAAGAAGTAATTGCCAGCCTGCACGAATTTAACCCCATGATGGGACACCGCGGCTGCCGTCTGACTGTTTCTTATCCGGAAATTGCAGAGATGCAGACCACTGCTGTGATCAGTGCGGCCATCAATGTTTCCCGCAAGAAGAATATCCACATTGTTCCCCATATTATGATTCCGCTGGTAGGCGAAATCAAAGAGCTGAAGTTCGTCAAGGACGTGGTAACCGCCACCGCCGACAAGCTGATTGCAGAATCCGGTTTGGAACTGAAATATCAGGTTGGCACCATGATTGAAATCCCCCGTGCTGCATTGACCGCAGACGAGATTGCCACTGAGGCAGAATTCTTCAGCTTTGGCACCAATGACCTGACCCAGATGACTTTCGGATTTAGCCGTGACGACGCTGGTAAGTTCTTGGATTACTATTATGAGAATAAGATTTATGAGTCCGATCCCTTTGCCCATATCGATCAAAACGGCGTAGGCCGCTTGGTAGAAATGGCTACCGAAAAGGGCCGCAGCACCAATGCGCACCTGCACGTGGGCATTTGCGGTGAACACGGCGGCGACCCCACTTCTGTGGAGTTCTGCCACCGCACCGGACTGGACTATGTTTCCTGCTCGCCCTTCCGTGTGCCGATCGCTCGTTTGGCAGCGGCTCAGGCGGTGATCAAGGAAAAGAGAGCCAAGAAATAAAAATAGCGGTTATATCCCAGAAAGAAGCTGCCGTTTTTCGGCAGCTTCTTTGAAAAGGAAAAGATCAAAAAGCGTGTGCTTTCGGTGAATCCGGAAACACACGCTTTTTCTTATTAGTCATTCACTTGTTTTGGGCTGATAAGTAAATATCCTTTTCAGGTGAAAAAGAATTTACCTCACAAAAACGTATGATGCGGTGAGAAGGCATAGCTTAAAAAATGCAGCTTGAATTTCAGGGTTATCCAACTTGAAGTTCAGGAAGAATGTGGTATAATTTAAGAAAACTTTGCCGAAAAAAGGAAAAAGCGCGATGCTTTTCGCGCTGGAAAGGAAGTTTTTATGCTCTGGAAAGATAAATATATGCTGGGGGTTCCGCTGATTGATGAACAGCATCAGGAACTGTTCCGGCGCGTTACTGATTTTGTTGAAATCGTTCGCAAGCCAATTCCGTGGGAGCAAAAGACGGAACAGGTGGGCAGGACACTGGAATTCATGAAGGACTATGTGGTGACTCATTTTCGGGATGAAGAAAATTTGCAGCGCCAGTTAGGGTATCCGGAAATGGAGTCCCACCGGAAAATCCATCAAGATATGGTGGCCTATGTGGCTCAGGTTGCACGGGAATATGAAGAAAAAGGCTATGAGGAGCAGATGATGCAGCAATTTGCAGGCAAGCTTTTGGCCTGGCTGATTAATCACGTTGCTTCGGAAGATCAAAAAATTGCCGATTACGCAAAAAGAAAGGAGATGGAACCCCATGAGTGATGCATTGCACCTTTCTTTTTTTGAGGCTACCCGAGACGTTTTTGAACTGATGCTGGATTTAGAGAAAATATCAGAAACTTCCGGCGGGGTACAGCGGGCAACAGATGCTTGCGGCAATTTGACCATTGCCATTGGAGTAACGGGGGACTTGTCCGGGGATATTCTGTATGTGTTCCCAAAAGACACCATGCTGGAAATGGTAAAAATTATGAGCGGCGGCATGGAGATCAATGAAGTGGACGATTTTGTTACTTCTGCCATTGGCGAGATTTCTAATATTATCAGCGGCAAGGCGCTGATTGCGCTGTCTGAAAAAAATGTTACCTGTGATATTCTGCCACCTCGGGTAATACAGAGCAGTGATGGCACCTGTGCAATGCCTTTAGACTCCAGCACACAGATTTGTACTGAAATTGGCAGTGTGGGTCTGGAAATACATCTACAAGCGGGCTGAGTTCACAGAATTCTTTGGATCCGTCGGAGCATTGAAACTCCGGAAATACAAAGAAACTTATACATCCTGAGTTTTAACAATGAATTTAAACGCATCGGACTTTTCTATTTTGATGCCCAATTCCGCTATCAAATGAGAAGTAAACGGCAAAAGTGTTGTACGAAGCTGTTTTCAGACAAAAAAAGAGAGATTGCTTCTAGAAAGCAATCTCTCTTTTTTCAATGATTCCTTATCGTTTCGAGATACTCTGCCGGGTGAAATCCATCGGATGGGAAATACTTCCCACCGGTCTTCCTCTGGAGATGTAATCTCTGTTTCATCAGAACTTAGTTCAGGTTGAAAGCTTCCTTCACCTTGCTGATGATATGTGCGCCGATGTCGCGGCTTGCGTCAACAGTCTGTGCACCAATATGGGGAGATACAATGAATTTATCTTCTTTGAACAAGGGGGAATCGAAGCCTGCGCCCTCGGTCAGTCCGCCGGCAGCCAGTTCGTTCTCCATAACGTCAGTAGCATATCCGCCCAGCTGACCATTCTGCAAAGCTTCCAAAGCATCGGCTTCATTTACAATTCCGCCACGGCTCATGTTGATTACCATGCAGTCGTTCTTCATGGATTTGAGCTTCTCTTTGGAGATCAGATCCTTGGTTTCAGGAGTCAACGGAACGTGAATGGAAATGTAATCGGAAACCTTCAACAGCTCTTCGATGGGCAGCAGCTGAGTGTCTTCGCCTGCAACCTGCTCTTGTGTCAGGAAGGGATCGTAAGCAACGGTGGTCATGTCAAATGCACGGGCAAATTTGGCAACACGGCGGCCAATTTTTCCGAATCCGACAACACCCAGAGTTCTGCCGCGCAGCTCGCGACCTACGAATTTGTACTTATCCCACTGCTTCTCTACCTTAACGTCGTGGTTTGCTGTCATCACGTCACGAGAGAGGTCGAGCATTTTGGACAGGGTCAGCTCGGCAACTGCGTTAGCGTTGAGGCCGGGAGCATTGAATACCTGTACGTTGTGGGCTTTTGCGGTTTCGAGATCAACGTGGTTGAGTCCGACTGCGCAAACACCAATCACCTTCAAATTCTTTGCAGCGTCAAAGAATTCTTTATTGAGAAAAGGATCCACTCTCATGATAAGGACATCGTACTCGCCGATCATGCCTTTCAGTTCTTCCTGAGTAGGAAGCAGGTGCTCATCCATCTGCATATACTTTGAAAGTTCTGCCTTAATAGAAGAATGTACTTTGTCAATAATAAGACCTTTCATTGATAATCTCCTCCTGATTTACGGGATATTTTCCCTTATAGTTTAAGAGCTGCCTATCCAGCAACTCCCTTATTCTTAAATGATACTATGCTGTCACAATAAAGTCAATGAAGGAATAAAAAGTTAAAAGTTTTTATCAAAAACCTACAATAACATACATAAAAAAACAATTTTGAGTCGATTTTCAAAATTTATTGTTCCCTGTTATTCAGAATAAAACGAACTTCTTAGAAGTGAAAATATATTTTGTTTTCATAAATAAAAAAATCAAAAAATGTGAAAGGCATTCTGTACTGTTTTTTTAAAACCAGTTGTTTATATGAAAAGATAAAAGCCGAAACAGCCCCAAATGTTTCGGCTTTTTAACTGTTGTTTTTTAATTTTCGGGCTCTTTAAAAACGGGCATATGAATATTAAAGTGTAAACTCAGCATCCGGATGCTGACGATTAGAATAATGCTGATGGACATGGCAATGGATGGGGGAATCCACATGCGGGAAAAATAGTAAAATACAGCCCCTAACACAGAAGCCATGGCATAGATTTCCCGCCGCAAAACCACGGGAATGCGATGGACCAGAATATCCCGAAGCATTCCACCGCCTACGCCGGTCAGCATAGCGACAAAAATGCAGAGAAAGCCTTCCTTTTCATACCCGGCCGAGATGGCCGTGTTTATCCCAATCACTGTAAACACACCAAGACCCAAGGCGTCCGATAAGTAATAGCTCCAAGTATAAATCCGGCTGCCGCCATTTACAAAACGGCGAAATCGTTCTAAAAACAAAAGCAAAGCAGTGGTGATTAAAGCAGTGATGAGATAAACCGGGTATACTAATCCAATGGGCGGAAAAGCACCCAAAATCACATCGCGCAATACACCGCCGCCTATCGATGTGGTAACAGCTAACACAATCACTCCAAAATAATCCAGCTTATGTTCCATGGCCACAAGTGCGCCGGAGATTGCAAAGGCCACAGTACCAATAATTTCAAAAACTAAAAGAAGGGCATCTGGCATTTCATCACGCTCCACAGGGCTGTTTCATAAATAAATAAGCGCTTTCTATTCTGTTGCAATGGCCTGTCGGATTTGTTTTCTAAACATTAAATTAATTCTAAATGCCGCAGTCCGTTTTCAATTCCGTTTTCTAAAATGCTGTCGGTAATATAATCGGCGGCCGCATGTGCTTCTGGCACACCGTTTTTCATTGCCACGCCGATCCCCACGGTTTTCAGCATGGTTACGTCATTGTTCCCGTCACCAAAAGCAACCGTATCTTTTAAATCAATTCCGGCGTGCTGGCAAAAGTGGCGGATAGCCACAGCCTTGTCCTGGTTGGGAAAAGACAAATCCCCCGAGTGTCCGCCGGGGTGAAGGTTTAGCACCATCGAACCCGTAAAAGCTGGGCGGCATCGCTCAAAATGATCGTCATCCGCAAAAATGCAGTCGACTGCGCCGGCTTTCACCTCATCCGGCTGCCACTGAGTCGACACATAGTTCCCCAAGTGATAAATGCGGTTCAGGATCTCCACCATTTCGGGGCTTAAATTTCGGCCCCAGCTTTGATGGGTGCCCACAAAGTTATAAGAAACCCCGAAGGAATCAAAATGTTCCATAATTTCCTGCACCCTTTGGGGTGAAAAAAATTTTTGAAAGATGGTTTTGCCTTCATATACCACATGGGTGCCGTTCATAGCAATATAGCTCGTAAAAAAATCCCCGAAAATTTTTCGGATAAAAGGCTCTTGCCGCCCGGTGCAAATGGCGATGCCATGACCATTTTGCCTGGCCAGCGCGATTGCTTCCAGGGTTCCGTCCGGCACAAAATACCGTCCTTGTTTTGATGTGAGCAAAGTACCGTCAATATCAAAAAAAATCATTTTTTTCAACGGGATAACTCCTTTTCTGGGGCAATCTTTTTGACTGTTACATAATCCTAGAAGCGGATGGAAACAATATGCCTTGAAAAACTGAAAGGATCTGAATCCATGGAATATGTAAAAGCGTTTATTATAGGCGGATTGATTTGCGTCGTCGGCCAGATATTGATTGATAAAACCAAGCTGACCCCCGCAAGAATCCTTGTAATGTTCGTTACACTGGGGGTGCTATTGACAGCGGTTGGCGTATATGAACCTCTGGTGGAATTTGCCGGGGCAGGGGCCACCGTGCCTCTTTCCGGGTTTGGTTATGCCATGGCAAAAGGCACCCAAGAAGCCGTCCGGGAACACGGGCTGCTGGGGGCTTTGATGGGTGGTGTTACTTCCAGTGCGGCTGGAATTGCCGCGGCAGTATTTTTCGGATATCTGGCAGCTTTGATTGCAAAACCGGGCGATAAATCGTAACAATAAAACGGGCAGGAACGGGAACAAAAGCTCCTGTTACCCTGCCCGGTTTTTTGCTTTAGCTTATTGGATGGAGTAATCCAAATAATGCTCCAGCTCTTCTTCATCCTTTTTCTTTTTCTCAAGGAACAGAAGCGTGGTTGTGACGATAGCAGCTACCGCTACGGCAGCAGAAACAATTCCAAGGATCAGTGCCAACGTATTGTTCTTCCTCATACAGAACGCCTCCAAATAAAACAAATTCAATAACTTACTCTTACTCATCCATCATAACTTGACCTATTGATCAATATGATACCCAAAAAACACTTAAAAGTCAATTCAGGCGGAAAAATAGTCGGCTTGGAAAAAGTTGTTTTAAATAGAAAAAAGCAGAGCAACATGCTCTGCTTTTGGCTACAAAGATACAGCTTATCCGATCTTTATTAAGATGCGCTTGCTGCGTTCAGCTTCTGGGCAAGGGCAGACTTCCTTCTGGCGGCGGTTTTCTTGTGAAGGATTCCTTTAGCAGCAGCTTGGTCAATCTTCTTTATCGCAATACGAACAGCCTCCGCCTTGTCCTCAGCCTGATTCTCGAGAGCAAGGTTAGCCTTTTTAATCTCTGTTTTCAAAGCAGAATTGATTGCTTTATTCTGAAGAGTTTTTGTCGCAATTACCTTTACGCGCTTCTTGGCTGATTTAATATTCGGCATAGTCACACCTCCTTTGACGCATCTGTCATATAACAGAAATCTTAACACAAAAAAATAAAAAATGCAAGATTTTTTTCTTGATTCTCGCAAAACCTTAATAACTCAATGAGTATATCACAAGAAAGGGGAAAATGCAATGATTTTTCGCACAGATTTGGCCATAGAAGCAAAAGAATCGGTTACACGCCCGTTTCAGGGAATCACCCAGTCGGAAGAGCAGCATGGCAGTTGCCGCATTACAAGAATTCGGGTAGAGGAGCCGGAGGCTGCCCGCCAGTTAAACAAAGAAATCGGCACGTATGTTACGCTCGAAATGCCCCCAATTTCTGACACCGTCGATTTGGAGGACGAGTGTCAGGAACTTTTGCGAAAAGAGATCGCAAAGCTTTTGCCCGAAGAAGGGCTGGTTCTGGTGGCTGGGTTGGGCAACCGGCAGATTACTCCGGACGCCCTTGGCCCACAAACAACGGGAATGGTGTTGGCAACCCGCCATATTAAAGGGGAACTGGCAAGGGTAACCGGTTTGACCGGCCTGCGGGGTGCGGCTGTGATTGCGCCGGGGGTTTTGGGCAATACCGGTTTGGAAACAGCAGAGTTTTTGCAGGGGATCTGCCGGCAGCTAAAACCTTGTGCTATTGTGGTAATTGATGCCTTAGCAGCCCGCAGCTTGGCCCGGCTGGGGTGTACGGTGCAGCTGAGCGATACCGGGATTTCACCCGGAGAAGGGGTGGGGAACCGACGGCCAAGAATTAATGAGGAAACAATGGGGGTTCCTGTTGTCAGCATCGGTGTGCCCACTGTGGTGGATGTGGAAACGCTGGCATTGGATCTGTTTGGCGGCGACCGCCTTAAAACGGAGCAAAGCGGGGAAAAACTGACGCCCCGCGGCGCCAGAATGGTGGTTACGCCCCGCGAAATTGACTTGTTGGTAGCAAGAGCAGCGCGGATGCTGGCCATGGGCATTAACCGGGCACTGAACCCCAGTTTATCAGTAGAAGACCTGACGATGCTGACTGCTCAATAAAGCCGTTTACAAGGAATTTTGACTGCTTGTCTTCATGTATATCCCCAAGATGTGGTGCATACCCATATAATAATCTGTTTGGGGAGAAGTCTATGAAAATAATTAGTCTGAAAAGGAAACAAAAAAATGGATGCTCTGTGCTGCGCGGAGCGGCGGCTTTGGCGGTAACGGTTATCTCCGTTGCCTGCTTTGCCGTGCGTCTTGGCCCGCAGGTTTTGGCACAGGGAGAGACTGCGGCGCTGGCGGCGGCCGGTTTTATTATGCCGGACGGGGCAGCGCAGCTTTTACGTACAGGCTTTGATGGGGAAGAAACACAGGAAGGCGAACATGTTTTACCAGAGGAATCCTCCAGTTCTTCCGGCACATCCAGCGCCGGAAAGGAACCGGATGCTTCTTCCGGCCAGGGCGCCGATTCTTCCGCATCCCCGCCTTCCAATACCCCGTCGCCCTATACGGGCGGTTCGGGGGCAGCCATTCAGGAACTAAGCATTCAAAATTCCGGGGTACAGTTTCAGAATATCTTTGTAAAAAATACCAATAAAAATCATTCGGTAGACATTAAAGCTGAATTAGACAAACAACCGGCGGTCAAAATAAAGACAGACGGCACGCCTCAGGTTCTGATTTACCATACTCATACCACTGAGGCATACCTGCTGAAAGAAATGACGAATCTGCCCGCCAATGCAGAAAGCAGAAGCACGGATAATACCCGCAATGTGGTGATGGTGGGGAACGCCATCGAGGCTCAGCTCAAAGCGGCGGGCATCGGTGTCATCCACGACACCGCTTTGCATGATTATCCGGCTTATAACGGTTCTTATGCCCGGTCGGCCCAGACTATTTCTAAAAATCTGAAACAATACCCCACCATTCAGGTCACTTTGGATATTCACCGGGATGCAATGGTGACCAACAGCGGAACAAGACTGAAACCCACCGCCACGGTGGACGGCAAAAAAGCAGCACAGGTGATGATTTTGTCTGGATGTGACGACGACGGTTCTTTGGGGTTCCCGGACTGGGAGTATAATCTTCGATTGGGTGTTCGCGTGCAGAAGCAGCTGTCAGAATTGTATCCCGGCCTGGCCCGTCCGCTGAACTTTTGCCCAAGAAAATACAATTTAAATATGACCAAAGGTTCCCTTCTGGTAGAAGTGGGAACAGAAGTAAATACGTTGGATGAAGCAATTTATTCCGGGGAATTATTTGGAAAAGCGCTTGTTAAGTCGCTTTTGGAGCTGCAATAAAAAGGAATTGGATTTGAGAGGAAGTTAAAAGGTGAAGCTATCACGAAACACACGGTGCTTTTTGGCGTCGTTTGCGGCCACCGGCTGCCTGATTCTGCTGGTTTGCGGAATGGTGACGGTGGATTATCACACCGCCCGGGTGGGCTTTGGCCGCAAAGATCCTATGATCTTGGTGGAGGTAGCGCAGGAAAAAACCAGCCTGCACATCAACGCCATGGGGCTGGAAAGGGAATGGGATATTACACAGGCAGATCAATGGTTTCGCCGGGTGGAAAATGCTGCCATTACCGCTTTGGAAAAGGGGAATGAACTGCTGGAACAGATTCCATTACAAAACACTTACAAATAGCGCGAACGATTGCTTTTTGTGATGATTTTTGTTATACTGACATCGCAATATAACGTCGACTGCTTGGGTTTTTTGTGTTTTGGGGCGGAAGGAACCGGCGAATGATTGATGGAGGAATTATGCATGTACAGTAAGAAATGGATGATAACGCCATTGCTGGCGCTGATATTGGGTTTTTTCGTCACCGGTACCAGCGTTTTAGCTGTGACGGACGGGCCGTCAGGAGTGGACGAGCCGGTTTCGAGCCACAGCGAAGCGCCTGTCAGTTCCCGCACCGAACCGGAATCCACTGCGCCGTCTTCCAGTGCTGCCCCCCAGTCGTCAGAAGTTCCGGTAATTGTTCCCCCGGTTTCTTCCGCAGCAGCTTCGTCCTCTTCCAGAACAGCATCTTCTTCCCGGGCATCGGTTTCGTCCTCTCGGGCATCATCCAGAACGATTCTGCCGTCCTCCTCTTCTGAGGCTTCCAGCGGTGTATTAGGAGAGTTTGAGAATATTTCCGGGGCTTCTTCACCTGCAATTTCGCTGCCGCCTGTGGGTTCGGTCAGCGAGGTGGAAAACCTGATTGGCTCTGGGGTAGAGGTTACCACCACAAAATCCCTTAACTGGTGGGGAATTGTTTCCTGGTTGCTGATTGGCCTGGGAATCCTAATAGTAGTGATTGTTCTTCTCAGCACTTTGCGTCGCCCGCCCCCAGGTGGGCCGGGCCGAAAGCGCTATCGCCGCCGCCCGTTCCCTTCCAAAAAGAAGCGGCTGCTCAATGATAAGTATTATAGAAATCGATATTAATGAAACAAAAGCCCCCGTAAATTACGGGGGCTTTCTATTTTATTTGTAATCGTATTTTAAAAACCAGCTGCGCAAAAAAGGATGAATTTTAATCACTTATAGAGAAGCAACTAATCCATAGCGCAATCTTTTTATTTCTTTCCCAACTTCACAGAAGAAGACAAACCGGGCTTTTACGGCTGGTGTTTGCAGAGATTGGGTGAAAGCGGGTTTGCTCACAGCTCCAGTTCTGTGCGGAATACAATGACCGCCTGACCGGAGATTTTAATTTCTGTCGGTTCGCCTTTTTCCACGCGCACTTCTACACCGATGGTTCCGGCCCGACCCATTGCTTCCCCCTGCAAAGCAGAAAAGCGAAGAAAGCCATCTTCAGGCTCTGCCAGCTTATGATGCACCAGATAACCGCCCAAAGGCCCGTTGGCGTTCCCGGTGACGGGATCTTCCCGAACGCCGCTGATGGGGGCAAACATTCTGCCCCGGAACAGATGCCCTGTGTTTTGGGTGTTGGGCGTGAATACATAGTAACCGTTGCAGCCGGTTTTTTCACTGAGCCGGCAAAGTGCTTCCCAATCCGGTTCCATTCGATTCAGCACTTCTTCGCTTTGAATCGGTACCATCACCTTGCCAAAGCCGGTGGAAGCCACCTGTATCGGCCATCCTTTCCGAAGCTGTTCCGCGGGAAGGCGCAATGCAGCGCAAAGTTCCCGAGAAAGAATGTCATCAAAGGGTTTGCCCAGTTCCAATTTGCCTTGGGTCATGACAATGCGAACTTCATCTTTTTCCCGTAATATCTCTACCGGAAGAATCCCTGCGCCGGTTTTCTGTAACACCCGCCCGGATGTCAGATTTTGTTCCAGTGTGCGTACAAAATGGGTGGCAATGGTGGCATGGCCGCAAATGGGAACTTCACGGGCTGGAGTAAAAAAACGCACATGAACATCATAATTAGGTGAAGGGGAAGAAAATACAAAAGCAGTTTCGGAATTGTTTAGTTCCCGGGCGATTTCCAGCATCTGGGATTCCGTTAATCCTTCTGCGTTTAAAACCACACCCGCTGGGTTTCCGCGAAAAGGCTGGGTGGTAAAGGCGTCAACTTGATACAAATAGTATTTTTTAGACATAGTTTTCCTTTCTGTAAATAAAAATGTTCTAAAATGGAATGATTCGACGAGGAACTCTCTTGTGACAGAAGGAACAAGGCAGTGTAAAATTAGTTCAATGTCAGCATGTCAAATGAAATCATTTCTTTGGCCTTTCAAGCCAAATTCGTCGAGTGTTCTCAATAGATAAAATCGAGTTGGTATTAATTAATACATTGAGTATAGTTTCGACGGAATTCTCTTTTTTGTAAACACTCATTTTTCAAAATACAATCGGACTGAAAGCTACAAAATTTGCAAAGCCGGAGGCAAGCATAAAAACCGGATACAACTGATTTTGTTTGAGCAAAATTTCTGTCATTTTATAGTTGTTTTGTTCTTTAAATCTCGTACCATAATCATCAAGCTTTTCGGATTTTTGCAAATAAAGCAAAAAAGAAAAGCATTTTTAAATACAAAATGTATTATTTATAGGATATTATTCCTTTTGTATACTTGAGTTTGCATTTCCTTTTTACATCATATTTGCCGGATTCGCCGAATCTCTGTGTGAAAACCAGTGATAAAAGAAAAAATATAATACAAATAGTATTTTAGTCACTAATTATTCTGCTTGTAAACTTTTATTGTGCTATTTTGCATTATGCAGGAAGAAACATGTCATAGGCTACCTTACAGAACAGAAGCACCAAAGAAACCAACAGCATGGGGCGGATGATTTTGGCATTATAGCGAAGTGCCAGGCCGGCACCCAGATAATTTCCCAAAACACCGAACAATGCGCCGGGAATTGCAAGAATATAGATGACTTTCCCCGCCAGCGCAAAGGTTGCCAAAGAAGAAATATTGGACATAAGGTTCACTACCTTTGCGTTACCTGATGCGGTGGTGTGATCCAGCCGGGTAAGGCCGGTGAACAGGAAAATCAGAAAAGTACCTGTGCCGGGGCCAAAAAAGCCGTCGTAAGTCCCGATGCTCAGGCCGATGCCCAAAGATAGAAGGATCATAATATGGGACTTTAATGGGGGTTTTTCCTCTTGGCCTTCTTTGTTCTTTTTTGGTTTTAAGGTTAAAAAAGCGATAACCGGCAAGACCATCAACAAAAGATAGCGCAAATATTTTTCATTCATGATCAGGTTCAGCTGAGCGCCCCCCGCGGCTCCCGCTAAAGCCATTATTCCCGCAGCCAGTGCGGTGGGCACGTGTACTTTTCCACCGCGGAAATACCGTATGGTAGAGGTCAGCGTTCCGGCGGTGGAAGAAAACTTGTTGGTTCCCATTGCCAGATGCGGCGGCAGACCGATGGCCAGATAAGCCGGCAGGGTAATCAGCCCGCCCCCACCCGAAATGGCATCAATGAAGCCTCCTAAAAAGGTGCAGGTACAAATAATGACAATTTGCAGCAGTAAGTCGTCCATCCCTCTATCCCCCTTCAGCGGCGAAAAGGCCGCTGGTTTTAAATATCTTGATTCAAATTATATCGAATTTTTTCGGGGACTACAATAGAATACGACAGCAGAAGAAATACAAAAAAACGCAATCTCTCTTCATGAAAAATGTATGGACACCAATCAAAAGGAGAAAAACACCACTATAATCCCTAAAAAAAGAAAGATAGAGATGTTAAAATCGCAAGAAAAGACCGTTCCCTGTTGGCGTATCCCTTCAAAAATGGATCGAAAAACCCCCAGCCGTCAGAATCCATAGATTCATGGCAGGGGATTTTTAAAAGAGGTTTTGTTTTATGCGTTACGGGTCTTCCCATCCCAATAGATTTCCACTTGATCGCCCTCTTGCAGCGGATCCAGATATCCGGCTTCGCGCCCGTTAATCCGCAAAACGATACTTCCGTGAGGAGTGGACAAATCGATATTTACCAGATTGAGCATATCAATCAGGCAGTAAGGGGAACGGTCGGTTTTTTCTTTTAAAGTGACCGAAGAGTGATTCAAAGTCAGCCGCATGGGAAACCTGGTTTGTACAGCGGAAGAAACTTCCGGCTCTGGGGAAGCTGCCGGTTTTTCGGCGGAAGGGGACTCTTCTTCTGGAATATCCGAATTGGTTTCCGGTTCGGGTTCTCCCGCATCTTGGCTCGGTTCCTGCGGTAAAACGAGAGGAAGGCTTGTGTTCGCGCTCGGCGGTTCCGGCAGAATCTGCTGCAGCAGAGCCTGTACCTGCTCTGAAATCCCTGCGGGAATCTGGTTGGGGTCTTCTTCGTGAGGCAGCAGGGGGTCCGTCTGTGCCGATGTGGCTTCCGATTCCGGCAATGGTTCCGAGGCAGCCGCATCGTTTGTCTGCGGCATTCCGGCAGGAAGCTGTGGTTCAGCGGGCGTTTCTTTTTGGGGTGGGTCAGGATTGAGCGGCCGCGGCTGAATCTGATCGCCGGGGTGCAGCAAAGTGTGGGGAGGAACCGAAATGCCGTTTACGGTAAATTCCATATCCTCGGGTTCCCCGGCAAAGGATAAAAGCTGCTCCAGTGTTTTTACCGGGCGGGTGCGGATGCGATCTCGGGGGTTCAGCAGCTGCGCCGGGTCACCGGGAAGGCCGTTTACCGTGGCTATCGTGCCCAGGGAAAATTCCTGTCCCCGCAGAAAAACCGAACCCGGCGACGTTAGGTCTGCGGCTTCCCCCAACGTGATTCGGGCATCTTCGCCGGGCAAAGCGGGCTGAAATACAATGGAATCTCCGGCCCGCACGGTGTCAGAAAGACTGGCTTCTTTTCCATTTAGCTGAATTTTGGCTAAGGTGGGGTGTCCGCCGTATACCGATTGGCTTTCTCCGTCCAGTTCATATACCAGACTTTTGCCGGAGCGGCTCATCATCTGATGATATCGGTATCCGTTCATCAAAAGCACGTCCAAAACAGAAAGGCTGTTGCTGCGGAACAGCTTGGCATTGCTGCCGTTTAATAAAATGGTAAAGCTGTCACTGATAAGGTTTAATGCGGAAGAAACTGCAATGCCCAAAGGGGTGGCAAATTCCGGGCTGGCCAGCTCGGGTTCCGCTTGTGTTAAGTAGTTGGAAAAGTTTTTGCCGCCCAGTGCAACTCTGGCGGGGGAGAGGTGAAGCAGCTCTGCCACGCAGGCGCAAAGTCCCGGCAACTTGCTGCCGCCGCCCACCAAGAACACGGCACTGGGGGGTTCCCCGTTTGCCTGCAAAATCTGCTGGCAAATTTCTTCGGCAAGGCGCCGCATCACCGGTTGAATTTTTTCTTTTAGCTGCGATACGGGAACCTGCTGTTCCAACCCTAAAATATCTTGAAATGTAATTTGTTCACTTTGATCTAATTCCAGCTTCATTCTTTCTGCTGTGGTGAAATCCACCAGATATTCCTTCATCAAGGTTTCGGTAATTTCATCCCCGGCAATGGTGGCCATGGTGTACCCCACCACACCGCCATCTTTAGATACAGCGATATCAGAGGTGCCGGCGCCGATATCAACCAAGGCCAGATTCAGCAGGCGCAAGTTTTGGGGAATGGCTGCATTCATGGCCGCGATGGGCTCCAGCGTCAGGCTGGAAACTTCCAATCCGCACTTTTGCATGGCGGTATAAAGGCTGTCTACCACCTCGCGGGGAAGAAAGGTGGCAATCACGTCCGCAGTCAGCACTTGCCCCCGATGGTCCAGCAAATTAGCCAGAGGATAATTGTCCAGCGTATAGCGGGTGACGGAATACCCCACCAGATAAAACACAGACAGATCTTCTTCTCCGGCCTGAGGGGCAAACCGTTCTTCAGCCTGCTGAATTGCCCCGGCTTCCAGCCGGCAAATGATTTCATGGGTAATTACCTGCGGCTCTGGCAACGACAATTCATAATGCACCTTTTGAGTCCGCAGAGCCCGCCCGGCCGCGGCTACGCACACCCGGTTTAGGGGAGCACCTATTCGGGCTTCCAGCTGACTTTTTACGTTCCCCGCCACTCGGCTGACCTGCTGAATGTCTTCTATCTGCCCGTCAATCATCGCTCGCTTTTCGTGCTCTGCAATTTCCACAGCACAAATTTCCAGCTTTTCTTCCCTGGGCAGGCCCACGATTCCAATAATGCTTCGGGTGCCAATATCCAAAGCAAACACATAGTCTTCCGGAGAAGTCCCCCCGGCAGACTCCGCAGTTCCCTGACCGGTCCGGTTTTCTTCTTGCATTTCAGCAACCTCCGCTTCTG
The DNA here is from genome assembly GCF_900240385.1 of Clostridium minihomine. Classification (GTDB taxonomy): domain Bacteria; phylum Bacillota; class Clostridia; order Oscillospirales; family Acutalibacteraceae; genus Faecalispora; species Faecalispora minihomine. Next base: position 48,650 of record NZ_OEQH01000004.1, on the reverse strand, counting down.
CTGCATCAACATAATTTGATAAAATCTTACAATTATTTTACTATAAAAAAGGGAAAAATGCAATTATTGGAACATCCCAAACCCCAGTGACAGCTGGACGAAAACAAAACAATTAAGACGCTGGACAGATCGGCTCAAAGGTGATATGATGGTGCTGTAAATTTTGAGAAAAAAGCCCCAAGCAGCAGCGCAAATTGCGTTTTGCTCTGGGGCGGTTATTTATTTAGGTAATGATTTGTCGGAAGAACCGGAGGGAATTGGATTGAACATTTTGGTAGTGGGCTGCGGCAGGCTCGGCTCTACTCTGGCAGATTTGCTGGACAAAGAAGGCCACGATGTGGCTGTAATCGATAGTCTGGAAGAAAATCTGATACGCTTGCCTGAGGATTTCAGTGGCGTGAAGGTAACGGGAATGCCGATGGATCAAAGCGTCCTTCAGGCAGCCGGGGTAGAAAACTGCGACGCGGTGGCGGTGGTGACTCCGGATGATAATTTGAACATTACGGTAGCGCAGATTGTCCGCAGCTTTTTTGGGGTGGAAAATGTGGTAGCTCGTATTTCCGACCCCCGGCGGGAAAGTGTGTTTCATCGCTTTGGGCTGAGAACCGTGTGCCCCACCAATTTGGCGGCAGATGCGATGAATACGGTGCTGACTTGCCCTTGGGAACCGGTTCAGATGACCTTTGAAACCGCTTCGGTCACATTTCAGGTAAAAGAGGTAACTCAGGAATACTATGGAAAAGGGATTTCTGCTGTTCCTGCAGAAAGCGGACAGGTTCCTTTTGGAGTGATCCACTCGGATTTGCAAATGGAACTGTACAACCATAAAAAAGATATTGTGCTTCAGGCAGGAGAAAAAATCGTCTTTGCCCATGTAAGTGACTAAAGGAGAATCGTGATGAGAATCGTAATAATGGGTGGGGGAAAACTGGGGTATAACGTAGCCCGGAATATGCTGGATCGCAAATATCAGGTGCGCCTGATTGAAAAAGAATATGCGAAATGCGTCAAGATAGCCAACGACTTAGGGGTTGAGGTGATCTGTGGGGACGGCACCGAGATAGCGATTCTGGAAGGGGCCGCAACCAAAGAGGCAGATACCTTTATTGCGGTGACCGGCAGCGATCAGGATAATCTGGTGGCGGCTCAGCTGGCAAAAATGGAGTTTGGAGCCAAAAAAGTCATTGTCCGGGCCAACAACCCCCGCAATCTAGAAGTTCTGCGCACGATGGGGGCCGACATTGCGGTTTCCAGCACCGAAATCATTACCAATATGATAGAGCAGGAAGTGGATATGGCAGAGATGCATCTTTTGGCCACGCTAAATAAAGGCAGGGCGGGCATTTGCACCATGGTGCTGCCCAAAGATACCTCTTTGCACGGAATTCGCCTGATGGATGTTACTTTGCCGGAAAACACGTTGATTGTGTCGGTTCTGCGGGGGGATCAAATGATGATTCCAAACGGACGCACCGTGCTGCATTCCGGCGATCAAGTGGTGGCGGTATGCGAAAATAAAGACCAGAAAAAGCTTCTGCACGCTTTGGGAGAAAGACTCCATTAAAAAAATCTGGAAATCCATTTGATTTTTTGAATAAAGAGGAGTATTCTATACTCTAATGTCCTAAGGGAAAGAATAAAAATGGGAAGGCTAACTCTTTGTTTTCTCATTGAAATTTAGTCCCGGCAGGACATAGTCAGTCGCAAGATCCTGACTTAAAATAAAACTACGGAGGAATTTAAAATGAAAACAACTGTTTCCCGGCGCACTGTCTTTTTGGTGCAGGGTGCCATGATCGCCGCCTTTTATGTGGTATTGACCATCCTGTCATCCGCAATGGGGCTTGCTTATGGGCCGGTGCAATTCCGCTTGTCAGAAGCACTGACCATTCTGCCTGCGTTTACGCCGGCCGCGATTCCCGGGCTTGCAATAGGATGCCTGCTTTCTAATTTGGGCAGTCCTTTTGGTGTGGTGGATATTGTTTGCGGCACCGGCGCCAGCTTGTTGGCCGCAGTGATGTCTTATCAGCTGCGCCGCTTTCGGCTGGGGGGATTGCCGGTTCTTTCTGCCGTGCCGCCGGTGCTGTGCAATGCAGTAGTGGTGGGTGCCGAGCTGGCCTTTTTTCTTCCATCGGGATTTTCGATGGCAGGATTTTTGGCTGCCGCACTTTCGGTAGGAGCGGGCCAATTGGTGATTCTGGCGGTGTTGGGCTTGCCTTTGGCGGCTGTGCTGGAAAAAACGGGTGCCGCCCAAAAGTTTTTTGGAGCGTCGAGTTATGGTTTGAAATGATGATTTAAAGAAGTGTAGAGGTTTTCCATGAGTTTTGGCACGGTTCTGACCAAAAGAATGCGGACTGCTCCGCCGGTCCGTATGGTTGTGATCAGCTTTTTGATTCTGATTATTATTGGCGGCTTTTTGCTGATGCTGCCGATTTGTTCCCGCAGCGGTCAAGGGACGCGGGCGATGGATGCTTTTTTTACATCGGTGTCTGCGGTTTGCGTTACCGGGCTCAGTCGGTTTGACACCTGGACGCATTGGAGTGCGATGGGGCAGGTAATCATTTTGCTGTTGGTTCAGCTGGGCGGCCTAGGTATTATTACATTTACAACCGGATTTGCTTTGTTGTTCCGGCAAAAGCTGGGGCTGCGAGAGCTTTCGCTGGCCCGTGAAAATTTGCAGGGAGAAAACCTGAATGTTTCTCAGCTTATCCGCATGATTCTTCTGGTGACCTTTGTTTCAGAAGCTGTGGGCGCTTTGATTCTAATGATTCGGTTTGTCCCTCAGTTTGGCGCTTATGGAATCTGGATTTCTGTATTTCAGGCGGTTTCCGCTTACTGTAATGCCGGGTTTGATATCATGGGATTTCAGCACCCCTATGAAAGCCTGATTCCTTATTCAGGGGATCCTTTGGTGGTGATTCCCACTTATCTGCTGATGCTGGTGGGCGGTTTGGGCTTTGTGGTCATTAGTGATGTGTATTATGCAAAGCTGCACCGCCGCTTCAAAGGGGAAAAACCTGCTCCGCTCAGTTTTCACTCGGTTGTGGTTTTGATCAGTGAGGCGGTTTTGCTGATTTTCGGCGCCGTTGTGTTTTTTGGTCTGGAATATAACAACAGCCTGCGGGATTTTGATTTTATGCATAAGCTAAGCGCCGCATGGCTTCAGTCCAACAGCATCCGAACCGCCGGGTTTATGGCTTTGGACGTGAGTAAACAAGGGGATTTGACCGCATTGATTTCACTTCTTCTCAGCTTTATCGGTGCGGCGCCTTGTTCCACCGGCGGCGGAATTAAAACCACAACGCTGGTGGTTTTGGCTGCGACGGTTCTGAGCGTAATGCGCGGCAGCGAAGAAACCGTGCTGCGGCACCGGATGATCAGCCATGCTGTGGTGTATCGTGCTTTAACAATCTTTACCGGCGGAATTCTGACTGTGTTTATCACCACCAGTGTGGTTTTGCTGAGCAATGCGGATATTAACGTGGGCGCGATGGCGGCCTTGCAAGAGGCTGTGGCGGCGTTCAGTACCATTGGAATGAGCCCAAGCCTGACGCCTCTTTTGGATGATGTTTCGCTGGTTGCGCTTATTGTTGCCATGTTTATCGGGCGTGTTGGCTTGGTGTCGCTGGGATTATCGGTTTCCATACGCCATGTGAGCAAAGCCGCCTGTGTAATGCCGGAAGGCCGGATTATCGTGGGATAACCAAACCAATTTTATAAAATCTTTCTTACCGAAAAAAGCCTTACAGGTCAATTGACCTGTAAGGCTTTTCTTTTAATTCGCTGTCTGCCATCTTTTGTGGATTCATTAATAAAGGGGGTACAGGTAACCGGGAACCTCTTGAGCAGGGGTAATGCTGGATACAGAGATTCGTGGCTCCTTAATTCCTTCATAGTCGGCATAAAATACCGTGCCTTCCACAGTGACCCAGCTGTCGGTTTTCAGCTGGGCAGTCCCGTCATACTGACACAACAGCCCCACCGGTGTCAAATCCGAAACACAGCAGGTCATCATCAGCCGGGCAGGCACAAATTCGTTCTGCTGCATTTGAGAAGAGTCCCGAAAAACCGATCCGGTCATTTTGATTTGGTATCCCTCATATTGATCGGGCGATTCATAGAGCTTGGTAATCCACAGATAAAATTCGCTGTCGGTTACAGTGATGGTTTTATTCGCCTCATCCAGACCCGAAAGCTCTGAACCATAGGCAGGTTCTTTCTTCCCGGGGATTTGCTGGGCAGAGGAAGAAGAGGGGTTGCCCGTGATGCTGTCACCGCCCAGATAACCCGACGACAAAGAAGAATAAGTTACCGGGGCATGGGGAAGCAAAAGCAGCAAAATGGGAATGGCCAAAGTCAGGCAATGAGCCGCCCGTACTTTTTGTCGGGAACGGCTGCGGTAAAACAGCCCGTTCATAGCCCAGATGACCATGACAGCAATGGTAAAATAAAAATAAGGAACCATTTTCGGGGTCACATACTGCTGGTATCCTCCGCTGATCACCAGATAACCGAGAATCACAGCGAAAGTAAGGCAGCAGGCAGATTCCAGAAGAGCTTGGGGATTCCAAATGCGTTTTTGTTCCGGCATTTCATCCACCTCCTGTTACAAAGCGGGCCGTGGCATACACCACCAAAAAGCAGACGGCAAAGCAGACTGTCAACAGCCGGGCCACAAAACGTTTGGAAAACCCGCCGGATAAAAGCAATACGTTTTTGATGTCCATCATCGGCCCGAACACCAAAAAGCCCATGATGGGTTCTATGGGGAAACGGGACGCAAAGCTTCTGGCGACAATCGCATCGGAAGAAGAGCAAAGAGAAAGCAGAAAGCCCAAAGCCATCATCAGCACAAGAGAAAGTGCAAAATCGGTGTGTGTTTGAATCATCAACGTATTGGTCACGGCAATTTGGAACACTGCCGCCAGAAATGCGCCGATGGTCAGATATTTCGCCACGCTGAAAAATTCGGCCTGAGAGTGCCGCAGAATCAGCGAAATTTTTTCTTTGGGAGAGTTCACGTTTTCTGCGCCTTCATAGCAGCCGCAGCTGCACATCACCCGGTCAAATCCGGACGAAAATACCGAAACCGGAGAAGGGCGCAAAGCAAACCATAAGCCGATCAAAACAGAAGCCACGATTCCCATGCCCACTCGGCCCAGCATAATAGACCAATTGCCGTTAAAGGCGTAATAAGTAGAGAGCATTACCACCGGGTTAATGACCGGAGCGGCTGCCATAAAGGTGACGGCAGCAGGCAATGGAATTCCCTTTTTGACCAAACTGCGAAAAATGGGAATGGAGGCGCAGTCGCAGACAGGAAGGCAAAAACCAGCCAAAACTGCCACTGCCATGCCGCCAGCTAAATTTTTGGGGAACCGCCGTTCAATGGTTTGGCGGGGGATCAATACCTGAATTACAGAGGAAATCAGAACTCCGATCAGAAGAAAAGGAATGGCCTGAAGCATAATGCCCAAAAAAATATTGATTACGGTATTTACCGGAGTTTGAGTCAGCTGAAATATAGATTCCGCCCCCAGATAAGCGGAAATCATGGCGAAAATCGCTATGGAGAAAACCGTTATGGGGTTCTTCTTTTTTCGATAAGTTAAATTCAGGATGCTGGCATGGGCATTATCCTCTAAAAGCGGAACGCCCGGGTTTAATTCCCGCAGCATGCGGCGCAGGCGGCGGAATTCGGAATCTGAAAAAATACCCCGCGCCACAACAAAATCACAGGATGCAATTTGTTCCGGCAAAGCGGAACCGGTTCTGCCCAAAAGCTGCTCTAAGGTGGCGGCATCTGCCATGTGCAGAATTTTTTGAATACGGCAAAGGTCAGACAAATCCCGGTGCAGAAAAATGGCATACAGTTCTGATAAAGGGGCAACGCCGTTCCATTCCACCCAAATTTCATCCAGAGGGTTTTCCTCCAGATACTGTTTTAGCTGGCGAACTGACTTTTCTGGTTCCTGTTCCAGCACTTTTTTGGGGACAATCATCACGTCGCATTTGGCTTTTTCAGATAGAAGTTCCATCCCCGACTCAAATTGAATAACCATTCGGCGCACCGACTTGGTATCCTGTTGAAACAGGTGATTCAGCAAAGTGGTTTTTCCGGATTCTAGAAAGCCGGTGACAACATAAACCGGAACAGACATATTATCCCCCCTTGCCCAAAAGCATAGAAAGCCCTTGTCTATCAAAATTGCTGCCGATCAGGCATAAGGAGCCTGCGGCCAAAGAACAAGGGGTCAGGCTTAGCTCCCCGGGAAGATATTGCACGGCAGCGGCGCCCTGGGGCGTATTTAAGATTCCTTTGGCACGCAGAATATGCCCGAAGCCCAGTTCTTCCGCCTGTTTAAAGGCCGTTTCCAGTTCCTCTTCGGTCACCGTGCGGGTCAGTTCCAAGGTAATGGTGTCAAAGGCATCCTGTGCGCTGTGATCATGGCGGCAAGGCTCACCCCCATGGTGAAGCTCTCTTCCTTCGGCAGAATCGTGTTCACAGCAGTCGTGGTGATGATGGGTATGACCGCAGTCCTCCTGCCCACTGTGGCTATGTACGCAGGAACAGCCGGCAGTTTCTGTGTCGGGAACAGAAAGCCCCAGCAGCTTGGGGAAATTCAAATCCTCCCAAAGGCCTGAGAAAATTTCTGCATGGGGGTTGATTTCCGCCAGCTGCCGGGCAGTTTGTTTTGCCCGTTCCGGCTGTTTTTCCCCACGGCTGAGCAGAATACTGTCGGCATGTTGGATTTGATCTTCGTAAAATTCGCCGAAGTTTTCCAGATACATGCTGCACCGCAGCACATCTGCCACAGTGATTTTCCGACGGATGGAAGCAACCGCAGAAATTTTGGGGGAGAGGCATGCGGCTTGAATGTCAGAAAGCTTTCCCACACCGGAGGGCTCAATGATAATCTGCTTGGGTTTTAATTCTCCGATTACCTCCAGAATGGCCTGAATGAAATCCCCGGTCAGGCTGCAGCAGATACAGCCGGAACTGAGTTCTTTTACCGTAAATCCTCCGGACTGAATCAAAGCGGTGTCCATGCTGATTTCGCCGAAGTCGTTTTCAATTACTACCGTCTCTTCGGGAGTCAGTACATTTTTCAGCAAATGCTGGATGAGGGTGGTTTTTCCGGCACCTAAAAAGCCGGAAATAATATAGATATCTGTCATATGCATTTCTCCTGTGCAGGTCAAGGGGCGTTATGAAAGCTGCGTTTTCTACCGGATGCAGCCCATTTTACCAGCAAAATCAAAATCAAAATGATTACCCCGATCAAAACAATCGTTGCGCCGGGGCGCAGTCTGGCATAATACGAAAGGAATAGTCCCGAAACAGTGAAGGACAGGGCAAAAAAGATCGACCACAAAACAGTTTGGCGGTAACTTTTACTGATTTGCATGGCGCAGGTGACCGGAATCACCATCAAAGAAGATACGATGAGAGCCCCCACCGTTCGTGCCGCCACAGAAACAGTTACCGCGGTTAAGATGGTAAACACGAAATTGACGGCTTTTACCGGCACACCGGCCAGCCGGGCGGTGCGTTCATCCAGTGCAATTAAAAACAGCTCTTTGTACAAAAGCAGAAAGCACAAAAGCACTGCGGCGCTGATGCAGCAGACCAGAATTAATTCAAAGTCGCTGATAGCCACAATGCTGCCGAACAGAAAGCTGTTAAAATTGGCCGCACTTTTCACAAAGCTGGACAAAACGCCTGCCAGGCCAATACCGGCAGACATAATGATGGCAATGGAAAGTTCTGAGTATTTGGGGATGCGCTTGCGAATGGCCTCAATGCCCAGCGCAGCGGCGATGCAAGTGGCAATTGCGCCCAAAACAGGGTTAATGCCCAGCACCAATCCGGCGGCAACACCCGCCAAAGAAGTGTGGGAAAGAGCATCCCCCATCATAGACAGACGCTTAAGCACCACAATAATGCCGATACAGGGAACCGTGGCTGCCAGCAAAATGCCCACAAGAAAAGCCCTTTGCATAAATTCGTAATCCAAAATGGACATGAGAAACATTCCTTTCGGTGGCTGAATAACAAAAAAAGAAGATGCCTGCCCTCCGGAATAACGCCGCGGAAGGCAGGAATATTTCAGGAATTAAAATGAATGACCGTCACAGCCCTTGTGGTTATGGGATGTGGGGTGCTTATGGCGGTGCCTTAGTTCGTCCGCCATTTGAGAGCGGTTCAGCTCTACCAAAGAGCCTTCTTCCAAACAAAGAACCCGGGTGACATAATCCAAAGCCCCGGCAATGTCATGGGTTACCATCACAACCGACAGCCCGGTTTCCCGGTTCAGCTTGGCCAAAAGCTCGTATAAGGAACGCACGGTTTGGGCATCCACACCGGTGGTGGGTTCGTCCAGCAGCATCATGCGGGGGTTCCCGGCCAAAACCCGGGCCAGCATCACACGCTGCTGTTGTCCGCCGGAAAGTTCGCTGAGCATGCGCTTGGCATAAGCACCCATATCCACGGCTTCTAATGCTTTTCGGGCCTTTTCTTTCTGCCTTTTGTCGGCAAAATGCAGAAATCCAATTTCGGAATATAAATTCGCCTTAACGATCTCCTCTGCGGTGGCCGGAAAATTTTCTCCGGCTGCGGATCCGTTTTGCGGCACATAGCCGATTTTAGGCCAATCCCGGAATTCCGCCAAGTCTTGTCCAAACAGTTGGATTTGCCCCTGCTGGGGGTAGAGTTCTCCCAACAGCAATTTCATCAAAGTGCTTTTCCCGGCGCCGTTCACCCCGATAATCGCCGTAAAGTCCCCTTGATTCAGGGAAAAACTAACGTTGGACAAAATAGGCTGTGAGCCATACGAAAAGCTTAAATTTTTTACCTTCAGGATACTGTTCATCCGCTCGTCCCTTTCCTTTCAGGTGATCAGGCGCGTTTGCTTCCCGTGGGTCAGGAAATGTCAGCGTCTTTTACTGCTTGCAGATTTTTTCTCATAATAGAGAAATATTCATCCCCGGCGTTCTGGCTCTCTTCACTGAGCCCTTCAATGGGGCTAAGTACAGCTGTCTTTGCGCCGGTTGCTTTGGCAATGGTTTCGGCTACCTTGGGGTTTACCAGTTCTTCAAAGAAAATAGTATTGATTTTGCGCTCTTTGGCAAACTCGATAATTTCGGCCATTCTGGCGGCGTCTGGTTCTGAATCGGGAGAAAGCCCTTCAATAGCCACCTGATTCAGGCCATAAGTCTGGCAAAGATATCCGAATGCCTGATGGGCAACGATTAAATCTTTATTTTTCAGAGAAGCTGTCATGTCTTTCCATTCCTGATCCAGCTTGTCAGCTTCTTCTGCGTATTTGGCATAATTGGCTTCATAATAATCTTTGTTGTCCGGATCGGCTTGTACCAGTGCGCTTTTGATGGATTCCATTTCTTTTTTGGCATTGACCGGGCTCAGCCACACATGAGGATCGGTGGAATGTGCTTCTTCTTCTTCCTCATGTTCCGCTTCGTCCTCGTCATGGCTGTGGCCTTCCAAAAGGGAAATCCCGTGAGAAGCTTCCACTGTAACCAAATCTTTGTTTTGCAGGGAGTTCAGAACACCATCGACCCAATGTTCCATGCCTGCTCCGTTATAGACAAATACGTCTGCTTTTTCCAGCCCTACAATATCATTGGGGGTGGGTTCCCAGTCGTGGGGCTCGGTGCCCGGGGGAACCAAATTGGTAACGGTTATTTTGTCCCCGCCGATTTTTCCGGCAAAATCATACATAGTGTAAAAGCTGGTGTACACATTCAGCTTTTGCCCCGCAGCTTCGGAAGCGGTACCTCCCGTTTCAGAAGAACTGCTACTGGCAAAAGAGCATCCGGTCAGCAAAGAAGCACAAAGGCTCAGGCTGATAACTCCAGACAGCCATTTTTTCATGGTGAAACCTCCAGGTAAAAGATTTATTCGCAAATGAAATTCACTTGCATTTAGGATGCGATTATTATAAACCCCTGCCAGGCGGCTGTCAAGAAAAAGAGAACATAAAACCGGATTTATTTTTCACAGGGATAACAAATTCCCCATTCCTGCCGGATAGAGTCCATCAGGCGAAGAATCCGCAGCGTTTCGCTGTGTGGCATTTCAGGGCATTCCAAAAGCCCGTTTTCTATGGCATGAAGGCAAGACCTCACTTCATATTCCAGACCGGAAATCTGTTCTGGGCGCCGGTATTGCGCAACAAGCGCTCTGTTTTGATCCAGATGCTCGATTACTTCCATATTATTAATGTTATGAATCGTTAAAAGGCCTTTGCTGCCAAAGACACAGGCTTTGCGGTCGCTGACCGAAAGCATGGTGCTGTTGAGCACCGACATTTTCTGCCCGGGATGTGTCAGAGCAATACAGCTTTGAATATCAATCCCTTCCGGTGATTGAATGACACTGGACGATACTTTTTCAATGTGAGGGCCAAAGACCAGTGCATCCAAAGTCAGCAGGTAAACACCGATATCCAACAGGGCACCCCCGCCCAGGTTGGGATCTTTCAGGCGGGGCAAAGGGGCCAGTGCGCTCATGCTGGCCTGAAGCAGATAGGGCTCGCCAATGATACCGTTTTGCAAAAGCTGGCAAAGCTGTGCACTCAGGGGCATATAGCGGGTCCAAAGAGCTTCGGTAATCAATAGCTTTTGCTGCCGGGCATAAGAAAAAAGCTCGGTGGCCTCCGTTTCATTTACGGTAAAGGGTTTTTCGCAAAGGACATGTTTTCCGTTTTGCAGACAAAGCATGGCGTGATCCCGGTGGTAGTTATTGGGTGTGGCAATGTATATTAATTCAATTTCCGGATCCTTTGCCAGTTCTTCATAAGAGCCATAGGCTTTCTGTGCACCATACTCTGCAGCAAAAGACTGAGCGCGGGAAAGATCCCGGGCAGCTGCCGCGTGTAAAGATACCTCAGGCATTTGCCGCAGGGTATCTGCCATTTTTCCGGCGATGTTGCCGGTACCTAATATCCCTATCTTCCACTGTTTCATGTCCATTTTTCCTTTCGGTTTGTCTTGTTTTTTTATTATATCGATTTTAAAAATGCTTTGCAAGAAAAGGTTTTTCCCATCATTGAATTTGAAATTAAGAAAAGGCTGATGTGTTGGCAATGGAATAAAATGGTGAAATGAAATTTTGATTTTTTGGTTTTCTATCACAAATTGTCTGAAAAGTAAGAAAAAAGAATGAAAAAACCATAAAAAAAACAATTCTGCATAAAAAAATATAGACAATGGCATTTGTTTCCGTTATAATGATTATATTGTTAAAAGAGAAGATATCGTGCCCAAGCTTAGAACCGGTGCTGGAATTCTGCTGCACCGGAACCTTATCGAAATGGCTGCCGATTGTGATCCGCTTTTTGTGGAAAAACAAGAAGCATTTTTATGTAAAAATCTAGAAGTTTTATCAAAAATGCTGGAAGGCGCAGAAAAAAATTCAAAATCGGGGCATATTTTTTAAAAAACTACTGGACAAATACAGGCTGATGAGAGATAATATAAAAAGTAAGGAAATGGATTCATATTGTGGGAAATGACCGTACAATGTGGGCTCCAGTCACATTTTTTCGGGATTGCTTCACAGCGTTCCCGTCTTTTTGTTTGACTTGGCATTTTTTTGTGGGAAGAAAACGGTTAGTTAATTTACTGACAAAGGCCAAAGAGCATTTTGACGGAAGCGGAACGTGGTCTTGCAATTTCCAGAACTGTTTCGTCTGACTGTACCCGGAGGGAACGGTCAAATACAAAATATTGGAGGTTGACATCTAAGAATGAATTGGCACGCTGAAGCTCTAGAAAAAATTCAGGAAACCCTGAGAACGGACTTTAAGCTTGGTTTGACCACTGCCGAGGCGGAGGCCCGCCTGGAAAAGCATGGCCTGAATAAGCTGAAAGAGAAACTCCCTCGTACTTTTTTCCAGCGGTTTATGGATCAGATGAAGGATGTTATGATCATCATTCTTCTGATTGCTGCTTTAATCTCTGTCGTATTAAGTGTTTATAACACGATGCACGGTCTTGAGCCGGAGTGGATTGAACCGATCGTGATTATTCTGATCGTTGTACTTAACGGTGTTTTGGGCGTGGTTCAGGAAAGCAAGGCGGAAGCCGCACTGGAAGCGCTGAAGAATATGACCGCTCCCAATGCGAAAGTATTGCGTGACGGAACAGTGCAGCACATTCCCTCTTGCCATCTGGTGCCCGGCGATATCGTCGAGCTGGAAGCCGGGGATTTTGTTCCTGCGGACTGTCGCTTGATTCGAAGTTCCAGCCTGAAATGCGATGAAGCGGCTTTAACCGGTGAATCCGTACCTGCGGATAAATTGGTAACCAATGAAGTAAAGGGCGATGCGCCTTTGGGCGACCGTTTTAATATGGTCTATTCCGGATGTGCGGTTTCTTACGGAAATGCCCGTACTGTGGTAATCGGCACCGGTATGGAAACCGAAATGGGCAAGATTGCTGCATTGCTGGATGAAGAAGAAGATGGAATGACCCCTTTGCAGATTAAATTGGCACAGCTTGGTAAATATCTGGGCTTTTTGGCATTGGGAATCTGCGCGGTTATTTTTGTTATTGGCCTGATTGACGGACTGGACATTCTGGAAATGTTCATGACAGCGGTATCTTTGGCTGTTGCGGCGATTCCGGAAGGCTTGCCCGCCATCGTTACCATTGTGCTTGCCATCGGTGTACAGCGCATGGTGGCTAAAAACGCCATTATCCGTCAGCTGCCCGCAGTTGAAACATTGGGCAGCACTTCGGTTATCTGCTCGGATAAAACCGGTACTCTGACCCAGAATCGTATGACTTTGGTGAAGGCATATACCGAAAAGCAGGGAATTGTTCCGCTGGATTCCGATCTTTCTGCAGAAACGTTGTCTCTTCTGCGTTTGGGAACTCTTTGCACCGACGGAACCGTTCGGGTTGAAGAAGACGGAACCGAGAAGCATTTGGGCGATCCCACCGAAACGGCGATTGTGGCATGTGCGCTGCGCAACGGGATTCATAAGAAAGATTTGGAGCAGACCGCGCCGCGAATTGGAGAAGTTCCTTTTGATTCCGACCGTAAGTTGATGACCACAGTTGTCCGGATGGACGAGAAAATTGTTGTCATTGTAAAGGGTGCGCCGGATATCTTGTTTGGCCGCTGTGTCACTGGTGATGTTGAGGCGGCTACCCGTGCCAATGAGCAAATGGGTCAGGATGCTTTGCGTGTGCTTGCCATCGGCAGCAAGATTCTTACGGAAGAGCCCAAAGAATATACTGCTGCTGAGTTGGAGCAGGGCCTGACCTTGGTTGGCCTGGTTGGTATGATTGATCCGCCCAGACAGGAAGTAAAAGGCTCGATTGCAGAGTGCTATCAGGCTGGTATTCAAACCATTATGATTACTGGTGACCACGTGGTAACGGCTTCTGCCATTGCCCGCGATTTGGGAATTCTGCGCGAAGGCGAGAAGGCTGTTACCGGCACTGAGCTGCAGGCGATGAGCGATGAAGAGCTCGCAGCAAACATCGAAAAATACAAGGTGTATGCCCGTGTTACTCCTTCGGATAAAATTCGAATTGTAAAAGCATGGCAGGATCATGGCCAGGTAGTTGCCATGACCGGTGACGGCGTGAACGATGCGCCTGCCCTGAAGGCAGCGGATATCGGCTGCGCCATGGGTATTACCGGTACTGACGTGGCCAAAGGCGCTGCTGCAATGACCTTGACAGACGATAACTTTGCCACCATTGTAACGGCGGTAAAGGAAGGCCGCGGTATTTATGATAATATCCGCAAGGCCGTTCAGTTCCTGTTGTCTTGCAACCTGGGTGAGGTTTTGACCGTTTTTGTGGCAATGCTGCTGTGGAAAGAATCCCCCTTGATGCCGATTCAGCTGTTGTGGATTAACTTGGTAACCGATAGTTTGCCGGCGTTGGCTCTGGGTGTGGAGCCTGTGGAGTTTGATGTTATGGAACGCAAGCCCCGTGCAAAAAGCGAGAGTATTTTTGCGAACGGTGTAGGAATATTGTCCGTTTGCCAAGGCCTGATTATCGGTACCGTTACTCTGATTGCTTACTATGTGGGCAGCCGTGTAATGACTACTCCCGGTGAAATCAACATCCTTTTGGGTGAGAGCATGGCATTTGCCACCTTGGCAATTTCGCAGCTGGTTCATGCGTTCAATATTCGTTCCAGCCATTCGCTGTTCCGCGTTGGTTTCCATACCAACAAGCACATGATCGGTGCCTTCTTTGCTTCCCTGTCGCTGATGCTGGTTGTTCTGTTGGTTCCCTCCATCAACGATATCTTCCAGGTAGATCATATGCATATGGATGCTTGGGGCTGGGTCATCGGACTGTCCTTAGTGCCTTTGGTTGCGATGGAAATTTATAAAAATATTACGAGCTTATTCTCAAACAAAAAATCAGCGTAGTAAGACCAATTCTTAGATGAACACGGCAGGCCGGTTCCTTTTGGGGAGCCGGCCTGTTTTTTCTTTCAAAATGTCGTTGGCGATTTGGAAAATTTCGGATATAATAAGAACGATTGAAAAATTTATGGCTGTGCCAATGGATAAGGAAAGGAAATCGGCTATGAAAGCACTGATAACAGGCGCAAGCTCAGGGATTGGGCGGGACATGGCAAGGATTTTAAGCCGCAGGGGTTATGATTTAATTTTGGTGGCCCGGCGCAGGGACAGGCTGAAAGAACTGCAGCAACAGCTGCCAACCAACGTTACGGTCATCTGTGCTGATTTAAGCCAGGAACAGGCATGCTTTGATTTATACGAGCAGGTCAAAAATGAACGTATCCATATTTTGATTAACAATGCGGGGTTTGGGTTGTTTGGTTCTTTTGCAGAAACAGATCTGCATCGGGAACTGGAACTGATTGATGTGAATATTCGGGCAGTGCATATTTTAACCAAGCTGTTTGTGCGGGATTTTATTGAAAGGGATTCGGGTTACATTTTGAATGTATCGTCCAGTGCGGCGTTTTTGCCCGGCCCTTTGCTTTCTTCTTATTATGCTTCAAAGGCCTATGTTCTGCGGCTGACTCAGGCAGTGTCAGAAGAATTGCGGCGTAGGGGAAGCCGCGTCTATATTGGCGCTTTGTGCCCCGGCCCGGTAAAAACAGAATTTGATCAGGTGGCAGATGTACACTTTAGCGTCAAAAGCATGTCCAGTCAGCGGGTGGCTATGATCGCCATTCAGCAAATGTTTTCGCGCCAGCCGGTGATCGTTCCCGGCACCATGATGCAGGCGGCCAGGGTGCTTCAAAAAATCGTGCCGGATCAGCTTCTGGTGCGGATTTCTTATCATTTGCAAAAACGCAAGCAAGGCTCGGATTTACAAAAAAGAAAGGAGAGGCGCAAAAGCTGCGCCGGAGAAAAAATATGAAAGCAAGAGTGGTAAAAGAGGTCGTTCTGCTGTATCGTCTGGAGGAAGATACGGAACTGGGAAAAGCCATTGCAGAGGCGGTAAGCCGCGCAGGAGCTTCCTGTCGATATGTTGCGGCGGATCAGGTGGGGGAAACCGTGGGGAATCTGGTTTCCGGTTCCATAGAAGGGAAAGAATATACCGGCGAGGTTCCGGAACACAGCGCGATGGTGTTTTCGGGTTTTACCCGCAATCGGTTGGACGATGTGCTTAACCGGCTGCAAACAGCAGATTCCCGCAATAAGGCCATGAAAGCGGTTGTCACCGATATGAACCGGGAGTGGGCTTTTGGAGATTTGGTCAAGGAACTGACACGGGAGCGGGAAGCAATCCGCAAACAATTATTGGCGCAGCAGGAAAAAGCCAAAGCAGAACAGGAAGAAGCTTCTTCGGTTCCACAGCAGCAATAAATCAGAAAGAGACAAGTTTCTGCTTCGTGAACATATAAAACCACACTGACAACGGCGTTTAGGCCGTTTGCAGTGTGGTTTTTCTCTTAATAAAATGATTATAAAAGAATGAGGGGAATCTTCCATTCGTAGTTTTAAAATCAGCTCCAGAAATAGCAGTTCAAAACAAAATCCAGCGTTAGTTAGACGCCGGCAATCTCATGCCCTTTTCGGGCTTGTGCAAGCCACCCGCTTTACGGGTGGTTCTGATTTCTGGGAAAGGGTTTGTATCAATCACATGTGTTATCAATAACCGTAATTTGAATAATTACTTTTTGAAAACACCAATTTGATGGCTCAGTCGACTGATTGTGCTAGTTGTTTGGCAAAAGAAACGATTGCTCTTTTAGTTCTTTTCTCGTTTAGGGGGAGTTGATTCCATTTTCGTTTTTTCGCCATAGTTGGGAAAACAGAACAAGCATCTATTTTGTTTTTTTATGTTCCTTCTAAAATACAGCAGAAAAAATATCCACAGCAGTCGAAACAGGTTTGGCAGGGCACAGTTCATCCAAAAGGCGGCACAGCTGTTTTTCTTCAAAAACGGAATAATCAGCACAGTCCCGAATAGCGGGGGCGATGGGCCGAACACCGCCAAATCCGATTCCTATGTTTGCAAGCCGGATCATTCCGGCATCGTTGGCACCGTCACCCACAGCCACAACCGGGCAAGGAAAGTGGGGAATAATTTCATCTTTGTTGAGATAGTATGCGATTTTTTCGATATATCCGTTTTGAATCACTGTTTTTGAAGAAAAGCAGCGTCCTTCCATATGTAGCCGGGTCAACAGCGGCTCAATCCATACGTCGGGGTGTTCTGTGGCAATAAAGCATTGTTCTTTGTGATCGCGAATCCACCCGGCCAACTGTTCATTGACGGGAATTTCGGAGATTATTTGCTGGGCAGTATTTATAGGAAGTTGCCGAAGCAGTTCCACCTGAAGACGAAAGCTTTCTTCAAAGGGCAGCCTGCCACGCAAAGCTTGGTCGGTGATTTCTGTCATTTTTTCATCCAGTCCAATTTGTTCAGCCAATAAAGGCAGGATTTCCGTTAAAGTAATGGTAGAGTCTAAGTCAAATAAAAAATAAGATTCCTGCATAAACAAGAGTCCCTCCTTCAGATAATAATTTCATTATATCGAAAAGGAATGCAGGGATAAAGCGAAATGCCAAAAGATACAGGATTTAGCATTATTTACACACAGACAATAGCAAAGGTTTGGTGTTTTATTTTGGGATATCTTGTAAAGATAAGCTGATGAAAATCCCGGGAAAGAATTATGATTGCCGCGAAAAACAAGCAAGCATAAAGTCGCCCAAAGGAATATTCTTTGTTTGGCACCATGGTTATCATGAAAAGTGATAAAGAATTTGAAAAGATCCCAAAAGCCATATCGGAAGACAGACGATATTTCTCGGCTGCTTTAATTGATTCTTTTCTTAATAGAAATAAATCGTCAAGTTTATTAAATCCTTTTACGATATTCACAGCCTCATAGGGTGACAATTCTTTTGAAAATAGTTCATCGGGTTTTGAGTGAAGCTTTTCTGTAACAAAATCAGGCGCTGTAAATCCTTTTCTTCTCTAAAAAAGGAGCAAAAAAGTAAAAAACAGGGAAAATCGACAAGTTGTTTTCTTACATTTTTATCAGTGGCTTTTGTAATGATTTTCCACTCAAAATAAAAATAAGATTGGGTAAAAGAAAACCGCCCCTTATTGAAACCCCCGTCTGGCTTACATTTGGGCAAAGGGAAGGGCAAAGAAAAAGAAAAAGGCCCCCTTTGAAAAAATGGAATTTTCCGGCCGTTTTTGTCAAAGTATGATTCGGCAAAAGAAATACCATTATTTACAACTTGAAATATGTTACAACAATGTTACAATTATTACAAGTTATTACAAGGAGGTACATACTATGAAACTACGCAGAATATGCGCGGCGGCCCTGGTGGTTGCAGTGGGATCCACGGTGACGGCCTCGGCGGTTGCCTTTCAAAAAACAGATCTGCCTGCCAGCACAGCCGTGTCTTGCCCAACAGCATCCACAGGGAATGCCCAATCTGCCAACAATTCCGGATGGCTTCAAAGTATTGTAAATGATGCGTTTAACAGCACCGCAAAAACCACAACTTCTCAGGCTGCGAAAATTGCAGCAGGAAGTGAAAAGCAGAATTGTGATACCACAACTGCCGGTTCTAAAGCAGTGGAAAGCACCAAAAAAACAACTAGCCAGAATTGTGACACCACAGCGACCAAGGCAGCAACCAGCAAAAATTGCTCTACGGTGGCCGCCGTTCCGGATCTTTCTAAGGTATTGAATCAGGTTTCCTGCAAGCAGGTTAACGGCACCAGCACCCCTTCGGTTGCAAATGTCACTCAGTCTGCTTTGCCGGATTGCTTCCAGCAGCTGCTCAAGCAGTGCGGAATTCAGCTGCCTGACAGCCTGAAGAATGCTTGCCAGAAGCCGGGCTCTTCCTCTTCGGAATCTTCTTCTTCCGCTTCTTCTAAAGAGCCCGGTTCTTCCGAATCCAGTTCTTCCTCTAACTCCGGTTCTTCTTCCAGCCAGCAGGAATCCAGTGCACCGTCTTCCAGCAAGCCTTCTTCCAGCGCTCCGGAAAGCAGCACTCCTTCCTCCAGCAAACCGGAAACCAGCACCCCCTCTTCTTCCAAGCCGGCGGATAGCCTGACTTTTGAGGAACAGGTTGTTCAGTTGGTGAATCAGGAGCGTGCGAAGGCCGGACTGAAACCTTTGACCATGAACCTGAAGCTGTCTGACGTGGCAAGAGCCAAGTCTCAGGATATGCGCGATAACAACTACTTTTCTCACACCAGCCCCACTTATGGTTCTCCCTTTGACATGATGAAGCAGTTCGGGATTTCTTACCGCACCGCCGGCGAGAACATCGCCATGGGTTACCGTACCCCCGAAGCTGTCATGCAGGGCTGGATGAATTCCCCCGGACACAAAGCCAACATTCTGAACAGCTCTTTTACAGAGATCGGCGTGGGCTATGTGGCTGACGGAAGTTATTGGACTCAGCAGTTTATCGGCTGATTTGTATGCGTATTTGCAAACGATAAAGAAACCGGCGGGCAGCTTTGGCTGTCCGCCGGTTTTGGGTTAAAAGGCTTTTTCCTCTAAAACGTGTATCACAAGAGCCGCGGGAACAGCATCGTCCCGTGGCTCTTGTTCGGATTTTATCGGCTTTCTGTGTTCCAGGCTTTCTTTATAACGGTTAGCTCAGCGAGGATGCGCTGGGAAATTCCTCTTCGAAAGAAGTGTCCGGAAAAGCATCTTTCAGATACTGTGTGGCTTTTTCCAGGTTTTCCCGAAAGGCCTGTGCTTCTTCTGACTTTCTTAATTCATTGGCATTGATATTGATGTAAGGTATTAAAACAGCCAATTCTTTCGTATTGCTTTGAAAGGCTTCTTCTTGTGGAATTTGGTTTTCTGTTTCGATTTGCTTTTTCAGCTTCTGTAAATAGTCTGATTTCGCTGTCCGGTATAAATCCAGTTTTTCTTTGGTATCATCTGTAATCAGTTTTTTTTGCAATCCTTTTTGACTGGTGTAAATGACTTTTAAATAATTTTCGCGAGCGGATTTATTGCTTTCCAGATAGCCCACCAAATAATCGGGGGATTTTTCTTTGGATTTATCTGTAGTCATTTCAGCAAGATCTTGTAAATAAGTGCACTCGTCAAACCAATCAAAGGAAAACGTGTTTACCATTGCCTCTGATAAATGAGTTTCTGCATCATTCTTTTCGAAGCTGTTTTGAGTGTTGCAGGAACTGAAAGAAAATAAAACAATGGTAAATGATAAACTGGAAACTATTATTCTTGCACAAGAACCTTTTAACTTTTTATGTTTTTCTAAATGCATTCATATCACCTATTTTCTAACTGAATTCTTTCTCTAAAACAGTTACGACAACTCCAACTGAATAATTGCACCGCAATCAACCCATTTATTTTTCACCTTGGGGTAACTGATACACTTACACTGGCATAATAACTTGCGTTGGACTGTCTTTATTATATTGCAAAATAAATGCTTGAAATTTAAATTAAAGAAGCATGTAAAAGAATAACACTATCACCATATTGAATGATACGGCTCATAAGATGCTCGATAACTCTTTTTATTTTGTCTTGTTTAAAAGAAAGCAGTTGTGTCATAAAAACACAACTGCTTTTTTACTATAGTATGCTGTTTAGGTGGTTAGCATCAGCTCAGCTCAAACATTCCGTTATAAAGCTGATAATATTTGCCCTTCATCGCCAGAAGTTCCTCATGATTTCCGCGTTCAATAATTCTTCCATGCTCCAATACCATAATCGCATCTGCATTGCGTACTGTGGAAAGGCGGTGAGCGATCACAAATACGGTGCGCCCGCTCATCAAACTGTCCATACCCTTTTCAATCAGTTTTTCAGTTCGGGTATCAATAGAAGAAGTCGCTTCATCCAAAATCAAAACGGGAGGATCTGCCACGGCTGCTCTGGCAATCGCCAACAGCTGCCGCTGCCCCTGAGATAAATTGGCGCCATCGGCGGTCAGCCGGGTGTGATAGCCCTGGGGCAAATGCCGGATGAAGGAATCGGCATTTGCCAGTTTGGCGGCGTTTATCACTTCTTCATCAGTGGCGTCCAGCCGTCCATAGCGGATGTTATCCAGCACAGTTCCTGTAAACAGGTGGGTGTCCTGCAATACCATGGCCAAAGAGCGGCGCAGGTCATCTTTTTTGATTTTGCTGATGTTAATGCCGTCATACCGGATTTTTCCGTCAGGCACTTCATAAAATCGATTGATTAGGTTTGTGATGGTGGTCTTGCCCGCACCGGTAGAGCCGACAAAGGCAATTTTTTGACCGGGTTTCGCATAGAGCGAAATATCATTGAGCACGGGTTTGCCTTCTTCATAGCTAAACACTACATGGTCAAAGTCTACTCTGCCCTCAACTTTGTGATAGGTGATGGTTCCATCTGTTTGATGGGGATGCTTCCAGGCCCACTGGCCGCAGCGCTGGCCGCATTCGGTCAGATTGCCGTTTGCATCTTCCTGGGCATTTATCAAAGTGACATAGCCGTCGTCAATTTCCGGTTCCTCGTCAATGAGTGCAAAAATGCGTTCTGCACCGGCCAAAGCGCTTAAAACCGCATTCAGCTGCTGGGACATTTGAGCCAGCGGCATGGAAAAGCTGCGGGTAAACTGCATAAATACCACTACGGTTCCCAACGTCAGAATGTTGGCAATGGCCAGAATACCGCCCAAGATGGCAGTGAGTGCGTATTGAAGGTTTGCCAGGTTGCTTATAATGGGCATTAGAATGTTGGCAAAGGTATTGGCCTTATCTGCAGAATCCCGAAGGTTTTCGTTAATCTGGCGGAAGTCCTCGCGGGCGGCCTGCTCATGGCGAAATACCTTGACCACCCGCTGCCCTTCAATCATTTCTTCTATGAATCCGTTGACATTACCCAGTGCTTCCTGCTGGTTTTTAAAATAATTTCCGCTTTTTCCGCCGATCACCCGAATGACATTGATCATCACAATCAACATCACGATGACCATCAGGGTCAGCTGCCAGCTGTAATAAAACATCATACAGAAAATGCCTACCACTGTGATAATGGAAGAAATAAAGCTGGTAACACTGTTGGTCAGCATTTCACGCAATGCATCGGTATCATTGGTAAAGCGGCTCATCAGTTCGCCATGGGTTTTGGAATCAAAATAGCGAAGGGGCAGCTTTTCCATTTTCGTAAATAGATCCACTCGAATTCGGTACAGCGTGCTGGTGGAAATCTTCAGCATGATATAGCTGTACAAATACGAACAGATAGCACCCAGTACAAAAATGCCCAGCATAGTCAGCACCAAACGCAGGAATTTTTGCATCAGGTCGTCACTGTAATTTTGCACCATGGGGGTAAGACAGTCATCAATAATGGTTTTTAGCATGGCGTTGCCAAAAATTTGGGCGCCGGAACTGATTAGAATTGCCAGAACCACGAACACCAAAAGCATTCGGTATTGACCCAGATAGCTGAAAATACGGCGCAGAGTTTTACCGGTGTTTCTTGGTTTTACAGGCGGAAGCTGTGATTTTTTCACTTTGGAAGAGGTGCTCATTGGGGCAGCCCTCCCTTCTGCTGGGATTCGTACACTTCACGGTAAATTTCATTGCTTTGTAACAGTTCTTCATGAGTTCCCACCGCGTTGATGGTTCCGTTATCCATTACGATAATTTTATCTGCGTCACAAACAGAAGTAATGCGCTGCGCAATGAGCAATACGGTGGTACCTTTCAGCTCTTGGCGCATTCCTTCGCGAATTTTTGCGTCTGTAGCGGTGTCCACAGCGCTGGTGGAATCGTCCAGAATAATAATTTTTGGCTGACTGAGCAAAGCCCGGGCAATACATAAGCGCTGCTTTTGTCCGCCGGATAAATTGGTTCCACCCTGTTCTAAAAGGGTTTCATAGCCATCTGGGAATTTATCAATGAATTCTTTGACCTGGGCAGCCTGACAGGCACGATCCAAATCTTCTTGTGTGGCGTCGGGATTTCCCCAAAGCAGGTTTTCCCGAATGGTGCCGGAAAACAGAACGTTCTTTTGAAGCACCATAGAAACACAGCCGCGCAGGGTATCCAGAGCATACTCTTTGACCGGATGGCCACCCACCAGAAGCTGCCCGCCGGACAAATCATACAGGCGGGGGATTAGCTGCACCAAAGTGGATTTGGCTGAGCCGGTTCCGCCGATGATGCCCACAATTTCGCCGGAGCGGATGTTGAGGTTGATGTTTTCCAGTGTCAAATTGTCTTTTTCGCTTCCATAAGAAAAGGATGCATTTACAAACTCAATAGAGCCGTCTTTGGGACAGGGGGAGCTGTCGGCTGCATCACGGATATCAGAGATTTCGTTCAGAACCTCTTGAATACGGGTTACGGAAGCCCGAGACAGGACGCACATAATAAAAATCATGGATAAAAACATCAAGGACATTAAAATCTGGGAGTTATAGGTCAAAAAGGCGGAAAGCTGCCCAATTTCCAGTCCGCCGCCAATCACCAGATTTCCACCGTACCAGACGACTGCTACAATACAGCCGAAAATGGTTAGCTGCATAATGGGCATATTCAGGATGATCAATTTTTCCGCAAAGAACTGGGCTTGGCGCAAAGTCTGCGCATTGTCAGTGAATTTTTTGGTTTCGTGATCTTCCCGTACAAATGCTTTCACCACGCGGATGCCAATCAGGTTTTCCTGCACAGAGGCATTCATGGTGTCATAATGGGTCAGCATGCGCTGAAAGCGGGGAAACCCATTTTTAATAATGTAAAATAATGCTACGCCAAGAATCGGAATGGCTATCAGGAACACCAAAGAAAGGTTTCGGCTGATCAAGACGGCCATGGTGGTGGCGCCTATCAGCATAATCGGCGCACGGACTCCCATGCGAATGATCATCATAAAAGCATTCTGCACGTTGGTCACGTCTGAGGTCAGCCGGGTAATCAGAGATGCAGTGGAGAATTTATCCACATTGGAAAACGAAAAATTCATCACCTGATCAAACAGTGCGTTGCGGATGTTGGCTGCCAGTCCGGTGCTGGCTTTGGCTGCCATGCGACCGGATAATGCGCCGAAAATCAGCGAAATCACAGCCATCAAAATCATCAGACAGCCCATTTTAACGGTGTAAGAGATTCCGCCGCTGCCAAGTACGCCGTTGTCCAGCATATTCGCCATGACAAAAGGGATGGCAATTTCCATCATTACCTCTCCGGCTATCAGCAGTGGCGATAAAATGGCATAGAGCCGGTATTCGCCCAGCAAAGAGTTTAGTTGTTTGAGCATATAGTTCCTTCTTTCTGACACGCTTTTGGGTGGTTATGACCATGAAAAGCGTTGTGGGAATGCGGGTGGGGGAAACAAGTGGTTGCTGCTTTTTTCAAAAGGGCTTTCAGCATAACGCTTTCCTCCGGTGTTAAAGCCTTACAAAACTGCTGTTCATTTTCCAGCAGCATGGCATCTATAATGCCGCGAAGGGCTTTCCCTTTTTCTGTGATAGCAATGCGTTTGGCTCGGCCATCTTGAGAACAGGGGGTGCGAACCACAAAGCCGCCTTTTTCCAGATAACCCATAATGCTGGTAATGGTTGAGCTGCGCATGGAAAACACGGTTTCCAAGTCCTTCTGAAAAATTTCCTGTTGTTCATGAACCAATAAAAAAAGCAGTACTTTGGCCTGACTGCTGGTGATTCCAAATTGAGCTAGATAAGAATTTTGGCGTACTTCCAGCTGATGTGCAATAAAATCCAGGCACAGGCACAAAGGTGGCTGCCAGTTTGGCCCTGTCAAAAGAATCCCTCCTGAATAAAAAAATGAATTGGCTCTAATTCGAGTAACTAGAATTAGAGCTAATTATTATATGATGATAAACGCATCAAAAGGAATTGTCAATACTTTGCGCAAAATTTAATATTCCATTCCGGAAGAGAAAAAAGAAATCCCCCGGCAGAACGATGTTGGTTTCATCCAACGCAATCTGTCGGGGGATTTTTTCTTTTGATTTTTTGCCAAAAGGCGCTTTTATCAGAATCAAAAAATGTGTTTTTTAAAGCTCTTTTTCAATTAAAAAGCGTGGTCTGTCTTTTACTTCGTTGTAAATTTTTCCGATATAGCTTCCCACCACACCAATGCAGAGAAGCTGAATTCCGCCCAGCAGCCAAATGGAGCAGATGATGGCGGTCCAGCCGGCTACGGCGTTCCCGGTAAAATAAGAAACAAGAGCATACAGCAGGCCGAGAATACTGAAACAGGAAACAAGAATTCCCAGATTGGCAATGATTTTCAGCGGCTTCACACTAAAAGAGGTAATTCCGTCCATTGCGAACGAGATCATTTTTTTCAGCGGGTATTTGGATTCCCCGGCAAAGCGCTCGTGGCGCTCATATGTGACGGTTCCGCTTTGAAAGCCAATCAGCGGCACAATTCCGCGCAAAAACAGGTTGGTCTCTCGGTAATCGGCCAAAGCATCCAGCGCACGCCGGCTCATCAGGCGATAGTCGGCGTGATTATAGACTAAGTCCACACCCAGCATTTTCATCAGACGATAAAAAGCCAGGGCAGTGTTCTTTTTAAAGAATGTGTCTGTGTCCCGTTTACTGCGTACCCCATAAACCACATCGCAGCCGTTTTGAAACTGGCGTACAAACTGATCCAGTACCTCAATATCATCCTGCAAGTCGGCATCCAGGCTGATGGCGCAGTCGGCATACTTTCGTGCGGTCATCAGTCCGGACAAAAGTGCATTCTGATGCCCCCGGTTATGAGCCAGCTTTACGCCGCCCACCATGGGGTTTTCCTGATGATAACCTTCTATCAGCTCCCAGGTTTTATCCCGGCTGCCGTCATCCACAAATAAAATGCGGCTTTCGGGGGCTGCGATTCCGCTTTGCATCATGCCGGTCAGCTTTGCAGTCAGCCGCTTGACTGTTTCCGGCAATACCTGCTCTTCGTTGTAACAGGGTACGACAAGGTATACGATAGACATTATAATTCCTCCTTGGCAGTCCCTTCCTCTGGGGCTGGTTCGGTTACCGGAGCTTTGATCCGGTAGATTTTTCTTTTATGAGATTCTTTTTTTCGAAGATCCGCACGCACCGTCAGGCGGTGATACAGCACCAGAAGCAGCAGTGCCCCGCCGGATAACAGGATTCCTTCGCTCAGGCCCGGGGTGCTGTAATCAAATCGAATTTCCGATTCCCCGGCGGGAACCCGCACGGCCATAAAGCCCACGCTGACCTTTTCCACGGCTGCCGGCTGTCCGTTAACCGTGGCACTCCAGCCCTTTTCATAGGGGACGCTGAAAAAGACCAGTCGTTCCTGATCCGATGAATAATGCAGAGAGAAACCGGAATTATCACGGGTAAAGCCGGTTCCGGCACTTTCCTGACGCTCCTGACAAATTTCAAAATACTCTTCATAATCGAAAAACAGTTCATTGGGCTCCAAAGGGGAAAGCAAAGAGCCATAGGTCTTGATTTGTTCTTCTGACAGCACCAGAGCGTGCAGCAGAACGAGGCTGCGCTGATTTTCCGGCAGATCGTCATACTGCTCTTGGGTTATATAAGAATTATAGCCAAACCCCAACGGAATATAGTATTGGTTTTCCCAGATATCGAATCCGTTTTCAGTACCCCAATAGCGCCAGCCGGGCATTTCGGGATTCATCCGATCCATTCCGCCAAAATAGTTGTCGTCGTGGGTGTCGTCAAACAGCCATCGGCAAGAGGTCAATGCCCTCAGTCCATAGGTTTTGGTATCCGGGCGGGAACCCACATCACGCGAGACGCCGATGGTGGGGTAAAACTCCATGATAGAACCGGGCACAATGCTGTGAAAGGCCTGTATGGTCGGAATCTGCCAGTACATGGCCTGATTATCCATGGAGTTATAAAAATCGGAGCGGACATTCTGCAAATCCGGTACAGAAAGCTCTGCGCCTCCGTTCAGGGCATAAGGAATCAGATGCTTTCGCACATCCTCCGATTGGGTTTTCCCCAAAGAGATAAAATAAATAGAATAAAGGAAAGATATTACGGCGATTCCAACCATCATTTTTTTCCGGAACAAAGGACGGTTTCGGCGGTAGGCTTTCAAGACAATGCACAGCAGCAAAAGGCTGAGCAGTGAGATTGCCACATAAGCCCAAAATCGTGTGGGATATTCCTCCAGACCAAAGGTGCGTGTGGTAGTACCATTGTTGGTTTTGGATTGAGGAATCAGGCCGATGGGCAAAGCGATGCCCAAGGTGATTCCGGTAACCCACCGAACAGCTCGCCGCCAATCGCTGCTTTCCCGCTCCAGAGCCAGCAATGTGGCAAGGCACATCATCAGCACCAGCATATAGAACCAGCGGGCATAATAAGAAGAGTTAAACAGTTGGAACGCCGAGTTTAAAATCGGAACCATAGCCATCACAAATAGAATGCCCAGCAGTTTTTTCAGCCAATGTCTGCGGCGGTTTTGCAGAAAAGCAAAAACCCCGGTCATGCTGAATAAAGGCAGCCATGCCCCCAGCGAGGCCCATTTCGCTTCGGAATTGGGTGTGAAGTTTGGCCGGGCGGGAATATCGGGCGGAAAGAAAAATGCCTGTAAAATATGAAGGTATCTTTGGTTCCAGCCATATAAAAGCGCCCCCCAGCCGTCTGGTGGATTGTCCACCCGGGGGTTTTGCACCACGGTGAAAATGGTGGGAACCAGCAAGGCACCGGCCATTGCCACGCCCAGCACTGATTCAAGCAGCAACAGCAGAAAGTCCTTTGCTGTGATTTTCCAGCTGCCGCAGAAAGCCCGTACCAGCCAGTATAAAATGCAGAAGGTGACTTGTCCCACAAAAAAGTAATAATTTAAAAAACAGCTGGCAAATACCGTGACTGCAAACAGTCCCCGCCGCCGATGGTACATGTATTCATCCATGGCCCAAAGAACCAGCGGGAAAACGATAATCGCTTCGTGAAAATGATTAAAAAAGATATTATAAACAGAAAACCCCGAGAATGCGTAAAGCATTCCTCCCGCCACGGCAAATTGCGGATCTTTAACGTACCGTTTCAGGTACAGGCAGCCTGAGGCCCCCGAGCAGGCAAATTTCAAAATCAGCAGCGGCCCCATCAGATAAGGAACGGCATTGCTGGGAAAAGGCAATGTCAGCCAGAAAAAAGGACTGCCTAACAGATAAAAGGAATAAGAGCCCACAAAATTAGCGCCCAGGTCTGTCGTCCAGCTCCATTTCCAATCACCGCTGCGAATGGCATCGTGGCACATGCGGTAAAAGGGAATTTGCTGTACGTTAAAATCTCCGTAAAATA
Source organism: Clostridium minihomine (assembly GCF_900240385.1). Lineage (GTDB taxonomy): Bacteria > Bacillota > Clostridia > Oscillospirales > Acutalibacteraceae > Faecalispora > Faecalispora minihomine. Next base: position 20,895 of record NZ_OEQH01000004.1, on the reverse strand, counting down.
AAAAATAGCCGCTGTCTACCAGTATAAATGGCAGAAAAATCAGCAGAGCTAACCCCAGACTATAAAGAAATGCTTTTAAAATCACATTTTCGCTGGGTTCCATTTTGGAAAGTAAATTCAATCCGTTCACTCCCTTGCGAAGATATCAAGCTGCATAAATCGCAAGCCAGAAAAGAGACACCCATCGCCGGTTTGCGGCGTGAGGTTATTATATCATAGGAATTCCCACGAAAGAAGAGGGAAACCCTCTAATTGTAAAATAATTTCGATTTGTTGTGTGAAGCGATTTTCTTTGGTATAATAACTGACGTAGTTGTCTTAAACTGTTAAAACAGGCGGCTGGGAGGAAATGAGATGTTTCATTTTTACGCAATGCTTTCCCGGATGAAATATATTAACCGGTGGGGGCTGATGCGAAATACCCGGCATGAGAATATCTGCGAGCACAGTCTGGACACGGCAGTGATCGCCCATTCTCTTGCCCTATTGCGCAATACTCGCTTTGGGGGAAATGTGAATCCGGAACGGGCTGCGGTTTTGGCCATGTTCCATGACGCCACAGAAATTCTGACAGGGGATTTGCCCACGCCGGTAAAATATGATAACCCCGACATCCGGCAGGCATACCGCCGGGTGGAGCAAGTGGCTCAGCAAAAGCTTTTGGCACTGCTTCCACCAGATTTGCAACCGGCTTACCGGCCGCTGATTTGTGGGGATCAGCCGCAGGATCAGGACCTTCTTCCGCTGGTAAAAGCGGCAGACAAGATTTCGGCCTTGATTAAATGTGTGGAAGAGCGGGGCATGGGAAACGCAGAATTCCGACAGGCGGAACAGGCGCAGCGCAAGGCGATCGCTTCTATGGGTCTGCCGGAAGCAGACTGTTTTTTAACTGAATTTTTGCCGTCTTATGAACTGACGTTGGACGAGCAGGATCTGCCAAAGGACTGAGGAATGGATGCGGAAGCTTTAAACCAAAAATCTTTTGAATAGAAAAACAAAAAAAGGAAATACAATGGTATACAGCGACTGTGGCCGGTGTGATATGTGCTGCTGACCGAAGCCGCCGGATTCAGAAGGGATGATGTTGTGAAAAATCAAAAAAAAGGCAATGGGGAAAAATATGTCAGAAACGGGGCTCCGAGGAAGAAAAGCAGGGGAAAAAAGACCGTTGTTCTGAATGTGGCAATATTGGTGGTCAGTTTGGTTTTGATGACGGTGGGAAGCGTTTTGGTTTATGCAGATCATCTGCTGGGACGAATTCAGTTTCAGGAGGATCCCACGGTGTCTTCTTCGCGCCCTCAAACCAGCGGAGTCAATTCCTTTGAAGGCATGGGAGACTCGAAATATGTGGTGAATGGGCTATATCATGACGATCAGATTTTGAACGTGCTCTTGATGGGTGTGGATGACTATCAGGCCAACGACACCGGCAGAAGTGACAGCATGATGATGGTGTCGTTGGACAGACGCCACCAAAAGCTGAAAATGGCCTCTTTTATGCGGGATATTTATGTGTCGATTCCCGGGTATCACCCCAACAAGCTGAATGCAGCTTATGCCTTTGGCGGCCCGACTTTGACAGTGCAAACCATTGAAAATGCGTTTGGTGTGGACGTTGACCGTTATGTGATTATCAGCAACGACTCCTTTCGGAAAATTATTGACCGCATGGGTGGTGTTACTTTAGAAATTACCAATGCAGAGGCCAAGCTCATCAATACTTATTCCGGCGAATCTTCTTCCAAACGCCTGACTGGCGGAATGCGGCATATGACGGGCAGACAGGCTCATTATTATTCCCGTATCCGTAATATCGGTGACGATTATGAGCGCACTTTGCGCCAACGCAAGGTTTTGCAGGCGCTGATCGATCAATTTAAAACATCCGATTTGGGAACCATCAACGGAATTCTGTATGATGTTCTTCCCTTGGTGACAACCAATATGTCAAAGAATGAGGTTTTGTCTTTGGCGGCTAATTCTCTGACTTATTTAAATTATCCCACAGAACAGACCCGAATTCCGCAGGACTCTGATCACAAAAATCAGTCGGTTCCGGGTGTTGGGGATTCGTTGATTGTGGACTTTAAGGCCAGCCATAAGCATTTGGTAGACTTTATTTATGAAGAAAATCTGAGTTCATCCAATTCCGACGGCTCCTCTCGGGAATCTACCTTTGCAAGCCGGTAATTCATTTTTGCGGATGCTGTGATGAAAAAAGAATAGCAGATAAAAAAGCGTTCCCGGCGGAAGAAACCGCATGGAACGCTTTTTGTTGTTTTATGGATTTCGGTGAACAGAAAAATCACCGATTAAAGATCTTTTAAAAGAATCCGGGTTTGCCCTTCGTTCAGCGAAAGCAACTTGCTTTGAATTCGCGGGTGTTTCAGATCCCGCCGCACCATGTTTTTCAGAACTTGGCCATGGCTGTAGCCGTGGATGACCACGACCTCGTGGATGTTTTTTCCGGCACGGGACAAAAGCCGTTCCAGCTCGCGCTTAGCGTCGGCAGCATACATGCCATGAATGTCTACGATTAATGTGCTGCCGTTTTGGGTGGTAAGCAAAGCGGCTCCTCCTTTCTTTCCAATCTAAAAGGAAAATTCCCATGCGGGGAATGCAAAAATATGGGTCTTATGTTATAATAACCTCACGGTATAAGCGACTTTTCTTTGTGTGCAGTGTTAAATGATGGTATCATAAATCATATCAGTTATAGGGCTGGGCGTATCAACGGCCGGGTGTTTTGCGACCCGGCACACGGCAGGCAGTGCCGCGTCCGGCAGGAAAGCGGGGAAATCACATGACGGTTGTAGATATTCGCAATGCTGTCACGGACAGCCGTGTGGAGCTGATTGAAATCAGCGGCTCCACAGTATATTATGCGGAAGAAAAAGCAGAAGAGGGACATCATAGCCTTTTTCTTCTGGAATATGACAGAGAAGCCAAAACCGAACGGGTTCTGGCCAACTGCTTTTTGAGCGATCCCACAGCAGTCCTGCACTTTTTCTCTTTTGCCACGGATATTATTGTGGTGATGGAAAACCGGGAAAGCTTTGCCCGGATTTTGAGGTTTGACAAGCAGACCGGGCAAGAGAAAAATGCTGAGGAACTGCATTTTGTGGGGAATTTTGCAGACTGTAAAGCGTTGGATGAAAGCCGGGTTCTGTTTTTTACGGAAGAAAACGAACTGCATCGGCATTTGTTTGAAGAATACAAGAAAGCATCCGGATTTGAACGGATTGCTTATCTGTATGATTTAGAAGAAGGCCGTTATTATTATGTAAGGGACAAGCGCATCTGCAATTTAAATACAGAAAAACTGATTCCCTTTGATGTCGCCGGGGAACGGATGCTTTTGGTGCTGGAGCCTTATGGCAGCGAGGCAGAAAAAGAAAAATGCTACCGAAATCAGCGCTGGCTGGGGGATACTGTCAGTGACAACGTTTGGCTTTGCCCGCTTTTGGATTTTGTGGTAGCGGTAAAGGCGGACGAAACGCATTTGCCGCTGGAGCTTCTGCTCAGCGCGGGAACTCAGGGTTTGGTGCGTTATGCGGGTCAGGATGAGAACAGCCTGTATTTTCGGGCTCAGTATTACCCCAATAACGACCAGCGAGTTTGTGCGGTGGATAAGCACAGCGGAAAAAAGACGGTGGCGGCAGAACTGAATTTACAGGAAGACGAAGAGCCGGCGGCCTTTTTCATCGAGCCGGATTCGGCACGAATTTATCGCGTAACAGAACATGAGGAAAGCTATGAAATCCATGGGATTCTCAATTCTGCCGTGCATGGGCGATACAGCAAAGAATTGGGGCAGTTTGTTGCCTGTGTAGAAGATCGCTTTCTGGTTGCCAAATATGTAATCAGTGATGAAACGGATTCGTTTGTCTTTTATTCTATCTATGATTTAGAAACTAAGCAGCAGCAAAGCTTTGAATGCAGCTGTGCGGTTCAGGAAGATACGGTGGTGCTTTACTAACACAGAAGCCGGCAGCCTTGCTGCCGGCTTTCGCGGTTTATTCTGTCTCTCGTTGTTCCATTACCAGTTGAACCAATCGCTCCATATCCTCAAATGTTTCCATCTGCACGGCGTCACGCCGAAAGCTGGCTGCGTTTTTCAGGCCCTTTAAGTACCAGCCGGCGTGTTTTCTGGCTTCACGCATGGCGCGGGATTCGCCCTTATCCTCACACATGGCGCGGATATGACGCATCATCACCAGCATCCGCTCGTTCAGTGTGGGGGGCGGCAAAATCGTTCCCGCCGTCAGGTAAGCATGAATTTCGCGGAAAATCCAGGGGTTTCCCATAGCTGCGCGGCCAACCATCACCAAATCACAGCCGGTTTGTTCCAGCAAAGCCGCCGCACTTTTGGCGTCGGTGACATCCCCGTTACCGATCACCGGTATTTTCACGGCCTGTTTTACCTGGGCGATAATTTCCCAGTCTGCGCTGGGCTGATACATCTGTTCCCGGGTGCGTCCGTGAACCGCAATGGCGTCCGCTCCGGCGGCTTCGCAAATCTGAGCCACCTGCACCGCGTTAATGCTGTTTTTATCCCATCCCTTCCGGATTTTTACTGTGACGGGAATGGAGACCGCCGACTTCACAGCCGAAACAATTCGGCCGCACAGCTCGGGATCTTTCATTAAAGCGCTTCCGCTTCCGTGTGCGTTGCCTCCACTGTTGCAGACTTTGGGTGCGGGACATCCCATGTTGATGTCAATGGCATCCGGGGAAAAATGCATCGCAATTTCGGCTGCCCGAGCCAGATAATCCGGATCATCCCCAAACAGCTGAATGGCTGCCGGGCGTTCGCTGTCCGACAGCTTCATCAATTGATTGGTTTTATAATTTTTATAAGTCAGTCCTTGGGCGCTGACCATTTCAGTCACCACATACCCGGCGCCAAAATCGACACAAAGCTGCCGGAAGGACAAATCGGTAATCCCGGCCATTGGCGCCAAAGCGGCGCGGCCTTCTATTGTAAATGAACCTAGCTTCAAGAAGAAAAATCCTTTCATAATCGAAAATAAACAGGTTTACACGAGAGCAAAAAGCTATGTGAAAGCACAGGCTTTGTGTTCTTGTTCCTGAATGAGATTATTATAACATAGCGTGTCCGGAAAAGCACTTAATTTTTCATTTGAAAAATGATATAATAACCCCACGGCATAAACGGAAGTGGGGCTTCCGATGCCTGAGGGAGCATTGCACCATAGTCAGGCATTTTAGTTAAGAATTGTGCTGTTTATTTGGGGCAAGGCAACAGGTTATGGTTTAAATAACCCCACGGCATAAACGGAAGCCGAGCTTCCGATGCCTGAAGGAACATTGCACCATAGTCAGGCATTTTAGTTAAGAATTGTGCTATTAATTTGAAGCAAGATAATAAATTATGGTTTAAATAACCCCACGGCATAAACGGAAGCCGAGCTTCTGATGCCGGAGGGAACATGGAAACATAGTCGGTGCTTTCGTACGAGAGCAGCTGCGCCGTAAAAGCATTTTTCTTGCTTTATTCTTATGATATAATATAAAAAACGGTCTGCAGTAAAAAGCAGAAATCACAGCTTCGGTTCTTTTGAAATCGGGCGGATGAAAGATGGAGAATGTATATGAAATTATTGGTATTGGACGGAAACAGCATATTAAACCGGGCTTTTTATGGAATTAAGCTGCTGACCACCAAGGATGGCCAATTTACAAATGGCATTTACGGCTTTTTAACGATGCTGAAAAAAATATCCGATGAAACACAGCCGGATGCGGTGGCGATTGCTTTTGATATGCGTGCCCCTACCTTCCGTCATCAGGAATACGCAGGGTATAAAGCTCAGCGTAAGGGGATGCCCGAAGAGCTGGCACAGCAGCTGCCTAACTTAAAAGAACTGCTGCATCTTTTGGGATATCCGATTCTCGAAAAAGAGGGCTATGAAGCTGACGATATTCTGGGAACCTTGGCCAGAGCCAGCCGGGAACAGGGCGCGGAATGTGTCATTGCCACAGGAGACAGGGATAGCCTTCAGCTGGTGGGTGACGGCGTAACGGTGCGTCTGGCGGCCACTAAATTCGGTCAGCCTCAAGTGACGCTGTATGATACAGAGAAAATTCGAGAGGAATATGGGGTAGAACCCATTCAGCTGATTGAAATCAAAGCATTGCAGGGCGACAGTTCCGATAATATTCCCGGCGTGGCTGGAATCGGGCCGAAAGGCGCGGGGGAACTGATTCGCGCTTATCAGAATCTGGATGCCATTTATGAGAATCTGGAAACGTTGGAAATGAAAGAAGGAATGCGTAAAAAGCTGCGGGAAGGGAAGGAAAGCGCCTATCTCAGTCACAAGCTGGGAACCATCTATACCCAGGTTCCCATTGATACCCGATTGGAAAGCTATCTGCCGCTGCCGCAAGACAAGGCAGCCGCTTCCCGGCTGATGGCGAAGCTGGAGCTCTTCTCTTTGATTCCAAAACTGGGGCTGGATGCGCCGGAGCCTTCCGCTTCTTTGGAAGATGGAGAAAAAAAGGATATTATGCCAGTCAAAGTGATGGCGGAGGGGGCCGGTTTGCTGATTCCGCTTCAGGAGCAGGGACGGGTGGATCTCACCGCTTTGTATGAAGGCGAGGATCTTTCCGGTTTGCTGATTCCCCTAAAGGATACGCTGTATGCGGTAAAGGCCGAAAAGGCTTTTTTGCGGGCGCTTTGTGGGGATGCGAAGATTGTGAAAAACATTCATAACAGCAAGCCCTTTTATGCGGCATTAGAGCAAATGGGAGTTCCGCTGAAAAATTTGGGAATGGATACGCTTTTGGCTGCCTATCTGCTGAACCCGTCCTCCCCGGAATACAGCGAAGATCGTTTGGCGGCGGAATACGAGGTCCAGGGCCCCGGGGCGCAGAGCGAGGAATATCCAAAGGCGGCTCAGGCGGCGCTTTTGCCCGCTTTGGTGGACAAACTGACGTTGGAAATTGATAAAAACAATCAGGGTGAACTGCTGCGAACCATTGAGCAGCCTTTGGCTCAGGTATTGGCTAAAATGGAAACCGCCGGTTTTGCCGTGGATGCCGCGGGTATTGAAGAATATGGAAACGGGCTGCAAATCCGTATTGACGAGGTGCAAAGCCGAATTTATCAAGAAGTGGGCTATGAGTTTAATGTGAATTCCCCCAAACAGCTGGGGCAAGCTCTGTTTGAAAAGTTGGGACTGCATACGGGCAAAAAAACCAAGAGCGGCTATTCCACCAGCGCAGAAGTATTGGAAAGCCTGCGCTATGACCATCCGGTGGTAGAAATGGTGCTGGAATACCGAGGGATGACAAAGCTGAAATCCACTTATTGTGACGGACTGCTGAAAGTCATCGGTTCCGACGGAAGAATTCATTCCCGCTTTAACCAAACCGAAACCCGCACCGGGCGAATCAGCTCTACAGAGCCGAATCTTCAGAATATCCCCGTTCGCACGGAACAGGGAAAAGAACTGCGCCGTTTCTTCAGTGCCCGGCCCGGCTGGATGCTGGTGGATGCCGACTATTCCCAAATTGAGCTTCGGGTGCTGGCCCATGTGGCCAATGATGCTACGATGATCGAGGCGTTCCGACGGGGTGATGATATTCACCGTATCACAGCGGCACAGGTGTTTCACATGCCGGAGCAAATGGTGACTCCCATCATGCGCAGCCGCGCCAAGGCGGTCAATTTCGGGATTGTCTATGGAATCGGCGCGTTTTCGCTCTCGAAAGACATTGGGGTCACCAGAAAAGAAGCCGACGAATATATCAAGGCGTATTTGGCTCACTATGAAGGGGTTCGCAGCTATATGAACGAAGTGGTCGAGCAGGCCAAAGAGCATGGCTATGCAGAAACTCTGTTTGGCCGTCGGCGCTATTTGCCCGAATTGACCAGCAGCAATTTTAACCTGCGTGCTTTTGGTGAACGGGTGGCCATGAATATGCCCATTCAGGGAACCGCGGCGGATATCATCAAAATTGCCATGATTCGGGTAGCCGATCGCTTGAATCAGGAAAAATTGCAGGCTCAGCTGATTTTACAGGTCCACGATGAATTGATCGTGGAAGCGCCGGAAGAAGAAGCCCAGCGTGTGGCACAGCTTTTGACCGAAGAGATGCAGAACGCGGTTTCACTTTCCGTTCCCATGTTGGCAGAAGCGCAAATCGGCCAAACCTGGTTTGACGCAAAGGAATAAATTGAGCCGCCAAAAAAGCAATAAAATGGGATGAAGATGGAATAAGGGGAGATACGATGCATATTGTTTTTATCTGTACGGGAAATACCTGCCGAAGTCCCATGGCAAAAGGATTGTTTGAAAAGCTTTTGCGGGACAAAGGAATTTCAGAGATTCAATGTGACAGCGCCGGGTTATTTGCGGCAGATGGGGAACCGTCCGCTGAAAATGCCCAGCTTGCCGCCCGAGAACTGGGGGTGGATTTGTCTGCCCATCGGGCCAAGACCGTGACGGAACCGATGCTGCGCGGGGCGGATCTTTTTGTGGTAATGATGCAAAATCATGCCGGTGCACTGAAAGCGGCCGGAGTGCCGGAAGAGAAAATCAAGGTTCTGGGCGGCGGAATCGGGGATCCTTATGGCGGGGATCTGGAACTGTACCGAGCCAGCCGAGATCAGATTTTGCGTGCACTTGGCGAACTGCTCAAAGAACTGGGGTATTGACATGCCAGAGAAAAAGGTGGCCGGGAATGTGCAGATTGTTCTAATGCAGGAACGGCATTTAGATGCTTTGGCGGAACTGGAAAGGCTTTGTTTTTCTCAGCCTTGGTCTCGGGAAGGACTGGCGGCAGAGCAACAGGATTCCACCGCTTGCTTTTTGGTGGCAGAATGGGAAGACACGGTGGTGGGGTATGCCGGAATGCATTGTGTTTTGGACGAAGCTTATGTGGCCAATGTGGCGGTACACCCTGCCTTTCGGCAAAGGGGCATTGGAATTCTGCTCATGCAGGACTTAGAACGCTGTGCCAAAGAGAGCGGAGCGGCTTTTCTGTCGCTGGAAGTACGGGCCTCTAACCAGGCGGCTCAGGCACTTTATCAATCCTGTGGTTTTCAAGAATTGGGTGTGCGAAAGGGTTTGTACGACAGCCCCAAAGAAGATGGATTCATTCTGACAAAGACCTTTTCTTAAAAGGAGAACAGGGATGAAATACTGCATTGTTTACGGCAGCCCCAGAAAGAAGAATACCTATCAGGCGGTTCAAATGGTGAAAAACAAACTGGAGCAACTGGAGCCTTCGGAGTTTACAGAGTTTTTTCTTCCGCAGGATTTTCCGGTATCGTGCACGGGCTGTTTCACCTGTTTTATGAAAGGGGAGCAGTTGTGTCCCCACCGCAGGTATGTGGAGCCCATGGAACGGGCGATGCTGGAAGCGGACGGACTGATTTTTGCATCGCCGGTTTATGTGATGGAATTATCCGGTGTGATGAAAAACTGTCTGGATCATTTTGGGTATTTGTTCATGCCCCACCGCCCCCGGCGTGAGATGTTCGGCAAAAGTGCGGCCGTGATTTCCACTACGGCCGGAGCGGGAACCAAGTATGCCATAGATGGAATCTGCCGTTCTCTGTCTTATTGGGGCATCAGCCGAATCTTTCGGTGCGGGGTTTCCATGTGGGCAGGCAGCTTTGAAGAAATGGAACCCAAACGAAGAGCAAGGATGGAAAATGCGTTAGAAAAAACGGCAGTTCGCTTGTATCAAAGCCTGAAACAAGGGGCGCACGTCTCTTTGAAAACCAAAGTAAAGTTTTTAATGATGAAACAGGCCGTATTAAAGTTTGCACAAAATCCCATCGATCAGGATTACTGGAAAGCCCAGGGGTGGGCTCAAGGGGAAACACCATGGAAACAGTTAAAGGGGAAAAAATCGAAATGTTAGTATTAGGAATCGAAAGTTCATGTGATGAAACGGCGGCTTCGGTAGTCAAAGACGGCCGGCAGGTGTTGTCCTCGGTGATTGCATCTCAGGTACAGGAACACCGCAAATATGGCGGCGTGGTGCCCGAAATTGCTTCTCGCCGCCATGCGGAGGCCATTGTGGATGTGGTGCAGCAGTCTCTGGATGATGCAAACATTACATTAAAAGATTTGGGTGCCATTGCGGTCACTGCTGCGCCGGGCTTGATTGGTGCGCTGCTGGTGGGTGTGAATTTTGCAAAAGGACTCAGTTTTTCCACCGGTTTGCCGCTGGTGCCGGTTCACCACCTGCGTTCTCATGTGGCGGCAAATTACCTGACCTCACCTGAGTTAAAACCACCTTTTTTGTGTCTGGTGGTTTCGGGCGGACATACCCACATTATTAAAGTGGCCGATTACACTTCTTTCCGGGTCATCGGCTGCACACGGGACGATGCGGCCGGCGAAGCTTTTGACAAAGCGGCCCGCGCCATGGGGCTTCCCTATCCCGGTGGGGTGTTTTTGGACAAAGAGGCGGAAGGGGGAGACCCCGCCTCCTTTGTGTTGCCTCATCCCACAGTGGAGGGCGCTCCCTTTGATTTCAGCTTTTCCGGGTTGAAAACAGCGGTGATTAATCTGATTCATAACGCCGAGCAAAAAGGGCAGCCGCTGCCCCGCGCAGATTTGGCGGCTTCTTTCCGCAGGGCTGTGGTGGATTGTCTGGTTCGCAATGTAACGGCCGCTATGCGCGAAACCGGAGAAAAAAAGCTGGTGATTGCCGGCGGGGTTTCTGCCAATTCCCTTTTGCGCCGGGAATTGGAGCGGCTCTGCGGAGAAAACGGCTGGGAGTTCTATCGCCCCGAGCTTTCTTTGTGTGGCGACAATGCGGCGATGGTTGGCTCTCAGGGATATTACGAATGGCTGGCAGGGAAGCGCTCGGGTTTGGGTTTAAATGCGATGGCCACCATGGATATTCAGCTGGACTTTTAAGTTTTTTCGCATTCTGATGCGCTTTTCTGTCTTTTTGTGGCATTTAAAAACGAAATTCTAAAACGGAGTTTTGTAATTTGATTAAAATTTCACAAATTAATAATTGATTCTTACAGATAAATCGATTATAATAGAGGCAAGAGTATCGTATATGGCCATAAGGCCGGAAGGAGAACTGGAATGACAAACAACAAATCGGTATTAAACTGGATCGAAGAAATGAAAACTCTCGTCAGCCCCGATAAGGTCGTTTGGATCGACGGCTCTGAGGAGCAGCTGGAACAGCTGCGTGCAGAAGCATGCTCGACTGGGGAAATGCTGAAATTGAACCAGGAGAAACTGCCGGGCTGCTATTTGCACCGCACTGCGGTAAATGACGTTGCCCGTGTGGAAGACAGAACTTTTATCTGCTCTCAGAATGAGGTGGATGCAGGCCCCACCAATAACTGGATGGAGCCGCAGAAAGCCTACAAAATGCTCTATGATATCGCCCGCGGCAGCTATAAAGGCCGTACTATGTATGTAATTCCCTATTCTATGGGTCCCATTGGTTCTCCCCTTGCCAAAATCGGTGTGGAGCTGACTGACTCCATTTATGTTGTTCTGAACATGGCGATTATGGCGCGTGTTGGCCAGGCTGTTTGGGATGTTTTGGGCGATAATCCCGAGTGGGTACGCGGTTTGCACTGCAAATGTGAAATCGACGCGGAAAAGCGCTACATATGCCATTTCCCCGAAGATAACACCATTGTGTCTGTTAACTCTGGCTACGGCGGAAACGTTCTGCTGGGCAAAAAATGCTTTGCGCTTCGCATTGCTTCCTTCTTGGGCAAGAATCAGGGCTGGATGGCTGAGCACATGCTGATTTTGGGCCTCCAAAATCCTCAGGGCAAGGTTACCTATGTGGCGGCGGCGTTCCCGTCTGCCTGCGGCAAAACCAACCTGGCAATGCTGATTCCGCCGGAAGGCTATGTGAAGAAGGGCTACAAAGTATGGACAGTCGGCGACGATATTGCCTGGATGCGTCCCGGCGAAGACGGCAGACTGTATGCCATTAACCCTGAAAACGGCTTCTTTGGCGTGGCGCCCGGCACCAATGCCAAATCCAACTATAATGCTTTGGCTTCTACCGGTGAGGGAACTATCTTCACCAACGTGGTTCAGAATCTGGATGACAACACCGTATGGTGGGAAGGTCTGGACAAAAATCCGCCCAAGAACGCAGTGAACTGGAAGGGCGAGCCCTGGGACGGCAGCACTTCTTCTGAAAAGGGTGCTCATCCCAACAGCCGCTTTACTGCACCGGCTAAGAATTGCCCCTGCATCAGCCCTGAATTTGACAAGGGTGAAGGTGTGCCGATTTCTGCCATTATCTTTGGCGGCCGCCGTGCACAGACCACTCCGCTGGTTTACCAGTCCCGCGATTGGGATAACGGCGTGTTCGTTGGTTCCATTATGGCATCTGAAACCACCGCTGCCGCTGCCGGCGCTGTGGGTGTGGTTCGCCGCGATCCGATGGCGATGCTGCCTTTCTGCGGATATCACATGGGTGATTACTTTGCCCACTGGTTTGAAATGGGTAAGGTTTTGGGCGATAAGGCTCCCAAGGTCTTCAATGTAAACTGGTTCCGTCTGGATGACGAAGGTCACTTCCTGTGGCCCGGTTTCGGTGACAACATGCGTGTGTTGGATTGGATCATCTCCCGCGTGGAAGGCACAGCCGACGCAGTGGAAACACCCATCGGTTTTGTTCCCAAGGCAGAGGATATCAACCTGCAGGGCATTGAGGATGAAATCAATCTGGAAACTCTTCGCAATATTCTGGTGGTTGACAAAGACCAGTGGAAAAAAGAGGCGGAGGGAATCGAAGAATTCTACAAAAATTTTGGCGACAAGCTGCCGCAGGAACTGCGCGCTCAGTTGGATCAGCTGAAGCAGAAGCTGCAGTAAGCCCCACCATAACCGATAAGAGGATTTACTCCATCATAACCAGGGAACAGTTCCCCCAAAAGGGGACTGTTCCCTTTTGTATTTGTCAAAAAAGTGGTACTTGGGTGAAGTTTTTGACGGAAGAGAGGGGCAGAAAATCACTTTTTCCTTTTCACAAGGCATTCTGCCGTTGAGAACACCATTTAAATGAAATTAATAAACAAATAAATTTCATTTAGGGAATAGAGATCATTATAAAATACACAAAAATTCAAAATAATACAAAAATATGAAGTTTTGCTATTGAAAAACTTCATGAGGAGGGATATAATCGTTAATAATTTATTAAGGAGGTAATTCACATGTCTTTTCAAAGTCAATACCTGAGGTCCGTTTATCAAACTGTATGCCAACGCAACGCAGGAGAATCGGAATTCCTGCAAGCCGTTGAAGAAGTTCTGGAGTCGTTTGACCCGGTTGTGGAAAAGCGGCCGGATTTGGTAGAGGCCGGTATTATCGAAAGACTTGTGGAACCGGAACGGCTGATTCAATTTCGAGTATCTTGGGTGGACGATAAGGGCAAGGTGCGAGTGAACCGCGGCTGGCGGATTCAATATAACTCTGCGATTGGCCCTTATAAAGGGGGAATTCGTCTTCATCCAAGCGTGAATGTTTCGGTGCTGAAATTCCTTGGGTTTGAGCAGACTTTTAAAAACTCTTTGACCGGTTTGCCCATGGGCGGTGCAAAAGGCGGCGCTGATTTTGATCCCAAAGGAAAAAGCGAAGGGGAAATCATGCGGTTCTGTCAAAGTTTTACCACCGAATTGAGCAAACACATTGGGGCAGATACCGATGTTCCCGCCGGAGATATTGGGGTGGGCGCTCGAGAAATTGGCTATATGTTTGGTCAATACAAACGGCTCAATAATGAGTTTACCGGGGTTTTGACCGGAAAGTCTTTGCAGTCTGGCGGCTCGTTGGCCCGTAAAGAGGCAACCGGATACGGTTTGTGCTATTTTGTGCAGGAAATGCTTTCTTACATAAAAAAGGATTCCTTTGAAGGAAAAACCGTTGTTATTTCCGGGTCGGGAAACGTAGCTATTTATGCCAACGAAAAAGCAACTCAGCTTGGGGCGAAAGTGGTGGCGATGTCAGATTCCAACGGCTATATTTACGATGAAAAAGGAATTGATTTAGCGGTTATCAAGCAAATTAAAGAAGTGGAACGCGGCAGAATCAAAGAATATGCCAAACGGGTTCCCGGTTCGGTTTATACTGAGGGCTGCGGTGGAATCTGGAGCGTAAAATGTGACATTGCACTGCCTTGCGCCACGCAGAACGAGCTCAACGGGGAACAAGCGCAGCAGCTGGTAAATAATGGGGTGGCTGTGGTGGCAGAAGGTGCAAATATGCCCAGCACACCAGATGCGGTAGAAATCTTTCAGGCCAACAACATCCTGTTTTCCCCCGGCAAAGCATCTAACGCCGGCGGCGTTTCGGTCAGCGGGCTGGAGATGTGCCAGAATTCCATGCGGTATTCCTGGAGCTTTGAGGATGTGGACGCCAAACTGAAAAACATTATGATAAATATATTCCATAATGCTTATCGTGCGGCAGAGGAATATGGTCACAAAGGGAATTTGGTGATGGGAGCAAACATTGCAGGATTCTTGAAAGTGGCAGAAGCAATGAAATGGCAGGGCGTGGCTTATTAAATTCAGTAGATTCTCATTCCTATCCATAATGCGAGGAAAGGATCCGTTGCATTGTAACGGATCCTTTCTATTTGAATCTATCAAATTGAATCTATCAAAAAATAAATTTCTTGCCAAAGTATAATAAAAATAGGAAATGGAAGAATGAAAATAAGTAAAATTCTTAAAAAAGTTATGAATAAATTGTTTCTAAATCGAAAAATTTGTCGATTCAAACACTTGATTTTTAATAAACAATTCACTATACTTAGCATTGTTGATTCAAGTCCTAAGCAATAGGCAAATTTTTAAGAAGCCTTTTCGGCTTCTTACTTTATTTCAGGAGGAATGAACGAATGGCGCAAAACAAACAGGTCGTATTCCACCCCAAGGGCGATTTTTTTGATCTGAAGGGTCAAAAAACCGATGTGCGTACCGAAATAATGGCGGGCATCACCACTTTCTTTACGATGGTTTACATTATTATGGTGAACCCCAGCATGCTTTCTCAAACCGGTATGCCATGGGGCGCGGTTTTTCTCGCAACCATCATTGCGTCGGTCATCGGCACTTTGGTAATGGGGCTGTTTGCCAATGTTCCCTACGCTCAGGCTCCTGGAATGGGTCTGAATGCTTTCTTTGTTTTTACCGTTTGTTTTGGATTAGGCTTTACGTGGCAAGAAGCTTTGGCGATGGTGTTTCTGTGCGGTATGCTCAACATTGTTATCACCGTTACCAAAATCCGTAAAATGATTATTGCGGCGATTCCCCGCACATTGCAGCATGCCATCGGCGGCGGTATCGGCGGTTTTATCGCCTATATCGGCATTAAAAAGTGCGGACTGCTTTCTTTTACTTCGGATCCCGGTCAGTATGACCTTCTGGACAGCGGCACAGTGGTTGCCAATTCCAGCATTGTTCCTGCGATTGTCAATTTCAACACACCGGGTGTTTTGCTGGCTTTGTTTGGCATTATCCTGACTGTGATTTTAGTGATTAAAAATGTAAAGGGCGCAATTCTTTTGGGAATTGCTGTCACCGCTATTGCGGGAATTCCTTTGGGGCTGACTACTGCAACCAATTCCGTCAGCTTTACCGATGCGGTCAGCCAGCTGCCCACCACTTTTTGTGCGGCATTCGGCAACCCGGGAATGCAGTCCCTGTTCTCTGACCCGTCGAAGCTTCCCTTGGTTTTGATGACCATTTTTGCATTCAGTTTGTCAGACACCTTTGATACCATTGGCACCTTTATCGGCACAGGCCGCAAAACCGGAATCTTCTCGGAAGAGGACGAGGCTGCGCTGAGCAACAGCAAGGGCTTTAATACCAAGATGGAAAGAGCCTTATTTGCAGATGCTACTGCTACTTCTATCGGTGCGGTATTCGGTACATCCAACACCACAACTTATGTGGAAAGTGCCGCGGGAATCGGTGCAGGCGGACGCACCGGCCTGACAAGTGTTGTCACAGCGATTATGTTTATGATCAGTGCGTTCTTTGCGCCGCTGATCAGCGCAATTCCCGATGAAGCCATTGCGCCGTCTTTGATTATTGTGGGCGTTATGATGCTCAGTTCTTTCCGCGATATTAAGTGGGATGATCTGGAGGATGCGGTTCCCGGGTTCTTTGCGGGTATCTTTATGGCACTTTGCTACAGCATTTCTTATGGTATGGCTGCCGGATTTTTGTTCTACTGCATCATTAAGCTGGTCAAAGGCAAGATCAAAGAAGTGCACCCCATTCTGCTGGTTTCCACATTGTTATTTGTTCTGAACTTTGTGATTCTGGCCAGACTTTAAATTTTTACCTTATATTTCGTTTAGCTTGAGGTTTTATGAATAGAACAAAGAGGCCCCCGGAAAACTTCCGGGGGCCTCTTTGCGCTGATAGGGCACAGAAAGGTTTATCTATGCGAAACAGGTTTTGTTCTGATTTTCTGCATTTCCAAACAATGGTTGGCGTATTCCAATAAGTGATGATCCATGCTGTTGAATTCCACAAAGTGAATCGTGTGCAGCGATAACTGAATTTTCCCCATGAATTTTGCATTGGAAAGATCAATGGTTTGCAAGACAAGGCTTTCTTCCGTTAAAACCACAAGAAAGCCGGTTTCCAGTTCTCCGGTTCGGTCGTTTTCAATGGTTATGATATGGCGGGCGTTTTGCTGCTGGTTTAAAATGTGCCAAAGCAGGTTTTGGCCTGCGGGGGGCTCAAAGGCACCTTCCTTTAATGGGAAGAGGGTGGCGTTCCCTTGTTCGCGCCAGAAATCCTGGTAATAGGTTAATTTTTGTAAGTATTCCGTCTCGGTTTCTACCTTTTCAATAATAGCAAAAGAATAATACGCGCAGCCATCGGTTTTTCCCTGCGTGTTGATGCTGGATACTAAAAGCCCGTTTTTATCCAGATACAAGGGAATTCCCACTGAAAAGGAATCTTCCTTGTCTGTATAAATTTCTACCAATTTTTTTTGATTGGCGCAATTGGTTAAAACCGTTTGAAGGTTATCCAAGCTTTTCTCTCTCCTTTCAAAATGTGGCTGGCAAAAAGGGAATGGGCGATTGGAAAATCAGCGGGAATGTATGCCGGAAAAGGAGGATAGAAGAATCGTCATTTCCGGCAAGCGTGTAACAGACAGAAAGAAGTGCGTCTCCAATATTGGAAACGCACCGTAAAAATCGGTTTTGCTTTCATCTTTCACAGGGGAAAAGCGTTAAATTGCTTCCCGCTTTTTCACCAGTTCGGTCAGGCGATCGATATTGCGCAGCATTGCCTGTTTATCCTGCGGCAGACGTCCCCGCACATCAATATAATTAGAAGCGTGGGCACTGGTGAAATAACAGTGTTCCAGTTCCAGATTTTCAATTAACAGCTTCATCTCTGTCAGCACCTGGGTGGCAGAGGGGAGCCGGAAGGTTCCTTCTGAGATCTTGCGGAACATATCGGTATCATTCCCGGCGTGCAGAACCAGCATTCCCACATAGTCGGGCTGCATTTGGTTTAACGCATCGGCGGTTTCTAAAATATGCTCGCGGGACATGTCCTGGCCGCCCAGACCAGAGATAATGCTGACGGATTGCCGGATGCCGGCTTTTGTTACCGCTTGGGCTGCGGCTATCATTTCTGCTTTGGTAATATCTTTGTTTACTTCTTTCAGCACCTTATCACTGCCGGATTCCAGACCGATGTAAACCATTTCCAGCCCGGCTTCCTTCAGCTGACACAATTCCTCGTGAGATTTGCGCAGAATGTCGGTGGCGGTGGCGTAAACGCGTACGGCATCCAAATCGGGATAAAGCTCGCGAATGGTTTCGAGAATCTCTAACAGCATAGAGGTTTTCAGAACCATGGCATCTCCGTCACACAAGAAAATCCGGCGAATCTGGTTGCGCCAGCGCGAACCCTCTTTCAGGTCGGCTTTAATTTCATCAATACCGCGGATGCGGAATTTTTTATCGGTGTACATGTCGCAGAAGGTGCATTTGTTCCAGGAACAGCCTACCGTTACCTGAACCAGCAGACTGTCGGCTTCTGACGGCGGACGAAAAATAGTTCCTTCATAGTGCATAGTGATTGATCCTCCTTATTTCTTCCCATACTCTACATTAGTTTCTACCGTAAAGTAAGCGGTGTTTTTGCATTTTGGGGTTTTCTTTTTGTTTTCTTAAAATCATATTGTACCATCATTCCTTTCTCAAGAAAAGAAGGTGATATATTTTTGGCGATTTTACCTGGGGAGTGCGGAAGAAGACCTTTTGTCTGGGCAGTTTCACTCGAATTTTTTACAGATATTCAAACTTGACAAGGATTGTGTTATAATCAGGAAAAATCCGGGAAACCGACAAAATGGGAGGTTCTTTTTATGGATCAGGACAGAATTAAGGCAGCGGTTACAGAACTGCTTCTTGCAGTTGGCGAAGACCCGGAGAGGGAAGGCTTGCTGGAAACACCCAGCCGGGTGGCAAAAATGTATGCAGAGATTTTCTCTGGATTGCAGGAAAACCCTGCGGATCACCTGAAACTTTTTCAAGAAAGCCAGCAGCAGGGCGAACTGGTTTTGGTGCGCGATATTCCCATGTATTCCGTGTGCGAACATCATCTTTTACCCTTTGTAGGGAAAGCGCATATTGCTTATATTCCCAAAGAGGGAAAAATTATCGGCCTTTCTAAATTTGCGCGTATTGTGAAATGCTTTGCCTCTCGCCCTCAGGTACAAGAGCGTCTGACCGCGCAGATTGCAGACTTTCTATTTGAAAATCTGGAGCCCTATGGGGTTGCGGTGCTGGTGGAAGCCGAACACCTGTGCATGACAATGCGCGGAGCAAGGGCTGCCGGCTCTGTCACACAAACTTCTGCATTGCGTGGAATTATGAAAACTGAGGCGAAAACCCGCAACGAGGTGATGTCGCTGCTGACGGGGAGGCATTATCAATGAGTGGGTTTCAGGCAGGAAAATATTTCTTGCCGCTGAATGGGCCGGCGTGCATTATGGGCATATTAAATGTAACGCCGGATTCCTTTTCGGATGGCGGCAGCAATTTTCGTTCGCAGGATGCTGTTTCTCACGCATTGGAAATGCAGGAGCAGGGGGCGGGAATTCTGGACATCGGCGGGCAGTCCACCCGGCCGGGCTTTGTCCCGATTCCACCGGAAGAAGAATGGGCACGCATCGAACCGGTTTTAAAGGGACTGAAGGGTCGTTTGCAGATTCCCCTATCTATAGATACGTTTTATCCGCAAGTGGCGGCTCTTGCACTTCAAAACGGCGCGGATATTATCAATGATGTGATGGGGTTTGAAGATTCGGGGATGTTCCCGGCCATAAAAGAGAGCAACTGTGGATGTGTTATCATGCACAACGGCAATACATTAGAAGAAAATACGGAAGAGGATATTTTAATCCGTGTGCGCCGGTTCTTTCAAAAGAAAGTGGAACAGGCAAAAGAAATGGGAATATCTCCCGCACGGATTTGTCTTGACCCCGGGGTTGGGTTTGGAAAGACCCATGAGGAAAATTTGCAGCTGATTGCTAATGTGCAATCATTAAAGATACCGGAATGCAGTTTTTTAATGGCAGCATCCCGCAAGCGTGTTATCGGACGGCCCTGCGGGGATCCCCCGGCGGCAGAGCGCATGGCGGGCACTGTGGCGGCACATACGCTGGCTCAGGCGGGCGGTGCACAGATTCTGCGGGTACATGATGTAAAAGAAGCTGTGCAGGCGGCGCAGGTGGCGCACGCGGTATTGTGCGCACAGGCAGGAGGAAATGGAATTGGATAAGATAATAGTAAAAGGATTAAAGGTATTTGCATATCATGGTGTAAATCCGGAAGAAAAGCGTGACGGCCAGAATTTTATCATGGATATTACTGCTGCTGTAGATCTGTCAGCCCCTTGTGTAAGCGATAATCTGGAAGATACGGTCAGTTATGCCAAGCTGCTCAAAACGGCTGCCCGGGTGATGACAGAGCGTTCCTATGATTTGTTGGAGCGAGTCGCCGGTCGGGTGGCCGAGCAGATTTTTGCCGATTTTCCGCCGGTAATGGAGCTGGAGATTCTTTTGAAAAAGCCCGAAGCTCCCATTCAGGCGGATTTTGAATACACAGCCGTTTCGATTCATAGAAGAAGGAGTGATTGTATTGAAAAAAGCGGTAATCGGTTTGGGATCTAATTTAGGAAACCGGCTGGACAATATTACCCATGCCATTCAGGCGCTGAAGAATCTGCCGGGTACCACGGTGATTTCCACCTCCCGGTTTTATGAGACGGCACCTGTCGAGGTGCACAGTGTGCAAAACGATTATATTAATGCCTGCGTCCTTCTTCTAACCGATCGTTCCCCAAAAGTATTGCTGGGGTGCTGCCTTGGAATCGAGGCCGGTTTGGGACGAGAACGCCGGGAATATCATGGTTCACGCATTATTGATTTGGATTTACTTTTATATGAAGATGCGATTTTTCGCGAAGATGAATTAAAATTGCCGCATCCGGGTATTTTAAACAGAGCTTTTGTCCTGATGCCTTTAAGTGATCTATTTCCTGAAAAAACGGCTATGGGCCTGGATTTTTCGGCCTCTTTACGGGAGCTTGATTTCACGGGAGTGCACCTTTTGGAAAGAAATTGAAAACTTTTTTCAAAAAACTTTAAAAAAAGGGTTGACATTAGTTGATGTGTTTGGTATTATAGTCAAGCGCCTTACGAAACGGCGCACGACACGAACGGCCGAGAGGTCAGTGAGAGTCGGACAGGACCTTGAAAATTAAACAACGAGAAAGACAAGAAGGAACCCGTAATTTTTGAGAGAAAACTTCTTGGAAACGAGAAGTGAGTACTTCCGGATATAAGAGCGTCTCGTAGCTCTATAAAAACT
>NZ_OEQH01000009.1 GCF_900240385.1 Clostridium minihomine | reverse complement strand
GCGCCAACGTCGCCTCTGACCATCACGGTTACCAAACCGCCGCCCACGTGCTCTTTGCCGATCAGGTAAACGTTTGCTGCCTTTACCATGGCGTCGGCTGCTTCGATGGAACCTACTAAACCTTTTGTCTCAATTAAACCCAATGCATCGTATTTCATGTGAAAATCCTCCTAAGAATTATTTGATGATTTTGATTCTGGTTTTTGCATTTATGCCCATCGCATTTGCTTCGTCTGTGTCCACATGGCATTCCAAAGCAGATGCGCGAGTCACCCGGATAGCTACATTGCCGTATATACCGCCGCGGGGGCCAGGCACTTCAATCGAAACGGTCTGGCCGTCTTTCACCTGAAAATCTGCGGCGTCTTCCGGCGTCATATGAATATGTCTTTGGGCTATCATCAGCCCTTCTTCTGTTTGAACAGAGCCTTTGGGACCAATGATGGTGATCCCTGGGGTTCCCTGCAACTCCCCGGAAAGCCGGGCCGGGCACACAACGCCCAGCTTGAAGCAGTCTCCGGCAAGAATTTCCACCTGGGTCTTGCTGCGCACGGGGCCCAAAATCCGAACCTTTTCAATGGCTCCTTTGGGCCCGCAGATGGTGACCATCTCTTTGCAGGCAAACTGGCCGGGCTGCGACAAATCCTTGATGGGGGTCAGCTGATAGCCCAAACCAAACAGGCGGTCTAAATCCTCTTGGGACAGGTGAAGGTGACGGTTGGAAACCCCCACCGGAAGATCCGTGGGCTTTTCTTTTGCCGCACTTTCCGCCAGATGATCCTGAACGGCTTCTAAAAATATCTTCAGTGCCTTTTCATAGACATCCATTTATTTGGCCCCTTTCATAGCGTCTATGAATTCGGCCACCAGCTTGCGAAGTGCCTCATCGTTTTGCAGAAGATTGCTTCCCTCAGGGCGGGATGCCGGGCTGCTGCATGCGCAGCCGCCGCTGAGTTCCGGATAGTGAAAGGTGGGGTCTGCCGACGCCAGTGTGCTGCAATCTTTGATGCCGTAAGCCACACGCTTGATGTTAATCAGGTGCTGGGGGCCCACGTTTTCAGAAACAGAGCTTCCGCCCCAAGTGCCACAGCCCAGTGTAAAGGCCGGCAGAAGAGAGGTGCTGGCGCCGGTGCCGCCCTGGGTGCTTCCGGTGTTAACCATGATGCGGGAAGCCGGTTTCTGGGCAAATTTCAGCACCATATCCCGGTCTTCGGTGTGAAGGCTCATGCTGTGGCCAATTCCGTTCTGAAGCAGCTTGATGCAAAGATCGCATGCTTCGGTCCAATCCTGCACCCGATAGAACGCTAAAACAGAAGTCAGCTTTTCATAGGACAGCGGATAGCCGGGGCCCACGCCCTGCTGCTCGCCGATGAGCACTTTGGTTCCTTCGGGAATGGTGATTCCCGCTGCCGCCGCAATGACCTGAGGAGAGCGTCCCACAAATTTGGCGTTCATGGCGTGGCCGTTCTTAAACAGAAGTGCGCACACCTTTTTGGTTTCTTCCGGATTCATGAAGTAGCCGCCCTGCTTTGTCAGCTCGTCAACAACCTGCCGGCAGTTGCTTTCTTCCACCACAATGGACTGCTCGGAAGCGCAGATGGTGCCGTAATCGAAGGTTTTGCTGGCCATGATGTTCTTGACCGCCTGCTGCACATTGGCTGTTTTTTCAATGTACGCCGGGCAGTTGCCCGCACCCACGCCCAAGGCCGGTTTTCCGGCACTGTAGGCCGCCTTCACCATGGCAGGGCCGCCGGTGGCGATGATCATGCTGACCTCGGGGCTGTGCATCAGCTCGTTGGTGGCCGGCATCGACGGCATCGAGATGCAGCCGATGATGTTGGCAGGAGCCCCTGCCGCCACCGCCGCCTCGTGCATAATCTTCGCTGCCAGCCCGGTGCACTTGGCTGCCGAGGGATGCGGAGAAAATACAATGGCGTTGCGGGACTTAATGGCAATCATCGATTTATAGATTGCCGTGGAAGTCGGGTTGGTCGAAGGGACAATTCCCATAATCAGGCCCACCGGCTCCGCTATGTCAATCAATTTTGCATCTACATCTTCCTGAATCACACCGATGGTTTTCATGTCGCGGATGGCGTCGTACAGCACCACGGAAGCCATATGGTTTTTGTAGGTTTTATCCTCCACTTTTCCAAATCCGGTTTCTTCCACGGCCATCTTTGCCAGGCTAACGGCATTTTCCTGGGCAGCCTTTACCATGCTGCGCAGAATTCGATTAATCTTTTCTTCTGAGAAGTCGGCAATCTGGTTCGCAGCGATTTTCCCCGCATGAGCCAAATTCCGCACTTCCTGAACAGAACGCAAATCGTAATCAAAGTTTTCCAAGTCGTGATTCCTCCTTTCTGTAATTATCCTCTATTCGTTGGATTCGTTGTGTTCGTTGCCTTCATTTTCCTGCTCCTTTTGTTCGTAGTACCGCCGGAATTCAGTCATCAGCTTCCCTTTGTCGGCCTTTGAAATCTGCCGGCCGGAAAGCCCCATTCCCTGATATTCCCGAGCCAGGTTGCGAAGCTTCACAACCCGAAGCTGCCGGAGCAGTTCCAAGGCCCCTTCTATCCCGTTTTGACGGACTGCGCTGTCAATTTCACTTTTGTGCATCTGCTCTGCTTCTGCCGCCGCCATTTCCTGCGGCAGCTCCAAAGAATCAGATGGGTCTGCCGGGGCTTCCGGCTCCGGATTTTCCTGTGCGGCTTCCGGTTCTGTTTCTAATTCCGGTTCCGCCTGTGCCGTGGGTTCCTCCGGCGGCGTGGGGTCGGGTTCTTCCGCTTTTCCCACAATGCCGGCCAATTCCTGGTGGGGGCGCGGCATCACATGCTGGGAAATCAAAAGCGAAGGGTCAATCTGTGTCACCGCGGCTGCGCCGGCTTCCACCGCCGCCTTTACCGCGCCCACATCCCCCGTCACCACAATGGAGACAAGGCCGCCTCCTACAAAGGTTTTTTCCACCAATTCCACTGCCGCTGTTTTCAGCATTACGTCAGTGCCTTCAATGGCAGCCAAAAGCCCTTTGGTTTCTATCAAGCCAAGCGCCTGCATCTGTTACATCCTCCTCCCCACCGCTACAAAAGGTCTGGCCAATTGGCGGGATATGTGGTATAGAAAATTCTGGCCTTGTCGGGCGAACCCCAAACCACCTGAGAGCCCGACGGAACAAACAGAACATCGCCCGCCTTGGCGGTATACGTCTTTCCGTTGATGGTAACGTTCAATGTTCCCTCAATCACATAGTCGATTTCCTCATAGGTCAGGTTCCAGTCAAAACGGGAGTTTTCAATCACCAGAAACCCTGCGCTCATCTTCGACTCTTCTTTGCTGACCAGCTCCTGATACTGAACGTTTCCATTGGGATTGCCCGTATCAAACGGATCCAGCTTCACGGAATCGCCGCGAACCACTTTCAGGCCGCTATTGTCCCGGTCTTCCGCGTATTTGCGGCCGGATATGGCGTCTATCACGTCTTGCAGCAGCCCTTTTTCCATCAGGCTTTTCAGGGCCCGGTAAATCAATTCACTGTCAATGCTCCCGCCCGAATCACTTTCTGTCCGGCACATGTTTTCACAGCTGGCATGGGTAGAAAATTCCACTCCGGATTCCTTGGCAAAATCCATGGCCGCCGGAGTCACAATCGTGTTAGAATCAATCACAACCACTTTTTTACCCTGCTGCAAAGATTCCTCCACATCTTTCATGGTAACCAATTTCTTCATGCCTTCACCCCCTTTCTGTTTTTCGCAATTTGCATCATGTGTTTTCTATCGTAAAACAAAAGTAATTCTCTGTTTAAAGCAGACTGGGAATCAGCCGATCCGAAGGCGAAGGAATGATCACCGCATTGACCAAAAGCCCCTTGTCTTCGGCAATTTCCCGTCCCGCGTTCACGCCGGTTTCCACTGCCGCCACATCACCCGTGAAGGTGAAAAAGGCTTTCCCGCCCAAGCCGTTGCCCAAGCGCAATTCCAGCGGCTGCAAATCCGCCGATTTCAAAATCGCATCCGCCGCGATGATCATGGTGGACAGGGAAAAGGATTCCATAATCCCCAGCGCCTGCACCCGGTCGGGCATCACCGCGCCGCAGATGGCCGGGAACACTGCGGGACAGACATTGGGAATTACAATCGAATCCACCAGATATTCCCCCGCACATTCTTCGCCGACCCGCACCGAATCCTGCACCGCCGCCACATCGCCGTGAACAATGGCGATGTATTTTCCGGGACAGACCGAAGATGCTGTCGTAATTTCCACATCTGAGATTTTCACCATTTGATCCGCCGCGTAAATACCGCGAGCAATGCTGATGAACTCCACCATACCAATTGCATTCGACATTTCAGTCCCCCTTTATTACAACGGCGCCGCTTTGACACTCGGTCACGGTGCCGGAAATACTTGCATGAACCGCCGCGCCCAAACTGCTCTGGGGCACTTGACCCACCGGTTCCCCCGCCTGCACATGCTGGCCCACCGTGACCGCCGGGGTGCAGGGTGCACCCACATGCTGGCTCATGGAAAAAGAGAACTGCGCCGGATGAAGTGCGATGGCCGTCATGGGCGCCGGCTGGTCAAAGTCGTGCAACCCCAGCCGGGCAATCAGCCGTTTGCTGGGAATCAGGCGATGCTCCCGAACCGTTCGGGGCGAAAACTCCGTTTTCTCGGTCTGATACCGGATTTTCTGCTCTATCAGCCGCTGCTTAATGGAAAGATTGGCGGCTTTGGGGTACAGTCCTGCGGGACAGGAGAACAGTTCACACAGATTGCACTGACAGCAGAGAAAAGCCATTTTCTGCTCTTCGGTATTTTCCAAAGAATAGGCTACGGAGCGCATCATTTTGTGGGGCTGCATGTTGTGACCCAGCAGATACCGGGGACACAAATCCGTACACATCCGACACTGTTCGCAGGAGGAACGGTTGATGCGTTTGGCCTGCTCCGGCTTTACGGTTTTCTTTCGGATGAGGGGGTGCTTTTTCTTCAGAATCACAAATCCTTTGTTTTTCTTGGTAATGAAGCCGTTCAGGTTTTGCAGTACCGGCCCCATCATGGGGCCGCCGTCGATGACGGCGTACTCTTCAAAGTCTTCGATTCCGCTCAGGCGCAGCACATCCAGTATGGGGGTTCCCACAGGAACCTTTACCGTCAGCCGCCGGGGAACATCCCCTGTGACCGTCAGATATTTTTCCGTCACCGGTTTGCCCTGGGACGCGTGGTAGATATTCAGTGCGGTTTCAGAGTTGACCACCACACAGCCCACCTGAATGGGAATGCCCGCTTCCGGAACCACCCGGCCGGTTAGCGCGTGCACCAGAAACTGTTCGTCCCCGGCGGGATACACGTCCGGTAGTTCCTTCACCGAAACAAACTCCTCTTGCCCCAATGCGGCAATTCGTTCCCGCATCTGCCGGATTACCTCACGGTGTTTCCCCTTAATCCCCATCAAAGCTTTTTGCGCCCCAACCTGCCGGCCCGCCGCTGCAAACCCGCGGATGATTTCATCTGAATACAACGCCATCAGCTGCTGATCCACCCGCAGCAGCGGCTCGCATTCCGCCCCATTGAGCAGTATGTATTCCGCTTTGGCTTCCAGCTTCACATGGGTTGGAAATCCGGCGCCGCCTGCGCCGATGACCCCGGCCCACTTCACCTCTTCCAAAAGGCTCATCCATCTTCCCCCTTATTCCCCGAAGCTGCAGTCCTTGTCGATGATTCCGACCACTACCGCATCCACGGGGATATTGTCGTCGCCCAACATCCGCCGCGCCGAGGAACCGGTGGTGACAATGACACGGTCACCGATTCCCGCGCTGATGTTGTCTACCACCACCAGGCGTTCGCCTTCGCTTTTGCCGCCGATTACCTCGGCCAGCATGAACTTGAAGCCATTGAGCGAATCTGCTTTTCTGGTGGCCCAGATGTTATCTATGAGCTTTGCTGTCAGCATACATAGCCTCCCTCTTCCTGCATCTTTCTGCGGATTTCCTGCATGGCAGATTCCACCGAAGCGGTATCCCCAAAAATCGCAATCAGAATCATGTTCTGCGGACAGCTCCCCCGCACATCCCGAACGGTGACCCCCACCGCTTTTTCCGCGATGTCGGCGGCGACGATCATTTCAATCATTTTTCCCTGTACCAGCCCCACCGCCGCGGCCTGCCGGCACTCTGCATCCTGAGTGATTCCCGTGCGCCGCGCCAGAATATCCAGCGTTCCCGCTGTGGGCGATTTAATGATTCGGTAATCCATGGTTCTGTCCTTTCTGTCACATCCGCTCTTTCCCG
This sequence comes from Clostridium minihomine, assembly GCF_900240385.1. Classification (GTDB taxonomy): domain Bacteria; phylum Bacillota; class Clostridia; order Oscillospirales; family Acutalibacteraceae; genus Faecalispora; species Faecalispora minihomine. The sequence continues at coordinate 19 of NZ_OEQH01000009.1, read as the reverse complement.
CACCCAAGCGCGATCCCCA
>NZ_OEQH01000003.1 GCF_900240385.1 Clostridium minihomine | reverse complement strand
CAAAAGGTTTAGTAGGTTCCATCGAAGCAGCCGACGCCATGGTAAAGGCAGCAAACGTTTACCTGATCGGCAAAGAGCACGTGGGCGGCGGTTTGGTAACCGTGATGGTCAGAGGCGACGTTGGCGCCGTGAAGGCTGCCACCGATGCCGGCGCTGCTGCCGCACAGCGCGTGGGCGAGCTGGTTTCCGTCCACGTTATCCCCAGACCCCACGCCGAGGTCGAAGCAATTCTGCCCAGCATGAACAAAGAAGCTTAATAGAAGCTGGAAATTTGGTCAAGAAGCCCCGAAGGAATTCCTTTGGGGCTTTTCTTTTTATTCTTTCACTCTGAAAAATCATGAGTTTGCAATTATGGAACATGATGAAAAAGCTCTCAAACAACAGTGACTGTTGGTTGAGAGCTTTTTTTATGTGCTTTATTCTCGAAAGAATAAAAAGAAGAACAGTATGTTCTTTAAGAAGTAGCGGTTCGGCGATACGCCTGAGGAGTCATGTTCATGCGAGAACAAAAGACTCGGTTAAAATAAGAGGGATCGGAAAAACCGCTTTCGAAGGAAATTCGATAAGCCGGATAATTGGTTTTGCTTAAAAGACGGCACGCATACTGAATCCGCAGATTAATCACATATTCCGTAAAAGCTACGCCGGTTTCCCGTTTAAATACATGGCTAAAATATTTGGGGTTCACAAATACTTGAGACGCGACCATCTCTAGTGTGAGTCTTTCCCGAAAATGCTCGTTAATGTAGTTAAGTGCTTCCTCCACAAAGCATTGATGCTCTTTTTTGACTATTTGAGAAGAAGGGATTGCCTCTGTTTTCATTACCGATTGGGTGGCAGCATTGCGCATTTTGCGAAAGGTTTCAAGAAAGGCAGTGGGCTTGATGGGTTTTAAAAGAAAATCAAATACACCCAAACCAATTGCACGCTGTGCATAACTAAAATCGGAATAGGCCGATAACACAGTGACACAGGTATCCGGTAAAAAAGATTTTACATCCTGAATGGCGGTTAGGCCATCCATTTCCGGTAAAACCACATCCATAAAAATAAAGTTGGGCTGATGCTGCTTTGACAGTTTTACTGCCTGCAATCCGCTTTCACAAGTGAAAAGCTGATCCTGTGGTGAAAGCTCGTCTTGTACGACAGAGCGAAGAAATTCCTGTTCTAAAATCTCGTCCTCTACGATTAATACCACACTCATTCTGTATACCCCCTGTTGAGTTGTGCAGGAATCGTAATGGTGACTGTACTCCCGCTGTAATCGGATTTTACAATTTCAAGGCCATAGCCTTCTCCGAAATATTTTTGCAGACGCTTGTGGGTGCTGCGGAATCCCAAACCGGAAGAATTTTCTTTCTTTTTCATTTTCTCAAGCACTTCTTTGGGGAATCCATTGCCGTTATCCACTACAAAGATGACAATTCCCTTTTCGTTTTCTTCTGCGTAAATACTGACTTTTCCGCCGTCACGTTTGGGCATCAGGCCATGAATAATTGCATTCTCCACAATGGGCATAATGACCATGTTTGGGATTCGATGCGCTTTGATCTTTTCAGAAATGTGAATCTCATAATCCAAGCGGTTTTTGAAACGAATCTTTTGAATGTGCAGATATTTTTCAATATTGCTGATTTCTGAACCGATGGTATGCAAATTATCCACTTGCTTTAAATTGTACCGTAACAGGTCAGACAAACAGTAAATCAGTTCCTCTGTGGTGTGAGATTTTTCAAAATATGCAATGCGGGCAATGCAGTTTAGTGTATTGAATAAAAAGTGCGGATTCACCACCAGCGACATGTTTTTGGTTTCTAAATCGATGATTTTCTTTTCTAAAATTTCTTTTTCAATAGAGAGCCTGGCCACATCGGGATCTGTATGAGTTTCAATTTCAGAAAGATCAAACGAAATATTTCTTGCAATGTGGGAACAGAGCTGCTGATGAATTTTAATTTTATTGGGTTCCACGGTTTTAAGCGATGAAACTGTTTTTGCAATGAATTCTAGGCCGCAATTTTTTTGTTCCTGCAGTCCCTGTATGTTAATCAGATATTTTTGATATTCGTTATCTGGCAAATAAGCCTGCATTCCGGCAATATAGGCAACCGTTTCCCCATGAACTGCAATTGGCAAAAGGGTGTTTTCCAGGCCATGCCGGCACACAAAACAGTCTTCCCGCCCAGAACTCAGGCGCCGTTTATAATCTTGGCAAACCTGGTTGTTTTTTTCTTGACAAACATAAGTGCAAAAGTCTGGTGATGGTATAAATTCCAGAAGAATATTGCCATCGGTATCAATCAGAAACATCGAAATATCGGATAAAGATAATATTCCGCTGTACCGGGTATATAAGTTAGAAGAAATCAAATTTTGAAGCATATGATTCATCGTACCGTCTTTTGGAACGGTATGATTTTGTTTTGTTTCCGACATCATATTGATCATAGATTCCTCCAGTAAAACAAACAAAAAAGGCTGCCCGATTTTATGCGGAATTTTCTTGATTATTTTTTAAAAATGATACTCTTATTGTAAACGAAAATACCATAAAAAGCAAACAAATCCGGTGTGAATTTTAGATAAACCTAGCAGGAAAAATTCAGCAAATGCGTGAGTTTGCGAGTGCTTCTCAGTATTGATGAACAGACCGGAAAAACGACAAGGAAATCGTTGGAAAATGGGCGAAAAAAACTCCTTCCAGCAAGTCGGGCCCTAAAGGCCGTAACTGTGCAGAAGGAGGTTGGAAGGGCATTGGAAAAAGAAAATAAAAAAGCAAGAAACGCACTCATTTTAAGGAGGATAAGAGGAAACATGGAAAAAAGAGAGGGGAGCCTTGCCGATTGAAAGGCCAAGCATAAAAAGAGTGCGTTTTCCTGCTGAACCGATAGTAGTCAGATTGCGTTATTTTCACCGTGTTATAAACCGGTTTTATTCATAACATCTTTGATAAATCTGGATTAAGTCCTCTTTGGTGGGCTGGCGGGGATTGCTGGGCGTGCAGCGATCTGCCAAAGCGCTTTGTGCCATGGATTCCAGAGAACGTTCAAACAGTTCCGGTTCCACCCCAAGGGCACGGATGCTGGTTTCTACATCCAGCTTTTTCTTTAGCTGTTCCACAGCTTGAATGAAGCTGACAACGCCTTCTCTGTGGGTTCGGGCGGGCAGCCCCAAAACAGCGGCCAGTTGGGCGTAGCGCTCGGCGGCATATCCGTCAGCGGAGCCTTTCAGGTTGGAGTTGTATTCTAACACTCCTGTTAGCAAGATTGCGTTAGAACGTCCGTGAGGAATGTGGAACGTGGCTCCAAAAGCGTGAGCCAGACTGTGGTTGATTCCCAAATTGGTATTGGTAAAAGCCATACCGGCCATGCACGAAGCATTTTGCACTTTATCCCGTGCAGCAGAATCTTCGCTGTTTTTATAACAAGTTTCTAAATGTTCAAAAATAATTTTAATTGCTTTTTCTGCCAAAGCGTCAGTAAAATCTGTGGCGTTAACCGAAACATATGCTTCAATGGCATGCACCAGAACGTCAATTCCGGTATCTGCCACTACACGTTGGGGCACATGCTGAATACAGGTCGAGTCCAGAATTGCAATATCCGGTGAGATATAATCATCCACAATGCAGACCTTTTCTCCATCCGATGTGATAACCGAAAAATCAGTTACCTCAGACCCGGTTCCGCTGGTGGAGGGAATGGCGATAAACAACGGTTTGTGGAACGCCCGGTCGTCGCCTAATTTCCAGGCGAAGTACAGAATCCCTTTGGCCGTGTCAATTGCAGAGCCGCCGCCCAGAGCCACCAAAATATCCGCACCGCTTTCCCGAAAGCGTTTTAGTCCTTCTGTAACCACAGAAGTATCCGGATCCGGCCGTACTTCGGTAAAGGCAGTGGTGTCAATGCCCGCTTCTTTTAAATAGCAAATCGCTTGCTGTAAGTAGCCCAGCTTTTCCATAATGGCATCCGAAACAATAAAGGCACGCGAGCCGCTGATTTCTTTTAAAAATTGCATGGATTGCTGGTTAAAATAAACTTTGGATTTCAGAGTGAATTGCTTTGTAATAATTGCTCTCTCCGTCCTTTCTTGTTGACAATATCGGACTTAGTACAATTCTTTGTTTTAAGAATAACACACTGGCGGGCGGATGTGTGGAAGATTTGTCATGCTCTTTTGGGATTCTTTCAGGGTTTTGTGTGGGGATATGGTACAAATTCTTTTTTCTTGCACAAAAGCCATGGAAAAGGTGAGATTCGGCAGATGGGGACGAAAAGCGTTTTCTTTTTTGTCAATACTATCAGAAAATCTTCCGCGGCCAAACTGTTTTTTACGGCAATAGTCCATTGTTTCCTGCGGGTGTTTTTGCTATAATGAAAAAAATTGAATGGCTCTGTATTTTCGGAAGGATGAAAAGAAACGAAACCTATGGTGGAAAACTGTATGAAAATAGAAGAATTAGTCCAGCAAACATTGCGTATGGTCTTTCAGGATGACAGCCTTATATTTGATAAATCCCGGTTTGCGGGCGGATTAACAAATTACAACTATATCATGAAAATTCATGGAATCGAATATGTGATTCGGGAACCGGGCGGTATGACGGATCAGATGATCGATCGAAGAATTGAGAAAAGAAACAATGCCATTGCGTCCGAATTGGGACTGAATTCGGCATGTATATATTTTGATGAAGATACCGGCATAAAAATCAGCAGGTATGTAGAGAGCAGCCGCAATATTGCTCTGGCGAATCCGGAGGATCCGAACAATATGCGTGAAGTTTCCCGGCTGATCAAAACAATCCATAACAGTCCCCGGCTTTTTTCCAACGAATTTAACTGGAAGCAAGAATTAGTTAAATATGAAAAAATCGTAGAGGAACTCAACGGCAGTTTTTTCTTCGATTATAGTGAGCTGAAACAGCAGCTTCTGACTTTGGTGAAGGAGAATGTGAAACAGATTACTCTGGTTCCGTGTCACAATGACACTGTGCCGGAAAACTTTTTGCTGTGCGACAGCGGAAAAGTTTATCTGATCGACTGGGAGTATGCCGGCCTAAATGATCCCAGTTGGGATGTGGCAGCTTATATTTTGGAATCCCGCCTGTCGGAGGAAGCTATTCATCAGCTGATGCTGGAATATTATGGGCAGCCGCCCGCTAAAGAAGAAATCGCTAAAATCAAGTGTTATATTTTGGCTCAGGATTTACTGTGGACAGTTTGGGCGCTAATTCGGCATTATAACGGGGACGATTTTCTGGAGTATTGTGTTTTTCGGTATGACCGGTTCCGAAAAAACATTCGGGAGTTTTCTAAATACGCCGAGTATCCTATTTCTGAAATGGTAAAAGTGGACTAAAAGCATGCTGGACATTGCATGGCACCCCGGTTGTTAGACCGTATCAATACGATTTAACAACCGGGGTGATTTTTGTTCTAACGGGAATACCAAATAAAAAAGATGCACCAGAGTTTAAGAAGTATAAAACAAACACAATACGGGTTGTTTTGTCTGCCACATGCGTCGTTATCTCACTGTTTTTAAAACAGCTAACTGACTTCCAGTCCGTATGTCTTAGTTTATAATTCTCAAAGTAAAAAGAGTAAGTCCGGCAGCATCGGGCTTACTCTTTTTACTTATATTTTTATTTAAGCTTCTTTTAAAAGGTAGGGTAACCTACGTTTATCAAAAATTTCTTGCACCATATGCAGTTCTTCTGCGGAAGGCTCTGGTGTGTGTGCCAGCGTGTATTTCAGGTTCAGTTCCTTCCATTTAAATTCCCCCATTTTATGAAAGGGAAGAAGTTCTATCACTTCAATACAAGAAAAGTCAGCCAGATAATCTGCCAGTTCTTCCAACAGGCTTTTTTCCAAGGTCAAACCAGGGACCAGCACATGGCGCAGCCACACCCGCTTTTGGGTGCTCTCGCAGTAATCCAGTGTTTCCAGTGTGTGTTCCGGTCCTTGTCCGGTTAATTGCAGACATAAGGAATCATCAAGGCTTTTAACATCCAGAAGAAGCATGTCTGCAGCATCAATGACCGGTTTAGAGACAGCAAGGGGAACACTCCCTGCGGTATCCACCGCCGTATGAATTCCCTGCATCTGACATCGGTTCAGAAGATCTTCCACAAAAGCGGGCTGAAGCAGTGGTTCCCCACCCGAAATGGTAACCCCGCCGGAACGAATAAAATTACGGTAGCTGAGAATTTCCTTTTCCATCTGTTCGGAATCTACCAGCCTGCCGCTGGAGATATCCCAGGTATCCGGATTGTGACAGTAAAGACAGCGCAGGCCGCAGCCTTGCAAAAAAAGCACATAGCGGATTCCCGGGCCGTCTACTGTGCCAAAGCTTTCTACGGAATGAATACGCCCCAATATTCCCATTCGGATTCCTCCTGATTTTTGGAATTTTTCCTTTGTCTTATTACGTTTTGGTGTGTGGTGTATGGATTGGCATCTTCTTATTACACCGCTATGGTACAACATCCATTTTGCTTTTTGGTTCAGCCCTCATGCCGGACGAGGGCTGGTTGGCGAATGGTCGTTTTTTAACAGAACGAAAAGGCGGCAATGTGCCGCCTTTGTAGGGCTGTTCTTTTTATAGAATTCAGTGATGCGGCTCCATAGGGGCAATCATCAGCGGGAAACAATGCCCCTAGATGGAGCGGACTGATATTTAAACCTGATTCAGCAGTCTGATATTATTCTGTCAAAATGGTTTTCTCTTAAAATTTTTCGTGGAAAGTACGGCTGAGTACCTCTTTCTGCTGTTCACGGGTCAGCTTAATAAAGTTGACGGCATAGCCGCTGACGCGGATGGTCAGCTGCGGGTATTTTTCCGGATGATCCATAGCATCCAGCAGGGTTTCTCGGTCAAATACATTGACATTGATATGATGCCCGGTTTCCAGGAAGTAGCCGTCTAAAAGCGACACCAGATTTTCTGTTTTTTGCTTTTTCAGCTTGCCCAAAGCATCGGGAATGATGCTGAATGTGTAAGAAATACCATCTTCAGAATCATCATAAGGAAGCTTCGCCACGCTCTTCATGCTGGCCACTGAACCGCTGGTGTCACGGCCGTGCATAGGGTTGGCGCCCGGTGCAAAAGGTTCTCCCTTTTTGCGTCCGTCGGGGGTGGTTCCCGTCTTTTTGCCATACACCACGTTAGAGGTGATGGTCAGAACCGACATGGTTTGAAGCGAATTGCGATAGGTTTTTTGGCGGCGCAGTTTGTGCATAAAGCTGCTGACGATCTCACTAGCGATATCGTCGGCTTCTGAGTCATTATTGCCGTATTTGGGATAATCGCCCTCAATGATAAAGTCCACTGCCAGTCCTTCTTCGTTGCGAACCGGCTTTACTTTGGCATGTTTAATTGCAGAAAGGCTGTCTGCTACTACGCTCAATCCGGCAATACCGGCGGCCATGGTGCGAAGAACTTCTTCGTCATGCAAAGCCATCTCAATTCGTTCATAGCAATATTTGTCGTGCATATAGTGAATCACGTTTAAGGTGTTGATGTACAAATTGGCCAGCCAATCGCACACAGCATCAAATTTACGGCGAACCTCATCATAATCCAGATATTCCGATGTGATGGGGGCCAGTTCGGGGCCGACCTGCATTCCATAGCGTTCGTCTTTTCCGCCGTTAATGGCGTATAGAAGCGCTTTGGCTAAATTGGCGCGCGCGCCGAAGAACTGCATCTGCTTTCCAATCCGCATAGCGGAAACACAGCAGGCAATGCCGTAATCATCGCCGTATTTCGGGCGCATGATATCGTCGTTTTCATACTGGATGGAAGAGGTTTCAATAGAAACCCTGGCGCAGTATTTTTTGAAATTGTCTGGCAAATGAACGCTCCACAATACCGTCAGGTTAGGTTCTGGGGCAGGGCCCAGATTTGTTAGGGTATGCAAAAAACGATAGGTCATTTTTGTGACCATATGCCGCCCGTCCAGTGCGATTCCGCCCAAAGCTTCGGTTACCCAGGTGGGGTCGCCGCTGAATAGCTCGTCATAATCTGGGGTGCGCAGAAAACGGACAATGCGCAGCTTCATCACGAAATGATCTACCATTTCCTGAATCTGTTCTTCGGTGAAGATGCCGTTTTTCAGGTCTTGCTCGGCGTAAATATCCAAAAAGGTAGAAACACGCCCCAAGCTCATTGCTGCGCCGTTTTGTTCTTTTACAGCAGCCAAATAGCCAAAATACAGCCACTGAATGGCTTCTTTGGTGTTGGAAGCGGGTTTGGAAATATCAAATCCATAGGACGCCGCCATTTCGGTCAGTTCGCCCAAAGCGCGAATCTGTTCGCTGATTTCTTCGCGAAGCTGCATCAAATCGCTGTCCATAGTGGCAGACACATACTCTTTTTTTGCTTTCTTTTTTTGCTCAATGAGAAAAGCAGTGCCGTATAGAGCCACCCGGCGGTAATCGCCGATGATGCGGCCCCGTCCATAGGCATCTGGCAAACCGGTGATAATTCCGCAGTGACGTGCCAGTTTCATCTCATCGGTGTAAACATCGAATACACCGTCATTGTGCGTTTTGCGATACCGGAATACTTCGTTGATTTCCTGCGGAAGCTTGCGGCCATAGGTTTCCAGCTCGGTATGAACCAGCCGGATTCCGCCAAAAGGCATGATAGATCGCTTGAGCGGTTCATCGGTTTGAACACCGACAATAGTTTCCAATTCTTTGTTGATATAGCCGGGATCGTGAGAAGTGATGGTGGATATGGTGTGTTCGTCAATATCATATACACCGCCGCGCTCGTTTTCTACTTTCATCTTGGCTGAAAGTTCCTCCCACAGCTTTTTCGTGTTTTCGCTGGGGGGTGTCAGAAAACTTTCATCCCCATCATAAGGGGTGAAGTTTAAAAGGATAAAATCGCGTGTGTCAATTTTCTTGGTCCACAGACCTTCTGCAAAAGACATTAGGCATGCTCCCTTCTGTTTGGAAATCAATCGAATCAGAAAACCTCTTTACGAGTTACATTATACTAACAAGTGAAAATTTATACTGTGACTTGTATCACAATTAACAAGCAAATCAGAAGGAATGATTCTTTTAAAAAATTATTTCGATCACTTTGACAAAAAATGAACATTTCCTTATAATGAAAGAAAAAATAGATCTGGATGATGGATTGCGCCGTGCGAAAAGAGGGATTTGGAACATTGAATTGTAATCGAAAATGCTTTAATTGCCTGAAAGAGCTGTGCGTACATAAGGTTCCTTTGTTTTCTGCGCTGGAACCAGAAGATTTTGAAGAAATTGCGGACCGGATGATATATCGCAAATACAGCAAAGGAGAAATCATTCTGGCCCAGGGTTCTATGCCACACGCTATTACCATATTAAGCAAAGGGAGCGCTAAGGCTTGCCGAATTACTTCGGATGGACAGGAAAAAATTCTGTATATTTTTTCGAAAAATGATTTTTTCGGGGAGCAATATTTATTCGGGGATCAGCGGGCTAACTACAATGTGGTAGCGCTTCAGGCCTGTGAAACCTGTTCCTTTTCCCGCGAGCATTTTCAGCAAATGATTTCCACACGTCCCACATTAGCTCAGCGCTGTATTGAGGATTTGGGGCGACGGGTAATTGCGCTGGAGCATGCGGTGCACAATGCCTGCAATCAAAAATTAGATTCCCGAATTGCCGCGCTTTTGCTGGATTTTTACCGCAAATACGGTGTGCAAACACCCCAGGGGCCGGCTGTGGTTTTGCCGCTGAGCCGCGAAGGGCTGGCCAACTATTTGGGAGTGGCGCGTGAAACACTTAGCCGAAAGCTGGGGCAGTTAGAAGGGGAAAGGATCATCCGCCCCATGGGGAATAAAAAAATTCTTCTTTTGCAGCCAGAGGTTTTAAAAGACATTGCGGCAGGGGAGCAGGGGGTGGGGATTCCTTCGGAAAAAGAAGCCGGGAATCTGTCAGGCGATTCGATCTAAATTCAGTAAAACAAAACGTTTGCAAAAAATGAAAACTCCCATTTTTTGCTTTTTCTTTGGTTCTTCTATGGAAAAAACACCCGATAAACTGTAAAAAATAATGAAAAAGACGGCTGACACAAGCAAAGGGTTGGCTGTCTTTTCTGTGATTTCCTATGCAAACCGTCTGTGCAAACGGGTTCTTTTTTACACAAACTTTGTAGGATTTGTTTGCAGCACTTTCTATGAAAATCGGGAAAAGTATGTTATACTATGAAATGTTTGTTATTTTGTAAAAAGAGGTAATTTGATGGACGTTAGAAATGACTTAAGAAATATTGCGATTATTGCGCACGTTGACCACGGCAAAACCACGCTGGTTGACCAGCTTCTGCGCCAAAGCGGAATCTTTCGCGCCAATGAAACAGTAGCCGAACGAGTGATGGATTCCAATGATCTGGAGCGCGAGCGCGGGATCACAATTCTTGCTAAAAATACGGCTGTGATGTATCAAGACACCAAAATTAACATTGTGGATACACCTGGCCATGCTGATTTTGGCGGTGAAGTAGAACGAATTCTGATGATGGTTGACGGAGTTCTTCTGCTGGTGGATGCGTTTGAAGGCTGTATGCCTCAAACCCGTTTTGTTCTGAAAAAGGCATTGGGCCTTGGCAAAAAGCCTTTGGTAGTGGTGAATAAAATTGACCGTCCCGGTGCACGTCCGCTGGAAGTAATCGACGAGGTTCTGGATCTGTTCATTGAACTGGGCGCCGACGAAAGCCAGCTGGAATTCCCGGTGGTCTATGCTTCCGGACGAGATGGCTATGCATCTTTGGATCTGGAAAAACCGGGTGAAAACATGGTTCCCTTATTTGAAGCGATTCTTCAGAATGTTCCGGCCCCTCAGGGCGATTTGGAAGGGCCGGCTCAGGTTCTGTTTTCAAATATTGACTATGATGAGTATGTGGGACGCATCGGCATTGGTCGTGTGGAACGCGGCAGAATCCGCGATGGCCAGGCAGTTGTGCTGTGCGGCCATGAAGACGGCAACCGAAATTCCCGCATTGTAAAGCTGTATCAGTTTGAAGGGTTAAAGCGTGTAGAAGTGACAGCTGCCGCCTTGGGTGATATCGTGGCTGTTTCAGGCATTACCGATTTAAATATCGGCGAAACGGCTTGTTCACCTGATTGTGTGGAGCCGCTGCCCTTTGTCAAGATTGACGAACCCACCGTTTCCATGATGTTCATGGTAAACAACAGCCCCTTTGCGGGAAAAGAAGGCAAATTCGTTACTTCTCGCAATCTGCGTGACCGCCTGTTTAAAGAGGTGGAAACCAACGTGGCTTTGCGTGTGGAAGAAACAGAATCTGCAGATACCTTTAAAGTGTCTGGCCGCGGAGAACTGCATCTTTCTATTTTGATTGAAACCATGCGCCGTCAGAACTTTGAGTTTCAGGTGTCTCGTCCCAGTGTGATTTACAAGACCATTCAGGACAAAAGACACGAGCCCATCGAGCTTTTGATGATTGAAGTGCCGGACAATTATGTGGGCGCCGTTATGGAAAAGCTGGGATACCGCAAAGCGGAAATCGTTAACATGGGAACCAGAGAATCTGGCATTACCCATATGGAATTTAAGATTCCTGCCCGCGGCCTGATGGGGTACCGTTCAGAGTTTATGACGGACACCAACGGCAACGGCATTATGAACCATGTGTTTGATTCTTATCAACCGTACCGCGGCGATATTATGCAGCGTCCCCAAGGCTCTTTGGTGGCGCATGAAACAGGGCAAACCACTGCGTATGGCCTGTTTGCTGCCCAAGATCGCGGCAAGCTGTTTATTGGTGCGGGTGTAGAGGTTTACGAAGGCATGATTGTTGGCGCCAGCCCCAAGCAAGAAGACATCGCGGTTAATGTGTGCAAAAAAAAGCATGTGACCAATACCCGTGCATCTGGTTCTGACGATGCATTAAAGCTGACTCCTCACACGGTTTTAAGCTTGGAACAGTCTTTGGAATTTATCACCGATGACGAATTGGTTGAGGTTACCCCAAAATCGATTCGTATGCGCAAAATGATTTTAAATAAAGAACAGCGCATGAAAAAAATGAAAAAATAATCAGACCTTGTTTGGAAAAGGAAAAGTTTGGCCGCTGAAGCATTCTGAGCCGATTGCGTCAAAAAGTATTTGGTATACAGAATGTGCTTTGTCGGTGTTTTGCGCCGCAGCCCATTGCTTTTCCTTTTTGAATCAGGGCTGGGCAATTGTTTGAAACTATAAATTTTGAATAGGCGCTTTTGCTTATTCGATAAGCCCGGAGAAGCCAATGAATTTGATCATCTTAGATTTGGAATGGAACGGAACCTATAGCCGCCGGCTGAAGGGCTATATCAATGAAATCATCGAATTCGGAGCGGTCAGGGTAGATGAAAGCCTGACCGTTGTGGATACTTTTCACGCTTTTGTCCGGCCACAGGTTGGGAAGAAAATCAGCGGTAAGATACAAAATCTAACCCGGCTGCGCAACGAAGATCTGGAAGATGGCATCCTGTTCATGCAGGCGGTCAGCCGTTTTAAAAAGTGGGCCGGCGATGGAATACTGATGACCTGGGGAACCTCTGATCTATTGGCTTTGATTGAGAATTGCCGGTATTTTTGCGGCAACGGACATATTCCTTTTTTAAAGGAATATGTGGATTTGCAGCGGTATTGCGAATCACGGCTTCCCGGGATCGGCGGTATGCAGATGGGGCTTTCCACCTGTGCAAGTCTTCTGGGAATTGAAGAAGAGGAATCAGAGCATCACCGGGCGCTGAATGACAGTATGCTTTCGCTGGATTGTTTTCGGATTCTTTATCAAAAAGAGGCATTTTTGTCGATGGTTCAGGATGCAGACGACCCGGATTTTTATCCCCGGCTGACCTTTAAGACTGTCGTTTTGTCCGATTGGGATCATCCGTTGGTGCAAACGGCCGACATGACGGTATACTGTGACCAGTGCGGCCGGGAGGCCGAGCGCTTGGGTGACTGGATTATTAAAAACAAAAGCTTTCGGGCGGATTTTTATTGCGCACCCTGCGATTACCGTTTTGTGGGGCGGATTCAGTTAAAACTAAAGTATGACGGATTAATTATCAAAAAGAAAAACCTTCCGTTTCAGCCCGAAGAAACCGAGCAGGAAGGGGAAGACCTTACGGATTCCGCCGAGGAGTTACAGGAGTTGGATTCCTGAACCCGGCGGATTTTCCGCTTTTCGGAGTATTATTCAGGAGGTAGACTATGCAGCTGAATCACATGGAACAAAAAGAGAAAAATGGGGTATCTTATCTTACTTTTCCGGTTTTTGATCACTATCCGCAGTTGCTCCATTCTTTTTCCACCCGTTTGGGCGGTGTAAGCCAGGGGGAGTTTGAAAGCCTGAATCTAAACTTCCGCCCCGGGGACGCAAGAGAGAATGTGCTGGAAAATTACCGCCGTATTTGTGATGCAGTGGGCTATTCCTTTGATGGATTGGTGTCCTCTGCACAGGATCATCACACCGTGCTGCGGCGGGTGACAAATGCAGAAAAGGGAATAGGGTTTACCAGACCCCGTGATATGCCCAGTGTGGATGGCCTTTACACCAATGTTCCCGGCATTACTTTGGTGACCAGCTATGCCGATTGTGTGCCCCTTTATTTCTTTGATCCGGTGAAGCGGGTCATTGGTTTGGCACATGCCGGCTGGCGTGGCACGGTACAGCGGATCGGAGAAATCATGACAAACACTTTGCAAAAAGAGTTTGGCTGCAATCCCCAGGATTTGCTGGCGGCTGTCGGCCCTTCTATTGGGCCGTGTTGTTATGAGGTGGACGACGTGGTGCGGGATCAGGTGATGCAGCATGAGGATTTGATTCCGCTGGAACTTATGAAAGAATTGGGCGGCGGTAAGTACCTGCTGGATTTGTGGGAATGCAACCGCCGGATTCTGGTGTTATCCGGAATTCCGGATCAGAATATTACCGTGGGAGAGGTCTGCACCAAGTGTCATCCCGAACTGTTCTTTTCTCACCGTTTGATGGGGGACAAACGGGGCGGCATGACAGCTATGATGGCCTTGAAGGAGGCGCACTCTTTTGATTCTTGAGCAGTGCAGTCTGTGCCCCCGCCACTGTGGTGTGCGCAGAGAGCCTTCACAAGGGAAGGGGTTCTGTCAAATGGGAATTCACCCGATGGTGGCCCGTGCAGCCCTTCACTTTTGGGAGGAACCCTGTATCAGCGGTACAAAAGGATCCGGAACGGTATTTTTTACCGGCTGTACTTTAGGATGTGTTTTTTGCCAGAACTATGAAATCAGCACCCGGCGGGCTGTCGGAAAGGAACTGACGATTCCTGAGCTGGCCGATGTGTTTCAGCGTTTGATAGAGCAGGGGGCTCATAATATCAATCTGGTCAGCCCCACGCAATTTGCCCTTCCCATTGCACAGGCTTTGCGTTTACGCCCGGTACCTGTTCCGGTTGTCTATAACAGCAGCGGATATGAAACGCAAGAAACTTTGCAAATGTTGGAGGGTCTGGTGGATGTTTATTTGCCGGATTTAAAATATGTGACTCCCCATATCGCCGGCCGATACTCCGGAGCGCCGGATTATCCGGAATATGCCCAAAAAGCGATTTTAGAAATGCTAAGACAAACCGGCCCGGCACAGTTTGATGAACAGGGAATTCTGGTGAAAGGGACTATGGTGCGGCATTTGATTTTACCGGGAAATACACGAGAATCCATTGCGGTATTAGAGTGGCTGCGAGATAACCTGCCGTCGGGTGTTCCCGTCAGTTTAATGGCTCAGTATGTTCCCTGCGGCAAAGCGGCGCAGTTTCCGGAAATTAACCGTTCTATCACGGTCCGCGAATTTGAGAAGGTAGAACATTGCCTGATGGAAACTGGGTTAGATGGTTTTGTACAGGAGCGTTCGTCGGCTCAAAAAGGATATATTCCACCTTTTGATTTGCAGGGACTGAAGTAAACAAACGGAGAAGTGTATGAAAAAAGAGGAAAGTTTCCAAGATTTATGGAACTTTCCTCTTTTTTTTATTATTTTTCGAAAAATGGTCACAAAACCACTGTGTCATTTGTTTTAATAATAGGAAGAATTTATTTCAACCAATGTTAATAGGCTGCTGTGGATATCTGCTTTTATCACCATGGAGACGAGGGAATTTGTGTGAGCCGATATGTTAAATATTATATTGTTGAAATATGTTCCTTATTTTTTATCTGCTTGCTATGGGTTTCTTTTTTTCGGATTTTCACTTATCAAAACACCGGCAAGCTGCTGCTGATCAGCACTGTAGGAATGTTTTTAACCAACCAGTATTATTATGCAAGGAATGCAGAAAAGAAAAAATCTGATATTGATTATTTAAAAAAGAACAGCACCCTATTTTCCATTTTGTCAAAGAGCAGCGTTGTTATGATTGCCGTGTCTTGTGTCTGCCTTTTCATAGCTGTGATTCTGTGGATAATTTTGGAATATATTGGGGTTTTAACGATTTAGACAGACATTTGTTGTTTTGTTAGATTTTTATTTTTGCATTCAAAACCAGCCTTATTTTACTTTTGCCATCCCTTCTTATGATTCATATAATGCAGTAAAGAAGAAGTCCCTGCCTAAAAAGCAGGGACTTCTTCTTTTTATTTTGATTCGTTTAAAGCCGTAATCGAACCTTATCGGTATCATGCTGAAACATATACACGCTCTGCACCAGTCCAAAGCCCAAATACAAACAAGCTGTGGAAGAACCGCCGGCACTGAAAAAGGGGAGCGTTACACCCATAACAGGAAGAAGACTCAAACACATGCCTACATTAAAAATCGTTTGAGAAGCAATCATTCCAAAAAATCCAAAGCACAGATAGGTTCCCAGCGGATCACTTGCTTTTCTGGCGCAGTACAGGGTGCACAAAAGCAGTGCTAACAGTAAAAACAGAATCAGAGAAGTTCCGAGGAACCCCAGTTCCTCGCCTGCAACTGAAAAGATAAAATCACTTTGCTGAATGGGAACGCTGTTGCGGGCTACCCGAGGACCTTCAAACAGACCGCGCCCAAAGATTTGGCCGGAACCAATCGAGATTTTTCCTTGGATCTGCTGAAGCCCTGCACCGAGAGGATCGGCTTCCGGATTCATCATGTTAATCAGGCGGGTTTTTTGATAATCTGCCAAAACATATTGCCAGGCAATGGGGGCACCTATCATCATTGCGCCGAAAACCAAAGCAAAATAGCGAAGCTGTATTCCGGCTGCGAAGGACATAGCCAAAAACATGCAGAAAAAAATCACAGCAGCACCGTCATCGCCCTGAAAATGGGTCAAAAGCATGGGAATCAGGGCGTGCGCCCCTAAAGAAACCACATACAATGGGGATTTTAAAAGTCCCCGTTCCTCCAGAACCGATAAATGCTTGGAAAAGGTAATCATAAAGCCGATTTTGGCCAGTTCAGAGGGCTGAAACGTAGTTCCGCCGGGCAGTTTGATCCATGCCCTGGCATCAACACCAGAAGTTCCCGTGGCAGCATGTCCAAAAATCAGTGTGTAAATAATTAGAAAAATACAAAATCCCGCCACCAGATACCAGAAATTTGATATTTCCCGATAGTTCAGGCGAGTCAGAATAAATGCGGCAATGTACCCTAAAATCACAGCGATTAACTGTGTTTTAAAATAGTTTACGCTAAATGCTCGAGTCACGCTGGCAACCAGCAGCAGCCCAAATACTGAAATGGATATCATAATCAGCCACAGGGGTTTGTTTGTGCGCCGAAAATACGATCGAAAGGATTCTAACACCATAATTTCACCTCTTGTCCTATTATATGATTAAAGGCACTAAAGTTCAAGCAAATACTTTTATCCGAATACAGGATGTGGTATAATAACTTGACGCCGCACTCACAAGCGGCGCTTTTAGCGGCTGAAAGAACCTAAGATGATTGTTTGTGTTGGCACACAACAGCAACATAGCGGGATGAAATATGCCGCTGACTCAGATAGAACTGAAAACTAGACGCATATAAAAAGGTTTGGCCTGCCCACATTAGGCAGCTGATTGCAATAATATATTGAAATAATCTGTCGGGTCTAAAAGTTTTGGCCCAGCATCGGATTATTTGCACGATTTTTAAAGGAGGATTTATGTTGGAGATTGTCACAGACTCGCCTGCACAGACAGAAGAACTGGGGCGCCGTATTGCGCAAAAGCTGGGTGGGGGAGAAGTCCTTGCGCTGTTCGGCGGCATGGGGATGGGGAAAACCGCATTCACTCGGGGTCTGGCAGATGGGCTTGGAATCTCTTCCGGGGTCAGCAGCCCCACCTTTGCACTGGTCAATGAGTATCATGGCCGCCTGACGGTCTATCATTTTGATATGTTTCGGGTGGATAGCTGGGACGACCTGTATTCCACCGGATTTTTCGATTATCTGGACACAGAGGCTGTTTTGGTAATCGAATGGAGTGAAAATATAGAGGGAGCGCTTCCGCCTGACGCAATTCGCATAGAAATAGCGGCAGGAAAGACAGAGCAGGAGCGAGTTTTCCAAATAGAGGGGATAGAGCCATGAAAATTCTTGCAATCGATTCCACAGCCGTGGCGGCCTCCGCAGCTGTGATGGAGGATGACCGTCTGCTGGGGGAATTTTTTATTCATACCAAACAGACTCACAGCCAGACACTGATGCCTATGGTTCAACAGGTGTTAGATTGCACCGGAATATCCATCAATGAAATTGACCTGTTTGCCGCGGCAGCAGGCCCCGGTTCTTTTACCGGGGTGCGTATTGGGGTGGCCTGTGTAAAAGGGATGGCAATGGCACAGAATAAGCCTTGTGTGGGGGTTTCTACCTTAGAGGCAATGGCCTATAACCTGTCTTGTCCCGGCGCCGTGGTATGTGCGGTGATGGATGCCCGGCGGGAACAGGTTTATAATGCTCTGTTTCAACTGACAAAGGATGGATTTCAGCGATTGACTCCGGATCGAGCCATTTCAATTGAGGACTTGGCACAAGAATGTAAAAACTTTAACAGCTCTTTATTTCTTGTTGGAGATGGAGCTAAATTATGTTATAATACAAACGGGTTTCAGGAGCTTTCTGCTCTTCTTCCGCCGGAACCGTCTCTTTATCAGCGGGCTTTTGGTGTGGGAAAAGCGGCGTATCGGGCCTGTTTGCAGGGACAAGCGGTACCCGCCGGGGAACTGCTGCCTGTATACCTGCGCCTGCCTCAGGCGGAGCGCGAGCTGAAAAAACGGCTGGAAAATCAGAAGGAGGACTAAGCATGGTAGTATTAGGAGCAGACCATGGCGGCTTTCGTTTAAAGGAAGCGGTTCGGGCCTATTTGGAACAAAATTCCATCCCGTACAAAGATTATGGCTGCTACAGCGAAGATTCGGTGGATTATGCACCGTTTGCTTTTCAGGTAGCCAGCGATGTGGCACAGGGGAAAGCGGAGCAGGGAATTTTGTGTTGCGGCACGGGCATTGGCATTTCTATTGCGGCCAATAAGGTCAAGGGAATCCGTGCGGCCGTTTGCACCAATGAGTTCTGTGCACAGGCTACTCGTCAGCACAATGACGCCAATGTTCTTTGTATGGGCGGGCGTGTAATCGATGAGGAAACAGCGGTGAAACTGGCAAAGCTGTTTTTAGAAACACCTTTTGAAGGCGGCCGCCATGCCAGACGGATCGCGCAAATTGAACAAATAGAAAACGGAGAAAAGCTGTAAAGGAGTACACGAATGGAACATCAAGTTTTTGAAATGACACACCCTCTAATCCAACACAAGCTGACTTTATTAAGGGATAAAAACACCGGATCAAAAGAGTTTCGCAGCCTGATCGGTGAGGTTGCTATGCTGATGTGTTATGATGCAACACGGGATCTGCCGCTGGTAGAAACACAGGTGGAAACACCGGTTTCTGTTGCTACCACAAAGGTGCTTTCGGGTCGCAAGCTGGCTTTTGTGCCGATTCTGCGTGCCGGCCTTGGTATGGTAGATGCTGTTTTAGAGATGGTTCCTGCCGCAAAGGTTGGGCATATTGGTCTGTACCGTGACCATGAAACATTGCAGCCGGTGGAATACTACAGCAAGCTGCCCCAAGATACCAGCGAGCGTGATGTGATTGTTTTGGATCCCATGCTGGCGACAGGCGGTTCCGCAGTGGATGCCATTACCATCATTAAGAGAAGCCATCCCAAAAGCATTAAATTTATGTGCATTATCGCTGCTCCTGAGGGTGTTGAGGCGTTGGTTAAGGCGCATCCCGATGTGCCGATTTATTGTGCCCATATTGATGAGTGCCTGAATGAGCAGGGGTACATTGTTCCCGGTTTAGGCGATGCGGGCGACCGTATTTTCGGTACTCAGTGAGTCTTCGTTTTTTGAAACTATTTTAAATTAAAAAAGAGATGCTGCCTAAGGCGCGGTGAAATTCCGCCGGTTTTAGGGAGAATCTCTTTTTTTGTTTTCTATCACGCCAGGGCAGATGGCAGAGAACCGCTTTGTATGATTAAAAGAACCAAAGCAGGTGCAATTCCCTGCTTTGGTTCTTTTGAAAAGAGAATCTTTTATTAAGATACCCTCAAGTATTTCATTGGTTTTAGAATCTATAAGCGCTTGATGAAGTTTCCGCTGATATCCAGGCGGTCATTGATGATAATGAATGCCTGTGGATCAATGTCGTGCACGATCTTTTTGATTCGATTAATTTCAAATTTAGAAACGACCGTCATGAAGATGTAAGAGGACTCGTGGGTATAAGCTCCATAGCCCTGCCAGCAAGTGACGCCTCTTTGCAAAAGCTGCACAATTGTATCGGCCACTTCCGGATGCTTGGTAAAAATCATGGCGCTGGACTTTATGTTTTGATAATGGGCCCGGTCTACCACCAGCGAGGTGACGGCTGCAAAAATGATGGAGTAAACCACAATTTCTACTTCATAGCGGAACAGGCAATAGAAGAAAACCAGACTGCTGACAGAGATGGAAAGCTTGCCCACACTCATATCGGGGAATTTTTTAGAGCAGTAAACGCCGATGATGTCTGTTCCGCCGCCGGAACCGCCAGAGCGCAGCATCAGGCCGATTCCGCTGCCGGCTATCAAGCCGCCAATAATACAGGCGGTCAGGTAATCACTGATAATGGGGGAGGAAGGCACCGGAATGATCATCATAGCCACAGACTGGCAAGCTACAGTTAGCACCGATTTGATAAAGAAAACTCGGCTGATTTCCCGATAAGCCAAAAGCATCAGGGGAACGTTCAGCAAAAGCAGGAAAAAGCCAGAGAAATTAAACGTAGGGGGAATGTTTACATGCAATACATGAATTAAGAAATCAGACATAATTTGCGAAATACCCACAAATCCGCCGTTAAATAGCTTTAATGGAATGATGATGGTATTCAAGTTTGTCGCACAAATGATTCCGCCTAAAACCGAAAAGAAATAGCCGGACAGCATCTGCATTTTTTCCTTGCGCAGGATACGCGTTTTTTGCATATCTTTTCCCCCTGATTTGTTTCATTTATTTCCAATTGATATGTATATACACACATTATATCGGTAGAACCGGAATAGTCAAGCAATTTATGCGGAATCGATGAAGCCCGGTTATAAATTTAAAAAGAAAAAAATCGTGCAATGCTTTTGCGTTAGAGTGGATTTTATTGATTAAGAGAAAAATAAAAATGCCGGCAATGCAGGCATTTTTATTTTAACATTCGCCATTTTGGTTGTGTGTATCATCAGGCTGTTTGATTACGCCATGCATTGAGCCAGAGGCTTTTTATGCATTGGTAAATTGAATGGAAGATAAAACATTGTTGATTTCGGTCAGTTTTGCATCATCCAAACTTCCCTGACGGGTGGTATAAGTAAAGGTATATATTGTTTCGTCAAAAGCGGTAATGGCCTGATAAATAGACAGGGGAATGTCTGATTTCGTGTAATTAAATTGATAAATAACATATAAATTGCCGGCGATTGTTTTGTTTTCCGGTTCGGAAACAAAAGCAAAGTCTTCGCCGTCCAGTGCTCTGGCAAACGCAGTTTGTTCTTTCATACTATCCAGTACTTCTTTTCCCTTTAAGCTAGAGGCCTGAAATCCAGGCATTTCTACAGAGATAAGATTTAGATTGGACGCACAGTCCTGAAGAGCCAGTTCTGAATCAAACAGTACAAAGTCGTAAAGGCTTAGTGATTGCTCTATGGTATCTTCCGAAATTCCCGATTTTTCGTAAATGGATTTTAGTGCTTCGGAATCGTTTTCACCCTCTGAATGAACGGCCAGCCAGGTGGGGGGGTACTGCAATTTGATATTTGGACTGGTACTTTCATAAGTCAAATATCCGTCCAGTTGCTCTTTTGGGGCGTTGGCTGCTTGTTGTGAACACGCGCAAAGTACCATAAGCAGCGAAAATGCCAACAACAAGCTTAATTTACGTTTCATAATAGCCTCCTAAAAATTATAATACCCTTTCAATATAAAGCAAATTTGCTAATTATCGACTATTTTAAAAGAATTATTCAATGAAAATTATTTAAAAAATCTAAAAAATAACGGTTTGTTGATGATTATACAGGCTGAAAGTATCATTCACAGAAATTCACACTTTTTTTATAATGGAATAAAGTAAGTTTTGGAATCGTGTAAAAAGGATTTTACTTTTTGAAAAAATGTGGTATAGTGTAAAACGATGTTTCTAATAACCAAAAGGGAGAGGAATGCCTGATATGAATAGTCCGAATCATGTGCTAATCGGACTGATTGTTTATGGATATGTTCGTGACAAATATGGGGTTCACCTGGATAAAGCCAGCTTTTTAAAGGGAAACACCAGCCCGGATCATTCCCTTTCGTTTCTTCGGCCGCACCGGATGCGCTACTGCCGTGAACTCATGCGCAGAAAAATTGCCCGCATGTGCCGTTCGGAATGGGAAGACGATAACCGGCGCCTGTCGAAACGACTGGGTGTATTATGTCACTATTATTCTGATTTTTTTTGCTTGGCTCATAATCCGGAATTTGACGGCAGTCTTTCGGAACATATTCAATATGAACAAGATTTGTTGTTTTATATGAGCCGAAGGCTGGAATATTTTTGGGGACTGGATTATGTTCCCTCCATTGATGTTCCATTGGACGCTGATGAAATCTATGAACATATGCATCAAAGAATTCAGCAAAAGTTTAAGGAAGAACAAGATTTTGAAATAGAGTTGTATTATGCGATTCGTTCTTGTATCGAACTGGTGCTGCACGTGTTTTTTCAGGAACGCTGCCAGGCTTGGCCTGTGGTTCAGCAATAAACCGGCACTTTACTTTATTCGCAATGTAACGTCATAAATTTTGGGGCAGACAGCAAACCGCTGTCTGCCCTGGCTTTTTTCATTCCCAAAAAACAACGGATAAAAGAACCTTGCCCATGATAAAAACGGCAAAGTTCTTTTTGGAAAGGTAAATTGAGAATTTTCGCTTTCATTGAGCTTGACTTCGATTCTGATTTTTAGAAGCAAACCGATGATAAGAACCATTTATAGTTCAATTACTCTTAAAATAGATCTCTGAATTTTAATGCTGTCTTTTGATAACAGAATTAAACTGACTTTAACAGGTTGCGTACATGCTACAGTTGACACAACGCCGCCCCCGGTAATCACACACCCGGCAGGGGAAGAAAACGAATTCGGATAAAACCCAATTTGCTGGTTTTCTGCCTCAAAACCAATGCAAATATCTGTTTTTGTATTCCATTCCAATGTGGCAGAAAAACCAAGAGAATATTGTTTGCCCGGTAAAAGCACAATGGCAGATGGATTACAGGATGCCAGAAAAGCAGAACAGCCACAGCCGGACTCAAAAACGAGGCGGTTATTGGGAATCCAGCGGAAACATCTTGATTGAAATTCCCCACAGACAGCCCATTGACAGCAAACAGGTGGGGTGGGTGAAGGCGGCGGTTTGGGATCTGGCGGTGGAGGAGGGCAAGGCTTTGGAGGGGGGGGAGGAGATGGTATTTTATCTAATACCTTTTCCATTTTATTTTTCAGGAGCATTTGCAGCTGTGCTACAGTTTCTAACAAAGAGGTGACACTATTATTTACCTCAATCACTTCTTGAGGACAGGTTTGAGATTCCTTTCCCAATATATATTTAATTTTTTCACTTTCCGCATTCATGATATTGCTGAGTGCTAATTCCTCCATTGCAATAGAGGAAAGAAGCATATTAAGCGCCTGATCTCTCGTCAGATATGGATCATGTGGCGGAAATTCAGGCATGGACATTAAAATTCTCCTTCCTTATTACTATAGTTTATTCCCAAATAAGATAGGACGTACTAGCAAAACCACTGAAAAGTCCATATATTATTAGCACAGATCAAGCTTGGCTTGATATTATATGGAGGTGTTTTTTTGTCTATTCCATCTTTTCCGCCAATAGATCCTTCCGTATCAAGAGAAGATGTTATAAATCAGATTCTGTCTTCCATCGCGATGGAAGAATTAGCACTGAGTCATATCATTAACTCTGAGGGCGAAAAACTACAGTATGTATTGGGGACAATCCCAGGAGTTACAGGGCCTGACGCAACCATAGATGATATTCTTCGAGCGAACCAAAGCATTCGCAGCACGTTGGAAAGCGCTGCTTACAGTCAGTTATTTTTAAAGGCGAAAATGCAGCAGGCACTTTCTTCGTCAGAAATGCAGGGCCCCACGGGCCCCACAGGACCTACTGGAGCGCCCGGGCCTTCAGGCGGCGATACCGGGCCAACCGGACCAGCCGGACCCACCGGACCGATGGGGCCGGCTGGCGCACAGGGGCCCACAGGGGCTACAGGCCCTACAGGACCCGCAGGCCCCACAGGCCCCACAGGGTTAACTGAACCTGTTTTATTAGGAAAACAAACTGCCTTTTTATTAGCGGCCTGTTAAACCGCTTCGGATTGGGTATTGATTTCAATGTATTCCATTACCCGGCGTAGCTCGTCAGCGAATTTAAATTTCACGCTGATGTTGCCGTTCTCATGTACTTTGATATGGTCTACAAGTTCAACTAAAATCTCTCTCGCCAGTTTGTCGATAGTTTCAAACTTCTTGAAAGCCACCAAGCAAGGGCTTTCGGCGGTAATGCCGTTTTGCAATTCCTCACGTTCTGCGTGTAGGTTTTTCAAAATTTCGCCCAAAGCGGCTATTTGCCGTTCGTAATTTTCGCTCATATGGCGGTAGTCGCTGTGGGTGATTTCTCCGTCTTTCCAGTCCTGATAAATGGATTGCTTGTAACGCATGATTTTGGAGCGTTCCTTTTCTTTCGCGTCTATGAGTACTTCAATCCGAATGGACTGACTTTTTTGAAGCGGTGCGGTGCTGATGTATTCTAAAGTGTTGGCATAGTGTACCGCAAGATATACCTGTTGTTGAATGGCATACAATACTGCCGCTTCCAGCCGGTTGTGATTAATGGAATGTTTGGTGCAAGCCGTTTTTGACTGGTCTTTATAGGTGCGGCAGAAGTAGTACACCGTGCCTTTTACTTGACTGCGGCTCATAGCCTTGCCGCAATCGGCACAACGGAGAAAGCCACTGAACAGATAGAGTTTCTTTTTCTGTGGAGCGGTGCGGGTGTCACGCTTTAGCAATTCCTGCACTTTCTCAAAGATAGGCCGTTCTATGACCCCCTCATGGGTATTCTCCACAATGTACCATTCATTTTCGGGAACCTGTTCCTGCGTATGTATCTTGTAGCTTTTCACACGCTGGCGGCCTTGCACCATATCTCCTACATAAAGGCGGTTTTTCAAAATGTCGGTTATCGTCTTTGCGCTCCATAAGGGCCTTTCTGAACCGCTTGGGTGCTGATAATTGAGGCCCTTGCTTTTCTTGTACTCGGACGGACACAAAATGCCACGGTCATTAAGATTTCGTACAATAGCATTTTTACTCATACCGTCCAAAAACCACTCATAGATATTCTTTACGACCTCGGCGGCTTCTTCATCAACGATTAAGGCGTTTTTGTCCTTTGGGTTCTTCGTGTAACCATAGGCGGCAAACCCGCCGATAAACTCACCATTGCGCCGCTTCATATCAAAAACCTGCCGTATCTTCTTTGAAGTCTGGTAGCAGAAATTGTCGTTGATAACATTGGTAATCGGCACAATGAGATTGGAAATACTGTCTGGGTTCAAGTAGCTGTCAATGCCCTCTGCCAAGCTGATAAAACGTACATTCATCTGCACAAACAGATTTTCAATCAAGCTTCCTGCGTCCGTATAGTTACGGGATAGGCGAGAAAGGTCTTTGACGATAACACAGGTTACCTTTTTGGCGTATATGTCAGAAAGTAATCTTTGAAAGCTACCTCGGTTGGTGTCCGTTCCAGTGTACCCATCGTCCACATAAGGCGGCTGAACGCTTTCAAACTCGTCTATGTGCTGCTCATAGTAATCATCAAGCAACGCCTTTTGATTGACAACACTGTTACTGTCGTCTTTTCCACGGTTTAAATCCTCTTTGGATAGGCGGATATATTGACCAAGCTTCCAGCGGATATTTTGAGGTGCGAATATTTTTTCCTCAAAACCCCTATTTTTAGTTCGTGCCATGTGTCCTCCTTCCTATCACATTACACTTATATTATACTATTTCAGCGTAATGCGAAAAATGTTGCCGCGGCCTGTAAACTGGCTTTACAGGCCGCTTTTCTTGCGTTTCAGGAAGTCGGCAAACACATCTTGCAATGGGGGAGCGTTTTCTGGAAACTCTAGCTTCACACCCATATCACCCACACGAAAACAATAGGGATTTTTTACTGCTGCTATGACTTTTGCCGCACGTTGTTCCTGCGGTACAGTCGTATCAAAGGTGAAGCCGCTAACATCAACTAAATCCTCTTTGTTTACTGCTTCTATGTCTACGCTTGCCAACTCTGATATTGGAATACGTTTCTTCAATCACAATCGCCCCCTCCTTTCCATGAATATGTATTTCTCGGATTGTCCTATGAGAAAACACAAACAGCCACCGCTTTATCAACAAAAGTGATGGCTGTTAATTTTACCTCACACTTCTGGCCAAATTGGCCCGAAGTGTGAGGTAAAAGACGCGACAGCTTGTTAGGGGAAAAGGAGAGAGCACAATGGATACTGCAAAAGCAAAAAAGGCACTGAAAAAACTTGCCAAACAAAAAGGAATCAGTGAGAGGGATGTACGCCAGGAAATTGAAATTGCGATATAGGAAGCAATGACAAGCCCCAACCCACAGACAGGCGTTCTGGAAAGCCATTCCCCATGAGGGAGAACAGCCAACGCCGGAAGAAGTCCTTGCCTACATCGCGGATATGGTTAAGTAAAATATTAGTTGCACAGCAAACTGCTTTTTGCTATAATTTTATTAGTTTCCCTTTCAACTAATTATGGAGGCAAAACAGTAATGGATAATATAGGAAAATTGAACGCAGCCATTTATCGGAATTTACAAAGCATATTAAGTTTAAAATTGCAGGGCATCCCTATCCGAAGCGGACAGCACGATTTTTTATATGTCATATCACAGAATGAAGGTATCACACAAAAAGAACTTAGCGAAAGATTATTTGTAGATAAATCTACCACAGCAAAAGCGGTCAAAAACCTTATTTCACAGGGTTATGTGGTAAAAGAAACTCTTTTGGCGGACAAGCGTTTCGTGCAATTATATCTAACGGAACAAGGGAAGCAAATTATCCCCCATATACAAAAGACGTTTTTAGAACTCATTGAAATTTCGACGCGGAACTTGTCAAAAGAGGAAGCAGACCAAGCTGTTTCTTTGCTGAAAATTATTCTGGATGGTTTGGTAGAGGAAAAAACGCAGTTATATACAAAAGCCGAATAAGTAAACATGATACAGCAAGGAGATACGCAATGGAACAACAAAAAACACCGTTATGGACAAAAGATTTTATTATTATATCGATCCTCAATCTACTCTTGTTTTGTGGATTTCAAATGCTTTTGCCAACGCTGCCAATACATGCGAAATCTTTAGGCGGTTCCAATACAATGCTTGGCTGGATTATAGGCGCATCAACCGTAGCGTCTCTTTTGATACGCCCTGTTTCAGGAATGCTTCTTGATAAAATGGGCAGAAAAGGCATACTCATAGGGGGGCTGTGTATCCTTATACTTGTCACTCTTTCCTATGGTTGGCTCCCTTCTCTAGGTGCAATTATCGCCGTTCGATTTTTACATGGACTTGGCTGGGGAATGGCCAGTACCGCCAGCAGCACAATCGCATCAGACCAAATTCCAAAACATCGTTTTGGGGAAGGAATGGGATTTTTCAGCTTATCCAGCAGCCTGGCTATCGCATTGGCTCCAAGTATAGGACTTGGAGTATTAGCCGCTTATGGCTTCAATCCTCTTACATTTTTGTCAGCAGGTTTTACTATAGCCGTATTGCTATTATCCATTTTTATTAAAAGCACTGAAAAGGCTCCCCAGAATACTAAAAATGTAAAACTGGCACCTTATGAACGTGCTTCCGTATTTCCCTCTGTGATTATGTTTTTTGCCAGTGCTACTTACGGTTCCCTAACGGGCTTTTTATCCTTGTATGCCGCCGAGAAAAACATAGCCAATATTGGTATGTTTTTTACTGTTTATGCCGCATTTTTGTTGCTGTCACGGCCCATTTATGGGAAACTGACAGACCGGTTCGGTTTTAATGTGATTGTATTTCCCGGTCTGTTACTACTGATGGTAGCTATGTTTTTCTTATCAAAGTCAAACACCTTGGTTATGTTTTTAATCAGCGCTGCTATTTATGGTACGGGTTTCAGCGCAGTGCAATCCAGTTTTCAAACAATGGCTATTATGCGCGCTCCTAAGGAACGTTTGGGTGCCGCAAATGCAACCTTTTTCACAGGGTTTGACGGAGGGATTGGGTTTGGTTCGGTCATTGGCGGTATCATTGCGGCATCTGCTGGTTACAGTCGTATGTACCTGTCCTTTTCTATTTTTATAGTTATTGCAGCAATTTTATATTTTGTTGGTTTTATTAAAGATAATAAGCTTACCCAAGCTTAATGATAACTCCTTAGAAGGATTAAAATCATGAATTTTTCTTGGGTTACTCTACCGGTAAAAAATCTTGAAGCAGCTCTCGTCTTTTATTATGGTGTACTTGGACTTCCGATTGACGGCAAACACGGCGGGAATGGAAATGGTTATGCTGGGAGAAGAAAACCAGCCTAAGATTGAGTTAATCTATGCCCCGGCCAATCAAAACAAAAGCCTACATAGGGTTTTGGCAGTTTTCCTTAACAAAAGCCTACATAGGGTTTTGGCAGTTTTCCTTAATTAACTGGTTCAACTGGTGCCACGGGCCCCACCGGACCCACGGGCGTGAATGTAACGCAAACCACTGCTTATGCGACAAACGGCGGCGGTTCACTGGTAGCGGTATCCCTGGGTACGCCGGTGCCGCTTCCCAACAATCAGATTTTACCTCCCGGAATTACAGTGGATGGAACCAACACGGTGTTTACTGTGGCAACCCCCGGTCGGTATCGCATTTCCTATACAATTAATACAACTGCCTCTTTGCTGTTGGGCGCGGGTATTTATGTCAATGCTGCTTTGGTGCCTGCATCCAATATTCCTGTATCGCTGATCAATCTTTCCACTTACTCTGCTGAGATTTTGGTTGATCTGCTTGCTAACTCTACAGTTTCGCTTTATTTGTTTGGTGCAAACGTAAATGCTTCTCTGGTATCGGGAGCAGGCGCCTCCCTTATGATCGTGCGTTTAAGTTAAGGAGGGGAGAAATATGTCACAGCCTTCATTTCCCGATAACCCCAATATTCCCAGAGATAATGCGGTTAATCAGATTATATCGTCTATTGCTTCAGAAGAACTGGCACTCAGCCATATTCTGAACGCTCAGGGGGAAAGCATCCAATATGCGGTTGGAACTCTTCCTGGATTGCAGGAAAACAGCACGGTGGATGATGTTTTAAATGCCAATCAAAGTATGCAAGATGTTCTAAACTCACTTTTAGAAAATCAAATGCTGTTAAATGGTAAATTTGCAGATGCCGTACAGACTCCTGTCGTTATGGGTCCTACCGGGCCAACCGGGCCAACCGGCCCAACTGGTTCTCCCACAGGGGATACCGGCCCAGCCGGCCCAATCGGATCTGTTGGTCCAACTGGACCTGTTGGCCTTCCGGGGCCGATTGGCCCAATCGGCCCTACTGGCCCAGTCGGTCCCACAGGGGATACGGGCCCAACAGGGAGCGCCGGACTTCAAGGTGCCCCGGCTCCCGTTTCGCCAACTGTTTCGTCCAGCTTTGCAGTGAATACTTCCGGCACTTCTTTTCCATTGCTGATTTTAGGCTCTACAGCCAATATTCCTTTGTCCAATGCGCAGCTCTTGACGGGTGTAACCGCCAGTTCCGGCAATACGGTGTTTACGATAAATCAGGACGGCTTCTATCGAATTTCGTATTCCATTAACCTTACACTGGCATTGCTGATGGGAGCCCGACTCGTGGTTAATTCGGCTGCGCTGCCGCAGGCCACAGTTCCTGTTGGGCTGGCTCGTTCCCGGTTTCAGGGTGAGGTGGAACTGTACTTGACGTCTGGTACTACTGTATCGTTACAATTAGTTTCGGGTTTAATCGGAAGTGCCACCTTGATTTCTGGCGGTGTAGGTGCATCTTTAATGATTATTCGTTTGAGTTAATCTTGCCGTATGCCTACAGAAACTCATCACAAATGTAGGGAAAAGATTCTTAAAATAATTTATGCATCCATTCATTAAAATATATAGTCCCGGTGCTTCTAAAAGAAGGTTCCGGGGCTTTTCTTAGCTATTATGTAATGATATTAATATTTAAATTATTAAATTAAAACAAATAAAAATCCCTTAGCGAAACGTGCGGTAAAAATGCACATTCGACTAAGGGAAGAGAAAGGTTTGTTTAGTTATTGTCCTATAAGTTACATAAAAAGGATTAGCCAGAAAGAGTGTTCATCGATTTTATTTAGAGAATAGCCGATTAACTGGCCTGTACCTGGTGAAGCCCTGCATAGATGCCGCCACGCCGTATGAGTTCATCATGAGTTCCCAGCTCGGCAATGCCGGTGCCGTCCAGTACCACAATTTTATCTGCATTCCGAATGGTGGAAAGCCGGTGAGCGATAATCAGAGTCGTCCGCTCTTTCGAGAATAGATCCAAAGCATCCTGAATCTCTTGTTCTGTTTTGGTATCCAGTGCTGAGGTCGCTTCGTCCAGAATCAGTATGGGGGCATTGCGCAAAATCGCCCGGGCAATGGATAGCCGTTGCTTTTGGCCGCCGGAAAGGCGAACTCCGCGCTCTCCAATTACGGTATCATAGCCTTCTTCCAGTTCCATAATGAAAGTATGGGCGTTAGCGGCTTTGGCCGCGGCAATAACCTGTTCGCGTGTGGAGCCTTGGTAGCCATAAACAATGTTCTCATACACTGTCCCGTTGAAGAGAAAAGTGTCTTGCAATACCATGGAAATATTGTCGCGAAGACTGGACAGGGTTACTTCGCAAATGTCGATTCCGTCAATGAGAACCTTGCCTTCCCATGGGTCATAAAAACGATTTAATAGACTGGCAATGGTAGTTTTTCCAACACCTGTCGTGCCGACCAGTGCTATGGTTTGGCCCGCCGTCACAGTCAGGTTTACCTTTGACAGTATAGGGGTTTCTGGGTTGTAGCCAAAGGACAAATCCCGCAATTCGATGTTTCCCTTTGCAAGGGGCATTTTCTTGGCGTTTTTCTTCTCTTCTACATCCGGTGTTTCGTCGATTACTTCAAAGACGCGCCGACACCCGGCGGTGGCTTCTCCGGCCATTTCTATCAGGCGAGAAAAGTTTTTTATGGGTCCGTAGAACATGCCCAGATACATCACGAAAGCGACAATATCCGCAATGCTGACTTCACCGGTTCCCACCAGACGGCCGCCGAGAATAATGACAATTACAGTTCCCAGGGCAGTAAAAAAAGCCAAGAGGGGATAGGTGGTTTCAATAAAGAAGCTGGCTTTCAGGTATGCTTTGGTATGCCGCAAAGACAGCCCCGCCACCTTTTTTTCTTCTTGTGCCTGCTGGTTAAAAATCTGGATTTCTTTTATGCCGGACAAATTGTCCTGTACTGTGCCGGAAAGCTCTCCGCGAACTTTAAAATTCTCTTTCCAGATGGGGGACAAGTGTCTGCTTTGCCAAATGGTAATGCCCAAAAGGAAGGGGATTGCCGCAAGGCTGGCAAACGCCAACTTTGCATTAATCGTAACCAGCAAAAAACCAACCCCGGTAAAAGTTAAAACATTTACGATAAAATCAGGGATGACATGAGCCAGAAGAATTTCTGCCTGCATGGCGTCATTGACAACGCGCCCGGTCAAATCCCCGGTTCGGCTGTGGTTAAAATACCGCAGACTCATATGCTGCAGCTTTCGGTATAGCTGGGTGCGCAGATCTTTCACATAATGCAGTGCTGCATAGTGGTTCAGATATCCGGAAGCAGAAGCTCCCAAGGTTTGCAAAACGGTGGCTCCCAGAAGCAGAAGGCCGATGCGCATTGACTGAACCGCAAAATCTTCGCCGCCTTGTGTGGCCAGATTGGTGAGTTCCCGCAGTGCCCAAGGGGTATAGAATCCGGCAATGGTAGAAATGATGACCGCTACAAACGCCGCTGCAAGGTGTGCCCAATAGTGTTTTGCTCCCTGCAATACGCGCAACGCTGTTTTCATATAGCAATTTTCTCCCTTCTGGCCGGATCTTGTTCCCGCAGCAAATCATAGGTGATGCAAACCGGGCGGCCGGTGCGGGGATCTGAAACAATTTGAGCGTCTATGCTGAATGCTTCCTGCAAAACAGAAGGCATCATCACCTGATCCGGTGTCCCGTGCCGGATGATATGGCCGCCACGAATGGCTATCATATAATCTGAAAAGCGGGCGGCCAGATTCAGATCATGCAGCACCATGGCGATGGTACAGCCCTGCTGTGTATTTAAATCCCTCAAAAGCTCCAGCACCTCCAGCTGATGAGCCAGATCCAAATAGGTGGTGGGTTCGTCCAGCAAAATCAGGTCGGTTTGCTGCGCCAGTGCCATGGCGATCCATACTCGTTGACGCTGCCCGCCGGAAAGCGTGTCAACCTCCCGGTTTTCCAATTCATCCAGTTTGGTAACATGAATGGCCCATTTGACAATTTCTTTATCTTGCGGGGTCAGCCGGCCAAACCCTTTCTGATGGGGAAAACGCCCGTATGCCACCAGTTCCCCAACCGTCAATCCACTGGGGGCAGTGGGGGTTTGCGGCAAAATGGCCATTTTTTTAGCGATATCCTTAGTGGTCAGGTTCCGAATATCTTCTCCGCTTAAATACACCATTCCGTTTTTGGGTTTCAAAATACGCCCCACCGCTTTTAACACGGTGGATTTTCCGCAGCCGTTCGGCCCGATAATGGATGTTATTTTTCCATGGGGAATTTCCATGTTTAACGCTTTTACAATTAGATTCTCTTCATAGGCGACATCTAATTTTTCTGTTGCAATGCTGTTCATAGTATCCTCCTAATTTGCCTTTGCCAGCAGATACAGAAAATATGGCGTACTCAGCACCGTGATAATAATGCCGGTGGGTACATCGGTTCCCAGACTGATGGTGCGGGTTATGGTATCTGCCAGCAGCACGATTATGGCTCCTGCCAAAGAAGACGCCGGCAGCAGCAGCTTGTGGTTTGGCCCCACCAGTTTTCGGGCCATATGGGGGGAAATCATTCCCACAAAGAAAAAATTTCCGCCCAAAGCCACACTTCCCGATGACAATGCCACCGCCGCAACAGACAAGCCCAGAAACTCGGGCTTTACCGCAACGCCCAGGCCTGTGGCTGTTTGGTTCCCCAGGTGAAGTGTGTTTAAAATACGGGATTTGTAAAACACATAGCCGCAAAGGATTAGTGTCCAAGGGGCTAAAATGGAAAGATAGTTCCAGTTGTCTCCCCACAGGCTGCCGGCATTCCAACGCTGAATAAACTCCATTTGAGATTCGTCCAGCCTTAAAGTCAGCAAAGTGGTAAATGCTCCATAGCCGCTGCTGAGTGCCACACCGGTTAAAATCAGCCCGGTGGGTGAAATTTCTTTTCCCCGGCGGTAAGACAGCAGAAAAATCAGCCCGGCGGCGGTCATTCCGCCCACAAAAGCCAAAAGCGGCAATACGATGGCAGAAGACATCGTTTGCTTTGAGAAAAAAACCACAAAAAGAAGGACAAACAATCCGGAACCGGAGCTGATGCCAAGGGTTCCCGGGCTGGCCATGTCATTGCGAAGAAGACTCTGCATAATACAGCCGGAAGCCCCCATGCCCAAGCCCACCAGAATGGCAAGAATAATACGGGGAAGGCGAAACTCAAATACAATCAGATTCTGCCGGGCGCTTCCCTTGCCAAACAGCACCGTCAATACTTCTGTTGGTGACAGATTCATCTTGCCGGAATTAATACTGATGACGGCAATTGACAGCACCAAAAGAATGAGAATACAAATTAAAAAGATTCCGCGTTTTTGCGTAAAGCGTTTTTTCTTCATTCGAACTCCCTCCTTTGCTTTCTGGCAAGATAAAGGAAGTAGGGGACACCCACAACAGCAAAGATGATTCCGATGGGTGTTTCATAGGGTTTGTTGATCAGCCGCCCGATTAAATCGGCCCCCACGGTCAGCAGTGCCCCATATACCGCAGAAGCGGGGATGATATAGCGGTAATCCACGCCGATAAAATATCGCACGATGTGCGGGGTAATCAAACCTACAAAGCCTACAGGGCCAACAACAATGACGGAAATTCCGGTTAACACTAAAACAATAAGGGTGGAAATTCCTTTGATCAGCCGTGTCTTCAGGCCCAGCGCGGTGGCGACGTCTTCCCCAAGGCTCAACACCGTAACAGAAGGAGAGATGGCGATAGACGCCAAAATGCCGATTACAAAAAAGGGAGCCACAATTGCCAGCTCGCTCCACTTGGCGCCGGCGGTCCCCCCGGCGGTCCAATAGGCAAGAGCGTGCCCCAAATGATACTTTATGGCAATGTATTGGCTGAATGCGCCGAACAGCGCGGAAATGGACATTCCGGCCAGCACCAGACGCTGGGGGGTCATGCCCCTTTTTCCCAAGGAGGCAATGAAATAGGTCATTAAGGTGGTTACGGCTGCGCCCATAAAGGCGAACAGCATGGTTTGGCTGTAAGTTCTGGCTGGCAAAAATGCCATGCATAATGCGATGGCAAATCCGGCGCCGCTGCTGATGCCCATCAGGCCGGAATCCGCCAGTGGATTGCGGGTGGTTCCTTGCATAATAGCACCACAGACGGCCAGGCTGCACCCCACCAGAATGTCGGCTACGGTTCGGGGGAAACGCAGGGTTTGAATAATCTGGTGTTCTGTTTTTGAGGGGTCGAAACGAAAAATCGCTTCCCATGCTGTGGCCAAACGCATCTCAGCGGCGCCGAATGAGATCGACGCCGCCGACACAAGCACCAGCAACCCAAGCCCCACAGCCATATAAATTGCAAAGCGAGCGGTTCCGCGCCGCTTTTGCTTTAAGGGGATGGTCTGTTGCATTCCAAATGTTCCTTTCGGGGGATTATTCTGCCAGTTTGTTGAGTGTGTCGATAATATAGTCCAGCTGAGCGGTCAGGCTGGCAACGTCGGAATAATAGAAAAGGCCCTGATATTTGCCGGGAATTGCTGCAAGCCGACCTTCGGTAACCGCCGGAATACTCTTCCAGATTTCTGTTTTGGCATACTCGGAATCTTTTCCTTCTTGCTGGAACCACAAGATATAATCGCCGAAATACTCATGTGCCACTTCATAACTTAAAGTGCCCCGGCCTTTGCCGGATTCTGCAACCAGCTTTTCCAGTTTTTCGGGCTTTTTCAGTTCCAGATATTCATAAACCAAAGTGCCGCCTCTGGATCCGGTTTCATAAGCCACACCGCTCCAATCGCCGGAAGGACCCCAGTCCTCTAAAATACTGAAGGTTTTGCCCTGAAAAGCATTGTTCTGCAATTCTTCTTTGGCTGCAGCCAGTTTGGTTTCAAAGTTTTTCACAGCGGCTTCGGCTTCTTGAGCGCGCCCGGTGGCTTCCCCAAGAATCATCGTGCGTTCTAAAGAGGTGATGGGGGTTTCTGGAATCACCAAAACCGGTGCAATTTTTCCGAACTTCTCAAAATCCTCTTCCTGATATGTAACAATCAAATCCGGCTCCAGCTTCATAACGTCTTCCGGTGACCAGTTTTCCAGTTTAGTGGAAGCGGTAAGTTCCTCATAAAAAGGCATGGTTTCCTGTTCCCAGGCGCTGTATCCCACCAGGTTCAGGCCTAAGGCAATTACATCGCCCACATACCAGTTGGCCACGATTCTTTGAGGATTAGAGGGAACCTGAATGTCACCCATTACAGTGCTGACTGTGCGGGTTGCGGATTCTGATGTATCTGAATTGGTTTGCGCACCGTCGGTGCCGTTGGTTCCGACGCATCCGGTTAAGGATGTCAAAAGCATGGCAGATACGCAAAGAAGGCTGAAAAGCTTTTTCATAGAATACTCCTTTTTTTCACCTGTTTTTTCTAATACAACATAAGCGCTTAAATTGTGTAATGCTCTTCGAGTTAGATGAGTCTAACTAGGCTGAATATTATCATGAATCCAACAGTCCGTCAATATACTTTTCATTTTGTTGTCAGAAGAAAAGAATTTTACAAATTTGTGTTTGTCCAGTAAAATAGAGGATAAGAAGGGGAAATCAAAAGGCCTGAATTTTATTCTTGGATTATAATTAAAACAAAATGGAGTATTTTTATCTTGTGTCAATTTCAAGCGCAGTTTATAATATAAATATCTTATTTTAAAGATTGTGGTGTTAAAAAATGGATGAGTATGAAAAAGCAGCTTGGCTTGCTGTGGCAGAAAAATATAATTTAAAACAATTGGCCTATGGAAATGGAAAAAGCTATCAGTTCCCCCCGCATTGGTCCAATGGATGGATTGCAGAAATGCGGCCTGCGCCGGGACTGTTTGTTTCCAGTGCATGGTTTACACCCAACCAGAAAATTACCCATACGGTGAATGTTTCAAAGCCTTGCATGTGGATTTTTTGCGTTGACTGCGGTGAGGTTATTTACAGTCAGCAGGGGAAACCGGCTCGATGCCTGACCCCTATGAACCATGTCATTATTAACCCACAAAAACAGTTTCGATTTACTTTCCCAAAAGATATACACGCTTGTTTTACCAGCGTTCTGGTTTTTGATGATTTTATCCAATCTTTTTTGCAGGCGCGCGAAGAGAAAACCAGAATGGGAATTACCGATGCCATGGACTGGGAATCAGAAAATTATAACACGCCAAATACCATGCTGATTTTGGAACAAATCCGTTGGGGGGTTCGCAATATGGATATGCCGCTTTTGGGGTTTGAAGGCATGGTGCTTCACCTTTTGGCCTCTATTGCCCGCAATGCTCCCGAAGTGCCAAAAAGAAGAAGCCACCGCCGGAATTATGTCACATGGGAAAATGAGCAAAAGGTATTTCATGTCAAAACTGAAATGGATCAGGATATTCTGAATGTTCCCCCGGTGAGCGAATTGGCCAAACGTGCCGGGATGAGTGAAAGCAAATTTCGCCTGTCCTTTAAAAATATCTATGGAATCCCGCTGTATCATTATATCCAGCGTGAAATCATGAAACGGGCGATGCAGTTTTTATCAGAAGATCACCTGAGTATTCGGGATATTGCAGAACGCTGCGGCTATCAAAATGCAGCTAAATTTGCAGCTGCATTTAAAAAAATTCATGGAATCACCCCTCGGGAATTTCGAAAAGCGTTTAATTTATAGTGGGATTATTGTAAAGGGAGCTTCTCAATGATTTGCCGATTTGCAGGCTAAATGTGAAACCACCTGTTCTATTTAGAATGGAACAGGTGGTTTCACTGGTTTTTGTGTCTATTTCAGTTTTTCTATCGCTGTTCGCACGATGCAAGATGTTTTAAGGAACTGTAAGCTGCCAAATAAAATGACTTGGAGTCCTTCGTAAAGAGGGTTTTTCTTAGTTGATATCGTCATCCGTGAATTTCATGCTCTTGATTTGTTTGGCAAGTGATTTAAAAGGAACTTTCATCAAGTAGCGGATATAAGTCGTGATCTTCTTTTTTGATTCTTTCTCGAATCAGCCGGAACACTTCCGGGCTTTTTGCCATGAACTCATTTTTGTTTTGAAGAATTTTGGCTGGGGTATTATATTGGGATACGAAGTCCTTTAGCTGTTCAGAAAGTCCGCTCATTTCTGTATTAAATCGGTGGGCAGTGTCTTTAATCGCTTTGTTTTGATGATTTAACAGATGGGGATACAGAAATTTATCTTCGGATAAAAGGTGCATTTTGAGCTTCCCGGATAAAGTATTGATGCAATAGGCAATCTCGCTGGCGGCCTCCTCTTTCATATTCGGATAGCTTAATTTTTCTATGTTCTTTATTAATTCCAACACTTCGGTATGCTGTTTTTTCAGATTTGTTAAATTACCCATGTGAATTGCTCCTTTTGTCAGATTTTAACATCTTTTACTGCTCTAAAGATACCGGTTTCCAGCAAAAAAATCAGTTGCAATTGCAACAAATGAAATATCAAATGATATGTTTTTAATTTGTTAAGTTTGATAAAGGGAAGAAAGGAAAAAGATTTTAATGAAAGCTTTCGGCATTGACGCTATGATAAGAGGATAAGAAATCAAGAAGTAAAATCCGGTTTTATTCGCTGGAGTAACCAAGAATATGAATTCAAAAGCCGCAGATTTATAGAATGGCAGAAGTGTTTTTCTGAGAAATCCGCCGTTTTTTGGAATGTATCACACAAAAAGTTACTATAAATGGAAAATGGCGAGTTTCATCAAAATTCAATTTACTTTTTGATTGCATAGTGTTAGTATAAAAAGAAACTATTGGTAAAATATTCCAAAAATTATTTATAAGAAAGAAATAGGTGGCTGTGATGGAAATTGTTTTAAAAAATTTGGCAGAGTCACTGATTTTGCTCAAACTAGATGAGTGCGTTGAAAAGCTGGGATGCTGCAAATGTGAAAAATGCAGAATGGATATTGCTTCTTATGCTTTAAATCGAATTCCGCCTAAATATGTAGCAACTTATGAAGGGGAAGTGTATTCAAAGCTAGATACGCTTTCTTTGCAGTACGAAACCGATTTATTAAATGCATTGTATCATGCGGCACGAGTGGTTGCGCAAAATCCCCGGCATGAAGAATTATAGTTCTGGGGCCGGGACTTCGATTGAATAGGCTGGTTTTTCGAAAGCTATATTGGCATCGCAAATAAATACTATCTACAAAAGGAACTGCATGTTAAGCATGTGGTTCCTTTTTTGTAAATATAACAAAAATTTTCTTTTAAAAATAGCTTATATTTTTTGGACAGACGCACGGGGAAGGGGCAAGAGAAAAGATGCGCGAAAATGAATTTGCCGCCTTTGAGCCAAAGCACAAAGACGGCAATGCGGACTATTTTAATTCATAAGAAAGGTGATTGCTTTTTTTAAAAATTAAGAAAGCGAAACAGGCTAATGTTCCAAAGGGTTTTCAAGTAATGTTTCATCTCCACCGCGGGCAATAAAATCGGTCTTTACTTTTTCCATTAGGGGTTGGATGTCGCGAATTTCTTCTCCGGTTTTTGTGATTTCCTCTGCATTTTTGGGGTTTTGCAAATATCCAATGCATTGATTTTTATATGCTTGCAGCGCTGAGTATAAAACAGTGGTTTCGGGTATCGTATAATCCACTTTATCACCTCTTTTCTATTTGTATTTTATCTCAATTCAGGAAAAGATTGTAAGGATGAGAAACGATTGACAGAGTCCCAATGCCAAAAACGACAGGTGCTGCGAAAAATTTCGCGAAAGCAAATTAGTCAGTGGTTTTTCACTTGTGATTCTCTTTGGCAAAATCACTTTGTAGATTAAAACCTGATAAAAAGTTGCCCTTTTTTCACTTTTCTGATACATTCCAAATTAAAGTAATCTGCTGTTATTTTTAAATTCAAAACAAAAAAACCGCTTAGTTTTAAACTAAGCGGTTTTTATTGGAGCTGCTAACGCGATTCGAACGCGTGACCTCGTCCTTACCAAGGACGTGCTCTGCCAACTGAGCCATAGCAGCAAATTGGCGACTCGGAACGGGTTCGAACCGTCGACCTCTAGCGTGACAGGCTAGCGTTCTAACCAACTGAACTACCGAGCCGTGTGTAAAACACGGAAACAATTTACCGGGACAACGATGATTATTATATCTGGTTTTCTGCTATATGTCAATATGTTTTTAAAACTTTTTTCAAAATTTTTCAAACTTTGACATATTTCGTAAAAAGAAGAAAATAAACAAGGTTAAAAAGAAGGGGTGGAACACCTATATCGAATACAATGTTGTCAATTTCGTATTATTTCGGTATAATAAAAGTGCAGCATCA
This sequence comes from Clostridium minihomine, assembly GCF_900240385.1. GTDB lineage: Bacteria > Bacillota > Clostridia > Oscillospirales > Acutalibacteraceae > Faecalispora > Faecalispora minihomine. The sequence goes on along the minus strand of NZ_OEQH01000003.1, from coordinate 508,607 downwards.
CAGAGTAAATGGCTTTTGATGCGTGACACAATAGAAAGAGATAGCTGTTGTGATGGTTCCGGAACAGCTGGGGCACAAAAACAGATTTTCAGTTTCAGACACTGGAATGGAAAGCTGTCCTTTTTAAAGAACTACATAGTGAGGAAACAATATGTTTGAAAAATTTTTTTCGATGTTGGGAAGACAGATCAGTCATAGTGTGAAAGATGTGGTTCGATCCGAAGAATTCCAGGATTTAAAGAATGAGGTAGAAGACACCTTTCATGGTGCATTTGGAGGGAAGTCCTACGCTTATCGTCACAAGCGGAATAAACGCTCTCGCAAAAGGCCAGAAGAGCCTATGGCAGACCCAATGATGCCGCAGGTAACGCCCCTGCGGTATTCGGATTCTAATTTCCCATGGAAACAGGTGGCCAGCGTTCTGCTTTTGGTTTTTGGGGGTCTATTTGGTCTGGTTGCCGCGTTATCGGTTTTTGGACTTATGCTTTCCGCTATAACCGGCATGGCCATGGAAATGGTTTTTGGTGTCTTTTTGGCAGGGGTGATTCCCTTTGGGGCAATGTCAGCCTTGATGTTGGGGAAAGGCTGCAAACTAAGGGGAAGGCTCTCTCGTTTAAAGCTTTATTTAAAATGTGTTGGCGGTGCTAATTTCTGTTCCATTGATCAATTGGCTAAAATGGTGCGAAAAGAACCGGAATTTGTGGTGAAGGACCTGGAAAAAATAATTCGAACAAACATGCTTCCGGATGGATATCTGGATGATCAGCGAACCTGCCTGATGTTGGGGCAGGAAACTTATCAGCAATATTTGCAGGCGCAGCATTCTATGGAGGAAAGAGAACGTGAATCCTCAGAAAAGAGCACCCGGGATTCTTCTGTAGTAGAAAAGGGCAGGAATCAGCTTCATCAAATTCGGCTGGCAAAGGATTTTGTAAAAGATGATGTCCTTTATTTAAAGATTACCAGACTGGAAAGTGTAACGGAAAAAATCTTAAGTTATGTGGAGAAACATCCCGAAAAGGAAAGTCAGATCCGAAAATTTAATGATTATTATTTGCCCACCACGTTGAAACTAATCAATTCTTATTGTCATTTTGATATGCAGCCGGTTCAGGGCGAAAATATTACCACGGCAAAAAAACAAATTCGTGAAAGTCTGGATACCATTAATACTGCATTTGAAAATTTATTAGACAGCCTGTTCGGAGATGTGACTTTGGATATTTCTTCTGATATTTCGGTTTTAGAGGCTATGCTGGCTCGGGAAGGGCTGACTGGCAACGATTTTAAGAAAAATGAGGACTCGGAATAGTATATTCCTGATCTGAAATTCCGGGTAATTACAATGAATAAAACTTTCTGTCTTCTAATGATAGAGAATTGTTTCGTAAGAAAAGCTTCATTTTCGAAGGTTTCTGCCCCCAAAAGCAACTTCTATTTTATAAAGGATAAAATAGAAAAATTACAAAATTTTCTTCTTTTTCCATGTTAAAAATTGCATTTGATCAATGGTTACAGAAATGTTACACTTTAGGCACATTCAAAAGCAATCAATAAACCTTTGAGTGAATCTAAAAAAGGAGAATGTTGATTATGAATTGCCAGGAACTGATTCAGCTGTTGCTCCAATCTTTGGGCCAGTGCAGCAAATAACTCTTTTCTTTAAAAAGTACATTTTATTTTTTGATTGATGAAAAAGGAGAATAATTATGAATTGCCAGGATTTATTTCAACTGCTTCTCCAGTATCTGGGACAGTGCCAGTAAAAGAAAATAATAAGCCGCGGCTCGGATAATTAATCCGGGCCGCGATTTTTTATCCATATTTTTGAAATGTTCTTATTGGGTTCATAGTTTTCACATATCTGTATCTTATACTAAAAACAACAAAGAAACACTGCTATAAACCGCCTGTGGTTGGTCGGAATACCGAACCACAGGCCGGCAGACAAATTATAAGTACCTCTTTTTGAGGATTGAAATATTTGAATTTTTCATGTTTTCTCTTTTTGAAAAAATGCTAACTAACCCGCCGTCAGGCGGACAAATCCCCCACAGCCCCTTTTGGTTTTGTGGGGGATTTTGTTTTTATAGGGCACGGATACAGACAAACCTGATTTTTATATAGTTCATCCGCTTCTCGTAGCCCTTTCATTAAAACATAAAAACATAACAGCTGATAGAGTTTATTTAGTCTATTTTAGCATAGTACAAGTCTTTTTTAGACAAACCATTTGCTTTCGCACGCTTATTCCATACTAAAATAGAAGCACCCATTTTCCAAGCAAATCGTGGAATATTAGGTGAGACAATTATGTTTTCACCCATGTCTAAGCGGTTGATTGTGTCTACTATTTTATCAAGGGCTTTCCCTAAATTGGCGGTTGGCCCTACTCCCATTGGCACACTGGAAAGTGAACCATACATATCGCCAGCGCCGCTGCCAAGGGCCTGACCCCATTTCAGTCCTGCTTTTTTGCACCAATGTTTCATCATATCAATTGCAATAATGGAATTTTTTCCTTCGTAAAAGCCTCCGTTTACGATTGTATAAACAACAGGGTTATTTAGGGGGTTATCTTTCCGATAGCTTTCCATTTGGAACAGGGGGGACAGAAGATGTGAGGGCAAAGAATCCATGTATACAGGCAGGGCAAAAACAACGGCATCCGCATCGAAAATCTTTGCCATGTTTTCCGGTGTAAGATCTTTACCGCTAATATCATATAGTTCTGTTCTGATATCCGGCAGTAGTTTCGTTTTGATATAATTTAAAAGTAGCCCAGATGTGCTTTTATCAGCCTTTGGGCTCGCGTTGATCAGAGCGATTTTCATAATACCAGTCCCTTCATTTCTATAATAGAGCTATAAAATTTGACACAGGACTCATTTCTTATGTTGAATTGGCGGCTGTTTGCTAATACCAGTTGCTTTGCTGTCTTTTTCTCTTCTTGGGTAATGTCTTCACCATAAAAATGCACTTGAATGGTATTTATCTTCTTTTTGTACCGTAGTTTATGTCGGCTTTCACCTTTTCGTATTTCCAGATAAGGCAGAAAATACGAAAGACTTCTATCCATAATCCCTTTTACAAAAGGACTAAAGCCCCCATAATAGCAATTGCTGATCATAATAATGTCATCACAGTTGGCAAATACCTTTCCCAAATTGCTATAATCATCCTTGATGGCACATTTTGTCGGTGTTTTTAACCAACAGTCATAACATCCCAAACAGCTATGGAGTTTGTTTGTTTCAGAGATGACGATATCATCCTTTTGCCTTTGTATCACGTCGTTAAAATCCTTCTCACTCAAATCATGAATATATAATTTCATAGCTTACGTACTCCTGTCGTATAAATATATATCGAAACGATACAATGGGGCAAAATTTTATCCACTTTCCAAATGATTAAAACTGTTTTTATAATCATCAATGCCTTTTCGTATTGTAGATAAGAGAATCAGGATAAATCCGGATGTCACAAATAAAATGCGAAGAATAAGTTTAATAGGAAATTTTAATTTTATCCTTTTCATAAGAATGTTTGCTCCTTAAATAATAGGATAAAAAATGTTAGGCATCTTCTAATTGGTAAACCAATCCATTACACCAAGTTAAAATAGCCTCAAAATAATGAATCCCACAAATAATAGTAGAATATGCAAAATTACCTTTCACAGAATACATATTTTCAGCTCTCTGTTTTTGCCGATTTAACTGATCTAAATGCTGCTTCAAAACAATAATAAAATCTTTTAGATTTCGAATCGCTACATCAAGCGGCAAGTAATGATAGAAATAAATACGGACTAAATAACTATGGTTGGCTTTTACAAACTCGATTGGCTGCTCCAGCCAATCGAGAAAATCTTTCTTTCCAATATCAGTGATGGAATATAGTTTTTTGAACTTACTGTCTTCCACTGACTCACGGCAAACAATATAGCCCTTTTGCTCCATTCTTTTGAGAGCAGGGTAGATGCTGCCGAAACTTGCATCAAAAAAATAAGAAGTACATTCTCCCATCCATTGTTTTAGATCATATCCGCTCATTTCTTTTTGCATTAACATACCCAAAATGATATACTCTAACATAAATATCTCCATATCAATTAATTATATATCGGTTAGATATAAACCGATTGTAGCAAAGAATTTTTTGTTTGTCAATCCAATTAAGGGAGCCGCCTTATTATTTTGTGGTTACTAAGAGAAACGCAAAAAAACAAGGGGAAGAACCACCAGAGTTCTTCCCCCGTTTTTATTCAGTCTTGCTTTAATAGTGATATTATACGTCCTGTCATAGGCGGACTTACCAAGAGGCTTCAAGCAAAAAATATTCCATTCAGAAGTTTTCTGCAAATAGATTTGGCTGAAAACAAAGGGCAGAAGCGATCTCTGAAAGAGAATCATAATTCTATCCTATTTCGGAAGAATTTTAGTCAATGACTTTTTAAAACGCTTGAACTGCCTCGACAATAGCTTGTGCAGAAGACCATTAATTATTGCTGGAAATATCTGCGGAGGAAGCCAATAAATCGGAAAAATCGGAATTTTTTTCAAACCATTTTACTGCATAAGGGCAGGTGGCAATGGCTTTCTTGCCTTGAGCCCGAATGCTGTCCACAGCCGCCAGCATTAACTGGCCTGCAATGCCTTGCCCGCGCAGAGAATCATCCACAAAGGTGTGGTTAATGTCAACAGCCGTGTCAGAAATCGCAGGAAATGTAATTTCAGCAATTAGTTTTCCGTTTTCATCATTTGCGAAAATGCGGTTTGCATTTTTAGTGAATTCCATGGAACTATCCCTCCGTTTTTCCATCCGTATTTTATTCGGAAATCAGTTCGATTAACAGCCGCTCCGCTTCTAAAGCATCTGCTCTTCCGCGGGAAGCTTTCATAACATTGCCTAAAAGCGCCTTCAAAGCCTTTTCTTTGCCGGCACGGTAATCGGCCACTGCATTGGGGTTTGCCGCCACAGCCTCTTGGCAGTATTTTTTCAGGGTGTCGGAATCCACGCCGCTTAAATCGTTTTCGCTTAGGAATTCGGCAGCAGGCTTTCCGCTATCCAGCATTTTGTCCAAAGTTGTTTTAAGCAGATTCATGCGAATCTTCCCACTGTCCAAAAGAAGAACCAGATCTCTTAAATAAGAGGCTGGAATCGATACCTCAAACTTTTCTTTGGCATCGTCATTTTCCATCCGGCGGAAAATTTGACCGATGATGCAGTTGGCTACCACTTTGGGGTTTGCCACGCCTTCACAGGCGGCTTCAAAGAACTCTGCAATGGCACGGGATTTGGCCAGCTGCAATGCATCTGCCTCAGGCAAGCCCAGCTCTGCGATATACCGTTCGCGCTTGACGTGGGGCAGCTCCGGCAAAGACCGGCGCAGTGCATCCACTTCTTCGTCGGTAACGTGAATGGTTACCAGATCCGGGTCGCGGAAATAACGGTAATCGTCAGCGTCTTCTTTGCTTCTCATGCTGGAAGTGGTGTTGTCCTGCTCATTGTAGCGCAGAGTTTCCTGAGTAATGGTTCCGCCGTTTTCCAAAACATCTATTTGGCGGCTGTATTCGTATTCTATGGCCTTTGTCATAAAGGTAATGGAGTTCATGTTTTTAATTTCGGTGCGGGTTCCATATTCTTCGCTGCCTTCAGGGCGCACAGAGATGTTCACGTCACAGCGCATAGAGCCTTCTTGCATTTTGCAGTCGGACACGCCGATGTATTTCATGATCAGCTGAAGCTTTTCCACATATTCGCGGGTTTCTTCGCTGCTGCGAATGTCCGGTTCTGTTACGATTTCAATCAGAGGAACACCGCCGCGGTTGTAATCTACATAGGTGTTGCCGTTTTGATGAACCAGCTTTCCGGCATCTTCTTCAATGTGAATATGGTTAATCCGGATTTTGCGCCCGTTGGAAAGCTCAATAAATCCGTTTTTGCAAATCGGCATATCAAATTGAGAAATCTGGTATGCCTTCGGCAAATCCGGATAGAAATAGTTTTTGCGATCCATTTTTGAAATATTAGAAATTTCACAGTTGGTGGCAAGACCGGCCATAATGGCATATTCCACCGCTCTTTTATTCAGCGTGGGAAGGGTTCCCGGAAAGCCCAGGCACACGGGGCAGCAGTGGCTGTTGGGTTCGCCGCCGAACTCTGTCGAGCAGCTGCAAAAGATTTTTGTGTTGGTGGAAAGCTCTACATGAGTTTCCAACCCCGATACTAATTCATATTTCATAGTTGCACCCCCGTTTTTGCTGCGCGGAAGACAGTTTCTCTGGTTGCCTGCTCAAATTGATAAGCCGCATTCAGCAGAGTCGCTTCGCAGAAGGAATTTCCGATCAGCTGCAAGCCGATAGGAAGTCCTTTTTGATCAAAGCCGCAGGGAACCGATAGTGCCGGCAGCCCCGCAATGTTGACAGGTACGGTGCAGATGTCGGTCTGATAAGTTTCCACAGCGCTTTGTGCTGCTTTGTTTCGTTCAAAAGCGGTCATCGGTACTGTGGGGGCAACAATAACATCACAGCGCTCAAAAGCACTTTTAAATGCCTCAATTAAGACGCCGCGCAAGCTTTGTGCTTTCTTATAATAGGCATCATAATAACCGGCACTTAAAACATAAGTCCCCAACAGAATTCTGCGCTTTACTTCATCGCCAAAGCCTTCGCTTCTGGTTTTGGCTACCATTTCATTCACATCATTATAATGCTGGGTTTTGTATCCATAACGGATTCCGTCGAAACGGCCCAGGTTGGAAGAGGCCTCTGCGCAGCTTAAAATGTAGTAAACCGGCAAAGAGTAGGAAAGCTGGGGAAGATCCAGTTCCACCAATTCTGCACCCAAGTCTTGATAGACTTGCATGGATTTTTCCACCGCTTGCTTTACTTCTTCGCGCACGCCGTTAAAGTATTGCTTAGCAAAACCGATTTTCATGCCCTTAATATCCTTTGGAAGAGCATTGTAAGCGGAGCCTTCTGTACTGCGGGAAGTGGAGTCCTTCGGATCGTATTTGGCCAGAGCATCGTGTACCAAGGCGATATCCTCAACCGATGTGGCAATAGGGCCAACCTGATCAAAACTGGAAGCATACGCCACCACGCCATAACGGGAAACAGCGCCATAGGTGGGTTTCAGGCCCACAATGCCGCAAAAACTGGCCGGCTGGCGAATGGATCCGCCGGTATCTGTACCCAGCCCGTAAACGGCCAGATTTCCGGCCACAGCGCTGGCAACGCCGCCAGAGCTTCCTCCGGCTACATAATCAGTGTTATGGGGGTTCCAAGAACCGCCGTAAACAGAAGTTTCGCTGGAAGAACCCATAGCGAATTCATCCATATTGGTTTTGCCCAAAAGCACCGCGTTGCGGTTTTGCAGCAATTCCCAAACGGTTGCGTCAAACACCGGGCGGTAATTTTCCAGCATTTTAGAGCCGCAGGTGGTTTCAATCCCTTTGGTAGAGATGTTGTCCTTCAGCGTCATGGGGATGCCTTCCAGAAGATCCAGCTGTTCGCCCCGGGCAATTTTTGCATCTACCTTGCGGGCGGTTTGCAGGGCTGCTTCATGGGTAGTATGAACATAGGCATTAAGGGCAGCGTTATCGGCCTCAATTGCCTTAATATATTTTTGGGTCAGTTCCTCGCAGGAAAATTCCTTATTCTGCAAAGACTCATGCAGCTTTTTAATTTTTCCGGTACCGGTTTCCATAAAACACACCTGCCTTATCCTCTTTTTCTCACCAGAAAATAACCATCCTCCTGGCTGTCTGCATTGCTCAGAATTTCTTCAGGGGGAAGGGACGGAACGACTACGTCCTCACGAAATACATTTTCCAGATGATTAATATTATCAAAGTCGGAGGATTCCACCGTTGCCTGATTAATCGTATTGGCGAAATTGATGATTTCATCCATATCTTTGGTGAAGGCATCCAGCTCATCCTCATGAATGGAGAGCTTAGAAAGCCGTGCGATTTTTAATACATCCTCATGTGTGACCATGTGGAAACGCCTCCTTAGCCTATTTATCTAATTTTAATGTGAACCTCTCTGAGCTGCTGTTCGGTTACCTCAGTGGGGGCACCAAGCAGCAAATCCTGCGCATTGCTGTTCATGGGGAACGCAATGACTTCGCGGATGTTCTGCTGTTCTGTCAGCAGCATGACCATGCGGTCAATTCCGGGCGCCATGCCGGCATGGGGCGGTGCACCGTAATGGAACGCATTGTAAAGTGCGCCGAATTTTTCCTGAATATCTTCTTCGGTGTAACCGGCAATTTCAAAGGCTTTGACCATGATTTCTGTGTCATGGTTACGCACTGCACCGGAAGAGAGCTCTACGCCGTTGCAAACAATATCATACTGGTATGCCAGAATCTCTTCCGGATTTTTGGTTTGCAGCGCTTCCAATCCGCCTTGCGGCATGGAGAAGGGGTTGTGGGTAAAAATATACTTTCCGGTTTCTTCGTCGATTTCATACATGGGGAAGTCCACGATAAAGCACATTTCGAAAGAAGATTCGTCAATCAGGTTCAAACGTCTGCCCAGTTCGGTGCGGATTTGGCCAGCCAATTTCGCCGCCGCATTCTTTTCGTCGGCGATGAAGAAAATAACGTCGCCGGGAATCAGGCCTGCGCGGGAGATCAGTTCTTCGCGCTTATCATCGGGCAAAAACTTGTTGATAGGACCTTTGTATTCGCCTTCGCCGATTACGCTGATATAGCCCAGACCTTTCATGCCGATTTCGGTGGCGAACTTCAGCATGTTTTCAAAGAAGCTTTTCGGTTGGGCGGTGCATCCCGGCACACGGATGGCCCGAATGGTTTTATTTTTAAAGGGAGCAAAGGTGGTGTTGTCAAAGATATCGGAAATATCAATGATTTCCAGCGGGTTTCTCAAATCAGGCTTGTCTGTGCCATATTTCAGCATAGACTCTGCAAACGGGATGCGCTGGAAGGGGGCCTGAGATACCTTCTTGTCCGAAAATTTAGCAAATACGGAGGAAAGCACTTCTTCCGCCACAGCAAAAACATCTTCCTGAGTGGCAAAAGCCATTTCAAAGTCCAGCTGATAGAACTCACCGGGAGAACGATCGGCTCTGGCATCTTCATCGCGGAAGCAAGGGGCTACCTGAAAATACCGGTCAAATCCGGAAACCATCAAAAGCTGTTTGAAAATCTGCGGAGCCTGAGGCAGCGCATAGAATTTTCCGTGATGCTTGCGGCTGGGGATCAAGTAATCCCGCGCGCCCTCCGGAGAAGAGGTGGAGAGAATCGGGGTCTGAATTTCCAAAAAGCCCTGCTCGGTCATTTTCTGGCGCAGAAAGGAAATCACCTGCGAACGAAGCACGATATTTTGATGAACTTCTGGATTTCGCAAATCCAAAAAGCGGTATTTCAGACGAACGTCCTCTTTGGTTTCGGTGGAGTTCGGAACCTCGAAGGGGAGGGGGTTCGATACCTTACCCAAAACGATCAGGGTGTCTGCTTTTACTTCCACCGTTCCGGTGGCCAGTTTGGGATTCACGGTTTCTTGGTCGCGAAGGGTCACTTTGCCCTCTACGCTGATGGTGCATTCACGAACCACATTTTCCAGCATGGCCTCATCATGTACCACGACCTGTACCACACCATAATGATCCCGCAGATCCAGAAACTGTACCCCGCCATGGTCCCGGATATTTTCTACCCAGCCCGCTACACGGATCGTCTGGTCCATATCGGTTTCGCTCACCCTGCCGCACAGGCGGGTGTGATATTTGTTAGCGCAAATCATATCTTAATTTATCCTTTCATCTGCTCAGATTTCTGAAAACAATCACAAATAATTATAGCATCAAATTCAGGGGGTTTCAACAAAAGTCGTATAGTTTTTGCATAAAAAACCCTATGTATCCTATCTTTTCCGCAAAACCTTGGTTTTTGCCTTTTTCTTCTGATAGAGAAACACAGGACAAACGCAAAAGAATCAAGAATTTAAACGGAAGAAATCCTAAAAAGTTTTATCGGCATATTCCGTTTTTTCTATCGTTTTAGGTATAACATTCATGCCAGCCGAAGCCTTGCCCTAAGGAACAAGATTCGCAAGAGAAGCGTAAAAACGCAATCCTTCTTCCATTACTACAAAACAGTTTGCATTACTGTCGATAGACGAAAACGAAGCAAAACCTTTGGGATGCACCAAGAAAAATTCATTTTGATCTTTAAGCACACCCGGGTATTGCGGTGGCTTTTACACAAATATGAGATCGAAAATAGAATTCAATAGGGATTGTTTGCTTGTTTATAAAAATATAGACTGTGGAAAATCACCCATCATATCCTGCCTTACTCCATTCTTATTCCTATAAAGGAGAAAGCAAAAAAAGCCCATGCCTTTTCTAGCTTCTCCAAATTGTGGTATAATAATTAAGAAAAGAATGGACCGTTTTTTCTTATAAATCCCCAGAGTATCCTATCTCCCGAGAAAGTTCGCATCGGGTTTGCAGTATCTGTTCTGCCAGTTCCAACACCCGTTCGTCGGACATGCGGGCAACCGGGGCTGATATACTGAATGCATTCAGGGCTCGGCCCCGGTAATCCAACACACAGGCTGCCACACAGCGGACGCCCAGTTCGTTTTCTTCATTGTCCAAAGCATATCCTAAGCGGCGAATGGTTTCGATTTCCCGCAAAAGCTGGTCGTAAGTGACAATCGTATAGGGCGTAAAGGCCTGAATATCGCTTTGCTTCCATATTTCATGAATTTCGCTGTCTTTCAGGTGCGCCAGAATTGCTTTGCCGACCCCGGTGGAATACATGGGCTGGCGCAGGCCGATGCGGGAAACCATGCGGATGCTGTTGGCGTCGGATTCCACTTTATCCACATAAATAATATGGGTATTTTCCCGCTGGACGAAATGAACGGTTTCATGGGTTTGTTTCATCAGCTGCTCCAAATGGGGACGTGCTGCGGTCAATATATCAATTTTTGAAAGCACTTTCCCAGCCAGACTCAAAATTTTGAAAGTGGAAAGATATTTTCCGGAGTCTTTTTCCTGCCGCACATAACCCATGGCCACAAGGGATTTCAGCAGCCGGTGTACAGTGCTTTTGTGCAGGGAAAGGCGGGTGCTCAGTTCAGTCAGGCTTAACGGGCCTTCTTGAACCAGTGTTTCTAAAATTTCAAAAATACGTTCTGCAGATTGAACCGGATTGGTTTGGGGCATATCGCACCTTCTTTCTGTTGTGCGTTTCCGTTTGATTAGAATTATCTTATCACAGCGTACTGGGAAAAACAATTGGGAAGAAGGCAGATTCTATTGACTTCCCAGGGGGAAGCAGTATAATAAAGGTACAAATATTTGAAACTCAGTTTCACATTATGAAACAAAAAATATAAGGGGTGCTGAAAATGAATGAAGTGTTAGAAAAGATTGGCGCGATTGGTATTGTTCCTGTTGTGAAAATTGATGATGCGAAGGACGCCGTACCGCTGGCGAAAGCATTGTGTGAGGGCGGCTTGCCCTGCGCAGAGGTGACTTTTCGTACCGCTGCCGCGGAAGAAGCCATTCGCGCAATGACACAGGCTTATCCCGAAATGCTGGTGGGTGCCGGCACGGTTTTGACTACAGAGCAGGTGGACAAAGCAGTGAACGCGGGTGCGAAATTTATCGTCAGTCCCGGACTGAACCCCAAAATCGTAACATACTGCGTGGAAAAGGGTGTGCCGATTACCCCCGGAACTTCTAACGCCAGCGATATTGAGCAGGCTTTGGAATTGGGACTGGAAGTGGTCAAGTTTTTCCCGGCGGAACAGGCGGGCGGCTTGGCGATGATTAAGGCTTTGGCGGCCCCCTATGTGAATGTGAAATTTATGCCCACCGGCGGGGTGAACGCAAAGAATCTGAATGACTATCTGGGGTACAATAAAGTGTTGGCCTGCGGCGGCAGCTGGATGGTGAAAAGCGAACTGATTAATGAAGGCGCGTTTGATCAAATCCGTGACATGACCCGCCAGGCCGTTCAGACTATGCTTGGCTTTGAACTGGGTCATATTGGTATTAATACAGAAAATACGCAGGAAGCAGAAGAGGTAACCGATGCTTTTGACCGTATTTTCGGCCTGACCAAAAGAGAGACCGCGGTTTCTTTCTTTGCGGGCACTGCGGTGGAAGTGATGAAGGGAAAAGGATATGGTGTGCATGGACATATGTCGATCAATACCAATTATTTGCCCAGAGCCATCCATTATTTAAAGAGTCAGGGCATAAAGTTTGACGAGGAGTCCGCAAAATATGATGCCGACGGAAACATGACCATTATTTATTTGGAACAGGATTTTGCCGGTGTCCGGGTACACCTCGCTCAGAAAAAATAAGATGCAGTACCGATGAGCTCAATTATTTGACATGGAAAATAGAATGTGGAGGGTTCCAAAATTATGAAAGTAGTCACCTTTGGAGAAATTATGCTTCGTCTGGCCCCAGAAGGGTTTTACCGTTTTATTCAGGCAGAAAGTTTTGGGGCCACTTATGGCGGCGGAGAGGCCAACGTAGCGGTTTCTTTAGCCAATTACGGCATTGATGCCAGCTTTGTCACAAAGCTGCCCAAGCATGATATCGGACAAAGTGCTGTGAATTCCCTGAGAAGATTCGGTGTGGATGTTTCTAAAATTACCCGTGGCGGTGACCGGGTGGGCATTTATTTTTTGGAAAAAGGAGCAAGTCAGCGTCCGTCCAAAGTGATTTATGATCGTGCGGGTTCTGCAATTGCCACCGCTCAGCCTTCTGACTTTCATTGGGATGATATTTTTGAAGGGGTAGACTGGTTCCACTTTACCGGCATTACTCCCGCCATCAGCGACAGTGCGGCGGCAATTTGTCTGGAAGCCTGCAAGGCGGCGAAAAAGCATCATGTTACGGTCAGCTGTGACCTGAATTACCGCAAAAACCTATGGTCCAGAGAAAAGGCAGGCAAGGTGATGGGCGGACTGATGGAATATGTGGACGTCTGCATTTCCAACGAAGAGGATGCCAGCGATGTATTCGGCATCAAAGCGGTCAATACCGATATTACCGGGGGCAAAATCAGTCACGAGGGTTACAAAGAGGTAGCCAAGAAATTAGCGGATACCTTCCATTTTGACAAGGTTGCCATTACGCTGCGCGGTTCCATTTCTGCCAGTGACAATAATTGGGCGGCTATGCTTTATGACGGCAAGGATTACTATTTCAGCAAAAACTATTTGATTCGCATTGTGGATCGTGTAGGCGGCGGCGACAGCTTTGGCGGCGGGCTGATCTATTCTTTGCTGAACCAGTATGAACCTCAGGATGCCATTGAGTTTGCCGTTGCAGCCAGCTGCCTGAAGCACACCATCGAAGGGGACTTTAATCAGGTTTCTGTGGATGAAGTAAATAAACTGGCTAAGGGCGATGGTTCCGGCCGCGTACAAAGATAAAAACGGTTAGGCTAACGGCAGATGTGGGTTTGGATGAATTCGGTCTGCGCTGTTTTGTGGCCTGCAAAAGGCAGGGCTCCCATAATGATCAAAAACATCATTCGGGAGCTCTGTCTTTCTATAAAAATGCGTTGGCTCGGTGTGAACCAACCGTGGAAAGAGAGAATTACGATGGAATCGAAAAAACCTTTTGATGCGATCACCTTCGGTGAAATTATGCTGCGTCTTTCGCCTGCCATCAATGAACGGATCGTCGATGGCGTTAGTTTTGAAAAGCGGGCGGGCGGTTCGGAACTAAATGTGTCTTCCGGATTGTCATTATTGGGACTGCGCACCGGAATTATTTCTAAACTTCCCCGCAGTGAAATCGGCACTTTTATTAAAAATCGGATTCGGTTCGGTGGGGTCAGCGATGACTTTTTGGTGTATGACGAAAGTCCGGATGCGCGACTTGGTGTTTATTATTATGAAAACGGGGCTCATCCACGAAAACCTTGTGTGGTGTATGATCGAAAATATTCCTCGATTAACAGCATTTGTTTAGAGGAAATTCCGGAATCAGCCTATACCAGTACCCGGGTATTTCATACCAGCGGCATTTCTTTGGCGCTTAGCCGGCAGACCCGTGAGGTGACGACAGAAATCATTCAGCGTTTTCGTCGGGGAGGAGCCAAAATCTCTTTCGATGTGAACTACCGTGCTAATCTGTGGGAAGAGCAAGAGGCCCGCCGAACCATAGAGAGCATTTTGCCTTATGTTAATATTTTGTTTGTTTCTTCTGAAACATCCCGCAGAATGTTTGGAAAAACCGGAGAACTGCGCGATATCATGAAAAGCTACTGTGAAGAATATGGGGTAGAGGTGGTGGCTACCACCGACCGCAAAATCATCAGCCCCAAGCAGCATACCTTTGGCTCTATTTTGTATAGCGCCAAAGAAGATACTTATTATGAAGAAGAACCGTATACGAATATTGAAGTGGTAGACAGAATCGGCAGCGGCGACGCTTATGTGGCAGGGGTGCTGTTTGGCCTGTTAAAATATGGGGATCACCAAAAGGCGCTGGAATTCGGCAATGCCAGCAGTGCGGTGAAAAACACCATCCCCGGCGATATGCCGGCTTCTGATTTTTATGAGGTCGAGCGGCTGATTCAGGAGCATCAGCATACCGGGGCACAAAGTGAAATGAACCGTTAATAAAAAATAGCAAACAGCCCGGAACAAGTCATAGGGATTTGTTCCGGGCTGTTTTTTCGTAAATAATTCTTAATTTTTTCAGATGGTATGGCGGGAAGTATTCCTGTTAAGCGATTCAGAGTTTGTTCCTTTTTGCCAAATTCTGTGTATAGATTCATACAGGATAAACATTTCTTGACAGATTCATACAATTCCTGATAGGATAAAATCATAGTAACCGAAAGATAGCAAATAAATCAGGGTTTCGTTATCAGAACCGAAATAGAAGGGGAAATAATTATGTACAAAATTTCAAATTTCACAAATAATGATGATATCAAAACGCTGGATTCCTTAGGAGCGTTTACTGTCATTGAGTATCAACGGGATTTAAGCGTTATGCCGGGGGATGCCGAGCAGGCTTATTTTTGCAGTAAAATGAATGTGCGCAAGCGCCAGGTGATTTGCGATCTTAGCAAGGCGCAGATTACGCTGCAAGCAGGTGCGATGCAATGGACTGTGGGAAATGTGAATGCAACCACTGGCATTAAAGGGGTGGGGGATTTCTTAGGCAAAGCGATGCGTGGTAAAGTGACAGGTGAGTCTGCCATTAAGCCGGAATACACCGGTGACGGGATTATGGTGCTCGAGCCCACTTACCGCCATATTATTCTAATTGATCTGAGGGATTGGAACGGTTCTATTGTACTAGATGACGGACTATTTCTTGCTTGCGATTCCAACTTAAAACACAAGGCAGTGATGCGCTCGAATTTCTCTTCCGCAGTGGCTGGAGGAGAGGGTCTGTTTAATCTGGGCGTGAGCGGCAGCGGTGTGATCTGCCTGGAATCCGTGTGCCCCCGTGAGGAATTGGTGGAGATTGCTTTGGAGAATGATGTTCTCAAGGTAGACGGAAATATGGCTGTTGCTTGGAGTGGCAGCTTGGATTTCACCGTGGAGCGGTCGGGAAAATCACTTTTAGGCTCGGCTGCTTCTGGAGAGGGGCTTGTGAATGTATACCGTGGTACGGGAAAAGTTCTGCTGGCTCCGATTGCGCAGGGTGTTTGAGTTACGAAATGAAGTATGATAGATTGGGTAACCTGATGTTGCAATTTGTATGACATGGGTATTTCCTTTAAACTATGAGCCTGAAAACCTGATGAGAAAGAGAGTCACTTTCTCAGCAGGTTTCTGTTTTTATTTTTTTAATTTATTCATCGGGGCTTACTGGCAACTTGCCCACCCAGTGTTCTGGTGATACAATAATAAGAATCAGACATGTCATAAAAGGGGAGGAGAGTATTTGGAAACACGGTATATCAAACGAATTGAAATGGATACTCTGCCAAAGGAACCCTATTACTGGAAGGATCTGCCTGCTGTTCAATCTCTCTGGAGAAATCGTGGCCTTCCGCTGGAGGCGGATGTCACTTTTTTGGTGGGGGAAAACGGAACAGGAAAATCCACATTGCTGGAAGCTGTGGCGGTGGCCTATGGTTTTAATCCGGAGGGAGGCACGAAAAATTTTTCGTTTGCATCCAAAGAAACCCATTCGGAACTAAATCAATACCTGCATCTGGTGAAGGGATATCGGCGGCCACGGGATGGTTTTTTTCTGCGGGCTGAAAGTTTTTACAATGTGGCAACCGAGGTGGATCGCTTAAATCATCTTTCGATGGTTCCTCTTGTAAAGAGTTATGGCGGCAAATCCCTGCACAATCAATCCCATGGAGAAAGCTTTCTGTCGCTAATTACGAATCGGTTTGGGGGGAATGGGCTGTATAT
The DNA here is from genome assembly GCF_900240385.1 of Clostridium minihomine. Taxonomy (GTDB): domain Bacteria; phylum Bacillota; class Clostridia; order Oscillospirales; family Acutalibacteraceae; genus Faecalispora; species Faecalispora minihomine. Next base: position 492,199 of record NZ_OEQH01000003.1, on the reverse strand, counting down.
TTTGGATGAACCGGAGGCTGCGTTGTCGCCGTCCCGCCAAATGTCGCTTTTAACTTGTATTCATCAGTTGGTGAATCAGGATTCTCAGTTTATTATCGCAACCCATTCACCCATTTTGCTTTCATACCCGGGCGCATGTATTTATGTATTATCACAGAATGGAATTCAGAAAACCCCATATCAGGAAACAGAGCATTATGTTTTAACCCGGGAATTTTTAAATCATCCGGAAAAAATGCTGCAATATTTGCTGGAGGGTGAATGAGGTTTTTTCTCCTCGGCAAGCAATGGTCATAAAAACGGGTGGAGCGGCAAATCATTCGAAAAACATTAAGAAAAGGAACGAATGAGGAAGGATATAGTGTGGCTTTGAAACAAAACAGAAAGCAGAAACTGAAAAAAGAATTAAAGCAGTTGGCCGTGTTAGAAGCCTATAATGCCGTTGCTTTTATCGCTCTTTATTTTTTCTGGATTTGGCAATTCCAAGAACGGTTTTCTCTGATTGCATTTTATCCGATTTTACTTTGCAGCATAATTTTATTACAGGGAGCGGCTTACTGGAAAATCTGTTTGGAGCGGGTGAAAGAGAAAAAGAATAGGGGTGAAAAAACGGCTCGTATTTTTTCTTGCTTTCGATGGTTGGATATTTTTCTGCTGTTGATTTATCTTGTGATATTGGGGCTGCAGTGGCAGGAGCCCCAATCCGGCTGGCTGATTTTTGGTATTGGAATGTACGTTTTTGCGATTATTGAGTATTTTAATTATTATTTTATCAGGCTGTCTTATCCTGTTGTACCGTTTTTTCGCAGATTGGCTCAGCTGGATTTCGGAAAATCTCAAATTGCCAAAGAAATTCAGGATTATCGCCGTGGGCTTGCTCGTAAAATAAAATAAAACGAAAGAAACCGGCCTTCCTATCAGGAAAAGCCGGTTTCTTTCGTTTGGGCATGGGTCAGTGCGCCCTGTGCCGAATTTTATTGCAGAAAACTATTTTAAAAAGATGATATTATGCTTTTGCTGTGTGCCCAGAAACAGCTTCCTCTGGACAGTTTTCTTCCGATGAAACTGCGTCTTTCAGGGTGTGCCAAGCCAGAACAGCGCACTTTACCCGTGCAGGAAGCTTCGAAATATTCTGAAAAGCCACAGCATCTTCTAATTCTTCCAAAACGGTTTCGTCATTCAGACCGTCCTTAATCATAGAAAAGAAGATTTCGCCCAGACGAAGAGCTTCTTCTGCCTTTTTTCCTTTAATCAGGTCGATCATAATCGAGGCAGATGCCTGAGAAATGGCACAGCCGACCCCGGTAAAGGACGCATCCTCAATGATGCCGTCTTTTTCCCGGATTTGAAGAGAAATCTCATCGCCGCAGCTGGGGTTTACCCCTTTGATAATTGCGGTGGGGTTTTCCAGCTGTCTTTTATTCCGGGTGGAGCGGCTGTTTTCCGTAATGATTTCCGTGTAAATCTGGTTAAGATCCATATCCAAGGACTCCTCTTACTTTTTTCAGACTATTCAGGAATGCGTCGATATCCTCCCGTGTATTATAAACCGCAAAGCTGATGCGGTTGGCGGCATACAGGTTCAGGTGATGCAATAAAGGCTGCGCGCAGTGATGGCCTGCGCGGATGCAAACACCGTCTGCGTCCAGAATGCTTGCCACGTCATGAGGATGTGCGTCCTGCACGTTAAAGGAAATCACGCCATACCGCTCTTCGGCGGGAATGCTGCCGCCCAGCACGGTTACATAAGGCAGTTGACGCAATCCATCCAAAGCATATGCCATCAAATCATGTTCGATGCGGGTGATTTCTTCCCAGCCGATTTTCTGCATGAAACGAATTGCAGCGGCCAAAGCCACCGCGCCGCCGGCGTTTTGAGTTCCAGCCTCAAATTTCTGGGGAATAGGGGCATAGGAGGTCACCTGTTCTTCCACCGAATCGATCATATCGCCGCCGGACAAAAAGGGCGGCATTTTTTCCAGAAGGCTTCTGCGGCCCCATAAAACGCCGATGCCCAAGGGTGCGTACATTTTGTGGCCGGAAAATGCGGCAAAATCCACATCCAGTTTTTGCACATCCACCGGAATATGAGGAATACTCTGGGCGCAGTCCAGCACTACCACAGCGCCGACTTCCCGGGCACGCTTCACGATTTTTTCCAGAGGGAACACCACGCCCAAAACATTCGAAATATGGACAACGGAAACTAATTTGGTTTTTTCCGTAATTTTTGCGGCAATTTCTTCGTCAGAAATTTGCGCTCCGTCAGTCAGATATAAATAATCCAAAGAAGCACCGGTCACCTTGGCAACCTGCTGCCAGGGCACCAGGTTGCTGTGATGCTCTGCAACTGAAATGGTAATGCCGTCTTCAGCAGATAAAAAGTTCATTCCATAGCTGTAAGCAATTAGATTTAATGCTTCGGTGGCGTTTCGGGTAAAAATTACTTCCGCTTCGTCTTTTACCCCGATAAAGTCCGCCACCACCTTGCGGGAAGCCTCAAATGCCTGAGTGGCACGCATGGCCAAATCGTAAACGCCCCGATGGGGATTGGCGTTCGAGGTGGTGTAGAACTCCTCCAGTGCTTTCAGTACACTGACCGGTTTTTGAGAGGTTGCGGCATTATCCAAATAAGCAATCGGGTTTCCGTTGACTTTTTGCTGTAAAATGGGAAATTCTTTTTGAATTTGGTTCATTCCATTCCCATCCTTTCCTTCAGCCAATGACGCACGGAATCCTGCAGTGATTCCACAGAGATTTTTTCAATTGCGGGGGTGAATTGCGCTTCAATTACAATCTGTTTTGCCTGTGCTTCAGACAAACCGCGGGACATCAAATAAAACAGTTTGGTTTGATCGATTTTTCCAATGCTGGCGGCATGCTGCCCTTCCACATTCTCTTCACCGCAAAGAATCAGCGGTGCGGTGCGGTTGCGTACACGGGGGCTGAACAGCAGAGTGTATTCGCCTTCGTGACCCACAGAATAAGCGGCGCCTCGAACAAAATCGATGGTGCCCCGATAGATTTTTTGGCTTTCATCCAGCAAAGCACCGTTGGCGTGAATTTCGCTTTCTGTTTCTCTGCCAATATGCTGTGCCACATAATTCATATCGATGATACGGGACTTATCTCCCAAATAGATCGTTTCAGATTCAAAGCGACTTCGGCGCTCTGCCAAAATGGCCTTGCAGCCGGAAAACAGCTTGCGTGCACCCAGTTCAATATGAATTACTTCCACATGAGCGTTTTCTTTTATGATTACGCCCACATCATCAAAATGGAATGCGGTGTCGTCCAAAAGCTGTACCTGCACCAGACGTACCGATGCACCCTTTTCTGCAAAAATCTTAGTCAGGCTGCCGTGAAAAACCGGCGCATCTCCCTGTGAATGATAGTGCATCACCACAGTGATTTGGCTATTTTCTTTTGCATAAATCGTATTGTAATCCGCTAAAGTCGGACAGGATTCCTTTAAAAGATAATCCAGTAACAAAGGTTCCTGTGTTTTTATTCCGGTTTCCACCGTCAGGTGAATTCCGGCGTTGCGGTTTTCTTTTACAAAGTTTTCGGCCTCTTGGCCCATACCGGTTTCAATTTCATCTGCGCCGTCAAAAGCGCCGTTCTCTTGTTTCACACCATTGGGCAAAGAAAGCGGTTTTGATTCCCACGGCAAAAACTCTGCTGGAATCGGTTCTTCTACTGCTGTGCCGTTCACTCCAAGCCATTTCCAGGTTCTGACCGGCAGCGTGTTTATTTGATTCAAGGTAATGTTCATTCCAATGCTCCTTTCATCCGATGCTGCCGCTCATTTCGAGCTTAATCAGGTTGTTCATTTCTACGGCATATTCCATCGGCAGTTCCTTTGCGATGGGCTCTGCGAAGCCGCTCACGATAATGGAACGGGCATCGTCTTCGCTCAGGCCGCGGCTCATCAGATAGAAAATAGCGGTGTCGCTGATTCGGCCGATTTTTGCTTCATGCCCGATGTCCGCTTCATCATTTTGAATATCCATCACAGGGATGGTATCGGACCGGGACTCGGAATCCAGCATCAAAGATTCGCAGGAAACAGAGGATTTGCTGTGTGCCGCATTGGGGGTTACCACCACACTGCTGCGGTAAATACATTTGCCGCCGTCCTTTGAAATCGACTTGGTGCTGATCCAGGAGCTGGTGTTGGGTGCAGCGTGAACCACTTTCGATCCGTTATCTAAAGTTTGACCCTTGCCCGCAAAAGTAATTCCGGTAAATTCGGTGCGTGCGCCTTCGCCTTTCAAAACACTCATGGGGTAAAGGCAGGACGTGTTGGAGCCAAAGGAACCCGATACCCATTCAATTGCGCCGCCTTTTTCGACCAAAGCACGCTTGGTGTTCAGGTTATACATATTTTTTGACCAGTTTTCAATGGTAGAATACCGCAGGCGGGCATTTTCGCCGATAAACAGCTCCACACATCCGGCGTGCAGGTTGGCAACGCTGTATTTGGGGGCAGAACAACCCTCAATAAAATGCAGATATGCGTTCTTTTCCACGATGATCAAAGTATGCTCGAACTGACCGGCTCCCGGTGCATTCAAACGAAAGTAAGACTGCAAAGGAATGGTCAGGTTTACGCCTTCCGGCACATAAACAAAGGAACCGCCCGACCAAACAGCGCCGTGCAGTGCAGCAAATTTATGGTCGCTGGGGGGGACGAGCTTCATAAAATGCTCACGAACTAAATCGGCATATTCCCCGTTCAGGGCACTTTCCATATCGGTATAAACCACACCCTGCGCTTCCACTTCGGAACGAACGTTGTGGTAAACGACTTCGGAATCATATTGAGCGCCCACACCGGCCAAAGAAAGCCGTTCTGCCTGTGGGATTCCCAACCGTTCAAAGGTGTTTTTAATGTCTTCCGGAACTTCGTCCCATTTAGAACTCATTCCCGTTTTAGGTCTGATATAAGTCACGATATTGTCTATGTCCAGTCCGTCCAAAGCGGGACCCCAGCTGGGCAAAGGCATTTCATTATAGGTTTTCAGCGCCTTTTGACGGAACTCGCGCATCCATTCCGGATCGTTTTTTTCTACAGAAATCTGATCGACAATTTCGGGCGTTAGTCCGGATTCCACAGAAAAACCGGCATCCACCTTATCTTTAATGTCATAGATGCTTCGGTCTATATCGTCAACCCTTGTTTTTTCTTCTTCAAAGGCTCTCAATTGCGGACACCTCCTGCTTCAAGAAACTGGAAGCCCTTTTCATTAATGGTTTGAATCAGACTGCTGTCACCGGTATGTGCGATGGTTCCGTTTGCCAGCACATGCACATAATCAACGGGCAGCCCTTCCAGAATTTTTGCGTTATGTGTAATGATCAAAAGTGCATTGTTTTCACTGCGGTATTGGCGAATTCCCTTGGAAACAACCTTCACCGCGTCCACGTCCAAGCCGGAGTCTGTTTCGTCCAGAATAGCAAGCTTGGGGTTGAGCATCAGCATTTGCAGAATTTCAGACTTTTTCTTTTCACCGCCGGAAAAGCCTACGTTTAGATAACGGGCCGCATAATCCGGATTAATTTCAAGGGCAGACATGGTGCTTTTCATTTCTTTCTGAAATGCCAGAATGCGAGGGGGTTCGCCGGTGACAGCTTCTCTGGAAACCCGCAAAAAGTTGCCCAGCGCAATGCCCGGCACTTCTTCAGGATTCTGGAAAGACAGAAAAATTCCCTTTTTGGCGCGCACATCTGTGGACTCCTCTGTAATATCTTCGCCTTCAAAGAAGATTTTCCCCTGACAGACATTATATTGGGGATGACCCATAATGGCATAGCCTAAAGTGGATTTGCCGGCGCCGTTCGGGCCCATCAGCACATGGGTTTCGCCGCTGCGGATCACAAGATCCAACTGCTTTAAAATCACCTTATCTTCAACACCCACCTGCAGGTTTTCAATTTTGAGTAATTCATGGGACATTAAAGTTCACCTCATTCATGATGTTTAGTTTGTTAAAATGGAATGTATACTAAAATTGTATACTTAAATTGCATATAATAAATTATACCCTTTTTTTTACAGGATGCAAGAGAAAAAACAAATTAATTTCTGCAACACGACATAGTTTTTTTTGATAATTATGCTTTTTATTCGTAATTTCGCAGATTCCACACGATTCGGGTAAGATTTTCCTCAATTTTTGATTCCACGGCATAACTGCGCATGAAGCTTTCAGAATCCGGCAATAATGAATGTAAGTTTTAAAGCGGAAGGCGGGGGAGTCATGCAGTACAATAAAGTAGAAATCTGCGGAGTAAACACAGCCAAACTGAAGGTTTTGACAGAGGCGGAAAAACAGGTGCTTCTGCAAAAAATCAAGAATGGAACACCCAGCGAAAAGCAAAAAGCCCGGGAAGAAATGATTAGCGGGAATTTAAAGCTGGTGCTGAGCGTGATTCAGCGGTTTACAAACAGGGGTGAAAATCTGGATGATTTGTTCCAGGTGGGCTGCATTGGCCTGATGAAGGCCATCGATAATTTTAACCCGGATCTGGAAGTTCGATTTTCCACTTACGGCGTTCCGATGATCATTGGAGAAATCCGCCGCTATCTGCGGGACAATAACAGTGTCCGTGTGAGCCGTTCTATGCGGGATACCGCATATAAGGCAATGCAGATGAAAGAAAAAATGACCGCAGAACAAGGAAAAGAACCATCGGTCAATGAAATTGCCAATGCTCTGGGGATTCGCAGGGAGGACGTCGTCCTTGCACTCGAAGCGATTGTGGAGCCGGTTTCCCTTTATGAACCTGTTTTTTCTGATGGAAATGATACCATTTATGTGATGGATCAGGTGGGCGACAAAAATGATGACAGCAACTGGCTGGATGAAATTGCGCTCAAAGAAGCCATCAGCGATTTAAGCGACCGCGAGAAACGAATTCTTTCCATGCGCTTTTTCCAGGGAAAGACTCAAATGGAAGTCGCCGGTGAAATCGGCATCAGTCAGGCCCAGGTTTCAAGGCTGGAAAAAGGGGCCTTGGATAAAATCAAAAAAGAAATTTAACGTTACCCCAAAATCCAAGGATTTTTTTCCATTCCAATAGTATCGTTCAAAAAACGAAAAAAATGATTTTTTAGGAGAAAAAAAGTGCTTTTTTCATTCTTTTATTGAAAAAATTTCAGAAAAGCCCGTTTTCATCTGAGTTACGGGTTTTAAAAGGACGGCCCGGATGAATATAGATAGCATCAGGCGGGAGGTGTGCCTGATGATAAATTGCAGAATGGCTGATATGAGGAACAAAGAAGTTATCAGTATGAAAGATGGAACCAGGCTTGGAAGCGTTAGCGATATTGAAATTGATATCAAAGCGGCGCGTATCAGTGCCATTGTCATTTATGGCAGGCTGCGGTGGTTTGGTCTTTTGGGCCGGGAAGACGATATCGTCATCCAGTGGGACGATATTCAAATTATTGGGGAAGAAACTGTTTTGGTGGATTATACGGTTCCGTTCCGTCCCAAAAAAAAGTTTGGCGGAGGATTATTCCGGATTGGATAAAATCCGATTAAAAATCAGGAAAAAACTTGCCAAATTCATTGTCCCATGCTATAATACACCAGTAAATCACACGCTGCACTTTGACGCTATGGTGCCCGCATGCGGGTTTTCCGTCAGAATAATCGGTGCAGCGGAGGTATAACCAAGGAGGAATTACATTATGGCAGTAGTATCTATGAAACAACTTTTGGAGGCCGGTGTTCATTTCGGCCACCAGACCAGAAGATGGAACCCCAAAATGGCAGAGTACATCTTCACCGAGCGTAACGGTATCTATATCATTGACCTGCAGAAAACAGTAAGAAAGCTGGAAGAAGCTTACAGCTTTGTCCGCGAATTGTCCGAACAGGGCAAACCGGTTCTGTTTGTTGGCACCAAAAAGCAGGCTCAGGATTCTGTGAAAGAAGAAGCAGAGCGTGCGGGCGCTTATTATGTGAATGCCCGTTGGTTGGGTGGTATGCTGACAAACTTCCGTACCATTCGCCGCAGAATTGACCGTTTGAACCAGCTCAAGACAATGGAAGAGGATGGCACTTTCGAGCTGCTTCCTAAAAAAGAAGTTGTTAAACTCCGTCTGGAAATTGAAAAATTAGAAAAATTCCTGGGCGGCATTAAAGAGATGCGTCAGCTTCCCGGCGCTCTGTTTATCGTGGATCCCCGCAAAGAACGCATTGCAGTGGCAGAAGCGAAAAAGTTGGGTATCCCGATTGTTGCAATTGTTGACACCAACTGCGATCCCGATGAGATCGATTATGTTATTCCCGGCAACGACGACGCAATCCGCGCAGTCAAGCTGATTTCCGCCACAATGGCAAACGCCATTGCAGAAGGCAGAGAAGGTCAGATGGGTGCCGCAGCTGCCGAGGAAAAAGAAGAGGCGCTGGCAGAGGCTGAATAAAAACAGCTAAAGTTGAGAGGAAGATACCCGCCTGATTTCAGACGGGTATTTTTTGAGAATATTTCACAACACCACAACAATTAGAAGCGGAGGAAAATAGAATGGCTTTTACAGCGAAGGATGTAGCAGCGCTTCGCGAGAAGACAGGCTGCGGAATGATGGATTGTAAAAAGGCTTTGACAGAATCAAATGGTGATATGGAAGCCGCAATCGATTTCCTGAGAGAAAAAGGTCTGGCTGCGGCAACAAAGAAATCCGGACGTATTGCGGCGGAAGGCATGGCATATGCCCAGGTCAGCGAAGCAGGAAATGTTGCTGTGGTTGTAGAAGTAAATGCAGAAACCGACTTTGTGGCACAGAATGCAGAGTTCCAGGCTTTTGTTAAGACAATTGCCAACACCATTATTGAAAAGAACCCTGCTGATGTAGAGGCTCTGTTGACCATGCAGGCAGCCGGTTCCAAAGATACTGTGGATGCTTTGCTGAAAGATAAAATTCTGACTATTGGCGAGAACATCAAGATTCGCCGTTTTGTGCGTCTGGAAGGCGCTGTGGCCAGCTATGTTCACGGCAACGGCCGCATCGGCGTAATCACTCAGTTTGACACTGCTGCAGAAGTTGCCGCAAAACCTGAGTTCCACGAGTTTGCCAAGAACGTTGCCATGCAGATTGCTGCTGCCAACCCGGCTTATTTGGATGAGACATCCGTTCCCGCGGATGTGGTAGAGCATGAGAAGAAAATTTTGACCGAGCAGGTTATTAACGATGGAAAACCCGCAAACATTGCGGAGAAAATCGTTGTTGGCCGTTTGTCCAAGTTCTTCAAAGAAATCTGCCTGGTGGATCAAATCTATGTCAAAGACAGTGAGAAGACGGTTCAGCAGTATACTGAATCCGTTGGAAAAGAGCTGGGCGGCGACATCAAAATCAAGGCTTTTGTCCGTTTTGAAAAGGGCGAGGGACTTGAGAAGAAAGAAGACAACTTCGCCGATGAAGTTGCCAGCATGATTCAGTAATTAATCCGTAAAATTGGAAAGGCGCGGAAGTGATTCCGTGCCTTTTTTGCAGCCAGAATAAGAAAAACAAAGAATAGAACCCGACATTATTTTGCAAAATAGCAAAATAAGAAATAATTATGAACGGAATGTATCAGAGAAAAGAATATTGCCAATCCTCCCATTAAAACCGGGGATTAAGACTTTACTTTCCTTTTCTCCTATTGTAAAATATAGTAAATATAATAATGGGGTGTTATGAATTGCAACCTAAACCTAAATATAAAAGGATCCTGTTAAAGCTGAGCGGCGAATCTCTTGCAGGTGGTAACGAGCATGGTATTGACTTTGATACGGTGCTTCGAATCTGTGCGCCAATTAAAGAATGTGCGGACTTAGGGGTGGAAATCGGTATTGTTGTGGGCGGCGGCAACTTTTGGCGTGGCCGCAGCAGCGGCAAGATGGACAGAACCCGGGCGGACCATATGGGAATGCTGGCCACCGTTATCAACGCGCTGGGTGTGGCGGATGCGCTGGAGCAGCTTGGGGTTCCGGTAAGGGTGCAAACTGCGATTACAATGCAGCAGGTAGCCGAGCCTTATATTCGCAACCGTGCGGTGCGCCACTTGGAAAAAGGACGTGTGGTGGTGTTTGGGTGCGGTACCGGCAATCCGTTTTTTTCAACGGATACGGCGGCCTCTCTGCGCGCGGCAGAAATTGACGCGGACATTATTATGAAAGCAACTATGGTGGATGGTGTGTATGACAGCGATCCGAAACTGAACGATATGGCAATCAAATATGATTCGCTTTCGTTTATGGATGTTCTGAATCAGGATTTGCATGTAATGGACAGTACAGCGGCCACCTTATGCAAAGATAACGATATTCCAATTTTGGTATTCAGCATTGCAGAGCCCGAAAACATTCTAAAAGCGGTCTGCGGTGAACCGATTGGAACCCTGGTAAAATAATTTAAGATTTTGCGCAGTTTAGAAAGGAAGAGTGTAATGAAAGAGGTATTGACCCAAGCCGAAAGTAAAATGCAAAAAACAATTTCCGTTCTGATCAGTGAATATATGGCAATTCGGGCAGGCCGGGCCAACCCCGCGGTGTTGGATAAAATTATGGTGGATTATTATGGGACGCCTACGGCGATCAACCAGCTGGCGGCGGTTTCTGTTTCCGAAGCCAGAATGCTGACAATTCAGCCGTGGGATGCCTCTATTCTTCGTGCCATTGAAAAAGCGATTCAAACTTCTGAATTGGGAATTAATCCCCAGAATGACGGTAAAATCATTCGTTTGGCGTTCCCCCAGCTGACAGAGGAAAGACGGCGTGAAATTGCAAAAGAGATTGCCAAAATGTCTGAAGACAGCAAAATTGCGATTCGTTCCATTCGCCGCGATGCCATTGAAAAGATGAAGAGCATGAAGAAAAATGTAGAAATTTCAGAAGATGATTTAAAACAAGGCGAAAAAAAGGCACAGGATCTGACGGATAAGTATGTCAAAGAAATTGACGGTTTGTTTGAGAAAAAGCAAAAGGAAATTATGGAGATATAGTGCCGGATTATGAATCATATTTCAGATTGGGAAAAGGCCTCAGCGCAAGCAGTTTTGCCTCGCCATTTGGGTATTATTATGGATGGCAACGGCCGCTGGGCCAAAAAGCGGGGATTGCCCCGCACGGCAGGGCATACGGCCGGAGCCGCCAATTTTAAAAAAATTACCCGTTACTGTGCCAGCATCGGAATTCCTTATCTGACCGTTTATGCATTTTCTACAGAAAATTGGAAACGGCCCTCTGATGAAATTCAGGCACTGATGGGGATTTTTAAGCAGTATCTGGAAGAGGCTCTGCGTGACTTTTTAAATGAGAATATTCGGGTGCGTTTTATTGGGGATGTCTCTGTTTTTGAGGGCAATCTGCGTGAATTGATTACCCGAACCGAAGAGGTATCTGCCGACAAAACAGGCATGGTTCTGAACATTGCAATGAATTACGGCGGCCGCGCGGAGTTGACCCACGCGGTTCGTCTTTTAGCGGAACAGGTGAAACAGAGTTCTTTGCTGCCGGAACAGATTACCGAAGAGATGATTTCTCAGCATCTGTATACGGCAGGCCAGCCGGATCCGGATTTGATTTTACGCCCCAGTGGAGAATATCGCATTTCTAATTTTTTGTTATGGCAGTCTGCTTATGCGGAATATATTATTATGGATAAGCTGTGGCCAGATTTTACTACTAATGACCTTGACAGCGCTTTGTGGGAGTTTTCAAATCGAAACAGGCGTTTTGGAGGGATCTGATTTGAAAAATCGAGTTATGTCCGGGGTTGTTCTGATTCTTTTTCTGGCGGCTATTGTCGTATTTAACGTGCGGTTTCCTCCGGCATTGAATCTTGCAGTAGCGCTGATCTCAATATTGGCAATTAACGAGATTATTCAGGCGCTGGGAATTTCAAAGGAATATGCTTTGGTGGTTCCCAGCCTGATGTTTGCGGGCATTTTGTTTTTTGTTCCCCCGGGATTGGGCGTGCAGGCAACCTATTTCATTTATACGGCGGTTATGTTTGCCGTTCTGATTTTTTTTCACGAGTCCATTTCGTTTCGGGATTTAATTGTTGTGTACAGCATGACTCTTTTAATTTCTACCATGCTGGGGTCGATTATTGGGCTCAGGGAATTTGACAGCAGCCATGGAATGTTTTATGTGATTATTGCGATTTTCTCTGCATGGATTTCTGATACCGGTGCCTTTGTTGCCGGAAGCCTTTGGGGCAGCCGCAAGCTGTGTCCAAAAATCAGCCCTAAAAAGACAGTGGAGGGCGCAGTGGGCGGTTTGGTTCTGAATGTGGCCGCCATGCTGGTATTCGGTTATATTTTTCATGTGGTTTTTTATAGGTATCAGGTTGATGTTTCTTACCTTTCTCTGCTTTTGATTGGGATTGGCGGTTCCGTAATGTCTATTTTAGGTGATTTGAGTTTTTCTCTTATTAAACGCAGCTGCCATATCAAAGATTTTGGAGAATTGATTCCTGGACATGGCGGGATTCTGGATCGGTTTGACAGCGTAATTTTTGTTGCGCCTTTTGTATATCTTTTGGTTCAGTTTTTACCCATTGTGATGCATTGAGCCTTTGTTGCAAAAAAAGTGCAATAAAAGGATAGAATGGTGAATACTAATGATGAAAACAATTTCTTTACTGGGTTCTACAGGTTCCATCGGCCGCCAGACGCTGGAGGTGGCCAGAATGCATGGTTTTTCGGTGTGCGCTCTGGCGGCCCACAGCAATGTGGCCTTGTTAGAGGATCAGATTCGAGAGTTTGGCCCTGCTTTGGCGGCTGTGTTTGATGCAGACGCCGCCAGGGATTTAAAGCTGCGTGTTCAGGATCTTTCGGTTCGGGTTGTTTCCGGGATGGAAGGTCTTTGTGAAGCGGCAGCTATGGAAAAAGCAGATATTGTTTTAAATTCGGTGGTGGGCATGGTAGGATTGCTTCCTACCCTGACCGCCGTTTCTGCCAAAAAGGATGTTGCACTGGCAAATAAGGAAACGTTAGTGGCGGGCGGTGCTTTGGTGATGAAGGCCGCGCGGGAAAACGGAGTGCGGATTCTGCCGGTGGACAGCGAACATTCCGCGATTTTTCAGTGCCTGCAAGGCTGCCCGGATCCGTCAGCGGTTCGCCGATTGATTTTAACAGCGTCGGGCGGGCCCTTTTTTGGCAAATCAAAAGAGGACTTGGCCCATGTAACGCCGGAACAGGCACTGAAACACCCTAATTGGAGCATGGGAGCAAAAGTGACCATCGATTCTGCCACCATGATGAACAAGGGGCTGGAAATTATGGAGGCCTCTTGGTTGTTTGATCTGCCGGTTTCTCAGATTGATGTGGTGGTTCATCGGGAAAGCATCGTACATTCTCTGGTAGAATATCAGGATTATTCGGTTTTGGCGCAGCTTGGGGTGCCGGATATGCGAATTCCGATTCAATATGCGCTCACATGGCCTCAAAGGATGCCGTCACCGGTAAAACCCCTTAGTCTTACCGAGATTGGCTCTTTAAGCTTTTATCCGCCGGATGAAAATGCGTTTCCCTGCCTGCGTCTGGCAAAGCAGGCAGCCGAACTGGGCGGCCTGGTTCCCGCCGCTGCTAACGGGGCAAATGAAGAGGCCGTAAAGTTGTTTTTGCAGCATAAGATTGCATTCATGCAGATTCCTGAATTGGTGGAAGAAGCCATTCAGCGCCAAGCACCGGAACTGCCCCAAACATCGGCTCAGGTGTTGGAAGCGGATCGGAAAGCAAGGGAATTTGTTTTAAAAAGCATATAATTTGTTATAGAATGATGAGGTGGATATGATTACCAACGTCCTGCTAATTTTATTTGCACTGCTCTTATTTGGGCTGATTATTTTCGTCCACGAATTCGGACATTTTTTTACCGCAAAGCTTTCGGGCATTCGGGTGAATGAATTTGCCATCGGTATGGGGCCCCAGTTGTTTTCGTTCCAAAAGGGAGAAACCAAGTATTCGCTTCGCCTGCTTCCCATTGGCGGTTACTGCGCCATGGAAGGGGAGGATGAATCCAGCGATGATGAACGGGCCTTTGGTCGAAAGCCCGTTTGGAAACGAATTATTGTTGTTTGCGCCGGTGCGGTTATGAACATTCTGATGGGAATTGTTCTTATGATGATTTTGCTGGGGCAGCAGCCTGCTTTTACTTCGACTACCATTTCACAATTTGCGGAAAATTCTGCATTGCAGCAGGCTGGAATGCAGGAGGGTGATCAATTTTATTCTGTAGGCGGCTACCGTGTTTATACTGACCGCGATTTGAGCTTTTCCTTGGCAACTTCGAATCCACAATCGATCGATTTTGCTGTGGTGCGCGATGGAAAAAAACTTTATTTTCACGATGTGAAGATGAATACGCGCCCGCATGGGGAACAGCAGGTCATGGTGTTGGATTTTTATGTATCGGCAATTCAGAAAAATCCCATTACGCTGATACAAAAAGCTTCAGCCGACACGGTTTCGGTTGTTCGCATGGTCTGGTACAGTCTGGTAGGGCTGGTGTCAGGTCAATTTGGGCTCAATGACATGGCCGGCCCCATCGGTGCAGCCGATGCCATTTCTCAGGCGGCTTCCATTGGATTAAAACAGGGCATTGGCCCGGCAATGAATAATATTGTGATGATGATGACCATGATCACGGTTAACCTGGGCGTGGTGAATTTGCTGCCGTTACCGGCTTTGGATGGCGGCAGACTGATTTTTCTATTGATTGAATTGGTGCGCCGTCGTCCTATCAATCCCAAATATGAGGGTTGGGTACACGCGGCAGGATTTGCTTTACTCATGACATTTATGCTAATTATCACCTACAGTGATATTTTAAGACTCTTTACCGGAAAGGGATTGGGAGGATGAACAGACGCATATCTCGCAAGCTGACTGCCGGAGGCATAGCGATTGGCGGTGGTGAGGGCATCACCGTCCAGTCTATGCTGAATGTTCCGGCGGCAGATGTGGAAGGAAATGTCCGGCAGGCCAAAGAACTGGAAGAGGCGGGCTGTGAAATTTTGCGTGTGGCGATTCCCAATCAGCAGGCAGTGCGCCTGATTCCTGCAATCAAACAAGAAATCCGAATTCCTTTGGTGGCCGATATTCACTTTGATTATCGGCTGGCACTGGAATCGGTGGCAGCCGGAATTGATAAGATTCGGATTAATCCCGGAAACATCGGTTCCGATGACCGGGTCAAAGCGGTGGCGGACGCCTGCCGTATTCATGGGATCCCCATTCGCATTGGGGTGAATTCAGGATCACTGGAAAAAGAGATTTTAGCGAAATACGGGGGGCCAACGGCTCCGGCTTTGTGTGAAAGCGCTTTGTACCACGCTTCTCTTTTGGAACAATTTGATTTCGGTGACATTGTGCTTTCTATGAAATCTTCCCGGGTGGATACGATGATAGAAGCCTATGAATTGGCGGCGGAGCAATGCGAATATCCCCTTCATTTGGGGGTTACAGAAGCCGGAACGGAACGCATGGGTATGATTAAATCTGCCATTGGCATCGGCTCGTTGCTGCAAAGGGGAATCGGTGATACCATCCGGGTTTCGCTGACTGCCGATCCGGTGCGAGAAATCGCAGCGGCTTTTGATATTTTAAAAGCACTGAACCTTCGTGCCGGAGTACAGATGGTGTCATGTCCCACTTGCGGAAGAACCAATATCGACCTAATCGGCATTGCCCATCAGGTGGAAGAGCGTCTTTCTTCCTGTCAGAAGCCCATAACCGTGGCTGTGATGGGCTGTGTGGTAAACGGGCCGGGAGAAGCCCGGGAAGCCGATATCGGGATTGCCGGAGGAAACGGCGTAGGCCTGATTTTTAAAAAAGGAGAGATTGTACGCCGGGTTCCCGAAGATCAGCTGGTGGACTGTTTGATGCAGGAGATTGAAGCGTTGTAGGGAAAAACGGCTGGGATAACAGATTAGGAAAAGGATGTTTCAATGAAAACCTTTGCAGAGTTATTTGGTACTTATTTGGATGTTTCTGGATTGCCTGCCGCTGTTTTGGAGGGGGAAGTTCATTCCCTTCAAATCGATGAGCAGAACCGGGATTTAACAATAGAGGCGGCGTTTCCGGTTTTGGTGGAGCGCCGTATTCTTTTTGGAATGGAAGAACAGTTAAAACAAGCTTTTTCGGTTCGCCGGGCGCTTATTTTGCCCCGCTATTCCAAAGAGTTGTTTACGGTGGAATATTTTCAGGAAATGGCGCAGGAACTTCGCCGCAGAGACGCCAGCCTGAACGGAAGCCTTCGGCATGCCGAAGTTCGCCGGGAGCAAGGCACGCTGGTGATTACGCTGGCTCACGGCGGCCGGGATATGCTGGTATCCCGCCGGTTTGATAAATCTCTTTCGACTTTAATCCGAGAGGAATTTGGAATCAGCCTGAATGTATCCTTTGATGGGACGGTAAGCATTAATCCAGACAGTGCGCCTTACATAGAACAACAGAAAAAAGAAGAAGAAACCCAACGCCGTCAGGACTTAGTGGAAGAAATGGATCGGTATGAGTCTTCTATGCAGGAACACAGTGGCCAAAAGAAAAAAAAGGTACTTAATGTGCGCACTGCCGACACATTAATGCCTTCTATTCTTTTAGAAACGGCAAAGCCTCTGTATGGTAAAATAGGGCGCGCGAAGCCGGTTCCGATTGTTCGTGTTGCGCCGGATTCCGGCAGTGTTACCATTTGGGGCCAAATTTTTAGCATGGATGAACGCCAGACCCGGGATAAATCAAAGAAAATTTATTCCATCAATATAACCGATTATACCGGTTCCATGACCCTTAAACTGATTGAGGATATGAGTCAGTGCCGGGCGTTGGATACCCTGAAAAAGGGTGCCTCTATCTTGGTGCGGGGAGAAATCAGCTACGATAAGTATGATCATGAAATTGTTCTGCGCCCACGGGGAATCAGCACGGTGGAGCAGGTGAAGGTGACAGATGATGCCCCCGTGAAACGAGTGGAACTGCATCTGCATAGCACCATGTCCAGCATGGATGGTGTTACCCCTGTTTCTGACTTGATTCAGCGTGCCCATGAATGGGGACATACGGCCATTGCCATTACCGATCACGGTGTGGCACAGGCTTATCCCGATGCCATGAATGCTGCCGCCAAAATTAATAAAAAGGGCGGTAACTTCAAGATTTTGTACGGGGTTGAGTCTTATTTTGTCAATGATATGGTTCCGGCACTCAGCGGAGAATCGAATAATTCACTGGAAGATGAATTTATCTCTTTTGATATTGAAACCACCGGTCTGAGTGCACATCAGGATCGTATGACAGAAATTGGTGCGGTGCGCATCAAAAATGGCGAGATTGCCGATTCTTTTAATACATTCGTCAATCCTTGCAAACCCATTCCGCCCAAAATTACTGAGCTGACGGGAATTACCGACGCTATGGTAAAGGATGCTCCTTCCGAAGAAGAAGCTTTGCGTGCATTTTATGAGTTTTGCGGGGACAGCCCGGTTTTGCTGGCTCATAATGCCCAATTTGATACTTCTTTTATGCGTGCCGCGGCAGAACGCCATGGAATGGATTTCCCTTATGCATATTTGGATACGATCCCCATGTGTCGATCCATGTTAAAAGATATTAAAAATTATAAGCTGGACACTGTCGCAAAATATTTAAAGCTGGATCCCTTTAACCATCATCGGGCCAGTGATGATGCTGCGGTGTTGGCCAAAATTTTTCTCGCTCTTCTTCAGCGTCTGAAAGAAGATACTGGGGCAAAAAAGGTAAAGGATATTAATACCTGTCTGGCAGGGGGGAATCCTAAAAAAATTCGCCCGGTTCACCAGATTATTTTGGTGCAAAACCAGACTGGGCTAAAAAATCTGTACAAGCTGATTTCGTATTCTCATTTGGAATATTTCTATCAAAAACCGCGTATTCCGAAAAGCGTATTGGTCAAACACAGGGAAGGACTGCTTTTGGGCAGTGCCTGTGAAGCAGGTGAGCTTTACAGGGCTGTCGCTGGCGGTCAGCCTTGGTCGACTTTGTGCGAAATTGCAGACTTTTACGATTATCTGGAGATTCAGCCCACGGCAAACAACCTGTTTATGGTGCGCGAAGGACAGGTTTCTGACGAAGAAAAGCTGCGGGAATTCAATCGCACGATTGTAAAGTTGGGGGAAACGCTGAATAAACCGGTTGTAGCCACCTGCGATGTGCATTTTCTGGATCCCAAAGATGCGGATTACCGTAAAATCCTGATGGCGGGCCAGGGGTTTGGCGATGCGGATGCTCAGGCACCGCTGTATTTGCGCACCACCGCCGAAATGCTGGAGGAATTTTCTTATTTAGGCAAAGAAAAAGCCTATGAAGTGGTTGTAACCAACACCAATAAGATAGCGGATATGATTGATGAGATTTCTCCCATACCGCCGGGCGTATTCCCGCCTTTTATCGACGGAGCAGAAGAAGAGCTCAATCGTATTTCGTGGGAACGTGCCAAGCAGATTTATGGCGAACCTTTGCCGGATATTGTGAAAAACCGGTTGCAGCGGGAATTGGATTCCATTAATAAGCACGGTTTTTCCGTTTTGTACATGACTGCCCAAAAGCTGGTGGCGGATTCGGAGGCTCACGGATATCTGGTGGGATCCCGTGGTTCGGTTGGTTCGTCCTTTGTGGCGAATATCTCTGGTATTTCAGAAGTAAACCCGTTAGAGCCCCACTACATTTGCCCCGGCTGTAAGCACAGTGAATTTATAACCGATGGCAGCTATGGCTCCGGATTTGATTTACCGCCAAAAAAATGCCCGCATTGCGGTGCGGATTACGATCGGGACGGACACACCATTCCTTTTGAAACCTTCTTGGGATTTGACGGCGATAAAACTCCTGATATCGACTTGAACTTCTCTGGAGAATACCAGAGCGAAGCCCATCGATACACGGAAACACTGTTCGGAAAAGACAACGTGTTTAAAGCCGGAACGATTGCCACTGTGGCAGATAAAACAGCCATTGGATTTGTCCGCAAATATGCCGAAGAGCATGGCATGCTGCTGCACCGAGCCGAAGAACTGCGCCTGGCTACAGGCTGCACAGGTGTCAAACGCACCACCGGCCAGCATCCCGGCGGCATGGTTGTCGTGCCCCGCGGAATGGAGGTTTACGATTTTTGCCCGGTGCAACGGCCGGCGAATGATCAAAAATCCGACAACATTACCACTCACTTCGACTTCCATGCTATTCATGACACCATCTGCAAATTGGACGAGTTGGGGCATGATGTGCCCAGCATCTATCGTTATCTGGAAGATTACACTGGAATTCCGGTTATGAAGGTATCCATGAGCGATCCCAAAGTGATGTCTCTGTTTACCTCAACAGAATCTTTGGGTGTAACGCCCGAAGACATTGATTCCCCAACGGGAACCTTCTCTTTGCCAGAGGTGGGAACCGGCTTTGTTCGCCAGATGCTGATGGATGCACAGCCGACAACTTTTTCTGATTTACTTCAGGTGTCGGGTTTGTCCCATGGTACTGACGTGTGGCTTGGCAATGCGCAGGATTTGATTAAAAATAAAACCTGCACCATTTCTGAGGTAATCGGTACCCGTGACAGCATCATGACTTATTTGCTGCTGAAAGGTCTGGAACCGAAAATGGCCTTCCAGATTATGGAGATTACCCGAAAGGGAAAGGCACCCCAGCTTTTGACTCAGGATCATATCAAAGCGATGAAAGACCATGGGGTGCCCGCCTGGTATATTGATTCCTGTATGAAAATCAAATACATGTTCCCCAAGGCTCACGCCGCCGCTTATATGATTTCTACTTTGCGGCTTGGGTGGTACAAAGTGTATCATCCGGTGGAATATTACGCCGCTTACTTTACCGTGCGGGGCGAGGATTTTGACGCCGCCGTTGTGTTAAAAGGACGAGAGGCCGTGCGCCGCCGCATGAACGAAATTCAGATGAAGGGGAAAGAGGCAAGCAAAAAAGAAGAAGACGCCTTTGCCACTTTCCAGATCGTCAATGAAATGCTGGCTCGTGGAATTGAAGTTCTGCCCATTGATCTGTATCATTCCGACGCCAGAAAATATATGGTGGAGGATGGAAAAATCCGTTTGCCCTTTGCATCGCTTGCCGGTGTGGGAGAATCAGCGGCCAACAGCCTTGCAGCGGCAAGGGAAACCGGCGGGCCGTATATTTCGATTGATGATCTTCAAACAAGGGCAAAAGTATCCAAAGCGGTCATTGAATCCCTTCAGGGGGCGGGTGCACTAAAAGGACTGCCCGAAAGCAGTCAGATGAGTTTGTTTTAAATTGGGAAAGTGGTAAAACTTTATTTTCCTTATCCAAAAAAGTCCGGCCTGATTTATAAAAGGCCGGACTTTTTTGGTAACAAAATACAAGTTGTTTTTCACAGATTGCATTGCTTTTATAGCCAATGATAAAACGCAGGGAATTGCTTGACTGTTACAATTTCATATGCTATCATGGTAGCACACTAAAGCGATGGCGGTGCGATTATGAAAAAATATAATAAAACTACTCCCGAGGGTACTCGGGATTATCTTTTTGAAGATTGTTTGGTTCATCAAAGGGCAGAGCATCATCTGGAACATGTATTTCGAAACCGGGGGTTTCGTCAGGTGGTTACTCCCGGACTGGAATTTTACGACGTGTTTGACCCGGAACGTTCCGGTATCCCGGCAGAAACGATGTATAAGCTATCGGATCGCCGGGGGCGGCTTCTGGTTCTGCGTCCCGATTCCACATTGCCCATTGCCCGTTTAACGGCAACCAGTCTTCAAGGTCAGCCCAAACCGCTCCGATTATTTTACACCCAGCAAGTTTACCGGAATAATCCGGGGCTGGCAGGGCGAGCCGATGAAATTATGCAGTCTGGCATTGAACTGCTTGGCATCGGCGGTTACCGAGCAGATTTGGAAGCACTGGTTACAGCAATTGAGGCACTTTCAGCCTGTATGTCCGATTTTCGAGTAGAATTGGGCCATGCCGGCTTTTTTCGCGCAATTATTGCCGGGTTACCTTTGTCAGAAGATGTAAAAGAAGATATTCGCGGATACATTGAAATGAAAAATTATCCCGCGTTGGATGAGATTTTGAACACGTTGCCCGAATCCAGAGAAGTAAGTGCCCTGCGCCAGCTTCCCCGTCTGTTTGGCGGAGAAGAGGTGTTTGAAAAAGCAGAGACATTGGGCCTTGGCGAAAGCGCTATGGAACCGATTCGCTATTTGCGCCGGCTGTATCAAATGCTGTCTGAAATGAAGCTTTCTCACCGGATTATGGTGGATTTGGGGTTGGTTCAAAGAAATGATTATTACACCGGAATTGTGTTCAGCGCCTATGTTCAGCAAGCGGGGGACGCTGTGTTGGTAGGCGGACGCTACGATCAACTGCTGGGCCTTTATGGGACACCGATGCCCGCCATTGGTTTTGCGGCTAATGTGGATGCTTTGGCCAAAATTATGGCGGAGCAGCAGGAAAATGCGGAAAGTCATCTGGCTAAAATTTTAGTGCATGGCGATGATGGATTTGAGATAAAAGCACTGAATTATGTATCCGATTTAACCCGAAAGGGAATTACCTGTGAGTTTTCTGTATTAGAAAGCAGAGTTCAGGCGCTGGAATATGCGGCCAAAATGGGAATTCCCCAAGTGGATTTTATAGCGGCACAAACGGTTTCCGTTAAGACCGCCAAGGAGGAAATAAAGTGAAGCCCCTAAGAATTGCCCTGACCAAAGGGCGGCTGGAAAAAGATACGGTTTCTTTGCTGGAAACTATGGGATATGATTGTTCTGAGGTAAGAAACAAAGGCAGACGACTGATTTTGCCTGTGGGTGACGGTGAGTTAGAAGTTGTTTTGGCAAAAGCTGCCGATGTGATTACTTATGTAGAGCAAGGCGTGTGTGACTTGGGGGTGGTGGGGAAAGACACCATTTTGGAAAGCGGAGGAAGCTTTTTTGAGGTTTTAGATTTGGGTTTTGGCAAATGCCGGTTTGCTGTGGCGGGCCCAAAGGGATCGGATTTCTTTGAAGGATATTCTGCAAAAACGGTTGCGAGTAAATACCCGAAGGTTGCCCGGACTTTTTTTGAAAGCCGGGGCATGGATGTACGGATCATTAAAATAGAAGGTTCTGTGGAGCTGGCACCTTTATTGGGGTTGGCCGGCGCTATTGTGGATATTGTAGAAACCGGGTCTACTTTAAAAGAAAACGGATTAGAAGTTTTAGAAACCATTTGCCCCATTTCAGCCCGGTTAATTGTAAATGCGGCGGTTATGAAACTGAGGAAAGAAGAGATTGAAGGATTAATCAGTCAAATGGAATCTGCTATGGAATTAGAAAAGGAGGGACAAAGATGTTACAGCCGATCCAGTTAAGCGGAGAAGAAGGCCGCCGCGCGGTAGAGCAAATCCGCCGGCGGGGCGAGGAAAAGGATAAACAGGTCGAAGTTCGGGTAGCAGAGATTCTGGAACAAGTTAAAATGCGGGGCGACGAAGCGGTTGCGGAATACACCCAAAAGTTTGACGGGGCACTGCCTGAAAAAAGAGAACTGAATCGTCAGGATATGGAACAGCTGGCCAAAGGGTGCGATCCGGAATTCATCGGTGCGCTGGAGCGTGCCGCAGAAAATATTCGCGATTTTCACCGCCGTCAGGAACAGCAAAGCTGGCTGACAACCCGTGAAAACGGCGTTATCATGGGCCAGCGGGTGCGGGGGCTTTCCCGGGTAGGCGTTTATGTGCCCGGCGGTACGGCGGCTTACCCTTCCTCTGTTCTGATGAACGCAATTCCGGCTAAAATCGCCCAAGTGGGCGAAATCATTATGGCTACCCCGCCCCAAAAGGATGGGCAGCCCAACCCTAACATTATGGCGGCGGCTCTTATTGCAGGAGTAGATCGGGTCTTTTTGATGGGCGGCGCTCAGGCAGCGGCGGCTTTGGCCTATGGCACACAGACCGTTCCCAAAGTGGACAAAATTGTGGGGCCGGGCAATATTTATGTGGCCACAGCGAAAAAGCAGCTGTATGGAATGGTGGATATTGATATGATCGCCGGGCCCAGCGAAATTCTGGTTTTGGCAGATGATTCGGCAAACCCGGTGTATCTTGCGGCGGATCTGCTGTCTCAGGCAGAGCACGATATGCTGGCTTCTTCCATTTTGATTACCACAAGCCGCCGGATTGCCGACGCAGTAACGGCAGAGCTGGAAAAACAGCTTGCGGCTTTGCCCCGGCGAGAGATTGCAGAAAAATCAATCGAGGATTACGGTGCAATTCTGGTATGCGATGAGATGCAGGAAGCCGTTGCCTTTGCCAACAGTCTGGCACCTGAGCACTTAGAGGTTTGCTGCGAAAACCCCATGGAATATTTGGGAAAACTGGATAACGCCGGTTCTGTGTTTTTGGGAAACTATTCCCCCGAACCCCTTGGCGATTATTATGCCGGGGCAAACCATGTGCTGCCCACCGGGGGAACCGCCCGGTTCTTTTCCCCTTTGTCAGTGGACAGCTTCCTGAAAAAATCCAGTTTTATCTATTATACAAAAGAAGCGCTGCAGGATGCTGCACAAGACGTGATCACTCTGGCTCAGACGGAAGGGCTGGATGCTCACGCCAATTCCATCAAAGTTAGGATGTGATTCGTTTTGTATCAGCTAAACAGTAAAATTCGGGATTTAAAACCGTATGAACCCTTAGAAGGGGGCTACCGGATTCGTCTGGACGCCAACGAATCCTTTTTGTCTTTAGCTCCGGAATTGGAAGCTAAAATGATAGATGCTTGTGCCTGCACCTTGTTTCACCGGTATCCGGATCCCATGGCGCGGCAAGTGTGCCAAGCCTTTGCTGACTATTATAAAATCAGCCCGGAGTCTGTAACTGCCGGAAACGGATCGGATGAATTAATTTCGGTTTTGATGACCGCTTTTTTAGCAAAAGGGGATACTGTTTTAACCCTTTCTCCAGACTTTAGCATGTATCGGTTTTATGCTTCTTTAGCAGAAGTGAATTGTCTGGAACTGGTGAAAAAAAGTGATTTGACTATTGATGTGGACGAATTGATCTCTGTCGCTGCACAAAGTAAGGCGAAAATGCTTCTCTTTTCCAATCCCTGCAACCCTACTTCATTGGGATTATCTCGCGAACAGGTGCGCAGGCTGATTCGTTCGATAGATTCTTTGGTGGTTTTGGATGAAGCCTATATGGATTTTTGGGATCAGTCGTTGATTCGGGAAGTGGCGGAATACGATAACCTGATTGTGCTTCGCACTTGCTCAAAGGCATTGGGAATGGCTGCTTTGCGCTTGGGATTTGCCGTTTCAAACCCCACACTGACCAATGCAATAAAGGCAGGAAAATCCCCTTATAATGTCAATGCAATAACCCAGAATATGGGGACTGCCGTATTATCGGAACATAAAAAGATCGATGAGGCTGTAAAAAAGATTGTAGAATCCCGTGTGGTTTTGTCACAGAAACTGGAAAAACTGCTTGAGAAGTATCCCGGCCGTTTTTTCTTATACCCCAGCTGCACCAATTTTGTATTTTTACATCTTTCTGACGCACGGCAGGTATACGAACAGCTTTTGTCCTGCGGAATTGCGGTGCGCCTGATGGGCGATTCCCTTAGAATTACCGCGGGAACCACGGCGGAAAATACGGAATTGATTTCTGCCCTTCAACACATATTCAGTCAGGGGAAACAGCCATGAGAAATGCAGAGCAAATCCGCGAAACGCGGGAAACGAAAATTACGGTTCGCTTGTCGCTGGACGGCGGCAGCAGTGAAATTCAGACTGGGATTGGTTTTTTTGACCATATGCTGAATGCCTTTGCCACCCATGGCGGATTTGGACTTCAAGTTCAGGCCGAGGGGGATTTATTTGTGGACGGTCACCATACGGTGGAGGATACCGGGATCGTTTTGGGCCGGGCATTTCGTCAGGCTTTGGGGGATCGCTCCGGCATTGCCCGGTTCGGCAGTTTTTATGTTCCCATGGATGAAGCCCTTGCGTTTGCCGCGGTGGATGTAAGCGGACGGCCATTTTCGGTGTTTGATGCCCAGTTTCCCCAGCAGGTGGTGGGGGACTTTGACGCCTGCCTGACCGAAGAATTTTTCCGTGCCTTTGCCATGAATGCAGAACTGACTTTGCACACCAAAGTGGAGTACGGCAAAAATTCACACCATATGATCGAGGCCATGTTTAAGGCAGTTGCTCATGCTCTTCGGCTGGCGGTTGCACAAACAGCGCCTGGGCAGGTGCTGTCTACCAAGGGAAGTTTATAAGAAAGGGAGATTCCATGATTATTTTTCCGGCCATTGACATTAAAGGCGGAGCATGTGTCCGGCTGTATCAAGGGGATTACGAGACGGCCCATCAGGTGGCAGAGGATCCCCAAACCACAGCCCAATCCTTTGCGGATGCGGGGGCACAGTGGATCCATATGGTGGATCTGGATGGTGCCAAGGAAAAGCGTCCGGTAAACTCTCAGGTGTTTTTTGGGGCAGCCCAAAGCGGTATTCCGGTGCAGGTGGGGGGCGGTATTCGCACCCTTTCGGATGTGGAATTTTATTTAACCAGAGGAATTTCCCGGGTAATATTGGGTTCGGTCGCTTTGTACGATCCGCAGCTGGTGAAACAGTCGGTGGAACAGTATGGCGAGAAAATTGCCGTGGGAATTGATGCCCGTAACGGGATGGTGGCGGCGGAAGGCTGGACGAAAACCTCTCAGGTGAATTATATTGAGCTGGCAAAGCAGATGGAATCTGTTGGTGTAAAGTATATAATCTTTACAGATATAGCGAAAGACGGGATGCTCTCTGGCCCAAACCTGGAACAGTTGGATTTGCTGAACCGTGCGGTTTCTTGTCAGATTATTGCCAGCGGCGGGGTAGCTAATCTGCAAAATATTCAGGATTTACGCGGGTTAGGACTATATGGGGCGATTTGCGGAAAGTCCATTTACAGCGGCAGTTTAGATTTACGGCAGGCAATTGAGGCCGCAAAAGGAGAATAAACGCATGAGTGAACAGTACAACGCCTTTACAGAAGAGAAATTAGAACAATTTTTTCAGAAATCCGACTTGATTCCCGTGATTGTGCAGGAGCAATCCACCAAAGAAGTTCTTATGATGGCCTATATGAATCGGGAATCCCTTAAAAAAACCTTGCAGACCGGGTACACCTGGTTCTATAGTCGTTCCCGAAAAGAGCTTTGGAACAAAGGGGCTACCTCTGGCCATGTTCAGCGGGTGATAGAACTCTACACCGACTGCGATGATGATACTTTGTTGGCTGTGGTGGAGCAAACCGGGGCAGCGTGCCACACCGGGAATCACAGCTGTTTTTACCGAACAATTGAGGAGGGATTGCAATGAACAACGTGTTACAGGAGCTTTACCAAATTGTCGAAGGCAGAAAAAATGAACGGCAAGAAGGTTCTTATACCTGCTATCTGTTTGAAAAGGGTTTGGATAAAATTTTGAAAAAATGTGGGGAAGAGTGCAGTGAGGTCATTATCGCCGCCAAGAACGGTGATAAGAAAGAGACCGTTTTAGAGCTATCTGACCTTCTGTATCACCTAACGGTTTTGATGGTAAACGAGGGAATTTCTTGGGAGGACGTAGCCGGTGAGCTAAGTGCCCGGGAAACGAAAACAGGGAACCTGAAGCAATTCCACCAAGTGGATAAAAATACTTGAGTTACAGTAAAAAAGGGAAGCCGATTATCTTGTGATAATCGGCTTCCTTTTTTACTTTTCAGCTTTTATGCCAGCCTTTGCTGTTCCGTTTCTGCCTGAAAAACAAAGAGCTCTAACAGGCAGGAAAGCAACAGGTTTTCTGTGATTAGTTCTTGCTTTTGCTCCTTTTCAAAACGCTGAATTCGCACTGCCTGCAATGCCGCAATCTTTCGTTTGCTGCAAGGCTGCAATTTCAGCAGGTATTCAAAACCATCCACTTTCATGGTTACGTCGTAACTGGCCAGCAAAGGGGTGGATTGCCCGGTTTGAATCAATCGTTTTTTCAGGGATTCGTATTGTTCTGCACTTAGTTGCCTGATAATCATTTCCTTTCATCCTTTTTCTAATGGCAATCTGTATACTCTAGTCGTTTTCAGTATAACAGAACGATTTAGAAAAAGTAGGCTACCTGTAATACTGTTTATTCTTTTATAATTGCGTAAAGCTTCATATCCAGAACGTCACCGTCTTTGACCGCGTTTTTCGCAGAGTTCCTTCCAAAGAAAACCCGGCTTTTTCCAGCACCCGGCAAGAAGCAGTGTTGCGGGCAAAAGGCTCTGCAAAAATACGAAGGATGTCGCTGTTTTCAAATACATACCCACATATCTGACGAACTGCGTGGGTGGTAATTCCGTTTCCCCAGTAAGGTTCCGCTATATAATAGCCCATTTCTGCGGTGCGAAAGTGAATGTTTTCTTTACGAAAAACGCCGATGCTGCCCACTGCTTTATCCTCCACCGTAATGGCAAAGGAATATTGATTTTCTGCTGGTGCAGAAAGCATGGCCCCGATATAGCTTTCCGCATCCGATTTGGTATAAGGATACGGCAGGCCGTCCCGCAAATTGGCCAGTATGTTCCGATTATTCAGCGCGGCGGCCAGATCGGCCGCATCCTCCGGCCTCCATAGGCGAATACTGCACTTCATAAAACATCCTTCTTTCGTCTGAAAATCACGGTTGCCAGGAATAAAAATCTTTTAGGAACCAGATGTCTTTCGCCTCAAATTCTCGGTGATTCAGGTATTCCAGTATCCCCGCGGGGGAAGTAAATTCAAACCGCAGTTTGTAAGAATACAGCGCCTGATAGGGCAGCCCGGTTTTCTTGTTTTGGCGGTTGATTCCGTATTTTCCGTCCCCAGCCAGCGGATGCCCTACAGAGGCCAGATGCGCCCGGATTTGATGGGTGCGCCCGGTCATCAGGTCAATTTCCAGCAGGCTGTATTGGCCCCGCTCCTCTAACACCCGGTATTTAGTTAGGATACTTTTGGCTCCCGGTGTGCTGCGCTTGGAGATATAAACTCGATTCTGATTTTCGTTTTTTTCCAAATAGCCTTCCAGCGTGGCGGCTTTTTGTTCCATCCGTCCGCAAACAATACAAAGATACAGCTTGGTCAATTCCCGGTTTTTTACTTTTTCATTCAAAATACGCAGTGATTCTGCATTTTTTGCCGCCATCACAATGCCGCCGGTGTTCCGATCAATTCGGTTAACCAAAGCGGGGGCAAAGCTGTTTTCTTCTTTGGGGTCGTATTCTCCCTTGTCGTACAGGTAGTGCTGTACCCGGGCAATCAGCGAATCGAAATGATAATTTTCATCCGGATGCACAATGAGCCCCGGTTTTTTATCCAGTAAAAGCAGGTTTTCATCCTCATACAGAATGTTCAGCTTGAGGGGCGCCTTTAAAAAGTCATATTCTTCCGGCTCCTGCTGAAAAAATTCATCTTTTAAATACATGGTCAGTACATCGCCCGCGTTCAGCCGGGTAGAAATTTCACACCGCTTGCCGTTGAGCTTGATGTCTTTTTTTCGAATGGTTTTGTACAGCATGGACTGGGGCAGATTCCGATAGGTTTTGGTCAGGAACTTATCCAAGCGCTGTCCCGCGTCGTTTTCTCCGATAGTTACGGATTTCATTCATATCACCCTTATTAATTCAGCACGATAAACGTGCCATCTTTCCTTATTTCAACTTTTTAAAATAGAATCAAGTTATTATAGCATAAATCCTTACCTTCACAAAGCCTTTCAATACTTCCCAAATAATTTATTTTAGTATATAATAGATGCTAATTAATAGAAGAAAACCAGATGCTGACGAATTTGCGAAAAGGGGTAAACAGGATTTATGATTACACAGGAACGAGTATTAGAAGTGATGAAAGAGGCCGGCGTATTATTAGAAGGGCATTTTCGCCTGACTTCCGGCCGTCACAGCAGCCGTTATTTGCAATGTGCCAAGGTGTTTCGTAATACAAAATACAGTGAAGAGCTTTGTGGTGCTTTGGCTGAACATTTTGCCGGCGATGGGGTAGAGGTTGTGATTGGCCCGGCTATGGGAGCCGTTCAAATGGCGTATGAAGTCAGCCGTGGGCTGAAATGTGAAAACTTTTTTGCCGAACGGGAAGATGGCGTCATGACCTTGCGCCGCGGATTTGCCATAGAGCCCGGACAAAAGGTTCTGATTGTGGAAGACGTGGTAACAACCGGTGGTTCTGTTCGGGAAGTGATTGAACTGGTTCGCGCTGCCGGCGGCGATTTGGTGGGCGTGGGTTCCATTGTGGACAGAACCGGCGGAAAGATTGATTTTGGCGTTCCCTTCCGCGCGGTGATCTCTTTGGATGTAGAGTCTTGGGAGCCGGAAGCTTGCCCCTTGTGCAAAGAAGGCAAACTGGAACTGGTAAAACCGGGCAGCCGCAAGGTAAAATAAGACAAGCCCATCATTCCGGAAAGGCGGTGTGTGCTTGAAAACCGAAAAGGCTCCCGAAAAGTCCACATCGTACCAACTTCACGCAGGACACCGCAAACGAATGCAGGATCGTTTTTTGAATAAGGGAATTGACAGCTTTGAATCTCACGAGGTTTTAGAGATGCTTTTGTTCTTCTCGATTCCTCGTGGTGATACGAACGAACTGGCCCACCGGCTGATGGATCAGTTCGGCTCGCTGTCAGGCGTATTTCATGCCCCTTATGAGGAACTGTTAAACATAAAGGGCGTTGGAAGGGTTTCTGCGCTGCTTATCAAAATGATCCCTCAGTTATGCCGTGTCTATTACGAAGATTGTCACAAAGAAAAGGTACGGGTGTTCGAGGTGGAGCAGGCGGCGGATATTTTTCGCCGCAAATACATTGGCCGCGCCAACGAAGTGGTGGTACTGATGCTGCTGGACAGCCAGTGCCGCCTGATTTTGTGTGATGTCGTCAACGAAGGGGCCGTGAACACGGTGCCGGTTTATGTTCGCCGAATTGTGGAGCTGGCGGTGCGTTATAATGCCAGTGCGGCGATTTTATCCCACAACCATCCCAGCGGAAATCCAGTGCCGTCGAAAGGGGATATTGAGTCCACCATTTCTGTTTTTCATGCGCTGAAGGCGGTGAATGTTCCTCTTCGGGATCACATTATTTTTGGGGATCAGGACTATTTATCTTTGTCTCATTTGGGTATATTAAAAGATATCATGGAGCCTTTTTAGGCTCCATTGTTTTGCCATAAAATGCAAAAACAGGAATCGACCAACAGTTGACAAGAACGAACAAATGTACTATCATATAACAGTTAAGAAAGATTTTGTTGTGGGGAGGGGACAAAGTGGATTTTAAACTGGTTTCTAATTTTCAGCCGATGGGCGATCAGCCCAAGGCGATTGAAAAATTGGTGCAGGGACTGAACAGCGGCCACAAGGAACAAACTTTATTAGGGGTTACGGGTTCCGGTAAAACGTTTACCATGGCCAATGTGATTGAAAAGGTGAACCGCCCCACTTTGGTGTTGGCTCACAATAAAACGCTGGCTGCCCAGCTTTGCTCAGAGTTTCGGGAGTTTTTCCCGGAAAATGCGGT
The DNA here is from genome assembly GCF_900240385.1 of Clostridium minihomine. Taxonomy (GTDB): domain Bacteria; phylum Bacillota; class Clostridia; order Oscillospirales; family Acutalibacteraceae; genus Faecalispora; species Faecalispora minihomine. The sequence continues at coordinate 461,619 of NZ_OEQH01000003.1, read as the reverse complement.
GGAGTATTTCGTCAGCTATTACGATTATTATCAGCCGGAAGCATACATCCCCACCACAGATACTTATATTGAAAAAGATTCCGCCATCAACGATGAAATCGACAAACTGCGCCACTCTGCCACCTCTGCTTTGTCAGAACGGCGTGATGTGATTATTGTGGCCAGCGTATCTTGCATTTACAGCTTGGGTAACCCCATTGATTACCATACCATGGTGATTTCTCTGCGCCCCGGCATGATCAAAAAACGGGACGACCTGCTGAAAAAGCTGGTGGAGTTACAATATGAGCGAAACGACATCAATTTTATCCGTAATAAGTTTCGGGTTCATGGCGATGTGGTCGAAATTTTCCCGGTACAGTCCAATGAAAATGCCATTCGGGTGGAGTTCTTCGGGGATGAAATCGAACGGATTTCTGAAATTAACGCCCTGACCGGGGAACTGAGGGCTTTCCTAAAGCATGTGGCTATTTACCCGGCCTCGCACTATATTGTTCCCCGGGAAAAGATGCAAGTGGCTGTTCAGCATTTGGAACAGGAGATGCAGGAGCGCGTCAAATTCTTCGAATCCAATGGGCAATTAATCGAAGCCCAGCGAATTCGGGAGCGCACTATGTACGACATTGAAATGCTGCAAGAGATCGGCTTCTGTAAAGGGATCGAAAACTATTCCCGAGTACTGGCCGGCCGGGAACCGGGCAGTGCGCCCTTTACACTGTTTGACTATTTTCCGGAGGATTATTTGCTGATTGTGGACGAGTCCCACGTTTCTTTGCCTCAGGTTCGCTCGATGTATGCGGGCGACCGGGCCAGAAAAGAAACACTGGTGAATTTCGGCTTCCGTCTGCCTTCGGCTTTTGATAACCGTCCTTTGAATTTTGACGAGTTTTATGAACGGGTAAATCAGGCGATTTTTGTCAGTGCTACCCCGGGCGATCTGGAACTGCAAAAGTCGGCTCAGATAGTGGAGCAGGTGATTCGCCCCACGGGTCTGGTGGATCCGGAAATCATCGTAAAGCCGGTGGAAGGGCAGATTGATGACTTAATTTCAGAAATTAATCTGCGTACCGCGAAAAATCAGCGTGTTCTGGTAACCACTTTGACCAAAAAGATGGCGGAAGATTTGACCGCTTATTTGGAAAACATGGGGATTCAGGTGCGGTATATGCACCATGATATCGATACGGTAGAACGCATGGAAATCATCCGCGACCTGCGCCTGGGTGAGTTTGATGTGCTGGTTGGAATTAACCTGTTGCGTGAAGGGATCGATTTGCCGGAGGTTTCTTTGGTTGCGATTCTGGATGCAGACAAAGAGGGCTTTCTGCGTTCTGAGCGATCTTTGATTCAGACCATCGGGCGTGCGGCTCGAAATTCAGAAGGCCAGGTTATCATGTATGCGGATTCCGTAACGCCGTCTATGGAACGGGCCTTGCGAGAAACCCAGCGCCGCCGGGAAATTCAGCAAAAGCATAATGAGGAACACAATATTACTCCCCAGACGATTATCAAGCGCGTGTCGGATGTACTGGAAATCTCGACCCATAAGGACGAGGAAAAAGGCAAGAAGGGCAAGCGCCTGAGCGCAGCAGAGCGCAAGCAGATGATTGAAAAGTTAACCCGGGAAATGAAGGCGGCGGCAAAACTGCTGGAATTTGAGCATGCCGCCTATCTGCGGGATAAGATTAAGCAATTAAGCGGCGGGAAATAGGTGGAAAAATTCGATCTTTTTTCGCTCCATTCTAAATGGATGAAATTCAAACTGGCTTCGGAGGCTTTATCCTATGACAGCAAAAAACATTCTGGTCAAAGGCGCCAGAGAGCACAATCTAAAGAATATTGACATTGAAATCCCCCGTGACGAACTGGTGGTTCTGACCGGCCTTTCGGGATCCGGAAAATCCTCCTTGGCTTTCGACACCATCTATGCGGAAGGGCAGCGCCGTTATGTGGAATCTCTGTCGTCCTATGCACGGCAGTTTTTGGGGCAGCTGGACAAACCGGATGTGGATTACATTGAGGGATTGTCCCCGGCAATTTCGATTGATCAAAAAACCACTTCTAAAAATCCGCGCTCCACAGTGGGCACGGTAACAGAAATTTATGACTATCTGCGGTTGCTGTATGCCCGAATCGGGATTCCGCATTGTCCGGTTTGCGGCAAAGAGATTCGACAGCAGACCATCGATCAAATAGTTGACAAGGTACTTGCCTTGCCAGAGGGTTCTAAGATTCAAGTTTTGGCCCCGGTGGTTCGAGCCCGCAAAGGCGAACATGTAAAAGAACTGGAAGCTGCACGCAAAGGCGGCTTTGTGCGCGTGCGTGTGGATGGCATTTTATATGATTTGTCTGAAACCATTCAGCTGGAAAAGAACAAAAAACATACCATTGATATTGTAGTGGATCGTTTGGTGATTCATTCGGACATCCGTTCCCGATTGTCCGATTCGGCAGAAACGGCGGCATCTTTAGCCGATGGGCTGATTGTGATCAGTGTGGTGGACGGCGAAGATATTTTGTTTTCTCAAAATTATGCCTGCCCGGAACACGGAGCAAGCATTGAGGAACTGACCCCCCGGATGTTCTCGTTTAATAACCCGGCTGGCGCCTGCACCAAATGTACGGGTTTGGGCGTGTTTATGAAAATTGATCCGGCACTGATTATTCCGGATAAGAAACTTTCTATCAGCAAAGGTGGTCTGAAGGCCAGCGGTTGGGCGATGGAAGGCAGCAGCATCGCCATGATGTACATGAATGGTCTTGCAAAGCATTACAAATTTTCTCTGGATACCCCGTTGGGAGAATTGCCGGAAAAGATCATTGACATTTTACTGTATGGTACCAAGGGGGAAAAAATCAAACTGGAACGTACCAGCGAGTACGGTCAGGGGCACTATAAAACCGATTTTGAAGGTGTCATCAATAATCTGGAGCGCCGTTTTCGGGATACGCAGAGCAATTGGATCAAAGAAGAAATTGAGTCTTATATGAGCGCCATTCCCTGTGATGAGTGCCACGGAAAACGCCTTTCCGCCACCAGTCTGGCGGTAACGGTGGGCGGGGTCAATATCAGCGATTTCTGTGAAAAATCGGTTTCTGAGGCGCTCCGCTTTTTGGATCAGTTGGAGCTGACTCCTCGGGAAAGCATGATTGCCAAAGCGATTTTGAAAGAAATCAAAAGCCGGCTGGGCTTTTTGCAAAGTGTAGGGCTTGAATACTTGACTTTGTCCCGCTCGGCAGGAACTCTGTCCGGTGGCGAAAGCCAGCGAATTCGGCTGGCCACGCAAATTGGTTCTTCTTTGATGGGCGTTCTGTATATTTTGGATGAACCCAGCATCGGGCTGCATCAAAGGGACAATGATAAACTGCTCAACACCCTCAAGCACCTGCGGGATTTGGGCAATACGGTGTTGGTGGTGGAGCATGACGAAGACACCATGCTGGCCGCCGATCACATTGTGGATATTGGCCCTGGTGCGGGTGTGCACGGCGGCCATGTAATTTATAACGGGCCGGCCAAGGATATTATTCAGTGCAAGGATTCCATTACCGGCCAGTATCTCAGCGGCAAAAAACGGATTGAAATTCCAGAGGTACGCCGAAAAGGAAACGGTAAGAAGTTAAAGATTGTAAAAGCCACCCAGAACAATCTAAAAAACCTGACGGTGGAAATTCCATTGGGAGAATTTGTCTGTGTAACCGGGGTGTCCGGTTCGGGAAAATCCTCTTTGATCAATGAAATTTTATATAAATCATTGGCCGGTCAGCTCAATGGCGCGAAAACCCGCCCCGGTGCCCACAAAGAAATTTTGGGAGTGGAAGAGCTGGATAAGGTAATCGAAATTAATCAGGCTCCGATCGGGCGTACGCCCCGTTCCAACCCGGCCACTTATACCGGTGTGTTTACGGATATTCGAGAGCTGTACGCGTCCACTCAGGATGCTAAGCTGCGCGGGTTTTCTTCCGGACGTTTTTCTTTTAATGTCAAGGGCGGACGCTGTGAAGCTTGCCAGGGCGACGGAATTTTAAAAATTGAGATGCATTTTCTTCCCGATGTTTATGTTCCCTGCGATATCTGCAAAGGCAAACGGTATAACCGAGAAACGTTAGAGATTCGCTATAAGGGAAAAAATATTTACGATGTGTTGGAAATGACCGTGGAGGAAGGGCTGGAGTTTTTCTCGAGCATCCCCAAAATCCAACGAAAGCTGCAAACCCTTTATGACGTGGGTCTGGGCTATATCAAAATTGGCCAGCCCGCCACCACATTGTCAGGCGGTGAAGCCCAGCGGGTTAAGCTGGCGACGGAATTGTCGAAGCGGCCGACCGGGCGCACCATTTATATTTTGGACGAGCCCACGACCGGGCTGCATGTGGCAGACGTGCACCGGCTGATTCAGGTTCTTCAAAAGCTGGTGGATGCGGGAAATTCCGTGGTAGTAATCGAACACAATCTGGATCTGATTAAAACCGCAGATTATATTATTGACTTGGGGCCAGAAGGCGGAGATAAGGGGGGCACTTTGGTGGCCACCGGAACACCGGAACAGGTCATTCAGGTGGACGCTTCTTATACCGGGAAATATCTGAAAAAAGCATTGGAACAGGCAAAAGCACGGCGGGAGTGATCCCTGCCGTGCTTTTGCACTGATTTTACGCATACTTTCCTTTTTTTCTTTCATATATTTATGAGAAGGGGAAAGGGGAGCGTTGTTTATGACAATTCATGTGGTTCAGCCGGGAGAAACCATAAATTCGATTGCGAATCAATATGGGATACCTGCCAGCGACATCATTCAGTATAATGAGTTGGGGGAGCCCAACCGTTTGGTGGTCGGGCAAACCCTTGTCATTTTATTCCCGCGCCGGGTTCATGTGGTAGAAGCAGGAGAAACGGTTTACTCTATTGCGCAGCAGTACGGAATTACCGTAAATGAGCTATATCGCAATAATACCAAATTGGGTGCCTTGAACAGGATCCATCCCGGAGAACGCCTGGTTATTTCTTTTGAACAGCCCCGTTTGGGGGATATGCGGGTAAATGGATATGCATATCCTTTTGTGGATCGAACGCTATACCGTCAAACCATGCCTTTTATGACCTATGCAACGCCTTTTACCTATGGATTTACCTTTGACGGCGATTTGATTCCACTGGATGATGAAGAACTCATTTTTATTGCACGGCAATATGGGGTTGCCCCCTTACTGCATCTGTCCACATTAACGGAAGACGGTGGATTCAGCAATGAACTGGCCCACCGTGCACTCAATGATATGCAGGTGCAAAATCGCCTTTTGGATAATGTTCTTACCACTATGCGCCAAAAAAATTATAAAGGTATGGATGTGGATTTTGAGTTTATTTATCCTACGGATCGCGATCGGTATGTGCAGTTCGTTCAAAACGCTACCACCCGTTTTAATGCGGAAGGTTTTGAGGTGATTGTGGCGCTGGCGCCGAAAACCTCCAGCGATCAGCCGGGGCTTTTATACGAAGGGCACGATTACGGCGGCTTGGGGGCTGCGGCCAATGCGGTGCTGCTCATGACATATGAGTGGGGATATACCTATGGTCCGCCCATGGCGGTGGCACCAATTCCCAATATCCGCGCGGTGTTAGATTATGCGGTGACCCAGATTGCACGGAATAAAATCTATATGGGAATGCCTAATTATGGCTATGACTGGCCTTTGCCTTTTGTTCGGGGAACCACTCGGGCACAGTCTATTTCGAATATAGAGGCAGTTCGCCTTGCCCGGGAATACCGTGCGGAAATCTTGTTTGATGAAAGAGCACAGGCTCCGCATTTTCAATACACCAACAATCAGGGAGAAGTCCACGAGGTTTGGTTTGAAGATGCCCGCAGTATTCGGAGTAAGCTGGCTTTAATTCCGGAATACGGATTCCTTGGGGTGGGGTATTGGAATTTAATGCGGCCTTTTCCGCAAAATTGGCTGGTGCTCAATGCGTTGTACCGCATCCTTGCCTTTTGACACTGAAACGCAAAAAAATGCGCTTGAACGACAGGCTTAGCCTGCGCGTTCTCAGCGCATTTTTTAATTCAGAAATGATGAAATAAACTTCGAGGGGACCTATCTATAATAGCGGTCAAACCCTTTTGGTTATCTTCTTGCCGCAAAGCAGTCGCTGCAGAAAACAGGACGCTCGTCGCGGGGCTGGAAAGGAACCTTGCAGGTGGTACCGCAAGATGCGCAGACTGCCTCAAACATTTCTCTGGGAGCTCTTTCAGAGGACTCGCCTCTGGAGCCCTTACGGTTGGAACGGCAGGGCTTGCAGCGCTGGGGTTCATTAGTGAAGCCCTTCTCCGCATAAAACTCCTGCTCGCCGGCGGTGAATTCGAATTCTGCGCCGCAGTCTTTGCAAATTAAAATTTTGTCTTCGTACATGAAATATGATACCTCGTTCTGTTTAATTATACCCTACCATGGCGGGCATTGCATTCATTATATGGGAAAGCAGAATGTTTGTCAATGCATTTTCAGCTGTTTTGGCGTAAAAATTTGTAAAAAATTTCTATAATCATACGGTCTATGCCCTAAATAATCGACGCTTTTCGACAGAAGTGAAAAAATTTACAGATTATTAATTAAATAAAGGCTTAAAATATAGTAAAATATATCGTACAAGCCAATGTGAGGAGAATTATGTGTTCGGTTACATCAAACCCCAACAATCCGAACTGCTTGTCCGGGAATTTGAGCAGTATAAAGGTGTTTATTGTTCCCTGTGCAGGCAGTTGGGTAAAAGCTATGGTGCTATGGCCAGAATGACTTTAAGCTATGACTGTACGTTTCTGGCGATGCTGATGATGTCTCGCTCTGATGAGTGCTGTGGGTTTGAAAAGGGAAGATGCGTTGTCAATCCCCTGAAAAAATGCACCTTTAACAAAGGGGAACAGCCCGAACTGGTGTTTGCCTCTGCATTGTCTGCGATTATGACATATTATAAAGTGAAGGATGACCTGAGGGATCCGGGCTGGACTTCCCGAATCAGGGCTGTTTTTTTTCTTCCTTTTGCCAGCCGGGCACATAAAAAAGCCGCGCGGGAATTTCCTGCACTGGAAGGTACGGTTGCCCAGGCTATGGAATTACAAAGGCAGACAGAACAGCAAAAAGATCCGCCGCTGGATGCCTGTGCAGAACCTACCGCTCAAATGCTTTCCGGCGTTTTTTCTCAACTGACAGAACCGGATAGTCCGGAATTTCGTATTCTGGAGCAGTTTGGATATTTTTTAGGCCGATGGGTTTATTTGATGGATGCCGCCGACGATATACCAAAGGATTTGAAAAAAAATGCGTTCAATCCCTTTGTGCGTGACTATGGACTAACCACCCAAAGCACCGATGAGCAGATGAAAGAAGCTGCCGACAGGTGCAATCAAGTGTTAAACATGACGGTTTCTCAGGCAATTGCCGCGTTTCAGCTGCTGGATCTTCGGCAGTTTGCGTCAATCCTGACGAATATTGTTTGTCTTGGCCTGCCGCAAATGCAAAAAGAATTTATGCAAAAATGGGAAAAGGAGAAAAACGATGTCTGATCCATATAAAATACTGGGGGTTTCTCCTGCGGCAACGGATGAACAGGTGAAGGCCGCTTACCGGGAGCTGGCTAAAAAATATCACCCGGATAATTATGCGGGAAGTCCGATTGCGGACTTGGCCAGCGAGAAAATGAAAGAAATCAATGAAGCTTATGATCAAATTATGAGCCTCAGAAAAAATAAAAACAGCGGTGGGGCACCTTTTAACGAGGGCTCCAGAAGCTATGGCGGTTATCAGAACAGTTATGGCGGCTATGGTTATGGCGGTGGTGCTGCACCCTCCGGCTTTGGCGATGTCCGCAATCTGATTATGGCCGGCCGCATCGCGGATGCGGAGCAAATTCTGAACGGTGTGCCGCTGGAAGGCCGCAACGGGGAATGGTATTTCCTGAAAGGAACCGTTCTTTACAAGCGGGGGTGGCTGGAAGAAGCCCATAATCACTTTGCGCGGGCTTGCCAGATGGACCCCAATAATCTGGAATTCCGGGCTGCTTTAAACCAGTCTATGAATCAGCGAAGCGGCATGTATGGCGGCTATAATACTTCTTATGGCAATGCGGGAGGATGTTCTTCCTGTGACACTTGCTGTGCGCTGTTGTGTGCGGATTCCTGTTGTGAATGTATGGGTGGGGATTTGATTCCATGCTGCTAAATAAAAGCGCTCAGGTTGCCTTTTGTGGAATGGCCGTGGCATTATCGGCTGTTTTAATGTTTTTGACAGGACTAATTCCAATTGCAACCTATGGTTTGCCTGCGTTGGCCGGGCTGCCTTGTATGGTAGTTGTGGTCGAGATGGGGATTCGCTGGGCGTGGCCGGTGTATGGTGCTGTTTCTCTTTTATCTTTGTTTTTAGCAGGGGATAAAGAGGCGGTTGTGCTTTATATCTTGTTTTTTGGGTATTATCCCATTTTAAAAGCTCTTTTGGAACGGCTCAGATTTTCTGTAGTTGCTTGGATTTTAAAATTTTGTGTCTTTAATGTAACAATGATTGCAGGATTTTTTCTGGCAGTTTCTATTTTAGGCATTCCAATGGAAAGCTTTTTGGTGTTTGGCAGTGCAACTCCATTGGTACTGCTGTTGGCCGGGAATTTTGTTTTTTTGCTTTATGATGTTACTTTGTCTGGCCTTGTGGTGAAGTATTATCAAAGACTTCATCCTTTTGCCCGCCAATGGCTTACTAAAAAATAAAAACAGGAATACAAAGCTGCCCTTCGGGCAGTTTTCTTTTTTATTGCATGAGATTTTAAGATTTCCTGCAAAAATAAATCGAAATTTCAAGAAACTTTCTAATTTTCTCTTGATTTTTGCAGGATTAAGATTTAATATGAATGAAAAGATTTTGGTTCTCTTGTGGGCTTACAGGAAATGAATGTGAAATGAGCGGAGGAATGCAGGATTATGAATAGTCAGCTGACGGCAAGAATTATCAATCATATGCCGGAGTTCTCAAAGGGACAAAAGTTGATCGCAAAATATATTTTAGAGCATTATGACAAAGTGGCTTATATGACGGCCTCTCGGCTGGGCTCTACGGTGGGGGTCAGTGAATCCACGGTGGTGCGCTTTGCCACTGAGATCGGTTACAGCGGTTACCCGGAATTGCAGCAGGCCATGCAGGAGATGATTCGCAGCCGGCTGACTTCAGTACAGAGAATTGACGTGACGATCAATAATATGGGTAACGCAGATGTGTTATCTTCCATTATGAATCAGGACATTGACATGATTCGCAGAACCTTGGAAGAAACCTCACGCAAAGATTTTTATGCGGCGGTGGATGCCATTGCGGAATCGCGGAAAATCTATATTCTGGGCGCCAGAAGTTCCTTGGCGCTGGCAACTTTTTTATCCTATTATTTTGGTCTGATTTTTGAAAATGTCCAGTTGGTGGATATTACCAGTGAAGCCGAAATTTTTGAAAAGATGATTCGCGTCAACGATTCCGATGCAGTCATTGGCATCAGCTTTCCCCGGTATTCCAAACGGGCGGTTAAAGCAATGCATTTTGCTTCAGACCGGGGTGCAAAGGTAATTGCCATTACAGACAGCGTTTTGTCGCCTTTGGCGACGCCGGCGGATTTTTTGCTTTTGGCCCGCAGCAACATGGCTTCTTTTGTGGATGCAATTGTGGCACCCCTTAGCTTGATTAATGCGCTGATTGTAATGGTTACGCTGAAGAAGAAAGAAGAAGTGACCGATGTTCTCCATCGTCTGGAAAATATCTGGGACGAGTATGGAGTTTACGAAAAGGTGGATGAAAAAGAAATTGACTCAAAAAAATGATGAAACCGATTTAATTGTAGTTGGCGGCGGTGCAGCCGGCATGATGGCAGCGGGAACCGCTGCTCAGCTGGGCAAAAAGGTGCTGCTGATTGAAAAAAATACGCGTTTGGGCCGCAAACTGGGAATCACCGGAAAAGGCCGGTGTAATCTGACCAACAACTGCTCGGTGCAAGATGTTATCGACGCAGTGCCCACAAATCCACGTTTTCTCTACAGTGCAGTTTCTCAGTTTCCCCCTCAGTCTGTCATGGGATTTTTTGAAGAACTGGGATTGCCGCTGAAAACAGAGCGGGGGCAGCGGGTATTTCCCGAATCCGATCGAGCCTCAGACGTGATAGATGCCCTAACCCGTTTTTTGCAGCAGAATCATGTGAGAATTATGCACGGTAATGTTCGTAAACTGCTTTTGGAACCCGAAGGGGTTCGCGGTGTGGTTTTACAGGATGGAACAGAATTTTTTGCCCGGCAGGTCATCGTGGCCTGTGGCGGCAAGTCCTATCCTGGTACCGGCTCGACCGGCGACGGCTACACCTTGGCAAGGCAAGCCGGGCACACCATTGTTCCCTTGCGGCCTTCTTTGGTTCCTTTGGAAACTCAGGGAAAAGAATGTGCAGAAATGCAGGGATTAGCACTGAAAAACACAGCAATTCGGGTCTATGAAAAACAAAAGCTGATTTATGAAGATTTCGGTGAGCTTTTGTTTACCCATTTTGGATTATCCGGCCCGGTTATTCTGAGTGCCAGCAGTCATATGCGCAAAATGAATCCGGGGGTATACCGAATTTCGATTGATCTAAAGCCGGCTCTTTCCCTTGAGCGTCTGGATGCTCGGCTGCAGCGGGATTTTGAAGAAAACAGCAATAAAGATTTCATTAATTCTCTGTCTGCACTTTTGCCCCGAAAAATGATTCCTGTTTTGGTGGCTCGTTCCGGAATTACCCCCGAAACCAAATGTAACGGTATTACCAGGGAACAACGCCGTGATTTTGCCGGACTGCTCAAGGATTTTTCGATCGCTGTGCAGGGATTCCGTCCCATTGAAGAAGCGATTATCACTTCTGGTGGTGTGAATGTGAAAGAAATCAGCCCCAAAACCATGGAATCCAAACTTGTAAAGGGATTGTACTTTGCAGGTGAAGTTTTGGATGTGGATGCTTATACCGGGGGCTTTAATTTGCAAATTGCCTTTGCAACAGGGCAGTTGGCAGCAGAAGCGGTGAAGGAGGCTGAATCATGAACGCAATCGCAATTGATGGCCCCGCCGGGGCAGGAAAAAGCACAATTGCCCGGTGTGTTGCGCATCAACTGGGATATTTATACGTGGATACGGGTGCTTTGTACCGAGCCATCGGCTTGTATGTACTGCGTTTGGGGAAAGATCCCGGCCGGGCTGAGGATGTGATTCCCCTGTTAAAGGAAATCCGGATTTCCCTGCAGCATAGGGAAGACGGGGATCAAAGGGTTCTGCTGGGGGATGAGGATGTTTCAGAAGCGCTGCGAACAGCAGAGGTTTCTGCAGCTTCTTCCCGAGTGTCGGCCATTCCCGAGGTTCGGGAGTTTTTGCTTTCGCTTCAGCGGGGGCTTGCTGACAGGCATAATGTGGTGATGGATGGCAGGGATATTGGCACGGTGGTGCTGCCGCAGGCACAGCTTAAAATCTTTCTGACCGCATCTTTGGAAGAACGCGCCAAAAGGCGATGGAAAGAAATGTGTCAAAAGGGGCTTTCGGCGGATCTTGCTGCGGTAACAGAAGAGGTTCGCCGCAGGGATGAACAGGATTCCACGCGCAAGATTTCCCCCTTGGTTCCGGCTGCGGACTCCATCTTGGTGGATACCACCGGAAATACACTGGAACAGTCGGTGGAACAGCTTTTGGAAGTGATTCGCACCCGGCTTTCGTAAAAAGAGCAGCCGGAAATACTCTTACCTAACCATAGGGAAAGGAAGTTTTTTGGTGAAACGTGACTCGTTATATGTGATAGGCAAATCCCTTGCCTTGACTTTTTTTAGGATTTTCATGCCCTATCGAATTTATAATCAGGAACATATGCCTCAGTCCGGGCGGGTCATTATCTGCTCGAATCACCTGAGTTTTAAGGATCCGGTGCTGTTGGCCGAAGTAGCGGGCAAACGGCAAATTCGCTTTATGGCGAAGTCTGAATTATTTCACAATAAATTGGTCAGCTTTTTTTTTAACCATGCAGGTGTTTTTGCAGTGCGCCGCGGCAAAGGGGATTCTGCTGCCATTAATTTGGCACAGGAGCTTTTGCAGAAGGAGCAGGTTGTCGGCATTTTTCTGGAAGGCACCCGCTCAAAAGACGGGGAATTTCAGCAGCCCAAAGCCGGTGCGGTAATGTTGGCTCACAGCAGTCAGGCGCCGATTTTGCCGGTGTGCATTACCGGGCGCAAGGGCATTTTCCCCAAGCTGTTTCATCGGGTAGATATTGTGTGCGGTCCGTTGATTCAGCCGGAACAGCTTGGAATCGAAAAGGGTTCCGGCAAGGAATACCGGCAGGCCAGCCGTTTGGTGATGTCTAAAATCGCAGAACTGCGCGATTGTGGGCAAACACCAAAAAAACTGGAGGGGGATGTCACTTCGTGAAAATCCAGCTAGCCAAGTCCGCAGGTTTTTGCTTTGGCGTGGACAGGGCGGTTCAATTGGTTTTTCAGCTGCTGGAGCAGGGAAAACAGGTGTATACTTTGGGGCCGATTATCCATAACCCCCAGTTAGTCAGTCGGCTGGAACAAAGGGGTGTGCAGATTGTAGACGATCCCGATCAGGTGTCGCAAGGCGGCACCCTGGTTATTCGTTCCCACGGCGTGGCTGAATCTGTGCTAAATCGAATTCGGGCCAGGGGGCTGGACTGCGCCGATGCCACTTGTCCTTTTGTGCGAAAAATTCACCGTATTGTTTCAAAAGCCAGCCAATCGGGACAAACGGTACTTATCGCGGGGGATCCGCGCCACCCTGAAATAGAGGGCGTGGTGGGGTACTGTTCGGAACCCCCATATATTTTTAAAAATGCCCCGGAATTGGCTGATTTACTGGAAAAACACCCGGAATTTTCCAGTCAGGATGTATGTATTATCGCGCAAACAACTTTTAGTCTGGAGGAATGGCGAAATTGTTTGCAAATCCTAAAAAAGGTATGTACAAATGCGACTGTTTTTGATACAATATGTAATGCAACTGTTCAAAGACAATCCGAAGCGTCAGAATTATCTCAAAAATCGGATCTGATGCTGGTAATCGGGGGCAGACACAGCTCCAATACGGCCAAGCTGCAGGATGTCTGTGCGCAGAATTGCATTACTTACTTGATTGAAAAGGCGGAGGAACTTCCTCTGCAGGCCGTAAAAGGGGCCGTTTCCATCGGTATAACTGCGGGTGCCTCTACACCCGCAAGCATAATAAAGGAGGTACTTGATACCATGACAGAAATTATTGAAGGCGCGGGTCTCACGGAGCAGGAGTCTGCCGAATCCAACTTTGAGGAGATGCTGGAAGAATCCTTAAAAAGTTTAAATACAGATGAGAAGGTACGCGGCGTTGTTGTCGGCATCGCCCCTAACGAGATCTATGTGGATGTTGGCAGAAAACAGGCTGGCTTTGTGCCGCTGTCTGAGCTTTCCGCAGATCCGAACGCAAAAGCGGAGGATCTGGTGAAAATCGGTGATGAGCTGGATTTGTTGATCATGCGCACCAACGATCAGGAAGGCACCATTATGCTGTCTAAAAAGCGTTTGGATGCTGTGAAGGGCTGGGAAATCATTGCCGAAGCAGAGGAAAATGAGACAGTTTTGACCGGCATTGTCACAGAGGTTATCAAGGGCGGCGTAATCGCTGTAACCGAGGGTGTGCGTGTGTTTATTCCCGCTTCTCAGGCTACTGCCTCCCGCAATGATCCGCTGGATGCTTTGCTGAAACAAGAAGTAAAGTTCCGCATTATTGAAGTGAACCGTCAGCGCCGCCGTGCAGTTGGCTCTATCCGTTCCGTTCTGAAGGATGAGAGAAAACTCTTGGCAGACAAGTTCTGGGAGACTGCCGAAGAAGGCAAGGAGTACACCGGTGTGGTGAAATCCCTGACCGCTTACGGTGCCTTTGTGGACTTGGGTGGAATCGACGGTATGGTTCATATTTCTGAGCTGTCTTGGAACCGCATCAAACATCCTTCTGAGGTTGTGAATGTGGGTGACACAGTTACTGTGTACATCAAGGGTCTGGATCAGGAAAAGAGCAAGATTTCTTTGGGTTACAAGCGCAGCGAAGACAACCCCTGGGAAATTCTCAAGAGAGATTATCCCGTGGGCACCACCGCAGAGGTTCAGGTTGTCGGCCTGACCACATTCGGCGCTTTTGCCAGAATTATTCCCGGCATTGACGGCCTGATTCACATTTCTCAGATTGCTGATCACAGAATTGAGAAACCCCAGGATGCGCTGAAAACCGGTGATAAGGTAACAGTTAAGATTACTGACATTGATTTTGACAAGCACCGCGTCAGCCTGTCTATCCGTGCTTATCTGGAAGAGCAGGCAGCGTCCGGTGAGGAATCCGCAGAGGCACCCGCCACTGAGGAATAATCCGCAACCCAACTGAATTGGAGGGCACAAAGAGGCTTTGCTTTCTTTGTGCCCTTTTTGCCTGAAATGATTCACCATTCGAAAAATCCCTGTATATTATAGAAAAAGGACTGGAATACAGGGGGGATTCATGATGAAACGATGGCATAGATACCGTCCCTCAAATGCACCGTATCGAGGAGAGAACAGAAAAAATTACAAAGGCCTTATTTTCTTTATGATCGGGATTTTGGCCGCCGGTATTTTTCTGGAAGTTAAGCTGGTTCCGCTGGTGGAATCTTTGACCGCGAACACCGCGCGGCAAACCGCGGTATCGGCGATGAATCAAAGTGTGATAAACGAGCTGAATAAGGAAAACATAACATACGATGATTTAATTGCGTTAGAACGGGACAGTAATGGAAAGGTTTTGACCATCACCACCAATATGGCAAAGACGAATGAGGTCAAAGCGCAAATCACCAGTTTGGTTCAGCAAAACTTGCAGCAAGGGAAAATCAAATCCGGAATTCCTTTGGGAACACTGCTGGGCAGCCACCTTTTGCATGGGCGCGGCCCAGATGTCCCTTTGATTATTACACTGAAAGGGAATGTGACATCGGATTTTAAAACCAGCTTTGAATCGGCTGGCATCAATCAGACCAGGCATCAGATTTATCTGGAGCTACATACAGAAATTTATTCATTTATTCCGGGACTTCATACGGCAACAGATGTTACAACCAGCGTGCTGATTGCGGAAACCGTAATCGTAGGGGATGTGCCGCAGTTATTTTTAGGAGGATAATCATTCATGGACGCAGCAAAAGCAAAAGAAGAAGCCGCCGGGCTGCGGCAGGAGCTTTTATACCATAATAAAAAATATTATACGGAGGATGCTCCGGAAATTGAGGATTATGAGTATGACCGCCTGTATCGGCGGCTGGAAGAGCTGGAAGAGGAGTTTCCGGAGCTGATCACTCCGGACTCCCCCACTCAAAAAGTGGGAGCCAAAGGAATGAACCTATTCACTCCGGTGGCTCATACTGTGCCGCTGGAAAGTCTTCAGGATTCTTTTTCTGAGGAAGAAATTGCGGATTTTGATCGCCGGGTGCGGTCTGTGGTGCAAAATCCCATTTATATTGTGGAGCCTAAGTTTGATGGATTGTCGGTGGCACTGGAATACCGTAACGGCGTGTATGAACGGGGTTCCACCCGGGGAGATGGCCTGGTGGGGGAAGATGTGACCGAAAACATTCGCACCATCCGTTCTGTGCCGCAAAAGCTGAAAGAGAGTCCCGACTTTTTAGAGGTGCGGGGCGAGGTTTATATGGCTCACAGCGTATTTGAAGAACTGTGCGCCCAACTGGAACTGAATCAGGAAAAGCCTTTTAAAAATCCCCGCAACGCGGCGGCCGGTTCTTTGCGGCAGAAAGATCCGCGCATTGCGGCCAAGCGAAAGCTGGACCTGTTTATTTTTAATGTGCAGCAGATTCAGGGAACAGAGCTTTCTTATCATGATGAAGCACTGGAATACCTGAAAAAGCTGGGATTTCCGGTTACGCCTTTTTACCGCAAATGCGAAACCTTGGAACAGGTTTTGCAGGCAGTGCGGGAGATTGGAGAAATGCGGGGCTCTTTGGAATATTCCATTGACGGTGCGGTGATTAAGGTTAATTCTTTTTCTCAGCGTCAGGCGCTGGGCAGTACGTCTAAGTTCCCCAAATGGGCACAGGCTTTTAAATACCCACCGGAGGAAAAGCCCACTAAACTTTTGAATATTGAAATTAACGTAGGGCGCACCGGTGTTTTAACCCCAACCGGTCTGTTTGAGCCGGTGACTTTGGCTGGCACCACCGTAAGCCGGGCGACACTGCACAATCAGGACTTTATCACAGAGAAGGATATCCGAATTGGGGATACCGTTATTCTGCGAAAGGCCGGGGACATCATTCCTGAAGTGGTTTCGGTAGTTTCTCATGAGTCGGACAGCAAGCCTTACCAGATTCCTCAGATATGCCCTTCCTGCGGCAGTCCTGCGGTGCGGGATGATAATGAAGCGGCCACCCGCTGCACCAATACAGAGTGTCCAGCGCAATTGCTGCGCCATTTAATCCACTTCACCAGCCGCGATGCCATGGATATGGACGGGCTTGGCCCGGCGGTATTGGAACAGCTGGTGAAAAATCAACTGATATCCTCTCCGGCTGATTTGTATTTTCTTTCGATGGAAAAAGTTCGGGAACTGGAACGTATGGGAGAAAAATCAGCGCAAAATATGGAAGCTGCCATAAAGCGCTCAAAACAAAATGATTTGTACCGTTTGATCTATGCGCTGGGAATTCCCCATGTAGGGCTCAAAGCGGCAAAGCTTTTGGCCGGGCACTTTCACAGTATGGTTCGGATTTTAGAAGCGGCCGAAGAAGAATTGGCTGCAATCGAAGGATTTGGCCCCATTATGGCAAAAAGTGTTCGTGCTTATTTTGATTTGGAAGGGACGGCTCATTTGCTTTCCCGGCTGCAAGAAGCCGGAGTAAACATGGCAGCCCAAAATGCAGTGGAGGATCTGCGCCTGGCCGGCAAGACTTTTGTATTAACCGGAACGTTGCCCACGCTGACCCGGCAGGAGGCAGGGGAGCTGGTGGAGCGTTTTGGCGGAAAAACCTCTTCTTCCGTATCTAAAAAGACCAGCTATGTAATTGCCGGGGAAGAAGCCGGAAGCAAGCTGGTGAAAGCCCAGCAGCTGAATGTTCCTGTTTTAAGCGAAGCGGAGTTTTTGGCTATGCTTGAGGAATCTGTTACGGAAGAGTAAGCTTCGTTTTATAGAACTTATTTTTTGTTTAAACAAATCAAGGAAATCTTAGAAAAGAACAGCGCAACCTAAAGGCTGCGCTGTTCTTTTATTCCTGTTTTTCTGGGTATCTGAGAGTTCGTCAACTCTTAAAATTGGAATGGATGCTTTCAACATAAAAATTACCTATCAAAACAGGTTTCGTAAGATTTTTGGAAGATTATTTATTTTTTGTGATTTATTCACATTATTTTTTATATTTTACAGTATATAATTATAAAAACTTTAAATTTTAGAAGGAAGGATATAAACAATGAAAAAATGATAGAGAATCCGGTTAGTAAAATCGGAATGTCTACTCTACAAATTAAAGAGAATTCTATAGGTGTGATGACTGAAGATATACTGGGACAAATTCTTTTAGAAAATACTTCTTCCGCGAAAAACACTATTAGCTACCAAATAAGCGGTAATAAAAAAAGAAATAGTGATTTTGATAGTTCTAAAGATTTTTCAAATAGCTCATCTATTACACGGAAAGCTAATAATAACAGCGATTCAAAAAAAACTTTGTTATCAACACAAACTAACACACCTCCAATTGCTGATTTAAAATATCTCATATTAAATGAAGAAAGCTTATATAATGGTAAGGTTACGAAAGAAACTCAGATAGCTTGGCTATATGCTTATGGGGAAGATGCGTTTACGTATGATCCCGATGGTGATGACATAATAAATATGACTATTGGAGGATTACCGGAAAATACAATTATTAAAGAAATCGACGGAATGGGTTTTATTACCCAATTTTCTTCTCCGGGTATATACACAATGACATTTCAAGTTGAAGATGAACATGGGGGATTATCAAACATAGTATCTTTTAATATTGAAGTAGTAGATTATAATGCAATTACTCAAGTTAAATTAAATACTTATACGCCGACAAATCCAATTCCAGATAGCGAAAATGGACGGTATATGAACTATAATGATGGTTTGAACATGGCTCAGAATGGAGAGTCTGAACCTCAATTATTTAGGACAATACTGTTTCAAGAAATTATCCTTCGGATTTACCGCATGGCTCTCTAAAATCTAATAACATACAGTTTTATTAGCAAATAATTGGATATGGACTACAGTGGGTAATGATTCTACACTGAAATGGTATAGAGTCCAATAAAATAAGGGTGATGTTATGAATAAAATGATAACAGATCAGATAAATACAACCTTTTATAATAGTATTGATAAAAAAACAGCATCGCTTCCAAGTGTCAATTTGAAAGAAGTATTCAATCAGCAAACAGATTATGTAGAGATACGAGAGAAATTAACCGCTAGTGATAAAGTGGCTCTTAATTCCCCCATCCCTAATTCTAAAATAGTGTGTGATGTGTTTGAATGGTCAGAAGAATATTTTGGCAGAACGAAATCCGACACTGGTGTAGAAGCGTATCAGAACATTATGCAAAACTATAAGCAAGATTATTTGCATATGGTTAACGCATACAGTCAGATCTTCGCAGAATGTGACAAAGATATTGAATATTGTCAAACACTTATTCAGAATAATCAAGACCCCACGCGAAATGATCTTTTAAGCCAATTCTTAGAGCAGGCAAAAAACCGCAGAAACAATATTGCAGAACAAGCAGTAAATCAACTATCAGAAAAAGCTCAGTTTATTTCTGAGATGACAGATTTGCAAACAAAGGCTATGAAAGTTTTACTGCCGAAAGCCGATATCCCCAGAATTGAGGAAATAGCAGCCCGCAGTATGGTCGGTAATATTTTTGAAAAGATCAATCAATTGAATTTTAATTGCCTATTATATGGTGCAAATGAGTCTAATGAGATATTTTCAACGTTGATTGACCTTTTAGCTCCAAGCTTGAAAAATTAAAAAGAGGAATCTAATAGTTTTCTCAGAGATTCTAAACGGAATCCTTTTACCTTGATTGCTCACTTACGTGCTGATTTGTTTGGTTGTCGATTTTTTCGGACAGCCTTGTAACCTTTGGTGAATTTAGTTGTAGTAACTTTATTTTGCCATACGGTTACAAGGTTGTCTTTTTCTTTTTTAAAGGTTCGTTGGCATCGCCTAAGCGTTTGGAAGAGAAGAGAAATCTCTTTCATTTTTTGTTCTAACTTTTGGGTGTTGTCCATATTTATGATAGCAAGGGGGGACAAGTAACATGAAACAGAATTCCACCAGTGCTTTTCATACAGCGCTTCAGCCGGTCAGCAGGCGGCTCAAGCCCGTTTTAGAAGATCTGCCGGAGCATATCAAAGAATCCGCGCAGGAGATACGGCTTCGGGTGAACCGTCCGATTTCTATTTTTAACGGGGTGCAAAGCTTTTTTGTAACCGGGAACGGAATCAGTCGGATTCCTCAGGAGGGAATCACCGTTTTTCGTGAAGATATGGATGAAACATTTCAAAATCTATGCAGCCATTCTGTTTATACCCATCAAAATGAAATCAAAAACGGTTTTATTACCATCCGGGGCGGGCACCGGGTGGGCATTTGCGGCACAGCCGTTCTGGAGCAGGGGGAAATCACCGGGCTTCGTGACATTTCTTCCTTTAATATTCGGGTTGCCAGACAGGTGGAGGGGGCAGCGGATGATATTCTGACTAAAGTGGGGGACGAAATTTTGCGGGGGATTCTTTTGGCGGGAGCCCCCTCCACCGGCAAAACAACGATTTTACGAGATATTGCTCGTCAGCTTTCTTGCGGGGATGAAGTTCCGCCCCGGAAAATTGTGGTGATAGACGAACGGGGCGAACTGGCAGGCACCTATCAGGGCGATGCCCAAAATGATTTGGGATGCTGCTGTGATGTTCTGGACGGTTACCCCAAAAGCCAGGGAATTCTACAGGCAATCCGTTCCCTTTCGCCAGAAATTATCTTGTGTGACGAGCTTGGGGGAGAAAAAGAAACGGCTGCAGTGGAAGAAGTGGTAAATGCGGGTGTTTCTATTATCGTCAGTGTGCATGCTTCTTCGGCCGGGGACCTTTTGCGCCGCAGGCAAGTCCGCCGGCTTTTGGAAACCGGAGCGTTCCGCACGGTAGTCCTTTTGGACAGTGCGGCACAGCCGGGTAAAATCAAAGGAATTTATAAGGTTGGTGAGCTTCTTGGTCAAATTAATCGGGATTCTGGCAGTGGCAGCAGCTTGTACTCTGGCGGGTTATATGGAATCGCATAAACTGGGCAGACGGGTCAAAGAACTGGAAGCGTTTTTTTCCTTTCTTTCCTCCGCCAGGGCAGAAATCCGTTATTCCGCCATGCCCGTGGAACGGATTGTTGAAAAGCATGGTAAGAACCAAAAGTTTCTGGCTTTATGCAGCCAGTATTGCCGTCAGGGAGAAACTTTTCCACAGGCATGGGAACACGGAATTCAAGATGGAATGACGGCGACGGGCCTTAAGGCGCAGGATCTGGATTACATACGGGATTTTGGCCGGGGCTTCGGAATGACCGATTTAGAGGGGCAGCTAGCCCATTGCCAGCTTTATCTTGGCTTTATCAGCAATGCCCTGACTGAGGCAAGGGAAGAAAAAGAAAAAAAGGCACGGCTTTATTGTATGTTGGGGCTGTTCGGCGGAATCGCGGCGGCACTCGTGCTGAGTTAAAACGGAGGAAGCGAAAATGGAAGTAGATTTAATTTTTAAAATTGCCGCAATCGGCATTATCGTGGCAGTATTAAACCAGTTGCTGATTCGCTCCGGGCGCGAGGAACAGGCGCTGATGACAACTCTGGCGGGTTTGATTGTGGTATTGATGATGGTCATTGAGCAGATCGATCTGCTGTTCAAAACGATTAAATCCATTTTCGGGTTGTAGCCGTTATGAATATCATTGGAATTGCCGGACTGGCCCTTGTTTCCGCCGTGATCGCCGTAATGCTGCGCCGATATAATCAGGAATATTCCATCGTTATCAGCATTACGGCGGGCGTTATCATTCTGGTGCAGATCCTTGCCAATATTGCTCCTGCAATCCGCCAGATCAACAGTCTTTTGGCAGCAACCCAGTTGCCGGGGGAATATGCGTTAATTCTTTTTAAAACCCTTGGAATTTGTTTTTTGGCCCAGTTTGCGGCGGACTCCTGTCGGGATGCAGGGGAAAGCGCTCTGGCTTCAAAAGTAGAATTGGCAGGCAAGCTGGCTATTGTGGTTCTTGCACTGCCTTTGTTTGAAAAGATTGCCTCTACGGCGCTTGCGCTGATAGGAGGGTAGAATGTGAAAAAACTGATTTGCATTTTATTTTTTATTATGGCTTTTATGGTTCCGGTTCATGCTCAATCCATTGTTCCGGAGGATTACTACCAGCAGCAATACGATGACAGCGGCGCCGCGCAGCTGCCGGAAGAACTGCCGGAAGAAACGCGCGAGATGCTGGATGGCATGGGGGTGCCTTCGCCGGACTGGCAGAGCATTCTGAACCTGACGCCGGAAATCATTCTTTCACAGATCAGTGATGCGGCTATGAATCAAAGCGCCGCACCGCTGCGGGCTTTGATGTCTGTTTTGGCAGTCATTTTGCTTTGTGCTTTAATGAATGGCATGAAGCTGACGTTTGGGGATCGTCCCTTGGGCGGCGTTATCGGTATGGTGGGAACACTGTGCATCTGCACGGTTGTCATTCAACCTATTGTTACCTGCATTGAAAACGTAGCATTTGTGATCAAAGGGGCTGCCGGATTTCTGCTGGCCAGCTTGCCTGTTCTGACCGGGATTATGATAGCGGGGGGGCAGCCTGTTTCGGCAGGCTCTTATAATCTTCTGATGGTGGGTGCAGGGAATGTAATTACTGTGATTGCTTCCACTGTTCTGGTTCCCCTTTTAAATATCTTTCTGGCGTTTTCTGTGGTATCAGCTGTTTCTCCTGCCATGAATTTAAATGGGCTTTGCGATGTGTTCAGCAAGGTCGTGAAGTGGATTCTTACTTTCTGTATGACTTTATTTTCTGGTCTTTTAACCATGCAGACCGTTGTGTCTTCGGCTGCGGACGGTGCGGGAGCCAAAACCATCCGATTTGTCGTCAGCGCATTTGTGCCGGTGGTGGGCGGCGCTTTGGGGGATGCCATCGGCAGTGTTCAAAGCTGTGTCAAGCTTTTGAAATCCGGGGTGGGGGCTTTTGGGCTTTTGGCTACGGGGGCTATTTTTCTTCCCGCAATTTTGGAATGTTTGATTTGGCTTTTTACCTTAACAATTTGTTCTGCGGTGGGGGATATTTTTGAACTGAAAGAGATGTCTTCTTTGCTTCGCTCGGCCATGAAGGTGATTCAAATTCTGCTTTCCATTATTTTGTGCTGTTTGGTTATTCTGATGATTTCAACTGTACTGATGATGGCGATAGGAGGGGGAACTGTATGAATGGAGTCAGAGAATGGTCTTCGATTATCGTCATGGCTGCTTTGGCCGCGTCCATTTTGCAGTATCTGATCCCCGGGGGTTCTATGGAAAAGGTAACCCGCTTGGTCATTGGAGCTTTTATTATTTGCAGCATTTTGGTTCCGGTGGGCCGCTTGGTTCATCATTTTGAAGTGGAAGCCTTTGCTGCACACGATGATTTGACGCCAAACATTCAATATCAGGATACGGTGAACCAGCAGACAGTCCGGGCAGCAGAAAATGCAGTGCGCACCGTAGTAATCAGCCAGCTGGCTCAAAATGGAATTCAATGTAAAAATGTTACTCTAAATATGGATACAAATGAAGACGGCAGCATATCAATTACTAAAGTGTTTGTCAGCCTTGACCAAAAGGAATTGGGGAAACTGCAGGAAACACAAAAGCTTTTAGAGCGGGAACTGGGACTGAAAACGGAGGTGACGGCCGATGTCGGCACGTGAAACGGAAAAAAAGAAAGGCGGAGCTTCTTGGCTTCAGCAGCTGGCGGAAAATGATACTTACCGCAAAATTATTCTGGTATTGGGATTTTTGGGAATTGCCCTTATTTTTCTTTCGGGACTGTTCCAGAACCGAGATGCCAAGGCCACAAATGCGGTGGTGGAAGAACCCCAGAAAACCTCTGCTCAGGAATACACGCAGCAGGTGGAGCAAAGCCTGACTGAGCTCATCGGCACCATTAACGGGGCGGGGTCGGTAAAGGTACTTGTCACGCTGGAACGGAACACCCAGTATGTTTACGCCACAGAAGAAAAACAGGTGACCCAAAGCACACAGGATCAGGCAGCAAACGCAACCATTAAAAATCAGGCGAACGACAGCCGCGAAACCAAGTATATTCTGGTAAAGGGTTCCGACGGCTCGCAGCAGGCGCTGGCCGTAACAGAGGTCGAGCCGATCGTGAAGGGGGTAGTCGTTGTATGTGAGGGCGGAAATCAGCCGGCAGTGCAGAAAGATATCATTGATGCGGTCACAACCGCGCTAAACCTTTCCTCTGCGCGGGTGTGCGTGATAAAAGCAAAATAAGAAGAAACAGGAGGAATTGTCTTATGGGTATTGGAAAACGTCAGCTGGTGCTTGCGTCTTTGGTGGTCGCGCTGGGAGCCGCTGTCTATTTAAATTGGGTGTTCCAGGGGGAAGAACCCCTGATAGCCACAGATACATTGACGTCGGGCGGTGAGCTAGGGGCTGCGCAGCTGGTAAACGGAAAAGGCAGCAGCGCGGTATCCTCATCGGCTTCTTCGTCCGCTGCGTCCTCTTCCTCACAAGCGGTGGAAACCGCAGCAAAAGTGGATGAGTACTTTACTGAGGCAAAGCTTTCCCGCCAAAAATCAAGGGATGCTTCTGTAGAAATGCTGCAAAAGGTATTGCAGGATGCTTCTGCAAATGATGCAGCCAAAAAGGAATCCATTGAAAAGGCTGCTGACATTGCCCAAAATATCATTCAGGAAAGCAATGCCGAAAGTTTGATTAAAGCCAAGGGCTTTGCAGACTGTATGGTGTTTATCCAGAATGAGGAATGCCGTGTGGTAGTGCGTACCGAAGGATTGCTGCCCAACGAAGCGATTGCGATTAAAGATATTGTCGGCGGTCAGGCCGGAATCGCCTATGATAAGATTAACATTGTTGAAAAAAAGTAGCATAGGGCAAAAGTGATTTTTTAAAAACATAAACTTTTATTATTCAAACAGCGGCGAATGTTATGGGTCAAACATAACATTCGCCGCTGTTCTTTTAAAAAGTCGTCCAATTGGACGACTTTTTAAAATCTTTTGCAATTCGATGGAATCCGCTTTGTGATTTCTTGCGTAATCCAATGTATTAATTGTTTGCAAGTGTCCAAAAATATGGTATACTTACAACATTATATCTCATTTGCGATATGAAGCGGGTTGATTTGATTTCATTGGATTTTGCAAAGATGGCTTGAAGCCGGAATTGTGAGTTCGAAGCTTGAAAAGGGAATGAAAAGCGGATCGAATAAAACCCTCCACATCCTGTTGGAGGGCTATTTTTTTGGGATAGAATAACCGCAGCAGGAAGAAGAAATATGTTTGGAGGACAAACTATGAGTCACGGCAAAATGACAAGGCGTGGGGAAAGAGAACAGGCTTTTGTTCTGATATTTCAGCAACTAATCAATCAGAACACTATTGAGGAAATTATCGATGCGGCAGAAGAATCCGCTGAGGTTCGGGTTGCTGAATTCGCGGCCAAGCTGGCCAGCGGGGTGGAAGAAAACAATGCAGTATTGGACGATAAGATCAGCAAAAATACCCGGGGATGGTCTATGACGCGCCTTTCCAAGGTTTCTTTTGCACTTTTGCGCCTGGCAATTTACGAAATCCTGTTTGAAGACAGCATCCCGGTGAGCGTTTCGATTAATGAAGCTGTGGATTTAGCCAAGAAGTATGGTGGAAGTGAGGATGCTCCTTTTATCAACGGCGTTTTAGGCTCGATTGCCAAAGAATTGGAAGAATCCCATGAGTAACTATTTGGGAATCGACACCAGCAATTATACGACTTCTGCTGCATTGTATTCGCTAGAACACTCTGTCCGCCATTCCAAGCGGCTGCTGCCGGTGAAGGAAGGTCAGTTGGGGCTGCGCCAGAGCGATGCGGTATTTCATCATGTGCAGCAGCTTCCGGAAATTTTAGAGCCGCTTTTGGGCGGGCCGCTCAAAGCGATTGGGGTTTCGACGCGCCCTCGTTCGGTAGAAGGATCGTACATGCCTTGTTTTACGGTGGGATTCGGTACGGCAAAGGTTTTATCAAATGCATTTGGAATCCCCTTGCATCCTTGCTCCCATCAAGAAAATCATATTGCGGCGGCTTTGTATTCCGCCGATCGGCTGGAATTTCTGCAAAAGGATTTTCTGGCCTTTCATGTATCGGGGGGAACCACCGAGGCAGTTTTGGTGCAGCCCGATAAAGAGCATTTGATTCGGACACGTTTGGTGGCATCTTCTTTGGATTTAAAAGGGGGACAAGCGGTAGACCGGGTAGGCGTCATGTTAGGGCTGCCTTTTCCGGCAGGTCCGCAGTTAGAGCAGCTGGCGCTGAAAAGCAACGCACAGTTTCGCATTCGTCCGGTGCTTCGCGGCTGTGATTGTTCTCTTTCAGGGATTGAAAACCAGTGTAAATCTATGCTGGAAAAAGGGCATTCAAAAGAAGATATTGCCCGGTTCTGTCTGATGTCGCTGCTTATGGCACTGGATGCAATGTGTGGATGTCTGCAACAGGAATATCAGGGGCTCCCGGTTTTATTTGCGGGAGGGGTGATGTCCAACTCCATCATTCGTCAGGCACTGACGGAAAAGTATGGTGCGGCATTTGCTTCCCCAGAGTTTTCTGCCGATAATGCGGCCGGTGCCGCCATTTTGGCATCCATTAAGGAGGGAAACAGATGAGTGCTCCCGTAGTTCTGACGGTATCTCAGCTGAACCGGTATTTAAAAGCCCTGATGGATGGGGATCAAAATCTTTCTTCGGTGTTTCTTTCCGGGGAAATTTCTAATTTTACCAACCATTATAAATCCGGGCATCTGTATTTTTCGTTAAAAGACAGCCAATGCGTGGTGCGCGCGGTGATGTTCGCGCCTCAGGCACGGCGGCTGCGCTTTGTTCCACAAGATGGAATGAAGGTGATTGTTCGGGGACGAGTGACTATTTACGAGCAAAGCGGGCAATATCAACTTTATGTGGACGATATGCAGCCGGATGGTTTGGGTGCTTTGAATCTGGCCTATGAGCAGCTGAAGACCAAACTGGCTGCCGAGGGATTATTTGATGCTTCCCGTAAAAAGCCGCTTCCGCAGTTCCCTAAGGCGGTGGGGGTTGTCACATCGCCCACCGGCGCGGCGGTGCAGGATATTAAGCAGATTTTGGGGCGCAGGTATCCTTTGGCAGAAGTGGTTCTTTGTCCGGTTCAGGTGCAGGGAGCCGGGGCGGCGGAACAAATTGCCGAAGCAGTAGCACGTTTTAACCGACTTGACTGCGCCGATGTTTTGATTGTGGGGCGCGGCGGCGGTTCTATTGAGGATCTGTGGGCCTTTAATGAAGAGATTGTGGCAAGAGCCGTGGCGAGTTCCCAAATTCCGGTGATTTCTGCTGTGGGGCATGAAACAGACTTTACCATTTGCGATTTTGGGGCGGATTTGCGGGCTCCCACACCGTCCGCAGCGGCAGAGCTGGCAGTACCGGATGTTCGCGAACTGGCCGCATCCATTGCCGGTGCGCGGCAACGAATGTGCCAGTCCTTGGGGCTGGAGATGCACCGGATGCGTGTGGATCAGATGGTGGATCGGCTGACGCGCAAAATGGGCAGAGAATTGGAAACCGGCAAAATGCAGCTGGCTGAAAAATCCGCAGCCTTGCAGGCGCTCAGTCCGCTGAAAGTGCTGTCAAGGGGATACACCGTGGCGCTGGATGCTCAGGGAAGAACGGTTAAAACCACAGAAAAGATAACGCAAGGGGATTCGCTGTCTTTGATTTTGCAGGATGGAACCATTTCTTGCACCGTAACGAAAGTGGAAACGAACCGCACAGCAGGGGAGGACTAATCTATGAAAAAGAATATGACGTTTGAAGCAGCAATGACGGAACTTTCCCAGGTTGTTGCCCGGCTGGAAAGCGGAGAGGCTTCTTTGGATGAATCTTTGAAGTTGTTTGAAACAGGAACAAAGCTTTCTGCATTTTGCTATGAAAAACTGCAAACGGCAGAACAAAAAATAAAAGATATTTCGCAATTTGAAGAAAGGCACGGAGAGTGAGCATGAATCGTCAGGAACAATATATTGATATGCTGGAAGAGGCGCTAACCCGGTTTTTGCCCGGGGGCGATGATCTGCAGAAAGAATTGTTTTTGTCTATGGAATACAGCCTGTTGTCCGGCGGCAAGCGGATTCGTCCCATTTTGACGCTGGAATTTTGCCGCTTATGCGGTGGAAAAATACAAGCGGCGCTTCCTTTCGCCTGTGCGGTGGAGATGATTCATACCTATTCTTTGATTCATGATGATTTGCCTTGTATGGACGATGATGAAATGCGGCGGGGCAGACCCACCAATCACCGTGTCTATGGGGAATCCACTGCTCTTTTGGCAGGGGACGCTTTGCTGACTCTGGCTTTTGAAACCATGCTTTCCCCCCAGTCGATCCGCATGGCGGGTGCATCGAAAGCAGCTTCTGCCGCGGGTGCTTTGGCCCGGGCGGCGGGTGCACGGGGCATGGTGGGGGGACAGGTGATCGATTTGGCTTCGGAAGGCAAACAAATTTCTCTTGCCATACTTCGCACCATGGACGAACGCAAAACCGGAGCATTGATTTTAGCTGGAGCGCAGATGGGGTGCATCATCGGGGGAGCCGGTGTTCGGCAGCAAAGAGCCGCCGAGGAATATGCAAAGTGTCTTGGTCTGGCGTTTCAGATTATGGATGATATTCTGGATGTAACCGGTGACAGCACCCTTTTAGGCAAAAACGTGGGCATGGACAATTTGAATCAAAAAAGCACTTATGTATCTCTGATGGGGTTGGAAGGCGCAAAAAAAGCAGTTCGGGAACTGACCGAAGAAGCGGTGGCGGCATTAGAGCCGTTTGACGGGGATACCGGTTATTTAAAAGAGCTGGCAAGAAAGCTGTCGGTAAGACAAAATTAATCAAAATTGTCCTCATAAATCTTGACAATTTTGACACAGTATGATAATATTGGTAGGCCGCATATTACGGGCTTTTTAAGTGACTTTGGTCCGCCCGGGATAGCGAGACTTAAAAAAAGGCAGGATTACTCTATATGTATGCAGTGATTGAGACCGGCGGCAAGCAGTATAAGGTAGAGCACGGCGACGTTGTTTATATCGAAAAGCTTGCAGCTGCGGAAGACACCACCGTTGACTTTAAGGTTGTGGCTTTGGGCGGTGAAGAAGGTCTGAAAATTGGCAGCCCCTTTGTGGATGGCGCCAGTGTGACCGGCAAGGTTTTGAAAACCGGAAAAGCTAAGAAAATTACCGTTTTCACTTACAAGCCCAAAAAGGGTTCCAAGCGTAAGTTGGGCCACAGACAGCCCTATACCAAGGTTCAAATCGAAGCCATTAACGCTTAATTATGATTCAGGTTTGTTTTTTGCAGCAGCCAAACGGTGAACTCTTAGGGTTCCAAATCACGGGACATTCCGGACAAGACGAAAGCGGTTCCGATATTCTGTGCGCAGCGGTTTCTTCCGCGGCTTATCTGACGGCGAATGCCATTACCGATGTGGTGCAGGTGGACGCACAGGTTTCTGTTTCTGAAGGCGAAATGTCTTTGCAGACAGAAGAAAAATCGGTGTTTTTGTGCCGTAGTTTGCTGCAAGGGTTAAAGCTTCACTTGTTGGGGCTGGAAGAGCAATATCCCGAAAATATTACGGTAAGTTATACGGAGGTGTAAAGTTATGTTAAAGATAAATATTCAGCTTTTTGCACATAAAAAGGGAATGGGTTCCACCAAGAACGGACGTGATTCTGAGTCCAAGCGTCTTGGTGTGAAACGTGCAGACGGTCAGTTCGTGTTAGCCGGCAACATTCTGGTGAAACAGCGCGGCACTCACATCCACCCCGGAAACAATGTGGGCAGAGGTTCTGATGACTCTCTTTTCGCATTGGTTGACGGCAAAGTGAAGTTTGAGCGTTTGGGACGCGATCGCAAAAAGGTCAGCGTTTACGCTGTTGAGCAGTAATTCGTTTTACAGCTAAAACCAAAATCCCGGGATTTTCCCGGGATTTTTTGATATCATCAGGTCTATACTAAGCTGGAACAATTAAGGAGCTGTAACGCATTATGTTTATAGATGTTGCGAAAATTAAAGTAAAAGCAGGTGACGGCGGAGACGGAGCTGTCAGCTTTTATCGGGAAAAATATGTGGCGGCCGGCGGGCCTGATGGCGGAGACGGCGGCCGCGGCGGAAATATTGTATTTCAGGTGGATACGAATTTATCCACTTTGGCAGATTTCCGGTACAAACGAAAATATGCTGCCTCTAACGGAGAAAACGGAAGCGGAAAACGGTGTTCTGGAAGAGGTGCGCAAGATTTAATCATTCGAGTTCCTCAAGGTACTTTGGTTCGTGATTTGGAAAGCGGACGATTGCTGGCGGATCTTTCTACAGATGAGCCGCAAATTATTGCCAGAGGCGGAAAGGGCGGATGGGGAAACTCTCATTTTGCCACACCCACCCGGCAGACACCCCGTTTTTCAAAACCGGGGCACCCGGGCGAAGCTTTTGAATTGCAATTGGAATTAAAGCTTTTGGCAGATGTAGGTCTGGTGGGGTTCCCAAACGTGGGGAAATCCACTTTGATTTCGGTCGTCAGCGAAGCCAAGCCCAATATTGCAAATTATCATTTTACAACCCTGACCCCGGTGTTGGGTGTTGTATTTATGGGAGAAGGACAATCCTTTGTCATGGCGGATATCCCCGGCCTGATTGAGGGCGCCGGAGAAGGCGCCGGATTGGGGCATCAGTTCCTGCGCCATGTGGAACGCTGCCGCTTGCTGGTGCATATGGTAGATATCTCGGGAAGTGAAGGCCGCGATCCCAAAGAAGATTTTGAAACCATTAACCGGGAACTGAAAAAGTTTAATGATGAACTTTCCCAGCGCCCCATGTTGGTGGTCGGCAACAAATGCGATTTGGCGACCGATGAGCAAATCGAGGATTTTCAAAAATTTGTGGAAGAGCAGGGCTATGACTTTTTCCCCATTATGGCTGCGATTCGTCACGATGTGGATCCGCTGCTCAAACGCATTCAGGAAAAGCTTTCTCAGCTGCCGCCTGTAGTGCGGTTTGAACCGGATCCGGTTCCTGTGGTGGAAATGGATCCCGCTCAGGCCGGTGCAGTCACCATTCATAATGAAGACGGCATTTTTGTGGTGGAAGGCGAATGGTTGTTACAGCTTTTGCGCTCCATCAATTTTGACGACTATGAATCCCTGCAATATTTCCAGCGTGTATTGATCAACAGCGGTGTGATTGATGCATTGCGAGAGGCGGGCGCGTCGGAAGGCGATACCGTCAGCATGTATGATCTGGAATTTGATTTTGTAGAATAGGGAGGGACTGGCTGTTTGGAACGTTTTTTAGAGACGGATTGTGATCCGCGCCAGATGAGTCCTTTAACCCTTGCATTTGTGGGGGACGGTGTATTTGAACTGTTTGTTCGGGAACGTTTGGTCTGCAAGGCCAATTGTCCGGTCAACACGCTTCATAAAAACGCGGTAGCGCAGGTTTGCAGCAGCGCTCAGGCGCAGGCGGCACAAAAGCTGCTGCCAATACTTACAGAAGAGGAAGAGGCAGTATACCGACGCGGAAGAAATGCGAAGGTGTCTCATGTCCCTAAAAATTCCAGCCCAGCCGATTATCATGCGGCTACTGCGCTGGAATCTCTGTTTGGCTATCTGTATCTGAAAGGAGAATTGGCGCGTCTGCGTCAATTTTTTACCTTGATCTGCGAAGAGTGAGGGTGTTCGAATATGGGCGATATAAAAAAGCATCGCAAGGTTCTAGCAATTGATATGATTTATTTTGTGCTCGGCAGCGTTCTTTTTGCGCTATCGATCAACTGTTTTACCGCACCGAATCGAATTGCGCCCGGTGGAATTACGGGTTTGGCCACCGTGCTTAACTATCTGTTGGGCACTCCCATTGGAACCATGTTGTTTTTAATTAACATACCGGTGTTCCTTTGGGCGATTTGGGAACTGGGTTATAAAATGGTGGCAAAAACGATTGTGGCTACTTTTGTTTGCTCTGTGACCATTGACTTGCTTTCGCCTATGCTTCCGGTGTATTCCGGCGATCATATGCTGGCAGCGCTGTTTGGCGGTGTTTTAGAGGGCGTCGGTCTTTCATTAATTTTGCTGCGCGGTGCTACCACCGGCGGAACGGACATGATTGCACGATTGCTGGAGCGCAGGCTGCGGCACCTTTCCATTGGGCAGTTGATGATGGCTGTGGATGCATTGGTGATTTTGTTTGCCGGCTGCGTCTATCGCAGTCTGGAAAGTGCATTGTATGCATTTATCGTTATTTTTGTTTCTACCAGACTGATAGACAGCATTTTGTATGGTGCGGATGTCGGCACCGGAAAAATGCTGCTGATTATTTCGGAAAAAAATCCCGAAATTGCTACTGAAATTATGTCTCGGCTGGATCGCGGTGTAACTGCACTAAAATCCCGCGGTGGTTACAGCAATCGGGAGGGAGAAGCCCTTCTTTGTGCTGTTCGGCGGGATGAAGTCAGCAAGGTGACAGACATTGTGTGGATGATCGACCGAAGTGCCTTTATGATTATCAGTGATGCGGGAGAGATTACCGGAGAGGGATTCCGAGAAATCAGAAGAGAAGAAAAGACCGTTCGGGATTTACTGCGCAAAAAAAAGAAAGAAGAATAGCAGAGCTGTTTTCGAATGGAATTCTTCGGGCATAAAAGTAGAGCAGACGGTTTTGATGAAGGGCAAAACCGTCTGCTCTGAAAGTGTTTTTGTACTTAGCGGCAATTGCTACTGGAGTCTACATTGCTGTAGTTGTCGTTCTTATGGGAATTGCTGTAAGAAGAATCTTTCTTCTGCTGAGTGGAGTTGTTTGCTTTGTTGCTGCTGTTGGAATTCTGAATAGCATTGCTACTGTTAGAATTCTGGATGGCGTTGCTGCTGTTGGAATTCTGGACTTTATTTGTTTTCTCATATTTCTTATCCAAAAAATTCACCCCCTTCCTGACATATTGTTATCCATTCTTTTTTAAATATACAGAGTTATTTGGGAGCTGACCTTGCATGAAATTTTATCCTTTGGCGTTTTTAAACCGGATGAATCTGCTTTTGGGCGACGAATATTCTACATTTTTAGAGTATCTTCAACAGCCTTCTGTCAGAGGAATTCGTTTAAACCCATTAAAATGTGATGAAAAAACATTAAGAAACACCTTAAGTTTTTCATTGACGGCAAGCAAATTTTCAAAATTTTCCTTTCAAATTCCAGAAGATGCAGACAAGCCCGGTGCGATTCCCCTGCACCATGCAGGGGCGTTTTATTCTCAAGAGCCTTCTGCCTCTTCTGCCGTAACGGTTTTAGACCCGCATCCTGGGGAAACCATTTTGGATTTGTGTGCTGCTCCCGGAGGAAAATCCACTCAAATCGCCGGGATGATGCAAGGCGAAGGTTTTCTTTGGTCCAACGAAGTTGTTCGCTCCAGGGCTTCGATTCTGTTGTCCAATTTCGAGCGTCTGGGGATTTCGAATGCAGTGATCTCCTCCTGTTATCCGGAAGTGCTTTGTGAGAAGCTTTCCGGATTTTTTGACCGTGTTTTGGTGGATGCTCCCTGTTCCGGAGAAGGCATGTTTCGCCGGGAACCTCAGGCGGTGCAAGACTGGAGCGAAGAGCATGTAAAAACCTGTGCTGTTCGGCAAAAACTGATTTTAGAGAGCGCTGCACTGGCGGTAAAAGAAAATGGAGTTTTGGTTTATTCCACCTGTACCTTCTCGAAAGAAGAAAATGAAGAGGTAGTTTGTGGGTTCCTTTCAGAACATCCGGATTTTGTTCTGGAGGATGCCGGTGTGTCTTTTGGGCGTCCCGGAATGGGTATGCCCCAAGCGCGGCGGATTTTCCCCATGGACGGGGGTGACGGCCACTTTGTTGCCAAAATGCGGCGGCTTTCCCCCAATGTGTGCCGGATTCCGGAGTATCCCTTTCAAAAGATTTCTGCAGAAGCCGATGCCAGAGATTTATATGATCAGATTTTCCAGCAGCCCAGTCCGCTTTTGTTGGTTCAAACTGGCTCTGCACTGCTTTTGGCTCCCAAAGGCCTGCCTCAGCTTTCTAATTTGGGAGTCATACGAGCCGGAGTTCTTTTGGGCGAAATTCAAAAGGGGAGAATTGAACCGGCTCATGCCCTGATGATGAGTGCCCGACCGCAGGAATTGCGCCAAACCGTTCCTTTTTCATCTTCATCACCAGAGATTCGGGCATATCTGCATGGGGAAGAGTTGTCGGTCGATTCTTCTTTGAAGGGTTATGCCGGGGTTGCTGTAGACGGAGTGATTACCGGTTTTGGAAAATGCTCTTCAGGAAGGATGAAAAATCGGTATCCAAAAGGTTTGCGCAATCACAACTGATTTTTTGTGTATTATTCTGTCGTTTGTTAAACTTACTCTCTCTTGAATTTAAAAATAAATGATGTTACAATAAAAAAGTATTATAATTCAGGGAGGGCTAACTATGCAAATCAAAGTAGAACACACGCAGCACCCGAAAAATAAACCTGTGGATCAGAATAAGCTAGGGTTTGGACGAATTTTTACTGATCACATGTTTATTATGGATTACACCAGCGGGCTAGGCTGGCATGATCCCAGAATCGTTCCTTATGCTCCCCTGAACCTAGAGCCGTCTGCAATGTGTCTGCATTATGGACAATCTGTATTTGAGGGAATGAAGGCTTATCGCACCGAGGATGATCGAATTCTGCTGTTCCGGCCGGATAAAAATATGGCACGTTTGAATGTATCAAACGAGCGTTTATGTATTCCGCCAATTGATGAGGAATTTGCGGTAGAAGCTGTGAAAAAGCTGGTTTCAGTTGACAGTGACTGGGTGCCTTCTGCACCGGGAACCTCTTTGTACATCCGTCCGTTCATCATCGGAGTAGATCCGGTGGTCGGCGTGCATCCGGCTCATCACCTGATGTTCCTTATTATTTGCTCCCCGGTGGGGGCATATTATCCGGAGGGCCTGAATCCGGTGAAAATCTATGTGGAAGACGGTTATGTTCGCGCGGTAAAAGGCGGCATGGGTTTTGCGAAAACGGCCGGCAACTATGCGGCATCTTTAAAAGCTCAGGATGAGGCAGAAAAACAACAATATACTCAGGTTTTATGGCTGGACGGCGTAGAACGCAAATATATTGAAGAAGTCGGCACGATGAATGTGTTTTTCCAAATCGGTGATGAAGTGATTACGCCTGCCCTGCAAGGTTCGATTTTGTCCGGCGTTACCCGAATGTCTGTGATTGAGATTTTAAAATCATGGGGAATTAAGGTGACCGAACGCCGCCTTTCTATTCAGGAAGTGGCGGATGCGGCGAAAGACGGCCGCCTGAAAGAAGCATTCGGCACCGGTACAGCCGCGGTTATTTCCCCGATTGGTCATTTAAAATGGGGCGATACCATTATGAATTTTAATGACGGAAAAATCGGAGAGTTATCTCAGCGCCTGTATGACACTGTGACCGGGATTCAGTGGGGCAAGCTGGAGGATACCTTTGGCTGGACTGTGGAAGTCAAGCATCGTTAGAATTTTTTTCGCTGGTTTTATAGGCGGCGGCTTCGGCTGCCGCTTTTTTCGTCAGAAAGGATGGGACAAATTTGCGACAGCTGAATTTTACGGTTCCGCCGGAATATGAAGGGTGCCGATTAAAAGGTTTTTTGCGCAGCTACTGCCAGGTTTCTGCCCGAATGCTGGTTCGTCTGAAACACTTTTCAGGCGGAATAAAAGTGAACGGTGCTCCGGCTACTGCCGTTACGGTGCTGCATCAGGCAGATACGGTTGGTCTGACTCTGCCTCCGGATGGCAGCCTGCCTGTTCCATCCAATATTCCCTTAAAAGTGATTTATGAGGACGAAGATTTGCTGGTGGTCAATAAACCGGCTGGAATGACAATGTATCCCGTTCCGGGATCTGACAGCCACACGCTGGCAAATGCTGTTGCCTTTCATTGGATGTCTCAGGGGAAAATTCACCGCTTTCGCCCCATCTATCGGTTGGATAAAAATACATCGGGAGTGGTTGTTATTGCAAAAAATGCCTATATTGCGGCAGCTTTGTCCCATAATATGCAAAAAGAATACACCGCTGTATGTGAGGGGATTTTAACGGGCAGCGATACCATTTGCACGCCGATTTCTTTGGAACCGGGCAGCCGAATTAAACGCACAACGGGCCAAGATGGAGAAACTGCCGTAACCCATTGGCAGAGCATTCGGCAGTTTAATAGCCACACATTGCTGAAAATTCAGCTGGAAACTGGCCGTACCCATCAAATTCGGGTGCATATGGCCAGTATGGAATGCCCTTTAGCGGGGGATGATTTGTATGGGGGGCGCAAAGAACGAATCAACAGGCAAGCGTTGCATTGTCTGTCGGTTGGGCTTATTCATCCTGTCACTCAAAAAAGCCTGACTTTTCTGGCTCCGCCGCCTGAGGACTTTGTTCTTTTAATACACAGCAAGGATGTATAACTTGCATAAATTGCAGATGTATTTCCTGTTTTATCGCATAAACTTTCATGAAATTGATTTTTATGAAATTTAATCCTTGAACTATGCATAATTATGCGATATAATACATTCATATTTTAAATTCCGGTAGGAAATGATATTGAATAAAAAGAGGGATGGAAGCATGAAAAAATCTTTTAAATTAATGGCGGTCTGTCTGGCTGCGGCAACCATGCTGTCTATGTCCGCATGCGGCGGGAAAAATTCGGATGAGTCCGGTGTTTCGGAAGGCAGCAGTTCCTTAGATAATATTAAACGCAACGGATACATTACCATGTCCACCAACGCAGAGTTTGAACCTTTTGAATATAACGAAGGCTCTGAGATTGTGGGAATCGACGTTGAAATTTCCAAAAAAATAGCTGAAAAGCTGGGCGTGAAACTTCGGATGAACGATGTGGCGTTTGGCGCTTTGATTCAGGAAATCACTTCAGGCAAAGCTGATTTTGTGGCCGCAGGTATGACGGCTGACGATGACAGAAGAAAGAACGTGGATTTTTCTGACAACTACTTTGATGCGCGGCAGGCTGTGATTGTTCGCCTTGACAGCGACATTAAAGAACCCAAAGATCTGGATGGCAAAAAAGTTGGTGTTCAAGAGGGAACCACCGGTGATATTTACTGCACCAACGAAGACGGTTCCAGTGAGATTAAAGTCGCTTCGGTAGAACGCTACAACAAAGGAATGGATGCGGTATCTGATTTGATTTCCGGAAGAATTGACGCGGTGGTCATTGATGATTTCCCGGCAGACAAATTTGTGGATAAAAACAGTTCCAAGATTAAAAAGCTGGAATCCATGCTGACGGAAGAAAAGTATGCGATTGCTGTGAAAAAAGGCAACACTGAACTGATGGAACTCATTAATGAGGTTTTGAAGGAAATGAACGAAAGCGGAGAAATGGATCAAATCCTGAATCAATATCTGGTGAAGGAATAAAGCGAAAATTCTGTGATTTTGAAGGATGGGTAGCGGCTATGCCCGCTGCCCCCTTTGCATTTGGGATGCTGAAAAGGAGGCTGTTATGGGTAATTTAAGTATTGACCCGCAATATTTGTCGGTTTTTAATGATTTGTATTTAACAGTTGGACAGCACCTTTACGATGCCTTTATTGAGAAAAACCGGTATAAATATTTGGTAACCGGTTTGGGAAACACGCTGCTGATGACGGTTATGGCAGTAATTATTGGTATTGTTTTAGGTACTGTGGTTGCGCTGATACGCGTAACACATAATAATGATAAGAAAAAATTTCGCTTCCTCAATTGGATCTGCGGGGTGTACTTGACTGTTATTCGCGGAACTCCAGTTGTGGTTCAGCTGATGATTACTTATTATGTGATTTATCAATCTGCCGATAAGTTGGTAGCGGCAGTTATTGCTTTTGGTATTAACTCCGGCGCCTATGTGGCAGAGGTAATCCGAAGCGGAATCCAGTCGGTGGATAAGGGCCAAATTGAAGCGGGGCGCTCTTTGGGCCTGACGCAAAGAACAACCATGGTAAAAATTGTGTTTCCGCAGGCGTTGAAAAATGTGGCTCCGGCTATTTTTAATGAATTTATCGTATTGCTGAAAGAAACCTCTGTTGCCGGTTATATTGGCGTACAGGATCTGACAAAGGCGGGGGACGTTATCCGCAGTATTACCTATGATCCTTATACACCGTTGCTGACTACGGCCTTTATTTATTTGTTGATTGTTGTTGTGCTGACAAAATACCTTACCAAATTGGAAAGGAGGTTGATGGCAAGTGATAACCGTTAAGAATCTGGAAAAAAACTTTCAGACCTCAAATGGAACGCTCCATGTTCTAAAAGGGATCGATCAAACCATTCAAAAAGGGGAAAAGGTTGTTATCGTTGGGCCTTCCGGTTCGGGAAAGAGCACCTTTTTGCGCTGTTTGAATCTGTTGGAAAAGCCTACCTCTGGTGAAATTTGGTTTGAAGAACAAAACATTACCGATCCCAAATGTGACATTAACTTTCTGCGTCAAAAAATGGGGATGGTGTTTCAACACTTTAATTTATTCCCTCACTTGACTATTTTGCAGAATATTACTTTGGCGCCTGTTTCGCTGAAACTGAAGACAGAAGAGCAGGCCGTGCAGAGTGCTATGCAGCTGTTGGAACGTGTGGGGCTGGCAGACAAGGCCGACGCTTATCCGGTTCAGCTTTCGGGCGGGCAAAAACAGCGAATTGCCATTGTGCGTGCTTTGGCAATGGAACCCAAAGTGATGTTGTTTGACGAACCGACCTCTGCTTTGGATCCCGAAATGGTGGGCGAGGTTCTTCAGGTTATGAAACAACTGGCAGAAGAAGGCATGACCATGATTGTGGTCACTCATGAAATGGGGTTTGCCAGAGAGGTGGCTACCCGTATTCTATTTATGGATCAGGGGCAGGTATTAGAAGAGGCTGCGCCCCAAGAGTTTTTCTCTCAGCCCAAGCATCCCAGATTACAGGATTTTCTGTCTAGAGTGTTGTAAGATATAAATTAATACTTTCTTTCTAAAACAGAGAGCCGGACGATAAAAGATATCGTCCGGCTCTCTGTTTTTTATCTGCTTATTGGATGCAGTGTGACAAAGGCTGTTTCCATGTGGTGTTTGCCGTTTTTGTTTTAGTGCCAGGGTTGATCCTGTTTGGACTGTGCCTGCAAATTTTCAGCCACACTTTTCAATTGCTCCACAGAAGTAATTTCAATGCTGGACTGCTGAATCGCTTCCTGCAGAAAGTGGGGAAGAGAAGAAAAATAGCTTTTCATTTCGGGGTTATTCGATTGAATCATTTTGTCGCCTCCTAAAAAGATAATCTCTTATTCAGTAGGCTGTCCCAACCGATTATTCGGTATACATCTCTCCTGTTAAAATCCGCCAAAAATGGGCTTCTCATATTAGAGCCTGGGTTGGAATATATGTGACAGGGAGGGATTTGTCATGAAAGAAGCTGGCAAGTGTTTTTTTCTGATTTTTGTTGGGGGATTCATTTATTACTGCTTAGAAATTCTTTGGCGGGGGTATTCTCATTGGACGATGTTTCTGTTAGGGGGAATTTGCTTTTTCCTCTGCGGCCTGATCAATGAGGTGATTCCCTGGGAAATGCCTTTGCCTGTCCAAATGCTTTTGGGCGCTTTTTTGATCACGCTGTTGGAATTTAATGTGGGCCTTTGGATCAATGTGTATTTGGGGTGGCAGGTTTGGGACTATTCGGATAAATCTTTTCAAGTCATGGGACAAATCTGTTTAAAATCCAGTTTAATTTGGTTTGGTCTATCCGGTGTGGGAATTATTTTGGATGATTGGCTTCGGTATCGATTTTTTCAAGAAGAAAAACCCTATTATCGCCTTCGGTAAAGAAAAGACAAACCAATGCTTGCCAAATAAGAGCCAAAACGGTACAATAAAAGAAAATAACAGCATATTTTGTAATGAAAAGAAAAACAGCCTAAGAGATAGATTCACAATGAATTGTTAAAGAGGTGCCAACAATGGATAAAATCGCAAGTTTTCAGGTAAACCATAATATTTTGACTCCCGGGATTTATCTGTCCCGCATTGACGGTGATATTACCACCTATGATATCCGTATGAGAAAACCCAATGTTTCTCCCTTTTTGTCTAACCCTGCCATGCATACCATCGAGCATCTGTTTGCCACTATGGCCCGTAATTCCAAATATCAAAGTCAAATCATTTATTTTGGCCCCATGGGCTGCCGAACCGGTTTTTATTTTTTGGTTCGTGATATGCAGCAGGCAGACGCAATTGCCTTGATTCAAGAGATTTTTTCTGGAATCGCCGGATTCACAGGAGAGATTCCCGGAAACACCGCCATTGAATGCGGGAATTATCTGGAGCATGACTTGGCACAGGCGAAGAAAGAAGTGAAGGACTTTTTGCCGGTGATTCAGAACTGGACTGTCGCAAATTTGACATATCCTGCCTAAATCCATTTCCCTTCCCCCGGAAGGGAAATTTTTCTTTAAGAAATTGTAAATTCCTTCCAAATAGTTGCAATCGTTTGATTTTTATATTATGATATAGGATATCATTACAATTTTGTAACTAATTCCGGAATGGAAGGGAAGGACTGGTGAGATGCAGCTTGACCCCAAGTATGAACGGGTAATTCGTTATTATGGCACAATAAGCTGCCGAACTTTATATATTACCGGGATACAGTCTACCCGTATTTTAAAAAGACTGCGCAGAAAACTGATTCAATTTTTTGCACCTATTGTTGAATTAGGCAAACTGGTTTATGCAAAAACCATCGGAAAACAATTGGCGAAATTAAGAACTGAAATTAAAATTTTCCAAGA
The DNA here is from genome assembly GCF_900240385.1 of Clostridium minihomine. Classification (GTDB taxonomy): domain Bacteria; phylum Bacillota; class Clostridia; order Oscillospirales; family Acutalibacteraceae; genus Faecalispora; species Faecalispora minihomine. Next base: position 421,365 of record NZ_OEQH01000003.1, on the reverse strand, counting down.
GAATTTTCGTCGAGATGGGGAACATTTAAAAGAGCTTTCAAAAGGATTGACTTTAAAAGGCGCCATTGGGCGTTTGCAGCATGCAGGCCTTCATCTTGTCATCCGTAAAAAATTTGTTATTTCCGTTTTAAATATCGCTGCCCCCGTATTGTCGGCGGCTCTGTTAATTGGCACGATCAGTTATTGGAACCAGCAGGAGTATGGCCTGGTTTTAAGGTATGACGGAAAAGAGATCGCAACCATTAAAGATGAATCGGTTTTTGAAAAAGCAACCGAGATGGTAAACCAGCGTATGGTTTATGACACGGTTACTGTTACAAATTTAAAAATCACTCCTCTTTTTGTGTTGACAGCAATGGACAGCGGCCGATTTTATGCAGCCAGCACTTTGTGCGACCGGCTGATTCAGCAATCCAATGGAATTATTGAAGAGGGCAGCGGCCTTTATGTGGACGGGCAGTTGATTGGTGCGGTGAAAAGCAGTGCAGATATGACCTATATCCTGCAAAATATTTTGAACACTGCCCCAGGCGCAGATGCACAGGCCAAAGCTTCTTTTGCAGAAGATGTGGAAACGATTAACGGCTTATTCCCCACTGCAAGTATTATCAATGCAGAGCAGATGTCAGAAAAATTGTCGGGGACGGAGCAGGCAGCCGCGATTCATACCGTACAAGGCGGTGATACGGCTACCTCGATTGCCCGCAAATATAATTTAACATTGTCAGAACTCAATCGGCTGAATAATGATCAAGTGGGCGACCGTCTGCAAATTGGTATGAAAATTAATGTGCAAATGCCGCAGACGCTTCTTCATGTGAAAGTGGTAAAGAAGCAAGTTCGTCAAACAGAGCTTCCTTTTAAAACAGTAACCGAAAAAGATGACAGCCAGTACACCGATTACTCTAAGGTGGTTACCGAAGGAAAAAATGGTGTGCAGGAAATTACCGAAGAGGTTACTTATGTGAATGGCATAGAATCCGCCAGAACCACTTTGAGCAAGCGAGTGGTTACAGAAGCCATCGATAAGAAAATTGTTACAGGAACCAAAAAGCGTCCGCAATACAGCGGCTCTGGCGAAAGCAGCGGCTCTTTAATGTGGCCGGTTCCGTCTATTCGCAATATCAGCAGCTATTTTGCTTACCGTTGGGGCAGAATGCATAGCGGTATTGATATTTCCGGCGGAAATTCTTACGGCAAAACAATTGTTGCCGCAGACGGCGGAGTGGTATCTTATGTGAAATACAGTTCTTCCGGTTATGGAAACCATTTGCAGATTAATCACGGAAACGGCGTTTCCACTTTGTATGCCCATTCCAGCAAAATTTTAGTAACTCCTGGTCAACGGGTATCAAAAGGACAGGCTGTTGCATTAATTGGCAGCACCGGTGACTCGACAGGGGCACATTTGCACTTTGAAGTCATCAAAAATGGTAAAAAAGTAAATCCTTTGTTATATGTAAGTAGATAAATGGAGCAAAAAAGCGTTCCGCCAACACCGGAACGCTTTTTTTGTAATGGCTTGTAACCTTATAAATTTTGGGATTTTATTGACTTTTTTTCCTTGGTGTATTATCATCTTAGAAGTACAAAATAGGTTTTGAAGATCTTCTTTGTACTTCTTTTTTTGTTTTAGAAAGTTTTCTGAAAATGCAGAATTCAGCTACTAAATAATGATTTTTAAATGATGATTGTAGAAACAACATTTTTCAAATATTTCTTTGATTTGTATTTTGAATTTGTGACAATACTACTTGTTATTATAATGATTGGAGCGTGCCGCGTTGGATAAATTTGTGATTACTGGTGGCAATCGGCTTACCGGTGAAGTGACGATCAGTGGTGCCAAAAACGCTGCTATTGCCATAATTCCTGCCGCGATTTTGGCGGGTGACATTTGCAGAATTGAAAATGTTCCGAATATAACGGATGTTACAGCGATTACCAGAATTTTATATGATATGGGTGCAAAAGTCCGAAAAATAAATTCGACGACCATTGAAATTGATCCCAGACCAATTCATACTTATGTGGCTTCTTACGAGTTGGCACGGCATATCCGCGGCTCTTATTATCTTTTGGGTGCTTTGCTGGGGCGGTTTGGCCATGCAGTTGTCAGTATGCCGGGAGGATGCGATTTCGGTGTGCGTCCCATTGATCAGCATTTAAAAGGATTTGCGGCGTTAGGCGCGGCCAATACTTTAGACGGCGGTATGGTAGACGTTTCTGCAGAACAACTGACCGGGAATAATATTTATATGGACGTGGTTTCGGTCGGAGCGACTGTCAATATTATGCTGGCAGCCGTGCGGGCCAAGGGCATGACCGTGATTGAAAACGCTGCGAAAGAGCCTCATATTGTGGATTTGGCAAACTTTTTAAATTCTATGGGTGCAGATGTGCGCGGAGCCGGCACCGATGTGATTAAGATTTATGGTGTGCAGCAGCTTGGGGGGACAACTTATTCGATTATTCCCGACCAAATTGAAGCAGGCACTTATATGGCCGCGGCGGCAGCTACCGGTGGAAATGTACTCATTAAAAACGTGATCCCAAAACATTTGGAATCTATTTCTGCCAAATTGGAAGAAATGGGTGTAAAAATCGAAGAATTTGATGATTCCATTCGAGTCAGCCGCGGTGAGCCGCTGAACCGGTGCAATATTAAAACAATGCCGCATCCCGGTTTCCCCACCGATATGCAGCCCCAGATTGCTGTTCTTTTATCCATTGCCCGAGGAACCAGCATCATCAACGAGAGTGTCTGGGATAACCGTTTCCGCTATGTAGAGGAATTAAAGCGTATGGGCGCTCAGATTTCTGTGGACGGAAAACTGGCGGTCGTGGAAGGGGTAGAGCACCTGACTGCCGCTCCGGTTAGAGCAACCGATCTTCGTGCCGGAGCAGCTATGCTGATAGCGGCACTGTGCGCGCAGGGTGTAACTCAGGTGGAAGATATCCAGCACATTGAACGGGGCTATGAAGGTGTGGAGGAAAAACTTTTGGCGTTAGGAGCCGATATCAAACGGGTTCATGTGCCCGATCCGGCTGTGGCGCACGCTGTCTGACAGTATATTTGAGAAAAGGTTCAGGTCCCGGTTCCGGTGAACGACGGGTGACCTGAACTCTTTTTATGAGTGAAGGAAGAATGCTATGGCAAGATTTTGTCCGCTGTTCAGTGGAAGCAGCGGAAACAGTTTTTATATTGGAAGCGGGGAGTCCGGCATTTTAATTGATGTGGGACGAAGCGCACGACAGACGGTAAAAATGCTGGAAAGCTGCAATATTTCTCCCGGCGCAATTCAGGGAATCTTTGTTACCCATGAACATACGGATCATGTAAAGGGATTGCGTGTTTTTGCAGAAAAACATTGTATTCCGGTTTATTCTTCTGCCGGTACCTTGCAGGCTTTGGAGGATAACGGGACGGTAAGTGCAAAGATGACATGCCGGGTTCTGGAGGCAGAAGGAATCGAATGTGGGGGAATGTTGATTCGGCCTTTTCCCATTTCTCATGACTGTGCCGAAGGTTTTGGATTTAAAATTAATACGAGCGACGACAGAAAAGTCGCCTTTGCCACAGATTTAGGTTACATATCAGAGCAGGTGCAAAAGGAATTGGAGACCAGTGATTTGGTGGTGCTGGAATCCAATCATGATGTTGGGATGCTGCAAAATGGCCCATACCCTTATTATTTGAAAAGAAGGATTCTGTCTGATGTTGGGCATTTATCCAATGAGGTCTGCTCTCAGATGCTCCCGCATTTGGCGGCAACTGGGGTAACCCGTTTTGTGCTGGCTCATTTAAGCGGGGAAAACAATACGCCGGATTTGGCTTATCAGACTTCTCTTTGCTCACTAAAGATGGCCGGCCTCAGCCAGCAGATGGATTTTGAATTGGAAGTTGCTCGAAAAGAGAATTTGACCGGAAAAATTTTGCTGTTTTAAACGGGATAAAAAATCCGATGATGATTGGAATGAAATGGTTTCCGCTGGGGGATTTTAATGTTAACAGTTCAAATTGTTTGCGTGGGCAAACTGAAAGAAAAATATCTGCAGGCTGCTTGTGAAGAGTACGCCAAACGGTTGGGGGCTTTTTGCCGCTTTTCCATTCTGGAAATTTCGGAGGAGCGTCTTCCGGAATCCCCATCTCAGGCGCAGATTGATGCCGCTTTGCGGGAGGAAGGGAAAAAACTGCTTTCTGCCGCACAGGGCTGTATCATTCCTTTGTGCATTGAAGGGAAGCTTTTTTCTTCTCCGCAGTTAGCGGCGGAATTGGAGCACAGGGCAGTATCCGGCGTTAGCTCTATTACCTTTGTGATCGGAAGCTCTTTTGGATTGTCTCAAGAGCTCAAAGAAAAGAGTGATCTTCGCCTTTCGATGTCTCCTATGACATTTCCACATCAACTGGCTCGCGTGATGCTGTGCGAGCAGATTTACCGTTCTTTTCAAATCAACCATCATGGAAAATACCATAAATAGTACGTTTCTTGCATTTTTTTGTAGGGAACGTTATAATAACCTCACGACATAAGCGAAAGCAAAGCTTTCGATGTCTGAGAGAACATTGAACCATAGCTTGGCTTTGGTTTTCGGCTCGGTGGTTTTATCACAGGGCGACATGGGATTCTGGTTTAAATAACCTCACGACATAAGCGAAAGCAAAACTTTCGATGTCTGAGAGAACATTGAACCATAGTTTAGCTTTGGATTTTAGCTCGGTGGTTTTATCACCGGGTGATATGGAGATTCTGGTTTAAATAACCTCACGACATTAGCGAAAGCAAAGCTTTCGATGTTTGAGAGAACATTGAACCATAGCTTGGCTTTGGATTTCAGCTCGGTGGTTTTATCGCAGGGTGACATGGGATTCTGGTTTAAATAACCTCACACCGTAAACAGATAGTGGCTACCTGATTGAGGTTGCTTTCTGCCGATTTGTAGGGATACTCCGCACAAAAACTTTGCGGTTATTGTAAATTCCACAGAAAAAGCCCAAGGGAATTGCCAAACACAAAAGCTTATTTTGAAAAGGGAACCTATTTTAAAGAGAACGAGCAGGAAAATTTTTTAAAAATAGCGGCTCTGTGTTACAATACACGAGTTGTTGCACTGCAACAATAATATGGTAGAATAACCATAATTGTTTACGCCCGCAATTTTTGCGGGCGTAAACACACTGTTTGATTCAGAGAAAGTCAAAGCCACTGAATCAAGAGCCTGAATGCTTGCTGATATGAAAGCGCTTTATATTGAAACAAAAGAATCCGCTTCATTTTGTAGCGGATGTTGTAAGAAGCCTGAAATAAGGGCTTCCACTGTGATGGTTGGGCAAACTGTTTTTCTTTGCCCAAGGGAATGAAAATTTCAGGGGATTGTAACATTAATCCGTGTTTTACGCCAATTGCCGCAGAAGCTTTATAAAAGTCTTGCCCCGGGACCATATCGACTACGGGGTATCCAAAGCGTTTTTAAAACGGGAATGTGAAACGATAGATCAGTCCGTTGTCACATCAAACTGCCGTGAAAAGTGTTCCGCCTGCGGTGCGGCCAGCTTTAAGGGAGGGATCTGCGTTGAGAACCGTTAGGATTTGGTTTCACAAAAAAGGAACCGCAAAATATATTTCTCATTTGGATTTAAACCGATGTATTTCCCAGGCGTTCCATAAGGCGAAAGTTCCTTTGTGGTACACCCAGGGCTTTCATCCCTATGCGTTTTTAACATTTGCGTTGCCGCTTTCTTTGGGGATTACGGGTTTGCGGGAATCTGTGGACATCAAAATGGAAGGCGAAATTTCAAATCAAGAGCTGATGGAACGGCTGAATGATGCTTTGCCGGATGATATTGTGATTTATGATATTACCGAGCCGGTCATGAAGCCGGGTAAAATCGCGTTTGCTTCTTTTGAAATTCTGTTGGAGCCCGAAGATGTGACCCCTGATGAATTAGCACGTATTATTACTGTGTTGTTCCAGTCACCGGAGATTATTGTTTCGAAACGTTCCAAGGCCGGTGCAAGGGAAATTAATTTAAAACCTTATCTTTCCCGGGTGAAGGTTCAGGTGGAAGGCGATAAGGTGCGTCTTTCTGCCATTTTGCCTGCAGGCAGCACCGAAAATATCAATCCCAGCCTTTTGCTGACTGCCATGGAAACGTATTTATCCTGTCGTTTTTATACGGATATCACACGCACCAACTTATATGATGCGGACATGCAGGCTTTTGCATGATTTCAGCAGAAATTTTGTTAGCGAAACATAAAATTTATCTTGCAGTTTTTTATCGGTTATGGTATGATATATGGGCATTTGGATACCGTTGGCCTTTCCGGCGGGGTTCAATGCCCGGGAAACCGTGACATTGAAGCGGACAGTCCTCTGCTAGAGCATGAATGTCTGATATATTAGGAGGAAAAAGAAGAATGGATGCTTTGAAATTGATTTCTCAGGATTCTGCAAAGGCAGAGCTGCCTAAGTTCGGAATTGGCGATACCGTTAAGGTAAGCGTAAATATCCGTGAAGGCGAAAGAGAAAGAGTGCAGATTTTTGAAGGCACTGTAATTGCACGCAAAGGCAGCGGTATTGCTGAAACCTTTACTGTGAGACGCTTGTCCTATGGTGTAGGTGTGGAGAGGGTTTTCCCCATCCATTCCCCCAATGTAAAGGATGTTGTTATTGTGCGTAAAGGCCGTGTGCGCCGTGCCAAGCTGTATTACCTGCGTGATAGAGTGGGTAAAGCTGCTAAGGTTAAGGAACAGCTTCGGTAAGAAATAGGGATAGGGTTTGTCCCTGGATATTGATTTAAATTCGGAAGGCTGTGGGAGCTTGTCTCACACAGCCTTTACCGGTTTTTAAAGGGACAATGATTTGTCCCTTTTTTGCTATCATGAAAAGGAGGCGCTTGTCTATTGCAAGAGGAAGAGAAAATGACCGTGGATCAAACAGAAACGGAATCTCACGAACAGGCCCCGGCTTTTCAGGACCCCCTTACGCCAGAACCCAGCCAGTTTGTGATTAGCTGTTTTGAATGGGTGGAGTCTTTGGTAACGGCGCTGATTGTTGTGGTGATTATGTTTACCTTTTTGTTCCGCGTGGTCACAGTGGATGGCACCTCGATGCTGCCGAATCTTTACAGCGGGGACAGACTGGTCGTTTCCAGTTATTTTTATCAGCCCAAGCAGGGCGACGTAGTGGTTTTAAAACGAACTGTCGGACTGACCAAGCCCATCGTCAAGCGCGTGATTGCTTTGCCCGGACAAACAATTGATATCGATTACAGCAGCGGAACTGTTTATGTGGACGGGGAAGCGGTAGATGAATCGAATTACATTGAAAATGGAATTACCAATGAACCGATGACCTCTGAACCCTTGCTCACGTTTCCCCAAACTGTTCCGGAAGGGCATATTTTTGTTTTAGGGGATAACCGAAAGGTTTCGGAAGACAGTCGCTTTGAAGCGGTTGGCATGGTGGACGAACGATATATTTTGGGAAAAGCGGAATTAATTTTATTCCCGGTTTCCCGGTTTGGAAGGGTTGGAATATGAGCGAACCACAATCCGTACAATGGTTTCCGGGTCATATGACCAAAACCAAACGACAAATTGAAAAAAGTTTAAAGCTGGTGGATATTGCGGCAGAAATGATTGATGCCCGTATTCCCGAAAGCAGCCGAAACCCCGTTTTAGACAGCCTGATTCAAAACAAGCCTCGTGTTATTTTAATGAATAAGGCTGATTTGGCGGATCCTGCGCAAACAGAGCGTTGGATCCGCTTCTACCAGTCACAGGGGATTTCTGCCATTGCACTGGACAGCAAATCCGGAAAAAATATGAAAGCCTTTTTCCCGCTGGTGAAAGATGTGCTGCAAGAGCGCATTGCCGCCTGGCGTGCAAAGGGGATGATAGGCCGCCCTGTTCGAATTATGGTTGTGGGTGTGCCCAATGTGGGGAAATCCTCCTTTATCAATAAGCTTTCCAAAGGCGGAAAAGCCAATGTAGAGGACAGGCCGGGTGTTACCCGCAACAACCAGTGGTTCACCTTGGGCGGCGGATTTGAGCTTCTCGATACCCCCGGTGTTTTATGGCCCAAATTCGAAGATCCTTTGGTGGGGGAACGGCTGGCTTTTACCGGCGCGGTAAAAGACGACGTGGTGGATATGGAGCGTTTGGCGGCACGCCTTTTAGAGGTGCTCAGTGCAACCTATCCGGCAGATTTAAAAATACGCTATAAAATGCAGGACACCGACCTGACCGGAATGAAAGGTCACGAAATTCTGGAACTGGTGGGGAAAAAGCGCGGAATGCTTATTTCCGGCGGAGAGATTGATACCGAACGGGCAGCGATTACTGTGCTGGATGAATTCAGGGGCTCTAAGTTGGGGCGCGTAACTTTGGAGCAGGTGTCGCTATGACAGATTGGTACGCATGGGAAAAACAGGCGTGGCAGCAGGGGTTTCAGGCGGTTTGCGGCATTGATGAAGCGGGAAGAGGTCCCTTGGCCGGCCCCGTATTTGCCGCGGCTGTTATTCTTCCCAAAGACTGTGAGATTGAAGGGCTGAATGATTCTAAAAAGCTCAGCGAAAAAAAACGGGAGTTTTTGTTTGATCAGATCAAAGAATGTGCTCTTAGTTACTCCATCGCTTTTTCTACCGAACAGGAAATTGATGAAATCAACATTTTGCAGGCAACCTTTCTGGCCATGAATCGGGCAGCGGCCGGCCTTTCAATTCCGGCGGACTGCGCGTTGGTGGATGGCAACCGGGATCCGCTCTTGCCGATTCCCACTACTTTAGTGGTAAAAGGGGACTCGCAAAGCGCCAATATTGCTGCGGCCTCTATTTTAGCAAAAGTCAGCCGTGACCGCTTGATGCTGGAACTGGATGAGTTGTATCCCCAGTATCAGTTCCGAAAACATAAGGGATATGGCACGGCGTTACACAGGGAATTGCTTTTGCAGCATGGTCCTTGTCCGATTCACCGCAAGAGTTTCCTGAAAAAAATTCTGGGGGAGAAAAGCGTTGGATAATCGTTCGGGGAAAATGGGGGAGGAATATACAGCCCGGATCCTGATGGGGAAAGGCTATCAGATTCTTCACCGCAACTACCACAGTCGTTTTGGGGAAATTGACATCATTGCCCAAAACGAACAATTTATTGTATTTGTGGAAGTGAAGACCCGTGCCGAACATTTTTTGGTTCATCCGTTTGAAGCGATTACGGTTTCAAAACAAAATAAGATTCTAAAGACGGCTGCTGCTTATTTGGCCGAGCACCCGACTGCGCTTCAGCCACGATTTGACGCGGCTGCGCTTTTGACGGATTCTTCGGGCAAACAGGTGGTGTCTGTGGAGTATTTAGAAAGTGCTTTTGAAGCGGCAGGAACCTTTCTTTGATCAATTTTTCGATCTAATTTTTTTGATTTTTGCGCTTTATTGCTTTTTGGTGGGAAACTAGCCTGAATTTCTTGAGGTTATTCCGTTTTTTCTCACGGAATTCTCTAATTTTTGCAGAATGTTTTGACACACCAAATAATTTATTATAAAATAGGGCAAGGAATGCATAAAGAGGGGGAATCACCTTGCAGTATAAATGTACCAGAAACCGGACGGAAGCTATTTCTGCCGCCCAGGCGATTGTACAGGGCATCTCTGCAGACGGGGGACTTTTTGTCCCGGAATGCTTGCCTTCGTACAGTATGGAGCAGCTAAAAGAACTGGGTAACAGCAGTTACACTGGTCGTGCAATGCGGATCCTAAAGGATTTTCTTCCGGAATTTTCGGAGGAAGAAATTCGCGAGTGCGTGGAAAGTGCCTATTCTCAAAAGAAATTCCCCGGCGGGGCGGCGCCTTTGGTTCGTCTGCCTGACACCAATATGGCTTTTTTAGAGCTTTGGCATGGCCCGACCTGTGCGTTTAAGGATATGGCTTTGCAGCTTTTGCCGCATCTTTTGACCAAGTCGCTGAAAAAGACCAATTGCGATAAAACCGCGGTGATTTTGGTCGCTACTTCCGGTGATACCGGGAAAGCCGCTTTGGAAGGATTCCGGGATGTGCCCGACACCAAAATTCTGGTTTTTTATCCGGAAAAAGGTGTCAGTGCCATGCAGCAGCGTCAGATGAATACCCAAGAAGGCAATAACGTGAGTGTTTGCGCCATTGAGGGGAATTTTGACGATGCCCAAACCGGTGTAAAGAAGATTTTCACAAACCCTGAAATTAAAAAGGCTTTGGATGAAAACGGCATGCTGTTTTCCAGCGCCAATTCCATCAACTGGGGCAGACTTCTGCCGCAAATCGTCTATTATTTTTCTGCTTACTGCGATGCCGCAGAGCAGGGAATGATTACACTGGGTCAGCCGCTGAACGTGGTGGTGCCCACCGGCAATTTCGGCAATATTCTTGCGGCATATTACGCGAAAAAAATGGGTCTGCCGATTAAAAAGCTGATTTGTGCGTCAAACTCCAATAATGTGCTGACTGAATTTTTAAGTACCGGAGTTTACGATCGCAACCGCACTTTTTATACAACGATTTCCCCTTCTATGGACATTCTGGTGTCCAGCAATCTGGAGCGTTTGCTGTTTGATTTAACCGGCGGCAATTCCGATTTGGTTTCCGGCTGGATGAAAGAACTGAACACCGAAGGACGTTATCAGGTAGGGGAAGAGCTGACGGCTGTTTTAAAAGATCTGTTCTATTCCGGCTCTTGTGATGATGGGAAAACCCGGGAAACCATCGGGAAAATTCTTACAGAAAAGAAGTATCTTTGTGATACTCACACCGCGGTGGCTGCCGATGTATATGCTCAGTATGCAAAGGATACCGGCGATACCGAAACCCCGGCTGTGATTGTGTCCACCGCCAGTCCGTATAAATTTGCAGACAGTGTTTTGGAAGCGGTTGCACCGGGAAACAAGCAGGATGCTGATGACTTTTTGAAAATAGAACAGCTTTCTTCATTAACGGGAACAAAGGCTCCGGCACCGATTGAAGAGCTGAAAGAAAAACAAGTCCGTTTCCAGAACCGCTGCCAGGTGGAAGAAATGCCTAAGGTTGTACTGCGGATGGCTGGTCTATAAGATATCTGGTCAACCAATAGAAACGAGGTAACAAATGGCATTGTATGCAATTGCCGATTTGCATCTGTCCCTTGGCGCAAATAAGCCCATGGATGTTTTTGAAGGCTGGCAGGGCTATGTGGCCAAGCTGGAGCAGCATTGGCACCGCATTGTCAAAGAAGAAGACACGGTGGTGATTGCCGGGGATATTTCTTGGGCGATGAAGCTGGAAGAAACCCAAAAGGATTTTCAGTTTCTCAATTCTTTGCCGGGCAAAAAATTGCTGTTAAAAGGCAATCATGATTATTGGTGGAGCACAAAAAGCAAAATAGACACTTACTTTGCCGCCAATGGTTTTGATTCTTTGCAGATCGTGCATAACAATTCCTATGCCGTTGGCGAATTCGGCGTTTGCGGCACGCGCGGCTGGCTGTATAATGCGGCCAGTGATGAAGATATTAAAATTGTCAAGCGTGAGGTGGGCAGACTAAACGCCTCTATCGATCACGCCTTGGCGCAGGGGCTTGAGCCCATTGTGTTTTTGCATTACCCCCCAGTTTATGACGGGATGGTTTGCAAAGAAATTCTAGAGGTACTCTTAAGCCGGGGAATCCGGAAATGTTATTTTGGACATATTCATGGCACACAAGCGTCTAAGCGGGCAGTTACAGGCGAATATCAGGGCATAGAGCTGCACCTGATTTCGTGTGATTATCTGGGTTTTGCGCCGCTTTGCGTATGTTAAATAAATTATGAACATTTCCCTTTCAATATAGAATATTGGGCCCCGGTATGCTATAATAAATAAGATAATTTGCAATTTGCAGGAGGAAGACAAAATGAGTTTAAAATCGTCCAATCAAGTAGAAACAAACCGCTATCAGCTGGAAGTTGAGGTTGACGCGGATATTTTTGAAAAAGCGGTTAACCAGGCTTTTCATAAACAAGGCAAAAGAATCTCTATCCCGGGCTTCCGTAAGGGAAAAGCCCCGCGCGCTTTTATTGAAAAATATTATGGAGAGCAGTTTTTCTACGAGGACGCTGTAAACGCTGTTTATCCTGCTGCTTTGGATGAAGCTGTGAAAGAAGCGCAGCTGCGGCTGGTAGATGAAAAAATTGATTTTGACGTGGTAAGCATCGGCAAAGAGGGCCTTGTGTTTAAGGCAACTGTTACCACTTGGCCTCAGATTACCATTGAAGATTACAAGGGTCTGGCAGTAACAAAGCAGCCTGTTGTTGTTGCTGACGAAGATGTAGATGCCGAAGTTCAAAAGGTGCAGGAGCGCAACTCCAGAATGATTACAGTCGATGGTCGTCCCGCACAGATGGGTGATGCCGCTGTGATCGATTTTGAAGGCTTTGTGGACGGCGTTGCTTTTGAAGGCGGAAAAGCGGAAAACCACACTTTGGATTTGGGTTCCGGCCAGTTCATCCCGGGCTTTGAAGAGCAGGTCGTTGGTCACAACACCGGTGAAAAATTTGATATTACCGTTACTTTCCCTGAGGATTATCAGGCTTCTACTTTACAGGGAAAAGAAGCAATTTTCAAAATCGAACTGCATGAAATTAAGATGAAAGAGCTGCCGGCAGTGGACGATGATTTCGCCAAAGACGTCAGCGAGTTTGATACACTGGACGCTTACAAAGAGGATATCCGCAGCAAACTGACGGAAGCTCGTGAAAAAGAGTCTCAGGATCTGTTAGAAAGCCAACTCATCGACCTTTTGGTGGAAAGAGTGCAGGGCGAGATTCCGGACGCAATGTATCAGAACAAGATCAACGATGATCTGCGTGATTTTGCCTATCGTTTGCAGTCTCAGGGACTGGATTTCAACACTTACCTGAAGTACACCGGCATGAATGAGAACACCATTCGCGATCATTTCAAACCTCAGGCAGAAAAGCAGGTAAAGGTTCGTTTGGCTCTTGAAAAGATTGCAGAGCTGGAGAAGCTGACTGCTACAGAAAAAGAAGTTGAGGCTGAGTTTGAAAAGTTGGCCAAGAACTACAGCATGGAAGTGGAAAAAGTGAAGAGCTTTATTCCCGCAGCTGACCTTGCACAGGATCTGGCAGTTGAAAAAGCCATTCAGCTGGTTCGCGACAGTGCCAAAGTAGCCGAAGAAAAACCGGCAAAAGAAAAAGCAACCAAGGAAAAGGCAAAAAAAGAGAAGACAGCAGAGGACAAGGAATAATTCGGAGCATTTCTTCTGTTAACAATAGAAGTTCGATGTCCGGTTATTGATAAAACAGCTAATTCCGCCGCCAATTGCCGTGCGAAAAGGCGGCGGAAATCAATCAAAAACACGCATGGAGAAAAGGTGGTTAAGATATGAGTTTAGTCCCTTATGTTATTGAACAAACAAATCGCGGTGAGCGCTCGTACGACATTTTTTCCCGTTTGCTAAATGATAGAATTGTTATGCTGAACGAAGAAGTCAACAATACGACCGCCAGTTTGGTTGTGGCCCAACTTTTATATTTAGAAGGACAGGATCCGTCTAAGGATATCAGCCTTTATATCAACAGTCCGGGCGGTTCGGTAACGGCCGGCCTTGCGATTTATGATACGATGCAATATATCAAATGTGATGTTTCCACAATTTGTATGGGTATGGCCGCCTCCATGGGTGCGTTTTTGCTGGCAGCGGGTGCAAAGGGAAAACGTTTGGCGCTTCCTAACAGCGAGATTATGATTCATCAGCCCAGCGGCGGTGCTCAAGGGCAGGCAACTGATATTATGATCCATGCCGATCATATTATTGCTACAAAAAAGAAACTAAATGAGATTTTAGCCGAGAAAACCGGGCAGCCTATTGAAGTGATTGCGAAGGATACCGAACGCGACAACTTTATGACTGCTGAGCAGGCGGTTGCTTATGGTTTGGTAGATAAAGTGATCGTTAGGAAATAACTTCAATGTTAAGCAGGTGATAATAGAATGCCGAATAACGACGAAACCAAGGAAAGAGAATTGAGCTGCTCCTTTTGCGGAAAACCGCAAAGTCAGGCGCGGCGCCTAATTGCCGGTCCGGGTGTGTATATTTGTGATGAATGCGTGCAGCTTTGCAACTCTATTTTAGAGGACGAATCTCATTTATCCAACCGCAAAAAAACCTATACCGGGGATACAGGCACTGTCCTTTTGAAACCGCAGGAAATTAAAAATCAGCTGGATGAATATGTGATCGGGCAGGAAAACGCGAAAATGGCTCTTTCAGTTGCGGTCTATAATCATTACAAGCGCGTTTATTACGGCAGCGATGAGGTGGAAATTAGCAAAAGCAACGTGCTTCTGCTGGGGCCAACCGGGGTAGGTAAAACTTTGCTTGCCCAGACGCTGGCTAAACTGCTGGATGTACCTTTTGCGATTGCCGATGCCACAACTTTGACAGAGGCCGGCTATGTGGGCGAGGATGTGGAGAATATCCTGCTTCGTCTGATTCAGGCCGCCGATTTTGACATTGAACGTGCCGAAAACGGCATCATCTATATTGATGAGATTGATAAAATTGCCAGAAAGTCCGAGAATCCTTCGATTACCCGCGATGTAAGCGGCGAGGGTGTTCAGCAGGCTTTGCTGAAAATTTTGGAAGGCTCTGTCTGCAATGTTCCGCCTCAGGGCGGCAGAAAACATCCCCAGCAGGAGTTTTTGCAGATCGATACTTCTAATATTTTGTTTATCTGCGGCGGTGCCTTTGATGGGTTGGAAAAAGTGATCGAAAAGAGAACAGCTTCCTCCACTATGGGCTTTGGTGCGGATGTAAAGAGCAAAAAGGAATTGGACACCACGGCATGGATGTCCAGCGTGATTCCTCATGATCTGGTAAAATACGGATTGATTCCAGAGCTGGTGGGCCGTCTGCCGGTCATCACTGCTTTGAATGGACTGGATGAAAGTGCTTTGGTTCGTATTTTGACAGAGCCCAAAAATTCGATTGTCAAGCAATATAAGCATTTGTTCCAGCTGGATAAAGTGGATTTGGAATATCAGCCGGAAGCTCTGAATGAAATCGCAAAGAAAACCATTGAGCGTCAAACCGGCGCTCGTGGACTTCGTTCGATTATGGAAGAGATTCTGACTCCGCTGATGTATAATATTCCTACGGATTATACGGTGGAAAAGGTTGTTATCACACCGGAAACCGTAAGGGACGGCACACCGCCGGAGCTGGTTTACAATGAAAACCGGAAACCGGTTAAAATTAAAATTTCAAATCCAAAAAAGCGCGGGCGCAAGGATACCGCGTCTTAATCCACAGCATAGCTGTTGTTGACAAGGACCATCATATTATCCTTGTTAGCAACAGCTTTTTTCTTCCACATGATTACAACAGGAGTGAAATATGAGCAAAAAAATCGAGCAACAAACAGAACTACAAACCTTGCCGGTTTTGGCATTGCGCGGGCTGGTTTTGTTTCCCGGTATGATACTGCAATTTGATGCGGGAAGAAAAAAATCCATTTTAGCTTTACATGAAGCAATGGAAAAGGATCAGACCATCTTGCTGGTTGCCCAAAAGGATTTGGAAGACAATAATCCAGATTCTGAGCAGATCTTTCAAACCGGTGTTGTAGCAAAAATAAAACAAATCCTGCATCATACGGAGGATGGAGTACGCCTTTTGGCGGAAGGAATGCATCGTGCACGAATTCACCAGGTCATTAGTGAATCTCCATTTTTAATGGTAGAGGCGTCTGCACTGCAAACTACGCCGTACCGCTCTTCTCATAAAACAGAGGCGCTGATTCGTTATACGCAAAATCTGTTTGAAAGATATCTGCAAAACTATAAGCGTATTTCGCCTGACATCGTCATTGGTGTTGTGAAAAATAAAAGCTGCGGTGCGCTGGCGGATTATATTGCCTCCAACGTAATGCTGGATTTTGAGCAAAAACAAGAAATTTTAGAAGAACTGCACCCCGTCAAACGGCTGGAAAAGCTGATTCAGATTCTCGAGCATGAGATTAAGGTTCTGGAAATCGAAAACGAAATCACGGACAAAGCCCGGGATCAGATGAACCAGAACCAGCGCGATTACTTTTTGCGGGAACAGATTAAGGTGATCAATTACGAATTGGGGGAAGATGATAATCCCCAAGAAGAAGCGGAAGAACTGCGGGAAAAAATTCTGAAGCTGGATATTCCGGACAAACAGCGGGAAAAACTGCTGAAGGAATGTGATCGCTTCGCAAAAATGCCTTTTGGTTCTCATGAAGCCAGTGTGGTTCGCAATTATTTAGAAACCTGCATTGAGCTTCCCTGGAACGTTTCTTCTAAAGAAGTGATTGATTTGGCAAAGGCTCAAAAAGTGCTGGATAAGGATCATTATGGCCTGAAAAAAGTCAAAGAACGGATTCTGGAAACGTTGGCAGTTCGCAAGCTGGCCCCGGATATTAACGGCCAGATTGTCTGCCTGGTGGGGCCGCCCGGTGTGGGAAAAACCTCTATTGCCCGATCCATTGCCAAAGCCATTGGACGAAAATATGTGCGTGTTTCTTTGGGCGGTGTTCATGATGAATCTGATATTATGGGGCATCGGCGCACTTATATCGGCTCTATGCCCGGCAGAATTATGGCGGCAGTCAAGCAGGCCGGTACCAATAATCCACTGATTTTATTGGACGAAATTGATAAGCTGGGCAAAAGCTTCCGCGGGGATCCTGCTGCGGCATTGCTGGAAGTTTTAGATGCGGAACAGAACTCTGCTTTCTATGATCATTATATTGATATGCCTTTTGATCTGAGCAAAGTTCTCTTTTTAACCACAGCCAATGATGCCAGTACCATTCCCGGCCCTTTATTGGATCGGATGGACACCATTTTTCTTTCCAGCTATACTCATGAAGAAAAATTCCAAATTGCAGTCAAGCATTTGATTCCCAAGCAGCTAAAGAAACACGGCATCAGTTCACAGAATCTGCGGATAACACCCGCGGCGGTACACGATCTGATTGAAAGCTATACCCGGGAAGCGGGCGTTCGCAGTCTGGAACGCAACATTGCCGCTATCTGCCGAAAAATTGCAAAAAAAATCGTAGCGGAAGAAGTGACAAAAATCACGGTGAAACCCGCCGATTTGGAAGACTTGCTGGGGCCCCGCCGCTTTAAGCCGGAAAACAAAAACAAGTCCGATGAAGTGGGGCTTGTCAATGGATTGGCTTGGACCAGTGTGGGCGGACAGACCATGCCCATTGAAGTCGCAATTATGGACGGCACCGGAAAGCTTCAGCTGACAGGCTCTTTAGGGAATGTAATGAAGGAATCTGCTCAAACGGCCATCAGCTGCATCCGTTCCAAAGCAACACAGCTGGGAATTGATGTTCAGTTTTACAATAAGATGGATATTCACATTCACGTTCCGGAAGGTGCAATCCCGAAAGATGGCCCTTCTGCCGGTATTGCAATGGCCACTGCGATTACTTCTGCTTTAAGCAAAATTCCCATCCGTCACGATGTAGCCATGACCGGTGAAATCACATTGCGGGGCAGGGTGTTGGCGATTGGCGGGCTAAAGGAAAAATCCATGGCCGCATATCGCAATGGAATTCAGACAGTGATCATTCCGGAGGATAACTATTCCGATATTTCGGAGTTTGATGATGTTGTCAAAGAAAACATTCAGTTTATTCCGGTTAAAAAAATCGACGAGGTTCTGGGTCTGGCATTAACACGTAAGCCCCAGCCCGTTCTGGCTCCCAAAGCCGCTTCGGCTCCCATTCCCGCACAAGGGGATCCTATGGGAACACAGCCGCCGCAGCCCGTGGTGTTGGAACAGCCTCAGTGCTAGAGGTGACAAATTGAGATTTGATAATGCTGCTTTTGAATTTGCCGCAGGGCGGGTGGATCAGCTTCCGCCGGACACGCTGCCTGAAATTGTATTTTCTGGCAGATCCAATGTGGGCAAATCCTCTTTGATCAATAAACTGGTCAACCGCAAGGCGTTGGCGCGGGTAAGCGCCACGCCCGGAAAGACCGGTACAATTAATTTTTATCAGCTGGAAAAATGCCGTTTGGTTGACTTGCCGGGTTATGGCTATGCCAAGGTATCCCAGTCAGAGAAACTGCGCTGGGCACATTTGGTGGAAGGATATTTTGCCGCTGGACGAGCCATTCATCTGGTGGTGCAGATTGTGGATATGCGCCATAAACCCACAGCGGATGATATGCATATGATTGAGTTTTTAAGTGAAAGCGGTGTGCCTTTTATTGTTGTCATGACAAAATGTGACAAGCTGAACAAAGGGGAACGGGCCGCTCAGGAACAGCTGTACCAGGAACTGTTTCAAGGGAAGGAACAGATTCGTCGACTTCCGTTTTCTTCGGTGACTGGGGAGGGGCTGGACACGTTGAAGGAATGGATTGCGGCAGCTTGTGCCGCAGAGGGATGACACAGTTATTGGAGGGAGATTTCTAATTTATGTATGTTTCGGACAGCCTGAAGATCAATGAAAAGGGACATTTGACTATTTGCGGATGCGATACGGTGGAGCTTGCAGAGCAGTTTGGTACCCCGCTGTATGTCATGGATGAAAACCAGATTCGCAGCAATTGCCGCAGATATCAAAGTTCTTTTGACAAACATTACAAAGGGCGCGGCATGACCGTTTATGCCAGCAAAGCCTTTAATTGCAAAGAAATCTGCCGTATCATAAACGAAGAAGGTTTGGGGCTGGATGTGGCTTCCGGCGGCGAATTGTACACGGCTGTTCAGGCCGGATTCCCGGCAAACAGAATCCATTTTCATGGCAACAATAAAACGGAGCAGGAAATCCGTTTGGCGCTGGAATATGAGATCGGTCATTTTATCGCAGATAATTTGACGGAACTTCAAACCATTGACCGTCTGGCCAAGGAAGCCGGGAAAAATGCCCATGTCACTTTGCGGATTAAGCCTGGAATTGACGCGCATACTCACAGCTTTATCCAAACCGGACAAATTGACTCCAAATTTGGATTTGCGCTGGAAACCGGAGAAGCCATGAAGGCTATTAAAGCAGCGCTGGAATATCAGAATATCGATTTAAAGGGACTGCACTGCCATATCGGCTCTCAGATTTTTGAAAGTTCCCCCTTTGTGCTTGCTGCGGAGGTGATGCTTCAGCTGATTGCCGATGTAAAGCGGGAAACAGGCGTTGAAATAGAAGAACTGAACCTTGGCGGCGGTTTTGGCATCCACTACACCTCGGAAGATGCTCCTTTGCCTTATGATCAATACATGGAGCTGGTTTCTGCCGCAGTATTTCAAAAATGCGAAGAGCTGGAATTGAAGGTTCCCTTTATTTTTATTGAGCCTGGGCGTTCCATTGTGGGCGAAACCGGCATTACCTTATATGAAATCGGTGCAATTAAGCAGATTCCCAATATCCGTACTTATGTGTCTGTAAACGGCGGTATGGCGGACAACCCCCGTTATATTCTGTATCAGTCCGAATACACCGCACTGATTGCCAACAAAGCCAATCAGCCTGCTGATACCCAGGTGACCATAGCGGGAAAATGCTGCGAAAGCGGCGATTTGATTCAGGAAAACACAATGATTCAGAACCCCCAGATTGGGGATGTTTTGGCGGTGCTTTCCACTGGCGCCTACAATTATTCTATGGCGTCTAATTACAACCGCAATCCCCGCCCGGCCGTTGTGATGGTTAAAGATGGAACTCCCCGGGTCGTGGTGCGGCGCGAGTCCTATGAGGATTTAATTCGAAACGATCTGTAAAGCCGCCCGGCCAATGCGGTTTTGGGCTTTGGCGAACGCGTGGGCGGGAAAGCTTTTCTTGTCCGGGCCGGCCCGATCCATTGGAAAAGGGCGTGCGGTGGCTTTCAGATTACGCAAACCGGTTTTAGTATTATGAAAAAGGATGGAAGACTTATGAATTCTAAAATCAAAGACGACAGCGTAGATCTGCTCTTTCAAGCCGTATTATCCTTAAGGACCCTTGAAGAATGCTACGATTTTTTTGAAGATCTTTGCACTGTACCGGAAATCAAAGCGATGTCACAGCGCCTGACAGTGGCGATGATGCTGCGCAACAAATGCGTTTACAGCGATATCGTTGCCAAAACAGGTGCTTCAACCGCAACCATTAGCCGCGTGAATCGGTCGCTGAATTATGGCTGTGACGGGTATGAAATCGTATTTAAACGCCTGAAGGATGGAGATACTGAAAAATGAGTGGTTACTCCGTTTTTGCGCAATATTATGATGATTTAACCCAGAACGTCAATTACGCGCAGCGTGCCGGTTATTTTTGCGATCTGCTGTCTTATTTAAAGCATCCGGCTGGCCTGGTGCTGGATTTGGCTTGCGGCACCGGCAGCCTGACCATCGAACTGATGAAAAGAGGGCTGGATGTTTATGGGGCAGATGGCTCTTGTGCCATGCTTTCTGCCGCACAGCAAAAGGCCGCCGAAGAGGATCTGAGCATTTTATTTTTGTGCCAATCCATGCAGAAGCTGGATTTGTATGGAACTGTGGATACGGTAATCTGCGCTTTGGACAGCATCAACCACTTAACCTCTGAACAAGAGGTTTTGGCAGCGTTTCGCCGGGTTTCTCTTTTTTTGAATCCCGGCGGATATTTTATCTTTGATATGAACACCTTATATAAACACCGTCATGTCTTGGCAAACCAAACCTTTGTTTATGATACGGAATCGGTGTATTGTGTTTGGCAGAATCATTATGAAGAAAAAACGGATCGCGTAGGGATTTCTTTGGACTTTTTCGGCAAAGAAGGTTCTTTGTATCGAAGAAGTTCCGAGCATTTTTATGAAAGAGCATATTCAACTGAAAAAATTCAGGAACTTCTGTGCACCGCCGGTTTAAAGCCTGTGGCATGCTATGAAGATCTTAGCTTTTTGCCGCCGGGGCCAGACAGTGAACGTGTGGTTATCGTGGCAAAAAAAGAAATCATATAAGAAAAAGGATTTTAATCTATGGACAGAATTATTCGCTGCATTACTTCTGACGGAAGCATTATGGCTTCTGCTGTAGACACAACCGATATTGTATATACCGCTCAAAGCATTCATCACACCAGCGCTGTTACAACGGCGGCTCTGGGGCGTTTGCTGACAGCATCTTCTTTAATGGGCAACATGCTCAAGAAGAAGGATGCGGTGCTGACTTTAAAAGTGAAAGGAAACGGGCCTGCGGGCGCTGTGGTAGCTCTTTCTGACAGTCAGGGCAACTGCCGGGGATATGTGGAGCATCCGGAAGTGGAACTGCCCAAAAAGGCCAACGGAAAGCTGGATGTAGGAACTGCAGTGGGATCCGACGGCCTTTTATGCGTCATGCGTGATTTGGGTGAAGGAGAACCTTATATCGGACAGGTAGAGCTGGCAAGCGGAGAAATTGGGGATGATATCTCTCAATATTATGCTGTCAGCGAACAGATTCCCACGGTGTGCGCAGTGGGTGTGTTATTAGATAAAGAAAACCATCAGGTGCTGCTTTCCGGCGGTATGCTGATTCAGGTGCTGCCCGGCGCAGATGACGCAGCAATTTCCAAATTGGAACAGAATGCTTCTCTGCTTGAGCCGGTGACCACGATGCTGGCAAAGGGAATGAGTATTGAGCAGATGTGCCAGCAGGCCCTTGCCGGGTTTGAGATGGAGATTCTGGATGAATCCCCGGTGAAGTACGTTTGCACCTGCAGCGCTGACCGTGTGGTTCGTGCACTTTCTACTTTGCCCCCGGATGATATTCGCAGCTTAGCTGACGAAACCGGCAAGATGGAAGCGAAGTGCCAATACTGCGCAAAGACCTATACATTCGACCGCCAGCAGCTGGAAGAACTGGCAATTTCTCAGGAAAATAGGGGCTAAAAAAAGAATATCCAAATTTTGAAAAAAAATTGCAAATACCTGTTGACAACTGACACAATATATAGTATTATATAACACGTCGCTGATGCACACCGCACGGCGGCAAGCCGAAATGGGAGTATAGCTCAGCTGGTTAGAGCACCTGCCTTACAAGCAGGGGGTCATAGGTTCGAGTCCTATTACTCCCACCATTACGGCTCGGTAGTTCAGTTGGTTAGAACGCTAGCCTGTCACGCTAGAGGTCGACGGTTCGAACCCGTTCCGAGTCGCCATAATTTGCCTCTGTAGCTCAGTTGGTAGAGCAGGGGACTGAAAATCCCCGTGTCGATGGTTCGATTCCGTCCGGAGGCACCAACAATTGCGGATGTAGCTCATCTGGTAGAGCGCCACCTTGCCAAGGTGGAGGTAGCGAGTTCGAGCCTCGTCATCCGCTCCATATTTTGACTGGGGTAACGCTTATCACTTTAAGCGTTATCTTTGTCAAAAGAATTAAATACGGCGTCATAGCCAAGTGGTAAGGCAAGGGTCTGCAAAACCCTGATTCCCCAGTTCAAATCTGGGTGACGCCTCCAGGAAACCGCAAGCTGTTTAGAGCAGCTGCGGTTTTTTTGTTTTTTCCTATTTTTTTCATTCGTTGTTTTTTTCGAAATGCCTGCATATACTTCTTCAGAGGTGATGACTTTGAAAAAGTATAGACTGCCCATATTGCTGCTTATTTTTTGCTGCATGATGTTTATTCGTCTTACTTATGTGTCCTTAGAAAAAATTGATCAAATGGTTTCTGCTTTGGGCGGCGAATATATGCCCACAATTGTTCTGGATGCCGGTCATGGCGGTGAAGATGGGGGAGCTGTCAGTAAATCCGGAATTATCGAAAAAGATATCAATTTGGCCATTGCACTGAATCTTCGGCAAATGCTGGAACTTTCGGGATTTAACGTGGTAATGATTCGGGATGCTGATGTTTCTGTGGGCGACAATACGTTAGACACCATAAAAGCCCGCAAAACCTCTGATATCCATAATCGGTTGAAGACCATAGAAGAAAACGGAGATTGTGTGTTCCTTAGTATTCACCAAAATCATTTTACCAGCAGCAAGTATTCGGGTGCCCAGATTTTTTATGGAACAGAAAATTCTCATAGTCAGGCACTAGCCGATGTTACCCAAAAAGCTATTTCTGAAATTTTGCAGCCCGATAATCACAGGGAAACCAAACCGGCCCCCGATTCCATTTATCTTTTGAGCCATGCAAAGGTTCCTGCGGTCATCGTGGAATGCGGGTTCTTATCTAATTCCGGTGAGTCCAAAAAGTTAAACCAGCCGGAATATCAACGGCAAATGGCTTTTGCCATTTATCAGGGCTATCTAAATTATTGGAATTCTATGTTAAAAACAGAGGTTTAAAAGTTGTCGGAAAAAGCTTTTCATGCCTAAAAGAACACTGAATCATAGCCGGTGCTTTTGCATCAGCATAGCTTTGCCGCAAAATCACTTTTCGTGCATTATTTATGATATAATAACCTCACGGCATAAACGAAAGCAAAGCTTTCGATGTCTGAGAGAACATTGAATCATAGCTTGCGCTTTCGCACAAGAGCGGCTGCACCGCAAGAACAGTTTTGCTGTTCTATTTATGATATAATAGAAGTATCTAAAACAAAAAGAGCGGGGAAAATAAAATGGCATCAAAAAGCAAATCGGTATTCGTGTGTTCTGACTGCGGCTTTGAATCACCAAAATGGTACGGAAAATGCCCCGGCTGCGGTGAATGGAATACCATGAATGAAGAAATCAAAGAAGCTGCCAAAGCTTCTCAAAAAACGATAACAGCGCACCATTCTATGTCCCGTCCGCTGTCTATTAATGAAATTAATACAGCGGACGAAGAGCGCTATTTTACCGGCCTTTCAGAGCTGGACAGAGTTTTGGGCGGCGGCATTGTGCGCGGTTCTTTAATTTTAATCAGCGGAGATCCCGGCATTGGAAAATCGACGATTCTTCTGCAAATCTGTGAGCATCTGGGAAAAACGCTTCGGATTCTTTATGTATCCGGAGAGGAGTCCAGCCGTCAGATTAAACTGCGGGCCTGTCGTTTGGGTGTGGGCAGCGAAAATTTATTGATTCTGACAGAAACAGACATTCAGCTGGTTACCGAACAAATTCAAGAAATAAAGCCCGATTTGGTGATGATTGATTCCATACAGACCATGAATCATACGGATTTAAGCTCTTCGCCGGGCAGTGTCACACAGGTTCGGGAATGCACCAATCTGGTGATGCGCACAGCAAAATCTTTGGATATTCCCATTATTGTGGTGGGCCATGTAAACAAAGACGGCGCCATTGCCGGCCCCAAGGTGCTGGAACATATTGTGGATGCCGTGCTGTATTTTGAAGGGGACCGCCAGATGTCTTACCGAATTCTGCGGGCTGCCAAAAACCGGTATGGTTCCACCAACGAAATCGGTGTGTTCGATATGGGAGAAAAAGGGCTGTCTCAGGTGGACAACCCTTCCATGGCGTTATTATCCGGACGCCCAAAAAATGTATCCGGTACTTGCGTCACTTGCGTCATGGAGGGAACCCGGCCTATCTTGGCAGAGGTTCAGGGGCTGGCCACAACAACAGGGTTTGGAAACCCCAGGCGAACGGCTACGGGGTTTGATTATAACCGGATGTCTTTGCTGCTGGCTGTTCTGGAAAAGAAGGCTGGATACTATTTTTCTAATTTAGACGCATATGTGAATATTGTGGGCGGGTTGCGGCTGGATGAACCGGCTGCCGATTTGGCCGTTGCCATGGCTTTGATTTCCAGCCTGAAAGATGTGCAAATTGGTGAAAATGTTTTAGTGTTCGGCGAAATTGGTCTGACCGGCGAACTGCGGGCGGTGTCCCATGTGAATGCCAGAATCGCCGAAGCGGAGCATCTGGGGTTTGAAACATGTATTCTGCCTTATCACTGCCTCAAGCAAATCAATACAGAACATCGCAGCATACGGCTCATCGGTGTAAAAAATATCAGAGAAGCATTTGAGGCGGCGGTGGGCTGATTGTTCGGGTTGCGATACGGACAGAATCTGGTTTTCTTTTTCCGGAAGCCTGAATGCGGTGTACACATCCTTGCCCGGTGTCATTGGTCACCATAGTCGGTATTTCCAGGGAACAATAACCTTCTCGTTGATAAATGCAGTCTTCATCACATTGAATGATATTCATGCGTTTCACCTCACAAGTATTTTTTGAATTCCCTGCGTAATTATTCATTGAAAAACTGTTGTTTTCAATTCATAAATTGAGCTTCCCATCACACAATAAGAGCTGATGGGGGGATATGTATGAAGAAATACGCAACATTATTTGGATTGACACTTGTTTTATCTTTGGTTATTGTTCAAGCGGGGAACACCTATAAAAACTCTTTTGTTCCCGTTTCTATTGTAAAGGTGAATCCCATTACAGCAGAAAGTTCGATTTATTGTAACAACGGGACGGTGGAACGGGCGGATTCACAAAATATTTATGTGGCAGCCGGTTCCGTTGCAGAAAAAGTTTATGTTAAAAAAGGGGATAAGGTGAAAGCCGGGCAGCCGCTTCTCTCTATCCTTCCCATATCTAAGACAGTGTTGCAGGATGCTGAAAAAAAGATGGATGACCAAACATATCAGGCATTGCTGAACACTTATTTTAGCCAAATTACCGGTGACAGTGTCCCGGCCTCCATTCCCGGCCTTCCTTCAGCAGCTGCACCCAGCGCCCGGGATAAAGGGGAAGCAGATACTGCGGCAGATTCGGGTGATTTAGAAAGTCAGGAAGTAACTGCTCCTGTGGATGGGGAAGTCATTGCCGTATCGATTATGGAACAGGGCACAGCGGAAGGAAACAAGCCGGTTGTTACCATTGCGGCCTCGCCGGATTTGCAGGTCCGCCTGTCAGTAAACGAATCTCAAATTTCTGATATCAAAATCGGGCAAAAGGCCGTTGTTACCGGTGCAGGTTTTAAAACGGCGTATGAAGGTACGGTAACTTTCATATCCCCTGATGCCAAACAGCAGTATACCACAACCGGAGCATCAGAAACGGTGGTGGAAGTGCTGGTTCGGATCAAAAATCCCAAAAGTGATATCAAACCCGGATTTTCGGCCAAGACAAAAATCATTACAGCAGAGAGCAAGAATGTGTTAATTGCTCCTTATGAGGCTGTGCGTGCCGATGATGACGGAAATGAATACGTTTATCTTTTCAATGGTCGAAAAGCGGTCAAAAAAGCTGTGACTACCCAAAAGGAATTTGAATCCGGTTTTGAAGTTCTATCCGGGTTAGAAGAGCAGGATGCAATTATTTTAAATCCGGATGCTGTCACCGATGGGGCGGCCGTTATTCTTCGCGAGGCGGTGGACCCCGATGATTGATATCTTACGCTCTGCTTTTCAGAATTTGGGGCGCAAAAGACTTCGCACAGCGTTGACTATGATGGGGGTTTCCATTGGGGTGGCCTCTGTCATTTTGATCGGCAATATCAGTCAGTGCGGCACCAATGTATTAAATCAGGAGTTGGACAGTCTGGGGCTAAACGGATTGTCAATCAGCACAATCGGGCAGGCAAAAAACATTTATTTATCCGATTCTGATTTGGATACAGTTCGCCAGTCTGAAAATGTGGATCAGGCTATGCCAGTGATGATGCAGGCCACCGATGTTCAAACTTCTCGAATTATCAGTAAAGCGTTGTTGTGGGGAATTGATTCGGATGCTAATAAAATCATTTCTTTAAACGTGATTTACGGGCGTTCTATTACTACAAAAGATGTAAAGTCGAATTCCAAGGTTTGTATGGTAGACGAAAATTTTTCTCAGAACTCTTATAAAAGAAATAATATTGTCGGAAAAAAAGTATCGATTTTATGCGGCGGAACTTTAGAGGAATTTGAAGTGGTGGGAATTGTGAAAACAGGCAGCGGTCTGCTTCAAAATTTTATCGGTGATTATATTCCCAATTTTGTTTACGTTCCTTATTCCACAATGCAAGAGTTAATGGGCAAGGATACCTTTGACCAAATTGCAGTAAAAGTGAAAGAGGGAACCGATGTGGATCAAACGGGAGAACTGCTGGTACAAGCCTTAAACCGGCGTAACGGAAGCAGCGGTTCCTTCATTTCGAATAATCTGGTCAAGCAAAAGGATAGCCTTGCCAACATTCTGGACATTATCACTTTGATTTTGTCGGCAGTGGGGGCTATTTCACTTTTGGTAGCCAGCCTGAGCATTATGACGGTTATGCTGGTTTCGGTTAATGAAAGGACACGGGAAATTGGAATCAAAAAATCCATTGGGGCAAGCCGCAAAGATATTTTATTGGAGTTTTTATTTGAGGCAATTCTGATTACTTTTATTGGATCTGTGCTGGGGGTAATTGCGGGATATGCCGTGTCGTTTTTAGGTGCTTCTTATTTTGGAATAACGTTAGGAATTCGCTTTGACATTATGGTTTTGGCTGTGGGATTTTCTTTTATAACCGGCGTAATCTTCGGGGTATATCCCGCTCTTAAAGCTGCCAGTTTGCGCCCTGTGGATGCATTAAGAATGGAATAAGAGATTCCGTCTGATTTGTATTTTTGATAGATTTTATTTATAGTAAGAATGAGGAAGGAGGGAACGGTTTGGAAAAAAGCATGGCGGTTCAGGAACGCTTTGTCGAAAAGCCAAACCTTCCTTCCGCTTCGGTTACTTTAGTGATGGTATCGGATGCAGAACCGAAAGTAATCGACAATTTGCAGCGGTTAGGGATACGGACTATCGTTTCTAAATTAAATGATAATTTGCCGGGACCGATTGCCGGGCACGCAGATTTGCAGTGCCTGCACTTGGGGAAAGAAAATTGGCTGGTTGCCCGCCCGAATCCATCGCTGCAAGAAAAGCTGGAGCAGGAGGGGGCAACGGTATGTCTTACACAGAACTTATTGGGCAATACATATCCAAAAGATGTTTTATTGAACGTCTTCTTTCTAAAAGAACTGATGTTCGGAAAATCCGAAATTTGGGATCCACAGGTTCAGGAATTTTGTAAAAACCACAAGATAAAAACCATTCCGGTCAATCAAGGATATACCAATTGTTCGGTTGCGGTGGTATCCGAAAGAGCGATTATTACAGCCGATGCAGGAATTGCTCAGGCAGCCAGAAAAAATGGAATTCAAGTGCTGGAAATTCAATCGGGAAATATCCGATTGGATGGATATGACTATGGGTTTATCGGAGGCTGTTGCGGTTTATTGTCCAACGAAATCATTGCTTTTACCGGAAATCTAAACTCACATCCAAATGGCTTTGAAATTCGTGAATTTATTCAGCAGCAGCAAAAACAGATTGTTGAATTATCAAAAGGGGAACTGGTGGATATCGGTGGAATTCTTCCGGTAAAAGAAACCGATCGCTTATCAACAAAAGACTTCTAAATACCAGATAATTGACAACTGAAAAAAAATAATATATAATTAGTCAAAATGAACATTTTGTATAATTCGGGGGACTGAATTCTCAGTTTGGGAAATCGGGGGACTGAATTCTCAGTTTGGGAAAATGGTAAGCATAACATACCCAAAGGATTCTGAATGCATCCCATACAAATGAACGGAGTGATTATCATGGATCCGGTGTTACTAAAAGAATGTCCGCTAGTGATTAGAGAGTTTTTAGGTTACATAGGAACTGTAAAAGGAAAATCAGACCACACTGTGGAGGAATACTTTCGAGACTTGCGAACCTTCTTCCGTTACATAAAAAAGCAGCGCGGCTTGGTACCCGATGACACACCTATGTCTGAAATAGAAATTTCAGATGTGGATTTGGATTTAATTAAAAGCATTAGTCTAACAGATGTCTTTGAATACATGAATTATTTGGCTTCTGAGCGCAAAAACAAAACGGCAACCCGGGCCAGAAAAGCATCTAGCTTACGGGCATTTTACAGTTATTTGACCAATAAGGCCCACAAGCTTTCGGTAAATCCCATGCTGGAACTGGAAACGCCTAAAATTAAAAAATCTTTGCCGAAATACCTGACGTTAGAACAAAGCATGGAACTTTTAAATGTGGTAGACGGCCCGGATAAACAAAGGGATTACTGCATTCTAACCTTATTTCTTAATTGCGGAATGCGGCTTTCTGAATTGGTAGGAATTAATTTAAATGACGTTCGATACCATTCCTCTTCTTTGCGAATTTTAGGAAAGGGAAATAAAGAGCGGGTCGTTTATTTAAATGATGCGTGTATGGATGCAATCCAGCAGTATTTGGAAGTGCGCCCTCACAATAATCTAATTGATAAGGATGCCTTGTTTATCAGCAGGCAAAGGAAACGGCTCAGTCCTAAAACAGTACAGCATCTGGTCAAAAAATATCTGGCCAAAATCGAGTTTGCCGGGCCGGGCTATTCCGTACACAAACTGCGGCATACTGCTGCTACGCTGATGTATCAGCATGGAAACGTGGATATTCGTGTGCTGAAGGATGTTTTGGGGCATGAAAATTTGGGTACCACTGAAATCTATACCCATCTTTCCAGTCAGCAAATGCGGCAGGCAGCGGATGCCAACCCGCTTTCCACAGTGAAGGCAAGGGGAAACCAAAGAATTTCAAAACAGGCGGTAGAGGCAGTCACGAAAACAGAGCCGGATGATGACAATAGTGAAGAAGAGGAAAGCTAAGAAAAGAAACAATAAAAAAAGAGTATCCGATTGTTCGGATACTCTTTTTTTATTACTCGGAATCTTCAAAAATAGATTCATTGTTTAGAAGGCTTTTTTTTACCAGTTTTCCATGATAAAAGACATATTCCGATTGCTGTTCCTCTGCGGGTGTATCCGCACTGCTTTTATCCGGCAGAATTTCTGCCCTCTCCCCTTTGTCGGAACTTTCTCCTGAGTGCTCCAGCACGGGCTTTATCATCAGCTTTTCAATTAAAGGATACACCGTGAAATTAATCAAAAAGGACGTTACGGAAAAAGCCAAAAGCGCCAACCAGATTCCGTTTATCAAAAGAAGCGGCAAAGGCCACATATAATATAGAAAATGGTTCAGGAAAAAAACACCACCGAAAATAACTGTTAGCAAAATGTTGCGCCATAAACCCACAATCGCAAAAATAAAACCATTTTTATAAATCTGCTTTAAATTGAGATCAAAGGTAACAATCATGACCGGAACATAGTACTGAATAAATAAGAAAATAAAAAGAATTGCCACGCTGATTCCAAAAGGAATCATATAGAAAAAGCTCTGTGATGCTGCAAGCGTGTAATAAAACTGAATGCAAAACACAATGATGTTGCCCAGCACATAACATACCATACCGTTTATTGCAAATTGCTTCCAGTTGGCCATAAGAGCATCTTTAAAATCTGACATAAGGAACGCATGTTCTTCTCTGGCATAATTACGGGTAATAAAAGTTAAACCAGCGCAGAAGGGAGTCAATAACACCACAGGCAGATTAATGAAAAAAGCCTGACTGGTAAAACGACTGATGAGATAAATAAAAGCACTCACTGCGATTACCGGAATCAAAAACAAAAGATTTAACTTAACCAGTTCAAAAAATTTTCGGAACAGAAGTTCAAAAAAATGGGACACCGGCGTTTTTTGAGGCGCGTTTTTGCTTACTCCGGGCCCCGGCTTTTGGTAGCCACCAAACAGTGAAAAACCTGCCAAAAATAGTCACTCCTTTGTGTTGCTGCTGTGGCCGGCATTGCCCTTCCCTACCCTGCCCCCAGCTTTGCTTTGGGGTGGCAATGATTATATACCTCTTTAAAATGGTCGTTCATCAGCTGAACATAAACCTGAGTAGAGGAAATGTCGGCATGACCCAACATCATTTGAATATCTTTCAGGCTTGCACCGTTTTCTAACAGGTGCAGCGCAAAAGAATGCCGTAACGTATGGGGAGTGATTTCTTTTGTAATCTTAGCTTGCTCGGCATAGCCTTTGATGATTTTCCAAAAGCCCTGGCGTGTCAGGCGTCTGCCATTTAAATTGGTAAACAGTGCCTGTCCGCCTTCCGGCCCGATCATCATGCCGCGCACCCGGAACAAATAATCCGATACCGCCGCGATGGCCGTGGAATAAATCGGAATCATGCGTTCTGTTTTTCCGTTTCGGTTGCAGCAAAGCATGGCCGTGTGTAAATTGATATCCGTAACATTCAGTTCCACCAGTTCCGATACTCGGATTCCAGTGGCATATAAAAGCTCCAGCATCGCTTTGTCGCGGCAGCCCTTAGCTTCTGAAATATTGGGCTGCGCAAACAAGAGCTCAATTTCTTCTCCGCTTAGGATTTGAGGCAGCTTTTTCTGCGCCTTTTCCAAACGGATAGCTTTCGCCGGATTCTGAAGAGTTTTTCCGTTTAAAATCAGGAACTGATAAAATCCCCGGATGGATGCCATGTTGCGTGTAATGGTTGAAATAGAGCATTGCCGATCCGTTAGGGACTGCACATATTCTTCCATAATGGAAGCAGTTACCTGCTCTGGGCCTTTTAATTTTTTTATGATTACAAAGTCAAGAAAATGATCGATATCCCGTGTATAGGAATCCAAGGTGTTTTGAGATACTGCTTTCTGAAAACGTAAATAGTTCCGATATTCAGAACAATACTCTTTCATATTTATTTCTACCCCCTATTGGCTTTAAAAGGAAAACGCACCGGTAAAACAGACGGTTGTAATCAAATCAATTGCCGCCGCCGCTGCCGAAAGAATTAGGATGGAGCCAAATTGAACCGCATAGGTCTTCACAGAAATCGTTTTTCCATGCTCTCGTCTTAACACTTCAAAAAGGGTCTTTTTTGAGAAAATCATACCTTCCTTCGCCGCAAGAAGGATTGCAATCATAGACAAAAAGGCGCCCGGCAGAACCACCACCGCATTAAATAAAACCCCTTGAAACCCATAAGCCGCATATAAATATCCAGAAGCCAGGCCGAAGCCGAAACCTCTAAACAGAGGAATGAAAGGAAGAACAAACATTCCCCATAAAGACATTCCCAATAAAAAACAGACTGCCACAAAGAAAAAGGCCGAACTCAGCGAAGCAACAAAAACAGAGCCGGAAGACTGCACCGCCCGCGCTTTTACATCGCTGATAAACAAAAGATCCAGCTTCTGCATCACGGAATAGTCTGCACCCCGGGCGAACAATGCGCCAAAGATGGTTCCCACCAGCAAAAGAAGAGCTAAAAATGCCAACACCGGATTTTCTGCTATTGTCCGCGCCATACTTTTAAAATCCAAAAACCGAAGCCGCCCTTCCCTCTCTGGTTTGGCGGGATTTTTGAATCGATGATAAATCGGTATTACTCTTGTCCTTTTCATTTTCATACAATCCTCCCAAGGCGAGATGAGCCTATAGAATTGTATGAATGAAAGAACAGTAATATGATTCGAAATGCAATTCCACTTAATTTGATTATGGTCCAAATACAGTGTTTTGAATCATATTTCTGATAAAAATTTGAATTATTTTCCTAATTCTTCTGCCCGATGAGTGCAAGCCAGCATTGCTTCATCAATAATGCCTTCAAATCCGCGGTTATAAAAAACCTCTAAGGCCTTTAATGTGGTTCCGCCTGGTGAAGATACCATTTTAATCAGTTCTTCCGGCGTGTGGCCGGAATGAAGCAGCATTTCTGCGCTGCCGGATAATGTTTGGCAAAACAAACGCAAGGCCGCATCTTGCGCAATTCCCTGCCGCTCAGCACTTTCTGCCACTGCTTTGGCAAACAGATACACATAGGCCGGGCCGCTGCCATTGACAGAAGTTGCTGTGTTGATTTGACTTTCCTCTAAAATCTCGACCGTGCCGCAGGCCTGAAAAATAGAGTGAACAAAGTCAAAATCCGAATCCGTTACCTTTTGGGAACGGCAAAGGGCGGTGGCTCCCTTCCCCACCAACAGCGGGGTGTTGGGCATCGCACGAATTACCGGGCAATCACAATCCAGCGTACTGGTAATGTAATGGATGGAAATGCCTGCCGCAATGGTAACGAACAGTTTGTCCTGCGTTACCGACTGTTTGGCCGATTCCAAAACCTCTGCGAAATTCTGCGGTTTTACCGCCAAAAAAACGATGTCGGAACCCGACACCAATTCAGAAACGGAGGAGGCTGTCTGCAATCCTTTTGCTTGAAATGTGCTGCGCTTTTCCTCGCTGATATCAAATACTGTCATATCCTGTGCCGGGTGAATCCCCGCCCGAAGAATTCCGTTGATAATAGCACCGGCCATATTACCGGCACCGATAAATCCAACAACCATTTCATTCATTCCTTTTTCATTGAAGTCCAAATCAGGCTTTACAGAGCCATTCCTCATAAACGGCTTTCTTTTCCCAAAAATACAGGTGAAAAAGCCTTTTAGAAATATAATATACTATAATACTTTTTCGCCGCCAAAGCAAGGAAAAAACAGTCAAAATGTAAAATTTATACAGTATGCAGAAAAAACGCTGTTTGCGTTATGTAAACTAACAAAAATTATGTAAACCAACGCAAAATGCACAAGTGAATAAATATGCACACACTTGCATGCCCTCCGCAAGCGTGTGCATATTGTGTTTCTTCCTATGGGGAATGTTATGCGTCCGCTAAAGCTGCTTTCATCATAATTGCGCATTCCAGACGCTTTTTTTCTAAAGCGCAGGAAATAGCGTGGGGTTTTAAAATATCCCCTTCATACTGCCAGCTGTTGGCATTGCAGCCACCGCTGCAATAGAATTTGGCCCAGCAGTTTCGACAGTCTTGCTTGCTGTAAATATTATATTGAGCAAAATCTTCTTTGATAGTTCGATTAAAAGTGCCTTCCATAATATTGCCCATCTTCCATCGGTCGTCACCCACAAACTGATGACAGGGGAAAATGTCCCCTTCCGGGGTAACCGCAATGTATTCGTTTCCGCAGCCGCAGCCGCGCAGGCGCTTAATCGCGCAAGGCCCCTGATCTAAGTCTAGCATAAAGTGGAAGAAGTTAAAGCCTCTCCCCTCTTTTCTGCGCTGAATCAGAATGTTGGCCAGCCGCTCGTATTCCTCAAAGGCCTGGGGCAAATCCTTTTCTTTCAGGGAATAGTCCAAAAGTGGATCTGACACCACCGGTTCGATGGAAAGCTGATCAAAGCCCAGTTCGGCCATATGCAGAACATCCGTTGAGAAGTCAAGATTATGCGTGGTAAAGGTACCTCTCAAATAATAATCTTTATCCCCCCGGGTAGAAACCAATTTTTGATAATGGGGCACAATGCGGTCGTAGCTTCCGCCACCGTTGGTTCTTACCCGCAGCAGGTCGTTAATTTCTTTTCTTCCATCCAAAGAAAGCACCACATTAGAC
The DNA here is from genome assembly GCF_900240385.1 of Clostridium minihomine. GTDB lineage: Bacteria > Bacillota > Clostridia > Oscillospirales > Acutalibacteraceae > Faecalispora > Faecalispora minihomine. The sequence goes on along the minus strand of NZ_OEQH01000003.1, from coordinate 387,105 downwards.
ATTTCCCGGTTGATGTATTCTATCTTGTCGTCAGTCAGCAAAAGCCCATTGGTGGTAATGGTAAAACGAAAGTTTTTATTGTGCTGTTTTTCAATGCTGCGGGCATACTCCACCACTTGCTTGACCACGGTAAAATTCATCAGCGGTTCGCCGCCAAAGAAATCCAGTTCCAGATTGTGGCGGCCCTCTGACTGCTCAATCAAAAAATCAATGGCTCTTTTGCCTACTTCAAAAGGCATCAGCATCCGTCCGCGGCCAAAATCACCCTTGGCCGCAAAACAGTATTCGCAGCGCAGGTTACAGTCATGTGCCACATTCAGGCACATAGACTTTACCGGGGCATCTTTCAGCATTCCGCAGAATTGTTCGTATTCGTCCGAGGAATAGAGCAGGCCTGAATGGTATAGCTCCAAAAGCTCCTCATACGCTTCGTCAATCTCTGCTTCTCCAAAGCGGCCGGCCAAATCTTTTTTGATTTGTTCCGGCTGCTGTTCCGGGACACTGTTTTCTAAATAATCCAACATGAAATAAGGCAGTTCGTCAAACACATGCACCGCTCCGCTGTTGGTATCCAGAACAATGTAATACCCGTTCAGATAATATTTGTGTATCATTGCTTTTCTCCATCCACACAAAATTTAAGGGACAGAATTCTGTCCCTTAAATCATTCATTCATATCCTTCGCTGCTTGGTCAGAAATTACGCTCTCTGTGCATTTTCACATTTCTGATTTGCAACAGTGCAGGAGGTTTTGCAAGCAGACTGACAGGAAGCCTGGCACTCGCCGCAGCCGCCCTTGACAGCGCTCTCCTTCAAATTGGCTTTATTCAAAGTTTTAATCTGTTTCATTTTTAAACAATCCTCATTTCTGTATTTTTAAATTGTTATTATTACATCATAAGAAAGCGGCGAACCGTTTTCGCGGCAAAGCCGCTCCGGCGCAAAAGCGACGGTTATGATTCAATGCTCTTTCAGGCGTGCAAAGCTTGGCTTTCGCTGACACCGTGAGGTTATTATATCACATGATTTTGCAATTGAAAAGTCTATTTTCGTTTTGATTTTTTGTTTACCGACAAAATTCCGGCAATTGTGCCTGTCAGAACCATAATAAGCCCTTTCGTCAGCATATAGGCCGAAACACTTTCTTTGGTGACTGCAAGGCCAGCCAAAAACACAAGCAAAAACAACAGCAGCGAAGCACCGGCCCCATACACCATCCCCCGCTCTTTCGAAATTCGGGCGGCAATGTATCCGGCAAAAAACGCACTGACGGCTGCAATCAGTACAGTGATCGGCTGCAGCACACTTTGGGGTATCTGCTTTGCGGCCACCAAAATTAGGGACAAAATCAGAAGTAAAATCATGCAGATAGCCGCTCCGGCTACAGCGCCGAATACAACTGGGCGCAGCGTTGCCCAGACAGGATTTTGAGTGCGTTCTCTGGAACTTTTCGGTCTTTTTGGATTTTTCATAATAAAATACCCCTCCTGCGCTTTCTCTACATTCCATAGATATTCGCAGAAGGGGTAAAATATACTATTTTTGAACAAGTTGTTTATTGATCATCTGCATGAACTGTATTAATTTTACCCAGCGCCCAGCGTTTCACAATAATTTTTGTGCGGTCGATTCCGCTTTCCAGAACAAAGCTGTCGCTTTCTTCTTTAATTGCGACAATGCGGCCAACAATTCCGCCAATCGTAATAATTTCATCGCCAATCTGGACACTTTTACGCATCTCATCTTCCGCTTTTTTCTTTTTCTTTTGCGGACGAATAAAGAAGAAATACAGCGCACCGAACAACAATGCATAAATGGCCACGACGCCCCACATGGAACCGCCGGCTGCTGCAGTTGCCGAAGCTGCCAAAGGTAATAATTGATTCATAAAAAAACAGCACCTCCATATTATTATTTTGATTATATCAATAAAAAGGACATGATGCAAGCAAATTTATATTCTTTGTCCCAAAATTTGAGCATATTGGGAATAAAAGGAATCGAAAGTTCCGTCTTCCAAAGAGTAGCGAATTTTCTCCATCAGCGTATTGTAAAAATAGATGTTGTGCATTACTGCAAGACGCATGCCCAGCATCTCGCCGCTCTTAAACAAATGGTGCAGATAAGCGCGGCTGAAGTTTTTGCAAGTGTGGCAACCGCACTCCTCATCCAGCGGGGTATCATCCAGCGCGTATTTGGCATTTAACAGATTTCTTCTTCCCTGCCAGGTGAAAAGGTGGGCGTGGCGGGCATTTCGGGTGGGCATCACACAGTCAAAAAAGTCCACGCCGCGCCGCACTGCCTCCAGAATATTCACCGGCGTTCCCACTCCCATCAGATATCGGGGCTTGTCTGCGGGCATTTCAGGTTCCACCGCTTCAATCACCCGGTACATCTCATCTGCACTTTCCCCCACCGCAAGGCCGCCGATGGCATAGCCGGGCAAATCCAGTTCGCGAATTTGCTTCATATGCTCCAGGCGAAGATCCTCATAGGTGCTGCCCTGGTTAATTCCCCACAGCATCTGGTGTGGATTTATGGTGTCCGGCAAAGTGTTCAGCCGCTCCATTTCCGCCTTACAGCGGTATAGCCAGCGAGTGGTACGCTCACAGGAATGCCTGGCATAGGAATACTCGGCGGGATTTTCTACACATTCGTCAAAGGCCATGGCAATGGTAGAAGCCAAATTTGACTGGATACGCATGCTCTCTTCCGGGCCCATAAAGATTTTATGTCCGTCAATATGGGAGGAAAAAGTGACCCCCTCTTCCCGGATATTCCGCAGCTTTGCCAGCGAAAATACCTGAAATCCGCCGCTGTCAGTCAAGATAGGGCCGTCCCAGCGAGTAAACCGATGAACGCCTCCCAGTTTTTTGACGGTTTCATCCCCCGGGCGCAAATGCAGATGATAGGTGTTGCAAAGCTGAACCTGGCACTTGAGTTCTTTTAAATCCAGCGCAGAAACCGCACCTTTAATAGCGCCGGCGGTGGCCACATTCATGAAAGCAGGAGTCTGCACCGTGCCGTGTACTGTGTCAAAGGAAGCCCGGCGGGCTTTTCCCTGGGTTATTTGTATTGTTAGCATAAAGTTAATTTCCTTTTCCTTGTTCTCAAATAATTTCGATCGTTTTCCGTTCGTTTTGGGAGTTTAACCATTTACATTGACAGATATTTCTCTTTTGCCACACTGAGCCCAGCCAATTTAGCTTTGCTCAGAACGATTTTGCAAGGCGTTTATCCTTAATTATATCGCCATTTACAAAATCAGCATTGCATCCCCAAAACTGAAAAAACGGTATTTTTCCTGTACCGCAATCCGATACGCGTTCAGGACATTTTCCCGTCCGGCCAAAGCGGATATCAACATGATAAGCGTACTTTCCGGCAAATGGAAATTGGTAATCAGGCCGTCCAACACCTGAAATGAAAAGCCGGGATAAATAAAGATATCCGTAAACCCGCCGCTTTCTTTGATACAGCCTTCCTTTTTCGCAACGGATTCGAGTGTGCGGCAGCTTGTGGTTCCCACCGCAATGACTCGTCCCCCGTTTTTCTTGGTGGTATTGATTAAATCCGCCGTTTCCTGGGGCAGCCAGTAATGCTCTGCATGCATTTTATGATCCGTAATTTTTTCGGCACTGACCGGCCGAAACGTGCCCAGCCCCACATGCAATGTCACATAGCCAATTGAAATTCCCTTTTCCCGAACCTGTTTTAGCAGTTCTTTTGTAAAATGCAGCCCTGCGGTGGGCGCTGCCGCAGAACCAACCTCTTTGGAATAAACGGTCTGATAACGCTCTTTGTCTTCCAGCTTATGAGTGATATAAGGCGGAAGCGGCATCTGTCCGATTTGATCCAATACGGCATAGAAATTCCCCTGGTAAGAAAATTGCACCAACCGGTTTCCTTCTTCTACTATCTCCAATACTTCGGCAGTCATAAGCCCGTCCCCGAAAGAAAAACGTGCACCTGGTTTTGCGCGTTTTCCCGGGCCGGCTAACACTTCCCAAATATCGTTTCCCTTGGGTGATAACAGCAAAAATTCCACCCGGGCTCCGGTTTCTTCTTTCACCCCATAAATACGAGCGGGAAGCACCCGGGAGTCATTCAGAATCAAACAGTCCCCCGGCTTTAGATATTCCAAAACATCATGAAAATGCCGGTGGCTAACTGCGCCGCTGTTTTTATCCAAAATCAAAAGCCGGGAAGCATCACGCGGCTCAACGGGTGTTTGCGCAATTAACTCCTCGGGCAGGTCGTAGTAAAAATCTTTTGTGTTTAGGCTTGTTTCCATTCTTAATAAATCTCCTGAAAAAATTTCTTGATTTCTCTATTTTCCATTATAAATAAATTGACAACGGATGGCAACCCGTGATATGATAGATTCAGATAAAAATAAGAAGATAGAGGCGCGTCTTTCAATAGTAACGGGATGAAGGTTGCCAAAACCGATGAGAGCCTGCGAAAGGGGAAGTCGCCGAAGGAAATGCTTGGCAGGCATTTGCCTGGTCATAGCTGCGAACAGCAGTATGACTGTCATCATGAATTTATGATGGAGGGCTATCAGATATTATGCAGAACAATCATTTCTGTATCTGGAATGCTTTTTATTATATTGGATTGATGACCGGTTTTCAACCGGTTTTTTTGTTTCTTATTTCATTTTCTTACATTAGGAGGAACATCCCATGAAACAGTATAAGGTTGGTATTATTGGAGCAACAGGAATGGTGGGACAGCGGTTTGCGACTTTGCTGGAAAATCATCCGTGGTTCCAGGTAACCGCTTTGGCCGCCAGTGCCCGGTCTGCCGGAAAAACGTACCGTGAGGCAGTGGGAAAACGGTGGCTGATGTCTTCTCCGATTCCTGAGAAGATGGCGGATCTGACTGTGTATGATGCTGCTGCAGATATTGAAAAGATTGCCTCTTTGGTCGATTTTGTATTCTGCGCTGTCGATATGAAAAAAGAAGAAATTAAAGCATTGGAAGAGGCTTACGCCAAAGCGGAATGCCCTGTGGTTTCGAACAACAGCGCTCATCGGGGAACCCCTGATGTTCCTATGGTGGTGCCCGAGATCAATCCGGAGCATACAGAGATCATCAAAGCTCAGAGAAACCGTTTGGGAACAAAGCGCGGCTTTATTGCGGTAAAGTCTAATTGCTCTTTGCAAAGCTATGTTCCTGCACTGCATCCTTTGAAGGAATTTGGTTTGACTAAGGTTTTGGCCTGTACCTATCAGGCAATTTCAGGAGCAGGCAAAAATTTTGAGACCTGGCCTGAAATGATGGATAACGTAATCCCTTATATTGGTGGAGAAGAAGAAAAATCTGAGCAGGAGCCCATGAAGATGTGGGGACATATTGAAGGCGATTGCATTGTTAATGCCACCTCCCCTTCTATTACGGCTCAGTGCCTGCGTGTCCCTGTTTCTGACGGCCACATGGCGGCGGTATTTGCTTCTTTTGAGAAAAAACCCACCATGGAAGAGATTATCTCGATTTGGAAGAATTTTTCCGGCGAAGCACAGCGGCTTCAGCTGCCCAGTGCACCAAAACAGTTCTTGCACTATTTTGAAGAAAACGATCGTCCCCAGACAAAGCTGGATCGGGATATGGAAGGCGGCATGGCTGTTTCGATTGGCCGTTTGCGCCCCGACACCCAATATGACATTAAATTTGTGTGCCTTTCCCACAATACCTTGCGCGGAGCCGCCGGCGGCGCTGTTCTGTTGGGTGAGCTTCTGTGCGCACAAGGATACATGGATTAATTGAATTTTCAACTTATTTTTCTTTATTATTTATTTTAATTAATTGGAGGCTGTTAACATGAAAAAGGCACCTTTTCTTGGCTCTGGTGTTGCCATTGTTACTCCTATGAATACAGACGGTTCCGTTAACTTTGACATGCTGGGGCAATTGATTGAATTCCAGCTGGAAAACGGTACAGATGCAATCGTTGCCTGCGGAACCACCGGTGAATCTGCTACGTTAAGTCATGAAGAGCATTGTCAGGTTCTGGAATATGTAATCAAAAAGGTAAATCATCGGGTTCCCGTTATTGCCGGAACCGGAAGCAACGACACCGCTTATGCAGTGGAACTGGCCATTGAGGCCAAGCGCTATGGCGCAGATGCTCAGCTGAGCGTTACCCCCTATTATAACAAATCTTCTCAGGCGGGGCTCATCCGCCACTTTACTCATATTGCAGATCAGACCGACCTGCCCATGATTCTGTACAATGTACCTTCTCGCACCGGCTGCAATATTCTGCCCGCCACTTATTTAGAGCTTTCGAAGCATCCGAACATTGTGGCAACCAAAGAAGCCAACGGCGACATTTCTTCTGTGGCGCAGACTGCGGCTTTGTGCGGTGACAACCTGCACATCTATTCCGGCAACGATGACCAGACTTTGCCGATGCTGTCTTTGGGCGGAAAAGGAATTATTTCGGTTATGGCAAACATTTGCCCTAATGTGATGCACGAAATCTGCAAGACTTTCTTTGAGGGAAAAATGGAAGAGAGCCGTGCTTTGTCCCTTAAATATTTGGATTTGATGAACACTTTATTTGTGGATGTCAATCCGATTCCGGTGAAAGAAGCCGTTTGTTTGCTGGGGTATGAAAGCGGCAAGTGCCGCATGCCTTTGATAGACATGAATGAAACCAATCGGGAAAAGTTGATTTCCGTCATGAAAAAGCACGGATTAATCTAAAAATAGGGTTGATGGACTGATAGTAAAAAGTAAGGATGGAATGGTGAAATGACAAGATTTATCATAAGCGGATGCAATGGAAAAATGGGAAATCAAATCTCTGCGGGTGTAAAGGCTCGTCCCGAGTGCATTACAGTGGCGGGGATTGATGCTTTTGCCGGTGAAGAAAAAGAATATCCTGTTTTCTCTTCACCTTCTGAAATTAGCTGCGAGGCGGATGTGCTGATTGACTTTTCTAATCCATCGCTCCTTTCCCCTTTGCTGGAATGGGGTCTTTCCCGCAAAATGCCCATGGTCATCTGCACCACGGGATATTCCAAAGATCAGGTTACGCAAATTAAAAAAGCAGCAGAGAGCATTCCGATTTTTTACTCCGGCAACATGTCTTTGGGGGTAAACCTGCTCATCGAGCTTTCAAAAAAGGCGACATCGATTCTTTGGGGTCAATTTGACGTGGAAATTATTGAAAAACATCATAATCAAAAGGTGGATGCCCCCAGCGGAACAGCGCTGATGATAGCGGATGCGATCTCTTCTGTGGTGGAAGACGACCCCCACTATGTTTATGATAGGCATTCCCAGCGCAAAAAGAGGGGGAAAACTGAAATCGGGATGCATTCCGTCCGGGGTGGTACCATTGTTGGGGAACATGAAGTGGTATTTGCCGGGCCTGACGAAATCATCAGCATTTCTCATTCTGCTCAGTCCAAAGAGATTTTTGCCACAGGTTCGATCAATGCCGCTTTGTTCTTATTAGATAAGCCCGCAGGCCTTTATAATATGGGCGATCTGTTGGCGGATCATAAGGAGGAATCATAATGCCAGGCGCAATCGTTACTTCGTCTAGTGAGATTACTTTAATCACTTTACAGAATTGTTCGGCCAACGTTTCTTTTTTATCTGAAATTTTTGAGAAGATTGCAAATTTGGACGTAAATGTGGATATGATTTCTCTGGCACCCACACAAGGCGCTTTCACCTCCCTATCCTTTACCATTGAAGATGAGGATTTGGGAAGAATGCTGGAGTTTACCTCTGAATTACAAGCGCGCCATGAAATCAAAATGATTGTCAGCAGTGGAAACTGCAAAATAACAGTCAGCGATCCGCGCATGAAGCATACCCCGGGCATTGCCGCAGTTGTGTTTGCCGCAGCGGCCAGAGTTTCCACTGATGTGCGGATTATCACCACATCAGAAGATGAAGTATCTCTGCTGGTTACCTTTGCAGATTTTAATGAAACTCTGTCTGCCATTGAACAGGCGATGAAAGAACCGGAAGAATAAATAGTACAGTGAATCGAAATCACTGAATGTTTTTGAAATGACAAACACCTGAAGCTTCTTTTTAAAAGAAAGCTTCAGGTGTTTTCTTTTTTATCTCAAATGTCTGATGATGTTTCTGGCCTTTTCTAACCGATGGCAAACACGATGATTGGGAATAAATAAATCCCCAAGAAAACGGCCAGGAAAAGAATTCGGTATACCCAGAAAGCGGGCAATTCCAATGGTTTGATCCAATGGTATTGGTTCTTCTTCATCAACAGCCAAAAGCCAACTAAAACCATAAGTCCAAAAGCAGACAGAAGAATTCCCATTTTTAGTCCCTGGGGAACAAAAGTCAACTGAATTTGATTCTCCCCTTCGTTTAAGGGAATTGCCATCAAATCACCAAACACTCGATAAAGCGCAGTGTCTTTTCCATTGATCTGAACCGAATATCCTTTTTGGTAAGGCAGCGGCAACATTAAATATGAATCACTTTCGGATGATTGCACCGTTCCGGAAATGGTATTTCCCTGTTGAACCAAGTGCAATTTCGTGGCCTGTTCCGCGGCAGTTTGCAGCTTTTCCAGATCCAGCCCGAAAACCCCAAAAGATTTGGCATGCAAATCACGCTGAACCAACAGGCGAATATCCACTGCTTCATCCGTAAAGGTTCCCAGATTAATCAATCCATTTTCATGTTGAGTGGGATATTGGAATTCAATGGTGCGATCATTTACCGACACATGCAAGCTGTTATAAACATGCTCCGTCAAAGAATTGCTGATTTGGTCAAAACAATCCAAATATAACGTTTGGGTTCCTTCCACCAAAATATGATATTCCAGTTCGCCGTCTTTTTCCGGATTTTGCCGAACCAGCTCTGTTTGTCCCCCGTCATAAAAATAATAAAGATTGGTTGCAGAAGAGGTTTCGTATTCTTCTACCAAAGATTCCGTGGTTCCAAACAGTTTAGAAAACACATATTGCTGAATCCCCATCCGAGAAACATCCGGAAGAGTTTCCAACTCTGCAATATTTTCGGATTGTATCACGGTTCCAAAAGACAAAAGTTCAGGATTTTTTAAAAGTGCATACCGGTTGTTTTGATACACTATATTTTTTTTGCCCTCGGCCTCATAATCCCGAACAATAGTATACCGATTCCCCAAAAGCGCGTCGGAAAGTTCGGTTCCCCCATGTGAGCTGACTTCCATCCAATAAGAGGAATATCCCAGCCTTTTCATCGTGAACATATAATCTTCATCTGTCAATGAAGTGTAATGATTCAAAGTTGGGTAATTTAAGCCCCCCAACAGGTTCACATCAAAGTACTTGTGATTGTTTTTGACCCGGTACAGATCGGTATCCTCTATCTTCTCTCTCAAATCAAAAACAGGGCGATAAAATGTTTCGGGATTTGCTGCCGAACCGATAAAAACACTGCCGGAAAACAAAGACTCACAACAAACGATAAGAAGAAGAAAGATGGAAAAAAACTTCTTTGTCAGGTATTGATAGCGGTACAGATAAAGCAAAAGATAATAGCTTAACCCAGCTAATATGGCAAACAGTGCAAAATAGAATGTGGAAGTCTGATCTGCCCATAAGGTGCGGGTGTATATGGTCATGTCTCGATATCGGTAATAAAGAAGTAAAACAGCAACCACTGCCATGGCAAAAAGCAAAAAGAGGCCGATTCCGATTCCCGGCCAATCTTGACGACAGAAGCGGCTGTTTTCCCCATTTAAATCTGAAATTGCTTTTGCTAAGAACAATAGTCCGATAAAAGCAGTCATATAACCATAGCGAGCCGGGAACGCTTGATAGCTTCCCGTATGCCACATTTTGTTGATTGGTTCGATGAAGATCGGAAGCACCAGCAAAAACCAGAGAATCACTGCTCCACGCATTTGTGGCTGATGCCACAGTTCTCTTTTTTTCAAAAAGAAAAGAGAAGAAAAAACTCCTGCACTGCAAAGAAGAATGGGAAGCGTGGTATAAAAACTGGTGAACAGGCTGCCGGTAGAAAGGCTTTCAAACAGTCCCACTGTGCGGGCAGAAGATAAATATTGAAATAAAGCCGGTAGCCATACTGCCCCGGTGATTAGTAACGTACACAAAGTTGAGAGCCCCAGAAGCAAAATAGACTGTTTGCGATCGCTTTGCGAAGTTTGTGTCAAACGAATGAAAATTCCGAAGGCCAGTATCAGAAAGACGACCACCATATAGGTCAAATAAAAATTCAGCACCATAATAGCAGCAAGGCTCAAGGTAAAACAAAGAACTTTGCGTTCTCGTATCAGTAAATCCAGTCCAATGAGCAAAATCGGGAACATTCCCATCACATCCAGCCAGACCATGTTCTGATAATACAGCATGGTATAGCCGCCGAAAGCGTACATCATAGAAAGTGCCGAAAGCTGCAATGTGCCGAGGCTGGAAAACTGCCGGCGGAAGAAAAGTGCCGCCGTATAGGAACAGAAAGCCATTTTCAGAAGCACCAGAATATTTGCAAACAGATACATTTCTTCTGGTGGGACAAATGCAATCAGAAAAGTAAACGGGCTGGAAACAAAAAAGAAGAAAACACCCAAAAAACTCATTCCACCCGCATTCTGGGTGTTCAGAAGAAAATCGGCGTTTCCTTTTAAAATATTTTGAAAGTCCAGCAAAAAAGGAATGACCTGCTGTTTCATATCACACCAGGCCAAAGTTTGCTGTGCAAAAGGGTACAACTGAAAGAGGAAGAACAACAAAAGCGTCAGGCCGGCTGTCATGACCGGTGCGGGCCAGCATCGTCTTTTCATCGCACTTCCTCCTTTCGATTGCTTTTTTTCGGTGTTATTTCTGAAGGATGATCTTATGGAACACCTTTTTGCCCTTTTTAATAATGACAAAACCCTTTTCAAAATCTGCTGCCGTTAAAGCATGAGTAATGGACTCTACCTTTTGATCGTCCACTGACACACCGCCTTGTTCCACCAACCGGCGTCCTTCGCCCTTGGAAGGAATCAGGCTTGCTTTGAGCATTAAATCTAAAATACCAATGGAACCATCAGTCAAATCAGATGCAGAAATCTCTGTGCTGGGCATGTTGTCGCTGTTTTTTCCGCCGCCAAACAAAGCGCGGGCAGCTTCTTGGGCTTTCATGGCCTCTTCCTCACCGTGAATCAGCTTGGTTACCTCAAATGCCAAAACCTCTTTGGCCTGGTTCAGTCCGCTTCCGGTGAAAGCTTCGTATTCCGCAATTTTAGAAAGCGGCAGGAAGGTCAGAATCTTCATGCAGCGGATCACATCGGCATCATCCACATTGCGCCAGTACTGATAAAACTCGAAGGGAGAGGTTTTTTCCGGATCCAGCCAGACAGCACCTTTTTCTGTCTTGCCCATCTTCTTTCCTTCGCTGGTGGTCAGAAGAGTAAAGGTGATGCCATATACCTCTTTTGCTTTGGTGCGGCGAACCAATTCCACGCCGCCGATAATATTGCTCCACTGGTCGTCACCGCCCATCTGCAATACGCAGTTGTGGCGCTCGTTGAGTTCCAGGAAGTCATAGCTTTGCATAATCATATAGTTCAGCTCAAAAAAGGACAACCCTTTTTCCAGACGCTGTTTATAGCATTCCGCAGCCAGCATGCGATTAACCGAAAAATGTACGCCTACCTTGCGCAAGAATTCTACATAATTTAAATCCAGCAGCCAATCTTTGTTGTTGGCCATAATGGCTTTTCCCTCGGAAAAATCAATCAGCCGGGACATCTGCTTTTGGAAACATGCGATATTATGATCGATATCCTCTTTTGTCAGCATTTTGCGCATGTCGCTTTTGCCAGAGGGATCGCCGATCATTCCTGTGCCGCCGCCAAACAAAGCAATCGGCGTATGCCCCGCTTTTTGCATGTGGGCCATCACCATAATCTGCACAAAATGACCTACATGCAGACTGTCTGCGGTCGGATCGAATCCAATGTAAAAGGTAATCTTGTCCTCATTTAAAAGTTTCTTTACCTTTTCCTCATTGGTAATTTGGGCAACCATGCCCCTTGCTTCCAATTCATCAAATACTCCCATTTTTATTTCCTCCAATCCAGTGTTAGGGGGAATAAAAAAGCCCCCTGCTTCAATATCCTGCAGAGGGCGGAAATTCCGCGGTACCACCTCAGTTTACCGCAGCCTCACGGCGGCGGCCTTATGGGTAAAAAATTTACCCGGCGCGGTAACGAGCGCAACCCGGCCGAGCCTAATTCGGCAGATGCCGATTTTTCAGCCCGGCGGCTCCGGAACGTATTTCCAGAAAACTTCCGCCCCCGCTTACACCAACCGCGGTTTCTCTTTGCCGGTCGTTCTTCTGTACTTCTTTCCTTCTTCGCCATTGCTTTGCATTATATCCAAAGATTTTATCTTTGTCAACCCCCGAAATCAGAAGGGGTTTCCTCTGCCAGCTTCAACATTTCTCTGGCGTTTTCCAGCATCAGGCTGGTTACGGGCAGTCCACCCATAATCCGGGCCAACTCTTTTGCTCTTCCTTCGGAATCCAATGGGGTAATTTCCGTAAAGGTTCGATTTTTCTGCTGATGCTTTTGAATCAGCAAATGATTTTGAGCCAAAGCGGCAATCTGGGCCAAATGGGTGACGCAAATCACCTGACTGCCCTTTGCGGCCTGACGCAGCTTTAGCCCCACCTTTTGAGCCGCACTGCCACTGATTCCCGTATCGACCTCGTCGAAAATTAAAGTATCTACTTCATCTTTCCCCGCCAGAACGGTTTTAATCGCCAGCATAATGCGAGAAAGTTCTCCGCCCGAAGCAATTTTTGCCAAAGGCTTTGCCGGTTCCCCCGGGTTGGTGGAAAGCAAAAACTGAATTTTATCGCAGCCGGAATGATTCAGGGGGCAGCGCTCTTGCTCCACCTGAAATTCTACGCCGGGCATATTTAAAAAACCAAGCTCTTGCTTTACGTTCTCCATAAATCCTGTGCTGGTCTTTTTTCGCTGAGCAGAAAGAAGCTTTGCCAGCCGGATTGCTTCGGCTTTGGCATCTTCATAGGCCTCGTTCAGCTGTTCCAAGCGCTCTTCAGAAAGCTCAATGTTTTCCAGTTCCTCACGGCAACTTTCCAGATACTTCAGCATATCCTCAGTGGTTTGGCCATATTTTAGGCTCAAACGGTAAATGCTGTCCAGCCGGGTCTCAATTTCTTCCAGTTCCACAGGGTCATAATCTAATAAATCGGCAGATTGACTTAGTTCTTCACTGCAATCCTGCAAATCATACTCGATGCTTTGAAAACGTTCCGTCAGCTGCCCCAAAGAAGGCAAATAACGCTGTGCCTCTGCCAATGCTGCGCTGATTTCTCCCAAAGCAGACAACACACCGCCGTCCTCTTCGCCGTCCAGCAAAGCGCGCACTCGTTGAAACTGCCCAGCCAATTTTTCGCTGTTGCGGTACAGGGTGCGTTTTTCTGTCAATTGCTCCTGCTCGCCAAGGCGCAGTTCTGCCTCTTCCAGCTCCTGAATCTGATATTTCAGCAGATCAATCCGTCGTGCTTTTTGTTCCTCATCCAAATCAAAATCCCGCAGTTCGTCCCGAATCCGGCACATCTTTCGATATGCTTCCTGATACTGGATTACTAAAGGAGAAAGCTCGCCCATGCGATCTATGTACCGAATGTGCAAATCCGGGGATAGCAGCTGATAACTTTCATGCTGGCCATGAACATTGACTAGAAAAGGACTGATTTCTTTGAGCACAGAAACGGTAGCCGGCCGCCCATTAATGCGGCAGGCATTTCTTCCGGTCAGATTAATTTCCCGCTGAATCAGCACATTGCCCTCTTCGTCCGCAGTGTAACCAAGATCGCGAAGCTTTTCCATGGCTTGTTGCCCGGGGTTTGAAAATACCGCGCTGACAAAAGCGGAAGAAGCGCCGGTTCGGATCAGTTCGCGAGAGGTTCTCTCCCCCAAAATGGCACCGATAGAATCGATTAAAATGGACTTTCCCGCGCCGGTTTCACCGGTCAGCACGTTAAAGCCGGAATTAAAATCCAGCCCGCACTTTTCAATGATCGCTACATTTTCAATATACAGCTGAGAAAGCATTGTATATCACCTGCCAACAATCAGTTTTCTCAAATCCTCTGCCAACAGGGATGCAATTTCCGGAGTTTTGCAAAGAATTAGAAAAGTATCATCGCCCGAAATGGTGCCCACCACTTTTTCCCAGCGCAGGCTATCCATGGCTGCGCAAACGGCGTTGGCCATTCCAGTTAGGCATTTAACAACCACGATATTCATGGCGCAGTCCACTTCTATTGCCGAATCTGCAAAAAGGGAATAGAATTTTCCTGAAATATCCCTGGCTGGTTCCTGGCTGTTTGCATAACGGTATTTCCCGTCAGCGGACAGGATTTTCACAAGGCGAAGCTCTTTGATGTCCCTTGATACGGTGGCCTGGGTCACGTCAAAGCCGGCTTCTTTTAAGCGCCGCAGCAATTCTTCCTGCGTATCAATCTGGTGGTCGCCGATCAATTCCAGAATTTTGGTATGCCGTCTTGTCTTCATGTCACGCTCTCCGTTCTGAAAGTTTTTCATTGACAACTTCATAAAATGTTTGATGCTTTAAATCAATCAGGCTGACCGATCGACTGGATGCTTGAAACCGAATACATTCTTCTTCGGTTACCGGAATTGCTAGTTCCCCATCCAGCGTTAAAAAAATCTCACTTTGTCCGTTGGAAGCCGCCTGAATATGCAAAGTGGAATCTTCCCCGAATACCACAGGGCGCGTAAACAGGGAATGCGGGCAAATGGGGGTCAGCAAAAGGCAGCGCATGGCAGGCTCCACCACCGGCCCGCCCGCAGACAGGGAATATGCTGTGGAGCCTGTGGGTGTGGCGACGATAAGGCCGTCTGCTCGGTACTGACACAGGTTATTTCCGTTATAAGACACCTCAAAGTCCAAAATATGCGTTTTTGAACCCCGGGATACCACCGCCTCATTTAAGGCGTAATAGGGTTTTGAATATCCTTCGCTTTTTAGATAAATTTCCAGCATCATGCGTTGCTCCACCTTATAGTCACCATCCAGTAGGTGACGCAGACGGTGCAGCTGATTTAATTCCAAACCGGCAACAAAGCCCAAGCGTCCCGCATTTACCCCCAAGATTGGCTTTGAGGCAAAAGCGGCATGCTTTGCCGCGTGAATGATAGTCCCGTCGCCCCCCACCGCGATTACCACATCGCAAGTGGCGATCATGTCAAAAAAATCTTCACAGAATTCCGCATCTAAATTGGGCAGACTTTGATGAATAGAACTTTCTACCCGCACCGTAACGCCAAGGCAGCGCAGCACCTGGACAATGGCTTGGGTTGCTTGATCTGCGTTGGTTTTTGTCAGGTTCGGAACAATTGCAGCAATCAATGTGATTCACCACCGTTAAGTTCAGCGTGAGAGCGTTCCACCAGTTCAGAAACCGCCTGCTCACTAAGGTTGACCGGATTTTCTGACTTTTGCAGATAAATCAGGTATTCGATATTTCCCTCAGGGCCTTTTACCGGGGAAAAAGTAAGCCCCAAAACAGAAAAACCATGTTCCAAAACAAAAGACTGAATTTTTGAAATTACCTGCTCGTGAACCGATTTGTCACGCACCACACCTTTTTTGCCCACGTTTTCCCGCCCGGCTTCAAACTGAGGTTTAATCAGGCAGACTGCACGGGCATTTTCAGATAAAAAGGTTCTGGCCACCGGCAGCACCAGCGTCAGCGAAATGAAAGATACATCCACACTGAAAAAATCAATGGAATCCGGTACTTGCTCCGGAGTTAGATAGCGAACGTTGGTGCGCTCCAGATTCACCACCCGGGGATCGGTACGAAGCTTCCAGGCTAACTGCCCATAGCCCACATCCACAGAGTATACTTTTTTCGCTCCGTTTTGCAGCATGCAGTCGGTAAAACCACCGGTAGAAGCGCCAATATCCATACAGGTCATTCCGGTTAAATCCAAAGAATACAGATCCACTGCCTTTTCCAGCTTTAAACCACCCCGGCTGACATAGCGCAGCCCTTGTCCGCGAACTTCTATTTTTAAATTGGCCGGAAGCATCGTGCCCGGCTTGTCGGATTTTTGATTGTCTACATAAACATTCCCCAGCATAACTAAGGTTTTGGCTTTTTCTCTGCTTTCGGCAAAACCCAATTCATACACAAGGGTGTCCAGTCTTTTTTTCTCTATCACTTCTGATACTCCGTTTTTATGATCTTTCTCATGCTGTCACTGTCCAGTTCCAGCTCAATGAGCGACTGCCGCACGGCAGCCTGTTTTACAAAGTGGTTTTCCACTGCACGCAAAGTTGTTTTTCCTTGATACCCCTGCTGATACAGCAGATAAAAAAAGTGTTCCCCTATTCCGCCCTGACGAACTCCCTCTTCAAAGAAAAAGACATGCTGGGCATTGCGGCAAATTTCAATTGCCTGGGGATCCAACGGATGAATTCGGTTCAGTTTCAGAATCCGAACTGGAATTTTGTCTTCCCGAAGTTTTTTTGCAGCTAAGCAGGCCATAGAAAACAGCCTGCCATAGGTAACCAAGAGCACTGGTGCATCCGTTTCTCCATACACATCATAGGTGTTCCCCGTCACAGTAAAGTCTTCCGGCT
Source organism: Clostridium minihomine (assembly GCF_900240385.1). Classification (GTDB taxonomy): domain Bacteria; phylum Bacillota; class Clostridia; order Oscillospirales; family Acutalibacteraceae; genus Faecalispora; species Faecalispora minihomine. Next base: position 370,467 of record NZ_OEQH01000003.1, on the reverse strand, counting down.
GGAATAACTGCCCGCCGCGGGGATAGCGCACTGCGGCAACACCGGGACACTCGTAAACTGCCTGATGCAGAAACATCTGTAACTCTGAGAAATAGCAAGGAGAAAAAATGGTCAGGTTGGGAATAGAACTGAGCAAAGATACATCAAAAAGTCCCTGATGAGTTTCCCCATCTTCCCCGACTACCCCGGCGCGGTCAATGGCTAAGGTCACTTTCAGGTTTTGTAAAGCAGCGTCATGAATCACCTGATCAATGCTGCGCTGTAAAAAGCTGGAATACACAGCAAACACAGGCAGCATTCCCCCGGCGGCCAAACCGCCCGAAAAAGTCACTGCATGTTCTTCAGCAATCCCAACGTCAAAAAAGCGATCCGGAAAGGCTTTGTGAAAATCCGTCAGGCCGGTGCCGCTTTCCATGGCGGCAGTGATGGCGCAAATCCGGTCATCTTCTTTGGCCATATCCGTCAGGCATCGGCCGAATACTTTGGAAAAATTATCGCCGGATGCTTGGGATTCCCCGGTTTTAATATCAAAACAGGAAACGCCGTGAAAAGCACCGGGATTCTTTTCGGCAAAGGGATATCCCTTTCCCTTAGACGTAATCACATGCAATAGCACCGGACGATTGATATTTTTCGCATTTTGAAGAACAGAAATCAACTGTTCCAGGTCATGACCATCATAAGGCCCGTAATAGGCAAATCCCATATCTTCAAACAGAGTGTTATTGTACAGAGCCTGTTTCAGCAGGGATTTGGATTTTTGCAGAAGGGAACTAACCGGAGCCCCCAGCACAGGAGTATTATCCAAAATGTTTTCCACTGTGCTTTTTACTTTTAAATAACCGGGCTCTGTACGGATATGTGCCAGATACCGGGCAATGGAACCCACATTTTTAGAAATGGACATTTTATTGTCATTTAATATTACAATAAAATTTTTCGGGAAGCGCCCGGCATTGTTGAGCCCTTCATAGGCTAAACCGCCGGTCAGCGCACCGTCCCCAATAACAGCCACCACGTGGCCGGGATCATGATTTATTCTCTTTGCGTTCGCCAGCCCCAGCGCAACCGAAATTGAGGTGCTGCTGTGGCCGGAGTGAAAGGGATCACAATCGCTTTCTTTGGGGTTCGGGTAACCGGAAAGCCCGCCTTGCGTGCGAATTGTATGAATTCTGTCACGCCTTCCGGTTAATATTTTATGGGTATAGCACTGATGCCCCACATCCCAAACAATATCATCCCAAGGAACATCAAACGTGTAATGAAGCGCAACGGTCAGCTCCACTACCCCCAAATTAGACGCCAAATGCCCGCCGTTTTTTGCAACGGTACGAATAATTTCCTGGCGGATTTCTCCGCACAGTCCACCCAGCTGTTTGACGGTTAGGGATCGCAAGTCCCCGGGGGAATCAATCTGATCTAATAGTTTTCTCATCCAGGAAACCTCTGTCTATATAATTGGTGCGGCAGACCGGTTTGTTTTTTATAACCCACTGTGCAGTCTGGCCGCCGCCAACGTATTTTTCAGCAGCATCGAAATGGTCATGGGCCCCACACCGCCGGGAACAGGAGTGATGTACGACGCTTTTGGTTCCACCGATTTAAAATCAACGTCGCCGCACAGTTTTCCTTTCGCATCACGGTTAATTCCCACATCAATCACCACTGCGCCGGGTTTTACCATATCGCCTGTAATCAGGCCGGTTTTTCCCACGGCGGTAATTAAAATGTCTGCCTCCTGGCAAACTTCTGCCAGGTTCTGGGTTTTGCTGTGGCAAATGGTTACCGTGGCATTCTGATGCAGAAGCAGCATGGCCATGGGCTTGCCAACAATATCACTGCGGCCGACGATAACGGCACGTTTACCCTGCGGATTCACATCAGAAGCACGCAGCAATTCCATTACGCCCGCAGGAGTACAGGGAAGAAAGTGAAAATCCCCCTGCATGATATGTCCAACATTCTCCGGATGGAATGCATCCACATCCTTGTCCGGACGAATCAAATTGACCAGCGCTTTTTCATCCAAACCCTTCGGCAAAGGTTTTTGGACTAAGATGCCGTCAATATCTTCTTTTTCATTGAGCGTATGAATTAAATCTTCCAGCTCTTGCTGGGTAACAGAAGTCGGCAGCGTATACATTTCTGAATAAAAACCGACTTCTTCACACGCCTTTTCTTTATTTTTTACATAGATGGCAGAAGCAGGGTCTTCCCCGACTAAAACAACAGCCAAGCCCGGTGTAATTCCCTGTTCTTCTTGCATAGAACTCACCTGCTGTGCGATTTGTTCTTTTACTGCCCCTGAAATTGCTTTTCCATCAATCAATTGCGCCATAAATTACCCCCCGATTTTTCCTGATCTTTTTCTCCACTTTAGTAAAGTGTTTTTATTCCTGAGATCCTTCTGTGGATTCTTCTGGTGGATCACTCACAATCTCTTCCGAAGGCTGTTCCTCCGCAGAATTGTTTTCTTCTATGATTTCGATTTGCTTTTCCAAATCGGTTTCTGATGCGACATCCTCTCTGTCTGCAACATCGGCTTTGGGAGTAATGTCACTGGAAATGGTGCTGCCTTCATTGCCCGCCTCAATAGCCGAAGTGATTTCCAGCTGAATTCCGTTTTGCGCCATCACAGCAGCAGAGCCAATTCCGGTTAAACTGGTTTTATTGCGGAACACAAGCAGCAAAGACAAAGCAATAATCACAGTGACAGCCGCCACCACCTGAGATACTCTCAAATTGAAAATAGGAGTAATCAGACTGTCTGTCCGAAGCCCTTCAATTAAGAAGCGGCCAATGCCATACCAAGTTAGATACAGCAAAAAGACCTGTCCATCATATCTGCGAAGCTGTGTGGCAAACAAATGCAAAAGACCAAAGCCCACCAAGCACCACAAAGATTCATACAAAAAGCAAGGATGAACCGGGCCGGGAACCAAAAGCTGAGTCCGTTCGCTTATCATTCCCCAAGGCAGATCAGTTGCAGTGCCAAAGGCTTCTTGATTCACATAGTTGCCCCATCTGCCCACAGTTTGTCCAATTAAAAAGCCCAAAGCGGCCATATCCAAAACTGCGGCAACTTTCAGTCCGCGCAGCTTGGCCATAAGAGCCCCACACAAAAGGCCGCCCACAATTCCCCCGTAAATAGCCAGACCGCCGTTCCAAATATAAAGAATACTCATGGGATCTTTAATGTACTGATCCCCGGGATAAAAAACGACATAATACAGTCTGGCTCCCACAATTCCGCCAATCATGCCCACAATCACGGCGTCAATGAGCTTATCCGGATCCACGTTGAATTTTTTGCATCCAAACATGATATACAAAAAAGCCAGCAGAAAACCCATTGCTATAATAACACCATACCATTGGATGGTAAACCCGCCTATGGAAAAGGCTGTCGGGTTTATGTTAAAGTCGAGTCCCAGTTTTGGGAACTCGACGGTATGAACCTGATACATGAAGGTTGCCTCCAATTATTTGATAGGGGAAATCACCGACAAAGCGGAATATTGCGACAAAATCTGCTCTTCTAAACGTTTTTGCACATCTTCCAGTTTGATAGAAGCCAGAGCGTCGATATAAGAAAACAGTTCCCGTTCCGCAAATGTCAGGGAAATCATGGCGTTGGCAATCGCTTCCGCACTGTTCAGCGCGGCAACATTGCGACCATATACGGCCTTCTTTGCCCGTTCAAAAGCATCCTGAGGAATTCCTTCCCGGCGCAGGCGATCGGCTTCTTCGCGAATTTCTTTTGCCACGGCTTCCGGATCCTTAGACTCGCCGGCAAAAATAACTGCGGCATAACCGGGGCCTTCAAAATATTCGCTGCTAAAGGAAGACGTATTGACTAAATTGGCATCCAACAGACGGCGGAATAACGGAGAAGAATCTGATGCCATCAATTCCAGAAGAACATCGGTCTGAGCCAGCTCCTGTACCGTACGGTGGCGGGCAGACTCTTTAAACCCAAGCTGGAACAGCGGAACGGCCACCGAAAGGCTCTGCTCCACTTTTTCCTGCACCACTTCGTTGAGCTCTTCCTCAAAAACCCGGTCAACCTCTACCGGTTCGCAGGATTTGAGCATTTTATCGCACATTTCCAGAACCTTTTCCGGATCAATATTTCCAGCCACACAAAGGGCCATATTATTCAAATTATAAAAGGTGTTATAGCAGCGGTACAGATAATCGGGTGTAATCTGTGCAATGCTTTCCACCGTACCGGCAACATCAATTTTGACCGGATGTTTGTGATACAGCGCTCCCAACAGGTTAAAGAGAACCCGCCACTGGGGATCGTCATCGTACATGCGGATTTCCTGACCAATAATGCCCTGTTCCTTTTGAACCGTGTGCTCCGTAAAATACGGGGACTGCACAAAGTCCAGTAAAATCTCTAGGGATTCATAGACTTGATCGGTGCAGGAAAACAGATAGCAAGTCATATCAAAAGAGGTATAAGCATTGGCGGATGCACCGGTTTTGGCATAGCGGGCAAACGCATCGCCGTCTTCGCTTTCAAAGAGCTTATGCTCCAGAAAATGCGCAATACCCTCCGGTACCGTGCAGCTTTCCTGTTCATCAGAACGGCGGAAGCTGGTATCGATGGAGCCATAGCGGGTGCCGAATATGGCATAAGTGGAGTTGCTGCCCTCTTTGGGATAGACAAAAATACGCAGACCGCTGGGATGCTTTATCTGGTAATAGCTGTCCTGCACTCTTTCATTTGTAATTTTTTCGAGCCTCATGCTTTCTCCCCCTCTTCCCCTACCAATTGATACACAGTATCCAGCGTCACGTCTTTTGCCGCCTGCACCACCTGCTCCACTGTCACAGAGTTGATTTCTTCTGCGGCCTCTTCCGGCGATTGAACTTTTTCACAAAAAGCCTGTGTGATATACCAATTTTCTAAACCGCCCAAATAGTCGCCCACCGTGCGGTAGCTGTTGCTCATGCTTAATTTGGCCGCCTGAAGCTCTTCTTCTGTAATATTGCCCACACGAATTTCTTCTAACTGAGCCAAAATCTCTTTTCTTGCTTTTTCAATATTTTCGGTTTCTACGCCGCTTTCTACCATCATAACCCCCTTGTTCCAGTCATAACGGGACACACAATAGTAGCAAAGGCTGAGTTTTTCTCTTACATTTAAAAACAGTTTGGCACTGGGGGTTCCGCCAAATACGGCAGTCATCAGCTTTGTGGAAGCCACTGCGTCCGTGGGAACGGCCGCACCGGCACGAAAGCCCATCACCAATTTGGATTGAGCTACCGACATGGTATCGGTAAATTCCCGCACCTCGGGCACGGTCTTAATGATTTCGGTACGAAAGGCAGGAACAGGATTGCGGTCAATCTTTTGGAACGCCTCTAAAAATCTTTCATAAACCGGCACAGGATCACAATCCCCAAGAGCCATAATTTCAACCCTTGCGGTTTTTAAAACCTTTTCCCATACCTTGGTCATTTCTGAACGCTCCAGCGCCACCACATCTTCTCGGCTGCCATAGCGATTCAGCCCAAACGCCTCTTTCTCACACATCAGCTGTTCACAACGCAGTCTGGCATAGGTGCGCTTATCGTTAAAATCAGAGTCAATCATTTCAACGGTCTGTCTTTTTTCCTGTTCAAATCCTTCTTCCGGGAACAAACCATTCTCCAGCGGCGGATCAAACAACAGGCTGCAAAGCAGCTTTGAAATTTCCTGCGATATGCTTTCTCCATTTAGGGTATAGCGGTCTGCCAAACTGGCTGCCGCAACGGACAGCACCTGAACTTCGCCCAGTTTGCGCACATCCGCGTGAACCGCAGCGCCATACAATTCCTGCAAACGTTCATTGAGCCGGGTAAAATCCGGATATTCCCGGCTGGCCCGGCTTAATAAAAAAGGAAGCAGCGCATTGGCTGCCGCCGTTTCTTGTTCCAAAGGTAACATGAAATTTACTGCGATACGCAAAGTTTTGAAACGAGTATCCCGAATGCTGCGAAATTGAACGCCTTCCATTACAGGATATTGATCCAGTTTTATCATTTTTCTGTCATCTCCTAATTCGGCCGGATCAGAATCTTTTATAATAATACAAAAATTCCGTATGGCCGTTTTTCCATATCATCGCCCAGCCCAACGGCAGCCGCCGAAAAAAGCCGGTCAAAAAATCGAAATGCAACTATTTAATGATTATTATATCACAATGACTGCCTAGATAAAAGCAACAATATTCTAAATATTTTGTGAACCGGATAAAAATGGGAATTCGGTTCATTCATTCAGAAATAGCGGCCTTTTTTTAAAACCAGCATTAGAATTAAATAACCACTCACGATTAAAAGAGAAAAATTATACCGGGAACGCAACAGCACTAAAAATCCCACCAGTGCAATTGGCAGGATAACAAAAAAGGAAACCACCTCTACAATTTTTTCGCAGGTTTCTGCGGGATACCGGCTGCATAGTAACGAATATAATGCCTGCCCTCCATCCAAAGGCCCCACCGGCAATCCATTTAAAAGGGCTAATAGAAGATTGGCGGCCCCTAAATTGGCAAGATACAGCGATGATGTGGCATAGTACCCCAGCCAAGAAATCAAAAAAAACAAAATATTGGCCGCCGGCCCGGCCACGGCAATCCAGGCATCCTGACGGTACGTTCGGCAGCTGCTGGCCTTTTGCTGAATTTCCAGCCCAAATAAGCTCATAGAGATTCTTTCCGGCGGCATTCCCAAAAGCGTCATCATTATTAGATGCCCGCTTTCATGAAGAATAACCGCTAGAATTCCGATTCCGGCCATTCCAGTTCGATCCATAAATAAAGATAACGTCACAAGTGCCATAAACCAAAATTGCACCCTGACATGACACCCCAATACTGTAAACCGCATTAAATCGACCTATTTTTGAAAAGAGGCTGCGGATCGTAGCAAATGTCTGATAAAATCAGCTCAAAATGCAGGTGAGGCCCGGTGGATTCCCCGGTGCTGCCCACCAAAGCAATGGGCTGACCATAAACCACCGCTTCCCCTTCTTTCACCAAAAGTTTTTCGCAATGAGCATAGCGGGTTTTGATATTCGAGCCGTGATCCACCAGCAGATATTTTCCGTAAGAGGAATTCTCCCCGCTGAATTCCACTTTCCCCGGCATGGCCGGAACAATAGGACTGCCGGACGGCGCACCAAGATCGATGCCCAAATGTTTTCCCTCTTCCCGCGGGCCAAAGCCGGAAGTAACGATTCCCCCTTTAACCGGATAATCCAGAAAGACAGAAACAAAAACCGGAATTTCAGAATCGATGCTGGTCGTATAGGCCACACTGGAAACAGCAGAAGACAAATCCGGCGCAGAAGACGCAGGAATTCCCGAAGAAGCGGGATCCGGCGTGGAAGCATTGCCCTGTTCTGCCGGAGAAGTAGAAAAGAAGTTCACCCACGCTTCCGTAAATCGATTAATCGATTCCTGAGCAATAATAGAATCACCGGCATGGCTGACATACCATTGCTTTACGGCTAAATAGGCGGGCCCGCCCACCACCTTTAACATCATAACAGTCATCAAAATGGTAGCGCAAATTGCCAGCTGAACAACCACCAAAAGCTTTTTGGGCCGTTTTCTTTGGCGCGGCCGGTAAAAATCCTCTTCGCCCAGTTCTTCTTCATAACCATATTCGTTTTCATCCGGACCCACATAGTGATAATCGTAATTGTACTCGAAACCGTCATCATCATCCATTCTGTCCATCCTGTTCTCATTGTAGTCCATTTGATATCCCTCCCTGTCAATTTATTTATATGAGAGCCAGTACCAAAAGAGAACGCAGGACAAGCTGCTGCCGATTTCTGAAAAGAAACAAAAAAATAATCCGCCGTAAAAAATACGACGGATTTTTAAAAATATTACAAAATTTATTTTTTAACTTTAATGTATTCGTCAATGGACTTGGCTGCTTTTTTGCCCTCACCCATTGCCAGAATGACAGTTGCGGCCCCGGTTACTGCGTCACCACCGGCAAAAACGCCCTCACGGGTGGTTTCCAGTGTTTCTTCGTTGACTACCAGGCATCCGTGGCGGTTGGTTTCCAGTCCTTCGGTACTTTTCGTCAGCAGCGGGTTCGGGGAGTTTCCGATGGCCATAACCACGCAGTCCACGGGAATTTTGAAATTGGAGTCTTTGACCTCTACCGGTCTTTGGCGTCCACTGGCATCAGGCTCACCCAATTCCATTTTGACGCACTCAATATCAGTAACACGGCCGTTTTCATTGCCATGAATAGCAACCGGATTGGTCAGCAATTGTAAGATAACCTCTTCTTCCTTGGCGTGATGGATTTCTTCCAAACGAGCCGGCATCTGCTCTTCTGCACGGCGATAAACGATATACACCTGTTCTGCACCCAAACGCTTGGCGCTGCGGGCCGCATCCATGGCTACGTTTCCACCGCCGCATACGGCAACGCTCTTGGGCCGGATAATCGGGGTATCGTATCCTTCTTTATAAGCCTTCATCAGGTTAATCCGGGTTAAGAATTCGTTGGCAGAAAATACTCCAACCAGTCCTTCTCCGGGAATATTCATAAAACTGGGCAGTCCAGCGCCAGAACCAATAAAGATTGCCTCATAGCCCATTTCAAATAACTCGTCCACAGAAAGAACCTTACCGATTACCATATCGGTCTGAATTTCCACTCCATTGGCTTTCAGAACATTGATTTCTTTTTCCACAATCTCTTTGGGCAGACGAAACTGGGGAATTCCATACATCAGCACACCGCCGGCGGTGTGCAGTGCTTCAAATACCGTGACGGAATAACCCAAGGCATTCAAATCGCCCGCACAGGTCAGGCCCGCAGGTCCTGCGCCAACCACAGCTACCTTATGTCCGTTTGGTTCGGTTTTCACCGGCTCACGTTCTTTGTTTTTCATGTACCAATCTGCCACATAGCGCTCCAGCCGTCCAATGCCAACGGGTTCGTTCTTAATTCCCCGAACACATTTGGCTTCGCACTGGGATTCCTGCGGACATACGCGGCCGCAAACAGCGGGCAAAGAGTTGGTTCCGGTAATGATATGGTATGCCTGCTCGATATCCCCTTCGATTATCTTTTGAATAAATTCGGGGATTCGCACATTTACCGGACAGCCGCTGACACAGGGTTTATGTTTGCACTGCAGGCAGCGCTGCGCTTCTTCTAAAGCCATTTCGTCCGTATACCCCAAAGTGACTTCTTCAAAATTGCGGTTGCGAACCAAAGGCTCCTGTTCCGGCATTGGTGTTTTTTTCGGATTCATATTTGGTTTAGCCATTTTTTGCGCCCTCCATCAACCGACAGTTGTATTCCCGGGTAGCTTCTCCCTCGTCTTCACGATAGGTTCTGGTGCGAAGAATTGCCTCGTCAAAATCCACCAGATGGCCGTCAAAATCCGGGCCGTCTACACAGGCAAATTTGGTTTCTCCACCCACTGTTACCCGGCATCCGCCACACATTCCGGTTCCGTCAATCATAATGGGATTCATACTGATAATCGTCTTAATTGCATAAGGGCGGGTTAATTCACAAACCGCACGCATCATGGGAAGCGGACCAATGGCGATGACCAAATCGTAATTTACGCCTGCTTCAATCTGCTTTTTTAATGCATCGGTCACAAAGCCTTTATTTCCATTGGAACCATCATCGGTCATCACAAATAAATTTTCGCTGGCTGCGCGCATTTCCTCTTCCAGAATGACAATATCCTGATTCCGGAAACCGGCAATCATGTCAACCTTGGCGCCCATTTCATGCAGTGCCTTCGCCTGGGGATACGCAATGGCGCATCCGGCTCCGCCGCCAATAACCGCAGCCTTGTGATATCCTTCCAGGTGGGAAGCGGTTCCTAACGGGCCGATGAAGTCCAAAATCTTTTCTCCCTCTTCCAGCTGATCCAGCAAAAGAGTTGTTTTGCCAACCTTTTGAAAAATGATGGTAATGGTACCCTTTTCTCTATCATAGTCAGCAATCGTTAATGGAATTCTTTCTCCAAATTCATTTACCCGCAGAATAATGAACTGGCCCGCCTGCGCCTTTTTTGCAATAAACGGGGCATCCACTACCATTAAAGTCATGGAATCATTTAACCTTCGTTTTTCCAAAACCGTAAACATTCCGCCACTTCCTTTACATAAAATATAATTTCACGCGATTTGCCTAATAGCCTTTTGTCTGCATTGCTAAAATCGCGCAGGATCACTTATTGAGGAACATACTGCCTAAACGGCAGAATAAGTACGGGAATCATCAGATGATTCCCTATTTTCACGAACAGTAAAGCCTTTGCTTTCTTGACACTGTGAAGTGATTTAAATCACCGCTTTGGTGCAATTCCAAAATAAACATTAAAACGGTAACAAAAGCAAAAAATAATAATTTATTGTTCCCAAACAGCAAAAACACTGCTTTCACTGATACCGTTATGCTATTATACCTTGATTAATTATGAAATTCAAGTTCACAAAGGTTAATTGATAAAAAAATAACAACTTCTTTGAGATTCCTTGCATCTTGACGAAAAAGGAGTTATAATTTGGTAGAAGAATGAAATTCGTCTATACTAGAGATGAATTGATTGATAGGAGATAGGAGACTGGACATGAGTTTTTTAGAATTGGCAAAAGACAGATATTCCGTTCGAAAATTCAGCGACAAAAAAGTGGAACAAGAAACGCTGGATTTGATTTTAGAAGCCGGCCGCGTTGCGCCGACCGCCCATAATAATCAGTCCCAGCGCATTTTAGTGCTGCGGGAAGCCGAAGAAATGGCCAAGTTAGAAGAATGCAGCCCCTTCCGCTTTCACCCGACACTTGCTTTGCTGGTATGCTATGATAAAAATGTCAGCTGGAAACGGGAATTTGACAATGCGGATATGGGAGAAGTGGATGCTTCTATCGTTGCCACACATATGATGTTGGAAGGCCATCAGCTTGGAATCGGCTCCACTTGGGTTGCTCATTTTGACCCCAAAGCAGTGCGGGAACACTTTAATTTGCCGCCCCACATTGTTCCGGTATCCATTTTAATGATGGGGTATCCCCGTGAGGATGCAAAGCCCAGCAGACTTCACGCAGATCGACTGGAAATTGAAAAAACAGTCTTTTATCAAAAAATAGAAGGCTGACCCAAAGTACCGAAAACGTATTCTTATTTTAATTCATACAAAAACGCGCCTTGTCGTGGCTGATACAGCCATTTCAAAGCGCGTTTTTTGTGAAATAAGCTTTTAGAAAAAATCCTTTTTCGGCAAAGCCTATAAGATAATGCAAATCAGGCCGTTGCAGCCATCATTGATGATTCGCTCGATGGTTTCTTTCATCTTATCGCGGGCATCAGAAGGCATGCGGTATAATTTATTGTGCATTCCTTCATTGACCAGCTCATGCAGTGATTTGCCAAAGATATTGGATTCCCAGATTTTGCCCGGACTTTCCTCAAATTCTTTCATCATATACATAACCAGCTCTTCGGATTGCTGTTCCGACCCAACAATGGGTGTAAGCTCCGTACTGATTCTGGTGCGCATCATATGAATCGAAGGTGCGGCTGCTTTCAGGCGAATTCCGTATTTTCCGCCCTGCTTGATGATCTCTGGTTCTTCCAAAGTCAGTTCATCCAAAGTGGGCATTACGATGCCGTATCCGGTATCCATCACATCCTGATAGGCATCACGGATTTTATCATATTCCTTCTTGATTTCGGCCAGTTCCAGAACAGAGGACAGCAGCTCCCCTTCGTTGTGCAGTTCCAGTCCGGTTTTTTCTCCCAAAATCTGATAGAACAAGTCGTTTTTCAGTTGAATTTCCACTCTGGCACAACCGGTGCCCAAATCGACAGACAATGTTTGGGCGCCGCCCACCTGCTCGCATTTGGAAACGTCGTCCACCAGATTCCCAACCTCACGAATACGGGAAATCTTTGCGGCTGATTGCTGAATGACGTTAAAGATAACCGAGCGCAGCCAATGGTTTTTCTCCAAAGAAGAAAGCCAATGGGGCATATCAATTTTAATTTCTTTTACCGGGAATTCAAACAGCACTTTTGACAAGATGTCACGGATCTGTTTTTCTTCCAGTTCCAGGCAGTTAACCGGCATAACGGGAACCTTGTATTTCTTTTGCATCTCTTCTGCCAATGCCTGGGTTTGCGGCTCTGCCGGAGCCGTGCTGTTCAAAAGAATAATAAATGGTTTTTTGATTTCTTTTAGTTCCGAAATGACTCTTTCTTCGGCTTCTTCATATTCATCCCTGGGGATTTCGCTGATACTGCCATCAGTAGTAATCACCAAACCGATGGTAGAATGTTCGGTAATGACCTTTTGGGTACCGATTTCTGCCGCCATGTTAAAGGGAATGGGCTCATCGTACCAGGGGGTACGAATCATGCGGGGCAGATCGTTTTCAATATACCCAAGGGCGCTGGGCACAATGTATCCCACACAGTCGATCATGCGTACGTTGAACGTTGCTTTGTCGTCAATATGTACGGTAACCGCCTGTTCCGGAATAAACTTGGGCTCTGTGGTCATGATAGTCCGCCCGGCTGCAGATTGGGGCATTTCGTCAATGGCCCTGTCACGCCGGTAGTTTTCATCCATATTGGGAATGACTACGGAATCCATAAACTTTTTGATAAAAGTCGACTTGCCGGTACGCACCGGGCCAACCACACCAATATAAATATCACCATTGGTGCGTTCAGAAATATCTTGATAAATATTACGCTCTTCCATTTTACCTCCCCCTCAGGCAGAGAATTTTATTTTTTGGGAACACTTACATTGGAATTAACAGCATCCCCCTATTCTCAGCAAAGTCTTCCTCCAGCTCGTTTTCTTTTTTAATTGCATCGATTGAAGTGCAGTAGCGCCGGGCGATTTCCCAAAGGCTCTCCCCTGCGTCGGCAAAATAAATGGTAAGCGCCGCCGAGGAATCTTTAGACCGCACGCGTGTTTCATCTGCGTTGGCATCGGCAATCATTTTATAACTGCTGGACTGGAACACGGCAGCGGTCAGTCTTAACTCTGTTTTGACCTCGATTCCTGTGCTGCCTGTGATACGGAAGCTAATATTGCTGACATCTACCCGGGGAGCGCAAAATACTCCTTTCGGTTTTTGACGCCATTCGTGACTGCCGGAAAAATCCACAACCCGTTCAAAATAGAAGGGTTTTTCCTGTGCGTTAAGAGCTAAAATACACAGATTCAGCTTGCCGGTAAAGTGTAATTGATCTTCGTCTTCTTCAGCGGATACGCTGCTGATTTCGTTCCAGATGTCAATGACTTTTGTAATACCGCCTTCCCCTAATTCAAAGCTGTTCTTTTGGGTGACGGTGTCATTAATCATTTCTACCAAACGGAACACTGCTTTGGACTGAGTTTGAGTTTCCAATTCAAACTCGGTAGAGTAAGCGTCTGTGACAATGGATATTTCGGTGTCCTCATAGGCTATCAGGTTGGCTGCCATTCGAATATCAGATTCGAAGAGCGTATTTTCGCCAGAGGAATCGCTTTTGATTTGAACGTCAAAGCCCAGAACATCCACATTCACATCACAAAGATGATCTTCTTCCAAACCATCGCAATCTACCATTTGGCTGTATGGAATCACATATTCCATTGCTTCCGGCAGCATATCATCCGATTCGGGGGCATAAAGCAGTTTTACACTGACTTCCCCCTTTAAAATCAGTTTTCCCGTCACCACTTTGTAGTCATGAACACAAGCGGTTGCCCCGGTACGAATCATGGTGTTGGCCGGCGGCTTGCTGTCGCTGATTTCCAAAACCTCTGACACAGAAAACTGCTGCTGAGAAATGGCCGTTACCTGGCTTGTTGGAATTTGCTGACTTTTTTGCTGAATGTCTTCCCCTTGAATTTCTTTTACAAATTCCTGATAAGACTTTTCCGCCACCTTGGCGCAAATGGAAAATGCCCCATGAATATCCAAACGGCGGGGACTGGTTGCCCGGCAATTAATATATTCCACCCGGGTGCTGGTAAAGATCACGGCGTCCTCCGCCTGTTTTTTCAGCTGGATGGACGCGGAAAATGGTTTGACATTTTCACAGCACCGGATACAACCTCCACCGGAATCCAGATAAATCACCTTAATTGCCGCAGAGCCTTCTATTTCCAGATGATCCCCCATGATAGTTCTGCTGGTAATACGGGGGCAAACCTGGCATTTTAAGATGCGCTGTATATCCGGACAATAATCAGGAAGGCTGAAATCCAGGTCGATCGGCTGTTCCTGGCAGCCGTCAAATATGATCTCGCTGGCGCAGATGGACTGCCGGTTGAGTGTATACTCCATAGAGATTCTCTCCTTTTCCTGTTTCTACCTAATTTCTATTCGCATCCTGTCCCGGATATGCTAAAAATAAAATAGAAAAAGAAGAGCCGGCACAAGGCCGGCTCTTCTTTTTATGTGCTGTAATTTTGACTGCGGTTCCTTACTCTTCATGATTTTTGGGAATCCCGAACATTTTCCTCAAAATAAAGCCAAAAAACCCGGAGCTTCTTACTACTACAACTTTCATTGTACAGACCTCCTAATTATGTTCAGCAGCGCAGCAGCGCAATTCCCAGCGCCACCACTAGTACCGCCATGATGAACATGGTAAGCCCTATCGGAAGAAAACACGAAAGAACCAATCCTAAACCAAATGCCACCGCATAAGCCGCCAGACCGCCCCCGCGTTTGCACCCCTTCCGCATAAAACTCACCGCCCATATCCAGTATAAGGCTTATTTCTGTTTTCGCCTTATTACAGTATATACGCAATTAGAAATTTGGTTCCTGTACAATTATTAAAGCGATGCCAGAATGCAAAATAATTTCTGCACTGGAATCTAAAATTTGATTACTGACCCCCAAAGGATCCTGAGAATACAGCGTATGGCGATTTAAAGGGTATTCCAAGCCCTGATAAGTGACCATGCAGCTGGGAACGCCAAAGGGGAATACCGAAACCCCCTGCCCTGCCATATCCCGAAGGCGCAAACGCCCGCTGGACAAAACAAACACTTGGCAGCCATCGCCAACCGCCACGCCCCGGCCGCTTTGCATCGCAATAAATTGCAAAACGCAAAGTGCCGCATAGGAATGGTCAAACCGTTCGCCGCCCAAAACCCCCATAAGAATAAATTCCTGATAGCCCCGGCGCATTGCTTCGCGCACGGCAAACATCGTATCTGATTCATCCTTATGAACCGGAAGACGAATGACTTCTACCCCTGCCGGCGGTTCTGATTTTGCGGAATCAAAATCCCCAACCAGCAAATCGGGAATGATTCCATGCTGCTGCGCCACATCAAGCCCGCCGTCGGCACAAACGACAAAGGATTCCGTACAATATTCCTTTAACAGGTTCGAGTTTTTCACCGGAACCGAACCAATAATTACGCAAGTTTTCATTTGTGTTCCCATTCCTTAATATTTTTGATTTCTTCATACATGGCCAAATAACTTTGATGGCGAGAAGGCGCAACCTTTCCTTCTTCCAGGGCGGCTAACACCGCACAGCCCTTTTCTTTTGTGTGGGAACAGGAAGGGAACCGACACTGATGCAGATAAGGGGCGAACTCCCGGAAATTATAAGGAAGGTTTTCCTTATGAATCAAATCTGTCTGAATCATATCAACCGATGAAAAACCCGGGGTATCTGCCACATAAGTATCTGGCCCCAGTTTTAAAAGCTCGACTTGCCGGGTGGTATGCCGGCCGCGCCCCAGCTTTTGGCTAATTTCTGCCGTGGGCAGGCTCAGGCGCTCATCCAGCCTGTTTAATAAGGAGGATTTCCCCACACCGGAATTGCCCGAAAAAGCCGAAATCTTTCCCGAAAGCATTTCTCGAACCCGATCCACACCCTCGCCGCTAACAGAAGAAACCGCCACAAAAGGGATTCCTGCTGTTTCATAAATTTGACGGTATTCCTCACAAGATTGCAAATCCGTTTTTGAAAAAACCACAATCGGCTCAATGTTTTTTTCTTCCGCAGCCGCTATCATTTTATCAATCACCAGAAGATTTGGTATCGGGCTGAGAATTGACACCACCACAAACAATTGATCCAGGTTGGCAATTGGGGGGCGAATCAAAAAATTCTTTCTCTCCCCTATGGTTTCAATGGTGCAGGTATCATCGTCACCAACGCTAAACTCTACCAAATCCCCTGCTAAGGGGGTAATTCCTTTTTTGCGAAAAATCCCCCTGGCCTTGGCTTCATACACCGTATCGGCGGCTTCTATATAATAGAAGCCGCCGATACCTTTCAGCAATAATCCTTGTTCCATTCTCATCAGGGTGACCTCGTTATCTGTCCGTTATCCGGAGACTGGCTGTTGTCTTGATACTCATAGCTTTCCGTTTGCCGCGGATTTCCGGTATCAAAGTCCAACAAAAAGGTATTATACTTCTGGCCGTCCAGCTGAATGATTAATGTTTTTTGTCCCGAAGTTCCTTTAAAACTCATTTGATATACCCCATTATAAGAGGGATTTACAGTTTTTTCGGAATACAAAGTGCCATCTAAATAAGCTTTCAGCGAAATATCATGGGTTACATG
Organism: Clostridium minihomine; assembly: GCF_900240385.1. Taxonomy (GTDB): domain Bacteria; phylum Bacillota; class Clostridia; order Oscillospirales; family Acutalibacteraceae; genus Faecalispora; species Faecalispora minihomine. The sequence goes on along the minus strand of NZ_OEQH01000003.1, from coordinate 353,871 downwards.
CGTGGGAAGCTGCACATAAATATCAATGTTTTTTTCGCTCTTTTTCCCAGAACTGACACTGATTTTTACCGGTGTGCCCTTAGCTACCTTCACCCCCGGCAGCGGAGATGTTTCAATTACCACGCCTTCTGCCTTATCGCTGTCATCCACATAAATAATTTCAGAATCCACTGTCAGCTCTACCGCCAGAATATCGGTCTTGGCTGCATCCAGGTTTTTGCCGATGACCGCCGGCACACTGACCTCAACCGAAGAGGGGCCTTTGCTGACATAAAGTTTTATCAAAGTTCCGATTTCGGCGACCTCGGTGCCTTCTGCCGGATCCGAGTCCTTAACATAACCGGCAGCCGTTTGGTCATCTTCCACTTGATACACCTTATACTGCAGTTTCAGCGCCGTCAGCTTAGCTTGTGCTTCCTCTTGGGTCAAACCTTTCAGCGGCGGAATGGTCACCTTTTGGCTGTCGCCATTAACTGTCAGCGTAATTTCCGCATTGGCCTTTACCTTTTTGGTGCCCTTGGGGTTTTGTTCCAGCACAATTCCGGCTTCTTGCTCCGGATCTTCTCCATACTCAATTTTAAGTTGAAACTCTTTGTATGCATCGTTGGCCTGAATATCAGAGATTTTCTGTCCGATAAAATTAGGCAAATCCACATCTTGAACTTCCTGCACACTGCAGCTGCGGGTCAGCGCCATAATGCCGAACACCAGCGCCGCCAACAAGAATGCCGATAAAATACCGCTCATGACCAAAGTGGCTGTGGATTTTTTCTTTTTACCCCGGGAGAAATCCTCCTCATATGCATAATTGTCATTGTAAGCTGCCGTTTCCGTCCCACGCACCGTATTGATGGCATCCACATATTTCGTGGGCTTCTCATCAATAAAATACTTATATTGAAAGCTGATGCTTGGGTTTCGGCGAAACTGTTCAATATCCCGCAGCATTTCCGCTGCAGACTGGTACCTCTGTGTGGCGTTTTTTTGCATTGCCTTCAGGGTGATTTCCTCTAGGCCGTCGGGAATGGCCGGGTTGATATCCCGCGGCGGACGAGGATCGGCCTGTAGCTGCATGATGGCCACAGACACCGCATTATCTGCTTCAAAGGGAAGCTGCCCGGTAATCATTTCATACAGCATGACACCCACCGAATAGATGTCTGCTTTTTCGTCTGTCAAATCGCCCCGCGCCTGTTCCGGCGCGATATAATGTACAGAACCGATGGCTTTATCTGTCATGGTGCGCGTTTCATTTCGAGAGAAACGGGCAATGCCAAAATCGGTTACCTTAATGGTGCCATCTTGCAGCAGCATGATGTTTTGGGGTTTAATATCCCTATGAATAATTCCTTTTTCATGGGCATGCTGCAGTGCGCGAAGAATCTGCACGCTAAAATGAATGGCTTCTTTCCATTTCATTTCTTTCTGTTGATCCAGATATTCCCTCAGGGTAATTCCATCAATATATTCCATGACAATATACTGAATTCTATCCCCAAAACTTACGTCGTATACCTTGACGATGTTGGGATGTGACAATACGGCAATTGCCTTGGATTCATTTTTAAAGCGACGGATAAAATCTTCGTTGCCCAAAAATTCATCTTTTAAAATCTTAATGGCCACCGTGCGGTCATCTATCTGATCATAAGCGCGGTAGACAACCGCCATTCCACCAACACCGATCAATTCATGGATTTCATAACGGCCGTCCAGCCTTTTTCCGGTATACTTATCCAACAAGTATCACTCCAATCACATGGTCAGTTTTCGATCACGACAACTGTAATATTGTCACCGCCGCCCGCATGGTTTGCAGATTCGATCAGCTGCTCGCAAAAGCTTTCTGCATCCAGCTCTAGCGACAGCTGAGAAATCTGTTCGGTTCCAACATAATTCGACAAGCCGTCCGTACAGATCAAAAGCCTTGCCCGCTCAGGGAACGGCTCCTGAATATAATCCACTTCCACCGCCGGCTGAACCCCCAGCGCTCTTGTGATGATATTCTTCTGCGGATGGGTTTGTGCCTCCTGTTCTGTCAGATCCCCTTTATCTACCAACTCCTGCACCATAGAATGATCTACTGTGATCTGGCGGATATCACCGTCCGGCAACAGCAGATAAGCGCGGCTGTCACCGGCGTGAACCACCGAAACAAACTGCTGACAAACCACCGCCAAAACAACTGTGGTTCCCATCCCCCGAAGCTCTTCTTTTTCCCTGGCAAGGCGATATACTGCCTGATTTGCCTCTTGAACTGCCTGAGCCATCCATTCCTTGCGCTCAGTATCATCGCCGACCGAATCCAAAAGATCCGCTGTCATTTTGGCGGCTATCGTCTGCACCGCAAGGCTGCTGGCGATATTTCCCCCAGCTGCACCGCCCATTCCATCACAGACTACCGCCCACGCCCGGTCCTGAGCAAAAAGTTCCCCGGCACAAGCATCCTGATTTGATTGTCTTACCTGCCCAATGTCGGTTTTACTAAATAGTTTCAAAGACCGGTCACCTCCTCTTGCTGCCTGCGGCGAAGCTGCCCACAGGAAGCATTGATATCTGAACCAAGCGTTCTTCTCACCGTGGCCGTCAGACCATTTTTCTCTAGAATTCGAATAAATGCCTGCTGCCTTTCCACGGATGCACTGTGATATCCTGTTCCCGTCACCTGATTAACAGGAATTAAATTGATATGAGAAAGTGTGCCCCGCAGCTTTCTGCCCAATTCTCTGGCACAGGCATCGCTGTCGTTAACCCCGGATATCATGGCATATTCAAACGATATGCGCCGGTGCGTTACCTCAGAATAGTACCGGCAAGCTTTTAACAGCTCATCCACGCCCCATTTGTGGTTCACCGGCATGGTTTGCGATCGAATTTGGTCGTTTGGCGCATGCAGCGAAACCGATAAGGTCAGCTGCAGCTTGCGGTCGGCCAAATCATAAATTTTGTCTACCACACCGCAGGTGGAAAGGGAAATGTGCCGCATACCAATATTAAGACCGCGCTCTGAAGAAACCAGTTCTAAAAAGCGCAGGACATTTTCATAGTTATCCAGCGGTTCGCCCATGCCCATCAGCACAATATTAGAAATGCGAACCCCTGCATCCTGCTGCGCCGCCTGAACCTGAGCCAACATTTCTGCCGGCGTCAAGTTACGAGAAAACCCGCCTTGCCCGGTGGCACAGAAAGTACACCCCATTTTACACCCTACCTGAGTTGAAATACAAATCGTATATCCATGGCGGTATTGCATCAAAACGCTTTCCACCATTTCGCCGTCTGCAAAACGGAACAGGTATTTAATGGTATTATCATAATTAGAAATAAGTTTTTTTTCAATAGTTGCTACAGAGATGTAATACTTTTCGGCTAGCAAACCCCGGGTTTGTTTGGATTGATCCGTCATTTGCTCAAAGCTGTGAACCCCGCGGTGCAGCCACTGATAGACCTGCCGTGCCCGAAAAGCCGGCATTCCCTGTTCTTTAAAATCTCGAAGAATTTCTTCTTCCGTCATTGAATTCATTTCTTTTTGTGCCATATCCTTACTCCCGTCGGCGGCGGAAGGCCGCGATAAAAAAGCCATCCGTGCCGTGAACCGGCGGCAATAGTGTCATTTGATATTCCGGTTCCGGCACCACCCGCCGAATGTTATTCGGCAAGTGAAGCGGCTCCGGAACAAACTCCGGATGCTCTTTTAAAAACCGTGCCGCTACCTCTCCGTTTTCCCTCGGATTCAGCGTACAGGTTGAATAAACCAACAGCCCGTCCGGCTCTGTCAGAGCAGAGGATCTACAGAGTATAAGGTACTGCAAATCCGGGAGGCTGTCAAGAGAAGCCTGAGGCTTATAGCGGATTTCAGGCTTTCTGCGAATGATCCCCAAACCGGAACAAGGGGCGTCGCAAAGGACTTTTTGCCCCGGTGCCAAAGCGTCTTTTGGGGCAGCGGCATCACGAACAGCCGCCTGGATAATGGAAAGGCCCAGGCGTTCCGCCCCCTGGCGAATCAGTCCGGCTTTTCCCTTATATTTGTCAAAGGCCAAAAGCTCGCCCTTGTTTTCCATTCGCTGAGCCATGGTAAAAGATTTTCCCCCGGGAGCTGCACACACATCCAGCACCCGTTCGCCGGGCTGAGGATTCACCAAGGCACAGCAAAGCTGCGACGAAAGATCTTGAATGTGAAACAGCCCCTGTTGAAAGCTTTCTAAAGAGGCAACGGCTCCGGTATCTTCCAGTTCCAAAGAATCAGAAACCAATGTAACGGCTTTAGCCTTTACACCTTCCTGCTCCAATACCGGAATCAAATCTTCTAAAGAGATTTTAGCCGTATTTACCCTTGCGTATACCGGCGGCTTCGAGAATAAGCTTTCTAAAAGAGAGAAACAAAGTTCTTCTCCATAAGAGTCCGACCAAAGCTGAATCAGCCATTCCGGGCAGGAATAGCGCACAGAAAGGGCTTTTCGCGGGTGTTTTGCCGCATCGGGAAGAATCAAAGGATTTTCCGCGCGCAAAATAGAGCGAAGAACGCCGTTAATAAAGCCCGAAGCCTTTACAGCACCATTTTCTTTTGCCGCGTTTACTGCTTCGTTCACTGCCGCCGATGTTGGTATTTTTTCCATATAAAGAATTTGGTATACCGCAATTCGCAAAATCTCTCGTACCACAGGCTGAAGGGGTTGGCCGGAATTTCGGCAAAAGCTTTGAATGATATAATCCAAAGTAATGCGGCGTTCCAGCACCCCATAAAAAAGCGCTGTGGCCAAAGCGGCGTCACGGCTTTCCAGCTGGAATCGCCGTAATGTTTTGTCAATGACTATATTCGAATATCCTTCGTTTTCATCCACATGAAGCAGCGCCTGCAAGGCTGCTGTTCTGGCGTTTGGTGTCATTCGCGTTTATCTCCTTCGGTTTCCCATAATCGCCAGCAGACGCAACAGGGATAGAATCGCGGCAAATGCAGCGGCAACATAAGTCAGCGCGGCAGCCCTGAGGACTTTGGATGCTCCCCGAAGTTCCTCTTCTGTCAGCATTCCGGAACGATCCAGCGCACTGATTGCCCTGGCACTGGCGTTAAGCTCCACCGGCAGAGTTAAAATAGAAAACACAACTGCCATAGAGTACATCGCAATGCCGGCGTAAATGATAAATTCATACTGCACCGGCATAAACATCCCAACAACAACCAGCGGGATTCCCATGCGGGAAGAAAAATTCACGACCGGGACCATGAATGTCCGCACTTTTACCGGAAAATATCCCCGGTCATATTGAACGGCGTGTCCTGCTTCGTGTGCTGCCACCCCCACCGCGGCAATGCTGGCATTGTCATAAACCGGCTCGCTCAGGCTGATGCTGTTGTTTCTGGGGTCATAATGGTCTGTCAATTGCCCGCCGATGGGCTGAATGGGAACATCTGTAATGTCATGAAAGCGCAAAACCTGGCGGGCTGCCTCTGCTCCCGTCAGGTTTCGCCGATTTGGAATTTTAGAATATTTGCGAAATGCAGACTGAACCCGAAGCTGAGCCACCATCGAAATGATCAGCGCCGGCACAATATAAATAAAATAAGTGTGATCATAGAAAAAATATTCCATGGTATCCCTCCGTTATTCTCCCAATTTGGTATCCGGTAACGCCGGATGGCCTCTTAGAAAATCGGAACCGTTCATTCTTTTTCCGCCCTCATATTGAACCGTAACCAGCCGAAGCACTGTATTGCCGCTGCAGGAAACCAGAAAATCTTTTCCCCCGAGCACTTGCCCGGGTGCGCCCGGTGCATCCGGCAGAACCTCTGTCTGATGAATTTTAAGCCGTTTTCCCAAGTATTGGGAAGAAGCTGTTGGCCAGGGAGAAAGCCCCCGAACCAAATTATGAATTTCTTGGGCAGAGCAGTTCCAATCAATTTGTGACAATTCCCGGCTGAGCATGGATGCATAGCTTGATTTGCTTTCTTCCTGCGGGATACGAGTCAAAGTCCCCGCCGAAAGTCCCTGAATCGTGTCTACCAATACTTGCGCACCCAAAATGCAAAGGCGGTCAAATAGTTCGCCAGAAGTTTCATTTTCGCCAATTGCTGTTTCTGCCGTCAGCAGAATATCACCAGTGTCCAGTCCTTCATCCATATACATGGTGGTAACCCCGGTAACGGGTTCTCCGTTAATCACCGCCCACTGAATGGGGGCCGCACCCCGATACTTGGGGAGCAAAGAGCCGTGAACATTGATACAGCCATAAGGCGGAAGTGTCAGAACAGCTTTGGGGAGCAGCTTGCCGTAAGCCACCACCACAATAGCCTCTGGCTGTAAAGAAGCAACCAATTCCTGTGCTTCCGGTGTGCGAAGGGTATCCGGCTGATAAACGGGAAGTCCCCGTTTTAACGCCAGTTCTTTTACCGGAGGAGGAGTCAGGGTGTATCCCCGGCCCTTTGGCTTATCGGGCTGAGTGAAAACGCCGCAAATCTGATGCCCCGCATCCAGCAAAGCCTGAAGACACGGAACGGCAAAATCCGGTGTTCCCATAAAAACAATCCGCATATGATTTTCCTCCCGTAATCAGTCCTCTAATTCATCCTCAGACAGCATGCGGCTGACACGCTGTTTGAATACCACCCCGTTCAGGTGATCGATCTCGTGGCAAAACGCTCGGGCTAAAAATTCCTCTCCCTCAAGCTCAAAGAACTTACCCTGGCGATCCTGAGCACGAACCTTTACCCGCATGGGGCGCTTTACCAATCCATACTGGCCGGGAAACGACAGGCAACCTTCTGCACCGTCTTGTTCCCCATCACTCTCAAGGATTTCCGGGTTCACCAGTTCCAAAATACTTTCGTCCTCTATATTCACCACCACAACTATACGCCGCAGGATTCCCACCTGAGGCGCCGCTAAACCGGCTCCGTTTGCAGCGGTGACGGTTTCTCTCATATCATCTAATAGCATTGCCAGCTTCTCATCAAATTTTTCCACAGGACGGGATACTTTTAATAGAACCGGGTCGCCATCCTTCACAATATTGCGAATCGCCATTGCTCATTCCTCCATTCATAAGTATTCATAAAGTGGACGCCGGATTGCTGTCCACAAAAGCCGTTATCTGCGTATAACGCCGATCGGCAGAGAATTCCGTCAAAAGCCGTGAAAGCATCGTTCGGAACCGTCTGTCGTTCCTGCACTTTATCATCAGCTTATAGCGGTATTTATTGCTTACCTTAGTGACAAGCGCCGGGGAAGGATCCAGCACCCGAAGGGGCAGATCCGGATATTCCCGGCTGGCCAGTTTGCGAAGCAAATCCATAAAGAACAGGCTGGCCTGACACACCCTATCTTCATTCTGCCCAACAAAACCCACCATAACAAAATCCGCGAAAGGCGGATACAGCATTGCACGCCGAAAAGCAATTTCTTCTTTATAGAAGGTGCCGTAATCCTGAGCCGCAGCCAACTGGATCACCCGGTTTTCCGGCGTAAAGGTTTGAATGACAGCCTGCCCGGCAAACGAACCGCGCCCCGAACGGCCAACCACTTGGGTTAACAGGTCAAAAGAGCGTTCCGAACACCGAAAGTCATCCCCATAAAGAGACTGATCTGCCGACAGAACCCCCACCAAAGTAACATTGGCAAAATCAAGGCCTTTGGCTACCATTTGGGTTCCTATGATCATATCATATTCGCCTTTTTCAAACCGTTCAAGCTTTTTTTCATAAGAAAAACGGCCCATGGTGGTGTCCGTATCCAAACGAAGAATTCGTGCCTCAGCGAATAACTGTGCCAGCTGCTCTTCTGCCCGCTGGGTTCCCGCCCCGGAAAAATGCACCGCGTCTTCTTTACAGGAAGGGCAGCACTTGGAAGCCGGAATGGAATATCCACAGTAATGGCACATCAAACGGTGATTTGCCGCGTGATAAGTCAAAGAGATACTGCAATTGGGGCAGCTGACCACTTCGGAGCAAGCTTTGCAGGAGGCAAAGGTATGATAGCCACGGCGATTCAAAAGTAAAATCGCCTGTTCCCCTTTTTCGATGGTGCGGGTTAATGCATCCCGAAGGGTTTGGCTAAAAGCAGAAGTGTTTCCCGCCAAAACCTCTTGGTTCATGTCCACCACCGTAACCTTCGGCAGTTGAGCCGGACCAAAACGGCTGGGCAGCGGATGCAGCGAATATCTTCCCTTTTGGGCAAAAAAAGTGCTTTCCACAGATGGAGTAGCCGAACAAAGAAGAAGAAGCCCTTTCTGGTAAGCACATCGAAACTTGGCCACTTCCCGAGCGTGGTAACGGGGTGCCGATTCCGATTTATAGGTGGCTTCCTGCTCTTCGTCCATTACGATTAGCCCCAGATTTTCAAAGGGTGCAAACACCGCAGATCGAGTTCCCACCACAATCATGGCCTGTCCAGTTTTGACCCGCTTCCATTCATCCAGCCGTTCCCCCAAAGACAGGCCGCTGTGAAATACCGCTACTTTGGAGCCGTATCTTTGATGAAATAAAGACACGGTTTGAGGCGTCAGTGAAATTTCGGGTACCATCACAATTACACCGCGCCCATCCGCAATCACATCTTCAATCAAGCGTAGAAACACCTGGGTTTTTCCGCTGCCGGTTACTCCGTATAACAGCGATACCGCGCCGCCGGCCCGATATTGCTTCAGCAGGCCTTCATAGGCCTCTTGCTGCTCTTGCGACAAACAAATATCCGGCACAGATTCCTGTGCTTGAGCCAGCTGATACGGATTGCGATATCGTTCCTCTTCATAATATATGGCAAGGCCTTTTTTGACCAAAGCATCCGTAACAGAAGACGTAACCCCTGCAAAATAACAAAGTTCCTTCACAGAAACAGAGCCAATAGTGAAAAGTAACCGGAATACCTCCCGTTGCTTTGGGGAAAGGGTATCCGGCGCATCTTCGGTTGTAAGGCGCACCATCTTCCGCATCGCATCACCGATGCGGCGTGTGGCTGCGCTGTCTTTTTTTAGAATTCCCACAGAACAAAGCTTTTCTAAAACGGAACGCCCCGATTGTGGCCCCAACATTTGCAGCAATTCTTCTTCCGCAGCGGGTTTTTGCTCTAGTCGAGAAAGCAACAGCCACTCAGATTCTGAAAAATCTTGTTCCCCCCATTCCGCTTTGGGAATGGCCAACATGTATTGGGTGGAAATTTTATAATTAATCCCCGCAGGCAACAAAAGTTTGGCGGCATCAAATAACGTGCAAAAATATCGATCTTTTAACCAGGGGACCAAAAGCAGCTGCTCAGCAGAAAGCAAAGGTGCTTCGTCCAGCACAACTGCAATGGGCTTTAAAGATTCCACTTGCTGACATGGCTGCACAGAAAGCACAATCCCCTGCCGCTTTCGATTTCCGTTTCCAAAAGGAACCAAAACCCGGCATCCGGCCAAAACAGCCATTCCCGGCGGAACCAGATAAGTAAAATCCTTATCAAAATGATACGCCGTATTTTCCACTGCCACATTCGCTGTGGTCATCTGCTCCATGGATTCTCCTCACCCGCTGGATTATCGTTCCCCAAAATATTCCTGACCGGGTTCCTGCTCGGGGAGTATCACTTTATATTTGTGCTGGATAAAATCCCGTACCGCCAGATCCACCGGCTTTTCAATCAGGATTTCCCCCGCCTTTTCTGCCTCGTCTGCGATTTCTCTGGCGCGTTTGGCAACAGCCACCACAATGGAATACTGGCTCAGGTTCGGAGTGGAAAAAGCCTCAGGAGATGGTCTTAGCATAATTCAGCATCCTTTCAATATTAGAATCGGCACGGTGAAAACGAAGTTTTTCTGCACAAAGAATCGCACGAATTTGCTCCACCGCATGTTCTACCGTATCATTCACAATTAAATAATCATAATTTCGTGCCTGCTGAATTTCGTCGCAGGCCGCCGTCAGGCGTTTTTCTATCACATCTTCGCTGTCTGAAGCCCTGTCCCGCAGGCGGGATTCTAAAACTTCCAGCGAAGGCGGCAGCAAAAACACACTGACACAGTCCGGATTTTTTTCTTTGATCTGGGCGCCGCCCTGTACCTCGATTTCTAGAATGACATCATATCCTTTTCCCTGCCATTCCTGAATGGGACCCAAAGGAGTACCATAATAGTTGCCGCAATATTCGGCATGCTCCAGCACTTCGCCATTCTCGATCATTGTCTGAAATTGTTCACGGGTTACATAATAATAATCCCGTCCATCCTGTTCGCCGGGGCGCGGGGAACGGGTTGTAGCCGAAACAGACAGCTTGACACTGTCCTCCTGAGCAAGCAATGCCCGAAGCACCGTATCTTTTCCAACACCCGAAGGCCCCGAAAACACCACCATTAATCCTTTAGTCATTCTCATCCAGCTCCTCATCAGCCATGTCTTCATCCCGGTCATTGAGCCGGTTTGCAACCGTTTCGGGTTGAACCGCCGACAAGATAACGTGGTCGCTATCTGTTACAATGACTGCCCGGGTGCGCCGGCCATAAGTCGCGTCAATTAAAGTGCCCCGTTCTTTGGCGTCCTGTATAATGCGCTTAATCGGCGCTGACTCGGGACTGACAATAGCCACCAGGCGATTGGCAGACACCATATTGCCAAAACCAATGTTAATAAGCCTCATGCTGTGTTTCCTCCTAAGAATGACTATTCGATATTTTGAATCTGTTCTCTGATTTTTTCAATTTCCGCTTTCATATCAACCACCATATAGGCAATCTGAGAATCAGACGCCTTGGAACCGATGGTATTGGTTTCCCGGTTCATTTCCTGCACGAGAAAATCCAGCTTTCTGCCAATCGCTTCAGAGGATTCCAGCATTAAATTCAATTGATCAAAATGACTGCGCAGACGGACGGTTTCTTCTGCCACAGCAATTTTATCTGCAAAAATTGCAGCTTCGGTCAGCACCCGCTGCTCTTCAATGTTGCTGTCATGCAGCAAATCCAGAAGACGCGTCAGCAGCTTTTGCTGGTATTCCTGCACCGTAACAGGGGATCGTTCTTCCACCGCATCCACCAAGGAAATGATTGTCCCGGCTCTGCGGGCGATATCTGCCTTCAAACGGCTGCCTTCCAGCTCGCGCATTTGCAGCAGCTGTTCCATCGCCTGCTCTGCAATTTGAGACACGCTTGCCCAAATTTGGTCTTCATCTTCTGGTGTGCGGTGCACCGTGAAAATGTCACTGTACCGGGAAAGGCCCATTACGGTAATGTCGTCTTTCAGCCCATAAGTATCCCGCAGTTCTTTTAAAGCATTTAAATAACCCGCAGCCACAGAATGATTGACAAGAACCTGTGCATCTGCATCCTGCAACGTTTCAATGGAAACAAACACATCTACTTTTCCCCGGGAGATTCTTTTTTGCAAATAAGACTTTAATTTTTCATCCAAAAAAGAGTAACCCCGTGTGACTTTTGAGTTGAATTCAAAATACCGATGGTTCACCGATTTGATTTCGACTATGATGTATCGCCCATCCAGGGTCCCTTCCGCCCGGCCATACCCCGTCATACTTTTTATCATGGCGTATCATCCCAACGTTAGTAAGATTACGAAAGCTCGCGCTTTCAAAATATTATCACTTCATTTTACCAGTTTTATTACACAATTGCAACCTTCACCGCTTTTTCCTTCAAAGAAAAAGCACAGCAAAGGAATAACAGTCCCAAGCCTGACACAGGCCTTGGGACTGTTATTACAAACGATAGAAACACCGAACTTGAAAATACTTTGTACCTTCAAAACAGGCAGTGCCTGTTCATACCCCAAAAGGATACGGTTTGTGCCTTTAGAATGCCTTTGCAATCACTCTGCAAAGCAATTGCCACACACTATGGCTATAAACCCCCGGGTCATCAGGATTCCCCGGAAATTCGGCGGCTATCAAACAGGATGAACCTGTTTTTCCTCATTGGCGTACTGGCTGTTGATGCCGTACTTCGCGTCACGGCGCCTTTTGAAGAAATCCTCTGCTACTTTGGGGAACTGGGCATAGGACAAAACGTCCTCTTCCTGCTCCGTCCATTGAGCCGCTTCTTTGCGCAGAGTTTCCAGCTCCGGCTCCAGCAAATCAGCGGGGCGGCAATCAATTACTTCTGTGTCGCCAATAATCTTTTTGCGGAAAGCAGGATCAATCGGCATCGGCGTTTTTCCGTACTTTCCGGCTACCATATCCTTAAATTCCTTGGTGCACATTTTATAACGCTCGCCGGTAATCACGTTGAACACCGCCTGAGTACCCACAATCTGAGAAGTGGGTGTTACCAAAGGCGGGTAACCGGAATCCTGACGAACACGCGGAATTTCGGCCATAACTTCTTCCAGCTGGTCAGCTTTTCCGGCCTGTTTCAGCTGAGAAAGCAGGTTAGACAACATGCCGCCGGGAACCTGATACAAAAGCGCCTTGGTGTTGGTAGCAAGCATCTGGGGATCCAAAAGTCCGTTTGCAATATATTTCTCCCGAAGGGTCATGAAATATTCACGGATTTCGTTGAGCAGAACCAGATCCAGCCCGGTGTCATACTCTGTTCCCTGGAACGCCGCCACAATGGACTCTGTGGGTGCATGAGACGTGCCCAGAGCCAGCGGGGACATCGCGGTGTCCACAAAATCGACGCCCGCTTCCACACCTTTGATAGCACACATGGACGCAAGGCCAGAAGTATAGTGGGTATGCAGCTGAATCGGCAGATCAACAGCAGATTTCAACGCCTTTACCAGTTCCTCTGTTTTGTAAGGAGTCAAAAGAGCAGCCATATCCTTAATGCAGATAGAGTCGGCTCCGGCTTCCTGAATACGCTTTGCATAATCTACAAAATATTCATTGGTAAAGACAGGCCCGGTGGTATAAGAGATACCCACCTGAGCATGAGCGCCTTCTTTTTTGGCCGCCTTGATGGCACGCTCCAAATTGCGAAGGTCGTTCAGCGCGTCAAAAATACGGATGATATCAATGCCATTTGCCACGGTGCGCTGCACAAAATAGTCCAGAACATCATCGGCATAGTGGCGGTAACCCAGCATATTCTGGCCGCGGAACAGCATTTGCAGTTTAGTGTTCGGGCACAAACGGCGAATGGTGCGCAGTCTGTCCCAGGGATCTTCGTTCAAAAAGCGCAGGCAAGAGTCAAAAGTGGCTCCGCCCCAGCACTCTAAGGAATGAAAACCGACCTGATCCATCTTGGGCAGGATCGGGATCATATCTTCAATGGGCATTCTGGTGGCAATCAGCGACTGATGGGCGTCACGCAGAACGGTTTCGGTAATTCCAATTTTTTTAACCATGATTCTCCGCCTCCCTTACTGGAAGGATACGAGGGGAGTTCCCGGATTCACGGCTTCCCCTTTCGCAACGTGAATTCCTGCGATAACGCCATCCTGAGGCGACATAATCTCGTTTTCCATCTTCATTGCTTCCAGAATCAAAAGCACCTGACCCTTTTTCACAGCCTGACCGACAGTTGCCGAAATGCTGAGAATTGTGCCGGGCATGGGCGCATTTACACTGTTGGCACCGCCAGCGGGAGCAGCGGCTTTCGGAGCTGCAGCTTTCGGTGCAGCCGGAGCCGGAGCAGGAGCCGCAACAGGTGCGGGCGCGGGAGCCGGAGCAGGAGCAGCCACCGGGGCCGGGGCCACAGGCGCGGAAGCGGTAGTTTCTTCTACCTGAACGTTATAAGCAACACCGTTTACGGTGATTTTTAAATTCTTCATTTTCGGTACCCCTTTTCATAAAAATAGGAAATAAAACGTCCTGTTATCTAAATCACACAGGAAGATTGCTGTGCTTTTTCGGCAAAGTGGAAACACGTTTGCCTGCCAGCAATTCCAACTGGGTTATCAGTCTTTCACGAGTTTCACCCGGCAGGATAATATCTTCAATATATCCGTCGGCAGCGGCCGCAAAGGGCGAAGCCTTTGTTGTTTTATAGTCTTCAATCAGCTGTTTGCGATCCTCAATGGGATTTTCAGAGCCAGCCAGTTCGCCGCCGGACTGGAACAGTGCCGCAGCAGCAGGAGAAATCGGAGATACGACTGCGCTGGTCCATGCCAGCGTGACATCTGCATTGGCTCCGCGACCGGCAGTGGCAATGTAAAATGCACCCACAGCCTGACCGGTAATCACGGTAATCTTAATGGTAGTGGCTTCAGAATATGCACCCGACAGCTTTGCGGCCTCTCTTAAAGACGCAAACTTATCGGCATCCACAATGGTAATCAGGGGCAAAGAAAATGCATCGCAGAAGCGCACAAGCCGTGCTGCCTTGTTGCAGCAATAGGAACCCACCACATCACGATAGCCGATAACGCCGACCGAAATGCCATTGATTAAAGCCAACCCGGCAATGGCAGAAGTGCCATATTCCGGACTTACCTCGATAAAGCTTCCCTCATCCACAACAGCCTGAATGACATCGACAACGCCCATGCCTTCTTCCAGTTCTGCGTTTGCACCCGCTTTCAAAACATCCGAATCCGGGGCAAGAGCAAGGTTATTGGAAGGCAGACGCCCCACCAGCAAACGTGCCTTTTGAATGGCGTCTTCTTCGGTTTTCTCCACCAAATGAGCCATGCCCTTCTGGGAGTTGACCTGCGCAGAACCATCTGCATCACCGGTTTCTAAAGTCAGAACCGCGTCTTTTGACATAATCACAAAATCCGCACCCGCTGCGATTAAAGCAGATGTGCCTACACAAGGACCCAACACTACAGAAATTTGAGGAACTACACCAGACAAATTATTGCTTTTCTGCAAAATCTCTCCGTAAGCCGCCAAAAGTTCGGCGCCTTCTGTCAGACGTCCCCCCACGGAATCATAAATCCCCACGATGGGCGTACCGGTTTTCAGAGCTAAATCATACAGCTTTCTGATCTTGTAAGCCTGCACCTTGGACATGGCGCCCCCGTCTACTTCACTGTCCTGAGCGAAAACATATACCGGCATCCCGTCAACATACCCAAAGCCCGTTACAGCCTCCGCTGCATGATCCGCAGACTTGGCATAAGCATCCAATTCCTGAAAGGAGCCTTCATCCACCAAGAGGGAAATGCGCTTGTACACTTTTTTACTCTTGACAGCATCGCGAGAGCTTTGTAGCAATTCTTTATTGCTGACAACACTCATGTTTTTGTTCCTCCATTCCTTTGCAATATATCTGGTTTTCATTTCATCATGATTTTATCATAAAAAAAACGACTTACGATAGAATAAGCCGCCCGCCGCTGATGTGTGGTAAATTCAGCAGAAGCAAAACCAAGAATAAAAATAAATACTTGGTATTATTATACTGTATTCCCATTGGAATAACAAGTGTAATACAGGAAAAAAACGTCGTTTTGACTGGTTAAAAATCTGACAAAAACCAAATTGGATTCGACCAGAAAAGAAAGCCACAGGATCCTGATATATCCTGTGGCAAAACCAAAACCATTTTATCAAAACACTTTAGAATAGCGGTTTAATATCTCTTTTGGGGGGAGCCGCCGCCTTTTCGGGCCGATGCCCGCACAGGGGCTTTTCCCTCTGCTTTGGGTTGTGCGGCAGCTTTGTCTGCTTTGGCTGCAGTCATCAGGCGCTTAACCTCTTCCCCAGTCAGATTTCGCCACTGGCCGGGCTGCAGCATACCCATTCGCACCGGGCCAATGGCAGTCCGCTTTAAGCGTGCAACCTCCAGCCCCAACGCTTCGCACATTTTGCGAATTTCACGGTTACGGCCTTCGTATAATACAATTTCCAGCACAACCCTGCCCGGCTCTTCAGAAATAACATGAACATTGGCAGGCGCTGTTTTTTGGCCATCAATCACAATGCCAACCGCAATTTGGGTCAGTTGATCTTCGGTAACACCGGGGCGCACCGTAACGCGGTATGTTTTTGGAACATGCATAGAAGGGTGCGTCATCGCATTGGCAAAGTCACCGTCATTTGTCATCAGAAGAAGGCCTTCGGATTCCCGGTCCAGCCGGCCCACCGGATAAATTCGCTCGGGCACTTCGCTGACCAGTTCCGCCACACATTTTCGTTCCATTTCATCGCTCATTGTGGTAATAAAACCACGGGGCTTATGCAGCATAACATAAACATTCCGGGTGCGTTTGGTCACATTCCTCCCGTGAACCGTCACTTTATCTTTTTGCGGATCGACCTTATCGCCAATCTTTGCCACCACACCGTTTACCCGCACTGCGCCGGCGGCAATCATTTCTTCTGCTTTTCTGCGGGAGGCGATACCGCTGTCTGCCATCATTTTTTGCAGTCTAACATCTTTTGCCATAGGTTACTTCCTTACTGAATTGCTTCGTTATTATTGAAATAATGCTTTTATTCCATCCCATATCTTTTGCAGCTTCGTTTTGGGCAGCTGAGGACAATCTGCTGCCTGCTGTGCTAAAAGAGGGATTTCCAAAACCGTTTCATTGCCCAAACGGTAACGGGCTGTTCCAACCATTTCTCCGGCTCTTACCGGTGCGTAAACAAAGCGGGGCAGTTCCACCGTCAGCTTAACCTGTTCCGCTTCTTCTTTGGTTAATGAGATTTGCTCCACTGCACCGGGAACAACCGACATTGAGTCTACCATGCCACCCACTACGGGTACTTTCAGGTCAAACAGTGAAGTATCAGGGGTAAAAGGGGATAACAAAGAAAATCCGTAGTCATACAGTTTTTCATGATCATCCCAGTCATTCGGTGCATTCAAAGTTACCGCCACCAACTTTACCCCATTGCGTTCGGCCGCGCTGACCAAGCAGCGCCCTGCCTTTTTGGTAAAGCCGGTTTTGATTCCAATAGAATCTGGGTAAAGGCTTAAAAGCCTGTTATGATTTCCATACCGGATGGTTTGATCCGGATTAATAAATTTTACACTGATCTGTTTTTGAGACACAATCCCTGCAAACTGATTATTGCTAAGAGCTTCTGCCCCCAAAAGCGCCATATCATAAGCAGTGGAATAATGCCCTTCGGCATCCAGGCCAGAGGGGGTGACAAAATTGGTATTCTTCATCCCGATTTCTTTGGCACGGGCATTCATCAGCTTGGCAAATTCCGGTGCGTTACCCGCCACAGCTATGGCGGTGGTGTTCGCCGCGTCGTTGCCTGAAACCATCATCATGCCCGACGCTAAATCGCTGAGCTTTATTTTGTTGCCCGGCATCAATCCCATGGAAGAACCTTCCACCCGAACCATTTCATCGGTAACCGTAACCACCGGATCTTTTACTGCTGCTGTTTCCAAAGCCAACAAAGCCGTCATAATCTTCGTGGTGCTGGCCATAGGCAGTCGTTCCGATTCCTGCTTTGCGAACAGCACTTTTCCGCTATAGGCATCGATCAACACCGCCGAATGAGCAGAAACAACGGGGGTACCGTCTGGTGCCTTCTGATGTTCCTCTGCTGATACCATGGGAACTGCCGACGAAAGAAACAGTATCGAAAGCAGCACTGTCATAATTCTTTTTAACAAACTCATCACCTGCCTGCTAATAGTATGCAGGCAGACGCCAGTTTATTAGAGCGGTTTTTGAAAAGATCAAAATTTTGTCTGTTTCTACCGCAACAAAAAACTTTTATATCAAAATAGCAGAAAATTTAAACGGATAGCAATACATTCTTTTAGAGCATCGTTTTCATTTTTAAAGCGCTACGCCTCAGATTTGCGGATCGTTTAATTTGTCTGATGCACTTTTTTCAGCCGCTTTTTTCGCTTTTCGCTGCCCCATCATATCGTTCACCTTATCAAACACTTCGGGAACCATGCCAATCACCCGATCCACGGAACCATAATAAGGATCCACCTGAATCATACGCACATTTCCGGCGCTAATAGTCAGAAATGCCACCGGCTGAATCGTAATTCCGGCCGCCGCGCCGCCGCCGAATCGATTTTTATCGGAAGAAATTTTCTCAGGCAGATCGGAACCACCCGATCCAAAACCGTAAGATATTTTTGATATTGGAATAATAATTGTTCCGTCCGGCGCTGTAATCGGATCACCGATAATGGAATTTACGTCCACCATCTGCTTGATTTTTTCTAAAGTTGTGTCCATCATTCCTTCAATGGGATGATTGCTCATTTTGATACACCGCTTTCTTTCATATTTCCTTATTTGCTGTTTTCAGTTACAGGCTCTGTTTTTGCATTCTGCTCCATCTTTTGGCGAATGATTCGTTTGACGTACCGAAGCAATGCATAAAGCCCTGCAATTACCAAAAACAACAAACGAACACTCGCATGAAAAAACAGCTTTGCGCTGGATTCTTCGCTTTCAAAATCCGGAGTAACCGATACGTCATAGTGTTTACATTTGCCTATGGTGATAAACGTGCTGGCAATCGGATAAACCAGTGCGCTTACCGCGCCGTATGCCACTGCGGTACACGCTGCGTCTTCCCCCGCAACCAAAGCTTTGATTTTCAGTTCCTTAAGCCGGATGTGTGAAATCAGGCGTTTGGCCGTGCCGCCTGCAATCGAAGTCAGCTCAGCGATAAAATCCAGAAAACCCGAGAATCCTTTTTGCTTTATTATATCCCGAATTCCCTTCTTTTTTTCGTCCGGCTCTTCCTTTTCTTTTCTTTTCGAAGGAACCTTTTCTTCTTTTTCTTCCGGAGGCAGCCGAAATTTAAAAAATAAATACTGAATCTTGCCGCTATACCCGCGCTCACTATCAAAAGACAGGCGAACGGTAACAGGAATTGCCAGAAGGACCGCTATCAGACCCAGTATCCCCAGTAACACAATCAGCCAGATCATCAAGGCGTCCCCCTATCCTCATTTATTTTCTGCCGCTTCTATAGCGAAACCTGCTTCTTCGGTCGTTTCATCCAAATCTTCTTGCTTGCTTTGCGGCAGCGGCGGCAATTCTTTTAGAGAAGAAATCTGTAAGCAGCGCAAAAGATTTTCTGTGGTGCCGTAAAGCAGCGGACGCCCCGGCAAATCCAAACGCCCCTGTTCCTGAAGCAGCCCTTTTTCACACAGGTTCCCAATTACGCCGGAACTGTCTACCCCGCGCACCTGTTCCACAAAAGCCTTGGTCACCGGCTGATGGTAGGCAACCACAGCAAGAACCTCCATAGCTGCCTGAGAAAGAGGTGCGTTTCTTCTTAAATCCAGTGTGCGCCGGATGATTTCTCCATATTCATCCAAAGTACACATTTGATATTGATTTTCCAACTGCACAATCCGAATTCCTTTTACAGATTGATGAAAGGAGTCCATTACACTCTTCATCAGCCTGGCTGTGGTGGGCTTGTCCAGTTCCAAAGCCTCGGCTATCCTGTCCAAAGGAACCGCATCCCCGCTGGAAAACAAAATGGCCTCGATGGCTCCCTGTAATTTTTTTATTTCCATTTGTCAGCACCGCCACTCAGCAATGTTACATCCGCACTCAAGCCCTCGCCGTCCACACGAATCCGGCGGTTTTTTACCAATTCCAAAACTGCTAGAAAAGTTGCCACCATATCAGATTTATGTCGGCTTTCCGTAAGCAGATCAGAAAAAGGAAGCCGCTTTTGATTCCAAAGGCGGCGAAGCACAAAAATGATTCGAGAAGCCACAGATACCGGCTTGCGCGTTACAATTCCTTCAAAAGATTCCGCGGGCGGGGGCAAAAAGCGCCTGCCGCGTCCCGCCGCGCTCAGATACGCCGCCAGAAGTTCCCTGGGGCTGTGTGTGCGGCTGTATATCATATCGGCAGGCAGCTTGACCGGCAGACGAATAAACGAGTCCCAAGTAAAACCCTGGGCCAGCATTTGAGCCGCCTGTTTGCACTGCTGGTATTCCAGCAGCTGTCCAGTGAGTTCCCGGCGAAGCTCCTCTGCTTCCTCGTGCCTTGGAAGCAGAGAAACCGTCTTTAAATAAACTAAACGCGCGGCCATCTCCAAAAACTCACTGGAAATCTCCATATTTTGTTCCTGCATTCGGTTCATCTGCTCCAAATACTGCTCTAACAGTTCTGAGATAGAAATATCACAAATTTCCACCTTGTTTTTGGAAATCAACGTCAGCAGCAAATCCAAGGGGCCGTCAAAAACCGGCAGGTGATATGACAGCTTCTCCATATTTTATGCCATTCCGAACAGGCGGAACGGCAACAGCGCCACCCATTCTACTCCCGACTGAACCACAATACGCATAAAGTTCAGCGGCACATCTAAAACACCCATAAACAGCAGTAAAATCAGAATCATCATAATGGTTCTTTGATTCTGGTAATACCGGTATAAGGCACGATCTGACAAGAAGGCTCCCACAATTCTGGAACCATCCAAAGGGGGCAGCGGAATCAGGTTAAAAACTGCCAGCATGACATTAATTGCAATATAATACTGAAAAAACACCACAATTCCAATGGCAATCGAATAAGGAACACCACTGGAAAACACATAGAATAAATTCAGCAGAAGTGCCCCCACCAGTGCTGCCAACACATTGGAAATCGGCCCGGCCGCCGCCGTAATGGCCATATCTCTTTTGGGATTTTTAAAATTGCGGGGTTCAACAGGCACCGGTCTGGCCCAGCCGAAACCAAACAATAAAATCGCCAAAGAACCCAGGGGATCGATGCTTGCCAAGGGGTTAATGGTCAAACGGCCCTGATACAGTGCAGTGTTATCCCCCAGTTTTTTTGCTGTCCAGGCATGAGCCAATTCATGAAGCGGCAAAACACAGAAAATAATGACTAATACAGCCAAAATCTGCATAATAACGCTGGTCATATCAATTGCTTCGCCTTTAAAAATGGATTGTATCACTTGATAAAGCATTTGTACCGCCTTTCGCATCAGGCTCAGCAACAACCGCAGCCTGTGTCTAAAAGTGTATGTTTAGTTAGCATTATAATACGTTTTCCAATAAAAGACAAGAGATTGTTCCGGTGTGTTCTGATGCCCATAGTATGTTCTATTTTCTGAAAAAGAGCACGATTTGGTTGATTTTTGCAATTCCTGGGGAAATGAAAGAAAAAAAGCTTGCTTTTCGCTTGTATATTTGCTAGAATATCATACGTAAGTTTATTAACAGCCCTTTAAAAGGAGGTGCAGACACATGGCGAAGTGTGAGGTTTGTGGCAAGGATATTGCTTTCGGTATAAAAGTTTCTCATTCTCACAAACGTGCGAACAGAACTTGGAAACCCAATGTGAAACGCGTTAAAGCAGTGGTAAACGGCAGTCCCAAGCGTATTCACGCCTGCACCCGTTGTTTACGTTCCAATAAAGTAACCCGTGCGGTCTAAATTAACGTAAAACCGGAAAGTCTAGAGGAGCCTTTTTTTGCAGGTTCCTTTTTTCTTTACCCTAAATCATTACAAATGATATAAAACACCCTTTTCCGCATCCATCGGTGCGGAAAAGGGTGTTTTATATAGAGCCCCAACTGAAGCTTATTGAGAATTTCCGTTATGTTTTCGAAAACTGACTTTCTTTTCTGTCCCATTCAGAATCCGTTTGATATTGCCCCTATGTTTGATAATGACAATACTGCCGATAATCAGGGACGAAATCGTAGCTACATAAATATAAGAGATTGGTACCGCCGCATTGGAGTGGTAATCATAGAAAAAAGTGATGGCGAACGTGGCAAAAGGATAAACTAAAGCCCCACACACCGATCCCAAAGAAATCATCTTCGAAAAAACCACCGCAATGATAAATACTGCCCAAACAATCAAAGAAACACGCCAATCAATGATCATAATCATCGCAATGGAGGTAACAACTCCTTTGCCGCCCCGAAACCCAAAATAGGCCGGAAAAATATGACCTAAGATACAGGCGATCCCGGCGATATAAGCCCCTGACTGCTCAATGACTTGGGGCAGCACCCAGGGAACCAGAAAAAAGTAACTGAAAATTGCACGGCCCGCCAAAACAGCCAATACACATTTTAAAAAGTCGAATACAAAGGTCAGTGCTGCCGGCAGCCTGCCCACAGAACGCAGCACATTGGTTGCCCCGGCATTTCCGCTGCCCATCTGACGAATGTCCGTAGGATGACCAAACAGACGGGTGATGATAATGGATGCATTAATGCTGCCAAGCAGATAGGCAGAAAGCACCGTGAGGAATACCGCTAAGAACATATTTTGTACATACTCCAAATGAGATCCCCCTCCTTATTTGTCCCCGTGCTCCCGGACAATCATCCGAATCGGGGTGCCCTCCAAGCCGAAGGTTTCCCTAATTCGATTCTCCAGATAGCGCTGGTATGAAAAATGAAACAACTCCGCGGAATTGACAAAACAAACAAAGGTTGGCGGCTTCACAGAAGCCTGGGTCATATAGAATATTTTCAGGCGTTTGCCCTTATCGGTTGGCGGCTGAACGCGAGCAGTGGCCTGCGCCAAAATATCATTCAGCACACCGGTGGTAATGCGCAAAGTATTCATGCTGGCCACATGTTTAATCAGTTCAAACAAGCGGTCTACCCTTTGCCCTGTTTTAGCCGAAATAAAAAGAATCGGCGCATAGGACATAAAGGAAAAATCCTGCTCCAGCTGTTTGCGGTATTCGTTCATGGTATAACCGTCTTTTTCCACCGCATCCCATTTATTAACGGCAATGACACACCCCTTGCCTGCTTCATGGGCACGGCCGGCCACTTTAGAGTCCTGCTCGGTAAAGCCTACGGTAGCATCAATCATGATAACACAGACGTCAGAACGCTCAATGGCCATTTCTGCACGCAGAATACTGTAACGCTCAATCGCGTCCTCCACTTTGTTCTGGCGGCGAATTCCGGCAGTATCGATTAAAATAAAGGATCCCGCTTTGTTTTCAATCTTGGTATCAATGGCATCCCGTGTGGTGCCCGCAATGTCAGACACAATGCTGCGGTTTTCTCCCGACACAAAATTGATCAAAGAAGATTTGCCCACATTGGGTTTGCCGATAATAGCAACCCGGATCACTTCCCCCTCGTCATCCTCACCGGTTTCTTCCGGGAAATATTCCGTCACACGATCCAATAAATCTCCGGTTCCATGTCCGTGAACAGAAGAAACTGCCACCGGATCTCCCAGACCCAGATTGTAAAATTCATAAAATTCTGCCGGGGGCTCACCAATTTGGTCACACTTATTTACACACAGAATAACAGGCCGGCCGCTTTTTTGCAGCATAGCGGCGATCTCTGCGTCTGTGGCAACCACACCGGTGCGCAAATCCGTCACCAGAATAATCACATCGGCAGAATCAATGGCCAACTGAGCCTGTGCCCGCATTTGAGATAAAATAATATCCTTGGATTCCGGTTCAATACCACCGGTGTCCACAAGAGAAAATTTATGCCTGCCCCACTCGCAGTCGCCAAAGATTCGATCTCTGGTAACCCCGGGGGTATCTTCCACTATGGAAAGGCGCTGTCCTATCAGCTTATTGAACAAAGTGGATTTCCCCACATTTGGCCTTCCGACAACCGCCACAATTGGTTTTAACAAATTATACTTCCTCCTACCGCTGCGCTGAGCAGCTCGTATCCATCATCCTTTACCGGAATGACGGGTATCTGCAACGCTTCACTTCATTCTTCTAACGAAATATCATCAAAAAAATATCGCCCTCCCGGCGCAGCATCACTGCAAGGATTCACAGCACATTGCTTAAACCCCGGCCCCTCAGCTGACGGATAATATCTCCTTTAATCACAAGCCCCGCCACTGTGCTATTGTGTCCAAAAAAACCATTCTTGATCACTATCGCATTACACGTTAAATTATGGCATTTAATTGACAGTTCGTCAAGTAATCCTTTCAGAAAAACATCAGGCACCGTACTGTCTGGTTTGTTCCGCCAACCGGATGGTGGCTGTCAGATACACACTTTTTGCCACAAAGATAACGGATATTATTTCATAAAATAAAAAGTAAAAACATTCCATGGAAGCAAAAACAGAGAAGGATCTCTCCTTCTCTGTTTTTGCGAAAATAAAAAAGAAATCATGCTTCCATTTTCAAAACTTCTCTGCCGTTGTAATGACCACAACTTCCGCAGACTCTATGAGGTGTTTTATACTCCCCACACTTCGGACATCTTGCCAGAGCGGGAGCACTTAATTTCCAAACATTGGAACGTCTTTTGTTCTTTCTCGCACTGGACAATTTTCTCTTTGGTACCGCCATTGTCAGCACCTCCTTATATCATAAGATTAATCTATCAATTGTTTCAGAACCGCCAAACGAGGATCAGTCTGCCGGGAAACACATTGGCACAGCCCTTGGTTCAAGTTTTGACCGCACTGTGGGCAAAGCCCTTTGCAATCCGGCCTGCATAAAAACTTGGTGGGCAGTTCCAGCAAAATGTCCTCCCGCAAAAGCTCATCCAAATCCAGACGGTCATTCTCCACCACAATGTACAAATCATTATCTTCATCATTCAGGGAAGACACCAGAATATGATGAAATTTAAAATCGTAATGGGTGCTAAGGTCCGCAGTACAGCGGTCACAGGGGATTTGAAAATCAAAAGATACCCCGGCATCCAGCTTTGCAGCGCCCGCATGACTCCGAACATTGCCTGTTACCGCCACGGGAGATAGAAACGGACAAACGCCGTTGATGGTGGTGGAGGCTAGGGACATCTCGTACGAAAACGGCAAGATTTCCCCGTCGTTTAACATGATCTTTTTCAATTCAAGAATCATAAAATTACCTCGACACTACAATATGCTATTATATCGACTTGCTTCTGGTTTGTCAACAAGAATTCAAGACAAATCTGCTTTTTTTATCAAAATAAGCGGGGTCAATTCATCCGATTGACCGGCAGGGTTGTCCTTTATCATGGCAATCAAATCCTCATCCGGAACTTCG
Organism: Clostridium minihomine; assembly: GCF_900240385.1. GTDB lineage: Bacteria > Bacillota > Clostridia > Oscillospirales > Acutalibacteraceae > Faecalispora > Faecalispora minihomine. The sequence goes on along the minus strand of NZ_OEQH01000003.1, from coordinate 329,085 downwards.
GCTAAAGAATCAGATTTCCCAAAGAGAACAACGCTCAAATCATTTGCGTCCACCAAAAGGCAGTCGATGCCTAACTGTTCCTTAATATCATTGCAAACCTTAACCGGCTCTTTGGGATTCAGCAGAGCCAAATCATGGTACACATCAAAAGAAGACCCCATGTAAAACCCGTCAATTCCATCGATGCCGTGACCCGCCACCTTATAGAAAACTCCGCGTATTCCAAACAGCTTTGTCACTGCGGAACAAAAGCAGGCCAAAAGGATTCTGGGAAGCCCCGCCAGATTAATGGCAAGCTGAAGCTTGTATGGCTCGTCCATAGCAATGCCGTGATTGTTGGAGGAGGCGAATTTGGATAAAAAGCGTGCCCAAAAGCCCACTTTCACATCTTTTTTCTCCACGACATTGTTCTGGCACATAGAAATAACTTTTTCGCTCAGGGATAAAATATCCCCGGGCTGGTACAAAGGCAGAACATATTTTTCCACCAGTTCCACATAGGACTCCCCGCGCTGAACAAAATGAGTTTGAATTGCGCACCGATGATACTCCTGGCCGCCTACCACGATGGGCTCCCGCACAAAATAAGTGAGCCCGCTTTCTTCACGCTTGGTTTCCGGCAGATTTCGAAATGACATACAGATGATCTCCTTGCTGTCTTTTTGCACAAAAGCGCTGCCGGCAGCGGAACACTGCCAGCAGCCTTAGCGAAAACAATGCTTACGTAACAAAACTAAAAATCGGTTTAGATCTCTGCGATCTCAGCCTTCAGGCCCTCAGGCAGTTCTTTTTTATCCATAGAAACGGAAAGAAGAATTTTGGTATTGGCCAGTTCAGATAAAGCGTTTGCTTTCTCAACAAAAGAAGCAAGAACCGCCGGATCCTGACCGATGATTTTCAAAGTAGAGTCAATAAACAGGTCGGTCACATCATAGTTGCCTGCACAGATTCCGCTGATAAAGCCATACAGGCCGTCCAGCCCCTGCACCCCATAAGCATCAATGTCAACCAGTCTGGCGCGGTGAGAAATGTCATAAGTCAATTTCAAGCCTTTTTCGATCACCACCACGTTGCCATCCGATTTCTGCACAGCGGCATTTGCCATTTCAATCAGCTTTTTTGTCTTTCCGGAACCTTTTTTACCAATAATAAGAGTGACCATATCAAAACTCCTCCTGCTATTTTTAGTATTTCCGCAAAATGCGGATTTCAATCCTGAAATAGAGATTCTTTTAGTGCCTGAGCCTTGCTTCCAAAGCCGCTTTTTCGGCCTCATAACCAGGCTTGCCCAACAGGGCGAACATATTCTTTTTGTAGCTTTCCACACCGGGCTGATCAAAGGGGTTGACCCCCAGCAGATAGCCGGAAATCGCACAGGCCTTTTCAAAGAAATAAATCAGCTGGCCCAAGGATTTTTCAGAAAAATCCGAAACGCGCAGCACCAAATTGGGCACACCGCCGTCCACATGGGCCAAAACGGTTCCCTCAAAGGCTTTTTCATTGATATATGCCATGGATTTTCCCTGTAAAAAATTCAGGCCGTCCACATCCTGCGGGTCTTTTTGCAGAACGATCTCCTGCTTGACACGCTCGAACAGTACCACCGTTTCAAATAGAAACCGCCGTCCATCCTGAATATATTGACCCATAGAATGTAAATCGGTCGAAAAAATAACGGAAGCCGGGAACAGGCCTTTTTGATCCTTTCCTTCGCTTTCGCCATAAAGCTGCTTCCACCATTCGCACATCATGGTAAAAGAAGGTTCATAACTGGCCAGCACTTCGGTCGTTTTGCCCTTCCTGTAAAGCAGATTGCGAATGGCTGCGTATTGATAACAATCATTTTCTTTTAAATTAGGATTGCAATATTCCTCACGTGCCTGTAAAGCGCCTTGCATCAGCTGGTTTAAGTCTGCCCCGCTGACCGCAATTGGCAAAAGCCCCACGGCCGTCAGCACAGAATAGCGTCCGCCCACATCGTCGGGAACCACAAAGGTTTCATACCCCTCTGTGTCCGCCAGCTGCTTCAGGGTACCGCGCGCACGATCGGTTGTGCAATAAATCCGCTCGCGGGCACCTTCTTTTCCATACTTCTTTTCCAAAAGTTCGCGGAAAACCCGGAACGCAATGGCCGGTTCCGTAGTGGTTCCGGATTTGGAAATCATATTGATGGAAACCTCTTTCCCCTCACAAATAGAAAGAAGCTCCGCCAAAGCACTGGAACTGATGCTGTTGCCGGCAAAATAAATATCCGGCGTATCTTTTTTCATGGAATTATAGTACGGGGACTTTAAAAATTCAATAGCGGCGCGCGCACCCAAATAAGAGCCGCCGATACCAATGACCACAAAAACCTGGCTGTCAGACCGGATTTTTGCCGCCGCTTTCTGAATCCTTGAAAATTCATCCTTGTCATACTCCTGGGGCAAATCCAACCAACCAAGGAACTCACTCCCGGGGCCACTTTTGGAATGAAGCAGCTCGTGAGCCTGTTTGACTTGGGGTTCGATTGCCAAAAGCTCGCCTGAATTCATGAAACCGGACAGATGCTGTGCGTCAAGCTTCACAGACATGAATTTTAACCTCCTGTCATTTTCTGAATCCTTTTGTTTATTTTACAATATCTTAGCATTATTTGCAAGGCGGCTATCACAAGATTTTAGGAATATTTGGTATGGAAATTTCAATCAAAATGCGATCATGCAGGAACAAAGCAGCTGGAATACCGAGAAGAACGTTATTTTTTCTACTGCTTCCTTAGCCTGGATGTTGCTCTCTAACAGCGTTTCTTCCCCCAACTTATAGGTAATTTTTCCAATTACTTGGCCTTTTTCCACCGGCGCCTCTAAAGATTCGGACAAAACGACTTGGCTGGCCACTTCGCTCTCTTTGCCCTTAGGCACTAAAATGGACGGATTCGCCAAAGTTTCCGGTTCTACGCTGGACTTCATTCCGTTCTTAACGGGAACCAGTTCTAAAATCGGGGTTTCAGGCGCCGCCATAGACCAGTTGGCAAACCCGTAATCCAAAAGCTTTGCAGCAGAAGCAAACCGATCGTCTGTGGTGGAACTGCCGAGAATCACCGCAATCAGGCTCACTTCTCCCCGCTTGGCCGAAGCACTGATGCAGCTGCCTGCCTTGCTGGTGGTCCCTGTTTTCAGTCCGGTAATTCCCTTGTAGCTGCGAATGAGTTTATTGGTATTGACCAATTGTGTTTTTCCGTCGCGCACATGGTCAATCCAGGTCAGGGTATATTCGGTAATTTCCTCATGGCGAAGCAATGCGGCTGACATTAAAGCCACGTCATAAGCGGATGTAAGGTGTCCGTCTTCATCCAACCCGTTGCAATTTTTAAAAGTGGTATCGTTCATGCCCAATTCTTTTGCTTTTTCATTCATCATGCGCAAAAAATCATCTTCCGTGCCGGCAACATGTTCTGCCAAAGCAACCGCAGCATCGTTGGCGCTCATGATTACAGTCGCTTTGATCAGATCTTTGACCGACATGGTTTCCCCTTGCTGAAGCCAGATATCCGACCCACCCATGGATGCCGCGTGTGCGCTGGCACTCACCGTATCCGTCAAAGCAATTTTTCCGGAATCAATGGCTTCCATCACCAGCAGCAGTGTCATCACTTTGGTTATGGATGCAGCCGGGCGTTGTTCATGAGGATTCTTTTCATACAGGACTTTTCCCGTCTGTGCCTCTACCAACACCGCAGCGGGAGCCTTGATCTCTTCATTGGAAATCGCCCCCGCAGGGATCGCCACAGAAGCCAGCAGACATACAGCGGTTAGCATAGAGATCGTTCTTTTCTTCCAGTTCACCTTTCCTACACCTCCAACATAGAAAACCGGTTCGCCCGGTCTTTTTGAAAATAAACCGAACCCGTGCGCCTGTTCACAGCCCAATGCGTTGGAAAAACAGAATCTTAGCTTCGCATTTTTACAGCCTGACAGGCACAGCATGGTAATTCTTATGCCGCGTCCAGCCAATCTATCCATAAAGCCGGAAATAATCAAAGCAAATCATAAAGCGAAAAACTGGGAATCATGCCGAAAACAAAAAAATACCCACACTCTAAAGCGTGGGTAGTAAAACAAGCAATATTCAAAACAAATACCAATGTCTAATTTTTTTTATTTTTACAGTCCGGATTCCACAGCTGCAAGCACTCTTTCGTCTTCCGTCAGTTCCTTTTTGGGCCACAAGACCATCTGAGTGCAGCGAAACAGTTCGATTACCTTCCCGGTTTCTTCGTCGGTAACCACAGCATCCCAAACCTGAGTGCTGTTTCCCAAATGCTGTGCAGTGGCAACGCAAAAAATTCCGCCCTCATGAACAGTGCCCAAATGGTTGCTTTTCAGTTCCACGGTTGTAAAACCGGCTGCCCCCTCCGGCAAATGAGCAAAGGCGGCACAACCGCAAACTGTGTCTGCCAAAGCGACAACACTTGCCGCATGTAAATAACCATTCATTGCCCCGTGAAACGGCTGTATCGTCATTCTTCCGGTCATCCGGTTTTCTTCTAATTCCAACAGCTCAATGCCCAAATAACCCGGCAAATAGCCTTGTCCGCTTTTAGTAAACTCCTGCGGTGTCATATCTTTTCGTAACATGTTTTATGCCAATATCCTTTCTGTTCGGTGCCAAAACTAAAGTCGCACAGAAATTCCTTTCTCTTTTAAATATGTTTTCAGTTCCCCGATTCCGATTTCTCCAAAATGAAACAGAGAAGCGGCCAGCACTGCATCGGCCTGGCCAATCGTAAACGCATCGTAAAAATCCTGCAAACTGCCGGCGCCGCCAGAGGCAATCACCGGAACGCTGACCTGACCGGAAACCGCTCCGGTCAATTCCAGGTCATAACCGTCTTTGGTTCCGTCACAGTCCATACTGGTCAAAAGAATTTCTCCTGCCCCCAGCTTCACTGCCTGTTTTGCCCATTCCACAGCATCCAGCCCGGTATCTATCCGGCCGCCGTTCAGATAAACTGTCCAGCCCCCTTCTGCTTTGCGCTTGGCATCAATGGCACACACTACACACTGGCTGCCGAATTTTTGTGCCGCCTCGCCAATCAATTCCGGATTCCGAATCGCAGCGGAATTGACCGAAACCTTATCCGCACCGGCACGCAGCAGAGCCGTAAAATCCTCTACACTGCGAATACCGCCGCCCACGGTAAACGGAATAAAAATCTGCTCGGCTACTCGCTGTACCAGTTCTACAATGGTTCCACGCTCCTGCACCGAAGCGGTAATATCCAGAAACACCAGCTCATCCGCACCCTGCCGGTCATAGGCAATGGCCGCTTCTACCGGATCCCCGGCATCCCGTAAATTCACAAAATTCGTTCCCTTCACCACGCGCCCGTTGTTAACATCCAGACACGGGATGATTCGTTTTGCATACATAATCGCTTCCCCTTCCTATCTGTTTGTTCCGTTTTTCGCTATATCTGCAAAATTTTTCAGCATCAAAAGCCCAGTCTGTCCACTTTTTTCCGGATGAAATTGAGCGCCAAACACATTCCCGGACTCAACAGAGGCATCAATAGTTACCCCATACTGAGTGCAAGCGGAAACAATTTCTCTTTGCGGCGTATGCAGATAATAAGAATGAACAAAATAGACATAAGATTCTTCCGGTATTCCGCGCAGTAAACCGGTTCCTATTTTTTGATCCAATGAATTCCATCCAATATGAGGAATTTTTAGTCCTTCGCCATCGGGAATCCGGCAGATTTTACCCGGAAACACACCCAAACCCTGCACACCCGGGGATTCCTCGCTTTCCTGAAACAAAAGCTGCATTCCCAGGCAAATTCCCAAAAAGGGTCTTCCACCGGCAATATAATCCAGCACCGGCTGCCACAGCCCGGATTTTTCCAAACAAGAAGCTGCATCCCCAAACGAACCCACACCGGGCAGCACAGCCGCTTGCGATTGCATTAAGCGCTGAGCGTCGTTGGTAATTTCTACCTCACAGCCCAAATATCGAAAAGCATTTACCACACTTTTTAAATTTCCCGCTCCGTAATCCAGTATACTTATCATTGCCGCAACCTTCTTGCCTTTTAAAATTAAGAAAACGTGTTTTCTATTTTTGATTTCATCATTTTATCATGTTTTCATTTTTCTGGCAAACGAAAGTCTGTATTTTTCAGACAAGCTGTCAAACAATAAATTCGGAGGTGCAGTCATGATTTTTCAAAGAAAAGATAAAGATGACCCCAGTCAGCACAAACGCCTGAACTCCGCATTAGACTTCTCTGGTTTTGGCCCAGAGCGAGACGATACGAACAAAATCACCATTCCCATCACCTATCCGGATCGGCGCGATAAGAAAACCAAAGCGGCGTTGCCTTCCGATGAAAACGTAAAAGAAGCCAAAGACTGGGTGGATTATAACATCAAATAAAGAGGGCGGCCTGATTTAATGCAGGCCGCCTTTGGTCATTTTATTTCAAAAACAAAAAAAGAACATCAAAATATCATTTGTCTTATGAGTAAGCTGTCAAAACAATTCATGGGGAGTGCAGCCTTTGCCGCACTCCCCACAAAAGTATTCTGTACCTTTTTCCGAATCCATTTCATAATTCAGTGCCCTGCACAATATATTCTTTAGAGATAGGGCATCAGAAAGAATGAAATGAGGGAAAACCAAATATGGACTACATATCCCTTGGAGGAATCGCCGTAGGCTTATCTATGGACGCGCTGGCGGCATCGATAGCCAATGGAACAGCCGTTCAAAGGGTAACATTACCGTTTGCGCTAAAGGTTGGAATTACCTTCGGCGTTTTTCAGGCGTTCATGCCGTTTTTGGGCTGGGCGCTGGGCACAGCCGGAGCCGGGCTTCTCATCCATATTGAGCACTGGCTGGCACTGCTTCTTCTGACTTATCTTGGCATTCAAATGATTCTGGAATCCCGCGAAAACGCACACTGTCCCCCAAAACAATGCCTGACCGTAGGGAAAAAGACTTTGCTGATTCAGGCGGTGGCCACCAGTATTGACGCACTGGCCACAGGAATTATTCTGCCTGCTTCCGTGGGAATTTACAGTATGCACCTGATGCTGTTTTCAGTCTCTTTAATCGGAGTCATCACTTTTGTGCTGTGCTTTGCAGGGGTCTATTTGGGACGAAAGTTCGGCACTTTGCTGTCCGGCCATGCAGAAACCGCCGGGGGCATCATTCTGATTTTGATCGGAATTAAAATATTTGCCGAACACATCTTTCATTCCGTCATGTGGATTCCATAAACCCGGCATAAATTCACAGCTTCTTGCTGCATTCGATCTTTCAGAGAACTTGGATCCAGAACCTGCACCCGGCCGCCATACTGTAAAAGCCACTCTACCAGGCCATCGCTCACATATGCCCGCGAGCGCAGAAGAAACCCTTCCCCTTCCCGGCTGAGCTGAAGCTCGTCGCTGTCGAAACGATCCAGCATCTCTTCTAACAGGCTGCCGTCACAAATCAGGCGAATATCTTCCATCTTGCCCCGATACATATGAAAGCTGCATTTTAAATAATTTGCCGCATCAAAAGATTCCCGATATTCCGATACCTCTTCAAAAGGTCTGGCCGGTTCATCCACCATGCAGACACGCTTCATGCGATCTAGGCGGTAATTGCTGATTGTATCATATTTTTCGTAATTTGCCGCCAGATAATATTTATCATTGGACCAAAGCAGCGCATAAGGACTGACCACAAACTCTCGCCCTTCATTCCAAACGGCCCGGCAATTCCGCAGTTCTTTGTGAAAATACCGAAATGAGATTTTTTTCTGATTGGCTATGGCAGCGTGAAGAGCATCAATTGTATAATAAATTTCTTCATTATCAAATTTGTTCCGTCTCTCCACACTCAGCTGGGGCTCCAGCTGAACTGACTGGGGGCGACTGACCAGACCGCAAAGCTTTTCCGTCAGCTGTGCGGTCTTTTTTGCGGTCAAAAAGGGAGCGGATTGTACCGCATCAATCAAAAGTCGTACCTCTGGTAATTCAAAATCCCGTTTCATCAGGAAAAACCCCGATTTGGGCTGACGGGTGCTGCCAATTTCATACCCAATTTCATTGAGTGCCGCAATATCACGATAGAGCGATTTGCGCTCTGCCTGAATTCCCTTCTCTGCCAAAATAACACACAATTCCTGAGCAGACAACGGATGTTCTTCATCCGTTTCTTTCTCCAGCGCTTCCAGCAAATATAAAAAGCGCATTCTGCTGTTAGACAGCTTCATACCATACGCTCCTTTTCTATGTTATCGGCGCACCAAAGACACCGTACTGCCTGCCACGCCTTTTTGAATCACGATTTTTTTCTCAATTTTCTCTTTGAGTTCCGGCACATGAGAAATAATTCCCACCATGCGATCTCCCTTTGTTAAGGCAGCCAATGCCGAAATGGCCTGTTCCAAAGATTCGGAATCCAAGGTTCCAAACCCTTCATCAATAAACATGGTGTCGATTTGAACCCCACCGGCATAGCTTTGAATCACATCGGACAAGCCAAGCGCCAAAGACAGTGATGCCTTGAAGGATTCCCCGCCGGACAGTGAGCGAACCGAGCGAAGCTTGCCCGTATAATAATCCATCACGTCCAGCTCCAGGCCGGACTGGCTTCGGAAATCCGATGCGGTTTCTTTGCGCAAAAGCTCAAATCGGCCGTTGGTCATCCGGCTCAGGCGTTTGTTGGCTTCCTGAATCACCCGGTTAAAATAGGACGCCTGTACATACTGCTCAAAGGCCAGCTTCTGCCGGCCCGGCAGCTCACCGTTGGCGGTTTTGGCTAAAGAAGAAACCATCAGGTATTCGCGTTCCAGTTTCTCTTTGGTGCGCAGAGCATCCTTGATTTTTTGCAGAATAGAAGAATTGCCCCCATAACGCAAAGAGGTTTGCCCAATCCTATCATCCAACTGATTTTTTTCTTGTTCCAAGTGCTCGCGCTTCTGAGCCAAAGCAATGCTGTCTACCGGTTCTTTCCCCTTTGTTTCTTCGCTCAGGCGCCGGATGTTTTCTTCCGCAAAGCGCCTGCCTTCTTCAAAGGCTTTCATTTTACTGCGCCAAGCTTCCAGCTGTTCTCTGGGACACAACGCTTTTTTGTAATCCTCTTCACCTAAAAATCCATTTTCCAAAAGACTTTGCCGGTAATTTTGTTCCGTTTGATTCAGCCTTTCCCTTTGTTCGGCCAGCTGTTTTTCATTGTCCTGACGAATGGCTTTGGTGTTCTCCAGTTCCTTCTGACATTCTAGAAAAGCAGTTTCACTGTCGTTTAGCTTCTGCTTTGAATCATTGAGCTGCTGTTCCGCTTGAGAAATTAAAATTCGCACCTCATCTTCTGATGGGGCAGGCAGTTTTTCCCGCAGCATTTGAACTTCTGCTTTTTTTGCACTGAATTGAGAAGTCAAGTCTATTTTTCGCTCATTTTCCTTGAGCAAAACCGGTTCGCCTTCCAAAAAGCGTTTTTGGGTTTCGTTCAACTGTTCCGTCCAGCTTTCCCGATTCCGGCACAACGTTTTAAGCGCTTGATAATCTTGTTCCAGTTGAGTTTGGCGGCGGGTATTTTTCTTTCCTTCCAGCACGATGACCGCTTTTAAAACCGAAAGATCCTCCCCCATAGAAACAGCGGGCAAAACCTTGGCAAGCCGTTGAGCCAACGCTTCTTGACAAGACTGTGCCTGTACCTCTTTGCCGTGAGCCTGAGAGCTGGTTTCCCGCAGCTTATTTGCGGCCTGCTCTTGCTGGGTTCTGAGGCGGCGAAGATCTTCTTCCGTGGGTGCTCCCTCAAGAAGAGCGGCCTTGTGAGGATGTTCGGTTGACCCACAAACAGAACAGGGTTCCCCTTGCTTTAAACGTCCGGCAAGAACACCTGCCTGCTGGCGAAAATACAAAAATTCTTTTTCCTCGCAAACGCGCCGCACCTGAGTATACTCCTGCTCTGCCTGTAAATAACTTTCTCGCAGCTTTCGGCCTTCTTTTTGCAAAGCTTCTAAACTTGACACCATTTTGTGAAGATCCAAAAGATTCGTGCGCAATTCCGCGGCAGATTCTCTTTCTTTTTCGCAGGATAAAAGAGATACCTGCGCCCCTTGAGATTCGGTCAAGCGGGTCTGTAGCTCATCTCTTTTTCGTGCCAAAAGCTGATTTTCTTTTGTCAGCCGTTCCAAAGAGTTCACACATTCTAAAAAGGATTTTTCCAGTTCCTGTTCCTGCTGCTGAAGCTCTTTTAGCTTCTGGTAGTCCGGCAAAGAGGAGCGCAAACCGGTGAGTTGTTCCGCCAAAGCCTGACGCCGGGGCTCTGCCTGCTGCTCTGTTTGCCAAGCCTCGCGCAGTCCCGCCAGCTTTTGTTCCAGTTGTTCGCCCTTTGCCCCCAGCTGCCTCAGGCTTTGCTCTAAGCGCTGTGCACTATCTTGAGCTGACCGATAAATGCTTTCAAACGGAAACACCCTCTCCAGTGCAGCGGCGGCCTGCCCGGCCTTTTGCGTCAAGTGCTGAATTTCCGGCTCCTGTTCCTTTAAGTCCTTCTGATGCATCTGCGCCTGTTCCAATTCGTGAAACAAACGGTTTGTTTGCTCTGCACGGGTCTGTTCCGCAATCAGCAGGGAATCGGCTTCCTGGTGCTTTTTCTGACTGGTTTTTAATTGCTCTAGTAACTGTGCATCCTGAAGGATCATCTCGTCCCAAACAGCCATCATTTCTTCTACCCGATGAAGATTGGGCTCGTAACTCCATTCAACAATAAGTGGGTGATTTCCCTGTTCTTCGCTGTAAAGCAAATTGCCTGTGTACTGTAAAATAGCTTTACAGTAATCCTCCCAACCGATTCTGGCTTCTTTTTCTCTTCTTTTTAGTTCCTGCTGCATTTTTTCCAGAGAATCCGTTCCAAATACCCGTCGAAAAATCTCAGCTCGTTCCCGATTATCAGCCAAAAGAAGTTTTAAAAACTCCCCTTGTGCAATCATCGCAATCTGTTTAAATTGCTTATAATCGATTCCCAAAAGCTCCGTTATCTCGGCAGTCACCTTTGCACTGCCGGTCACGACTCCTGCGCCCGGCAAAATCAAGGATGCATCGGCAGGCTCGTCAGTGAACCCTTTGCCGTTTTTCTTAGGCCGCTGGTATTTCGGATTTCTTCGAACACAATATTCTTTTCCCCGGTGTTCAAAGTGAAGTTCCACATATGTTTTGGTCTGTTCCGGTGCAAAATCACTGCGAAGGCTGTCCACCGGACGAACAGAACCGCTGGACTCCCCAAACAGAGCAAAGGAAATCGCATCAAAAAGAGTCGTTTTTCCCGCACCAGTGTCACCGGTAATCAAAAAAAGCCCCATGGAGCCGAATTCCTGAAAAGGGACCTCTACCTGATTTGCAAAGGGCCCAAAGGCACTAATCGTTAAATGTTTCGGCTTCATGGCATCTCCTCCTTGCTGGTTTGAAACAGAGATTCCATCAGTGCTTTCTGTTCCTCTGTCATTTCTTTTTCATTCTGCGTCCGGTAAAAATCCGAAAACAACTCCATCGGTGTTTTCTGTGATATATCCCCAGACGCGGCTGTTTTGGATTCTTCCTGCCGTCCGGGCCGATTTTCCAGTTCCAGACGCATGATATTGGGATAACAGACCCGCAGCCGGCCAATGGGATCCATCAGTTCTTCTTCATCCGTTAAGGTTGCCTGTATGTAGTCAAGCGGATTGGCACTGCCAACGACATCCGGATGAACCAGCTGTTCCAACGGGCCTCGAATTTCTCTCATATCCCGCAAGGGGGTTAACGGAATCTGGTGGATATCCACCTTTCCTTTTTCTTTTAGTTCAACCATGGTAACCGACTTCTTATGGCGGCTTTCAGAAAAGGAATACTTCAGCGGCGAACCAGCATATCGTATGGTATCCCGCAGCATTTTCTGAGGGCCGTGCAGATGCCCCAAAGCAACATAATCAAACGCATGAAATACACTGGCGTCCACTGCATCGGAACCGCCCACATAAGCCGTTTCAGACTCAGACTGCTGGGGCAGATTCCCTTGATTTGTCACAAACTGATGGGCCACCAGCACCCGGCGGCGATCGGGTGAATCCAAAATCGGCTCAAGAATTGCCCGAACGGCATCCTCTGTGGTTTCCAGTGTCAAATTCGGGAAAAATGGAGCGGCCAAAGCCGGCTTAATAAAGGGAACCAAATAAATTTCTACCTCACCATAGCTGTCCTTGAGTATCACCGGAGAAAGGCTGCCCTGATAAGATGACGCGATAATAATTCCCTGCTCTTTTAAAATCCGGCTTCCAAAATTCAGGCGTTCCGCGGAATCGTGATTCCCGCAGATCAAAAAAACCGGCAACCCCATACGGGCCAGCCCAGTCAAAAAATCATCCAGCACCGAAACCGCCTCTCCTGGGGGGATTGTCTTATCATAAATATCACCGGCAATGAGAACGACATCGGGATGTTCCTTATCGGCAATTTGTAAAATTTGTTCTAAAATAGTGCGCTGATCCTCCAGCATACTGAATTCATTCACTCGTTTTCCAATATGCAGATCGGCTAGATGCAGCAGCTTCATTGGTACCCTCCTTTCATATTTCGGCCAAAAGAAAAACCGGCACGGCAACTCTTTCTCTGCCGCGCCGAAAAGACCTTTGTCTTTTTTATTCCCGCCGGAATATTATTTTCAGCGGCTTTTTTTCAAACTGATGATTTGAAGCACGGTCATGGTAACGCTGACCAGCGTACCGACCAATCCGAGGACCAAGCCGGCAATTGACAGGCTTTTCTGCATTCTTTATCACCTCTATCTTTTCTGTATCTGAAATCTAAGAATCAACAAAAAAATACTTCTCTTTGATTTTAGAACCATAGAAAAACAGCAGACGGTTTTTTGCAGCCCGCCCAAAACTCAACCTGTGTCTTTTGCTTTGACTTGAGGTGTAATGTTATTTTATACCACACCCACAAGCCTGATTGCGGCCTACCTATTGACAGAGAAATGGCTTTGTTATTTTGTCTGTCGTTCTATGTTCTGTCAGCACTAAAAAATTTTTGATTTTTCGTTCTGTGCGTGAGATTATTATACCATATTTTAGCAGAATTGAAATATAATTTACGCAAATATACAAAAAAACCGCTGCAATATTCACTGACCATTTTTCCTGCCTATGCATATACTGACAATATCACAAGCATCTGTGCGGAGGTGGAAACATGGAAATAAACACAAAAGTGTATGATTGTAAAAACCCGGAGGAGAATCCACTCCCCCGCTGGATGGGTTATTACAACAAGTCGGGAAAAAGCGCCGCGGAATCGGATCTTGTGCAACAATTTAAAAATAACCCCGACAGCTTTTTCCCCGAGTTTATTAAGAAAAAAGGAGAGTATAGAGCCTGGTAATACACCGGCCCTATGCCGATTTGCCGCCAGCGAAAACTGCGGCGTTAGAAAATGCCCCGGCTGCATCTTTTGCGGCCGGGGCAAAGCTGTTTTATCTATTTTATTTCTTTTTATTAAAGCTGTCTTTCAAAGAAACCGAGCGATTCAATACCGGGCGTTCCGGGGTGCTGTCAGGATCCAAGCAGAAATAACCCTGACGCATAAATTGGAAGGAAGACGGCACAGGTGCTTCTGCCAAAAACGGCTCCACTTTACAATCTTTCAGCACCGTTAAGCAGTCCGGATTAATCAGCTCCAGGAATTCTCCGGCTTCCGGATCCGGCACGGTAAACAGGTTATCATAGAGCCGAACCTCAGCCGAAACAGCGGTTGACCCGTTGACCCAGTGGATGGTTCCCTTTACCTTGCGGCCGTCCGGTGTATTTCCGCCACGGGTGGCAGGATCATATTCCGCGTAAACCTCCACCACATTGCCGTTTTCATCCTTTTTGCAGCCGGTGCAGCGGACAATATAAGTTGTTTTCAGGCGAACTTCATTGCCCGGGAACAAACGGAAATATCCTTTGGTGGGCACTTCGGCGAAGTCCTCTCTCTCAATCCAAATTTCCCGGGAAAAGTCCACCACGCGTGTTCCGTCTTCGGGACGATTGGGATTGTTCTCAACCTCAAATTTTTCAATTTGATTTTCGGGGTAATTGGTGATGATCAGCTTAATCGGATCCAATACGCACATCACTCTTTGTGCATTCATGTTCAAATCTTCCCGCAGGCAATGCTCCAAAAAGCCATATTCCACGGTGCTGTTCACTTTAGAAACACCCAAGCGCTCAATAAAATTACGAATGGATGCGGGCGTATAGCCCCGGCGGCGCAGTCCGCACAAAGTGGGCATACGGGGATCGTCCCAACCGGAAACAAATCCCTTTTCCACCAAAAGACGCAAACGGCGCTTGCTCATTACCGTATTGTTAATGCCAAGCCGGGCAAATTCGATCTGGCGAGGCTTAGAAGGAAGATCCACATGCTGAATGACCCAGTCATACAGCGGCCTGTGATCCTCAAATTCCAAAGAGCATAAGGAATGGGTGATATTTTCAATAGCATCCTCAATGGGATGCGCATAGTCATACATGGGATAAATACACCAAGTATCACCGGTTCGGTGATGCGGAGTATGACTGATACGATACAGAACCGGATCGCGCATATTAAAGTTTCCGGACGCCAAATCGATTTTGGCCCGCAAGGTCATTGAGCCATCCGGGAACTCGCCCGCCTTCATCCGGCGGAACAGATCCAAACTCTCCTCAATGGGACGATCCCTGAACGGGCTGACGGCGGGATTTTTCAAATCGCCCCGGTTTTCTCTCATCTGTTCCGGTGTCAGCTGGCATACATAAGCCAAGCCTTTTTGGATCAGTTTGACAGCCAGTTCATACATGGTTTCAAAGTAATCAGAGGCATAATAAAAACGATCTTCCCAATCAAAACCCAGCCAGTGGATGTCCTCTTGAATTGCCTGCACATACTCTACGTCTTCTTTGCTGGGGTTGGTATCGTCCATGCGCAGATTACAAATTCCGCCAAACTTTTCCGCTGTGCCAAAATCTATGCAAATCGCCTTTGCATGACCGATATGAAGATATCCATTGGGTTCCGGGGGAAAACGGGTATGCACGCGTTTTCCTTCAAACCGACCGCCTGACGCAATATCTTCTTTCACAAAGTCATGAATAAAATTTGTAAATTCTTCCTGATTCAACGGTTCCTTCTTCTCTTCACTCATGGTGTTCTCCTCATTACCCTTCGCATTTTTTCAGACCCAGTTCCAATCGGCGCAAAGATTCCTCTTTGCCCAAAATCGCCAGCAATTCCATTGCTCCACCCGGAGTCACGGTTTGGCCCGCCGCCGCAATGCGAACCGGCCAAAGCAATGTGCCGTTTTTCAGTTCCAGCCGCTGCGCCAGATTTAACAGAGTGTCATGCAGCTCTGAAACAGTCCAATTGGACAAATCTTTTAAAACCCCAATGGCCTCCCGCAGGATAGGAGCAGAATTTTCCAAAGTCGTTTTGCTCTTTTTATTAACAAAGAAATCCACGGGATAGTCCGGCAAGTCTTTTAAAAATCCAATCATCCCCGGAATTTCGTTCAATTTGGTCACACGAGGCTGCAAAATCAGCGTCAGCACAGACCAATCCGCCTGCGTATCACCAAACACCTGCTGGTAATAGGGCATCGCCTGCTCTGTAAACTCTTCTGGTGTCATGGCACGCAGATATTCGCCATTGAGCCAAGTTAATTTGTCGTAATCAAAGACCGAGGGCGATTTGCTGATTCCATCAATAGAAAAACGTTCCGTCAGTCCCTGCAAATCCATTTTTTCTTCGTTATCTTTGGGGCACCATCCCAAAAGGGCGATATAATTGATGATTGCCACTGGCAAATAGCCTTCCCGAACCAAATCAGCAAATCCGGTGGAGCCATGCCGCTTTGAAAGTTTTGAAGTCGTTCCGTCTGCATTTCTGCCCTTGATCAGCGGCAGATGAACGTAAACTGGAATCTCCCAGCCATATGCGTCATACAACAGATTGTATTTGGGAGTCGACGACAAGTACTCGCTGCCGCGCACCACATGGGTAATTTCCATCAGGTGGTCGTCAATGACGTTGGCAAAATTATAGGTGGGGAAACCATCGGATTTTAAAAGAACCTGATCTTCCAGTTCTTTGTTTTCTACCGAAATATCTCCATATACCGCATCATGGAATGTGGTTGTTCCCTCTGTGGGCATTTTCTGGCGAATAACATGAGGCGTTCCAGAAGCCAGAAGCGCGTCTACCTCATCCTGGGGCAAATGGCGGCAATGCCTGTCATACCCGCCAAAGGAGTTTTCTTCATGCAAAGAAGCCAGCCTGTCCTTGCTGCAGAAACAGTAATAGGCTTTCCCTTCCTGCACCAGCTGCTCGGCATATTTTTTGTAAGTGCCCATACGCTCACTTTGGACATACGGCCCGAAAGCCCCCCCGATATCCGGGCCTTCATCATGGTTCAGTCCAACTGTTTTCAGGGTGTCGTAAATTACCTCGACAGCACCTTCCACTTGCCGTTCCTGATCCGTATCTTCTATTCTAAGGATAAAGTCCCCGGATGCGTTCTTGGCAATCAAATATTCATACAGTGCTGTTCGTAAATTGCCTACATGCATAAATCCGGTAGGACTGGGAGCAAATCTGGTTCTTACTTTTTTCTCTTGCATACTAACACCCCTTCAGTCTCATTCGGTAACTTGTTCTTTATTATATCAAAATTTGGAATTTATTCAATTATTTTCTGCGTTTCCCGCAAGGTAATTCACATATTCTTCCAAACAAAGATTCAATTCTTTCATTTTTTTCGCATGTTCCGGCCCCACATAGCGGTAATGCCAGGGTTCAAACATGATTTTTGTCACATCCTGCTTTTCTCTGGAATAGCGCAAAACAAAGCCGTAATCCGCCGCATGATCCAAAAGCCACTGGTATCCTTTTTCCTGTTCAAAATCAGAACGAACGCCGTTTACGTCAATAGCAAGGCCTGTGCTGTGTTCACTGTGCCCCGGTTCCGCCACGGCAATAACCGCTTTTTCTCGGGCTTCTTCATAGGACATGCCGTTTTTTTGATTTTGCTGAATTTCCCGTTCCAAAAGCTTTTCCTGTAATTTGGGGTCTCGATAAGCAGAAGACAGCCAAAGGGTAATGCCATCTTTCGATGCAGCGGCAGCCATTTGTTCATAAGGTTCTACAATTCGCTGATCAATTTGCATATCGTATGCCTCAGTCAGCTGAACCGAATAATCCTCGGGAAGAGAATATTCCCAATTGACCAAAACAAGTCGCCAGTCTTTTTCCCACACTTTGGACAAATCTGTTTTTTGAATTTGGGATTCTGCCGGTTCTTCCGCATCCGATTTAATTGGCATAGAACTGGATTCACCAACAACGGGGTTACTCACCCAACGCAGGATCGGCTGATTCTGTGCTACAAACAGAAACAGTACGGCTGCCACCAAAATTAAAGCGCATAAAAGCAGCAGAGTTAGTGTGTTTTTCGTTTTGGGACGATCTTTCTTCATTTTGCTACTCCTTTAATTTCCATTCTTTCCTTAGAATACCTCTTTTTGGCATAAAATATCACGAAATCTGGCTTTAATAGTACCACCGTCAGAAATTTCAATCAATCTCAAAATTTACTGTTCATAAAATGTTTTCTTTTTTGCATACTAAAGACAGCTTTACAGCGAAAGGAGGCGAAACACATGACCAATTCTAATGGACGTCCCAATCCTTCTATCGGATGCAGCGTAGAGCAGTGTCAGTATCATTACGGCGCTCAGGATTTCTGTTCTTTGGATAAAATCCAGATCGGCACCCATGAACAGAACCCGACTGTGAACCAGTGTACAGACTGTCAGTCCTTCCAGCCCAAGCAATAAGAGCCGGCGGGAACACGCTGTCACCGCGTCGTTGTGAAGCGAAGCTGTGACAGCGTACATAATTTTATTTTGCGCATAGGATATACCAATCTTTTACGACGGAGGATATCCTAATGCTGATAACCATACCCTATCAACGACAATCGGCAGTGGAATACGCCCGAAAATGGGCCTTTGGACGAAACCCTGCTTTTTATGATTTTGAAAATTTGGGCGGTGACTGCACCAATTTTGCATCCCAATGCCTTTATGCCGGCAGCGGAGTCATGAACTATACCCCCACGTTCGGCTGGTATTACCGAAGCAGCTACGACAGAACACCTTCTTGGACCGGGGTGCAGTACTTGTATCAATTTTTAATCCAAAACAAAGGCGCCGGCCCTTTTGCCATTGAAACCAACCGCAGCCGAATGCTGCCCGGCGACATTGTTCAACTGGGGGATCAAACCGGAAGATTCTATCATTCCCCTGTTGTGGTGGCAGTGGAGGACAACGAAATTTATGTGGCGGCTCATTCTTATGATGCTTATATGCGGCCTTTAAGCACTTATATCTATGATCAGGCTCGCTTTCTTCACATAGAAGGAGTCAGAAAATACCAATAATTGTGTTTTTCAGAAATTTCCTTTGTTTTTAGCGTTACTTTGCTGTATTTTTGTGCAAAATATAGCAGAGGTGAATTTTATGGACAAAAAATACCTGGATTTATATGAATTGATGAAAGACAATTCGCAAGCAAAGCAGTATTTTGAATCGTTGCCGGAACATGTACGCTCGGCAATTCTTCAGCGGCCTGGCGGGGTCAATTCTTTTGACAGCCTTTGCAGTTATGCAGACAACTTAACGCAGGGGGATCGATAACATGAAGCTCAGGCCAGATATCCCCTGGAGTCAAGCCTTTTTAGATGAAAAGCTTTGTGATGAACCGTTAAAAACCATACCGAAAAACAACGAAGCAGAAAAGATTTTTATTCCATATCCTTTTCGGGATGACTTTTATCGGCCGGAGAAAGATCTTTAAGGAAAAACACTGTACCAAAAATCGGTACAGTGTTTTTTCATGTTTCAAATTTCTGAATTATTTTACGATATTATTGCTGGTGTCTTTTAACACAACGTCATGTGCGCCGCCTTCGACAATAGAAGTAGCAGAAACCAGTGTAATCTTAGCCTTTTGCTGCATTTCTGCAATGGTCAGGGCACCGCAGTTGCACATGGTAGAGCGAATTTTATTCAGGGTCAGATTCACGTTGTCTTTCAGGGCACCTGCATAGGGCACATAGGAATCTACGCCTTCTTCAAAAGAAAGTTTGCTGGCACCGCCTAAATCATAGCGCTGCCAGTTCCTGGCGCGGCTGGAGCCTTCACCCCAGTATTCCTTCATATAGCTTCCGCCGATGGCCACTTTGCCGGTGGGGCTTTCGTCAAACCGGGCGAAATAGCGTCCCATCATCAAGAAGTCTGCGCCCATGGCCAGCGCCAAAGTCATATGATAATCATAAACCAGACCGCCATCTGAGCAAATCGGCACATAAATACCGGTTCTCTCATAATATTCATCGCGAGCCCTGGCCACTTCGATCAATGCAGTAGCCTGCCCACGGCCAATTCCCTTTTGCTCACGGGTAATGCAGATGGAACCGCCGCCGATGCCAACCTTCACAAAATCGGCGCCGCTTTCTACCAGATACAAAAAGCCTTCTCTATCCACCACGTTGCCGGCGCCTACCTTGACGTCTTCGCCATAATTTTCGCGAATCCAGCCAATGGTGATTTTCTGCCACTCAGAAAAACCTTCCGAAGAGTCAATGCAAAGCACATCGGCCCCAGCCTCTACCAAAGCAGGAACGCGTTCTGCATAGTCTCGGGTATTGATACCGGCACCCACCACATAACGCTTATGGGAATCCAGAAGTTCCAATTTGTTTTCTTTATGAGAAGCATAATCCTTGCGGAATACCAAGTAAACCAGATTCTGGTTTTCATCCACAATAGGAAGCGCATTCAGCTTATGATCCCAAATAATATTGTTTGTTTCTTTCAGGGAAATCCCTTTTTCCGCATACACCAGTTTGGAAAACGGAGTCATGAATTCAGACACCTCGGTGGCGGGATCCATTCGGCTGACACGGTAATCTCTGCTGGTCACAATTCCCAGAAGTTTACCGGTAGCAGTACCGTCTTCGGTAACAGCAACGGTAGAGTGTCCGGTTTTTTCTTTCAATTCCAAAATATCCTGCAATGTCTGGTCAGGCTTAATGTTGGAGTCGCTCACCACAAAGCCCGCTTTATAGCTTTTCACACGCTGCACCATGGCCGCTTCTTCTTCAATGCCCTGGGAACCGTAAATAAAAGAAATGCCGCCTTCTTTGGCGAGGGCAATTGCCATTTTATCATCGGAAACCGACTGCATGATGGCGGACACCATGGGGATATTCATAGCCAAAGCTGGCTCTTCCCCTTTTTTGTATTTCACAACCGGCGTTCTGAGACTCACATTAGCCGGCATACACTCAGCGGAGGAATACCCCGGAATCAGCAGGTATTCATTAAAAGTGCGGGAAGGCTCTTCGAAATAATAAGCCATAGTTTGATCGACTCCTTTTCATTTAAAACGATTTTCTCTGTTCACTTTACAATAGTTAGATCATATTATAGTCACATTTGTTGTCGATGTAAACAGGCTTGTCCTACAAAATCCTGTAAATCCCAGAAAAAATCATAGACAATATGCCCTTATCCACTCAATGAGCGGCAGATGTCCCTTTTTCGCGCAGATAAGTAGACTCCAAATCTGCCAAATGAAGCTTGACAGCGATAGGATATTTTTGATAAGCAAGACTGATGGCGAAATTGCCGGTGCGGGCCGTGTCGTCAAATCCACCCATGTGCCAGCGGATTGCCACAGCCTCAGAAGGTTTCAGGCGTAAAAACCGTTCAATTAAAAAAACCGACTTTTCTCCATGTCCATAGGGAAAACTATCTTCCACCATGTAATAGGGCTTTTTCTCCCATGCACCTGTTTCTTCATTTTTCACATTTCTGGTGGATGTCTTATAATACTGTGCCTTGCAAATATCATGTAAAAGCCCGCAAATTGCAAAGCTTTCTTCACTGTCTATGCCTTCTTCAAAATGCTTTTCCCGCATGACCCGGTACACATTTATGCTATGCTGCACCAATCCTGCATGGCAGGCACAATGAAACCGCGTGCTGGCCGGTGCAGTAAAAAAATCCGTAGTAGAAAGCCAATCGAGCAGTTCCCGACTGCCGGCACGGCTGATATTTGAGGTAAAAATCTCTTCAAATTCTTCTTTTGCGCCCATTTTTTCACTCCTCTTCCCCATCCTTATTTCCCCCACTTTGCTTTTCACAGCAGAGCAGGGCTATCTTTCCTAAAAATAATTTCATTCAATACATACTGGGGTTGTTTTTACTGAATTTTTTCTTAATTATTTAGCAGTCAAACTGTTTCTGCGTGGAAATAGCCAGTAGCTGCGAAGCGGAAGAAGCGCAGCGCCAAAGAGTTTCACTTTGCCTCCCCGCGACATAAGTGAAGGCTTAGCCTTCCTTTCGTTTATGCCGTGGGGTTATTATAACACAAATCCATCCCCCATGCTATGTTTTCCCCGCAAAGAAAAGGCCTTTCCCTTGCATAAAATGCAGAGGAAAGGCTTTTTCTAAACACCACAGGATGGAGGACAATCCAGCTTTTCAAAAGGTATCGAGAAGGTAATGATGCCTGCTGCATAAGGAGCGATTTCGTACAGCTGAAAATAAAAGGCAACACAGTCTCCCGTCAAATAGAACCGATTGGGGCTGAAATACCGGGTGATTAGCTTGCGATAGTTTTCAAAATACACTCCCGGACATTTTCTCATGTTTTCATCAGCCTGATACAAAATTTCATCCAAAATAAAACGGCGGTAATTGCTTTTCGGTTTGAAAAAATCGCAGACTTGCACCGGCCTTGCGGTTTTCAGGCACCAGGTATCGGAGCGGCGAATTGTATTTCCATGAGCTCCGCCTGTATATTCATAGCCATCACGATAAAGGCTGATATAGCACTCATTGCAAGTAGTCACCTGATACTGTAACACAGCGTCATAAGGGAAAAACGGAATTTCCCCTTCGCCGTTATTGGCACTGCAATTGGAATTACGCAGCGCACAAACCGCCTGACGATAAAGAATGGTGGAAGCATCATGGAAAAATCGCTCGACTTGCCCCCAAACGCAGCGGTTAATGATTGTTTCCGCCCTCCCGCATTCGGGAAGCTCAAATTTGGGGTATTCAATTTTCACCGTCAAAACTTCTGTTTCGCAGTGAGCAAAGCTTTTTTCCAAATTACACATTAAGAATTTGCACTCTTCGGATAATTCCATCGTGATCCCTCCCATTTTCTAATCATATGCCATGATTTTTGCTTTAGACCATTTCATGGGATCTTTTTGGACTTTATATCGAATAGAACGCAAAAAAGCCCTTGCCGAGGCAAGAGCTTTTTATCATTTCGTTCACAAATTTAATTTTTATAAAATGCAGCACCCGAACGGGGTTGCTCCAGATATCTGGCCGCCATAGCCAAACGCTGACTTGCCCGCACGCCTTTGGTAACATAAGAGGCATTGATTCCTGTAGAAGAGAAAATCAACAGAAACAGCATCGCAGTTTGTCCCCAAAAAATCGTGACATCCGTAAAACCATGCACCAGAATCGCACTGGAACATGCGGCCAAAAGAACGTTCATATTCCCGCAAATTCGATTGCGGAACCGCAGCAGCACTTCTTTTGCCTGAATATACAGATATCCCGCAAGTACCACTGTGCCTGTCAGACCAAAATTCAATAATGTATCCAAATACAGGTTATGAGCATGATATGTCTTATAGCCAAAGAACTCGTCGCATGCCAAGCGGTAAGCAGCGGCTCCTTCCCCAAAGAACGGACGGTGCTGAATCCCCTTAATCGCCGTAAGCCAAATGTTCATTCGCTGATCCCAGGATTGATCGATAAAAGCAACCCGCGGAAAAAGTTCCGGAAGCACAAAGCTCATCATGGCCATCACAAGGCCGCAGGCGCCGATTGTAACCGCCATGCGAAGTTTTCCCTTTAAGAACAGGAATGCCACGATAGCGACGCCCAGAGCGAGAAAGGCAGATATGCTGGCGGAAAGATAAAGTCCAACCAGATTGCAGCCGATTACTAAAAAATAAAATTTACGATTTTGTGCGTTGGTAATGATTCGATACAGTGCAATCAAAACCACAAATTCAATTATTGTGGCATAATAATTTGCGTTTGTAAAAGTGGAAATCGGGCGGAACGAAGGCTGAGTTGCAAAGGTAGAAACTTTTTGCAGTACTGCCACCACCACACAGGCCACGCTGCACAGACAGGCCGTGTCCATCGCCTGGTCATAAAGCTGTTTGGTCATAAAGCTGCGGATGTAAAACCCACAAACCAAAAGCGCCGCCGCAAACAAGGAATAAGCACTGCCAATATGGTTATTGTATACTTGCCCGACAAATGCAGTGAACAAGAAAAATAAAACAATTCCGATGGAATAGGGATCTCTAAAAGCCTCCGCTCGTTTTTCGTAATTGATAACCGTCATAAACGCAATACACACAACGGCAGCCATGCTGACATAGAAGGGAAGAAAGATAGAAACTGTCAAAAAAAGCACAAGCATGCCATTTAAATCTTTGTTTGATTTCATAGAAACAAAGTCAAACGTCTCTTGTTTAAAAATGGTATCAATCTCCTTTCCTTCTGCCAAAAGCTACCGCTCTAGCAGAATCATCAAATAGCAAAGCTTTTTCTGTTCACCTTTACCAGTCACTCATTATACCACAAATAGAATTTGCTACAAGATGCATAATCGTTAAATGAAAGAAAAAGGATTCTTGGTTTTTTAGCTATATCTACAAAAATTATGACTTGATTTTGAATTTTACTTGACAGAAGCCTATCTTTCTTTCAAATTAGGGTATACTGTGTTTAAAAAACATAAGGTGGATGACAAAACATGACCGAACCGGCGCAGCCTTCTTTTGAACGGTTTCATCCTGAATTTTCGGCCGGATTAACAGACGAACAGGTTGCCCTGCGTCAACAGCAGGGACTGGTTAACAGGGAATCCGACATAAAAACAAAGTCGATTAAGGAAATCGTATTACAAAATATTATTACCCCCTTTAACATACTAAATGCCATTCTGGCCTCTTTGATAATATTGGTAGGCTCTTATAAAAACCTTTTATTTATGGGCGTTATCCTAAGTAACCTTTTCATTGGGACCATTCAGGAAATTCGCGCCAAAAAAACCATCGATCGCCTGGCTTTGATTGCAGAACCCAAAGCCAAAGTGATACGAAACGGCAACCTGTCTACCATAGAAATCCGCAATGTGGTATTGGATGACATTTTGTTGTTGGAAGCGGGGAACCAAATTTGCACAGACTGCATGGTAAAGCAGGGCGAATGCGAAGTTAATGAATCTCTTTTAACGGGTGAATCCGACGCTGTGCCAAAAAAAGCCGGGGACATGCTTCTTTCGGGCAGTTTTATTGTCAGTGGCGCCTGTCACGCACAAGTGGAGCATGTGGGGCAAGAAAATTATGCAGAAACCATTGCAGAAGGTGCAAAATATGTAAAAAAACCCAATTCTGAAATTATGACCTGGATCAACCGGATCATTAAATTTATCGGAATTCTAATTGTTCCAATCGGCTCTATTTTGTTTTATAAGCAATATTTCATTTCCGAAATCGGATTCAATCGGGCCGTGGTATCCACAGTGGCGGCTTTGGTGGGCATGATTCCGGAAGGATTGGTGCTTTTAACCAGTCTGGTGCTGGCCATCAGCGTGATTCGTTTGGCCCGCCATAAAACACTGGTGCAAGAGCTTTACTGTATCGAAACCTTGGCACGAGTGGATGTTTTATGTCTGGATAAAACAGGCACCATCACCGAAGGAACCCTTCAGCTGGACGAGCTGCTCCCTTTAAAAGGAATTGAGGAAGAAGAAGCACAAACTGCCTTATGCGCTCTGACTGCTGTTTTACCGGACAATAACCCCACTATGAATGCTGTGCGGGAAAATTTCTGTACACCGCCGGGCTGGCAGCGGGAAGAAATCGTCCCATTTTCTTCCGCTAAAAAATGGAGCGGCGCCTGTTTTGCCGAACACGGCTGTTTTGTGCTGGGAGCACCGGAAATTCTTTTGGCAGATAATTTTGCGGAAATCCGGCAGCTGTCTGACCGCTATTCGGAAACCGGACAGCGTGTTTTACTTTTGGCCAGTTCCTCCCAAAGTTTTCAGGACAAAGATCTTCCGGAAGGGCTTTCCCCCATGGCCTTACTTTTATTTAGCGATAAAATTCGGCCTGAGGCGCCCCGAACCTTACAGTATTTTTCCGATCAGGGTGTGGAACTAAAAGTAATTTCGGGGGATAATCCAATTACCGTCGCCAATATCGCCCAAAAAGCCGGAATGAAGAATGTGGAGCAATATATAGATGCCACCACCTTAAAAACACCGGAATCACTGGCAGAAGCGGCTCAGCGCTACACCATTTTCGGGCGGGTTTCTCCCCAGCAAAAGCTGGATTTGGTGAAGGCGCTGAAAAAGGCCAAGCATACCGTGGCAATGACCGGTGACGGCGTAAACGATGTGCTGGCACTGAAAGAAGCCGATTGCAGCATTGCCATGGCTTCTGGCAGCGAAGCGGCACGCACGGTTTCTCAGCTTGTCCTTTTGGATTCTAACTTTGCCTCTTTGCCCAAAGTAGTGCACGAAGGCCGCCGATCCATTAACAATTTGCAGCGCTCTGCTTCCCTATTTTTGGTCAAGGCATTTTTCTCGGCCATTATCGCTGTTTTCTTTATTTTTGCATCCTATAATTATCCGTTCCAACCCATCCAGTTTACTTTAATCAATTTATTTACCATCGGTGTTCCTTCCTTTATTCTGGCGATGGAACCGAATAAAGATCGGATGCGGGGAAAGTTCATTGTTAATATTATTACGAAAGCACTTCCCGGAATGCTGGCCATGTCTTTGACCATTATTTTTTTGATGCCGGTATGCGGATTTTTTCACCTAACAAACGAGCAGATCTCCACCGTTTCTGTAATATTAATTGGGTTTACAGGCCTGATAAACCTGCTAAGTGTATGTCTGCCCTTTAACACGCTGCGTATGGTGTTATTTTATACAATGGTTTTGGGATTTTTTGTCGTAACACTGCTGTTTCATGACTTTTTTTCTCTGATTCACTTTACGCCATCTATGATGGTGATTACTGCGATTATGATGATCTTTTCTTCCTGCATTATCTCAATTGTATATCACACGATAAAACGGTTGTTGCACAAAGAAGAAAGTCGCGCTCCTACCGAACAGCTCTAAACCAATCCCATTTTGGACATTGCGGTCAATCTTGACTTGACAAGAGGAACCTTTCCCATAATAACACAATATAGAAAAGAGTACCTGAAAAAGTGATTCAGGTGCTCTTTATTTTATAGAAGGAAGGTTAACATAGTTTGATTTAGGGCTTTCATCTATTATCACAGCATCCGTTCTGTTCTGACTTTAACACAAAAAGAACTCCTGCCGCAAACAAGAGTGGCAAGAGTTCTTTCTGATTTAGAGAATCAAAATGGAAAGAGAATACAGACTGCCCCTATATTCTGGGGACTGTCAAATAAACTTTTTGCAAAACAGAAAAAAATTCGACTTAGAGCAGGAGCGGCTGCCCTTTTCCAAAAAAATTTCCTACTGGATAAACTGGCTGCTGGCATAGCCCACAGTGCCGTTAAAGTTCACCACATACCAACCCTGCCATTCGCCCAAAACAGTGATAGAAGAGCCATTAGGCGCTCTTGCGATAACAGGAGCATCCAAGTTGGGGCGGCTGCGGATATTCAGGTTCCCTCCCTGTGTTACCACAGTAGCAACTCGGGCAGGCTGGGGATTATCAATAAAGGGAATTCCGAAAATCTCTGTCAAGGAATACACCAGATTGGCCGCAATTTCAGGCATATTATTGACCAGCCAATCCGCATCTTCCACATTATCATGGTAAGCCGTTTCAATCAGAACGGCCGGCGCATTTGTTTTTGTAATTTCTGCCAAAGTGGTGGTGGGCACAGCCTTGACCTGATCTGGCAAAGGATAAATAGTTTTATAATTTTTCACAAATACATCTGCCGCCTGTTTTCCGGCGCTGCTGTAAGGGTAATAATACATATCCGCTCCCCTGAGCTGACCAGCCAGATCCGGCGGCGCAGCATTGGAATGCAGCGCCAGATGCAGATCATAATACCCCGCATTGGATTCGCGAATTGCCTGGCCTAAAGAAGTTCCCACCGTATTACGCGTAAACTGAATTCCATTGGCACGCAAATACGGTTCCATGTAGTCTGCAAGAACGTTCATATGATATTGTTCATTTCCGCCATTCACATACAGATTATAAGGCTGTAAGGACGGACTGAGATAAATATTGGGCATATACAGCTTCCTCCTTTTGTTCCATGATATGCACAAAAGGAAGAACCGGGAATCCGGATGGGATTATTTTAATTTTCCTGCAAAAAAATTGGCGCTGGGGGTGCCTGCCGGACGCAAAAACCGCCCCAAAAGATATAAGCTTTCGGGATCCTGCTTTAAATCGTTGATCCGTTCCTCACAGCTGAAAGAAGCCCGAAATCCCATATCCCGTATTACCGGCAGCGATTCTTTGCTGATAATTCCAAAAGGATATGTAAATGCAGTGGGTTTCCAGCCGGTATTAGACTCAATGGCATTTTGCATTTCTGTCAAATCCTGAGTCAGCATATTGGTGTATTCGGGAACACTTTCGCTTTTTGTTTTCTGAGCGCCCAGTCTTCCGGTTGCCGCAGTGCCGTGCAGACGATAGCTGTGATTTTGAATCTCTATCATGCCGGACTGAATCATCTCATCCATTTGAGGCCATGTGATATGAGAATACGTTTCGTTTTCTTCCTGTAATTCGGTATACTTTTGCGTAAAGTATCCAATCGGAGAAATCACCAGCTTCATTCCATATTGTTTTGCCAAAGGATAGGCATACAGATAATTATTAAAATAGCCGTCATCAAAAGTCAGCATAATCGGTTTTTCGGGAAGAGGAATTCCCTCATCCACATAATCGATTAAATCCTGCACGACCACTGCGGTATATCCGTTGTCCCTTAAATATTTCATATCGTCTTCCAGCAATTGAGGAGAAATCACATAGGTTCCTTGCCGGTTGCTGTCCTTCATCACCGCGTGATACATAATAATTGTCAGTGGGGTTCCCTCAAAGGTTTGGTTGCTGGAACGGGCTGCCGCCGTTGCCCCGGTTACACCTGTGATTAAAAGCAGCATAACCATGCCTAATGCCACCAGGCTTTTTTTCCTTCGCAAGTTAATTGTACAGAACATAAATGTCCGGCCTCGCTTTCTGATGTCATGCTACATCTTATCAGAAAAAACTAAGTTTTATGACAGATGAACAAAATAAAGATCGCTTATCCAAAGATAAATTGATACAGTCAGGCTGGCTAAGTGCCTTTAAAACTGCTTAAAAATCAACCTTCGATCCGTTATAAACAGAAAACGCCCCAAGCGCCGAATCATTTCATGCGCTTGGGGTATTTTCCTTTTATTATGAAAAGAAAGGAATGAAAAGGAAAGCGGATTATTTATGCTGTTTTCGCCTTGACATAGAGATAACCACCAGAATACACAATCCGGACAATACAAATAGAGTAATCCAAAAAGCAGGATGACTTTCATCCCCGGTTTTGGGTCCGGTTCCGGGTGCATCAATCAAAGGAACGTCATCCTCCGCAATGTCTTCCACGATGACCTCTTCCTCCGGTTCTGAGCTGCCGGGATTCAGAGGAACCTCAGAATCTTCAATGTCTTCTACAGGCACCACAGAAGTCACACTGGTAATGATTCTGCCCCCACCGCCACCGGGTCGTTTCCCGCCGCCGCCGGAGGGATTGCTTGTGCCGCTGCGATCTGCGTCACAGGTAAAAATCCATTTTACTTTCGCAGCCGCGTTTTGGTACTCATTGCCCAAATCCTGAGACGCTTTGATCGTAACAGTCATATCTGCGGCCCCTTGCGGAGAAAGTCTTCCCAGCAAAAGTCCAAACTGGCTTTGAGAAGTATCTGTTAAGCTGCCATTTTCTACAAACACACCGGCAGCATTTCCCTGATATCGTATCAGCTGGCTTCCGTTACCCAGCTTAACCGAAATCTGCATCTGCATCTTTTGCAGTAATTCTTTTTGAAAATCCAAAGAAACCGGATCGGTAAGACCTTCCTCCCCTACACTCTCAGCACGGACATACACATGAATCGAAGTGCTGTAGTCATTGCGCAGCCACAGCCTTCGGGCAGATTCTTCCCCCGGCATCATCCCTTCATGAAACAGGTTCATAGTCTCAGGCGTTGCCACTATTTTATGATCGCCCCCATAAACAAGAGAAGCGTCATATCCGGAAGTATCCCCCTGCTGAACGGAACCTGCCGCAACCACAGGAAAACTGCCGCCTGTCAGCAATGAAGCAGCTAAAATGACGGATGCCAGCCGTTGTTTGGTTCTGTTTTTCATCGCATCAAATCCTTTGCTGAGTTGATAGAAGAAGAGAAATGAAATCTAATTTTTATACTGCCTTTTCTGCTGTTACACCCTGCCACAGTGCAGCATTATTGGCTTCATTTCCATTATTTTTGTCCTGAATCTGCATTGCTTCTGCCTTAACTATAATTTTCACGTCTTTGCCGGCAGTGTCGTTGCCCCAAGCGGAAGGAATGGTAACCTCATCAAACAAAATTGCCTTGTCTTTAGACACCAGCTGATTCTTATAATAATAGTAGCCATCTTCGCCCAGTGCCCATTTCGTGGTGTCAATGTTGTAAGTCGGAACAACATTCCCAGCGGATTCGGGAACGGTTACTTCCAGCTTTGCGCGTACCCAACAGTCATTGGTTCCAATGTTTTCAATGGTGGGATCTTTTGTAATCTTTGAGCCGGGAACAACGTCTGTGATTTTGCCTTCATTGTCATTGCCGGGATATGTGGGCTCTGTCAATGCAATTTTCACATTACCAAAAGTAACTGTGTTTGCAACTTCCTTGGAATCCGTGAACCAGGCCAGAGTTCCGCCAACCGCAATAGCGGCAACCAATACCACACAGGTGGCGATCAGAGCAATTTTCTTTTTCATGTAAAAACCTCCAGAATATATGTTGATATTTTATTGGGAACATATGGATAAGGCTGAAAAACAGCCGTGCCAGATTTATTAAGTACCAGAAACCTGTTGGTCAAAAACCGTCCATGCCTCTTTCGCATTGACAAAGCTTCCCGTCTGCACTGCCTGTGCAATGACGTCGATGTTCGTCAAAACCGTACCGCTTTCATCGGTGGGAATCAGCTGTCCTTCGCGCAAATCAGGGTTCAGCCGAATGCCGGTAAACAGCTTTGGGGTTTCTTTTCCGGCCGGAAGCGCATAATCCGAACCGTTCTCCTGACGAAGATAATAATATCCATCGGCATCCAAAACCCATTTTACGGATACACCGTTGATTTGGGCAAAAGAAGAATTGATTCCTTCTTCAAAATGTGCCCCCTCCCCGTTGCCGATTTGGAACAAATTCTGCGTTGTTTTGTCCTTTCCAATCTCGGCCGTTGGAATTTTCACTTGAAGGCGCACATAAGCCGGATTAGAACCGGTATTTGTTACCATGGGATCCTTTGCCTGCACCATTCCGGGCTCCATATTCGGTATTTCCTTGGGGAAATTAGGCTCAGTCAGCTCCACTGTCACATTGCCAACAGTGATGGTGTTTGTTACCTGACGGCTGTCGGATAAATACGCCAGTGTCGAATTAACGGCCACACCGCCGACTACAATCAAGGCAACCGCTGCCGTGATAATTTTGGCTCTTTTTGAAATGTTCATTGGCTTTCCCTCCTCCATCATCCATTTCGAATTATGGTTTTGTCATTTTTACCGCATCGCCTTCTTTTTCTTTTGGCTCCGGCTCTTTTTTAAAAATACCGGGCAAGAAACACAGCAGAACAACAAACAAGACAAGGCATCCCGCCGTTAAAAGCCCCTGCTTGGTGCGTATAAAAATAGAAAGCCAGCCCAGATACGGAACACTGAACTGCGCCGCACGCCCCACCAGAACATCAAAGGATATGGGCGGATCCGGCACATTGTTGGCATCGCCTTTTGTTGTAAAAGTGCGGTTTTCATTGTCGATTGCAATGACACGGTGCGTTGCAACCATATCCGACTGCCCTTGAACGCGAAACGTAATCGCATCGTTTACCTGAATTTCCTGTGCGTCAACGGATTTTACAAACACCAGTCCCCCCACATGATACTGGGGTTCCATACTGCCGCTGAGCACCGTATAAACGTTATACCCAAAAGCGTGCGGCAGCAAAAGTACCGAGGCACAAATCAACATAACCGCTAAGATAACGCTAATAAGTGCATTACAAATTTTTTGAATGATTTTTTCCATAATCGCCATTCTTTCCTTTTCGATATCCATCTGAATTCATAAAACGCAATTACTCTTGATTTGCGTCATGTGAATCCCGAGCAGTAGGTTCTTTTTCCGAATTTTCAGGTTTTGCTTGAGAATCCTGTTTTCGATCCTCCGGAGTTTGAGAAAGGATTTCTTCATCCGTCTTTTCGGGTTCCCGCGGCGGTTCTTCCTTTGGCTCCGAGTCCGGAATTGCAGTATCGCAAGAAACAGAACCGCTATCTGCCCCACTGGGCTTCGCATCTTTTTCTTCTATTGTATCCGGAGCATCTTTTGGTTCGCCATTAGGCTCTGTATCCGAACAAGACGGTTGTTCCGTATTGTTCTGTACAGGATTTTCTTCCTTCGGATCCTTATTGATGTCTTGCTCTATAATGGGTCCTTCTGTCACCGGAAGCTTGAGGGAAAAAGGTGGAACGGATTCGTCCTCTATTTCCTCAGGTTCGTCGAAATCCTCTATCATTTCCGGCTTAGGAACTGATGCGGATCTGACGGTTCTTTTCTCATCTGGCTTTTCCGCGCTTTGACGTGTTTCCGGCACGGTTGGGGTTCCATCCGGATTCAGTACATCATTTTCTCCGCTAAATGTAATCTGGATCGCATTAGACTTTAAATCCGTATGTGTAAAGTAAGGGAAATCCTTCTCTTTTTCTGTATTCAAAAAATGTACTTCTGCGTAATTATGGGAAACGTTCGTGGCAGAATCCGAAGCGCTGTGATATCCCAGATAAGACTGCACTGACTTGCCTTTCACCTGACTATCGGCTTTGTCACCGGAAGAAACAGAAACCGTTTTCACATGATGCAGTAAAGAAGAGACTTCCGTAATGCGGTATTCCCCTTTTTTCAGATCCTCAAAATCAGCTGTCAGGGTAAGCACGCCATCCTGTTCATCGGCCCGGGTAAAGCGCACAGTACGGTAATTAGTTTCTTTCACCGTCCCGCCTTCCAGTCGCTCCAGTTTAAAGGTGAAAATCGGGTCACCGTTGGGGAACCAAACATCAGAAGCATTTAATTCCTTTGTAATCCGTATTGAGCCTCTTACCACCTGAACGGTGTAATCATTTTTTTCGGTTTTACTTGCCTGTTCCGGTCCGCTGGACTCTAACATTGGTTCAAAAGGATGAAAAGTAACATTCAGAGTATAGGCACTGTCTTCCAAAGGTGAAATCTTCCCCAGTTCTGCAATATAATCATCATTCTTGTTCTGCCACTCATAGTGGAAGGTTCCGGTTTTTTCTTTACCGTACCAATTCCATTGGGCCTCATTGAACATCTGTTCCTCAACCGATGTTCCTTGCAGTTTTACCGGAACTGTTTCGCCTAAAAAGATCTTTGTATCTTGGCTTTTTACACTGAACTTCAACGGCACATGAACCGTAGGCTGCGGGAACGATTTGGCCAATGTTTTTCCGTCCTCTTCATAGGACACATTCGAATTCGGATAAAGGTTGGTGGTAATATCATTCCCCCCAAGAAAATCACCCTTGGCCTGAATCGAGATGGTTCTGCTCCAAGTTTTTTTGCCCGGGATTTCCTGATTTTTCCAAATAATCTTAGTGGTTCCGTCCTCTTTTTCCTCTACCGTGGCACCATCCTTTTTCAGCCGGGTTTTCTCTGCGGATGAAAGCTGAAAGCGGGGATCCAACACATCGGTTATCGTGGCATTTTCAATGGGAACAGAAGACTCTACTACGGTACTGGCCGATTCCGAAATTTGGGTCATTGCTTCTACAAGCCCATCCAAATCGGTACAGCTGTAATAATATTGAGTGTCATCTCCCGATTTTTTATCTGCGTCAGAGCTGATGCCCCTTAGAAAGTTTTCAATTTCTTTTAAATACTGATCCGCATTTCTTGCATCATACCCTACCGATTTGGTCGAGCCGCTTTTATAGCGATCGGGAACATTCTTATCAATCAGACTTATGGTGAAAATCCGGATGTCGGCATTTCTGGCGGCCTTCGCCTGAGCTTCGGCGTTCTTGCGGTCATAATCCGCACCGTCAGTAAACGCAACAATCACCTTATTGGAGTTTTTGGAACCTTTTAATTTACTGATTGCATTTTTCAGACCTTTATAAATATAAGTGCCGCCGTCCCCTTCCTTCAGGCCGGTAATCTGATCCAAAACCTTTTGTTGATCTTTTTCTTTTTCCAGGGGAGTCAACGAAATTTGGTCTTTTGCATCGGATGAAAATGTATCGATTGCCACTTTACTTTCAGGATTTAATTGATAAATAAAATCATAAACAACCGATTTTAACGCATCCATTCGCGTGGCATACGCATAATCCACGAAAAGGTGGGTCGGTGTTCTATCACTCCATGAATCCCACCTGTCATACCATGTGGGCCATCGTTCTGACCGCGTATACTCGCCCGGGTTGTTATAAACATAGCCGATCTGTGGAATAGGATTCCAAGATGAATAAACGGGTAGAACAGCTTTCCAAGCTCCCCCCGTCCAGATATCGATTCTTCGATTGTTCCAAGTGGTTTTTTGAGTAGAAGAGTAATTCCTAAAATAACCGGAAGCATCGGATCGAGTATATAAAATATAATTGTTTCTTGGTAGCGATTGTCCGTTATCCCACCCATTAAAAGGAACATACACACCCTGATTACGGGTATCGACCGGCCAATCCATCGAACCGCTGGTATCCAGCACCAAGGCAACATCTGCCGGAATAGATTGAGGCTCCCCCGGTATTATTTCTTTTTCTATTTTATTAGAACGTGCGGTTAAAGTAATATCATATGTGCGGCTGGTTCCATTCCCGGTATACTCGGCCGTTTTGCCGACTTGCACCAAAGCGTCTTCCGCACTGCTCAGCAGCGACTCTGGCTCCGTTTTTACAGCGGCATCCTCCGGCATAAAATCGCCGTTTTCTTCTGACGCCGCATAAGAAGATGAATCCCTGTTATTCCCCAAAGTTTCGGCTGCATTCGCAATCGGCAGGATGCTGGTTGTCATTGCAAAAGTCAAAAGGAGTGACAATATCCTTCTTCCTATGCCGGCTTTGGTTTTCATTATCGGCCGCCCCCCAAATCAATTGAAAATGAATAACAATATCACAAATAGCCTTTCTTTTCCTAAATAAAAAACAAAAACAGATGATATTCAGACAGCATTTTCTAAATATCAGACATGGACAACATTTCTTTCTACTATTATAAGTAAACTCGGTCACATACCAGTCTCAGAAAGACCTTTTTTCCATACTTTGGAAAAAAGGTCTGTTTATTCTCTGTTTATACTATATATTAAGTTGTTTGCTGAATTATAATTGCATAAAATTAGTAATTTTATATACTATTCTTGCCATTTTTAAGAACACATGCTATAGTTATTTCAGACAGCATTTTTCTTCAAAATTTAAAGTAGAGGTGCTGTAAGAGATGAATGCTTCGCGTTCCATAGATACTGTCTATGTAAGCATGTTTGGAAAGTTCAAGCTTCAAAAAGGGGAACATATTTTGTGTCCGACAGGCGGCAGAACCAAACAGGTTTGGCTGCTGATCGAGTTTTTGCTGGCCCACAGGCAGCTGCAAATGCCAGTGGAAAAACTGATTGAAGTGCTGTGGTCGGATTGTGACGCTTGCGCTGACCCGATGAATGCGCTGAAGAATCTGGTTTACCGTGCCCGAGCCCTTTTAAAAACCAGGCTTCAGGATTCTTCTGAATACATTATTTATTCACAGGGAAGTTACCTTTGGAATCCGGAGTTGCCCTGTGTGGTGGATGTGGAAGAACTGGAACGGCTGGCCAAACTTTCTTCTCTGATTGATTCTTCAAAAGAAGAGAAAATTGCTCTTTATAAAAAGATTTTTTCTTATTATCAGGGGGATTTTTTACCCGGCTGCAGCGATATGGGCTGGGCCGCTTCCCGAAAGACTTATTTTGCTTCTTTATACATAGATTGTACAACAAAACTTTGTACTCTTTTGGCGGAAAAACAAGACTATAAAGAAATTATCTCTATCTGCGAAACTGCCGCCGTATTTATTCCGCTGGAGGAATCCATTCACAAAACGCTCATTCAAGCATACATTCGCACCGGCCAAAAAAGCAAAGCTTTAACCCATTACCGGCGCGCAGCAGAGCTGTTTTACCGGGAGCTGGGCGTGGACATTGCCCCCCAGCTGAAACGATACTATCAGCAAGTAATGAACCTGGCAAATCAAACCGAAATTGATTTATGTAATATCAGCGCAGATTTAAAAGAAGCCCAAAATATAAAAGGGGCTTACTTTTGTGACTATGAAACTTTTAAGAACCTGTACCGCATTCAGGCGCGTATGATATCACGTACGGATGATTCCATTTATGTCGCTTTGCTTTCCCCGCAAGATCAGAACGGATGTATTTTACAGGAATCATCCACTGCTTTTGTGGTTCATCTGCTGAAAAATGTCATTTTAAGCAGTTTGAGAAAAGGGGACACCGTCGCGGCTTACGGTTTTTCTCAATTTATGATTATGCTTCCGCTAATTAACCGAAAAAACGCTGAAATGGTAATGCACCGTATTATCCGCCGCTTTGAAGAACAACAAAAAAATCAAGAGATTAAAATTGTTTATAAGCTTAGCCGTATTGAATCGGCAGAAAAATAAAATCACCCGGTTTTCGAAAAACCGGCTTATCCCGGAGGAATCCGTATGAAAAATATGAATCGAAACAAAAAAAGATATTTCTTATTCGCTCTTTTGCTTTCTGTATCGCTGCTCAGCGCCTGTGCTTTTTCTGGCCCAGCGGCACAAAACGCTTCTTCTTTCGAAACCAACGAAACCAAGCTGGTTTTTTCAGAGTCTGAGGATAAAAACAAGCTTTCGGAAGAAGACGCTTCTCTCGAAAAAGAAAAAGAAATTCTGGAACAGCTGGAAGACTTGGCTGTGCCTTTGTCTGCCGGCACCGGCGCAGCAGGCTCTGCCGTTTCGGGAACTGTTTACCAAAAAGGTGGCACTGTCATTGATGCCAGCCACAGCGCAAACGGCTATATTGTAGTAAAACACACCGGCAGCAGCAAACGGCTGAAAGTGCAAATCAAAAAAGACAGCCTCACGTATAATTACGACTTGAATAATACCGGAACTAACGAAATATTCCCGCTGCAAATGGGAGACGGCTCCTATTCGGTGCGCACTTTAGAAAATGTCGCCGGCAGTTCCTATAAAGAGCTGTGCAGCGTCTCTTTCTCCGTACAGTTGTCCAGCGTGAATGCACCGTTTTTAAATCCGAACCAATATGTCAATTATACGTCCTCTTCTCAAACGGTGAAAAAAGCGGCCGAGCTGTGTGCTAGTTCAAAAACCGATGTGGAAAAGCTGAAAGCAGTCTATTCTTTTATGATTCAAAATATAAAATATGATTACGAAAAAGCAGCTACCGTAAAATCCGGTTATTTGCCCAATGTCGATGCGATCTTGTCATCGAAAAAGGGAATCTGCTTTGATTATTCCGCTGTGATGGCATCTATGCTCCGCTCTCAGGGGGTTCCCTGCAAATTGGTGGTCGGTTCGGTAGATGCAGTTGCTGCCACTCATTCCTGGAATGAAGTTTATTTACAGGGAACCGGCTGGATTACCATTAAAATAGAAAACACCAAAACCGGCTGGAAACTGATGGATCCCACTTTTGGCGCTTCCAACAGTGTAGGATCCGGCTATACTATGGCTCGAATTTATTAACAGCTCATCTCTGCGGGAGGAATGAAAATGAACAGACAAAGCGGCACTGTTTTTACTGTCAGAGAACTTTCTGTATTTTGTTCCCAAATTTCTTGGCTGTTAAAGGCGGCAATTCCTTTGGAAGAAGGAATTGCCGCAATTTGCGACAATATGGAAAATCCCAGACAAAAACAACATCTTAATTCTATTCGAGATACTCTTTCTGAAAACGGATCGTTCTGCTATGCACTGAACAGCAGCGGGATATTCCCCCGATATATGATTCATATGATAGACATTGGGGAAAAAACCGGAAAGCTGGACGACGTCATGGCTTCGTTAGCCCTATATTATGAACGGGAAGATCAGATGAAAACTCAGATCAAAAGCGCTGTCACCTATCCCCTGATCTTAATTTTCATGATTTCTGCGGTAATGCTGGTTTTAATATCGAAAATTCTGCCGATTTTTCAGCAGGTATTTGAAGGCTTGAGCGCAGATTTCTCTTCCTCTTCCATTGCGGCTGTCCATACCGGGGCCTTGGTGGGAAAAATCGCACTGGCGGCCATGCTGCTGCTTGCGGTAGCCATTTTATTTTCATTTTGGGCAATTAAGACCGAAAAAGGGAAACGCTGCTTTTTATCCCTTTCTTACCGGCTTCCTTTTCTATCAAAAATGATGGATCAGTTGGATGCCGCCCAATTTGCTTCTGTTTTTTCTCTGCTGCTCAGCAGCGGATATGATCTTTCACAGTCTTTGGAATTATTGCCGGGCATCTTAAAGACCCCTTCGGCTATTCGAAAAGCCCAAGCGGTTTCTCAGGCTGTAACCAACGGGGAATCTTTCTCTCCGTCTTTGCAGCAAACCGGTTTATTTCCCGGCATTTACACCAGTATGATACGGGTTGGCGAAAGCGCCGGAAATCTGGATAACGTGATGAATCAAATCGCAGAAACCTATCAGGAAGAAGCTATGGGCCGAATGAATCAGGCGGTATCTTTGATCGAGCCGCTTTTGGTCGGTCTGCTTTCTATTGTTATCGGTGCTATTCTTCTGTCTATTATGCTCCCGCTCATCGGGATCATGTCCGGCATCAGCTGAGGAGGAACCGTATGAAAGTATCCCGCTTTTTTTCTTTGCTTCTGTTTGGGCTGGTTTTGGCCTTTTTATGGATTGGTTTTTCCCGTGTAGCAGAAACCAACCAGCAGGAAAACCGCA
Organism: Clostridium minihomine; assembly: GCF_900240385.1. GTDB lineage: Bacteria > Bacillota > Clostridia > Oscillospirales > Acutalibacteraceae > Faecalispora > Faecalispora minihomine. The sequence goes on along the minus strand of NZ_OEQH01000003.1, from coordinate 290,731 downwards.
CTTTGCTGCTGCAGAATATTGACCGGGCGGTTCTAAACTGCTATGCCATTGAAGGGATGTACCCCCCCACTTTTCAATATTTACAGCAAAACTATGGGGTACAGGTAGATTCCGAAAAATATTATGTGGATTATCAAATCTTTGCCTCTAACATTAAGCCCGTAATTCAAATTCTGGAGCGCGGCAATGCCACAGAGGAGGTTCAGCCGTGAAGGAAAACAGACATCGCTCTACTCAAACACTTTTGATCCTTCTGATTTTTTCCATGTTCGCCTTGTCCTCCCTTTTGCTGGTATTCATTGGCGCAGATGCTTATCAGAAAGTTTCTCGTTCCCTTACTGCAAACCATCAGATGCGAACCTCGTTATCCTATGTCGCCAACAAAATCCGCACTGCGGAAGGCGAACCTAATTTGAAATTGGAAACCATGGAAGAAACAAAAGCCCTTGTGATTGACTCTGAGTATGATAACGAAGTCTTTAAGACCTATTTATATTGCCATGATGGTTACTTAATGGAACTTTTTGCGGGCGCTGAGGATCCATTTTTGCCAGACACCGGCGAAAAACTGACGGAACTTCATGATTTTTCCGTCACCCAGTCAGATGGCCTGTTTCTGATTACTGCAACAGCTCAAAATGGAAACCAATTTTCCATTTCTGTCTCTCCGCGTTCGTATTGATTCGTTAAAGGTGCTGCATATGAAAAACTCCATTCGATTCCATTCTTTTTTTATTGAAATTATATTTGTTCTTCTTTTTACTGCCATTTCGTCTGTGGCGATATTGCAGCTTTTCACCGCTGCCCGAACAACAGCCCTAAAAAGTGAAGAAACCAACTATGCCATGGCAGTGGCACAAACGGCTGTGGAAACCATGCATTCTCTGAAAACCCCATCTGATTTTGAAAAAGTGTTTGCACCGGTACCCGGCAACCCGGCAGAAGATACCGTATCCCTTTCCGGATATGATAAAAACTGGAATCCCACCCAAGAAAATGCCGTGTATTTCGCAGAAAAAAAGATGCAGTCCATTCCCACAGATGCCGGGGTAACTCTAAAGCTGGATGTTTTGGTGTATTCTCAAAAATCCGGAACCAAAAATGAACTGTTTTCACTTTCTTCTCAAAAGTATTTTCCCAATGCGGACCTTCCTGAAAAGGAGGGCTTCTAAATGAAAAACAACAGGCAGATTTATCCCGGTGTCGGGATTTCTTCTATCCTTATGATATTTGTCATCCTCTGCCTCACTGCCTTTGGCATTCTTTCTTTTTCTACTGCCCGATCCGATTGGCAGCTGACCCAGAAAAATGTGCAAAGCATTCAGTCCTATTATGATGCCGACGCAAAGGCACAAGAAGTTTTGGCTCAAACAGATTTAGAACTGGCACGTTTGCTGCGGGAAAATCCTTCTTTTAGCAATCGCCAGCTGGCCTCTCACCTGAACGGACAATTGATAATGGATACCCAGCTTTCTATTCCGAAAGGTTCTTCGGGCACAGAGCTGATCTTTTCTGTTCCAGTGGGCAGTATGCAGAAAATTCAAGTAAAACTGGAGCTTGTCTCCGAATCTCAACGGTATCGCATCCTATCCTATCACCTGTCCCCATCGGAAGAATGGAGCGGAGAGAACCAGCCGTTAGATGTATGGGACGGCGTTTCATAAGATTTTGACAACAGAAAGGAAACCCCATGGAAATCCTGGAAATTTTACAACAGGCTGTAATCCAAAAAGCCTCAGATGTGTTTATCATTTCCGGCTGTCCGGTATCTTTTAAAATAAATGATATTATCCATCCCATTAACGAGGATCGATTAATGCCCGATGATACCAGAAAGCTGATTGATCAAATTTTTCAATTAACGGAACAGCGTGATATGAATTCCTTTTTAAACAAAGGGGACGATGATTTTTCCTTTTCCATTGCCAATTTGGGGCGATTTCGCTGCAATGCCTATCGGCAACGGAATTCTTTTGCCGCGGTGCTGCGCGTTCTGGGCTTTGAACTGCCGGATCCTTCTGCGCTGCATATTCCCAAAACCGTAATCGATCTGTATAAAAAAGAAAAGGGTTTGGTTTTGATCACCGGTTCTGCCGGCAGCGGAAAATCCACCACGCTGGCCTGTTTGATTGATAAAATCAACAGTACGCGCAACAATCATATCATCACGATTGAAGATCCGCTGGAATTTTTGCACCGGCATAAAAAAAGTATTGTCAGCCAACGGGAAATCGCCAACGATACCGTGGGCTATGTTCCCGCCCTGCGCGCGGCCTTGCGGCAGGCGCCGGATGTCATCCTCATCGGTGAAATGCGCGATTATGAAACCATTTCTACTGCGATGACAGCAGCCGAAACCGGGCAGTTGATTCTATCCACCTTGCACACGGTGGGAGCTGCTAATTCCATTGATCGAATCATTGACGTTTTCCCCCAGAATCAGCAACACCAAATTCGGGTACAGCTTTCTATGGTACTGCAAGCAGTCATATCACAGCAGTTGATCCCTTCCCTGGATGGAAATCTGGTTCCCGCTTTTGAAATCATGCTGGTAAACAGCGCCATCCGAAATATGATTCGGGAATCAAAGACCCATCAAATTGATAATACTATTTATGCCAATTCGGCAAACGGAATGATAACCATGGACAATGATTTACTGCGTCTTTATAAAGAAGGAACCATTTCTCGTGAAAGCGCGCTTACTTATTGCACCAATATAGAACTGATGGACAAGAAACTGAATCACTAACACAATCGTACAGCAAAACAGTGCGCATTGAAAATATGAAACCTTCATTAATTGAGATAAGCGGTTGCTCCCCTTTAAAATTGGGCAGAAAAAGGACGGATTTTCATGAGCCACGGTATAGAGCCTTCTCACAGCACTGTTCCGCAAAAAGCAGACGACCGAAGAAAGAAAAAAATAAAACAGAAATTTACGGTATCCCGGCTGATTCTGCTCGTTCTTTTTGCTGTCTTTTTGTTCAGCGGCTATTATCTGCTTCAAACCCTGGTGCTGGAACCGGCAAAGGTTCAAAAGGATCATGATGAAATCCGCGCTGTTTATTATGAAAAACGGCAGCCAGACCCTACCTCTTCCGGTTTTACACAAACGCTCAACTTAGAACAGCTAAAAGCAATCAACAGCGATATCGTGGGCTGGATTCATGTTCCCAACACAGTGATTGACTATCCGGTTCTGCAATCTTCCAAAGAAGATCCAGAGTTCTATTTAAAGCGAAATTATCGCAAAGAATATTCCAACCACGGAAGTATCTTTTTAAATGCAGAATCCAATCTGAATTCCGGGCGGAATCTGATTTTATACGGCCACAGTATGAACGATGGCCAAATGTTTGCAGATTTGCTTCAGCTGACCCCCGAAACATACCAGAACAGCCCGGTAATTAGGTTTGATACCATGGATAAGGCAAGCAAATGGAAAGTCATCTCTATTCTGAAAACTAATACCAAAGCAGAGCACGGTAAGTTTTTTCCGTTTACCCGAACGGAATTTACCAACGATACCGATTATCTAAATTTTGTCTATCAGCTGCGCATTCGTTCCATTGTAAATACCCCGGTGGATTTTGCCCCTTCTGACCATATCGTTACTCTTTCCACCTGCTCTTATGAACTGGACGATTTTCGCACTGTGGTGGTGGCCAGAGAGGTTCGGCCGGGAGAAGACGAAACGGTAGAAACCGCTAAAGCAACAGTCAACCGCAAGGCAGTTTACCCGGACGGATGGTATCAAAAGTATGGGGGAACCAAACCGGATTGGCCAGAAACACTGAAAGAAGCACAGGCTAAGGGCTTGATTGACTGGCTTAAAACAGATGCATAGGCAAAAAGAAACCCACTGAAAAGCACAGTGGGTTTCTTTTTATTTATTTTAAAATTATTTCAAAAAGCGCCTTCTGGCAAATGGTTTGCCATATCACAGAGTAAACTGTTACTGAACCATATGATAAATCATGAAGAAATGAAGAATACTGCCTGCCAAAACAAACAAATGCCATACCGTGTGCAGATAAGGAATTTTTTTACCCTTATTATAAATCACAGCCCCCGCGGTATAGGCGATTCCACCAGCCACCAACAGGACAAGATCCACCGCAGGCAAAATCTGAATTAACGGCCCAAAGGCAAATATCACAATCCACCCCATGGCAATATAGCAAACCATAGAAACCTTGCGGAAACGCTCCATATCCACCGCATTGAGCAAGACCCCCGCAATTGCTGCTGCCCACACCACACAAAACATCACAAACCCTGTTTTGTCAGCCAAAGCAATCAATGTAATTGGCGTATAAGACCCTGCAATCAATAGGAAAATCGTGCAGTGATCCAGAATCCGAAAGACCTGTTTTGCCTTGCAGACCCCCAGCGCATGATACATGGTAGACACCATATAAAGCGCAAATAAGGTTACCGCATAGATGGTTACAACTGTTTGAGAGAACAGGTTATCCGGCGCTGCACCACGCAAAACAAACAGCGCAACCAAAGCCAAAATTGCCCCGATGCCATGGGTAACAGCATTGGCTGCTTCTTCCCCCATGCTATAGCAAGGCAGGCCCAGCTCGTTTCTGCGTGTTTTCCTCCACTGGTCTTTTTCCTCCCGTGCTTTTTTCCTGACGGCACGGTTATCCAATTCCATGGTTCGTCCCATGTCCTCCATACTATCCCTGCACCTCCTAAAAATTTATGTAGTTTTAAAAACTATATGTTGTAATTATAATAATCCTATTGTTCCAACTTGTCAAGCGAAATATGTTTGTCTTTTTCATTTTTCTGCAAGAAGGATGAACCTTTTTTCAAAAAGATATTCATTTCTTTCCAAAAGAAAACACAAAAAAGATCGGCTTCACTGTAAGAAACCGATCTGCTTTGCTTAGAATCCACCTGTATTCTGGTATTACATTGAAACCTGAAAAAGCTCTTTTAAAGCCCATTAAGATTCCCACAATGCATTTTGTTTTTTAAGAATTTTATTCCGGCGTTCCGCCGTTTTTTCTGCATTCACCGACAGAGTGCCGTCGTCGTTAATCTCCAGCACATCTCCTTCACGGACATTCTGCGGAAGTTCAGAAGCCTCGATGGCGAAGAACTTTTTATCCTTGTCTTCACAAATCGCGTAAACGCCTTCAAAGCGGTCGATAATTAATGTTTTCATATAAAATCACCTTTCTGTTTGATAGGTAACGCTTGTTTTGTCGCTGGAATACAACAGTGTACCGTTCACATCGGTGCGGCTGACTGTGCCGCAAAAACGGTTCAATCGCTTGATGATATCCCGGTTGGGAAGGCCGTGGGTACTGTCAGCCACAGAGACTGCCGCATATTGCGGACGAACCGCATTTAAAAAAGCCAAAGTGCTGGAGGTTTTACTTCCATGGTGCCCAACCTTGAGCACATCGGCTTTTAAATCCACGCCGCTTGCCAGCAAATCAGACTCTTCCCCTTCCTCTGCGTCACCCATCAGCAAAAATCTGGTTTGCCCGAATTTCAACAGAAGAACAATGGAATTGTCATTGGTTCCTTTACGAACCGTTAACGGAGCCAACACCTGAATGGAAAGCTCTTCTAAACTTAGGCTGTCACCGCCTTTCAGGCGCTCCACAGCTATCTCTTTTTGAGCCAGCACATCTATGGTAGCGGTATAGGCGAAATCAGACGGTTCCGCTTCCGGCGGAATCAGGGGCATAAAATAACGCTCTACCGAAAACTCTTTTAACACCCCGCTAAGTCCACCCACATGATCACTGTCCGGGTGTGTGTTGATCATGTAGTCAATCTTTGAAACACCTCGCCTGGTTAGATATCGGCACACTTGCTCTGATTGATCAGGAGTTCCACCGTCAATCAGCGCGTATTTGCCCTGACACTCCACCAGCAAAGCATCGGCTTTCCCCACCTCCAACACATGAAGCGACATGGGGTATGCATCCGCAGCGCTGGAAAAATCAGAAAGCCCTGCTGCAGAAAAACAATGCCGCCACAAACCGGAAAGCCCACCGGGGAAAAACGCCGAAAAAAGTCCCAGACAAAGCAGAACTGCGGCAAACACGATGAATACCGCACGCTTTTTCCCCGGCTGCCCTTGCTTTTTGACTTTTTGTTTTTCCATCCCCGGGATTTCTCCTTTTGGCAGAAGGCAGCCACTGCTTTTTGGGCAGAGGATACCATTTCTCTGTTTTTGGGATCAATGGCAGCAAAGTACACGACATGGCTTTTTTCCGATCTATTCCGGGAAGAAACACTTTTAAAAATCGTTCCCCAAGGCTATGTCTCTTCTTTGTCTGCCTGCTGCATTGTCATTTCTAAATACTGTTGCCGGGTCAGCAGCACCTGACGCGGCTTCGAGCCCTCATGGGGGCCAATTACCCCCAGCTGCTCCATTTCATCAACCAGCCGCCCAGCCCGGGCATAGCCCACACGCAAGCGGCGCTGTAACAGAGAAGTGGAAGCCTGTCCGGCTTCTATCACACATTTAATTGCTTCATTCATCATGGGGTCCGCCAACTGACCGTCATCGCCATCTGAACTCGGCTTTTCTTTCTCCGCCACGGCATTGCGCTCAATTTCTTCAATCACAGCCTGATCATAACCAGATTCCTGCACCTTCTTCACATAGGTAACCACCGATTCAATTTCACTGTCGCTGACAAAGCAGCCCTGAACACGAATTGGCTTTTGCGAGCCCACTGGGGAAAAGAGCATATCACCGCGCCCCAACAGTTTTTCGGCACCGCCCATATCCAAAATGGTACGGGAATCAATCTGAGAAGAAACGGCGAAGGCAATCCGGCTGGGAATATTGGCTTTAATGATACCCGTAATAACATCTACCGAAGGGCGCTGGGTGGCAATCACCAAATGCATTCCGGCGGCACGGGCCATCTGAGCCAGACGGCAGATAGAGTCTTCAACTTCATTGGGCGCCGCCATCATCAGATCAGCCAGCTCATCGATAATGATGACAATCTGGGGCAGATGAGGCATGGGGTTGCCTTCCTCATCCTGATTATTTTTGCTTTTTGCCAGCTTATTATAAGAAGCCAAGTCCCTTACATTATTTTCCGCAAAGATTTTGTAACGCTTGAGCATTTCTGTCACTGCCCAGCTTAAAGCACCGGCTGCCTTGCGGGGATCGGTTACCACCGGCACCAACAGATGCGGAATACCGTTATAAATCCCCAGTTCCACCACCTTGGGGTCCACCATCAAAAAGCGAACCTCATCAGGTGAAGATTTATACAAAAGGCTGACAATCAAAGAGTTAATACACACGGATTTACCGGATCCGGTGGAACCGGCGATCAGCAAGTGAGGCATCTTGGCCAAATCTGTCACAGCCACTGCCCCTGCGATATCCCGCCCCAAGGCCACCGTCAGTTTGCTTTTGGCAGACATAAAGGCATTGGATTCCACCAAGTCGCGCATGCGCACCACATTTACATTCTTATTGGGAACTTCAATTCCCACAGCCGCTTTGCCGGGAATGGGCGCTTCGATGCGCACACCCGCGGCGGCCAGATTCATCGCGATATCATCGCTCAAATTGGTAATTTTACTAATTTTCACACCGGGGGCCGGCTGAAGCTCATACCGGGTAACAGCGGGGCCTCGGCTAATATCCACAATTTTGGTCTGAACACCAAAGCTTTTCAGTGTCCCCACCAGCATATTACCGCTGGTTTGCAGTTCCGCTGTAATATCTTCCTGATTGGATCCGGCAGAATATTCCAACATAGAAAGCGGCGGAAAATGATAGCCTTCCGCTTGGGGAGCAGGCTCTGCCGGGCGGATTGCCGGTTCCCGAACGGCACTTTGCTGCATGGCCGCTTTGCGGACAAAGGCCGCGGCCGCTTCTGCAGAACCGGAATCCTGCGGCTGCACCGGAACAGTCGGCGTTGGAACCACCGGAGCCGGAGATTCCACAGCTTGTACCGGAACAGCAGGTTCCGGTGCAGCCGGTTCTTCCTGTTTCGGTTTTGCTTCCCCTGTGGAGAAATTAAAAATTTTCTCCAGCTGTTCCAGCTTTTCGCTTTTTTCCGGGGGATCTTCCGGCGCCCGATCCGATTTCACAGGATGAGCCGGCAAATCATCCGCATCCAAAGCAATGTCAATATTGGGATCACGGGTGCGTTCTTTTTCTAAAGTACGGCGTTCCCGAACCGCATCGATATTTTCCGCCATCATATCCACCGGTTTGGTAATGGTTTGAAACAGCTGAATCAGACTGGTACCCGTCAGCAACATAACCATAACAAACAACAGCAGAATAATCACAATTTTAGAACCCACCGCGCCGAGAACAGAAACAAACAGCACACCAACCAGTCCGCTGATCAGTCCTGCGCCCCGCTGTTCGGTTCCCTGTGCATACAGAACCTTTAAATGTTCGAAATAAGGTACGTCCTGCCCCGCTTCGGGACTGAAAATATAAACTGCCGCACAGACCATAATAATGATGCCGGAAATCATAGAAACTTTGAATTTCATATTGTCGGTGATCCGTTCCACCGCCGTGATAATCGCTATGTACAGAAGCAGAACCGGCCACAAAATCGCACAGTTGCCAAACAGCCCCAGCAAAACATTATGCAGCCAAAGCCACACATGATCCCCTTTGATTAAAACCAAAAAGGCCATCAGAATCGCCACGGCAAACACCACCACAGCGGTCATCTGGTTCCGGTGGCGCAGCTGTTCCAGTTCCCGTTCTGTTCTGGCCTTGGGCGCCGACTTTTTGGATGGGGGCGAAGCGGAAGATCCGGCGCGTTTATTGGTTGGGGCCGCCCGCTTTGCCCCCTTTTTTGCCGGTGCAGTACTATTTTTTTTTACCGTTTTATTTGCCACAGTTTCCTCACCCTGTTAATTTAAAATATCGTTCATTCGTTATGAAATCCTGTTAAAACCAAGAGGTCAAAGAAAAGACATAGCCGGCCTGATGCTCTAAAATGCCAAGAATAATTACGATGATTCCCAGAATCAAAGTATACCATACAAACACTGCCAGCTTGTCGGAAGCCACCATCCAGCGCAAAAGCTTAATCGCCAAAAATCCAACCACAGCAGAAGTAATGATGCCGGCCAGAATCGGCGCTAACCCCACTGTCATGGGCTCATTTATCGCATCTTTCAGTTCCAGTGCGGCCGCCGCAACAATCGCGGGAATTCCCAAAATAAAAGAATAGTCCAGCGCAGTTTGGCGGCTGATGCCACGCATAAGGCCCACAGACAAGGTAGAGCCGGAACGGGAAAGCCCGGGGAAAACCGCCGCCACACACTGTGCCATGCCGACTGCTACCGCATCCGGCACCCGAAAGCTTCTTCTTCCCGAAACTTTGCCTCCCCTTTTTCCTCCGCTTTGTTTCTTCGTGGCGATGATACCAAGTGTCAGTAAAATCGAAGTAACCACCAAAGCGCAGCCTTCTACAATAATGTCATTATCGGTGGCCCAAAGGTCGGCAAAATCTTTTATTTTCATTCCGCTTCCCGGAATCGGCAGAAACAATAAGAACAAAGGCAAAAGTCCAATCACCAGCATGACCAGCAAATTACGATCCGGATCCATCCGTGACCACCGGAATCTTCCTGTAAATAAGTCCCGAAGCAGCTGCCCAAATGCAATCAGTAACCGCAAAATCAAGTTGCGGTAAACCACCAGAACCGCAAAAAGAGTTCCCAAATGCAGCATAACATCAAACAGAAGGCTGTCAACGGTTACCCCCATAAAATGCTGTGCCAAAGATAAATGGCCGCTGCTGGAAACCGGAAGAAACTCTGTGGCGCCCTGAACAATTCCTTGAATAATCGCTTGAATAATACTCAACGGTAAGCCTCCATATTATGTAATTCGGCGGCGCCCGCAGCTGCGGGGCCGGCCGTTTTGCGGCTTGGCTCTAAAATATTATTTTATTTTGTCGCCTTGGCCGTTTTTGTACTTTTTTTGCTTGGCCGGGGTTTTGTTTTCTTTTCTGGTTCTCTGGACTCATCAATCATCTGACGCAGACAATCAAGGGCGTCAGAAAGAGTTCCCACAGAATCAATCAAACCTTCTTCCACGGCATCCGCACCCGTTAATACCGTTCCCACATCCATTACCAGTTCCTCAGTGTTCATCGCCAGCTCATAAAAGCGTTCCGGTGACATTTTGGAATTTTGAGTAACAAACCGGGTAATTCGTTCCTGCATCCGCTGAAAATAATCCAGTGTCTGCGGAACCCCCAGCACCAGCCCGCTCATACGCACCGGATGAATGGTCATCGATGCAGACGGGGCAATGAACGAATGCTTTGAAGCAACTGCCAGCGGCACACCAATGGAATGCCCGCCGCCCAAAACCAGAGAAACCGTCGGCTTTTTCATGCCGGCAACCAGTTCCGCTATGGCCAGGCCTGCCTCCACATCCCCGCCCACCGTGTTCAAAATGATTAAAAGCCCATGAACTTTGGGCTCTTCTTCAATGGCCACCAGTTGGGGAATCACATGTTCGTATTTCGTGGTTTTATTTTGTGACGGTAAAATATAATGACCCTCCACCTGTCCGATGATGGTCAGGCAGTGAATCATATGATCCGGGTCCCCTGCCAAAATGGAACCGCTTTCGTTAATTTGATCGGATTGCCTTTCGCTGCCAACGGGCGCGGGCAACAAATCTTCTTTTTCCTCTTCCCGCGGCGATGGATTATCAACATGCTGGCTGCGTTGTTTGCTCATATTCAGCCACCTCCTGCATACTAGTTTGCCGTATGCAGCGGCTTCTCATTCACAAAAAACCGGGATTCTCCGTTTTTAGCCGATTTGCCGGCCAACAACCCATTCATTTTAACAGAATCTGAAAGAAAAAATTGCAGAAAAAAATAAAATATCCTGAAAAGGACAGGATGCCAAAACAAAACCATGGGCCAAGTGTGCTTGTGCCGTGAGGTTATTATACCATTTCACTTCCAGTTCTTCAACGTTATCCCAAAGAAAAAACCTGCTTACTCCAAACAGTTTGTTCTCACAGAAAAACCGGAAGGATATAAAATTCCCCTGCTGAATTTCAACAGGGGAAATAAAAAACACCATTTGATTTTTTAACAGATATCAAGAAGTTTTCAGCTCGTTGGCATGTTCTTTCTGCTTGTTCCAGTGAAAGATAAAGTTAATCAGTGAGCCGATTAAAATTAACACAATACCGGTTATTTTTGCAGGAGTCAACGGCTCGTGCAGAACCAAGAAAGCCAGAATGGGCGCCAACGCCGGTTTGATGAAAAACACCAGCGATGCGGTGGTCGCCGAAGTTTTTTCCATGGCCATAAAATAAAAGGCATAGCCAAATCCGGTAACGCCGATTCCGATATACAAAAGACTAGGCAGCAAATCCATCGTGAGTCCGGCCAAAATGGGCGTATACGCAAAGGTTTCCAGCCCTAACTGGGTTAAAAACGCAGCAAAACCGGCGGTTCGGGTCAATAAAATAAAAATCAGCATTTCAATCACACCGAAAGCAAAGCTGAAACAAGTAATCGCCACACTTCCATATCGATCGCTGCGCTTTTTGCCCAGCACACTATAGAGCGCAAACGTAACGGCCGCCAAAATGGACAGCACCGTTCCGGTAAGAGAACCCGAGGCATGAAGCGCATTGACAATCACAGCCATACCGGATAAACTGATCAAAATCGAGATGACCGAATGTTTATAAATCTTCTCCCGCAAAAGCAGTGATGCCAAAAGCATAACAAAAACCGGATTACAGCTGAACAAAATTGCCACGATAGAAGCATCTGAATACACAATCGCCATCTGATACAGCACCATGCTGACCAAAACACAGCAAAAACCGGTTAGCGCACCATAGAGCAAATCGCCAGGCCGAAACTGATAATTTCTTTTTTTCAGACTTCGAATGGCGAAGGGAAGCAAAACCAAAGCGCCGATTAAAAAGCGCAAAAATGTAATTTGCAGGGGACGAAATCCCCCGGATGTCATTTTCAGCATGATCTCCATGGTGCTGAACAGAACCGTGGAAAACATGATATATAAATATCCTTTTTTCATGTACTCCTCTTTCAAACTCTCAATTAGTTATTTTAATAAAATTTTAGTTATTTTAATAAAATTTACAAAAAATAAATACTTCCGCTGTTTCTGAAAAACATACAGACAAAAGCCGTCCAATGGCTTTTGTGGCTGCTATTCCGCGTCATTGCGGATGAACATCATGGCAAATCCAAAAAACAACAGCCCGCTGCTAATCAGAATTGCTTTTTCGCTCCACATTCCGACACAAAGATTCCCTATCACAGCGCCTAAGGTAAAAATGCCAATAACCCCGTAATACAGCAAACTCTTTTCCATCAGAGATTTGTCTTTGAGATAAATCCGGTCGCTGAGCAGCTGCGTAGCAGAACGCAGATTTCCAATGCACATAGTGGTAGCAATGGATGTTCCCTTAATCTTCTTAAAGCTTTCTACCTGAATGCCGCAGGCAAAAGAAATCAAACTGTTCGCCAGCAAATTATGCTGTTGCGGAATAAAAGCAACCATCAGTAAAATAATGGCTTCCGTCAAAATGGTAATCTGCCGCCAATGTATTTTAGAAGAATATTGCAAAGGATGCCGGATAAGATTGGCCAAGGCAATGCCCACTGAAAAGGCCAAAACAGGACAAAAATACTGCAACGCTTCTGCAAAGTCGCCGATGGACAAATTGACGCCCAGCAACAGAATATTTCCAGTTTGGGCGTTGGCGAATACCTCGCCTCGACACATATAAGAATAGGCATCCATAAACCCGCCGGACAAGGCCAAAATAATGCCCAGCTCTATGGATTCCGAAATTTGCCTAGATCGTTTCATTGCTTTTCCCTCGTATGTAATTAAGATGATTCCGGCCTTCAATATACCATAATTCTAGCAAAAAGAAAAGAGCCCTTACCGCAGCATAAGGGCTAAGGGCAAACGATTTTTGTTTTGCAATCCCACTCCTTTCTGCTTTCTTTCAGGGTGGGAGCCGGTTGGTTGGCTTTTTGCCCTGATTGGATACTGCATCGTTGATTTCAGCTTCTCTTTTCATCCGCTATAGGGCAAAAACTCATCTTCTTCCTTAGTTTATCGTAACCGTTTCATATTGTCCATAGATTCCTTGTATTTTACGGTTTCTGCCGGGTTAAAAATCACAGGAATGGCACATCTCGATCATTCGCAGCATTGCATCTGTAAGATACTTTTCTTTGTGATATGCCGTTTTAAACCACCGCTGAAACCGCATGCCCTGCACCTGAACCATGCAAAGTTTCTTGTCAGCCGCTTCACTTTCCGCTGCCCTGCGCGAGATCACCGAAACCCCAAGCCCTTGTTGAACGGCCAGCTTAATGGTGTCTGCATTGTTACAGGTCCACCCCTCCCGCCAGGTCAGCGACTGAGCCGCCATTTCATCTTCAAAGGTTTTTCGTGTACCGCTTCCCTTTTCCCGCATAATAAACGTTTCCTTTTCCAACTCCGCCGCTTTCACCTCGCTCAGTCCGACAAAACGGTGGTTCATTCCACAAATCAGCGTCAGCCGATCGCTTAAAAAAGGCTTTGTTACCAAATCGGGTGATGCAATTTCCCCTTCTACCAAAGCCAAATCCAATTGACCGCCCAAAAGCATCGCCTCAATCTTCGTTGTATTGTCCTCATATACAAACACATCCGTTTCGGGCATCTGCGACTGATAGCGTGACACCAGCTTCGGCAAAACATAGGCCCCTATCGTCACGCTAGCCCCAACACGGACAGAACCGTTTTTTTGCTGGGAACGCATGTTGTTTTCCGCTTCCAAATCCACCCGTACAATTTGGTTGGCGTAATTGAGCAGCTTTTTGCCCGCCGGGGTCAGGTATAGCCGCCGGGACATCCGCTCAAACAAACGCACCCCATAGTGCTTTTCCATTTCGGCCACCGCCTGGCTGACCGCTGACTGAGACAAAAACAAAGACTGCGCCGCAGCCGTCATGTTCATGGTGTCACATACCGCTAAAAAAATTTTATAATGCCGCAGTGTCATTGAATTTTCCGCCTTTTTAAATATAATTTATTGATTCAGTCGGATAACTATGTATTAGTAAAATCATATTATCTTGATTAAATAATAATATTTTACTTATTTTAAGTCAAGGCGTATCATGGAAGGCAGAAGGAAGTGATTGTTTGAACACCATGAAACGGAACTTTCCCGGCATTTTGCTGGCCTTTGGGCTGGCAATCCCTGCCTGGCTGCTGGGAAAAGCGTTCCCCATCATCGGAAGCCCAGTTTTGGGGATTCTGTTCGGTATGCTTTTGGCTTTGGCAAAACGGCCCCCTGTGTTTGAAGACGGAATCCGGTATACCTCGAAAAAGCTTTTGCAGTATTCAATTATTCTGTTAGGCTTTGATATGAACTTATACCGGGTATTTGAAGTGGGAAAAGATACGTTGCTGCTGATGGTCTTTACGCTGACCGCCGCCTTTTTAACCGCCTATGTGGCGGGAAGGCTTTTGGGTCTGGAACGGAACACCAAAATCTTAATCGGAGTCGGCTCTGCCATCTGCGGCGGCTCTGCCATAGCAGCAACGGCCCCGGTGATTGATGCCAGTGACGAAGAAGTAGCCCATTCGATTTCTACCATATTCTTATTTAATGTAATTGCGGCGTTCCTATTCCCCGTGCTGGGGCACGCCATGAATATGACGGATCAAAGCTTTGGCCTTTGGGCCGGAACCGCAGTAAACGATACCTCTTCTGTGGTTGCGGCGGGGTATTCCTTTAGCCACGAAGCCGGGAATCTGGCAGTTATCGTCAAACTGACCCGTACTTTGATGATTGTTCCCATCACACTGGTCTTGGCTTTTTTGCAGACCAAAAGATCCCGCAGCGGCAAAGAGGGTAATTTTAAAATTTCAAAAATCTTCCCCTGGTTTGTGCTGGGATTTTTGGCCGCCGCTATGCTCAATACCTTTGTTCCCATGCCTGCGGGAATGGGAAGCACTTTGGCTCAAATCGGCAAATTTGTCATCGTAATGGCCATGACCTGCATCGGCCTGAACACAAACCTGCCAAAGCTTGTAAAAAGCGGAGGAAAGCCTATTCTGCTCGGATTCCTTTGCTGGCTGGTACTGTCCCTCACATCCCTTGGGGCACAGCATATATTGTCTTAAAAAATAGAATGTGCAGAAAACAAAAAGAAAAGGACATCCCCCTATCAAAACTTATTGCGGAGGGTAAACATTGTGGCGGAATTGGTGACGCTGTCTTTCTTTTTAGTCGGACTGCTGGTTTGCATTGTCGGCAGTTTTGAGATTCTTTATGCCCTGATCTTTGGTTTAGTTTGCTTTGTAATTTATGGGCTGATAAAACAGCACACCAAAAAACAAATGCTTTGGATGATTCTGGATGGCGTAAAAGGCGCAAAGAACATCCTTTTGATTTTTATTCTAATCGGCATGCTGACCTCTGTATGGAGGTCGGCAGGCACGATTCCTTTTTTGATCTATCATGCAGTCAGTGTGATTCAGCCGGATTATTTTGTACTATATATGTTTTTACTCTGCTGCCTGATGTCCCTTTTGACGGGAACCTCTTTTGGCACCGCAGCCACCATGGGGGTTGTTTGCATGATGATTGCTCAATCCCTTGGAATTAATCCGGCTCTTTCCGGCGGGGCGATTCTGGCCGGTGCCTACTTTGGCGATCGCTGTTCGCCCATGTCTTCCAGTGCTCTTTTAGTCAGCGAACTGACCAAAACCAACATTTATGACAACATTCGAAGGATGTTCAAGACCTCTTTGGTCCCTTTTCTGGCCACCTGTATTCTTTACCTGATGATAAACCCCGGTTCCGGGGATGCTTCCCTTGGTTCCGCTGCTGTGGAACAGTTTCAGAACAGTTTTCATTTATCCTTTGTCGTGGCACTGCCCGCTGTTCTCATCATCCTTTTGTCTTTGGCACGGATTAACGTAAAAATCACCATGCTGCTCAGTATTTTAGCTGGATGTGTACTTTGCCTGACTGTGCAGAAAGTTGCGCCCATGCAGCTGCTTTCCAGCTTGGTTTTTGGTTATTCTTCTTCGGATCCTCAGCTGGCCGCTTTGCTCAACGGCGGAGGAATTCTTTCCATGAGCAAGGTGTTCGGAATTATATTGATTTCAACTTCATATTTTGGGATTTTTAAAAAGACAGAACTTCTCACCGGTATCACACGGCTGGTGGAAGCTGCGGCGCTTCACATCACGCCTTTTGGCTCAGTGCTGTTTACCTCGGTAATTACAAGTGCCATCAGCTGCAATCAAACCTTAGCTTCTATGATGACTTTTCAAATGTGTGAGAAAATCATGCCCGACAAAGAAAAGCTTGCCATTACGCTGGAAAACACGGTCATTGTGATTGCTCCTTTAATTCCATGGAGTATCGCCGGCGGCATGCCGCTGACTACCGTGGGGGCGCCTACCGTCAGTATTCTATTCGCTTTTTATTTATACCTGCTTCCGCTGTATAGCCTGGCAATAGAACTGTTTTTTCATAAGAAAGGCAAACCGATTCCGGCGGCAGAGCTTATCGAAGCAGAAACAGAAGAACCGATCACAAAACTGTGATCGGTTCTTCTGTTTCTTTGTTTATTGATAGGAATGGATGAAGTTATTAAAATGAAATTATACGCGAACACTGCACCGCAGCTGAAAACCAGCTTCGGTAAACATCTGAAAATCCTGATTCACGGTATTCCCAGAGGTGGTCAGCATATTCCCGGTAATAGAGGCGTTGGCTCCGGCATGCAAAGCCAGCCTGCCGCAGTCCGTCATGGAATTCCGTCCTCCGGCCAGCCGGATGTTGGAAACGGGATGGATAAACCGGAATAAGGCAATGGTACGCAGGATCTCAGGCTCAGGCAATTGAGGGCGATCTCCCAGAGGGGTGCCGGGAATCGGCATCAGCACATTAACCGGAATCGAATGAACGCCCAATTCCCGCAAATCAAAGGCCATATCCAGCCGATCGCTCATTTCTTCGCCCATTCCGATGATTCCGCCACTGCAAACAGCCAGCCCCGCTTTTTGAGCTGCCCGGATGGTTTCAATTTTATCGTCATAAGTATGGGTGGTGCAAACCTGAGGAAAGAATCGGCGAGAGGTTTCCAGATTATTATGTATCCGTGTGACCCCTGCCTCTTTTAAACGAAGAAATTGCTCATAGTTAATCAGGCCGTGAGAAGCGCAAAGCTGAATGTCTGACTGCTCTCGAATTTTTCCATATGCCTGACACAGAACATCAATTTCCAAATCGGAAACCCGCACGCCAGAAGTCACCACAGAAAAGCGGTCAACACCCGCTTCGGCTGTTTTCATGGCTTCTTCTACGATTTTATTGACTGTCAAAAGAGGATATTGTTCCACGCCGGTGTTGTGTCCCCTGGCCTGAGAACAATACTTACAGTTTTCGGTACACATCCCGCTTTTTCCGTTCAAAATGGAACAGGTGTCCAGCACATTCCCGTTCAGCTGTTCCCGTATTTCATTGGCCGCTTCACACAATTCCTGCAAAGGGGTTGTCAGCAACGCCTCTGCTCCCTGACGATCCAGCTGTTCACCGGATAAAATTCGCTCTTTCCACTGCTGCACAATGCTCATATTTGCAAATCCTCCCACATTTTCATACCGTTTGTTGCTGATCCAGGGCCCTTTGGAATCACTTTGAGTCTTATTGTAGCAAGTGCCACTTCTATTGTCAACCATTATTTTTTAAATTAGGTTTACAATATATCTTTTACCGTGGACATACTTAAAAAAACAAAAACGACCCCTTTCGAAAAGAGGCCGTTCGATCGTTGTCAAAAAAACTTTTTTGGATTAGTTCTTTGCTGCCAGTTCCAGAATTTGATCCAGTGATTGAGAGCCGAACACCGCTTTGGGATCGTCGTTGAGCAGCAAGGCCGGAACACTCATAATCTGATACTTCTCCCGAATGTCCGGGAATAAGGCCACGTCGATCATCTCTGCTGTCACCTTGCCGTTGCTGGCAATCGCGATGGAATGAGCCGCCGCAACCACATCGGGGCAATAGGGGCAGGAAAGCGTGATTCCCACACGGAGTTTTGTGTTTTCAGGCAGCGCCTGAATCTTTTCCAGCTGTTCCGGAGTCAGCTTATCTTCTGAACCCAAGTGCAAAATGGCAAGCACAAAGGAATTGATTTCGTGCCCTCCGGGCACACCACTAAACTTAACACCGCTGAACTGGCCCGCTTCATCCAGCAAAGCCGCAACGGGATACCGCTCGATGCCCAAGTTTTGCTCCAAAGCGGCATCTTCCCCTTTGGCAACAATGTTCAGACCAATGCGAGGACTGAGAGCCGTTACTTCACGAAGAAAACCTTCCAGCTCTAAAGACTTAGGATTGGCGGAATCCACCACTGTAACAATGGTCATATCCCTGGTCAGGCGCTGGAATACCTGCTCCAGCTGGCCTTTCAGCTCTCCGTTTAAATATTCGCCGTCTGCCTGATGAGAAGTGCCGGCCGATTCTGCCGGTTCTTCTGCAGGAGCCGCTTCCTCTTCAAACATGGGCAGCCCAAGGCGTTCTTTTTCTTCGGTCACATATTTTTCTGCAGAGGTTGCCGCCACCGCACCATCTGAAACGGCAGTGACAATCTGGCGAAGAATTTTCGGGCGAAGATCTCCCGCAGCAAACACACCGGGAAGATTTGTTTTCATGGCATCGTCGGTCAGAATATACCCATGCTCGTCCACTTCTACCTGATCGCGGAAGACTTCGGTGGCGGGATCGTATCCAACAAACACAAAGACACCAAAAGTACCGTTGGGTCCGGCATCATATACGGTGGTTTCCCCCGTCAGCTTATCTTTTAAATACGCTTTACGCAACAGGGAATCACCTGCTACCTGTTCCAAAAGAGTATTAAATTTTACTGTAATTTTCGGGTGAGCCAACACTTTCTCTGCCACGCTTCGCGCACAGCTGAAATCTTTACCGCGGATAACTATGGTAACCGATTTGGCAAAGCGGGTCAGATAAATTGCTTCTTCCGCAGCGGCATACCCGCCGCCCACCACAAAAATATCCAGCCCGGAAAAGAACTCGCCGTCGCAGGTGGCGCAATAAGCCACACCGTGGCCGGTATAGGTGTCTTCTCCGCCAAAACCGCCGCGGCGAGGTGCTGCACCGGTGGCGATAATCACCGCCCGGCTTTGATAGGTACCGGATTTGGCATACAGGGTTTTAATTTCACCGGTTAAATCCACCCGCTCAATTTCTGCGGTTTCAATTTTCACGCCAAAATCACGCACATGATTTTTCATTTCATCCACTAGCTCCGGCCCGCCTGTTTTACGGATACCGGGGTAGTTGACAACTTCGGCGGTATTTCCCACCTGACCGCCCGGGTTGCTTTTTTCCAGAATCAAAGTTTTCAGCTTTGCCCGGCCTGCATAAACGCCTGCTGCTAAACCAGCGCAGCCTGCGCCGATAATGATTAAATCATAAACTGGTTTCATCCTGTTTTCCCCCTAAAAAAGGCCGCCGCCCTTCGGCAGCGGCCTCATTATTATTTTATATTTTGCCCACCAGATTCAAGCTGGGCGAAAGGGTCTCTGCACCGGGCTTCCACTTTGCCGGGCAAACCTGATCGCCGTGTTCTGCCACAAACTGAGCAGCCTGAACTTTGCGCAGCAGCTCTTCTGCGTTTCTGCCGATGCCCAAATCGTGAATTTCATAGGCCACAATTTTGCCTTCGGGGTTCACGATAAAGGTTCCACGCAGCGCTACGCCGGATTCTTCTACAAAAATTCCCAAGCTCTTCGAAAGCACACCCGCACGGTCTTCTAACATGGGGTACTGAATTTTCTTTATCGTTTCAGAAGCATCGGCCCATGCCTTATGAACATACTGGCTGTCTGTGGATACAGAGTAAATTTCGGCTCCGATTTTCTGGAATTCTGCGTAATTATCTGCTAAATCCGCCAATTCTGTGGGGCACACAAAGGTAAAATCCGCCGGGTAGAAGAACAAAATGCTCCACTTGCCGTCCAAATCCGAACGGGTCACCTCTTTAAAATCGCCTTGGTGATATGCCTGTACCTTAAACTCCGGAAGTTGTTGTCCAATCAAATTCATCATCTTTGTTACCTCCTGTATTATAAACTATTTTTGAACTGTCTATACAGTTATCTCTCACTAACACCAATTATACAGAAGGCAAATTGAAAAAGCAATACCTTTTTAAGAATAATTCTTATTATTTTTAAAAGTTTCCAATTTTTTCATATTTACAACAAAAATTCTTTGGCAGTTTCCAAAAAACAATCAATATCATTATCTGTGTGCGCACTGGATAAAAACATGGCTTCAAATTGGGACGGAGCCATATAAATTCCGTTATTCAGCATGTGAGAAAAGAAACGGGCAAAGAGCTGTGTATCGCTTTTCTGTGCGCTGGAATAATCGGTAACCGGTTCCTGCGTAAAAAACAAGCAGCTGAAAGAGCCGACCCCGGTTACGGTATATTGCGGGAAAAGACTGCGCAATCCTTCTCGAAGCTTTTCGCCTTCCCGGGTGAGCTTTTGGTAAAGCAAAGGCTGAGACTGAATCTGCCCAAGCTGTGCAAGCCCCGCTGCCATCGCCACTGGATTTCCGCTTAAAGTACCCGCCTGATACACCGGGCCGGCAGGGGCCACCTGACTCATAATCTCCCGTTTGCCGCCATAAGCGCCCACAGGCATTCCTGCACCGATAATTTTTCCAAACACCGTTAAATCCGCCGCAATTCCGTAATATTCCTGCGCACCGCCGGGGGCCAGCCGAAACCCGGTAATCACCTCGTCAAAAATCAAAACCGTACCATTCTGGCTGCAAATCTGCCGTAATCCGGACAAAAAGCCTTCCGCTGGTTCCACCACACCCATATTGACCGCTACCGGCTCCACAATCAGCGCGGCAATCTGCCCTTTATTCTGTTGGAACAGCCGCTCCACACTGTTTAAATCATTGTATTGCGCCAAAAGTGTATCTGTGGCACACCCTTGGGGCACACCGGCACTGTCCGGAACACCGGTCGTTATCCCCCCGGAACCTGCCTTTGCTAACATGGAATCAGAATGTCCATGGTAACATCCGGCGAATTTAATCACTTTATCCCGCCCGGTAAACCCGCGGGCTGCGCGAATCGCGCTCATCACAGCCTCGGTGCCGGAATTGACCATGCGAACCATTTCCACCGAGGGAACCAGCTTAGTGATCAGCTTGGCCATTTTCACTTCGGCCTCGGTGGCAGCACCAAAACTCAAACCGTTCTGCACCGCTTCCAACACAGCCTTTTTTACTGCCGGGGGATTGTGCCCTAACAGCATTGCCCCCCAAGAGCATACATAGTCGGTGTAAACGCGGCCATCCACATCATAAAGTCTAGAACCCTCTGCCCGGCGGATAAAACGCGGGGTTTCCCCCACCGCCCCAAAGGCGCGCACCGGACTGTTCACTCCCCCCGGAATATAGTGAACTGCCTCTTGAAATAACTGCTCTGAATGTGTCATGAACCAATTCTCCCTTCATCAATCCATCCCGCCACCTCTTTGGCGTAATTATGGTTAAAAGCAGATTCGCACCGATTTTCTCGCACCATTCCCCGCAACGCTCTGTTTCTGCGCAGCTTTCTTGGTCTTTTTAAGCACCTGCCGTAACTCTTTTAGGTGTTATATTATGTTTCGTTCCATAGCCTGTCCAATACATACAGCCCAAATCCCGAAAAAAGATGCTTGTCCGGCAACAGGAACAAAACCGAAAACTGTGAAAATGCCGAGAAAAGATCAGATAAGCCAACCTGCGCAAATGGTCTCTGAATCTTGGCGCGGGCGAGCAGCACCAGTCCGCCCTGCTCCACCCGCTTTGCCAAGCCCTCTCCCAATCGGGCTGCGCTGTATTCCATCGGTACATCATCCGCTAAAAGGCCCTTTCCCTCCAGCGCCCGGGCTGTGGCGGAACCGATGGCAGCCAGCCTGACCCCATTCAGACCGCGCGTGTCCATTGTCATTTTACGCATCCGGTTTCACAAATATTCCACCCCACCGGGCTGGTAAAGGTAATTCCACTGCATACAGCAGAAAATACTCCGTTCGGTTCCGGATAGAGCCACTTTACAAGGCCGCTGTGTAATCCAAGTTCACCAGCAGAATCTGTGATGTTTTTTCGATTTAAACTCCATTTTTATCCAATACTTTCACAAACAACAAAAGCTGCCCGACAGATCTGTGACCCACGGACAGCAACCTGAGCATTTTTTGCTTGTATTGCTCTCATCCGTACGCCGCGCCGGCCATTCCGCCAAAACACCGGAACACACCGAAAACCAGGCGCCGGGCACGGATTTCCTTGCCCTGATTGTACCGAATCCCATCCCAAAAGTCAAGCTGCCACACCCCCCTAGGCTACGATTCCAAGCGGAAAACATCAGGGTATTTCAACAAATTTTTCTTGACTTTTCTGGTTATTTGGAATAAGATTAGGTTAAATATTTTTAATTAAATATTTTTAACTATTTTTCTAAAAAGGAGAGAAAAGAGGGTATCACGTGATTTTTGAGAAAGTACGGGATTTGGTCGCCGACCGGCTGAACCACAACATAGAAGATGTAACCATGGAGGCAAACCTGAAAGAAGATTTGGGCGCGGATTCCTTTAGTTACGCGGAAATCGGGATGCTCCTAGAGGATAGTTTCAACGTGACCATTTCAGATTTGGATCTGGATCAGTTTCAGACCGTGGGCGATTTGGTCCATTATTTAGAACAGCATGTAACAGAAGTATAAATTCGTTTCATCATTTTCCGGAAGAGAGGAAGAAACTATGAGCGACGCTACCCCACAGAAAAAAATGACTCTGCTGTCGATGCTCCGCCTTCCCACACAGCAGGGGCGCAAAGCAGAAACAAAAGAACCAAGCGGCTACAGCACTTGCCCCGGCTGCGGAAAAGCAGTGTCCCGCACTCAGCTGGCTGAAAAAGATCAGGTATGCGCTTTGTGCGGACATCATTTACAGATATCAGCCCGAGAACGGCTGCAAATGCTGGCGGATCCCGGAACCATTCAGGTGTTCGAACCTCCTGTCAGCCAAATTGATCCGTTGGATTTTCCCGGTTATCAAAACAAATTGGAAGAAAACCGGAAAAAGGCCGGCCTTCCCGAAGCGGTTCTCAGTGCGTTACTCCAAATAAATGGACAGCCTGTGGTAGTCGCGGTGCTAGACAGCCGATTTTTTATGGGCAGCATGGGCGTTGCAGTAGGAGAGTCCGTTACCTGCGCCGTGGAATATGCCAACGAAGAAAAACTGCCGCTGATTATCTTCAGTGCCAGCGGCGGCGCCAGAATGCAGGAAGGGATCCTTTCTTTGATGCAAATGGCGAAAACCAGTGCGGCTTTGGCCCGATTCTCCAAAGAAGGCGGGCTTTATATATCTTACCTGACTCACCCCACCACCGGTGGTGTCAGCGCCAGCTTTGCCGGGCTGGGGGATATCACCTTGGCAGAACCGGGTGCCCTCATCGGCTTTGCCGGCCCCCGCGTCATTGAGCAAACCATCCGTCAAAAGCTGCCCGATGGATTTCAGCGGGCAGAATTCCAGGAAGAACATGGCTTTGTGGATCGCATTGTCCCGCGCAGTCAAATGCGTTCGACCCTGTCCTTTTTGATTCGCATTCACCAACAAGGAGGAAAACCCGCATGACCATGAAGGAAACGGAAGCAAAACTGGATCAGCTGGAACAGGAACTTGCCGCCCTGCGGGAAAAATCAAAAACTCCCCATCTGCGGATTTGGCAGCTGGAAGGTGAACGCAAAAAACTGCTGGAATCGTTTCAAATGCTTACTCCTGCGGATAAGGTGTATCTGGCTCGCCGCCCCAAGCGGCCGGGAATTCGGGACTACACCAACGCATTGTTTCAGGATTTTTTTGAACTGCACGGTGACCGTCTTAATGGAGAAGACAAAAGCATTTTAGGCGGTGTGGCGTTTTATCGGGGAATTCCGGTAACCGTCATCGGCCACTGCAAAGGAAAGAATCTGGAAGAAAACCTTTATTATAACTTTGGCATGCCAAATCCGGAAGGCTACCGCAAGGCTTTGCGCCTGATGCGGCAAGCAGAAAAATTCGGCAGGCCCGTGATTACTTTTATTGATACTCCCGGGGCCTATCCCGGCCTTGAGGCCGAAACCCACGGCCAAAGCGAGGCGATTGCCCGCAATTTGGCGGCCATGAGCGAACTTTCTGTTCCGGTTATCTCCATTGTAACCGGCGAAGGCGGAAGCGGCGGAGCACTGGCTTTGGGTGTGGCAAACCGAGTCCTGATGCTGGAAAATTCGGTCTATTCCGTTTTGTCACCGGAAGGATTTGCTTCTATTTTGTGGAAGGACTCCACCCGCAGTGCAGAAGCTTGTGACATGATGAAACTGACCGCTCAGGATTTGCTGCGCTTTGGCGTAGTAGATGAAATTATCCGCGAGCCCCGTGGCGGGGCTCACCGTGATTATGGTGCTGTATTCGCAGAGGTAGATGCAGCTTTGTACCGAAACCTCACCGATCTATTGCCTTATTCCGGACAGCAGCTGGCACAGCAGCGCTATGAAAAGTTCCGGGCAATTGGCAATCTGCCCACGGAAAAGGAGGCCCTATGACTGGAATTCAAATTGTGGGAACCGGACGTTATATCCCACAGAAAATTGTGACCAACGATGAAATCAGCAAACTGACTGATACCAACGACGAATGGATCCGAACCCGAACCGGAATTTGCCAGCGGCATTTTTCCGAAGGGGAAACCAACGCGGACCTGGCAACCGCCGCCGCAGAAAAGGCAATGAAAGCAGCGGGCATCTCCCCGGATCAGGTAGGGACCTGCATTGTTGCCACCTTTACCCCGGATCACATCTCCCCCGCTGTGGCAACTCAGGTGCATCGCCGCCTTTCTTTGCCGGAACATACCCCTGCACTGGACATCAGTGCAGGCTGCACCGGTTTTTTATATGGACTGACTGTTGCGCGGGGCTTTCTGCTGCAAAGTGAACGCCCTTATGCGCTTTTGGTGGGCAGCGAGGTGATTTCCCGCGTGCTGGACTTTAACGACCGCAGCACCTGTGTGCTGTTCGGTGACGGTGCGGGCGCCGCTGTGCTCAAGCTTTCAGACAGTCACCCCTTTACCAGCGTATTGGGCTGCAAGGGCGACGATCAGATGCTGGGCTGCACTAACGCGCCGGGCACGGAACGCCAGCGGATTTTCATGAACGGCAGCGAGGTCTTCCGCTTTGCGGTAGAAACTGTTCCTCACTGCATTGACGACACGCTGAAAAAAGCCGAACTATCCCCAGAGGATATCGACTTTTTTGTATGCCATCAGGCAAATCAGCGCATTATTGCCAGCGTGATCCGCAAAACCCATCTGCCAGAGCATAAATTCTATTTGAATGTTCACAACTACGGCAATACCTCTGCCGCAAGCATTCCCATCGCTTTAGATGAGATGGCGGAAAAAGGACTTTTGAAACCCGGAACCCGCACCTTATGCGTCGGCTTTGGCGCCGGACTTACTTGGGGCGGAGCCGTTGTGGAATGGTAATAGGAGGAAAAGACAACATGAAACTGAATCAATGGCTGGGAATTGAATTCCCCTTTATTCAGGGCGGCATGGCTAACATCGCCACCGGAGAATTCGCGGCAGCGGTATCTAACTCAGGTGGATTGGGCCTGATCGGAGCCGGCGGCATGAATTTAGACACCTTTCGGGAAAACATCCTTATCTGCAAAGAAAAGACCAATAAGCCCTTTGGGGTAAATATTATGCTGATGCACCCCCAAGCCGGGGAAATGGCACAGCTTGCAGCAGATGAAAAGATCCCCGTCATCACAACTGGGGCGGGCAACCCCAGCACCTATATTTCCATGTGGAAAGAAGCGGGTGCAAAAGTAATCCCCGTTGTGCCCGGTGTGGCCTTAGCACGGCGGGTAGCGGATTACGGCGCGGATGCCGTGATTGCAGAAGGAACCGAAAGCGGCGGTCATGTGGGCGAACTGACCACCATGGCGCTGGTGCCCCAAGTGGCAGATGCGGTTTCAATTCCCGTGATTGCTGCTGGCGGCATTGCAGACGGCCGGCAGCTTTTGGCCGCCTTTGCTCTGGGGGCCATCGGTGCTCAATTGGGAACCTGTCTGTTGGTCAGTGAAGAATGCCCCATCCATGAAAATTATAAAGCTGCTGTTTTAAAAGCCAAAGACAATGGCACCATCGTAACCGGGCGTTCCGCAGGAGTTCCCGTTCGTCTGCTGAAAAATAAGATGGCCCGGGAATACCTGAAAAAAGAAGCGGCCGGAGCCGATAAAATGGAGCTGGAACACTATACCCTTGGCTCCCTGCGCCGGGCAGTTTTTGAAGGCGACGTGGATTCCGGCTCACTGATGGCCGGTCAGGTATCGGGACAGCTGCACGAAATCAAACCGCTGCGCCGTATTTTTGAGGATTTGTATCAGGGTTATCTGAATACCCTGACAAAACTGGAACAGGAGCGCTAACATGGTTCTGATTAAAGACAAGCCCCTCCCTCTGCCCATTATTCAGGGCGGCATGGGAATCGGCGTTTCTATGGGAAATCTGGCCGGACATGTGGCAAAACACGGCGCTATGGGTGTGATCAGTGCCGCAAACCCAGGTTTTCTGAATAAAGATTTCTGGATTAACTCGGTGCAAAGCAACCTTGCCGCTTTAAAAGAGCAAATCAACAAAGCAAAAAACATTGCCCAAGGCAGTGGAATTGTTGCCATTAACGCCATGGTTGCCACCACCCATTATGAAGAAACCATCCGAACCGCCGTGGCAGCCGGGGTGGATGCCGTAATTTCCGGCGCCGGGCTGCCCAGTGATCTGCCCCGATTTGTAGAAGGAAGCAAAACGGCCATTGCGCCGATTGTATCCAGCGGAAAAGCGGCTCGCACCATTTGCCGCCTTTGGGATAAACGGCACAAGGTATGCCCCGACTTTATTGTAATCGAAGGTTCTTTGGCCGGGGGACATCTGGGTTTTTCCGCCGAAGAACTGGAAAACGGCACCGCCCAGACATTGGAGCAAATTTTGCCGGAAGTTTTGGCGGAAATTGCCCCATATGAAGAAAAGCACCAGAAAAAGATTCCGGTCTTTGTGGCCGGCGGCGTATATACCGCCGAAGACATCCGCCATTTCTTGCAGTTGGGCGCCACCGGCGTACAGCTGGGAACCCGTTTTATCGCCACAGAAGAATGCGATGCCTCACCTCGATACAAAGAAATTTTGGTGGCGGCAAAAAAAGAGGACATTTGCCTGATTAAAAGTCCGGTGGGAATGCCGGGCCGGGCGCTCAACTCTCCGCTGATTCAGCGATTAAAGCAAGACCTGCGAATCCCGGTGAAAAAATGTATGGACTGTCTTCACCCCTGCACCCCGGCAACCACCCCCTATTGCATTACCGGGGCATTGTCCGCGGCCGTTCAGGGAAATTGGGAAGACGGACTATTCTTCTGCGGCAGCAATGCATGGCGTATGGAAAAGATTCTGCCTGTGCAGGAACTGCTGGAAGAGCTGAAACAAGGATGGAGGAGCGACAAATGAAACTGGCATTTTTATATGCGGGACAAGGGAATCAGCACGTTGGCATGGGAATGGACTTATACGAGCAATATCCGGATTTCCGGCGCTTTTATGACACCCCTTCCGCCGGATTCAACATCAAGGAACTCATCCAGAACGGCCCGGAGGAAGTGCTTGGCGAAACCCGCCATACACAGCCCTGCATGGTGGCGTTTTGCGCCGGTATCACGGCTTTGCTGGAGCAAGAGGGCATCCTGCCCCAAATGGCAGCCGGGCTTAGCCTGGGGGAATACTCTGCCTTAACAGCGGCGGGCGTATTTGATCCCGACACCGCAATTGCTTTAACCGCTTTCCGCGGAAAAGCGATGGAAACCGCCGTGGGTGATTTGCCCTGCGGCATGGCAGCCATTCTTAATTTAGACAGAGATACACTGCAAAAGGCCTGTGACGAAGCATCCTCTTTGGGAATTGTAGAAATAGCCAATTACAATTGCCCGGGTCAACTGGTGATAGCCGGCGAAGCAGAAGCAGTGAAAAAAGCCGGAGAGTTGGCTCTTGCTTCAGGTGCCCGGCGCTGCATTCCCCTTCACCTGCCCGGCCCTTTCCACAGCTCTCTCATGTCCCCGGCCGGGGATGCGCTGGCAGACTATTTTAAAAAGATTTCCTTTGGGGAAATGAGATTCCCCGTTATTTTTAATACCACAGCCAAATCCCTTCAGCCGGGCGAAACCATTCCGGCTCTTTTGGAAAAGCAGGTGCAGAGCAGCATTTATTTTGAAGACTCCATCCGTTATATGGAACAGCTTGGCATTGACACAGCGGTGGAGATCGGCCCCGGCAAAGTATTATCCGGGTTCGTGAAAAAAACCACCAAAGCGATTAAAACCTATGCGGTGGAAGATGCCGAAAGCCTGCGCGCCGTGATTTCCGCATTGAAAGGAGAAACACAATGAGTCATACCGTCAAAACTGCTATTGTCACCGGCGGCAGCCGGGGAATAGGGCGCGCCATCTGCCTTAAATTGGCCGCACAGGAAATGAACCTGGTGATTAACTACGCAGGCAATCAGCAGGCCGCCGAAGCCACAGCCGAAGAATGCCGCAGTCTGGGTACTCAGGTTATTCTGGTAAAAGCGGATGTATCCAAACCCGAAGGCTGTGAAAAACTGTTTTCAGAAGCACAGGAAACATTCGGCGCCGTGGATGTTCTCGTCAATAACGCGGGAATCACACGGGATGGCTTAATTCTTCGCATGAGCGAAGAAAGCTTTGATGAAGTCATCGACACCAACTTAAAAGGCGCTTTCTTCTGCATGAAACTGGCCGCCCGCATCATGATGAAACAGCGCTATGGCAGAATTGTCAACATGAGCAGTGTGGCAGGGGTTCGCGGAAATCCGGGACAAATCAACTATTCCGCCAGTAAGGCCGGGCTGATTGGCATGACAAAATCTCTGGCAAAGGAACTGGCCGGGCGCAATGTGACGGTAAACGCCGTTGCACCGGGACTAATCGAAACCGATATGACCGATGTGCTGTCTGATGCGGTAAAAGATCAGCTGGTGCACGGCATCCCCATGGCCCGGGCGGGAAAGCCCGAGGACGTGGCTGCCGCTGTGGCTTTCTTTGCCAGCGAAGAAGCCGGATATATCACCGGCCAAGTGCTGTGCGTAGACGGCGGCATGGCTGTTTAAGCCCTATTTTCCATATTCAAACAACCGCCCCTCGGGCGGATGCTTTCAGGAGGTTCACAAGATGGAACGACGTGTTGTAATCACCGGATTAGGGGCACTTACCCCCATCGGCGGCACCACAGCCGAAACCTGGAATTCCGCAAAAGCCGGTATCTGCGGAATTGGAGAAATCACTTTATATGATACCTCCAACCAAAAAGTGCACATTGCCGGTGAAGTAAAGAATTTTCAACCGGAAACCTATATTGACAAGCGGGAAGCCCGTAAAATGGATCGCTATGCCCAGCTGGCGGTAGCCGCCGCCGAACAAGCCTTTCAGGACAGCGGCCTTTCTATGGAACAAGAAAACCCCTTCCGTTGCTCCGTCATTGTATCCAGCGGAATCGGCGGGCTGGGAACCATTGAGAACGAGCACGCCAGAGGCGAACAAAAGGGATTTGACCGTGTCTCCCCTTACTTTATCCCCATGTCCATCAGTAACATGGGTGCGGCTCATATTGCCATACGCCATGGTTTTCGCGGCATGGTGACCTGCCCGGTCACAGCCTGCGCCGGCGGCACCAATGCCATCGGCGATGCCTTTCGCATGATTCAGGGCGGTTATTCCGACGTGGTTCTCTGCGGCGGAGCAGAATCCAGCATTACGCCGCTTGGAATGGGGGGCTTTACTTCCATGAAAGCGTTGGCGGAATCGAATGATCCGAACCGGGCATCCATTCCCTTTGATAAAGAACGTTCCGGCTTTGTAATGGGAGAAGGAGCGGGAATGGTAGTGCTGGAATCTTTAGAGCACGCTTTGGCTCGGGGTGCAAAAATTCATGGCGAGATTGTTGGCTATGGTTCCACCTGTGACGCCTATCATATCACTGCACCGGATCCGGACGGCCGGGCCGCTCAGGAATGCATGCGGCAAGCCATTGAAAATGCCGGAATCAATCCGGAAGAAATCAGCTATATCAACGCCCACGGCACCTCTACCCCCCTCAATGACAAATGCGAAACCACTGCCGTGAAAGCGGTGTTTGGCGAGCACGCCAAAAAGCTGATGATCAGCTCTACAAAATCCATGACCGGGCATCTTTTGGGCGCCAGCGGCGCAGTAGAAGTCATTTTGACCGCATTGGCGCTGCGGGACAGCTTTGTTCCCCCCACCATCAACTATCAGGTTCCGGATGAGGACTGCGATTTGGATATCGTCCCCAACACAGGGCGGCAGGCGGCTCTTCGCTATGCTTTATCCAATTCCCTGGGCTTTGGCGGACACAACGCCAGCCTGATTTTAAAAAGATGGGAGGAAAACTGAATGGAACTCAATTCCAATGAAATTCAGGAAATCTTGCCCCACCGGTATCCTTTTTTGCTGGTGGATAAAATTATAGACGGCGAACCAGGTCAATGGGCCAAAGGAATCAAATGCGTTTCTGTCAACGAACCCTTTTTCTGCGGGCATTTTCCGCAGTTTCATGTGATGCCCGGCGTTTTGATTCTGGAGGCTTTGGCACAGGTCGGGGCTGTGGCTATCTTGACTCAGGAAGAAAACCGTGGTAAAATCGCATTCTTTGGGGGAATTAAACAGGCGCGATTTAAGCAGAAAGTAACCCCCGGTGACGTGCTGGAGCTCACCTGCGAACTGACGCAGCGCCGGGGCCCGGTGGGAATCGGGAAAGCAACAGCTACCGTCAACGGCAAAATTGCCGCAACCGCCGAGCTGACCTTTGCTTTGGGAGAATGACAGTTCCCTTACGCTGGCGGCTGTTACCCGATCCCATCGAACAACAACATGGCGCAGACAAAAGCCCGAAAACCGAGGCAGTCGACTGCGCATTTTTGGAGGAGACTTTTCAAATGCTGGAACAGGCCTTTTCAGATGTTTATACTAAATTCAAACTTAATTTTTACCGGAAGGTATTTTCCCGTTTTGAAGACAGGGAAGCAAGCCTGACCACGGTGGAAACTTTCTGCATTGAAATTATTCATGCTTTGGAAAACCCCACTGTCAATGAGTTCGCTTCCTTTGCCCAAATATCCCCTCCAAATGCCGCCTACAAAGTCAACAACCTGATTCAAAAGGGATATCTGCGGAAAATCCGCTCAAAAACCGACAAACGGGAATATTACCTTGAAGTAACACCCAAATACTTTGAATACTATAACCTGAGTTTCGGTTATATGCTGACAGTCATTGAGCGAATTAAAGAACGCTTTTCGCCCCAGGAAGTTTCTCAGCTGGAAAACATTCTGGATGTCATGTACAACGAACTGATGCCGGAAGTTCCTCTGCCTAAAAAACTGCCGGAATAAAATGCAAAGGCCGGAAGCGATTTCAGCTTCCGGCCTTCTTTTTTGTTTTGTTTGACCGGGTCGGGAACACCGTGTTATAATAAGCCGTAAATCGTATCAAAAACCGTTTCTCCAAAATCTCTTTAGGAAAAGGCGCGACACAATGGAACCAATTCAGAAAATAGAACAAAGCATTGTAAAAAAATACCGAAAAGAAATCTGGCACCGGATGATTGGCGGAATCAAAGACTATCAGCTGATTATGCCCGGGGACAAAATCGCTGTTTGCATCTCTGGCGGCAAAGACTCCATGCTGTTGGCCAAGTGTCTGCAAATGCTGCAGCGCTACACCGAAATTCCCTTTGAGCTGGAGTTTTTATCCATGGATCCGGGGTATGACGAACTCAACCGGCAGATGATCACAGATAACGCCCAGCGTTTGGGAATTCCCTTAACCATATTTTCGTCCCGCATTTTTGAAATTGTCTCCAATTCGGGCGGAAACCCCTGTTACCTTTGTGCCAGAATGCGGCGAGGGCACTTATATGCCAAAGCACAGGAATTGGGGTGCAACAAAATTGCCTTAGGCCATCATTTTGACGATGTGATTGAAACCACCATGATGAGCATGCTGTACGGCGCAGAAATCCGCACCATGATGCCCAAGCTGCCCAGCACCAATTTCCCCGGAATGGAAATCATCCGTCCCCTTTATCTTGTTCGGGAACGGGACATTCTGGCGTGGAAACGCTATAATTCCCTGGAATTTGTTCGGTGCGGCTGTCCCTTGTCAGAGAGAACCACCGTCTGTGAAGAACAGGAAAGCGGCGGTTCCAAACGCGCCATGGTCAAAGAACTGATTGCCGGACTGCGAAAGGACAACCCTCAGGTAGACATCAACATTTTTCGCAGTATGCACAACGTGAATCTGGATACGGTGCTTGGTTACCGGCAGAACGGTCAAACTCACAGCTTTTTGGACGGCTATCCTTACGGCCGGACGAATGCTTTTCTGCCCGATGACAAAGAAAAGAAAGAAGAAAGCCCGGCTTAGGCCGATCGCTTTCGGAAAGAAGGGTTTTCTTGAAAAAATTCATTAAATACTATGTTCTGCAACTGATTATGATTGCTACCATGCTGGTGTTTGGATTTGCCTTCGCCCAGTTTTCTATGGGACGCGGCCCCTCAACGCCCATGATTCAGCTGTACTTGGGGCTTTCTGTTTTTTATCTGTTTTCTTACTTTTTTCTGCGCTACAAAACACGCCATGGAAAAAGTGCAGAAGAAATTCTTCATTTGCTGCAAACAGAAGAAATCTACAGCATGCTTCACGTTTTTAACGATAAAATCGGATTTATCTTCACCATTTTAATGGGGCTTGGCAGCATTTTGGTTTACTTTTTAAAGTTTTAACCATGTAATCCATACATAAAAAGCGGAGTTGGCTAGGAATCTCAGTCAACTCCGCTTTATTTTTAAACATATATGTATACGTATTATTAAGATGGACAAAGAAAAAATTCTGCGCTATACTAACAAAAAGACAAAATGAAAAGGAGTGACCGGTATGGGAATCATTCCCACTATGGAACAGGCACAGGCTCTTCTGGAAGAATATAATCAAGATCCCTTTCACCTTCGGCACGCAAACATCGTGTCTGGGGTCATGGGATATTTTGCCCAGGAATATGACCCGGAGAATGTGGAGTTCTGGAAGACAGTAGGCCTGCTTCACGATTTGGACTTTGAACGTTACCCGGAACAGCACTGCGTCAAATGCCAGGAAATCATGCGGGAACGCGGCCTTGATGAACGGCTGATTCGTGCAGTGGCCAGCCACGGGTACCGGATTCGTGTGGATATTAAGCCGGAACATATCATGGAAAAGATTCTGTATGCCACCGACGAGCTGACGGGACTGATCGGTGCTGTGGCGATTATGCGTCCTTCCAAAAGCGTTGTCGACTTAGAACTGAAATCGGTAAAAAAGAAATTTAAATCGCCGAATTTTGCCGCCGGCTGC
Organism: Clostridium minihomine; assembly: GCF_900240385.1. GTDB lineage: Bacteria > Bacillota > Clostridia > Oscillospirales > Acutalibacteraceae > Faecalispora > Faecalispora minihomine. Next base: position 257,101 of record NZ_OEQH01000003.1, on the reverse strand, counting down.
TCTCGGGATGTAATTTCTTTGGGCGCAGAAATGCTGGACTGGTCTTTAGACGAGCTAATTAACCGTACCATTTTGGCTATGCGCAGCCTGCAAAACGAAATGGAAATATAACATAGAGCGAAATAATATTTGAAATAAAACAAGGATACTATTTTTATTGAATAGTATCCGCTTTATTTCATCTCCCCTTTTTTGAGAATTGCCAATGAAATGAATCATTTTTTACTTTAAATTCGAATTCATCTATGAATGCAGAAGTCATTTAAAGCTATTGTTAAAAAAGAATACAAGCTTTATTTGCATTGAAAGTCTGCAAGAAGCTATGCTGAGCAAGTGCAGGTTATTTCTATAACACGCAGATAAATCGCAATTTGACTGCAGATTATTCTATCCTTTTGCAGACAAAACTTAACACTAAAAATCGGGAAAAAACCCTTTGAAAACCGTAAGATATAGGTACAGACAGGAGGTGCCCAGCGTGGAGTGGACTGAATGTATTAGTAAAGCAATCAGCTATATTGAGGACAATATCACCGAAGAACTCACAATCGAAGGTATTGCAAAACAGGCAATGGTATCGCCGTTCTATTTTCAAAAGGGATTTGCTATGCTTTGCGGTTTTACGGTTGGTGAGTATATCAGATGCCGCAGACTTGCTCTTGCCGGCAGCGAGCTTGTTTCCAGTGATAGAAAAATCATTGATATTGCACTTAAATACAGCTACGATTCACCCGATAGCTTTACAAAAGCGTTTACTCGGTTTCATGGTGCAACACCCACTTCTGTACGAAGAGGCGAAACAATGATAAAATCTTTTGCTTCGCTGAAAATCAAACTTACATTAGAGGGAGGTTATACTATGGATTACAAAATCGTAAAAAAAGATGAGTTTACTATTATTGGTGTATCAAAGGTATTGAAATATGATGAAGCGGCAATAGAGGTTCCAAAATTGTGGGCGGATTATTCTCAAACAGGGAAAAGCGATATTGTTTGCAGTGTGTATGGTGTGAATATTGATGAAAATATGGACGGAAATGAGTTTGAATATCTGATTGCGGATAATTACAATCCAATCAAGGAAATTGCCGAGGGCTTTGTTACAAGGGTTATTCCGAAACACACTTGGGCTGTTTTTGCCTGCAGGGGCGCAATGCCCCAGTCCATGCCAGATGTAAATAAGAAGATTTTTTCGGAATGGTTACCAAGCTGCAAGGACTATGAGATTGCAGCGGGTTATAACATTGAAATGTATAGCGACCCTGCCGGGTATGCCAAAGGTGTGCGGGACGAACAATATTACAGCGAGATTTGGATTCCTATCAAAGAAAAGTAATATCGCAAAATAAGCATTTTCTACGCTTCAATATTCCACAAGCCAATGCGCAGTGACTTGCGCATTGGCTTAATTGGGCGCCGCCCCATATCCCGTGATCGCTGCCAGAGGCGGCTATGAAAGGAAAGTAAGGGAAACTGCTTTCACAAAAACAAACAATCTATCGCTTTGTAAAGAGCAGCAACCCATGATTGATATAAATTTTAATACAAGGGTGTGATAAAATCAAAATAAAACATTGTTCTTTCTGTTCCATTTTTCTTGTTTGTCTTCTGACCGGTTGTATCGTTTTATTTACTGCATGCCAGACGGAAAATTATAATGTGAATATTCAAATCATCAATACGACGGATCAAAACCTGGATGTACCGATTGTTGTTTCAAGAGGGCAGGAATCCGATTCTTCCAATGAACCCCTTTTCTCTATGGATCAGATAAAAGCGAATCCAACAGAAAGCAAAAGCTTCTCGCTGAACCAGTTAAAAGAAGATTTTGCAATTGTCATCACGATAAAAGATACGGCTCAATCATTCTATTACAACAGCGTCGATCGTTTAGAATATCTCAATATTGATATTCAATTTAACCAGAGTGAAAATGGCACCATTATTATGGATGGAACCGTAAAAAATAAAAAGAGCCTTGGAGTTCCATCGATTGAAAAATTAGAACCGTTGGAACTAACTGAAAGCCCTCTTTCCAAATAGACAGGTTCTGTGGAATATGAATTTAACTATCAAAGCTGGGAACCATACAGACGAGAACCATGGGTCAATCCTTATAAGGCTGATTGCTTTGATAAAAAACGAAAGGTTCATTCTCTTTCTTTTTCAAAGTGTTTTTACTTAGCTCATTTCTATAATATCTGTAAAAAAAACGGTTTTGTTCTGTGAAACAAGACCGTTTTCTTACAGCAAAATTTCTTTCAACATTTTATAACTGTTACTTCGTTCACAAACTGTTGAAATAAAAGAAAAATCATCGTATAATGAAACCATATTTAACCAGAATAAGAAAGGGCGTTCTTATAGGTAACACTGTTGCCGCCCTCATTAAAGGAGCATGAGCATGACAACATTTGAAGAATTATACCGCAGGCTGGTAAAAGCATCGGTAGAGAACCATCTGAATGACGAATTGGATCAGTTGCAGCCGGATGAATTTGATCCTCATCATCTGGACTGCCTTTTAAATCCTTCCAAATATGGCCCGGTCATCCGCTTGGGCGATTGCGAATGCACTGATAAAGACGATACCAATTGCGCCGGACAATGCCTGTTTGACGCATTATACCGGGATGAAAAAGGAAATATGGTAGTAAATAAAGAGCTTTGCGTCGGCTGTTCCGAATGTGTCAGAAACTGCCATGCCAAAAAACTGACAGAAAGCCGCGACATTCTTCCTGCTCTTTCGGCGATTCAAAATGCCGATACTCCCGTATACGCCATGGTGGCGCCGGCCTTTATCAATCAGTTCAGCAGAGATGTTACCCCCGGAAAACTGCGCAGCGCCTTTAAGAAAATCGGCTTTGCCGGCATGATTGAGGTTGCCTTGTTTGCGGACATCCTCACCTTGAAAGAGGCTTTGGAATTTGATCATAAAATTGTAAACGAACAGGATTTTCAGCTGACCAGCTGCTGCTGTCCCATGTGGATTTCTATGATCCGCAAGGTTTATAGCCAGCTGATCCCTCATATGCCGGGTGCAGTTTCGCCCATGGTGGCCTGTGGCCGCTCTATCAAGACTTTGTATCCGGATGCATTAACCATCTTTATCGGCCCCTGTGTGGCAAAGAAAGCAGAAGCCAAAGAGGCCGATGTGGCCGATTCCACCGACTTTGTGCTCACCTTCCAGGAAATTCGGGACGTGTTTGAATTTGCCGGAATTGATTTGGCCTCTATGCCCGAAGATGAGCGGGATCATTCCTCTCGTGCGGGCCGCATCTATGCCGGAACCGGCGGCGTGAGCGAAGCGGTGCAAACCACTTTGGCCCGTTTGAATCCCGACCGCAAAATTGCTCTGCGCTCTGCTCATGCAGACGGCGTCAAAGCCTGCAAAGAAATGCTGAGCGAAGCGCTGGAAGGAAAACTGACAGCGAACTTTATTGAAGGCATGGGCTGTATCGGCGGCTGTGTCGGCGGCCCCAAGGCGTTAATCCCCAGAGAAGAAGGGCGTAAAAATGTCTTTGAATACGGCAACACTGCCACCTATCCCACCCCCATTGATAACCCATATGTGATTGAGCTTTTGCACCGTTTGGGCTTTGATACCGTAGAAGAGCTTTTAGAAAAAAGCGATATCTTTACCCGCCAGTTTTAATGGAAACGGTCTTACACTTCTACCATTAAAAAGCTTTCGCCAAACCAGTCACGAACAGGAAAACAGCAAGGCACCGCAAATTTATTCTGCGGTGCCTTTTTATTTGGATTTTTTAATTTTACTCTGTTTCAAATTTATCAGAAGTGATGCTTTCTTCTGGGGTCAATGGAAACAGGTCTTGAGAAATAGAAACAAACTCACGCATAGCACGGCTGACGTAGCGATTTTTTTTATGCGCCAAATACACAACCCGGCGGTCATGGGGAGCCTCTACCCGGTACAGATAAGCCCCTGGTTCCACTTGGGTTCGTTTAATAGCGGTATCCGATACAAAGGCAACCCCAATCTGCTGTTTTACCAGATTGTAAGAAGTCATCAGCTGATCTAAATACATGGTATTTTTGGGTACAAATTGATATTTTTCAAACACAGCGGAAGCAAAATCGTTCATACTGTGTCCTTTATTCAGCAAAAGAAAAGTACAGTCCTGAAAAACATGAGGACTGACGGAAGGACAGTTCGGCCTTCTGTGTATACCGTTACACACATCTTCGGCAGTCATCCGGTATTTTTTCAGCTTCTGGTTGATTTCATATTGGGTGGGGACTGCCAGCAACAGGTGTTCTTCCATCAGCGGATAACTTGTATACAATTTCTCGTCAAATGTGCTGCTGTCAATTACCAAATCAATTTCACAGTCCAAAAGCTTTTCTTGAAGTTCGGGTGTACTGGCCACATTCACTTGCAGCTGAATGCCCGGGTAACGGCTATTAAAAGCCGAAATCAAAAAAGCCAGAAGATAAGAAGCAATAAAGTGGGGCGCCGCCAGCTTTAGGGTGCCGGTTTTCATCTCGGTGTAATCCTGAAGATAAGATTCCAGATTGCTCTGCAATTCCAAAATCTTTTTTGTGGTTTCTAAATAAACCTTGCCCGCATCGGTCAGCTGAATCGGCGTGGTACTTCGATCAAAAATGGTCACACCGATTTCTTGCTCCAGCTTTTTAATGGTGGCACTCAAAGACGGCTGAGAAATATACAGATTTTTCGCCGCCCGGGAAAAACTCTTCTCTTTATAGATTTCATACACATATTTGAGTGTTTGAAACACCTTCCCCACCTCCATGATAAACAAAGTTATATGACAATTATAATGTTATATATATTTGATTATATTTGCTTTCTATGTTATTGTCAATATAGAACTTTTTCGGAAGAGAATTCCAAAGAAAAATCTTTGATTTTACTTGCCGAATGGGTCTAATTTTCTCTTTTGCGTTTCCTCATACCTTTTGATTGAAATAGAATTTGGTTGAAAAGTAGATATGGGCAGAGCCAAAGGCTCTGCCCATATCTACTTTTTTGCTGTTAAAAACAGCCCACTCTTGCTGGTTGCAGCAAAAACGGGCTGTTTGTCACTGATTATTATTGCGCTGAGAAGCCTTTATGTTGTTGCGCGTCTTGCGCAATTCCGCCAAATTGGCCGCCAAAGCATCATCGGTTCGTTTCATCAGGTCGTCGATGTAATCATTAGAAGCCCGGCGCATCTCGCGGAACTTTGCCTGACTTTGGCTCACTAATTCGTTGGCTTTTTGCTGAGCCTGCCGCACAATTTCGTCTTGATTTACCAGCGTTTTGGCGCGTTCTTCCGCAATGCGTACGATGCTTTCCGCCTCGCGTTTGGCATCGCTGATAATTTGGTTTCGATCCGCCACAATGGCTTTTGCCTGACGAAGCTCCTGGGGCAAATTATCGCGGATTTCATCGAGGACACTTCTCACTGCTTCCCCATCCAAAACGGCCTTGCCGCCGCTGAGCGGAAAGTTCCAAGCTTTGTCCACCATGTCATACAGCTCGTCCAATAAGTTTTCCACATTCATCGTTTCTTGCCTCCCGTATACAGACGTTCCGTAATGTCATCCAAAATACATTCGGGCACAAAATTCGAAATATCACCATCAAAGGTGGCTACCTGTTTCACAATGCTGGAACTCAAATACATATTTTCTGCCCGAGTGGTCAAAAACAATGTTTCTAAATTCGGGTTTAATTTTTTATTGGTTAATGCCATCTGAAATTCATATTCAAAATCGGACATGGCGCGCAGACCCTTGACAATAGCGGTCGCATCTCGAATTTTTGCGTAATCCGCCAAAAGGCCTTCAAACCCCACCACTTCTACACCCTGCATATTGGTTGTGGCTCGCTTTAACATGTCAATGCGTTCCTCAACGGTAAAGCTGGTATGTTTATTGGGGTTAACCAACACTGCTACAATCAGATGATCAAAAATTTTGCGGGCACGGTTAATGATATCCAAATGCCCAAAGGTTACCGGGTCAAAGCTTCCCGGGCAGATTGCGATTTTCATAATGATGTCACGTCCTTATGCCGATAAACGGTCAACAAAATTTTTCCGTAACGATAAGAACGCACCTTCTCAAAATCACCAGCTGATAAAGGAAGTTCTTCGTCACTTGGGTGTTCGCAGACAATGGTGCCGCCGGGATTCATCACGGCCGCCGTCAAAGGAAGAGCCTGTTGCAACAGCCCTGCCCGATAAGGCGGATCCAAAAGTGCAATATCAAACCGCTCAGATTCCCTGGGCAAATAAGAATCAAAACTCTGATTTACCACCCTTGCCTTGTTGCCAAAGCCGGTGGCAACAATATTCTCTTCCACCGCATTCACTGATTCACGAGAGCTATCCACAAACACAGCCTCCCGTGCTCCGCGGCTGAGCGCTTCCAACCCCAGCTGGCCGGACCCCGCGAACAAATCCAATATTCGGCGTTCTTGTAAATCAAATTGTATAATATTAAAAAGGGCTTCTTTCACACGATCTGGGGTCGGGCGAACCCTCTCCCCTTCCAATGCTTTCAATCTTTTGCCCCGTGCAGTGCCTGTAATGATTCTCATAAACACAACCGGACCTTTCCCAGAATCTTATTCATTTAATTATCCCATTAATTGTACGCCCTGTCAACCGCTATCTTTTTCTGCCGAATTAAGATGAAAATGCTGATAAATTGTCTGCGCGGCAGGGCGTGTCATCCCTTTCACCCCGAGAAGCTGCTCCAAGTCTGCTTCTCTTATGGCAGAAATGGTGCGAAAGTGCCGCAGCAATGCTTTGGCTCTGGCCGGCCCCACACCGGGAATTTCGGTCAATGTGCTTGAAATCGTATTCTTCTTTCGCATCTGCCGGTGATACCCAATGGCAAAGCGGTGCACCTCATCCTGAATGATAGAAACCAGCGTAAACGCGCTGCGGTTGGAATTAATGGCAATTTCACCGCCGTCCCGGGCGATGGCTCGGGTGCGGTGCTTATCGTCCTTTACCATACCGAACAAAGGAATCTCCAGCCCCGACTGCTGTAAAATCGGCCGTACCGCAGAAACATGCCCCTTGCCGCCATCCAGAAGAATCAAATCCGGCAGCCGGCCAAATCCTTCGCCGCTATCCTTATTTTGAAAGTATTCCCCCAAACGGCGGCTGATAACCTCACGCATGGCACCATAGTCATCCTGGCCTTCAAAGCTTTTGATTTGAAACCGACGATATGCGGATTTCAGCGGCCGCCCGTTTTCAAACACCACCATACCGGCCACATTGTCGCCGCCCGCCAGATTAGAAATATCATAGGCTTCAATATATTGGGGAGGACACTCCAGCCCCAAAAGCCGCCCCAATTCGTCCAAAGCAGAAGCCTCCCGCCCGGTTCTGCCCGTTTGCTGCGCCAGCTGTTCCGCCGCATTGCTGCGGCACATTTCTACCAGATGAGCCTGTTCCCCCTTTTGCGGGACAGTAATCCGAACACGCCGACCTGCCTTTTGGGTCAGCCATTCCTCCAAAAGGGGTGCGTTTTCTGCTGCACCATCCAGCGTCAGGCGGGGCGGAATTTGTTCCCGGATGGAATAATAGCGTTCCAAAAATTCACCGCGGGCTCGTTTGGGGTTCCCTACATCCCCCAGAAGAAAGGTTTCTCGATCCACCAAACTGCCGCCCCGGAACCGGAACACCTCCACACAGGCACTGCCCGCCCCTTGTGCCAAGGCAATCACATCCTGCTCCGGCACACGGACAGACACCACCTTTTGGCGCTCCCGCATTTTCTGAATGGCGGCAATCCGATCCCGGATTCTGGCCGCATATTCAAATTCCAGGTTTTCCGCCGCCTGCTCCATCTTTTCGGTCAGCCGTTTCATAGAATCGGCACTGCCGCCGCGAAGAAACTCCACAGCTTCATTTACGGCCTCCTGATACTCCTCAGGCTTCATTCTGCCCCGGCAGGGGGCACAGCACTGTTTGATATAATAATTCAGACAGGGGCGTCCCTTGCCGATGTCCTGAGGGAAGCGCCGGCTGCAGGAAGGAAGACGAAAGACCTTCAGCGCCTCGTCAACAGCCTGTTTTACCGACCAGGAGCTGACATAAGGGCCAATGTATTCAGCGCCGTCATCGGCCAGCTGTTTGGCTTCGGAAATCCGCGGCCATTCTCCCCCGCTGACGCGGATATAATGATAGCCTTTGTCGTCTTTCAGCAGAATATTATATTTGGGCGTGTACTGCTTAATGAGGCTGCATTCCAATACCAGCGCCTCAAATTCGCTGTCGGTCAGAATATATTCAAAATCCTGAACATTTGCCACCATGCGGCGCACTTTTTCTTCATGATTTTTCTCAGAACCAAAATACTGACTGACTCGGTTTTTTAGTGCCTTAGCCTTACCGATATAAATAATTGTTCCGCTTTTATCGCGCATCAGGTAAACCCCCGGCGACATTGGCAGACGCATGGCTTTTTGCCGCAGCTCCTTTTTTCGTTCCTCCAACGCTCTCCCCCCTTTCCTTTTCAATAAAAGTAAGATAAAACAAAAAAGCACCGCCAAAAGCGGTGCCCAGAATCGCCGAAAAAGCCGCGCGATTGGCCAATAAAACATGCGCAAAGATCAGGCTTTCGTTACCGGCATCGCATCAGCTAAAAGACGCAAAATATTTTCTTACTCCGCAAAGCCGGACTTCACCAAAGCCACCAAGCTATCCACTGCTTCCTGCTCATCCGAGCCGTCTGCAATAATACGAATATTGGTGCCGCCGACGATTCCCAAAGACAAAACACCCAAAAGACTTTTGGCGTTTACGCGGCGCTCTTCTTTTTCCACCCAAATAGAGGATTTAAACTCGTTTGCCTTCTGAATGAAAAAGGTAGCCGGACGGGCGTGCAGACCAACCTGATTTTGAACCAATACTTCTTTCACACACATTCTAAATCCACTCCTAATATCAAATATAGCAACTATCCCAATATCAAACTTACATCAAAAAATATGCAAACCGACTTATTTTTTAAGACATAGTCATTATATCACAATTGAAATTTCCGTCAACAAATTATTACTAATTTTGGATTGATGCCCTATACACGGATTCGGACAACCAAGCCCTTTGTATAATTTGCCCCGATTGTTGAAAACTTTTGTTAGCTCTATCATTTTGGAAGGGAATATTCTATAGTATGCGTTCTATTTTCAAGAGTTCTTCGCATTCTCAGGCAGTTTTTCACAAAGAGAATTCAAAAAAGCCTTGTCTTTTTCATTTAAAATTGCTTTTTCCAAAAGATCGGGCCGCTGTTTTGCAGTGCGCAGAATCGACTGTTCCCGACGCCATTTTGCAATATTTGCATGATGGCCTGACAGCAATACCTCTGGCACCTGCATCCCCCGCCAATCGGCCGGACGGGTATACTGGGGATACTCTAAAAGCCCACTATAATGGCTCTCTTCTTCAAAACAGGCATCGTCAGACAGCACCCCGGGAATCAAACGGCTGATACCGTCCGCCAAAACCAGCGCAGGAAGTTCCCCGCCGGTCAGCACATAATCACCAATAGAAATCTGTTCATCCACATACCGGTCAATAATCCGTTCGTCCATTCCTTCATAGTGTCCGCAAAGAATGGCCACGTTTTCTTTGGCTGCCAGCTCTTTCATCTTCTCTTGGGTTAAAACAGAACCCTGGGGTGACATATAAATCAGATGCGGTTTTTTGCCCAAATGCCGAATTAAATCGTCAATACACTCTGCAATGGGTTCCGCCATTAAAAGCATTCCCATTCCGCCGCCAAAAGGACAGTCATCCACCCGGGAATGTTTGTCATAAGCATATTTTCGAATGTGGTGGCAGCACACCTGAAGGGCACCTTTTTTCCGCGCTCTTCCCACAATACTTTCTGCCATAACGGTTTCACACATTTCGGGGAACAGGGTCAGCAAATCAATCCTCATCTTCAAAAATCCCCTTAAGCGGCCTGATTTTCATGCTCCCGCCCACCGGATCCCGTTCCAGAATCACGTCAGGAATAGACGGCACCAGATAGTTCTTCCCCTCTTCCGATGTGATTTGATACACATCGTTTGCGCCGGTTTTCATCACATCCGTTAATTTGCCGTACACTCGTCCGGTATCATAATCGGTAACGGTAAGTCCCAACATGTCCTGAACGAACCACACGCCTTCCGGCAGCTTTACATCTGCCCGGTTCAGATACAGCATACGTCCCCGCAGAGCATCGCCCTGAGTGACCGTTTCAACGCCTTCCAGGCGAACCAAAAGCAAACGCTTATGGGGGCGGCTAAATATCACCGAAACCGGGGATGCACCGGTTTTGTCCCAATATAACGTTTGAAACTTTGCCAAAAATTCGGCAGAATCACACCAGGGTTCTATTCGAAGTTCCCCCTTGATTCCGTGGGTTCCTACGATTTTACCCGCCTCTAAAAATTGCTGCAGCATAGCCGCCCTCCAGAAAAGAACATAAAATAATCAGCCAGTTTAAAACAAGACTGCAACAAAGCCAGCCACAATCCGGGGATGGGCTCTGTTACAGCCTTGAACCTTTATCAGTCGATCTCGACAGAAACCTTGTCATTGCTGCGGGTCGCGGCCGCCCGCATTACTACGCGGATAGCCTTGGCAATGCGCCCCTGCTTTCCGATTACCCGGCCCATGTCATCTTCTGCCACATGCAGATGATAAACGATGGCACCATCTTCAGCAGGCTCGTCCACCTGAACGGTGACAGCTTCGGGATGCTCTACCAAACCTCTGGCAATCGTAACCAGTAATTCCTCCATCGGTCGATCTCCTCCGATCTTTTAAATAACGCCGTGCTTCTTAAACAGGGCCTTGACCGTATCGGTGGGCTGTGCTCCATTTGCAATCCATTTCTTTGCCTTCTCAGGGTCTACTTTAACCACAGAGGGCTCTTCCATGGGGTTGTAATAGCCAATCTCTTCAATGAAACGGCCATCACGGGGGAAACGGGAATCTGCTACTACGATACGGTAAAAAGGAGCCTTCTTGGCGCCCATTCTGCGCAATCTGATTTTTACTGCCATAAAAAACAACCTCCAACAATAATTTCTAAAAGAATAAATATATGTGATTCACTCGAAAGGATTTTTTCCCTTTTGGATGAATTCCCTGATTGAAAACGGAAAGCTTAGAAAGGCATTCCACCCGACCCGGGCATACCCGGCATTCCGGGGAAACGGCGCTTCTTCATTCCCTTGACCTGCTTCATCATCTTCTGCATCTGCTCGAACTGCTTGAGCAGGCGGTTGACATCCTCTACCTTCATGCCGCACCCGGCGGCAATACGCCTTTTGCGGGAAGGATTCATAAGAGAGGGATTGGAACGTTCTTCCGGTGTCATCGAAAGAATAATTGCCGCACTGCGATCCATAATACGGTCGTCTATGTCCACGTCTTTAATCTGCTTATCCACACCCGGAAGCTTCGACAAAACAGATTTCAGCGGCCCCATTTTTTTCATCTGGTTAAACTGCTCCAGCAGATCGTTAAGATCCATTTTGTTTTGCAGCATTTTGCGGGCAGTCTGTTCTGCTGCTTTTTTATCAATGGACTGCTGAACATCTTCAATCAAAGTCAGCACGTCGCCCATTCCTAAAATACGAGAAGCCATACGATCCGGATGGAACACTTCTAAATCGGTCAGTTTTTCACCGATACCAGCATACTTGATGGGTTTTCCGGTAACAGCACGGACAGAAAGTGCCGCACCGCCTCTGGTATCACCATCCAGCTTTGTCAGGATAACACCTGTAATGCTCAACAAATCATCAAAGGCTTTTGCCACATTAACGGCTTCCTGACCGGTCATAGCATCCACAACCAAAAGGATTTCCTGGGGTTCCAGCACACCTTTCAGTTCTTTCAGCTCGTTCATGAGCTCTTCGTCAATCTGCAGCCGGCCCGCAGTATCCAGAATCAGGATGTCATTGCCGTAATCCCGTGCGTGACGCACAGCCGCGTTGCAGATATCCACCGGTTTGGCATTTCCCTGTTCAAACACAGCCACCCCGGCCTGAGAACCCACAACTTGCAGCTGCTTAATAGCAGCAGGACGGTAAATGTCACAAGCGACCAGCATAGGACGATGCCCCTGCTTTTTCAGCATAGCGGCCAGCTTGCCCGCGTGGGTGGTTTTACCGGCACCCTGCAAACCGCAAAGCATAAGAATGGTCGGCGGTTTTGACGCATATTCCAGACGCGACTGTTCCCCGCCCATGAGCTCGGTAAGCTCTTCATTTACAATTTTAATGACCATCTGCGCCGGAGTCAGGCTTTCCATCACCTGAATGCCGATGGCGCGCTCTGTCACTTTATTGGTAAAATCCTTCGCAACCTTATAGTTGACGTCGGCTTCCAGCAATGCAAGGCGAACCTCTCGCATGGCGGATTTGACATCTGCTTCGGTTAGCTTTCCTTTGGATTTCAGGTTTTTAAAGGCGGTACTTAGCTTTTCCGCCAGTCCTTCAAACGCCAATGCTTCTCAAATCCTTTCGCCTAGGGGCTATCTGAAAACTCCAAACTCTAGATAAATTCTACTGCAAACCACATCTGCTATGTTAAAAATGCTCGGAATACATCCAGTATCCCTGCGCTTTTTGCTTTGCATCTGTTCCTTTTCAGCGAATTTCCCGTCGGTTTTCCTTTTTCAGAAACGCCCTAATCTTCACAAAGTCTTCGGGCAGTATCTTCGATCAGGCTGACATCATCCTGAACGTCCTGAGAAAAAATAGATTGAGTATTATAAATTCGAATCCGCTCTGCGGCAGACCGAATTTGCTCCAGCCCCTCTCGCATCTCGCGAAAGCGCCGTGCCAGCCCCAATCGCTCTTCCATCTCTAAAAGCTGAGATTCGGCTCGTTTGATGGAATCCCGAACCCCTTGCCGGGTGATGCCTTCGTTAGCGGCAATTTCGGCCAGGGACAGATCGTCGTTGTAATAATACTCAATTACGCTGCGCTGTTTGTCGGTGAGCATGTCGCCGTAAAAATCCAGCAACAAGGATATTTCCAGATTCTTTGCCATACTGCACCTCCACTTGCTGTAAAGTTGTTTGCTTTACAGTTATGGATTATACAGGAATCCATGGCAAAAGTCAAGCAGTTTTTCGGTCGAGACTGCTTTTTTTCAGATATCCCTGCAATTGATCCATAATATCAGTCAAGTCCCCGGTAAAGTTTTTGTCCAGCCATTGTTCCAGCTGCTGCTTTAATTGACTGCCATACTCTTGGATGCTGCTTTTGGCCTGAAAAGCCAAGCCGCCCTTCTGCACTTGGGCTTGAACCAATTCAAAGCCGGCCTGTTTGGCCTGTTCAGATTTTAAATAAGGAGAAAGATCCACAAAAACCACATTCTCTTCGCGGGTAACACCCGCGGGCATTCCTTTGCGAAAGGCATGATTCAGCGCAAACCCGGTGGGAACCGTCAATCGCCCCAGCTTCACCTTTTCAATCTGAATTTCCACTCGTTTTTTCTCAGAAGAAAACAGAACACGAGACTCAGCAGTAACTCCCAATGACTTTCCATGCCAGGCAATCGGCGTGTAAGAAGCCACCGAGTTTTCATCCTTAAAATCCAGATAAATCTGATTGGGGATAAAGTCGGTTTCGCTGAGATAACCCCTGATATCCTCCAGATGAAAGGCGATAAAACCGTTTATCTCGTTCTGTGACAAGGTGGTTTGCTTTCCAGTGAGCACAGCTGCCGCAGCATTCTGCAAAAGCTCTTCAGAAGGAACCGGGCGATATTTCCCAGCCAAATCATCCGTCATCATCATACGGTAAGGCAAAGCCACCAAAAGCCCCAAAAGCAAAACAATGCCCAGAGCAATCAGCCCCTTTCGGGGAATAGATATGGTCATACGAACAGCTCCTTTCCATGCTCCGCCCACAGAAGGAATTCAGGCCGATAAAAACGGTACCGCCAAGAAATGGCTAAGCGTTTTGCGGCTGATTGAAATACCATTGGGCTTTGATCAAACAGTTTTATATGCTTCCTGATCTCTAACAACTTTCAGTTTTTACGGACTTTCTCTCAAAAAAACATCTTAATAACATAAAGCCGACACAACAGTTTATTTCAGCTCCAAAATCGTCACACCGGACTCCCCTTCGCCAAACACACCCAAACGGTAAGTACGCACAGAAGGGTGACGACGAAGATGCTGCTGAATTGCTGTTCTTAGCACACCGGTGCCTTTGCCGTGAATGATTGTCAGCTGATTGATGCCCGACAGCAAGGCCGAATCAATTGCCCTGTCTACACTCATAACAGCCTCAATAGAGTCTTCCCCTCTAACATCTACCTCTGTCATCACCGGTGCATCCGATCGTTTGGGGACATTGCGGGTGCCGGAGCGTCTTGCGGCACGGTTTGAGCTCCTTTTTTCTTCGAGCAAACGCAAATTATCCAAAGCAATTCTGGTTTTAATGATTCCCGCCTGTACCAGCACTTTCTTATCACTGGGAGCCGGAGTTTCCAACACGGTGCCTTCTTTGTCAATATCAAAAATCAGCACATTGTCGCCAGCCTTCAGCGGCCGGGGAAGCACATAAGTGCCTGTTTCTTTTTTGCTGACAGGGTCAGACGAATTTTCCAGATTTCGCAGCCCGGATTTCATTCTGGCCCGCTGTTCTGCAGTCATCGCTTTTGCACCCTGCTTTTTCATGTCTTCCAGTTCGTTGATCAAAGCGTCTGCCTGAGCACGGGTACGTGCCACCAGCTGAGCCGCCTTTTCCCTGGCCCTCTCCATCTCTTGAGCCGCTTCTTTTTCCAGCCGTTCGCGGTATTCCTTGGCTTCCTGACTGATTTGCTGTGCCTTCAAATGTTGTTCCTGAGCCTTCTGCCGCTCTGTTTCCAGCTGCTGGCGGCTTTGTTCCAAATTTTGAACCACATCTTCAAACCGGCGATTTTCTCCAGAAACCAAAAGACGCGCCCGCTCTACGATTTCTTCCCCGAGCCCAAGCCGGTTGGAAATGGCAAACGCATTGGAACGCCCGGGCACACCAATCAGTAACCGATAAGTAGGACGCAGCGTTGCCACGTCAAATTCACAACTGCCGTTTTCTACCCCGGCGGTCTGCAAAGCATACACCTTTAATTCCGCATAATGGGTAGTAGCAGCTATTTTAGCGCCTTTCTGACGCAGAGCCTCCAAAATTGCCATGGCAAGGGCGGCGCCCTCTACCGGATCAGTTCCGGCGCCCAGCTCATCCAGAAGAATCAGGCTGTGATGGTTGGCCTGCTCTATAATTTGAATTATATTCGTCATGTGAGCGGAAAATGTGCTCAGGGACTGCTCAATGCTCTGTTCGTCCCCAATATCCGCCAGAACCTGCTGAAAGACCGAAATTTCGCTGTTGTCACCCACCGGGAGCATCAGCCCGCACATCGCCATCAGCGTCAAAAGCCCCAATGTTTTCAGCGTGACGGTTTTACCGCCGGTATTAGGCCCGGTAATGACTAAAGTGTCAAAGGCCGCCCCTAATTCAATGTTCATGGGCACTACTTTTTGGGGGTCAATCAAAGGATGCCTTGCCTGATTCAGCAGAACCCTGCCGGTATCATTTACTTTCGGACAGCTGGCTTTCATTCGGTAAGCAAGCTGGCCTTTGGCAAAGATCAAATCCAGCCCCACAGCGGCCTGATAGCTCTCTATAATCACATCGGCAAAATTCCCTGCTTCGGCCGAAAGCTCTGCCAAAATCCGCTCAATCTCATCCCTTTCCTGAGATTGCAAAACCCGAATTTCATTGTTGGCTTCCACCACGCCCATCGGCTCCACAAACACAGTCGCGCCGCTGGAAGAAGTATCGTGAACCAAGCCGGCTATTTCGCCCCGGCATTCCGCTTTCACCGGAACCACATATCGCCCGGAACGAATGGTCACAATGGGATCCTGCAAAAATTTCTGATAAGCGGATGAGCGGATCATCTTATCCAGGTGTTCCCGCACCCGAGAAGAAGCCGATTGGATTTTCCGCCGAATGGCGGCCAGCTGCGGCGATGCGTTATCGGCCACTTCTTCTTCCGAAACCACCACCAGATTGATCCGGTCTTCCAAATATTTATTGGGCGACAGAGCCTGAAACCGCCAGTCCAGACTGGTTTTCATCCCCTCGCTCTTATGTCTCCATTCCACAATGCCCCGCAGATTACGCAGCACACCCAAAAGGCGTAAAAACTCTGTTAAATTCAGTACGCCGCCTGCCTGAGCGCGGCGCAGCGACCCCGCCACATTTTTCAGTCCACTGAAAGAAGGTGATCCAAACTTAGCCATCAGCACAAAAGCGTCGTCGGTTTCTTTCAGTCTTTCACTGACTTCTTCCACAGTAAAAGCGGGCCGAAGTGCCAAAGCCATTTCTGCAGAATCTTCACTGGCGGTTTGTTCCGCCAAAAGCTTTAATATTTTATCCAGTTCCACCGCGGAATAATGCCGCGGAAAGTGTTGTTTTTGCATGTACGATTCCTTTCTTTCCGCTGCCGCTCCCATCTGTTTACAGGAGAATTGGCAGCGTTCACACTCTCTCGTTTTCCTGAGCGGGCATTTCGCCTTCTGCGCAGGCAAAGAAAAGCTCCGGTTCCTCTTCGAAATTTAAAAGCTTTTCAAAACAGTGAAACACACCCTTGCGAAGCAAAATTCTCCCACACCGGCGATACCCCATATTGGTGTACAACCGGATCGCCGGTGCATTTTGCGGGAATGCATCCAGCCGTATGGCGGAATATCCCTGTTTGCGAAAAAATTCTTCCGAACATTGAAGAATTTGCTTTCCGTATCCTTTGCCCTGATGCCCTGCTCCCACACACAGGCGGTGAATCACTCCAATCCGCCCGGTGCAGTACTGAAAATCCACCGACCAATAGTGGGGGTCTTGCTCTTCATTGAGCACCACGGCAGCAACCAGCTCGTCCCCGTCGGTCAGTATATACATTTCTTGTTTGGCCACGTCCTCACGCAGGGTAATCTCATCAGGATACATATCATCCCACTGATCGATTCCCTGCTGATTCATCCTTTGTACGGTATCTTGATAGAACCGATACAGCCCAGGCAAATCCTGGGGTTGTGCCTGACGAAACTCTTGCGTGGCTCTCATAAAAGTCCTCCCGCCCGGTGGATTATTGCCGGGTCATTTGATGATAAAATTCCAGTGTGGCAAACCGCCGCTGCACAGTATGCAGCAAATACAGTTCAGACGCAGCAGCCAGCTGTTTCAGACCTTCATCTGATAAGCGAAAAGAAAACAGCTTGTCAAACTCCGCATAAATGGTATGTCGCAGCGCTGTCATCACTCCCCGGGGCAAGAGCACCACCGGTTCCTGAGAGGATGCATGGCAGGCGCCGCACTCAATGGTTCCGCTGCGGGGCAAAAAACACATGACGTCCGCCTCATAGCAGCCGCAGTTTTGGCAGCCGACCAAATCCGGCATATAACCAGCCAAGGCCAGCATTCGCATCTCGACCACGGCTTTCAGCTGAAGACCCGGGCGCTGCCCTTTGGACAGAAAATAAAGCGCATTGAGCACTAAGCGCAAAAAATCCCCCGCTTCCGCTTCTTCGGGAGCCAGCGCAATTGCCAGCTCACAAAAATATTGGGCGAGGGACAGACTTTCCATATCCCGGCGCAAATCAAAAAAGGATTCTATGGGCCAGGCATCGTTGATTATGTATTTATCCCGCCCCTTGTATAAAGAAAGGCGGGAATAACTTAACAACTGTGTGGAGGACAATTTCCTATTCTTCAGCTTTTTAGCCTGCTGCGCAAACGCCCTAACAACTCCTTCTTGACGTGTCAGAACCGTTACCAAACGGTCGCTTTCACCCACGCTCTTCTCCATAAGGATTAAGCCCTCGGTATTGATTTGCATGTCCTTCCTCCTGGGCGGCAGGCGCTCTGTTCAGCGCCTGCGTCAGTCTGGCGTAATGCAAATACGCCTCTACGCTTCCTGTTTGTTGAAACACATTCCAAGCTTGTTCTCTATCCACAAAAACGCCTCCCGAAAAAAAGTATCCCAAGAGAAGTATTTGCAGTTTATGGAACAGTATGAAAGGAAAATAAATGAACGTTCGCCATTATATGACAAATATTTCGCGTTTTATATGCTACTGAAAAGAGTTGGAATCATATCCCAGCGAGCGCAGCAGATTTTCACGATTGCGCCAATCTTCCTTTACTTTGATCCAAAGCTGAAGATTAATTTTGCAGTCAAAAAAGCGCTCCATATCCGCTCGGGCATAGGTTCCGATTTTTTTCAGCATAGAACCGCCTTTGCCAATCAGGATTCCTTTGTGGGTATCCCGTTCGCAAAAAATAATCGCTTGAATATCGGTGATGCCGCTGCCATCTTCCCGCTCCTTCATGCTTTCTACTGCCACAGCAATTCCGTGCGGAATTTCTTTATCCGTAAGGCGCAGAATTTTTTCCCGCACCATTTCGGCCGCCAACACCCGCTCGGGCTGATCTGTCAGAGTATCGTCGGCAAAGAAATGACCGCCGGGCGCCGCCAGCTTCATCAATTCCTGTTTCAGGGCAGTCATACCGTTGCCGTCCTGTGCAGAAACAGGAACCACTGCCTCAAACTGAAATTTTTGGGAGAACGCACCGATTTGTGCCATCAGCTGGCTTTTATCCGGCAAAGTGTCAATTTTATTAATCGCCAAAATAGCCGGCAGGCTCATGGCGCTGAACTTTTCCATCAGTTCATAATCCGCCGGGCTGATGCGGGTTCCCGCTTCCACCACCAAAAGGCAAGCGTCCACCCCTGCCACGGATTCCGTAACCGATTTTACCATATAGTCCCCCAGCCTTGTCCGGGGTTTGTGCAGTCCGGGCGTGTCCAAAAACACCAGCTGAGTTTCCTCTTCCGTCAGCACACCCATAATCCGGGTACGGGTCGTCTGCGGCTTACTGCTGACAATTGCCACCTTTTGGCCCAGCAACCGGTTCAAAATAGATGATTTTCCAACATTGGGACGCCCCACAATCGCAATAAAAGCGGTTTTTCCAGAGACATCCGGTAACTGATATAAATCCGGCAAAATAATACTCCTTTTTCTAAAAGATTATCTGAAAACTCCAAACTAACCGTCTGTTTCTGCCTCAAAAGAAGAAATTTCGCAAGTGAACGCTCGGATTCTCCGTGGCATTTTCCCGCTTTTATACTTATTTTCTGCAGAACAAAAGCTGTGAACTTTTCAGAAGCACTTTATTTATGAATGGATTGATTTCTTTTTCGATGCAAATAATCGCGAATTCCCAGCGGCCCCATTACAATATAGAGCATTGACACCCCGGTGAAAAGGACAAAGAAGCACAAATAAAGCGGATGGGTTAAAAACAGCTGCAAAATCGACCAAAGCACAGCCGGCCGCCAAAAAAGGCAAATTCCCACCCCCACAGAAAAGCCCGCGCAAACCAGCACCGCGCCGGCTGCCAAATCTTTTATAATGCGCACCACCGGGTGATAACTGGCCGCAACCATGTCTGCCATTTCCTCTGCCACCGTATTCAGCAGCTCAGCCGCCATTACCAAAGCAAAGGTTAAAAACAGCACCGCATATTGGACACGGCTCAAACCAAAAAAGAACGAAAACGCAAAAACATACACTGCCGCCACCGTATGAATCCGCATGTTCCGTTCATTATTGATGCAGTATACGACGCCCCGAAAAGCGTATTTCAGGCTTTTTAGGAACCGCCCTTTTTTATTCTTCATCCTCATACAGTACATAGCTGCTGGTACTGGGCAGACCTAACTGCGTCATGACCTGCTCCTCCTTTTCGCGCATACGCACTCGCTCCATGCCGCCCTGTTCGTGATCATACCCCAAAAGATGCAGCATAGAATGTGCGGACAGATACCCTACCTCGCGCTCTAGACTGTGCCCGTAACGATCAGCCTGTTCCACTGCTTTTTCCATAGAAATCACGATATCGCCCAAAATCTTGGCGCCGGTATCCAGGTTTTCATCATACTCGCCGTTTTCCCCCATGGGAAAGCTCAAAACATCGGTGGGAACATCCTTATTGCGGTACTGTGCGTTCAGTTCCCGAATCTGTTCGTTATTCACAAAAGTAACACTGATTTCCGCCGGATAGGGGAATTTTTCCAGCCGCAGAACCGCATTGCAGCAGCGGCGCACCAACATGCGCAGTCCGGTGGGAATCTTTACTTCTTTTTGCTTATTATCAATGATTACTCTAATTTTTTCCATAGTTAACGCCTGCTCTCTTCGTTCTTTTCATAAGCCTTAATAATGTCCTGTACCAAGCGGTGGCGGACAACATCCTTGTCACTGAATCTGACTTGTGCAATATCGTCTATGTTTCTTAAAATCTTCATAACATCCTTCAGTCCGGAACGCCTTCCGTCCGGCAAATCGATCTGAGTAATGTCACCTGTAATGACCATTTTGGAATTAAAACCAAGCCGGGTGAGGAACATTTTCATCTGTTCCGGCGTGGTATTCTGCGCCTCATCCAAAATGATGAAGCTGTCGTCCAGCGTTCTGCCGCGCATATATGCCAGAGGAGCCACTTCAATATTTCCCCGCTCCAAATATTTCTGATAGGTTTCCGCGCCCAGCATATCAAACAGCGCATCGTACAAAGGCCGAAGGTAAGGGTCTACCTTCTGCTGCAAATCGCCGGGTAAAAAGCCCAGCTTTTCCCCGGCTTCCACGGCCGGCCGGGTGAGAATAATCCGGTTCACTTCCTGTGAGCGGAATGCTGTAACCGCCATGGCAACCGCCAAATATGTTTTTCCGGTACCGGCAGGCCCCACACCAATGGTAATGGTATTCTGCCGAATCTGATTGCAGTAATTTTTTTGGCCCAATGTTTTAGGCTTGACGGGCTTTCCTTTTGAGGTGATACAAATACAGTCACCGGCCAAGGTTTCAATTTTTTCTTCGCTTCCGTCATTCACAAGAGAGATGCAGTACCGCACATTTTGATCGCTCAGTGCTTCCCCCCGGTTAATCAGGGACAGAAGGCTTTCAATCACGCGCACTGCCTTGCCAACATTTTCTGCCTCACCCGACACCTTTATTTCCGCTCCGCGGCCCACAATGCTGACCTGATACTCTTTTTCCACCAGCTTAATATTTTCGTCAAAGCTGCCAAAAAGAGCAACGGCCTGCTCCATACGGTCTATATTAATGCGTTGTTCAAACATCATTTCACCTTTTGTTTTATCTGCATTTTGTGTTATTATCACAATTTTGAAACAGCCTTACCAGAAAACCGTTTTCTTGGGAACACCGGATTCGTGCCTCGATTCCATAGTTTCACACACAAAGAAGAACCGCTTTTCTTCCCGGGTGAGACACTGGGAACAAGGGGGGCCAAAAGCCCGCAGTCTTTTGACAGCAAATCCACCACAGCGCAAAAGCAAAAACCTTGTTTCCGTTTTTCGGCGCAAAAAGCCCCGATTTTGCACACGCCGTGAGGTTATTATAACATTATTTGCAGTTTTCGTCATTAGAAATACAACAAAAATTCAATGAAATTATTCACAAAATTTCTAGGATTTAAACGGTATTTCTGATTCAACCGCAATATTTTCTTCGCAGCGGCAATATAAGGTCAAACGATAGGTTCCGCCTTCTATTTTACCCGACTGATTAGAAGAAAGGATTTTCACTTCTTTCCACTGCTCTTTTTTCAGTTCTTCCAGTTTTTGTTCGGCCTGTTCTTTGGCCTGCTGTTCTGTCAAAACAATTTCCTCTTCGCTTTGTTCTGTCCATACCTCTGTATAAACCGAAATGGGCAAATCGCCTGTTCTTCCTTTCAGTATCTCCCGATTTGCCTCTTTTACATATTCTCCTTTGGGTGTGCCTGTTAAAGACAGCGGAAGCTCTAATCCAAAAATCCGCGCGCTTCGCCGAACCACCTGTTTGCCGGTGGGTTTCAGAACCGTCTGTTTCAGGGGGATGTCTACGACCAGACTTTGTTCCGTTTCGGCTATAATCTGCCCCGTCGAACGCATCATGCGGGTCTGACCTGCTTCATTTTCCGCAATTCCGCTGACCAGAAGCTGCCCCTTCACCACCGCGTCCCCCACTTTCACCTGAGAGGCTCCACTTTTGACTTCCATACGAAGCACCTGCCCGGAAGCAGACGCCTTTAAATTGCTGACGATTTCTTTCCCGATGGTTTCCGGCTGTTTAATTTGCTCTTCCAAAGCGATTTCTATGGTGCAGCCTTTCGTGTTAACCGACAGCCATGACACATCCGGGAATTCCAGCATTAGTCTTCTTTGCAGTTCCTGATAGTCCAGTCGGCTTTTTAAAGAGCCTGGCGACAAGCCCAAATCCTGTGCAGCTGCTGTAATTTTATCCGTGGGGATGGTTTTATTTCCGGTTACCTGAACGCTCCACACATACATTGAGAACACATGCAGCATCACCATGAAGACAACCATTCCCACCAAAAGCCCCTTGCGTGCGGTAACCTTCTTCCACGAAAAGGGAAACCCATGCCTTTGCTGCACTTTTAGGCGCACCCCAGCCTTTCGAGCCAGAAAGCGAAGTTCCGGATACCTGCCCACAGCTACCGCCGCAGTGAAGAACTCTTCCGACCGCCCGATTTTCCACAGACCCACGCCATTTTTAGCGCACAGGTTTAAAAAGCGTTCACACGCCCCTTTCCTGCGCGGCTTGATTTGAAAATCTACCCATCCTAAAAGCCAGCGAACAAAAGCAATTGAAAACATTGTCACACCTCATGTGATAAATTCCAGCCCGGTCAAATACCCTTCTACCACCAGAGAATCTGCCGTCAGGCATTTGATTTTGATATCGCGCCCTGTAAAGCGCACACTCATCTTTCCCGCCCTGACACGCACTGTGTCTTCACCGTATTCCAAAACGCCGCCACAGCCTTCTAAAACCGCTTCGCGGTTGCCTTTAATCTCCAGCCGAAAGCCGCTGAGCAGCGAAGAGGGCGGAGTGCTTACCGCGCCCAGTATATTTTTTTTCACCGTCGCACCTCATCCCGTTCTTTTGTCTTTCTTCCTTAAACTTATGCGCTGCGTGATATAAAAATCACCTGGATTCATATACATTATTTGAGGTGAAGCTTATGCATTCCAATAAAATTGTCTCTGCGGTGTTTGCCGCTGCCTTTGGGGCAGGGCTTTTGTTTTTGCCTGCCGTATCAGCCCAAGGCGCCATGACAGGACTTCAGTACTGTCTGCTGATTTTGGTTCCGTCCTTATTTCCGTTTATGGCTCTTTCTACTTATCTGGTCAAATCGGGAATCTCTGATTCTTTGGGCAAAGCATTGGGGCCGATTACCCGGCTGTTATTTCGTCTGCCCGGATGCGCCGCCGCCACTATTTTGATGAGCATGGTTGGCGGATTCCCGGTCGGCGCCCGGGGGATTGCCGCTTTGCACCAACAAGGCAGCATTACAGACCGGGAAGCAGGCCGAATGATTTCGTTCTGCGTCAACGCGGGGCCGGCGTTCGTCATCACCGTGGTCGGCGTTGGGATGCTTGGCAATATTTCCGCAGGAGTAGTGCTTCTGTGCGCCCAGCTGGCCGCCTCTGTTTTGTTGGGAATTATTTTAGGGTTTTTAGATAAAACTCCCGTTTTCAGCACAGCCGTACCCCAAGCAAAGAAGAGCCAATCACCACTGATTGACTCTACTGTGGATGCCGCCCGGGGCACCATGAATTTATGTGCCTTTGTCATTTTGTTTTCGGTATTGATCGCTTTGCTGCGGGAAACCGGAATCGCCGGCGTGCTGGCTCATTTTTTACTGCGGTTCGGGCTGCCCCCGGCGGTATGCGGTTCTGCAATTTCCGTTCTGATGGAAGTAACCGGTGGCTGCTTTGACATTGCCGTTCTGGGCGGAAGCGGAGTGCTGTTTGCCTTTGCCATGGGTTGGGGTGGATTGTGCGTTCATTTTCAGGTGCTGTCTTCTGTCACCAAAATCCCCTTCTCCCGTTCCCGCTTCTTTTTTCACCAGCTGATCAAAGGCTGTTTTTCCGCATTCTTTGCCATTGTTCTGTTCCAGTTCTTTCCGCAAGCAGCTCCTGTTTTCCAGAATACGTCAGAGGCCCTGAGCGGAAAACTTTCCGGCAGTCCGGCAGCCGCCGGAGCATTGGTAGCGCTTTGCATCGTTCTGCTTTGCTCTGTGGGGGCAGAAAAACTGGAATTTAAGAAAAAATCGTGCTATAATAAAAACAAAAGCAACGCTTTTAACGGCTGAAAGAACAGGAAAAGCACGCTGCGAAAATTGTCCGCAGCCGCAAAGACCCAAAAAATCGGAGGAGACCACGGTGTTTTTCAAGAAAAAGAAGAAAAAATTATTTGGAAATCAAATCGAAGTAAACTGCTGTTATTGCAGCCAGAATACCGGCACTGAGGAAGATCCCATTTGTGCCGGCGGAAGGCAGCTGGAAAAAGACGGTTCCTGTCCCCGTTTTTCGTATGATCCGCTGATGCGCACCCCCCGGGCACTTCCCCCACTGCGGGAATATGAAGCGGAAGATTTCACGCTGTAATACATAAACACATCGCCGGTATGGTATTTATCACCTGAGATGAAAAACTTGATTGCAAAAGCCCCAACCGCAGAAAACGAAACTGCGATTGGGGCTTGTTTTTTTGAGATGATATAAAAACATTCGTAATAAAACGGAAGAACCACACAATGATATACACAAATAAAACAAGACACTACAGTAAAAAAACCATCATATATTTTATATTCTTCACAAAAATTAACGCTATTAATTGACTAATTATTACAATTGTGCTTTAATAATAAAAGAAAAAGGGAAATACTGTCAGTTTTGAAAACGGACTCAATCAACACATAAAATTTCGGCATTCTGAAAATAAGGAGGAAATGATGAAAGAGGAATACATTCGTCAGGTGGAGCAGAATCTTCCGACCGAACTGCAAAAAATAATCGCAGAGGAATTAAATCAAATATTTGATTCCGCAATGAAACACGGAGAAACCACCGAACAGACAATTGATCGGCTGGGGCCCGCTGAAAAATACGCGAAAAAAGCACAGGCGAAATTCAAAAGCACACCAGATCTTTCCCAAATAAAAAAGCGCAGAAAGACATGGGCTTTTCTGTTTTATGGAATTGCGATTTTATGTTTCGCCGCAATGATTGTAGTTCAGCTTCCGCCTCCCATTCCAGACGATGTGATTGGTTACGATGACGGCCCCACTTCGATTGTGGTTTCTTCTTCTCTCTTTCGTTGGCTGGATGTTCTATTGGCAGCAGGATGCGCTTCTCTGGCCGCTGCGGTCATTCAAACCATCCGTGTGCTTCGGCAGCCAAAATAGTATGGCTAGTATGGCGAAAACAACCGACAAATGAATCCCTGCCATTTTTGGCTGGTTTTTTTGTAATTTAAGTGTATCCAAAAGAAAGAAGACTCTCGGCTTTTCGCTGAGAGTCTTTTTTCTTTTGGAATGAAAATCGCCGCATATAAGGGTAATCCCCCATACCCCAAAGGGAATTACACCTTTGCCAAAACCGGTTTTTGACCGGAATTGTTTTTGGAATTCTGCCAGCGAACAATGCCTGACAGTGTAAAATTGATAATGAAATAAACAGCCGCCATACAGGCAAACAAAGTGAAAACTTGCTGAGAAGAAGCAAAACGCCCCATCAAAATCATACCCTTGCCGGTAAAATCTTCTATTGCCACTGCCCACAGGAAAGAAGTATCCTTCACCACGGTAATTACCTGTGACAAAAGGGAAGGCACAATATTTTTAAAGCACTGGGGAATAACGATCAACGTCAAAGTTTGAAAAAAACCAAATCCTTGAGAATAGGCCGCTTCAAACTGCCCTTTCTGAACGGCGTTTAATCCGCCCCGCACAATTTCTGCCATAATTGCAGAGGTAAAGATGGTTAGGGACAAAATTCCGGAATAAAACGCAGGGATCGGAACCAAAAAACGAATGGCTAAAATCCAAAGAATCAAAGGCGTATTGCGAAATGTTTCAATATAAACTGCCGCCAGCCGCCCGGCAATCCCTTTGTTATAGTTGCGAACCAAACCAAGAATCGTTCCAAAGAAAAGAGAAAGCGTGACGGTAATCACCGCAATCAAAAGTGTGGTTTGCAAACCGGACAACAAAAACCGAACATTGTCAGCGGTAAAAATGCTTTGCAGAAATTCCATTTAGGCCGCCCCTTTCTTGCTGATGGCCGGAGAACCAATCCAAAATACTTTTTTCTCCTTTTGAGGCATCACACTGGTCTGCACATCATGATTTTTCAGTTTCTGCTCATAATTGCGCGCCCAAGTGGCCAGCGGGAAGCACATAAGGAAATACAGCAGTCCGGTTGTCACATAGGCCGGGCCATAATACAGCTGGCTGCTGGCCCAGGAATCTGCCCGGTACATCAAATCACCGCCGGCGATCATAGCCAAAACAGACGTGTTTTTGATGAGGTTCACTGCCTGATTGGTCAGCGGCGGCAAAACGATTTTCACCGTCTGAGGCAAAACAATATACCGCATCGCCTGCAAATGAGTAAATCCCTGACTTTTGGCTGCTTCCATCTGCCCCACCGGAATAGACTGGATTCCGGCTCTGACAACCTCACTGATATAAGCACCGGTATAAACGCCCACACCAACTACACCGATGGTGAATTTATCCATCATAATGCCCAGAAGGGGCAAACCGTTATAGAGAAAAAAGATTTGGATGACCAACGGAATATTCTGCATAAACTCCACATAAACCCGGCTGATCCCTTTCAGCGGACGGGCTTTTGAAGAGGAAAACATACCGAAGACAACACCCAATAGTAAGGCAAGTGTCAACGCCAGCACAGCAATTGCCAATGTTGTCAAAAATCCCTGTGCGAAAATTTGCCAGTCACCCAACAGTCTTCCCCATTTATCCAAAGAAAAAGGTGAACTTTTCATCCTCTATCCCTGCCTTTCTATAAGAATTGTCTGCGGGTGTTTTCCACCCGCCCGATTACCGAAAATCAGTTAAGACCCCATTTTGCAATCATCTGATCCAACTCGCCGCTGGCTTTTAAGGAATTAACGATGCCGTTGACATACTCTGCCAAGTCCTTGTTATCCAGCTTGCTGGTTACACCATACTCCTGGGGTGAATATTTTTCGTCCAGAATCACAGTGGTATCATCCACATAACCGCTCAAAATAGAGCCATCCACCGAGAAACACTGTACTCGGCCGGAATCCAGCGCGGCTTTGATTTCAGGATATGTGGCATACTCATCAAACTTAATCTTAATTCCATCTTTGTCTGCGGCCTCCTGAATGGCTTTCATCGAAGTCGCGCTTTGTGCCACCCCGATGGTTTTTCCATCCAGACCCTTCAGATCGGTAATACCGGAAGCTTTTTTCACCATCAGCTTTACCGCATCGGAATAATAAGGATCCGAGAAATTATAGGTCTTTTTGCGCTCTTCGGTAATGGTAAAGGTGGCAATCACCAAATCAATTTCACCGTTATCAAGAAGCGGGCCGCGTGTTTTGGCGGTAACCGCCTGTGTTTGCAGCTTGCTTTCATCGCCCAGCAAATCCTTTGCAATCACTTTTGCCAGATCAATTTCAAACCCTTCCACTTCACCGGTAGCCGTATTTTTCAATCCGAAATTCGGTACGTCCACCTTAACACCGACTTTTAAAACGCCGGCCGCTTTGATTTTATCCAGCGTCGGAGTAGAGGAAGCAGATGCTGCGTCAGATCCTTGGCCTTCTGCCGCAGAAGAAACAGGGGCGGTGCCGGAACAAGCCGTCAGAGCCAGCATAGATACGGCGAGCAGCGCCGCACAGGCCTTTTTGAATGTTTTCATGATATTCTCTCCTTCATTTCTGTAATCAATCGATCGTCATTTTAAACGGTCGATAAAGAAACGCATTATTTTAAAATCTTGCTAAGAAAGGCTTTTGTCCGGTCGCTGGTGGGGTTTTGGAAGAAATGTTCCGGTTCCCCTTCTTCCAAAATGGTTCCTTGATCCATAAAGATAATCCGGTCGGCCACCTGGCGGGCAAACCCCATTTCGTGGGTAACCACCACCATGGTGATATTGATTTTGGACAATCGAATCATAACGTCTAAAACCTCTTGTACCGTTTCCGGATCCAAAGCGCTGGTGGGTTCATCAAACAGAATAATTTTCTGCTTGGTGGCCAGCGCGCGGGCAATGGCAACTCTTTGCTGCTGTCCGCCGCTCAAGGTTGTGGGGTAAACATTTGCCTTATCCCGAAGGCCAACCACATCTAAGTATTCATAGGCAATTTCTTCTGCTTCTTGTTTCGAAAGCTTTTGCAGCTTAATGGGCGCCAGCGTAATATTTTGAAGCACCGTCATATGCGGATACAGGTTAAATTGCTGAAACACCATCGCGCAGTTTTTGCGCACCATTTCATTTTTATTTTGAGCCGTCAGCTCTGTTCCGTCTATAAAAACTTTTCCGGATGTAGGCTCTTCCAAAAAATTCATACAACGAACCATCGTGCTTTTTCCGGAACCAGAAGGACCGATTACCACCAATTTTTCCCCCTCGTTCACAGTAAGGCTAATATCCCTGAGCACCTCAAGCTCCCCAAAATTTTTACAGACACGATCCAGTTTAATCATGTTGTTCCCTCCCGTCTGTGCGTTCCATCGAAAATCATGATAAAAGAAACAGGAATCCTAAGGCAGCGCAAATGCGTTCCCTTGAATTTGAAATTATTAGTTTTAAATCCTGCATTTCGATTTGCAGATATCATACTCTGTTGATTTTAAAATGTCAACCAATCACTTTTTGAGTTTTTGAGTTAAATTGAAGTAAAATTAATTTATTTTGAGTTTTTCGACTGATTTATTCCTTAGTTATTATAAATTACTTCTAAATTCTATTTGCATTGTGAAATTTATTTCTCTGTTTTTTAAGAAAATTAAAATATTGATTTTTACCCATTTATGAAATTATTTATTTATAATATTTCAAAAATATAATTTTTGTTCTGAAAACTCACGGTGAGTTTGATAATATCGCCACCAAACCATCTTTTTTCAGTCGCACGTCTATTCAGCAAACTGTTTTTTCAGTAAATGAAACGTTACAAAGGAATCCACCGCAAAGAAAACCGGACATTTCCAAATAAAAAAGAACGTTTTCCTTGCCGCTCAGGCAAAAACGGAACAGCTGGTTCAAATATCTAAAAAATGTATATAGAAAAATGCCCTCGGAATATCCGAGGGCATTTTTCAAGGCCTTTCCGCCGCTTTTTGCGGCGGAGCAAACCATTGCCGGCCATCTATTTTTTCTGTTCTTCAAGAAAATCTTCTTGTTTTTCTAAAGCACTCTCTTCTTGTCCCAAAAAATCTTCTTCTTTTGCCAAGGTGTTTCCTTCCTCTTCTGCACACTGCTGAATTCCCTGCAGCATCCGCACTAAAAACGGCGGCAGCTTAACACCGATTGCCTGAATGTTTTCCAAAATACTGAGCAGCTCGTTGGTAATCAGCCATACCGCAACCAGCGACGCCACCGCGAACTGAAACGTCGTCTGCTGTATACCCACCTGATTACCGGCATACAGCAACAGCCAGTCTACAATCGCCCCAACGCCGACCAAAAGCCACATACATACCTTTTTCACAATTCCCAGAATACTTCGGTAAGAGCTGAGCGGCTCCTTTCGATAAACGGAAGCGATCATTCCCGTGATATAGTCGGCAAGATTGGACAGAATCAAAAGATACATCGGCACAGCAAGAATTCCCAGCCAAGCAGACAATGCCGCAAACACAGTTGTTACAGCCGCCTTGATTTTATCCACACTCCCCTCCCCCTTTAAGCGGCATTAAAGCACATTAAAATTACATTGTGCGGTGTTATCCTCTGCCCGCACCTGAATATGCGCGTGGCGAATTGGGGGCTTTAGCGCCGTAATATCAATCAGCCATCCACGCCCACCGGCATCTAACCGCGGTTCTGATGCCCGTATGACATCCCGGCCGGTAACGGTTACCTCCGGTTTTGCCTCACACCGAGCCAAAACCGTGTAAATTTCGCCTGCAGTCATGTCTTTGCTTCGGGTATCCAAAGAAAGGCCCGACACCTGAGGCGGCTGAGAAGCCGTAAAGTTATTAAAACCACCTCTGCGGATAATGGTTGGATAGTCTTTAAAGGAAAGGTTCAGGTCGACATTTCCCGTTCCATTTTTCACACCGGGAACTCGTCCAGTTTCACTATACTGCCAAATAGATGCAGGGAAATCATTAGACATGGCGTGATGATATTGGGCAAGCCATAAATCAAACCGCTTAACCCGGTTCCAATCCAAGTGATTTCGCAGCACGTTCAGGTTTGCATAAACTGCCACATAATATCCTGCTTTTTCCACTTTGTCACACCAAGACACCACTAAATCTGTCAGTTTTTCTTTAGATAACCGCAAAATGGCGTCCTGCTCCACATCCAACGCAACGGGATATTCCAGCTTGCACCCTTTGATAACATTGAGGAAAAATTCTGCTTCTTTCTTTACTTCTTCCTCGGTTACCGCGTGCATCCAGTGATATGCTCCGGTATGCAGACCCGCCGCAGCCGCACCGCTTAGATTACGGCTCATACTTTTATCTGCCAGCGTATGCCCTTCGGTGGCCTTAACCATAGAAAAATCATACCCGGATTCCTTCACAAATTTCCAGTTTACAATTCCCGTCCCATTATATACATCAATCCCTTTTTTGTTGACATAATAACTCTCCTTTCCTTACTATTAGATGCAAAAAAAAGGAAACTTGCTCTTAATTCAGCAAGTTTTCCTAAATAAATTTATTCTGTTATTTTCGAATTTTTTATTCGCAACAATGCGGATTCCGCAAGAGCAACAAGATATTTCGCTGTGGGCTCTAAAACCCCGGGATCCACCCGAAAAGCCGGGTGATGCAACGGCGCCGAGTCTCCAATTCCAATTTGTATGTACACACTGGGCAGCAATGCTTGATAATACGCAAAATCTTCCCCGCCCATATACAGCTGAGAAGGAATTGCCGAAAGCCCCTGCCGCAAAGCAACCTGCCCGGCCAGCTTAGACCAACCGAAATCGTTTTGGGCGCTGGGCGGGCCTTCTATCCACTGAAAATCGGCCGCAACATCAAAAGCACTGCAAAGGTTCTGCGTTAAGTCCTGCATTCTTTGTGCAATTCGTTTGCGATCTTCTTGTGCTAACGTGCGCACCGTACCTTCCAGTTCCACCGAAGCAGGCAGTACATTCCAGGTGTTTCCGCCCTGAATGCGGGTCACACTGACTACCGCGGGAGAAAGGGGCGACAGATTTCGGCTCACCACTGTTTGCAGTGCGGTAACCAGCTGTGCGGCAGCCACAATAGAGTCCGAGCCTTTTTGCGGCTCGGCCCCATGGCTTCCTTTGCCCTGCAGCACAATTTGAAATCGATCCACCGCCGCAGTCACAGGCCCGGCGCTGACCGCTACCGTTCCCACCGGCACATTGACCACCCCGTGAATTCCAAACATCACAGAAACATCTTTCAGAACTCCGCTTTCTGTAATCAGCAAAGCACCCCGAGACGACTCTTCCCCCGGCTGAAACACAACTTTTACTGTGCCCTCCAGTTCCTCTCGCCGTTTGTGCAGCGCAATCGCAGCCCCCAAAGCCGCTGTGGTGTGAAAATCATGGCCGCAGGCATGCATCCGTCCTTCCCTCTCTGAGGAATAAGGAACCCCGCTTTCTTCCCCAATGGGCAAAGCATCGATATCGCCCCGCAAAGCCACTGTTTTCCCTGTTCTTTTCCCCCGTATCACCGCCACCAAACCGGTTCTCAGGGGAAGCGGCAGAATCTCCACTCCTGCCGCCTCTAAAATCTCTTTTATCTTTTCCGTTGTTTGATATTCTTCAAAAGAAAGCTCCGGATTACGGTGAAACCACTCAAAGTATTCCCGAAGCGAATTTTCTGTGTGTGCCGCCAAGAAAAAACTCCCCTTTCCAGCCCCATCTTGCTTTCGCCCATTACCCTATAATGTATATATGTATTTATAGCATTATGCATATCTTACCGATTTTGACCGGTTTTGTCAATCTTTCGAAAGAAAACCCATAGCAAAATTTGCGAATATTTCTGATTTGGCTATTTTTTTTGGTTTTTAATAACCATTGATATAGCCATTTGTCATCAAATATACTATACTTAAATTCAGGTAATTCATATTTAAGGAGGAAAGAATCATTTTCAACTGCTGAATTTGCTCTGAAAATGACGGAAAACACAATGGAAAATCTAATTTTGTCCGCAGAGGTAATTGCGCCCCTTTGTATCTTGATGGCCTTGGGCTACTTCATTAAGCAAAGGGGAATGGTTTGCGAAAAAACGGTAGAGCAAATGAACAATTTGGTCTTTCGTATTTTTCTTCCCACTATGTTGTTCTATAACGTTTATCAAACAGATTTAAGCATGGCAGTTCGTCCAAAGGTTTTAATATACGGCGTAATCGCCATGTTGTCCATGTACTTTTTATCCATCCTCATCGCAGTGTTTGCACTGAAAGACAACGCCCAGAGGGGCGCTGTGGCACAAGCTTCTTTTCGAAGCAACTTTGTCATATTCGGCCTTCCGGTTACCATATCGCTGTTTGGCCCTGAAAAAGCAGGCGTTACCGCACTGTTGATTGCGATTATTGTTCCTTTGTATAATCTGTTATCTGTAATTCTGTTAGAGGTTTTCCGGGGACAAAAGATACAGGTAAAACAGGTATTGTTAAAGATTGTAACAAACCCTCTTATTATAGGTGCCGTGCTGGCTCTGTTGTGCCTGTTTTTCCAACTCAGGCTTCCCAAAGCGGTGGAAGGAATCGTAAGTAACATTGCGGGAACGGCTACTCCGCTGGCACTGATTTCGCTGGGTGCATCCTTTTCTTTTGCGGACACAAAAACATACCGCAAGCAACTGGTTTTAGGCGTATTCAATAAGCTGCTGCTTTCCCCCATGCTGTTTGTGCCCATTGGCATTTACCTTGGCTTTCGCAATGAGGAACTCATCGCCCTGTTGGTCATGTTGGGCGCCCCCGCTGCGGTGTCTTCTTACACCATGGCGCAGCAAATGGGGTCAGATGGCAAACTGGCCGGGCAGCTGGTAGTTTATACCTCTATCTTTTCCATACTTACCATATTCTATTGGATCTTTGCACTCAAACAATTGAGCTATATCTAACAAAAACGGCCCCTCTGCCTTTTCGGGATTCCCCCTGCATATTTCGAAAGAAAAAGAAAAAAATATCAGGAAACAAAGCCCGAAACCACTGCAAGGCATTGACAAGCTCTTAATTATATTGCATAATAGATTTCACTTGTTTTTAGCACTTTAGCCATGAATTTAAAAGCAAGAAGCATAGATGCAGAAGGGAACGATCGGATGTGAAAGAAGGTTCCTCTCGGGGATTTTCCGCTTACTCCCTTAAGCTGATTGCCGCAGCCGCGATGTTGGCCGACCATTTTGCGTGGCTGTTTGTGCCAACCTATAGCACAGCGGGTCAAATCATACATATGATCGGGCGCATGACAATTCCTATTATGTGTTTTTTTATTGCAGAGGGGTATTACCATTCCCGCAGCCACCCAAAATACGCCGCACGTTTGGCGATTTTTGCAGTGATTTCTCAAATCCCATATCATTATTTTCGCACCGGAAATCTGAACTTTGCTTCTGCCCCGTTTCAGTTCAGTGTAATATTCACATTGCTGTGCAGTTTTCTGGCTTTGTGGCTTTGGGATAAAAAAGGGGCTCAACCGGTTGGTTGGCTGGGGTTATTTCTTTTGATGATCTTGTCCTCTATGGGGGATTGGTCCGTTTTCGCAGTACTGTTCACGTTGGCATTTGCCATGAACCGGGACAGCCGGAAAAGGCAAAGCTTATATTTTGCCATCATCGCTGTATCGGCAGCAAGTATTTTGGCAATTGAAACAGCACTGGGCGGCAAACCGCCTTGGGGCGGACTTTTTCAATTTGGGCTTTTATTGCCGCTTCCTCTATTGCTTTGTTACAATGGGGAACGCGGCGGATCAGATAACAGCAAGTGGTTTTTTTATGTATTTTACCCCTTGCACCTGATGATTTTAACTGTTTTGCATCAATTGATTGCTTGAGTAATTTATTTAAGACTTTTGGAGGTGACTGAAATGTCTAAACGGGAAAACGTTTCGATGTCTGTAATTCGGCGACTCCCGCGCTACTACCGATTCTTGACCCATTTAAAAAAGATAGGGATGACTCGTATTTCTTCTAAGGAGCTGTCAGAAAAAATGGGGCTGACTGCCTCTCAAATCCGTCAGGATTTAAACTGCTTTGGCGGATTCGGACAGCAGGGCTATGGCTACATTGTGGATCAACTGCAACGGGAAATCGCCGGGATTCTTGGCATTTGCAATTCTTATAAGGCGATTATGATCGGAGCCGGAAACATGGGTCAGGCACTGGCCATGCACATGTCGTTTACCACGCAGGGATTCCAACTGTGCGGAATTTTTGATAACTCCCCATCAAAAATCGGTACAGAAATCAATGGCATTACTATAACCGATATGCAGCTGCTGGAAGAATTCTGCGAAAGAGAAAAGCCTACGATGGCAATTCTATGTATTCCCCGGGAAAGTGCAGAAAAGCTGGCAGATCAGTTGTATGAATTTGGAATTAAAAATTTCTGGAATTTCAGCCATTATGACATTGCGATGAAATTCCCCGATACCATCGTGGAAAACGTCCACCTGAACGACAGTTTGATGACCTTATGCTATCGCATCTCAGATAATCAGCTGCCAAAAGATGAAACAACGGATCCCACTATTTAAAACGAAAAACAAAAGCTGTTCTGTTCGCACACGCGGACAAAACAGCTTTTTCTTTTGGCAAGACAGCGGCAGCAAAAACATTTTAATCGAATGAAATATTCAAAAAAGATAAA
Organism: Clostridium minihomine; assembly: GCF_900240385.1. Lineage (GTDB taxonomy): Bacteria > Bacillota > Clostridia > Oscillospirales > Acutalibacteraceae > Faecalispora > Faecalispora minihomine. Next base: position 222,131 of record NZ_OEQH01000003.1, on the reverse strand, counting down.
AACAAGATCAAAAGTCCCGGTTTTCAATGAAAACCAGGACTTTTTTGAATCAGATCCGCTTATACTCGCTGTTCTGAAAGAAAAACTTATTCTTTTGCGGCTCCGTTTTTTGCCTGCCGTTTCTTATCCAGAATCGCCTGTTCGGGCGGATGTTCCGGATAGAGAAAATTCTGCACACGGCTTTGACAATCCGTATCCCCGCAGTAATAAAGCACATCTCCATCGCACAGAACCGCATAGGGGCCGGGGGAAATCATCATCATCTCTCCCCTGCGGATCCCCAAAATCGTGGCCGTTGTATAATGCCAGAAGTTAATGTCGGAAATAGACAAGTTTAAATACGGTGTTTGCGTGGTGATTTCAATCTCAAAAGGAATAAAAGGATTAAATGCCTGGAACCGTTCTGTCCTGTCCAGAATTTCCGAAATACATTCGTTCATATGCTCCGTTTCCTTTTGCTGCCGTTCCAGACTCTCTAAAATGTTTTTTTTCAGATCGTAAATAGACTTGATGTCCATAAACTGCTGAACAAACTGAACGGCATTATCATAAGAGCGAATCACTACCCCGCTGCCTTTTACTACCGTTACAATCTCTAAATCAGACAACACGGAAATGGCACGGCGGGCTGTTTCGGAAGAAACACTGTACTGACTGGCAAGGGCGGAACGGGCGTAAAGCTTGTCTCCAACCTGATATCTCCGTTCCACAATCTTGGCCGCGATATCCGCCGCAATCTGTTGATATACCGGAGCGGACACCTTAATTTTATGTTCCATGGAATGCGATCCTTTCAGTCAAACCATTGTGTTTTATTTCTCTTGCTTATATTCTTTGGCCGCACCCACAAATCCCTGGAACAGGGGATGAGGACGATTGGGCCGCGATTTAAATTCCGGATGGAACTGGGCACCCATAAACCAGGGATGATCCGGAAGCTCCATCATTTCAACAATACGGTTATCAGGGGAACGGCCGCAGAATACCACACCGGCCTGCTCCAAACGATCTCGATAATCGTTATTTACTTCATAACGGTGACGATGACGCTCTGAAATCAGCGGCTGATCGCCATACAGCTCAAACGCTTTGGTTTCGGGCAACAGCTTGCAGGGGTATTTTCCCAAACGCATGGTTCCGCCCAGCTGCACCACATCTTTTTGTTCCGGCATCAGGTCGATTACCGGGTGGCTGCTTTGGGGATCAAACTCTGCAGAGTTGGCATCTTCCAGCCCCAGAACATGGCGGCTGTATTCCACAATCGCCATCTGCATTCCCAAGCAAATTCCCAAAAACGGCACTTTATTTTCACGGGCATAACGCACGGCAAGAATTTTGCCCTCAATGCCGCGCTGGCCAAAGCCGCCGGGAACCAAAACGCCATGAGCCCCGTCCAGCATTTCTGCCACATTTTCCGGCGAAATCATTTCGGAATCCACCCAGCGGACGTCCACCTTTACCTGGTTGCCGATTCCGCCATGGGTTAAAGCTTCTGCCACACTCAAATAAGCGTCATGCAGATCCACATATTTTCCCACCATCGCAATGGTTACATTTTCGGTGATTGCCATGGCCGTGTTGACCATCTTCATCCACTCGGTCAAATCCGCACCGTGGGTGTCCAACCCAAAATGCTTGCAGACAATATCGTCCAACCGCTCTTCTTTCAATGCCAGCGGCACAGAATACAAAAGAGGCAAGTCCAAATTCTGAATTACGCAATTTTCTTTTACATTGCAGAAAAGAGCAATCTTTTTCTTTTGATCTTCTCCCACCGGAAGTTCGGAACGCAAAACGATGATATCCGGCTGAATTCCAATCGAAAGCAGTTCCTTAACGCTGTGCTGAGTAGGCTTGGTTTTCTGTTCGTGAGAAGCCGACAGATACGGCACTAACGTAACATGAATAAACAGACAGTTGTTCCGGCCAATTTCTGTGGCAAACTGGCGAATCGCCTCTAAAAACGGCTGGCTCTCAATGTCGCCCACTGTTCCGCCTACCTCAATAATGGCAACGTCCACATTTTCTTTTTCGGCCATAATCCGATGTTTAATCTCATTTGTAATATGAGGAATCACCTGAACCGTAGCGCCGCCGTAATCGCCGTTACGCTCTTTTTGCAAAACATTCCAATAAATCCGACCTGAAGTCACGTTGCTGTTCTGCGTCAGGTTTTCATCAATAAAACGCTCATAATGCCCTAAATCCAAGTCTGTTTCCGCACCATCATCGGTCACAAATACCTCTCCATGCTGAAAGGGATTCATTGTTCCCGGATCCACATTTAAATATGGATCAAATTTCTGCATGGTTACGCGTAACCCCCGCGATTTCAGCAATCGCCCTAAGGATGCCGCGGTAATCCCTTTTCCTAAACCAGACACTACACCGCCTGTTACAAACACATATTTCGCTGCCATAATTTCCTCCTACCAGCCCTGTCATTGTGGAACCTTTTGTTTGTCCTCAAAAAATAAAGTTCCCACCAAACTGCTGGGAACACAAATTACCGCATTTTATTATATCGCCTATCACATCTGGTGTCAATGCGATAGGCGATATTTTGTCCGATTCGTAAGGAGTTTCCAAAATACAAATAAAATAGTGCAATTTTTCCGCAGATTAATTAAGAGCTTTCTGAATCAGATCTTCAAAATGCTGCTGTGACTTTACGCCCACTTCAGACCACTCTTTGGCTCCGTTCTTAAACAAAATCAGGGTGGGGATACTCATAATGCCAAACCGGCGGGCCAAATCCTGCTGGTCATCCACATCTACTTTGGCAACGGTCAGCTGTCCGTCAAACTTTTTTGCCAGCTCTTCTACAATCGGGGCTACCATGCGGCAAGGGCCGCACCAGCTTGCCCAGAAGTCTACTAAAACCAAGGAATTTTCACTGATTAACTTGTCAAATTCTTCTGCGTTTGCGTGAATGATTTCCAATGTAATCTCTCCTTTATTCTGAATTATTTCGCTATCTCGCTTTTCGGTTCCTGCGTTTTTGATGCTTCGCCTACCGATGTCTCATTCTTAGCCGCTTCCTTTTCAGAAGTTTCGGCCTTAGAGGCTTTGTTTCCCGACGATTCTTCCTGATACTGTTCCAAAGTAATCTTTGTAATCGTCACATCGGTCAGCGGCTTGCTTCTTTCGTCCACCGGCACCGCTGCAATTTCATCTACAACATCCAAGCCTTCAAATACCTGGGCAAATACTGTGTGCCCATACTGTTTTACGTTATAAGCACCGTCTAACGGGGGATTTCCACCGTTGTCTTCATACAGTTTTTTGTACTCATCCGTGATTTTGGCCGGGTCCAGCATTGTTTGTTCGGGAAAACCAGATTGCTTATAGAACTCATATATTTCCTGATAATATTCCCAACTGTTCATTGCAGAAGCCGGGGTCTGATTGATAAAGAACTGGCTTCCGTTGGTATTCGCCCCAGAATTGGCCATGGCAACCGCTCCGCGGATATTAACCAAAGTTTTGCTGAATTCATCCTTAAAGGGCCCTCCAAAAGCACTTTCTCCCCCAGAGCCCGTAGCAGTGGGGTCCCCGCCCTGAACCATAAAACCATCAATTACCCGGTGAAAAGAAATTCCGTTATAATACCCTTTTTCTGATAATTTTTTGAAATTTTCGACTGCTTTCGGTGCAGCGTCTGGAAAAAATCGAAGTTTCATTTCTCCCATACTGGTTTCTATCACAGCAATTTCTTCACCCGCTGCCGGCTTATCCAACTGATATCCAAGCGTGTGCTTGTCCTCTTTGGAACAACCGCCAATCAGCAGAACCAAAAACAGAACAGACAACATAGCACAGATTTTTTTGTGCATCAGGCCATCACCCTTTCCAAAATGAACTTCTCATTATTTTAGTATATTTTACCCTGATATGCAAGCATTCTCTAACACAAGCGAAAAAACAAAAATCCCCTGCTCTTTCCCAGAAAAAACAGAACCTTTCAAATTCTGTGTTAGCCGGGTTCTTTTGCGCATATAGATATCTTGACCAGAAAAAGGAGGGTAAAATAATGGGCTTGCATAATTATAAGCCTGAGGGCTGGATGATTGATACACCGGAAAATCGAGCTGCCATGGGAAATATCACCACCTTAATGGATGCTTGCCGGGACGAAAAAATATTGGAGGGGCGCGCTCTGGTCTGTGACAGTTCCCATAATCTTTTGGTGGATTTGGGCTGTATGAAAGGGCTGATCCCACGGGAGGAGGGAGCTTTGGGGATTCGGGAAGGGACTACCCGGGACATCGCCATTATCTCTCGCGTAAACCGTCCCGTTTGCTTTATGATAACCGGTTTTCAAAAGGATGATGCAGGAAACTCCATCGCAGTACTTTCCCGGCGGGCCGCACAGGAAAAATGCCGGAAAGAGTACATAGAAAAACTGCATCCCGGCGATATTACAGATGCCCGTATTACTCATCTGGAAACTTTCGGGGCTTTTGCCGACATCGGCTGCGGAGTGATTTCTCTTTTGCCCATCGACGCAATCTCCGTATCACGTATTGATCACCCCAGGGAACGTTTCACGGTGGGTATGGACATCCGAGCCGTGATTAAATCCATTGAAGGCGACCGAATCACCTTAACCCAAAAAGAACTTCTGGGAACCTGGGAGGAAAATGTGGCCTTGTTCCATACCGGAGAAACTGTGGCGGGCATCATCCGCTCAACAGAGCCTTACGGAATTTTTGTGGAACTGGCGCCAAACCTTGCCGGACTGGCAGAAGTAAAAGAAGGCGTTCTGCCGGGACAGCAGGCCAGTGTTTATATTAAAAGCATTCTTCCCTCCCGCATGAAAATCAAACTGATTATCATAGACACCTTTGATTACTCCTATCGTCCCATTCCGCCAAAATATTTCTTTAAAGGAGATCGCATGGAGCGTTTTGTCTATTCCCCGGAATGCAGCGATAAACAAATTATTACCGAATTCATAGAAAAGAATCCGCTTTAAAAAGCTGTTCCTCCTATAAAAAGACCCTGTGCACTGGCGTTTGCCGTGGCACAGGGTCTTTTTTTCTTATTCCTCAATCGCTTCCAGTTTTAAAATGTGCGAATTAATAACCTGTTGAAAGGTTCGGTTATGGCTGCGGTTCCCATGTTCATCCAAATAAGAAACCGGGCGATAGTAATGGGTCAATTTTTGCTGCTGCAAAAAACGCAGTGCTTCTTTCCGGCTTCGGCATTTTGCAATAATGTCCGCTATTTTAATCGCATACATTGCCTCATAAGGCTCTAAACGATAGGCTTCGGTATAATTGGTCAAAGCCGTTTCGTGCTTCTCTAAGTTCTCTTGTGCCTGTGCCAAAATAGCGTACATATGGGCTCGATGTCTGGCTTGGCGGTTTACGGTAATACCTTCTTCCACAACGCTTCCTGCGGGAAGCTGGCTCCAACCATTGGTTTCCAAATATGCCTGCGCATATTTGGCGGTTTGCTGATCGCACCCACCCAGCCAACTGCCGGCTCTGGCGGCCAGATACAGCTGCTGCGGCGTTTTCGGTTCGCCGCACAAAGCAATCACCTTGCGCAGGCGTTCCTGATCATTGGGAAGAGCCGAATATAACTCTCTGGCCTCTTCCTCCACAGAATATTGAACGGGAACCGTTGCCCCCATCAGACGGAACAATGCCGCCGCTAAATCGGGACGGTTGTTTGCTGCGAATTCCATGAATACACCAGCTTTCTCTTTCTGATGCCTTTATTATACCGCCTGCTGACTTATTTCTCAATAGTACTTTCGTTCAAAGATTCTGAAGATTCTTCAAACACAAATTCGTTGTCTTTGTAATGGCAGGTAACCTGTTTGCCGGCGTGGATTTCCCCCTCCAACATCTGTTCTGAAATTTTATCTTCTAATTTTGACTGAATGGCACGGCGCAGCGGCCGAGCTCCGTATACCGGATCAAAACCTTCTTTGGCGATGGCGCTGACGGCTTCATCAGTAAAGCGAATGCCAACACCAATTTCCACCAGACGCTTGCGAAGAGTTTCCAGCATACGAACCGCAATTTCGCGGATATCCGAATCGGACAGCTTATGGAACACAATGATATCGTCCACACGATTCAAAAATTCGGGACGGAAAGTATTCTTCAGCTCGCCCAAAACCATTTCCTTTACCTTTTCGCTGTCGGTTGCTTTTTCGTCAGAGGTAAATCCAAGGCTTCCCTTCTTTTCCGTAATTAAACGGGCCCCCACGTTAGAGGTCATGATAATAACGGTGTTTTTAAAGTCCACCTTTCTGCCTTGGGCATCCGTCAGACGGCCGTCTTCTAAAATCTGAAGCAAAATATTGAATACATCGGGATGGGCTTTCTCGATTTCGTCAAACAAAACTACGGAATAAGGTTTGCGACGCACCGCTTCTGTCAGCTGACCGCCCTCGTCATACCCCACATATCCGGGGGGCGAACCAATCAGGCGGGATACCGTATGCTTCTCCATATATTCAGACATATCCAGACGAATCATAGCGTTCTCGTTGCCAAACATCGACTCTGCCAAAGCCTTGCACAGCTCTGTTTTACCCACACCGGTTGGGCCAAGGAAAATAAACGAACCCACAGGACGTTTCGGATCTTTGAGGCCCACACGCCCACGGCGAATGGCACGGGACACGGCACTGACTGCCTCATTCTGCCCAACCAAGCGCTTGTGAAGGGTATCTTCCAAGCGAAGCAGACGGGCGCTTTCTTCTTCTGTCAGCTGAGATACAGGCACACTGGTCCACATAGACACCACGTTCGCAATATCTTCGGGCGTTACCTCGCCACCCAGATGGGCACGTTTTTCTGTCCAAAGATTTTTCTGATTCTCCAGCTCTTCTCTGGCTTTTCTCTCTTCGTCCCGCACTTTGGCGGCACGCTCAAATTCCTGCGCGTTAATAGCGGCTGCTTTTTCTTGCTCCAGCTCTTTCACTCGTTTTTCCATGTCCTGTAAATCAGAAGGAGCGGTAAAGGCACGCAGCCTTACACGAGAAGATGCTTCATCCACCAAGTCAATGGCTTTATCCGGCAGGAATCGATCTGCAATATAACGGGCCGAAAGCTTTACAGCAGCTTCAATGGCCTCATCGGTAATCTTGACCTTGTGGTGTGCTTCATACCGGTCACGCAGCCCCTTGAGGATTCCAATGGCCTCTTCTTCGCTGGGCTCCCCAACCATAACCGGCTGGAAGCGGCGTTCCAAAGCGGCATCTTTTTCAATATACTTGCGATACTCGTTCACTGTAGTGGCACCAATGACCTGAAAATCCCCTCTGGCCAAAGCGGGCTTTAAAATATTGGCGGCATCGGTGGAACCTTCTGCAGAACCGGCCCCGATAATGGTATGCAGCTCATCAATGAATAAAATGATATTCCCCGCATTGCGCACTTCTTCCATCGCAGCCTTAATTCGTTCTTCAAAATCGCCCCGATACTTGGTTCCGGCAACCATGCCGGTTAAATCCAGCGCAATCAAACGTTTGCCTTTCAGCAATTCCGGCACCTGGCCTTCTGCAATTTTCAGCGCAAGCCCTTCTGCAACCGCTGTTTTACCCACACCGGGCTCTCCAATCAGGCAGGGGTTATTTTTGGTACGGCGGGACAAAATCTGAATCACCCGCTCAATTTCTGTCTGGCGGCCGATGACCGGATCAACACCGCCTTTGGCAGCCAATGCCGTCAGGTCACGCCCAAACTGATCCAATGTTTTGGTTCCCTTTCCGCTTCTGCCACCGCCTGAAACTGAATGCATCCCTGAAGACGGCCCGGATTCTTCCCCGCTGTTCAAAGCAGAACTGATTTCATTCATAATATCGCTGGACTTTGCACCCAGCGATTGAAGAAAACGAACACCATAGCTGTCACCTTCTGACAAAATAGCAATCAGAAGATGTTCCGTTCCCACATAATTGTGGCCCAGCCGTGCGGCTTCCATCACGGCAATTTGTAAAATCCGTTTGCTGCGGGGTGTAAAATCATCCGCTGACAAACTGGTTTTGGCACCGCTCCCAATCTTTTGAGACAGCATTCCTTCCATCTGTTCCGCTGTCACCTGAAGCTTATTCAGCACAGTAGCGGCAACGCCGGACCCTTCCTTTAAAAGCCCCAGCACAATGTGCTCGCTTCCAATATAGGTATGACCCAGATTTTCTGCCGATTCTATGGCAAGGTTTAGTGCATTGTTTGCCTTTTCTGTAAATCCGTTAAAACGATACATAAATCGTCCCCCCTTTTTTATTGTACATTCAGCTGCTGAGAAACGATGCCGGCACGAAGTGCGTCCCGTTCCGCAGCTGTCATTTTTTTCGTCAGCATCATTGTAGCAGGCTGCACCTGCACAATCAGGCTGTTAATGGTGTCATAGGAAATTCCCGCCAGAAAACCCGCGGCAACCCCCATTCTGACATAAGAAATCAATCGCATAAACTCGTCACTGCTGAGTACCCGCGCACTTTTCAAAATTCCCATGGCACGGTAAATCTGATCCTGTGTTTCCACGGTTTTAACCAGTTCCTCCCGGGCAGTCCGTTCCTGCGCAATCAACTGATCGGCAATGCTTTTCAAATTGGCAATGGCGGCCTGTTCGCTCAGTCCCAGCGTTACCTGATTGGAAAGCTGATAGATGGCCCCTATGGATTCGGTGCCTTCTCCGTAAATACCCCGGATAACCAAACCAAGCTTTGACAGGCTGGCAGCCACACGCCTCATTGCGCCGCTTTCTTGCAGCGCCGGCAGATGCAGCATTAAAGAGGCCCGCATTCCGGTTCCCAAATTTGTTGGGCATTGGGTTAAAAATCCCAATTCCTCATCATATGCAAAGTGTAAGCTTTCATTCAACAAGGTATCCACCCGATCCACCAGATCATAGACACCTTCTAAATCCAGCCCTTCCCGCATCACTTGAATCCGCAGATGATCCTCTTCATTTATCATAATAGAAATTGTTTCATCCTGAGTTAACAGCAATCCCCTTCCGTGGGGAGCCGAAATAAATTCCGGGCTGACCAAATGGCGTTCCACTAAAGAAACCGCTTCATTCTGGCTGATATCATCCAGAGAAACAAACCGAAAATCCTGAGCAATGGCACTGTTTCCGTGCATCACTGCATCCCGAACGGCTTGCTCTACCTTTTCTCGCTGATCCCCGCTCATTTTTACCGGAAACGGATATTCCCCAAGGTTCCGAGCCAGCCGAACACGGGTGCTGATTACCACATCGGATTCTTTCCCGCTTTTTTCATACCATTTCATCATGCTTTCCCGTCTCCTTCCAGCTTCTTGATTTCGTCACGCAATATTGCAGCCCGTTCAAAATTCTGGCTTTCTATAGCTTCTTTTAACTCTTTCTTCTTTTGCTTTAGCTCACTGGATGCCTTGGGGGGTACACTCAGTTTCGATTCCGGTGTCACCCGCAACGCGCGACTGGTCGGGCGTTTTCCGCAATGGCTGGTATTCCCATGAATTCTTTGCACAGAAGGCATCATGCGGCTGCGAAAGGTTCGGTAACATTCCGCACACCCAACCTTACCGCTTTGGGCGATTTCCCCAAAGGAAGAACCACAGCCCGGGCAACGAATGGTGTCTGTCATTTCAGGCGTCTGGCTTCCAAAAAAGCTGCCAAGCAAACTGTTAAAATCCAGTGAAAAGGGATAAAAAAAATTACCATAGCCCATTTTATGCGCACATCCACTGCACAAGGCGTATTCACTCAATTCACCGTTTACAATAATCTTCACATAAGTAGTTGCGGAATTTTTTCCGCAAAGCTGACATTTCATACAAATCCCTCCTGCACTCAAATCTGTGTCATCAGCATATGCTTAAATAAGGCGGCCCGCAGCACATCGCGGTCTTCCTGCGGAACGCAGAAATAACACCGATCGTTAAGAGCTGCCGCCATAGCGCTTGCTACTTCTTCTAAAAGAATCTCACGCTGACATAGGTTAGAAAGCATCGCCCTGGCGGTGGCGCTGTCTAATGACCGGCCGATGGAATTTACGGTATGCATAATGGCACTGCTTCCATCCATGCGGATTCGGGTAATGCGGATATATCCTCCGCCGCCCCGTCTGCTTTCCACCAAATAGCCTTGCTCCGGCGTAAAGCGAGAGGTAATAACGTAGCTGATCTGACTGGGGACACACCCCAACACTTCGGCCAGCTCATTGCGCTGGATTTCTGCCCGCCCATCTGCTGCTTCCAGCAAATTCAAAATATAATTGGCAACATTGTCGCTGATTTTCATGTCGATCCGTCCAATCCGGTTTTTGATTTTGACTTTCTTTGACTTTATGTTTTTATTATAGAGATCTCAAACTGATTCGTCAAGGTCAGTTAAAGTCAAATTGAATTTAATTTTCCAAATTATCTCCAACTATCTTTTCTTAGAAACGATTTTCAAATGATTTTAAGAAATCTCTTGCATTTTAAAGTGTAGTCACCCTATTCTTATTTTATTCTGACCAGTTCATTTCTCTGCCTTTATAATTCTACAGTTGAAGAATATATTTTAAAAATGAGCGAGAAAAATTATTGTAACACCATTTCTCCATTTGCAATATACTATAGTGTAAACCGAAAGGAGGAATACAATAATGTGTAACAATAACTTTGGTGGCGGCGGCTGCAGCTGGATCATCATTTTAATCCTCATTTTGTGCTGCTGCGGTGGCTGGGGCGGCAATAGCTGCGGTGGCGGCTGTGGCAATGATTGTGGCGGTTGTGGCGGTTGTGGCGGCTGCTGCTAAATCTTAGTTCAGCACTTAATCTCACACGCACGCAAAAAGGAGCTGTGGAAACCCCACAGCTCTTTTTTCGTTTGCCCAGAAAAAACAAGAAAGGCGCCTATCGCCCACTTCATGTAAATTCCCGCTATTTTATTTTTGGGATTCAAAACACGTTCATTTGCCTGACTGCCAACAATTATTTCTGACACAGCACACCGTCAGCAAATTGCCTGCAAAATTTTTTCATTCGAAGCTTCTCTTGAAACAAATCACGGTGTTTGCCATTTTGCAGCCTCACATTTGCTATAGAAATCTTATCCGTTGGCTTTTAATAATTTTTTTCTTTTCTTGAGTTCGCTCAGCTGTTCATCCGGTGTCAAAAAGGCCCCCAATGCACAGGGATGCGACGTGTACATTCCATGAAAATCTGATCCGCCGGTCATCAAAAGACCTTTTAGCCTGGCCAGTGCCACATACTGGGGAATATCCTCTTTTTTGTGCACAGGATGCCAAACCTCAATTCCGTCAATTTCACCGGAGTCTGCCAGCTCCATCATCAGATCATGCCCGTCATACTGACCGGGATGCGCCATAACTGCCAATCCCCCGGCACCATGAATTTGTTTAATCACATCATGGACATCCGGATATTCAATCGGGCAATAGGCCAACCCACCGCGGGGATTAAATAGCTTTTGAAACAAAGAACCAAACATTTCTGTGGTATAGCCCGCATCAATTAACGCATGCATAATGTGCTGTTTATAAATATTAGTGCACCCCTGCGCTCTGCGCATCACCATTTCCGCAGGAATGGGATACAGCCGCATCACTTTTTGCATCATGATATTGGCCGCCATGCGCCGGGATTCTCCAATCTTTTTACATAGCCCCTCAAGCCGGTCAGGACTTTCACAACAATACCCCAAAATATGTACTTTTCTGTCCCGGTCGTTATCATAAGCAGAAATTTCTATTCCCTGAATGACTTCCACACCGTGACGGTCACCAAAAATTTTTGCCCGAGTTGCACCGGCAAACGTATCGTGATCAGTTACCGCAATTGTACCGATCCCCTTATTTTTTGCCAGCAAAACCAGCTCATCAATCGCGATAGAGCCGTCGGACATCCTTGTATGGCAATGCAAATCCGCAGCCACACAATCACCCTCCCATCAAATACTGTAATTGATAAAAAACGTTATTCATTATACTACAACGACAAAAAGGAAACAAGCCAAGGCTTTAAAAAAAGCTTGGCTTGTTTGAATCAAGTGCTAAAACTCAAACAAAACTTTATTTTTTCAAAAGAGTTTCCGAATGAAATTTTCGGGCAGACAAAAACAGCAGCACAATATCAAGCACAATCAAAACCAGCCCCAAAAGTAACAAGGTCAATGCATTGAGATACACCAGCCCGGTAAACTGGCCAATGAGCAAAAGCACCAAAGGCAAAACCACAAAACCCGAAAGCTGCATGGATTCCAAATAACTTTTGGAATGCCCAGACACCAGCACCATAAAGATTACGCCAAAAATAGTTGCAGCAGGCGCCAACACCAAAACCAGCGCCAGCCAATTCCAATTCAGAAAAAACGGCATATCCAAAATCAGATTTCCCGCAGCTGCCACAATGGAAAACACCACAAAAGAAAAGGCTGTGATGAAAAAAGAAACAAAAACACACCCTGCTATTTTTGCTTTAAACAAACTGCGCACCGATAAAGGCGTCAGCAAAAGCGTTTCAATTGTGCCCCGCTCTTTTTCGCCCACAAAGCTGGCCGCTGCCGAGGTAGTGGACGACATCAGGGGAATCATCAGAAAAAACATGGGGCAAATTACATTGATCATCAAATAATACAAAGACTGCTGCGTGTTAAAATACCCAACCAGTTCCGGGGGCATCAGCTGCATCATATTCTGCACCCCATTCATCTGATCTGCAGGGGCATATAAAATCATTACAAGATACAAAATCGGCAGTACCACCACCAGGCATAACGGCAAAGCAATTAAGGTTCCCCGCACACTGGGAAGATGCCAGACCTCGTGAAAATCCTTTTTCACCACTGCCATCTCTGACTCTGTCAAAAGCTTCATTGTGCCACCTCCTGATCCCGAATACAGGAAAAATACACGTCCTCCAAAGTAGGCCGCAGCAGGCGGGCCTCATAAACCGGGATATCCTGCGTCACCAAATCCCGCAGAATGGCAGCCATTTCTTCTTCTGAAGCAATATCTATTTCCCAAAAATCTCCGTTTTTTACAAACCCATGCAAAATTTGCTCCGGCTCGGTGCGTATCCCCGCCTTAATGTGGCAGCCGGCCGCTTCACATATCGTTTGAAAATCCCCCGATGAGATCAACTTGCCCTGATACAAAAGCCCATAGGTAGTGCACAGATCCTGCGCATAGCGAAGCTGATGAGTACACAAAAAAACAGTAACTCCGCTTTTTCTAGCCAAAGCGGAGATCATTTCATTGACAGCCTGAGCAGATTCCGGGTCAAGGCCGCTGGTGGGCTCGTCCAAAAAAAGAACCTGCGGCTCATGCACCAAAGCACGGGCCAGTGACAAACGCTGAAGCATTCCGGTAGAGTACCGGCCTGCTTTCTTATCCCTGGCTCCCCACAAATCCAGTTCCCGCAGCAAAACCTCTGCCCGCTCTTTGGCCTGAGACTGGGTAAGCCCCGCAGTCTGCCCAAAAAACACCAGGTTTTGCTGCCCGGTCATATTTTGATACATTCGAGCCGTTTCGGTCATGACGCCACATAGCGCATGAACCTTTTCCGGCTCCTTTTGCGGAGAAAGGCCCATCACCGAGCATTCCCCCGATGTGGGCCGCAAAAGTCCCGTTAGAAGCTTTACCGTTGTTGTTTTACCGGCGCCATTCGGGCCCAAAAAACCACAAACGCCTCCTTGAGGAACCCGAAAAGTGAGCTCCTCAAGTGCATTGGTTTTTCCGTCATAGGATTTCTGCAAATTCAGCGCGGTAACAGCCTCCATCAGCAGACATGCCTCCCTTTTTTCTTCTCTATTCTATTATGCTCTTTGCTCCATTTTAATACGCGTTAAATCGTGAATCTCATGGACATTTTCTTTAATTCCGCGCTTATCCGCCTGTGCCAAAAGCTTCTGGCGGTTTTTCATCAGCTTCTGAACCGGCTCTACACCGCCGGGCCCGGCAACGCATCCGCCTTCGCAGGCCATTCCTTCAATCAAATCTTCCTGCATACGGCCGGCATTCATCACCATCAGCTGCTTTTTGCATTCCTTGGCACCGTTGCATTTGACGCAGGAAACTGCCTGATCAAAGCCTTCTTCTTTCAGGGCAGCTTCCACAGCCGCCGTTACGCCGCCGCTGACTGCAAAGTTTTTGCCCTTAATGCTTCCGTCCTGCTCGTTTTCCACTTCCAGTTTTTCCACATCAATTCCCTTGGCATCAAACATAGCGGCTAATTCTTCAAAGGTCATGACATAATCGGCAGAATCCTCTGCCTTTTTAATTTCCAGCTTTTTGGCCACACAGGGGCCGAAAAACACCACCATGGCATCGGGATCGCTTTCCTTTAAGTACCGGACAGTCATTGTCATGGGGGATGCCGTATGTGAAATATTCGGTTCCAGTTTGGGGAAATGCTTCTCAATCATATCCACAAAAGCCGGGCAGCAGGAAGTCGTCATCTTTTTGCTTTCTGCAAGCACTTCTTTCAGTTCCTGCGCCTCGTGATATGCGGTGGCATCCGCACCCAAAGAAACTTCCACTACTTTATCAAAACCCAGCTGGCGAAGCCCCTCTTTCAGCTGGCCCACATTGGCTGTGCCGAAATGGCCTTCAATCGCGGGGGCAAAAATGGCATATACGGTTTTATCAGACCGAATGGTTTCAATCACCGACACCAGGCTGGAGCGATCGGTAATAGCCCCAAAAGGACAGCCCGCCATACAGGCACCACAACTGATGCAGCGGCTGTAATCAATGGCCGCCAACCGGTATTCATCCATGGTAATGGCATTGACCGGACAGGAGCGCAGGCAGGGCCGCATGGTGTCTGAAATGGCATTATAAGGACATGCCGCAGCACAGCGGCCACACTCCTTACACTTGGCAGGGTCGATATATGCGCCGCGCCCGGTTACGGAAACCGCACCGAACGGACATGCAGCAACACACTTTTTGGCAAGACACTTCTGACAGTTGTCTGTTACGTTAAAACGGTTGATAGGACATCCTTCACAGGCAGCGGGCAAAACACCCACAATCTGTCCGGATTCCTGCTGGGGCAAATCCTGTCCGCAGGCCGCCGTTACTCGTTCCCGAATAATTTCGCGTTCGCGGTAAATACAGCAGCGGAAAGCGGGCTGCGGGCCGGGAATGATTTCATAAGGGATATCCCCCATATGTTCTGACAGCTGCTCTTCATAACTAAGGCGTGCTACGGAAGACAATACTCTGTATTTCAATTGTTTGGCGTCGTTATCATATTTCATTCAAATGTCCACCCTACCTCTAATTGTATTTTTCCTGCGTACAGCTTAAAGCATGAAAAAGATTCCGCGCTTCCTCTTTGAAGAGATCACGGAATAAACTTTAAGTTATCTTTGTGATTATTATAACATTTCGACTGTATAATAACAATAGAAAAATGGGATTAATAATCCAAGATTTTTTTGAGAAAATTATACAATAAACCCTCAAAAATGACATGATATTTCAACTTTATAAAAAATATTGCGATCAGATGCTACCGATTCTGCTGCCAAATTTAGTTAATTATTGCAATAAAATACACCGAAATTTCACATTGCGGAATTTGTCGCTTTAGGACATGTGTACTTGTCCGGCATACAGTTCCATTCCTCAATTTTTGTTTTTTCGCGCAAATAATCAAATTCAGAAAAAATAAATTATTTTTTCCTTGCATTTTAGAACCATTTATAGTAAAATGCAACTCGAAGAAAAAAGTAGGATGAAAGCCTATTTTCAGTGTGAGCCGTTTTTTGGCCTGCACGGCAAAAACTTCTTTTGACCATTCCTTTTGGCCTGTTTGCCAAAGGGAATCGAATGCCATACGGACAGCTAGGTCAAATGCCGATTGGCAACTTTCGTTGCCTTATTGATTGAGCCGTTGCTCAAATTTTATAAGTTGGTTACTATAAACCGTGTGCGCCAGCACATTACACTTGTGAAACAATCAATAAGAGTAGTAAAAGTAAGTTCTTGCTATATAGACTCTAAATCTCTACCTTTTTTGAATAAATAACAACGGGGGTACTTTGCGTTTGCGCGCACCCCGTTCGAAATAAAACAAAATCAGTAGAAACCGCAACTCAAGTGTAAAAAACGGCGCTGGCCGTTCTTTTTGCTTGAGTTTTTTTATTTTATTCGGCAAAAAATACACCAGAAATCAGGTGATGGTATGGAAAACAAATTGAAATTATATGGGTTTAACAACCTGACCAAATCTCTCAGCTTTAATATTTACGATGTCTGCTATGCCAAAAGCGAACGGGAACAGCGGGACTATATCGCCTATATTGACGAGCAGTACAATTCCGAACGGCTGACCGGCATTCTGGAGAAGGTTACCGAAATGATCGGCGCTCATGTGCTGAACATCTCGAAACAGGATTACGATCCTCAGGGCGCCAGTGTTACCTTTCTAATCGCAGAAGAATCTATGCTGACAGGCCGCCAATCCCGCACCCATGCCGACTTGATGGGCGAAACCATGGTGGCACATCTGGATAAAAGTCATGTAACGGTGCATACCTATCCGGAATACCATCCGGATACCTTTCTTGCCACCTTTCGGGTCGACATCGACGTGGCCACCTGCGGGGAAATTACACCCCTCAGCACGCTGGATTATCTTATCGGCAGCTTTGATTCCGATATTATCACCATGGACTATCGGGTGCGCGGATTTACCCGGGACGTTACCGGAAAAAAACTGTTTATGGATCACAAAATGACGTCGATTCAGGATTATATTGACGACAAAACCCTGCGGAAATACGACGCGATTGATCTCAATGTTTACCAGTCCAATTTGTTCCATACCAAAATGCTGATTAAAGACATCAACCTGCAAAACTATCTCTTTAATACCGATGTGTACGAAATCCCGCCTCAAACCCGACTGAAAATTTCGGACAGTCTGCGGCGGGAAATGATTGAAATTTTCACCGGAAGCAACGTGTACTGACGATGAACCTGTTTTAAAAGGAGGAGCCCATTGAGCAAGCTAGACCAAAACCGTATGCCGATTCAGCAGGCACTGCTGGAATTTCAGTCCCAGCGGGTGGTTCCCTTTGATGTGCCGGGACACAAGCACGGGCGCGGAAACCCGGAACTGACTCAGTTTTTAGGGGAGCGATGCATGGAGTTGGACGTCAATTCCATGAAACCCCTGGATAACCTGTGTCACCCGGTTTCTGTGATAAAAGAAGCAGAAGAACTGGCCGCAGATGCCTTTGGCGCTGCCCATGCCTTTTTCATGGTGAACGGCACCACCTCGTCCGTGCAGGCCATGGTGATGTCCGCCGCGGGACAAGGGGACAAAATCATTCTGCCCCGCAACGTACACCGCAGCGTCATCAATGCACTGATTCTGTGTGGAGCCATCCCTGTCTATGTCAATCCGGAAATGGATCACCGGCTGGGAATCTCTCTGGGTATGACCCTGTCTGCTGTAGAGAAGGCCATGCGGGAGCATCCCGAGGCCAAGGCGGTGCTGGTGAATAACCCCACCTATTACGGGATTTGCTCGAACCTGAAAGCCATTACAGAGTTGGCTCACAAAAATGGGATGCTGGTACTGGCAGACGAAGCCCACGGAACCCACCTGTATTTCGGGGAAAATTTACCCATATGCGCTATGAAGGCCGGCGCAGATATGGCTTCGGTCAGCATGCACAAATCCGGCGGTTCTTTGACCCAAAGCTCCTTTTTGCTGCTGGGGGATAATGTGAACGAAGGCTATGTGCGGCAGATTATCAACCTGACACAAACCACCAGTGGGTCTTATCTGTTACTTTCCAGCCTGGACATTTCCCGCAAAAAGCTAGCTACCGAAGGAAAACAGATTTTCCGTCAGGTGCTGGATATGGCGGAATACGCCCGGGAGGAAATCAACCAAATCGGTGACTATTATGCCTATTCCCGGGAACTCATAAATGGTGATACTGTTTTTGATTTTGATGCCACCAAGTTGTCTGTCAACACACTGGAATTGGGTTTGGCCGGAATCGAGGTTTACGACATCCTGCGGGATGAGTACGATATCCAAGTGGAATTCGGCGATTTGGGCAATATTCTGGCCTATCTTTCCGTGGGCGACCGCCGTCGGGACTTGGAGCGGCTGGTCAGCGCGTTGGCGGAAATCCGCCGCAATTACAAGCGGGACAAAACTGGTATGCTGCGGGCGGAATACATCACCCCCATTGTGGCAGTTCCGCCTCAGCGGGCTTTTTATTCGGAAAAGGAATCTTTGCTCCTTCCTCAGAGCACAGGAAGGATTTGCAGTGAATTTGTGATGTGCTACCCGCCGGGCATCCCCATTCTGGCCCCGGGAGAACTGATTACGAAAGAAATTTTGGAATACATCGAATATGCAAAAGAAAAGGGCTGCTTTTTAACAGGCCCGGAGGATCTGGAGCTAACCCGGCTCAACGTGATAAAGGAGGGATAACCTTGGATTTATGGTTCACAGAAAAACACGCCCCCGGCGTAAAACTGTCTATTCGGGTTGAAAAACAGCTTTACTGCGGGCAAAGTGAATTCCAGCAGATTGATGTGTTTGAATCAAAGGAATTCGGACGTTTTCTGACGTTGGACGGCTATATGATGCTGACGGAAAAGGATGAATTCATCTATCACGATATGATTGTCCATGTCCCCATGGCGGTGCATCCCAAAGTCCGGCGGGTTCTGGTCATCGGCGGCGGTGACGGCGGTGCCGTTCGGGAATTAGCTCGCTACCCGGAAATCGAGCAGATTGATCTGGTGGAAATTGATGAAGAAGTGGTCAACGTCTGCCGGGAATATCTGCCCTTTACCGCCTGCGGCTTTGAGGACCCGAGAGTGAAGCTGCATTTTCAGGACGGCCTGAAATTTGTCCGCCGGTGTGAAAACGAATATGACCTGATTTTGGTGGATTCCACCGATCCTTTTGGCCCCGGTGAGGGACTCTTCACCCGGGAGTTTTACGGCAATTGCTTTAAAGCGCTGAAAGAAGACGGCATCATGGTCAACCAGCACGAAAGCCCCTTCTATTCGGTGGATGCCCTTGCCATGCAGCGGGCTCACAAACGGATTGTGCAGTCCTTCCCCATCAGCCGGGTGTATCAGGCTCATATTCCCACCTACCCTTCAGGGCACTGGCTGTTCGGCTTTGCGTCAAAAAAATATCATCCGCTGAAGGATCTGGACACAAAAGGCTGGAAGGAACTGGGGATATCCACCCGCTATTACAATACCAAACTGCACAGGGGTGCTTTTGCCCTGCCGAATTATGTGGAGGAGCTGCTGCGAAATGTGGAACACATTGACTAAAAATATAGAAACCTTTTTGGGTTGTGACTGCGAATACGAGGAAGCAAAGGCGGTTCTGTTCGGCGCTCCCTTCGATTCCACTACCTCTTTCCGCCCGGGAACACGCTTTGCCAGCCGCGCCATGCGTGGGGATTCCTTTGGACTGGAAACCTACAGCCCCTATCAGGACAAGGATTTGTCCGAAATCGCCGTATTCGACGGCGGCGATTTAGAGCTTTGCTTCGGTGATACCGGAAAGGCTCTGGGGCAAATCGAAGCCTTTGCCGACAAGATTTTAGAGGACAAAAAAATGCCCGTCATGATAGGCGGCGAACACCTGGTCACACTGGGCACAGTTCGCGCGGCGGTTCGGCACTATCCGGATTTGCATGTGCTGCATTTTGATGCTCACGCGGATTTACGGGAAGAATATCTGGGAGCCACACTTTCCCACGCCACGGTGCTGCACCGGGTATGGGATCTGGTGGGTGACGGCCGGATTTTTCAGTTCGGCATCCGTTCCGGCGACCAGAGCGAATTTTTGTGGGGCAAAGAGCATGTGACCACCCAGAAATTCAATTTTGACGGACTGGAAGAAACGATACAAAGTCTTGCGGGAAAACCGGTCTATGTGACCATCGATCTGGATGTCCTTGATCCTTCCGTATTCCCCGGCACAGGCACACCAGAACCGGGCGGCGTCAGCTTTCTGGAGCTGCTGCGGGCAGTGCTGTCTTTAAAGGGACTCAATATCGTGGCCTGCGACGTCAATGAACTGTCCCCGGTTTACGACCAAAGCGGCGTTTCCACAGCAGTGGCCTGCAAAATCCTGCGGGAGCTTCTGCTGACCGTGGTACCCGCTTCCAAATAAAAAAACACCCGTACATGGCAGATACGCTCTGCCGCAACATCTGACGGCAGGCACCGCCTGCTAAATCACAGGAGGTATCATACTATGGGAAAAGCACTCATTATCGGCTGCGGCGGAGTTGCCAGCGTTGCCATTCACAAATGCTGCCAAAACAGCGATGTATTTGAAGACATCTGCATTGCCAGCCGCACCAAAAGCAAATGCGACGCGCTAAAAGAAAAGCTGGACGGCGGCAAAACCATTATCCACACCGCCCAAGTGGACGCAGATAATGTGGACGAACTGATTGCGTTGATTGAGCGCTTTCGTCCCGATGTGGTCATGAATCTGGCATTGCCCTATCAGGATCTAACGATTATGGACGCGTGCCTGGCCACCAAGACCAATTATATGGACACCGCCAATTACGAGCCATTGGACACCGCAAAATTCGAGTACAAATGGCAGTGGGATTACAAAGAGTGCTTTGAAAAAGCCGGAATCACTGCTCTTTTGGGCAGCGGCTTTGACCCGGGCGTGACCGGGGTATTTTCCGCTTATGCTCAAAAGCACCATTTTGATGAAATTAACTATATTGATATTCTGGACGCAAACGCCGGGGATCACGGATATCCCTTTGCCACCAACTTTAATCCTGAAATCAACATTAGGGAAGTCAGCGCCAACGGCAGCTATTGGGAAAACGGCCAGTGGGTAGAAACCGAACCCATGGAAATTAAGAAGGTCTATGATTTCCCCGAAATCGGCGAAAAGGACATGTATCTTTTGCACCACGAGGAATTGGAATCCTTGGCCTTGAACATCAACGGAATCAAGAGAATCCGCTTCTTCATGACCTTCGGCCAAAGCTATTTGACCCACCTGAAATGCCTGGAAAACGTGGGCATGACCTCTATCGAGCCCATTGAATTTCAGGGGCAGAAGATTGTTCCCCTGCAATTTTTAAAGGCTGTTCTGCCCGACCCCGCCTCTTTGGGACCCAGAACCAAGGGAAAAACCAATATCGGCTGCATCTTCCAAGGCAAAAAGGACGGCAAAGAGAAAACCTATTACATTTATAATGTATGTGACCATCAGGAATGCTACCGTGAGGTAGGCTCTCAGGCCATTTCTTACACCACTGGCGTACCGGCTATGATCGGCGCCATGCTGATGATGACCGGCGTTTGGAGCAAGCCCGGCGTTTACAACATTGAGGAGTTTGATCCGGATCCCTTTATGGATGCACTGAACAAGTGGGGCCTTCCTTGGCAGGAAAGCTTTGACCCCAAGCTGGTTGACTGATGATGGAGAGAACGGAATTGTATTTACAGGCCCCCTCCCCCAGCTTTGTGGTGGATGAAGCGCTGCTGATTCAAAATCTGGAGCTGCTTCGGCAAGTGCAGCAGAAAACAGGCTGCCACATTCTGCTGGCGCAAAAGGCCTTTTCCATGTATTCTTTGTACCCACTGATTGGGGAATCCCTTTGCGGCGCAACTGCCAGCGGACTGTATGAAGCAAAGCTGGCTCACGAGGAAATGGGGAAAGAAAACCACGTTTTTTCCCCGGCGTATCTGGATGCAGAGTTTGAGGAAATTACCCGAATCTGCGATCACATCGTCTTTAATTCCTTTGCCCAGTGGAGCAAATTTCGGGAGCAGGCTCTTGCCGCCGGATGTGAATGCGGTATCCGTATTAACCCGGAATGCTCTACACAGGATCATGCCATTTACGATCCTTGCTCCCCCGGCTCCCGGCTGGGTGTTACCGCGGCGAATTTTCAGCCCCAGCTTTTAGAGGGCATCTCTGGCCTGCATTTTCACACCTTGTGCGAGCAGGACGCAGACGCTTTGGAAGCCACGCTTGACGCAGTGGAAGAAAAATTCGGGCAGTATCTGTCCCAGTTGAAATGGCTGAACTTTGGCGGCGGCCACCATATCACCCGGCCGGGCTATGATGTAGAAAAGCTGGTTTCGCTGATTAACAGAACTCAGGAGCGGTATGGGGTTCAGGTGTATCTGGAGCCAGGTGAGGCTGTGGCGCTGAACGCGGGATTTTTGGTCTGCACCGTGCTGGAAATCGTGCAAAACGGGATGATTTCCAATGCGATTCTGGATACCTCTGCCGCCTGCCACATGCCCGACGTGCTGGAAATGCCCTACCGCCCGCCCCTGCTGGGTGCTGGACTGCCGGAAGAAAAGCCTTATGTGTACCGCCTGGGCGGCCCCACCTGCCTGGCTGGCGACATCATCGGGGACTATTCCTTTGATGCTCCCCTTTCCCCCGGCGACCGGCTGATTTTCGGCGACATGGCACACTATTCTATGGTAAAAACCAATACGTTTAACGGCATGGCGCTGCCTTCCCTGACGATTGTGAATCCGGCAGGTCAGCTGCATGTTCAAAAAACCTTTGGGTATCAGGATTTTAAAAACAGGTTATCGTGATTCGTTTCCGCACAAATGATATTAATAAAAAAACGAACGGTATTTTTCCATACCGTTCGTTTTTTATTTATTTCTTTTTTCCCTTAGAATAAGGTGCTGGATCATCAGTTCGGCCAACCAGATAATCAATACTGGTCTGATACAAATCCGCCAGTTTTATTAAAATTGGAACTGGAATATTCAGATTTCCTAATTCATAGTCAGAATAAGTGGTCTGGTGAATCTTTAAATAATCTGCCACTTGATTTTGTGTCATATCTTTATCTTCCCGCAAATTTCGAATTCGCTCATACAAGACAATCACCTCTGACTTATTATGCAATAAGGGAATATCCCTTATTGACTTTTAAGGGATATTCCCTTAAAATAATCATGAGGTGAAAAAAATGTCGGATTATAAATCAATGTATTTCAAATTATCAGCAGAGGTCGCTAATGCAATTGATCTATTGATAAAAGCGCAACAACACGGAGAAGAATCCGCTTTAGATGAGAACGAACCTATTGTAAATTTATCTTTAATATCCAAAGAGTCCATGGAAAACAGGCAATGAAAAAGAGAAGGAATACAACAAGACCCAAAACGGTTGAACCTGCCGTTTGGGGTCTTGTTTGCTCGAGTTTTTTATCATTCCATGCCTATTTTTCATTGCCCATTTGTATTTTCAGCTGGTTTAATACAGCAAATGCAGACACCTGTTCCCCATGTTCATATTGCCGAATAGCCACAGATAATTCCAGCGAAACCGGGGGCCTTCCCTGAAACAAATCGTCTAAATCGATTTCTTTAACCGCGGTTCTAACCCGGTTCACCACATTTTCTGCCGCTTCTTGATTCATTAAAAACATCGCCGCCCAAGTAACCGGCTTATCATCAATCAAATAAACCGCATCTTCAGAGCGCATGGTTTTTTGAATGGTATCAGAAATCCGCAAAATCAAGCGATCCATGTCACTGGAGCCCAGCATTTCAAAAAGCCAGTCATACTGACGAAACTCCCAAACTGCAATCGCCAAGTGCAGATGATACCGTTTTGAAATATTCAAATAGGTTTCAATGTCATGCGTATAAGCTCTTAAATTTTTCAGCCCGGTCTTTTCATCCACCATCACAAGCTCTGTCAATTTCTGCTTCAAAAGAGAATTATCTTTTTGCATTTGGCTGGAACGAGTGCTGTAAATCCCCACAGAAACGGCTGCCAGCGGAACCCAAACCATCCAAAAGAAAACACCCCAACTGGGGGGAATACCGGTATGAATCGACTGGTATGCTAAAAAAGCAACAAACAACAAAACAAATCCCAAGCACACCATTACCGTTGTGAACAAAGAAACAAACGCGGCGGCTATCATGATGATGCCGCCAATCAGCAGCATGATATAGTTAAATTCCAGCGGTTGGTCACCAAATGAAAAATAAGCCAAAGCCGCAAACAGAAGAAACAATAGCGCCAGCAAAGCCAAATCCGAAAAAAGTTTTCCCTTGTTCTTTTTCATCGGTCCCCCCTCTTTCGATGCTTGAGATACAAAAACACTGCTGCCACAGCCAATAAAATCAAAACTCCGGAACCGGCCAATATCAAACTCGGCAATCCCGGTGTGTCAGACAGTTTTTGAGTAAAAGGAACCGCTTTGGCATTGTCTTGCTTAAACCGATAAAAATGTGCGGTTGCATCGTCCACAAGAAATCCGTCACCCTTTAGCTTCCATAGTTCCTGTGAGCTACTGACATATTCCGCGGCACGCAGCATGCTTTCGTCGGTAACACCCGTCACCAGCAGCAATGCCCGGTTTTCTTTCTGATAAGGGGAATCTAAAAGCTGTACGGTTCCCAGTGTTGCGCCGTAACCGGGCTCAATTTGAAGCTTTTCGTTTGATACAATCCGGCTTCCGTCCTCTGAAAACTTGAAAAACATTTGATCTCGGTATTTTTGTGCAATGGCGTTGCGCTCAAACCGCCCGATGGATATGATGTTTTCATTTGTTAAATTGCCCATTTCCGAAACAGTGCAGGCACGCATTGCTCCCGAATTATTCTGCGTATACCGCCCCATGGCCACCGCTGTTTTCCCCAATACCGTCAGCTCGCTCTGCTGCGGCTGATCCGGCAAAACAAAAGTCAAATGATTCATCGCCCCATTTTCCAAAAATCCCTCCGGGTAATATTCCAAAAGCAAATAGGGGGAATCCTTAGAAACCAGCGTCACACTACTGTCTGAAGTCACATAAGCCCAAGGCATTTCTTCCTGACGCATCGTGCAGTACAGATCGGGGATTTCCAGATCAAAAGCCACTTTCAGATTAAAGTTGCCATAGATTTCCACATCAACAGGAAGGTAAAAACGGGCAGTATCGCCCTGAGCCCCTTGTTTTGTCAGCTTTTTGCTGCCAATGGGCATATCATTTAGATAAACAGTAACCAAAGAGCGGTTAAAATCCAGATTTTCGGAATACCGGAACACCAAATCCACCTGACTGCCCGGATCCAAAATTCGGTTTCCTGCGGCGCGGATAAAATACGTCTGTTCCTGATGGAAGGGGCCGTTAAGCATTGTTCCCGTTTCGGTAAGCCTTTGTGTTCGCCCTTCCTCTTCTTGCTGGAACGTTACCGTTTCCTTTGCTGTAACAGGCCGCCATAAGGCACTGGTTTGAGTGATATAATCAGCATTTCCAAACAGCCTGCCCGCATTGACCAGCGCCGCGGCATCTGCACCCGTGACCACCAGCACCGCCTGATTAGGTGCCGGCCGCACCAACGCCAAAACCGCCCCCGTTTCCGCCGCCTGTTTTTGCTCTGTGCTCAGCAAAGAGGATAACCTTTGCGGCAGTTTTGCATAACCGCAAACATAAACGGAATAAGGCCGGAAAGCAGAGTTTTGAGAATCATAGAGCAGTTCTAAATTCTCATAAAACATGGCGGCGTTTTTACTAACACCGGACAACACCCAAGATGCGGCCGTCAGCTCTGATTCCTGAGGATTCGGGGCAACATAAACCGCGCTTTGACGGTTTTCCAAAGCATCAATGCTGGTAAACTGCCGGTAAAAATCCGCGACCGTATCTATTTTTGCCAGACTGGTATAACGCAGGGTCACGAAGGAATCTCGGCTGACAGACATCCAGCTGGACTGAGAAACATCTTCGGAACAGGGATCGCTTTCTGTGGTGCGAAGATAGGTTTCAACCAGCAAAGAATTACTGCCGGATTTTATTTGCTCCACAGGCAAAGGGAGCTCTATTATTTGCTGCTGCCCTTTGGTCAGCGGAATGCGAGAGGAATAAAATCGCTGGCCATTTAAAGAAACCGTAAAATCAGAAACCTCTTGCCTGACTAAGGGGGTCACGGCGAAACGAAGGGTCAACTTTGCTTCGCTGATGTTCCAATCCCCTGCCGAAAAGCTTTCTGTAAAGGAAGAAAACAATCCTTTCATTGCATAATCACCGGAAAACGATTCTTGGTGAACCGACAAATCCGGCTTGACCGTAGCAACAGGAGCACCAGATACAGCCGGCACAGCCCAAACGGTCTGAAATAGCATTGAAAGAATACAACACACCAGAAGCACAGAGAAAAACGCCGACCGCTTCTTTCTTCGATTCATAAATTCACTCTCCCTATCGGACAAACTCCCGAACATGATTTCATTTTGGAAAATCTAGTTTCCTTTACACATCATACTGCATATGAGATACCGCACTGTTCAGCAATTCTTCCGCCGTTAAATCCAGTTGGGAATCCACCATGGTTCCGGTGCGGATCTCCAGTTTGGGGATCTTTTCCCCCAGCTTCTCCGTTAAGTTCATCGATTCTATCTTCTCCTTCATTCGCTGAATAATGACCGCTTCACTGTCAGGCTGCACCAAAATCAGCAATGCCCAACGGTAAGGATTTTGATCAACCAGATAGACAGCATCTTCATTGCGAAAAATTTGACGCATCTCCTGGGATAAAACCACCGCCACATCCCGCAGTTTTTCCTTGCCCAAATAGCGCTGCATTTCAGAATAAAAACGGAATTCCCACACAATCAGCAAAAGCTGCATTTCATAGCGCCGCGCCATACTTTGGTAGCCCTGCAATTCCTGCTGAAAAGCAAAACGGGTTTTTAACCCTGTAACCTCATCTATGGTAACTTGTTCTGCCACCTGCCTGCGCATACTTTCAAACTGCGCTTCAATTCCACGCATTCCGCGAAATAAGATTCCGGTGGCCGTGGTCATCAGCAGAGATAAAATCATCCACGCATAAGTAACCGTTTCATACGAAACCCCCTGCACGGCTGAAGTATATAAAAGATAAGAGCCATACCCAAAAATCAAAATTAAATTTAGAATCAGCCCTGTGGTTAACGTGGTAAAGCTGGTGATGAGCAGCACTACAAAAATCATAAACAGCGTAATGACATTTTGAAGCATGGATTCGGGATGGAGCACAACCACCACCGTGCTCAAAAACAACAACAGCATCAGTGCCAAAAATGACACATCTGCCGCCAATGCACTGTTTTGAAGCACTTGCTTTGAGGTTTGCTTTGACGCATAATATTTTGGCTTTTTCATAAATTACGTTTTCTCCTATATTTCATCCACAGCAGCCCGGCAGATAATAGGGCCAAAGAAAATACACTGGCCGCCATCCAGATTAAAACAGAGCGGTTGTCAGAAGGCTGAGAAGATTTCTTTGCCGGCATAGAAGAATTCCCCTCCTCTATGGGGTATTCATAGCAAAACACCTCATCAGGATCGGCGGCAAACGCGTTTCCCGTTAAGGCCCACAATCCCTGTTCCGTTCCCAAAGAATCAGCGGTTTTCAGCATTGCCGAATCATTGGCTCCGGTCAGCACCAACAAAGCTTTGCGGACTGTTCCGCTGTAAGGCGAACGAACGATCTGCCCGATTCCCAAAGTGGTTCCGTATTGCGGATCCACCAGCATTTTGCTGTTGGAAAGAACAGTGGAACCGTCTGCTTGAAACGAAAAAGGAAGCAGTTTTTTCTGTTCTGTAATAATCTTGTTGCGAGAAGCGGTTCCAATGGCAATGACATTGGCTTCTTTTAAATCCCCCGGCTGAGAGAAAAACGCAACCCGAACACTGCCGCGGTTCCCTTTGGCATAACGGCCCAGTGTCATCATCACCCGGTTCATTACAGTCAAATCCGCCTGATTGGGGGAATCCGGAAGCAAAATCACCAAGTGATCCAAGCTATTATCCCGCACAAACGGGCTGGGGAAATTTTCAAATAAAAGCTCTGATTGATCGATGGAATTCAGCTTCAGCATGCTGGTTTTTTCTACATAGGCCCAAGGCATTTCTTCCGCTGTCAGTTCGCACCAGTTCTCTCCCGCCGAAAGGTCAAACGTAATTTTCACCGAAAAACTGCCGGTAATTTTGATCGTATTTGGCAAAGAAAAAACCAAATGATCCCCCCGGGCATTTTCCTTGGTCAGCTTTTTGCTGGCTACCGGCTGACCATTTAAAAATACAGTCACCAAAGACCGGGTAAAATCCAAGTTTTCTGCATAACGGAAATCCAAGCTCATTTCGCTGGATTCAGAGAGGGTTCTGTTTTTGGGGTATTCCACATAAAAATCCGCCGTTTGACGAAAGTTCCCTTTCACCAAAACTCCCGATTCCGTCAAAGGCACATATTGAGCCACGGCAGATTCGGGCATTCGGTATTCCTCGGAATCTGACAAAGCTTTTGTATCGGACAAAAACTGGCGCATGAAATCCGGGTTACTCAAAACAATACCGGCATCCGACAGATCTCCGGTTCCCGTCAGCACCAGCAGGTGGGTATTCCCCAAGCGAACCAAAGCCAAAACGGTTCCTTTTTGTGCCAGCTCCTGCTGATTTTGACTCATGGCAGCTTTTATTTCCGGCAGCAGCCGTTCATACCCACTCACATACACAGCATATTTTTTCTTCAGCACATCTTGGGCATTGGCAGCTGGCAAAAGAGTCAGATTCTGATAATCCATAACAGCCGCCGAAGAAATTCCACTGGCAAGGGCCAGTGTGGTCAGTTCCTGTACATTCGGATTTGGGGGAACAAAAAAGGCGCTTTGATGGTTGCTCAGCGCTTCTATGGAAGAAAAGCACTGGTAAAATTCAGCGATGTTGGTACAGGGAGTCAAAGGCCGATACCGAATTTGAACCGCCGATTCCCGGAACACATTTAACCAATTGGACTGAGAGGCAGCGTCCACACAGGCCTCGCCATCACTGTGAAAATCTGCCTGAAACGACAGAGTATTTGCTCCTTTTGTCTGAACACTTCTTGCCGGAAGCGAAATTCGAACAGACTGGCGGGCTCCCTGAGATTTTACAACCGGAACCGAAGTCACCGGATTTCCATTTAACAAAACCGTCAAACTGGCCTTTTGATTTAGAATCAGCGGGGTAGCTGCATATTCCAGCACAAGGGAAGCCTCCAATATCTCCCAGTTCCCGGTAACAAAAGATTCGCTCATCTGGCTGTACCGTCCGGTCATAGAAATATCGGAAGAAAATGGATAACGGTATTCATACTCGTTGGAATCGGCCGGTTTGGCAAAGATGACGCTGGACGAAAAAATCACCGCTAAAACAACGCACAGCGCGGCCAGACGCCTGACACACCCTTTCATATTTCACCTCTCGTTAAAACGAACGGTTTTTTCCCATTTTGCTTCCCGGTGAAAAATCGCGTCGCCTAAATATTTGATCAGCCCATAAAAAGCAACTACCATCCATAATTTGGAATAGGTTACATACATAAGTGCCACAGTAAAAAGGTTTTTTAGATTCATTTCTCCTTTTTCGGTGGTCAGCGTGACAAAAGTGCCCACTACAAATAATACAATTGCCATAATCCACAGCAAAATACTAAACTGCGCCAGTGTAATTCTGGCCCACCCCAAAAGGGAAAAAATCATCATCAAATCGGAAAAAACCAAAGACAACAGCAACAGAAAATAAATGCTGAAGGAATATAGAATATCAAATCGCACTTTTTTGGCTTCTTTTCGAAAGAGCAAGGGAAGGTTTTTAATCAGCACATAAATATTTCCCCTCACCCACCGAGCCCTTTGCTTAAACCAAACCGGCAGTGTTTGGGGCTCTTGTTCCCAAGTGACCGCATGGGGCAAAAACTTGATAAAATATCCCATCATATAAACCCGGTAACTAATTTCCGTATCTTCGGCCAGTGCTTTTTCGTCCCACCCATCAATTTCATCCAAAATGGAGCGACGGATGATATAATTGGTTCCCGGTATGGTGCAAAGGCGGAACAAATACCAGCGGCCGGATTGAGCCATCCATTGATAGGCCAGTGTTTCAATATTAATAAAACGGGTGAGAAGGTTTACATTCTTATTGCGGGTACGGAATTTTCCAATCACCGCCCCCAGCCTGTCATCCCCTGAAATTTCCGTAACCAAATAACGCAAAGCGGTTTTTTCGGGCGTATTGTCTGCGTCATAAATTGAGATATACTCCCCTACACTGACTTTTAGGGCAATGTTCAGAGCGTTGGATTTTCCTTTTCCGCCGGTCTGGGCATCGGTATGAATGCAAGTTAGATTCCTGCCGGGAAATCTTTTTTGAATCCCCTCCAAAATTTCTCGGCTGTTATCACTGGAATTATCGTTAATTACAATAATTTCATACCGATCTTCCGGATAATCAAAATTCAGCAGCGACAATACCGTTCTTTCAATGACTTTCCCCTCATTATGAGCCGGAACCAATATAGAAACCATCGGGAATTCTGTTAAAGGCGGAAAGGTCTTTTTTTCACATTGCAGATAATAGCGGTATCCCGCTACAATCAAAACCACATTTATCAGCAGGAGCAGCCAGATGCAGATAATTGCAATGAGCATCATCGTGTTCAGCGTTCCCACATACAGCACTCCTTTAACGATAAAACTTTTTTCGATACACTCTTGATCCAATCAAAAGCAAAACAATCAGTGTAAGCAACCCCGCAATCACCACAACAATCAGCACATTGTTTCCCCGCTGCATCTGCCCGGTGAAAAACTGCTCTTCTTCCTGCACATACTGATACTGTTCATCAATGGCCGTTTCCCGATAAGAATAACTTTGGTTTGTAAAATTACGCTTGTAATCCTCCAGACTGAGCCATTTATTTTGAAGTTTTTCTACAGTTGATTTTAATTCTTCCTCGCTTGAAACCAAAGAAAGCGGAATCATCGTGTCCATAGAAAAGGTGCCAAAATTTTTACCGGGGCTTTGAATTTGCTCTAAAACATCCAGTGAAAGAGAATACGGAACCACATCCATCGGCTGATAAGCAATGTTCTCTCTCTCCAGCGCCTGGATAAACCGTTTCATTTTATCCTCCAGCGGTTCCCGCACATGCTCGTTTGGTGACACCAGCGGTTCATGGATAACGACTGTGCCATTATGAGCCTGTACATAGCGCAAAACTTGAGCAAACCGCAAAAAAGCCGGATAATCCAGATTATCATAAAGCGGCATCACCCGAATGATGAAAGGCATGCCATTTTCGGAAAGCACCTCTGCGGTACGGCAAATCAGATACGCGTCAGAAAAGGCATAAATTTCATCCAGCAGCAAATACATTTTCCCTGCGGAAAGCCCGAAGAAATTTTGCATCAGTTCCCCCATGGCAATGGCGCTCAGGCTTTGCGGCTGAAAATAGGGGGCACAGGCTTCCGATTCCCCCTGAACGGCAAATGGATACCGCCCCTGTTCTAAAATCAGCTCTCCGAAAGAATTTCCCAGCCCAGAAGCCAACACCGTTACTTCCTGCTGAAATTGGGGCAGCTCGGAATATCCCCGAAGTTCCATCGATATCGAAGCATTTTTGATTTCTTTTGTCACAACACCATCGGCAAACGCCGCAGCCTCTCCCGTGAGCAGCCGTTTGATTCCTTTTGCGCGGGCTTCTTCCAAAGGAACCCGGCTGCTGCTTACCATGCCCTGATACTCAGACAGCTTGCCTTTTTGATAGTCCCGTTCCAGAACCAAATCCGAAGGCTGGCGGCAGGCCGACAGCAACGCCTGAAGCTGCTGGCCCTCCTCCTGCGTTTTGGACACCACCAGAATTTTTTGTTCTGCCGCAGAAGCGCTGCCGAAAGAAACCGTGAACAGAAGAATGAGGAGAATGGTAATAAAAAAAAACGAACCCCATTTTTTCCTTCGTATCATCGGAAGACGCT
Organism: Clostridium minihomine; assembly: GCF_900240385.1. GTDB lineage: Bacteria > Bacillota > Clostridia > Oscillospirales > Acutalibacteraceae > Faecalispora > Faecalispora minihomine. The sequence goes on along the minus strand of NZ_OEQH01000003.1, from coordinate 190,367 downwards.
CCTTTCTTTTGATTTTCCTGCTATTAAAATGACCAAATCATATGGAATCAAAAGGCAGGCTTTCTTTTAGAATAACCTTTTTTCTTTTCCGTAAAAACCCAATTTCTGCCTTTGTGTTATTTTGTCCTATTCTAACAGCCAACTATATGATTTTTCCTGTGAAAAACATGCTTCATGCAAAAACCAAAATAAGATGGAACATCCAAAAGATGGAAACAGCAGAATCTGCTCTAAATACCCTAAGCCGGAAGCAACGCTTCCGGCTTTTAAGAGAAGATTTATACATTGACAGTAACCTGTTCTTTTTCAATTGTTATCATCGGTTTTGTCTGCTTTTTCATACGCTTTTTCTCAATGCGATCGGACCACATCCAGATCAGAGAAGCGAAGCCTATGTAGTTCACCACATCGAAAGCCACGTTAAAAATAAATACATGCTTCGATAAATCTGCGTCACCAGCACCTAAAATAGAAATTCCCATTTGTGACACGCCGCTTAAAATACAGAACAGCAAAACCAAAGTGCGGCCTTTTTGTTTTCTGCTGAGCACCAGCGCCAACACCGACCACAGTGCAATAAATCCAAATGTTTTGGGCGCAGCATTCTCTTTAAATGAACTGTATAGGGTGAAAAATTGTGTTTTATCACCGGGGCCATGTTCCACAGACTTTTCATAATTTCCCACATAAGCCGGGCGAATGGAATAAGCGTTTTTCGCCGCGAGATTCATCATCTGCATCAATTGGCCGGGGTGCAAAGTATAATAGGCCAGCATCGAACCGAACCCATACTTGGAATAAAACGCATCCTCCAGCATTTGACTTTCCACCGGCGCTGCGGGGTACCGCTCAAAATAAATGGTTTGATCCAAAAGCGCATATTGGCGGTCAATTTCAAACGTATCCAGTGTTTTTTCCGGATTGGGGGACGTCATTAAAATCCCCCGAGTCATGGCGTGATACTGATTGATATTCACGAAAGTTTTGGGAATCAGCGTGTATACCATCAAACCAGCCACACAAAGCACCGCACCCGCCGTACAGGAAACCGCTTTCCACTTTTTTGCGGAAAACCAATTCTTTTTCTCTGTTTTTAAAGCATCCGGTTTTGGAAAACGGTGTTCCTCCCGCTTTATCACATACGGAAGTGTCATACACAAAAACCCCAGCAAAAAGCCTTCGGGGGCATTCTGCTGCTTTGCGCAAGTTAAAATCAAACCATTGACAAAAATCATTCCCAAAAGGAACCCTTGAGGATACCTGTTTTTCGTCATCAGCAATGCGCTGGATACACACAGAATGAATGAAATGAACACCATACCCTCGGCATAAAAGGAATTAAAATAGGCGGTGTATGCCAAATCAGCAAACATAAAAACCGTCAGAGCCGCAATCAAATACGATGCCCACCCGCGCTTTCTTCCGCAGGTAACGTATTCCGTTAAAAAATACACGGCCAGCGCAAAATAAGCAATGTGAATGGCGCCCAGATACCGAATATCAAAGGTGGCCGGATTGGGATTCAGTAAAGAATTGAGCCCCTTTGCCAAACCAATCATGGGAATTTGGGAAGTAAAGATACCATTCCCTGTTTCATTATAATACATGTAATTCCCGTATTCCCGAATAAAATAATTAAAATAGCGATCCGACTCTTCCAGCTGTTGAGTATAGATCCCCTGGGGGTTGGCTACCCGGCCGAAATCGCCGCTGTCTGCCATTCCAATGGCTGGGGACAGCAGTAACGCATACCCCAAAAGCAGCACCGAAATCAAAGAAGCCAAAAAAGCAGGCGATGGTCTTTTCCCCAAAAAATGAAACCATTTCTGTTCTTTGTTCATTTCTTGCTCCTCCCTCTGGAGAACACTATTTTTCTTTTCGCTAAAAACCATAAATTTTATCTACTCCATTCGTTGTTCCATCTGCTGATAGGCCAACAAAGCCATACACTGATCAAAAGAATATATGCCGGTTCCGTCAGCATTGCCAAAGGCGCCGTCCACAGGATTCTCTTTGTCTCGAACCCGAAGCGTTTCCATCCGGGCAAAAGCCGCCTGTGCTACCGGCAGGCGGTTTTCACTAAGAGCCAGCTGAGCCACCAGAGCATAGGTTCCGGTGGATTCATAAAGACCGTCCTCGCTGACCCGGCCGTCCAAATCGTATTTCGCATACAGGAATCCCTCCCGCATCCGCTCTTCCACCCAATCCATAGCTTCCGCCGGCAGGCGGTTCGCCTGAGAAAGATGAAGCAGAGTCAAAAGTGCTTCGGACATATGAAGCGATTCCCCCCGGTACTGCCCGGTGCTAAAGTCGTAATAGCTGTAATATAAGGGGAACTCCTGACTGATTTTCCCTTTTTGAACCAAACGCAGGCTGTTATCGTACACCTTTCCAAAACGGGAATCCTGCTGTTTCAGCAGAGATAGCGCCTGAAAATCCGCATAACATAGTGTAAAGCGAGATGCTTTTTGATTCCAGCTAAAATCGTAAAAATCCACTAAATTCTGATTTTCTGTTTCATATTGCAGAAGGGCATCGGCATAGGGTTTTAACACCGCAGCATTCATGCGCGACTGGGACAATACCCGATAAATTCTTAAATCATCCACAGCCGCCGTCACTGTGGACGGAGAAGCGCCTTCCTGAGTCACCCAGGCCGGCAAACCACCGGCAGTCATATTGTTTTTCACATAGGACCAAAGGCGGTCAAAGAGGTCTTGCTTCCCGGCCTTCTGCGCATACTGCAGCATCAAGCCTTGAGATTCGCTCAAAACATCTGCACCGGAGGGAACTGTTTTTGCCGAAGAACGGCGATACTCGGTTTGAATTCCCCCCTGTTCATTGAGCAGATTGCTTTGAATAAACTGAGCTAACGATTCCGTTTTTCCTGCGCGAGCCTCGCGCACCATCGAAAGCAAAGCGGCCTCCTGCGGAATTTCACCTTCTGAAAAAGACACCAAACGTCCCTTGGTATCCACCACCAACACGGTGGGAACCATATTCAGCCCATATTTTTCATATTGGCTTGCACCCTCATCAAACAGATTTTCTGTCTGAACCGAGTTCTTTTTTAAATATTCCAATGCCTGACCGCGGGTTTCTTTTTTACCATCAAGCTTATTGATCAAAACCAAGCGCCCCTGTTCCCCAGCAACCTTTTGCGCCAGTTCATCAATATTTTCCATATCTTTTTGGCAATAGGAGCACCAGCTGGCCCAATACACCAAAACTTGAACCTGATCCAATCGGTCGTTCAGCGCCACAGGATTCTGTTCGGCATCCGTAAAGGTGCTTTTGGACAAATCCTCATACAGCAAAACCGTTCGAAAAGGATTTTCACCTTGTGGCCTTTGCTGTGTCAAAGGAATGGACTCTTCACCGGGCGGAAACAAAAAAGGACGCAAAAATAACCCCATGAGGAATAAAACCGCGATGCTCAGCACCACAATGACAAGATTTTTATTCTGTTTTTGTTCCGTTGAATTCCTCATGGCCACCCCTCACTTTACAACCGTTCTAATAGAACCTGTGCGATTCTTTGGCAGGCATTTCCATCCCCATATGGATTTTTAGATAATAAACTCATTTTCTCATATTCTCCGGGATTTGTCATCAACAAATGAAATGTTTGATGCACCGTATCTTCCTGTGTTCCGGCAAGCCGCAGGGTGCCTGCCCACAACCCCTCCGGACGCTCTGTCACATCACGCAAAACCAAGGTTGGCTTCCCCATGCCAGAGGCTTCTTCCTGAATTCCGCCACTGTCTGTTAGAACCAGATAAGCGTGAGCCAAATAGTTGTGAAATTTCCGGACATCCAAAGGCTCAATCATCCGGATTCGGGGGCTATCTTGCAGCACTTTTAGCCTATCCCGAACCGCCGGATTGGGGTGAACCGGAAACAAAACTTTCACATCGGGCAGTTCGTCTACCACCCGCCGAATCGCCCGAAAGATTTCTTCGTGCTTTTCACCCAGATTTTCTCTTCTGTGGGCAGTCAGTAAAACCAGACGGCTGCCCTTGGCCCATTGCAGATTTTCATCGGTATAATCCGGTGAAATAGTGGTTTTCATAGCATCGATGACGGTGTTTCCTGTTACCCAAACCGAATCCTTCGGTTTTCCTTCCCGCAGAAGATTATCCCGTGCCCATTCGGTGGGCGCAAAATGATAAGATGCCAGCAGTCCAACCGCGGTACGGTTAAATTCTTCGGGGAAAGGTGAATCCATGTCATAAGTGCGCAGCCCCGCTTCCACATGCCCCACCGGAATCCGGGCATAAAAAGCGGCCAATGCCCCGGCAAATGCAGTGGGGGTATCCCCATGCACCAAAACAATATCCGGTTTTTCCTGTTCCAGAATCGGCTTGATTTTTAACAAAATTGCAGACGTAATATCGTTTAAAGACTGCCGGTCTTTCATAATTTCCAAATCATAGTTCGGTACCACTTGAAAAAAATCCAGAATCTGATCCAGCAGTTCCCGGTGCTGACCCGACACACAAACCACGGTATCCAGTTCCGAATAACGGGATAGTTCCTGAATTAAGGGGCACATTTTAATCGCCTCGGGGCGGGTGCCAAATACCACCATTGCTTTTTTCTTTTGCTGACAACAAAGGCTCCGCTGTGCCAATCGCCACACTCCTTTTCATTTTTCACTCACTGTTTCCAAAAATATTTTCTGGAATTTTTTCATCCTACGGAAAAAATTATGAATTGAGATATGAAATCTTATGTTGCGAAACTTTTTTAATCTGTTTCTTTATGAAAAAATATTTTTAGCAAAAATTTTTAGCAAAAATAAAATTTGATATTTTTTGTTTTCCAAATTTTTTCGCTTGTGTAAATTCTTGTTAATTTTTTATGCTTTTATTCTTGTTTGCATCCCATTCCAAAGTGATTCTTGCTTCTAAACAAACGATTTGGAACTTAGGATATAATATAAAAACAAGAATTATCTTTGCTAAATCCATGATACCTTATTTTCGGTTAAGTTACAACATCAGGTAAATTCCATTTATGGAATAGAACACCTGTATGAGGCAAAAGAGAAGAAACCGCCTGAATACACAGGTGGTTTCTTCCTTTTTATACAAAGCAGTACCGATTTACCCTTAGATGGGAACCCCCCAGATTTCCGCGGCATATTCCTTTACCGTGCGGTCGCTGGAGAACTTCCCGGCGTTCATGGTATTGACAAAGCACTTGCGAGAAAACTCTTCCCGGTTATGATACTGGCGGTTAACACGCAATTTTGCCTCGCAATAAGACTCAAAGTCGTGTAACAGATAATATTGATCTGCCCTGTGCCAGGATGCGCCCTCCAAAAGGGAGTCGTATAGCTCCTGAAACAGCCCGGTTTTGCCGTCATCCAGCGTGCCGTCAATCAAAGTATCCACCACCCGGCGGATTCTGCTGTTTTCTTCATACAGAACCTTGGGATCATAAGTGTCGGCTATGGCAGCCAATTCTTCTACCGTAGCGCCGAAAATATAGTTGTTTTCCATCCCGGATTGTTCCACAATCTCGATATTGGCGCCATCCAGTGTCCCCAGCGTCACTGCCCCGTTAAGCATCAGCTTCATGTTGCCGGTTCCGCTGGCCTCTGTTCCCGCTGTGGAGATTTGCTCGGATACATCTGCGGCCGGAATTAGCTTTTCTGCATAAGAAACATTATAATTCTGGACAAACAATACCTGCATCCGATCCTTTACCTGCGGATCCTCATTTACTACCCGGGCAATCTCGTTAATAAACTTGATAATCCCTTTGGCTCGGCGATACCCCGGGGCCGCTTTGGCACCGAACAAAAACGCAGTGGGATAAAAGTCTGTCAACGTGCCGTCTTTTAATGCAAAGTAAATATCCAGAATGGAAAACGCATTTAAAAGCTGACGCTTATATTCGTGCAGCCGCTTAATCTGAATGTCAAACAGAAAATCAGGGTTCAGTTCAAAGCCATACTCGTGAATGCGCACATGGTGGCAAAGCTGCAATTTCTTTTCCCGTTTAATGTCCCGATAGCGGGCCAAAGACGCCGGATCATTCTGATAGGGTTCCAGTTTTTTCAGCTGGTTCAGATCCGTAATCCAGCCGTTGCCAATCCGCTCGGTGATAAAAGCGGACAGCTCTTGATTGCACAGCGCCAGCCACCGCCGCTGGGTAATTCCGTTGGTTTTATTCTGGAACCTTTCTGGGTACAGACGATACCATTCCGGCATGACCGTGCTTTTCAGCAGTTCACTGTGGATTTTGGCCACCCCGTTGGTGGCATGGGTGGCATAAACAGCCAAACGCGCCATGTGAATTTTTCCGCCGCTGATGATTTGGAGTTCCGACTGTTCCTGTGGGGGTACCCCCTTCTCTTTTAAATCCCGGTTCAGGCTGTTTTGCAGCATGACCACATAGGGATACACCTGCGGAACGACAGAAAGGAACAGGGAAGTATCCCAGGTTTCTAACGCCTCGGCCATAATGGTGTGGTTGGTATAGGCAAAGGTATCCCGCACCAGCACAAAGGCATCTTCAAAAGACATCCGATAGTCTTCCATGAAAATTCGGAGCAGCTCCGGAATGGCAATGACGGGATGAGTATCATTGAGCTGGATGGCAAAATCCTCTGCAAAATGAGAAAAATTGTCCCCCCTGCGCCGAATGGATTCTTTGACAAGGCTTTGCAAAGAAGCGCTGCAAAAGAAATACTGCTGTTTTAGGCGAAGCTGTTTTCCGACAGGAGTATCGTCATTGGGATACAGCACCGCCGTAATTTCTTCTGCCCGAACCCGTTCTGCCACCGCTTCATCATATTTTTGCAAATTAAACTGCTCAAAATCAAATGCCGAAACCGGCTCTGACTGCCACAGGCGCAAAATATTTACCGTATTTCCGCCCCAGCCGATTACCGGCATGTCATAGGGGACTGCCCGTACGGTCTGATCGGCAAACACCACGATCACGGTATCCTCTTCCCGGCGGATAGCCCAAGGGTCACCCATATTCTGCCAGTCATCGGCAGTTTCTTTTTGAAAGCCTTTTTCAAAATACTGGCGGAACAATCCGTATCGATAACGAATTCCATAGCCATACAGCGGAATATCATGGGTTGCTGCTGAATCCAGAAAACAAGCAGCTAGCCGCCCCAGGCCGCCGTTACCCAATGCGTCATCCTCAATGGTCTCAAAAACACCCGGATCAAATCCGTTTTGCGCCAAATATGCCCGGCACCGATCCAACAGTCCCAAATTTAGAAGATTGCTATAAACCAGCCGTCCCACTAAAAACTCCGCAGAAAAATAACACGCTTTTTTTCCAGACACCGGTGAAACAGAAAGAGATTTCACCGCAGCTTTAGAAACCGCATTGTATAACTGCGGCACCGTGGCCTGACGGGCTGTTACCCCGTAGTCATACTCCAGGAACGCGTCGATTTGCTGTTCAAATTGATTCATGCTCTGTTCCTCCCGACCATCTTCCGTACAGCTTCATCATCTGGCAAAGATCCTTCGCCAGTTTTGGCGATATTTGCCCCGGCAGCAGTCGCCAGCGCCAATTCTGCCCCAAAGTGGATGGGGTGTTCATTCGCGCAGAATTATCCAGCCCCAGCAGATCCTGCATTTGAAAAATTGCGGTGTCCGCCACGCTGGCATACCCAGCCCGGATCAGCGCCGCCGGAATCTCCCGGTTTTTGCGCACACTTAGGTATTCCCGGGCAAAATGCAGCTGTTTTCTTTTTTGATGGGCAAAAAAACCCACCAGTGTTTCATTATCGTGCGTTCCGCCGTATACCACCTGATTCCGTTCAAAATGGAAAGGCAAGTTGGAATTGGATGCATCACCGTCAAAAGCAAATTGCAGCAATTTCATTCCCGGGTAACCGCTGATCCGCAGCAAACGGTCCACTTCCGGAATGACCACACCCAAATTTTCGGCAATGACACGCTTATTCCCCATCACACTACCAATGGCTTCTAAAAGCGGCTTTCCCGGCCCGGGGCTCCACCAACCGTTCATTGCGGTGGTTTCTTCCGCCGGGATGGAATAGTAATGGGCAATGCCCACAAAATGATCGATGCGAATGATATCATACAGCTGAGCCGAAAACCGCATCCGCTGTTTCCACCAAGAAAAACCGTCTTTTTTCATATGCTCCCAGTCATACAAAGGGTTCCCCCAAAGCTGGCCGGTTTTAGAAAACAAATCCGGCGGAACCCCCGCCACATGGGTGGGACGGCGCTGTTCATCCAGCTGAAACTGCTCCCCTTGTGCCCACACATCTGCACTGTCCAGTGCCACATAAATCGGAATATCCCCGATGATTTGAATGCCCTTTTGATTGGCGTATTCTTTTAGTCGGAACCATTGACGGAAAAACTCATACTGACAGAATTTCCAGAAATCCATTTCTGCCCGATACTCTTCCCGGCTTACCCTGATTGCCCCGGATTCTCGCAGCCGCAGTTCTTCGGGCCATGCCAGCCATTCCCTGCCATCAAATTCGGTTTTCAGTGCCATATATAGGCTGTATGCTTCGAGCCACTGATGATTTTGTTCGCAAAACACCTGATATTCCTTGGTATCCAAATGGCTGCTGCGGGAAAAAGCCAGCCGTAACAGCGGGTAGCGTCCCTGATATAATTTGGCATAATCAATCTCGACAGGGTCACTTCCAAAATCCACCGCATCCAGTTCCTGCTGTGTCAAAAGCCCTTGTTCGGCCAGAACCGGAAAATCAATGAAATACGGATTGCCGGCAAAGGCAGAAAAACTTTGATACGGACTATCGCCGTAGCTGGTGGGCCCTAAGGGAAGCACCTGCCAATATCGCTGCCCGGCAGCCGACAGAAAATCTACAAATTCATACGCCTCGCGGCCAAAGGTGCCAATTCCATAAGGAGAAGGCAAACTGGTCACGGGCAGAAGAACCCCGGCGCCCCGCACCATTGGTTTTTGCTTTTTCATGCTATCCCCCTCAACGGCCAATGCCGCCTGAATCATACTGCGTACTTTCGGAAGCGAAAGCGGGCTGCGGCCTTAGCCGGCACACGCTTTCCCCTTCCCGCATTTGAAAATCGACCACCTGATGAACGGCAGGCGCTTGTTTTTCAATACAATCCAGCAAAATGCTGACCCCTTGTTCCGCCATCTGTGACTTAGACTGCGCAATGGTAGAAAGTTTTGGATTATAATATTCTGCCAGTTCAATTCCATCAAACCCCATCACCGAAATATCCCGGGGGATCTGGATGCCCTGATCCAACAAAAGCCGGCAAGCGCCAATAGCCATCACGTCACTCATGGCAAATACCGCCGTCACTTTAGGCGAGCTTTGCAGCAGCCGTTTCATGGCATGATAGCCGCTCTCGTAAGAGAATCGTGCCTTTTGGTATTGTTCTTCGTGAAATTCGATGCGGTATTGCTCAAAGGTTTTTTGGCACCCCAAATACCGAAGGTAACTGATGCTGCTGGTATCGTGCCGATTGCCGCCGATGACCCCGATATTCCGATGCCCTTTTTCAACCAGATGTTGAATGGCTCGAGCCGAAGCCGCGGTATCATCGGTGCTGACGCTGGACAAATTGGGGAAATTCAGCCCAGCGGCACTGGCGGCTACCAAAACAGCCGGTATGGGAATTTGAGCAAATGCCTGCTGAAAATTCAGCAGATTCCCACCAAGGAACAATAGTCCCAGCGGCTTGCTTTCGCGAATCAGCTGATGTGCCTGCCGCACTTCGTTGTCATCTTCATCCAGATAGCAAACCTGCGCCGTATACCCGGCCTTTTCAATCAGCACCTGCGTCTGCTCTAAAATAGGCGCAAACAGCATGTTCGAAATGCCTTTGACCAGAACGGCAATGCTGTTGGTCGCCGTCCGCTTTAACTGGCGGGCATTCTGATTGGGAACAAAGCTGTGAGCCGCAACAACCTCCTGAATTTTCCGCTTGGTTTCTTCGCTGACATCAGGATGGTTATTCAGTGCGCGCGAAACCGTGCTGACCGCAAATCCGGATTCCCTCGCAATATCTTTAATCGTCAATAAAACCGCCCCCAGAATGAGTATTCTACAGTCTTTATCCTTTGACCGCACCGGACAGCACACCTTTGATGATGTGCTTTTGGCAGGTCAGATAAAACACAACAATCGGTATAATTGCCAAAACCAACATGGCCATCAGTGCACCCATATCCCTGGAGCCGTATCCACCCTGCAAATACTGGATTGCCACAGGTATCGTTCGGTACTTGGTTCCAATGGTCAAATAAGGCAGCAAAAAGTCATTCCAAATCCACATGGTATCCAGAATTGCCACGGTAATGGCTGTGGGCCTTAAAATGGGAAACACAATTAAAAAGAAAGTTTGCAGCGGATTGCAGCCGTCAATAATAGAGGATTCCTCAATGTCTACCGGAACACTCTTGATAAATCCGCTGAAGATAAAGACCGCTAAACCGGCACCGAACCCCAGATAAATGACCACCAAGCCCACCGGATTATCCAGATGCAGCACATTGGCCACTTTCACCATGGTATACATCACCATCTGAAAGGGAACTACCATACTAAAAACAAACAAATAGTAAAGTCCGGAAGTCAAAGGATTTTTCACCCGGGTAATGTACCAGGCCGTCATAGAAGTAAACAAGATGATTGCTGCCACGGAAAACACCGTAATAAACAAAGAATATCCAAACGCATTGAAAAAGTTAATTTTCTGTACGCCATTTACATAGTTATCCATTCCAGAAAAAGTAATAGCATCCGGAAATGCAAAGGGAGCATTGGAAATAAACAGCTGCCCTTTAAAAGAATTCATCAGAACAATAAAAATAGGAGCTAAAAATAAAACAAATAAAACAGATAGAATCAAAAATAGAAATATATGATTTCTCTTTTTCGCCTTTTCCATCAGTTCTCCACCTCCCTGCTTCGTGTGATCCAAAGCTGAACCAACGCAATTGCCGCAACTAAAAGGAAGAAAACAACTGCTTTGGCCTGACCCACGCCTTCAAAGCCCATGCGGCCATAGAAGGAATTGAAAATATCCAGCGCCATCATGGCGGTTTGCCTGGCCGGTGCGCCCCCTGTCAGGGCAAAATTTTGATCAAATAATTTAAAGGAATTGGTTAACGTTAAAAAGGTACAGATAGTAACTGACGGCATGACCAAAGGAATTGTCACATAAAACAGGGTTTGGCGTGGAGACGCCCCGTCCACCTGTGCCGCTTCAATCACATCGGTAGAGATATTCTGAATCCCCGCAATATAAATAATCATCATATAGCCTATCATCTGCCAGTTCATCAGAACCACCAGACCCCAAAATCCATACTGGGCCGCAAAGGTAATATCCACGCCAAAGTTCAAAAGAACCCCGTTGATAATTAGCTGCCAGATATAACCCAGCACAATTCCGCCAATCAAATTGGGCATAAAAAACGCAGTGCGAAATAAATTGGTGCCGCGAATTCCCCGGGTCAGCAAAAGAGCCAGCGCAAAAGCCAGCACGTTGATGGTGATAACAGAAACCACAGTAAATTTGGCTGTAAACAGCAAGGCATTTAGAAAATTCGCATCAGAAAACGCACGAACATAATTTTCAAGGCCAACCCATTTCGCGTTTGTCACCGTGGTAAATTTTGAAAACGAAAGGTAAACTCCCATAACAAAGGGAACCAAAAAAGCGATAACAAAGGCAATTACCGTTGGCAGCGCAAAAACGGCAAAATATTTTTTGAGTGATTTTTGCATGGTTTTCTCCTCCTCCACAACAAATCCGGATGATGTGCTCCGCCACCGGTGCTTTCGGGATGTTTGGAAAAAGCCGCTCCACGCCGCGGGGCGTGGGGCGGCTTTCCCGTTTTATGGAAATGCAAACCGGCTTCTTACAAGTCGCTTTCTGCTTTCCACTGGGTAACAACCTGCTGCTTCACATCATCCCAAGATTTGGTGCCTTGCGCATATTGCAGCAAAGCAGCGCCAAAATCATCCTTAAAGGTTTGATTGGGGAACACAGTAAAGTTCCACGCAACAGAGGTCACACCATCTTTAGACATCCAATTGAGTACCTCTTTGGCCAGCGGATCATTGGGCTTCTCGTTCTCTGCAAAAGTATCAAAAGGAGCAATGAACTTCAGATCATTTGTGACAAACTTCTTACCGGTTTCGCTGGAATACAGCCAATACAGGAAGTCCCCTGCCAGTTTCTGCTTTTCTGGGGAAGCCTTACTGTTGATTGCAAAAAAGTTTTCGGTTCCCGTGCAAAGCCCCTGTGTTTCTTCGCCTTCAATGCCGGTGTAAATCGGCATAAACTTAACATTTTCTTCTTTAACGGTATTGCCTTTCACATCTGCTATCTGGCTCCAACCCCAGTTTCCGTTTTGCACCATTGCGGTCTGTCCCAGCGCAAATTCAGCCATAGAATCGGTTACCTGCTTGGTTCCCAAAAGGTTTTTGGGTGTAACGGAATTGTTCAGATACAGATCAAAAATATTCTTGTAATTTTCAGCATACTGGAATTTGATCTCTTTGGTGGCATCGCTGGTCAAATCCACATTATTGTTTTTAAATTCGTAATAGATGGGCACATTGGCAAGATGAGTCTGCCAGCGCCAGTCATCGCCGGGTTTCAGCGATGTGGAAGAAAATACGCCCTGAATGCCGAGAGCATCCTTTTTCGCGGTCATATCTTCTACAACAGCCTTCAGCTTTGCAAAGTTATTAATTTCATCGATAGAAGAAGCCTTGGCGCCTTCCATGGCAAAGTATTTATCCATAATGGCCTGGTTATAGATAATACCATAGCCTTCCACCACATAGGGGATCCCATACACACCGTCGCCTTCGGCAATAGCCAGACTCTTATCGGTCAGGTGTTTGTAAAGCTCGGTGTCTTTTAAATCCGCGCAGTAATCCTTCCAGCTGGCGTATCCTCTGGGGCCATTGATCTGGAAAATGGTGGGCGCATCTGCCTTGGCGATTTCAGATTTCAAGGTCTGCTCATAAGTGTTCGCCGCCGCCGTGACCACATTCAGCGTAACACCGGTTTCCGCTTGATACGCTTTTGCAATCTCATCGTAAATCGGCGCAACCTCAGGCTTAAAATTCAAATAATAAATCGACTTTTCTTCCTGCGCGCCGCTTACGGCACTGCTGCTGGCCCCGCCGTTATTGCACGCGGTCAAAGAAGCCGCCATTGCAACCGCAAGGCCAAATGCCAGAACCTTTTTCATCGTTTCTTTCCTCCTAATCTAAAATTGAACTTCACTTTGCTTCAGTAACGTTACCGGAAACGTTACCAGTGCTTTTGTGTTTATAGTATAGTATATTATTTGTTAGTTTTCAATAGTTTTTTAGATTTTATCTAAAAATTTTAATTTTTATTTTTATTTTCAAAAACAAAGCGATTTGTTTTGTATTCCACTAAAAGAAGTTCCGCATAAGCGTCCGGTCTTCACACAGATAAACTATAAAAAAGCCGATAGGTCACACGCGCCCAGACATAGATTTAGAAGATAGAAAAAATCCGGAAACTGTAAAACAGTCCCCGGATTCCAATTCATAAAAAATAGTTTTTAAATTTTTATTTTGCCTGATTGAGTCTTTGAATAATCAGACTGGCAATGGAAGAACAGGCGGCCTGACGGGTCACCGCTCCCATTTCAAACGCAACCATGGGCATTCCGTACACCACACAAGATGCTTTATCCTGACCAATGGTATAAGACCCTTTTTTCTTCATTTCCAAAAGTCCCTTAGCCCCATCGCTGCCCATGCCGGTAAGAATAATGCCCATAGCATCTTTCCCCGCCGTTTCTGCCACAGAATGAAACAGAACATCTACCGAAGGACAGTGTCCGCTGACTTTTTCCCCGGCGGCACACTTAATATAATAGCCCCTGGAATCTTTGGCCAGCGTCATGTGCTTATCCCCAGCCGCAATAAAGGCCCGGCCCGGCTCTACCCGTTCGCCTCCCTTGGCCTCCGTCACCGAAAAATTGCACAGGCGATCCAAACGATCCGCATACATCTTCGTAAACCCCGCCGGCATATGCTGCACCACCAGAATTCCCGGAATATTGGCAGGCAATTTTTTTAAAATTTCCAGCGTCGCTTCCGTTCCGCCGGTTGAAGCACCGATGGCGATAATCTTTTCCCCTTTACCGCTTACATTCAGAGTCGGAGTGGCAAGAGCATCCAAATTAATTGGAGTCTTAGTTTTCACTTTGGCTGTGGACGCTATTTTAATTTTTACTGCCAACTCGTTAAAAAAGCCAGAACAGTCTACTCCAATACAGTTGGGTTTTCGAACAAAATCCACCGCACCGGCATCTAAAGCTTCAAAAATTCCAATATCCAAAGAGCTGACCAAAAGCACCGGAATCGGATGTTTCGGGAGCATTTTTCGAATAAAATCGGTGCCCTTCATGTCGGGCATTTCCACATCCATCGTGATTACATCCGGCGACAGTTCCTGTATTTTTTTAGCCGCCTCAGCAGCGCCGCCGGCTGTTCCCACCACAGTGATTCCGGGATCATTGAGCAGCGCTCTTTGAAGTGCCGTCCTGAAAAACAAGGAATCGTCCACAATCAGAACCTTAACGACACGTTTTAATGTCATGATGATAAATTATCCTTTCTGGTACACCGAGGGTTCCAAATAAATAAATTTAGAACTGTCCCTCTGTATCGTTTCAGAATGTCCAATCAGCAGATACCCGCCCGGATTGAGCATTTCATAGTATTTATTGATCAGCTTATTTCTGTCCTCCTGATCAAAATAGATCATGACATTCCGGCAAAAGATCAGATCAAACGGCTGCATGGGCGGAAACGGAAGCATTAAATTCAGCTTCTGAAACGTTACATGCCGTCTGACATCATCATTGATGCGGTATTGATCCGTGCCTTGTTTCATAAAATACCGGGTCAGCCAGCTGGGGGGAACATTCTTTAGCGCTTCTGCACTGTAGGTTGCATTTTTTCCTGCCGACATAGCCTTTTCCGAAATATCCGTTGCCAGAATCCGAAAATCCCACCCGGGACGCCCTACGCTAAAATAGTCTTTAAGCACCATCGAGGTGGTATACGCTTCTTCTCCAGAGGAACAGCCCGCGCTCCAAATCCGAATGGAACGGCGCCGATTGAAACGTTCCTGCGCCGGAAGAAATTTGGTTTTAATAAACTCAAAATGAGCCGGTTCCCTCATAAAATAGGTATGGTTGGTAGTAAGCTTATTAAGCATCTGGGTAATCTCTTCTGAATTGTTAGGCTGCTGAATCAACGTCAGATATTCCGAAAAGTTTTTCAGACCCTTTTCCACCAGAACAGAATACATTCGCGCTTCAATCAATTGCCGTTTGTTGGCAAGATTGATTCCATAGTTATTTTTTATGTAAGAAACAATATTTTGAAACTCCTGATCCGTCAAACGTATCATGGCCATCCTTCCTCCGGCGCCGCCAAATGGTAAAACGGCGGCACCGAACTGTTAGGTTTTATTATTTTATTAAGATTGTTTTTTAGTTGTTATTATACAGGTTTACAATATCCAGAATAAGGCTGATGCTTCCATCACCCAGCACTGCGCCGCCGGAAATGCCGCATTCCTTAATATCAAACTGATTCAGGTAAGCGGGCAGGCTCTTTACCACCACCTGCTGCTCCCCTAATAAATCATCCGCCAAAATGCAATAGACGGTTTCATGATTTTCAACCTGCACCACAATGGAATCTTCCAGTGTTTTTGCCCGGGGTTCCAGTCCAAACACAGAATGCAGACGAACCAAAGGGAAGTACTGATTGCGCATGGATATAATCTCATTGCCGTTGGTATCATGCAGCACCTGATCTGAAGTGATCTTCACCAGCTGCTTAATGTTGTTGGTGGGAATAATAAACATGGTTTCACCAACGGATACCTTCATGCCGTTGACAATGGCCAAAGTCAGCGGAATCTTAAAGAGCACCTTGGTGCCCTTTCCGGGTTCGCTGGACAGAGTCACATCCCCGCCTATTTTTTCTACATTTTTCTTAACAACATCCATTCCCACGCCGCGGCCAGAATACTCGGTAACCACCTCATTGGTAGAGAAGCCCGGCATCAGCAGGAAATTATACACATCTCGGTTAGAATATTCTTTCTCGCTCTTTTTCAGCATCCCCTGGCGTTTTGCCTTAGCCAAAACAGCGTTCCGGTCAATTCCCTGCCCATCATCTTCAATGGTAATTAGGATTTCGCCCCCGGTGTTCTGTGCGGAAAGAGTAACAGTTCCCTTGGCAGACTTTCCATTTTCCACACGGGTTTTGGTGTCTTCAATACCGTGATCCATGGCATTTCGAACCACATGCATAATTGGGTCATTGATATTGTCTACAATGGACTTATCCACCTCGGTGTCTTCGCCCACCAAAACCAGATCCACCTCTTTGCCCAAGTTTTTATTCATATCCCGGACGATTCGGCGCATTTTCTGGAACACACCGGCAATCGGAACCATGCGGATAGACATGACAATTTCCTGAAGCTCATCGGTCAGCTTGCGCAGCTGGCGGGATGCTTTGGTATAATTGTTATCCACACCGGTTTCGCCGGACTGCCCCGCATGGGACGCCGTCACCATAGACTCTGTAATAACAATTTCGCCCACCAAATCCATCAGATTATCCAGTTTCGAAAGATTCACGTTAATCAGGTTTTGCTTGATGGCCTGATGATTATTATTCGAAGTTTCATTGGTCACAACCTGTTTTTCTTCCGGAACATTTTGAATCTGTTGTTTTTGTTGTGTTTGGGGAGTTAAAACGGTATAATTTTTGGTATACACAAAGTTTTCAATCATTTTTAAAGAAGATTCCATTTCCTGACTGGTGCGGAAAGAAATCAAAAGGCCATCCCGGCTGATGATGTCCGCGTTTTGCGGGTTCGTATCCAGATGGTCTGGGGAATGATGCACTGTCACGCCATTTTCGGTGATCGCGTGAATCAGCAGCATGGCCCGCAGATGAACCATTTCGGTTTCTTCTTCAAAAAACACCTTGACCGGATATGGGTAATCTTCCGGGCTCCCGCCGCCTTGCGGCATGGCTGCCGGCAGCTTTCCCGCAGGTGCCGCATCTGAAACAGCCGAGGGGGCTTCTGCCACAGCATCAGGGGTTTGTGCAGCCGCCTCTGGTTTTGGCTGTTCCTGAGGTTCCTCTACCGCCTCACCGGAAATCTTTTTCAGGAAACGATTAATTTCTTCTTCGAAACTGCCGATATCTGTAATAAGCGGCTCATTGTTCTCAACCTTCTCCACTTCCGATTTCAGGAAGTCGCTGGATTTAAACATTAAATCCGCGAGAGGCTCGTTAAATTCCTGAGCAATTCCATTTTCCCGCACATAGTAGAATAAATCTTCCATTTTGTGTGTGATGGTTGCGATGCTGTTAAACTGCATCATTGCAGAAGAGCCCTTGATGGTGTGCATGATTCGGAAAATTTCGTCAATGCTGTCTGAATCAAAAGAGCTCGCCTGTTCGCAGCGCAAAAGGATTTCATCCAAATGCGTTAAAAGGCCGTTGGTTTCAAACAAGTAAACTTCCAGCATAGATTCCATATTGTTGTCCATTAATAGCCACCGCCTATATTAAAGTTCAAAAGTTCTAAATGAAAATTCAAAATATCATTTCGTCTTTCTCATTTTATATATCGGATTGATTCGCGAATAATTAACTTTTTCCCCACGATTTCAACAATTTTAATTTTCGAGGTACCCGCATATGGCAGATAATCTAAGAATTACTACCCCAATTCCGGGTGGTGAAAACGTAAACAGGCTAAGTCCATCCAAGCCAACCGAACGCTCGGTGGTGAATCCGGCTTTGGTCCCCCCCGCCAACACCGACAGGCAATCCGGCCAACAAAATAATAATCTGGAGTTTTCTTTTTTGCTGAACCGCAATTCTGTGTTCAGTAAATTTGTGCAGCAGCTTGGAAAAACACCAGATCTATCTCAAAGCCTGGGAAAACTGGCTTTTGAAATTTTTAACCGGGCCAGCCAGACAGAAGCGGGCAGTTCCGTTTCCGAAGCGCTCAAGCAGCTTTCTCAGTCTCTGAACATGGGGCGAGAGGACATTGTGCGCAATCTGTCCTTTCAGGGCAATCACCGCACCCAGTTTAACGGCCCGCTGTTCCAGATGCTTCGCCAGGTTTCCGCTCAATACCCCGAAAGCGGATTCAACGAGCGGGTTTCTCAGTTTTTAAAAGCATTTAATGCTTACACCGGAGCCGAAAGCACAACCCGTGCCGTGATTCACCAGTTGGAGCAGCTCAGCACCCAGATTCCGAATCCCCACAGCGCTCAGCTTCGTCAGCTGACGGAAGAACTGACCGCCGAGCGGCCTTTGGATAATCTGAATCAAAACCTAAAGGTATTGAAAAATAAAATCATTCCTTTTTTAAGCAGATACATTTCTGTCACCAATGATTTTGGAAGGGCCAGAAACACAATTACTTTTCTGGTACACGATCTGGCACGCCTAAATATCAGTTCCCGAGAAGAACTGGCAGAAAAATTTACATCGCTGCTGGATTTCTGTAAATATGATTTGAATTTTTCGCCCCACAAGCTCAATGAAATGACCTCAGTCTTTTTGGAACATATGAGTCAGGCAGAAACTGCGCCTGAAAACAAGCTGTTTGATTCGATCATAAAGCTTTTAACGGAAAACGGAGCAGGAAATTCTCAAAGAAGTCAGGAACTTTATCAAAATACAGTTTCCTCTTTGCTGATGGATAACAGTGTTTACATGCCTTTTCACCACCTGTTCTTGCCGCTGAATTTTCAGGGGAAATTTTTGTTCGGTGAAATCTGGATTGAAAAAGAAGAAAGCAAAACATCGGGCGATGGACGCGCTTCTGACGAAAAAAGCCGGCAAATCATTCTGACCTTTGATATTAAATCAAAAGGATATTTTGAGGCTCTGCTGACCTTATCCGGAAAAAAAATCAGTGTGCTGCTGAATTGTCCGGCTGAATTTTCAGGGGAAACCAAAGAAATCAGCGCAGCAGTTACCGATATTTTTGCCCGCAACGGCCTGGAACCGGAAAAAATTGAACTGACCACCGGAGACGCCCCTTTTGCTACCAGGATCATTTTAAACAAAGTACAGGAAAGAAGGCGTATGATCGATGTCTCAGTATAATCAAAAGCAACATGCGGCAGCGCTTCGTTATTCCACGGATTCCGGACGCGCACCCGTGGTGGTTGCTTCGGGCGCAGGCTATACCGCCCAGAAAATCATCGAAATCGCCCAGCAAAGCAACGTTCCCGTTTATCAGGACGATGCTTTGGCCTCTTTGCTTTCTCAACTGGACGCAGGAACGGAAATTCCACCGGAATTGTATCAGGCAGTGGCAGATTTATATTTGTATTTTTTAAATTATGGAGAAAAATCACCGGAAGACTCTGAAGCCGCTTTGGCTGCCGGAACTGCCCAAAATATTTCTCTTCCTGAATTTTCAGAAAGCACAGAGGATAAATAACGTTTTTTTCTGTAAAAATCTTAAATTTTCTTTCTGGTATACCGATATATATACTGAATAGACCAATGTTTGATACTCGGTCTTTTCCTTGTGATACAAATTAACCGCCGCTACGGCAGCGGAAGAAGTGGTGGAATCAAATGAATAATACTTCAAATCTGATTTCTTCCCAGGAAGAAGAGAAACTTGTAAAATCAAATCAAGCTGAAAAATATCTGACCTTATATATTGACGGTCAGATTTTCGCCATCCCCAGCGGACAGGTGGTGGAAATTGTGCGTATTCAGAACATCACACTGATGCCAAAGCTTCCCCCCTATGTCAAAGGGGTGATCAATTTGCGCGGAAAAATTGTCCCGCTGATTGATCTTCGCCTGAAACTGTCAAAACCCGCTTTGGAGTACAACGACCAAACCAGCATTGTGGTAACCCAAGTGGACGATGCTGTTATCGGCCTGATTGTGGACAGCGTGGATGACGTTACGGACATTTCAGCCGCTGACGTGAACGAAACGCCCTCTTTGGGACGGGAAAAGAACAACGATTTTGTCACCGGTATTGTCACCCTTGCCAAAGGCCCGGCCTTGTTGCTGAACCTTAACAAAATCCTGACGGAAAACGAAGATTACCAGCAGCTGGAAAGAAAATCGCAGCCGGAAGAAGACAAAGGATAAAAAAATTGGGAACCGATAACTTCTATGTGGCTTAACCAAAACATATGAATCTTTAGCTCACCGGCTTAGCACAAACCATCCCACATAACAACCATATTGAAAGGGTGACATAGATGGAAGATACCATTGATACCATTGATTTTTTAGAAGAAGACAATCAGGAAATCGAAGGGAAATATCTGACCTTCTGGCTCGAAAGCCAGCTGTTCGGCGTTCCGATTTCTGATGTTGTACAAATTATTGGGATGCAGGAAATCACACCTGTGCCCGATTCCCCAGCTTATGCCAAAGGGGTCATCAATCTGCGCGGGAACATCATTCCCCTAATTGATATTCGGCTTCGTTTTGGCAAACCCAGCTTGGAATATGGCGAACGCACCTGCATCATCGTGACCAAACTGGAAGAAAACTATATCGGTTTCCTGGTGGATTCCGTGAACGAAGTGTCTGTAATTGAAGACGAAAACATCTCTGCGCCGCCCGTAGTTGTTTCCGGCCATAGTGCAAATGCGTACCTGACCGGTGTAGGAAAGCTGCATGACAAGGTCGTTCTTCTGGTCGATCCAAAAAAAATATTAAACAATGAAGAAATGCAACAGGTTACGCAAGCGCTTGATCATTTGTAAGCAATGATGTGGACAGATGCCAATCATTGCCTGTGATACCTATGGAGGAGAAAAGAAAACATGCTGAAAAAACATTCTTATGCTACAATTAAAGCCGAACTGCTGGCCATCACTTTGGGCACAGCGCTGTTCTGTTTCTTGATGGGCGTTCTTTGCGCCGTTTTATTTGCCAAGCAACTGGTCATTCCGGCCATATTGGTTTTGGTTGTTTCGGCGGCCATTGTTATCACACTTGTCTGGAAAATCGCAACTATGATTCAGAATGCAGTCAGTATGATGAAAGATTCGATGAGCGGGCTGGCACAAGGAAATTTTGATGTTTATATCGACTATGATTCCAACACTGAGGTGGGGGAAATTTGCCGATTGATAAATGACACAACTCTTGCTTTAAAGACAAACATTCAAAGCATTTCCAAAGTACTTGATACCATTGCCAGCGGTAAAATCAACATTGTCGATCATCATGAATATTCGGGTGACTTTGCACGTATCAAAAAATCCATGAATTCCCTGACCCAGATTTTGGTCAATAACGTCACCTCAATTTCCCGTTCCTCCAATGAAGTGTCCAACGGCTCTGAACAGGTGGCCAGCGCCTCTCAGGCTTTGGCGCAGGGAGCTACCGAACAGGCCAGCTCTATTCAGGAATTGTCCGCTACTATTCTGGATGTTTCAGAGCAGGTCAAGCAGAACGCTACCGATGCTTCTGAAGCAAACAGTGCTTCGGCCATAGCGCAGGAGAAAATGCATAGCGTTGCACTGGAAATGAAACGTATGCTGGACGCTATGGCGGATATCTCAAAGTCATCTAACCAAATTAATAACATCATCAAAACCATTGATGACATTGCACGGCAAACCAACATTCTGGCTTTGAATGCAGCTGTTGAGGCAGCAAGAGCCGGCGCGGCGGGCAAAGGCTTTGCCGTGGTTGCCGAAGAAGTCCGGAATCTGGCCAGCAAAAGTGCAGAAGCTGCGAAAAACACCACGAGCCTGATCGAAGGTTCTATCACGGCAGTAGAAAAAGGGAAAAACATTGCAGACCTGACCGCAAAAACCATGCGCGAAGTTTTAGATGCCAACAGCAAATCCACCGAACTGGTAAACCGCATTGCAGCTGCTTCTGATGCGCAGGCCACAGCCATTAGCCAAATCAGCCTTGGTGTGGATCAAATCTCTTCTGTGGTACAGACAAACTCCGCCACTGCGGAGCAAAGCGCTGCTTCCAGCCGAGAAATGGCAGATCATGCAGGGGAATTACAGCGTTTGGTGGAATACTTCTCTTTAGATGAAGTGGCAGCCGAATAAATTGTAACCAAAACAAAGAAAAACACAGCGGGGAGCTCAGATCCCTGCTGTGTTTTTCTATTGCAAATTTACTTATTCAATGACTGGATCATCCTCTTCTTCGGGTGATTCCAAATCATCCGTTGCAATGTTACAAGCATTTTCGATTACCAAAGATAAATTCTCTCTGCCATAATACAAGTCCAAAACTTGATCCGGTGCGCTGAGAAGCCGCACCAGCGGGCGCAAGGGGTGACAGTCGTTTTGGCCCACCACAATGGCAATTTCCCCATTGCTTAGCTTAACACAGGAGCCCACCGGATAGGGCGAAACCTTTTTTAAAAAAGCTTCGACAATGTGAACATCAAAAGCCGTGCCGCTGCCCCCCATTATGTATTCCAAAACCTCTGTGGGAGAAGAGGGCTTTCGATATGGCCTTACAGACGTAAGCGCATCATAAACATCTGCCACTGCAATAATCCGGCCAAACAGAGGAATCTGTTCCCCCCTAAGCCCATTGGGGTAACCAGAGCCATCATATTTTTCATGATGGGTCAAAATACCCGCACAAACTGTTTTATTGGCCAGCTTATGTTTCAAAAAAAACTCAGCCCCTTTATAAGGATGCTGTTTTACTACTTCGTATTCTTCCGGGGTAAGTTTTTCGGGCTTTGCAATGATTTCAATGGGAATTGACATTTTCCCAATATCATGCAGCAATGCACAAAGGCCCAAATCGTACAGTTCTTTGGTTTTTAGCCCCATGGACAGACCAATGGCAATGGCAAGGATAGACACTCCTAAAGAATGATTATAGGTATAGTCATCATAAATTTTTAAATTTGCGATGCTCAGTTCTATATTTTTATTGTGCTTTAAAGCAGTAACCAGTTTTTTAGAGATATTAAGCGTTTGATTAATGTGGCTGATATTAATATTTTGAGCATTTTTATCGAACATGTCAAAGACATTTTCAAGGTTCGATATGGCCTCTTCCTTTAACTCCCGTTTAATGGGAGAAGGGGGCTGCGGCAGCCTTTGTGTCCCCTGTTTTTCATCGGAATGGATATATGCCCCTAACACCTGCAGTTCGCTAAGCTTTTGAATGTACGCGCTGGTCAGAATCTGCCCGGAACGCAACATGGCGACTTTACAAGTCTTGTAATCATATAAATATACGTCCCGATCCAGCTTCATACCTTCTTTCAGCTGATCGATTGGAACAAAATTCATGTGCTTCCTTTCCTTCTTGCTATAATAGCTTTAAGCAATAGTACAACAAAACCTATTTATCTAGTTTACAATATTAATACTGGAAATGCAATTGTTATTTCAGCAAAATCCTGCAGCAGATTCCATATATTTTACTAACTTTTTTTCTAAAATGAACGATATATAAATTAAATAGACTTATTAGGTGATCAGGAGGATTCATTATGTCTTATTTATCGACGAATTCCAGCACTTCCTCTTCGTCTGCTTACGCAACCGCATCTGCTTCTAAACGCATGAGCGGCCTGATGTCCGGTTTGGATACGGACGAGCTGGTCAAACAGTTTACCATAGGCCTGCAGAATAAAATTGATTCTCAGCTTCAGAAAAAACAAGTTGCTTCTTGGCAGCAAGAGGCTTACCAAAGTGTTATTAAAGCGGTATCGGAGTTTCAAACCAAATATTTTAACTCCACAACCAGCTCAAGCAGCATCTTAAATGCCAGCTTTTTTAACACCACATCGATTATCAATAATTCCCCCTATGTAAACGTCAGCGGATCCGCTGCTGCGGCAAAGAACATGAAGATCTCTTCGGTCAACCACTTGGCCAAACAGTCTTCGTTTTTGTCGAACCATAAGGTGTCTAACCAAAAAATTCAAACGGGAGAAGTCAAAGCCGAGTGGGAAAAAAGCACCGTTACCGGCGCCGCTCTTTCGTTTTCTTTTGAAGGCAAGGACTATACCCTGACTGTGGGAAAAGACGGCGGCACCACAACCCTTGATAAAGTCACCGAGCAATTGAACGAACAATTAACAGAATTGGGACTAAAGGATAAAGTCAGCTTTGAACTATCCTCCGATCAAACCTCTGTTACGCTCAAAAGTATCGGGGACAGTTCTGGTTCCAGCATAAAGGTCAGCGGTGGTTCAGAAGCTTTGCTGAAATCTTTGGGAATTGCCAAAGATGCTTCCGGAACAGAGATTACCGGAACCACAGATGCAACCGCTCTGTACACAAATACAAACTTGGATGAAAGTTTGGCAGGTTCCACTTTGACATTTAATTTAAATGGGCTTTCCCGAACAGTTTCGTTCAACGAAACCGAACGCAGCTTATATGACACACCCGAAAAGCTGGCTAATTTTCTTCAAACTAAGTTAAATTCCAGTTATGGCTTTACCAGTGAAACACCGGAAAAATCAATTAAAGTTTCGAACGATAACGGAAAGCTGTCTTTTCAGGTGGTTGGTTCCGATGGCAAAACCAGTACCGATACCGATACCTTCACAATCGTTTCCTCCAGCAAAAGCGGTGTGCTGGGAATTAACGGTGCGCTGAAGGTTTATGCCGGGGAATCCAATCGGCTCAACACCAATAAAACACTGAAAGACATCGCTGTAAACCTGTCTGACAGCGGCTTAACCCCTTCCGCACCTAAAGATCCCGAGAATCCCCCGGCTTCCAGTGTCTATCGGATTGAAGTCAACGGCAAGGAATTCGAGTTTGAAGAAACAGAATCCATTGACTCCATTCTGAAAAAAATCAATAATGATCCGGAAGCGAACGTGACCATTACTTATTCCAATACACTGGATACCTTCCAAGTGGTGGCCAAAACAGGCGGCGCAAGCAGCAAAGTAAATATTGTGGACAAAGACGGCGGCACCTTGGCCAAAGCCTTGTTTGGCAGCAGCAACATTGATGTGCAAAACGGTCAGGATGCTGAAATTATGGTTAGCTTGGCCGATGGCCTGCCTGCACAGAAAATTACCAGAAGCAGCAACAATTTCACACTGGATGGTGTGGACTTTGAGCTTTTGAAAACTACCCCCACAAAAAACGCAGACGGTACGGATTTTGAGCCGATTACCTTTACCCCTCAGAATAAAACAGATGATTTGGTTACTAAAATCAAAGATTTTATTGAGGATTATAATAATATTTTAACTACTGTTAACACCTTCATTGATGAGAAAAAGCCCACAGACGGAAAATATTTGCCGTTGACAGATGCACAAAAGGCTGATATGAGCGAAAGCCAAATCGCCTCTTGGGAAAAGAAAGCAAAGCAGGGCCTTTTATTCAATGATTCCCTTCTGAACAGTTTTGCCTTGGATTGGCGCCATGCGATGACCGATCAAGTCGCTTCCCTCAGCTCTGCTTTATATGAAATCGGCATTGCGTCCACCAAATACAGCGAAAAAGGAAAACTGACCATTGACGAGGATAAATTAAAAAAAGCACTCAATGAAAATCCCGAAAAGGTCGCTTCCCTGTTTACCGGCTCAGACGGAATTGCCACACGAATGCAAGATGTCATGACCAAATATACCAAAGACAGTTTGGTTAATACCGGACTTTTGATCACAAAAGCCGGCAGTACCACCAGCGCGGTGGATCAAAGTGATTTGGCAAAAAAAATGAGGGATTATGACACTCAGGTGAAAGAACTAAAAGTTCGTTTAAGTTCTCAACAAGAAATATATTATAACAAATTTACAGCTTTGGAGAAGTATATTTCTCAAATGAATACTCAGGCCAGCTTTTTCACTTCCTTTACTTCCACCTGATGATTAAAGCCGAGGTGTATCATGCAAAGTAATGCTATTCTTCAGTATAAACAGCAATCCATATCCACTATGTCACGCGGGGAACAATTGGTTCTTTTGTTTGACGAGGTTTTAAAGAACCTGCATTATGGATCCATGCTGCTCAAACAACAAGATTTTGAAAATTCCGATAAATGCACAACCAAATGTAAAAATATTTTTCAATATCTTTCTTCTGTTTTGGATCATAAATATTCCATTTCTAAAGAATTATATGATTTATATTATTTTTGCAATCAGCAAATCATCCGTGCAGAAATTCGCCGAGATGCTCAACTTCTGGATGATCTGGTCCCCTTGGTAAAGGAAATGCGTGAAACCTGGGTACAGGCAGAAAAGCTAATCCACATGAAAAAATAAGGGCTTACAGAAAAGATGGGAGAATATCATGTTGACAAAAGACATTTTGGAATGTCTGGAGCAAAAAAGAATTCTGATGGAACAAATTTTAAATATTACCAAGCAGATGGAAGTACAGGCCATGGAGGAATCCATCCACTTGGGCGATTTGCTGGATCAGCGGGGCCTTTTGATGCAAAGAGTCGATAAATGCAACCTGTTGATTCAATCCCGGCTGGAAGAACAAAACCCACAGGATCAAGAGCGGGTTCGCGCTGTGCTGGCACAGCAGATTCCCGAAGAAAATTGCACCCCTGATGAACGGCATGCAATGCTTTTGTCTTTAGAAATCACCCGTTTGTTTGATCAGGCCGCAGCCTTAAACCGTTCTGCGCTTGATCTGCTGCATGTACAATATGAGGATGTCAAAAAAAATCTGGCGGATTCAAAAGAACCAGGGAATCAAAACAATATGTTCTCCTTTCGGTAGAGAAGTAAAAACCAAGCAAGGCATGAAACCCTCATGCCTTGTTTTTCATTTGCAAAACGTGTAAAATGATAGGAATATAATTGACAACATAAAGAAAGGATGTCGGAAATCTAACATGATTTTTGATATGCATATTCATATTTTTCCGGATTTTTTAGCGAAAAAAGCTCTTTCCGGAATCGGTGAAACCAGTCATTTGCCGCCTGTAACCAATGCCACTCTTGCTGATACCCGCAAAAAACTAAAAGACTGGGGAATTTCTGGCGCAGCGGTAATGAATATTGCCACCAATCCTTCCCAGCAACAAAAAGTAAATAATTGGGCAGCAGAAATGCAGGATGACTTTTTTTATTGCTTTGGCTCTGTTCATCCGGACGCACCGGACGCTGTGGAAGAACTGGAGCGAATTAAAAAGATGGGACTACATGGTATAAAGCTTCATCCCGATTACCAGAATTATTTTGTAGACGACAAAAAGATGGATCCGCTTTATGAGGCCATGCAGGCTCTTGAACTTCCGGTGACCATTCACGCAGGGTGGGATCCGGTTTCTCCCGATACCGTGCATACTCCGCCAAAAAATCTGGCGAAAATCGCACGCAGATTCCCCCATCTTTCCATCATTGCAGCGCATTTGGGCGGAATGGAAACCTGTGAGGAAGCCGAAGAACATCTTCTTGGCCTTGAAAATGTGTATCTGGATGTATCGATGTCCTATCTGTTCTGCGAACTGGAACAGGCAAAACGGATGGTTTTAAAGCACGGCACCGATCGTGTGCTGTTTGCCAGCGACTGCCCCTGGAGCCTGCCCGCAGATCAAATTGACTTTATGAATAGAATGAATTTACCTGACCATATTATGGAGGACATTAACTGGCGAAATGCCCACCGTTTGCTGGGCCTGACCGAAAAAAAGCCGGGTGAAGCATTGGAATCGCCGTATTAAAAATTCTTTAAGGAGTTTTTCCAATGAAACATATTTTAGTGACCGGAGGAGCCGGATTTATCGGAAGCCATACCTGTGTGGAGCTGCTGCAAAACGATTATTCTGTTATCATTGTGGATAATTTTATTAATTCTTCGCCGGAAGTATTGGATTCCATTCACCGCATCACAAAAAAAGACTTTGCTTTTTATCAATGCGACCTGCTGGATGAAGACAATTTGAGCCGGGTTTTTCAAGAACATTCCATTGATGCGATCATCCATTTTGCCGGACTCAAAGCCGTTGGCGAAAGTGTCCGCCAACCCATTCGCTACTATTTCAACAATGTATCCGGCACATTAAATCTGCTGCGGCAAATGGAACAGCATGGGGTCAATCGGCTGGTATTCAGCTCCTCTGCCACGGTATACGGCGAAAATAACCCAATCCCCTATCGTGAAGATATGCCCACCGGGCAAACCACGAATCCCTATGGCACCACAAAGGCGATGATTGAGCAGATTTTACAGGATCAGTGCAAATGCAATTCCCAATGGGGTGTGATGCTTTTGCGTTACTTTAATCCCATCGGCGCCCACCCCAGCGGCCTGATTGGTGAAAACCCCAATGGGATTCCCAACAATCTGATGCCTTATATTACACAGGTGGCCACAGGAAAACTGCCTTATCTGAACGTCTTTGGGAATGATTATTCCACGTCAGACGGCACCGGAGTGCGGGACTATATCCATGTCTGCGATCTGGCTCGGGGACATGTAAAAGCGGTAGAATCTCTTTTTGACGAAGGTGGAACCAAAATTTACAATTTAGGAACCGGCCGCGGAAGCTCTGTATTAGAAGTGGTCAAAACCTTTGAACAGCAATCGGGAGTCCCTATCCCCTATCAGTTTGCGCCCAGACGCGCCGGGGATCTGGCGGAATATTACGCTGATGCTTCCAAAGCAGAACGGGAACTGAACTGGCAAGCCGAATATAGCCTTGCTGATATGTGCCGTGACTCTTGGAACTTCATTCAAAAGCAAACCCCAAATACCACCGGGGAGTGATCGGCATGATAGAACACCGTATTTCGCACAGTTGTGAAGGAATGGACTGGAACGCGCTGACAGAGTTAATCCGAACAGCCGGTTTAGCTTGCCAAACACCGCAGATTTATCAAAAAGCGTTTCATAACAGCTATGCCGTTGTCTTTTTATGGGAAAAAGAAAAACTAATCGGCTGCGGCCGTGCCTTGTCAGACGGCACAGTTCAAACGGCTATTTATGACATTGCACTGCTTCCCGAATATCAAGGCTTTGGTCTGGGACGAACAATTGTAGAAGAATTAATTCGGCAAACACCCGGCTGCAACTTCATTTTGTATGCTGCTCCCAGAAAAGAGTCTTTTTATCAAAAATTGGGATTCAGCCGCCTAAAAACCGGAATGGGATTATTTGTAAATCCCGACAACCTGAGACACCGAGGAATGCTGGAATAAAGGCCATCCCGCACAAGTGCGGCGATGATCCGTTCATGAAAGAACCCATCCAATGCGTTAAGCAAAGGATGGGTTCTTTCATGAAAATATTGGAAAATCAGTCACAGACCACCATCGAAGATTGTTAGATAGCATCTTAAAGCGAAACATGAGGTGAGTCCAATGGGATTATGATAGGGTGAAAAGTTCCCCTTTCATGTAAGTGTTGGTGACAACTGTTGTGCAGATAGCAAACTGAATTTCAGGTGGGTGTACAGTGAAAACAAACAACAAAAAACGCAATGCCGTTATCGCTTTGATTACTGCTGTCTTATTGGTTTTGTCTTGGGGTGTCTTTCAATACCGGCAAATGTCAAATGTAACATTTCAAATTTTTTATCCGGAGGACACTTTTCCAAGCAGGCAATTCCAAAATGTTTTAAAAGACAGTCTTTTCGACCGGAGTGCTACCGAATTTTCTGAATTTTTAAGCCGGTTGCAGTTTCTCCCCGGTGACGATAAATTTTATGAGATGGATTTGGATTATAATAACCATATTGATATTACAGTGGACGACAACTCTGAGTATTTGGTAAATGATTATTTCGTATTCGAAAAGCCCAGCCGATACATTATTGTTGACGTGCAGGAAACTTACCCGGATCGATATGCCGTGGCAGAGGGAGATCAATACGATTATCTTCACCAAAAGCTGTCAGAAGGACGGGAAAAGTTGGGCATCCCAAGCGTAACGAGTCAACAGTGATCCGCTTTTTGAAAGTTTCTTCTTTGAAACGGCAAAATCTCATGATACATTTCAATTCATTCACAGCGAGGGGAATTCACAAGTTCCCTCTCACCATGAATAATCGAACCATCCCCGTATAAGTGCGGGGATGGTTCTTTTTTTACTTCTGGAACTGTTTTACCAATTGGTTTCCGTATACCGCAGCGCCTGTAATCAACACGCCCTGAATGATCGAATTTGCGGAAAGTCCCAGCACACCCACTGCCCCGGCCACTCCAAAGGCCAACAAAATCAGCGGAATATACTTGTCCGGAATTCTTTCAGACCCTTTTATCATTTCACCTAAAATATTCAGCACTGGAATTAAAAGCAATCCTTGTTCGGCAATCAATTCAATAATACTCACACTAACACATCCATTAAGAGGCTGATAAATTTGACCCCCAATGTCATTGTATGCAGCCGATTCGGAATTGGACAAAGTGTGCTTCTATCTGGAAATTTTGTCGTTTTTTTACAGAACCCCCTTATTGTGACAACCTAAATCGAGCACAACGTTTCAGCTTTGAGAAGGTTCTTCGGCGTAACCATATCAGTGGCATCAGACAAAAAAACAGCCCTACCTTCCCCAAGGAAGAACAGGGCTGTTAAGAAATGGAGAATTTCGTTTTGCTGTTAATGGTTTTGATAATACAAAAATCGGCTGATGAGGCCAGCCAACATAGAAAGTGTGGCCATTTCCGTCTGATTCCAGATGCGGTTGACAAGCACATCGTCACAGCCGATAAAACCACGGAACCCCTGTTGATCATATAAAGCGCTGTGCAGCGTAGAAAGTGCGGTTGGATTATGCAACCGAAAAGATTCATCTTCCCCCAACTCTTGGGTGTCGCAGCAACAGAACAAACCACATTCATCAAAGCGCTGATTGTGAAAACCAATTTGCTCATAAGGAACACTCTGCACCCGGCTGCTGATCTGTTCCACATGGTCTGCACACCATTCACAAGTAATGGTGCATCTGCCCCGATCGGGTGAACTTTCTGCTAAATACACCCGGCTGACCCTCAGAATTCTGCCAATCAGCTGCAACAATGAGTCCATGTGGCTGGATTTTTTACCTGCTCGAAGAAGCTCTTCTGTCGCTTGAAAAACCAATTGAGAATCCACGCGAAAATTTTGAGACATATCCTGATGGATTGCACTGATCTGCTCTTTATCCTCTTCCATCCCAAACTCAATCGTTTCAGAATGAAATACTACACTGTTTTTTCCCTGACGTTTAGAAACATACAGTGCTCTATCGGCTTTATGAAACAGTTCCTCATAAGTCGAGCCGTCTTCCGGGGCTACCGAAACCCCTACACTGGCGCTGAGCAAATGCCCCACATTAGAAAGAATCTCTGCCTGGCGGAATACCCGACAGACCTCTTGGGCCTTTTTTCGAATCGCGTTCCGATCCTGTTCCCCGCGCAAAAAAACCAAAAACTCATCGCCGCCGATGCGCCCTACCACACCCGCATTTGAAAACTTCTCCATTAAAATCCGAGAAATTTCAATCAGAACCGCATCGCCGCACAAATGGCCGAAGGTGTCGTTAATTTCTTTAAAATTATCCACATCAATGACCAGCAAAGCATGGTTACATTCTGTTTCATAAGACAAATATTGCCGAACCAGCATTTCGGTCATCGTTTTATTATAAAGCTTAGTAAAAGGATCTCTTTGCGCCCGATCCACCAACTCAAGCATATCCTGCTTCTGACGGTTTATATTAACTGCTTTGCCCACTACCCGTTCCGTTTGTCCGCCGTCGTTTGTAATGACAGCACCAATCAGATGATACCAGTAATACCGGCCGTCGTCGTGCAAAAAACGCAGGATGGTATTGGTAATTTTCACATGGTTCCTCAGATTTTGGATCACATGAAGAAAGATGGGAACATCCTTTTCATAGATTCTCTTTTCGATTATGGCTTTTTTGCTATATTCCGTTATCACAGACGACTGCCCGGTAACACTGCCATAATAATCCGACAAGTGAAGGGTATCAGTACCAACTTCATAGTCAAACACAAGGTCTTCCAAGATGCTTTCCTGCACAATATCCCGCTGGTCTTCCTTCACCTCATGCATAATCATCCGGTACACGGTGCTGTCTGTCAAAACCATTTGAATTTCATATTCCTGATCTGTTTGACCCGTCACCGATAAATTTGCCGTAATCCAAGTCACTGAACCATCTTTGCGCCGAATTTTATATTCATCTGTTACAGAATTTTGAATGCCCTGAGAAAGCCAATCTTGAATTTTGAAAAATAATTTTTGATGGTTCTCTACAAACACCGTACAAATACCCATGGATGACCGAGGCAGCTGCAAATATTCTTCTTTGCTATAGCCAAATAGACGGTAGTACCCTTCGGAAGCATCCTGAAGAACAAATCTTTTTTGATCGAAAGTGACCACTGATACTCCGCCGGCTATCACATCCATCAGTGCATCCAACCGCCGCCGCGAAGATTTCCACATGCGGCATTGAG
Organism: Clostridium minihomine; assembly: GCF_900240385.1. GTDB lineage: Bacteria > Bacillota > Clostridia > Oscillospirales > Acutalibacteraceae > Faecalispora > Faecalispora minihomine. The sequence continues at coordinate 157,911 of NZ_OEQH01000003.1, read as the reverse complement.
TAACACCCTCTGTAATATCCAAAACCGTGCAGGACAAAGAGTGCTTTTCCCCAACCACACCATATTCCAATACCCAAAGAACCCGGCTGTCTCGCGTAATAACACGATATTTGGCATGAAAATAACCGGAGGATGCAACCTGCTCTTCCACAGAAGAGCGCAGCAGCTTCCGATCCTCCGGATGCACTAACTTATAATAATCTCTTTGGAACCGATCTTCCAGCTCCTGCAAGGAATACCCAAATAAAGACAAGCAGGAATCGCTGATTTCTAATATTTTTGAACAGAATCTTTTATTTCCCGTTTCTTTTCGAACCATTACGAAACATTGGTTCCAATTGTCAGAGAGTGGAGGACGCAGCGTCAAGCCATTGATTTTGTCTTTTTGCCCATAGACCATAAAAGACCGTCTCCCTGCACTTTGCCATTTTCACGGCTGCCAAAGTATATGATAATACTTAGAATTATAACTGATATCACTTTTAAATACAAGTTTCTCTCTTTTACGCAAGAGAAAAAAATCGGATTTTATTCCCAAATGTTTCGTTCATTCTGTACAATATGGATAAAAAGAATAGAACTATTCCTAAATTTATTCTACTTTTTGGTCTTTCTCTCTTTTCGCAATTCTGGAGCGGTAAAAGAAGAAACCGCCAACCAAAAAGATAACAATCAATACAACTAACGTAACGTGAGCATACAGATCAATATAATCTGCAACTTTTTCCCAAGAGGCCCCCGCAAAAGCCCCTAAATACACCAAAACCATATTCCACAAAAAAGTTCCCGCTGTGGTATACATCAGAAAAATCCCCATAGACATCTTTGTCATTCCGGCAGGAATAGAAATCAGGCTGCGAATAATGGGAATAAATCGACAGAAAAATACGGTTAACCGGCCTTTAGTCTCGAACCATTTCGCTGCGCGCTCCACATCTTGACGCTTAAAATGAAGAATTTTGCCTAACCGGCCATCCAGCCAGCCTTCAATTCGTTCCGGCGGAAAAAAACGCCCAACACTGTATAAAATCAATGCACCGATTACCGCACCCACTGTGGATGCCACAATCACTCCCCACACCTTCATATCCGTATAGGTGGTCAAAAAACCACCAAACGTCAATATCACCTCAGAAGGAATTGGCGGAAACACATTTTCAATTGCTATTAGCAGCATTATTCCAATATATCCAAACTGATCCATGACTTGAATAATCCATTCCTGCATGTAAACTTCGCTCCTTTGATAAATCCCTGTACTCCAGTTTTTTGAATAACAAATGGTCATAAGAAACAGGCGCAGCCGTTTTTCACGGCTACGCCGTTCTATTATTATAACAGAAACCTTGTGGACGTACATGACAGGAATATGAATTTTCCCGTCATTCTTCCTTTATTTGCCCTCATTACTGGAAGATTCCGGCACAGACAATTCCTCTTGGCTCTCTTCTGCCTCGCCGGTGGGATCCGGCATGATGATAGGGGGCACACTCATCACTTCTTCTTCTGTGATGCCCTTTTCGTCTAATTTCAGTGCTGTTTCCTGACGAAGCAAGGCATAAAAAACAGAGAACAGCGGAACCCCCAGCAAAATGCCGCCAATGCCGAACAAGTTGCCACAAATTAAAATCGCCAGCATCACCCAAAGCCCAGGCAAGCCAATAGAGCTCCCCACCACGCGCGGATAGATGACATTCCCTTCAAACTGCTGCAATAAAATCAGAAAAATCAAGAACCACAGGCTGTAAATCGGATCAATCATCAACAGAACAAAAGCACCCACTGCACCGCCCAAATAAGCCCCTAGAATAGGAACCAAGCTGGTAATGGAAATCACAACACTGATCAAAATGGCATAAGGCAGCCCCATAACCATCATACCAATGTAGCAAAGGGTACCGATGATTACCGCTTCGGTCATTTGGCCGGTAACAAAGCCTTTAAAAATTCGATTTGCCAAAGAGCCCACCGCAACAATCTTCTGCACCCTTTCTTTGGGGAAAAACGCATAGAGAACACGGCGGATATTACGAAGCAAACGTTCTTTTCCAAACAAAAGATAAATGGAAAAAATAATGCTCAAAATAAAAGAAATTACCCCAGAAGCCACACTAATCGTGACAGAAACCAAAGATCCCGCCAGGTCACTGACCGTTTTGGTTACCCTTTCCAAAGGCTTTGTCCAGTCAATTTTAAATAGATCCTGTGTGCTGGCATCCTGATTAAAACGGTTGACTATTTCGGTAATCCAATTGGAAAATTGCTTGATATAGCTGGGAAGATTGTCCGAAAAAAAGTGAAGAGAACTGATAAATTCTGGCACAATAAAGACAATAATAACGTTCAAAAACAGTGACAAAACAGAAAAGGCCAGCAAAATACTAATGCCCCGCCGGATTTTCAGCCAAAACTTCCAGCCTTTTTTATTCAGTGGTGCAAATATCTTTTCTTCAAAGATCCGAACCAGAATATTGAGCACATAAGCAATACAAATTCCCACCAAAAATGGTCCAAACACAGCCAACACATAAGAAACCAAGGACGATACATGATCCAAATGGAACAATGCAAAAATTAACCCCACTGTAAACAAAATAATAAACAGAAGCTTTCTGCGAATCATTTTCCAAAGTTTGGGATCCGATAAAATTTCTTCCCAATTCATACTCTTTACCGCACAACCTTTCTCAGAATAGGAACCATACCCTTAGAACGGAGAAGCCTGTAATGCCGACATCCGCATCAATCGCGGCAGCGCCAACTATAGTTCCATGTTCTTTTGAGCGGGACAAGTGCCACCCGCAACGGCAAACCGATTCCTTATTTTTCCATGCTAACGTAATTACTGTAAAAAGTCAATGAAAACGCCCGGTCACCTTTGGCCATATTAAAAATAGCATGACCCATTTTGTGCCCGGATATTTCTCATCGGAACGTTTTTTCGATTTATTATATGAAAGAATAAAAGCACCGCAGCAGTATTCTTTACTGCCGCGGTGCTGCGCTGATTATTCCTGCCGGATGGCAGTCAGCGCACTGATTTTTACCGCCCGGTTTGCTGGGGAAAAACCGGAAACCAAACCCACCATTGTAGAAAACACCAACGCACCCAGAGCCAGCCAGACAGGAATCACCGAAATCTGTCCGCCGCCCCCCATTCCCATCAGGCCGCCCCCACCCGCAGCCAGTGTGTTGATAATTAACGACAACAAATAGCTAAAGGCAATTCCGGCGACTCCTCCCATAAATCCAATGAGTCCTGCTTCCATCAGGAATATGGTGCGGATATTGCCAATGACACAGCCAAGCACCTTCATCACACCAATTTCTCTGGTGCGTTCATAAATAGACATGATCATCGTGTTGGTAATACCCAGCGCCGCCACCAACAGCGATATGGCACCAAGTCCGCCCAAAATCATCTGAATGGTACGGGTCTGTTGTTCCAAAGGTTCTCGGATGTTGTCCATGCTATAGGTTTTAAAGCCCAAATCCTCAATTGCTTTCTGAACAGTCTCCACCGACTTAATGTCCTGAACTTTTACGGTAACGCTTTCATACTGAAACTTTTTATTCTTATCTACTTTAATATTATTGAGCTTGTTATACTCTTCCATCAACGTTTTTAAATATTTCACATCCATAAAAACGCTGTAACCGGGCGATGGATTTTTACTCCAATCCTGTGCCATAACGCCCATGCCTTTCAGCTTAATGGGCTTTACCACCTTTTTATTATTCTCTTCATTCTTTTTTAAAATCAATTCCAGTTTATCTTTTAAGGGATTGACATAAGGATCTGGAATATTGCCATTGGCATCCGGTTCCGCGAACACCATATTATTGTCCCGCTTTTTGCTGTTATAAAATTGATACAAGGCATCCTCGCCAAACAGAACGGTGGTTTCATCAATGATTCCCTGGGGCAGTTCCCCTTCTTTCATCTCATAACCGAACTCCACAAGCGAATCCATATAAACGCCGGTGATCTGCCCGCCGTAAACATACTTTCCGCTGCGGAGCTCAAACGCGGAATAATCACCCTGATACGTGGGAGTCAGGGCAACCACACCGGACAGCTCCTTAATTTTAGATAACATGGCGTCATCCAAGAGCTCTGCCTCTGGATTAGGACTGTAGTTTTCAATCTGAATGACTGTTAAATCGCCCATGCTCTGCATCATGTCATCCATGGTTTGCTTAATTCCAATGCCAAAAGACAACATCACCACAATCGCACAGGTACCAATCACCACACCTGCCACCGTCAGCAGAGTTCGCACCTTGCGTTTGAACAGATTGCCCAGGCACATGGATATCATATCTCTCCATTTCATGGCTGTTCCCCATTTATCTCCTGCTGTTCTTCTGTTTTTTCCGGAATTTCATCGTCATAGTCGTCTTCTTTCTCTAAAAGAGCCTGGCGTTTAGCGGCTCTTTTGCGCCGCACGATGACAAAAGTGGTAATTCCGACGCCCAAAACAACCACTATAATCAAAGCTGTGGCCCAAATCGGAAAACCGCCGGACGATTCTTCCGGCACAGGCATCCCCGGCTCCAATCCGGGGCCATCCGTATCCACATAGGCAGGCGACACCTCGCAGGAAAACTCTTTCACAATGGTTTGGGTATCTCCATTGGGATCTTCATAGGTAATGGTCGCTTTTCCTTGAAGCATTCCTTCTTCCAAAGGAGTCAAAGTCGTGTCAAAGCTGTCAGAAGAACCGGACTCTACGTTACCGATATAAGCATTCATTTCCGGCGCGGTAAAGTTTCCTTCCAACAGTACCGAAAGATTATAAACGGTACTTTTGCCTTTATTCACATAATTAATATTGAGCTGCCCTTCTGTCCCCATGGGGACAGGCCCGGGAACCTCTACATTCGTGACCTCAAAACGATCGGGCTGAGTCAACGGAATTGAGATGGTTTCGGTGGCAGAAAGCTGCTCATGTTTGCTGTCTGAGGCAGATTCATAATCAAATTTCACATCTATGCCATAAGATTTTGGCTTGGCATCGGCCTTGGGGTAAAGCTCAATGGTTTTTTCCACAGCAGCCCCCGCCCCCAACTTAGAGATAAAAAAGGTATTAGAGGAACTGGCCGGTGTAAATACGCCGCCGGTATCCTGATCCGCCGTGGAGGTGATGGTGATTTTCAGGTTCTGAATCGCAGTGCCTGTGTTAGCGTTCTTAAATTTCAGAGCCAAAGGGAACGCTTTGCCGCCAGTTACGGACGTTCCGCCAAAACTGTAGTTTTCAATAATAATGATGGGTTTTCCGCCGCTGGAATCTCCCGTTCCGGTTACCGCCACAAACGCTTTGGTGGTTACCGGCTCCGGAACTTCATCGGAAGAAAGATTCACCCCAACCGAATAATTTCCCGTTTCCATTTTAGAAGCGGCCTGCATGGTAAACGAAACCGTAGCCGTAGCACCGGGAGCTAGGCTGGTTACCGATTTTCGATCCAGCGAGCCGATTACGGTCAAACCTTCGGTAGTGAGTCCGTCCAAAGCAGCATTCACATTATGATAGGTCTGGCTGCTGGTATTTTTCAGAACCAAATCCATGCGAAAGGTACTGCCGGAATACACATTGGAACGATCGAGCTTATACGATTCAATCATCACGCGGCCTTTGCCCTGAGCACTGTTTTCCACTTGAATATAAGCCGTTAGCTTCGTGCTGTTAATTGTCAGTACAATGGGGTAAATTCCTGCCGCAACCGAGGGATCCACCTTCAGCGGAAGATTCAGGTATTTTTTCTCCCCTGCCACAAAGTTCATGGTGAAGATAGAACCGGCAGAAGTCAGCGTAATTTTGGTTTCAGTCGGCATTGTAACTTCAATTTGAGCGTCTTGCATTGAGCTTCCGCTGATTAACGGAATCTGCACCGAACCGGTGCTGCCAGAAGCAATGGAAGGCGTAGAGCTGTTTTCGTCCACACGAATCGTATTATCTGCGGAACCTTCCCCGGGAATTAGTGTTTTGCGGATAGTGATTTTGTTTTTGGTGTCAATTTTATTTTTATAATTGGAATCCGAATAAGGATCCGAATAATATGTAATGACAAATTGCAGAACACCCGGCCCCGGCCCAACATAAGTCAGATAATTTTCTGGGATATAAAGGTTATAATATAAACCTTCGTCTTTTTTCTTAGAATCATCATCATCGTTAGAAAAATTATCAGAATTTGTGTCGATCTTAAACTCGTTTTGTTTTATGCGAACCGCGCCGTTGGGGCTGGTGACTTTAATAACAGCACTGTTGGCACCGTTAATCTTTGTATCATTATGATGAAACCGGATATTTGCTTCAAAAGAATTTCCTGCCTGAATTGGAGACGGCTGAACGGTTGCAGACAAAATTTGCGGATCTGCCACAGTAACGCTGTCTGCCGCGAAAACCGGAATGGGAAAAGACTGAAACAGCAGCGCTGTTATCAGCGTCAGCGCCGCTGTGAATGATCCGATTTTTTGCAAGTGCTTCATGATACCTTTCCTCCTGCCAATGCCGCTTTCTCCGGCTGGCTTTGCTGTGCCGCCGGAACAATCGACTGATTGATACAATCCCCTTTTACATTACCATCCACAACGGTAACAATTCGATCCGCATAGCGGGCAATATCCTTGTCGTGGGTGACCAAAATTAAAGTTTCGTTGTGTTTTCTTGCCATTCCCACCATAATCTCCATAACCTCTTTGGTCGTTTTCGTGTCCAGATTTCCTGTGGGTTCGTCGGCAAAAATAATTTTTGGATGCGCCACAAAAGCGCGGGCAATTCCAACCCGCTGCTGCTGCCCGCCGCTCATTTGAGTCGGCTTGTGCAAAAGCCGCTCCCCAAGGCTTACCGCGCGCAGCATTTTAACTGCCTCGCGGTTTCGCTCCTCTTTATTCATTCCACGGAACATCAAGGGCATTGCCACGTTTTCCACTGCGGTTAAAGTCGGCATCAGGTTATAAGACTGAAACACAAACCCAACGTTCTTTTGCCGGAACAAGGCCAAATCCTTTTCGGAAAGAGCCGTCACATCAACACCGTCTATCATTACCCGGCCTTTTGAAGGTTTTTCCAGTCCCGCCATGATATTCAGCAAAGTGGATTTTCCGGAACCGGAAGTCCCCAGAATACAGCATATTTCACCGGATTCCACAGAAAGGTTAATGCGATTGAGCGCCACCACCTTTTCCTGGTCAATCCGGTAAACCTTGCGAAGATTCTCCACATGAATCAGGGCCATGGTTTTCTCCTTTTTCCTTTAATATATAGCAAAATAATTTCCAAAATTATCTTTTTAGACATTATATCAATTTGGAAATAATCTAATTTTCTTTTTAAGAAAATAAATTTACAGTTCCGATGACAAATCGGAAACAAATTTGACATTTTTGGTAAAATTAAGTAGGTTAAATGTTAATTTATATAAACATGGGCAAAATCCTCAGTTTTGTTCCACAAACCTTTTAGAAATTGCCCATATAAATATTAACATTGTTTTAAAATACAAAAAAATATCTTGTTTTTTATAATAAAAGAATATATACTTGTTAAAATAAAATCCATTGAAAAGGAGCATACCGCTTATGGCATTACGATTTGCCACTCCAGATGATGCGCAGCAGCTTTTGGCTATTTATGCGCCCTATATTGTGAATACTACCATTACTTTTGAATATGAGGTTCCCAGTGTAGAAGAGTTTACTCAACGAATTCGAACGATTACCCAAAAGCATCCGTATTTGATTTATGAAGAAGACGGAGTCATTCACGGATACGCTTATGCATCACCTCATATGACCCGAGCGGCATACCAGTGGGATGTTGAACTTTCAATCTATACCGATGAAAGGCACCACCGCAAGGGCACCGGCACCACTTTGTACCGCGCACTGATAGCCCTGTTGAAAGAACAGGGCTATTTTAACCTTTATGCGCTGGTCACTTTGCCCAATGACCGCAGCATGGGATTTCACCGTTCCATGGGGTTTCAGGAAATCGGCGTATATCCCCACACCGGGTATAAACTGGGCCGATGGTGTGATATGTCTATAATGGCACTGTTCCCCCAGCCGGATCTGATTGTTCCGGCCCCCACGAAATCCATACATGATTTGTCGGCCGACAAAGTGCAGCAGATTTTTTCCGTTACGCAGCGGCAGCCGCTTCTTTCACGCTGACCGGAACTGTTTTGATTCCGCCGTCGGCAGTGGTAACCAAAAGTGTAGCATAGCCGGTGCCCAGATAAGTAACCCGGTATTTTGCACCGCGCGGATCATTGGCATTGACCAGTTCTACCTTAGCAACAGCCGGATTAGAGCTGGTCACAGTAATGGCCGTGCCCCCCACATAGGGCTTTACCAAAAATTCGGAATAAACTCCTGTTTTTCCGGAAAGGGAACTGACATCCAGCACAGCCCCTTTCATTACCGCGGTATGGTACATACGATATTCAGACCAGTTAAAGGCCCCTTCAAACTGGGTGTTAACCGCTACATAACCGGCAGAATCCCAGGAATAATGCTGATTGATTTCATTCATAATTCCCTTGTCACTCTGCATCAGCGCATAGGTTTGCACCACACCGGGTCGATCGGGAATCGGGTCATCCCAGGTTACATCCACATGGTACCAATTTCCTTCGTAACGAACCAGGTTCCAGGTATGGTTCATTGCTGTGCTTTGCACCACAATGCTGGGAACGCCCAGCTTTTGCATCATCAGCTGAAAAGCTGCTGTATAGCCCTGGCATACCGCCACTTTATTCACCAGCGCACCGTATGCTGTAAAAGAGTCATGCGGGGCGTTGTTATTCGTTACGCGGGTATCATAAGAGCAGTTTAGCACCAGATAGTCGTGAACCGCTACAATCTTTTGCAGTTCAGACATGTCTTTGGTGATAATGGAAGAAAGAGCTGCTTGGGCTGCCTGTTCAATTTGCATAGAACGGGCGGCTACTTCCGGTTGGGTAAAATTATATTTGGGCCATAAAGCATAGATGATATCCTGAGAATCCACTGTATACTCATAGGCCACAGCACTGGAGATTTGGGGATAATTCGTAAAAGTCGTAAAATTCAGGATGCGAAGCAACTGGTCTTTCGTAATCTGGTATTGCAAAAGGGGCAGCTTGCTTTCTCCATTGATAAGCGCCTGAGCGATTGCAGCTTCTGCCTCCTTTTCATTCTGGCCCATTGCCAAAACAGACGGCTTTACCGCAGTGGATACCGCCTGAGCGGAGGTGCTTTGCTGATAGTCTGGGAACGCAAGTGTTTCTCTATGTAAAGAAGGGCCTTGCTGCGCTCCTGCCATAGTCGCCATACTTCCAATCAGCGATAAAGAAAGCACAAAACTGCAAATTCTTTTTTTCCAAGAGTTCCGATTGATAAAAACCACATCCTTTCTGTTTCCTTCTTTTTATTGTAACAGATTAAAGCGCCTGATTAATATCAAAGATGTAAATTTTTCTAATTTTTAAAAATTGTAAGAATTTGTATGTTATAATAAGCCAACGCCGAAAATGAGATTTTTCTCGTATAAAATGAAAACGGCTTCATTTTTTACACTTGTCAGCACAAGTCAGGGAGGATACCCGCACATGCTTGGAACCATAGTCAACACCGCAGCCATTGTTTTAGGAGGAATCCTTGGCATGGTATTTCAAAAATGTTTCAATCCTCAAATAGAACAAAGCCTTTATAAAGTATTGGGCATTTGTGTCTTTATTTTGGGTCTGAACGGCGTCATCAGCTCAATGTTTATCATACAGGATAATCGGATTTCCAGCAGCGGAGAACTGCTTTTGGTGGTCAGCCTGGTGCTGGGAGCCGTAGCGGGAGAGATGTTGAAAATTGAGGACAAGCTGCAATCCCTGAGCAAAGCAGTGGAATCCAAACTGCGAATTTCTGGTTTTTCCAGCGGATTTGTGGCCGCCTCTATCCTTTTTTGTGTGGGAGCCATGGCCATTGTTGGCGCCATTAATGACGGGCTGCGGGGAAACAGCAGCACACTATATGTCAAAAGCATGCTGGATGGCGTTTCTTCTATTATTTTGGCCTCAACTTTGGGAATTGGCGTTATTTTCAGCGCAATTCCTGTGCTGCTGTATCAGGGGAGCCTTTCTCTTTTTGCCGCTTGGATCGGCCCGGCTCTAACCGATACACTTCTAAATCAAATTTGTATGGTTGGCTATGCCATCGTCATGTGCATTGGAATTAACTTGCTGGGAATCGTAAAAATCAAAACGGCGAATCTTTTGCCTGCTATTTTAATTCCCATTCTATATCATTGGCTCACGATTTTAATTTTAAAATGAAGAATGAAAATATGAAAACAGCCGGTTCCCTTTTGGGAACCGGCTGTTTTTTGTGTAAAAAACTTTCACTCCAATTTCGCATAACCCGCAGTAACGGTTTGATTCTTTCCCCGCTTTTTTGCCTCATATAAAGCGGCATCTGCGCGATTAAAAATACTGCTGCTCTCATCACCAAATTGGTATTCGGCAATTCCGCCGCTAAAGGTGATTCGTTTCATTCCAATTCGGGAAAAGCTGTTATCAGCAAAATGTCTTCTTAGCTGTTCAATCCGCTCGTAAGCCTGTTCCTGAGACATATTGCGAAAAATAATTCCAAACTCCTCGCCCCCATAACGAGCTACCAATTCCCTGCTTGGGGAAAATACCAGTCCCATCATATCAGACAGCCCCTCAAGCACCTGATTCCCGGTGGAATGGCCATAAGTATCGTTAATGGATTTAAAGTCATCGATATCCAGAATTGCGATAGAAAATACTTCGTCACTGTCCTCTGCCTTATTGACACATTCATTCAGTTTATCGAAAAACGTATGTTGATTGTAGAGGTTTGTTAAAGGATCCATTTTAATTTTCTGGTCTAAAATCAATTGAGTTTGGTAACTGGAAAACAGGTTTTCTCTTTTTTCCATAATATAGGTCACCATTAAATCACTTAAAATCAGGCTTGCAAAAAACAATAGATAACTGACCGCAATATTGTTTGTCCAGTAAAGATGGCCGGGAACCAAAGCAAAAGAATGCAGCGCACATACCGTCATAAAAAACAAACTGACTACCGCGCTGATTAGCATTCGTTTTCTGCTGGCAAAAAGTGTAGAAAGCAGAACCGGAAGTATAAAGGCCGTTAAAGCGCTGACTAAAGTATAATGAAACCAAGCCGTTACAGTGCACAACAAAATCGCCGTTAGAATCACACTGTCGCATTTCAGCGATTCCCGAATATTTGTCCGGAACTGAATCACAAAATTCAACAACAGAAATCCAAAATTCAGAAGAACAGGATACAAAAACCGACTGCGGATATAAAAAAACTTTTCTGCACCTGTAAATTCCCCCGAAAGCTGAAAGACAGAATAAGTGATTAACTCCAGCAAAGTGATGAACAGCGCCAGAATTACAAGAATTTGGGTGATTCGTTTTCTCCACCTAGCCTGTTCCAGGTCTGGCATTTTAATCCGCAACTTTATCACTTCTCAGTCGAAATTTTAACAATATTATAGCATATGGAATGTAATAATAATAGATGTTCTTGTCAGTTTTTGTCTTTCAATCTATCATTTTTGCGAATAAAACCACCTAAAATCTTCTTTGAGTTTCGTGGCCTTCCCACAAGAAAACGTGAATAATTCGTATTTCTATGTTACTTTGTTCGATTTTACGTCTTAGCAGAACCTAAACTTTCCAGCGCCGCCAACAAAGAATTGTCAATATGCCGGGTCAATATTTGATTCACCTTTTGTTTATCTGCTGTTAGAATCGCTTGAATAATTTGTAAGTGCTCTTTTGTCGTATTTTGGCGAGGATGGTTTCGTTTTTTCATTAGGCTGTATAGCGCCACCCGGTACTGCACTTGCATCAGTTCGCGATAAAATCGGAAAAGATGTTCATTATTTGCACAGGAGATTAAAAACAAATGAAAAGAAATGTCCATTTCATAATATTCCGGATCGCTCAGACTGTCGCAACAAGTGAATTTCTCTTGGTATTCCAGCAGTTTTTCTCGATCAATCACATGCATATATTGCAGAATCACCTGCACATCCAACAATTTACGCAGCTGATACAATTCCATGATATCCTGTTCTGTAATCTGACTGGCACACATGCCCTGCCTGGGAAAAATATGAACCAGCCTTTCATGTTCCAAACGGATGAGGGCCTCCCTAACCGGAGTTCTTCCTATATCCAGTTCATCTGCCATCCTTTTTTCATAAATCGCCTGACCGGGAAGATATTCACAGTTTAAGATACTTTTTTTAATGTGTTGATATGCAACATCGGTCAGGCTGATTTTTTGTTCCTTCTGTTCCGCCATTTGAACTCTCCCCTCTTTCCTAGTTATTGTACCATGACAAAAAAAGGGAATCAATCCATTCGTTTTTTTGGCTAAATTAGCCATTTTGGAATAAATTTCCAGAAACAGAAGTGCAAAAATAGAATGAAGTAAAATTGCTTTTTGATGAGTATAAATAAAAAAATCCATTCTTTATCCGAACTAAAAAGAAAAGAATTCTCTCTCATAATAAAAAATTTAAGCAAATCAAAAGAAAATTTCCAGTTTACGGAATCAGCATTTGGTTATTCTAAAGAAATAAGAATTTTTTCAAAATATTCGATCATTCAATTTTGTTCTGTTATAAATGGAATGAAAACTGATTTTTCGCATCCTTCAAATAAAAAATGAATGGTATTGTTCTCTAGTTTCTAGATACACTTTTCCATTTTCAGAGTAAAATACAAAGAACTTTCTTTATAAACGAATTTATCTTTTTCCCCTGACATTGACAAAATTCCAAAAATATCAACAATTTTCAATTCTTCAATTATTGCGCAGTGCTCTTCAATGTGTTATACTATGGTTATTTTGAGGAAAGGCGGGACTCTCTATGCTGATAACCGTCGATATCGGCAATTCCCATATCACTTTGGGCGGTTACGAACAGGATGAGCTGGTTTTTGTTTCCAGCATGCTGACCACCCCTTATCGTACAGAGGATCAATATGCAGTGGAACTGTGGCAAATCATGAATCTGTACCGAAAAGATCCGAAAGACATTCACGGAGCAATCATTTCTTCTGTGGTTCCTGAATTGAATTCGCCCATGCAAAAAGCATTTTTAAAAATTTCCGGTATTCAGCCTTTGCTGTTGGGACCGGGCCTGAAAACCGGCTTAAACATTTTAATTGATAATCCGGCACAGTTGGGGTCTGATTTAGTGGCGGCAGCTGTGGCGGCCATTGCCAAATACCCTTTGCCCTGCGTGATTTTTGATTTGGGTACGGCAACCACGGTCAATTTTATTGATCAAAAGGGGAACTTTCTTGGCGGCATGATCAGCGCCGGCGTGGGAACCATGCTGCACGCACTGACCACGCGAACCGCTTTGCTGCCCCACATCAGTTTAGAAAATCCAAGTCATTATATCGGCAAAAACACCATTCATTCGATGCAGTCCGGCCTACTCTATGGCACGGCCGCCATGCTGGATGGTTTAGCCACACGATTCGCCAAAGAACTGCATGAACCGCCAACATTAATCGCCACCGGCGGGTTTTCAGAACTGGTGGTTCAAAACTGCGCCAGTCCCTTTCATCTGGACAAGCACCTGCTGCTGGATGGATTAAAGCTGATCTATGAAAAGAACACAGCTGCCCAAAAAAATCTTCGGTCAAAACAGGGCTGACTTCCCTGATTTTGATAAATCTAATGTGTTGCGCTGCATCCTAAGGAGCAGCAGCAAGGAGGAAACATGAAATCAAATAAAAGAATTTTATTTTTGGCACAATTTTCAATGCTGTTGGCAATTGAGATGGTAGTTTGTTTTACTCCGCTGGGTTCTTTGCCCATTGGCCCTTTGGTCGCTACCCTATCCGGTGTGCCGGTAATTATCACCGCCATTATGCTGGGCACAAAAGCAGGTGCTGCCATGGGCTTTTTCTTTGGCCTGTTCAGCTTTTTGGTGAATACTTTTACTCCGAATCCCTCTTCTTTTGTTTTTACGCCGTTCTACAGCATCGGAGATGTTCAGGGGAATTTTTGGAGCCTTGCCATTTGCTTTATCCCGCGAATTCTGATTGGTGTAGTGGCCGGCGTTACTTTCCAGGCTTTGATTCGCAAGCTGGAAGGGAAAAAGAGTGCGAAAGTGGTTCCCTATGCCGTCAGCGGCGCATTGGCAAGCATCCTTCACACCCTTTTGGTATTGGGCGGTATTTATGTGTTCTTTGGTCAGGCTTATGCAGCCGCATTCGGCCTGAGCTATGAGCTTTTGCTGGGTGCTTTAGGAATGGTAATTGCTACCAACGGCCTTTTGGAAGCAGTCATCAGTGCAGTAACAGCAGCGGCTGTATGCTATCCCCTGCGCCGGTATAGCATGCCCGCAGTTCCCAAAGCAACATAACTCTTTTTTAACAGAACAATAAGTCCCAGTCAGAACATTTTCTGACTGGGCAATTTTAAAACGTTTTGTGTTTTTTAAGCAGTAAAACAAATCAGAAAACGGAATCAGATCAAAACAGGGGGAAACTCCTGTGATTGATAAATCTTAGATTGCGTTGCATCCTAAAAGGAGCAGCAGCAAGGAGGAAACATGAAAACAAATAAAAGGATTTTATTTCTGGCGCAATTTTCGATGTTGTTGGCGATTGAACTTGTGGTGTGCTTTACCCCGTTGGGCTCTTTGCCAATCGGCCCTTTGGTCGCGACCCTGTCCGGTGTGCCGGTGATTATCACCGCCATTATGCTGGGCACGAAAGCCGGCGCATCCATGGGGTTTGTCTTTGGACTATCCAGTTTTTTGAAAAACACCTTTATGCCCCCATCGCCCGCTGCCTTTGTATTTACGCCTTTTTACAGCATCGGCGACATCAGCGGAAATCTATGGAGCCTTGTCATTTGCTTTGTGCCCCGCATTTTGGTGGGCGTGACAGCCGGAATCGTATTTCAGCTGTTAAGCCGACATCTGGAGGGCAAAAAGAGCGCTAAGGTCATTCCTTTCGCAGTCAGCGGCGTTTTGGCAAGCCTGACCAATACCATTTTGGTGCTGGGCGGCATTTATGTATTTTTCGGGCGAACCTATGCAGCGGCATTCGGAATGAGCTATGAGCTGTTGCTGGGTGCATTGGGCGCAGTGATTGCAACCAACGGCCTGCTGGAAGCCGTGATTGGCGGAGTAGCAGCTGCAGCGGTTTGCTATCCCCTTCGCAGATACAGTGTTTTGCCCACTCGCAACATGCAACATAATCGCATGTAATTGAAATAGATCAACAGCCTCAGTCAGAAACACTTCTGACTGAGGCTGTTTTTGCATTTTATCTTTATTGAGCCCGAAATGTCAGGCAGCTGGTTTCGCCTTTTCGGGAAGCCCCGCTGCCCCCAATGCAAACATTGCTGGCCGCACAGTCGCCGCCCGCATTATAGCTACAGTTTTGAACCTGACACCCTATGGGCATTACCTCATTGGGGACGGAACAGGTACCCACCGCATTGGAAAAAGAAGCCTGCTGCATAGAAACATAAGAGGAACAGCAAGTTTGTTCGTTATCAAAGGCCATCGCCCCTGAAACCTGAATGTTGGGAAGACAACAGAATTGATTGGAATTGTTGGCACAAGAATTTACATGACATTCCAGTTTAGCCATAAGCGCAACACCTCATTATAAATTGATGATGTTAGTATTCGCCGCTAAAAAATCCTTATGCGCTTCTTTAGATTTTTACAAAGCAAATCGAAACCTTCTTTGTTCCTCCATTCATGAAACGAATCGAGATTTTCAGGAAAAATTCATTTCAAAAATCCACTGAAAAAGGTGACAAAAAAGGCACAAGAGTGAACCTCCTGTGCCCTTTTTATAAAAATATTTTTTATAGCAGTCAAAAAATATCAATGCTCTTCATCAGCTTTTAGCTCCCCTGCGTCAAAAAGCGATTTTCCGTTACATCAAACAGTCCGCTGTCTGTCAGCCGAAGCTCCGGAATGACACACAAGGACAGAAAAGATAAATTCTGAAAAGGATCTAAATCTGACGGAACCCCCATTTGGCGGCAAAGCTCTGCCATATTCCGCTGGGCAGAGATCACATCCAAAGATTCGTCCTCAGTGAACAGCCCGGCAACTGTCAGCGGCAAAGTTTGCAGCACCTTCCCGCCGGAGCAGACCGCATAGCCGCCCTGGCACTCCCGCAGAGCGTTAATGGCACAAAGGATATCCTCATCGTTATCCCCTATCACAATTAAATTGTGGGAATCATGGGCAATGGTAGACGCCACCGCACCGTTTTTCAGGCCAAAACCTTTGACAACACCCACAGCCAGCTGACCGGAACCACTGTGCCGCTGCACCACCACCGCTTTGAGCAACTCCCCTTGCGGCTCAAACACTCCGTTTGTGCCGGGTAAGGGAAGCCATTCCTTTTTGGTGATGATTTCCCCGGGAATTAAAGTCATAACCGGGAATTTATCTTGTGCTTTTAACATCAGGCGCTGCGGATCAATGTTCGGCACATGAACGCTATGGGTCAGTTCCGCTTCCGCCGAAAAGGCAGGGGCAGTACACGGCACTTCTTCTGCTAAAATACCATCCTTATAAACCCCAGCAATCCGGAATTCCTCCAGATTATCCAGCACCACCAAATCTGCCCGGCAGCCGGGCGCCACGGCCCCCAAATCCGAAAGGCCGTAAAACTGGGCCGGCTGTATGGTGGCACAGCAAATCGCTGTAATGGGATCCAGCCCCAAGGCAACCGACTTGCGAATATTATGATCGATATGCCCCTGACGCTGAACATCATTTAAGTGAAGATCATCCGTGCAGAAAACAAATCGATCAAAAGGCAAGCCGTCTTTCAATGCACCGGATACAATTGCCTCAAGATTTCGGGCAGCAGAGCCTTCTCGAACCTGAACCAAAAATCCGTCTTGTACTCGTTCCAAGGCTTCTTCATAAGTAGCGCACTCGTGGTCGGTTTGAATTCCAGCCAGACGGTATGCTTGCAATTCCTTGCCTTTGACAGCGGGAGCATGGCCATCGATGACTCCATCCCGCATCAAATCCAGCTTTTCATAAAGCCCTTCATTGCCGCCCAGAACACCGGAATAGTCCATTACTTCTCCCAGCCCCAGCACACGGGGGTGCCCGCACAGCCGCCGCATCTGCGCTGCATCATATGTGGCACCGTTATGCTCTTCACTATTAATCGGCACACAGGAAGGAAGCATGAAATACACATTCACCGGCACGCCCTCGCTGGCGCGCAGCATGTAATTCATCCCACGCTCTCCCGCCACGTTTACAATCTCGTGGGGATCCGCGAAAATGGTCGTGGTGCCACAGGCCAGAATCCGCTGGGCAAACAGCCTTGGCGATGTCATAGAGGACTCAATATGCACATGGGCATCAATCAAACCGGGGCACACATACCGACCCAACAAATCCACTTCTTTTTTCCCTTGCAGGGTTCCCACCCCGACAACCACACCATCCTGTATCGCAATATCTGCCGGACGAATTCGTTTGGTGAACACATCCACTACTTGTGCATTTTTCAGAACCAGCTCTGGCAGTTCTGTTTGCAGGGTGTAGGGAATCAACTCTTTTTTGCTGCGCATAAACGCTTGCCCCCCTTTGCTACCATCTATGAACAAAATCTTTTATCCATGATAGCACAGCCACCCTGCTTTGACAAGCAAATATTTCCTATCCATCCGCCTTCTATCCGGAGCTTAAAACACCATTTTATTCAGCCATCAAATTGCAGATTTGGTTGGAAAAAGCCACGGGATCTTCAATGGGGAGGCCCTCAATTAACAAGGCCTGAGTATACAGCAGCTGAGTATATTCCGAAAGTTTTTCCGGATTGCTTTGCTGAAGCTTTTTCAATACATTAAACACCGGATGGCTCGGGTTCAGTTCCAACACCCGCTGGGCCTGAACCTTTTCTGCATTGGGCATAGCATTGAGCACCTTTTCCATTTCCAAAGAAATGGCGCCTTCGCTGGACAGGCAAACCGGGTGAGATTTCAGCCGCTGAGATACAATCACAGATTTTACTTTTCCGTCCAATGCTTTCTGAACAGATTCCAGCAAATCTTTGTATTCTTCTTTCTGCTGTTCTGCCGCTTTCTTTTCTTCTTCGGTTTCCAACCCCAAATCATCAGAAGATACATTCTTAAACTCATGTTCTTCATAAGCGTGCAGCATCCGAAGGGCAAACTCATCCACCTGATCGGTCAGGTAAAGCATTTCCAGCCCTTTTTCGCGCAGCAGTTCTGTCTGGGGCAGCTGCTCGATGCGATTTACACTTTCACCGCTGACAAAATAGATATCCTTTTGATCTTCCTTCATGCGGCTGACATACTCTTTTAGGGTCACCGGCTTTTTCTCGCTGGAGGAATAGAATAAAAGCAAATCCTGAAGCAATTCTTTATGCTGACCAAAATCAGAATAGATGCCATACTTTAATTGCAGGCCGAAGCTGGAGAAAAACTTCTCATAGTTTTCGCGGTCATTCTTCAGCATCAGTTCCAGTTCCGATTTAATCTTCTTTTCTAGGCGTCCTTCAATCAGCTTGAGCTGACGGTCATGCTGCAGCATTTCTCGGGAAATGTTCAGGGAAAGATCCTGAGAATCCACCAATCCGCGCACAAAGCTGAAATAATCTGGCAGCAGATCCGCACATTTCTCCATGATCATAACCCCGTTGGAATACAGCTGCAAACCTTTTTCATATTCCTTGGTATAGTAATCATAAGGGGCCTTGGCCGGAATAAACAATAAAGCATTATAAGTGGAAACGCCTTCGGTGCTGGTGTGAATTACCTTGAGCGGCGCTTCATAGTCATAAAATTTCTCCCGATAAAACTGCTCGTATTCCTCTTGGGTAATTTCATTCTTATTTTTGCGCCAAATGGGAACCATGCTGTTCAGCGTTTCTTCTTCCCGATATGTTTCCCGTTCTTCATCGCTGCCTTCTTTTAGGCGGCTTTTTTCCACTTCCATTAAAATAGGATAACGGATATAGTCGGAATACTTCTTCACAATGCTGCGAATCCGATGCTCTTCCAAAAATTCCTCATAGCTTTCTTCTTCGCTGGAGGGCTTAATGGAAAGCACAATTTTGGTGCCGTGATTCTCTTTTTCACAGGCACCGATGGTATACCCTTCTACCCCTTTAGACTGCCAGCACCAAGCCTCATCGCTGCCATAGGCGCGGCTTTCCACCGTTACGCAGTCGCTGACCATAAAGGCGGAATAAAAGCCCACACCAAACTGGCCGATGATTTCAATTTCATCGGTTTTCTCCAAATCCTTTTTAAAGTTCAGCGAACCGCTTTTTGCAATCACGCCCAGGTTATTTTCCAGCTCTTCCTTTGTCATGCCGCAGCCATTGTCCTCAATGGTTAATGTGCGGGCCTGCTTGTCCGGTATAATGCGAATGAAGAAATCATCCCGATTGAGCCCGGTGTCCCCATCCTGCAGCGTCTTATAATACAGCTTATCAATCGCATCGCTGGAGTTCGACAACAGCTCCCTCAAAAAGATTTCACGATGCGTGTAAATGGAATGAATCATCAATTCCAGCAAGCGTTTCGATTCCGCTTTAAATTGCTTCATAACGATTTTCCTTTCCAACAAAAAATAAATTTAGCACTCTGACATTCAAAGTGCTAAATTTATAGTAATACAAAAATCTAAAAAAAACAAGTATAAAATGTAAATTTTACCGGTCTTTCCGCACCGGGGAATCATCGTGATCCACCACGATAATTGGCTGGCAGTCGGGTTCCAATGTTTTAAGCTGCTCGGTCAAATACGCTTTCAGTTCTTCATCGCTCCACTGAAAGCGATAAGGCGCCACCACATCAAAAATCACGCGGGAATCCTGCGGTTTCCACACCGCCTGAAAATCGTGCATGGTGATTTCGCCCGGGATACCGCGAAGCAGTTCTTCCACAAAAATTTTCAGCCGATTGGTGCGCACATCATCCGTCACCACCGGATCCAGATGAATCACCAAGTGAATATTCAAATCCTGTAAAAAATCCCGTTCAATTTGATCAATGATTTCATGGCTTTCCACAATATTTCGTTCGGCGCACACCTCGCAGTGAACCGAAGCAAAGCACCGGCCCGGGCCATAATTATGGATATTTAAATCATGCAGGCCGATAATTCCCGGATAAGCAAGGATTTTTTCATAAATTTCTTCTACCATTTCCTTGCTGGGGGCAAGGCCCAGCAGCGGATTGGCGGTTTCCACCACCAGACGGAATCCGGCAATTAAAATAAAAATCGCCACGCCAAGCCCCAGCCAGCCGTCCAGCATCCAGCCGGTAAAATGCGAAACAACCAGACCCAGCAGCACGGCAGCGGTGGAAAGTGCATCGTTGCGGCTGTCTTGCGCACTGGCCAGCAGCGCAGTGGAATCGATTTTTCGACTGATTTTTAAATAAAAAAGGCATTGCCACAATTTTAGAAATACCGACACAATCAAAGCCACCAGCAAAGCGGTTCCAAATTCTGTTGCCTGGGGATTGAGAATTTTCCCCACAGAGGTTTGCGCCAGCTGAAAGCCCACCATGATAACCAAAAAAGAAACCACCATACCGGTGATATATTCAATTCGCGCGTGTCCATAGGGGTGCTCTGCGTCTGCAGGCTTTGCAGAAAGATGAAACCCAAGCAGCGTCACCAGTGAAGAAGCGGAATCCGTCAGGTTGTTAAAAGCATCTGCCATAACGGCAATGCTGTGAAAAAGCAAACCCACCAGCAATTTGATGCCGAACAGCAAAAGGTTGGTGGCAACCCCCACCCATCCTGCCAACTTTCCATACCGTTCCCGCACCTGTGGGCGGTTAGACTGCTCACTGTCAGAAACAAACAAGCGGATCAGCAGTTTTGTCATTGGGTTCTCCTTTCTTCCGGGTCAAGATTCAGAAAACAGGCTGTTTCCTTTCGAGTCAATGGCTACAATTAACGGAAAATCCTTCAGCTCCAGTTTTTTAACCGACTCGCAGCCCAAATCTTCAAAAGCCACTACTTCAAGCGATTGAACGCTTTGGGCGGCCAAAGCACCGGCGCCGCCAATGGCACACAAATAAACGCCGCCATTGCGGCGGATGGCGTCTACTACCTCTTTTGAGCGATTTCCTTTGCCTATCATCCCGGCTAACCCCATGTCCATCAAGCGGGGCGAAAAAGGATCCATTCGGCCGGAAGTAGTGGGGCCGCAGGAACCGATGGCCATCCCCTCGGGCGTGGGTGTGGGGCCTGCATAATAAATAACTGCGCCTTCCACAACAAAAGGCAGCGGTTTGTTTTCTTCTATCTGCTCAAAAATGCGTTTGTGAGCGGCGTCACGAGCCGTATATACTGTGCCGGAAAGCAAAACCGAATCCCCGGCTTTTAATGTTGCCGCCTGTTCTTTTAAATTCTTTGTATGCAGTTTGATTCGCTCCAAAATCATTTCTCTCCTTTATTTTATGTTCCGAATATGTAGAAACTCCGTAAATATCACTGATTTTTTGAAATAATTTTTTTACTTCCAGTAAAAAAGCTGATTTTTTAGAAATCCCTTTGTTTCCTGCTGAAAAAAGCTGCGTCCTCTTTAAAATCATGATACAATAAAATCATTACAGGGAACAGAAAGGACTGCGATTATGGAAAAACCAGAAAAGCTGATTGTCTTTGATTTGGACGGCACCCTGCACCGCACCGACGCATTTGCAGTGAAAGTACATCAAATCGTGCAGGCCGAAATGGAATATCCGGTTCAGACTGCGGAACAAATCCGTTCCACTTTCGGCGCGCCTTCCAGCGAATATTTACCGGCCCTTCTGCCCGGTTCGGACAAAGAAACCCAAAGACGTTATGTACACCGGATCATTCAAGTGGAAAACGAATATCTGCATTTGGCAGAAGCCTATGAAGGCTGCACCGAGATGCTGGCGCAAATGCGGCTGGACGGCTGGGTGACAGCCGTATGTTCTAATTCTTCCACCCGGTATATCAGTGCTATTTTAAGCGCACTCCAGCTGGAACAGCTGATTGATGTAATCCAGCCTTTAGACGCTGATGCCGGGCACAAGGGCGTCAGCCTTGCGCGGCTTTTAAAAAAGGTTCAGCCTCAAAAAGCACTGATGGTAGGCGATACCATCTTTGATCTAAATGCCGCCCGGGAAAACAACCTTCCCTTTATCGGGTGCCTGTATGGATTCCGTCCCGCCGAAATGGCAGCAGCCGACCGCAAAGTCAGCTCGGTGTCAGAAATTCCCGCGGCAGCAAAAGAGCTTTTATTTTCGTAAAAACCTCAATTATGACACAAATGGGAGCCCATAAAAGGCTCCCTTGTTTTTTGTTCGGATATTGCAGTCGCAATCCGTTACAGCATATTCTTTTTTCGAAGAAAATATGCCGCAATCCCCATGCATCCCATCGCAACCACCACCGGGAACCAAAACTCCGGAACCGGCAGCCCGGTCACGTTCATTCCATACAAGCTGGAAATAACGGTGGGAATGGAAATAATCAGCGTAATCGAGGCCAACACTTTCATCACAATATTCAGGTTATTCGAAATGATAGAAGCGAAGGCATCCATCGTGCCGGACATAATATTCAAATGAATATTGGCCATTTCAATGGCCTGTTTGACTTCAATCAGAACATCCTCCAGCAAATCCTGATCTTCCTCATACAAACGTATGGTACGGCCACGCATGATTTTTTCAATGGTAATCTCATTGGCCTTTAAAGAGGAAGAAAAATAAACGAGAGATTTTTCAATATTCAGCAGCTGGAATAGCTCTGCATTTTTCATAGACTTTCGCAGCTCGGTTTCCACCTGCATGCTAATTTTATCAATTTGCTTTAAATATTGCAGATAGCGAGTGGCCACCCGCAGCATAATATTCAGAATAAACCGGGTTTTCAGGTTGGTTTGAACCCCTCTGACCACACCCTCGGTAAACTCATTTAAAACAGAGTTTTCCCGGGTCATTACGGTAATAACATTTTTCTCTGTCATGATAATGCCCAGTGGTGTGGTGATATACACCAGTCCATTTTCTGTTTTTTCCACACTGGGAATATCGATAATAATCAGGGTATTGCCATCTTCGGAATCGATGTGAGAGGATTCCTCTTCGTCCATGGCCGCCCGGAAGAAATCCGGTTCAATCGAAAAATCGCGAATCAGCCCATTAATTTCTTCATCCCGTGGCGCCACACAATGAATCCAGCACCCGGGTTCATATTCTGCAATGGATTGTATCTTGCCTTCGATCGTTTTATAATAGGACAACATTTGCACTCAACTCCTTAGCCGCGCGCAAATACTCCTCTGCAATAAAATACAAAGGCAGCACCGCACGCTGAATTTTCGTATGGGATTATCGCCCAAAGGGTCCGCTTTCACGATGCCGCCTCCTTTTTTAAAAAATTCGTTTTGATTCGACCCAACAGTAATTATAGCACAATAAAGCGAGATTGCAAGAGAAATCGGGGTATTTCGGACAGCCTTGCCCAAATTTCAGCCAATTCGGCCTTTTCAGGGCTTTTTTGCCCGAATTCCCTTAAATTTAAGTAAAAATACCGAATTACATTTCTGTCACAAAGCTGTATCCATGCTTTTCAAATCCCAAAGATTCATAAAACTTATGGGCTCGATCCCGCTTCACATTGCTGGACAAAGCCACTTTATAGCACCCTGCTTTTTTGCCCTGTTCCAAAGCAAAACGCATCATCTTTTCGCCCACAGAATGGCCGCGGCATTCCGCTTTTACCACCACGTCTTCAATGACACCGGCAAAATCGCCGGTCAGGCTTGGCAAAATGGCCAAAGTGAAAGTGCCCGCGATTTGATTTTCGTATTCTGCCACAAACACTTTATAATATGGATACCCCGCCATTTGTTCAAAGATTCGTTCCGATTGCTCCAGCGGAACCATATCCAACCCATGAAAATCCGGCTGCTGATAGAGTGCCCGAATTTGCTCTAAATCTTCCCGTTTTGCCTCACGAATCATTACCTGCATCTTTTTCCTCCTACTCAAATGCGGAAAAGGTCTGGCGGCACACCAAAGTGGTTCTGCCGCTTAATATAACCAGAAAAAGCAGGACAGAGAAATTCTGACTCTGTCCTGCCCAATTCTAAAATAACAGCTTACCGGTTAAAAATGGACATGATATCCGTAAAGGTATCGTCTTCATCCAGCCCCGTCATCTTTTGGGACTGCTGAGGTGCAGCTCCGCCGGCAGCAGAAGCAGGTGCACCAGCCGTTTTTGCAGCAGGAGCAGCCGCAGCCGGAGAGCCGTCATGGGTAGCAAATCCGGTGGCAATCACCGTGACACTCATTTCGTCTTCCATAGACTCATCGAAGGCAGTACCCCAAATAATATTTGCTTCCTCATGTGCCTGTTCCTGAATCATAGAGGCAGCTGTTTCAATTTCATCCAGACCGATGTCCGGCGAAGAGGTTATGTTGATGATAACACCCTTGGCCCCGCTGATAGAGGTTTCCAGCAAGGGGCTGGAAATTGCCATACTGGCGGCCAACTGTGCTTTTTCTTTTCCGGATGCACGTCCAACACCCATATGTGCATATCCTGCATCTTTCATTACTGCACAGATATCTGCAAAATCCAAATTCACCAGACCCGGCAGTTTAATCAGGTCAGAAATACTCTGCACACCCTGACGCAGAACATCATCGGCAATGGTAAATGCATTAAGCAAAGTAATTCTTTGCTCGCTGACCAGCTTCAGGCGTTCGTTTGGAATCACAACCAACGAATCCACATGCTCACGCAAAGCAGAAATTCCGCCTTCGGCCTGTTCCATACGGCGCTTTCCTTCAAAAGTGAAAGGCTTTGTTACAATACCGATGGTAAGAACCCCCATGTCACGGGCAATTTCTGCCACAATGGGAGCCGCGCCGGTACCGGTGCCGCCGCCCATACCGGCGGTAATAAACACCATATCACTTCCGCGCAGGACTGCCGCAATTGCCTCTCGGCTTTCCTCACCGGATTTTTGCCCGATTTCCGGCTTAGAACCGGCACCCTTACCGTGGGTAATCTTATCGCCTATTTGGATTTTTTGCATGGCTTTGGAACGGAACAAGGCCTGCTTGTCCGTATTGATCGTAATAAACTCGACGCCCTGCACTCCCGAGACGACCATGCGGTCAACCGCATTTCCGCCGCCACCGCCAACACCAATCACTTTTATTTGCACGATGTTGTCTTCATTGTCAATTTCAAAAGGCATCTGCTGCATCCTCCTGTCTTTTATGTAGAAAAAAGAAATGATAAAAATCGAAAGAAAAATTTTAAAACAAGCCCCGCCAAATTGCATGTCGGGCTGAAATATCCCATTGATTTTCTATACCTATATAATTTAACACCTTTCGGGAAAAATTTCAATAACTTGTCCTTTATTCACAGAAAATTAAGGGTCTTATTTATGATTCCTTAGAAAATATTGGAAATTTGCTCTCAAGCCGCCGATGAAACCGCCGAAGCCGGCGAACTTTGGGCAGAACCCGCCTTGCTTTGCGCCGGATTGGATATCACTCCGTTTGGATCAAAATACGCCCTGTCGTCCTCTTTTGCGCTGCCCAAATTCAGTACTCCCTTTTCCTCTTTTCCAATATTATCCTCTCCATTCTCATTTTTTCCTTCCAATATCGTTTTTCCAAACCGTATTTTATAATCCAAGTCTGCCGAGGTTCCCAAATTCAAAATAATTCGTTTGTCATATTCTATTAAAATACGGTATGGATTGCTGATATCAATTTTGGTAACCGATGCAAAGGAGTTGTTTTTTATGGAAACGATCAGCTGCTGATACAATTCCTGAGAAACAGCATCCTGATAAACAACCGGTTTGCCCGGCGATGCGGATTTGAGGGCTAGTCCCACAATCAGCGTGCCGTTTTCCGGCGGCTGCTCCACAAGCTCCAGCATCTTGCCGGAGCCTGTCAGCAGTACATAGCCGTTTTCAGTTTCCACAGCGCCGTCTACAGTCGCCGCTTCCACCTGAATGGATATTTTCGCCGGAAGTTTGCGGGATACCTTAACCGCCCCGATATAAGGAAGCTTTTGAGAAATCCCTGTCTCGGCCTGCTTCGTCTTTGTCAAAAACAGGTTTTCTCCGGTTTGAATCCCACTGGCCTTCACAATCTCTTCCTGTGAATAGCGCGAGGTACCGGTAACCTGTATGGAATTAATTTGAAACAGAACAGTTAGGGAAAGCGTTACAGCAAAACCCAGCACAATTAAAAACAAAAGCGCATAAAAAATCCGCAGTTTTTGTTTTCGTCGTCTTTGTCGAACGCGGGAAGCACGAGCGCTCTCTGCATGGCGCGCTCTTTTTTCCTGCTGCCCCACATCGGGCGTTGGCTGTTTTTTCCTGTCCATCCTTTGCAACCTCCGGGTGATTTTTCGGCCAATCTCAGTTTACTCGATCCGTTTAATGGATGCTCCTACCGCGGCAAGGCTTTGCTCCATGTTTTCATAACCCCTGTCAATGTGTTTCAATCCATCCACCTGGGTAATTCCTTCTGCCGCAAGTCCAGCAACAACCAACGCGGCCCCTCCACGAAGATCCGGCGACTCTACCGGAGCACCCGACAAGCGGGGAACCCCTTGAACCACAGCCACCCGTCCTTCCACTTTGATGTTGGCGCCCAGACGAAGCAGCTCCCCCACATGTTTATAGCGGCTCTCAAAAATATTTTCTACAAACACGCTGGTGCCGTCTGCCAATGCAGTCATGGCCATAACGGGCGCCTGCGCATCCGTGGGAAACCCGGGATACGGCATGGTACGCACGCTTCTGACCGGAGACAACCGCTGGGGGGCGGTTATTTTAAGCTGATCTTCACAGAACATTAATCCACAGCCGCTTTCCTCAAAAACAGGAATCATCGGCTCTAAATGCCGGGCATCGATCCGGCTGATTAAAAGGCTGCTGCCTGTAACAGCCGCTGCCGCCATATAAGTAGCTGCCGCAATGCGATCTGGAATCACCCAATGCTCACAGCCAGACAGTTTCGGAACCCCTTCAATGACAATGGTGCTTTCGCCTGCCCCGCGAATCTTTGCACCGCAGGCATTTAAGAAGTCTGCCAAATCACAAATTTCAGGCTCTCTGGCAGCGTTTGTAATCACAGTGGTTCCCTTGGCGCAGGCCGCGGCAATCATCACATTTTCCGTTGCCCCTACACTAGGGAAAGAAAATCCGATTTTTGCCCCTTTCAGCCCGCCGCGTACGTTGCAGTCCAGGCATCCGTGATCCTCTTCAATCTCCATTCCCATCCGGCGCAGCGCCGCCAAATGCAGATCAATCGGGCGGGGGCCCAATTCACAGCCACCGGGGAACGAAAGCTTGGCGCGCCCGGTGCGGGCCACAATCGCGCCTAAAAACACAATGGAGGAACGCATCTCTCTCATCAGATAGTCAGGAATATCGCTGTGGCAGATGCCGGAAGAGTCAATCGTTACATCTCCGCCGCTGCGGCTGACCCGGCATCCCAGATACCTTAATATTTTCGCACAGGTTTCCACATCTGACAAAACAGGGCAGTTATGTAACACTGTTTCTGTGCTACAGAGCATGGACGCCGCCAAAATGGGCAGAGTGCTGTTTTTTGCTCCATGGACAAGAATTTCCCCCTGTAACCTTTTGTGTCCTTCTATTAAAAATTTTGCCACATCAAACACCCTTTCTTGCCTATTGTGCTTTGCTATATTATGCAAAAGCAACTAGGGTGTGTGACAGGGTATGATCACTTCAAATTCACTGTTTCGCGCATGATTTTATAAATTCTTTCGTTCGCGTCAAGAATTGCCATTCTTTTTGCGTTTTTTCCAAGTTCATTTACTCCGCCCGGGGCGGAAAACGCACGCTCTACCTTATTCACAAGTGCCTGACCGGACAAATCTTTTTCTTCCAGCAAAAGTGCTGCGCGGCGGCGCACCAAAGCCATCGCGTTGTGATATTGATGGTTTTCTGCCACATTGGGCGAAGGAATCAAAATAGACGCCTTCCCCTGAGCCTGAAGTTCACTAAGGGTAATAGCTCCGGCCCTGCATATGACAAGATCCGCCGCAGCCATACACTCCGGCATATTTTTAATGTATTCTTTTAATTGAATATTTTTTGCTTTTTCTATGTTCAGACCTTTTTCTTTTAAAAGATCCGGCAGCCACCCACCATTTTGTCCATACCCGTGGATATGCTGATACTTTTGGTTTTTTGCGCTGGAAAGCAAAAGTTCGACTATGGATTCATTGATGCTTCTGGCGCCCAAGCTACCCCCAAAAGATAAAATCAGCGGACGGTCGTCCAACCCCAACGCGCGGCGGGCACGCTCTCGGTCTGCCCTTAAAATTTCTTGCCGCACCGGGTTCCCCGTCACCTTATATGGAACACTGGGGTCCAGATACCTCTTGGCATCTTCTATCGCCAGCATCGCCATGTTGGCTTTTTTGGCCAGCATCTTATTGGTAACACCGGGATATGCGTTTTGCTCATGAATCAAAGCGGGAATCCCCATGCGGATGGCTTCTCGAATCACCGGACCGCTCACGTAACCGCCGGTTCCAATACAGATGTCCGGCGAGAATTCCCGAATCAGCCTTTTCGATTCACCGCTGGCGCTGATGACTCGCGCCACGGTCTTAATATTTCGCATGATGGCTTTTGGGGTCAGTTTTCGCTGAAACCCAGAAATGGTGATGCTTTGAAACGAGAATCCCGCCTCGGGCACCAGCCGTTCCTCCATTCCCCCTTTTGCACCGACATATAATATTTCGGCATCCGGCTCCTGCTCGCGCAAGTAACCCGCAATTGCCAAAGCCGGATTGATATGTCCGGCTGTTCCTCCCCCTGCAAATAAAACTTTCATAGACGCCCCCTAAGTTTTCTCAATGGCAGAAGTTCGGGATATGGATAACACCACACCCATTTGTGCCAGCAGCAAAACCAGCGATGTGCCCCCGTAACTAAAAAACGGTAGGCTGATTCCCGTATTAGGAATGGTGTTGGTAATAACCGCGATATTTAAAACCACTTGCAGACCTACCTGTAAAGTAAGCCCAATGCCTAACAGCATTCCAAATTTATCTTTGGCCTTCAGCGAAATCGTAACTCCGCGCCAAACCAGCAAAGCAAACAGAATCACAATAATCAGCGCCCCGATAAAGCCAAGCTCTTCACAGACAATGGCAAAGATAAAATCATTCTGTGGTTCCGGCAAATACAAATACTTTTGCCGGGACTGCCCGAGCCCCAGCCCCAAAAGGCCGCCGGAACCGATTGCATATAAAGACTGGCGGGTCTGCCAGGTTTTTGCCATCAGTTCCTTATTCGTAGTAAACGGATCCAGCCAGGCAACCACGCGGTCACTGGCATACCCTAATTCCGATGCAAACAGCACCAAATAGGCAATGCCGGCTACCGCCACGCCAAAGGCCGCACCAAACCAGCGCAGGGGAACACCGCCGATAAACAGCATCATTCCCGCCAAGGCAATAATGATAACCGCCGCGGAAATGTGAGGCTCCCGAATCAGCAGAATCACGGTAATACTTAAAAGAATAATATAAGGAAGCACCCCATAACGAGCCGTATCCATTCTTTTAAAATTAATCGAAATTAAATGTGCAAAGCACAAAGTCATGGCAAATTTTGAGATTTCGGAGGGCTGGAACCCAAACGGCCCCAAGCTAATCCAGCGATGCACATCCTTAACCGCCGGCAAAAACAGTACTATTACCAAAAGGAAATAACTGACCAGCAGCAAAGGAATTGCCAGCTTATGCAAATGATGATAGTCAAAATAAGAAATTAAAAGCATGATTGTAACACCCATTACGGCAAAAACCGCCTGCCGGGTGATAAAATAATAGCTGTTTCCATAGTTGTAATAGGCATAAGCATAGCTGGAAGAAAACAGCATAACAAGGCCGATAACCAACAGCACCAACACCAAAAATAAAAACGGCATATCCAGGCCGGAACGGATCGAAAAGATCCGAAATTTCTTTTTTACCCGTTTGGTAAGAGGCGCGATATTAGAATGACGCGGCTCTGCCTTTTCCTGCGAGCGGGGTTTGCGGGCCGCCTGCGACCGCGACGCCGGGTGTTTGTTCATTTCTCCGGGCATCGTACACCCCCTCCTTTTCCATGGAATACATCTTAACATACCGATCCGTCCACAATCTGTCAAAGTATGCCGACTGATATTTTACAATCCGGCACTTCTTACAGACCATTCATAACACTATAGAGAGCCAAGGCGCCCCCAATGGCTGTCACCAGTGAGAAAATCAAACAAATTTTTATTTCGCTCCATCCGCACATTTCAAAGTGATGATGAATGGGGCTCATTTTAAACAGCCGTTTGCCGTGGGTCGCTTTAAAATAGCTGACCTGAAGTACGACGGAGAAAATTTCACATAAATACACAAAACCGATGGGCAAAAGCAAAATCGGCAGATTCAGGCCAAAAGCCAACGCACACACCATTCCGCCCAAAAACAGGGAACCGGTGTCGCCCATAAAAACCTTTGCCGGATTAAAATTCCACAAAAGGAACCCCAGGCACCCTCCT
Organism: Clostridium minihomine; assembly: GCF_900240385.1. GTDB lineage: Bacteria > Bacillota > Clostridia > Oscillospirales > Acutalibacteraceae > Faecalispora > Faecalispora minihomine. The sequence goes on along the minus strand of NZ_OEQH01000003.1, from coordinate 127,262 downwards.
GCCAAAGCCCCTGCCACAATTCCGATTCCGTTAAGTGACAAGAAGCCGGAAATCACCAAAAAAGAAAGTCCGGCAAAAAAAGTAACCGAGGCGTTCAGGCCGTCAATTCCATCGGTAAAATTAACCGCATTGACAACGCCCACAATAATCAACAGGGCCAAAATCCAGTATAAAAGGCCGAAATCCACACTGCCAAGAAACGGAATAATGGTAGAAGAACCGGAACCGGACAGATATAAAGTAGCCAGATAAGCACCGGCAGCCAAAAACTGCAACACCAGCTTTTGCCGTGCAGTAAGCCCCAGATTGCGCTTTTTCACGACTTTGATATAGTCGTCAAAAAATCCGATGGCACCAAAGGCCAAAGCCATGACCAAGCCGCCGTAAATCCGGGCTTTCATGGTGAATGGCTCCAGCAGCGTATTCGCTGTTCCGTTTCTGAAATAATAGACCGGCACAAACACCAGAATCGCCACGGTAATTCCCAAAATAAACATAATGCCGCCCATGGTGGGGGTGCCTTGTTTCTTTTTATGCCATTTCGGTCCATCTTCCAGAATCGTCTGCCCAAAGTGCAGCTTACGCAAAAACGGAATCAGCCATTTTCCGGATAACCCGGTAATTACGAATGCCGTCAGTGCCGCTGCCCCAATTTCTATCCCTGCCATCTGTTGTTCCACCTTTTTGTATATTCTTTTATTTTCTCCCGCGCGTCAGCCATAATACCGGTTCACCGGTATTTCTGTCATCTGATTCAAGGTATCCACAATCCGCGCAAAAGGCACCCCGCAGCAAAGAGCCGTCAGTGCCGCTAAAAGTGCCGGCCGAATGGATTCCTGGCATCCAATGACTACCCGGCCAATCACCCCGCCGCTGGTTAGTTCAAACACCACGCCCTCCGGTGTGTGGCGGATGTTCCCCGCAAACACGTCGGCGCCTGAATCATTGGCCGAATAACTGACTGTTTGTGCAAAGAAATCGCCGCAGAATTCACATAACGCTTCATATTCCACCGCACAATATTGAAATGCACCAGCCAAGTGTCGAAAATTCTCAATGTGATTTTCTGCCAGCAGCAAATATTCCAATCCAGAGCTGCATTGCGGAATCTGGGCGGGCTGGATTAACAAAAAATCACAGCCCTCATAATTACCACTATCGTGGGACACCTGATATCCACATCTTGTAAAAATCTGTGTCAGGATATGCGTCGCTTCCAAGTCGTCAATTGCCAAAAGCCGAACCGGCTTTGCCTGTACATAGGGTTTCCACTGTTCCATGACAAGCCTCCTTGACCGATTACTGCACCTGATCCAGTTCAATAAAGCCAACGTTGACCACGGTGCCCGGAGCTACCTTTGTTCCCGCCGCAATACTTTGGGAATGCGACTGTGCTTTTCCGCCCGTTAGAGCCGCACCGGAAACGGTAATGTTAATTCCTGCCTCTGCCGCCACACTGTTCGCTTTGGACAGTGTCAAACCGGTCAGAGCCGGAACTGTTACCTGCTTCGATTCACTTTCTGCATCTGTCATTAATACCACTGTGCCGTTCTGCGGAATACTCTTGCCTGCCTCCGGTATCTGGCGCAGCACAGTGTCGCCTTTGCCGTATGCCTTTTGACTCAACTGCAACTTCTGCAATTCCGCTTTGGCCGCATCTATCTTTTTACCGGTCACATCAGGAGTATTCACATCGAGTTTTTCCATTTCAGCTTCGGTAAACTTTCTTTCCACGCCCAGATAAGGAAGAATCTCTTCCATCATTTTGCCGAAAACAGGGCCGGCCACGGCGCCGCCGTAATAGCTGTCGCCCTGTGGTTCATCAAAGAAAACCAGAATGGCAACCTGAGGATTATCCGCTGGGGCGAACCCGCAATAAGAAGCAATGTATTCCATCTTTTTCTTGCCGCCGGCAATGTATTCCGCCACCTTTTCTGAGGTACCGGTTTTGCCCGCCACACGATAACCGGGCAAATATCCGTTTTTCGCGGTACCCGTGGTAGCGTTCATATGCAAAATTTCGCTCATTCGTTTTGAAACATCTTCTGAAATTACCTGGCGCTTCACCTTTGTGTCGGTGGATCGTACGATGTTCCCGTCACTGTCCAGCACCTGACTGACCACATGGGGCTGCACCAGATATCCGCCGTTTGCCACCGCTGCTGCGGCGGTAATCATCTGAATGGGCGTGATACTAAAGTTTTGTCCAAAGGACTCTGTGGCCAATTCCACCGGATTCAGCTGGCTGGCGGTATAATAAAGGCTGCCCGCCTCACCGGGAAGATCGATGCCGGTTTTTTCTGTCAGGCCAAAAGCTGCGAAATATTTAAAGAAGCGTTCTGCCCCCAGCATTTCACCAATCCGGATAAACACCGGGTTACAGGAATTCAGCAGCCCTTTGGTAAAGGTTTCGCTGCCGTGCCCGCCGTGCTTCCAGCATCGAATGGTGGTGCCGGATACAACTGCGGCGCCGTTGCAGAAAAACGTGGTATTTTCGTTAATCAGCCCCTCTTCCATTCCCATGGAGCCGGTAACCATCTTAAATACGGATCCGGGATAGTAAGTATCACTGACCGCTTTGTTTCTCCATTGAGCCTGCTGCGCCGCAATTTTCGCGTCCGCTTTAGCCTGTTTTATTTTCTTTCCTTCTTCGGTTGTATTGTCCCCGTCAGGCATGTTGGCTATCCGGGCGGCCTCTGCCGGATCGGTAATAATCAGCGGAAAGTTCGGGTTAAAATCCCCTTTAACCGCCAGGCCCAAAATGGCACCGGTATTCACATCCATTGCCACTGCCGTGGCGCGGTTGTTTACTTTGTTGTTCACAACCCCTTCTTCCAAATACTTTTCAAGAAAATGCTGCACAATCTCGTCAATGGTCAAAACCAGACTATAACCGTTCTGTGCTTCTACTTTCTGCTCATATTGGAAGGGCATATCTGTCCCAATGGCATTTTTTGCGGTAACCAGACGGCCGGCCGTGCCGGTTAATTCTTTATCATAATAGGCCTCTAAACCAGAAAGCCCCTGATTATCGGTTCCGGTAAAGCCCAAAAGACCTGCCGCAAACGATTCAAAGGGATAATATCGTTTATAATCCTCAATCAGGCGAATTCCGTTGCCAATTTTATTTTCTTCTTTAAATTTCAGGATAGAATCCTTTACTTCTGTTTCTACTTTGCGCTTGAGCACATCATAATAGCTTTTTTTCTGGGTTTTTTTAAGAATTTCTTCTTTATCCATATCCAATATTTCAGACAACCCCTGCGCAACCTTCTCGCGCTGGCTGTCCTCAGTTAGATAAGCCGGTTCCAGCACAACTGTCCAAACCGTAGCGCTTTTGGCCAATTCCCGCATATTTCGGTCATAAATGGTTCCCCGCATGGCCGGTATGGCGGTATCTTTCATCTGCTGTTCCACTGCCCGCTGCTGAAGGCTTTCTCCCTCCACCAGCTGAAGCTTGACCAGACTGAAGATAATGGCGCCGAAGCCCACCACCAAAAATATGGCCAGCAAAACCAAGGTTCTGCGCCACATCCGTATGGTTGTTCCTTTTGCCATAAGCAATCCCTCGCATTCCACGGATCTATCATCCTGCTATAAAAACGAGAGTTAAGATATTCTCTCAACTCTCGGCTTCCATTCCCAGCCTTGTTACAGACCAGTATTCATACTTATTTGTAAGCCGTCACAATTATGACAGCAGGTTTTGCAGTGAATTCCAAAGGGAACTCCACCAATTCCCTGCAGCGTTCTTATCCAGAACCTGTCCTTTGTCCCCCGGGGAAAGCTTGATGCATTCCACCTGGCTGTAGCTAATTTTGCGCATCCCAAGCTGATCCTTGGCATACACCTCTGTCGCCTGCAAAGACAAACGGGAATCTGATCGCATTTTCAGCTGCGTATGTACACTTTGTTGTTCCTCCATCTGTTTGGTGGCGGAATTTACCTGTTCGGTCAATTCTGTCAACTGAACCTGACCATAGACCAAGGTGCCGACCAGCGAAACCAAAACAGCCATAAAGCAGAAAGTAGCGAGCAACCGCAGCGGCTGCCGTTTTGGCCGGCGATTTTCTTCCAGTTTTTTGGCCGGCAGTTCAATTACGTTGCTTTGTCTTTTAGGCAGCTCTTTTTTCTGCGGTTCAAACAATGAAAAATCGTATGCTGTATTCTGCTTGGACATTCGCCGGTGCCACTCCTTCCTGATCTTCCCGTTTTATTATTCAGTATCCTTTAATTTTACACAAACCCGAAGCCGCGCGCTGCGGCTGCGGGGATTTTCTTCTAATTCCTGGTCAGAGGGGGACAACCCCTTCTTATAGACCAGTTCTGCTCTGGGTGTTTTTCCGCAGACACACACCGGGAAATCCGGTGGACAAGTGCAGCCTGAGCTCCACTGCGCCATTCTGCGCTTTACCAGCCTGTCTTCCAGCGAATGAAAGGTGATAATTGCCAAACGCCCCCCTGTGTTTAAAAGAGAGAAAGCCGCATCCAAACCTTCACTGAGCCGATCCAGTTCACCGTTTACTTGAATCCGCAGCGCCTGAAAGGTTTTGCGGGCCGGGTGCCCCGGCTCTCTGCGCACTTTTGCCGGAACCGATTGACGGACAATTTCCGCCAGCTGCAAGGTGGTTGTAATCGGGGATTCTACCCGTGCTTTTTCAATCCCTTTTGCGATTCTAACCGCATTTTTATCTTCCCCATACTGGCTGATGATTCTGGCAAGTTCCTGCCATGTCATGGTATTGACTAAATCTGCCGCGCTGGTTCCCTGCTGACTCATGCGCATGTCCAGCGGTGCATCCTGATGATAAGAAAAACCGCGCTCGGCTGTGTCCAGCTGATGAGAGGATACCCCGATATCCATTAGCACACCGTCCGCTTTCTGGATGCCGCATTCCTCTGCCAGTGAAATCATCTGGGAAAAGTTCCCCCGGCGCACCAGCGCATTGGAATACTCTTTAAGCCGCTCGGTTACCACAGCTACCGCATCGGGATCTTGATCGATCGAAAGCAGCATGCCGGAAGTCAGTTGTTTTACAATTGCCAAAGAATGTCCGCCGCCGCCGGCAGTACCGTCAATATAAATGCCGTCTGGCCTGATATTCAGGGAACGAATGGTTTCCTGAAACAAAACTGGTATATGTTCAAAGTTCACAGACCGTCACCGCCTTATAATTCGAGCAAATCCATCGCTTCCGCGATGCTTTCTTCTGTCAGGCCGGAATTAAATTCTGCCCAACGGGCCGCATCCCAAATTTCTGCCCGGCTGGAAGCGCCGATTACCGCCACATCCTTTTGGATTTGTGCGTAATCCCGCAGCTGCTGGGGAATCAGGACTCTGCCCTGCTTGTCCGGCTCAACCTCTGCCGCGCCGGAAAAGAAAAAGCGCTGAAGGCCCCTTGATTTGGAAATTGGCATTTGCCGGATCTTTTCCTGCAAACGGGCCCATTCCTCGTCAGAAAGGACAAAAAGGCAGCCGTCCAAACCCTTTGTGATGTAAAACCGTTCGCCTAAATCCTCACGGAATTTAGCAGGTATAATCACACGGCCTTTTGGATCAATATTATGTTGGTATTCTCCAATCAACATAACGGCTTGTTCGGGAAAAGCATATGGCAATCCACTTTATGCTACTTCCCTCCACCTTTCACCACTTTTGAATAAATTATAGCGGATTAGAGTTAAAAAAGCAATACGTTTTTTCAGTGCCATTTCTTACAATATTTACTAATTGCCAGAAATTTCGCTAATTCCCGACACTTATTAATAATAATATCCATTTTTAATTATAGGCAAAAGAGTGCATCCACGCTTTATCTTCTTCGATCTTGCTGGAAAGGAAATTCAAAATCATTCCGTTAAATTATTTTTTGTTCGATAAAACAGCAGACTATCTGTCAAAAAACCAGTATAATAAGTCGAAAGTGCTTCTTTGATAATTAATTCTCTTCTACTTCATAAATGAATAGAGGAAAAAACGCATGAGACAAACTCATTTCAGCTTTTTCCTAACCCCACCACAAAACAAAGAAAGGAAGCGGCACTATGGCAAAAGCAGCACACCTCTTGCTCCTTTTGGCAATGACCTTCAATCTTTTTTCTTATTCTTCCGAACCAGATTCTTTCGAAAGCCTGTCAGCGGCAAGCTATCCTTACCCTTATTACGATATGGATCGATCCCGTACCATTGATCCCCTCTTGGCGTTCTGTCCAGAAACACTGGCAGAATTAGAAAAACATTCTAAAATCATCGTGCAAGGCCAACTGACAGATGACGCCCAGCAAAGATCGGCTGGGCTGAGTAAACGTTCTATTCCCCATTTTCAGTACACTGTTTCCTCCTTAAAGATTTCAAAAGTATGGAAGGGTTCCTTCCGCACAGAAGATACCCTCAAACTTTGTGAACCCTATTACATAAAAGAAACCCAGGGAGCGGAACAATTGGTGATCACCTCAAATTACATGCCTTCTGAAATCGGCAAAGAGTATCTCTTTTTTCTGAATGACATGCAATTGGGTGATGAGACTGTCTATGCCCCTACCATCTATGAGAACGGTCGGTATCCCCTCACACTGGAACAGGCCGGTCATCAAGAAATCATCCGTTCCCCCGGCGTGGAGGCTCTCTCGAACCAAGAGCTGAATCTGGCGGATCGCGACGCTTCTGTTTATCGTTCTATTTACAAAGAGGTCCTTCAAAAGTATTATGGACGGTAAGAAAATCACGGCACAGGGATCCCGATAAAACATAAAAATCCCACCCGCCACGGCAATGCCGCAACGGGTGGGATTTTTATGTTGACTCAATTTACACCATGTTCTATTCCGAAAGCTTGTCCCGTAAACCTTTTAGTATCACCTTCTCCCTTCGTGAAACCTGAACCTGCGTCATTCCCAGAGCATCTGCAGTCTGCTGCTGGGTTTGACTTTTAAAATACCGATACACAATAATGCTGCGATCTTTGGGTTCTAATTCCCGAATCACCTGCTGAAGAGATAAAATCTCCGAAATTTTTTCGTCCGGAGCATCCACAGGCACATCAATTTGTCCCCCGCCCTCATCGTCAGAAGCCGTTAAGGAAAGTGGGTGCTGCCCGGCGTTGACCGCCTGAGCCGCTTCGGTAATTTCCACGCCCAAAACCGCCGCCAACTCCCCAATGGTGGGGGTACGCCCGTGTTCTTTGCTGAATTCCGCAGTGGCTCGGGTCGCCTTGAGGGAAAGTTCTTTTAAGGACCGCCCTACCTTTACGCTGCCCCCGTCGCGGAACAGACGGCGCATTTCCCCCAATATGACCGGCACCGCATAGGTGGAAAAGCGCAGGCCGCGCTCTTCCTCAAAATGATCCACCGCCTTGACCAGCCCCATACATCCAGCCTGGAACAGATCTTCGTATTCCACGCCCCGGGATTTAAATCGCTTGGCACAAGCATGCACCAGACCGATGTTTTCGCTGATCATGCGATCCCGGTCAGCCATTTGAGGCCCTTCTGCGGGCCAGCCTCTTCTTCAGTGTAACAGTGGTACCCTTTTTTACTCTGGACAGCACCCCAACGGAATCCATAAAGCTTTCCATCACCGCAAAGCCCAGCCCGGCCCGCTCTTCCCCCTCTGCTGTTGTAAACAAAGGCTCACGGGCTTTTTCCACGTCCTCAATTCCGCACCCTTTGTCTCGAATTCGGATTTGTATGCTGCCGTCTTCATACAGCTTTGCCGATATGTAAATCGTGCCCAGCATATCGCGGTACGCATGCACAATACAATTCGTCACCGCCTCCGAAACCGCTGTTTTGATATCGGATAGCTCATCGATGGTTGGATCCAGCTGCGCCACAAACGCCGCGACGACCGCCCTTGCAAAGCCCTCGTTGGCGGAGCAGCTGAGGAAAGAAATGTTCATTTCATTCATCGGCTTCACGGTATACCACTCCTTTTTCAAATTTTACAAGCTTGTCCAGCCCCGCCATGGAAACAACCTTTTCCACCTTGGGGGGCAAATTAGCGATGGTTACAGAGCCGCCCAGCACCTGCATCAGTCGATAGCGCCCCATAATCAACCCCACGCCGGAGCTATCCATAAACTGCACTTTAGAAAAATCCAGAATCAAGTCCTTTGGTTTTGTTTTTCCCGCCGTTTCGTCGATGGATTCCCGAATTGCCTTGGCCGTATGGTGATCAATTTCTCCGCTGAGCAAGGCGGTCAGCGTCCCTTCTTTTAGAATTAGCCTGACATCATTCATTCCTCTTCCTCCCGGATGATAATTTGGTTATGCAATTGTTCCCTGTTAGTTTTTTCCATATGAACGTATTTATGCAATCAATTCTAAAAAATTTGACAAAATAATACCTTTTGCAAAGAAATAGGAAAGAAAATTCGCAGTAAAAAGCAATGATTCCATCCTGCTTATCCATAAAAAACACAACTGAAAAATAAAAAAATCCTCTATCCTATAGAATAGAGGATTTTTGGTAAAATTTTACTCGAATTATGCGGACGGGCTTTGAGATTGCAAAATTTCTATGGCAATAGGTCTTACCTGCGCCGCCAAATAAAGAGAACCGCACACAACCACTGCACCCTCGTCCCCTGCATGGGCCAACGCCATTTCTACCGCCTGGCGCGGCGTATCGGCAGCCTGGGCAGAAGCCCCAAGGCCCTTCCACAAGTCCGCTAAGGCAGGGGCATCCATAGCCCGGGGATTATCGGGGGTCAGCGTATACACTTGATCAAACAAGCCTTTTAAATGCCCGATAGCTGCCGTGGTGTCTTTATCCGCCAGCATCCCCATCACGGCAGTGATTTTCTTTGCCGGCAGATATTGCCGCAAGGCAGCCGCTAAAGCCTCTGTCCCATTGGGGTTATGGGCGCCGTCCAGCAAAAACACCGGTTTTTGAGAAAGAAGTTCCAGCCGGGCGGGAAAATGCACACGGGAAAATCCGTCCGCAATCGCCTCTTGAGAAAGCTGAAAGCCTTTTTCCTGCAAAAACTCCAATGCCGCCAATACCGTAGAAGCATTCTGCACCTGATGTTTCCCAATCAGCGGCATCTGCATGGGGGTTCCCCGATACTGAAACTGGGTGCCCAACAAGTCGGAAGAAACCGGCTCTAAGGCTTCCGGCTGGCCGAGTTTCAAGCGGTTGTGCCGCTGTTGAGCCGCCTGCCGAATCACCTCCATCGCGCCGGGTTCCTGCCGGGGGAACACCACAGTGTCGCCCCCATCTTTGATAATCCCTGCTTTTTCAAAGGCAATTTGTTCCACCGTATCCCCCAACACCCCGGTATGATCCAGAGAAACCGCCGCAATTACCGAAACCAGCGGCGTTTTAATGATATTGGTGGCGTCAAAGCGACCGCCAAGGCCAACTTCCAGCACCACCACATCACATCCGCTTTGGGCAAACCACTCCATCGCCAGCGCCGTGATGAATTCAAATTCGGTCAAGGGCTCCCCTTCCTGTTCCAGCTGTTTCACCAGCGGAAGAACCTGTTCGGTCAGGCGAGCTAAGTCCTCTTTGGGAATCATTTCTCCGTTTATCTGCATCCGCTCCCGGAATTCCAGAATATACGGGGAGATATAAAGGCCTGTGCGGTATCCCGCGGCCGTCAGCACAGAAGAAAGCAGCGCACAGGTGGAGCCTTTTCCGTTGGTTCCGGCCACATGAACAAAGCGAAGTCTATCCTGGGGATTTCCCATTCGATCCAAAAGCTTTTGAATTCTTTCCAGCCCGGGCTTCATGCCGAACCGAAGCAAAGAGGAGATTTCTTGTAACGCTTCTTGATATGTCATACCGTTGCCCCTTTCCGAATTGAGCGATCCAGAAAAAGAAGCCGCCTGCCGTCAGAACACGCAGGCGGCTTCTTCCCGTCCAGATTTACTTTAAAAGACTTTCCATTGCGGACTTGATACCCGCAACTTTTTCTGCAAGTTTTTCCGCATTTTTGCGGACTCCGTCCACCACGTTTTCAGGCGCTTTGGACAGGAAGGTTTCATTTTTCAGTTTGCTTTCCGCAGAAACCAACTGTTTCTCGGCAGACTCCAGTTCTTTTTGCAGCCTTGCCAGCTCCGCTTTTTTATCCACCAAATCATCGGTGGGAATATACAGCGTAGCAGTGTCTGTGACAATCGTCACAGCATCCGGCAGATTCCAGGAATCCGCAATTTCCACCTCACTGGCATAAGCCAAACGGGTGATAATATCACTGTTCTGGCGGAAGGTATCTGCAGCCTGTCCGGTTACTGCCACCGACAAGTGGGCACGGCGTGACGGCGGCACATTCATTTCAGAACGGCGGTTACGCACCGCACGAATGGCATCCATCACACGGTGCATTTCCTGTCGATCTGCTTCAAAAGCCAAAGCCGCATCGTATTCCGGCCATTTAGACACCATGATGGATTCCCCTTCATGGGGCAAAGACTGCCAGATTTCTTCGGTAATAAAAGGCATAAAGGGGTGCAGCAGTTTTAATGTGTTGGACATGACCCACACCAGCACCTGACGGGCGCTTTGTGCGGTGGCTTCGTCCTCGCCCTGCATACGAATTTTCGCGATTTCAATATACCAGTCGCAAAAATCGTCCCACAAGAAATCGTAAAGCTTTTGAACCGCGATTCCCAGCTCAAACTTCTCCAGATTCTCGGTAATATCCCGGGCAACCTGATGGAAAGTCCCCACAATCCAGCGGTCGGCCTGAGTCAGATGCTCCGGCAGGCAATTTTCCACTTCATGCTCTTCAATATTCATCCGGATAAATCGGGCTGCATTCCAGATTTTATTGGCAAAGTTCCGGCTGGCACTTACCTTGTCATCCGAAAAACGCATGTCATTTCCCGGGCTGTTGCCGGTGGCCAGCGTAAAGCGCAAAGCATCTGCGCCCATCTGCTCAATCACTTCCAGCGGATCAATTCCGTTGCCCAAAGACTTGGACATCTTTCTGCCCTGTGCATCACGCACCAGACCATGAATCAGAACCGTATCAAAGGGAACCTGATCGGTCTGCTCGATGGCAGAAAAAATCATACGAGCCACCCAGAAGAAAATGATGTCATAGCCGGTAACCAGCGTATTGGTGGGATAGAAATATTTCAAATCCTCGGTCTGATCCGGCCACCCCAAAGTGGAGAAAGGCCACAAAGCAGAAGAGAACCAGGTATCCAGCGAGTCCGGATCCTGATGCAGGTGATGGCCGCCGCATTTCGGACAAGCATCCGGATCTTCTTTTGCAACAATGGTATCGCCGCAATCAGCGCAGTACCAGGCAGGAATCCGGTGGCCCCACCACAGCTGGCGGGAAATACACCAGTCACGGATGTTTTCCATCCAGTGATAATAGATTTTTTCAAAGCGTTCGGGAACAAACTGAACCTCGCCTTCCCGTACACGATCGATGGCGGGTTCCGCCAAAGGCTGCATTTTCACAAACCACTGCTTGGACACACGGGGTTCCACCGTGGTGGAGCAACGATAGCAAGAGCCAACATTATGCTTAATGGGTTCCACCTTAATAAGGAATCCCTGTTCTTCCAAATCCTTTACGATTTGTTTTCTGGCTTCCAGCCGATCCAGCCCCTGATAAGCACCGCCGTTTTCATTGATAACGCCGCTTTCATCCATCACATTGATAATGGGCAAATCATGACGCAGACCGACCTCAAAGTCGTTGGGGTCATGAGCAGGAGTAATTTTCACAACGCCTGTTCCGAATTCCGGTTCCACATAGGTATCTGCCACAATGGGAATCTCGCGGCCCACCAACGGCAAAATCAAAGTTTTGCCCACCAGATGGCGGTAACGCTCATCATCGGGATGCACCGCCACAGCGGTATCACCCAGCATGGTTTCGGGCCGGGTGGTGGCCAGCTGAATCTCGCCGGAGCCATCGCTCAACAGATAACGCAGATGCCAGAAATGGCCTTCGTGCTCGCTGAATTCCACCTCTGCGTCCGAAATGGAGGTGCGGCAGTAAGGGCACCAGTTGATAATGCGCTCTCCCCGGTAAATCAATCCTTTTTCATACAGGCGGACAAACACTTCATTCACAGCTTTGGAACAGCCTTCGTCCAGCGTAAAGCGTTCCCGCTCCCAATCGCAAGAGCAGCCCAGCTTTTTCAGCTGGCCGATAATCGTGCCACCGTATTTTTCTTTCCATTCCCAGGCACGCTCTAAGAATCCTTCGCGCCCAATCTCTTCTTTGGTCACGCCTTCTTTACGCATTGCTTCTACAATTTTCGCCTCTGTGGCGATGGAAGCATGGTCGGTTCCCGGCAGCCACAGCGCGGAATAACCCTGCATTCTGCGCCAACGGATCAAAATATCCTGAAGGGTTTCATCCAGCGCATGTCCCATGTGAAGCTGGCCTGTAATATTCGGCGGCGGAATCACAATTGTATAAGGCTTTTTCTCCGGATCTACCTCCGCGTGAAAATAGCCGCCGGAAAGCCAGAACTGATAAATTCTGTCTTCAACCTCCTGCGGCTCATAGGTCTTTGCAAGCTCCTTGCCCATTCTCTTTCCTCCTGTATCTCCAAAACCAAATTGCCGCCTGATGCAGATAACTGCCCAGGCAGCGCGTTTGGATTTTATCTTCCTAATATTATCCCATTGAGCTTTGCCTTTGTCAATCCTTAATTGGCCGGTACAACGCACCCCGGGCCGCACAAAGCAGCGCTGTCCACAATCACAGAAAGGCTCAGGCAAACCGGCACATCTTCCGGCCGTTCCACTTGAATTCCATAGCTGTCACCCCGGGCTGTCCAACAAGGCGCATGGGTCATGCGCACCTGCTCTTCCCCATCCACCACATCAAAGCAGCGGGTTAATAAATCCCCCCGCAAGCTCCATTCGGTTTTGCTCAGGCGGATGCTGTGCTCAGATGCCATGTTCTGAGTCACGCGCAAGCACTCTTTTTCTTCGATATGCACACTGTATTTACAAAGCCCGTGAATTCCCACACAAGTAATTTTGGCACATTCTGTTCCGGAGCTGTCGCGCAGATACAGCTTGCCCCCAAAAGAGCCCCATTCGCCCTCTACTGTATAGAGCAGCGTTCCAGCCGTATCAAACACATCAAACAAGATTTCGCCAGCTCCGGTATGCCTGTTCAGATAAAAGTCCATCCGGATTTCTCCTCTGATTCTCCATCGATGTCCTGTTTCTTCTTTATTTTCTGGTAAATTGGTAAGAATATTCCGTTTCTTTCAGAACAACCGGCCCGCCCAGAATTCGCTCGGCAGTTCGCTGAGTCACCGGCTGGGTTCCGTTGTTCAGTCCATAGGGTGCTTTTACCACATATAAAAGCGCCGGGCGGTTTTGCGGATTTTTTTCAAAATAGTCGTCGATCCGCCGGGACGGCAGTTCCGAACGCCAAAGAGAAGGCGGCGCCGGCCTTTGCTGCCCGCACAAATAGCCAAAAGGCAGCAGTTCGTTAAACATCACCCGTTCTTCACCCCGAGGCATGGCCTGCTCAATATCTGCCACAATTCCCGCATACCGCGCCGCAGCAGCCGGCGTGGTATAAAGGCCTTTGGCCGGGCCGCTGGTCAGCTGTGTGCGCAAATAGACAATGGGCTCATCCCGATACACCGCCTGAGCCCGCATGGCTGTGTTGCACAAAACCAACAGCACCAAAGAACTGGCAAAAGAAGCCCAAAGGGTTTTGAGCACTTTTTGCCTCATGACGGGCGCATCCGGTTCTGCCGTATAAAAATCATAGGCGGTCAAAACCAAAGACAGCACGGAAAGATTCAAAATAAACGAAGCCCCGGTGATTCCGTTATTGCTGGCGGTATAAATCGCCCAACTCATCAGCAAAGACGGAAGATACAACACCATAATCACAATCCGGCTGCGCCGGCTGGGTCGGTAAGCCGTCAGAATCAACGGCCAAAGCCCTGCACAGGCCTGAATATAATTCACCTTGGATGTAAAAGGCAAATCGGCCTCTGATTGAATCAGCACCATCCCCACATTGATAATCACACTCAGCGGCATACAGATCCAAATCATAACCTCTAACACCGGGGCCAGATCCAATCCTGTTTTCAGCTGCCGGGAAAGGACAATCAAAATCAAAAGCGTAATTTCCAAAAGAGAAAGAAGCGCCATCATTTGATAGTCTTGAAGGAATAGGGATGTTTTTACCCATACACTTTGATAGGGATGTTCCGGATCTTGAAATAGATAGAAGATATTATCCACCACACCCCAAAAACCCGATGTAGCTAACACATATCCGGCGGCCAAAATGAGGGTGGCCGCTCCTCCGCAAAAAAGCCCCAATAAAGGAACCCGCGACTCCTCTTCCTGTTCCGCCTTCTTCACACAGGGGCGAAGCACAAACAGCGTCATTAAAAAAAGCGGTGCGATAATGATGAAAAACGGATAGGCAATGCAGGAAAAAGCCAAAAGCACCCCAGCTGCTATGCTCAGGCAAAAAGCACCCCGCACGGAAAAGGTGGTACCGTACAGGAAAAGGAGCAGCATGGCAGCCGCGGCAGTAAATAAATATGCCATACTATTATAAGAAAGATTGTTGATTCCAAAGGGCGTAAAGGAAAAAAACAATCCGGCACACAAAAGCGCCGGCATCCTGCGCTGAAAAAGCCGAAGCAAAGCCCGATAGATTAAAAGAGAAATCAAGGCATCCACGCAGATATATAAGATCCGCATAAACAGAATGATGCCGGTCATATCCCCCGCCACAAGGCGGTACATCCACAAAACAGGGGCAATTAAAAGCGCCCCGGTCTGATGAATATCCCACGAATCGGCAAACAGATGATCCCCCAAAGAGAAGCGATAGGGCAAAGCAAGATAATAGGTTTCATCGGACCAATCGAACCCAAACACGGAACGCACCAAAAACAAAACGGTCATTCCCGCAATGACCAGATAAGGCAACACGCTCAGAAATTTAAAACGAGGTTTAAAAAAAGATTTTAGCATAGCCGGCTCCCGTATTTTTTTATCCCAGATCAATGAAAAAATTTAGTTTTATTGTATCACAAACATCCAGCATTTGCCAAGCACAGAACGCACAGATTAAAGATAGGGCAAAAGAGTGATTTCCCCTGATTGTCTGTTTGTGGTGCAGGACAAAAAACGATGAAAATTTATATAACCAAGAAGAATTCTGTGTTATAATTACGAAATCAGGATAATTATCTGCTGAGAGAGCACCGAATCATTGCACAAGCGTACATAAAAACACTCAGGCAATGTTGGTGCAATTTGCGTTTCTCAAAACCAAGGACAGTATGGCATTTGTTTATGATATTTTTAGGAAGGAGGAAATCTTGATTGAAACAGCTGATTCACCAAAAGCGAGCCTGGCTTTTTCTTTTGCTGCCCATTTCCCTTTTCGTATCTTCTGTGGCCTCACAAAACTCCGGATGGGCAGAATGGTATGCCATGACCATTTACCCCGTCCTTTCTAAAATAATCAACCGCATTTCTTCCCTTTTCCCTTTTTCGCTCATGGAGATCATTTTGATTGCCGGTATTGTTGGAGTGTTGTTCTTTATTATTCGGCTGGCGGTACGTCTGAAACAAAAACCACAGGAACGAAAAACAAATTTAGTGCGGGCTGCGGCCAGCCTGCTTTGTGCCCTTGGACTAATTTCTTTTCTGTTCACCTTAACCTGCGGAATCAATTATTCCCGCCACACCTTTGCACAGGTTTCCGGCCTGCCGATACAACCTTCTTCCCGGGAGGAACTGAAGGACCTTTGTACAGAACTGGTGCAGCAGGCGAATCGCCTGCGCCCAAAGGTTACAACAGACCATCAGGGAATTACCCATTTGGAAGATTGGACGCAGGCTGCACAAACCGCACAAACTACAATGAACGCGATGGAGCAGAAATACCCCACTTTGAAAAGCGGCTATGGAACACCAAAGCCCGTTGCACTTTCCCGCCTGATGTCTTACTGCAACATTACCGGCGTTTATTTCCCCTTTACGATGGAAGCCAACGTAAACAAAGATGCGCCGGATTACGGTATTCCGGCCACCATGCTGCATGAGCTGAGCCATTTGCGCGGATATATGCGCGAAGACGAAGCCAATTTTATTGCTTATTTGGCTTGCCGCAGCAGTGACAGTCCCTTATTTCAATATTCGGGAACTGTACTGGCTTTTTCGTATGCAAATAACGCACTGTATTCTGTCGACGCTGACTCCAGCCGTGAAATTTACTCTTTACTGAGTGAGGATGTACAGCGTGATTTTGCCGCCGAAAAAGCCTATTGGAAGCAATTCGAAGGCCCTGTGGCAAACACCGCCAGCAAGGTAAATGACAGCTATTTAAAATCCAACCGGCAAGAGGACGGGGTGAAAAGTTACGGCAGGATGGTCGATTTACTGCTGGCAGAATTTCGTCAGCAGCACACAGAACCCTAAAAGACTCTTAGCTCTTTTATTTTTCACTGCAATCATCCTTTCCCCTGTTTTATAAAAAAGAAGCGTTGCCTGGGCAACGCTTCTTTTATTCTACTGAAACTTTCCGGTTTTAAAATCATTGTTTTATTTCAGTTCCAAGTGCCACCACAAGAATCGGAGAAAACCCGATTATTGTGCAGGCAATTTAAACTGAATCGGCTTGACAGAGCTATCCAGCTTATCAAAACGGTAGCCCTTGCTTTTTAACTCCTGAATGATTTTCGGCAATTCTTCTACGGTATCATGTTTTTTACCGGAATCATGGAATAAAATAACCGCCTTTTCAAACTGCACCGTTTGATTGATGGTGTCCTGATAAATGGACTGCTTGGTTGCTCCCCGCTCTGCGTCACCTGCACTGACATTCCAGTCATAATAGGTATATCCGCGCCGGGTCAAATCATTCGCCAGCTGACGAGCAATCGCTTTGTTATAGCTGTTTACACTTCCGCCGGCAAACCGCAGAAGTTCCGGCTTTACCCCGGTAGCTTCCTCAATTAGATCACTGACCTTCGACATATCGTCTAGAAACGCAGTGGGGGATGCATAAATTTTTTCGTAATCATGGGTATAGGTATGCATGGCAATCGTGTGCCCTTGATCCACAATATCCTTCATGATATTTTTGGACTGCGGGTCGCTGCGCCCCACCACAAAAAAAGTAGCCTTGATATCGTTTTGTTTTAAGATATCCAATACCTTGGGCGTCAAAACCGATGGGCCGTCGTCAAAGGTAAGATAGGCAACCTTATCCCCCTTTTGATGCTCGATGATTTCCTTCGGCTGCACATACAGATCCGGATACAGCTTACTCAGATCAGTTAAAGGATGAGAAGAAGTTCCTTTAGAAGACGAAGCAGAAGAGGAAACCGGCGGCTTGTTTGAGGATGCAGGATTAGACGAAACCGGTGGGACAGAAGAAATAGCTATCGTGGAAGATTCCTTCTCTTCAGAAGAAACCTGTGAAAGGTTCCAATCAGAAGGCAGCGTACTGCTCATCGATTCAGAAACAGTTTTGGGAGCAGAACGAAGCGAAAGATATCCGGCAAGAGAGCCGATTAAAACGCCGATGCCGATCGCAATGGCAATTAGAACGGATACAATAATGATACGATTTTTTCTGGTTGACAACTTGAGCACTTCCCTTTTTCTTTGGCTTTTGCTATTATAGCACACCCCCCAAAATAAAAAACGGGGATAACAGGATTGTAACCTTACAGTATTGTAACCTATATTTTGTTCTAAATTAAAACAAAACCACAACATTATGCGTCGCCATTCCAATTAAAGAAAAATAAAAATGAGCGGAACATCAAAAGATGCCCGCCCATTTTTATTTAGGAGGAATTTATTCACTGAACAAAGCGGTGGACAAATACCGCTCGCCGGTATCTGGCAAAAGAACCACAATGGTTTTCCCTTGATTTTCGGGGCGGCGGGCAATTTGCTCGGCTGCCCAAATGGCCGCACCAGAAGAAATTCCCACCAAAAGGCCTTCGGTTTTGGCAATCTCTTTGCCTTTGGCAAAAGCATCTTCATTTTCTACCGGAATAATCTCGTCATAAACCTTAGTATTTAAAACATCGGGAACAAAACCCGCACCAATTCCCTGAATTTTATGGGGACCGGGTACGCCCTTGGAAAGCACCGGAGAATCCGCCGGTTCCACCGCAACAATCTTTACATTTGGATTCTGGCTTCTTAAATATTCACCCACACCGGTAATCGTGCCACCGGTGCCGATTCCCGCAACAAAGAAATCCACTTTTCCATCTGTGTCCTGCCAAATTTCAGGGCCGGTGGTTTCTCTGTGAACCGCCGGGTTTGCGGGATTGATAAACTGACCCGGAATAAAGGAATCCGGAATCTCTTTTGCCAGCTCATCGGCCTTGGCAATTGCCCCTTTCATTCCCTTGGCCCCTTCGGTAAGCACCACTTCTGCCCCGTATGCCTTTAACAGGTTTCTTCTTTCCACGCTCATGGTTTCCGGCATTGTGAGAATCACGCGGTAACCCCTGGCAGAAGCTACAGACGCCAAACCAATTCCGGTATTCCCGCTGGTGGGCTCGATGAGAACAGAACCTTTCTTCAAAAGCCCCTTTTGTTCCGCGTCATCCACCATTGCTTTGGCAATGCGGTCTTTAACGCTGCCGGCGGGGTTAAAATATTCCAGTTTTGCTAAAAGGGTTGCCTTCAGGTTATGCTTTTCTTCAAAGTTTGTCAGCTCTAATAAAGGGGTTTTTCCTATCAAATCGGTTAAATTCTTCGCTATCTTTGCCATGATAACAATCTCCTTTTCGTCATTTCAGTCATTTATTCAGAGAATAGAATCATCCGCAGGAACAGCCTTTAAACCCTTTTTGTTCTGCGCCTTTTGATGCGAAGAAACCGTTCAGCCGTTCTTAAAAATAATTCATATCTATTTTCTATGGTTTCATTATATCATCGATTTTTGTTCTGTCAATAGGTTTTCTTAAATAAATTTATATTATATATATGTTAAGTATGATATATGTGTTACTCGGTAAAAAAACATGATGTTAGCAACCGGAAAATCTGCTTTGTTTTCCGTTAAAGCTACCAAAAAAACGACAGCCCCCGCAACAGGAGTTTTTCTGTGTTTCTCCTTTTGCCAGTGCTGCCGAAACTAGAACAAGCTTTTTAAAATTATTGCTTCATTTTATGCCTTGCAATACATTCATATAGATCCTGAGCCGAGTGCATCTCTTCCCGCAGCAGAGCCTGTTGATCCTCTTCGGGAAGACCCAAAAAATAATCCTTTAAAACTCTGTCACTTTCAAAGAACTGTAAAAATCCAACGGGAAAAGCGGATAAACCATCTTCCATACCAAATCACCTCAGCTCTAGTTTATCCAAAACCGGGCAATTTAAAAGAAGCCTGATTTTCTAAATAATCGAAGGAATCCGCCCCGATTGGGACGGATTCCTTTTAGCATTTTGGTATTTTTTGCACAACCCTATCGTAAAATTCTCCATAGGATGTGCATCCTTGCAAAAGATGCAGCTGGTCCTGCTCCGGCAGAGAATCAAAAAAAGCTTTCAGCTTTTGATCCTCTTCTAATGATTGCGCAAAAGGAAAATCGGTAAAATCCATTTCATCACCTCACGCTTAGTGTGTGAAGATTCCTTTCGTTCATACCAGCCAAAGCAAAGCCATAACTGCGTTTTTTAATCAGCTTAGAAAGCAATATCAATTCATTTACCTGCACCAGGGAATGCAGTGTCCATTATAGCAAAACCACCAGCGACAACGATGCCAACACCACATAATCGAACCCTCCTTTCTGAATCTTTTACATAATATGTAAAAAGGACAAGGCGGGTCAATACGGGAACAAGGAATTCCTTATGGGATTTCTTTGCTGGATTTTGTATGACTGGTTCCCGAATATGGATCGAATTTGAAGAGATATGGTGGGAAAACTAAAAAATACATTGAATTTACAGGAGGAAAATTTATGGCAAAAGCAGGCATGAAACGGCCCGATCCCAAAGAGCCCCACGGAACCGAAAGCAACCACAAACTGCACCAAAAGAAAAACGATGTGGAGCCCGTGCCCGAATTACAGGGAAAGGCCAAGCACACCAAACAAAAAGCAAATCCTATTATACGGCCATAGCCAAAAGCCCCTCGGGGCTTTTTACATAAACGAATCCGAAAGAATATAGGATTCGTTTTTCTTGTTTGCATTAATTCTTATAGATTGTTGATAAAAACAAAAAAACGGAGTAATATTGAGGTACAAATGGTAAAATTTGATTGTTTTTGCTGCATTTTAATAAAGACAGATTAGAGGAGGATATTGGCTTGTATTGTAAACACTGCGGACAACAAGTTCCTGAAAAAAGCAAGTTTTGTTGGAGGTGCGGTCAAACAGTGCCAACCCAACCGGCCCCCAGTCAAAATGATCCCGGCACTCCACAAGCACCCCCTGTGCAGACAGAACCTGTAAAGGCAGAACCTGTAAAAACAGAACCCTTGCAAACAACAAACCCGATTTATAACAGTGATCCCCCTGCCAGAGCCCGCTGCACAGACTGCGGAATCATTTTAGAAGACGGAGAACAGGGATGCTGCGCAAACTGTCTGGCAAGGCGTAGTTCCCCGGCACAAACCCCCGCCCCTGCGGTTTCTGCCAGCAGAGAAATCACTGAAAGTTCGTCAGATGACGAAACAGACCGGGGCGGATCCAAAAAAGCTGCTATCATTATGATCAGTATTTTTGCTTTGATTGTCATCGCTTGCTTTGCCTGCAATGGGAATAAGGATTCTAATACATATGACGATGTTGCTGTAGCAGATTCCGTAGCGTATTCTATGCCCAAAGAATATCAAAAAGTTTTTACAGAAGATATTTGCTGGAGCATAGAGCATGCAGTTAAGAAAAAAATTGCCAACCCGGACACTGCTACTTTTAAACATGATTACGCCGCATTTACCGGAAAAAACGCAAAATTTACCGGCAGCGGAATTGTCTCTTATCAGGAAGAATCCGGCAGACAAACCGAAAAAACATTTGCCTTAACAGTCATGTCAGCAGAGAAGTGTTATTATATTTTATCTCTCCAGCTGGGAGATACTGTTTTGTTTGATCATTCAAATGGTGTCAATAGCTTGGGTATCATTACAGCGGAAGGCGAAGCGATTTATGAAAAGCCGGAAGGAACCTCTTTGTTTGAGATCGACGATGGAAATTTAGTTACAATAGCGGATTCTAAAAGCGAACAGGTGACGCTGGATGAGTATAGAAGAATCCAAATGGGAACGAAATATTCCGACGTGACAGAACTCATCGGCTCCTTGGGCGAAGAAATCAGCCAAACCTCTGTATTAGGGGTTGAAACCGCCATTATCAAGTGGAAAGGCAACGGCGATTCCGATTCTAACGCAACCATCACTTTTAGTGATGGAAAAGTGATTGCAAAAGTACAATTGGGATTAAAATAACAAAAAGTCCGGTCCTGTGGGATCGGACTTTTTTATGGTATCACAGCAACAAAACACAGCCCCAAATTCACTTAAAACGTTCGATGTGACTTATTGTGTTTTCAAATAGAAATACGATAGGCGGGCAATCGATTAAGCGTAATCAATTTTAAATCCGGAACGTTCAATGCAGCTTTTAATTTCCAGATCAGTTGCGGGGGAATTGTACTCCACCAAAATATCTCCGGTTTGCAGATTAACCCCCACCTGTGAAACACCGTCTATCTTTTTCAGCGCATTTTTAATCTGTGTTTTTCCTTCTTTGTTTTGCAGTCCCGACACATTACAAGTTAACGATTCCATGGTTTTTCCTCCTTTTCTTTACAGGGCGGCTGTGGTGTTCCCAACAGTAAATTCACTTTGATGATTTGTCAGAAAACTGCCGCCATTTTTTACCCATAGGATGCCCAATTTTCTTCCCTATCATCAATAAAAAATTAACACCTGGGAAGCATTTCCCGTACAGACTAAAACAGAAAAGGACTGTAACAAATGAAAGACCCGCAAAATAGCAAAACAAAACAGAGACTAAACCCCATTGGTCTGCACAAAAACCGCCCTCCCCCTGACAACGCAGGGAAAGGGCGGTTTTGTTTATTCTAAGCCAATCTGTGATTTTGCAAATACTTTTCCGTTGCTGAACGTAATCGTTGCACCAGAGGCTATGCCGCCATTTCCATCCCAAAAAATCATAGCGGTCTCATAACCGGCCACAGTACTGCGCCCCAATTCAGTTCCATACGAACCAATAATTTCACTGACTTGCGCATATTCCATGCCGTCTTTGATCTGATTGTATTCTTCCATCGTAACCACTTCACTATCCGGATCCCTTAATAAGACGGCATATCCATCTTCTGAAGTATCAAAAATGAATAAACCGGACCCTTTTCCAAACATGTCTTCGCCGGCCTTTGTAATGATACCCAAACTGTTTACTCCATTCAAACAATTCACAGAAACGGTATCTCCCAGCTTTAAATACAAAACATAATAACTTTTTTCACCCAGAAGAATACTCACGCTAAAAGGAGACTGAGCTGCGCCCCCATTTGCAGAGGTATAATTTACCGTACCGCTTCCGGTATAAATAGCATTCTTCCCTTTCCAGCTGGTTTGATCATGAGTGAATTTTGCCGTATCGGGATTCTTCAATTGCTCTTTCACACTTTGCTCAATATTTGCTAATGCCATCTCTTCAAAAATCTGTTTGATTTGTTTCTGCATGGGAGTCAGCGCAGGAGCAGAAGACACCGCCGGAGCACTGGATGCAGGTGATGCGGAAGATACAACGGTTCCAGCGGTAATCGTCTCTGGAGAGTCACCGTTTCTACCTGTTAGAGAAAACACAACGCAAAAAAACAGAAGTGCGCCCATCAACCACATGAATATTTGGCCAGCACAGCCCTCTTTTTCTTCCTCCTCTTCTTCTGGTGGGGTTATCGGCGCTGCCGGCTCTGGGGTGAAATTTGTTGCCGGCGGCACATATGCTTCCGGTGGCGCATCCGCAAATCCCGCCGAAGGATTGCTTTCTACCTTTTGCCCGCAATGAAAACAAAATTTGCTATCATCTGAAATTTGGTTCCCACACTTATTACAAAACACTCAATACACTCCTTTTACAAAATATAGCCCTATCCCTCATTTTGAATATAGTATCATAAAAATGGCAATCCATTTTTACTTCATCTTGGTTTTCGCTTACGCCGTGAGGTGATTCAATCATAAAGAGAACAGCAAACTGTTCTCTCAGGCATCGAAAGCTTCGCTTTCGCCTATGCCGTGAGGTTATTATACCATATTAACAATATCTGGTAAAACAATTAAGCAATTAGAATACAAATAAGACAAAAATCCCACATTTTGATTTCACAATGTGGATTGTGCTGCTGATTTCACGACCTTTCCTGCAATACAGCTGAAAAACCCTTCTGGCAATGCATGTGAATAGATAAAAAAAGAAGATTATCCTTTCAATAACCGCCAAAACAGAAGATGTTTTGGTATTATGTTAATCTTCTTTATTTGCCAAACTATTCTTTTTCCGCTAATCTGCTTCACTTCTTAAAATAGAATCAAACAAAGAAATGCGAATAAAAAATTACCGCCCTTGAGCTTTCACTCAAAGACGGCAATTTCAAAGCATTTTTATTCCAGTAGAAATCTTTTGATTTTAGGGAGTTCCATTCCCTATAACAAAAATGATAGAGCAGGCAGCACAACATATTATTGCAGCGATGCAATGTCACCACCGCGAGCAATGAAGTCATTTTTCACTTTCTCCATCAAAGGCTGAAGTGCCCTAATTTCCCCTTCGATTTGATTAATTTCCTCTGCACTCCTTGGCTTTTTTAAGTACCCAATGCATTGGTTTTTATATGCTTGTAACGCTGAATATAAAACAGCAGTTTCAGAATTTGTAAAACTCATTTGGTATCCCTCCTTTCTATTCTAATTCTACATCAGACAGCAATTTTTGACAACATTAAAAATTGCTGAAAAATTATTTTTGTTAAAACAAACAGAAGAAAACCAAGAATAAATTGGGTAATTTGTTAGGTTTTAGAGACTTTTCCTTCTGATTTTTATGCGGTATCGAATTAATCTGATAAAGCAAACCAAGCACTTCATGCGCAAGAAATGAAACTTTTATCTCAATTGTCCTTGGGATAATTTCTTTCGAAAAACAAGCCAGAAAGACTATGAAACCAACAGGTGAAAAAACAAGGCTTGAGAAATTAAAATACAAATTCAGAAACTTTGTAGGAGGACCATAGAATAAGTCCTCTACTGCATTTTTGAAACTGTTATAAAAAATCAGATTCAGATTGGCATCATTCAAAAAAGAACCGTTCTATTTGCATTTTTAACGAATACCAATGCATTTTCATAACCATTAAAAAGTCCAGCCAGGATTTATCCTGGCTGGACTTTTAAGAGAATGGAACGCGTATTAATCTAAATTCCCAGGTTGGAAACGCAATAAAAATACAGCGGAAAAGAGCGCCTTTCTTCAAAAGAAAAACTGCTATAAATACAAAAAATCAGGGTGACCCCGCAGAACTATAGGAACCCACCCTGAAGTTTGTATCATTGTATTATCGATACGAAGTTCCCCTGCTTTCTACGGCGATGCCATTTAAAATTTTGTTATCTTTGACGGCAGCCTCGGTCTTCACAACCGCAGTCCCCAGCTTTGGGCGGGAAGAATTCGTCAGTGGGGAATTCGATCCGGCGGAACAACTCGCAGGGATCGTCAGAGGTTGCCACACATTCCTTCTCTGGGATACAGAAATCATAAGCGGGAATCAGCATTTGGACATTGCGAACGATTTGTACAATGGTAAAAATACCGATGGTGACATAAACAGTCCGATTAACGCCATCCATTAAGAAATCACTGCCATATCTTCTGCAAATGCAGTCAGGAATGCGGCAGCAAATATCGCAGGAATGAACTGGGCAATCACAAACTTTGGCAGAAAGCCCAACCGGTTCTGCTACCTGAACCGTCGCCTTAGGCAGCGCACGGCAAGACCAGGGCTGAACTTCCAGATCATCCAGTCCGCAATCGGAACTGAACATCTTTACATTGCCTTCACTGCCGTACAGAATCACCTTTTTATTAAATACGGATATGCCGTTCACCTGAACCGGTCCCGAGGTAGGTGAGCAATAAACATCCAGTGCCACGTCGAAGAAGAAGGTCATGTCAACAGAATAGAATCCCTTGTTGAAAGGGACTGCTTCCAAATCCAGATATACTGTAATGACCTCGATGTTTTTAATCCTGACAGTTGCTGCTTCGTTAATCATTTGCTGTCTATCCGGTGTGAAATACACTCTCAAATCCTCTAAACAGTCTTTATCACTGCAGGAATCATAGATACGCATTGCGTCAATGCAAACAGCCTCTTTAAAGCATCCTGTCCCGCGCTCTTCAGACGCGATATTAAAATCTTGAGCCATAAAATGTTCCTCCTAACAGGTTAATTTCCCATGTTCTCAATAACATTTTATGGCTCAAATTTAATTTTGTTACAGGGTAATTATCAGAAAGAACTCAAATCGGACAAAAAGAAGCGCAAGAATTTGCGCCACTTTCTCTATCCGAACATTCCCATGTCAAAAGGCACACCCGACCAGGCCGCTTCTGGCTGTTCCCTCTTGGATTAAAGCTTTTTCAAACGAGCAAAATTAGACATTAATTTTTTAGTTCCGACCTGCTGAAAATTAATTTCTAACAGCTTGTCATTTCCCATGGGAGTAACCGAAAGAATGGTTCCTGCCCCAAAGGTTTTATGCTCCACAGAATCACCCACATCAAAACTTAAGCTTGTTTTGCGGGGAGGAAGATCCACCGGGCCAAAATTCCGCGCTGCATTAATGGAAATTGCCCGCGCTTCAAAAGACGACGTGGGGAGTTCCGTTCCCGGCTCGGGCTTCTTCCAGGATCTGGAACGGGTGCGCACCACCAATTCTTCCGGCACCTCACTTAAAAATCGGGAGGGCTTATTGCGCGAAGTGGAACCAAAAATCATGCGGCTTTCCGCGTTGGTCAGGTACAATTCCTCTCTTGCCCGGGTAATCGCCACATAAGCCAGCCGACGCTCTTCTTCCACTTCAGCAGGATTGTAAATCGCCTGCATGCCGGGGAACAGCCCCTCTTCCATGCCGGGCAGGAACACCACAGGGAATTCCAGTCCCTTAGCAGAATGTATGGTCATTAAGATCACGCGGTCGGCCTGAGTGTCAAAATTATCGATGTCGGTAAACAAAGACACCTCTTCCAAGAAACCGGAAAGAGTTGCCTCGGAATTTTCTTCTTGATATTTGATCAGGCTGGATGCCAATTCGTTAATATTGTCTACCCGATCCTGCGCATCATCCTCGTCTGTTTTCAAAGAAGCAATATATTCTGTTTTGGCTAAAACCAACTGATATAAACCGTTTAATGAAATATCCGGATCATTGGCTGCCGCAATCAATTCCTGAATCAGCTGTGCAAAAGCCATCAGCTTGGGCGCTGTTCTTTTCAACGGCTCAAATTCATCCGCACGGCAAATCACATCAAATAAAGGCTCGCCCAGCGTGCGGGAAATTTCGACTGCCTGAGCAATGGTTTTATCCCCGATGGAACGTTTGGGCTGATTAATGATGCGGCGCAGGCGAACTTCATCTGTCGGATTGTTAATCACACTGAGATAGGCCAGCATATCTCGAATTTCTTTTCGATCATAAAAACGGACACCGCCGATAATACGATAAGGAATTCCGGATTTCACCATGACCTTTTCCAGTGTGTTTGACTGAGAGTTCATGCGGTACAAAATAGCAAAATCAGAATATTTGCGGCCTGCTGCCACCCCTTCTAAAATATGCGTGGAAATAAAATCTGCTTCATCCTGCTCACTGAATGCAGTGTGCAGTGACAGCTGATTTCCCTCTGCGTTATCGGTCCAAAGGGATTTCCCCTTCCGCTGGGTGTTATTTTCGATTACCGCATTGGCTGCATCCAAAATATTTTTGGTGGAGCGGTAATTCTGTTCCAGGCGAATGACTTTAGCACCGGGGAACGTATTTTCAAAGCTCAAAATATTTTCTATGGTTGCTCCCCGGAATTTATAGATACTCTGATCGTCATCGCCCACGACACACAGATTTTTTTCCCGCTGAGCCAAAAGGGATACAAAAACATACTGGGCATGGTTGGTATCCTGATATTCGTCTACCATAAAATAGCGGAATCGATTTTGATAAAACTCCAGCACCTGCGGATGATTTTGCAGCAATA
Organism: Clostridium minihomine; assembly: GCF_900240385.1. Classification (GTDB taxonomy): domain Bacteria; phylum Bacillota; class Clostridia; order Oscillospirales; family Acutalibacteraceae; genus Faecalispora; species Faecalispora minihomine. The sequence goes on along the minus strand of NZ_OEQH01000003.1, from coordinate 100,022 downwards.
CAACCGTATTGAAAATCAGATCATCAAAATCCATGGCATCTGATTCGCGAAGCTGCTTTTGATACATCTGATAGGCCTGTGCAATCTGTTCCAACCGAAAGTCTCCTCCGGTCTGGCGAGAAAATGCATCGGCATTCATCAAAGCATCCTTTGCGCGGCCAATCTCTCCCAATACCGATTTAGAAGGCAGTGTCTTTTCATCTATTTGCAGCGATTTCAGACAGTCTTTCATGACGCGGCGAGAATCATCCGTATCGTAAATGGTAAAATGAGAGGTATACCCCAAACGTTCCGCGTTGCGGCGCAGCATTCTGGCGCAGGTGGAATGAAAGGTAGAAGCCCACACCTGACTGCCCTGATCTCCCAACATAGAAATCAGGCGTTCTTTCAGCTCACCGGCCGCCTTATTGGTGAATGTAATCGCCATGATCTGATCGGGCCTGCAGCCCCCCTGAATTAAATGTGCAATGCGGTTTACCAAAACCGTTGTCTTTCCGCTTCCGGCACCGGCCAAAATCAAAAGAGGGCCATCTGTATGCTGGATGGCCTCCTGTTGCCTGGAATTCATTTTAGAAAAGTTCTTTTGGATTAAAGCTTCATTCTGTACGGACATTTCCAATACCATCCTCCTATTTCACGCCTGTGTTGCCGGCTGCACCGCCCTATTTAAAAAGGGCATGAAAGCGGTCGGCTCCACCTCTCCGATCTTCTCTCCCCCATAAACCGGAACCCGTTGCCTTTCGCATTCTTCCTGCTGAAACAACAAAAGATACAAAAGAAGGCAATCAACTTTATTTATTTTATTATACTCTATTTTCGGCCATATGGCAAATCGCAGAAGAAAGAAAAGAACACCCGGGCACAAGTGCACGGGTGTTTTCTTGCAAAATCAAAATGGGTTTAGAATGAACGGGTATTCTCTAATACACCGGCCGACGCCCAAGCCGAACGGGTGCGGGAAGGCCGAACCGATGCAGATGCAGCAGGAACCGCAGCGACTGCCGGAACCGAACTGTTTTCCAGAACGGTGACCGAACGGATCGCGGACTCTTGAATCCCATAAACGGTATAAGCCGCAGCAGCAATCACTGCCAAAATCTCACCCGAAATCCCCTGAGAAACCGGAGCCACCGGTGCAACGGGAGCTGCAACAACCGGGGCCGAACCCCCTGGAGCCGCTGCCACAGGAGCCGGAGCTTTCGGAACTGCCGGAGCAGAGGAAGCCAAAACGGGTGCAGGCTTTGAAACTTGATTTAAAACCGGAGCCACCGCCGGAGCGGGGGCCGGAGCCGGAACCTGGTGCTGTTCCTGCTTTAATGCTGTCAATTTTTTTAATACATTCACCAAAACGATAAGCGCTATAAATACCGCAGCAAGCGCAATTGCCATCACTGTAATCGCCAGCTGAAGCTGTTGATCCGCCATTAATAACATCCCCATTTCTGTTAATTCTTGCTGAAAAGGAAATAATAGTGAAATCCCTTCGCATTCGTGTCTGAATTCATACCCCTCCCGCCATTTGTTTTCTGCGTTTAAATGACCTTGCTAGTATGAATTTCCATTTGGATTTATTATACCCGATCTTTAAACCGATTTCAATTCTTTTTCTACAGAAAACACTGCCCAATCCTTTTTCCTTACTTTATGATTGCATCCATCCTCTACAGGCTTTATAATAAATAATAGAATTCCTTTTTAGTGCCTGTAAATCGTGTGAAATCATATAACGGCACCCGCCAATCAGGGCGGTTATGCCGCCCAATTTATTTTGCCGCTGTTATGATATCATGAAATAAACCAGAAAACAGGCCGTCACATTTTACCGGAAAAGGAGGACGGACTGTGACAAGCGAAAAATTTAAGCGTTCCTTTCATACCCCATTTCAAAGCAGTCTGGGACTGGCCGTTTACCGTTCCGGACTTCAACGCTGCGGCTCCGACCATTCTTGGGGGCCGGGGATTCGAGATCACTATCTGATTCACTACATCCTTTCGGGCAAAGGAACCTTTGATAGCGGACAAACGAAATATACCCTTTCAGCCGGAGATGGATTTTTGGTAGTCCCCGGGGTGTTATCCTCTTATCAGGCGGATCACGAAGAACCTTGGGAATACTGCTGGGTCGGATTTAACGGGGCAGATGCCGGGCGTCTGGTGAAAGAAACCGGATTATCCGAGGAAGCCCCCCTCTTTCATTATGACAAAGACAGCTCAATCGAAGGGCTGCTGATGGATATTTACCGGGCTACCGGCCCGAACCCAAGCAACGAAGCAAAAATGACGGCGGCTCTGCTGCAATTTTTAGCTGCTCTAATGATGCTTTACGGCAAAAAAGACTGTGAAAAGAACACCGGGCTTGCCTATGTGCAGCGCTCGATTCAATTTATTGATTTTAACTATTCGAGAGAAGATTTGGACATCACCCAAATCGCTGCCAATGCCGGAATCAGCCGCAGCCACCTTTACCGGCTGTTTTTAAAGCACACCGCCATGACACCGAATGAATACCTGACAAAATACCGCGTCAACAAAGCGGCAGAGCTGCTGAAAAATGAAACTCTTTCCGTAGGCGAAGCGGCATATTCCACCGGGTTTTCGGATCAATTATACTTTTCAAGAGTTTTTAAGAAACACATGGGGGTTCCGCCCAGCAAATACGCGGACTTTTCCGCAGAAGCAGACAAGGAGTAACTACATGAACAACGCTTCTTATAAAATGCAGCAATGGGTAAAACAGGTGCAAGAGCATCAAACAGTTAGCTGGGATGCCTTGCCTGAAATTTATCTTTATATGGATCAGGTCATTACCTATATGGAAAAACAGCTCCATTTATTCGGCCGCGATGACGAAAGCGTACTTTTAACCTCCAGCATGATCAACAATTATGTAAAAGACGGCGTTCTGCCCCGCCCCGACAAGAAAAAATACAGCCGGGAACATTTGGCCATGCTGACGGTGGTTTGCTTGCTCAAGCAGGTCTTATCCATTCAGGATATCTCCTCTTTGCTCAACTCCGGTTCGGGGGAAAATCACCAGAAAGACATTTACGAAGGGTTTCGCCGTGCACAGGAACAAGAATTGGCTCAGGTTTGTGACCGGGTGTTGCAGGCAGCGGAACAAGGGGAAGCCGAGTTGCGCCTGTTGGCCTCTTCTCTCTCTGTGGAAGCTTCTGCCCGGCGGATTGCCGCCGAACGAATTCTCAGCGAGCTTGCGCTGAGCGAAAACGAACGAGAGGAAGATCTGTCTTGAAAGAACTGACACGATTGACCCGGATCTCTAGCGGGCTGAATTTTGCGGTAATTGCCCTGGCGATTTTTTCTTATCTGGCCAGCGGCTGGAACAATCCTTTCGTAATGACAATTTCCTTTGTCCTGATGACGGTTTGTTTTTGGGCATCCACCATACTGCTGATTACAGACAGTGTACAAAACAAAAGCTACCGCAATAAAAAGCTGCGAACCTCCAGCATCGTTCGGGATTTGTTCTGCCTGATTGCGGCTTTGCTGCTGACTCTTTATACCGTAGTGAATTATTTTGTCTGACTTCAGCTCTATTTTCATGCTTTTGGGGAACCGCTAATCCTTTTGCGGTTCCTTTATTTTTTGAAATTGATGGAAAAGAGCCGCTATCTGCAGTTAACCAGAATGCTTATTTCTCATATTATAACAAAAGACCACTTTTGATGTTGTAAAAGAAATGAGGGAATGCTATGTGTGGAATTGCGGGATTTTGCGATTATCATGATAATTTAACCGAAGAAGCCCCTTTATGGGGTGCGCTGGCCAAACGAATGGGAAACCGGCTGAAACACCGGGGCCCGGATGAAGCCGGAGTACATGTATCCAGACACGCCGCTTTTGCCCACGCTCGGCTTGCAGTTGTGGACATTGAAGGCGGAAAACAGCCGATGACTCGGATGCAGGATGGTTTCCGCTATACCATCACCTATAACGGAGAACTATATAATACAGAAGAACTTCGCCAGGAACTGAACCTTTTGGGCTGCCGGTTTACCACCCGCAGCGATACTGAGGTACTGCTCAATTGTTACATTCAATTCGGGCCTTTCTGCGCAGAAAAACTCAATGGAATTTTTGCCTTTGCCATTGATGATGAACGGCGTGGATGCACCTTCCTTTGCCGGGATCGCTTCGGCATAAAGCCGCTGTTCTATTCTACAGTAAACGGTCGGCTGGTATTTGGTTCGGAAATCAAATCACTGTTTGAATATCCGGGACTAAACCCGATTCTGGATCAAACCAGTCTGTGTGAATTGTTTGGCCTTGGGCCGGCCAGAACTGCCGGCTGTGGCGTGTTTCAAAACATTCAGGAAATCAAACCGGGCTATTCAGCCGTATTTAACCGGGAAGGGCTTCGGGCCTATCCCTATTTTGAGTTGGAAAGCTATGAGCATCCGGACAGCTATGAAGACACGGTGCTTCATGTCCGGCAGCTTTTGGAAGACACGGTGCATCGTCAACTCATTTCTGACGTTCCCCTTTGCACTTTTCTTTCCGGCGGATTGGACTCGAGTATTATCACGGCTTTAGCCGCCGTGGAATACAAAAAGCAGGGAAAGGTGTTAGATACCTATTCATTTGACTACAAGGGCAACGATAAATACTTTAAACCCAACGCATTTCAGCCCGATGCAGATCGCCCCTGGGCAGAGCGTATGATAAGCGAATTCGGCACCAACCACCGCTTCTTAGAATGTGACACCGAAACGCTGGTCGATCGCCTGTACGACGCAGTCATCGCCAAAGATCTTCCGGGTATGGCTGATGTGGATTCTTCGCTTCTGCACTTTTGTTCTTTGGTAAAAGCGAACCATGTGGTAGCACTGTCCGGTGAATGTGCCGACGAAATTTTCGGGGGATACCCCTGGTTTCACACCCCAGAAGCTTTTGAAGGAAAAACCTTCCCCTGGTCGCCGGATTTAAAGCTTCGCACTTCCCTTTTAAAGCCTGAAATTCTTCATGCTTTGTCGTTAGAAGACTATGTCAACCAGCGCTATACCGAATCGGTGGAAGCTACACCCCGGCTTCCGGGAGAAAGCGCCGAAGAACGCCGCCGCCGGGAAATCAGCTTTTTAAATATCAATTGGTTTATGTCTACATTGCTGGATCGCAAAGACCGCAACAGTATGGCGGCAGGGCTGGAAGTCCGTGTTCCCTATGCAGATCACCGGCTGGTTCAATATGTATTTAATACCCCTTGGGAATTTAAAAACCGCAACGGTGTCGCAAAGGGTTTGCTGCGCGATGCGGCAAAAGAATGGCTGCCTGAAGATGTTTTGATGCGCAAAAAAAGCCCTTATCCCAAAACCCACAATCCGGCTTACGAAGCTTTGGTGCGCCACCGTTTGTCTCGTATTTTGGCCGATCCTCTGGAACCCATTCACATGCTAATCAGCGGTACGGCGGCAAAAGAGCTGCTCAGCGAAAAATCCGATTACGGAAAACCCTGGTTTGGCCAGCTGATGGCAGGGCCGCAGCTGATGGCTTATTTGCTTCAAATCAACTTTTGGCTCAAACGTTATGACATCAGCATTCAACTGTAAAATCACACAATTATTTTGTAAAAAAGCGCGGCTTTTCCACATGGGACGAAGCTGCGCTTTCGTATAAATTCCTGACCAAAGGCCACAATAGACGTCAGGTGATAAAAATGATTATTTCCGTAATTCGGACAGTTCTCCTGTATTTAGTCATCATATTTGCTGTTAGGCTAATGGGAAAAAGGCAAATCAGCGAGCTTCAAACCACAGAACTGGTGGTTACCCTTTTGATTTCAGATATTGCCGCAATTCCCATGCAAAACACCGGACAACCTCTGGTCAGTGGACTTATTCCCATTATGATCCTGATTGCAATTGAAATTCTTTTCTCCATTTTTATGCTGAAAAGCGGCAAGTTTCGCCGGATTATTACCGGCCGCCCCATAGTCGTTATCAATGATGGAAAAATCCAGCCTCAAGAACTGCGCCGCCTGCGCATGACCATCGAAGATCTGTTTGAAGATCTTCGTCAAAGCAACGTTACCTCTTTGTCTGATATTGCCTATGCCATTGTCGAAACCAATGGCAAGCTGAGTGTGATTAAAAAACCCGGAAAAGACTCTGTCACACCCGATATGCTGCAGCTGACGGTTCCCGATAACGGAATTGAAACGGTCGTCATCAGCGACGGTGTAATCTCAGCGCCTTCTGCCCAGCTGTGCCGAAAATCCGTTGCTTGGGTAGAGGGGGTTCTCAAATCCAAAAATCTGACCGCCGATCAGGTGTTTTTAATGACCGCCAACACCGCGGGTGACTTTCAAATCATAAAAAAGGAAGGAAAAACAAGATGAATCGTATTTGGGCCGCGATCGCGATTCTGGTAATCCTTTTTGCGGCTTGTGTGTGGGAAGTAAATAAAACAAATGATATCACTGTTGATATGACAACAACACTGACGGAGATTCAGGACGCAATTGGCAGCAATGATACCGAAAAAGCGGCGGACCTGTGCAAAAGTGCCATAGACTCTTGGAAAAAATATCATTACACCTTATCCTTCTTTGTCCCCCACGAACGCCTGGAGGAAATCAGCGAAACGTTATCCACCATGTATTCTTTCCTGCAAAGCGGCACAGAAGACGAAGCGCGGGCAGAGTGTAACCGAGCGATAGATCAGCTTCGCACACTGAGGGATACCGAAATGCCTTTTTGGAATAATATTTTCTAAAAGTCTTACCGTACCGCCACACTGTGTTCTAAAAAAACAAAACAGCACAGCCATCCTTTTCTTTGGTGAAAAAGGTTCTGCTTTTTCCAATTCTAATTCATATGTCCAAACGGCCGCGGTTCTGCGGCTGGGGCTTCACAAAAAAATCCGGCCGCAATTTTCAGCGGCCGGATTTTTATGAAGTGAAATAATAATACGGAGATTTAGTTCTTGCTTTTTACCAGCTTATTTAGCTCTTCCATAAAGGTGTTAATATCCTTAAACTGCCGGTATACCGAAGCGAATCGTACATATGCTACTTCGTCGATGGTTTTCAGCTTTTCCATGGCATAGGTTCCAATCAGGCTGGAGGGCACTTCTCTGTCCAAAGAGTTCTGAAGCATCCCTTCAATCTCATCCACAATACGTTCCAGTGTGTCAATGGACACAGGCCGCTTTTCACACGCACGCAAAAAGCCATTTAAAAGCTTGTTGCGGTCAAATGTCTGGCGTGACTTATCCTTTTTAATTACCACAATCGGAACTGTTTCGATCACCTCATAGGTGGTAAAGCGTTTGGCGCACTTCAGGCACTCTCGGCGCCTGCGGATTCTGGTTCCCTCATCCGTTGGGCGGGAATCGATAACTTTGCTTTCTTCAAAACCGCAATACGGGCACTTCACGGAATATTACCCTCCCTTTATTTTACACTTGTTGCTAAAATTATAGCATTTTTCACCAAGGATTTGCAAGTTTTCCCCCTATTTATTCCACTAAGCTTTTGACAAAGTGTTTACTTTGCAGCAATTGATCAAAATCCAAAAAGCTGCTTCGATAAACTTCAATGATAAAATCCCCATCATAACCGGATTTTTGCAGAATTTGCTTGAGTTTCTCGTAATCCATCTCACCTTGTCCGGGCAGAAGGCAGTCCGATTTTCGGTTGTTATCATTCAGATGAACATGAATCAGCTGATCCCCCATAGCGCGGCACATGTCATACGGATCTTTTCCGGCGCGCACTGCCTGTTTGATATCCAGCACAAAGCAGCAACCCGCACCCAGATATTCCCGCATCCGGCGGATAAAATCCGGGTCTTCGCTGCGGAATCGGTTCACATTTTCCTGTGCAACCAGTATGCCTGAACGACGCCCAGCCTCATGCAAAAGTGCATACCGCTCAAAATACTCCTCTTCGCTCAGGGAACTGTGGTGGTAATCTCGCTGGCCATGCAGCACTAAAATTCGAGCACCCAAATAACCGGCGGCATCAAAATATCTTCGGTAAAAATCCAGAGAATCGGTAAAGCGGCTGTCATAATCTGAAAAGAACATCATGCTTTCAAAAGCCGAAGTAAACGGATGAATGGATTTGACAGACGCTCCCGAAGAATCCAAGATAGATTTCAATTTTTTCAGATAGTCTTGCCGAATTTCTCCATAAGTGTTAAAAAATATCTCAAACAGCTGAAACCCCGTCTCTGTCAGCTTTGACAGGGACTGTGCGGTTTCCAGCGGATACAGGCATGCTGTAGATATACCGTATCGAATAACAGACCCTCCTTTGCTGTTTTCAGTGTCTGATACTTGTATTATATAAACAGAACAGCAAAACTGTTCTTGCGGCACAGCCGCTCTTGTGTGAAAGCACGAGCTGTGATTCCATGTTCTCTCAGGCAGCACAAGCTTCGCTTTCGGTTATACAGTAAGGTTTTACTTAAAAAGTTAAAGTTGTGCCGAAAGCTCCGCAATGTTCTTTTATCAAAGCGGTATTGCTGTTAGTACTGTAAAAATTATTATAGCACCGCATCTGCCAAAATGTCCACAGGGTATCCCGCATTTTCCCTTAAAAAGCCAAGGTTTCGCATTTTTCTTGATTTCATCCCGGAATTAAATTATAATATCTAAAGAAGAAGCGGCGGCAGCCGACGGAAAAGGGCGGTTAAACACCGCCTTTTCCATTGCGTACAGAGCATACTTTGCCGCCCGCACAGGAAAAAGGAGCTGGCAATATTATGGCCTTGCTTAGCGCAAGTAATTTAAAAAAGGCATTCGACGCGGAAGATCTGTTCAGCGGCGTATCCTTTGAAATACAGTCCGGCGACCGAATTGGTTTGGTGGGAGTAAACGGTTCCGGAAAAACCACTTTATTTAAACTGCTGACTGGGGAGCTTTCTCCCGATGGCGGTGATGTTCATCAGGCCAAAGAAACGGTGGCCGGGTATATGGAACAGCACGTCTGCAAGGATTTGGACAAAAGTGCCTATGCAGAAGTACTTACCGTTTTTGAACCGCTTTTAAAGCTGGAACAAGAACTGGAAAGCATCAATTTAGCCCTGCAAGGGAAGCCCCAGAATCAGACCGAACTGATTGAACGGCAAATGCATTTAAATGATACTTTTGTCCGCGATGGCGGCCTGACCTGCCGGGCCAGGGCTCGCTCTGCGCTGTTAGGGCTTGGGTTTGACGACGAACAAATTGCCATGCCGGTGGGTGTTTTAAGCGGCGGGCAAAAAGCCAAACTGCAGCTGGCAAAGCTGTTGCTTTCGGGCGCAAATCTGCTCCTTCTGGACGAACCCACCAACCATTTGGACATCACTTCAGTAGAATGGCTGGAAGACTTTTTAAAAGGATATGTGGGGGCATTTGTGGTCATTTCTCATGACCGTTTCTTTTTGGATCGGGTCACCGGGCGGACATTCGAGCTTTCTAACAAAAGGCTCACCTGCTATAAGGGAAATTACACCACCTATCTGGCGCAAAAAGAAGAAAATGATCTGACCGCCCAGCGCAAATACGACAACACCCGCCGCGAAATTTCCCGGCTGGAGGGGGTTGTGGCTCAACAGCGCCAATGGAACCGGGAGCGAAATATCCGGATGGCAGAAAGCAAAATGAAGGTCATCGATCGTTTGGAGGGTACACTGGTAAAACCCGATGAAAAAGAGGAAAGCATTCGTTTTCGGTTTGAACCGGCACAAAGAGGCGGCAACGACGTGCTAAAAGCCACAGATTTGTCCCTTAGCTTTGACGGAGCGCCGCTATTCCACAATGTGGATTTGGAAATTCAGCGGGGAGAACGTATTTTTTTAATCGGCCCCAACGGCTGTGGCAAAACCTCGCTTCTAAAAACTCTTTTGTCCATCTATGAAGCAGAGCAGGGAAAAATCCGCTTTGGAGCCGGGATCGACATCGGCTACTATGACCAGATTCAGTCAGATTTAAGCCCGGAAAAAACAGTGCTCGATGAAATATGGGACAGCTATCCGCAAATGACCCAAACAGAAATCCGCAATGCCCTTGCGGTATTCCTGTTTCAAAACGACGATGTGTTTAAACCTGTTTCTGCCCTAAGCGGCGGTGAACGAGCCCGGGTTCTGCTGCTTCGACTGATGCTTTCGCGCGCTAATTTTCTTTTGCTGGACGAACCAACCAACCATTTGGATATTGGTTCTTGTGAAGCTTTGGAAAACGCTTTGCAGAACTATGAAGGCACTTTGCTGGTCGTTTCTCATGACCGATATCTCATCAATAAACTGGCCGACCGAATTTATTATCTGGACAAAGACGGAACCAAAGAATACGCCGGTAATTATGATTTTTATCTGGAGCAAGCAAAAGCCCAGGCGAAAGAAATTACCGATGCGGTAAAAGAGCCGGATAAAGTCAACCAGTATAAACTTCGGAAAGAGCAGGAATCTCAACTTCGCAAAAAGCGCACCGCCGTAAAAAAGGCCGAAGAAGAAATGGAACGGCTGGAAACAGAAATGCAAACCGTGCAGGAAAAACTGCATCACCCGGAAATTTCCACCGATTATGAAGCGGTGCTGAACCTGACACAAGAGTTGGCCACGCTGAAAGAGCAGGCCGACGCCGTATTCCTTTCCTGGAGCGAGTTGTCGGAACAGCTGGAAGATTCCGAATAAAAAATCCCCCGGATTCCTCCGGGGGAAAGAAAAAGATTCCCGGGTAAACCCGGGAATCTGTTTTATGCTTTTTGAAGTTGGAACTCAGCAATCTCTTGCATAAAGCGATCTGCCTGTGGACTTTCCATCTGAACGGTAACCGGCTTAGATAAGTCCAGACTGAATACACCCATAATTGATTTCGCATCAATCGTATATTTGTCCGTTTTCAGATTGATTGCAAAATCATACTGATTAGCAAGGGTGACAAACTTTTTCACCGCTTCTATGCTGGACAATAGAATATCAGTCGTATACATGGTCGACATCTCCCTATCCTTTGAAATAATCAAATTATGTACCATCCCTATCATAACTCACAGGGAACGGTTGGTCAATATGTAAAAGTTGATTCTTTTACGGTTATTCGCCTTTTTTCTAGTAAATTTTCCATATATGAATCGAAAATCTTCAAGATTCCAGAAAGGATATTCCCATGAAAGTACATGTGATTACTCTGGGCTGCAAAGTCAATCAATACGAATCCCAAGCGATGCTGCAGCAGCTCATGCGAGCCGGTTTTTCTTCTTGCCCCGGGGGACAGGCCGCCGACGTGGTGCTGATTAACTCCTGCACCGTAACCGCCACCAGCGACCACAAGGTGCGCCAAACTCTGCACCGGGCAAGGCGGCAGAATCCCGGCGCGGTGATTGTGCTGACCGGCTGTATGCCCCAGGCATTCCCAGAGGAGGCTGAGGCACTGACAGAAGCAGACATTATCCTTGGGAATTCCAACCGTGCCGCTCTTCTGCCGGATATATTAAACTATCTGTCCTCGCACCAACGCATTGTAGACATTGTCCCCCATGAAAAGGACAATGCCTTTGAGCAAATGCAAATTGAGGAATTTCACGAGCGCACCCGGGCTTTTATAAAAATTCAGGATGGATGCAATCGTTTCTGTTCTTTCTGTATCATCCCCTATGCCCGGGGCCGGGTTCGCTCGAAACCTTTGGCAGATTTAGAACCGGAACTTGCGCTTTTGGGAGAAAAGGGTTACCGGGAAGTCGTGCTGACCGGCATCAATTTGTCTGCCTATGGGCAGGATTTTGGTCTGCATCTTTGTGATGCGGTAGAAGCCGCCTGCAACACCCCGGGAATCGAACGGGTACGCCTTGGCTCTTTGGAACCGGAACAGCTCAGTCTGCCGGTCATTCAGCGCCTGGCCTTGCAGCCAAAACTGTGTCCTCAATTTCACCTGTCACTGCAAAGCGGCTGTGACCGAACTTTGCGGCGCATGAACCGGCACTATTCCATTGGGGAGTACCGTGAAATTGTGCACAACCTGTGGGCCGCCTTCCCCAACGCCGCTATCACCACCGATATCATGGTGGGCTTTGCAGGAGAAACCGAAGAAGAATTTGCCGAATCTTTGGCATTTGCCGAAGAAATCGGCTTTGCTAAGGTGCATGTGTTCGCTTATTCCCGCCGCCCTGGAACCCGGGCCTATGACGCGCCCGATCAACTGACGAAAGATCAAAAGGAAAAACGCAGCAAAGCTATGATCGCCGTAACCCAGCGCACCATGCGGGAATTTCTGGAACAGCAGGTGGGCCGAACCGCCCGGGTGCTGTTTGAACGGGAATGTTCCCCGGGAATTCACGAGGGCTACACAGAAAACTATACCCCTGTGACGGTGGCCTCCCCCGTTTCGTTAAGCGGACAAATCCACACGGTAAAAATTCTTTCTGCCGGTTCAGAAAACTGCACCGGCCAATTGGCGGAAGAAGTATCTGCCGAATAAATCACAGGATTGTTGCATCTTTCCCCTATGAAGGGATTTTTTAGATAAGGGGATTGGTATCCTTGCTCTTTGAAGCAGTTCAATTCAGCAGCTTGATGACATTTGCCACCTCTTCTTTGCTTTGCTCTGCAAACAGATGATCATAGGCATAGAACATAAAGCCATCACTGCCGATTTGCCTGCCCAATTCTACCTGCTTTTGCAAAATATTCCCGGATTTTTTCCAGGTTCCTTCATCTACGTCAGAGCCGGCTTTATAGACTGCCAAACCGTAATACAGCTTAACACCGTTTGCAGTTACCATCTGCCGCCACTGCTTTGCGCCAGTGTCAAAAGGTAGAATTGGATTTTCAAAATTCACATACAGCTGAGGGCAAATATAATCCACATACCCGGCCGTAGAGCACCATGCAACCACATCTGCCCCCATCTTTAAATCATTTTGAACATTGCCCTGCGGGGAAATTCCGAACACCACATCCGGCTTGGTTTTTTTAATCTCACTGTATACCATGGACACCATTTTATTGATATTGGCGCGCCGCCATTCAAACAAGTCCATGGCATTGCCGGACTTTTTGGCTTCTGCCAGATAAGCGCCATAAGAACCAGTATCAAAAATACTGCTTTCTGTGGGATAAAAATAATCGTCGAACTGGATGCCGTCCACATCATAGTTGCGAACGATTTCCCCCACGCCGTCGGCAACCAGACGAAGCACCTCTGGATATGCCGGATTATAATAAATTCCCGTATCCAGAACGACTGTCCGTCCGGACAAGCCGTCCAGCTTCCAGCGGTTATGCGGGTTGCTTTGAGCCAAAAGTTCCGGCGAATTGTTTGTCCGGATTCGCAGCGGATTGACCCAAGCGTGAATTTTCATCCCGGCTTTGTGGGTGGCCTCTACCATATACTCCAGCGGATCGTACCCGGGATTGACCCCCTGAGTCCCCGTTAACAGGTGGGACCAGGGGAAATATTCCGACGGATACAGCGCATCCCCGAAGGGGCGCACATGAACGATCAGCGTATTCATTCCTTTGCCTTTGGCGTTTGCCACGATTGCGTCAAATTTTTTCTGGAACGCGGCCTTGCTCTGATCCGCCTGCCCGCTCATAGTCAGGCTCATATAGGGAACCCAAACCGCCCTCATTTCATCCTGCGGGGTAGTATTTGCAGCCGAAGCATCCGGTTCGCCAGAGCTTTGTCCGGCCTGCGGCGAAGATACGGCAGGGCCGGTTGGGGCTGTGGGCATCAGGCTGAGCCCTCCCTGCATCACCATAGTCAGCACAATTGAGGCGATAAGCAAGAACACCGCCACCACCGAGGCCCCGCGCCCCTGCCAAAGACGCTCGTATTTCATTTTCACAATCCCCCTTCTTGATTTTAACCCGTCCTTGATCGTTTCCCTATATTTATAGTCCCTTTCCGTGCGAAAAAGACCTGTACAGAAAAAATATTGGACAAGAAAGAGAGCCGACTATGCTGAATCTGTTTCTAACTTACCCCCAGCTGATTTCCGTCTATATCGGCGGCATCAATCTGGCCGCCGCTTTGGTGACGGTTTTTGATAAAAAAAGAGCCCGCCTGAACAAAAGAAGAGTTCCGGAAAAAACACTTTGGACATTAGCGGTGCTTGGGGGTTCCCCTGCCATGCTGGTCACCATGCACCTGATTCGCCACAAAACCCAGCACAAAAGCTTTATGCTGGGCTTGCCTGCCATGATTTTGATTCAGTTACTTTTGGTTTATCTTTCCATACAGTAACTTAGATCTTTACGGCATCCGAAAAAAACAGTATAATAACCCAGAAGAATCTTCACAGAGCTTTTATTGTGGGTATTTTATTCCCACTTTCGATTTTTAATCAATAAAAAAGCATTCACGCAGGACTGCAAAGAATTGCTTTACCGCTAAAAACACAATATTATGGTTCATACCGCAGGAATACACACGCCCGGTTTCAAACCGGCAAACAGTTAAAAGGGGAACAAGCAATGCTCAATGAATTTTCAAGAACCCAGCTTTTGCTGGGTGAACCGGCAATGGAACGGTTAAAGCAGGCAAAGGTAGCCGTGTTTGGAATTGGCGGCGTAGGCGGTTTTACCGTAGAAGCCTTGGCACGATCGGGCGTGGGGCACTTTGCGCTGTTTGATGATGACCGGGTTTGCCTGACCAACATCAACCGGCAAATCATCGCCACCCGGAAAACCGTGGGGAAAAAGAAAGTAGATGTGATGAAAGAACGGATTCTGGACATCAATCCCAAGGCGCAGGTGGAAGCCTATGAAACCTTTTACGGCAAAGACAACGCGGATGAGTTTGACCTGAGCGCCTATGACTATTTGGTAGACGCCATTGACACCATTTCTTCCAAGCTGATTTTAATTGAACGGGCCAAAGCGGCCAATGTGCCGATCATCAGCTGCATGGGTGCAGGAAACAAACTGGATCCCACCCGGTTTGAAGTGGCGGATATTTACGAAACCTCAGTATGTCCGCTTGCCCGGGTCATGCGCAACGAACTGAGAAAACGCGGCATTGATTCTTTAAAAGTGGTGTACTCAAAAGAAGTGGCTCTGACCCCCATTGATGACGACGCAAACAGCTGCAAGCACAATTGCATCTGCCCGCCGGACACCAAACGAAAATGCACCATTCGCCGGCAAGTGCCGGGCAGCATTTCTTTTGTTCCTTCCGTAGCCGGCCTGATTTTGGCGGGGGAAGTGGTAAAGGATTTGACTGGAATCCGATAGGCCCTTATGCTCTCATCTTATACCGCAGGAAAAAATGAATCAAAATCCTAAATGGATGTATTAGCATATAACACAAAAGCCCCATCGGTTTGACCGGTGGGGCTTTTGTGTTATTAAACCCCTTTTGCAATTGCAAAAGGGGTTTTCTGTGTCCGCATATGCAGGTTAATTTATATTTCAGCTTCTTTACAGGCAGCTTCTCCGTTTATAGAATCGGTCTGTTTCCTTTTTTCTGTCAATCAATCGATCGGGTGATTTGAAAAACAGCACTTGACCAGATGAGCATAAGAATATTCTTTTAATAACTCGGGATGATCCAGATATTCCTGTTCCATATAATAGGTAACTGTGGATTTTTCCGGATCACCGAACAAAGTGCTGTACAACAGCATGACCTGATCTTCCACAATTTTATGCGTTTCATTGCTGACGCCGCTATACCCTGATCCTTCGTGATAAAGCTTGCTGACACCGGTTCCCCCCCTTGCCAAAACCCCATCGCTGGAATCATCAGTAAAAGTCCAGTGGTAATCTGGATCACGACGAATATGTAATGCCACTTTTCCCTTTTGTCCAATCGAAGAATCTGACATCGACTCCATCTTAGCCAACTCGGGTTCTACCAATTCCCCATTTTGATACACGTCTACCCAAAACTTCACATACTGATATGGTGTTTCGGTTGCATACTCAAATATTAACAGCTCATCTCGTGATTCTAAATAATTTAAAACCTCTTTCTGAGCTTCATTAAGAGGTTTTAATGTTATCTCATCCTGAGGCGAGCCCAACCTGCACCCGGTAAGAAGAATCAACGCTGCCACACACGCCAAAATTCGCTTCAACTCGTTTCCTCCTTTTCATATCCCTTACACTCTTTTATTTGATTTCTAACGGAATTAATCCCTCAAAATACGGGAAATCTTTCTTTCTCCTATTATTCACCGGGACTTATTCGTTCCAAAATAGACAACTGTTTTTTTACAAAGAATCACAAAATGAATATTAGAAATAGTTTCAAACATCCGGTTTCTCATCATAGAAACAACATTTGATGACATGCGCATAGGAATACTCTTTTAAAAGCTCTGGATTTTCCAGATACTGTTTTCCCCCATAAAACCGCAAACCTTTATTTCCATCGGAAAACATCCGGCCACATAAAAATATTTCTTTGCCTGCTACGATCTCTTCCGATTGATTGAGAGAACCTTCAATATAAGCACTTTTTTCGGAATAAATCTCTACGGGGATTAAAATACTGCTGATTCCGGAATCGGAATCTGAAATTGAAAACATCCACTGATAACTGGGTGTGGTACGAATCGAAATAGAAAATTGCCCTTTCCGGCCTTTGGCAGTTTCTACCGGCAGCTCAATTTCAGCAGCCCCAGGTTCCACTAACTGGCCATCCTGATAGATATCGGCCCATATCTTAGCATATCGATACGATTTTTTCGTATGATAATCAAACAGAAATACTTTATCCTGTCCAGATATCATTTTGACGATCTGCTGCTGATCTTCTCTCAGCGGTGTCAATCTTATTTCATCCCGAAACGGCATCGAATTGCATCCGGAAAAAAGCAATAGCACAGCGGTCAGGCACCCCAGCATTTTTTTCACATGGTTTCCCTCCCTATTTCAAAAAAATTTCACCCCAAAACCTCTTTTATTGATTGGATGCAGATGTATTTCTTATGGCCCATTACTATCGTTCAAAGCAAAACACTTTGCTTTGAAACAATAAATTTTTTCTTTCCAACAGCAGACTTTTCATCTCCAATTTTGAACATTAATTTGGAAAACAGATCCAATTAAAATTCTTCTGTCTTTGTTATAACATAGATAATTTTTTTAAAATAAACAAAAAGCAAATAAACAAAAATTTATTTTTATAAATCATGGAACATTATCGCTGCAATAACTGCTTTTGTGGAACTATCCATCCGCTTGCTATCATCATCTCTATTTTTTCCTGCTGTGCAGAAAGAAAAGCCCTTTCGCTGTGCGAAAGGGCTTTTTGAATCATTTTATTGCATTGTCTGGTCTTTCCCATAAAGAAACTCACGCAGTTCTTTGCTGTTTCCTTCCAAGTCCGGCACCAACACCTTCGCCCCTGAAATATCCCGATCCTCATACATTCCGCCTTGCGGGATATGCATAGTTTCAATCGGATAATTCATCAGGCCGATTGCATTGGCAGCCAGCCCCAGCATTTCCCCGTCGGTCAGGTTGGTGGTCACATATCCCATGTAATCGTGCAGCAATGACGAAAGTTCAATGGGATTTTTGGTCTTTAGCTTGTCCACCATGCAGCCAACGACTTTTCGCTGCCGGTTGGTGCGCGCAAAATCACTGTCAATCATCCGGATTCTGGAATAATACAGCGCCAGTGTTCCGCGCATGTGATTTTTTCCTGCGCTCATCTGCGCATCCATCACCCGGTTCATCTCGTCAGCCTCAGGCTGACTGACATTGACTTCAATGCCACCCATTTTATCAATAATTTCAGCAAAGCTGTCTACATCAATGGTCACAAACTGATCGATATTAACCCGAAAATTATTTTCTATAGTCTGCATGGCAAGCGCTGCGCCGCCATTGCTATAAGCCGCATTCAGCCTGGTTTTTCCAACGGTGGGAATTTCTACATACAAATCTCGAAGAAAAGAAGTCAGCTTAATGACTTTGTTTTTGTTATCAATTGACACCAGCATCATTGTGTCAGACCGCTGCAATCCGTCTTTCTCACGATCCGTGCCCAAAAGCAAAATGTTCGTGACCTTCTTGTCCGACATCACATCCCACTGGGGGGCATCTGACGGCTGCTGAATATAACTGTCCGCATTTGTGGTGTCCCGATTAATTTGTGAAAGTAACGAGCTGGCATAGACAAAAATACCTGCACCCAGTAAAAACAGCAGACACAAAGCCAATGTTAATGCCTTTTTGCCCTTTTTCTTCTTTTTTGTCCTGCGTCGTTTGGCAGGGCTCGAAGAACTGGAGACCTCCCGTTCACTGCTGCTGTACAGATCCCGATCAATATAATTATACCGGTCTATTTCCCCGCTTGGCGGACGGTTAGAGCCACGGCCGCGGCGGTAATCATCTTTTTTTGCCATACTATACTCCTGTTCTGCTTCCCTGCCTGTTATTGAAACTAATTCTATTGCAAATAAAAACGCTTGTCAAGCATCGGGGCCTACCCCTCCCCCTTCTCTCTGCTTCTGAATCATTTGTTTACAGCACGGTAACATATTTTCTCTTTGTTTTGTGTACAATAAAATAGGTTATGAACAGGAGGCGCTATTATGCCGGACAAGAAAAAGAAAAAAGAAAAAGTAAGTAACCACACATTAATTGTGCGCATTGTAGCTTTGGTTTGCGCTGTTTTAATGGCTGGTTCTGTTTTGACCGCCGCGTTCTACCTGTAACGCCGATCATTTTTCTTTATTCTGGGTGCATGTGTGCCATGAAGCAAAACTTGCCGGATTTCTCCGTCAGGTTCTTTTTTGTTGTGTGATTTTGATTTGGGAGGTCAACTGATGTTTGAGTATGACGTAATTATTGTCGGCGCAGGTCCTGCTGGAATTTTCGCGGCACTGGAACTGGAAAAAGTCGCCCCCCGAGCACGAATTCTGATGTTAGACAGCGGCAGCACCATTCAGCGGCGCGCCTGCCCCGCCAGAACCCGGGGAATTTGTGCCCATTGCCAGCCCTGTCACATTATGAACGGCTGGGCGGGTGCCGGAGCCTTTTCCGACGGCAAGCTGTCGCTTTCTTATGAAGTGGGCGGAAATGTTACGGATTATCTTCCCACAGAAGAAGTGCAGCAGCTGATTGAGTATGCCGATCAGCTGTATCTGCATTTTGGCGCACCGGAAACCGTGTATGGTTTGAGCGATAAATTTGCTGAAAAAATCGCTTATGATGCCAGAAAAAACAATATTCAGCTGATCCCCTGTCCCGTGCGCCATATGGGGACGGAATATTCCTTTCAGGTGCTCAGCCAGATGTATGAGTATCTGAGCGCAAAAGAAACCTTTACTTTTTTAGAGTATACCTCTGCGGAACGTATCCAAACCGAAAACGGAAAAGCCACCGGAGTTTGGACGCGGAACAAAAAAGGGGAGCAGAAATGCTACACCGCCCCTTATATCATTGTGGCTCCCGGGAGAGGCGGAGCCGATTGGCTGAACCGAATCGCACAGGAAAATCAGATTTCCACCACCAACAATGCCGTGGACATCGGCGTGCGGGTAGAAGTTCCCAACGCGGTGATGGATCCCCTGACCAAACACTTATACGAAGCCAAACTGGTCTATTATTCCGACACCTTTGAAAACAAGGTACGCACCTTTTGCATGAACCCCGGCGGAATTGTCAGTGAAGAACATTACGATGGCGGTGTGGGCAACAGCGGAATTGCCGTGGTAAACGGACACAGCTATGCCGATGAAGAGAAGCGAACCGATAATACCAATTTTGCCATGCTGGTTTCCACGCACTTTACAGAACCCTTCCGCCAGCCCATTGAGTATGGACGCTATATCGCCCAGCTGGGCAATATGCTGACCGGGGGAGGAATTATGGTGCAGCGCTTGGGCGATCTTCTGTTGGGGCGCCGCACCGATCTATCCCGGCTCAAACGCTCCACCACCATTCCCACTTTAAAAAACGCAGTGCCCGGCGATTTGTCTTTCGTTCTTCCCCATCGCCATTTGACCAGCGTGGTGGAAGGCTTGCGAGCCTTTGATAAAATTGCCCCCGGACTTTACTCTAAAAACACATTACTGTATGGTGTTGAAGTCAAATTCTATTCCTCGAAGGTAAAAGTGAAAAACAACTTTGAAACCTCTGTGGATCATCTTTATGCCATCGGTGACGGCGCGGGCATTACACGCGGACTGATGCAGGCCTCTGTCACCGGGGTGGTCGTGGCAAGGGATATCGGCCAAAAACTCAATTCGGGGATATCTGATTAGACAATGTTGGGATTCCTGTGAATCTGCATTTGTTCTCTTTTGCACACAGTTTTTGTTTGGCGTTTGTTTCATTCTTTTTATGTGACACCTGACAAATGAATGTTGATACTGTTGTTCCAACCAAAAAAGGTTCTGCGAATTTAACTTTTCGCAGAACCTTTTGACTCTTGATTTGCAGAAGCAAACTTCTTTTAAAAAAAGCTTTTCAGCTTTGTTACACTAAGAGGATTTAACCAGAAACACAATGCATTCCCTTGTGGCACCCCACCCGGCACGAAGCCTGTTTTCCCTGGTTCACCAGCCGGCACAGGGCACATAAGGTATCGTAGCTAATCAGATGCTCAATTTCACTGGCGTCAGATGCCGCCGTTGCCGGGCTTACCCCCAGCTCATCCAATAAAAATTGTTGCAAAATCGCAAATTTATCATATGCCATAACTGCCTCTCGCTCTCCGGCAGAAGTTAGATAAATCAGGCGCTCTGCATCCCGAGTGACTAAATCATGCTTTTGCAGCTTTTGCACCGCCAGGCAGACGCTGGATTTGGAAACGTTTAATTTTGCTGCGATATCCGACACCCGCACGCCCTTGCCTGTGGCAGAAAGCTCGTACGTCATCTTCAAATAATTCTGCAAAGAAGATGTCAAATTCATTGTTTTCCTCCTTTCACTAAAAAACAAAGCGATTCTTATGCTTTTGGGGATTTGATAAAATATCATGAAATTACATGACAAAACGATTGGTAAAACAGCAAATGGAAATTGGCGGGAAAAAGCTTTCTAAGGTTCCTTCTCCTTCCCGTCGTGCAGAAAAAGAGGTATCCTTCCATTTTTCTGCACGAACCCCAACCGCCTCACATGTCTTTATTTTTTGTAGAATAAAAAGATGTTTGCCAAGAACAGTACGTTATTCTTTTGGGTTAGAAAAATCTCTCCTTTCGCTAAGTTAGCTAAGTCTAACTACCGGGTAAAAGATAAGGTGAAATTCAGCATCTGAATATCACCCTGCCATCAAAACATTCTTCCGATTCCAGTTTGGCACAATACTGCTTCGGGATCACAGAACGATCGCTCCCACAACAAACCAGTGAAGCTTTTAAGATAAAAGCCAACAGCTTCGTTATTGTTAGCGCCACTAAAAATCCGGCTGTGCCAGCCAAGCCAAACTTTGAGCTTGACTGATATAATGTCTTTAGTATAAAAGAAGCCAGTCCGGTTGTCAAGGTAATCCGAACGCGAAAGCCGGAAAGAACCACAAATAAACCGTTTCGCACCTGTTCAAACACAAAAGAAACAGAACGAAACAGAAGAAGCCTTTCCCTTTTGCTGGTCAAATCAAAACAAAACATTCCTCAAAAGGTTTGCCGTTTGAGATTATAATTGTGGTATAATAACCTCACACCGCAGCCGCAATCGCATTACAAAAGTGAAAATTGCTTTCTGCTGCTGCATTCGTTTATTTCAAATCGTTTTAATGAACTGGTTTTTTCTTTGAGAATCGGTATACAATCCACCCAATGAAAGTGAGGGAATTGCCATGACGCTGCAGCAATTAAAATATATTATCGAAATCGTAAACTGCGGCTCAATTAATGAAGCCGCCAAACGGCTATACATTACCCAACCAAGCCTTTCCAGTGCCGTAAAGGAACTGGAAACCGAAATGGGAATTGAACTGTTTTTGCGAACACCAAAGGGAATTACCCTGACTTCGAATGGAGCGGAATTTTTAGGATATGCCCGCCAGGTGGTGGAACAAGCCGGCCTGCTG
The DNA here is from genome assembly GCF_900240385.1 of Clostridium minihomine. Lineage (GTDB taxonomy): Bacteria > Bacillota > Clostridia > Oscillospirales > Acutalibacteraceae > Faecalispora > Faecalispora minihomine. The sequence continues at coordinate 78,092 of NZ_OEQH01000003.1, read as the reverse complement.
GAACAACGATATCTAAACAAAAAACCAGCCCGTCAACTTTGCTCTATTTCCACCCAACATTATGCCTTTGCGGTGAATGCCTTTGTAAATCTGATTCAAAAAAGCGGTGCCGAAGAGTATAAATTCACGCTGAGGGAGACCAGAACCTATGAAATCATTGAGGACGTGAAAACACTGCGCAGCGAAATCGGAATTCTGTATCAGAATCCCTTTAACCGAAAGGTGATTGAAAAGCTGCTGCGCGAAAATCGTTTGGATTTTCATCCTCTTTTTACAGCAAAGCCTCATATTTTTGTCAACATTTTAAATCCGCTGGCAAAAAAAGAATCTGTCACATTGGAGGACTTGCAAGAATACCCCTATCTTTCTTTTGAACAGGGGGAATTTAATTCTTTTTATTTTTCAGAAGAAATTTTAAGTACGGTATTTCACAAAAAAAGCATTCAAGTCAGCGACCGGGCCACTTTATTTAACCTGTTAATTGGCCTGAACGGCTATACCATTTCCACCGGTATTGTCAGCGCCGATTTAAACGGCGACAACATCATTTCAGTTCCACTTTTAGTGGATGACCATATTCAGGTGGGGTGGATCTCCAATCATCAAATTCAGCTAAGCAAACAGGCTGAAGCTTATCTGACAGAGCTTCAAAATGTATTGTGTGAATACGGTTTGGATCTAGAAGATCAAGATATAGGGTAAAGCTATATCTAACTATAAAATCTATATGTTACCCTATATACACTTCTTCGTGTTATACTGAGAAAAATTTCGAGAACAGCAAGGAGAATCCGGTATGGGAACATTGTTTAAGAACACAGGGAAAAGAACAACCGCTCCGTTCCGCTATGATGTAGTTGGCAGCTTTTTGCGCCCGGATGCCTTGAAAGAGGCAAGGGAAAAGTTTGCATCCGGCAGCATTACAAGAGAAGAATTGACTCAGATAGAGGATACAGAAATCAAAAAACTGGTGGCAAAACAAAAAGAAGTCGGATTAAAAGCGGTTACCGACGGCGAATTCCGCCGCAGCTATTGGCATCTGGATTTCTTCTGGGGATTTGACGGGGTAAAGCACGTCATTCTGGATCGCGGCTATCAGTTTCACGGTGAAGAAACCCGGGCAGATTCCGCACGGCTTTGCGGGAAATTCAGTTTTTCGGGTCATCCGTTCCTGGCGCATTACCGCTTTTTGAAAGAAATTGCCGGAGACAACGTCATTGCCCGGCAGACTATTCCGGCCCCTGCCCAATTGTATGCAGAGCTGGTTCGCGGTGAAAATCAAAAGGCTGTTGAAGAGTATTATCCGAATCAGGAAGAACTGTTCCGCGATATTTCTTCCGCTTATCGTCAGGCGATTTTGGCTTTTTATGAGCTGGGCTGCCGTAACATTCAGTTGGACGACTGCACCTGGGGAATGCTTTGCGATAAAAACTTCTGGACAACAATGGCCGGAGAAGGATATGATGTTCAGGCACTGCAAGACCTGTATCTTCGCCTGAATAACGATGCAATTGCAGATCTTCCCTCCGATTTAACCGTTACCACCCATGTGTGCCGTGGAAATTATCACTCCACTTGGGCTACTTCGGGCGGGTATGATCCCGTTGCCAAAACCCTTTTGGGAAAAGAAAACGTATCTGCCTATTACTTGGAATACGATACCGATCGTGCCGGTGATTTTGCTCCGCTAAAAGAGGTTTCCGGCGATAAGCTGGTGGTATTAGGTTTGGTATCTTCCAAAACAGGTGAATTGGAAGATGAAAATCAAATCATTGCCCGAATTCAAGAAGCCACACAATATGTGCCGGCAGATCGCTTGTGCCTGAGCCCGCAGTGCGGCTTTGCTTCTACCGAAGAGGGCAACATTCTGACCGAAGAGCAGCAATGGCAAAAGCTGATTTTTATTCGGAATATTGCAGAAAAAGTCTGGGGATAAAAGATATCTTGGGCACTGAGTTTCAACACATTTTTACATCGCGCGCGATGATTGTCAAATTCTTTTAAAACACCAATGTTTACATCGACTCTTTACAATATATGCAACAACCCTTATGAAAAAAGAGCAGGCCGGACCAAAATCCGGAATGCTCTTTTTTCCTTTTTCAGTCCAGCTTAACAGCACTTTTTCTTTCAATCACTTCAGGCTCGATATAAACACTGGAACCCGACTGTTGATTCCTGAGTTCCTGAAGAAGGTTTTGAGCAGCCATGGTACCGATCCGCTCAGACGGAACCCGAACGGTCGTCAGCATTGGGCTGCACATTTGGGCATAAATACAATCATCGAACCCCACAATAGAGAAATCTTCCGGAACCCGAATTCTATGTTCCGCCAACCCGGCAAGCAGCCCAACTCCCACCGAATCGTTCATCGCCATAGCAGCTGTGTAATCTTTTCCGCTTGCAATGATTCGGTTGGCCAAAGTAACGCCAGCCTTAAATTCCGTTTCCTCTTCGCAAATATAACAGTCTTCTTCCACATTTTTGCCCCGAAGAGCTTCATAGGCAAATTTAAATCCTGCCAAACGGATGCGGCGGGTTTCGCGATCTACCGGCCCCGACACAAACGCAATGTTGGTATGTCCCAGACGAATTAAGTAATCCGTAGCCATTCGCGCCCCGGAAAAATAATCAAAATACACCCCCGGGAACGTACAACCCCCAATATGATGATCCACCACCATTATTTTTGTATTTAAAATTCGTCTTAAATGTTGCAGCTTCTTTTCCAAAAAATCATCCATGCTGTCTGCCGCAACAATCACACCTGCCACCATTTTTCCTTGCAGGCTTTCGACTAAATGACGCGTGTTTTCTTCATGAATTTCGGTCAGGTACAACAGCATGCTATAACCGGAGCCATGAAGGGTTGTTTCAATTCCTTTCACCAAAGAAGCGTAAAACGAGTTTTGAACAGAGGGCAAAATTACCGCAATTTCATTCCCTTTATTGATTTTCAGTCCACGCGCCAGCATATTGGGAACATAACCACATTCCTGAGCCACATCCATAATCAATTTACGGGTTTCCAGCCGAACCGGATAGCTGCTGCCGCTCAGCACACGAGAAACGGTGGCGATGGACAGACCACACTTTTGAGCAATATCGCGGATTGTAACTTTGGACATTCCTTCACCTCATCATTTCTATTTTGATTGGAATAACAGAAAGCACAACATAGAAAACGTTTACTATTAATAAAAGTAAAAACTACTTTTTTTATAAACTCATTTGTACCCCGAACTTTGATAAACAGCATTGGTAATTTGCCTCCAAATTTTTAAAAAATCAAAAACCTTGTATCTTATTCCTGTTTCTGGCCTAAAAGCACAGTAAAACCTTCCATAAAATCAAATATCCCTCATTTAGGAATTGATTTCTAAAATAAAATATAAAGTTTAGATCGGTTCATCATTCGCATAATGCACAAATTTTATAAAGCTTTTTCACAGAAAGCGTTTACTATCAATATCAGTATAATTCCAAGTACAAATTTCTGTCAATCAATCTTTTTCATAAAATAGAACCCATTCCCTTATGGAACATGCTATGTGTTTCCCTTTTTTGGAAAAGCCCGAAACAAGCAGCCGAAACATCACAGATGCACTCTACAAAGTCGTACAAAGGCTTCTTGCTGCTGAACCTTACCCCAAAGAATAAAAGGATCTCAAAAACGGTTGTTTTTGAGATCCTTTTTGTGGGAAAGCCAGCATCAGCAAGCCGCTGAAATTTTAAATACCGTGCACTTTATTCAAACACTTTGCCGAAAAAAATCATCACTTTCTAAACGCTTCCCCAGCAAAAGGCATCTCTCACCAGATGTTAGCACTCCAAGTTTGGTGTTTCATCCGCTTCAGATACTATAAGCGGAGCATTATATTACCGGTTAAAAGACGCAGAATAGTATCCATGGTCAGCTCCAGGTCACTTTCAGAACGCAACTTTGCCTGTGAGAACGGAACTGCAACGCGATTGATACTGAACACTGCCTGAACACCCTGCTCATAAATCGCTTCCATTTGATCGCCAATGTCACCGACCACCGCAATCACCGGTACATTTTTCTCTTTGGCCCGCCGGGCTACTCCGCTGATGACCTTTCCACGCAAAGACTGTGTATCCAGCTTTCCTTCCCCGGTGAACACCAACTGAGCTTCTTGCAGTAGCGTGTCAAAATGCACGGTATCCAGCACTGTTTCGATCCCCATCTGAAGGTGGCCGTTGAAAAAAGCCACCATGCCGCCCCCCATGCCGCCCGCTGCTCCGGCTCCCGGCAAACACTCAATATCCACCTTCAAATCCCGGCGGATTACCGCTGCCAGATGTGCCAAATTTTGATCCAGCCGCTCTACCATTTCGGGATCCGCCCCCTTTTGCGGGGCAAATACATAAGCCGCCCCCTGCGGACCGCAGAATGGATTGTCAATGTCGCACATCACTGTCAAATCCACTGATTTCATCTGTGGGTCAAGCTGACTGATATCAATAGAACCGATATTGCAAAGGGTTTCGCCCACCGGAAGAAACGGGCGCCCCTGTTTGTCTTTAAACTGAACACCCAAAGCGGCTGCCGCTCCGGTTCCGCCGTCGTTGGTGGCGCTGCCGCCCAACCCAAGAATAATTTTGCGGCACCCGCTATCAACGACATGCTTTAAAATCTGTCCGACACCAAATGTACTGGTTTTTTCCGCGCGTTTATTCTCCCCCACCAAAGGAAGTCCGGCGGCGGCGGCCATTTCTACAACCGCGGTTTTATCCGGGAGGATGCCGTAAAACCCGGTAATCGGCTCACCATAAGGCCCGGTCACCGGCAGCTCATGCTTTTCTCCCCCGGCTGCGGCCAAAAACGAATCTACTGTTCCCTCGCCGCCATCGGCAACCGGAATGGAAACCACCTGCGCTTGAGGCAGATGAATTCGAATTGCTTTTTCCATGATTTCGCATACCTTTGCAGAGGACATGGTTCCCTTAAAGGAATCCGGAATCAAAAGAATCTTTTTCATGGAATCCTCCCTTCCTCATTCTGGATGAAAAGAAGCCGGCATCGCCTTTCGCCGGCTTTCTTTATTCTGCCGGGTATTCTGCGCTGAATCAGCGAATGGTGGAACCGGTCAGCTTTTCATAATATTTTGAAATCGCGCTGTGATCTTCCTGTCCCAATCCATCGGCACGCAGATTTATCATCATTTCCATCACCGCCGCAGTCAGCGGCAAGGGCGAACCCACGGTATGGCCGGTTTCAATGGCATTGTTCAGATCCTTAATGTGCAGATCAATTTTAAAACCGGGCTGATAGTTTCCGGAAAGCATCATCGGTGCCTTTGCATTCATGACAGTAGAACCCGCAAGGCCGCCCTGAATGGCGTCAAATACCAAATTGGGATCCACACCCGATTTTTTCGCCAGCATCAATGCTTCGGAAAGCGCCGCAATATTGGCCGCCACAATAACCTGGTTTGCCAGTTTGGTGGTGTTGCCTGCCCCCACTTTTCCGCAGTAAACCGCACTGGAACCCATCGTTAACAGGATATCTTTAACGCGTTCAAACAAATCTTTATCGCCGCCCACCATAATGGACAAAGTGCCGTCCACCGCTTTGGGTTCGCCGCCGGATACCGGAGCATCTAACATTTTTACCCTTTTCTCTGCACAGGCCTTTGCAATCTCTTGCGATGCCTGCGGAGCGATGGAGCTCATGTCGATTAAAATCATTCCTTCTTTAGCGCCTTCCAGCACACCGTTTTCCCCCAGCACCACGGTTTTGACATGGGGAGAATTCGGCAGCATGGTGATTACCAGGCCGCATTCCTTTGCCACTTCTGCCGGGGAACTTGCTTCTTTGGCACCAAATTCCAAAACAGAATCCACATGACTTTGTACAATGTCAAACACAAGAATTTCATGCCCGGCTTTCAAAAGATTCTTTACCATTGGTTTGCCCATAATTCCCAGTCCGATAAATCCGATTTTCATATTTCATTCCTCCATCTGTTATTGTAACGTGTTACACGTAAGATTTCCAGAGAATGGATCTATAAAATTGATTCGTTTCGCAAAGCATCTGCCTTTTGGATAATATGTTCTTTTGTCAGTCCGTAATGTTCCATCAGTTCCTGCGCACTGTGAGCGGATTGGCCAAAGCAGTCTTCCACCGCCACATAATCCATGGGAATGCTGGATTGACGCAAGGCCAAAGCGATTTGAGAAGCAAGTCCGCCAAGATAGCTATGCTCTTCAGCAGTGATAACTGCCTTTGCCCCTTGCACCAGCTGCAATACACCTTCATAATTAAAAGGTTTCATCGTGGAAACCGAAACGACCTTCACGCTAACGTTCTTTTTCTCCAGTTCCTCTGCGGCTTTCATCGAAACATCCACCATGCTGCCATGAGCAAACAGAACCAGATCAGCGCCTTCACGCAATACACGCATCTTGCCGATTTCCAGTTCCCCTTCGGGAATATAATCCGGCAGGTTATTTCGCACCACACGAATGTAAACCGGCCCCGGAATCTTTGCCGCCGCGCACACAGCCTGACGCGTTTCTTCCGCGTCACAAGGCGTGAGCACCGTCATATTCGGGATTGCGCTCATAATCGCCACATCTTCAATGGCTTGATGGGTGGAACCGTCGCCAAAGTCAGACAAGCCGGAGGATGAACCGCAGATTTTTACATTCAGCTTGCCAATGCAGATTGTCTGGCGAATCTGATCATAAGCGCGTCCCGATGCAAACACGGCAAAGGTGCTGGCAAAGGCGATTTTTCCGGAAAGTGCCAGTCCCGCAGCAGTGGAAAGCATATTCTGCTCGGCAATTCCCATTTCAAAATACCGTTCGGGAAACGCCTGCTGGAACAGGTTTGACATTGTGGATTTCCCCAAATCCGCCTCTAAAGCGACCACATTGGGATTCTGCCTGCCCAGTTCTACCAATTCTTCTCCATACGCAACGCGCTGGCTTTGTGTTTTACTCATTTTTGTCACCTCACTGTTCCCGTTGTTTCATTCAGCGAATCCAGCACCGCCTGAATTTCTGCTAAAGCAATCTGATACTGTTCCCGATTCAGCGCTCCGTTATGGAAGCTGACATTATTTTCTGCAAAGGACACACCTTTCCCTTTGATGGTCTGCGCCAAAAGAACGGTTGGCTTTCCTTTTACAGAATCCGCCTCTTCCAATGCGGCCAAAATCTCCGGCACATTGTGACCATCCAGCACGATCACATGCCAGCCAAAACTTTCCCATTTTTCTTTTAACGGATTGGTATTAAAACGTTCTGAAACTGCACCAGTCGCCTGCAGGCGGTTTTGATCCACAATTCCCACAATATTGTCAATTTTAAAATTGCTGGCGGCCATCGCCGCTTCCCAAATCTGGCCTTCTGCCATTTCGCCGTCGCCCATAATGCAGTAAACCTGATTGTCTTTTTGATCCAATCGCAGCGCCAGCGCAATGCCGTTCGCAATGGAAAGCCCCTGACCAAGCGATCCGGTGTTTGCTTCAACACCCGGGGTCTTTGTGACATCCGGATGTCCCTGTAACATAGAGCCCAGTGATTTTAGGGTCAAAAGCTCTTCCCGGGGGAAAAATCCCAGTTCTGCCAAGGCTGCATACTGGGCGATGCACGCGTGGCCCTTACTGTACAAAAAGCGATCGCGGCCTTCCCATTTGGGATTTTGTGGATCCAGCTTCATCCGGTGACCATAAAGGGCAGCCACAATATCCGCACTGGAGCAGGAACCGCCCAAATGGCCCACATGGCCTTCATCCCCAATCATAAGAACCACATCCTTGCGGATTTGAGCAGCAAACTTTTTGATTTTTCGTTCCGTTTCCTGATTGATCATACGTTATCCCTCCATTATTACGGTTATAAGAAGCTATCTTGTAACAATTTTAAGGCAAGCGGGGCACAGCGCTCAAAATCTTTTGTATAAGCTTCCACGCTGATGCGGCTGTGATACTTGACCGCTTTCAAAGCATCCAGAAAGGGTTGATAGTTATCTTCGTGCAGCTGCTCCGGATAGCGCCGCCCATGACTGCATGCAAAATGCACATGGCGCAGATATTCCTCCCCTTGAAGCAAAAGATTCTGCACCGGTTCTTGTTCTTCCGACAAATGGTAAAAATCCACAAGAACACGAATATTCTCATATTCCTTTCCCACGTCTTGCGCAAGCCGGCAGCCCTGTGCAAAGGTATTGATCAGATTGCATTCCGCCTTTCGCAGCGGCTCAATTACAATGGTGATGCCATGCTTTTGGGCAATGGGAGAAAGATGGCGCAGCAGCGTTACAACCTGCTGATACCCCTCTTCCATTGAAAATCCATCCGGCACATTTTTTGCGCCACCGCTGCCAAACACCACAATTTTTGCCCCCAGTGATTCTGCACGGCTCAAAGCACGCTCCGCATACTCCAAAATGGCTGGCAAATCCACATTCTCACCGGTCAGGCGTGCGGTTTTTGGGAAAAAGTTATTGCAGGTTTCACAGGGAATTCCGCTTTTTTTTAGCTTTTCGAAAAAAGTTTGGAACTCTTTTTCAGGCAAAGCCATCATTTCCGCCAGGGGAAGTTCCACATAGTCATATCCAAATCCGGCCAAACGCTCCACAAATTCAATTCCGGTTCCATCCGGCTGTGTGGCTATCATATTAACACAGCATCCAATTTTCATATGTCGGCGCCCCCTCTGGGCGGTTCGCCCTCTTTCATGGTGGGGTCAAGAATAATTTTAATGTATTGATCCGGATACTCTATCAAACGCTGAATTGCCTCAGGCCCCTCTTCCAGCGGAACAATCTGAGAAATAAGCGCCGAAGTTTCCATTTTTTCAGTTCCCATTAGCCCGACTACCTCTCCGAATTCTTCGTGCGTATAGTTAAAGGAACCGATCACCCGCCGCGCAGAGCAGACAATTTCCTGCATATTAATCTGCATTTCCTTTTGGGACATCCCGACCCAAACGGCGGTTCCTCCGATTTTCAGCGCACGGATGGACTGGTTGGCAGTTGCTTCTACCCCCACCGCTTCAAAGGAAGTATCAATCATTTCTCCATCAGTGCAGTCCGAAACTGCCTGTAAGTACTCTTCTTTGCCGGGGTTGATTGTCACGTGGGCTCCCAGCCGTTTCGCAGTTTTCAGTCTGGCATCACTGAGATCACAAACAATGATTTTCTTTGGCTGCTGCAAACGAACCACCTGTAAAATGCACAGTCCAATGGTTCCCGCACCGACAATCATAACATTCTGGCCTTTTAGTGCTCCTGCTTTTTTCACGCAGCCATACGCCACCGCATAAGGCTCTGTCAAAGCGCCCTGCTCGTAAGAGAGTGTCGGCGGAAGCGGATATAAAAGCTTTTCCGGCACGGCCACATATTCCGCCATGGCTCCGTCTACAGTTAAAACACCAAAAAACTTTTTGTTCAGGCACATATTGGTCAAGCCTTGACGGCAGTTGACACAGGTGCCGCAGAAATGTATCGGCTGAACAATGACTCCATCGCCAACCCTAACAGATGTAACCCCAGTTCCCAACCCCGCCACCTCGGCAGAAAATTCATGCCCCATGGTCACCGGTGCAATTCTTCTTCCGGTTAACCCCAGGGAGCCATGTACATCACTGCCGCAGATGCCGCATGCGCGCACCTTTAATAACACTTCGTTTGCTTGGGGGGTGGGGGTTGGCTGCTCCTGCATCTTCATGATGCCGGGGCCCAGATAACGCAAAGCCCTCATAATAACCCCTCCTTTCTTTCCTGATTCAGTACTGTTTCGTAAATTAAATGTTTATTGTAGGATGATAGATATCATACAAGTTAAAGCCATTTTTTGCGCATTATCATTCGGATAATGCGCTGGTTGCTTTAAAATTTTTTAAAGCAATCTCCACATGCTCTCTCATAACCGTTTTGGCCATATCGTAATTGTGGATTTTAATGGCTTCTAACAGAAGATTATGATACTTTAGGCCGCTGTCTTCACCAATTGTGCGGGTGACATTCTGAATGGCTGCTTCTAACACATCTGTGAGCAAACCCATGAGATGAATGACAAGAGAATTTCCTGAAATCTCAGCTAAAATCATATGAAAATGAAAATCTTCTTTGGTATAGGCGTTAATATCCCCACGAATATCAGTCATTCGTTTCAGGCTTTGTGAAAGGCGTTCAATGTCCGCATCCGTGGCCTTTCTGGCGGCAATACCGGCAACCTCAACCTCCATAATCACACGAAATTCAAAGATTTCTTCCACCGAAGAAGCACCCAGATACATGGCGGGAATCATCTCATTCATATAGTGGCCGGGGGTGAATTCACGCACGAAAGAACCTTCGCCCAGCCGGGTTTCAAGCAGACCCAAAACCGTTAGCTTCTGAAGCGCCTGCCGCACCGTAATTCGACTGACACCGAACGCCGCACACAGTTCGTTTTCAGACGGCAGCTTTTGCCCCGGTGTCCACGTTCCATCCAGCAGCTGCTGCTTTAATTGATTAAATACCTGTTCGCTGATATTGGTCTTTTTAATTGCCTGTAAAGCCAAAACCGTCACCCCTATTATCAATTGCTTTATTGCAATTATACTTTTGGATCTATTGTGATTAAGTTGTCATACAATTATACAGCTAAATATTCTTTAAGTCAATATACGCTGATTTTGGGGTGAGTAAAACAGTGACGTTCCCAACTAATATTTTGTGTCATAATGCCAGGGCTTGCCGCCGGCCAGACAACCGCCATCGACCACATACAGCTGGCCGCTCATATAGGCAGATGCATCAGATGCCAGCAAAATAACCATCCCCAGCAAATCCTGAGGGGTACCCGACCGCTCCATCGCAATTCTTTGCAAAAGGAACGAAGAGCGTTCCGGATCATTCCACAGCGGAGCCGTTAGCGGAGTGCTGATATGCCCTGGTGCCAATGCATTGGAACGAATGCCATATTGGGCCCATTCAATGGCCTGTGCACGCATCATTGCCGCCACACCACTTTTCGACGCACCGTAAACGCCGCAGCCGCCCAGCATCATAACGGCATTGTACGATGCCACGTTGATAATACTGCCTGTTTTAACAGCCATCATCTGTTTGGCAACCTCTTGACTTAGAAAAAAGGCCCCCTTTAAATTGACACCCATAATTCTGTCATAGGTTTCTTCATCTGCGTCCAGGCAGCCATCTCTTTTATTGATTCCCGCACAATTAATCAAGACATCGATTTTGCCAAACTTCTCAACAACGGCCTGTACACACTGTTTTATGGAATCCATCTTCAACAGATCCAGTGAAAAACACTCCGCTGAATCCCCTTGCGCAGCAATTTCAGCTTTTACGGCTGCCAATCCTGTTTCGTCCCGGTCGCACAAGGCCATATCCGCGCCAATCTCTGCCAGCCCTTTGGCAAGCTCACTGCCAATTCCTCCGGCCGCTCCCGTCAAAAGAATCACCTTGTCCTCCAGCGAAAACAGCTTTGCCAACTTCTCTTTCACTTTTTGAGACATGATTACCCCCCTTATCTGTTTCCAACACCAACAACATGATGTATGATGTATTACAAGCTACAAGTGAATTATACAAACATCACATCTTTCTGTCAATATAAAATTAAAATTTTAAGCATTTTTCTATTGATTTATAAACTATAAAAAATCAACAATTTACTATAGCAAAATCGATTAAACCGATATTTTTCTGACATTATAAATTAAAATTATGATGCGAAATATGAAAAATTAACTAGAAACATCCCTGATTTTTACAAAAATTTATATTTTTTATCCGTTTTCTATTGACAGCAAAATAGTGAGAGAATATAATAGGCGCATAATATGTTGTAATACAGATATACAAGACATCGGTTTTCACACCGTATTTTACGGAAAAAATACATAACAGATTGCAAGCGGGGGGGGCTTATATGGCAACAGATACCACTTTGCTGGTTGCAAAAGGAATCACCAAACATTTTCCCGGGGTTCTTGCCTTATCAAATGTGGATTTTGAATGTGAAAAGGGAGAAGTTCATGCGTTGATGGGAGAAAACGGTGCCGGAAAATCTACCTTGTCTAAAATAATTGCCGGGGTATATCCCCCGAACGAAGGAACGATTTCTCTGGATGGACAACCAGTTCATTTCCAAAACACAAAGCAGGCGATCGCCAGCGGAATTTCACTGGTGTCACAGGAATTTAACCTTCTTCCCCATTTGTCAGTATCAGAAAATGTATTTCTAACCGACGATTCTTACTATCATCAAAGGCTGAGCATCAGCAACCGAAAAAAAATGGTGGCGGATTCTCGCAAGCTTTTGGCCGATTTTGGGATGGAAGAATTCATCGATCCTTACCAAAAGGTAGAAAGTCTTTCGGTGGCTCAAAAACAAATTGTTGAAATCATTAAAGCAGTTTCTACCAAAGCAAAACTGGTGATACTGGATGAACCCACTGCAACACTTTCTAACAAAGAAGTCAGCAGTCTGTTCCGTGTCATTCGTCAGCTCAAGGCAGACGGAATGAGTTTTATCATGGTTTCTCACCGGATCAACGAGGTTTATGAAATTTCGGACCGAATTACTGTTTTACGGGATGGCCGTCTGATATTATTGGGGGCAAAAACGGCAGAATTAGACCAGAATGACTTGATCAAAAATATGGTCGGCCGTGAAATTAACGACTTGTATTGCTGCGGAACCTATCAAAAACAAGACTTGACGAATCAGCCCGTTGTCATGGAAGTTCGGAACATGACCGACAAGCGCCAATATGTGAAAAACGTCTCTTTTGATTTACGCAAGGGAGAAATCCTTGGAATTGCAGGCTTGGTAGGTGCGGGCCGAACCGAACTGATTCGGTGTGTCTTTGGCATTGACCCCCGTTTTTCCGGCACAGTAACGGTTATGGGGAAAACAGTTCCCCCCAACAGTATTTTTTCCAGTATGCGTCATTGCATGGGATTTGTTCCCGATGACCGGCATCAAGTGCTTTTGCAGCAGGTCAGTGTTGTAAAAAACATCTGCCTTGCCCACCATGTACTGAGTCCCGGATTATTCATCAATAAAAATAAAGAAGACAAGCAGGCCGAAGAACAGGTGAAAAAACTGTACATAAAAATTGCGAATCTGGATCACCTGGTCTGCAATCTGAGCGGCGGCAACCAACAGAAGGTTCTGCTGGGCAAATGGCTGATGCTCAATCCAAAAATCCTGTTTGTAGATGAACCCACCCGCGGAATTGACATTGCCGCAAAATGTGAAATCTATTCCATCATGAAACAATTGGCTGCCTCCGGTATTTCTATCGTTATGGTTTCTTCTGAAATCCCGGAAATTTTAGGTGTATGCGATCGCACCCTGATTATGAGGGACGGTCAGCTCACCGCGAATCTGGATATTGAGGATACCACCGAAGAAAAAATCGGTTACTATGCGACACTTGGAACTGTTGAGGAGGCGGTCTAAATGAACCCAAAAGATCGAAATGCCCCACCACGGCTGCTGCGTACTTATAAAGATTATAAAACAGAGATTTCGATGTTAGGGATTTTCATCATCAGTTTTCTCATTATGAATTTTTTATCCCCCTATTTCGCTACATCGAAGAACATGATGAATGTCATGACGCAAATTTCTACGAACTCGCTGATTTCCATCGGCATGACCTTGGTCATTTTAACCGGAGGGATCGATCTTTCGGTGGGTGCTGTTCTTGGAATTTCTGCCATGTCGGCAGGGATTGTACTCAAATCCACCGGCAGCATCGCGCTTGGCGTTATAGCAGCACTGATAGTGGGTTTGTCCGTCGGCCTTGTCAACGGATACCTGATAGGATACCTGAATATGCCGGCGTTCATTGTCACCTTGGGTATGATGCAGATTTGCAGAAGCCTTACCTATGTGATATCAGACGGCAACACGGCCAGTAATTTCCCCCAAGGATTTTCTCTGTTGGGCAAAGGAAAGTTATTTGGCAACCTGCCGATGTATATTCTTTTGATTCTGCTTTTGTATATTCTTTTTCTATTTATCATGTCAAAAACCAAGTTTGGACGCTTTATTTATGCCACCGGATCCAATCCGGAAGCCGCGCGCCTGTCCGGCATCAATATTAAATTTCACACAATGATGACCTATGTAATTTCAGGGCTTTTATCTGCGACAGCAGGCCTTGTTATGATTTCACGCATGATGGCCGTAGACCCCACCTATGGCAAGGATGCCGAAATGGACGCCATTGCTGCAGTGGTCATTGGCGGCACCAGCATGATGGGCGGTAAAGGATCTTTGTGGGGAACTTTAATCGGCGTTCTTCTGGTCGGATTTTTGCGCAATGCACTGAATCTGGCAGGGATTAACCCCTTCTGGCAGGGCAGTGCTGTCGGTGCCGTAATTATTTTTGCAGTTTTAATGGAGCGTCTTTCCAACAAAAGAGTTTCTCGAAAAAAGAGCAAGTCACAACCCGGTAAATAAAGATTTTGAAAATTCCCTTCTTCTGTATTTTAAAAGAAAAATACTTACTGTCTGCAGTTTTCAAAGGAACCTCAGCCCGGCTGATTTCCTTTGAAAATTTAGCAATAGATTTAGGAGGATATGTATGAAAAAGTTCGCATCAGTTCTACTGTCCGCGATGATGATCGCATCTGTTTTTACCGGCTGCGGTGGCAGCCAGCCCAACAGCACAGACCCGCAAAACAGTGAGACTCAGGCTACGGCAAAGAAAATTGCATATCTCACCCCATCCATGGATGTGCCATTCTGGCGCTACATAGCCAATGGCATTGAAAGCACCGCACAAGAAAACTCGCTGGAAGTTCAGGTATATGATTCGAAAGACAGTGCCGAAACACAGCTGAAAAATGCACAGGATGCCGTTGTAAAGCAAGTTGACGCCATTGTCATTTCTCCTGTAGACAGCGCTTCTTGCCCCACCGTTTTGTCTTTGGCAGAAGAAAATCAAATTCCGGTGGTTATCTGTGACATTGGCACCAACTCGGGCACCTATGCTTCGTTTATTTCTACCGATAATGAAAAAGGCGCTAAGGTAATCGGCGATTATCTGGCCGAATTGCTTCAGGATGGCGATAAAGTTGCCCAGATCACCCTGAACCAGGCCAGAATTAACGGTCAGCTTCGCAAAAAAGGCTTTGAAGAAGGAATCGCCGCCAAAAATCTGGCACAGGTTGGCTTTAAACAAATGGAAAAAGTAAATCGTCAGGAAGGCGAAACCTTTGCTCAGGATCTGATTACTGCCAACCCTGAACTGAAAGGCTTGTTTGTTCACGCAGAAGATCCCACCATGGGCGCCGTGACCGCAGCTGCTTCTGCAAACCGCAGCGACCTGAAGATTGTCGGATTCGATTGCTCCCCCGAAATGCTGCAAGGCATTGAGGCTGGAACAGTAGCGGCAACCTCAGCTCAGCAGCCGATTTTGATGGGTAAAACTTCTGTGGAACAGGTTGTAAAAATTCTGAATGGTGAAACCCCCGAACAAGAAATCAAAATGGATACCCTTTTGATTACAAAAGATAACCTGAAAGAACTGGAAAACAGCATTTTATATGAAACTGTTTTGACCAAGGATTAATTTTTTCACTGTTACAATCTCTGTCTCACGGAAAGGAGGAAAATCCTTTTGCTGCAAATTAAAAAGGTTTTTGATTTGTCCCAACCGGTTTATGACAAATGCCCCGGCTGGCAAACATACGAAATGACCAGCATGCGGTATGAGGCCATTTATCCCAAAGACGGCTTTAACGCAGAAAGAATCAGCATGAATGCTCACACCGGCACCCACTTGGATGCTCCGTTCCACTTTAACCCCGAAGGAATTACTATCGATCAAATTCCGGTGGAGCGCTTTCAAGGTCAAGCGGTTCTGGTCAATCTGGATGGAAAAACACAGGACAAAGAGGGAATCAGCGCTGAGCATTTAAAGCCCTATGAGAATTTGATTGAGAAGGATTCGATTGTGGTTCTTTACACTGGCTGGTGCCGTTTGCGCGGCTTTACCGAACGGTATTATCATGACTGGCCCTATTTGTCACAAGATGGTGCCCAGTGGCTGCGTGACAAACAGGTAAAAGGCGTGGGAATCGATGCTCTTAGCATGGGCGGCTGGTACGAAGGCACCGGAAGGCCCTGCCACGAAACGCTTCTTCCGGCTGGCATCTGGCTTTTAGAAGAACTGGATATCCCTTCGGAGCTGCTGGAATATCAAACCTTTTATCTAAGCGCATACCCCATCAAGCTGCAGGGATTTTCCGGTGCACCGGCCCGTGCGGTGGGAATGATACTAGAAAATCGGCCCCTCAAGAGCGATGCTTTTCCATGAACAAAATGAATGAATATCCCCTATTCTTTCATCTTTCCCTTGTAATCAAACACCCTTCGGAAGAGCATGTTTTCTTTTAATTTAAAAGCACCGCTCTTGTTTTATAGCAGTCTTTGTTCTCGTCAAACACGGCTGCATAAATCGCAGCAAAACACCTCCAATCAAAAATTGGAGGTGTTTTGTTTTTTATTCCAAAGAACAAAAACAGATCGTTCCCTCTGCTGTTGTAACTGGATATCTTTAGGATTGCAAATTATTCTCTTCCATGATACATTGTTTGAAAGAAGGTCAATGTATCAAATCAGGACACACAGTGTCCCAATTGTGAAACAGTGTCCCAACTTTATGAACATACAATCCCCGTATTATGGGGGTTAAGCAGATGGCATCAAAATTGCTGATCATTAATGGTAGCGAGAAAATATTCAGACTTCGTTCAGGAGGTGTTACGTTATGAAGTCAAAATTCATTTCCGGCTCAGATATCACACTGGATGAGCGCATCTATGCGATGCTAAACACTCCGTTTGAAGGGGTTCTGGCCATCGACACAGACTGCCGTATTTTCTTTGTGAATCAGTTCTTTCAAGACTTCTTTCAAATGACTGAGCAAGAGATGCTTGGCAAGGATATCCGCGTTTTTCTGCCAAAGTGCCTTCTTCCCGAAACACTGGGCCGCGGCTATTCAGAATGGGGAGATACGCTTGTCGCAAAAGGGAAAGAATCTCTTGTGGCACGTTTTCCCATCAAAAAAGACGGTATTGTCATCGGAGCATTGGTAAAGACGATCTTTCCGGATATGGTGGTCGGAAAAAGTATTGCTGAAAAATTAGGTAGCCCGGTTAAGGTGTCGCCCAGTACAACGCCGATTCATTTATACACCTGTATGGATCTGGTGGGAGAAACAGAGTCTATGCTCTATGTAAAAAAATTAGCTCGCCGCGCCTCCCGCACCAATTCAACGGTTTTGATTTCTGGGGAAAGCGGAACCGGAAAAGAAGTGGTGGCTCAGGCCATTCACACCCGATCCGTTCGGCGGGATGCCCCATTTATCAGTGTGAACTGCGGTGCCATCCCCACAAATCTGATTGAGGCGGAACTCTTCGGCTATGTTTCCGGCGCTTTTACCGGTGCTCTGCGAGGCGGAAATCCCGGTAAATTTGAGTTGGCAAACGGCGGAACAATCCTTCTGGATGAAATTGGAGATATGCCGCTGGACGTACAGGTTAAACTGCTTCGTGTTCTGCAAGAAAGAGAAGTTTGGCGCATCGGAGCACGCGCCCCCGTTACATTGGATGTTCGGGTCATTGCTTCTACCAACCGGGATCTGCGAGAAATGATTCGGCAGGGCACCTTTCGGGAAGATCTGTATTACCGCATCAATATTCTGGCCATTAACATTCCTCCCCTGCGTGAGCGGAAAGCCGACTTACAGGACTTGGTTCGTTTTCTGCTGCGCCGCATCAACGCCCGCATCGGCTCACACGCCGAGCGTGTCACACCAGAAGCTATGGCGGAATTTATGGGATACGACTGGCCCGGCAACGTTCGGGAACTGGAGAACATATTGGAACAGGCGGTTAACTGGAGCGAAGGCGAACTGGTCAGCCTTGAAAAGGTCCCCAATAAACCGTGGGAAGGGTGCCCCTCGATACCACCAGAGGACACGATAGAACAACCCTATTATCATGATGCGATGACAGAGAAGGAAAAACAGCTGATTCTGGATGCTCTGGCGCGAAACAACGGAAACCGTGTTCATACTGCATTGGATTTGGGAATTTCCCGTTCTGTGCTCTATCGCAAGATGGACAAATATAAAATTAAATAATTTAGAAAAACAGGGAGCCCAAACCGCATGGGTTCCCTGTTTTTTTATGCTTCAAAAGTGTCCTGTTTCAGGACACTGTCCTCTTCACAGTGTCTCTTTCGGACAGTGTTTTCACAAATCACATGGTAAAAAGCCCTGTATTCCTGCAATTTTCAGTTGGCACGCAACTTGCTACTATAATAAAGCAACTGATGGCCATCAGTCCAACTAGCCCGATGCGGAACATCATAAAGGAGGGACTAACATTGTCTAAACTTGGAAATAAAGTCATGAGTATTGACGAGGCACTTGCCCCGATTCCCCAGAAGGGTGCAAAAATCTTAATGGGTGGTTTCGTGGGAGCATCTGAACCCACCTGCTGCATTGAGTGGCTGATCAAAAATCAGATTTCTGAGATCACCCTCATTACCAACGAGCCCGGCCTAAGCGGTTTTGGGCGCGCTATGCTTTACAAAAACGGACTTGTTCGCGAGATTATCTCTTCTCACGTTGGCACCACAGAGGAATCTACCATTGAATACCTCAAAGACTCTTTGAAAGTGGAGCAGTACTATCCCATGGGTACACTTGCAGAAAAGGTTCGCGCAGGTGCAATGGGATTAGGCGGCGCTTTGGTGCCTGTCGGCGTGGGAATTCTGAATGAACCCGGGCTCTTCCCGGATCTTGCCGAACCGAAGCAGGTTATTAACGTCAATGGTATGGATTGCTTTGTCGAGCCGGCCATCCGCGCCCCCTATTCCATCATCAAAGCTTGGCGTGCAGACGAAATCGGCAATCTGGAATTCCGTTACACCGGACTCAACTGCAATGCCATTTATGGAATGGCAGGCGATTACACCATCGCCGAGGTCGAGGAAATCGTCCCCGTGGGCACCATTCCGCCCGAGCGCGTAGGGTGCGCGGCGCCGTTTGTCAATGCCGTGGTCAAGGGACTGAGCCTTGAAGAACATAATGAAATCTATCGCCAGCACTGGCTTAAAATCGGAAAATTAAAAGCCGAGTGAGCAATGAAAAATTGCTACAGTTTATAAAGGAGGCATTATCTATGGATCCCAGAGAATTAATTGCGCGGCGTGCCGCGAAAGAATTAAAGGACGGCCAGCTTGTGAACCTCGGCTTTGGAATGCCAACCCAAGCTTCCAACTACCTGCCGAAGGACGTACATCTCATGTTTCACGGGGAAAACGGCGTGATTGGCGTTGGCCCCCGCCCCAAGGCATCAGAAGCTCAGGCAGACATCACCAACGCCGGCAGCGAGCCGGTAACCCTTGTCCCCGGTGCGGCGATTATGGATCTGGCCACCTCGCTGGGTGCAATGCGCAGCGGACTTTTGGATGTGACCATTCTCGGCGCACTCGAGGTGGATCAAAACGGAAACATTGCCAACTGGGCGGCCAAACGCGAAGGCAAATGGTGGCCCGGCATGGGCGGCGCAATGGAACTTTGCTATGGCACAGAAAAATGCATCGCTACCCTGATGCACGCGGATAAGAAGGGCAACTCTAAAATCATGAAGAAGTGCGTACTTCCCCTCACTGGCAAAGGCTGTGTTAAAACCATTATTACAGACAAGGCAGTCTTTGATGTTGGGAACGGGCATCTCATTCTTAAAGAACATGCCCCCGGTGTCACCCTGGAAGAAATTAAGAGCCTGACTGATGCAGAATTCGTTGTAGCCGACGACTTCCGCGAAATGGAAATCTGAGAGGTAGAAAATGGATAGATACACAATTGATGAGCAGGAGCTCATTGACCGGGCAAAACAATTCTCGGATGAAAAGCTTCGCCCCATTGCCCGCGCGCTGGATGAAGAAAACCGCTTTCCGTCAGAACTCCTCCCTGAGATGGCGCAGGCAGGCTTTTTCGGTGCACGCTATCCTTGCCAATATGGCGGCCTTGGGTTTTCTACTGCCGCTGCCGAGCGCATTGCCACAGAACTTGCCCGGGGCAGCGCCGGTGTGGCACTGACCTTTCATGTTCACTGGATGGCAGCAGATGCAATTTTAAAATTTGGCACTGACGAGCAAAAGCAGCGCTGGCTGCCTGATTTGATTTCCGGAAAGCGCGTCGCTGCTTATACCATCAGCGAAGTCGGCGCCGGTTCCGACGCGGCATCCATGCAGGCAACCGCCACAGCCTGCGACGGCGGCTATCAGCTCAATGGAATCAAATACTTTTCCACCAACGGCAGTCTTTCGGATCTTTTGGTTCTAGCGCTTAAAACAGCGCCGGAGCAGGGTTCCAAAGGAATCAGTGTCTTTGTGGTGGAAAAAACCTCTGAAGGGTTAGCGGTTGGTCCAAACCTAAGTAAGATGGGGTGCCGCAGCTCAAATACCACCAGCATCATTCTCAAAGATTGCTTTGTGCCGGCTGAGAACCTTCTTGGCAAAGAAAACGGCGGGTTTAAGGTGGCCATGTATGGTCTGGTGGGCGGACGGCTTGGCATGTGCTCTATGGGCATCGGCATCGCCGAAGCTTGCTTGGCCGAGGCCGCCTCTTATGCGAACCGGCGAATCGCTTTCGGAAAACCGATCGCTGCGCTTTACTCGGTTCAGGAGATGGTTGCCGAAATGCATGTAAAGCTTGAGGCAGCGCGCCTTCTGGTCACCCATGTGGCAACACGGATGGATACCGGCGCAGACTGCGCGGTAGACACCTCAATCGCCAAGCTTTTTGTGGCAGAAACAGTCGATGAGGTGTGCCATAAGGCACTTCAGATTTTTGGTGGTCATGGCTATATTAAAAGCTGCAATGTGGAACGCTATGCCCGTGACGGCCGCCTGATGGACATTGGTGTAGGAACCTCAGAAGTACTTAAAATGGTGGTTGGCGGCGCAGTTTTGCGCGCAAACTCCTGACCGATTCGGTTATAGCACACAGACTCAATTCTGAGCAAAGCAGGCCGTGCCGCCAACATACCATTTTTCGGCCCGGCCTCCGAATCGAAATTTTTCCACCCAAGCAAAATAAGAAAGGATGGATATTCACTCATGACGGAGACTAAGATCCGGCGTGTTTTTCCCGGTCAGCTTTCAACGGGTGTGGCAGCAGTAGCCCTTTGTTTTTTCATCACCCTGATTTACTGGCCGATTTACGGAACCATCACAAAGGCTCTCGCCACCGCCTGTGCCGGTTCCACACTCGCTTTGGTAGAGCCCGCGTTAGCTACCAAATATATCGGAGTTTTCACCGAAGGTGTTTTCTTTTGGACCTGCATCAATGCATGGACATGGCAGATTCTCATTTTTGGCGGACACGGAAAATACACCAAAACAAAAAAACAGCCCGTTGCCGGCCTGCGCTATACACTGTTTAGCCTTCTCATCGGCATAATCGGCTTTTTAGCACTCATCGGTTTTGTGGGCCTGTTCTGGAAACCATTTTCTTTTGGTATTCTCTTTACCCCCTCTAATGCTGCCGAGGTTGCGCTGGCTATCGAGGGATGGGAAGCCTCTAACTTCTTCTGCCTGGCGGTGCTCATCGGCCAGATTCCCTTTTCCTCACTGTTTCAGAGAAAACCGTTCGCCGGCCGTATTCAGTCACCCTATGACGGCATGGGAGTCATGGGCATGAGCCTGGCTGTAGCGGTTACTGTATGGATTGCCATCTTCATTCCCAGTTTCCTCAAATTTGAGCTGGGCGGGGCGGCTATGATCAATGCACCCTTTGGTTCCTGGCCGAATACGCTGGCGTTTTGCCAGGGCTTCATTTTCTGGTTCTTAATCCCCGCCGAGGGCGGCGAACTGTTCCCCATGAAGGCGATTACCAAAAAACAGCCCTGGATGGGGCTAAGCGGACTTGTGATTGCACTGGTTTGCGGCGGGTGGCTTATGCCCAAGCTGCTAAGCGCCGTTGTCGTCGCACTGAACATAATGCCCGGCACACCCACCGGCACTGTGGTCGCTTCTTTGGAATTGTCAATGGTTGTCTTTATGCTTACCTGGCATCACCTGTTTGACGATTATCCAAACGCCGAAAAAGTGCCGCAGGATGGAAAACGGTTTTTCTGCCGGTTCGCTATCTGGGTGGTTGGCGGCCTGATCTACGGATTCATTTGGTTAAAGGCATTCCCCTTCTTGCCCTATGGAGCCAACAATTTTGGTCTTGGATATCCGACCATGGGGATTCTCGCCGGACAGTTTGCCTTTTTGATGGCCGTACTTTACATGAATACTGTGTTTGATAAATTTCCTCTTGTTCGAAAAGAAGAAGTTGAAATTTCCTCCTCTAAGTAACCCCACTATCTTTCCCATATATCTCCAATCCACAATGCCGGCAGATGCAACATCTGCCGGCATTGCAATTATAAGAAAACGGAATAAAAATTTGCTGTTCTATAGAGGCACAAATCGGCTGTATACAGATAAAAAACCGCAGCTATGATTCATTCGCTGCGGCAATATCGTTCTTATTAAATTTTCAGTGCTGCACGCTGTTGTTTTTTGGATATTCATTGCAAAGCAGCCGATAAGGCGGCTCATCTTCTTCAATAGCAGGGAAACGGCCAATGGGCTTTAAAAAGCGGTTATCAATATTGTCGTCGTTGCACTGACTTACCTCACCTAACAATACCGGCCCCGTGCCTTCCTCGACCGAAAAGTCGTGATATAAATAAGGCTGTATGGAGATACTCTCGCCCGGCGTTAGACGCACTTGTGTTCCGGCAGCAACAGTCAGCTCACGGCCATCCATGTGAACACGCACCTCTCCGCTCTCATCCAACTCTTCGCCGGGGGTTGAGTTATAGACACGGATCAGAACATTGCCGCCGCCGCGGTTGATAATATCTTCCATCTTACTCCAATGAAAATGCATTGGGGCGTATTGGCCTTCCCGCAGATAAAGCAGCTTTTCAGCATAAGTCTTAGCGTATTTATTCTTCATGGAAAAATTGCCATTACGAATTGTAATCAGCGAAAATCCAACCTTGCCAAAGTCGCCCAGACCATAGTCGGTAATGTCCCAGCCCAGCATATTATTGCGGATTTCATCGTATTCTGGGCCCTTCGCTCTCCATTCCTCCGGTGTAAAGTGACAGAACGGCGGTAGGGCAAAGCGATATTCCTTTATAAAAGCCTCCATCTCTGCCAGCGCCTTATTAATCTCGCTGCGTTTCATCGTCATCCCCCTTTTTAGCCAAGAAAATCCTTGACCATACTGATTGTGGGCATCGCCGGTATCCCCCCGCGCTTTTGGACACACAAAGAGGCGACCGCATTCGCAAATTCGGTAAAATCCCATAGTTGTGCTTCGCCGAGTTCATTGGGGCGAAGTCCACTTACTGCCAGCTGATACAGGAAACCACCCCAGAAAGCATCCCCGGCACCTGTGGTGTCAACCACCGGAACATCAGGAACGGGAACAAGAGCAGATGCACCTTTCACCGCGGCATAGGCCCCATTGCTTCCAAGCGTAACCACCACACAAGAAATCCCTTTTTCAAAAAGGTGCGCGGCAGCGGCCTCGGGCGAAGATTCCCCTGTTACCAACTCAATTTCTTCGTCGCTTATTTTGACAATGTCAGCAAAATGGAGGACACTTTGCATCCTTTTGGCGGCTTCCTCCTTGCTGTTCCAAAGCGGTGCACGGTAATTGGGGTCGTAAGAGATGATAGCTCCGGCCTGTTTTGCAGCTTTTACCGCTTCGATTGTGGCAGAACGGGAAGGCTCATTGGTGAGTGACAGGGAGCCAAAGTGGAAAATCTTACACCCCTGTGTCAGTTCACGCTTCACCTCATGCGCGCAAAGGGTTGTGTCTGCACCGGGTTTGCGTGCAAACGAAAAATTGCGCTCACCCGTTTCCGAAAGCTCAACAAATGCAAGTGTTGTAAACACATCTTCTGCACGAATCAGCCCGCCGGTGTTAACCCCTTTTTCTTCCAGTACCCTGCACAGATAATCGCCGTGCATATCCTTGCCTACCTTACCGATAAACGCAGTGTTTAAGCCTAAGTTTGAGGCGGCACACAGCATATTTGCAGGCGCACCACCGGGGTTTTGCTCAAACAAGCGCGTGCCATTTTCACTTCTGCCATGATATGTAAAGTCAATCAGCAGCTCACCTAATGCGACTATATCAAACATTCAATCACTCCCAAAAAATTTTATAGAAACTTCTGCATTTACTTCTTATTTGTGTGGCGTGTGAATATTTCGTCGCTGGTTTGCCCCCCGATTTCTAAATTAACGCCATGATTATTACATTCTGAATTACCAAACTGATTAAAATTCTAATTTTATTTTATCATAAAAGAAGTCCTAATTTCAATCAGGCTCATATAATTCAAAACTTTCTCAAGTACGTTCACTTTTGCATAGAAAGCAGCGCCTTCTATCCTTTGCGCTACAAATTCATATGGGTTTTTCATTCCCCCAACAATTTCTGTGGCTGCAAATCGGACGGCAGAGGAACCTCCCCCACCGTCCCCTTGCAAGAGAAAAGCTTAGAATCTGTGTTCATGGCTGAAGAGGAGAATCTTCAAAGAGTTTTTTACTTATGAATACAGGGTTTTAGGAGTTTCTATTTAAGGAGCGCCAAGCGGCTGGGATCGCTTGCAAATGCCTCTTTTGCATTTTCCTTGGTGACAATAATTGGAGCAAGCTCATAGATGCCGACTTCTTTCTTGCCATTGTTCACGCTTGTGTCAGGTTCGGGCAGGCCATTGCCGGCTTGCAGTGATTTGATAATATCAATTGTTTTGCCGACCAAAACGTCGGTGGGTTTTGCTACAGTGGAATACTGCTTGCCAGACCAAATCCACTCAACCGACTCGTTCTCGGCGTCAAGACCCGAAACAACGGGAATCTGCTGGCCGGCTTGCTCAGATGCGGTAATGATTGCGCGGGCAATGCCGTCATTGGGAGAAAGAACACCGTGGATTTCCTTGCCGGAATAGAAGCCGGAAAGCAGGGAATCCATACGGGCCTGTGCTTTGGAATTATCCCAATCCATTGTGGCACACTGTGTGAAATCGGTTTGACCCGATACGACTACCAAAGTACCGTCGTCAATCTTGGGCTGAAGAACAGACATAGCTCCCTTAAAGAAGTTTGGGGCGTTGGGGTCGGCAGGTCCGCCGCCAAACAGCTCAATGTTGTAAGGTCCTTTGCCCTTCTGAGCAGCTAATCCATCCAGCAAAGCCTGCCCTTGCAGTTCGCCGGTCTTGATGCTGCCGAACTGTACTACACCATCAACGCCCGTGGTGTTTTCAAGCAGACGGTCATAGCTGAGAATCTTGATGCCGGCCGCCTCTGCTTCTTCCAGAACCGCTCCGAGCTGAGAGCCATCGACAGGGCCGACAACGATAACCTTGGCGCCATTTTGAATCATCGACTCGATCTGCTGTTGCTGCTGAGGAACCTTGTTGTCAGCGTGCTGCACAATTGCTTTAAACCCTGCAGCCTCTAATTGAGTTCGGAACATTTCATCTGCTTCTGCCCAGTTTTGAGTGCCAAGCCAGGGCAATGCAACGCCAATCACTGCGTCTGCAGCAAACCCATCGCCGTCCGCAGCGGTTGATGCATCGGGTGCAGCTGTGCTGGTATTGGGGGTTGTGCTGCCGCAACCTGCCAGTACCATTGTCAGAATAAGTGATGCCACGAGGAACAGAGATAAACGTTTTTTCATTTTCATCTTAACCTCCTGTTTTAAGTCTTTCGACTAATATGTAAGGCCCGGCCATCAGTCTATCAGGAACCGCTGTCGGCAGGGTTACCTTCTTTGGGGTTACCTTCCTTCGTTGGGAAGAGTCTTCCGATAATGGATGGGCGGCCTTGCTGCTTATTAAACACATCAAAAGCAACTGCGGCAAGCAGAACAAGACCCTTAATCACCTGGGTGCGGTCAGCACCAACCCCCATAAGCATTAAACCAGAGTTGAGAACGGCCATCACCAGTCCACCAACCATTGTGGCAAGAACCGTGCCGACACCGCCCGAAACAGCGGCACCGCCGATAAAGACCGAGGCAATGGCATCCAATTCCCATCCGGTGCCATCCGACGGGCCGGCCGCAGTGGAGCGGCCCACAAACATAATTCCGGCCAAAGCCGCAAGCATAGACATATTCAGCATGGTCAAAAAATAGGTTCTTTGAACATTGACGCCAGACAATGCGGCGGCGCTTTTATTGCCGCCAACAGCATAGATGTGACGGCCAAATCGGGTGCGCTGGGTTATGGTGTGATAAATAATCACTAAAACCACAAGAATCACTCCCGGAACAGGGAAAGAGGTTCCGGGGCGTCCGGTGCCAAAAATCCATGTTAAGTAACCGATAACCACGCCGACTAGGGCAATTCGCACCGCCACTGGCCAAAAATCCCCCGTTTTACCAGTTTGTTGCGCTTCACGATTGTATTTGCGCAATTGAGAAAAGGCAAAGGCGACAATAGCGATGATTCCCAGAAGCAACGTCGAATTGTTCATTCCTGTAAAAGTCGGCCCCCAGTCGGGCAAATATCCGGCACCAAATAATTTAAGCTGCGGCGGTGCCGGCACCGAAATAGACTTCGAGATCCAGATAACAGCACCGCGAAAAATCATCATGCCGCCCAATGTTGTAATAAATCCGGGAATTCCGAGCTTCGCCAGCCAGAAACCCTGCCAAGCACCAATTGCAGCGCCGATTGCAAGGCTGAGAAGCACCGCAGCCCACCAGGGCAATCCAAGATCCCGCGCCGTAAGGGCCATCACCATTCCGGAAAAACCTGCCACCGAACCAACCGACAGATCGATTTGTCCAATCACAATCACCATCAGCATTCCAATAGCCAGCACCAGCACATACGCATTCCCGGATATCAGATTCTGAAAGTTAGAGGAGGTAATCATTCTTCCCCCCGAGGTGATGTTAAAGATGATGGTGAGCGCCACTAAGGCAATGATCATGCTGTACTGCCGCAGCCCGCCACCAAATACTTTCTGAATATATTTCATAGCGCCTTCTCGTCCTTTCCTGCATTGGATTCCGACTCAGAGGTATTGGTCATCATTCTCATCAGTTTTTCCTGACTGGCCTCCCCACTGTCTAACACGCCCGTTATGCTTCCCTCAAAAATAGTGTAGATTCTGTCTGATATTCCAAGCAGTTCGGGCAATTCAGAAGAGACAATGATAACTGCTTTCCCTTGATCCGCAAGCTCTTGAATCAACCGGTAAATTTCATATTTGGCGCCAACATCAATGCCGCGGGTGGGTTCGTCAAGAATCAAAATTTCTGGCTCTGTAAACATCCACTTGCCCAAAACAACCTTTTGCTGGTTTCCGCCGGACAAGGTAGACACACCGCTGTTCACATTGTGTGTCTTGATATTTAAGGAACGGCGGTACTCTTCGGCCACCTGAAACTCTCTATCCAAATTCAGAAGCCGGCCTTGCAAGATCCCCTTTAGGTTGGCCGATACTATGGTTTTGCGGATACTGTCTAACAGATTAAGACCTAAGTTCTTGCGATCTTCCGGTACATAGGCGATACCTTGACGAATCGCAGAGGCAACCGAAGTAACATGAATCTCTTTGCCCCTAACCTTGAGCGTACCGCCAAGGCAGACACCATAACTTCGGCCAAAGATAGAGCGCATCAGCTCCGTTCTTCCCGCACCCATAAGGCCGGCAAAGCCAACAATTTCCCCTGCCCTTACAAAAAAGCTGGAATTTTTACATGCCAGATGTCCCCTGAGGTTGGGGTGTTCCACAGTCCAGTTAGACACCTCAAAAATAACTTCGCCGGGATGTGATTCGTGAACGGGGTAGCGGTTTTCGATGGAACGCCCTACCATAGCACGAATGATGCGGTCTTCATCGACATGCCCCGCTTCCACTGCATAGGTTTCTACCGTTCGGCCGTCACGAATCACAGTAACCGCATCAGAGATTGCCGCAATCTCATTGAGCTTATGCGAAATCATAATACAGGTGATATCCCGGCTTTTTAATCCGCGCATCAGCTCAAACAAGTTTGCAGAGTCGGCTTCATTGAGTGCCGAAGTCGGCTCATCCAGAATTAGAAGCCTGACATTTTTAGAAAGTGCCTTCGCAATTTCTACCAATTGCTGCTGGCCTACGCCCAAGTGCTTAATCAAGGTGTCGGGTTCAACAGCCAGCCCTACCTTTTCCAGCAGTTCTAATGTGCGGTTTCTTGCAGCATGCCAGTCAATCAGCCCATGCTTTACGATCTCGTTTCCCATGAAGATGTTTTCGGTAATGGACAACTCCGGAATCATTGTGAGCTCTTGGTGAATAATTACAATTCCGGCATTCTCTGATTCTTTGATATCTTTGAAAGCAATTTCATTGCCCATGTAGACAATCTTGCCTTCATAAGAGCCATGAGGATAAACACCGGAAAGAACCTTCATCAAAGTTGATTTTCCTGCGCCATTTTCGCCGCAAATTGCGTGAATGTCGCCTCTATGTACCTCCAGAGTTACATCGTCGAGCGCCCGCACGCCCGGAAAAAGTTTGGTAATCCCTTGCATTTGCAGGATTAAAGGATGTTCCATAGCCACACTCCCCATACACTTGCATTTCTGCAAGCAAATATCATATGCAATTCTCTGCAAATTGTAACGGTTTAAGCCTCGCAATCACACTCTCGTGGCCGTGATCCAATGTCACATTCCGCACTAATTCAGCATTAGTGCACCGCTGTAGCAAATAATGGGGTTTTTCTGTTGTATCTGTTTGGTCACCGTGAAATGCGAGGCACTGAATCCACCAGCGTCCCATCACAAAAGAGCATTTTATATTTCATTGTTTCAGGAGGAATCATTTTCCGCTTCCCCATTTGCCCGCCGAAGAAAACTTGCTGGGCAGCTGCAGCACCTTATTCGTTGCTGTGGCAGCTGCACCATAAAGAGTGGGATCTATCGTTAGGGTGGATATTTTAATCTGCACCCGGTTATACAGTTCCGGAATCACACGCTGCTGCACCACTTTTTGAATAGTAGGCATCAGCAAATCCCCTCCCTGAGACATCACGTCGCCAATGATAATAATATCCGGGTTATAGGCATTGATTAGAGTAACACAGCCGTAGCCAATGTATTCCGCTGTTTCTCGCACCACATCCAGCGCTTTTTGATGCCCGGCCCAAGCTGCCTGAAAAACGGCATTGCAGGCATCGCAACTTTGCAGCGTTCCGTTGGGAAGGCATTCCGGCACATGTGTTTGTGCTTTCTTCCATAAAGCGGAAGCCGAACAATACATCTCAAGGCATCCATAGTTACCACACTCACAGCGCGGCCCATGGACATCCACGCTGACATGACCAATTTCACAGGCAGAACCCTGCATCCCCCGAAACAATGTGCCACGCTCAATAATACCGGCCCCCACGCCTTCGCCCACCAGAAAATAAGCCAGTGTGCTGGCCGACTGAGCATGCCCACCAAACAACCATTCGGCTAATGCCCCTGCATTCGCATCATGCTCTATAAAAACAGGCTTGTGGAACTCTTCTTTGAATTCTTCAATAAAATTGATGGTGTGCCAAGCAGTCATGCGAGTTACAACTGCAATGCGCCCTTCATCGCGCAGATATGGCCCCGGAACAGCAAGACCGATAGATACTACATTTTCATATTTCTTCAGCATGTCATGTATCTGCTTTTTCATGGCAGATAACACTTTTTGAGGATTTTCTTCCAGAGAATACTTTGTTTCGGTTTGGGTGTATATTTTGCCTGAAATATCAAACACACCTACTGCGAACATCTGTCTTGCAAACTTTACCCCAATGATTTGATGTTTGCCGGCATTCAGCCTTAACCCTATGGATCTCCGGTTATCGCAGCCCGTTATAATACCCGCTTCGGATACAATTCCCATTTCCATCATTGAAGCAACTATCTTGGTAATGGCCGCTTGGGTAAGCCCTGTTTGTCTGGCAATATCTGCCCTGGAACACACCTCTTGCTGCTGTAATATTTTCACAACAGCAGAGCGATTCATTTCGGGCAAATCACTATTGTTTTTTCCAATTGTGCCTCTCATTTTTGTTTGCCTACCTCTTCTCGCTTTAGAGTGTGTACACGCAGTTAATTGATTGAACCTGTTAACAGATTAATCCAATAACGTAAATATGTCAACTATTTTTTATAAAGTTTATTATTTTTGTGTTTATTTACAACAAACCCTCAGTTAAAACCAATAAAAAGCTTATCGCTCTTATAAAAATCAAACGAATCGTTACGAAATGGCGAAAGAATGAAAAAAGGAAGCAAGTGGTTTAAACCACTTGCTTCCTTTTTTTATCTGAATCTATTTCTCTTGTGATACCAATCCATTGTCAAGTGTACTTTCTTTCCGAAAATGGACTGACTCTTATTTCTCGAATACTTTTCGATTGGTTTTTGCCTTTAACAAAGCCTTTTGCTTCCGGCGACGTTCAATAACACTCGGCCGATTATCCACTATTCGCCCAAGCTCTCGCACCGTTGTAGGAATCAAAGATACTGCAATTACAATTGTCCAATGAAGAATGCTGAGAGATGACAACCCAAAAATTTGATTTACCGGTGCAATGGTCAACAGGGCTAAAACCAAGATCATAAGAGCTGCACTGACTGCCAGCGCTTTATTATTGTGTATGGGGGTTTTGAAAACAGACTTCTTGGTTCGCACATGAAAAATGTGAAGAATGGAAGTCCACCCCACTGTAAGGAAAGCCATGGTTTGACCAATTGCAGCAGAAGGCAGCAATTCATTTGAAATCAAAACAAATGCCCCAAGATAGTAAGCCAACAGCGATGCAATAGAACAAATCACCGTCTGCCTCAAGATTAAGCGCATCATTTCACTGTCAAAAAAGCTTTCTTCCCTGCTGATGGGTTTTCTTTTCATAATATCTTCTGTCGAAACTTCTTTCGGCAGCTGCAAACCGGGAATTCCGTCACCCAGCAGGTTGATAAGAAGAAGCATAACCGGGGTCAACAGAATTCCCCATCCGGCTATTTGTGCAAACAGCATAATCACAATTTCACTGAGATTGCATACCAGCAAAAAATAGATAGTTTTTTTAATGTTTTCATAAACATTTCGGCCTTCACTGACCGCGTCAACAATCGTAGCAAAGTTGTCATCGGTCAGAATCATATCAGAAGCATTCTGTGCAACTTCGGTTCCGGTTTTCCCCATTGCAACCCCTACGTCTGCTACATTCAAGGCCGGCGCATCATTGACACCGTCGCCTGTCATGGCTACAACTTCGCCGTTTGCCTGCCATGCCTTCACAATTCTGATTTTATCTTCCGGCGATACCCTTGCATAAACCGAGTAGCTTCTTACCGTATCATGCAGTTCCCGCTCAGACATTTGAGCCAGCTGGGTGCCTGTCAAAACCTTTTGCCCTTCGGTCAGGATTCCTATTTCCTTTGCAATGGCCCCGGCGGTTGCCGCGTGGTCACCGGTGATCATAATCGTGCGGATTCCGGCCGTTTTCGCCCGTTGAATCGCTTCTGCTGCCTCAGGACGCGGCGGATCAATCAACCCGATTAACCCCATGAATGTCATGTCGCTCTCAAGTTCCTCTAAATGGTCAGCGTCAGGCAAGCTGTCAATATGTTTATACGCGATAGCGATAACCCGCAGTGCCTGTGCTGCAAAATCATCATGTATGCACTGTATCTCATTTTGCTTTTCTTTGGGTATATTTTGAAGCGGCAGCCGATCCAAAGCACCTTTTGTCAGAACCATATAGCCGCCCTGCTTATCTTTTAATGCCACTGTCATTCGCTTACGCTCTGAAGAAAAGGGAATTTCAACTGCCTTGGAATACTTCTGATCTGCTACGTCTTTGCGAAATCCCTTTTGATGTAAAAGCCGCATGATTCCTACTTCTGTCGCATTGCCAAGATAGTGTTCCGTGCCCTGCTCATCCGTTTCCACTGTGGCGTTGCTTGCCATAGCCAGCAGCATCAAAAATTGTATCTGCTTCTCTGAAAACGTATCATCCGCATAAAACGAATCCTCTCCGTCACGCCATAAGCGTTTTACCGTCATTTGATTTTGGGTCAACGTTCCTGTTTTATCCGAGCAGATCACAGAAGTACTGCCCAGTGTCTCCACCGCCGGCAATTTCCGAATCAAAGCATTTTTTGCTACCATTTTCTGAACGCCATTGGTTAGAGACAGCGTAACAATCAGTGAAAGAGTTTCGGGTACTGCTGCCACGGCAAGAGAGATAGCAATTAAAATCATGCTTCCAAAATCGGTGCCGCCCCGCAGGCCGATAGCCAACAGAAAAAAGGCAGAAGCAATTGCGATCCAGCTTATCATTTTCCCCAATTTATCCAGCCTGATTTGCAGCGGTGTTTTTACCGGTTTATTGTCATCAAGATACGCAGCAATCTGACCCATTTGTGTATTCATACCCGTTTCTGTCACAACGGCAACCCCATGGCCTCCGGTTACTACACAACCGCTAAACACCATATTTTGCTGATCACCGACCACAACATCCCCGGTTAATATTACGGATGCATCTTTTTCTGCCGGCTCACTTTCCCCTGTTAAAGCCGATTCATCGGAATATAATCCCACAGATTTTAAAAGCCTTGCATCCGTAGGAACCACGCTTCCCGTCTCTAAAATAATGATGTCACCCGGCACAAGTTCCGCTGTATCAATGCTCTTTCTTGTGCCTTCGCGCAGCACAATACAGCTTGGCGCGTTGATATTGGCCAACGCTTCTAATGCCTTTTCTGCCTTGCCCTCTTGGGTAATTGCCAGAACGACGTTAATTATTACGACTGCAAGAATCACCATTGGCTCAATCAATCCTGAACCATGCTTTAGCGCAAGCAGAAATGAAAGCACTGTTGCGACGAGAAGAACAATAATGGATACATCCTTTAGCTGATGGACAATTCTTCTAATCAGGCTGGTTTTCTTGCGGGATGCAAACATGTTCTTTCCATAATCGATCTGCAATTGATTGACTTGAGCCTGTGTAAGGCCTATCTCAGGATCAACTTTCATTTCATTCAATATTGTTTGAGTATCTTTTTCATACCATTTCTGCATATATCCGTTTCCTTTCTTGATTGAGCAGGAACCCTTTCCCTAAAAAACTCAACTTTTTTGATCCCTTTTACCATTCAATCTGTTTTCGTACCCAACCCCCTATATTTTTGATACAGAAGAAAATCATGATATTGTTTAAGCCGTGTACAATCAACATGGCAGCAATGGCATAAGCCACGATTATGGAAGACAGAAGCGGTGAAAACAATAGCATAAACCCCAAAGCCGTTCCAATGATGCCAAAAGTCAGAATCCAACCCCATTGTCCGTACCCTTGCGACCTTAAAGAAATGGCTCCGACAATTCTGGTTACCCCGGAAGACATCACCCACACAGCAAAAACAAATGGCATAATTGCCGCTAACACAGCACTTCCTCGCCCAAAAATTGTCCAAATACCAAACAGCGTTGTCAAGATACCCCCGATTAACATCCAGCTAGAGCGAAAATATTTTTCCTCACCGCAAAAAGCAAAAATTTCAGAGATTCCTGAGATCAGCATAGATACCCCTATAAAAATCGCAAGCGCAATTAAGTTCTTTAATGGGGTAAACAGCATTGTAACGCCCAGAATCACAATCGGTATGCCCGAAAGAAGCATAAACCATTTTGTTGAACTCAATAATTTTCTCACAAAAAATCCCTCCAGTTAAACGTTATATTCATCTATCCACTGCCGTCATATAAAGTAACCTAAGCGTCCAAACAGGTCATCACTGCCACTGGCAGCACTTCTTTTACACTTTGACACTCCCCATTCAGAAAATTCCAAAACAGATAAAAGAATAATAGAAATCACCTCAGGGTATCAGCAAAACGTTCGATGCCGAAAAAATTATGAAAACATCGCTCGCGGTAGCGCACAAGAGCGGCTGAGCCGCAAAAACAGTTTCGCTGTTTTATTTATGATATAATCATCTTACACTTCTAACATAAATTAAAGTTCAACGCATATCTCTATTTTGTTGAAATTCAGTTGAAGTTTCTTTCTGTTTTTTCAAAATATTTACCAGAAAGAAGTATTGAGGAACTCTTCCCCGCAGAACCGCTGCCGTTCCTGCATCCACTCTGTGTGGTTCCCGCCCAGTAAAATTGTCATTCGTTTAAAAGGCTTCTTCTGTTCTGCTTTTCTTTCCGCCATACTTTACGATTCCAAGGTGATAGTCCACTTGCTAAACGCTTATGCAACAATATCATAAACGAAGTTTCAACAACAAAATCATATTAGTTGAAGTTCAGTTTAAATTAGGATATTATAATGAAACAAAAGCCAACGATACGAGGGGGAAATCACGAATGTTTAAAATCCTTGTGGTGGAAGACGATATCAACGCAGGCAAATTAATGGAAGCGATTTTGACCGAGCAGCATTTTGTCCCCATTTTAGCAAAAAACGCACAAGAAGCTCTTTCTATATTAGACCAGGAACACATCGATTTAATGATAACCGATATTATGATGCCCGG
Organism: Clostridium minihomine; assembly: GCF_900240385.1. Classification (GTDB taxonomy): domain Bacteria; phylum Bacillota; class Clostridia; order Oscillospirales; family Acutalibacteraceae; genus Faecalispora; species Faecalispora minihomine. Next base: position 43,447 of record NZ_OEQH01000003.1, on the reverse strand, counting down.
TATGGATGGATATTCCTTAACGGAGCAGCTAAGAGATACCGGCTACGACTTTCCGATTCTGATGGTAACAGCGAAAGATACCATCAAAGATAAACGCAAGGGTTTTATCGTAGGAACAGATGATTATTTAGTCAAACCCGTTGATGAAGAAGAATTGATTCTTCGGGTAAAAGCGCTTTTGCGCCGCGCCAAAATAGTCAGTGAAAGAAAGATAACCATTGGCAATGTGACTTTAAACTATGACTCACTGACCGTAAGCCGTGGAACCGAACGGGTTACCCTTCCTCAAAAAGAGTTCATGCTTCTATATAAGCTGTTAAGTTACCCCAATACGATTTTCACCCGCCTACAGTTAATGGATGAAATATGGGGCTATGATTCACAAACTGGCGAGCACACGGTCAGCGTGCACATAGGCAGGCTTCGGGAACGATTTGGTGCATGGCCGGAATTTGATATTATAACAGTTCGTGGTTTGGGATATAAGGCGGTGAAAAACGATGAACAGTAAACACAAGAAAACCCATATCGTTCGAAAGTTTTCAGCCCTTATTTTCCTTGTGCTGTTTGTGTTTGTCATTTTGTTTATCAGCATTACCATATCCGGGGCAATTTCCTATTTTCTGATCAATCTAAATATCCTGCCTTCCCTATCGGCCCATAAGTACCCGACGGTTTTAATTTTCATACTGATTGTCAGCCTATTAATCGGTACGATTATGGCCGTAATTGGGGGGGATTATTTTCTGCGCCCTCTTCGTGCATTAAGTGATGCCACCGTGGAAATAGCCTCTGGCAATTTTGATGTACAAGTGGAAACCAAAGGCCTTCGAGAAATAAATTGCCTTGCAAAAAGCTTTAATGAAATGGCCAAAGAACTCTCTAGTATAGAAAAGCTTCGCGATGATTTCGTCAGCAATATTTCTCATGAATTCAAAACACCGGTGGCATCCATTCGCGGGTTTGCACGACGTCTGAAAAAAAACGATTTAACAGAAGAGCAGCAAAAAGAGTATCTGGATATCATCATATCTGAAACAGAAAGGCTGGCCCAGCTGTCTGGTAATATTCTGCTTTTGTCAAAATTAGAAAACACCTATAGAGCTCCTGAAAAAACTACGTTTTCATTAGACGAGCAGATTCGAAAATCCATTCTTCTTCTGGATCCGCAAATTTCAAAAAAACAGTTGGAGCTTATCATCCATCTAAAACAAACAGAAGTGACGGCGAACGAAGAAATGCTTCAGCATGTCTGGCTGAATCTGCTGGGGAATGCGATAAAATTCACCCCTAAGGGGGGAAGCATTTCCGTGTCGCTTACCAGTGATGAAGATGTGACAATGATGTCTGTTTCCGACACCGGACCCGGAATCAGTGAAGAAGAAAAACAATATCTGTTTGACGAATTTTATCAGGGAGATCCATCCAGGTCCACGGAAGGCAACGGACTCGGATTATCCCTTGTTAAGAAAATTTTAGAGCTGAATCATGGGCAGATAGCCGTAGACAGCATCCCCGGGCAAGGGGCCTGTTTTACCGTAACACTGCCAAAAGTTTCAGCATAATCTTATCCTGCCCTTTATCAGACTTTCACATCCTTGACAGGCGATTCCAATGCATTGAACAGTGTTGTTCTCACTTCAAACTTACCTGTTTTCACTGACAATGAGCAAATAAAAAAAGACGGGCGTATTTCTACATAAAAATACGTCCGTCTTTTTCTAATGTTTGTTTTTCAGTTCCTATCACGATAAATAAAAATATAGCCATAGGATCAAAACCCTATGGCTATTGTTTCTGGTGAAAAAAAGCGAGCTCGAGCCGCTAACCTTTTCTATCTTCCCAATGGACAGAAGAGCGGCATCTTCAGCCACTCTGTTCCGTGATACAGAGAATGGTTCAGTGATTCAAATAGTCAGTTACGACCTCATTTGCTTTCTCAACCAAATTTTCTTCGTCCATTCGCACCAGCCGGCCTTCTTTCACAACAATATGGCCGTTTACAACCGTATAGTCCACGCTGCCCTTCCATCCCACGGTACACAAAACCGACATTGGGTCAAACTGGGCACCTACCATATCAATACGGTTGAAATTAACCAGAAAGAAATCCGCTGCTTTTCCTACAGAAATTTCTCCTAAATCTTCCCGGCCCAGCACCTTTGCACTGCCCTTAGTGGCGATTTTCAGCATGTCATATCCGGTAGGCGCCTTCCGGCTGTCATTTAGCCTGTGCAGAAGGTAGCCTACTCTCATTTCTTCCAGAAGATTAGAGCCGTCGTTGCTGGCGGATCCATCCACCGCCAAACCGACAGGCACATTCAGATCAAGCATTTCCGGGATGGAAGCAATGCCCGAAGACAGCTTCATGTTAGAAATAGGGCAATGGGCTACACCAGTCTGAGTCCTGGCCAAAAGCCTTAGTTCCTCTTCATTAAAATGAATCCCGTGGGCAAACCATACATCAGGGCCTAACCAATCAAGACTTTCCAGATATGCTAAAGGACGCATACCGAAGTGGGAAAGGGTAAATCGCTCCTCATCCTCTTTGTCTCTGCCAGATGAGTATGAAGCCTTACCCCCAGTTTTCTGGCCAGTTTTGCCGATTCCTGCAAAAGTTCCCCGGTCACATTGAAGGGAGCGCAAGGAGCCAATGCCACCTGACGCATGGAATACCGGCTGTCGTCATGGAATTTCTTCACAGTTGCTTCAGAGTCCTTTAAAATCTCATCGATGGTCTGAACAACAGAATCCGGCGGCAAACCGCCGTCCTTCACACTTAAATCCATACTTCCTCTTGTAGCGTGAAAACGGATGCCAAGCGCCTCCGCTGCACCAAATTGGGCATCCAAAAATCCTGTCCCGGCATGTTTTGGGAACAGGTAATGGTGGTCTAAACAGGTGGTACACCCTGTTTTTAACAGCTCCCCCAACCCGGTAAGGGCACTGTAATAAACCACGTTCTCGTCTATGTACTTCCAGATTTCATATAAAGTTTTTAACCATGGGAATAACTCCATCTTTTGAACTTGGGGCAAATTACGGCTGAACGTTTGATATAAATGATGGTGAGTATTAATAAGCCCTGGATACATCACCATATCCGATGCGTCAATCACATCATCCGCTGTTTGCGCATCGCTTCCCACTTCGGCTATTACGCCGTTCTTTATCAGCACATTCACTCCTTCCAGCAGTCTGTCATCCGCGTCACATGTCACAAGATGTTTTACATTCTTTACAAGCAGGGTTCTTTTCATAATTACCTCCTAGTATTAAATACATAACAATCTTTGTTTCATAGACTATATGACTGGTGTACTGCCGGCGGTTTGGTTGGCCACAAAACACCCGCATACGCTAATCGGTATCGATGATACCAGCAGTATGCTGCGTGTTTCCAGCTACGTTTTAAACAGCAATATAGATATGATTTTTCAAAGAACAATTAATGCCCTGTCATTATATTGATTTTCTTTTTCTTATTCAATATAAATTATGTATCAATTATCATAATTATTCTGTACAAATTCACCATTCTTTTCTTTTTTAAGAGATGGAACCAGAGCCGACTTTCTCTCCCTACTGATGATCTCTGCGCCACTGCGTTATAGTGCCCAAAAACCCACTCTGGAATCAATAGCCATTAGCGTGTCAAAAAGACAATCATGGCAAAGATAAGCCGAACTGCAACGATTCCCCACGCCATTTGAAACTTCGTGTGTTTTTATCTCATATTATCCTGTCACCGTTTCACTTTGTCATATTCTTCAAACACATCCGCTAGACTTCCCGTCGTCTCCTACCCGAAGCCGTGCCAACACTGAATGGTTTTGTCAGACAATCGTCTGCGCCTGCATCAAGTGCATTCATCTTATCTCAATCTTCGCTGCGTGCGCTTAATACAATAATAGGCATATTCGACCATGCCCGAACTTTTTTAATAATATCTACCCCCATCCATGTCTGAAAGGCGTAAGTCTAAGATCATAATATCCAGCTGTTTTGTAACAACTTCAAGAATAGAAGCTTCCCCGGTTTCGGCAGTGTGGTACTGATAATTTTGTGTTTCCAATGTGGTAGTGATCCATTTTTGAACAGCTTTATCGTCTTCTACCACCAAAATCAATGGCCTATTCTTGTAGCCAATTGAAAAATCCACGATAAAAAATATAAATGCATAGAAAAAAGAAGCCTGTAACCGTTAAGTTACAGGCTTCTTAGTCTGGTGGAGATAAGCGGGATCGAACCGCTGACCTCTTGAATGCCATAAATAAGCATTATTTGATTGTATTCCTACTCCTTTTTATGAAAGCATATCAAAAATTTTTCAATGTATAATCTATTATAATGAATGCTTTCAAACCACTTTTAAAAAAGAAATTCACAATGTAGCCAACTTTGTAGCCATTATATCAAAACTAGGAAAGCTTTGATATGCTTCCTCAACACAAAATGATGTATATTGGCTTACAAGGTTGAAATATTTCAGAACCTGTATTCAAGCACAAAAGAAAAGTCTGCGGCCGCTGTGCTTCTTTTCATGCCGCTGCCGACAAACATTCACAGCGGCTCTTTTAGAAAGAAGGTGAAGGATCCAGCTGCTACCTCCCGCCCGTTGTCATCCGTCAGAGAAACCCCGTACAGACAGAGGGTATGTCCGATTTTTTGGGGAACTGCCCGACAATAAATTTTGTGGCCGTCCCCAAAGGCAGGGCTTAAAAAGTGGAAGGAATAATTCACAGTGACGCACATGTGTCCGGTGGCGCTGGCAACACCATTGCCCGCTACCGTATCGGCCAGCGTGGCAAGGCAGCCGCCGTGAACAATCCCCCCAGAGTTCAGGGATTGGGGTGTGATGATCAGCTCCCCCTCGGCCACATCCTTTTCCAGCTTTGTAATGGTGATCCCATTGTAAGCGGAGAAGCTCTGCACAGAATCTTCTCTCTTTCGCAATGTGTCCCGTGTGTTGATCTTGTTATTGATTGAATTCATCTAAACTCTCTCATTTCTCTTAACAGGGTGATAGAAAAGAGACCGTTGAAATCTTCCGGATTTCAACGATCTCTTTTACGATATGGTGGAGATAAGCGGGATCGAACCGCTGACCTCTTGAATGCCATTCAAGCGCTCTCCCAGCTGAGCTATACCCCCATAGGCAAAATCCGGCAAAATTCAAGTTGTTTTCCGCCGAACTGCCTGACTATAATATCATGCAATTGCATAATTTTCAAGTATTATTTTGAAAAAAAGCATTTTTTGTTATATTATCTATTTTAAAATTTATTTTTTATAAACTTTAACAAAAATTCAAAGACTTATATAAAAAGCTCTGGTTCTGCACGACGAGTGAAACCTTCTTCCAGCTCATGCTGATGATATAAATAACCCTCATCGGTATAGTATTTTGCTTTTTGCGGACACTGTTTAATACAAGCCCCGCACTTGATGCAAATCCCCACATATTCACTGACATTTTCATAGCTAATGGAACCCATAGGACAGATTTTCGCACACAGCTTACAGTCAACACAAGCATCACTGGTCACCGGTTTTACCTTTCGAATATCCACCGAATTCCCCTTGCGATCTCTGGGTTGGTAATATCCCCGATATGGATAAGGCACGCCTTCCACTTCAATCAGCGGATAGTTTTCTGCATTTTGGAATCCCTGAACTTTTTTTGCTACTTCTTGTCCAAAATGGGTCGCAATAGAAAAATCCAAATCATCGGGTCTGTTTTTTGCCAAAATATAAGAAAAAGAATGTTCCCCCACAAAAGCAGCGGCCGCCATCGGCTGAAATCCTTTGTTATGTAAAATATCCCGCAGTTCCATCAATGCATCATCATAATTCCGGTTGCCAAACAATACTACCGGAACTGCTGCGGCTCCATTACCCTGTAAAGTATCCAAAAATTTCAGCAGAACATTCGGCACTCTTCCTGCAATAACTGGGGTTCCGAAAACAACCAGATCCTCAGGCTGAAACACTAACGGTTCCTGTCTGTTCTGGGGAAGCGTAAAATCGATATCCTGACAAGGCAAACCCAATTGATCTGCCACCGTTTTGCCAATCCACGTCACTGTTTTTTTTGTTGTGCCTGTGGCACTGAAAAATACACACTTCACCTTTTGTATTTTTGTCATTTTACTTCTCCTTTTTCCTTGTTTTTCTATTGATCCCACACTCACTTTGTCATGCTAACATGAGCGCGTATACAAGTCAACCACACCTAAATTTGAAAATTGAAAAAATATCTTTATTTTATGAGTATCTCATTTATAAAAACAGATAATAGTGCTGGGGGTTGTAAAAAGATTTGTATTAGGATGATTTGTTTTTATTGAGTAATAAATCATCTGATAAACCATACGAAAACGAAAGGAGGTTGTTGTATGGGAATCGTCTCTTGGCTGATCGTCGGTGCTTTAGCCGGTTGGATCTCCAGCAAAATAATGAATACCGATGAATCCATGGGTGCCTTCGCAAATATTATCGTAGGTATCATCGGTGCCTTTATCGGCGGATTTGTCGTAAATCTTTTGGGAGGAACCGGCATTACCGGTTTCAATGTATGGAGCGTTCTGGTCGCCATTTTAGGTTCTGTTATCTTGCTGTGGATTATGAAGGCCGTGAAACGAAAATAAATGATGAAAACCGGGACACCACTGTGCCCCGGTTTTTTGCCTTTCAAACAGAAAAATCTTCTGTTTCCTTTCTCACAGGAATTAGGCATTATTTTTCTGTTTCGAGTGTTTCCATTTCATCCAGCATGTTTTTATTTAAAACGATGTTGGCACCAAAAGGATTGATGACGGCGCCGTCTGCTTCGGCTATAAATTCTTTGATATCTTCTAAAGTGACTTCAAGAATTTTGTACTGCCTTTTTGTGTCATATTTTACATATTCGTGCAAATCAGAAAAAATCGGAAAATAATGCTGCGCTTCTGTATTGCGAATCAGCGGCAAAGACAGTTCGCTGTTCTTTTTCATCACTGTTTTGCCGGTGCTTCTTCTTTTGACCTGTCCCACATCTTTCCCCTTGGATTCCATGGGAAGCAAATACGAAGCGGAAAAAATCTCTTCCAGCAAATCGTTTTTCAGTCCGTCAGTTACTTGATCCCATTCGGTTGCCTGCAGAAACGCGTTGGCAGCTCTCATGAAAGAAGGATTCATAATCGGGCGCTTATTTTCCGGCAGGTTTGAAAAATCGGGCTTCTCAATTACGGTAAACAGGCTCATACGAATCGCAACTTGGCCTTTATCAATCTCAATGCCTTCAAATCCACTGCGGTATAAATCACTGAACAGCCGCAGTCTTTGCGGCACAGTTGTTTCTTCGCACTCTACCGCAACATTTTTCTCTTTGCAGGCTTTTTCAAACAACTCATAATAGGTTTTGTCAGAAAACAGATAAGCAGTGGGCACAGAATCCACATAGTTCAGTAAATAGTTCTTTGTGGTGGGGGACTTGGCCACCCACAGCTTGCCGGCTGTTCTAAATTGCTCCATCATTTCTCTATAGCTTTGCTTATCCTGATCGGCATGATATTTAGCAATCAATTGCTGAAGCTTACTGGTTATTTTAGGTTGAGTTTGCTCCAAGTTAATATCTGTCATATGTTCCTCCTAAGACGCTTTTATTCTTCTTTTTATTGTTTCAAGTTTCCGGTAACTATACCGGGTTTTCTGTCTGATAAAACATTTTCATTCCGAAGCATCCCCTGCAATGCTCTTCTATTTTATTCTCACGGAATGTTCTACCCACAAAATCAATCACAATTATTGATACATCCATTATACATCTAGAGTGAGGGGAAATACAACCATAGATTGACTACATACAATATTTGGCTGATAAATTAACAATTTAGTAATGATTTATAGCCGGAAAATAGGCATATTTTACTAGCACAGGAAAAAAATTATATGAAACATAGAAAAATTAGTCTATGCAAATTTAGCACCCGATCATTAAAAATCCGCAGGCATTTCTGCCTTATCTTCTCTAAAAAATATTTCCCCTGCGGCTTATATCTGCCACAGGGGAAATTGTGTAAAATGATATTTTAATCTTGATTAAAATAGAGAACAATTCAGAGCACTGGTTTTACCGAGAACCCGATGTCCGTTTTATACCGCTTTTTCGTTTCTTTACTGCGGTTAAAAAGCAGCCCCCATTATGAAATTGGTTCCATAAAAAGTGAAGAGGCACCAGAAAGAAGATCTGACTAATCTAAAACGGCCCTTCTTGCTGCTTTCGTGATTCAGAAACTATTCTGCCAGTGATTTCACCTGACGATATGCTTTCAGATCAGTATACAGCTCGCCCAGATAAGGATTTCTCTTGCTTTTTACTGCTTTATAGACCATATAAATCAATACCGCCACATTTACTGCCAACGCCAGAAAGCTGAACGCAAACAGCATGCCCGTATCATAAGAAGAAGAAACGGCAAAGGCACCTTGATCGATAAAGGCCGGGAAGGTTTGAGCAAACATACACCAAATGGCCAGTGTCTGCGCACGGTGCTGGAGCCAGGCTCCCTTTCCCACGGTGAAAGCGCAAACAGTGGGAGCCAAAAGCAGCGCAAAGCCGCAATACCAGGCGTGACCCGGCAGGCAGTTGTATGTATACGCAAAATTCCACAAATCATAGGCAATAATCCAAAACCAAAGCATATCGGGCCAAAGCATATCTTTGCTTGTGTCCTGAGACGTCTTTTTGCGGATGCAAATTCCGAACCACCCGGTAATGGTGATAATGTTTAAAATACCAGCGATGGCATTCATATAGTTCCAGCTGCCGCCAAGCACATACATAGCGTCATCTGCTAAAATTCCTCCGCCCCGGTATTGGGAACCAACCTGAAAATCTCGTGCCACAGCTTCTAAAATATTAATGGCAAGAATCAAGGGAGGAAAGCACAGCGCCCATCGTTTTTCAGACAGCTTCCATTCTTTTCCGGTTGCTTTGTCTTTCCCGTGCAGATGCCGAATACACCAAAAACCGATACATCCGGCCGTGGCGGAATACACTTTAGCCAAATGGAACCAATCCGTATAAGTGGTGTCTCGAAATACAGTAAACCATAAGATTGACAGGAAAATGGGAAGGATGACAAAGCTGAAAAATCCAAAATATTTGGATCTGCGCGCCGCTTCATTAAAGAGAAACAGCGCTGCGAAAACAACAATCCATACACCCCATACACTGAACGCAGACACTCCTTCGGCAAATTGAAAAATTGACACGTTACATCCTCCTTTGATCATAAAAAATAGAAACCCCTTGCTCAAATCTCTTTTTCTCAAAATCTGATGATTTTGATTGATTTGGCTTTCTGTTTCTAAGATGGAGCCGCTTGTCAAGGATGAATCTGAAAACAAATTGTAACAAATCCATGACGATCCGTTAAATTCATGATACAAGTTTGTCAATCATTCTTCAATAGACAAAAAAATGAAAGTGTCGATTATGTGACACTTTCATTCCAATGGTGATTCGGTTTGAGCGAAGCTTTTTGAAAAGATTCAATGGAACGCGGAATACTTCCGGTAATCATAATCAAAAGCCGTTCTAAAAGAAGATTCGGTTCTTCCTCCATCCCCTCTTTAATCCAATCAATAATAAATCCTTCAAACAGATATCGGTAAAATTGAATAATAAAATTTCGATCCCGATGTGCCAGCTCCACATCCATAGAAACCACACATTCTTCTATGACGCCATCCAGCAAAGCCTTTGAAAAATCTGAAACATATAAATGGATCTGCGGCCAATAAGAAGAATGATACACATGAAAAATTTGTTTCGCATTTTTCTTCAGATATCCCATAGTAGCCAAAAAACCGCTTTGCCATGTGCCCACCGTTCTGTTTTGTGCAATTTCGGCAGACACTTCTTCCCGAAACACTGTGATGAACACATCCAGAATATCTTCAAAATGATTATAGAATGTCTGGCGGTTTACATTGCTGTGCTCACAAATTTCTTTTACCGTAATTTTATCCATTGTTTTTTGGGACAAAATTTTTTTAAAGGAATGGATGATAGCCGCTTTTCCGTTCTTTTTCATAAAACCATCCTCTGTTTCCAATCCCACTTTAATAAATGAACCTGACATATTCAGGCTCACCCATTCAGCGCAATCCCCTAATCCCCTGCTGTTCCTGAGAAAAGCCTTTCTATTAGTGTATGCGGTATCCATGCGTGAAATCACGCAAAATTCACATAGAATTTATCGCTTTGCAACACATCTTCCCACGGTTCTAAGAGAAGCGAAAGGTGCGCAACTTCATTGACTTTTACACGATACCTCATACCAATACATTTCTTTTATTATAGCATAAAAAGACAAATTCTTTTGCATCTCAGCCGCCAAAAGCCTTTGCTTTTGCCTGCGGCGTGAGGTTATTTAAACCATGGCTTTCATTTTGCCAACTCATAAAACTGCCAAACCGATAATCACAGCCTAACTATGGTGCAATGTTCTCTCAGCCGCCAAAAGCTCTGCTTTTGCCTGCGGCGTGAGGTTATTTAAACCATGGCTTTCATTTTGCCAACTCATAAAACTGCCAAACCGATAATCACAGCCTAACTATGGTGCAATGTTCTCTCAGCCGCCAAAAGCTCTGCTTTTGCCTGCGGCGTGAGGTTATTTAAACCATGGCTTTCATTTTGCCAACTCATAAAACTGCCAAACCAGCAATAACAGCTTAACTATGGTGCAATATTCTCTCAGCCGCCAAAAGCCTTGGCTTTTGCCTGTGGCGTGAGGTTATTTAAACCATGGCTTTCATTTTGCCAACTCATAAAACTGCCAAACCGATAATCACAGCCTAACTATGGTGCAATGTTCTCTCAGCCGCCAAAAGCCTTGGCTTTTGCCTGCGGCGTGAGGTTATTATAACACATCCATTCCAGTATGGTTTTGATAAAAGCATATTAGGAATTTCCCTGCCAAGTATACCTAAAAAAACATCCATATAAAATCAAGAAAATCGTTTCAATCAGATGATATTTCACACCCAATTCAAACGATTTCATGGATAAAGTCTCTAAGCTTCTAAAAAGCGAAACACCGGAGCGGATACTGCATGAAATCAGGTGAATCTCTGCAAACCTTTTAGCTTACAGCCCTTTTTATTCCAGCAAATGTATTCTTGGATTTTATCAAAAATATGTTATTGCATTACACCGGATCGCAGGCTGGATTTTCACTCCAGCCTATCAACGGATATGCCTCATTTATGTGCATCGCAAAGGGGGTTATCTGTTGCACTGAGAGTCACTCTTTTTTTATGCAATGTAACAAAAGCACAAAATATGCTGGCCACCAATAAGAAGAAGAAAATAAAAAGTACTGCCGTTGCTCCGGATGCAGTTCCGTGTTCAAACCCATCTTTTTGCTGGAAGAAAGAGAATACCGCAGCCACGGATGCCGTAGAAACGGCTCCAACAAACTGCTGCAAAGTATTGACGATGGCATTGCCGTCTGAAAGCTGATCCTGCGTTAACAAATTCAAACTGCTGGTCATCAAATTGCTGTAAGAAAACCCTAAACCAATCATCAGAACCAAATGAGAACCTATCAGTAATACAATGGAATTGGTATGCAGCAGCAGTGCCAGAAGCATAACGCCGATAAAGGCCGTGAACAAACCGGCCAAAATGGGCTTGTTTGCTCCCACTTTGTCTAACAATCTGCCTGAAACAGGGGCCAGCAAGGCACCTGCCAGGGCACCCGGAAACATAAACATTCCGGCAACCGAAGCATTAAATCCAGCGGCAATCTGCAAATAATTGGGCAATACAAAAGACAGTCCCAATAACAGTGCCTGATACACCAAAAGGCTAAATAATAAGAATGAAAATTGGCGGTTTTTGAGCACTGACAACTGCAGTAAAGTGGAATGCTGATTGGAACGCAAAAACAGCAGTCCGCCCACGATTCCCACGGCTAAAAACAGCCCAAAAGTAACGGCCGATCCGGCACTTAACGCCATGATAAAAAAGGTAAACGTAACGGCCAGGAAAAAAACGCCGGGAAAATGGATCGGTTGTTTCTCTTTTCGCGGTTCTTTGGGAATGGAGTAGAGCCCCAGAATCAGAGAAAACACCAGAAACGGCATTAAAATGATATAGATATAACGCCAGTTCAGTAAATTGGACAGCAATCCGCCATATGTGGGCCCAACGGCAGGGGCTATCGATGTTGTAAATGTACCAAGCCCCATCATCATCCCCCGTGTTTCAATCGGCGCTTTTGTCAGGATAATATGGAACATAAGAGGCAGTCCAATACCGGTTCCTATTCCCTGAAGAAAACGGCCGAGCAACAAAAGAAAAAATGTGGGAGAATAACAATTAATCAAGATGCCCAGTGAAAAAAGCAAATTGGCTGTAATGAACAAAGTGCGTGCAGAAAAGTTACGATTTAAATAAGAAGACAGCGGCACAATAATCGAAATCATCAGCAGATAGATGGTCGTTACCCATTGAATCTCAACTGTACTGACACCAAATTCCTGTATAAGTGACGGAAAGGTCACATTCATTGCCGTTTCAATTAACACGCCGGAAAATGATAGAAGTCCGGTGGCAATAACTGCACCGAACAGATGGAAGGGTTTGTTTTGCTTCATGTTTTCACCTCAAAATTATCTAAAACAGTTCTTTTCCGGCTTTGCCGAAAAAGTTCCAGAAAACAACAAAGGCGAAAGTTATTATTTTAAAAATAATAACTTTCGCCTCTATATCAGCACGAACCGTGCTCTCTGTACGAAATATATCTCAGCAATTTTATCATGTCTATTTTAGATTGTCAAGACAGAAACAGCAGATTATGAACACTCATTTTAAATCAATTTTCCCCATGAATTCGTTCCTCTTCCCCAGCCCTTAAACAGTTTTTGCCGGCATTGCTTCATTGACTTGGAAAATAGTTCCTGTTACAATATTTCTTAAAGTGAAAATAACAATACGAAATAGAATTCGCTTTCTTAACAGAATAAGCAAAATAAAATCTGGTTTTCATCACTTGGCTGTGATCTTTTTTCACCAATTCAAATCCGCTATTTTTCAATTTTATAGTAAATGCTATCTTAATATTTTTCAAAACGGAGAAAATACAGCTAAAAAGGGATAGAAATCATCCAATATGCAGCTGCTTTGAGAATCTGTGACAAATACCGCAAAACCGATTTTTTTAAAAACAATGAATAAAAGCTACAAAATCTGGTTTGATTTTAATTTTCTTTTTGATATAATAGTAAAAATGAATGATCTTTAAGAGAAACAAAGGTCAAGCATCAGATGTAAGTGAAAAAACCGTATGAAAGACACAGGCTCTGGGCTCCAATCCCACCACAAAAGATTGGCAGCAAAAGAGAATCTGCCTTGATCGATTGCCTGAAAAATGCACCAGAGCTGTTTTGCTGACAAAGGAGGAAGTATGGAACGAAATCCCGTATATATGCATGACAGAACCGATTTCCCGAATGCCTATAATACGACCGACGCGTTAATCGCTATTCTGGAAAGCTCTTTTGATGGCATTTATATTACGGACGGAGAGGCCAATACCATATGGATTAACCATTCGTATGAGGTGATCTCCGGCCTAAAAGGCAGCGAGGTAATCGGTAAAAACATGATAAAACTCGAGCAAAGCGGCCTTATTTCCCGCTCGGCTTCGCTTCTTGCCTTAAAAGGCCGAACGACGGTCACAATAGACCAGACTTTCCGCACCGGAAAGCGTGCTGTTGTCACCAGTGCACCGATTTTTAACGAGCAAAATGAAGTTGTAATGGTCGTTACCAACGTGCGTGATATCTCAGAGCTTTACTGTCTGAAACAGCAGCTGGCAAAAAAGCGCGAAGAGACCCAGCGCCATACCGATGAAATAGAGGTTATTCGCAAACAGCTGCTGCAAATGAAAAACATGGTGGTCGGTGACAAAAAAATGCTTAATCTGCTTCGTATGGTGGGGCGAGTTGCGCAGCTGGACACACCGGTTCTGCTTCTTGGGGAAACAGGCGTGGGCAAAGAACTAATCGCCACCTATATCCACCAAAAAAGCAGCCGCAAAAATGGCCCCTTTATTAAAGTAAATTGCGGAGCCATTGCGGAAAATCTGGCCGAAAGTGAGCTGTTCGGCTATATGCCGGGTGCTTTTACCGGGGCCAGCCGAGAGGGCCGTATCGGCCTGTTTGAGGTAGCCAATAAAGGCACGATCTTTTTAGATGAAGTCGGCGAACTACCGCCCAACCTGCAAGTCAAGCTCCTTCGTGTTTTGCAGGAACAAGAAATTCTTCGCGTGGGTTCCAGCACGGCCATTAAGGTCGATGTACGCATTGTGGCCGCCACCAACCGGGACATGGAAGAAATGGTGAAAAAGGGAAAGTTTCGGCAGGATCTTTATTATCGGCTGAATGTATTCCCCGTGAACGTGCCGCCACTTCGAGAACGAACCGAAGATATTCCAAAATTGGTGCAGCATATGCTGGATCACCTGAATAAAAAGTATTCCGAGAAAAAATTCGTAAATCAAACCGCACTGATTAGCCTGATGGAATACGAATGGCCCGGAAACGTTCGTGAGTTGAAAAACGTTATAGAACGCTCTTTTATTATCAGCGACGGTGACGAAATTGACAGCAGCGATCTGATGCTGAAAAAGAACTTGATCGACTGGGAATCCGAACAAAAGAATGAACCATTCGATTTAAAGGTGTTTTTAGAAAAAATTGAAAAAGAATACATAGATAAAGCTTATCAAAACCAGCCCAGCATCCGCGCTGCCGCGCAAAGCCTGCATATGGATCCGGCAACCTATTTGCGCAAGCGTCAGAAATATATGGAAAAGGCTTGAGGCTTTTCCAAAACTTTTTTCCATAAAACAAAATACAAAATACGTCATAATTCGGCTGATATCGCCGTTTTATGACGTATTTTTTTGTAAGCAAATTTATATTATTCTTTCATTGCAAAATCAATTAACCATAGTCTGATTTCGTTTCAAAACTGCAATTTTGTTTTAAAACTGAAACACGGCTTTTTGAAATATAGTGATATTGTATTAAAAATTTTCTATTATTCCTTTTATTTAATATTTTTTATTTATAAATTTCTCTAAAAACCAGCATGTCCCTTTAGTCAGTCTGTAATTCTTGTTGTGAAATTGCTAGAATTTTTTTGTCGAAATTGTTCGATTTGGAAAATGTAAAAAATAAGCCATGTGTTTTATGCTGACTGGCACCGTTATTGCTTCATTATTTTACCAGACAGAATTTTTTGCAGCACGCTCCAAAATTAAGGGGGGAGGTTCAAGGGCGCGGGTAAAATATGATATGAGGAGAGAAAAACTTGATGGAAAAAATAGTATCAGGATTTCAAAAAGAAGGGAGAGCGGAGACCTGCGGGTCCTTTCATTTAACTTTACCATCCAAAGAATAAGTAAAGGAGAATAATGCATGGCACATAAAAGAGAGTATGGGAAAGAATGTCCTTACATACCAGCAGGTCCATTCAAAATACGTCTTCCCGGAGTGCACTACAAATTTGAAATTGCAGATTATATTCAAGGACTTTTGATGTGTGCAGTCTGTCTTGGAGCTGTCCCAATGCTTCAACAGTATTTGGGAATGCCATTTGAAGTTGCTTTGGCCATTGTCGTACTGAATGGAATTCTTTATTGCACCCATGTTTTGCTGGGTGATCCGGTTGTACCTGGTTGGGTCACACCCGCTATACCGCTTTTGATGTTATATATCAGCGAATTTCCCATGGGGCCTGAAAGGGTTCAGGCACTGATTGCATTTGAATTGAGTTTGGGTGTTTTTGCTGCAGTTCTTGGTATTACCGGACTCGGCAAGAAAATCATTACACTGATACCGAATTGTATGCAGGCCGGTATCATCGTGGGTGCCGGAATTGCGGCTGTAAATACGGTGTTCGGCCAAACCGGATATTTTCAAAAATATCCTTGGTCAATTGCAATCTGTATCGGCCTGGCATTTTGGCTGTTATTTTCAAACTATTTTAAAAGCATAAGAAACAAGAACAAATTTCTTCAGGCTATTTCAAATTTAGGTATTTTGCCTTGCGTATTGTTAGCGGTAATCGTCGCTCCGCTGGTAGGAGAAACTGTGTGGCCAAGTATTAAATGGGGATTTTCAGCCCCCGCATTTGGTGAACTGTGGAGCCATTGGACATTTTGGTCCATCGGCTTTCCGCCCGCAATGATGTTTATTAAGGCTATCCCAATGGTTTTTTCCGCTTATGTAATATTGTTTGGTGAAATGATTCAGGCACAAGCATTGTTGCAAGACGCAGCAAAAGCTCGTCCGGATGAACTGATAGACTATAATCCGAACCGGTCACATTTAATATTTGGACTGCGAAATTGTTTAATGTCACTGATAGGCCCGGATATCACGATGTGCGGCCCTCTGTGGGCAGCCATGCAGGTTGTGGTATGTGATAGATACAAGCATGGTAAAAAGTCCATGGATTCCATATACGGAGGGGCCGGTTCCTTCCGATTTGGTACTTTGACAGGCTATTTCTTGCTGCCTATCGTCACTTTGGTTACTCCTATTTTAAACATAGCACTGGCTTTGACCATGATGGTTCAAGGATATGTTTCTGTGAGAATCGGAATACTCAAAGCACGTACTTTAAATGATTTGGGCATTGCAGGTGTAATGGCCGCTGTAATCGTTGCAAGAGGTGCGGCTTGGGGCCTTGGCGTAGGTGTCGTATTAAGTTTATTGGTGTTACTTGGCAATAAAAAAGAATTGGATCAAAACATTTTTGTCAGAGAAGACCCCAAAGCAGAGCCTGAGCCAGAGCCTGAACTCTGTGCAGTTAGCGTAAAAGAATAATCAACAGCCAAATTATGAGTAAAAATTTTTGTTTGCTTCCGGCAGGCGGATAAATGGCACATTGCACGTTTGCTGATTCTTCTTGCTCAAAAGGTTCGAAGAAAAACCACCACAACAGAATCCGTCCAGGTTCCGTCTGCCCTTTCAGCGGCTGAAACCAAATAAGACGGCTTTTATTTCCATTGTCTAATCAAAATTAACATACAGGAGGAATTTTATCATGGCACTTATGACTGGAGAACAGTACATTGAAAGCATCCGCAAGCTGAACCTGCAGATCTACATGTTCGGCAAAAAAATCGAAACTCCGGTGGATGATCCTATCCTGCGCCCGTCCCTGAATTCGGTGCGTATGACATACGATTTGGCACAGATGCCGGAATATCAGGATGTGATGACCGCGACCTCTGCCCTAACCGGCAATCGTATCAACCGCTTCTGTCATATTCATCAAAGCACAGACGACTTGATTAAAAAGGTGAAAATGCAGCGTCTGCTGGGTCAGCAAACCGCTTCGTGTTTTCAGCGCTGCGTGGGAATGGACGCTTTTAACGCCTTGTACTCCACCACATATGAAACAGATCAGGAATACAAAACCGATTATTTTGAGAACTTCAAACGCTTTGCTACATATGTAGAAGAAAACGATTTGACCGTTGACGGCGCTATGACAGACCCCAAGGGTGACCGCGGTCTGGCCCCCCACGCACAGGCAGACGCCGACATGTATCTTCACGTTGTTGAGCGCCGTCCCGACGGCGTGGTAGTGCGCGGAGCCAAAGCGCATCAAACCGGAATCATCAATTCTCACGAAGTCATCGTCATGCCCACCATCGCAATGGGTCCCGACGACAAAGACTATGCAATTTCCTTTGCAGTTCCCACCGATTCCGAAGGCATCTTCATGATCATCGGCAGACAAAGCTGTGATACCAGAAAGCTGGAAGGCTCTGACATGGACGTTGGAAACAGCGAATTTGGCGGAGTAGAAGCTCTTGTGGTGTTTGATAATGTATTCGTGCCCAATGACCGCATCTTCCTCAACGGCGAAGCAGAATTTGCCGGAATGATGGTAGAGCGCTTTGCCGGATATCACAGACAAAGCTATGGCGGCTGTAAGGTGGGCGTGGGCGATGTGCTCATCGGAGCCGCAGCCGTTGCCGCCGAATATAACGGTGCAGACAAAGCTTCTCACGTAAAAGATAAACTGATTGAAATGGTTCATTTGAACGAAACCCTGTTTGCCTGCGGGATTGCCTGTTCCGCAGAAGGCACAAAAACCAAATCCGGAAACTACATCATCGATCTTCTGCTGGCAAACGTCTGTAAGCAGAATGTCACCCGTTTCCCGTACGAGATCGTTCGTCTGGCCGAAGACATTGCCGGCGGTCTGATGGTAACGGCTCCCTCTGAAAAGGATTTGCGTGACGAGAAAGTCGGGCCGTATATCGAGAAATACCTGAAGGGTGTATCCCGCGTATCCACCGAAAACCGCCTGAGAATCCTTCGCCTGATTGAAAACCTTTCTCTTGGAACAGCTGCGGTCGGTTACCGTACCGAATCCATGCATGGTGCCGGTTCGCCGCAGGCACAGCGCATCATGATCGCCCGTCAGGGTAACTTGGGTGCCAAGAAGAAGCTGGCGAAGAAAATCGCTCATATTTCCGAATAACACAACAAAGACAGGCGGCTTTTGCCAACAGGAAAAGCCGCCTGCAAAATCTAAGATAAACGGGGACTGCAGCTATGCTTTCAACCATTGAAACGGTACTTCAACAGTATGTTCGTCCACAACTGGTGCTGCATCACGGCGACATACAGCTTTTGGACTATTCGAACGGTACGATACGGGTTCGCCTTCTGGGCGCATGCTCCAATTGCCCGGCAGCTCTGCAAACCGTTCAAGAAATCGTGCTTGAAACGGTTCAGGCACACGTTCCGCAAGTACGGGCCGTTTCGCTGGAAACCGGCGTCAGCGACGAGCTTATGGAAGCTGCCCGAGCGCTTATGCGCAGCCGCGGAGCTTAAAATCCACAGTAAAACTGAAAGGTTCCCGTTGATGGAACCACAAAGGAGTGATCTTGCTTGTCTTGGCAGGAACTTTATGAAAAAAAACGCATGACCGCAGACGAAGCGGTCAAACAAATCAAATCCGGCGACCGGGTGGTAATCGCCCACGCCACCGGAGAGCCCACCGCTTTGGTTGAGGCTATGGTAAAAAACGCAGCAGCGTATCAAAATGTAGAGATTGTACACATGGTCGCCATGGGAAAAGGAGAATACTGCAAACCGGAATATCAAGATAATTTTCGGCATAACAGCCTTTTCTTAGGCGCTTCTACCCGAGCTGCAATTGCAGAGGGACGGGGCGATTTTACCCCCGTATATTTCTCCCAGATTCCGGATCTGTTCCGGAACACTTTGCACCCCAACGTGGTACTGCTTCACCTGTCCCCTCCTGATGATCACGGTTATTGCAGTTACGGCGTTTCTGTTGACTACACGAAACCGGCCGCGGAATGTGCCGATCTTCTCATTGCCCAGATTAACCCCAACATGCCCCGCACTTTGGGGGATAGCTTTATCCACATCAGTGAACTGGACTGCATTGTAGAAGAAGACGTTCCGCTTCTGGAACTGGGCAAACCCACCATCGGAGACGTGGAAAAAGCCATCGGCGAACACTGTGCCTCTTTGATTCAGGACGGTGATTGCCTGCAGCTGGGAATCGGTGCCATTCCGGATGCCGTGCTTCTATTTTTGAAAGAAAAACAAGATTTGGGCATCCATTCTGAAATGTTTTCAGATGGTGTCGTTGAGTTGGTAGAGTCCGGAGTAATCACCAACCGCTGCAAAACACTGCACAAAGGATGCTGTGTGGCCACTTTCCTGATGGGCAGCCGCCGCCTGTACGACTTTGTAAATAACAATCCTTCCGTAGCCATGTATCCCGTGGATTACGTCAATGACCCTGCTATCATTGCGAAAAACGATAATTTGGTTTCTATCAACTCTTGTGTACAAGTGGATCTGCTGGGTCAGGTTGTGTCTGACTCCATTGGAAAAAAACAATTTTCTGGTGTAGGCGGTCAGGTCGATTTTGTGCGCGGCGCAAATCTAAGCCGTGGCGGACGCACCATTATGGCGATGCCCTCTTCTCTAGTACGCAAAGACGGAACCAGAATCTCGAAAATTGTAACACTCATTGATGAAGGCGCAGCCGTCACCACTTCTCGTTATGATGTAGATTATGTCGTGACAGAATTCGGCGTGGCTCAGCTCAAAGGAAAGACTCTGAAAGAAAGAGCGCTGGCACTGATTGCCGTCGCACATCCAGACTTCCATGAAGAACTGATGAAAGAATACCACAGCCGTTTCCACTGCTAATAGAACCGTGAAGTACGCTTGGCAGAATGTGGAATATCCCATTCTGTCAGGCGCACAATCGGCAGCATGCATTCGTTGCAAAGGAGGGATTGGATGACTGATTTAGAAAAATATGAGAACGTGTTTTTATCTTTATTTGATGTAACGCGTGAAGATCTCAGCACACTGACTTATCTGCGCGGACGTTGGGATTCTTTACAGCACGTGGATATGATTACCATGCTGGAAGAAACCTTTGATATTTCCATCAACTCAACCGATGTTGTTCTGTTTAATAGTTTTGAAAAAGGGAAAAAAATCCTGCGCGGCTACGGCGTGGAGGTTTGATATGTTTTTGTCCATCGAAAAACACGCACCCAATCAATGCGCCCTGCTGGATTCCAAAGGGCAAAGCGTCAGCTACGGCCAACTTGTGGAATCCTGCAAAAAAATAGAGCTACCCCAACAGGAGCGCTCGTTGGTCTTTTGCCTGTGCCGTAATACCATTGGCTGTATTTTGGGCTATGTAGGACTGTTATCGCAGCAAGCCGTTCCGCTGATGCTGGACAGCAGCTTGGAACCGGCAATGGCTCGGGAGCTGATACAGCAATACCACCCCAGCGCCCTTTGGCTGCCGCAAGAGCTGATAAAAGATTACCCTGAGTTTTGTGTCCGTCTTCAGCTCCAAGGATATGCATTGCTGGATACCGGGTATGAATCGCCCCCCATGTTCCAAAAGCTTGCGCTGCTCCTTACCACCTCTGGTTCCACAGGAAGCCCCAAGCTCGTTCGTCAAAGTATGGAGAATTTACGCTCGAATGCTCAGGCCATTGCAGAGTATTTAGAACTAACCCCATCAGAACGAGCCATCACCGTTCTTCCGCTGCACTATACTTATGGCCTGTCTATCTTGCACAGTCATCTTCTGGCCGGGGCAACCCTTCTTCTGACAGAGCACAGCGTGGTACAGCAGGAATTCTGGGACTTTTTTGATCAGGCACAAGCAACCAGCCTGAGCGGTGTGCCTATCACCTATACCCTGTTGGAACGGGCCGGATTTTTCGATCGTCCCCTTCCTTCCCTTCGTTACTTTACTCAGGCCGGCGGCAAACTGCCCCACACCATGCACAGTCAGTGCGCCGCTTTTGCCGCAAAGCGAAACATTCGCTTTTATGCCATGTATGGCCAAACGGAAGCAACGGCTCGAATGAGCTATTTGCCGTGGGATATGGCCGCGAAAAAGTGCGGGAGCATCGGCATCGCAATCCCCGGCGGTACCTTTCAGCTGATCGCCGAAGACGGACAGGAAATCACCGAAACAAACCGGGAAGGGGAACTGATTTATCGAGGAGCCAACGTAACCTTGGGTTATGCGGAAAATGCACTGAACCTATGGAACGAAGACGACTGGGCCGGTGTTTTAGCCACCGGAGATCTGGCTTACCGGGACGAGGACGGCTACTATTATATTACCGGAAGAAAAAAGCGATTTCTGAAATTATATGGGAACCGGGTCAGTTTGGATGAATGTGAGCGTTTGATTCGCGAGACATTCCCCCAGCTGGACTGTGCCTGTGTTGGAACAGACGATCATTTAAAAGTCTATCTAACCGCACAAACACAAGAGCAGGCAAAAGAAGTGACCCTTCATCTTGCCCGAACGCTGCGCTTTCCGGCAAAGGCTTTTTCTGCCGTTTTATGTTCCCAAATTCCCAGAAATCCGGCTGGGAAAATTCAGTATACCCAACTGGAGGTGCAGTGACGGTGGAATTTCTTGCCCATTGCTTTGAATCGCCGCCTTTTGCGTGGGAACAGCCCCAAAAAGACGCATTGTTTTTGCCTGCGATTACCGAACTGACACAATGGCACGACCGCAGCTGCCCGCAATATCATTCCATCCTTCGCACGCTGGGATGCCATGATTTGCAGTTTTCTAACGTCAGTGAGATCCCCTTTCTTCCCTCCAGTATTTTTCGAACACTGCGCCTGACCAGCCAAACAACCAATGACTATCAAAGAACGCTCACCTCGTCCGGCACCACCGGCACTTCTGCGGTTCGCGTGGAATTGGATCGGGAAACTTCGGCGCTTCAGCAAAGGGCCTTAGCGCACATTGCCGGGGATTTTTTGGGCCAAAAGCGTTTGCCCATGCTGATTTTAGATTCCCCATCTGTTCTGCGGGATTCCAACCGCTATTCTGCCAAAGGAGCCGGAATTCTAGGGTTTTCCATCTTTGGAAGAGGCAGAACCTTTGCACTGAAAGAGGATATGACACTGGATGTCAATGCTCTGGAAAGTTTCTTAGAAAATGCAGGCAATTCGCCTTTTTTGATATTTGGATTCACCTTTATTGTATGGCAATATTTTTATCAGGCACTGTGCCGCCTGCCCAAGCATCTGGATTTTTCCAATGGGATTCTGGTTCACGGCGGCGGGTGGAAAAAGCTTCAGGATCAGGCAGTGCCGCCTGAAGAGTTTCGTGCACGCATCCAAGCAATATGCGGTTTAAAAAGAATCCACAACTATTATGGAATGGCGGAGCAAACCGGCTCTATCTTCATGCAGTGCGAACACGGCCGATATCATGCCAGCAGTTTTTCTGAGGTCTTTGTCCGGCGTGCAGAAGATTTCTCGCTGTGCTCCCCAGGGGAGCCGGGAATTCTTCAGGTACTGTCTCTTCTTCCTCGTTCGTATCCGGGGCACAGCTTGCTGACAGAGGATGAAGGAATCCTTTTGGGGGAAGATGACTGTCCCTGCGGGCGGCATGGCCGCAGCTTTGCCGTAACGGGCCGATTGGCACAGGCAGAAGTCAGGGGGTGCAGCGATGCCTATTCCGTTTAAGGAACTTTCTGTTGAAATTGGAAATCCCGACTTTTTAGAGTCTCAGGATGCCCTTCCGGCTTTGCCGGTGTGTTCCCAGCCTGTGATCGATCTTTTGGATGCATTGTCCTGCCGCTTGCGTCAGTGCAGTGAAATCCGTATGTTTCCAGATTTAGCATCTTTGGCATTTTGGTTTCGGCGCAGTCACATTCGCCAGTTAGCAAAACAGTATGAAGGGGAGCTTCGCCTTGGCAGGGGGCTGGCGTTTCACATTGCCCCATCTAATGTTCCTTTGAATTTTGCCTATACTCTGGCCATGGGGCTGTTATCCGGCTGTGCAAACGCGGTTCGTTTGCCGAGCCGGGACTTTCCGCAGTCCGCCCTGCTTTGCCGGGAATGGAACACCCTGCTGCACAGGGATTTCTCCTCGCTTTTGCCCTATGTGCTGTGCTTTCGGTGTCCTCACGATCATTTGCTTTTGCCCCATCTGTCAGCGCACTGCGACATTCGCGTTCTGTGGGGCGGTAACGAAACCATTCAAAAAATCCGCCAGTTGCCGCTGAAACCCCGCGCCCTAGAGCTTCCCTTTGCAGACCGGTATTCCCTTTGTGTGCTTCATGCCAACGCTTTTTTGCAATATGACGCCCCACAGGAACTGGCCGAGCGTTTTTGCCAGGATGCGTATTTTGGCGGACAGTGGGCATGCACTTCGCCCCGGGTTGTTTTGTGGCTGGGGGAACCGGAAGAGTGTGATGCCGCACGGGACATTTTCTGGAAGTTAACCGACACCATCACAAAGGCCCGCTATGAGCTGGCTCCCATTCAAGCGGTAAAAAAACGGGAACAGATTTGCCTGCTGGCATCTGCCTATCCAGAAACACGCCTTTGCCCCGGCAGCAATCATGCCGTCCGGGCTGAAGTGCCGGAACTATCCCTTGGCATGATGGACTTTTGGACGGGCGAAGGCATGTTTCTGGAGTGTTGCGCGCGGCAGTTGGATGCGCTGCTCCCCATTTTAACCGACCGCTGTCAAACAGTGGCCAGTTTTGGCATAAAGGATTCGGAATGGAAAGCCTTTCTGCTGCGCACCCGTCCAAAGGGAATCGACAGAATCACTCCTTTGGGCAGCACAATGCAATTTTCACCCCATTGGGATGGTGTGGACTTGATTCAAAGCATGAGCCGAAACATTTCAATCGGATAGCTGTCCCAAAAACACTTTTTCCACACAAATTTAAGTATTGTTTGAAGGGAGAGCAATCATGGAAAAGATACGGTTGGGCGATACTGCACAGCGGACAATTACGATTTCAGAAGACGATGTGGAGCGTTACCGCCAATTGACCGGCGATCAAAACCCGCTTCATACTCTATCCTCGGGTGCAACCCGTTTTGACAAACCGGTCGTGCATGGAATGCTGTTGGCAAGCTATGTATCGGCTGTTATTGGAATGCAGCTTCCCGGCCCGGGAAGCGTCTATGTTTCTCAGGAAATCCGATTTGCCCGTCCGGTATATTTTAATGATACCATTACCATCACTTGTAAGGTGACTCGATTTGATCCCGAAACACGGCTGACCCGCCTTAGAACTGTGATACACAAATCAGATAGCCTGATTTTATCCGGCTATGCGGATGTACTGGCCCCTTAGATTTTATTTTTCCGTATCACGGCGTCCGGTTCAAAATGCAAAAAGCCACCGGCGCCGAGGATAGGAAACTTCACAAGGGCATTCGGAAAAACCGAGGTACAAAAGGCTTGTGTGCTGTTGCAGACATTAGGCTGTAATCTCCTCTTTTTTTACTTCTCCTAAAAAAACACAACCGCACATTCTTTGAAAAACTTCTTTTTTCCGTTACCTCCTGTTAAAAGCCTTTGACGGCTGCCTCTAAAAACACAAACACCCAAAAGAGTATACAACAAAAGAAACAAAAACCCCGCTGCCTGAGTTTCGGCAGCGGGGTTTTTGTTTTCAAAAGGATTCCCGATATATTTGTTCGACAATTTCTTTACTAAGCTCAACCGGAGCACTGTTCAGCAAACCGGCTAATCCAGGTGTTTCAAACGCAAGCTGTACCAACTGGGGAACATCCGACTCTTTAAAGCCTACATCCCCTAATTTCTCGGTAATTCCCACAGATTTCAGCCAGGCTCGAACCCCTTCGGCCGCTTTTTCTGCTTCCGCAGCATCGCCGGTAAGCCCAGGGGCAACTGCGCTCAGCAAATCGGCCAGAATTGCCCCGCAAGCCGGATAAATCGCCCGAATGACAGCCGGCAGCAAAACAGCCAAACCAAGGCCGTGGGTCAATTCCGGCTTCATGCCGCTCAAGGGATGTTCCAGTGCATGGGTAAAATGAAGCAGTCCATTATCAAAACTGGTGCCTGCAATCATAGCGGCATAGGCAAGAAAATACCGTGCCGTCAAATTTTTGGGTTCTCGAATGGCAACCGGCAAATATTCTGCGACCAGCTGCACCACTTCTTTGCCCAAAGTAATGGCAAAAGGATTATTTAAAACCGTTGTGGCGGCCTCTACCACATGGTTCACTGCATCAACACTAACATAGCGGGTCTGGTTTGCAGGCAAACCGATCATCAAAGCAGGATCATCAATGGAATACAGCGGGTAGATACAATCATAGGCAATGGCGGGTTTGTATCCCTTCTCTGGAATCGTAACCACCGCAAACCGGTTGGCCTCGCTGCCTGTGCCATGAGTTAAGTTAATCGCAACCAGCGGAACCGCTTTCTCGGCAGGGAACTTCAACTCATACAAATCCTGACAAGTTTTATCGGGATATTCCAAAAGAATTGCCACGCTTTTTCCTGCATCAATCGGGCTTCCGCCGCCGATACTGATTACCGCTTTGGCCCCCGCATCCCTGGCAATTTTGACTGCTTCATCCACTTGGTGTGTTTCTGGATTGGGCTGAACTTTATTATACAGCGTATAGCGGATTTTCTGCTGATCCAAGGCTTTGGTCACATAGTCCCATGCACCGGTTTTCGCATAAGCTCCTTTTCCCGTCATGACAATCACACTGTCAATTCCGCGGGACTTTAGCTGCTCTGCAATAAACTCCATCTTTTGAATGGCTCCAACCCCTAGAAAAACATGGCTTCCACAAATAATCGTACTCACGTTGTTCACATTAATTCCTTGCCTCCAAGACATCCAAAAACCTCCTTTAATAAGATTGATATAATTATAACATAACGTTATTTAAATAACAATCAAAAATGTAAATTTTTTCATGTTTCTAAGATAAATTATGGATAACATAAACATTTTTCTTTTCAGTCAAAACGAAAAAATAAAATGATATAGTTATTCTGTCACTGCTTTTATTCAGATTCTATCCAAAATCAGTATAAAAATGATTCGGCAAACACTTGACAAAATAAAGGTACAAAATCTTCTATTTCTTCCTTGTTTCTTTCTTTCCTATGCGAATTTTGCCCCAAATAGTACTCGCTGTTTGTGACACACTATAGTATCAGGAGGGCCGAAAAATGAATATGAGCTTTGATGCGGTTTATTATGAGCCGAACGCATTAGACTATGAATTGGGGCAAATGCTTCGCGAAAAATATAAACATCTGCCTTGGATAGAAATTGAAAGCCACAACCGAATTCCCGAATTATCTGCGGCAGAGAACCAAGACTTTCCCAAACTAAAAAAACATTTAATCATCGGGCTGAGAAAGACACACAAATATGTTGAAAATCATAAGGTTTCAGACTGGCTGGTTCCGTATACTTCTTCCGGCTGCCGAGCCATGTGTTTATATTGCTATTTAGTCTGCAATTACAATAAATGCGCCTATCTTCGGCTGTTCGTGAATCGGGAGCAAATGATGGACAGGCTATTGAAAAAAGACGCTGCGGCACCAGCGCCGCAAACCTTTGAAATCGGCAGCAACAGCGATTTGATTCTGGAAAACATCATCACAGATAATTTACCCTATACCATCGAACGCTTCGCACGCGAAGGCCGCGGCCATCTGACATTTCCCACGAAATTTGATATGGTAAAACCATTGCTGAATTTGGATCACCGGGGCAAAACCATCTTTCGCATGAGTGTAAATCCCCATGAAATCGTGAGCTGTGTCGAACTGGGGACCGCTCCGCTGAGCGCACGAATTCAGGCTCTGAATCAAATGGCCGAAGCTGGATATCCGGTGGGGCTCTTAATTGCACCCGTCATTTTACTTCCGGATTGGAAAGAATTATATGGGGAGTTAATTGATCAGCTGGCTGATGAGCTGAACGAAAAAGTCAAGAAAACTGGATTTATTGAAATTATCCTGATGACCTATAGTTTCGTACAAAATGCCATCAATACGGATGCATTCCCCCAGGCAGTTCCGCTTCTCAATCGAGAAACCATGACGGGGCGGGGACGCGGAAAATACTGTTACCGAAACGATGTGCGCGCCGAGGCGGAATCTTTTCTGCGGGAAAAACTGTCACAACAGTTAAAAACCATGCCAATATGGTACATCTCGTAGCAATTTTAAGTTTTCACGTCCTTTCTCTCGCCCACTTCTTCATTGGCTGTCAGAAGGCTGCCGGACATTATCGCGTGATGATTCCTTTTAAAATAGTTCCTTGCTCTGCAAATATTTTTAATCTATCTTTTTGCGCAAGAACATCTGGATAAAATGGCAGATGTTCCGCTTTCATTTGCTGAAGTAAAAGATTTAAAACGTCAAAAACAAAAAAAGACGGTAAAGTTCTGTTCATTCCAAAGAATGTTCCAGTCCCATACCGTCTTTTTTATATCTTTATAGCTTCGCCTGATAGATTCTTGAGATATCACCCGAAGGATGGTATCCTTCGGCAACATATTCAAACCCGTAACGCTCATAGTATCCCACATAGTCTGTACAAAGGTACAAATAAGGATACCCCTGTTTTATCTGCTCGATAAGCAAGAAACCATAAGAATGTCCACGATATTCTTCTTCAATATACAAAGCACACAACCAGGGCCATAAATCCATTCTGCTGCACCCTTAGCATTTTGGGGTGAGGGGTAATGTCTAATATTGCTTAAAATTGCTTGTCAGGTAATTCGCAGAGCAAACGACGAGGCTTTAAACGATATTATGAAAGACTATCTACTGATTCTTTCGCTATTAATTCAGATGAAACATCTTCTACTAAAATTGTTTTATTTTGGTTGGTTGATACTAATTTTCGCAAATCAGATGGCTCATAGCTTACCATTAGTTGAGCATCTTTTGAAAGACTATGATACCACTGTAACCACTCTTTGGTTTCATCCGATAGATAAGATAAAGAAACAGTTTTTCCATTATAATTAGCTTTAGCGTCTTTGTTTTCTTCAGTTGATACTCCTAATGATAATATACTGATCGTAAGTGCTGCCATTGTTAATAAAGAAAGTAATTTTTTCACAAAGATACACTCCCTTTTTTGCGAAGTTTCACTTAACATTAAACAATAAATTTCAGGCCCCTTTTATAATAAGTTTTATAAGATACTTAATTTAAGTATAACCTAAATATAACATTTTTGGATTATATTGTAAATAAAGGTATCAAAATTGTATTTTCATAAATTATATAGGTATCAATCTGCATGAGAAATTGGCCATTGTCAAAACTCTTCATCTTTCCATTAAACCCGTGCTACGCTAAAACAAAAGGGGTAATTGCCCAAAATGTGGATTTGATGATGCTGCTCGAACAGATTAATACTAACCTAAACACGCTTATCAAGAACCAATTGATTCTTTCAAACTGGAACAGATGGAATAAGCAATAAAAACACCCTCACCTCTGGGTGACGTATAAAATAAAATCCCCCGGCTACGATAGCCGAGGGATTTTTGCGTGCAGAATTACAAACAAATCGTAAAACTGTACGTTTATGAATGCGAGCCACGTCAATTCTGGATATCATCCTATTCTCAGAGGAGGATTTGAACTATCATCACATGTAGATTATAAACTAAATCTTCTGTCACTTCATTTTAATTGAAAACTGGCCTGATTGAGCTTTGCCTTGAACTGTTGCTGATATTTTCCCTCCATAGCCTCTAGCTTTCTTCTTATCTTTGGGTGACCTAACATTTATTAGTTTACCTATATATGCTCTCCCATCAACAATGAATGTACCACTCAATTTGCAAAAGCTATTGTCATCCGGTATAAACAAAACAGTTTTCCCTGAAAAATTAGGTGATTCTTCTTCTTGCTCAATTTGAGTAAACTTAGAAATAGATGGCTGTTCGATTGGCTGAATACCGTGTAGGAGTTCAGAAAGAGATTTCATTGTTTGATACAGCGAAATTGTATACTTTACTCCTCCGTCTGCATCCTGCTTACGACTAAGAACAACGCTCTCCGTTTCACCTACAGAGATTAATTGGTTAAGCACGGCAAGCATTCCTCCGTGTTTTTCTATCTCCGAAGAACCAAAATTCTCTAAATCTTTCACGGAAACTCCAGCCAAATTATCACCTATATAACCGTTAAGATACTCTGGTAATAAACTATATCTGTTACTCCAGATTTTATTCGGATGAAAGACCTGATGGGAGCCGATCTCGCCGTTGTTTTCTTGTGATAGCCCGCTCGGCTGATAATTTTCCTGATTTCTGCTGCCTTTTCTAGATCCGTGAAAACTGCTTGTAGAAGTACCACTGCTTTGCGAAGCAACTGTACACATTGATTCGATTATTTTAGATGAATCGAACAACTCACCGGTAGTCTGATCTTTGAGGGAGTCATTTATCGCATATATTCCTCGAGTACTAAGCCCAGCAAAAAATCTAACGACGTGATTTAACTGTTGTTCCGATAGCGAATTCTTAGCCATTCTTCCGATTTCTGATCTTGCTTTTTCCCCGTTCCAATTAATTGGATTAAAGATTGTAAATTCGGCTCCTGTGTAATTGTAAGAAGAAAAGTGACCATCAAGAACCATTGGTGTAGACTTCGAACTAATAACTCTCTTCGATATCTCTTCAGCATTCTTGCAGTCCGAAATATCAAGCAACCTTCCCATGCCGGTTCCAACGACTAACAAGTCCCTCCTTTTCGTTAGTTTGCTGCGTTTTTGATCAAATTGTTGATTTTTATCAGCCCTAGATATTGCTAAACGAATTTCTCGCATATCATCTAAGCGCCTACCACCATCCAAAGTGTCAAGATACAAAAGGGCTTGTTTGTAGTAAAATGGTTCAGGGTTCTTTTTCCAACTAATAGCATTTTCTGCATCAATCCAGTAGTTTATCTGGATAAGCGCTTCCTCTATGGGGCGATGCAATAGCTTGGCCAATTGTAACCAGTGATGATATAAGGAACATCTCTTCTGGTAGACAGAATAACTTTTCCTATCATATGGTTGTGAAAGTAATGCGGTAATATTGTCAAATAAAGTCATGGGATCCGAAACCATCTGATATAATGAATTGAAATCAGAATTTGAGCTAGCATACTCTTCGCGTGCTTTTCTAATTCTTGCGGACACTAATCCATTCAGCGCAGATTCCCAAAGCTCAATATCTTCACTATTCTTCAACCTGTCAACTTGGTTCTGATAGTACTCTACGGTCTTCCCATAATCACCCATTAGAACTTCAGAGCGGAGTTGGTCTTCCTTAATCTGAATTAACCTAATGGTTTTTTCATTAAAGCCATCAAATTCTTTCGCCATCTCCAAAGTATCTGCGAATAAAGTCTGAAATGTAATTTGTTTTGCAGACAACTTTTTCAAGTCATCCTTACATTTGATGCCAAGTATTTTATATAGGAATCGCAGATACTCGTACAGGAGGTTCAATTGTCCTGACACGCCAAACTGTGGGCTACCATATTCACAAGTATTTGCGAACAACTCGTATGCTTTTTCAACATTATCTTCATACTCAGACAACGGAATTTCGTTGGTTAGAATTTCATATGTCAAAATAGTATTCCACTCATCGCACATTTTATGGTATAGTGCATTTCCGTACATATGATAAATGATCGAATCGGGATAGGGCATATATTTGAGAGCCAAATCCAGATACTGCGCTGCTTTATCATAGTTAACGGGAGTTCTGGTGTAAAGCTTACCAAGGTGAGCATAAGCATGTGACATAACACGTAAAAGCTTTTGGTCGGTCTCGCTCATTTCAATTATGGCTTTTTCACTAAGAGTTTTATCTGCACTAGAGCGAAATTGTTCAGCAAGGTATTGAATTAGGTCACGTTGACTTTCCGGCATCCCTATATCAGTCAACAATAGCGACAGGTTTCCAGCATATTCATAATCATCAAAATCCTTGTTTTGAATAATTACCTTAAGTAGGACATCAAGCATATAGTCAGATTTTTGTTCTTTGATATATTTTGCAACTGCACTGATTAAATATTTTGCTAGTTTCACAAGCACGGCTCGGGAATCTGCTTCCTTGGTATACATTTTTAGATATTGGTTGCTTAATATCGGATGCTTGAAGTAATATACGCTGATATTATCTTTCATCCCTTGGCAAATCAAACTTTCTACACCAGGGCATGATTGAATAAGGCTGCTTCTTTTCCTTAAATCAAATCCTAAGGTTTTGTTTACGAAAGCTGCTGAGATCTCTTTACAGTTGTACTTGTCGCAAAATGCAAGAAGAGCAATCATATCAGCATGCTGTTGGGGGCGATCTCCATCGGCAACCTTTTTAACATATGATTCAACATTGAATTCCTTGTCGATGAAATATAACCCGATGATAAAAGGGGTTCTCAAGTCGCCAAAGACCGTACTATCAAATTGAGCTACCTTTTCAGCCGACTCTATTTTATTGAGCGGACTAATGGTGCTGAATCTGCTTTTCAGGGAATTAATCGATACATCTGGTAATTGCTGAATCGTTTTGAAATGAGACCTTGGATATTTTTTGTATAAGCCATTGCTTTCTCTGCAAGCTATCAACAAAGCGCAGCGGCGGCGATTCATTGTTGTCAAAAATTCATCGCACATAGTATCAATATTAAGCATAGTATCTTCAGCAACTATAAGAATTGGATTTGTTCCGATTATATTGTCATAAAGATTCTGCAGCAAAGGAAACGTTTTCCGGTCGTCGTAACGCTTAACCTCTAATACAGCTATTTCATTATGCAACTTCCATGCTAATTGTTTAGCAATTGTAGTCCCGCCGATACCCGCTCGGTGCTTAATGAAAAACAAATTTTGTTGAGGATTCTCTTCTTGAATCCTGCCTATTGTTGACTTGATCTCGTTGTATAAGTCTTCAAGATCAACTAATGGTAGCGCATCGCCACTCGCAATATCACGCCATGTTGCAGGCCCCCCGCGCAAAAATCTATCAACTTGAGTATCAATTTCTGGATAATCAATAGTTTCGCAGTCTTGGTATAGAACATCAAAACAAGGTACAAGGTTGTTTCGGTCATTTTCTGAAAGCGGAACAAAGCGAGCATTTTTGCCTGGCAAAGCAAAGTTCAGCTTTATCGATTCCCTCGGATTCCAGTAAGATTTATAATCGTAAAAAGTTTCAAAGAAGGCGCTCACAGGGCAAAAGTGATAGTGAAAATGTGTCTCGCAGTATTCTAGTCCTTCATTATTATCGTAATCATCATTTATCCTGTACGCTACATCAGACAGGCCAATCCAAGATAAATAATAATCATCACACTCAAGGTCCCTAAGGCCACCAATTGCGCTCTGAACAATTCTTACATCATCTGACAATACTACGATATTAATGAATTTCTGAAGTTTATTGACCTTATCCAACACATTCTTTATCGTTGCAGTTGTCATTTTGATAAACTGTCTTTTGGCTTCTTTTTCCTCCGAAACAAACGTTGTGTACTCAGGTATTTCAAAACTTTGCAGCAGATAGTAACTCGGCAATAAATACTCTCCACAGCGACACCACAGTGTATGTGCTGGATTTGGCTCTGGCAAACTGTTTGAGTTTAGTGTTCTCAATATCTCTCGTTGGATTCGATTGTGAGAGACTGAAGACAGCAGCCCTCCGCAATTAGAGTAACCATCAAAATCAACAACCAAATCCCAAGGAAGATTTGAAATTACATCACGATAGTCTTCACGTATATCGTGAACTGAGTCAACAATCAGTACAGTAGCAGCCTCTCCGAAGCCAAACTCGCAAGGCTTTTGCAATAGTTTTTCATAATCAAACATTACGTTTGTTTTGAATAAGGGTAATTTCTCCGCACAGTCAGGATCCAACAGTACAAGCATGTTTCGAACAGAGTTATAGACTCTTGTAATAGACAAGCACTTAATTCGCGCGGCTTGGTGGTCAGCATTATTTCGTTGTTTTCTATCAGCAACTAACGCTTTAATGTCAAAGTCATATTTTACATTGAATGTTTTTAACGCTCGGGCAAGAGTTTCCGCCAAAATGGCAATATTAGACTCATCGTCAAGCCAAGACTTGCCGGGGGTAAATGTATGATTTCTTTGAATTCCGCACGTGTTATAAAAATCTATTGATGGCCCATAGGAGTATTTAGACAAAATCAATTTAAACAGTGCTTCTATCCTGTTGAACAATGATTCTTTCGCAAGCGCCTCATATGCAGTTTCATAGGCTTTACTTTGTTCAGGCAAACCAAGATCAAATTGTTGTTTGCTATTCCCGAGGTCTGCTTCCAGGCGGTCGGCATAATAAGCATGAATATCGGAATACCAAGTAACAATATCAGAAAAACGCTCAACATACTTTGTCCGCTCACTGTTCTGTCGATTACCTTTGCTTTCTATTTCCTCACAGAATTTAAGCATAAAACACCTCGTTAGTTTTCTTTGTTCGCTTTTATATCAATGATCTTTTGAAACTTTTCTAATTGCTAAAACCGGCCGTTGGACAAACTTTGCATTTTTGCATAATACATTTACATACCAATCATCAATGCAACCTGCTTACCGTTCTTAAACTTCAGCACTGCTTTATTATCGCCCTGAACAATCACTTTGCTTACTAAGTTGCGGATCATGGTTTCATCCCATTGTAAAGCAGTAGCACTATCTTGAGTTGCACTTAATTCAGAAGATGCTTGTGCAAATGATTCACTTAATGACAATTCAGCCTGCTGCAAATGGATAATCTCAGCCTCAATACGCTCCAATGAACGCAGAAAGTCTTCATTCTTCGCCTCACCCAAAACAGTAATCAACTTTTTCTTTAAGGCTTGAATTTCCTGACTGTCTTCGTATGACCACTGGCGTTGTGCGAGTTTCTGCGGGATGTCGTCTACAATCAACCAGTCTTCCAGACTAAAGTTTGCTTGAACTGCTTTTAGAATCGCATCCTGCAAAGCATACTCTTGTACCGTCGGAGAATTCTTACAATATTCCTTGCCATTCTCCAAACGATTGATACAGCGCCATACCGGCTGCTTTTCTCCACTTCGTTTTGTCCACACGGCTCGGCGATACGGCATGCCACATTCTTCGCAAATCATAATTTCAGCCAACGCGTGTTTGCTGCTGTATTTATGGTAATTGGAATGAACCTGCTCTCCGGAAGTTGTTTGGCTGGTACGTCTTTTAAATTCAGTCTGTACTTTATAAAAGATATCCCTGCTGACAATGGGCTCGTGGTAATTTTTTATCAGGTATTTCGGTAGCTGTCCGTTATTCTTTACAATTCGCCGGGTAATTAAATCTGAGACAAAAGTCTTTTGCTGTAATACATCACCACTGTATTTTTCGTTACGCAATAAAGAGCGAATCGTACTTTGTGCCCATCTGCTGTTATTGGTGAGTGTCGGAATATTTTCTTCTTCCAAGCGATTG
This sequence comes from Clostridium minihomine, assembly GCF_900240385.1. Lineage (GTDB taxonomy): Bacteria > Bacillota > Clostridia > Oscillospirales > Acutalibacteraceae > Faecalispora > Faecalispora minihomine. The sequence continues at coordinate 8,555 of NZ_OEQH01000003.1, read as the reverse complement.
ATAATTTGTTCCACAGAAGCTCCGGCAAGATACCAATGATATATGCGACGGACGATTTCAGCTTCTTCTGGCACAATCTGAGGTATTCCATCATCATCCACTTGATAGCCATAAATGCGATTAAAGCTCATCACTTTACCGGATTGCATAGCTTGTCGCTTTCCCCAAGCTACATTTTTACTAATGTTTTCGCTTTCTGCCTGTGCCAAACTACCCAAGATAGTCAGTACAAATTCGCTGTCGGCTTCCATTGTATTTAGGTTTTCTTTCTCAAAATAGACAGCTACGCCTATTTCTCGCAGTGCTCTTGTAATGCCGATGCAATCCAATGTGTTTCGGGCAAAGCGACTAACGGATTTTGTGAGGATCAGATCAATTTTACCTTGTTTGCATTTACGCAGTATCTTTTGAAACTGCGGACGCTTCTTGGCAGAAGTTGCGCTAAGCCCTTCGTCAGCAAAAATTCCCGCCATAATCCACTGTCGGTTTTCCATGATTTTTAAAGCATAGTATTCCTTCTGCGCTTCATAACTGGTTCGCTGTTCTTCATCATCAGTAGAAACCCTGCAATATGCAGCTACTCGAATCTGGCGCTCAGACCACTCTAACTGCTCCGGTTTCTTATCAGCCTCAATTACAATCACTTCAGGTTCGTCTGTCACAGAGGGTCACCGCCCTCCTCGGATAAACGGAAAGTTTCTACAAGCATAAGTCGATAGCGGGGCGAAATCGACATCATAAATTCACATGCTATTGCCGGATGCGCATAGGTTCCACCATATCAGCCTTGTTTCGAGGTGATTCCAATTGCTTTTGTGGATTCAATCCATAACTTTGGCGTAATAGTCGCTTGGTTTCCTTTTATTCTGTTTACCAGTTCACCATAGGCCACTTTGTCAAAATCAGAATTATATTTGATTTCCCAAAGCATGAGGAGCTCAAAGTGTATTACGGTCTCTTAGCCAGCTCTGTATTGCATATCCAGGAGCTATATCGCCGACATGCCCTGCAATAGCAGAAATGTTAATATACTTATCCACTGCAATTTCACCACCTTGTTTCAATTATAATAACACGAATTTTAGTGAAATTGAAGTGAAAATTATATATTTTGTCAATTTAAATAATGCCGCCCAATTGATTTTTTGAGCTATAGTGAGTTGATTTTCGCTCCACGCCGGTTTGAGTAGTAATTATATTGCTCCTTAATGCTTTTTCAGCTTGAGCAGCATAATATAACTCTCTATCAACAATATAGTAAATATATTTCGGGTTGGAAAGCATTTTGTCAATTGCTGCTCTGCCCCATGTTTCGTTTCCAGTAGGAGAGGGGATTCCTTTTTGTTGCAGTAGTTTAGAAATACCGCCTAAGCTATGTCCCTCCAAATAGCTGTTGTAGATGAACCTTACAATTTCCGCTTCCTCTTGATTGACATAGCCAAGACCTCTAATCGTCAATGTATAACCATAAAATCTTCTCATGGATTGGTGCCTCCTTTAATTATTAGATATAAGTAGAATTAAGAAATGGAAAAAGACTGTAGCGTGCAAATGGAACACCAATTTGCAGGCACAGTCTTTTTAAATGTAGGAATGAATGGGATTAAGTTGTTCAATAGGGCAGTGGAATAGGAGTTTCGCTGAAAATAAAGGCTAATTGTAAGCAGTTTTGCTGAAAAAAAGCCTGTATATAACAAAATCCACTTATAACTATCGTTACAAGTGGATTTTGTCTACTATGGTGCTGGTGACCGGACTTGAACCGGTACGATATCGCTATCGAGGGATTTTAAGTCCCTTGTGTCTGCCGATTCCACCACACCAGCGAATGGAACGGAGTTTATTATAGCACAACATGGACATAAAATCAATTCCATTTTTATATTTTACCCCTGAAATTTAAATCTTTTCAAACTCAAAAATATCTTGCTCAGCCTCAATCAACGTTTTAGAACCGCAAAAACCGTTTGGAACATAATTTTAATATCCTGCCACACCGAAATATGGTGAAGATATTCCAGATTATAACGCATTTTTTCCGGCAAAACCTGATGAATATAAATTTCTTCCGGATCTCCGCCAGAATTCAGCAGTTCATCCTCATCTTTAAACGCAATGCTGGCTGTTGCAGTTACCCCCGGGCGCACCAGCAAAGTGGCCAGATATTCCGGCTCATAGGCATCCACATATTTGCGAACCTCCGGACGGGGTCCCACCAAACTCATGGTTCCCCCCAGTACATTCAACACTTGTGAAAATTCATCTAAACGGCATTTGCGGATGAGTTTCCCCACCTTCGTAATACGGGCATCCCCTTCCGTCGTCAAAGCCAAACCCTTTTTATCCGCATCCTGTACCATGGAACGGAATTTGAAAATTTTAAAATCTTCTCCATACTGTCCAACCCGAACCTGACGGTAAAATACCGGGCCTTTGGAATCTAATTTAATGGCGATGGCCAAAATGAGAAAAATCGGGGACAGGATAATCAGAATCAGCAGAGAAACCACAATATCAAAGATACGTTTGAAAAATAACGATATCTTTTGACGATTTAACAGCTGAACGTAATCCTGTAATTCTTCTTTTTGCATCCATACGGGTAATTCTTGAAGTTGCACGATGATTCACCATTTTCCTCTAAACTTATCTTGGAAGCTTCTACCTTACATTATGGCAGAAATTTCTCTTTTTAAACTGTAACCGCAGAAGAAGAATTTGTCAAATTCTTTTTGCTTTTGTCGCCCGTTGTGAAATCATTTACGAAAACCGGCTGCAGTGCTATAATCAGTAAAGAAACCATACACGCCATTTTTTGTGATATTCTATTTTAGAAATGGGGTAAATTCCATGTATTATTTGGGGATTGATTTGGGCGGAACAAATATAGCGGCCGGTGTTATCGACGAAAGCGGGCATCTGCTTTGCAAAATCTCGTCTCCCACCGGGTTCCCCTGCCCGCCGGAAGAATTATGCGATCGCATTGGACAAACAGCCCAAAAAGCGATTTTGGAATCTGGAAACCTGCCGATTTCCGCCGCAGGAATCGGGTGCCCGGGTTCCGTGAATCAAAAAAAAGGAATGGTGGAACTTTTACCAAACCTTTCTTTGCATCATTTCCCCATGCGGGATGAGCTTCAAAAAAGGCTTCATCTTCCCGTAGAAGTGGACAACGATGCCAACGCCGCCGCTTACGGGGAATTTCGCGCCGGAGCCTTGATGGGCACACAAAATGCTGTGGCTGTGACACTGGGGACCGGGGTTGGCTCCGGAATTATTTTGGACGGAAAAATCTATACCGGCCAAAACGGTGCCGCAGGCGAAATCGGACACACTGTCATCCAGCGCAACGGCCGTGCCTGCAACTGCGGCCGAAAAGGCTGCTGGGAGCGTTATGCTTCCGCAACCGGCCTTATCTGGACCACCCGGGAACTGCTGGAACAGGATGTGGAAAAAAGCAGTGTGATTTGGCAGATGATCGAAAATAACCTAAATCGGATTTCTGGCCGCAGTGCTTTTAATGCCATGCGGCAAGGGGATGCACTGGGCCAAAAGATTGTTGACATTTACATAGCAGATTTAAGCTGCGGAATCATCAATATTATCAACAGCCTTCAGCCGGACAAAATCTGCATCGGCGGCGGAATCAGCCACGAAGGAGAAAGTCTGCTGGCGCCCATGCGCAGGATTGTGGACAAAGAACAGTTTGTGACAAATTCACTTCTAAACACCGAACTGGTTTGCGCACAACTGGGCAACGACGCCGGAATTATCGGCGCCGCTTTACTGGGAGCAGATCAAGATCAAAAAAAGAATGTTTGATGACATTTTTACAGCAAGAATACCGCACGGCAAATGCTGTGCGGTATTTTTTTTCTAAGCTTTCCCTTTTTATCTTCATTCAAAGGCAGCAGGATTCTTTGAATCCGGGTGAAATCAACTGGCGGCAAATTGACTGTTGTAAAGCTGGGCGTAAAAACCATTTTGTGTGAGCAGCTGCCGATGAGTTCCCTGCTCAATAATTTGACCATCCTGCATCACCAAAATTACATCTGCCTCCTGAATGGTGGAAAGGCGGTGTGCCACCACAAAGCTGGTGCGCCCTTTCATCATCCTTTGAAATGCCTTTTGCACCAGCAGCTCGGTACGGGTATCGATGCTGCTGGTCGCTTCATCCAGAATCAACATGGGGGGATCCACCAGCATTACCCGGGCAATACACAATAACTGCCGCTGACCTTGAGACAGATTTCCCCCATCTTCTGCTATCACCGTATCATACCCATGGGGCAACTTTAAAATAAAGGAATGGGCCAGCGCTGATTTTGCCGCAGCTACAATTTCTTCCTCATCAGCATCGGGTTTTCCATATGCAATATTATCCCGAACCGTTCCGGAAAACAGCCAAGTATCCTGCAACACCATCCCATACAGCGAACGCAGGCTCTCTCGTTTCATTTTTCGGATGTCCACTCCATCTATCTGAATACTTCCACTGTCCACATCATAAAAGCGCATCAACAGATTGATAATTGTTGTTTTTCCACAGCCGGTAGGGCCTACAATAGCAATCCGCTGACCCTGATACGCCGTTAGATTCAAGTTTTGCAGCAACCGGGTTTCCGGACGATAGGAAAAGAATACATTTTGCAGTTCCACTTGATTGCCGCCTTCTTCTACTTTCACAGCGTCCTTTGGTTCTGCCGGCTCCTCTTCCTCATCCAAAATTTCAAAAAGCCGCCGTGCAGACGCAAACGCAGTTTGAATTTGGGTTAATACCGCAGTGACCTCGTTAAACGGCTTGGTATACTGGTTAGCATAAGCTAAAAAGCTGGTGATCTGCCCCACCGTCAGGCGGGTCGGCACACCGGTAATGGCGCAAATGGCGCCGATAACAGCCACAGACGTATACACAATACTATTGACAAATCGGGTGGAAGGGTTAGAAAGCGAAGAATAAAACTGCGCCTTTTCCCCTGCCTGGTACAACCGGGAATTAATTTCACCAAACTGTTCTTCTGCCCGGCTTTCATAATGAAATGCACGAACTGTTTTCAGACCACTGATCATTTCTTCTATATATCCGCTGAGCTGCCCTTGACTTGCCTGCTGATCAAAAAACATCTTGCGGGAGCTCTTGGAAATAAAGGCAGCCACAAACAAAGAAAGCGGAGTGACACACACCACCACTAATGTGATCACTGGGCTGATGGTCAACATGAACAGCAAAGTGCCCAAAATGGTGACAACCCCGGTAAACAGCTGAGTCAGCCCCTGCAACAGGCCGTCGGACACCTGATCCACGTCATTGACCACCCGGCTGACTAAATCGCCGTGGGAGTGACTGTCGATATATTTCAGCGGAAGAGAATTCACTTTTTCATAAGTCTGAACGCGCAAATCTCGGACTGTTCGATACGTCACCTGATTGGTGCAATAAGTCATCATCCACTGAAAAACAGCACTGCCCAGAACGGTTATTGCCAGAACCATCAGAATTTGCTGCATGGCATGATAATTCACCTGGCCAACGCCCACAATCTGATCCACTGCACGTCCAATTAAAATAGGAGCATACAGTGACAAAGAAATATGAATGACGGCACAAACCAGTGAACCAATCAAAAATCCCGTATGGGGCTTCATATAACCTATCATACGCTTTACAACAGAGTGTTTCATTGATTTGCCACCTCCTCCCGATTCATCTGGGACAGGCAAATTTCCTGATAAACAGGGCAACGTTTTACTAAATCTTCATGGGTACCGATTCCGGCAACTGTCCCATCCTCCAACACAATAATTCGGTCTGCATGGCGGATCGAACTGACCCGCTGGGATACGATTAAAACCGTCATATGCTCTGTTTCTTGTTTTAATGCATGCCGCAAAGCCGCATCTGTGGCAAAATCCAAAGCGCTGGAGCTATCATCCAAAATCAACACCTGCGGCTTTCCGGCTACTGTGCGTGCAATGGTAAGGCGCTGCCGCTGTCCGCCGGAAAAGTTTTTGCCCCCTTGGCTAACCGGAGAAGACAGTCCCTGAGGCAAAGCACGCACGAAATCTTCTGCCTGAGCTGTTTTCAGAGCTTTCCAAAGCTCTTCCTCTTTGGCGCTTTCATTGCCCCATTTCAGGTTGCTGCATATGGTTCCGCTAAATAACTCTGATTGTTGTGGAACCATCCCCACCCGGGTGCGCAGAACGGCAAAAGGATATTCTTTGACATCCACACCATCCAGCAATAACCGACCTTCCGAAACATCGTAAAAGCGGGGAATTAAATTGACCAAAGTAGATTTTCCGGATCCGGTTCCTCCAATGATTCCAATGGTATCTCCTGAAGCAATTTTTACACTGCAATCCCGCAGCGCATATTCGCCGTTTTGATGATAAGAGAAACTCACGTTGCGAAACTCAATTTTGGGTGCACCGGGAACCGGCTCAGGGACAGAATCCCCTTCTTTAATGGAACTCTCGGTTTCCAACACTTCATTGACTCTGGCCGCAGAGGCAGAAGCCTTTGTAAAAATCACCACCAGATTCGCCACAACCACCAACGCTAAAAACGTCTGATTCATATAATTGACCAAAGCCACAATCTGCCCCTGGGTAACCGCGCCGATTTCAGCCCGATATCCGCCAAACCAAACAATAGCCAAAATAGACAAGTTAACAATGACAAAGGTTACGGGGTTCAAAAGAGCCGAAAGTTTGCCCACACGAACTGCGGTTTGTGCCTGATCTTCTGCCGCCCGAACAAAACGCTGCGTTTCCTTTTTCTGGCGGGAAAAAGCCCGAATCACCCGAACACCAGACAGGCTTTCTCTGGAAATAAGCGAAATCACATCTAGACGTTTTTGAATTTCTCGAAAATAAGGAACCGATCGACTCATTACCAAATACAGTGCCAAAGCAATCAGCGGTGTTGCAACCACAAAAATCAATGCCAGTTTCACATCAATCGTCATAGCCATTACCACAGCACCGATGGCTAAAAAGGGAGCACGAACCACCAGACGAATCAGCATGGCCACCGCCAATTGCAGCTGATTAATATCGTTTGTCAGCCTAGTAATCAGCGACGGCGTTCCAAATCGATCAATTTCGGCATGAGAAAGGGTGTTTATATGCTGAAACATTTCATTTCGCAGTACAGTGCCGCTGCCCTGAGAGGCTACCGCAGCCATCTTCTGGCATACTAACGTGGAGCAAAGTCCAACAGCACCTAATAATAGCAAAACCAAACCCATTTTCCACACATAGGTCACATCGCCTCGGCGGATACCATCATCGATAATTTTTGCTGTAACGATGGGCACAATCAGTTCAAAAATGGCTTCAATTAATTTAAAAATTGGCCCCAAAATCACCTGTTTTTGATATGGTTTTAAAAATCTTATCAGTTTGCGCAATCCTACCAAGTCCTTTATTCGATTCTCAGGCGTACCCATTGGGTAAAAACATCCCGGCTTAAAAAGCATTTGATTTTAAAAGTATAAGATTTAACACAATACCCAGAGTATACTACTTTTTTGCAAAAAATACCACTTTTAATTTAGATTATTACACCATAAAATAAAGACGGAAATTGCTTTGCAGCACAGCCTCTCTTATACAAAAACACAAGCGATCGTTTACTGTTTTCTTGGATGCTAAAAGCTTCGCCTCTATCTATGCTGCTTCATTTTTCCAATCGTAATATTTTAAAAAAATTCCGGTAAACTATAATCCAAGGAGTGATAGTATGAACAATCAAGAAGTACAATACACAGGAAATCTTCCAACAAATATTAATGCCGTCACCCCAACACCAAATCCTGATGCTCAATCTATTACGCAATTGGTGAAAAACAGCGGACGTATCGAAGGCTATCAATTATCCAATGGACAAATTGTATCGAAGCAACAGGGAGTAGAATTAGCAAAAGCCGGAGGAATCCGTGGTGTGGCGGTAGCTGTAAGAAATGGAAGCGAATATTTACGTTCATTACCCGATGGACAAGAAAGCAATAACTTAGGAAATCTACCTTCTATTACACAATAAAATAAACAACAAAACTGCCGCAAACAATCATTCACTTTGACTGTTTCAGCGGCAGTTATTATTTTATTACACGATTAAAAAATTTAATAAAATAACATATTCTATGCTGTCAGTTTGATTAAAATCCCTAACCATAGACCCACAAAAAAGTATTATCATAAATAAATTTTTCTTTATCGCATTTAAATTAGATAAAACTATCAAAAATCAGACCTGAGACAGCAGCAGCCTGATTTTACACATAAAGCTTACATAGTATGATCCTCTTTGATATAAAAAAGCTCTTATTTTATCGACAATACTAAAGCTTTTTTCTCTCTATCGACTATGGCAGAGATTATTCTATATAATAAATAAAACCACCAGAACTAACTGGTGGTTTCTCTTTGGCTCCCCAAGTTGGACTCGAACCAACGACCCTGCGGTTAACAGCCGCATGCTCTACCGGCTGAGCTATTGAGGAATATCAGTGTTGGCATCTTCCTATTGTCCCGGGCCGTCTCCAGCCAAG
>NZ_OEQH01000008.1 GCF_900240385.1 Clostridium minihomine | reverse complement strand
TCCAACCGATACAACCTGACAGATTTAGATTATCAATATTAGCATTCAGCATGTCTGCAAAGGTCTGTGTCTGCATTTCTGCTGATCTCATTTCTGTTGCTGTTGAAGACCCACTTGCGCAACCGGACATTTTCGCATTTGTTTTCCAGTAACTATCCGTAACTTTGCCGTAATTGACCCCTATAAAACCTCCTACATATTGATTACCGGATACATTTCCTGCTGCATATGAATTAATAATCTGGCCTTGATTGTTATTCCTTCCCACTAATCCACCTACATAGGATGCGCCTGTAGTGACACCCACAGCATATGAATTCGTGATTGTTCCATTGCTTTGTCCTATTAATCCGCCAATATATGATGAGCCGGCTACACTTCCATTTGCATAGCAATTTATCACTGTAGCACCGTATACATAATCAGAATTAGAATTATAATAGCCATTTTGGCCTACTAGACCGCCTACACAATTACTGCTACCTGATACCTCAGCTGTTGCATAAGAGTTAGAAATTACACTATTTGATCCTGAAACACATCCGATCAAACCTCCAACATAGGAGCAACCCGATACATTGCCGGTTATGTATGTATTTGTAATGGTTGCATTACCATTGCACCTTCCTACAAGGCCACCTATATTGTCACCCGTTGAATAGATTGAGGCATTCTTTAGCCCTACATTTTTGATTGTTGCTGTGCCTGTATATCCGAATAGCCCCAAATACGATAAAGCACTCGGGCTACTTTCAGTTCCGATTGTCAAGTTGCTTATCGTGTACCCATCTCCATCAAAGGTTCCTGTAAACGGTTTTGAAGTGTTTCCAATAGGTGTCCAATCTTTATAACTTGACAGATCTATATTATTTCCAAGTTTGTAGCATTTCCCAAGTCCTGTGGTAGAAATTGATGCAAGTTGATCTGCAGAAGTAATGATATAAGGATCTGACGATGTTCCAGTTCCGCTTATATTTGCAGCGTTTACCGTTAGTGGCATACTAGATATTAAAATAGACAAAGCCACCAATACACAAATTAAAGATTTTAAATTTCTTTTAAAATACTTTTTCACTCCATTATTCTCCTTTTTTATAATTAAAAATATCATAAGATAAAATAGCGTATAAAACCTTAATAACAGTATTCTTTATTCTATAAAGCATTCTTTGGTTACAATGTAAAGCCTAAATGACTCCACAAAATGAAATGGACTTTATCTTATTTAGATAAAAACGGAGTCCATCTGCAAAACAAATAAAAATTGACCTCGAATCCACAATTTCCGGCATTAACCGACGTAAATAAATCTGTAAAGGCTTGTTGTATCTTTAATGGAAAAATCACAATCTTAGTCCATGTAAGACAGACTTTTCACAAGTTTAAAGGCGTACCTTAATATCAAATCAATTTAGGGATCAGCTGACTGCAGACAAATAACCAATTCGCTTTACGGCTTTGAGTAGCCTTACTATAAAGATCATCCTGTTGTTGATATATCCCTTATGCAAAGTAAAACCCTGCTCCAAGAGGTTATCCAATCAGAAAATGAGCACCTTACCATATCTAGAGATATTGATGAGAAGGGTACAGCCCCTTATATACAGCTGCCGCCAAGCAGGACATTGAAGGAGTCGCGGCGAAAAAAAAGATAGTATATATCAACTCGGCAAAGAACTAAAGATTAGATTTTAAGAATAGCTGGATGATAATTATGTCGTACTCTGCTACATTGAAAAAAAGAAGAATGTGCTTAGCCTCATACTTGGCCGGAATCAGGAGATCAATCTAAATTATAAAGATTATGTCACTCTTGAGGTATTGCGGCAGAATTCCATGGTAAAACTATATCCAAATATTCTAAATTGAGGGCCTTCAAGTATTTAAATAATATCTTTTGCATAGTAATCTAAGCCAGTTATGGTTCCATCATCTTCAACAGTAATAAGTAATTTTCTGCCATTATCATTTACGAATGCAACTAAGAGCTTCACCGATTTTTCTTGCAATATATTTCACGAAACGTGAATACTTATATTTTGATCTATCTTCAATGGCAGGTTTAAGTTCTATGAAATGGCTTTCGCCTAAACTAATTGAATCCCATATTTTTGACTCAATGTTAAAGTCTTATCCATAAATTTGCTCCTTAAAATTAATTTCTCACTATATATTCTAGTGTTTAATTACAAAAACTACGCTTATTACTATAATATTGCACTATTTTCTTTTATTATATCGCTACAGGAAATACAACCAAATTTTACCATTATTGCAAATGGAAAATTTAAATAAAATTTTTGAATCCAATAATTTCGTATTAGAATCAATTAAAGAAAAATCAAAACATCCACACTCATACAGAAAATTACGACATAATTCTATTTTTTATTCGACACAAACTCTATTAGAGCTCTTGGTTTGCTAGGTAAATTAAATAATACTATTTCCAATACTGAATCTGCTATAGAGTATCCCACCGTAAAAAACTCCAGCACGGACATTTTGTCCAGGTTGGAGTTTACATATCTTTTCCCAAAATTTTTTCTATATTAAAAAAGGAACATCCAGTGTTTTCTCACAATTGAACTAATTCTGATCTCTTATTAAGTCTCTTCTTGTTTACAAACATGTTGTTCCTCTATATCCCTATATTGATAATTGGGATATTTGATCCAATTTTCTAAATTATGAACTTTGCTTCCGATTTGACCAAGAATGTTATACAAAGTCTTGTTCTTAAAATATTGAACTGCAATTATCAATAACAAGAAAATAATTAGGGTGAAATATTCTATCACGTGCCAAAGCAGGGCGATCTAAAATCAGTGGGCCATACAACTCTTTTAAATCCATACCGGTTAAAATTGATTTTACCCCTTGTAATGCCGCCGCTTTTGTCGTATCTATCTTCAAAATACAGGCATGTCCATNATCACGTGCCAAAGCAGGGCGATCTAAAATCAGTGGGCCATACAACTCTTTTAAATCCATACCGGTTAAAATTGATTTTACCCCTTGTAATGCCGCCGCTTTTGTCGTATCTATCTTCAAAATACGGGCATGTCCATATGGACTTGTGAGTAATCTGGCGCAAAGAACCCCTGTGGTAGGGAAATCATCGGTATATTGAGCCAAGCCAGTTACTTTTTCCCACGCATCTTTACGCTGTATGTTTTTTCCGACAGCCATAATCATAGCCCAGAGTCCCCCACCTTGTTTCAATCGTTTTTCTTCATTGTATAATTCCCCCAATAATGAAAAAAATGTAAGATTACGAATTTAAGAAGGGAAATCATATGAAATCAATCATTTGATCGATAAAAGGGAACGGATGACAAAAGAAACCTGAAAAGCAACAAAGTCAATACCACCCGTTTTACGGGTGGTATTGACTGCTACATGTTCTAAAAATCTTCTGTAACAGGAAAATCTTGAAATGGCAATTTCGAACATTTCTTAAGTTTCTCAATAATATTGCCACGATTCTCCAATGTAATAAAAAATTTACGATCTTTTAGTTTTATTTTATTTATATCAGACCGTTCTTTACTCGTAATTGGTCTCTTGGAAATATAAATAAAATTAACATGCATGCATCTCCCTCTTGAATGGGCAGCACCTATCTCGCAAACCTCTAACCATGAAAAAGTACGTATTTTTATAAATCCACAGTATAAACTTATTTTTTTATAATCAAATTCTATCCTTAGACATGCAATTGGAATCAAAATATACATAGGATATTCAAAAAAAACGAAAAATAATATAGATTCAATTACACTCCATTTAAATTTAATAACAAAGCAAAGAGCAACTGCTGAATAAAGAAAAAATATAATGAGCACGCCGACAGTAAATGTTGAACTCTTTTGATATTTCACCATTTAATCTCCGTCTTTCTCTAAATAATCGTAAACTTGATTAATTACCAATTGCTTATTCCCAAGAATATAATTTATTGCAGTATTTCCAGCAATAGATTGCCTGACATCCTGTATACGAATATCGCATAAAGTAACTAATCTTTTTAGAATATGTCCTTGCATTGGGGGATCTTTAAAAGAATTGGTCCATCCGTAACCGCAAACATTAAAAATCCCGCCTAACATTGCAGTAAAGATAAGCTCTTTAATGACTTTAGGCTGTGTAAAATATTTTGCATCTACATTTTTCTCTGTCATACATACATATATAACCTGAGACATTGTTGAACTTGCCGAACCTAAAATAGCAGAGACTAATGCACTAGATCCACCTGTAGCTACGAGTAAATCAGTTGCCAAGCCCATGAAAAACCCACTACACAAACCACTTACTGCACCTGCCGTCGGATCACCACCGGTCAATTTAGCCGAAAGCCATCCGTATCCAGCGCCAAATATTGTACCTAGAGCTGTATTAATAAAATGTCCGTTAGCGTCGGTGTTGATTATAGGATTGTTATTTACATATGCATACAAATTCGAATCGATTAAGTCACTGGCATCGTGGTATCCAGAGTCATCTTTACTAATAAATCTGCCTATTTCAGGATTATAATATCTGCTCTGTAAATAATACAAATTTGACTCGAAATCATAATAGTAACTCCGATACCGGAAAGGATTCACTTCACCTAATGTATTCGCCAGAGTACCACCAATACTGATTAAGTTGCCCCAACTGTCATAAGTATAGCTAACAACTTCATTATTGTTGCTGTCAAACAATCCAATGATATCACCTTGTGCATTTTTTTCATAAGTATATGTAGTACCATTAAACGTCATTTCCGCCAAACAATTATACATATCATAAATGAAATTTAAAGTATTCGTGTCATCGGCTTGGCTAACAACATTATATTTGTTATCAAGCGTATATGCCGTAAGCTTTCCATTTATAGCCTTGCTTGTACGTATACCATTGTCGTTATACTGATAAATAACCTGATTATCCGCATTTGCAATACCATTAAGATTTTCACCACTCCAAGAATACGTTGAGCCATTGTAAGATATTAAATTTCCGTCACCATCGTAAGTAAGTTCATTTCCATCATAATTTATCAATTGATCAGAATCGTTGTACTGATAATTATAAATATGGGTGGATTCACTTAGAGCCCCACTTGTATACGGGTGATCCGTCTTAGTTTGAATATTTCCACTGACATCATAGGTATAAGTAATCGTTTTATTCAGCCAACCGTTATCCTCACGAATCAACTGATTGTTTGAATCGTATTGGTAGGCAGACTTCTTCACACCATTTTCACTTACAGATAAAATGTTGCCATGTTCATCATATGAATAGTCTAAACTTTTGATGGAAGAAGAATTTGACTGATTTTGTATAGAAATTATATTACCAGAAGTGTTAAAATTAAAAATTTGGCCATTGGGTTGACTAATTGATACGCGACGATTTTTTTCGTCATAGATATAAGAACTAATTCCTAAAACGGAATCCTTTGTGAGGCTAATATTGTCTAAAGTATCGTAAGTAATATCAATTGTTCTTCCATCAGAATATGTCATTTTTCCAGTTTTATTGGAAGGGTCAAAAGTAGTGACTGTGCCATCCGGGCTTGAAACAGAAATCAAATTACCACTCGAATCATAAGCGAAAGTCATTGTTCCATACGTTGAATTTGAAAAATAGATCAGATTCCCGATATCGTCATATTTGAAAGTGCTTGTATTACCATCCGAATACGTAATTAAAATAGTTTGTCCGTTGCTATTATAGTTTATCACTGTGCCATCAGGATCGGTTTCTATTTTTCCATTTGAATCATAGGAAAAGGTTGTCTCTCCAAATTGAGAATCATATTTTGATGTCAAGTTTCCTTTAGAATCATACGTATATGAAATGCTATTTCCATTTGAATCGGTTTCGTTAGCTATTGTTCCATCGCTATTATAAAATGTTACCGTTCCCTGTGGGTCGGTGATTGTCTGCAGAATACCAGATTCATCATAAGTATAGGTGGTTGTACCATACTTCGAATTCTTGTTTGAAATTAGATTTCCCCTTGCGTCGAAAGTTTTCGTATCCATGCTGCCATCTGAGTTCGTGACCTTAGTAGTGGTTGTTCCATCAAAATTGGTTTCATAAACGGGAACGCCATTGAGATATGGGAGACCATTATTATAGTCCGAATCATAATTCCATTGCATACAACTGGAATTTTCCAGACTGCTAATATTGGAATTTAGCGTATCAGCAAATGACTGCTCCTTCATAGCTGAAAAAGTTATCCCTGTGACGTCAGAGCTACCCGGTGCGGAGTTTGACGTTGCGTTATAATAACAATTGGTTAGTGCACCGCCGTTAGTCCCAATGAAACCACCTGCATTGGAAGTTCCTGAAACACCCCCAGCCTCATATGAATTAATGATGGAACCGCTATTCGTACCTACGAAACCACCTATATTGGAATTTCCTGATGCATTACCTGTTTCATATGAATTTATTACAGTTCCAGTGTTGCTTCCCACAAAACCACCAATAATTGTATCTCCAAATACATTTCCTGTGGAATACGAATTTGTAATACGCCCCGCACTAACATTGCTACCAACCAGGCCACCGGCATTATTACCACTATTAGATACCATACATTCTGAAGAAGAACTATTAATGATACTGGATTCGTTATAGCCGACTATACCACCGACATAATTATTGCCTAAAACAGTTCCAAACAGATATGCATTTTCAACGATACTAGAATTACTGCTTTTTCCAATAAGACCTCCAATATAATTACCACTGGAATAAATTGAGGTGTAAACAGTAATATTTTTAACTATTGCTTTATTGATAACTCCAAACAATCCAAGATACGGCTGTGAGCTTGGAACTGGTGAAGAACCAATCATCAAATTAGATATTGTATGGCCGTTTCCGTCAAATGTTCCTGTAAAAGGATTCGTACTAGTTCCTATCGCTTTCCAATTTCTATAGCTTGAAAGGTCAATATTGTTTCCAAGCTTGTAGCATTTCTCAAGTCCTGTTGGAATTGCCGCAAGCTGCCCCGCAGTTGTTATGATATATGGATTGGAATCCGTACCATCTCCTAATGCTGAAGAATAAGTTACAACCTTAATAGCTTCATTTCCCGCATTATCTTTTGCATAGATTGTATATGTTCCCGCTGTTAAATCACTAATTGTTGTACCAGTAAATACAATACCGCTTGTTTTAAAAGTATCTATCGTTTGTTCACCAGCTAAGAATTTCTGTATGGCGATACCACTATTATCGTCATATATAGTAGTGTAAATTTCCTCTTTACCAGTAGAATAATTCTGGTACGCATAGGCATTAATCATTGGGGGAGTGGTATCTTCAGTTGCAATACCTTCACCAACACCTTGTAAAACAGGCGGTCCATTCACATATTTCCAATCGACACATCCTGAAAGGCCCAGATCATCTATATTTGTGCTAAGCGTATATGCAAATGCCAGTGTCTGCATATCTGCAGGTGCCATTCCTGCAGCTGCAAACGTTCCTGAATTTAAACCGTATCCAGATAAATTTTCAGTTGTGTTCCAATACCCACGGGTAATTGTATTCGTATTTTTTCCTGCAAAACCTCCCACATTGGAATTACCAAATACTTTACCCGCAGCATATGAATTTATAACCTTACCGCCATTGTCCCCAACAAATCCACCTAAGTTGGAAGTACCCGATATATCGCCAATTGCATAACAATTCGTAACAGTTCCTCTGTTTTGTCCAACCATGCCGCCTACACTACTGTTGCCAGACACGTTACCTTTCGCATAACTGTTCGTAACTGTTCCGCCATTTTGCCCTATCAGGCTACCTATAAAATTGCTACTCCCTATCACCTCAGCCGTGGAATAAGAATCTGAGATTATAGCAGACGATGAGAGTACATTCCCAATCAAACCTCCGACATAGGAACTGCCTGACACATTACCTGATACACATGAATTTGTTATTTTTCCCGATCCATTATAATACCCTACAAGGCCACCTATATTAAACCCGCTAGAATATATGGAAACATTTAGGCATAAATCTTTTATAGATGCATTACTTATAGATCCAAATAGTCCTAAGTACGATAAGTTGCTCGGTTCGCTTGATGTTCCAATTGTTAAATTGCTTATCGTATAACCACTGCCATCAAAGCTTCCTGTAAACGGTTTGATATTGTTGCCTATTGGCTCCCAGTTTGGATAGTTTGACAAATCTATATTGTTCCCCAATTTATAATATTTTCCAAGACCAGTTGAAACTCCTACAAGTTGTGCTGCAGTGGTAATAATATATGGATCTGAACTTATACCGCTTCCATTAACAGGAGTAAACGTAACAACTTTAGTTGTTTCATTTCCGGCATTGTCTTTTGCATAAATGGTATATGTTCCAACAATTAATCTACTTACTGTCGAACTTGTAAAAATATTACCGCTTGAAGCAAAATAGCTTGTTGGCTGAATTCCTTCTGCGTATTTTTGAATTGCTATACCGCTGCTATCATCCGTTATTATAGTTTGAATCGTTTCTGTTCCGTCATTGTAATTCTGGAACGCAAATGCCTCTATTGTCGGAGCTTCTGTATCCGAACTTACATCCCCATCTCCAATTCCTTGTAACACAGGAAATCCGCTATTTACTCCAGAATAGTATTTCCAACCTACACAAAATGTTAAACCCAAATTACTTATATTTTCATTCAGTGTATCTGCAAAGGTCTGTGTCTGCATAGTTGCTGCTGGCATCTCCGTTGCCGTAAAAGCCCCAGAGTTATACCCATAACCAGACATTTGCGCAGTTGTTTTCCAGTATCCGCTAATAACTTTTCCGGAATTAGATCCTACAAAACATCCTATTGTTTGATTACCCGTTGCACTGCCCGCTACATAAGAATTAGTGATTTTACCTTTATTGTACCCCACTATTCCACCGGTAGAGGATGCGCCCCGCACGATGCTGTTTACATAACAATTCATAATTGTACCAGAACTTTGTCCGACCAGACCGCCTACATAGTCTCTGCTGCCGGATACCTCAGCGGTTGCAAAAGAGTTAGAAATCACAGCATTTGAGCCTGAAACATATCCGATTAAACATCCGACATTGGAGTTGCCTAATACATTACCGGTTACGTATGTATTTGTTATTGTTCCATTTCCATTGCAGTACCCTGCAATGCCACCCACATAGTCACCATTTGAATAGATTGAAGTGTTTTTTAATCCTACATTTTTTATTGTCGCTGCACCGATATATCCGAATAATCCTTGATACGGCAAGGTACTCGGAATACTTTCAGTTCCTATTGTTAAATTGCTTATTGTATGCCCGCTGCCATCAAAGCTTCCTGTAAAAAATTTTGAATTGTTTCCGATAGGCATCCAGTTTGCATAACTTGACAGATCGATATCATTACCTAACTTATAGCTGTATCCTAGTCCTGTAGAAATTGCCGCAAGTTCAGATGCGGTTGTTATAACATATGGGTCTGGACTTGTACCACTTCCTTTATTAGGAGTATATGTTATAACTTTAGTGGCTTCATTGCCAGCATTATCTTTTGCATAAATAGTATATGTACCTATTGTTAAACCATTTATTATAGAACTGTTAAATACAGTACCATTTGTTGCAAAATAGCTTGTGGGCTGAGTTCCTACTGCATATTTTTGGATTGCTATACCGCTATTATCATCTACTACAGCTGCATGTATTATTTCCACTCCACTGGTATAATTTTGAAATGCGTCTACTGTTATAGTCGGGGCTGTTGTATCTGAAATTGCAACTCCATCTCCAATTCCTTGCAATACCGGAAATCCGTTGTTAGCTTCTGAATTACATTTCCAACCCGTACAACCTGATAGATTTAGATTATCAATATTGGCATTCAGTGCGTCTGCAAAGGTCTGTGTTTGCATAGTTTCTGCCAACATCTCAATAGCCGTAAAAGTCCCTCTACGTTCCCCGCAACCGGGTATTTGCGCATTTGTTTTCCAGTAACTATCTGTAATTTCGCCGTACTTGGATCCTATAAAAGCTCCTACATATTGATTACCGGATACATTTCCTGCCGCATAGGAATTAATAATCTTGCTTTTATCGTAATTCATTCCTACTAATCCACCTATGTGGGATGCGCCTGTAACGATACCTGTAGCATATGAATTCGTGATTGTTCCATTGCTGTGTCCTGTTAATCCGCCTATATATGATGATCCTTTAACGACGCTGTTACAATAACAATTTATGATAGCTCCTACTTTTGCTCCTACCAGACCGCCTACATAATTACTGCTGCCTGATACCTCAGCGGTCGCATAAGAGTTAGAAATTACACTATTTGATCCTAAAACATGTCCTATCAAACCTCCGACATAGGAGCAACCCGATACATTGCCAATTATGTATGTATTTGTAATGATCGCATTACCGTTGCAACACCCTACAAGGCCACCTATATTGTCACCCGTTGAATAGATTGAGGCATTCTTTAGCCCTACATTTTTGATTGTTGCTGTGCCTGTATATCCGAATAGCCCCAAATACGATAAAGCACTCGGGCTACTTTCAGTTCCGATTGTCAAGTTGCTTATCGTGTACCCATCTCCATCAAAGGTTCCTGTAAACGGTTTTGAAGTGTTTCCAATAGGTGTCCAATCTTTATAACTTGACAGATCTATATTATTTCCAAGTTTGTAGCATTTCCCAAGCCCTGTGGTTATTACAGCTAGCTGTAACGGTGTTGTTATAACATACGGATCCGATGAAGTACCAGTTCCGGATATTGCGGTATATGTAGTTGCTTTCGTTGTTTCATTGCCCGCATTATCTTTTGCATAAATAGTATATGTTCCTATTGTTAAACCATTTATTGTCGAACTATTGAACTCAGTGCCATTTGTTGCAAAATAGCTTGCGGGCTGAGTTCCTGCTGCATATTTTTGAATTGCTATGCCACTGCTGTCATCCGCTACTGTCGCATGTATTGTCTCTGTACCATCCGCGTAATTTTGATATTGATAGACAGAAATTGTTGGGGGTGTTGTGTCACCACTTACATCACTCTCCCCCATTCCCTGTAATACCGGAAATCCATTGTTAGCTTCTGTATTACATTTCCAACCGATACAACCTGACAGATTTAGATTATCAATATTAGCATTCAGCATGTCTGCAAAGGTCTGTGTCTGCATTTCTGCTGATCTCATTTCTGTTGCTGTTGAAGACCCACTTGCGCAACCGGA
>NZ_OEQH01000005.1 GCF_900240385.1 Clostridium minihomine | reverse complement strand
ACTTTTTATAGAGCTACGAGACGCTCTTATATCCGGAAGTACTCACTTCTCGTTTCCAAGAAGTTTTCTCTCAAAAATTACGGGTTCCTTCTTGTCTTTCTCGTTGTTTAATTTTCAAGGTCCTGTCTTCTGTCAAAATGTTTTGTAAAGAAGATGCTTCGTATTATATCACAGCGAATTTCGCTTGTCAAGCATTTCTTTTCTTTTTTTCGACATTTTTTCGTCATTTCCGACGAACTCACGATTTCGTTCCGAAAAACTTTCGTTCATCTTATCGAATTTTCGTGCCCATCTCTCGACGGCTTAGCTATAATACCATGGTCAGAAAGTAAAGTCAACACTTTTTTTCATTTTTTTTAAAAAAACTGGAAATTCCCCTTTCTTGAACAATCTGTCCCCATTTGCTATAATGGAAAGCATTCTACTGAAGGAGGCTTTGCTATGCCAATTAAAGTTCAAACATCGCTGCCGGCCATTGAAGTCTTGGAATCCGAAAATATATTCGTGATGACTCACGAACGTGCCATGGCTCAGGACATTCGCCCACTGAAAATTGTCATCTTAAACCTGATGCCTACCAAGATTGAAACCGAGACTCAGCTGCTTCGCCTTTTGGGTAACTCCCCTTTGCAGGTTGATGTTGAACTGATGCATATGGCAAGCCACGTTTCTAAAAACACTTCTTCCTCTCACATCAATACCTTTTATAAAACCTTTGATGAATTGAAAGACGAAAAGTTTGACGGCATGATCATCACCGGGGCCCCCATCGAGCTGATGGAGTTTGAAGAGGTGGATTATTGGCCGGAACTTTGCGAGATTTTTGCGTGGAGCCGAAAAAATGTGTATTCCCTGCTGAGCATCTGTTGGGGAGCACAAGCCTCGTTATATTATTTTTATCAGATTCCAAAATATACCTTACAAAAAAAACTTTCTGGAATTTATCGGCATCAGGTGATGGCTCCCCTGCATCCGCTGCTTCGCGGATTTGATGATATCTATTTTGCTCCCCATTCCCGAAACACCGATATTCACCGGGAAGATGTGAAAAAACACGACGATTTGGTTATCTTGGCCGACTCGGAAGAAGCGGGGGCACATATCATTGCCAACAAGAACGGAAGACAATTTTTTGTGACAGGCCACGCAGAATATGACCGCGAAACCCTGGCAAACGAATATTACCGCGATAAAAATAAGGGAACCTTCCCGGAGCTGCCGGAACATTACTTTCCGAACAACGACCCGTCTATGATTCCCCAGCTCACTTGGCGAAGCGGGGCCAGCCTGCTGTTTTCTAACTGGATGAACTATTATGTATACCAGCAGACTCCTTACGATTTAAAGGACTTGTCCGAATCCTAAAGTAACCCATTATAATATGCTGCCTATTCTGATTGTGTGACAAAACCCCTCGCTTAGCCAACCGGCCAAGCGAGGGGTTTCTTTCTATATGTAATATAGATTTCCTTTCATAAGCACAAACGCACACTGTTCTTTCGCAAACACACAATACTATTTTAAGAAAGACTATAATGTAATAGAATCAAAGGTCTTTTTTGGTTTCGCTGACCGCCATAACCAAAACAGTAATGTCGTCGTCATGGCCATCGTTTCGCTGTTTCATTGCCTGAGATACAATCTTCTCCGCCAACTCCTGGGGAACCGTTCCCTTCCATTCGGTAATCAGTTCTCTGACCCAATCATCCCCCGAAGCGACTACACCGTCAGAGAACATCACCAGCAAATCACCGTCAGACAAGCGAACCGTTTCTTTGCTGAACTTGGCTTCCGTTAAAATTCCCACCGGCAAGGAAGGGGCATCAATGGTAATCGCCCGGCCGTTTTTGCGAAGGACACTAACCGTAGCTCCCGCTTTCATCAATTCTGTTTTGCCATTAAACAAATCGATGGCGGCTACGTCCAGAGTTGCAAGGGACTCATCCCCCGATTTGGCCAGCAAAGCCGAATTGACGATTTTCAGTGCACAATCAAATCCTATTCCCGCTTTAATCAGCTTTGCCATAATCCCAGCAGCCATGGCGCCATCCACCGCTGCCCGGCCTCCGGTTCCCATGCCGTCACTGATAATGGCAATCTGTCTGCCATTTCCATCAGAGAACATCTCTTGACTGTCACCGCAAAGCTGTGCGTTGCCGGCAACATGCTGGAAAAATCCGCTCTGAATTCGGTAAACGGGGCGTTCGCTCATCTGCATTCGGCATTTACCCTGAGCCACGCTGATACAGGGGGCCTCAAACGTTCGCCCGCATACATAAGAAATCTGCCGGGTGAGTTCTGCTTTATTCAGTCTGGTTTTGTCTACCTGAGTCGCTTCCGCTTCCACCGTCATCCGATCATACCGGTCTACCCGGCAGCTGACATCAATGGGAATAATCCCGGCCTGACTCAACACTTCACTAATCCGCTGGGCAGCCGTAAAGTCAAACCGCTCAAACAGTTCCAGTTCCTCTGCCATGTTTTTCAGCATCTGAGAAGTGGTTTCAAACTGATCCGCCACCACCCCACGAACTTGCGATACCCGCCGCTCTGCCGCTTCTCGGGTTAAAAACTCGGAATATTGCCGGTTGATATTCTCTACGATTTCTGCCATATGGCTGCAATGCTCAGAAAACTGCTTAGAGAAATCATCTTTTGTCACTTTCCCGTTTTTTCGAAGCAATTGGGTAATATCATTAAAGGACTGCATCGTATCATTATAGTTGCGTTCCCAGCAATAAACCCGCAGGCCGCAGCGAATGCAGGTGTTGTCGATTACCCTGCTATAGATTCCGTTAATATCCGGCGCACTGAACTTGTCCAATCTGCGGGATACCTCTTCCACGGAATCCGATATGTTCTCCAATGCCTTGGCCGCATAGTCCAGCTTCATAATCACAGAACGCCGCAGCCCTTCGCTGTGCAGCAAATCCACCGGCTGGGTAAAAACTGCAGAAAGCCGGCTGCCCACGTCTTTCGGCCACACCATATAAATGACGGTTGCCGCCATCACTTCATACAAACCAATTAAAACCGACTCCCGGCTTCCCACCTGAAGGGACGCCACCGCATTAGACACCACAAAGGCCGAAGCCGAAACCAACCGGCCCAAAGGAGAAAATACGCCTGCCATCATTCCGCCCAACGCATAGGCTCCGGAAAGATAGCTGACCCCGGCAGTGGACAGACTGAGAATCACACCCGCACCGATTCCGGTCACACTGCCCCCCGTGACTCCGCCATAGCGGGCCGCAAACAAAATACCAATTACCGCAATCACATGTCCCAAAGAAATTCCGCCCAGCTTAATATTCGAAAAAGCCAACACCAGAATTCCCAAAGATAGCGTGACACAGGCCAAATCCTGATTCTTCAGCGAAGAAATTCCTTTGCCCCGAAGCAGTACCGTGCCGCTGCGAACCAAAAAATAAGCGCCGCCCGCTGCCAAAAGTGATTCTGCCACATACATGGCCACACCGCTGGCATCGGTCCCATTGACCATGGCCATCGCAAGCCCCGTCATTAAAACCGGGGCAAAAGAAATCAGCGGAGCGAAAAAAGGATGCATCCGCAGCTTGACTAAATCGTTGAGTGTCCAGCGAATGGCTGCCGCCGCCAAAACCGCCGCCACATACCGCACGGGGAATAAAACCGGTGTCGGCAAAAGATAACCGAGCAGCACCCCCAGCACCATACCCCACATTCCCCCGAAAGGAACAGCACCAACGGCCGCCACGCCAAAAGGAGCATATCTTCCGAATACAATCGCTCGTGAACAGGCAAATCCAACCGCAAAGCAAACCACCTGAACCATGATTTTTCTGGCTGCAGGTGTCTCAAGCAGTTCGCCAAAGGTCAGCCTTTGCCGCACAACCGCTTTTTCTTTCATCATTCCGCATCACCACTTCCATTTAGCTTGTCCTACTTATTATACATTGTGTATAGTTACAGAATTGTCATAACTCGCTGTTATTTTTTGGCATAAAATGCCGTAGTTTTAGGCAACAAAGCTGAATTGATTCTTTTTCCAATTTGTGCTAGACTATTTTTAATGATTTTTAGTCGGAAAGGTCGCTTTTTATGGAATATTTCTTTTCAGATCGGGTGAAAAATCTAAAACCTTCCGCTATTCGGGAGATTTTAAAATCCGCCGGAACCCCCGGAATGATCTCCCTTTCCGTAGGGAATCCGGCGCCGGAAGCCTTCCCAGCCAAAGAAATTGCCGAAATTTCCGCCCATGTTTTTCAAGAGCGCCCTATCGACGCTTTACAGTATAATGTGACGGAAGGCTACCTTCCCCTGCGGAATCGACTTTCTTCTTATTTAAAGGAGCGTCATGGCGCAGGACGGGAATTTGACGACCTGTTGATTACCTCTGGCGCACAGCAGGTTATGGATTTGGCCACCAAGGCACTTTGCAACCCCGGTGATGTTGTCATCTGCGAAGCCCCCAGCTTTATTGGCTCGCTGAATTCCTTTCGCTCTTATCAGGTGCGCCTGCGGGGTGTGGAAATGGAATCTGACGGCATTCATCTGGAAAAGCTGGAACAGGCCCTGCGCGAAGAGCCGCGTGCCAAATTCCTATATACGATTCCAAATTTTCAAAATCCCTCGGGTATTACTATGAGCGCAGAAAAGCGGCGTGAAGTGTATCGCCTCGCAAAGCAGTACGGCGTTTTGATTCTGGAAGACAACCCTTACGGTGATTTGCGGTTTACCGGGGAAGAAATTCCGCCGATAAAAGCGCTGGATGAAGACGGCCTGGTGATTTATGCCGGATCGTTCTCGAAAGTGATCTCCCCCGGAATGCGGGTGGGGTACACACTGGCCCCCCAGCCTATCATTCAAAAGATGGTGGTGTGCAAGCAAGGCGAAGATGTGCATACCAATATCTGGTCTCAGTTGATTTGCGAAGAATTTTTGAAAAACTATAATTTTGAGGCGCATCTGGATAGGATTCGCGGTATCTACCGGAAAAAGGCAGAGCTTCTGCTCCAGTTGGCCCAGCAGCATCTGGCCCCGGACATTTCTTGGGAACCCATTGAAGGCGGACTGTTTTTATGGTGCAGTCTTCCTGAAAAAATTGACATGATGGATTTCTGCCGCCGTGCTATGGAAAAAAACGTCTGCGTAGTGCCCGGCAACGCCTTTTTAGTGGACGAAAGTCAGCCTTGCCAATCCTTCCGCATCAATTACAGCGCCCCCACCGACGAACAATTAGCACAAGGCATAGAACAATTAGGGCAGCTCGCAAAAGAACTGCTATATTAATTTGATAGATAGGAGTCCCTTTTTTATGGAAACAGCAACACCGAAAAAAGTTATATTCAGCGCCGTTCAGCCCAGTGGAACCATTACACTGGGGAATTATCTGGGGGCGATTAAAAACTGGGTCACCATGCAGGACGATTACCGCTGCATTTTTGCTTTGGCAGATTTGCACACCATCACCGTACGGCAAGATCCCGCCGCCTTCCGGCGCCATTCGCTGGAAGCTTATGCCTTGTTCTTGGCCTGCGGAATCGACCCGAAGAAAAATCCATTCTTTCTGCAAAGCCAAGTGCATACCCACGCAGAACTGGCTTGGATATTAAACTGTTACACCCAGTTTGGCGAGCTCTCTCGTATGACTCAGTTTAAAGATAAATCGGCCAAACACGCCGACAACATCAACGCCGGGCTGTTCACTTACCCCAGCCTGATGGCGGCAGATATCCTTCTGTACCAATCAGATTTGGTTCCGGTAGGTGCAGATCAGAA
Organism: Clostridium minihomine; assembly: GCF_900240385.1. Taxonomy (GTDB): domain Bacteria; phylum Bacillota; class Clostridia; order Oscillospirales; family Acutalibacteraceae; genus Faecalispora; species Faecalispora minihomine. Next base: position 282,607 of record NZ_OEQH01000005.1, on the reverse strand, counting down.
ACAACATCTGGAGCTGGCACGCAATATTGCGGAACGTTTTAACGGAGCCTACAGCCCCACCTTTACGGTTCCGGAACCTTATATCCCAAAAGTGGGTGCTAAAATTATGTCTTTGCAAGAGCCCACCCGCAAGATGTCCAAATCTGATGAAAACGCAAACAGTTATATTGCTGTTCTGGATAAACCCGATGATATCCTGCGTAAATTCAAGCGTGCGATTACCGACAGTGAAGCAAGAGTTCATTTTGCACCGGAAAAAGAAGGCGTAAATAACCTGATGGGTATTTATTCCAGCATTACCGGCCTGACAAACGAGCAAATTGAAGTCGAATTTGAAGGAAAGGGCTACGGCGACTTTAAGGTGCGGGTAGCCGAAGCAGTCATCGAAGAATTGCGCCCGGTGCAAGAGCGGTACAGCCAGCTGATTTCTGACAAAGAATATCTGGAACAATGCTATACCGAAGGCGCACAGCAGGCACTTTCTATTTCCATCCGCACTTTAAATAAGGTTATGAAAAAGATTGGGTTTCTTCCCAAGAAGTTTTAATACAATCAGAAATCCCCCCGAATTCCAGGCGGATACTGTCCGCTATGGTTTTCAGGGGGATTTTTTGTTTCAAAGTGGATTAATCCCGGGTTCGAAACACCCGGCGGGAACCGGGATAAGAAGGTGAAAAGAGCTTTCGAATTTCCGGCATCCATTTTTTCGTTTCGGCATATCCTAACTCCATACATTCCTCCATTTTTCGGAATCCCAACAGATTCGTATTGTCAGGCAAAGGCGGATTCAGCTGTAATTTTTCTCCGTGAGCTACATAGTCCCTCAAATGATCCTGCATCACCCCAAGAGAATGAGAAGCGACTTCCCACAAATTGATCTCTTCCGGCATGCGGTAAGCTTTGCCCACATCCACCGCCAGCACATTGGGTTCCCCGGCTGCAATCAGCAGATTCACCGGCAGCACATCGGTTACCCCCCCATCCACCAGACACAAATCCCCGATTTGCTTGGGGCGGAATACCGCAGGAACCGCCGAAGTAGCCCGCAGAGCCTCACAGATTCGCAAACCCGAATTCCATCGTACCCGCTCCATCTGCTTCACTCCCCTGAGCTGACTGGTGCAGGCAATGGTGTTGCCGGTATTTAGATCCACACAGGGAATCACTGTGCGCATGGTCAAATCCCGCATCAGCTTTCCCCCGGTCAGGCCGCACAAATAATCTTCCAGCCGATTTCCCTTTAAAAATCCGGAAACCGTCACTTCCCGTCTTGTTAAAAGCTGCGGAATGGCTCTGGCCAACCCCACATAATCCGGATCCAGCATCCGGTATCCGCTGTGACATAAATCCAGCACGATCTCTTTCAGCTCATGGGCAGAATACCCCGCGGCATAAAGTCCTGCCACAATTCCGCCAGCGCTGGCACCGGCAACAGAATCCGGAACCATCCCGGCCTCTTCTAACGCCAAAAGTACCCCCACATGCGCTGCGCCCCGTATGCCCCCGCCGGAAAGTGCCAGTCCAAATGACATGTCCAACCCCTCCATCCTTTTTTACGATGCTCTTACTTTCACTATATGATGGAAACTTTCCGTATTTGCCTGACTATCAAAAAAAATTAAAATCGGCGCATAATAATTGCCGGTAATGGGATTTCCCCATCACCGGCAGCATTTTTCACAAAAAAAAGCAAATAATATTTCAGAATAATCCCAAAACATATTTACTATAAGGGTGACTTATCGTAATATAATAGCATAGATATAAAAAGGGGGGCCTTTGGTGCCGGCTGACGCAGATAAAGCAAAAACACAAGAAATACAAAATACAATATCCAAAATTCTTCAAATGATTTTAGAAGATATACGGCTCAAAAATCACAATGCCCGCTGGCTTGCTGAAGTCACCGATTATGTATCGTGGTTTGAAGAAAAATACAAATATAAATTTCGTAATCCACCCAACTCTTTAGTGGTCAAAAAGGGTGAAATCTATCATTGCAATTTTGGCCGGAACATTGGTTCAGAACAGGACAAATTCCGGCCTGCCATTGTATTGCAAAATGACAAGGGAAACCTTCACAGCCCCACCACCATCGTTGCGCCCATCACCGACGAAACCAAGGCCAAACTTCCCACTCATATTTACATCCGCCGCCTGAAGGCAAATTGTCCTGTTCGGGGTGTTATTCTGATCGAACAAATGCGTTGTATTTCCAAAAATCGCCTGAGTAACCGGATTGATGTCATTGATACCAAAAGCGAAGCTTGGGAGCAGGTAGCAGAAGCAATAAAAATTGAGTTAGATTTGAGTAAAAAGGATTGACGTTGCTCAAAAACAGTGCTATTATTAAACCGATATACATAAACTTTCGCTTTGCGGAAGTGACCCGTTCTGGCGGGGGTCTGATAAAAATATTCATCGGTTTCTGAAAGAATCGGGCGAGTCTTTCAGAGTGATAAACATGGATATTTTAGAAAGAGGAGTCAACTTACAAGTTGACTCCTTTTTCGTGTTTTAAATATGTTTTTTCGGCCATCATGCCGATTCTTCCATTCAGAGCCCTGATTTTGTATTCTGATGTTCCAGCGTGGTTTCACCGCCTGAAATCAATTTTTTGTGCCGTGGTTCAAGCGGTCGTTCAGTTCCGCCAGCTTTGCGTCGTTCCACCGGTCGGTTCCGCCCACCAGATATCCGGTGATTCGGCGGATTCTGTCAAAGGGTACCGGCTCAAACTGATATTTTAAATTAACGAATTCTCCATCCAGCTCAATATCCAGGGATTCCAAGCGCCGGCCCGGATTTTTCTTTTGTACATATTCCAAATAATGATTCAGCTCATTCTCTTCCAGGGCTCCGCCTGTCACCGTAATCTTTTCTTTCATCGCCTAGTCCCTCCTTGTTTCTCTTGCCTTTCCTTTAAGATACTCTATATTGTGTATTATGTCAATAGCATTCATACATATTGTAAAACAATTCTGAAAAATCATCAAAATCATCGGATTTGCTCCCTGATTCCGTATGAAATCCTTGTTTTCTGTCATACTAGAAAAATACCCCTGGGAAAGGAAGGATTCACCATGATATGGAATCTGTTTAAGCGCAAAATGGGTTTTTATAGCCATAAAAAAAATACCGAAAGTCAAAAACAACAGAAAGATCAGGAACAAGAGCAGTTGAAAGACAGCCAGGATCCAGAAATTCAAGAAAATCTGGAAACAAACCTGGAATACATCAGCAAACATTTGGGCAACAGCGGCGACGTCAAAATACATCGCTTTTTTATCGGCAATGAACGCCGATGCAAAGCCGCTTTACTGTTTATCGACGGGCTGGTAAACCAGCAGATTATCTCGGATGGTATTTTGTTCCCTATTATGGCCCTTGATTATTCGGTCACACCCTCCCGGGGACAAGATCGCATCAATCAATTAAGAGAAAAAATCGTGTGTTCCGGCGATACTCAGATGTATGCCAAGCTTTCTCAGGCAGTTGCTGGTATTCTGTCGGGCGACACTGCACTGCTGGTGGATGGCTGCACCACCGGCCTTGGCGTGAGCACAAAAGGCTGGGATAAAAGAAGTGTAACAGAACCGGAGACGGAATCGGTTGTCCGCGGCCCCAGAGAAGGCTTTACGGAAAACTTCCGAACCAACACCTCTTTGCTGCGCAGAAAAATCAAAAGCCCACAGCTGCGAATGGAACACATGACAATTGGGCGAAAAACTCTGACGAATGTGTGTATTGCCTATCTGGAAGGTGTGGCAATTCCCGAGGTTGTGAATCAAGTAAGAGAACGTCTGAATCGTTTGGATGTGGACTCTGTTTTAGATTCTGGATATTTGGAAGAATACATTGAAGATTCCCCTTTCTCGATATTTGCTACCGTTGGATATACCGAAAAACCTGACGTGGCTGCGGCCAAAATACTTGAGGGACGGATTGCCATTATTGTAGACGGCACCCCTTTCGTATTAACTGCTCCCCTGCTCTTTATCGAAACATTTCAGACAGCGGAAGATTATTACATCCGCCCATTATATGCCAGCATTATGCGAATGCTGCGATATATCGCATTTTTTATTTCGGTTTTTTTCCCGGGTATTTATATCGCTCTTACCACCTATCATCAGGAATTCATTCCTACCACACTGCTGATTACCATTGCCAGCGCCAGAGAAGGCACCCCCTTCCCCGCCTTTTTTGAGGCGCTGATCATGGTGTTTTCGTTTGAAATTTTACGGGAGGCTGGCCTGCGGCTTCCCCGTCCGGTGGGCCAGGCAATCAGTATCGTAGGTGCTCTGGTGATGGGTGACGCAGCTGTTTCTGCGGGACTGGTGGGTGCCCCCATGGTCATTACCATTGCACTGACCTCAGTGGCTGGATTTGTCATTCCCGAACAAAACGACTCCATGTCGGTTCTGCGCCTGGTTATCATGTTTTTTGCCGCCTTTTTGGGTGGTTATGGAATTTGCCTTGCATTTTTAGGAATGTTAATTCAGCTGGGCGCCATGGAATCTTTTGGTGTCACTTATTTTAATGGATTCTCTGTCGCAAGAGATTTGAAAGACGGATTTATCCGTATGCCTTTGTGGATGATGACAAAACGTCCTGCACGGCTGGCAAAGGGTGACGTAACCCGAAGGAACTATTTTGTCCCCCCAAATCCTCAGCCTCCGCAGAAATCCTCCAATAACCAGAAAAGCACTAAAACAACGGAGGAAAACAAATGAAGAAACGGATAAAGAAATGGGGTGCCGCAGCCATTTGCTGCTCCCTTATCATTCTGATGACCGGCTGCTGGGACGTGGAAGAGTTAGATGCGATTTCCATTGTCACTGGTGTGGGGCTGGACGCCAGCGAGCAGCCGGGCCAGTTGGATCTCAGCTTTCAGGTTGCCATGGTGAATAATGCCGCTACACAAGAAGATTCCAGCAGCAATGGCTCCTTTATAACGCTGGAAGCAACCGATCGCTTTGTTTTGGGCGGCATCGACTCTTTGCGCTATTCAAACAGCCGAAAATTATTTATGCATCATAATCAGGTAATTATTTTCGGGAACGATCTGGCTCGAAAAGGCGTCAAACCCTATCTGGATATGTTTATGAGAAACACCGAAACCCGTATGGAGGTTTGGATTTTAGTAGCAAAAAACGATGCAAAAAGCATTCTGACTACCGAAACAAAGCAAGAGAAATTATCCGCTATGGCGCTGGCGCAGATGATCCGGAATGAAAGACAAATTTCTCCTTATACCAGTTCCAACATGCTTCATTTTACCTCTCGTCTGGTCGATCGCTCCACCGCTCCGGTTGCTCTTGTGGTAGAGCCCAAAGAGATCGACGGCCTGACCAGCCTGACTTTTTCCGGAATGGCTGTTTTTAAGGATGATGTTCTGGTCAGTATTATGGACGCTTCTTTAATGCAGGGATTCATTTTGGGAATGGGGACCGTAAACGGCGGAAATCTTGAGCTGGCTTCCGACTTGGGAAACGCCAATCTAAAAGTGAACAAATCCCTGTGTGAAAGAAAAATCGAGATGGATGAAGAGGGCAATGTCACCGTAAAAATGAATATCGATACCGAACTTGCCATTTCTGAACTGCATGGCTTTCGAAGCATGGATATTATCAAAGTCACAGAATTCTTACAAAAAGAAGCAAAGAAAGATTTAGAAACAAAAGTCCGATCTAGTTTTGCGGAATCTCAGCGGCTGAAAGCTGATATTTACGGAATCGGAGCTCATATTCATAAGCACCATCCCAAGGAATGGGAAAAGATGGAATACGCTTGGTCTGAATTATACCCCACAGTCACTTTAGAGGTAACTATGAATGTGAATATCAGTTCCAGAGGTAAAATTTCGGAATCTTTGATAATGAAAGAGGGGCATAAATGAAATTAGATACAACAAAAGTTCATGGACTGGATTTCATGTTTGCAATCGCCTGCTATATCCAATCCTCCTCTCTTCTTTCTTCCTTTTTTGTGTCAATTACACGACAGGACTCCTGGATTGTGGTTCTGATTGGATTTATAATCTGCCTTCCGGTTGTATGGGTATACGCCAAACTGGTTGAAGCATTTCCGGGCAAAAATCTATTTAGTATGTTTCAAATCGTATATGGAAAATATCTGGGTAAATTTTTGTGTTTTCTATTGCTTGTTTTTTTCATTACCCTGACTGCACTGAATTCCAGAGATTTGACTACTTTTGTGAACAATACGATTATGCCGCAAACCCCAGACATTGTCATTGCGGTCACGTTTTTGTTAACCACTGCCTGGGCCGTTTATGTGGGCAAACTCAAACAGATGGTGAAATATGGATTCATGATGACAATGCTTTCTGTTATTATTAGTTTTCTCACCATTATTCTGACTCTCAATTTAATGGATTGGGAAAATTTTTTGCCCATGTTTGAACTCCCAGCAAAAAACTATATTCAGGGAACAAATATTGTCATTACAATTCCATTTGCTGAAATTATCATATTTTTAATGGTTAGTCAAAATGTAGATGTTGGTAAAAGAAGCTTTTTCTTTTACTTTGCCATCGGAATTTTTATTGGCTGTATGAGCGTGCTGTTAATCGTAATGCGCGATATTGCAGTGTTGGGAAATACCATTACGATGTTTGCGCTTCCCTCTTTTGAAACACTGCGAATGGTCAGCGTTACCCAAGCTTTGAGCCGAATGGAAATTCTGTTTTCGTTTATTTTAATTGTACTTTTATGCTTTAAAGTAATCTGGCTCTATTATGTCAGTGTGCTCAGTATGGCTCAGCTGTTCCGCTTTCAAAATTACAAACGGTTGATTCTTCTGACAGGTGCATTAACAACAATTTTAGTTTTTAATCTTTTCCCAAATTCGCTGGCACATGCTGCCGTTGCTCAAAGGGTTGCTCCTTTTGTGTGGCTGATATTGGAAATCGGTATTCCAGCCCTCACCTTATTAATTGGCAAAATGCGCGGCCTGACACAAGACAAAAAGAAAGAGCCAAAACAGAGTTCCTCTGATTCCAAGCCTTCGGCCTCCTACCAATCTCAATCCGTATAGGAAGTGAAACTGGCTTATGATTTTACTAATTACTGCTTTCCTCATCATCCTGGCCATAGATCTTCCCCCTTTAATCCGGGAAAAAAACAAACGCGAGCTCATCCTCTATTCTGTATTTTTTGTACTGGTCGCCTGTTTTGCCGTTTTAAAAGTACTTGGGGTAGAAATTCCCAGTTATTTGCTCATTATGGAAAAGGCCATGACAAGTATTGGCTGGACGTATTAATGGCCTGCCACGTTCGGCAGCTGAACTTGGGGAACCAATCTTTCCTTGCTATGTGTTTTGTGGTATCATGAGAAAAAACGATAGCAGAAAGGGGCACCGGCAAATGAAACTGGACATCCCACAACCGGTACAAACTATTTTGCACGGGCTGTCTCATGGATATGAAGCCGCTGTGGTGGGCGGCTGTGTACGGGACCGCCTGATTGGGCTTTCCCCAAAGGACTGGGACATCACCACCTCTGCCAGGCCGGACGAGGTCAAACAGGCCTTATCCGGCCTGAAGCTGTTAGAAACCGGATTAAAACACGGCACCCTCACCGCTTTATCCGGCGGTATGGCAGTTGAGGTAACCACTTATCGCATTGATGGGGAATATTCCGATAACCGCCGCCCGGACAGCGTCTGCTTTACCGGAAATATCGAGCAAGATTTGGCACGACGTGATTTTACAATCAATTCCATGGCCTATTCAGAACAGCATGGGTTGATCGATTGCTTTGGCGGGCAGGAAGATCTGAAAAACAAAATTCTGCGGTGTGTGGGGGAACCTGACCGCAGATTTGAAGAAGATGCGCTGCGTATTTTAAGAGGTCTTCGCTTTTGCTCGGTTCTGGGTTTGACTCCGGAACAAAAAACCTCCCAAAGCATGAACGAGCACAAACATCTCTTAGATCACATTGCCCGAGAGCGAGTTGGTGCCGAACTGGTAAAACTGCTCTGCGGACAAAAGGCCGCAGAAACACTGCGGCAATTCCCTGGAATCATCGGTCAAATTCTGCCAGAAATTCTGCCGATGATTGGGTTTGAGCAGCAAAACCCCCACCATATTTATGATGTATGGGAGCATACGCTTCATGCTCTGGACACTGTGGCGCCGGATCCTGTGCTGCGTTTGTCCATTTTACTTCATGACAGCGGAAAACCACACACCTTTACCAAAGACAAAAAAGGGGTTGGGCATTTTTATGGACATGAAGCAGTCAGCGTCCAGCTGGCAGAGGAAGCGCTGCACCGGCTCAGAATGGATCATCAAACCATTCGGCGGGTTTGCCTGCTCATCCGCCTGCACGATGTCCCTTTGCAGCTGAATCCGGCTTGGGTGCGCCGCCGGCTGAACCGAATGGGAGAAGAAGACTTTCGCGCTCTTCTGGCGATAAAGCAGGCAGATAGTCTGGCACAAAACCCTATTTATCGGGACAGGCTAGATGCTTTAGCAGCCATCAAGCCAATTCTGGAACAAGTTCTGGCAGAAAGCCAGTGTTTTTCCTTAAAGCAGTTGCAGGTAAACGGAGCCGATTTGCAAAATCTGGGGATTCCGTCTGGTCCCATTCTGGGGGAACTGTTAACCTGGCTGCTCAATGCAGTAATTGACGGCAAAGCGCCCAATGATAAGGAGGTTTTGCTGCAATTAGCAGCAGAAAAATACCATGAGAAGCAATGTTGAACATACCATCTCTCCCATTTATAACGAAAACTCCAAAATTCTGATTTTGGGATCCATGCCTTCCCCAAAATCCCGCCAACAAGGTTTTTATTATGCCCATCCGCAAAACCGGTTCTGGCCGGTTTTGTCACAGCTTTTAAAACAAAATCTTCCCCAAAGCAACGAGGCAAAAACTGAGTTTTTGTTTCATAACCGCATTGCTTTATGGGATGTGCTGAAAAGCTGTTCTATTGAAGGTGCTGACGATGCCAGCATCAAAAATGCCGTTCCAAACGATTTGAATTTGATTTTGAACCATGCAAACATTCGCGCTGTTTTTACTACCGGAACAAAATCGACCTCTTTTTACCGTTCCTTCTGGTTATCCAAAAACGATTTGCCGTTAATTCCTCTTCCCTCTACCAGCCCGGCCAACCGGGGAAGATATCCTATGGAGCGGCTTTTAGAAGAGTACCGGGTTCTTTTGGACTACTTAACATAGCAAGCTCAAATCGCACAAAACAGATTCCATCAAACAGAATGATAAAATGCCGTCCGCTCTCATTGAAACATGAGAACAGACGGCATGTTTTTTCTTTTTTTAATAATCAATTAGAATGTTGTGATCGGCCTATGCCTTTGCGGTTCCTTTTCCCTTATTATGTATGGTTTTTATGTGGTTTTGAAGGCTGAAAAATTTGACTGGATCCCCATGGTGCGTTTTGCAGCATCATAGGCACTGTGATACACTTGGTAAAACTCTGTTTGTTTTCTGGCTTCTTCCGGCGTTTTTTGATAGCTCCATCCCACTGTATTGTGTTCTAACACCAGCTGACCACTGCTTTCGATTCTTGAAATTTGAGATCCCACCGAAGAGATGTGAATTCCCTCTTTTTCAAACAGCAGTTCAATGGGCGTTTTGGGCGAAATAAAAGAAAGCCCATAGGTGTTTTCCACTGCTTTCTGATACATTTTTTGTCGATCCGGTGAAACTTGGGATATGTACTGTGCACATAACACTTCCCTTTGCGTTTTGATGGTTCTAAATTTAGTTTCATCCTGTAAAATCATTGCTTTTGCATCTTCAGCCGCCAGCTGCTGTATTTTGCAAATTAACTCTTCTTTACTGAAACGGGCCATCCCTTTAGAGGGAATCACACTCCAGTCCGGATCGCTTCGATCTGAACTATCCGGCGGTTGTTTCCGAACCCTGTTTAATTTTGAAAACTGTACATCCAGCATAAAGTCCTCCGTTTGTCTTTTTCCCACATTGCGGCAAAACAGCGCAGCGGGAATGAACTGAAATTTGATTGGATAAGGATCATCTGATTTGTAATTTCTTCCATATAGATAACAATTGAAAGATCTGTTTTGTGACCTTTTTAATAAAAATTTTTCTTTTATTTTTAAAAATAAAGAAGGGTGTGTTTCTCAATAAAGAACAGCCGGCACTGTTTGATACGGTGCCAGCTGTTTGGACAGGATTCCTTTTGCTGTTGGAAACGTCAGATTTAAAAAGAAGATTTTGATACTCATCCTACTCTTTCCAAATCTTTTTTGAGCCTTTCGATGATTCTTTTTTCCAACCGAGAGATATAAGACTGAGAAATGCCAAGCGTATCCGCTACCTCCTTTTGTGTGTGTTCCCTGCGGTTGTTTAGCCCAAATCTCAACTGCATAATCTGCTGTTCTCTGGAAGAAAGGTGCCCCACCGCTTCCAGCAGCAGATCCTTCTCCACCTCCTTTTCAATTCCTTTGTTTACGGTATCCTGCTCACTTCCCAGCACATCAGAGAGCAAAAGCTCATTTCCATCCCAATCCACATTCAGCGGATCGTCAATGGAAATTTCATTTTTTAGCTGAGAACTTTTTCGCAGATACATCAAAATCTCATTTTCAATACATCGTGATGCGTAAGTGGCCAGCTTGATGTTTCGTTCCGGACAAAATGTATTCACCGCCTTGATTAGACCAATGGTTCCAATCGAAATAAGGTCTTCTACCCCGGCCGAGCTGGATTCGAATTTTTTTGCTATGTACACAACCAAGCGCAGATTATGGGTAATCAAAGGCTCGCGTGCATTTTCCCTTCCTTCCCGCACATTTTTCATCACAATCGCTTCCTGATCCGGCGTCAGCGGCGGAGGAAGGGTTTCGGGTCCGTTGATATAGTGAACCTCTGAAGCCGGTGAAAACCGCTTGATCAACCTCCACAACCATCCTCTGATTCCGGAAATCAACTTTTCCATTCCCCTTTTCACAATGATTTCTCCTTTCTGACAGTTTGCCTGCCCTGTGTAATGAGCTCCGGATTCAGCAACGCGCTAAAACCTGTTGTGCCAAGCTTTTTGACAGAAACAGCCAAGTACGCTTCTGTCACCGTAATGCTTTCCTTCCCTGTTTGAATCGTGATGCTTTCCGGACGAAATGCCGGCAAAATTCCTTCGCCGCCCACCACCCGGAAGGGCACCAGCCGAAGACCTGATTCCGGCTCTCCCTTTTTTTCTCCTACCGCTGCAAATAAATAAGAATTTACTCCCTGAGGCACCAAGTCCCGAACGCTTTGATATTCTGCCACAATAACCGGAAACCCCGAAAAAGGCTCTTTCAGGCTGTTGCCCGTATCAATTTTCGCGGTAAGCCGCGCACACTTCCCGCCCGCTGTTACCGTTATGGTGCAAAACAAAGAGTTGGGCGAGCGCTGGCCGGTGATACGATTGAGTAAAGTAATCGAGCCATAACATATCACGGTTAACGCCAACAGCATCAGCGGAGAAATATTAAAATAAAGAACCGAATTTTTCATAACCATCCCTTTGGGCGCAGCCAAATACCAGATTGCAATCATCAGCCCCGCAAACCCAAAACTGGTTAAATAAAAGCTGCCTACTGTCCGCAAAAAGAATCGCCAGGAAGGCGCCCCAAACGCAGCCAGCACAACAACAACCGAAATCATCAGTTTTAAAAGAAAAGACACCGGGGCCGGCAAGTACGGCAGCAAAATGATCAACGAAGAAAGTGCGCCCACAGATGCCCCGCATACCAAACGCAGCCGTGAAACAGAAATATGTAAAAATCCGGCAACAGTCAGCAGAAGAAAATAATTCACAAAAAGATTGACGGCAATTAAGACATCCACATAGATGATTTGCTTCATCCCGCCCCCTCCTTTTGCGTCACAAAAATATTATAACTGCCCAAAACGGCTGTTTCTGTCAAAACTTGTTCCCGCCGGAAGAATAACAAAACTGTAAAAAATAAAAAGGCGGAGCGCTCACCCTTTGGTGAAACGCTCCGCCTTGATTTTGGGGTTATTTAAGCCTGATAAGCCTTTAGCATCCAAGCCAGTTTTTCGTAATGATTCAGATATCCGGTAAACAGATCTGCCGTTACTACGTCATTCTGCTCTTCAGCCAAAGAAATGATCTCCTTGGTATCCTTCACCCAGTACTCTACATCTGTTGTCAAATGTTTGATAGCGGCATCAGAAGAAATCGCAACACTTTCCAATTCCTTAATGGTTGCCACAGACAATGCCTGCTTCAGGTTGGCAATCGGGGACTGACCCATTGCCAGCAAACGCTCTGCCACATCATCAATAACATCTGCGGTATGATCGTAAAGTTCCTCGAATTTTGCATGCAATGTGAAAAATGCGCTGCCCTGTACATACCAATGTAAATTATGCAGCTTGATGAAAGAGATCTGCTGGTTTGCTAAATAAACGTTCATTTTTTCTGTTAAGCTCATTGATCCTCTTCCTTTCTTTTTTAAAAAATTGTAATACCACAGAAGAACTATGATATTTTATAAGCCTAGTATTCTTTAGGAAAATGATACCATAATAGCAATAGAATGTCTACGCTTTTTCTAAAAATAAGGCGTAAAATTAATAATGATTATTAATAATAATTTTAGTCATTTTTCCTTTTGTTTCATTACTCTTCTTAACAAGCACAAATCCGAAATCCGATTTTTTACAAAGTTCTATAATAAGTTCAATAGATAAAAATATATTAACTATAGTATTCTTATAAAATATTTAATTATAATTTAATATCGAATATAAATTATAATAAAATACCTGATTTTCCGAAAGAGTATCAATGCCGGTTATTTTCTGATAATTTTTGCGTTTTCTTCCTAATATATGCCTTATTTCTATTTTATTACTATAGATTATATAGTAATAACTGATTCTTTCTCTTGTGAAATTTCACATTTTTCCCTTTGTTTTCCTTCCATACTTTTAAAACGGGGGAAAATTATTGTGAAAATTCATGCCAATTTCTCCTCAAATCCCCCAACTCATTGGAATACTTTGAAAACTTTATTTTTCTGGACAAAACATCTTTCGATTCTTTTATCTTGTGATATAATGAAGTTAAACATGTAAAGCACATGTTAAGGTTCTGTTAAATAATGAAACGACAAAGTGTAAGGGGAGTGTAAATGACTGTTTCGCTTGCGGATTTTCTTGTATGGATAACGGCTTACCCCATGTTGGCGGTAACCGTAGTTTTGACCACCGGAGTGATACTGGTAAACGGTTGGACAGATGCCCCCAACGCAATTGCTACCTGTGTGTCCACCCGGGCAATGACAGCAAAGTCTGCGATTTTAATGGCAGCTGTGTTCAATTTTCTGGGTGTTTTTGTGATGACTGCTGTCAATGCCAGTGTGGCCGCGACCATTTATAATATGGTCGATTTCAGCGGAAATACTCATGAAGCCCTGGTAGCCTTATGCGCGGCTCTTTTAGCCATTGTGATTTGGGCGACTGCCGCCTGGTGGTTTGGAATACCAACCAGTGAAAGCCACGCGCTGATTGCGGGACTTTCCGGTGCGGCGATTGCACTGCACGGCGGGCTGGCCGGTATCAACGGTTCTGAATGGATTAAGGTTCTTTACGGCTTGGTTCTTTCCACTTTTTTGGGTTTTGGCATGGGCTGGATTACCTCAAAACTGACCCTTTTGATCTGTCGTGGCATGGATCGCCGTAATACAAACTCATTTTTTAAAAAGGCTCAAATCGGCGGCGGTGCTGCAATGGCCTTTATGCACGGGGCGCAGGACGGGCAAAAATTCATGGGCGTTTTCATGTTGGGAATGTTCCTGGCAAAAGGGGAATCCAACGTTCCTGAATTTCAAATTCCCATTTGGCTCATGCTGTTCTGTTCCATTGTCATGGGCTTGGGCACCTCTATTGGCGGTTACCGGATTATTAAAGCGGTGGGAATGGACATGGTAAAGCTTGAAAAGCATCAAGGTTTTTCGGCAGATTTGGCTGCGGCCGGCTGTCTGCTTATTTCATCTTTAACCAGCATTCCGGTTTCCACCACTCATACAAAAACAACCTCTATTATGGGCGTTGGCGCTGCAAAGCGTTTGTCTTCCGTAAACTGGGGCGTAGTCAAAGAAATGGTATTGACCTGGGTACTTACCTTCCCCGGCTGTGGAATCATCGGTTATCTCATGGCAAAGCTGTTTATGGCTATATTTTAACCCACCGGCATCCGCCCGGTAACTTGATGGAACAGGAGAATACAAAAGATGGCTAGAAAAAGTGATCAGTATTATTATAAGGTTTTAACGGAAGGTGTGGAATATTGCGTACAGGCGGCTGAACTGCTTTATGAAACCCTGAAGAATTACCAGACGGAAGAAATGGATACCCGCATCAAAGAGATGCACGCCATTGAGCATGCAGCGGATTTGGCCAAGCATGTGATGATGAGCAAATTGGTCAAAGAGTTTATCACCCCCATTGAGCGGGAAGATATTATCGAACTGGCTCAGACCATTGACGATGTGACCGACGGTATCGAAGACGTCCTTTTAAGAATGTATATGTTCCATACCAAAACCATTCGTCCCGAAGCTTTGGAGTTCTGTACCTTAATTGTATCCTGCTGTCATGCAATGAAAAACATGATGGAAGAATTCCATAACTTTAGCAAATCCAATACCATCCATCAGATGATTGTGGAAATCAACCGTTTAGAGGAAGACGGGGACAAGCTGTACACAGATGCCATGCATGCCCTGTACTCGAACCCCAAAGATCCCATCGAAATTTTCACCTGGACCGAAATCTTCAACCATTTTGAGCGCTGCTGCGATAAATGCGAAGACGTAGCCAATGTGGTGGAAAGCGTTATCATGAAAAACACATAATTTTCTTCCCTGAAATAAAAAAAGCCCGGGCAGAAAAGGTCAAAAGCCTTTTCTGCCCGGGCTTTTTTTATTTTACCGGCTACATTGCAAAACAAAATGCTTGGCTCTTGGCACCAGATTGTGACTTCTTCTAATTTTCTTCATTTGACTTGTCAAAACAATTTTTTAGGCATATAATAAAATTAAAGTTAGGATAACCTAAAAATAAGGGGAAGTAAACAATGACACCACAAAAAGAAGATTATATTAAAGAATTGTATAAATTGGGCGGAGCGGAACAGCAGGTTGGAAACAAAAAACTGGCAGAGGCACTGAAAGTCACACCGCCTTCTGTTACCGAAATGCTGGGCAAACTGCAACACGAAAAATTAATTGAATACAAACCGTACCATGGCTCTCAGCTGACTGCCGAAGGAATTCGGAAAGCTATATCCCTATTAAGAGGCCACCGCCTTTGGGAAGTGTTTTTAATGCGCCATTTGGGGTATTCCTGGAGCGAGGCTCACGAGGATGCGGAAATGCTGGAACATATGACGCCCATTCGGCTCATCGAACGCTTGGATCAATTTTTAAATTTTCCTGCCTACTGTCCCCACGGAAGCGCGATCCCTCACCCGGACGGAAGCATTGAGGTAGTGCCTTTGGTTCCACTAAATCAGTTAGCGCCCGGCGCTTCTGCTTATGTACGGCGCGTTGTGGAAGAAACCGAATTGATGGATTACCTGCAAACGCTGGGTGTGAAAATCGGTAGTAAAATTACACTTGTAGAACAAGCGCCCTATGAAGGGCCGCTGACCGTCGTGATTGACGGCAACAAAGTACAACTCAGCTACAAGGCTTCCTGCAAACTCTATATGGGGACGAATATCGCTTAAGATACAATATGATTGGGAGGTTTTTGTGTGAAAAAAAGTATGAAAAGCCTGTTGGGGGTGTTTTGCGCCGCCCTTTTAATGTTAACCGGCTGCGGCCAGACCGCGAATCACCCTACCACAGCTTCTTCGGATGAACCGCTCAAGGTTGTGGCCACCACCACAATGCTGGCCGATCTGGCGCGGAACATCGGTGGAGAATATGCCAATGTCAGTGCACTGATGGGGCCCGGCATCGATCCTCACCTTTATCAGGCCAGCGCCGGTGATGTTTCTTTGATGCAGCAAGCAGACGTGGTCATTTACAATGGTCTGCACCTGGAAGGAAAAATGGGAGAAATCTTCCAGTCTCTTTCCACTCGGGGTGATCATGTCATTTGCATTGAAAACGGATTGGAGCCTTCCCAGCTTCTAAGTGCAGAAGGCAGTTCCGATATTCCAGATCCCCACATTTGGTTTGATGTTTCCTTGTGGAAATCAGCGGCACAAACCGTGGCGGATGGATTATCAAAAGCCGACAGTGCCCACACAGACACTTATCAGGCCAACATGAAAACTTATTTAACAGAGCTGGAAGAGCTGGATGCCTATATTCACAGCCGGGCAGAAGAAATTCCCCAGCAGCAGCGTGTATTAGTAACAGCCCATGATGCTTTTCAATATTTTGGAAGAGCATATGGATTTGAAGTCAAGGGCCTGCAGGGCATCAGCACAGATGCAGAGGCGGGAACGGCTGATGTGAGCACCCTTGCCGATTTTATTGTGGAACGCAAAATCAAAGCGATCTTTGTAGAATCTTCTGTCCCGCCCAAAACCATTCAGGCGCTTCAGGCGGCAATTCGCGCCAAAGGATTTGAAAGCGTCATCGGCGGCGAGCTGTATTCCGACTCTTTGGGGGATGCAGAAGCCGGAACCGATACCTATATTACTTCTTTCAAAGCGAATATTGACACCATCGTAGATGCCCTGAAATAAAAAGGAGAATCGACATGGAAAAAGAACTGGCATATGCAGTCAAGGTGGAAGACCTGACCGTGGCATATGATGCAAAACCGGTGCTGTGGGATATTGACCTAAAAATTCCACAGGGAACCCTGATGGCAATTGTGGGGCCCAACGGCGCCGGAAAAACTACATTAATTAAAACTATGCTGGGGCTGATGAAGCCGATAACCGGCGCCGTAGAATTTTTCCCGGACAGCAAAGAACCTGCCGGCAAACAGAAAAACCGCATTGGATATGTTCCCCAAAGCGGCAGTGTGGACTGGGACTTTCCCGCCACAGTGCTGGATGTTGTGCTGATGGGGTGCTACGGCCGTTTGGGCTGGCTGCGCCGCCCAAAGCGCAGCGATGCAGAACTTGCCCTGCAAACACTGGAAAAGGTGGGAATGCGAGAGTACGCCAATCGGCAGATCAGCCAGCTTTCCGGCGGCCAGCAGCAGCGCGTCTTTTTGGCCAGAGCTCTGATTCAGCAGGCAGATCTATATTTTATGGATGAACCTTTTAAAGGGGTAGACGTTCAAACAGAAAAGGCCATTATCCAGCTGCTGAAAGAATTAAAGGATCAGGGAAAAACAGTTATTGTCGTACACCATGATCTGCAAACCGTATCCGATTATTTTGACTGGGTAACTTTAATTAATTTGCGGGTGATTGCCTGCGGACGAGTAGACGAAGCGTTTAACGAAGAAAATCTGAAAAAGGCTTATCACAGCACCGGCAGCCTGTTGGGAAGTGCCGCGTCATGATGAATACGCTGCTGGCTCTTTGGACGGATTATACATTTCAAACCGTTGCACTGGGCTCTGCCATTTTGGGCCTGATCAGCGGCGTCTTGGGAAGCTTTGCCGTGTTAAGAAAGCAAAGTCTGCTGGGGGACGGAGTATCGCACTCCGCTTTGCCCGGTGTGGTCTTGGCATTTCTGCTGCTGGGCAGCAAAAACACAGAGATTTTACTTTTAGGCGGTTTGCTTTCCGGTCTTGTGGCCACTTTGTTTATCATCAGCATTGTCCGCCATACCCGCATTAAGTTTGACAGCGCGCTTGCCCTGGTCATGTCTGTCTTTTTTGGACTGGGAATGGTACTTTTGACTTATGTTCAAAAAATCCCCAATTCCAATCAGGCGGGACTCAAGCGTTTTATTTTCGGGCAGGCGTCTACCCTTTTGCAGCGTGACGTATTGCTGATGTCTGTTTGCGGCGCTGTTTTGCTGCTGGTGGTACTGCTGTTTTGGAAAGAGTTTAAACTCTTTACCTTTGATCCGGAATTTGCCCAAAGCTTGGGCTTTTCGCAGAAAAGACTGAACCTGCTTCTTTCTTTTATGATTGTTGTGGCCATTATCATCGGCCTGCAAACCGTGGGCGTGATTCTAATGAGCGCCATGCTGATTGCCCCGGCGGTCGCTGCACGCCAATGGACCAACCGCCTGTGGGTGATGGTTCTGCTTTCCGCCGCCTTTGGTGCGGTGTCTGGAATTGCCGGAACAACTGCCAGCTCTTTGATGCAAAAGATGCCCACCGGCCCTGCCATTGTGGTGTGTGTCAGCCTGCTGGTGTTCATCAGCATTCTGTTTGCACCCGGCCGCGGTATGCTTTCAAAGATGTGGGCCAGAAGAAAAAATCAATATGTCCTGAAACCCGAAGGAGGCGTTCCCCATGTCCCCGGGACTTGAAATACAACTGATAGCCGTTTTTGTGGCAGTGGCCAGTGCGCTGCCCGGTGTTTTTCTGGTGCTGAGAAAAATGTCTATGATGTCTGACTCTATCACTCACACCATTCTTTTGGGAATTGTTCTGGCCTTTTTTCTGACTCAGGACTTATCCTCCCCCATTTTAATTGTGGGGGCCGCTCTGATGGGGGTCATTACTGTCTGGCTAACCGAAACACTGAACCGTACCCGCCTGTTTGCAGAGGACGCCGCCATTGGGCTGGTATTCCCTTTGTTATTTTCTATCGCTATTATTTTAATTACCCGCTATGCCGGATCTGTTCATCTGGATACGGATTCCGTACTCTTGGGCGAGTTGGCCTTTGCCCCCTTTGACCGCATGATCGTCGGCGGGGTGGACATCGGCGCCAAGGCTCTTTACACCACAGGAATCCTTCTTTTCATGAACTTAGCGGCTATTTTGCTGTTTTGCAAAGAGCTGGAAGTTTCCACCTTTGATCCGATGCTGGCTGCCGTATTGGGATTTTCGCCGGGGCTGGTTCATTACGGCCTGATGACCTTGGTTTCCCTGACCGCGGTGGGCTCCTTTCAGGCGGTGGGTTCCGTTCTTGTGGTCGCCTTCATGATTGGCCCGCCGGTAACGGCATACCTTTTAACGGATAATTTAAAGCGAATGCTTTGGCTCAGCGGATTGATCGGTGCATTTAACGGAATTGCCGGATATCATCTGGCCGTATGGCTGGACGTATCCATAGCAGGAAGCATGGCCGTCATGACCGGTTTTGTCTTTTTCCTGGTGTTTTTATTTGCCCCATCCAGAGGTCTGGTCAGAACATTAACCCTTCGTAAAAAACAGCGTTTGGAATTTGCGGAAAAAGCTCTGCTGTTCCATCTGTTAAACAACGAAACGGAACGGGAAGAACAAACCGCCGTGGCATCTGTGTCGGGTCAGTTGCGCTGGAACCAGAATTTTACCGAGAAAATCCTGAACCGCCTTTTAAAAAGCGGATGCATTCAGATACAGTCGGATGTAATTGTGTTAACGCCCCATGGGCTAAATCAAAGCCGCAAGGAATATCAGGAATTGTTTGCCTGACTTCTTTCCCCATAGAAAAAGCCAATTTTTCGTATGAAGCGAAAAATTGGCTTTTCTTTTTGTTTAAAACTCAAATATTTGCCTGTCCGAAGCCTGAATCTGAATCGAAGAAATCTCGAATCGATATGTTTGCGGTTTTTTCGTGGAAGGAACCGAACAGCAACTGGCAAGCGGCAGTCCCCCGCTGTTCATTTCTTCCGAATTCTGGGTTGCAATTAAGATAGCAGTCGGGCCATCCGCTGACCCAATAATTCCCACGCTCTCTACATTCTCGGTTTCATCCGAACCCATGCATTCCTCACACGCTCCCCGTTCCGGAGAGAATATCACGCCAACGCTGCATGCATCCTCCGGAACCGGGGATTCTTCCGGCGAAAAATCTTCTTGCATGGCGGTCTGGAATTGCAGCTGCTCGCCCTTTGACAGCGGTGGTGTTATTTCATAATAGGCAGATGCACAATAAAGCTGCGGAAAACCCGAAAAATTTATCGGCAGTTCTTCTTCTTTCCCCCGACTAAGCATCACAGTGTGTTCCTGTCCGGTTACCGGATGCTGAAATACAATGGACGAAACAGCAGTTTCCAGCTCATCAGGGCAAATCTCCACTGCACCTTCCACCGGATAATAGACTATGAAAGGCTCCGTTTCTATCCGCAGGGTCTTAAGTTTCTTGGGGAAAAAACGACGAATAAATCTCTCCCAGCCCGAAGGTTCGGTGTCAAAGGGAATCTGATACCTCTGACAAGCAAAGCAGGAGCTGCCCTGCAAAATCGAAGCATATGCTTTTTGAAACGTTTTCCCCTCCCTATCCTGCTGGTTCCATTTGGAATAAACACAACTGGAAGAAGAAAATCCACCTTCTATCTGCCGGCCATTTAGCCAAATGTTTTGGATAGACGCTGGGTGGTAAGGGTGGTCCCGCTCCGCATCCATTTGCTTCTGGGGAGAAAAGTCATCTTCATCACCTTCATATTTGGCGAAAAAGTTTCGCATCTGTTCTTCCTCCAACAGAGTAACAACGTCAAAAATAATTCCTTCTTCAAAATGGTAAATGACCGGGATAAAATGCCGAAGCCCCGCATACTCAAACTGCCAGCGGGTTTTCTGCACTCGGCCGCCAATTTCAGTTCCTTTGCCCAACCAGGCACAATCAAACTTAGTTTTCATTTTTATGACATCCTTCCCGATGTTTTCTCAAATTCCCAGCCATCTGTGTGATATCTGCACAGTCAGCTGGGAAACGCACTCTTTTCCTTTGAAATTCTCATCGATCGTTATTTCCCAGGCAACAAACCTTGTTTCTCGATTCTTTCTGCCGTTAAAAGGCTTCTTCCCGTCATTCCGTAAAGTAATTGCCAGCATTCTGCCCGAATGCCCCTTGCTGCCAACCGCAATTCAAATACAATATTTAAACACTCATGCAAACTCAAAACCATTCAAAAATCCGGTTGCGTTTCCGGTGTATCGTTCTGTTCTACACTGGATATCCGCCACGCATTCTCCTGTTTTATCACCTGAAGTGTAATCGGATATTGGGCCGCGGCACCGCCGCTTTCCAGTTCCGTACTCGTCACTTCGATTACTTCTCCCAAAACCACATAGCCGCCATTGCCGTCGGCTTCTATCTTTTTGACCTCTATTCGGTCGGGCCAAGGGCTTGAAACCCTGCGGCCCGGCGCGCTCTGCGGTTTTGATTGCCATATCGCCAAAAGCTCTGGTGTCACAAACGCTGCATACTGTTCTTTGATATTTTTTGCCACAACATCATCCGGTGCGGTCAGCGAAACCATTTTTAGCGCATCACCAAAGGATTCAACAAGAGACACGACTTCCTGTTTCTCTTGTTCCGCTCCCAATTGGGATACGTTTGCGGCCGGACGATAAATCAAAAAGAATCCGGCTAATAGCGCCGCAGCTATTCCCACACAAACCCAAACAGCCGGTTTTTTCGCATAGCGTACCTTGTTCATGGCAAATCCCCCCTTAACGATTCCAATCGTAAGATTAAATTCAGTCTATCATTATTTGGTAAGAGATGTCAAAAGAACTTTTATGAATGCATTTGCAAAAAAAGACAGGATACTCCAAATGAAATCACAGGAAAAATCCAATTTTCTGTCGAAGAAAATATTCTCATCTATTCCATTCTTTTCCTTATAAAAAGGAAACCTTTGAAAACAATTTTTATATTTGACTAGAAAATTTTATAAATACTTATTAAAAAATTTACAAAATAACTGAAAATATGATTGACAAAAAAATAACACTTTGTTATTATATTATCAAACACAGTACAGCGTCCTTTTGGTCCTTATGAGTCGATCGTGTGATTTTCGAAATTCAATGTACTAAAAGGCTATGACAAAAACAGTTGATTTCATCCCAGATTCACTCCTTGCACAATCTTTTCCATCGAATTTTCACCATTTTCTTTTCAATACAAGGAGGTACGTTGATGACAACCAAACGCACAAATACTGTTATTTCAGGTTCGGTGGACTGCGCAGAGGCCTTGACGGCAAAACTGGCAGAACTGAGAACCGCACAGAGGGAATTTTCCTCTTATTCCCAAGAGCAAGTGGATCGCATATTCCTGGCCGCCGCGACTGCGGCCAACCAGAAAAGAATTCCTTTGGCCAAGATGGCGGTATCAGAAACCGGTATGGGTCTGGTCGAGGACAAAGTCATTAAAAACCACTATGCTGCAGAGTACATTTACAATGCATACAAAAACACGAAAACCTGTGGTGTGATTGAAGAAAATCCCGCTTATGGCACCAAAATCATTGCAGAACCCATCGGTGTAATCGCAGCGGTCATTCCAACCACCAACCCCACTTCCACTACTATTTTTAAGGCTTTACTGGCTTTAAAAACCCGAAACGCCATTTTGTTTTCCCCCCACCCCCGCGCCAGAATCAGCACCATTCAGGCAGCCAAAGTCGTTTTAGCAGCTGCGGTGCAAGCCGGCGCCCCCCAGGGAATTATCGGTTGGATTGATCAGCCTTCGGTAGAGCTGACCAACCAGTTAATGTGCGAATCCGATTTGACACTGGCTACCGGCGGCCCGGGAATGGTAAAAGCTGCTTATTCCTCTGGCAAGCCCGCTCTTGGCGTGGGAGCCGGAAATACCCCGGCTATCATTGATGAAACTGCTGATATCCGTTTGGCGGTTAACTCCATTATCCATTCCAAAACATTTGATAATGGTATGATTTGCGCTTCCGAACAATCGGTTATTGTCAGTGATTCTATTTATGATGCAGTAAAAACAGAATTTCAAGCACGCGGCTGCTACTTTTTGCAAAAGCAAGAGTTAAACCCGGTTCGCGATACTATTTTAATTAACGGCGCACTGAACGCTAAAATTGTCGGTCAGTCCGCTTTTACCATTGCTTCGATGGCAGGAGTCCAGATTCCGGAATCTTCTAAGATTTTAATCGGTGAAGTAACCTCTACCGATATTGAAGAGCCTTTTGCCCACGAAAAACTGTCCCCTGTTCTGGCGATGTATCGGGCAAAATCCTTTGAGGATGCCGTAAAGAAAGCAGAACAGCTGGTGGCAGACGGAGGATATGGCCACACCTCCTCTTTGTATGTAAATTCGATCACCCAGCCGGATAAAATTGCCCGGTTTTCCGCAGCAATGAAAACCTGCCGGATTTTGATTAACACACCGGCGGCTCAGGGCGGCATTGGTGACCTTTATAACTTTAATTTGGCTCCGTCGCTGACATTGGGCTGCGGTTCCTGGGGCGGCAACTCCGTTTCGGAAAACGTTGGTGTCAAACATCTTCTCAACATCAAAACCGTCGCAGACAGGAGAGAGAATATGCTGTGGTTCCGTGCGCCCGAAAAGGTCTATTTCAAAAAGGGCTGCATGCCTGTGGCTCTGCATGAATTAAAAGATGTCTTAAATAAGAAAAAAGTATTTCTTGTTACGGATTCTTTCTTATACCAGAATGGCTATACCAAACCCATTACCGACCAGCTCAAAGAAATGGGGCTCGCTTATTCCGTTTTCTTTGAAGTGGAACCGGACCCCACATTAGCCTGCACCAAACAGGGTGCCGAAGCCATGCGTGCCTTCCAGCCGGATTGCATTATTGCACTGGGCGGCGGTTCTGCCATGGATGCCGCAAAAATTATGTGGGTAATGTATGAGCATCCCGAAGCCGAGTTTTTGGATTTGGCCATGCGCTTTATGGATATTCGCAAGCGCGTGTATGCTTTCCCGAAAATGGGCGAAAAAGCCTATTTCATTGCCATTCCCACCACAGCGGGAACTGGTTCGGAATGCACCCCGTTTGCCGTTATTACCGATGAAAAAACCGGAATTAAATATCCCCTGGCCGATTATGAGCTGATGCCCCATATGGCGATTGTCGATGCAGACAATATGATGAATGCCCCGAAGGGCCTCACCTCAGCATCTGGCATTGACGCGCTGACTCACGCCTTAGAAGCGTATGCTTCTGTCATGGCGACCGATTATACCGATGGCCTTGCTTTACAGGCCATGAAGAATATATTTGCTTATTTGCCCCGCTGCTTTGACAATGGCTCCAATGACCCGGTGGCACGAGAAAAAATGGCCAATGCCTCTTGCAACGCAGGCATGGCGTTTGCCAACGCCTTTTTGGGTGTCTGCCATTCCATGGCGCACAAATTGGGCGCATTCCATCACCTGCCCCACGGTGTTGCCAACGCACTGATGATTACTCAGGTCATGCGTTTTAACTCCGCAGAGGCGCCGGTGCGAATGGGAACCTTCCCGCAATATCAATATCCTCACGCTCTTGCAAGATATGCCGAATGTGCAGATTTCTTGGCACTGGGCGGAAAAACCGATGAGGAAAAACTGGAGCGTTTGATTCAGGCTGTAGAGGATTTGAAAACAAAAATAGGAATTAAGGCTACCATTGCAGATTACGGCATAAAAGAGTCGGATTTCCTCGATACACTGGATGAAATGACCGAGCAGGCCTTTGATGATCAGTGCACCGGCTCGAACCCCAGATATCCTTTAATGAACGAAATACGCGAAATGTATCGAAAAGCGTATTACGGAAAATAGCTTACGACATACTTTTCCCATAAATATGTAATGAACCCCAGAAAACCCGCCTATTTTAGGCGGGTTTTCTGGTGGGTATGAGAAAATATTATATTGGAAAAGTGTAACGTTATCAGCTTTTTACCTCTGCCTGCCAGACATTGCAAATCTTAATTGATACACACTGAATCAGCGTTAAAAGGATGAAAAGCCGTTATTGTTATAGTATAGATAAAGTGTATCAAAAAAAATAAGATTATGCTGTTTTAATGACGGCATCCGTAGAATAAGCATCAATTGACTCCAAATCAGAATAGCATCCGTTATGTATCGACGCTATATGCAAAAAAGCGGGATTGCTCTCGAGCCCATCCACTTGCGACGGAACAATACAAAGTTCCAGCAAATCTCCCTTATTTGTCTGTTCCATCTTTCTTTGGAGATCCTCCCAGGTAACAATAATTTTCATCAGGTTTAGACATCCTTTCTTTTTATGATTCATATTCAATGATATTATACCGAAACCCGATGATGAATCTTGTCAAAAAATATGATTATTCCCTATATCTGTAAAAAATGTCTGCATTCATAAAAAAACGCAACTTTTTTGTTATGCATTGAGTAATTATGATGAAGAAATCAGAAAATAAGCGGTTTAGAAAGATACCATTCATAGTTTAAAAGAAACGGTTGTAAAATCTTATATTTGCTTTGAAAAGGCCTGCTCTTTCAATAGCTGGCTTGCGAAACAAAGTTAAGGCCAAAAGCCGTATGCAGACGCTTAAAATCAGCAGACACTCTCTATTTCATTGTGCTTTCAAATATAATATTTTCAAAAGAACGTCAGCTCGCTTCTGGCGCAAAAGCACAGTTTTTCTCCCTGCTTATTCTCTTGAGTAATTTCGACTCTGGTGCGGTTCTTTTTTCAAAGGTACCTGTGTGATGCGAAAAGTGCAAAGAACCAGCAGAAACGTAATTTTGCAAATGCAGCATCACAGTTTCTTTCTTATGGCGGCACCTTCTCATTGATTTCGTATTTTAAAGAATCCTATCAAAAGAAAAAATGCTGTAAAAATGCCGGAGAATCATTCTCCGGCATCTTTTCACCTATTTTATTAAACAATAGCCATTCCGCCATCCACTAAAATGTGCTGGGCGGTTACATAGCTGGAAGCGTCACTGGACAGATAAAGAATGGTTCCGTTCAGTTCACCCTTTTTTCCCGGCCGGGAAGCAGGGCAAATCGTATTATAGCTATTTAAAAACGCCTCATGTTTAAACAGCGTATTTTCCGTCATTTCGCTTTCAAACAGAGCCGGGCCAACGGAATTCACCGTAATGTTCTCGGCCATATAAGATGCCGCCATACCCGCTGTAAGACCGCGAACGGCTGCCTTAGAGGCATTGTACACATGGCGGGAAAGCGACGGGTCTTTGGACGCTAAAAGCGCGTTGATCGAAGCGATATTGACAATCTTGCCATACTTCTGCTTGCGCATATGCGGCACAATATATTTGGAAGTAAGGAACATGCCCTTAACGTTGATATCCATACTTTTATCCCAGTTTTCAATGGTCAGGGTTTCTACGGTTCCGGCAGCAGCCACTCCCGCATTATTAAGTAAAATATCAATATGTCCGAAGGTATCGATGGCCTTCTGCACAGCAGCTTTTACATCATCTTCATTCGTCACATCGCCATCAACTGCCAAGGCTCTTCGGCCGGTTGCTTCAATTTCTTTGGCAAGCGCCTCCAAGCGTTCCTTTCTGCGGGCAAACAAAACAACATCTGCTCCATATTCCGCATAAGCGCGTGCGGCATCCGCACCAAGTCCGCCGGAAGCCCCGGTAACAAAAGCCACTTTTCCTGTTAGCTCAAATAAACTCATGATTATCCCTCCATAAAATAAAATATTTTAAAACGCAATAAAAAGACGTAAAAAAACAGGATTCATTTCTATTTTTATTCATTTAACTATATACTAGCACTATACATATCCTTTTACAATTGGGAAAAGGAAGAAGAAAAGCATCTTTACTGCAATTGTTTTGTGCAATAAAGGTGCTTTTAACCTTATTTTAATCCGGTATTAATTCTTTATTAACCCTCTGTTCATTCGAAAGGGCAACCCACCAAAATAATTTGCATATCAACTTTTTAAGGAGCCTTGCAATAGCTCAACCCGCTCTTTCGTACAGATTGGCTGGAATCTATGGTAATCATTTTCGCAACGGCCTTGTTCTATGCGGCGGCGTAAAAAACCAACTTTGTTTCTTTCTATATCAGGCAAAGATGTAAATGTTTTGTGCTTTTTTCTTTTCATATTGATTTCTCAGCAAATCAGTAGTAAACTATAAGTTAGATTAAGCTAACAAACGCGGCAACTTGGTTTGTTTACGGCTAAAAACAAATATCCGAAAAGCCTGTGAAAGCCCAAACTCTGCTGTGTTGTTGTTTTTTACTACATAGAAAATTGAGTGCTGTATGAACACGCAAGTTCAGGCAGACCAAAGCGGAGGAAGAAATGATGAAAGAATCAAAAAAGATTGATTATGCCAATTGGATCCCCCTGAAAGTTGCCCTGGCCCCCGGCCTGACCGGCGGGATTCTTGCTCTGCTGTTTTTCTTGAGTTTTCTGCTGCCCAGTGGGCTGTTAATAACCGTTTTTCAGGTCTTAATGGCAGCAGCCGCTGCATTTTGCCTGTTGGTTTTTGGTTATCTAATCTGTGCCCGCAGGCTGCTTTCTTATCAAGGCGGCGGCATACAGGGAAAAATTTTAGACAATGTCCTTCATTTTCTTTCTTGGGACGGAAATGGACAATTGCTGGACATTGGATGCGGCAGCGGTGCATTAACAATAAAAGCGGCCAAGAAATACCCGCAGGCTCACGTGGTAGGGATCGACTACTGGGGGAACGAGTGGGACTATGCTCAAAGCCAATGTGAAACCAATGCAGCATTAGAGGGCGTTATAAAACAGACTTCTTTTCAAAAAGGGGATGCGGCCCAGCTTGATTTTCCCGATGCACATTTTGATGCGGCAGTCAGCAATTTTGTATTTCACGAGGTGCGCAGCCAGCCGGACAAACTGGCTTTGATTCGAGAAGCTTTGCGGGTGCTAAAGCCCGGTGCGCCTTTTGCTTTTGAGGATATCTTTTACTCAGTCAAACATTATCCGGACTTAGATGCTCTTCTTGCCGAACTTTCAAAAGAGGTGCAAGAACTTCATTTTGTGGATACCCGGCAAAATAATTTTGTTCCCTTGCTGTTAAAAACGCCGATGGTAGCCGGAAACATGGGGCTTATTTGGGGCAAAAAATAAGAATAGAAAATTTCTCAAAACAAAGAAACTCAACTAGCAAAAGTTTCGTTTTTCTATACTGATTTTGTTTTAAAAAGGGTAGAAAGGCACTGCTTTTCAGTGTCTTTCTACCCTCTAAAAATGACCCAACGTTACCCAAACATTCTATCGTGTTTTTCAAACGTCACACCGCTACAGATAGCTATTATGAGAGAAAAAAGGGATTTAGAAATAATTTGAAATTTCTCTTAGTATTTTGTTGACAAACCATTAGACCCATGTTATAATACTCAAGCAGTCAAGGGATTGCGAAAAAAACTCGCGAGAGTGGCGGAATTGGCAGACGCGCTAGATTCAGGTTCTAGTGAACGCAAGTTCATAGGAGTTCAAGTCTCCTCCCTCGCACCAAAAATAAAAACCACTTATAACAATCGTTATAAGTGGTTTTTTCTATCTGTAAAAATTCTTTTAAATTGTATTTTCATAGAATCAGGCGCATCCAGAAAAACAGCCTAAGAACCCAAAAATGATCAGATGCAATGATTTTATCATTTTGCTTTTTCTGCACACCGGCCTTATTAAACTCTGGATGTCCATCCTGCCAGATCAGAAAAGCAACTGCTAATTGCTTCTTGATGAGAAACCAAATGATACGAAATCAGCACGAATTTTCCGGCTCCGATTTCTTTCTGGTTTCTTGTAAGAAACGGGTAAAGATAAAGAAAGTTTCTTTTTCTCGGTGCCTTAATCCGGCCAAATGATTCTTTTTTTATTTGTATTTTCCTGTCACAAAATGGTATACTCGTTGCGAAAGGTCCGGTGATTTATATGTATAAAATATTGATTGTGGAAGACGATGCTGTGATCGCATCTTCTATTGAAAGACATATCGCCACATGGGGATGCGAGGTAAAATGCGCAACCAATTTTCAAAATATTCTGGCGGAATTTGCAGAGTTTCAGCCTCAGCTGGTTCTGCTGGATATTTCTTTGCCGTTTTTTAACGGATATCACTGGTGCAATGAAATCCGAAAGCTTTCCAAAGTGCCGATTATCTTCCTTTCTTCGGCTTCAGACAATATTAATATTGTAATGGCAATGAATATGGGCGGGGATGATTTTATTGCCAAGCCCTTTGATCTGGAAGTATTAACTGCCAAAGTGCAGGCTGTCCTGCGCCGCGCCTATGATTTTGTCGGCCAAACCGGCCTGATGGAACATCGGGGGGCCATTCTGAACACCAGCGACGCCACGCTAACCTATCAGGGAAACAAAACCGAACTGACCAAAAATGAGTATAAACTTTTGCAGACTCTTCTGCAAAACAAAGGAAAGGTAGTCAGCCGCGAAACCCTGATGACCAAGCTTTGGGAAACGGACAGTTTTGTGGACGAAAACGCTTTGAGCGTCAATATGACACGGCTGCGACGCAAACTGGAAGAAACCGGGCTAACCGACTTTATCTCTACCCGCAAGGGAATTGGATATTTGGTGCAGTAAGATGGAGAAACTAAGTTTTTGGGACGCTGTATGGGATTATTTTCGGGGACATGCCAAACTGCTTTTTCTGTTGTTTTCATTCATTCTGATCTTCGGCCTTGTCTTTTCGTTGTACCGTTTGGAAACTGAAGCGGTATTTTATGCAGCTATTTTATGCCTTTGTTTGGGGGCTGTTTTCGCTTTAGTCGATTTTTTGCGCTATTATAAACAGCGGCTTCAGTTGCTGGAACTAAGGCACCGGGTCATTTTTCTTTTGGGTCAATTACCAGAACCCCACAACGCTGTGGATCAGGATTATCACGATTTGATTGCCGTCATGATGAAAGAAAGCGCGCGGCAAAGCTACCGGGCCGACAGTGCAATTACAGATATGGTGGATTATTACACCCTTTGGGCACATCAAATTAAAACCCCTATCGCCGCTATGCGACTGCTGCTAAAAGAAGAAGAAAGCGAACAAAACAGCCAGCTTTTGGCTGAACTTTTTAAAATTGAACAATATGTCCAAATGGTTCTGTCTTATCTTCGCCTGAACAGCACCAGTACCGATTTTGTATTTCGTCGCCATCCTCTGGAAAAACTGGTAAAACAAGCTGTTCGAAAATATGCCCCCCTGTTTATTCACAAAAAGATCCGCCTGAACCTGCAGCCGATGGACTGCCAAGTATTAACCGATGAAAAATGGCTGGTATTCGTCATCGAGCAGCTCTTATCCAATGCACTGAAATACACGATGACCGGCAGTATCTCCATTTATCTGCAAGCAGAAAACATTTTGGTCATTGAGGATACGGGCATCGGAATCGCGCCGGAGGATCTTCCCCGTATTTTTGAACAGGGCTTTACCGGATACAATGGACGCACCGACAAAAAAGCCACCGGGCTGGGTTTGTATCTGTGCAAACAAATCTGCAAAAAACTGTCGCACACAATTTCCATTGAATCTACCCCCGGCCAGGGAACCAAAGTAATTTTGGATTTAAATACACTGGACCTGCGCGGGGAATAAATTCGGTCTTTCAAAAATGTAAGAACAGCGGGAGAAATGTAAGCCAAAGCAATGGCAGCCCATTTCTCCTTTTTGCTATACTGGACAAGGAAACCACAAAGGAGGAAAATAACCTATGACCCTTTTAGAAGTAAACAACCTAAAAAAAGTATATACAACCCGCTTTGGCGGAAATCACGTGCAAGCCTTGTCCAACGTCACTTTTTCGGTAGAACAGGGTGAATATGTCGCCATCATGGGCGAATCCGGTTCGGGAAAAACCACGCTTCTGAACACTTTGGCTGCTTTGGACAAACCCACCAGCGGCGAGGTGCTTTTGAACGGAAAAAGCCTGCCGGATTTAAAAGAAAAAGAAATTTCTGCTTTTCGGCGGGATAATTTGGGGTTTGTTTTTCAGGATTTTAATCTTTTGGATACTTTTTCTTTAAAAGATAATATTTTTCTTCCCCTTGTTTTATCCGGGAAAACCTATGACGAGATGAACCGCAGACTTCAGCCTTTGGCAGCAAAGTTGGGAATTTTAGAGCTTTTAGAAAAATATCCTTATGAAGTTTCGGGCGGACAAAAACAGCGAGCCGCCGTTTGCCGTGCTCTGATTACCAACCCACAGCTGATTCTGGCAGACGAACCCACCGGCGCGCTGGATTCCCGCGCAACCGATGGACTTCTGCGTATTTTTTCTGAGATTAACGAAAGCGGCCAGACCATTTTGATGGTAACACACAGCATCAAAGCCGCCAGCAGTGCCAAACGGGTACTGTTTATTAAAGACGGCGAAATTTATCATCAGCTGTATAAGGGTTCTTCCAGCACAGAAACCATGTTTCAAAAAATTTCGGATACCCTGACGATGATTGCGACAGGCGGTGCCAGAAATGAGTAAAGCTTTTTATCCCAAACTGGCGGCAATCAATATTCGAAAAAACAGCAAAACCTATTTTCCCTACATCCTGACTTGTATCGGCACCATCGCCATGTATTACATGATTCTGGCTTTATCCCGCAACCCGGGATTGCAGCAAATCCATGGCGGAGGAACCATGACGATCATTTTAAGTCTTGGGTCCTGGATTACCGCAATCTTTTCTGTTATCTTTCTGTTTTATACCAATAGTTTTTTGATGAAACGCAGAAAAAAAGAGTTTGGCCTATACAATATTCTTGGAATGGAAAAAAGGCATATCTCTCGTATTATTGGATGGGAAACCGCTTTTATCGGTATCATCAGCCTGATTTCGGGCTTACTGATTGGAATTTTGCTGTACAAACTGATGTATCTAGCCGTGCTGAAAGTGATGAATGCCGATATCCCGCTGGGATTTGACTTTTCGCTTTCTTCACTGGGAATTTCCTGCGCTCTGTTTGCCGGAATTTTTCTTTTAATCTTGCTCAACAGTCTGCGCCAAATTCATCTTTCCAACCCCATCGAGCTGCTGCACGGCGGTGCTGTAGGAGAAAAAGAACCCAAAGCCCGGTGGATTTTGGCTCTGATTGGTTTGATCCTTTTGGGAGCCGGATACTTTATTTCCGTAACAACTACAAATCCCGTAGCTGCACTTTATCGCTTTTTCATGGCCGTTATTCTGGTGATTTTCGGCACCTATTGCCTGTTTACCGCAGGCAGCATTGCTCTTTTAAAGCTGCTGCGCAAAAATAAAAACTACTATTACCGCACCAAGCATTTTATTTCCGTGTCCGGTATGATGTATCGGATGAAAAAAAATGCGGCGGGTCTGGCCAATATTTGTATTCTGTCGACTATGGTTCTGGTCACGGTTTCCACCACACTGTCGCTTTACATGGGGCTTGACGACATTATCCACACCATGTATCCAAAAAGGATTCTGATTACCGCAAATAATACGGCTCCCGATTCCCAAGAGATCATGCACCAGTGGATCGATAACACTCTGGAAAAAAACAGCCTGACAGCAGAAAACCCAGTGGAATACACCTATTTAATCGTTACCACAAACCGTCAGGAAAATGAGTTCCAGTTGAGCCAGCCCAATGGGGATGTCAACAATATGAACTTGATGTTTTTTGTTCCCGTGGATGATTATAACCGTTCGGCCGGAACATCACTGACCCTAAACCCCGGGGAAGCATTGCTTTACTCCAGTCAATCCACTTATCAGCCGAATACTTTAAAAATCTGGGATCAGGAATTTCAGATCACCCAAAAGCTGGATGAATTAAAGGATTCCCCAATCCTTGCTTCCCGCTCGCTAAACACCTATGTGGTGTTTGTAAAGGATGCTTCTGTTTTAAAACAATTAGACTCACAGTTTCAGCAAGTATCCCCTCAAGACGAATCCAGAATTCAAACCATATACGGATTTGATTTGGACGCCGACTCTTCCACTGTCCAAACCGCCATCCAGCAATGGATAGACACGATGGAACCATTTCACTTCCAAGGCTCTTTGCAGTCCCGCGACAATAATACACAAGAAGTTTTCGGCGCTTATGGCGGACTGTTTTTCATAGGAATTTTTTTGGGAATTCTGTTTTTAATGGCAACCATTCTGATTATCTACTACAAGCAGATTTCTGAAGGTTATGAGGATAAAGAACGGTTCCGAATCATGCAGCAAGTGGGCATGAGCCATGCAGAAGTCAAAAAATCCATTCACTCACAAGTGCTGACGGTATTCTTCCTTCCCCTTATCACTGCCGCTGTTCATGTTGCCTTTTCTTTCCCGGTGGTCACACTGCTTTTGTCTGCTTTAGGCCTGACGAATACGGCCTTGTTCACTTACTGCACCATTGGATGCCTGCTGGTTTTTGCGGTATTCTACACCCTTATTTATGCAGCAACAGCAAAAACGTATTATAAAATCGTCAGCTGATTTTGATTGATTCAAGAACCATGAGAAGTTGCTTCTCGAAACACAGCCCCCATTACGGTCTAAAAGGATCTGGCATGAAAAGCCAGATCCTTTTTTCATTTGATCACTTTCAGATAATAATCTTCTAAAATTCCGCTCTTCTAAAAGCCTGCAAAACCCTGTATTTTCTTTTAAATACTTTAAAATCCGCTAAAAAAAGTTGCACTATTTCCTACAATAGTACCAGTTTTCACATTCCTTTGCTCAAAACTGGATATTGACTATTGGTATTATTTTCTGTATAGTTTGGAATGTTAGTAATAACTAACATTCTCGTTAATTGAATTAAGAAAGGGGGAAACACAGACAATTTCAGGGGAGTCCCCCCGGCAGAACAGCAAAACGAGATTATACCATCAGCGTATGTTAGATATAACTAACATACGCTTTCGAACGCGCCCCGGAAGAACAAAAAGAAGAAGAATCACATGCTTTTGCCGACCGAATTGCGGAATCTGTGGCAAATGCTAAAAACGAGGAGGAGTTTTTGTGATAAAAAAGAAAGTTTGGTTTGGAGCAGGTGCGGCATTGTTTGCACTTTTGCTGGTTTTTTTTGTGTGGCCAAACAACGAAAAAACAGTGGAAGAAACCACATCGGTAATATCACAGGCCGAAGAAATTATTACAGCGGAAGAAACAGAAATTCCGCTGGCAGAAGAACCTGACACCGAAGAAAACATTGCAGCACAAACAACCGAAGAAGCCGAGCTCGAAATCATAGCAGACTCAGTGGTTCCGGCTGCCGCAGCAAAGGGACAACCTGCTGTAGCCTCCAATCCTAAAAACTCTGCTGGTTCTAAAAACTCTGCCGTGTCCCCAAATACGGCTCCTGCACAGCAGCAGAACATTGTGGAGCCCCAAGTTCCTTTGGTCGCTCCCGTTGTGGATACAACCCCTCCTGCTCAAGACGTTATTTCTGCTCCCGGCAATGATGTCATTCCCACCGGCAGCTCTTCCGGCGGCGGAAGCAGCAAAAAAAGCAGCGGCGGAAAAAGCAGCAGCAACACTGGCAGCAACACCAATCCCGGTGGTTCTAATGAAAACACCAATCCCGGTGAAAGTACTAATCCCGGTGGCTCTGAAGGTAATAACGGCAACACCGATATCCCAGAAAACACTGGGGAAAAAGGACCCGAAATTCAGTTAAAATGGGATGACGTTACCTGTGTGGCGGTCATGGAAATTAAGGATCTGGACTACCTGTTCTATTACAGTGAGAATCTGGACGCAATCTATGTCAACGGTGTTGAGCGCAAAGCAGAGTGCGGCCCGTATTCTCTTACTCAGGTACAGGTCCCCTATAAGTTTCTGAACATCGGCGAAAACACCATTGTTTTAACTGCCCAAGGCTATCAGAATGTAACGCTTCACTTCACCACACCCAATGATTTTGTCATGCCAAAAATTGCACCGGCCATTGCAGCAATTGAAATGGTTGAGGGATACGGTGTTCCGCTCGTCATTGATGCTGTGGGTGAAAATTCCCAAGACTGGCTCAATGATCTGAAAGAGGAACACATCACCTATCAGTACAATATCATGTTCCCCAATGAAGTTCCCTTCCAGATGCGCGGGTGGACTTTGGAAAAAGATCTGGAAAACAACCGCTTTATTCTGGCAATTCCCGAAACAACATCCCTTTACAATTATTCTTTGTATCAGGTAATTGTATCGGTGCCCGGATATAATCCGGTTTGGGTAAACTTCAGCCCCCGCGTACAAGCGCCGGAACTCAGCACCAAGTGGCTGACACAAGGCAATAATAGTCTGGAAATCGTCGAGGCAGAAAGCAGCGTATCTGTATATCTCAGACAAGAATGTATCTTTGAACTGAATGACAGAAAACTGGTAGAAAACGAAGACTTTGTCCTGAAACCCTCTTGGGGCGGAATTGAGATTCTAGCAAAGAACTTTACTCCCGGCGAAACCTATACTCTGCGCATCACAGACAAAACCAAATATTACAGCACCCAAGTGCTGAGCATTACCTGCCCTGACGAAATCATCGTCCCCGATGAAGCACCTCAGATCACAGTAGAAAACACGCTGCAGGGCAAAGATGTCGCCATCCTGTTCGATGCCGGATACGACAACTGGAAAGAGAATATTACCAAAATTGTATTGACCTATCCCCGCCAGCACACCAAAGAGGTAAATTATCAAATTCAGGGCGACACCATTGTGGTTGCAGGTGATTACTTTGAAGATCCCGGAAAGAACAGGCTGACCATTCAGGCGCAGGGCTATGATGATGTCACCGCCACCTTCATCATTCTGAAAGAGGCGCAGGCCGTTCAAAGTGAAAACAATTGGTATAAAGAATTGATTCTTTCCTTCCGCAGCGATGGATATACCGATTTTAGCTTTGCCGATAATGTAACCGCCACGTTAAACGGAGAAAGCTTCACAAACATAAACTCTTCCGGATTCGGTCTTGCCATTCCCTTCCAGTATTTTACAGAAGAAACCAACATACTGGTGCTCTCTAACCCGGAATATGTAGATATTGTTCTTGAAATTCCCCGCTTGGCAGAACCGGAAGCAACCGGAAAATCCATGGCAGTGACAGAAGAGCCGGATTCTTTTGTGTTAGAGGAAGAAGATACTTCCGAAATTGTTTTAATTGAAGAGGAAGAAGAAACGGAAGAAACACCGATTGTAGAAGAATCTGATGACATAGAAGAAGAAACCACCATCGAGGAATCCACCGAAGAAGTAAGCCCTTCTATCGAGGAATCTTCGGAATCGGAAGACTTGTCTGAAGAAGGCTAATTCCCCTTTTATTAAAAAACAACACTTGTTGCTTTCGGCGAAAAAACCAGCTGTTTTACAGCTGGTTTTTTTTGATTTTCAGATTCGCTCTTTCTGTCATACCCCAAAAGTAAACAGCCATTGATACCAGTTATGGATCTATAATAATCCCCTTTTGTGCACCTCTTTGAGCGGCAATGATGCTTAAATTGGAACCAATTGCGCCAAAGAAGCTGGATAAAATAGCTAGATCATCCAGATCAAAATCCTGTGATATGGCAATGGCTGTAGTAGTGGCCAAATAGGCAAGTGTCTCCCCTGGAATATCTTTTAGATGTGGCAAAAAAACACCCCATGAAATCTATATGAAGGGATCCGGACAAACATACATCCCCTTTGAAAAATATTCTGTCAGAAAGCCAGCTGTTATTCCGGCGATTCCAGCCTGTTTTGATTTTAACAGACACACCAAAAATGAAAGAATGGCAAGTGTAGCATCACCCCTCTAAACTAAATTTTATTCACCTTTTTTCGAAGTCCTGTCTATGTTTGCTTCTCTTGTAAAATAGAAATAATTATGATACTATATAAAAGTTAGCTGTGTCTAACTTTTTCTTTTTCCAAAACAGAAAACGGATAGACCATTTTTTGTGTCAAATACAATAGAGTCCGGCCCGCTTACAACTGATTTGGGCGCAACGAGGTGAACCTGTTGGAAAGAAACATCAATGACATAATTGATTATTACGCAAAAGCAAACTGGTCGTTTGTGGGAATCTTTCTGGAACAAGCCTTACCGGGCAAACCGGGCATTCACCGAAAAACCAATGCACTGTATGGTGGACTGGCTATTCCCCTTGCCGGAATGTCACATTTTACCCTAAACGGCACTTCTTATTTGATGAAACCCGGCATAGTGGTTCACGCAGGCCCGGGTATGAACCTGAACATAAAGGGAGCAGGCCGCGAACCTTGGCGGTTTGCTGTTATTCATTACCGAATTCCTATAAATGAAATAAAAAGATTTCCTTTTTTCCAATCTCACTTTTCCTTTTCTACCGGTGAAAACGCTAAAATTACCGATTTAATTCAGCAGCTGCTTTCTCAGCAATCCATTCCCGGTGCGCTGGCAGCCTTTCAGTCTAAGATTTTATTCAGCAATCTGTTGGGGGAATTTTTCACTTTAGCCAAAAGGCAAACAGTAAACGATGATACCCTTCAAATTGAACAGATTATGGATTACATTCGGCAAAATTACGCAACCTTGCTGACGGTTTCTCAAATTGCGGAACGATATGAAATAGATAGGCGAAGGCTCTCGTATTTATTTGAGCGCCATGTGGGAATGAGTCCCATTCAATACTTAATTGAATGCCGAATGCGAAAGGCAAAAGAACTGCTGCACATTTGTGAGTGCCCGGTAAAACAAGTGGCAGAAAGTGTCGGCTATGCAGATAGCCTGTATTTCAGCAGAGCATTCAAAAAGCAAACCGGCTTTTCCCCTTCGGAATATCGAGAATCTATGAGAAACCGCATTTAATGCAAAGGAGTCAACAGACGGCATGAAGATTGACCTGAGTGACCTGACGGATTACTATGCAACCGCAAATCTGTCCCTTTCTGATACGTTTGAAGACTGTGTTGTTCCGGGGAACGCACTGTCCAACGGATCCACAGCTCAAAATGTATGCGGCCTGGTAATCCCTTTGGCAGGCAGCGCCTGTTTTACACTAAACAGCACACCTTATGTGATGGAACCCGGTATGCTGATTCACGCCGGCCCCGGCATGCGGCTGGACAAAGAAGTCATCGGAAACAAAAAATGGCATTATGCTTTGATTCATTATCGAATTCCCGATCAAAAACATCAGTCTTCCCCTTTTTATCATACTCATTTTAATCTTCCAATCGGAATCAACTCCCGAATCATCGATATGACCCGGCAGCTTTTGGCCAGTGATGCAGCACCCGGCAGCATGGCGGCGCTGCGCAGCCGCTCTCTGTTTCACCAGTTGCTGGAAGAAATTTTGTTATCCGCCAAACGGCAGCATCGTGAGAATCATGGCAGCTTGATGGAAGATGCCGCCGTTTTTCTGCAGGAGAACTATTCGCAGCCGCTTTCTATTACCCAGCTGGCGGAACAATACCGGCTAAACGGAAGGCAGTTTGCTGAATTGTTCCGCAAACATATGGGTGTGAATCCTTCCCGCTATTTGTCTGAACTTCGTATTCAGCATGCCCAAGAACTGCTGCGCACCTGTTCCTGCCCCATAAAACAAGTGGCGGAGTGTGTGGGATACACTGATAATCTTTATTTTAGCAAAGTATTCCGCAAAAAGACCGGAATCTCTCCCTCTGAATTCCGGATACATACCCAAAACCGCATGTAAAATGTTTTAAGTGCAAAGATTCTTCCCCCAATTGTTTCCGTTTCCCAAATAGCAAACAGCTCTAAAAAATTGTGTTTTTCTCCTCAACCACTACCTTGTATAAACAGTCGGGAAAAATTCCATAGGATTCGGGCATTCATTCCATTCCAATCTATTTTTCGGTTTGGTATACTGGCTTGTGATAAGTTAGCGACATCTAACCAAAAAAAACAAAATGGAGGGAATATATCATGAAAAAACGAATGGGACTGATTTTGTCCTTTGCGCTTTTTACCGGAATTCTGTCCGGATGCACCGGGACACCCGCTGAAAACAGCCAGATGGAAGCCAGCATGGCACAAACAAGCAATGACGATTCTGAATCTGCATGGCCCAGAACCGTAACAGACGATTTTGGACATACAATTACTTTAGAACAGAAGCCGCAGCGCATTGTCTGCTTATACTTTGGCCACATAGAACCCCTGATTGTGCTGGGGAGTCCCCCAGTCGCCGCCGGGTGGGCAACCACTGCGATGAATGGATTCGGCACACTTCAGCCATACGCCAAAGAAGCAGAAATTATTGATTTGGGAAATCCAAGAGAACCGAATCTGGAAAAAATTCTGGAAGCAGAACCCGATTTCATCGTGGGCACTGCCTTCTTTACGGAACGATATGAGGAACTCAATCAAATCGCCCCCACCCTGTTGTTTGACAGCACAGACTGGAAAGATAATCTGAATGACTATGCGGCATTTTTAGGTGCAGAAAAAGAAGCAGAAGAATACATTCAGCAAGTGGATGCTCTGATGACAACATCGCGAGAAAAGCTTTCTGCTTATCGCAACAAAACCTTTGTGATCGCCTGGTCTCAAGAGAAAAATACGTTTGGCGCTTTTGGATCCAAAGCAACCTCTCAGCAATCTTTCTTTGACACAGAAAACGGGCTTGGCCTAACTGCTCCGGCAGGATACCCGGAAAAATACGGCCAAATCTCACTGGAAACCATGGCAGATTGGAATCCGGATTCTATTTTCATTGTGGGACAGCTTGGCTCGGAAGAAACGGGATATCAGCAGACTTATTTGCACAAAACCACCGAGGAATCATCGGTCTGGAAATCCCTGAAAGCCGTACAAAATGGGAATGTTTATTTTCTGGATGCCTCTTGTGTTACCGGTTCACCTTTGGGTGTGCAGCTTGCAATTGAAACCATTGTCAAAAATGTAGATTCCCAATAATCTTTTCTGTAACTTGCCATGTCTATGCTTGGTACGGATTGGCCTATTGTTTTCCGGCAAAAGTCCATGGTGTTTTGTAAACAGCCCCATTCCAATCCTTTTTATCCTTTGCTATACTGGCTTGGTACAAGTTAGCCAAACCTAACTAAAATAACATTGGAGGAATCTAGTATGAAACGATTTATGGGACTGATGGTCTCACTTGCCATTTTGACAGGGCTGTTGGCTGGATGCGCTAAGCCATCCACAGAAAATCCCTCAGCGAACGAAAGCACACCCTCTGCCAGCGAAACCTCATTCCCCAACACCTATGTGGATTCTTTGGGCCATGAGGTAGTTTTGGAACAGCAGCCGAAGCGGGTGGTTTCTGTGTTTCATGCCATGTACCCAGATTATCTGTATGTTTTTGGGGTATCACCCGTGGGCGTTGCATCTGCCGATACATTGCTCAATCAATGGGCTGCCTATCGGGATTATACCTCTAACCAATCCATTGTTGATGTCGGAAGTCCAACTGCCCCCAATCTGGAAAAGATTCTGGAATTAGAGCCAGATTTGATTCTTGCCGCTCCCCTGCACGAAGATATCTATGCAGAACTTTCTAAAATTGCCCCCACCGTTGTTCTGGACTATAACCAGATCAATTCCGACTGGAAATATGGCGTGGCAGAATTCTCAAAACTTTTGGGCAAAGAAGCCGAGGC
This sequence comes from Clostridium minihomine, assembly GCF_900240385.1. Taxonomy (GTDB): domain Bacteria; phylum Bacillota; class Clostridia; order Oscillospirales; family Acutalibacteraceae; genus Faecalispora; species Faecalispora minihomine. The sequence goes on along the minus strand of NZ_OEQH01000005.1, from coordinate 242,260 downwards.
AGATGCCGCCATTGCCAAAGTGGAAACCACTGTTTCAGATTCAGCCAAAAAGCTTCAGGATTTTCGTTCCAAAGGAGAAACTTTAATTTTTATTTCGATCAACGATAAGACCATATGGCCCTACAGCGTATCTCAACTTCAAGTGGTATACGATGAAAAAAGCGGACTGGGTCTGACAGCGCCCGAAGCTTATCCGGTGGTGACCAATCGTTCTGATCCAATCTCGCTGGAAACTTTGGCGGAATGCAATCCGGATCATATCTTTTTGATGACCGACTATGGCGATGAAACCGCAAAACAACGGTTAGAAGAGCTGAACAAAAATTCCGTATGGACTTCCATCTCAGCCATTCAAAAGGGAAATATCTATCAGACCGATCGTTCCATTTTTGCTTTTAACTCCCCCATTGCCACTCAATACGGTGTTGATTTTGTGGTAAATAGTTTACAGAAAGAATAAATGAACCCCAGCCGAATAGAAAAGCAGCACCCGGAAGGAGGAACCCAAAGTGAAACTGGACATGAACACACTGGCCGAACACTTTGCGCACACCGCCTTTCGGGTTGAGCTGGTGCACCGATTCGTTCGGGAACCTGGCATGTATTACAGCAGTCAGTCCGATCCCTGCCCCGGATTTGTATTTCCGCTGAGCGGCAAAGCAGAATTTGTATTTGACGGAACCCCTTATCTTCTTGCGCCGGGGAATGTGGTTCATGGCGGTGCAAATCTGCAGTTAAGCCGCCGGGTGGTCGGGAAGGAAAACTGGGAATACCTTTTGGTGCTTTACAGCATCTGCGGCAGCGAACCGAAAGATTTCTCTCTGCTTTCTTCTCACTTTGAACTGCAAACCGGTCAGAGCCCCCGGCTCATGGAACTGCTGGAACGCTTGTGGCAGATTTCCAGCCGACCCGGCGGCATTTATGCCTTTCGCACCGAAATGCTGTTCCGCTGTGTACTGGACGAGTTATTTCGCAGTGTTCACCGCTCAAACAGCAATGAAACACAGGTTTTGTTTGATCAAATCATAGCCTATATCCACGAGAATTATATGGATCCTCTTTCTGTGGGTGCGCTGGCCAAGCACTATCAGGTAAACGAAAACCGCCTGTCCTATTTGTTTCAAAAATACTCCGGTATGGGGCCGGGGAATTATCTGATTGCTTACCGGCTAAACCGAGCCAAAGAACTTCTGTTGAATTTTTCTCTTACGGTCAGTGTTGTGGCAAAAAGCGTGGGATACACAGATCCCTATCATTTCAGCCGTGCCTTTAAAAAGCAGTTCGGAATTTCCCCCAGCGAGTTTCGAAACAAATTCAAGAATAATACATGGTGAATTCAGAATTATTCCATTCCAATCGAAAAGCACTTTTGCTATACTAACTAAGGCATAACGTTAGGTTACGCTAACCTTTGTCCGAATAGGAGAATGAAACATATGAAAACAACGAATAAATGGATCGGAATCTTTGCCTCTATCTCATTGCTGGCCGGCGTATTGACCGGCTGTGCCGGCACTTCCCCAGAAAGCAGTAACCCGGGAGTGTCGGAATCCTCTTCTGCCGGTACGACACAAACCAAAACCTATGTGGATAAAGCTGGGCGTGAGGTAGAAATCCCTGTGAATCCGCAGCGGATTGTAACCATTAATATGACCGCAGAAGCCATCGCTTTGGGAATAAAACCTGCAGGTGCTGCCGAAAACTGGCTGACCAGTTTAGACGAAACGCAAAAAGAGGGCATTGAATCTGTGGGGGCAGTAAGCAACCTGAATTATGAAAAAATTCTGGAACTTGAGCCGGAACTAATCATTACACCCATGAATGTCACCAATGAAGATACCATTGAAGCACTTAGTAAAATCGCCCCAACTGTTGTCGGGCCTTTTTTCGGCAATGCCATTGAAAACCTTCGCACCATCGGTGATATATTGGGAAAAGCTGAAGAGGCAGAATCTTGGATTTCCTCTTATGAAGAGAAAGCAAAAAACGTAAAGTCAAAACTGTCTGATGAGATTCCGGAAGGAAAAACCGCTCTGCTCATCCAGCTGTCATCTAAAAATGCCACCTATATTTATCCCGCCAGCACCTGGCCAACTATTTATGAGGTCTTGGGTCTGACTCTGCCGGATGCAGCCCCCCTGAAAGAATTGACCGCAGGGGCGAATTTGTCTTTGGATCAGCTAACCGAATATAACCCGGATTATATTTTTCTGACCAGTGTAAACGACGCAAGCATGCCAGAACTGAAACAGGAATTTACCAATCATTCGGTTTGGAACTCTTTGTCCGCAGTCAAAAACAATCATGTTTATACCTTGGGGGCACGTCTGTCCGCAGGGGATGTTTTGACTCTGGACTGGGCTTTGGATGAGGTGGTTCGTGTGGTAGAAGAAACAAATCACTGATTTAAAAAATAAAAAAGGAAAAACCGGGCGCAGCCCGCTGACAGCGGACGACACCCGGTTTTTGCCTTGCTTCGCTCTGTTTATTTTCAAAAAACTTCGCATTTTTGAACGGATAAACAAATTTTGAGTGAAAGGAAAGAAAAATCAGCTGTGATTCAAACTGTCAAACGATTTTTTAAATATTACTGTCCTTATAAAGGACTATTTTTTCTGGATTTATTCTGTGCCGTATCGGCCGCTTTGCTGGAACTGCTTTTTCCGGTTACCGTCAGCCACATTGTGGATTCGCTCCTTCCCACCGGAAACTGGAACCTGATTCTTTCTGCCTGCGCCGCCCTTACGGTAATTTATCTTATCAACACCGGTCTGAAATACATCGTGGGTTATTGGGGCGAGTGTCTTGGGCTGTACATTGAAACCGATTTGCGCACAGAACTTTACACCCACCTGCAAAAGCTTTCCTTCCGATTCTTCGATAATCATAAAACCGGACAGCTTGCCTCGCGGATTTCCAACGATTTGCTGGATGTGGGCAACATGGCTCATTACGGGCCGGAACATTTTTTAATCGCCACCTTCACTTTGCTCGGTTCTATGACCCTGATGTTCCGAACTAACTGGCAGCTGGCATTGCTTCTAAGCATTTGTGTAGCGGTTCTGCTCATGATCAACATCTATTATATGCACAAACTGGTGGCAGCCAGATCAAAACTGTTTGGAGCCATCGGCGGTTTTCTAAACCGTCTGGAAGACGGCATTGGGGGCATCCGCGTGGTACAGGCCTTTGCCAATGAAGATTACCAAAGAGATCTTTTTATTGAAGATAACCGAAGTTTTTGTGAAGCCAAAATAGAGGGCTTTCGTAACACGGCAAAAAACGAAGCGGTTTCTTATGTTTTTCTCAGCATTCTGCCAGTTCTTGCTTTGCTGGGGGGCAGTTATTTTACCCTAAACGGAACGATGAGCAACGGCGAACTGTTCCGCTTTATTCTTTTAACAAACGTAACCATGGCGCCCATTCGAATGCTGGCAGCTTTTTCTGTTCGATTTCCTAACGGTATGGCGGGCTTTCAGAATTGTGTGGAACTGTTGGATACCGAGCCGGAAATTCAGGACGCAAAAGATGCTGTGGAAGTTACCTCGTTAAAAGGGGATATTCGTTATGAAGCCGTCACATTCGGCTATGAAGAAAATCGCCATGTGCTGGAAAACATCAGCCTGACCATCCATGCCGGAGAAACCGTTGCCTTTGTGGGAACCTCTGGGGCGGGGAAATCCACACTATGCAGCCTGCTTCCCCGGTTTTATGAACCGGATTCCGGCCGCATTACCATTGATGGAATCGATATCCGCCAGATGACGCTGGCTTCTCTTCGCCGGCAAATCGGCGTGGTGCAGCAAGATGTTTTCTTATTCTCTGGCACCATTCGGGAAAACATTCGGTTCGGAAAGCTGGATGCCACTGAGTCAGAAATTCGGGAAGCAGCCCGGCAGGCACAGCTGGATGAATTTATCAGCCAACAACCGAATGGCTTGGACACGGTCATTGGGGAACGGGGCGTAAAGCTGTCCGGCGGACAAAAACAACGGCTTTCCATCGCCCGAATGTTTCTGAAAAACCCACCGATTCTGATTTTAGACGAAGCCACGTCTTCTCTGGACACACAAACAGAAGCTGCCATTCAGCAGTCTTTGGCAGAGCTTTCCAAAGGACGCACCACATTGGTGGTTGCTCACCGTTTGGCAACCATACAACAGGCCGACCGTATCATCGTGCTGAGCGAAAACGGAATTGCAGAGCAAGGAGAACATCAAGAACTGATACAGCAGGGGGGAATCTATAGCCGCCTGCATCAGGCACAGGCCGGAGCAAAGCGGCAAGGAGGCAACAAATCAAAATGAATTCACCGAACAATCCGGCACAGCCGGCTCAAACCATACAACATAAACAAAACAGCCGGGTCTGGGTAGCATGGCTCATTCTGTTTGGCGGATCCGGACTGCTTTGCTTTTTGATGGCGTTTTCCATCACCAAAGGGGCAGCCGAGATTTCGCTGCAAACGGTATGGGATGCCCTGTTCCGCTTTGATAAAGAAAACACCCACCACCTCATTGTTCTGGATCTGCGCCTGCCCCGCGTAATCGCCAGCGCTTTGGTGGGTGCAGCCTTTGCTGTATCCGGGGCCATTATGCAGGGAACCACACGCAACCCCATGGCCGATTCGGGTTTGTTGGGCCTGAACGCAGGGGCAGGTTTTGCACTTTCGCTCTGTTTTGCCTTTTTCCCCGGAATGGGTTACCTTCAAATCATTCTCTTTTCCTTTTTGGGGGCAGCACTGGGAACCGTTTTGGTTCAAGGCATCGCTTCTATGCGCCGGGGTGGGGCCACCCCCATGCGCCTGGTGCTGGCAGGCGCGGCAGTCAGTGCGCTTTTGGCCGCTTTGAGCCAGGGAATTGCCCTGTACTTTCATGTGGCTCAGGATATTATGTTTTGGACAGTGGGCGGAGTTGCGGGTTCCAATTGGGAGCAAGTTCAAATTATGACTCCCTGGATTTTGGGCGCCTTGCTGGCAGCGATTGTTTTATCCCGTTCGGTATCCCTGTTAAGTCTGGGGGAAGATGTGGCAAAAGGCTTGGGGCTGAATACCATCGCCGTCAATGTGCTTTGTTCTCTGATTGTTTTGATTTTGGCGGGAGCCTCTGTTTCGGTTGTGGGATCAGTGGGCTTTGTGGGGCTGATGATTCCGCACTTGGCCCGCTATCTGGTGGGTGTGGATTACCGTTGGATCATTCCCTCCTCTGCCGTATTGGGCGCAATTTTAATGGTGCTGGCAGATTTGGGCGCAAGAATGCTGAATCCCCCCTTTGAAACCCCCATCGGCGTTCTCACTGCCCTTGTGGGCGTTCCCTTCTTTTTGTATCTATCCCGAAAACAAAGGAGGGCGATCTAAGGATGAACAAGCAAATGACTGCTCAACAAATAAAAAACGAAGCCTATCAGCGCAAAATAGCCAAACGGAATGCTGCCATTGTCATTGGATGCGCAATACTGCTGGTTCTTTCTTTTCTCATTAGCATGAATACCGGATATACAAAGCTATCGCCCCTGGACACCCTTAGAACACTGTTTGGCGGGGGAACCGGCAAAGAAAACCTGATTCTGTTCGGGTTCCGGCTGCCCCGTATTGTGGTTTCTATGCTTGTGGGATCCGGGCTTGCGCTGTCCGGCTGCATAATACAGGGCATTTCGAAAAACGCGCTGGCAGATCCCGGCCTGTTGGGAATCAATGCGGGCGCAGGGCTCATGGTGATTCTGTATGTGCTGTTCTTTGGTGCACAGTCCTTTTTATCCGTGTTTACTTTGCCGTTTCTGGCGCTGGCCGGGGCCGGGGTAACCGCCGTGGCTATTTATGCACTGGCCTTTAAAAAAGGAGAAGGCGTTGCCCCCATGCGCCTAATTTTAACCGGTGTGGCAATACAGGCCGGAATTTCGGCTTTGACTACCGTGCTGGTGGTCAAGCTGGACGAAACCCAGTTTGACTTTGTGGCAACCTGGCAAGCCGGCAGCATCTGGGGCAGCAACTGGAAGTTTGTGTTAGCCCTTTTGCCATGGTTGTTGGTTCTGATCCCCTATGTTTTGACAAAAGCCCGGGTATTGGATGTTTTAAGCTTGGGGGACGACGTGGCTTACAGCCTGGGTGCCTCTGTAGAAAAAGAACGGCGCAGGCTGCTGGGGGCTTCTGTTGCATTGGCAGCTTCTTGTGTGGCCGTCAGCGGCAGCATCAGCTTTGTCGGGCTGATAGCCCCCCATTTGGCCCGGCGGCTGGTGGGGCCCCGTCATGCGGTGCTTCTCCCCACCTGTGCATTGACAGGAGCCGTGTTGGTGTCTGTTGCCGACACCATCGCGCGGGTGATCGTACAGCCCTCTGAAATCCCAACAGGAATCATGGTGGCAATCATCGGCGCCCCCTATTTCCTTTATTTGCTGGCAAAAAGCAATGCATAAAAACCCTTTTCAAAGGAGTGAGTGAAATGAACAGCATCGTGGCAGAAAATCTGGCCATTTCTTATGAAGATCATCTGGTGGTTGATGACTTGGACATGCAGATCCCTCAGGGGAAAATCACCACCATTATCGGCCCCAACGGATGCGGAAAATCCACCGTATTAAAAGCTGTGGGGCGCATTTTAAAGCCCAAAGGCGGCATGGTGTATTTAAACGGCGATGATATCCGCCAGCTTACCACAAAAGAAGTGGCGCAGAAAATGGCCATTTTGCCTCAGTCCCCCCAAGCACCGGCAGGGCTTACCGTGGGTGAACTGGTCGCTTATGGCCGCTTTCCCCACCAGCGGGGATTCGGAAAATTACAGCCACAGGATAAACAGATCATCCGTTGGGCGCTGGAAGTGACAAAGCTAACCGATTTGGAAACAACAGCCGTAGATAATTTGTCCGGCGGGCAGCGTCAGCGGGTTTGGATTGCTATGGCTCTTGCGCAGCAAACCGACTTAATTTTGCTGGATGAACCCACCACCTATCTGGATTTGGCCTATCAGCTGGAAGTATTAGAACTGCTGTATCGGCTCAACCGGGAACAGGGCTGCACCATTGTAATGGTGCTTCATGATCTGAATCTGGCCGCCCGCTTTGCCGATTATATGATAGCCATCCGCTCCGGCAATATTATTTGCCACGGCACACCGGAACAAGTGATGACTCACGAAGTGTTAAAAGAAACCTTTCATATTGATGCAGAAATTATGGCGGAGCCCCATACCGGACGCCCCACCTGCATTTCTTATAACCTGATCAAGCAATAGCGTTTCCCTTTCTGAATTCGCTGCATTATTAGCACAGGTTGAGTTCAAATGCAACACCGCAAACTGCATCTAGAACGCACTATCTTTATTGTAAATGAATAAAGGAACCGTACAAAAGATCCCTGCATGGGATTTTTGTACGGTTCCTTTCAGTTTCATTGGGTTTCTCTCTTTTTTGAGACAGAAACATGTCATAGCTCAGCATCACTCCATGGTGGAAAAGCAACCCAGCTCCGTAATGACAGCCGGAATTCGGATATCATGTTCTTCCATGGGAATTTGCTCGCTTAAAAGCTGTTCCCGGCAAATAAGGATAGAGCGAAAGCCTGCCTTTTCCAAAAAGCGATCGTAATAGCCGCCGCCATGCCCCAGCCTTTCCCCTTTTTTATTGTAGGTAACACAAGGAAGAATTGCCAAATCGATTTCATCGGTTAAAACACGCCGGCTATTGTTTGCCGGTTCTAAAATTCCGTAATGGCCTTGTTGAACAAGTTCCGAAAGGGAACCGATCTCTCGGGGCTCCATCACTCCTTTTGCCACACACAAAGGAACACACACTCTTTTGTGATCGGCAAATGCCTGCTCGAGAAATAGTTTTGTATGAATTTCTTTCTCAGTCCCCACAAAGCAGAAAATCATGTTTGCTTCTTGATACCAGGGGTGCTGTAACATGTTTTGAACAATGGCTTTGTCCGACTCGCGAACATATTCTGCGGAAAGGTTCGAGATTCGATTCTTAATTTCAGTACGAAGTAATTTTTTTTCTTCCACAAGTGTCATAAGGAACCTCCTGACCCAAATGATTTTTAAAAATACGAAAATAAAGTTGAGTTCCAGCTATGCCCAAACACGTTTTTCTCCCCTTAAAATAACAAAAACCGGAAACAGCGGATCCCAAAAACCCGGTTCATATTCTGACTAACAAAGAATGAAAACTGTCTTGATTTGCACACAAAAAGGCAAAATTCTTTGTTTTTATTATAACGGATAAAAACGGAAAAAGGAACCGGATCAGCAGGAATAAACGAGAAAATAATCTTTGATTTTCCCCTTTGTGCCACAAACATTTTCTGTTTTATTTATTCTTATCAAGTTATAAAGCGGCCGTCCGTGTCAGAACTGTAAACTTTTCTGTGAATGGTTTTCTGAGCCCCGAAAAAATGGTATGATATCGTGGGATAAAAATTAGAAGCAAATCATTAAAGCAAACATCCAGCCCGAACAAGATGGGAAAAAGATTCCATAAAATCAAAATTACCGGGCAGCAAAAGAGAAATGAAACAACCCATCCCAAAATATCGAAGAACAATCTTACCAAGAATGGAGGAATATCAAGTGGAAAAAAATAAGGGATCCCCAAACAGCAGTTCCTTTGATATCAAGCCAAACAGAAAAAGTAATTTCGGCTTGTCCTTCCAACATACAGAAATTTTTGATTGATAGAATGGGAGCTCGAATCGTTATATGGACATGATAGAAATTTTAAAAGCCATCCTTTTGGGAATCGTAGAAGGGATTACCGAATGGCTGCCCATCAGCAGCACGGGACATTTGATTCTATTAGATGAATTCTTAAAGTTAAATGCGTCTCAAGAGTTTAAAGAACTGTTCTTTGTGGTGATACAGCTTGGGGCAATTTTTGCAGTAATCACATTTTATTGGAAAAAGCTATTGCCCTTCTCCAACGAAGGAAAGCTTCATGTAAAAAAAGACATCCTGTCTCTTTGGGGAAAAATACTGTTTGCATGCATTCCGGCAGCTATCATCGGTCTTTTGCTGGATGATTGGATCGACAGCCTGTTTTATAACTATCAAACCGTATCCTTTACATTGATTTTATATGGTATTTTATTTATTCTGATTGAAAACAAGACTATGGATCGAACCCCCAAAATCAAAGAGGTTCATCAAATTGATTATCGAACTGCACTTCTGATTGGGATATTTCAAGTACTGGCGCTCATCCCCGGCACGTCCCGATCCGGGGCAACGATTATCGGAGCCATGCTTCTTGGCACTTCTAGAGTGGCAGCCACTGAATTCACCTTTTATTTGGCAATCCCGGTGATGTTTGGCGCCAGTCTGCTAAAAACAGCAAAGCTTGGCCTGCCAGGCACAAGCTTGGAAATCGCCGTTTTATTGACAGGAACCATTGTGGCTTTTTTCGTCTCTATTCTTGCCATTCGATTTTTAACCGTATACATCAAACGTCACAACTTTAAAGTATTTGGTTGGTATCGAATTGTTCTTGGTGTTATCGTGGCAGCGATATTTCTATTTTCAAAATAATCTGTGCTTCCTCGATAAAAAAGGGAAACCTGTGTGCTCTCCCCCATACCAGCCAAAGCAAATCAGCCGGCAAGAAGATGCGTTATTTATTCGAAGTCCAGCCTTCACAAGCACTTCTTTGAGAAGCGATCAGCGACAGATTCTCACCAATTGCCTGAAGCAAATTGCCCAAGACGTTCACTTCGTCCGTGCTGCGCCCATTTGCCAGCGAGACGGCAATGGAAGAAGCAATCAGCACTAAATCTTCGCCCGGAACACAGTAATTGGCCATACATGTCACCTCGCCATATCATATGCTAGGGGCACTTTTTAGTGATAAACGAGAACTTTGGCACTAAAAGACTTCATAAGGCTCTTCACCGGAAAGCCACCAATTGCGGGCTTTCCGATTTTGTAATGATGGCATGAAGATAGCAAAACCGCCGAAATGCTGCGCAAAGAAACTGCATGGAGAAAAGCACTTTCTATTGCCAAACTTTCTTTTTATATTAACATAGAAACAGGATGCCTTCTGGTTTAGAAGGCATCCTGTTTTCTTTTAAAACTATCTCCCATTGCAATCGGAAATAGCCTGATTCTATTTTATTTCGAGCATTTCAGAAGCTCAGTAAGGTATTCCCACACACGACGAACTGACGAAATACTCATGCTTTCACGGTAAGTATGAACTTCCCACATGTCCGGTCCAATTGACACACAATCCAGTTCCGGGCGTTTGCCCATAAACATGCCGCATTCTAATCCGGCATGGATTGCCGAAATCTCTGGATCACGGCCATACTGCTTTTGGAAAACCTCAACCATCAGATTGCGCAAAGACGATTCCTGTTTGTATTCCCACGCGGGATAATCCCCTGAAATCTCAATACTGCCGCCTAACAACTGCATTTGGCAGGCAAGGCGGTCAACCAACATCTGCTTTTGGGTAGCCACACTGCTGCGGATGCAGAAAGAAGCAAACAGCTCTTTCTCTTCGGTTACCAACACGCCCAAATTCAGCGAGGTTTGAACCAGTCCGGCAATGTCGGCACTCATTGCCTGAATTCCATTCGGCATGCAGGTGAGCAGGTTAACGGTTTTCAAGGTGGAGCTTTCGTCCATAGGCAGCTGTTCTGTCCGGGCTGCTTCCACTTTGACAAACACACCAGAATCTGTGCTCAGGTATTCATGTTTGAAAGCCGCTTCCATCTCTTCTGCCACAGCGCCGATGGAATCGGCATCAGAAGCCACCAGCAAAGCATAGGACTCCTGCGGGATGGCATTATCCTTTTTGCCGCCCTCAACCGCCACCAAACGGAATTCGGACTTTTTCTGTGCCGCAAACAACAAGCGGCCCAGCAGCATGCTGGCGTTTGCACGTCCTTTATCGATCTCAGCGCCAGAGTGGCCGCCCAACAGGCCGCCCACTGTAACTTTCAGCACAGTTCCGGCAAAGGGAGCTCTCTGCAAAGGCAAACGGCAGCGGGTCATATTTCCGCCGGCGCAGCTAACGGTGAAAATTCCCTCTTCTTCGGAATCAATGTTGATAAGCTTGGTTCCTTTTAAAGGGGACAAGTCCAGTTCAACGGCCCCCAGCATACCGATTTCCTCATCAATGGTAAGAATAACTTCTACACGGGGATGGGACAATTCCTTGGAATCAAGCACGGCCAAAGCCATGGCAACCGCAATTCCGTTGTCACCGCCCAGCGTTGTGCCCTTTGCCCGGATAAAGTCGCCATCCACCATCAGGTCAAGGCCTTCCTTCTCCATATCCTTGGTGCAATCCGGGGCCTTTTCGCAAACCATATCCAAATGTCCCTGCAAAATAATCGGCTCGGCTTTTTCATACCCTGCTGTCGCTTCTTTGATGATAATCACATTGTTGAAGCTATCTTGATAATATTCCAGCCCACGCTCTTTTGCAAAGGCTACACACCAGTCACTAATGCCTTTGGTGTTCGTTGATCCTCTCGGAATCGCAGAAATCTCTTCAAAAAAATGAAAAACACTGCGGGGTTCCAAATGTTCTAATACTCCCATGACACTCGCTCCTTTACGATTTACTATGATAAACGGTATATACATTTTCGGCAGACTCAACCAGTGATTGAACCGCCAATCATCCGCCTTACAAAATCTTTTGGTTCTGCACGATTGTATTGCTTAAAAAGCAGAACAGTAATCGTCATCTGCCGGCACACTATGACTTTATCTTATCTTTGCCTTGATACAGGATGAATCGGTTGTTGTGCAGAATCTTCATATAATGAATCAGCCGATCATAAAGCGGTTCTGCCTTATCACCGAACTGTGCTTTCATTTCATTGGCCAAGTCCCCCACCGTTCTAACACCGTCAATTTTCTTCCAGAGAAAGCTGCCGTATTGATCCAGCGCAATATGGCTGACCCGGGGAGAGCGAAACAGCTTCTGGGCTATCGTGTGGGCAAAGCCTCGATTCACCATGTGAATCGTAACAATACTTTTCTTTTCATCCCATGTGTTGCGAGGATTTATAACCGGCACAAAGTCCAGATAGTTTTCTCTTTTTCTCTTCTTCATCCGATCTTCTCCTAATTTGTCCAAACCGGGCTGTACACTCTTTCGAGTATACAGCCCGATCCTATTTCATAAAAGTCTGATTATTTGTTCAGCTTCTTATTCCAAACAGTGAATTTCAGCATGGTCAGCAGCAGAAGAATAAACGCAATCAGGCCGCCGAAATTGCCAAAGCGAAGATTCTCGGGCAGCGCCAAATTAGCGCCAACTGCGGCAAACACAGCCAGCAGAACACCGATCAATCCCTCGCCCGCAATCAGGCCAGAGCTATACAGAACACCAGACTGTACCATATCTTCCCTTGCTTTTTCAGAGGAAGCCTTGCGTTTTTCCAGATACAGACGAATCAAACCGCCTGCCATAATCGGCACAGAAAGGTGAATCGGCAGATACAGACCAATTGCGAAAGGAAGCACAGGAATCTGCAAAATCTCAATCACGATTGCAATGCAAACTCCGGTGAAAACAAGTGACCAGGGCAGATTATCGCCCATAACGCCTTCTACAACCATCTTCATCAAAGTAGCCTGAGGCGCAGGGAGCTCAGCGGAGCCGTATCCCCAAGCCATATTAAGCAGGTACAGAACACCGCCGATGGTTAAAGCAGAAACAACTGCACCAATCAGCTGGCCAACCTGCTGCTTGATGGGCGTAGCGCCCACAAGATAACCGGTTTTCAAATCTTGAGAGGTGTCGCCGGCCATTGCCGCTGTGATGCAAATAACAGAACCGATGGTAATCGCCGCAATCATACCGCCAATGCCGCCATTGCCGGTTGCTTTCAAAATCATGGTGGCGATTAGCAAAGTAGCAATCGACATGCCCGAAACCGGGTTGTTAGAAGAACCGATCAGTCCCACCATGCGAGAAGAAACAGTCGCAAAGAAGAAACCGAATACAATGATAATCAATGCACCCAACAGGTTCACAGGGATTGCCGGAACCAGCCACATCACCAAAGCAATGACAACGATGCCGCCCAGCAGATATTTCATGGGAATATCCTGCTCTGTGCGCAGTGTTCCCTTTGTATTCTGGCCAAAACCAGAAATTGCATCCCGGAATGTTCTTACAATTAAGGGTAACGTTTTAATCAATGTAATAATACCGCCGGCCGCAACTGCTCCTGCGCCGATATACCGGACGAAATTACTCCAAAGGCCCCATGTGCCGCCGGTTGCCCACAGTTCCGCAACCGAAACACTGGCAGGGAAAATAACCAGATCACTGCCAAAAAGAGCCATCAAAGGCATAATGACAAACCAGGCAGTTGCACCGCCGGCCAAAAGATAAGAAGACACTTTTGCCCCACAGATATAACCGACACCGGCCAATGCAGGAAGCACGTCGGCACCGATTCCGGCACCCCGATAAGCAGGGATTGCCCAATCGATCTCGCTGGGGAACAGCTTCATTCCATCTGTAATGAACTTATAGCCTGCAGCTACACCCAAACCGATAAATACGGTGGAAGCTTTGTTTCCACCCTCCTCACCGGCCATCAAAACCTGCGCACAGGCTTGTCCTTCCGGATAGGCTAATGTACCGTGTTCTTTTACAATCAGCGCCGTACGCAAAGGCACCATAAACAGAACACCAAGAATACCGCCGCAAAGTGCAATCAAAGAAATCTCAGTCAAAGAAGGCATGTCTGAAAGACCTTCTTTTGCCCACATAAACAAAGCAGGCATGGTGAAAATTGCGCCAGCCGCCAGCGCTTCACCAGCTGATCCAATCGTTTGTACCATGTTGTTTTCCAGAATAGAATCACGTTTTAAGACCACACGGATAATACCCATAGAAATAACTGCTGCAGGAATCGCCGCCGAAACCGTCATGCCGACACGCAAACCCAGGTATGCGTTTGCAGCACCAAAAAGAATAACCAACAGGATACCCAGCCCTACCGAATAAACGGTAAATTCCGGCATCACTTTGTCTGCCGGAATATAAGGCTTAAAATTTTTGTCGTCCAATATACTTACCCCCGTTTTTTCTGTCAAGTTGTTTTTATCACTGTAAATCCGTTACACACTACAGAGATAAAATCATTTTAATCTTTTCGAGCACATTCGTCAAGGTTCTTGTTTAAATTTGCTAAAAAGTTTCAATGATGAAAAAGAATAAGAAAAAGCTGCCTAAAACCGGCATCACAATAAAAATGATCTGCATTTTGGGAACCACTTCAGTCCCCTTGACCGGGTGCGATGGATCGGACGTCAAACGGGTAAACCGGTATACAATTTCTTTGCAAGACTCTTTACCGTCTGCTGAATAAAATTATCGGCTGCCAGAGCATTGCAGCAATGGAATGGGGCTATCCTGCAAAAGGCAGAAACCAACCGACACTGTTTAGAAAGCACTTCCTTTTATTCCGAAGATTCTCAGGCACAAGGCGCAGCCGCAAAAACGGTGAAATCTCTTTTTTAATCAAAAAAAGACCGCCCATATGGGCGGTGAAAGATTATAAGTCCTGCAAATCAGCATCTGGAATATCGTTTTGAAGATTATCCCGGGCAAGGTCGGTATCGATGACCGGATAAATATCTTTCGGGATGGGTTTTTCTGCATTATCTTTTTTCGGTGGCTGTACATTTTGACTTCTTTTTGCTTCCATATTCTTTACCTCAATGTTAGATGATCGACATACGACTGCATTTCCTGCTTTGAGCTCACTTGTTTTGCTCCCTCAATAAAACGTTCTTGCTCCCCCTGCGATAAAGAAGAAAAATGGTTTAAAGCATCCAAATTTCCAGTCAGTGCCATTCTTAACCCAGTGGGCATATTGCTGTTATGATTCATACTTATCACCTCAACAGTAGTGTGTTCCATTACGCAAAACTTTAACCACAAATATGAAATCATTTGAATCATAAGCCACACTTTTTTGTTTGAGACACTTTCTTCTTTTCAGGCAGGGATTGTCCTAATAAACCGTGTAAAAACAGAAAAAAGCGCCTAGCTGCCAAGCTAAGCGCTTTTCTTATACTGTTTTTGTTCCAACGATCAAAAAGGTTCCGTAACTGGTTACTGCTGTGACCTGAAGTTTCTCTCCATCCACAACACCCTGCGCGGTATATTTAAGATTCAATAAACCGGCATTCAGAATTCCGGAAAATTCAAATCGATTTCCATCGATTTTTCCATTTCTAAAAAAACTGACATTCCCCATTGCTCGAATAGAACCGCTAAGCGCCCCCTCTTTATTTACAAAGGTAATTATTCCATTTTGAACGCCAAGCGGAGTACGCAGCGATATTCTATAATTTCCATTCAATTTTGGCACCACATTTCTATAAGGATAATCCTAATATATGTCATTACGCACTGGAATGATTCCACCGTTTCAACCGACTTATCAACATATTGTGCCCCTAACCTATTCAGTGCACAATTTATGCGAATCATAAGCATGAATGGGTTATGCGGAATTTATATGAAGGGATAGTGAAAAATCACAACAGGAACATACAGCCCCGGTTAGGCTCAATCTTTTTTTATTTTGCAGCATAAAGTGTTTCCCCGTATCAATCTGCCTGAAAAGTTTGGTCTGCTGCGGTAACAGAGGAATTTGCCTGTCACCATGATTTCTTTCTCCCGTAAAACACCTTGCATAAAGTATTGATACAGAAGTAGAAAAGGCGGCATCAGCTCTTTGCTGATGCCGCCTTTTGGTTTGATGTTTTTTCCTATCAAGCCGAATTTTTAACAGCAGGAACGATAAACAGTTCTTTATCCCGCCTTTGCAAGTAAACGCTTTGCTTTATTGGCTCAAAGCCATTCTTTATATCGCTTGACATAGATTTTTTTAACCAACTGTGCCGACAGGAAATATCCTGCCAGAATCAGCACAAGCCATGGGATAAACGAAACCGGGAGCGGCATCATGTCGATACCGACTGCAAATCCGGTAAAGCTGATGGTAAGCGCTATCACCGCTACAATCAGTGTGGACAGGAACAGCGGCATAGAGGGTTTGCTTTGCAGGAATGGTAATTTTGCCGTACGAATCATGTGAATAACCAACACCTGCGACACGGTTCCGAATACAAACCATCCGCATTGAAACAGCGGGGACAACTCCATTGTATTTGCCCCAATTGCCCACCACATGATGGCAAAGCATAAAAGATCGAACACCGAACTAAGAGGCCCTAAAAAGGCCATAAAGGTCTTAATCGATTTCGTTTCCCATCTGCGCGGCTTTTTTACATATTCATCATCCACATTATCAAAGGGCATGCCCATTTGAGAAAAATCACACAAAAGGTTTTGCGTCAATATCTGAACCGGCAGCATTGGCAAAAACGGAAGAAAGATACTGGCTGCAATCACTGATATCATGTTGCCAAAATTTCCACTTGCCGCCATCTTGATATATTTTACAATGTTTCCAAAGGTGCGGCGTCCCTGGATGACACCTTCTTCCAGCACCATCAAGTCTTTTTTCAGCAGAATAATATCCGCCGTTTCTTTGGCAATATCCACAGCACTGTCCACAGAGATCCCCACATCCGCTTGGCTAAGCGCAGGAGCATCGTTGATGCCGTCCCCCATGTAACCAACCGTATGGCCTGCTGTCTGAAGTGCTTTTACCACTCTTTCTTTTTGGGAAGGCGATAATTTTGCAAAAAGATCGCAGCTGTTTACCGCATCCAGCAATTCTGTGTCGTCCATTTTTTCAATATCGCGGCCTGTCAGAAGGCGTGACGTATTCACCCCCACTTTGCCGCAAACCTTCAAGGCTACGCCTTCGCTGTCGCCGGTAAGTACAACGGTGCGAACCCCATGTTCCCGCAGCGCAGTAATCGCCGCCTTGGCGCTCTCTTTCGGCGGATCCAGAAATCCCACAAAGCCGATTAAGACCATCTCTTTTTCATCTGCTACGCCAAACGTTTCACTGTCAGAGATCTCATTTTTTTGTGCCACTGCAATCATTCGAAGGCCGTCGGCATTGTGTTTTTCATAAACATCAAGGGCAGCGCGTCTTGTTTCTTCATCCATGGGCAAAACACGCCCGTTCATCTCTACAAAAGAGGAAATAGCAAGAATCTCTTCTACCGCACCTTTTGTAATAAGCTGCCGTTTGCCATTTTTGTCCGCCAAAACCACACTCATTCTGCGGCGGGAAAAATCAAAGGGAATCTCATCCACACGGCTGTAAGAGTCTAAAACAGGTTCTAAACTGGTCTGCACCGCTCGATTGATAATGGCAAGATCAATCAAATTTTTAAGCCCCGTCTGAAAATAGCTGTTCAGGTAAGCATGGCGCAGTACACGGTCATCATCTTCACCATGAAGGTTCATGTACTTTTCCAGTACAATCTTATCCTCAGTCAGCGTTCCGGTTTTATCGGTGCAAAGCACATCCATTTCCCCAAAAGTCTGTATGGCGCCGAGGGTGCGCACAATGACCTTGTGTTTCGACATGGTAACTGCACCTTTTGCCAAAGTGGAGGTCATAATCACAGGCAGCATTTCCGGGGTAAGCCCCACCGCAATGCTGATGGCAAAAAGCAGCGCACCGGGCCAGTCATTCTTCACCAGTCCATTAATCAAAAATACAGTGGGAAGCATAATGAGCATCATGCGAACCAACAGACTGCTGACCGAATCCACACCGCGCTCAAAACTGGTTTTTGCCCTGTCGCCAGATAATGATTTTGCCATGGAACCGAAATACGTATTGTTTCCGGTAGCCAGCACAATCGCCGTTGCGCTGCCGCTAATCACGTTTGAACCCATGAAACCAAGGTTCTGCAAATCGGTAAGTCCATCGTTAGAGTTATTTTTGGCATCGCTGAACTTTTCCACCGGATTCGACTCACCGGTCAAAGCTGCCTGTGCCAAAAATGAGTCTTTCGTCGTTAAAAAACGCACATCCGCCGGAAGCATATCGCCAGCCGAAAGCCGAACAATATCGCCGGGCACTACCTCATCCATCGAAATTTCCGTCAGCTTTCCATCCCGCCAGACATCCGCTTTGTTCGAAATCATTTGAGATAGTTTTTCAGCCGCGGCGTTGGAACGCTGGCTTTGTACAAACGCAACCGAACTGGACAGAAAAACAAGAGATAAAATAATTACGACAGTGAGATAGTCCGGCTGTGAGGATGCAACTACATCCGTAAAATACGTAATAGCGGCGATTAACAGTAAAATGACGTTAAAAGGGTTGACCACCGATTCTCTCAGCCGATGCAGTACCGTATTCTTATTTCCTATCGTGATAACGTTTTTACCGAATTCATCTTGTCTGTTTGCAGCTTCGTCACTGGTAAGCCCTTCCGGTGCAGCAGACAGATGCACAAACAGCTCCTCTGCTGTCAAAAACGCATAGGAACGAAGCTTTGCTTCGGTATCCTGCTTATTTTTTTGAATCTGCTTGCTTCGAGTGTTCTTGTTGATGAAATTCACTGGAATCAGTCCTTTCTGTTTTAGGATTCCCCAGTGAAAACACAATATAGCAACAAAAAAGCCGCCCCAATGGACGGCAGAAAATACACAGGAAAATTAGCCCATCAGCAAAAATGCACAATGGACAACAGCCTGCAATAAGCACCGGCACATTGGTTTATGTTTTTACAGGGGAGATTGAAGCCTTTTCGTTGACTTCGAGGGTTGCCATCCATTGTTTCACTTCCTTTTGGGAAAATTTATAATATTATTATACCCGTTTGGGCACAAACAGTCAAACGTATGACTGTAAAAAGGCAAAGTGAACTGTTTTAAAACAGAAAGCAGATGCTTTATCGGGCTATATTCCTTAAAAATTAAATTCATCCTTATCATGTGCTTAGTATTACCAGGTAGCCGGGCACACCTGCCTGCCCAAAAGAAAAGGCACCAGTTTACCAAACCCCAAATATATTCCGGATATCATACCTTACCCCAAACTCTTTTTAAAAATTGCTTCGGGTATTGAAATTCCCATTATGAGCACAGCAGTCAATTGAAAGACTTTGTAATGTAAGAAACTTGAAGGTTAACCGTTACCGAACAATAATATCACACTCAAGTAATTGTGTTCCATAAATAAGCACTAATTTTGTTTTCCCTTTTGTAACGGCAGTAATTTGATTATTAGTGATTTTTGCTATGTCAGGATTTTGTACATACGCTTTTACAAAGCCCATAGAGATTAACTCATGTAGTTCCAAATTCTTATGATACCGCCACATATTCTCTGGCGGTATATAATCAAACGATAATTCTTCTCCGTTTCGATACAACTGAATTAATTTTGTTTCGCCATTCTTTAACTTAATGTTTGAAAGGGTTTTGGTTGTCTTTGCATCAATAAGCAAATATTCCGGCTTAGACTCATCAAACTTTTGGTTTAAATAAGCGTCCAGCACCCCCAATTCAGTGATATCCAATTTGCTAAATTCATATTTTACGATTTCTTCTTGAGTATCAAATATCACCCCTGCTACTATGCCCAGCTCACTTGGTAATTGAATGGCCTGTTGAAATCCATATGGATCTTGTTTCAGCGGGTGTTCCGGGGGTAACTGCTCAAACCAACAGTTGTAGTGTGTGGAAGCCAATCGGACTTTTTCACAATTTTGTCCTAAAGTAAATGCAAACGTAAAGAAACCAGCGATTGATACTGCTGCAATAATTATAAGGATTCTATTGCATACTTTCTGAACCGTTTGGTTGTCGTAATAAACCTCTTTTACCCATTTTAATACATCGCTAAAATAAATAGGAACCGCCCCCTTGTATTCTCTATCCTGTTGTTTCGATTCCCAAGCTTTCATTCTATCAATAATCGAAATGAAAACAGTTTCCTTTTGCGCCCTTCAGAACAGCTCACCTAATAAATTGCCGATAGCAAGCATAAGAAATCCCAGCCCGCCTGCCGAGGTAAAATAGGCCTTATATTTGCTTTTATCGGATTTCATCTGTGTCCAGAATGCTTTCATCCCTGCTTTTATGGAAATATTCCGTAGTCTAATCTGCTGACGCGCCGCATAAAGAAGAAAGCAGGTAACACATAGCACCGCAAACACAAACAAAAGGAGATAGAAACGGAAGGATGGAATACCTTCGTAGAATGGAAAAAGGTAAGACATAGCGATTTGAAAGCCGTTATGCGCCATATGCAGAAGAATGGGCCACAAAATGCTGCCGGTTTTGGCGCAGAGGATTCCTGCGCACAGCCCAAGCAAAAGAGCATAAAACACTTGAAAGCGGGCGCCATGTACGAATGCGAACACGATAGAAGAAGTCACCACAGCAAACATCATCCCGTATTTTTGTGCATACTGAAACCCGATTCTGCGGAATAGAATCTCTTCATTAATAGGACCAAGAATGCAGGGACCAATTATTGCTATAATCAAATA
The DNA here is from genome assembly GCF_900240385.1 of Clostridium minihomine. Classification (GTDB taxonomy): domain Bacteria; phylum Bacillota; class Clostridia; order Oscillospirales; family Acutalibacteraceae; genus Faecalispora; species Faecalispora minihomine. Next base: position 221,852 of record NZ_OEQH01000005.1, on the reverse strand, counting down.
AAAAAGGGGCGGCGGGTTAAATTGGTCCGGTGAAAATTTTTGAATAAAAGGCAGACTCCATAAAACGATTCCCCATTCAAAAAAGAAAAGGGATAGCATTAAAAAAACACTATCAACCGCTGGCAGCTTGGGAGCTGCCAGCGTTCCAAAGGCAATTCGTTTTGGAGTTGTGCGAAACAGGCGGCTGCCGGCAACAAACACAAGAATCACAGAAAAACACAGCAGTAAAATATGCCTTAAATCATCCACCAACGCGCTTGTCACGCTTCTTTGAATAATCTGTACCACAATCGAAGACAAACCGTAAGCAGTGAGAAAAAGAAGCAGAAGGCGGTTTGCAAAAGACGCAATTTCTTTTAAATCCTGTTTGCTCTCTTGTGATTCCAGCAGATTGTGTTCAAAAATAACTTTTTCTTCCATACCAATTCTCCTCCATAAAAACTTTCATAACGGCCAGTTTTTTGCAACATTGCAAAAGGAAATAAGCACCGATGAAAGCGGTGCTGACTGAACCCCTTAGCGACCACGTCTTTTCATGAAATTACAGCTGTTTAAACGGATAGAAAGCAAAACGCAATCGTTATTTCTTTCTTTATCGAATTTGCCTCTTTTTTCAAAGCTGTTTGAATCGTCATCACTGAGTATATTTTATTGCACTTCTATTTCTGATTCCCGTGCAAATGTTATGTAAATGAAATGGAATAGATCCCTTTTAATTGTAGCTTTCATTTTGTTAAAAATCAATCGTATATAACGATAAAATCAGTCAATTGTTCTAAAATCACATCCGAACCTTATCGGGCAGCTTCTGCTTTTACACTTGAAGCAAATACAAACACGAATGGTTACAACTTTACCAGGTTTCGATTGAATTTTAGTACGTTAAAATTAATAAAATGGTTTGTAATTTTAAGTTTTTCCTAACCACTGGGCAATCGCGATCCTTTTGCGTCCACTGAATCTGAGCCACAGTTTTCAAGGTTCCCATCATTCAGAGACCCAAAGGTACAAATTCCAAGCAGCAACATATAGTGATATAGAGCGAATATTATGGAGGATCGTATATGGGACAAACAGCTTTACAAATGGACTTGAATGCATCATCGGTAATCGAGTCAAATGAACGGGTTATTTTTAATACTATTAAATATTCAGTTGGGGACATTTCTTATAACACAACAACAGGAGAACTCACTCTTTCGGCCGCAGGCAGGTATGTAATCGATTGGTGGTTGGCGGTACAATTCAGTTTATCGACAAGCGGCGCGGCGTTTGCACTGGAAACATCACAAGGTGATTTGATCATAGGGAATTCGCCCATAAAAACAGACGAGGTTTATGGGATAGGAATTATTGAAGTGACAACAGCGCCAGTAACCGTCGTGCTAAAAAACATTGGAACAGGGCCAATCTATTTATCGCCTTCTGTACCCCTTCAGGGTACGTTGGTGCTTTTTGAGGATGTTTTGAACGGCCCACCAGGCCCCACAGGACCAGACGGTTTAAGTGCTTATGAAGTAGCGGTGGAAAACGGATTTGTCGGCACCCAACAGGAATGGCTCAACAGTTTGGTTGGCCCACAAGGCGTGCAAGGTAACCCCGGCCCTATCGCCGCAACAATCCCCTTTGCCGCTGCCGGATATGGAATCGAGCTTTCGGCATATGGAGACGGATATCCATCCCAAATCTGCTTTGCAGGATTTGGAAAACAAGAAGAATACATCGATATCGAGTTGGGTACATGGCAAACTGGACAAATTACGTTCACTGGAACTATGGATACTGGAATATCATTTATGATGCCCTATGATGGCGTGCTGAAATCTCTTTATGTAGGCTTTTCCAGCAGTAGAAACTTTGAGTTTCAGCCGGGCGTCGTTATAAATCCCTTTGCGTGCATTGCTATGTGCACTACGGATGAGCTGACTTACGTAATTCAACAGGATACGATGACCTATGCGGCTCCGTATGTGGGTGGTGAACCCATTCCCCAGCACACCTTGCGCAAAGGTTCAACAATCGACCTGAACGTACCGCTGGCGGCAGGAACCATAGTGGCCATCGTACTTGGCATTATGTCCGAAGGCACCACAGAAGTTCAAGATGCGCAATTAAGCATTACCGGCGGACTATTTATCGAATAAACAGGACTACTGTCTGTATAAGCCGTGGCGCAAAAAAGCAGAAGCCGCGGCTATGCAGACTGTTTTCTATACAGCATAATAGGAGGCGGCCTATGGACACAAGCCACATCCGCAAAATCGTCATTCAGTTAATAAACGAAGAGGGAATTTTCATCGCATCCAATACAGAGCACTTACATCTCTTTCAGGATGTGGGCATCGACTCATTTGCTTTTATAAATTTATTAATCAAGATTGAAGATACTTTTGGTATTCGTTTCGATATTATGCAAATGGAAGACTGCGCAGACCTTGCGTATTTAGTAAAACTGATTAAACAAAAAACGAGGGAGGATGACCATGATTAGAAACATCTTACACAGCAAAGCCGACATTCACCGCTGCGCGTTGATCGCAGACGGACAGGAAACAACATATGCAGATATCCTCTATAAAGCAAATGCGGTTGAGGCGCTTTTTCAACATGCTGAAATCAGTGAACCCGTCGCTTTATTACTGCCCAACGGCGGTGATTTCATCTCTGCATTTTATGGTATACTCCAGGCGGGTATGGTAGCACTCCCCATACATACGCAGCTCAAAAAGCACGAGATTTTTCATCTGATACAGCATACCCAGGTTACAACTCTCATCACTTCATCCGCCTTCCGTTCACTGACAGATGAGATTCAAAATGAGTATACGCTTCCCTTACGCGTTGTATTTATTGAAGAGCTTTTGCCGTTACAGTCAGTGCATAGCAATGCCATAAAAAGAATGGAAGACGACCCCATGATACTGCTCAGCACCTCAGGAACAGTTGGAAAGCCTAAGATTGTACAGTTGTCTGAACGCAATGTTCTGACGTCTGTTCAGGGGTATCTGGAAAAACTGCATTTTACGGCAGCTGAACTGGAATCGACACGATATTATATTGCCCTGTCGTTTTGTTCCGCCTATGGCGTGATGATTCTCACCATCTGCCTGATGATGGGCTTTCCTCTCGTCCTCACCAGCGGCACCTTTACACTGGATCGCTTTTTCAGGGCCGTACAGCGGGATAAGGTCACACATTATGCCGGCGGCGGCATTATTATTCAACTCATGGAGAAAATGCTGGGACGATCTGTGGGGTATGATATCCATACTCTTCGTTTCTTTGGTTTTGGGGGCGGCCCGGTATCTGGAAAAACCATCGAAGCCGTACAAAATGCCTATCCGGACATTACATTTCTTCAGGGCTATGGCATGACAGAAAGCTCCCCGCTCATAGCCAAACACGAGCGTGGTATGCCAATCCCCACAGATTCGGTTGGTACGGCTATCAAAGGGGTCACAATTGGAATTAAAACACCAGATGGCATAACAGATGCCCCCTTCGTCCACGGAGAAGTTGTGGTAAAGGGCGACAATGTCATGTTGGGGTACTATAAAAATCAGTCTGAAACAAATCGTGTGATTATCGATGGATATCTGCACACTGGAGATATCGGATATCTGGACGAAAATGGTTATTTATTTTTGTGCGGCAGAAAGAAAAATATTATATTGGTGCGAGGTTTTACGGTTTATCCAGAAGAAGTGGAAAACTGCCTGATGAACAGCGGCCTTGTCAGTGACTGCTTGGTGTATGGAAAGACAGATGAAGAAGGGCAAGAAACGGTGTTCGCCGATGTGATACCGGTCCATGGGCCGCACACACTGCCAGAGATAGTGGCTTATGGCCGAGCCAATCTTGCAAGCTATAAACAACCTCAACAGTATTACATCCGTGAACAGATTAAGAAAAACCTGTCTGGGAAAACAGAAAGGTAATAAGAAATGAACCTGATAAGTGCAAAGGGCCTGAACTGTTATTACAGCTGTATCGCCAGCATTGCCGATTACTTTGGCATTGACTACCGCACCGCATGCGGCACGCTCTGGTCTGAAAATGAACTGATTTATAACAAAAAGCACCAGATGTATGCCCCCACCCGTTTTATCAAGAATCTGGAAATTTTGGGTGTAAAATTAATCTGCCTGAATGCAGACTCCTGCCAAAAATCAGCAGACAGCATCGCCGCTATCGGCCCAGCACCGGACATTGTGCTGGTTGGAACGGATGCTTTTCATCTCCCGTGGAGCGTCGTTTATCAGCTTCGCCACAGGCTGCACTATTTTTTTGGCCTGAAAGCAGATTGCAATCGGCTGATTTGTTTTGATCCGTTATATCAGGCAAAATATGTTTCGTTGCCATATGAATACATTGCAGAGCATGCGTTTGATATCCTCTGCGTGCAAAAAAGCAACCCGCAGCCTCTTACCATTGATGTTCCCCGGGAAGCGGAGGCCATTCTTCGGCAACATCCCTTCTTGCTTGCAGACCTGATGGAGCAGATACAGTCATTAAAAGACAAGTCCGCAGAAGACGGGGTTATGTTGGCAAAATATACGGAGACTTTACGCGATAACCGCCTTATGTTCCAAGAATTTTTGAAAACACAAGTTCCTTTTGAGGAGGAAGCTTCACTTTTTACCCATGCATTATTTGCGAAATGGACTGCGGTAAAAAACGGATTGTATAAAATGGCAATCACATCAAACCACTCAGAAACAGCCCCTTCTGTTTGCGAGCTGCTTAAAGAATTAATTGCCGAAGAAACCAGCATTGCCAGATTATTGACAGTTTTTGCAAAAAAATAAATACGCCTGTCCTTTATACATGACAACCCTTAAAAAGTTCAATCACTCACACTTTGAACGTGAGTGTTCTTACAGCATTCTTAGAATTGGAAAGTCGCACGAATACAGACATAGCAAAAGGCCGTCGACATAAATTCGACGGCCCTTTCTTTGTGTATAACAGAACTGGAACCTATCTAAACAAACCTAAAATGCCTTTATAATAAGCCTTTCATTACTCATCTCGTTGCATTCATATTGCATAAATGCCGCGGCGCTTTTTCTCAATAGCTCTTCAAATTCAATCATTGCGGAAGGATATGATTTGGGTGGCTTTAGTATACTGCCCTTTTCCCCTTCTTATTCACACCTGTGTAATTTCAACATGTATTTCTGGCATAAACATTTTATTTTAAATTTATACTATTTTTAAAAAAAGCCTTCTCTCCAACTTATATTCCCGCACTGTTGATAGAGACAATGCGCTTTTTTGCTGCTAATATAACAATCAATATTTTCCCACTGTCTATGTTTAGCAAATCCTGAAATTTCTTTTTAGAAACAACATGTTTTACTGCTTGCAATTCTGTCTCTTTTTCGGGTACTAGCAGAAAAAATTATATTCACGCTTGCCATCCTTATCTTTTTCGATATCAGCCAGTGCTCACCAATTGCCATTGGATCCCTTTTTAGCTTTAGAGATAATTATAGCCCTCTTATTGATTTTAGAGGGCTATACAGATATAATATAATTGCATTTTATGTACCGTCAGCTCTTGGTTGATGGTGACCGCTCGTTTCTGGTGCCAGCCGGGAACGGGCGTTTTTTTATTTATTTATTTAATTTCAAATGTCTGCGATCCGAGTTTTTCCCCAGCTAGGCCCCTATTTGCATATAAAGTGACTGGAGTTTGCAGATCGTCAAGTTTATAGGCAACGGCATTTTCCACTGTACCATCTTTTTTGATTGTCTCTATTTGTGTATCTAAAAATTTACTATCTGGAAGAGCTGCCATTTTCAGCTTATTGATCGCATTTGGGTTATTATCTTGCACTGCTTCAAACATAATAATCCATGCGGTTGACGGAGCAATGTCTTTACCGGTGATATTGGTGGTGTTATACCAAAACGCAATAACCGGTTTATCCCCATACTTATTACCTTCTTCACCTGACTGGATAATTTTGTGGTCCGTAATTTCAATTTTAATATCTTCTGCCTGTAAAACACCATCTTTAAAATAATATTTGCTCTTTTCTTCTGGGGCGTTTACACTTTCTACAGATGCTGTGCTGTCTGCAGCACCTTGGCCCTCAGAAGGACTTGATGATGTACTTGTTCCTCCACATCCCGCTAGGCTCCCTGCAATAAGCAGAACTGCTGAAAATAAAGCAATTGTTTGTTTTTTCATTTTTACGTCTCCCTTTCTTGACAACATTTTCCAATATTGTATAATTGTATCAAGAAAGTTACTTCTGGGAAGCTTTCTACTTTCCCCACCTGCTATTTGCGGTAGCAGGTGGGGCTTTTGTTATGCTATATTTCTATACCGTACAGAAAATAATAAGCCAATTACTTCAGCAAGAACTTTCAAAATTTCAAAATCAAGTTCTCTTTTTCCAATTTCATACATGCTGATTTGTACTTTTACGAATGCCCATCACTTCCGCTCATTCTGCTTGCGCAATTCCCTTATCTTTTTTATAAGTCATCACACCAAAACCTTCGCAGTCTTTAACTAGGATATCGCATATAGGGATTCAAATGCTCAGGGATAAAATAAAAGTCGCATGGGCAAACCATTTTTTCACATCGGCTCAAGCGATTTTTTCAACCTAAATCACACAAAACTAGGAATCACTTTGGCTCCGTCAAATCGGACATTCACAGCAACAATATTATATTTATCATAACACGGCAGTTGTATGAAATGAATCCCTTTTAGAATCAAAAGAAAGCTGCAACAGCAATGCAAGCCTAAAGGAATACTTGGTAAATTTAGCGCATTATTGGTTGTGTATGTTACGGTACAGCTTGATACAGTGAAGCATTTGCAGCAATTAAGCGAAAAACCAGGGAATAGAATAAAAACAACAAAGCGGCGCACTGGAACAATTTTCCGGTGCACCGCTTTTGTATTTGTGATATGATATTGAAAGATTTATAATGAACGGGGAAAAACATTGAAAAGGAAGCATAAAATTGAATATGTACATCCGCGTGATTCGTGTATTAAAAAGATTTTTATAGGAATAGCGTACTTGTTTTTCATTGTCGGGATGGCTTGGCTTGTCTGCCTGATTGTGATTGACCCCAACGGCATCAACGGGCTTGGGATCTCTGCCATATTCTTTATGGTGGGATTTTATCAAACCTTTTTCCCACGACAATTTTGGGAACACTATCAAAGAAGATATACATTTCGCGGTGAGCCAAAGCGCTATTATGCATGTGTGTCACAAAAAAGAGAAAATAGAGACCGCCTTTGGGGTGTAGCTTTTATGATTACTTTTGGGTTGTGTTTTCTCTATTCCCTTATAAAGGTGATATTTTTTCTACTTACATAAACGTTCCCCTCAACCGGAAAATTCCGGTTGAGGGGATTTTTTTAAAAGTATTTTCTATTCAGGTTATATTCGGCTAAAAGAATCCAGGTCTGTACATGTTTAATTGTTAGTTGGACAAGCCGTTTATCCTTGTTTCTTTTCTGATAAGACGTTATCAGAAGTGTTATGAATCGCTCCTAGTTTGTCCACCAAAAACAGAAGTTTTTCATCCTCTTTTGAAAGTGTAAATTCACCGTTAATCCGATTATTTCCTGTAATTCCATCTATTAAAAAGATATGATCTGATTCTACACTCATCAAAAAAACAGCTTGATGGTTCTCATCTAAGAATCTTTTGTCTGAATCACCCTCTTCGGCACCGTCTTTTGGGGTAAGTATGATATAGTCCGTATCCTGCGGATTTTCAAACGTAAAACAAATTTCAGTTAACTCTTTTTCTCTTGTTGGTTTTGGGTGATTATAAAAAACAAAGAAAAAAGTTCCCCCCAATACCAACAGCACAACCAATAAAGTGAGGCCCAGAACCCACTTTTTTTGCTCAAATACGTGAAGCATGGCTCACCTCATTCCTACTTAATAAAAGATAAATTCATATCTACCATCCGGTTCTCCGTCACTTGTTAATAATACAGAATCTCCATAGGCCGCTTTTTCTTTGACCAGTGTATCATTAACCCAATAAGTTGTATGACTTTTCATGAATGGTGACAGAAACATCCTCTAAACTATTTTCTGTTGCATATGCGGGAAAAGCAAATAAGCTAAAAGCCATGGATATACTGAGTATACTTGCAAGTACTTTTCTAGTCATAGATTATTTCTCTTCCTTTTCATAACGATTTAAAAGGCGAATGAGTCTTTACAAAATCTTATTTCAATGTTTTCTAAGTCGTTTCTAAACTTGTTAAATGTACAACAGAATATCGGTCGGCTAATAGATAATTCTTAACCCATTGGACTCCCCCCTTTCCATCAGCAGAATGTCGGGATTTTGAGTTTCTATTACGTATAGACAATTGAAAAGACTGTTTTGTGACAGAGAAGCAAAGCAATTTCTAAAACACTTTGAATTCTTCAGCATAAACCGGAACGTTTCTATTCGTGATTGAATTAAAAAAGAGGTGGGCTTTTAAAATCTTTTCACGCTTTGTTTCTGCCTTGTGCTCGGTGTGCTGCCCTTAAATAAAAAGGGGTAATTTAACTGGAAAAGAAAGATCTAACGATGCTAATTTTTGGTCTTCATAAAATACACCTTCCTTTATTTTTTAATCAGTATACTTACTGATGATTAACCAAAATATTTGTGAAATAATTTATCAACATCTTTCTGATTGCGAAAACCTAATCCGGTTTTTAATTCGGGGGTATAAAGAATTTTAGAATTCTGGAAATGAATTGTGGTACTAAATCCAAACAGGTCGTAAGGAACATCCTTTTCCTCGAAAGTAATAATCATGGTTAACATCTTCTCTGGGGGAATCACAAAATTAATATGGCTGATGTCCTTGACTGGTGGAATCGCTAGTTCGTCATCGAGGAATGGGGAACCTTCTTTTGTTTTTTCCCAAGTAGAATTATAGTCTGTATTACTCAGATATACCCTGGGGTTAAACACTAGAAAGTTAGGATCAATATCGATTTTTTCAACGATTTCATTCGTGTTCCCCTCATTTTTATACATTACATAATATATGTGCAATGGATAGCGAGCAGTCATAGCTATATTCCCCAGGATACCCATGCTTTCCGGTTCTTTCGATTCATCCTTTCTATTTAATATTGTGTGACCAATATCGTAGGTATGTTCTTCGTTTTTGGTTTTGATATTTATTTTTTCAAATACGATAGGTTCTTCCCCTTTTACAGAGTAATGCAAAGAGAGTCGATGCTTACGAGCCCCCAACAAATCAGTCGATGTATCTGGAAGAATTTCATACTTTGTAACTTGAAGATTTGGAGCATCTACCGGTTGGATACTCAAGATGTTTTCAGGATCCAAAAAATCAATATCGGGGTTTCTGTCAGTGATAAATGCAAATTGTATGGTGTTATCATTTTCATCTACATTAAAGCAATTTAATGCATTCATAAATCGGATCTCTTTTGTTTTATGAGTAAGAAAAAGCGTAGATAACACAGCTAAAATAACAACAAAAACAACACTAGAGAAAATAATGATTTTATTTTTTCGTTTCATGGCGATAACTCCTTTGCTTACTTTTTGCAGCTTTCATATGAATAAAAGCGAATGACTGAAATCGAATCTTTTAAAATCCGACTTCATTACATGTCGATTTTTCCGTTAATGCTCTCTCTATAATATATAGACAATTTAGAAGGTGGCTTTGTGACATAAAAAAAGCAATGGATCTGTTACCAGTCTATTTTAAGGATGCTATGTTGTTTCATACCAGCGATCTTGATAGAGCGTAAGACCGTGAACGTGTTTTTACATTTCTGCGCTGGCCGTATTTCCTGCGGCCGGTGCTGCTATCTTATCTTATTTGGGCAGTTGGGATACCAGCTTGCACTTTTTAATCGGCATCATGGGCATACCTATGTCGCCTGCGGTCAAAAATACATGTGCGGCGATTCAGAAAAAATCGAATAATCGCAAATCCCCATTGACAAAACCAGAAAACAGGGCTATATTAAAATTATCCGTTGTATATGGAGCCCGTATCTCCGTGTGCTGGGGCAGGATAGGCTAACCTGCCCCAGCTTTTTTATATCTGAGAAAATAAAACTGAATAATAACCAGAAACTCCCACTTTCATTGTGAAAGTGGGAGTTTTTTATGTTTTACACTTAATCTTTCACAATATAACACGATATAATTAGATGAACAATTGTTTAAATTACACTAAAGCATTAATGCTCTACAAAATGAATGGAGAGTTCAAATGAAATTAAATATGAAACGACCGGTGACAAAGACTTAATAGAACTGACTTTCAAAGCGAAAGCGGTTGGCATCGGAAAAGTGGATATTATAAAAGGCCGAATTGCTGATAATGATGTTCTGGAAATGGACGTTGCCAAAGAAAATTGCGGTGAAGATACCATTGAAGTAGAAGGCAATAAAGATGTAAATCGGACAGGCGAATATACTCTTTTGGACTTAGGGATTGACGCTTACTATTACGGTATGGAGGCCATCCATACGGATACCACCAGATTTGATACCGATGTCATTCCTGATGGTATTATTGATGATAAGGACCTTGCTGCCATTACACAAGCTATTTTAGATAACAGCAATTATCTTTTTAATAGTTAAATAAAAAAGAATCCCCTCTGCCAGAAGCAAATTTTGGTTGAGGGGTCTTTTATGCCATAAAAAGAGGAATATTGTAACCATACTGGAAATAACAATCTTTCCTTTCATGTTGTTTCCATTCGCTTTCATTCATCTGCCATTATAAAACCACATGATAATTTCAAAACTCGCCTTATCTGCCGGCCAAGAATAGGATGTTCTGTATTTTAAAATAACAAAATCCCCCAGCAGAATCCCCATACCATATTTCTTTATATAGCACCCAAATCGGCGGATAAGCGCTCAACATCTTTCTTACATTCCTCGTCGCCCTGCTCCGCACCCAAACGGTACCAACGAATTGCCTCGTCAAGATCCTTTAAAACACCCAGCCCCTTTTCATAAAGCCCCCCGATGTTGCAGGCCGCAAACGAATACCCCTGATCAAAGGCCTGTCGGTAAAGCTTCATGGCCTGCGCAAAATCCTGTTCTACCCCCTTGCCCTCTTCATAGCAATCCCCTAAATTATTGAGCGCCGTCAGATTGCCCTGTGCGGCGGAAAGTCGAAACAGCCGAACAGCCTCTTGTGCATCACGTTCCACTACCTCTCCTTTCAGATACCCATTTGCCAAATTACACTGCGCGACGGCACTCCCCTTTTCTGCTGCCAGCCGATAAAGTCGGAACGCCTCTTGTGCATCTCTTTCCAGCCCGCCCTCCGCGTGGTCGTAGGCATAGCCGAGATTGGCTAACGCGCTTGGCTGCCCCCGCTCAGCGGCTATCCGGTACAGGCGAACCGCCTCGACCGGATCCTGCGGCATGCCGCGCCCATAATCGTAAAGTACAGCAAGGTTATGTACTGCGTTTATATTGCCGTTGTCGGCGGCAAGGCGGTACAGCCGGGCGGCCTCCTGATAATCGCGATCAACGCCCAATCCCCTCTCATACATGATAGCAAGATGATTCTGCGCCCGTGCGCAGCCCTGGTCTGCGGCCTGTTGATACCACCCTACAGCCTCCTCATAATCCTGCTGTACACCCCGCCCATATTTGAAAAAAACACCCAGCGTACACTGAGACTCGTCATCCCCTTGCTGGGCGGCAAGAGAAAACCATTCGACCGCTTTCTCGTAATCCTGCTCGACTCCAAGCCCCTGTTCATAAAATCGACCCATACTGCGCTGAGAATACACATCCCCCTGCTCGGCGGCAAGCTGAAACCATTCCATCGCTTTTAAATAGTCTTGTTCTACGCCTATGCCGTGTTCATGGCACAGGCCAAGATGATACTGTGCGGTAGCATATCCCTGCTCGGCGGCAAGATGATACCAGCGCAGCGCTTCGGCGTAATTTTGCTCTACGCCAATCCCATTCTCATAGCAGTAACCCACATTGCACTGCCCAATCTCAAAGCCCTGTTCTGCCGCCATCATGTGAAAACGAAAGCCTGTTTCTGTGTTTTTTTCCACACCCCGCCCGTGTTCATAAAACACGCCCAAATCTACCTGAGACGGCGCATAGCCCTGTTCGGCTGAAATATGATAATGTTTTGCGGCCTGTGCGTAATCCTGCTCTACACCGCAGCCAAATTCATAGCATTTTCCCAAACTATGCCGCGCACGAATGACTCCCTTCTCAGCCGCACGTTCAAACCATCCTGTGGCAGCAATATAGTCTTGCTCTACCCCGATTCCATGATAATAAAAAACACCAACCCTGTTCTGTGCAAGGGCGTACTCCCGTTCGGCAGACAAAAAGTATAGCTCAAATGCCTTTTCACTATCCTGCTTCACGTAATAGCCATTTTCAAAACATTCCCCCAGAAAAAACTGCGCACGGGGATGACCGCGCTCTGCAGCCAAAGAAAACCATTTGACAGCTTCTTCGTTATTTTCCTCCACAGCAATTCCGCAGTAGTAGAAAACGCCGATATTGCACTGAGCGGGAACATGCCCCTGCTCGGCTGCCAGGCGGTACAGCGCCAACGCTTTGGCAGGGTCTTGTTCGATGCCGACGCCGTTTTCAAAGCACCAGCCCAGATTATACTGCGCCTGCGGATAGCTCTGCTCTGCCGCACAGCGGAAATCTTCCGTTGCCTTTACGGGGTCATTCTCCACACCGTAACCGTTCAGCCGGCATTCTCCCAAAAGGCACTGCGCGCGGGGATGACCGCGCTCTGCAGCCAAAGAAAACCATTTAATGGCCTCTTCACTATTTTCCTCCACACCGATACCGCGATAATACAAATAGCCCAGATTGCACTGGGCAGGCACATATCCCTGCACGGCGGCCTGTCGGTACAGCTCCGACGCTCTGCTAAAATCTTCATCCACACCGTAACCAAATTCATAGCACTCGCCTAAAAGGCACTGTGCAGAAGGCTCCTCCTGTTCAGCGCCCTTGGAAAACCATAAAAATGCCTGCTCATCGCTTTGTTCCAACCCTTCCCCGCGCAAATAAAGAAGCCCCAGTCTGCTTTGAGCCGAAGCAGAACCTCCCTCGGCGGCAAGCCGGTAGAGCTCTATCGCTTTGCCGGTTTCTTTGTCCACGTCATAGCCATAATCATAGCATTCTCCCAGCAAAAATTGTGCACGGGGATATTTCTGCTCTGCCGCCTTAAACAACCAAAAGATGGCTTCCTTTTCATTTTGTTCTACGGCAATGCCGCGGTAATAGAAAAAGCCCAAGTTACATTGTGCAGGAGCATACCCCTGTTCCGCCGATAGGCGGTAGAGGTGCGCCGCCTGCTCTTTATCCATCTCCACACCTTGCCCAAGCTCGAAAAACAAGCCGTATGCACACTGCGCCCGGGGATAGTCCTGCTCCGCCGATTCCTGATACCACTTCGCGGCCTTTTCATCGTCTTGCTCCACGCCAAAGCCGTTTTCATAGCAGACGCCGAGAGCGTATTGCGCAATCACGTGCCCCTGCTCTGCGGCATGGGCAAACCAGAAAACGGCCTGCTCACAGTCTTTTTCTGTACCGTCGCCCGTGTAGTAACAAAGCGCCAACTCGTGCTGTGCCTGCAAGTCGCTGCCGTTGGCGCGTTCGAGCAGCTCCTGAAAATTTGCTTTCCGCTGCTTTATAGCGATTGCCGCTTCGGTAATCAGCTGGGGATTCAGAAATAATATTTCGGAACCGTTATTTGACGTTTTCTCATTCGGCGGGTTTGTGCTTTTGTCTATCATATAAAAACTCCTATTCAAGTTATAAAAACCAGATGCCGGTGTCCTACTCGGTAACAGTTTTTTCATTCAAGTACGGGCAGAACAGGAAATATTATTTTTAGAATACCATAAGAATCGGGTTTTGTCACAATTTCGGCTTGACCTTTATGCCTCAGTTTAAAACAGCTCTATTCAGCACAAGAACGAGTGTGCCTTTCGCACCATTTCAGGTGTAACCTGAAATGGTGCGAAAGTTTGTAAAGAAGATAGTGGTGCATGAGCGCTCCGAGCCGTAAAAGAAGAAAAACTATACCCAACCCAACAAGTTGATGTCTATTCCAACTTTATAGACAGGGTTTAGAACAAGAGAAAAGCCGTAGTTCAAAACCCTGCGGCAAATCCTAAAAACTAAAACATCTTTATTGATGCAGGACTTTTTCGTCCGACACTTTTTTACCATTATTTTGTACCACGCCAAAAAGTGTTAAAGGGTTGGACGGAAATCAAAGATACCAGCGATTTACCTTTCGATACTGATGAGTGCAAAAAATCCATACCAATAGGAGGTGTTCCCAATGGCAAAAACCAAAAAACAGGGAACAACCATTCCTAAACACGAGTTAGAAGCCCTTTGTTGATTTTTTTGGAGGCGAACAGGAGCAAGCAGAATTCAAGGCGTGGCAGAAGCAACAAAAAGAAAAAGCAGCAGAAAATCAAGGTTAATTTGTCCGTCAAATAGCAAACGAGGGATACCTGTAACAGGCTATCCCTCGTTTTATGTTAGCTCAATAAAAACACAAACCCGAACGCTTCACCAATAAAGTGAATGTTCGGGTTATGTGCGTTTGGTCCGAGTGGAATTATGGGACTTGGGAAAAAACGGCTATATCAATGGTTTACAGACTTTCAAATGAGTAGTTTTCACGTTTCTTGCTCTCCATCTTCTTTAAGAGCATATTTATGGGCATAAGCATTATTATCTTCATATAGTTTCGCTAATTCTTTAATATTTGATTTAGCATTAGGATTTGAAAGCAAAGACATAGCAATCGGTCTAAGGTCATGTAAATACCATTTTGGTTTCTCTGCCAAGTCAACGTAACGTTATTTATAAAATTCAACAATTTACTTAAGGCATAATCATAAGCATCCGTATCCAGTATCTTACAAATATTGCTCAAACTTGCGCGCAGATCAATATTGCCAATCCACTTTTCTGCAATAAATTTGATTTGACAGCATAAAACGAATAAGTGGACTATTCAGATAAAAGCACAATAAAATTGCACAAAACCGCTAGAGTATATGAATGAATTTTGGTTTTTGATCAGCTTCGGAAAATATAAGCATTCTAATGGGGGGGACATTATGGCTTTATATGTGGAACGCATTGCGACGGGAGTAGTTGCTTCCAATGACAATGTGTTGTTTGACAATATTGCACTGAGCGATAGCAACATTTCATATGACGATGCAACCGGATTGGTAACATTCCATTCTTCTGGGAAATATTTAATAAACTGGTGGACAACGACACAATCATCCGTTTCCACTACGGGGGCGCATTTTGCATTAAAAATTGACGGAGGCGAGCCGAAAATTGGCGCGTCGCCCATCAAAACAGGCGAGGTGGTCGGCTGCTCGATTGTTACCGCAGACGAAGCAAGCACCTTGTCGCTTGTCAATGACGCATCCGACTTTTACCTCTCTGCCATTGTGCCTGTTAAAGCTGCCATGACGATCGTGGAAATTAATGAGTCGGCCATTGCAACGGGCGGACAGGTGATGCTTACGCAGATGAGTGGGGGCAGCCTGCCGCCCGCACTCGCCGTTCCGTTTGACTTTCTCAGAATAACCAGCGGAGGCGTTAGCTTCGACGCGATACAGTATGGGTTCGTTATTAACGAACCGGGTCTGTACAGCGCAAACTGGTGGATTGGGGTCACGGGCGTAACCGTAGGCGTCGACATAAGTTTTGATTTGAATACAGGGAACTATCAATTCAGGGGAGAGTCGCCTAATACGACAGGACAGATAGTTGGAAACGCGCTTTTTGAAGCGCAACCGGGTGATATTATAACATTGCACAATACTTCTTCGGGTGCAGTTACCGTTATGAATGCTGTTTATCAGGCGAGCATGGTATTAACCAAGGTGTGCTAGCCGGTTAGGCGGGTTCTTTCAATTGTTTATCCTTGGCACTGCCGCATAAATCCATACCATAGCAAAAGACCGTCGACATAAATCGACGGTCTTTTCTTTGGTGCGGATGACAGGACTTGAACCTATCCTAAATACCTTAAAAATCCATATAATAAGCCACTCTTTATTTTTCGTGTTGCATTTCATGTTGCATAAACGCCGCCGTTCTCTTTCTTAACAGCTCTTGAAACTCACTCATTGCAGAAGGAAAAGTATGCTGGTACACCTTATTTAGCATATCTAATGACGAGTGTCCCATAATCTCTGCGATATATTTCTGAGGTATGCCCAATAATAGTGCTTTAGAGGCAAAGTAATGCCTCAACGCATAAAATCTAAAATGCGCTATGTTCTCCTTTTTTAAGAAATCTGTCCAAACATCACTTATTTGGCTGGCAGACATACTGCACACTCGCCCGTCTTCTGTGGCTCTCTCTTTAAGCAGCGCGATAAGTGCTTCTGGAGCAGGGATACTTCTATACCCTGAAAAAGTTTTGGGCGGTTTTAAAGTCGTCCCTTTCTCCCCTCTTACCCTCGCCTGTGTAATTTCTATATTTGTTTCAGAAACGCAATTAATATTCAGCGCACTGATTTCGCTAGGTCGCAAACCACATTGGGAGGATAACAAAAAGGGAATTTCTATTGGTAGCTCTTTTATTTTATCTCTAATGTTTTCTATCACAGTATCGCTTGGTATGTAAAAATTGGATTTAATCTTTTGAGGTAAGCTTGTATGAAAATTGGTTTCTGGTACGAACATCTTCATAGCAGCAACCAACAGTCCATGAGCATTTCTTACTGTTTTGGGAGCATGTTTCGCAGCGTCCGAGTTGACCGCAAGCTGGACCTGCTCTTGAGTCAATAATTGTATTTTCACACTCATTATATCTTGCAGAAAAAGTTTTCTCTCTAATTTATACTCTCGTACTGTGGACGGAGATAATACATTTTCTTTGCTGCTAATATAACGATTGATTGCCTCCCCCACCGTTATATCAATTGTGCTTTGGCCGCTGTTGTTCGACAATACGTATTCTGCGGCCTGAAACTCCGCTTCTTTTCGAGTGGAGGCCGTAAACGACTTATACTTTCGTTTGCCATCCTTGTCTTTTCCGATGTATGCCAATGCCCTCCAACTGCCACTGGGCAGTTTTTTAGCCTTTGCCACGTAAAATCCTCCTAAAAAGGGCATAAAAATGCCCGGGATATTGATTATTCCGGGCTGATTTGGTACAATATTATTGCGTTTATCGTACTGTCAGCCCTTGGTTGATGGTGGCCGCGCTATCCTGCGCCAACAGGGTAGCGCGGCTTTTTTTATTTAAATTAAGGTTTCCACTGATGCCCACAGTTAAGGCAGGTGATTATTACTTTTTTAGCACCGGCGTTACCCGCCGTCAAACCAATTAGACCGGCTGCGCCAGCGGTAAATATCCCTGCACCCGCGCCTACGACAGCTTTACCAATTCCAAAACCTTTCTTGTTGGCGCTCAAAGAGGTTGACGCACATTTCGGGCAGCAAGCTATACCGTTAGTTTTGTTCTCCTTGATACGCTCTTTTTTTGATAGCTGTTTGGGTTTTATTGGCGGCGGTGTCATTTCGCGTTGTCTATTCAATTCGCGGCTTTCTTCACTTATTTTCTGCCAAAATGATTTTTCTGGCTGTTTCAGCTCGGTTACAGGAAAAGCATAATCTTTTCCGCACAATCTTTGAACTTCATCATAAACGACTTGGAGCGTGGGAATATACGCAATAACTTTTTTGGGATTAAAGCCTACATCTTCTTCTGAAATATTAAACTTATAATTCTTTGGGTTGTAAAAATCCGCAATCCGGCTATCTGTATAACTGAATCGGGCAACTATGTCGTTCTCCGGTTTCTTTTCGTTTAATTTGCAGAAAACCAATTCATTTACACAAACAAATATAAAATAGTTATCAACATTAGAAAAATATTTCCCGGCATGCAATACAATATCTTCCGAGTCGGTCACTGCCTCGCGGGACAAGGCTAAATTTACAATCTTTTCATCTTTTTTATAATACTTTTCAGCTCCAAGTTTAGTCGAAGTATCGACTGCCCTAAACTGATTCGGCAGTTGGGGTTCCGCTTGAATAACCGGTGCACCGCACTCGGAACAAAATTTTCCGCTCTGAATTTCAGTACCACAATTTGAACAAATCATCCTATCCCTCCTGATTGACATATTATTCCAACATGTTACAATATCTTTGGAGAGTTTCTGTGTCGGGAATTATCCGCCTTACCCCCATCACTATTCGCAGTAGTGGTGGGGCTTTTTTATGCTAATTTCAACTGTCTAGCAGAAAAGTAATAGAGTAATGCTTTTTCAATAAAGGTTTCCGGCACATCAAAATATTCAGCTAATTGCCATCCCTCTGTATACCCATCATTAACAGCTTCATTGATAGCCGAAAACGGTATGTATTGCTCAATCGCCCACTTATCTGCTTTATACTCATGCTTTTCAATCAAATCCAAAGGACTGCTGACTTTTTGAGTGCAGCCAGTAGCACAATGCCCAAGTTCATGTGCAAGCATCGCTTTATACTTCGGTACACTTTCAAAGCAAGACAAATCTAAAAAAATACCATACTTACCATTCAATTCTATTGTAGCAGCATCCGCAAAACCTATGTCTTGGGTAAATATTGTAATACCCTGCGCCTCTATATCATTGTAAATAGCCGAAAGTTCGACCATGCCTTGTCCTCCGAAATCATTCGTTCTTTTTGTGCTCTATGTGCTCTTGGCTCAATTTAAACAATTTAGCCATCTCCAGCAATTTCTGTTTGTTTTCTTCCGTCAAATCTTGTGATTCGGCATGTAGTGCATACGTAAAATCATCGAAAGTAATTTCAGGCTCGTCCTTGTAAGTAAATGAATCTTTTATTTTTGCTTTTATTCTCTGGGTCAAAGAATCTTGTTTCGCATCTTCTACCATAGCAGTATAAGCTTTATGAACAGCTTTCAGATCTCCGTTATGCGCTTCTAATAAATGTTCCATTATTGCAATTGGAATCTCGGCAAGATATCCGTCTGGGTCGCCCTCGTAATCGTACGGATCATCACTCCAGCCAGTTAAATAATTCATGTCCACATTAAAATAGTCAGCAAATGCTTCTAATGTCTCAAAATCAGGCTCTCTAGCCCCGATTTCATACATACTAATAGAACTCTTACTCATGCCCAACTCTTGCGCTAGCTCGGCTTGAGTAAGCCCTTTATTCTTTCGTAATTGTTTTAGTGTATTTGAAAAATCTGTAGCCACACGAGCACCTCCACTGTCTTTATGAGATTAGAATATCACAATACGTGATATTTGTAAAGAAAAAGTTCACGATATGTGTTGACATTGTGTGGTTTTACTGATAACATAAAGAAAACCACGTTTCGTGATTTTTCCCTAGATAGAAAAGGAGGACACCTAATGCCTGATTTAGAAGTCGTTGCGCAACGGTTGAGAAAGCTGCGCGGGGATAAAAGCAGAGAAGAAGTGGCGAGTGCAGTCAACATAAGCCTATCTGCGCTTGCAATGTATGAAACCGGTGCACGGATGCCTAGAGATGAAATCAAAGTTGCCTTGGCAAAATATTATTCATCTTCTGTAGAAGCAATTTTTTTTAATCTAAAGTCCACGAATCGTGACTTTATTTAATTCAACGAAGAAAGGAGATTGGCTATGAAAAATCTACAATTAGTGAAATCTGAAAACTTTGGTTCCGTTGAAGCAGATATCTACAGCAATGGTAACGACATGTTTATGACCATTGACCAGTTGGCGGGGTGCTTGGAGTACACAAGCCGAGACGCAATTGAAAAGATGCTCACAAGAAATTCTTATCTCAAAACCCCGGAATTTTCAGTTACCGACAAATTGTCGGCTACTGACGGAAAGCAATATAACACCCGCGTTTTCACCGAGGACGGCATTTACGAAGTAACTATGCTATCCAATCAGCCAAAAGCCAAAGAATTCCGCGCATGGATTCGCAAAATTCTAAAAGGTTTACGCAAAGGAGATTTGAAACTTGTCCCGGCAAAACGCACTCTTAGTGCAACCAACACGGCGGCAAAGATTATCGGACAAACTCTAGAAAAAGCTGGTATGCCTCCGCAGTATGTGGCTGTTGCAATCAAAAGCCTTTACGCACCCGTAGGTGTGGAAATCCCTCTGGATGGCATCAAAACGGACAAGCAGTTATTTGACTGCACAGCGATTGCGGACGAGCTCGGGCTGGTATCAAAGACAGGCAAGCCGCACAATCAGGCAGTAGCTGCGATCATAACGCAGCTATCAATTGACGTCGATGAAAAGACGCTTGTTCCTTTCCAAAGCCAATCCAGCGGGCATTCAGGGCCGACATGGCAGTACACGCAGAGTGTTGTTGATAAGGTGTGCGCTTGGATTTCCTGCCACAAGTATCCAAGCGAAATTGTTTACAAAGGCAAGTCCTATAAAGTTTATTACAACAAGAATGCTGCTTAGAAAGAAAGTGATAAAGATGTTCAAGCACGAGCCGCCCTGGTGGTTATCTCTATGTTTTTCAATACCATCTATCGTTATTTCTTTGATTGCAATATTAGGGAAATAACTGAAAGGAAGTGAAAAGACGAAGTGGTGTTTTTGTTTTGGCTTTCTGTGGCATTACTGGTGCTTTCTTTGTTCAAGTGGTTTCACAATTATGTGTTGTTTCTGACCATGGTGTATTACATCGAAAAAAGCGGATACACTCAACCGTCAAAAAAAGAAACAGAAGAGTGTGCCCACTTTGTAGTAAAGCGCCTAATTAAAGATTTAGTCCAAAATGAGCCTTGATGAGGGACAAAACCACGGAAGAGGAAATTTGAGAAAGAGCCGACAGTGAATTGGTTCCTATTTTCGAAGCCACGTTTTTAACGCCATCCCAAATTTCATCTTTTCTAATATTTTCGAGAAATTGGTGACCGTTGTAAGAGATGCTCGAAATATAGATAGCTAGGTTTCCGTCCGAATAAGTTTTGATATCTGCGTTAATCAAATTTCCTTCCTCAAGCTTCTCACATGCATATTCAATTTCATCAAGGTTGTACCCCGAAACATTTTCGACAATTTCTTCTGGAGTAATTATTTCTCTGTAAGGTGCGTTTTCGATATACAGCAATATATCTCTAACGCAGTCTGGATTTAATCTCATTTATCTCACCTCCTCTGATCACTATCTTACCGCGGGGAGGAAAATTTTACAAGAAAGGGGTGATTCATCGTGCCGATCAAGTTGACCGTTCACAAAACACCAGATTTAAGCGCTGGATTAAGTGGGCATATCCGCATTAGTCCCGAAGCAGAAGTCATGATTCGCCAGCTAATGCGCGAAACTGGACTATCTGCCCGCAGTATCGTTTCTCAGATTGTCATTCAATCCGCTGAACAAATAGAGATTTGCGAGATTTAACCGTTCAGCAACTTAACACCAGTATACCTTCCCCTCTCCCCTGTTTCAATCCCTCGAAAAAGCTCAGTACCAAAATTGGGACTGTAAATCAATAAGAAAGGAGTTTCTGCAAATGCCCAAATTACGCACATCGCCCACTATACGCTCTGACCGTGAAATCACAGGCCGTATCAAATATGGTATGTCAATCAACGGTTACAGCAATAATGACATGGCGCTTTCCGCACACGTTTCCCGTTCTACGTGGTTCGACCGCCTTAAAAATCCAGAGGGATTTACGTTAGCGGAGCTGCGGCGTATCAGCCAAAAGCTTCGAATGCCGTTGGAAGTTATTCTCGGAGCAGCACCAATTGAGCAACAGAAAATCTCGTGACCGCCACCTGCACCCGCTGCGGGCGGGTCTGGATCATCAGCATTAGGACAAGGCCCCGCCGGTTATGTCTGCCCGGACTGTGATTTACGGCAGCGGTACATAGCGGCGGGAGTGATAAGGCCGGCGGAAGCTGGCGGAGAGGAAGTGAACCACTATCAACCAGGATAAGATAATCCTCGACCTTTGCGGCGGGACAGGCTCGTGGAGTAAGCCGTATCGTGATGCCGGTTATGACGTCAGATTGATTACCCTACCCGATTACAATGTGCTTACATACGAACCGCCCAAAAATGTTTACGGCATACTGGCTGCACCGCCGTGTACGGAGTTTTCGATTGCAAAAGGCAACAAACCTCGTGATTTTGAAAGCGCAGTGCCGGTTATGGCAGCTTGCTTGCGGATTGTCTGGCAATGTCGAATCGCTGGAACACTCAAGTTTTGGGCGCTAGAAAACCCAGTGGGATTTATGCGGCAGTTTCTCGGTATCCCGAAATATCAATTTGAACATTGGGAGTTTGGCGACCCACAAATCAAGCGAACTGACCTTTGGGGCTATTTCCGGGAGCCGCGAAAGACCGTACACGCTAAACCGGAGGGGCTAACAAAAAAGTACGGCAGCCGCATCAACGGTCGGGGATGGTCAAAACCAACATGCCCCCCAGAATACGCACACCTTGGACTTGACAGAGCTGCCATTCGCGCCATAACCCCGCCCGGATTCGCACAGGCATTTTTCAAAGCGAATCAATGAAAGGAGGTCCCACCATGTACGACTACTTAATTTTCGGTTTAGCTATGCTATTTGTTTTGCTGGCGATATCTCAAGCCCGGCTTATTAACAGAGTGCATCAGCTGGAACGCAAAACCCGCAATACCTTTGAAGCGACACAAGACGCCCTGAACAAAGGAAAAACCGCCCCCGACGGCAATCGGGAAGCGGCGCACAAGTAAATATCTTAACTGCATTATAGCAGATTGGAGGCAAAAGTCAATGAACAACATTGCTCTAAAGCTGCAGAGCATCGGTATTCCAGCGCACGTGCTGGGATACGAGTACTTAAAATCGGCGCTATCTATTTGCTTGGATAATCCCCGGGCTATTTTTAGTATGACCGCCGGCATCTACCCAGCCATAGCCGAGACGCACGGGACCACCCCTTCAAAAGTGGAACGTGGAATCCGCCACGCAATTGAGATTTGCTGGGCTCGCTGTGACAAAAACACCCTGACGAGTGTATTCGGGCCGGTTGTAGGTGCCCGAGAAAAGCGGCCCGCGAACGCTGAGTTTATTGCGGCGCTGGCGGAGCATCTGAGGATGGAGGAATCGGCATGATTGATGATATTAAGCAGGCGATTGAGAACCTGACGAAAGAGCGTGACCGAGTATTAGACGAGCAGCTCACCACCGTTGCGGTATTGCGAAGTTGCCGGTATTTGGACTTTGCCCATGTAGAACTGATTTCCCAACGATACAACGATAAGATTTCCTGCCGCAGCCAGCAGATTGCAGATTTGCAGGAAAATTTGAAAAGATTGGAGGCTCCACAAAATGCCGAAAACTAGCTTAATTAAAATCCGTACTGCTTTTGGTGTGTCTGAAACGCAGCTTTCTGATAAATCAGTCGAGTTGACCGGTCGCAAAGGCACTGGCAAATCATCTGTTTTGGATGCTATCCGGTTTGCTTTGACCAACCGTTCCGACCGAGATTATATCGTCAAGCAGGGCGCGGACGAGGCCGAAATCATCATAGAAACCGATACCGGACTAAAAATTGACCGGCGGCAGAAGGCCGGGCTTGATACGTCCAGCCTTAACCTGAAAGAAAACGGGCTGAACGTGCCCCGGCCTCAAACGTTTTTGAATGATATCATTACGCCGCTGCAGTTAAACCCGGTCGAATTTATCAGCAAACCTATTGCCGAGCAGAACCGTATCATCCTGAATCTGATCGACTACAAATGGGATATGAGCACCATTCAGGAGTGGTTCGGAGAGATCCCGAAGGGTGTTGACTGGCATCAAAACATTCTTTCTGTATTAAATCAGATACAGGCCGAGAACGGAGTGTATTATCAAACCCGGCAGCAGATTAATTCGGATAAGCTCTTTAAACGCAAAATGGCAGAGGATATCGCGGTGAGTATTCCCGACGGCTACAATGCCGAAAAATGGGAGCAGTACAACACCGGCGCGAAATATCAGGAGCTGAATAAAATCCAGCAAGAGAACAGCAAAATTCAGCGCGCCAAGATGTTCCGAGACAGCTATGACAATAAGCTACGCGGCATTCAAGCTGACCGGGATATTGCAATCAGTAGCGCAAAGGGCGCTATCAGTGCTGAGCGCGAAGGTTTGGAAAAGACCATTGAACGCCTCAAGGCTGAGATTCGCGCCGCCGAGGACAAGCTTGCCACGCTGGATTCCAAATTGCAGGACAAAGTCGCACTCGCCCGAGCTGATTTTGAAACCGCTAAGGCCAAGCTGGATGCCGATACTGGCGTCGCGAACGAGTATGCCGACCGGCAGCCAGTTGACACTACCGCCTTGCAGAGTGAAATTGATACCGCTGATGCAATGAAAAAGCACCTCAACGAGTATGCTCGCATGGTACAGACGCAGAAGGAAGTTGACGAACTGCAGGTGCAATCCGACGCACTCACCGAAAAGATCGAACTTGCTCGGAAGCTTCCAGGACAAATTCTGAAAGAAGCAAAAATCCCGGTAGAGGGGCTCACGGTTGAAAACGGTACCCCATTGGTGCGTGGTCTGCCCCTCTCAAATCTTTCGGACGGCGAAAAACTTGACTTGTGCGTTGATGTGGCTATTTCAAACCCATCCGGCCTGCAGATTATCCTGATTGATGGCACCGAACGTCTGGACGACAAATCCCGCATGGAGCTGTACGCAAAGTGCAAAGCCAAAGGGCTACAGTTTATCGCGACCCGGACAACCAATGACGACGAATTGCAGGTGACGGAGCTGTGAGCGAGAAGTTTTTCATCGTTACCGAAGAATCTCCGCATCGGCAAGAATATTTGGACTATAAGGCAAATTGTGCGGAAGTTAATGAACTGGTAAAGCGGTTTATGATTCAAAGCGGAATAGAATCCACAGAATATTGCGCTGAAAATACAGTGTTTTTGATTTGCGCTACTAAAGAAGATAAGTTGAAGTTTGGCAACCAGCTTAATGAAAACGGTTACCAGAACGGGCTGTATGCGTTTAAAAAGAATTCGACAGTAAATAAGACTTGGGTTTCTCTTTTAAAATCTAAAGGGCTGGAAGTAAAGCATAAACCGTTTGTGGCGTTTTTCTTTGATGGTCATTATGGTAAAACGCGTAGCCGAATTTTTGAGATTAAAGGAACGGTCTATCTATCTTTTGAGTCGGAATATGAAATTAAAATCCCAAAAGGGTTTCGTGAAATTCCGGGCAGTAAGTTTTACAAAGCGATAGAAAGTCAATAAGTTGGACGGCGAATAACAACATCATAATTCAAAAGGAGAAATTTGTATGCACTTAGATATTCAGGCGATTGCCGATGAAAAAATCATTTCTATGCACAAGAGTGGCCAAATCCAGAAACAGCTTGAGGACGATATTGAAAAGCTGGTTTTGAAATCCATTGATAACGCTTTAGATGGTTATAAAATCCGCAGTGCTGTTGAAGATTCCGTTTCCAAAAGCGTTTCGGATGTTCTCAACAAGATAGATTTTACAACATACAACGGGTTTATTGCCGAAAAGGTTAAAGAACTCACAGAGGGTGCTCTGCGCAACGATGTAGCACAAAAAATCCAGCAGTCGTTTAATCAAATTTTCATCAAAAAGCATGACAAAATCAAACTTTCTGAAATTTTCAAAAGGTACCGCGAATGGCTTTGCGATACCACAGAAGATGAAGAAAAATATAGTTTAGAATCATTCTTTGCGGAAATGAACGACCGCGAACCGGAGTACAGCTGGATTGATTTTACCCTTTCTAAAGAAAAACAAGAAAGGTATTCGTCTTATAAAGATGATGATTATTTCCGCTTTACGGTTCATCGCGGCTATAAAGAGCCCCGCAATATTGGCTGGATTAGTACGGTAACGTTTGGCGATACACCTTTAGACAAAGCGCTTAGAATCAATCCAAACAAATTCCAAGCGTTTATTATGAATCTCGTTTATAACAAAACGTCGGTCGAAATTGATATTGATAACGAAGATGATATTGATTGCAGTTTCGATATAGACATTTAAAAAACAGATGGCGGCGGGGTGAGCCGCCGCCAAGATTTTAAGGAGGAACACCATGCCTGAACATAAAACCCA
Organism: Clostridium minihomine; assembly: GCF_900240385.1. Lineage (GTDB taxonomy): Bacteria > Bacillota > Clostridia > Oscillospirales > Acutalibacteraceae > Faecalispora > Faecalispora minihomine. The sequence continues at coordinate 195,720 of NZ_OEQH01000005.1, read as the reverse complement.
CTGGAAGAAACTCCAAAACCCGGATTATCTCGGAGCGTACGCTCTGGAGCCGGGGCAGGATTTGATTGCTACGATTAAATCCGTCGGGGAAGAAACCGTTATCGGCTCCGATGGAAAAAAGGAAGAGTGCACCGTCGTTCACTTTGCAGAGCGCGATATCAAGCCTATGGTGTTGAACGTCACGAATGCAAAAGTAATCAGCAAAATCTACAAAACCCCGTACATTGAGGACTGGCGTGGCTGCAAAATCCAAATTTTTGTGGCGCAGGTCAAAGCGTTCGGCGATGTAGTCGACGCACTCCGCATCAGGCCGTATAAACCGGACGTCAAGACCCCTGAGAAACCGGTTTGTACCGATTGTAGCAAGGAGATTCAGCCGTTCGGGAAGTATACAGCCCCAGCCATGGCTGATTATACCACGCAAAAATATGGGAAGCCACTTTGCTCTGACTGCGCTCAAAAGCGAGCCGAGCGAGAAAAGGCAGAACAGCCGGTTGACCCTTTGGCAGATGTGTCGGAGCAACCCGCCCCAGCTGAAAAGGACGGTGAAATGCTGTGATAACTTTAGCGGATTTGAATAATGCAAATAGTAACAGCCAAGTTGTTCTGCCGTATTCCCCGAACGCTTCTGTATTTTTGCTGACCTCTGAAAACTACTTTTCACCCGAAAACAAACTCAAATATATGGGCGCGTCCCAGTTCAAGTCCTTTCTGGCCTGCCCCGCTGCGGCTATGGCAGAAATTCGCGGCGAATACCGGCAAGAAGAAACCACAGCGCTGCTAGTCGGCTCCTACGTTGATGCTTATTTTGAGGGTACGCTGAGTTTATTTAAAGCGCAGCACCCGGCATTATTTAAAAAGGACGGCGGGCTGAAATCTGAATATGTACAAGCGGAACAGATTATACAGCGCATCGAACGCGATGAAATGATGATGCGCTACATGGCCGGACAAAAGCAGGTTATCATGACCGGAGAAATTGCGGGTGTACCATTTAAAATCAAGATTGATAGTTTCCACCCCGGCAAGGCGATTGTCGATCAGAAAATCATGAAAGATTTTGAAACAATCTGGAATCCTGCTGAGGGCCACCGCGTCCCGTATTGGCTTAACTGGGGTTATGACTATCAGGGCGCAATTTATCGTGAGATCGTCCGGCAGAATACAGGCGACACGCTGCCGTTTATGATTGCGGCCGCCACCAAGCAAAAAACGACTCGCTTAGAAATTGGCCAGATTGCCCCGGAACGGCTGGATTATTGCCTTGACATCGTAAAGCACGAAGCACCTCGATTTGCTGCTATCAAGCGTGGAGAGATTGAGCCAGAGCGCTGCGAACAGTGCGACTATTGCGCGGAAACGGCTGTGTTGAGTGAGGTTGTTGAGTATCGGGAGGTGGGTTGATTGATTACACTGCCCATCAAAAAGAAATGGTATGACATGATTGAAAGCGGTGAAAAATGCGAGGAATACCGGGCACTATCCCCACATTACAAAAGCGTTTTCCAAAAGTGGATTGGTATTCCTATAAAGGTCAGATTCCGCAACGGCTACCGAGCCGACAGCCCAACACTGGAAAGGACAGTTGTTCCCCGCGTCGGACGTGGGCGGCCTGAGTGGGGAGCCGAGCCCGGAAAAGGATATTTTGTTCTTGCAATTGTAGGTAAATAAAAAATGTGCTCTAAGGCTATGACACCTCAGAGCACGGGATTATTGCTTAGGCTTGGTATGTACATGGAAACCGACAATCTTAAAGAAATTCAAATCGACAATCGTTTCGGAATTGCATTTTTTTAACACTAAGTTAATAGTAAAAAAACAAAAACCCAGTATCAACGCAATTACAAAAAATCCCCAAACACCGCACCTCGAAATAGTGAAAAAAGCAATTTCAATCGTAATTAAAATCACCCCCTTATTGATATTTAACCGTTAACATTGGTAAGATGCCGGCCCAAGTGGGCGGAACTATAGGTAATAACACCTAAAGGACGGAATATCATATAAGGCTATTTCTTGGCACATTATACCACTTCCACTTTAACATATCTATATTTTTAAAAATTTCTACAATAAAAGTAGATAAAACATGCAAAAGTATAAATCGCAATGAAATTAGATTGGAGTGAAAACGATGGATGAATTAAAACCGTGCCCGTTTTGTGAATTTGAATCAGAAATTGAAACGCCAGACAGAAAATTTTGCTTGTCATTATTTACAGCAAAAGGAAGCGACTACGTAGGGATAGCTTATGACAAAAAAACCGGGAAATTTTATCTACATGCGGAATCCGGAATTTATGATTACATGGAAGATTGTGAAATTACCACCTGCCCTGTGTGTGGCAAGGCTCTGAACCGCCGCCCTGCCCCGGAAAACAAGCCGCTGACGCTCGCCCGGCTCCGGCAGATGGACGGGGAGCCGGTTTGGGTAGTGTTTGATGACGATAGTGCAATGTGGGCGTTATTGGACGTTAAGTATAAAGATTTAAAATTAACAGGCAATTGGGGAGAGCAGATTGTACTTGGCGAACATAGGGCTCATATTAAAGCAATTTACGCCCGCAAGCCAGAACAGGAGGAAAAGTGATGAAAGCTCATATAAAAAAGGGAAAATCAATTTCGATTCATGGCGGAATGAAATATCGATGCGAATCATGTGGAAAAGCATGGTTTATGAGCCTTGAAATTGGTGTTGAAGATTTTGGAAAGCACGGCAGACCGCATCAGCCGGCACCATTTATAATCAAATGCGATTGCGGTGGTCTTGCTCAAGACATCAGCGGTTATCTACCTTTCCCTACTGTTAGGCCGTTGCTTCCGGGGCTGCGATATTTTGCGTATGACAGCAGTGGCCGTGATGACGCTTGTGGACAACCGCATACTTATCAGCCGGAACAGGAGGCTACCATATGAACAGTATTCACATAAAAGGTCGCCTCACCCGTGACCCTGAAACCAGACATACCGATTCAGGCAAATCCGTTACGAATTTCTCCGTTGCTGTAAATCGCAGATTTAACCGGGATAAGGCAGATTTTTTCAACGTGACCGCATGGGAAAAGACTGGAGAATTTGTTGAGAAATATTTTCGCAAGGGTAGCGAAATCATTGTCGAGGGTGAAATGCAGAGCCGGGAATATACCGACCGGGACGGAAACAAGCGCATTGCCTGGGAACTGATCACGTCGAACGTGGAGTTCTGCGGCAGCAAATCAGATAGCGCTGAAAATGCCGGGCGCAGCTACCAACCTGCTACTGGCCCAGTCCCTGATATTAACCCCAGCCCGGGGGATTTTGAGGAGATTCCCACGGATGACGATTTGCCTTTCTAAGCCATGTACGGTGACATTTTTTCACAAATCAAGGAGGCCCTCCCTATGCAGGCTGTCGCGGAACGGTACGGCTTCGAGGTTTCCCGCGGCGTGATGCTCTGCCCGTTTCACGCCGACCGCAAGCCATCGCTCAAAGTTTATCCTGACACCCGAGGGTGGCACTGCTTTGTGTGTGATGAGGGTGGATCAGTGATTGACTTTGTGGCCAAGCTATTCCATCTCAACGTCCGGCAGGCCGCAATCCGGCTGGACAATGATTTCCGACTTGGCTTGTCCACGGAAAAACCGGATCGACGTGAGGTTGACCGGTGGATGCAAGAGCGTCGGAAAGCACAAGCCTCACTCAGCGCCTACCGCGCCGAGTATGGCACAAAGTGTCATGAAGCGTATGCAATCCGTACTGCGCCCAAACCACCGCCCGAGAGCCCGCTATGGGGCGAATACGCAGCATTGCTGGGGCGGCTGGATTATTTGGACAATTACTGGTTTTGCGAAAATCATTGGAGGTGAACGAAATCAAACCAGACAACAAAGCATTACCTCCACCTAAATATGCCCAAGAAGAGTATTTTGACAGTGTCACGCCTTATGAAGATGTCTACTCTTATCATGAGAATCCGTTTCAAATGGAGCGCCAGCTGACTGTGATGTCGTTAGAGGCGCGCCGAGTAGGTGTGCTTAATTTCAAAAAGTTGTTTAACGAGTATGTAAAAAGTCTAAAGCGCAGCTCATCTGAAATCTACGTTGAAAACAGCACGAACTTTCAGGGCCAACCGATCGAGCTGGACGCTGGAGAATGGCAGGCCGACGACCTTGGAATATCTAAAAGCAATGGGCCGTTTGGAGAAGAAATCGCCTGCTGTCACCCGATTATGCCGGTGGAACGGCTCGTCAATATTGATACCGGCGCCGAAAAGCTCAAGATTGCTTATTCCAAGGGTAAGCGGTGGCGGGAGCTCATCGCAGACAAAAAGACCCTTGCCAGCAATAACAGTATTCTAGCCCTTGCAGATCAAGGTGTCGCCGTGACAAGCGAAAACGCCCGGGCGCTTGTTCGATATATTTCAGACATCGAAAACCTTAACTATGACAAAATACCAGAAAAAAAAAGCGTCTCCCGTCTAGGATACATTGATAGCGAGGGTTTTTCTCCTTACGTTGATGGCTTGATATTTGATGGTGATGCAAATTTCCGGGCTACCTTTGAAAGTATCAAAAGTGCTGGTAGCTTTAAATCATGGCTTGCTGTGGCGCAACAAATACGGCAAGGCAACGTTATGGCCCGCATTGTTTTGGCTGCGTCTTTTGCGTCTGTGTTGGTTGCACCGGTTGGGGCCCTTCCGTTCTTTGTCCACCTGTGGGGTGGCGAGTCAGGCACTGGTAAAACCGTTGCGCTTATGTTGGCTGCGTCTGTTTGGGGTAACCCTGAAATGGGCCGGTACATACAGACTTTCAATAGCACTGTGGTCGGCCGCGAAAAGTTGGCGTCATTTTTGAATCACCTTCCACTAATGGTAGATGAGTTACAGCTCGCCCGAGATGCACGTGGGAAATTGACGTTTGACGTCTACTCGCTTGCTGAAGGTGTAGGCCGCACTAGGGGTACAAAAACGGGCGGCGTAGAACGAACGCCCACTTGGGCTAATACCATTCTCACGACTGGGGAAACACCCATAACGAGTGCAGGGGCTGGTGCTGGCGCCGTAAACCGCGTTATAGAGATAGAATGTAAATCCGCACACAAAATCATTGAGGATGGCCATACGGTAAGTAGCATTGTTAAAAAGAATTACGGTCATGCAGGCCGGGAATTCGTTTTAAAGTTGTATGAGAGCGACGCTAACACCGAGCTTGCTGCACAGCTATACAAGGAATTTTTTAAGAAGTTCACCGAGAACGATACCACCGAAAAGCAAGCCATGGCAGCGGCGGTAATTATCACAGCTGACTGGTTGGCGACTCAATGGCTCTTCAAGGATGACCACGCTTTATCTGTAGATGATTTATCTAAATTCCTTGCTTCTCGCTCAGCTGTTTCTGCCGGCAGCAGAGGCTATCAGTATATGTGCGACTGGGTAGCGCAGAACAGCAATAAGTTTAGTATCGATGCCAAGCAGGGAGATGTTTACGGCGTGATTGAGGATGAGGTTGAGGGTGTAGTTAAGACAGGCAGGGATATAGCTTACATTATCAATTCCACGTTTCGACGTGCGACAGAAGAGGCTGGTTTTTCCTCGACAGCTCTATTAAGCTTCCTGCGCGAAAACGATCTGATCCTGACTAGAGGCCGCAACAACACACGAGGAAAACGCATAAACGGTGTAAACGTCGAGTGTGTCGCGCTGAAAATGCCGCTGATTGACGGGGCACGGGACGCTGTAACGGCTGCTGACGACTTGCCGTTTGATGCTGATCCACTTTGATTGTGTGGGACACGTCCCACACAGCAACAGCCCGCAAGCCCGCATGAATACTAGGGTGTGGGACTGTGGGACAAGTGGGGCACAAAAACACATCCCTTATATAGACAGTGTGTATACCCTGAATTATAGAGGTTAAGTATATGTTTCTTGCGCGTAAGAGAAAATGTGCAAATCTGTCCCACAGTCCCACAACACCACGCAAACCCGCATGAATACTGAATTATTTTGTGGGACAGCCTGTCCCACAGCGTCCCACAAGACAATAAAAAGTCCCACAAAAGGAGGTTATAAATCCTTGAAAGAAATAAAACTACGTGATTATCAGTACGAATGCACTGAAATCATCAACAACATAGACCCCGGCGCTTATCTTATTCAGATGGCAACGGGCCTCGGTAAGACCGTTACATTTGCAAATATCCAACGGAAAGGCAAGATGCTGATCCTCTCCCACCGCGAAGAGTTGGTGCGGCAGCCACTGAAATACTTTGATTGCCTGACTGGTGTTGAAATGGCCGGAGAACATGCCCACCCAATGGATGAAGTTGTTTCTGCATCGGTTCAAACCATGACGCACCGGCTGGAACGGTTCGCACCGGATGAATTCGACATCATTGTGTGCGACGAGGCTCACCACAGCGCGGCAAGGACGTATCGCAGGATATTTGATTACTTCACCCCACGACTGCTCCTTGGCTTCACTGCCACACCAAACCGTTCGGATAATGCCAAACTGAATGATGTGTACAGCGACATTATATTTCAGCGTGATTTAAAATGGGGCATCAAAAATGGATACCTTTCTGACATCTACTGCCGGCGGATCAATATCGGATATGATCTTCGAGGCGTGCGTTCTCGTGGCGGTGATTATGCACCGGGCGAGTTGGAAAAGGCGATGGACGGTACCGCTGATGCAATAGCTGAAACGTACCGCACTATGGCAACCGGTGCAACGCTGATATTTGCTGTTTCAGTTCAACATGCGAATGATATCGCTGCAAAGATACCGGGCGCCGTGGTCGTTACCGGAGAGACCAAAGACCGGGCAAGTATTATTCAGGCATTCACCGATGGAAAGATTCCTTGCATTGTGAACTGCATGGTGTTTACCGAGGGAACTGATATTCCTCGTGTCGAAACGGTCATTGTTGCGCGGCCCACACAATCCGACAGCCTTTATACGCAGATGGTCGGGCGTGGCCTGCGGCTATATCCGGGAAAAGAACGCCTGAACTTAATCGACTGCGTGGGTGTATCTGGTAAGGCTTCTCTCTGCACCGCGCCGTCGCTGCTTGGTATCGATCTCAAGGACGTGCCGGAACGCCGCCTATCTGAAATGGATGGATTACTCTTTGAACTGCCTGACAAGGTGGAGCGAGCTGCGGATTGCCCGGAAAGCTGGATTAAGAACATTCAAATCGTAGACCTCTGGGCACAAGAACAGAAATATAATACCCACGGCGTAAACTTCTTTCGGATGCCGGATGGCTCCATGGTGTGTAGCCTGATGAACCGCGAAAAGATTGTTATCCCCTGCCAGGACGAGCTGGGGCGTGTCCTTTTCAACGGCCGGTTAATGCCGATGCAGAGCGCGCTGGACTTTGCTTACATTAAGCTGACCACAAATTACAAGGATCAGGAGTATATCTGGAATCTTGAAAAAGCGAAGTGCTGGGGTAAAGCTCCTGCTAGTGAATCTCAGCTAAAGCTAATACAGCGTCGGTGCAAAGGATTTGACCCGGCGGGACTGACAAAATTGCAGGCCAGTCAGATATTGAATCGTGTTATGAGCGGAGGGAGGCGGTCGGCATGAGTAAAGAGCGCATCCATATTGCAAAGCCCGACGACCGTGAATCCGTAATCGTTATCCTTGCCCGAAACGGTTACACCGTTCGGCAGGGGCGTGAGAAGAACCGCGAGACGGGCAAAGCGGTTGCTTTCGTGGAGTACTGGAGGGATGAACTGTGAAACAGATGATTAAATTATATGCTCACCCCGCGAATGAGCATCAGCACCAGGTCAATGTGATTCGCTGGTCCTTAGCTCATCGTGCCGAATACCCTGATCTAAAATTGCTGCATGCCGTACCGAACGGCGGCAGGCGTGATCCAATTGAGGCAAAGCACCTGCAAGATGAGGGCTTGAAACCCGGCGTGCCAGACCTCGATCTCCCTGTTCCCCGTGGAAGGTATCATGGCCTACGGATTGAAATGAAGGACGACACGGGCCGTACTTCTCCCGAACAAGACTGGTGGCTTGGAGAACTCCGGGAGCAAGGTTATTTCTGCGAGGTATGTCATGGGTGGGAATCGGCTGTCCGCGTTTTGGAGTGGTATCTCCGCCTTGGGGAATTTAAGTCATGAGCGCGACTGGATTGACCCCCGAGCAAATTGAGCGCACCGCGATGCACAACGACTCTTTTCCTGCCGGCCTTACTCAGCCAGAACAGCTCTTATTTTTATCATTCCGGTGCCTGTACGTCAAGTACCGTGCCGGAACGATTACCCGGGATCAGGCGCAGTCTGAAAAACGTGAGATTCTTCGGGCGTTTGAGGACACACAAAAAATGCGTGAGATTTATCAGGACACCTGCCGGGTTCGGGTTGAGTTGGGCGGTTATTCAAAAGAGGTTGAATCCGGTGATTGTGAGAGGTGCAAAAAGATTATGGGAGTTTTGGACGGCAGAATAAAAATAAGCAAGGAGGAGCTTGCATGAAAGCCCGTATCCCGCCCCGAAATCAAATGTCAAACCAGTCCTTAAAGGCTGTTGACCAATATATCCAAGAGGAAAGCCACAGCCTAACCCGCCGTTTATTTAAGCTGGTTGTTGTCGCCCTGAATGAGCTGTACGGGTTCGGTGCAAAACGGAATCTTGAACTTTCACAGCACGTCGGAAATCTCATCATAGAACATCAGGACTATGAAAAAATGGAGCAAAGCAAAAGGAGGTAGCCGGATTGACCAAAAAACAACTATCCCAACTGCGAGATTTGAAGCGCGAAATTCAGCTGCTGAAAGAACAAAGCGCTGAAATCCGCAACCGTATGCGAGGCATGAAAACCCCGAATTGCATAGAGGCGTCTGCCCCATATCCTCCATACCAGAAACATAACGTCACGATTTACGGTGTGGCACCCTCCGAAACGGATGCTTATCAAGAGGATAATCTCCGTTTGCAGAAAAAAAGGTTGGCAATTGCTGAGCGTGAGCGCCGATGCCAAACCGAGTTAGACAAAATCGAGCGTTTTATTTCCGGGATTGAGGACAGTAAGATTCGGCAGATTATTACTCTGTACTATATACAGGGATTGAGTTGGCAGCAGGTGGCCTTTAAGATTGGGCACCACGACGAACAGTATGCAAGAAGAAAAATTGATAGATTTTTAAAATGTACGAAATGTACTGATTATCCGATGTAAAATAGTATTGTGGAAAAATATACTAATTCCACGTCGACGAATTTCTGTAGTGTCCCGATGGTAAAACACCTTGGGATATATACACAACAAAGAGCGCACGAGCTCCTAGTTGTTTCCTCCCTCTTTTTAATCGCCCGGTTTCTTCCTTCACCGGGCGTGATATGCGGTGTCTCTTTGCGATAAGCTAATGCGCCTTAGAGCGGAAGCGGAAGTAAAATTCGTAAGAGTGAGTTTTAAAAAGACGTTGAAAATATGAATGTGACAACGGAGCACTAAGGGCAAGGTTGGTGAAGTTCAGAAAAAGCAACGGGATATTAAGGCGATAAAGTGGGGTTCAACTCCTCACCACTGCACCACAAGTTCGGGGGCAATGTGAACACTGTGGTAGACTCCCCCAGTTCCACAGGTCAAGCTGGCACGACTTCGAGTGTTCGCACAGGTGTTTTGTTGAACAAGCAGCCAGTAAAGAATAAACACTGACAGCCCGGAAAGACGGGCATACATACCAACCGTAACCCTAATAAGAGTTGCAACGGTTCAAGAGCCGGGGTTGGTCCCAAGGTCTTACGACCTCCACAATTAAGGGCTATTCGCCCGATACAAAAAGCACCCGGTTTTATACTGGGCGCTTTTTTCATACCTAAAAAGGAGTGGTAACGATGCTATGTAAAGATTGTTGGTTTAATGATTTTAAGCGTAATGATAATTTTCTTTGCATCTTGCCACGGTGCATATATCAAATAGAGCGAGGTGAGGACAGGTGTGTCGAGAGCAGAATTAATGGAACAAGCAAAAACCCTTTATCAAGAGGGCAAAACACCGTCTGAGATAGCCGAGCTATTAGGAGTATCCCCCGGTACGGTACGCAGTTGGAAAAGCCGTGGGGGCTGGGGTGATAACGCTGCAACGCAACGCAACGTTGCAAAAGAGCGTTGCAACGCAACACTTGCAGATATTAAAGCCACAAAGGCCGTTGAAGATAACAACGAACTCACTGATGCGCAAAAGGCGTTCTGCTTGTTTTACTCCAAAACGTTTAATGCAACGATGTCGTATAAAAAAGCGTATGGGTGTAGCTATGAATCAGCATTGTCAAATGGAACAAGATTGCTAGGTAATGATAGAGTTCGCAACGAAATCACCCGGCTTAAAGAAATTCGCTCCTCTACCCTACTCGCTTCTGTTGACGATGTTGTGGAAAAGTACATGCACGTTGCTTTCGCTGACATTACAGATTTTTTGGAGTTTGGCCGGGCTTGGGTCCCTGTTATGGGGCCGTTCGGGCCTATCCAAGTACCCATTGAGGGCAGCGACGCAAAGGTCACGCTGACCAAAGAAATCAACGAGGTACGCTTTAAGGAGTCTACCGAGATTGACGGTACCTTGCTGTCCGAGGTTAAGCAAGGTAAGGACGGGGCCAGCGTCAAATTAGCTGACCGTATGAAAGCGCTGGATTGGTTGGGCAAATACTTTGAGGCTCACCCAGCTGACCGTCACCGCCGTGAATATGACCAACGTAAGTTGGAAATCGACCTACTGAAAGCACAATCCTCTATAAAGGACACCGGCGAACAGACCATACCGGATGATGGGTTTAAATCTGCAATGGATAGTCAAGCTGAATCAATATGGGTAGACGGTGATAATTCAAACCCCGATTGGAGGGCGCCGGATGTGGACGAAGATTGACGAGGGTATTGCAAAGCTGAAAAAATCTTTGTCTGATAACGTTGTCAAACTACGGCAGCAGGTAAGTCAAGGTTTTTTTCAATTCAAGCCGTTTTCGATAAAGCAAAAGATGGTACTTACTTGGTGGTGCCCCAGCAGCCCTGTAAAGGATTCAGAGGGTATCATAGCCGATGGTTCCATCCGTTCCGGTAAAACGGTCTGCATGTCCTTGTCGTTTGTTATGTGGGCTACGGAAACCTTTGACGGTCAAAACTTTGCTATCGCTGGTAAGACAATAGGCAGCTTACGCCGAAACGTTATGTTTTGGCTTAAACTGATGCTAAAATCGCGAGGATATAAGGTGCAAGACCGTCGGTCTGAAAACCTTATGGTTGTCCGCAGGGGCAATATAATCAACTATTTTTACCAGTTTGGCGGTAAGGACGAGAGGTCGCAGGATTTAATACAGGGTATCACTTTGGCAGGAGTCCTATTCGACGAAGTTGCCCTAATGCCAGAATCGTTTGTAAACCAAGCGACGGCGCGTTGCTCTGTGACCGGCTCAAAGTTTTGGTTTAACTGCAATCCGCAAGGCCCGCAACATTGGTTTTATACCAATTGGATTAAAAGGTGCAGGACCCGCAAAATTTTGTACCTGCATTTTACCATGGAAGATAACCTATCGCTATCAGAGGAAATCAAAGAGCGTTACCGCAGGCAGTATGTCGGGGTGTTTTATAAACGGTTTATACTGGGTTTGTGGTGTTTGGCCGAGGGACTTGTCTACCCCATGTTTGACCGTGACAGGCACGTCGTACCGGAATTTCTTGGTACTGGCCGCTATTGGATATCCATTGACTATGGAATACAAAACCCTTTCTCTGCTGGGCTGTGGTGCTTGCGTGACGGGGTGGCAACGCGTGTAGCCGAGTATTACCACGATGGCCGCAAAACAAAGCAGCAACGCACTGACGAGGAACATTATGCAGAGGTTGAAAAGCTGGCCGGTGAAAACTACATAGAGCGTGTAGTCGTCGACCCCTCTGCCAGCAGCTTCATTGAAACAGTTTATCGTCATGGCCGTTTTTCAGTCGACAAAGCAAGAAATGACGTTGTTCCCGGTATCGCGGCGGTGTCCACTTTGCTTTTAGCTGGTAAGATTCAAATATGCGAGTGTTGCGAGGATTGCATCCGAGAGTTTGGGGCGTACTCTTGGGACCCTAAAAACCACGAGGACGCAGTCATAAAAGAATATGACCACGCAATGGACGATGTGCGCTACTTCGTAAACACAATTTTGCGAAACGAACTCAGATGGGAGCAATGGAATGGACGGGAATAAAAAGACAGTTATTTTAAGCGTGAACAAACAAAACGAATATCTGCCTTTCTTAACCGAAACAATCGATGCTCTTGGTGAGGAAAAGGTAAAAGGTTTGGCGGTTGTTGCTATTCTCGAAGACCGGGAAGTATTTACGGGGTATTGGAACATGGACCTACAAGATAAAGCGACCGCTGAAACGCATATCCGGTATGACTGCATTGACCAAATGATTCTCAATAACAAAGACCGGTATTTTACAGATTCAGAAGCCGAGGACGAAGACTAAGGATGTGATACCGTGGGATTTTTCAATTGGATTAAGGGGGTGTTTCGTAACGTGTTTTCTCCGCAAGAGGTATACGCAATCTTCAATGTTCAGCCCGCTGCATCCTCTGTGATGATGGGGGCTATAGAGAGCTGGAAGAACATATACGAGGGCCGCGCTTGTTGGTTGGACGATGACCCGGAAATGCGTTCGGCGCAATTTGCCGCCATCGTGTCCAGTGAGGCCGCCCGGCTGGCAACAATTGAGCTCACCTTTGAGATTACCGGGTCCGCCCGAGCTGACTATCTGCAAAAGCGCATGTCGAAGCTGCAGGATAAAATCCGCACACAGCTGGAATATGCCTGCGCCATGGGTGGTATGATCCTCAAACCAAACGGCGGTGGCGTGGACTATATAAAACAAGGTGAGTTTATTCCCGTGGACTTGGATAGTAACGGCGATATTACCGGCGCTATTTTCCCATCCGCGAAACAGCTTGGTGATCAGTACTACACAAGATTTGAGTATCAACGTTTCGAGGGTAGCACCTACAAAATCAGCAATAAGGCGTTTGTCAGCGACAGCCCGAATACCATTGGCCGCCCTGTGTCCTTGGCAGCTGTACGTGAGTGGGAAAACATTCAACCGGAAGTGAGTATAGACAATCTTGAGCGCTCCTTGTTCTCGTATTTGAAAATGCCCTGGGCGAATCAGGTTGACAGCTCTTCCCCCCTCGGCTGCTCCATCTTTTCCAAAGCAATTGATACGATTCAAGATATCGATTTCACCGCCCGTGGTCTGCGTAAGGAAATCAAGACCGCCGACCGCAAGGTGTTTGTGTCTGATAAGATTCTGCGGCGCGACAACAAAGGCAATGTGGTAAACAATCCTGTTCCCAACCTGATTCAAGGACTTGAATACGGTGTTGACGAAAAGAACACATATCACGAATTTAATCCGCAGATTCGTATAGTTGAATACCGCCAAAGTATGCAAACTTTCCTTAATATCGCCGGGAATCAATGCGGGTTCTCGAACGGTTATTTCAGTTTTGACGAGAAAACCGGTATGGTCACGGCCACACAGGTTGAAGCAGACCAGCAGCGCACCGTTTCCACAGCAACGGATATCCAAAAAGCATTAAAAGCTGCGCTGAGCGGTTTGACCTATGCACTGGACGCCTATGCTACGCTTTACGGATTAGCTCCGCCGGGAACATATCAAGAAACCTACTCTATGCGCGATTTGTCCGTCAATGTTTCTGAGGACCGCGCCAGAGCGTGGCAAATGGTGATTGCAAATGTGATACCAAAGTGGAAGTATCTCGTTGATTACGAGGGGTACACCGAGGAAGAGGCCAAGGTGCTTGTTGCGGAGGCACAGCAGAGTGCGGATCTCAGCAATCCGTTCGGTTTCCGAGGCGGTGATGCCTGATGCTGCCACCCGATTACTTTGATTACGCAGCGGATGACCTGCTGGAACTCTATAGTAAACTGGATGAAACCATTACTCGCGATATTGTGCGCCGCTTGGTCAAGACAGGAGGCGTTTCTGCTACTGCAGACTGGCAAATTCAGCGTTTGCAGGAATCCGGCATGTTGCTTGATGATATTATCCACTCCGTGTCGCAGATGACTGACGCCAGCGATCAGCAAGTCAAAGCACTATTTGAGGACGCCGGTGTTCAGGCCGTGGAAATTGACCGGGGCATCTATCAAGCTGCCGGACTATCTCCCCCGCCTTTGCGGCAATCGCTGGGTGCTATGCAGATTTTACAAGCCGGGATGCAAAAAACCTCCGGCCACCTGCGGAATCTCTCCATGACTACTGCTGTTGCCTCACAGCAGACCTATATAAACGCCGTTACCCTTGCAGAAATGCAGGTGGAGAGCGGCGCTTTTGATTATGTAACCGCTATCCGAAATGCTGTACGCTCTGCGGCGGAATCGGGGACAGAAGTCTTATACCCCACCGGCCACCGCGACAAGCTGGACGTAGCGATACGTCGGGCAACGCTAACTGGGGTTACTCAGACAGTCGGGAAGATTTCCGAGCGCTACGCTGATGATATGGGCTGCGATTTGGTTGAAACGACAGCACATCCAGGCGCCCGCCCTTCGCATCAACTGTGGCAGGGCAAGGTGTTCAGTCGCATCGGAGGAAGTAAAGATTACCCCGATTTCAAAAAATCCACGGGGTATGGCAGTGGTGCCGGATTGTGTGGTTGGAACTGTCGGCACAGTTTCTTCCCGTTCTTTGAGGGGCTGTCCTCTTCCGCTTATCCGCGCAAAAAGCTCCAGGAATACGAAAATCAGACCGTGCAGTACAACGGCGAAACCATTAAGTATTACGACGCCACCCAAATGCAGCGGGCCGCAGAACGCCAGATCAGAGCCACAAAGCGTGAACTGGCCGGGTATGATGCCGGAATTAAAGCCACTGATAGTGAGGAACTTCGAAATGCCTTGACTGAGCAATTTCAAGCCACCTCTGTGAAGTTATCTCACCAAAAATCACAGCTGGATGATTTTCTTGCTCAGACCGGTATGCTCCGGCAAGGAGAGCGTGAACAGGTACTGGGGTTTGGTCGTAGCCAGGCACAGAAAGCCGTTCATGCCAACAAGAAATTCGTTGATAAATATTCTGGATACCGGTATAATAAAGATGGGACCGTTGTTGTGACAGATGACTGGAAAATCAGAGACCACGATTCAATTCCTCGAAAATACAAGCCATATGCTGTGATTGAAACCAGTAAGACTAATCGGGGCGGATCTCCCCAAATCGACCGCACGTTTTATGGCCCCGATTCGCGCTTGGAAAGGCAAACCCATTCCGGGCCACACAGCAGCCTTGTTAAACATCCATATGGCCAGCACGGAGAACATGCTCACGATTACGTCTGGATCGAAGGGCAAAAAAGGCCGAATCGAACAACACGAGAACTGACCCCAGATGAAAGGAAGGAGAGCGGCGATATTTTATGACAAGTAATAAAATAAAAGATTTGATCCTGCAGTTCACCGATGATGTCGTGTTCTTCTATCACGGCAAAAGTGGTTGCATCAATCCTTGGAACGAACACAAATTTGAAGTCGGGTTTGGGAACATCGGCAAGGAATATGACAGCATAGACGCTTTAATGTCAGATCCGATTTACGATGGATTCTCGTTGAACCAAATCGCAGACAAAATTGAACTTGCATAAACCACCTTCACGCTTGTGTCGGTGGTTTTCTTATACCCATTTTAAGGCGGTGATCCCCTGTCTCCCGGCGCAGGGTTACGCGCACGTCCTGAGCAGGACGGTAAAAGGCTTATTTCTTATGCTTAAAATTTGCCCTTGCCTGCCGGGCTTTAAATGCAGGATAGGCACAGCGCAGAGTGGCTGCGGTTTTATAAATTAAATCCCTGCCGAAGAAAGGAATACGATGGATTTTTTGAAAGATGTTTTTGGCTCAGAGGCGCTGACTTATGAGCAGCTTGTCAAAAAGCTGGAAGGAAACAAGGAAATCAAGCTGGGAAATCTGGCGGGCGGCGCTTATGTAGGCAAAGACAAGTTTCAATCTCTCGAAGCCGACCGCGACAACTACAAGACTCAGCTGGAGGCTGCAAATCAGCAGATCGAGCAGTTTAAGGGCCTGAACGTGGAACAAATCCAGCAGGCTGCGAACGATTGGAAAGCCAAATATGAAGCCGCTGAATCTGATCACCAGAAGCAGCTCGCCGAACGCGATTACAAAGACGCTGCACTGGTGGCTGTTTCTGGTGTGAAGTTTACATCCAAGGCTGCAAAGACTGCTTTTCTCTCCCTGCTGAAAGAAAAGCAGCTGAAACTGGATGCCGGAAAGCTGGTTGGATTTGATGATGTTCTGGCACAGGCCAAAACGGACGACCCTTCGGCGTTTGCCAGCGATAAACCAGCGCCGAAGTTCACTGACCCGATCACCGGCGCGCCCTTGCCGGAGGTCACAAAAGAAGCTTTTGCAAAAATGTCCTACATGGAAAAAGTAAAATTTAAGAATGAGCAGCCCGAAATCTACAAAGGGCTGACACAGAAATAGGAGGTAACAACACATGCCTGGTACTTTTCTTGGATTCCCCTTCGATGAGGAAATCTTTAATCGTGATTGGAGCGATGCTCCTGATCCCGTAAAAAGCGCTATGTTCCAAAGTGGCGCCCTGGTGGAAGATGCCCAGATCGCATCGATGATTCAGAACGACGGTAATTTCTACACGATCCCCTTTTATAACGTCTTGAGCGGTGACCCTGATAACTACGACGGCCAGACTGACATTAACACCGCCGAAACTGGCGGCGATTCGCAGTCTGGCGTTGTCTTTGGCCGCGCGAAAGGCTTCACCGCCCGCAACTTCGTGGCCGAGCTGACAGGCGCTGACCCGATGGGCAACATTACCCGGAATATCGCTCGATATTGGCAGAAGCAGGATCAGACCCGATTGCTGCAGATTTTGGCCGGCGTGTTCTCGGTGACCGGCGCGTCCGGGAGCGCAAAGAAATGGCACGATAACCATGTTGTGGATCTTGGCTCCACTACCGCCACCCCTTACAAAATTGGCCTGACCGATTTGAACGATTTGGCCACGGAGGCCATGGGTGACAACAAGTCGCTGTTCAGCCTTGCGATCATGCACTCCAGTGTCGCCAAAACACTGGAAAACCTGCAGGTGCTGGAATTCTGGAAGCAGACTGACGCGAACGGCATCCAGCGGCCCCTGGCTATTGCATCCGCGAATGGCTACACGGTCATTGTTGACGACGGCGTTCCTACAGCCCCGGTCGGCGGCAGTGGCGATAACAAAGACCTTATTAAGTACACCACCTACCTGCTGGGCGCCGGCGTGATCCGCACAGCTCCTGCTCGCGTGGACGTTCCCTCCGAAGTATTCCGCGATCCCAAGACAAACGGCGGTCAGGACACGCTTTATACCCGCACCCGCAAGACCTTTCATCCGAACGGCTTTAGCTTCACGCCCCCCTCTTCCGGGTTCTCTGGTTCCCCCACTGATGCGCAGCTCGCGGCCGCGGCAAACTGGTCGATCAAGTTTGACCCGAAAGCGATTCCGATGGCGTCAATCATCACAAACGGTTAAGGGAGGGCTCTTTATGGCGGCGTATGCCGATTATGCTTATTACCGGGACAGCTACCGCGGCAGCGCCGTCAGTGAGGCTGACTTCCCGGGCTTGGCGGTTAAGGCATCGGCCTATGTCCGGGCGATTACGTTCGGCAGGGCTGACGCTGACCGCGAAGAAGTCAAGGACGCCACCTGCTCCGCTGCTGAAATGATCCAGCAGCTTGAAAAAGAGCGCTCTGGTACTGCGAAATCCAGTGAAAGCGTTGGCAGTTGGTCGGTGAGTTATCTCAATCCGAACAGCCTTGGTGCGGATGAACGTACCCGGTTGTCGCAAGCTGTGGATATGTATCTGGCCGGTACCGGTCTTATGTATGCGGGGGTGGATAGATGTTTCCCCACACCGTAACAATCTACAATTACACCAAGGCCGGGTATAACCGTGCTGTGCTGCGCGGCGTTCTCTGGGAAGATACTAAAGCGAAGAACGTCAACAAGACTGGCTCGTCTGCGGTGGATTCTGTTCGAGTGCTCATCCCGTTTGATGTCGATTCCAGCGGTGCGGTATATAAGCTGCCCGCCGAGTATCAGGCGGCCCCTGCGGGCGCATGGACGATGCAGACGAAGCCCAAGGACTTCATGGTCAAGGGTGATTGTCCGTTTATTCCAGCGCCCGGTGGATCTATAGCGGAGCTAACACAGAATTACGACGCGCCATCTATTACGAGCGTCGCAACATTCGACTGCGGCGGTCTGTCGCATTGGGAAGTAGGTGGTAAGTAATGGCGGACAATAACGGTCCCGAGATTAAAACCCCGCGCGGGGAAATCATTGTCACAAAAGCGGGTAAAGCTCAGCTCGTGTGGAGTAGTAGCTTTAAAAACAAATGGCCGGGGCAATATTCTCGTGCTCAGCAGTACGTTGACCGTGAGGTACTGCGCCTCTCCACCCCACTTATTCCAATTCGCTCCAGTATGCTGATTAAGTCCGGACAGCTTGGCACGGTGCCCGGTTCCGGCCTTGTACGCTGGATAGCTCCACATGCACGAAAGCAATATTACGATACCGCTGAATCCCGTCCCTATGACCCGCAGCGCGGCGCATTTTGGTTTGAGCGGATGAAGGCAATTTATAGCACACAAATCATGAATGGTGCGAAAAAAATAGCAGGAGGCGGCGAGAAATGAGCATTATTGAATCCTTGCAAACCTTTATCGCTACCTGCCCCGCCCTGAACGCTTTCGCTGATTTGCATGTTGACGGATTGGAGCCCGGCGCGGTCAACTACAGCATTGATACCCTGCCGGGCGCTCGAATCCTCTCACAAGACCTTGCCGGGAATAAAACGCGCGAGTTTCCTTTTGCGCTGACTTCCCGTGAGGCCGCCGTTGACGACCTTGCCCGGATTGCGAACAGCGGATTTTACGAAGGTTTTGCCGATTGGCTTGAGGAACAGACGGACAACGATGATCTGCCTGACCTCGGAACAAATAAAACCGTAGAATCCATTGAAGCGACATCGTGGGGGTATCTGTACCAGCGCGATGAGAACGACCAGACTGCAATTTATCAGATCATTTGCAAAATGACATATACAGATTGGAAAGGATGATAACCAATGGCAGGAAAAATCAAACGGTCGCTGTTTGCGATCTTTTTGAATACCACTCCCTCTACCGAAACTGCTACCTATGCTCTGATGGGTCAGGGCATCACATCGCAAAAGGTCGATTACAATCCGGAAACATCAGATGAAACCTACGTTTCCGAAGACAGCGGAACGACCGATGTTGAAAGCTACAAGCCCACCATTGCCACACAGCAGACCGCGATTCAGGGCGATGCTGTATTTGACTTTGTAGACGACCTTCGGCAGCGGCGTGCCGTGCTGAACGATGCCCGGTCAGATGTTGTGATGGTCAACCTGTACGGAACAGCTACCGGTGGCGCTTACCCTGCGGAGAAAAACACTGTGTCCATCCAGATTGATGACTTCGGCGGCGACGGCGGCAAGAGCGTGGAAATTAACTACACTGTGAATATGGTTGGCGACCCGGTCAAGGGCACATTCAACCCATCTACCAAGACCTTTACTGCCGGAGGTGGCGAATAATGCAAAGCTTGCATATTAACACCGGCGAAATTCGGCTGTGTGTCAACGACGACCCGAACCGGGTAGTTGCCTTTAACCCTACGGACATTTCCTTCGTTGAACGCTTCTACGGCCTGCTGAGCGAGTTTGAGGAAAAAGAAAAAGAGTACCGGCAGAAAGCAGCAGCTTTGCAAAGCAACACCGAAACAAACGAAATGGGTATTCCCACAAACTTTGGCCCCGCCCTAGCTTTGCTGCGTGAAACTAGCAAATTCCTGCGTGAGAAAATCGACGAGGTATTCGGAGTCGGAACCAGCCAAGCCGCTTTTGGTGACGCTAATACGCTCGATATGTTTGAACAGTTTATCAATGGAATTACTCCTTTTGTTCAGAAGGCTCGGGAAAAACAAATTGGGAAATACACTCCCAAAGGTAAAAAGCCCGGCGTATTGAAAAAATGAACATCTTAATTGACGGCTTGCCAACCGTCGTGGAAATTGACGGGCAGGAATATGAACTGAATACTGATTACCGAATCGGGCTGCAAATAATGACTGCTTTCGAGGATCCGGAGTTGACCGGTTTTGAAAAGCAAGTTGTAATGCTGAATTTACTTTATTCTGAAATCCCGCCTAATCGTGTGGTATCTACTGAATTGGCTGTGAAGTTTCTCAATTGCGACCAGGATGCCAAACCCGGCGAAGTGGATGGGGACAGTGCCCGATATTACAGCTGGACGCAGGACGCGCGATACATCATGGCAGCCATTGAACAAACATATCATATTGATTTATCGGTTACGAACCTACACTGGTGGCGGTTTTCCTACATGTTTCTTGACCTGCCAGAGGATTGTTTTTTCTCGCGGCTGATTTACCTGCGCAAGCAAAAAGCGAAAGGAAAGCTCACCAAAGAAGAAAAGGAATGGTACTACTCCATGCGAGAAGTCGTCGACCTGCCGGAGGTTTACACCTCAGAAGAACAGGCTGCAATCAATAAATTCATGGCGCAGCTCGGGCAGTGATGCTCGAGCTGTTTTATTTATGAAAGGCAGGTGATGTGCTTTGGCAATAGGCTACGACGGCAGCATTAATATTGACACCAAAATCGACAGCGCGGGCTTTAACCGGGGCGTCAAAAACATCGGCAACGGTCTGGACGGCATTACCTCATCCCTGAAAAAGCTGGCCGCAGCTGCCGGTATTGCTTTTGGTGTCGCCGCGGTTGTCAACTTTGGCAAAGCTTCGGTAAATGCTGCAACGGAACTATCCAACGCATTGCTGGGGCTACAAAGCATCCTTGAGGGTCAAGGACGTAGCTTTAAGCAAGCGCAGAAATTTATCGACGAATATATCTCTGACGGCCTTATTCCTGCTACGAACGCCATTACTGCCTATAAAAACCTCGCTTCGCGCGGTTACACCGACCCGCAGATACAGGATACCTTACAGGCGCTAAAGGATTCCGCAGCCTTTGGCCGGCAGGCCAGCTATTCCCTTGGCGACGCAGTTTCTACCGCAACCGAAGGTCTTAAAAACGAAAACTCAATCTTGGTTGATAACGCCGGTGTTACGAAAAACGTTGCTAAGATGTGGGAGGACTACGCTAAAAGTATCGGCGTATCTAGCAACAACCTTACAAAAGAACAGAAAATACAGGCGGAATATCTCGGCATCATGGAAGAAACACGCTTTCAAGTGGGGGATGCTGCAAAACTAACGGGTGCCTATTCCGGCCAAGTACAGCAATTAGGTTTTAATTTCAATAACCTAAAGGTTGCAGTCGGTAATGCTCTGATTCCGATTGCCAGCGCGGTGCTGCCGGGGCTGAATGCTATCATCACAGCCCTTACCCGTATTGCAAATCTCTTTGCACAGGTCACAACCGCCCTATTTGGCCGCCAGGCAACCCAGCAGCAGGCGGTGGCAAATACGGCCACTAATATTGCCACGTCCTCGAACGATGCCGCAAAGGCGCAGAGCAAGCTTGCCGATGCCACGAAAAAGGCTGGTAAGGCTGCTGATGGAGCACTCGCAGGATTCGATGAACTGAATGTTCTGCAGCAGGATACGGCGTCCGGCAACTCGACTACGGATACCAGCACCCCGGATGTTTCCAGCGGCGCAGTAATAGATCCAATCGGCGGTCAGGAGATCGGCGCAGGTGTTACAGTTAGTCCGGCGGTACAGACTGCAGCAGATACCATCAGGGGGATTTTTGCAAATCTAAACAAGGCATTTGAGCCTACGAAAGTTGCTTTAGCTGGCTTGTGGACAGAATTTGAACGCTTTGGCGGGTTCGCGTGGCAAGGACTTGTTGATTTTTATAACACCTTCTTAGTGCCTGTTGGAAAATGGGTTTTAGGTAAAGGACTCCCAGACTTCATCACTGCTTGGAAAGACGGCCTTGCAAAAATCGACTACAGCAAAATTAACTCAGCTTTGCACAAAGTATGGGAGGCTTTAACGCCTTTTGCGATCAACGTCGGAGAAGGGCTATTATGGTTTTATAAAAATGTTTTAGTTCCAATCAACGTTTGGTATAGCAATAATGTCGTACCGCTGTTCTTAGAAGGGCTGGCGGCAGCGATCGAGATTTTGAACGGAATCATTGATGCCCTAAAACCTCTTGCCCTCTGGTTATTTGACAACTTTTTAAAGCCTTTGGCCGCGTGGACTGGTGGCATTATAGCGGCTGTACTCACCGCCATTAAGGGCGCACTCCAAGGAATTGCAGACTTTGTGAACAATCACGGTGAACTTATCCGGGGATGGGTTGTTGGGGTTGCTGCTGCTTTTGGCTTGTGGAAACTGATCGAGTTTGCAAACTATGTGAAATACATCGGAGCGCTCTCCCAAACACAAGGCTTATCTGCTCTTGCGGCCACCGTGCAGCACTTGGCATCCATTAGCTTCGCGGGGCTTAAGACCGCCCTAGTCGGTGCGTGGGGTGCAATGCAGACGTTCGCATCAACCTGTGTTGGGATGATTAAAACTGCAGTGTCTCTAGTAGTTGAAATAGCGGCACAGACCGCCGCTCTGGTAAAGCAAGCTGCACAGTGGGTAATCACCACGGCAGGCGCCGCAGCTCATACCGTCGCCACATGGGCGCAGCAAGCAGCTACGGTCGCCGTTACAGCGGCAACATGGCTCTTTAATACTGCCATGGCCGTGCTTACGTCCCCAATTACACTCGTCGTGGCCGCGATTGCCGCACTAATCGCCATTGTGTACCTGCTGGTCACTCACTGGGACCAAGTTAAAGTTGCAGGCGCGGCTGCTTGGGAGTGGATTAGAAATGCGTGGAGTGTCGCGGGTGCTTGGTTTAATACAAATGTTGTGCAGCCAGTAAGCAAATTCTTTTCTGGCTTATGGTCGGGAATCTCTACCGCAGCAGGAACCGCTTGGAAAACGGTCAGCGGCGTTTGGGAAGGCGTATCTGACTGGTTCCAGGAGCATGTGATTACACCGGTTGAGAACGGTTTCAAAAAATCTATCAATTTTTTAATCGGATTATTTGAGGGGTTTGTAAACGGATTTATTGACGGAATGAATGTTGTGATCGGATTACTGAACCGCATCAGCGTAGACATCCCGGACTGGGATATTTTTGGAGATATGGCGGGCACTACTTTTGGCTTTAGTATTCAAAAAATGGATCACATGTCTATCCCCCGCCTTGCTACCGGCGCAGTTATTCCGCCGCGCGCAGAGTTCGCGGCGATTCTTGGCGACCAGCGCAGCGGCACAAACATTGAGGCTCCAGCAGACCTAATTCGCAGCATTGTGGCAAGTGAGATTGACAAGCTCAACATTCAGCCGCAGGTGAATGTAATTGCTTCCGGAGATAATGCGGGATTTGTCCGCTGGATGAAATTCGAAATTGAACAAGAGGGCCACAGAGTGGGTCCTGCGTTTGCAACAGGAGGTGGCCGCTGATGCTCATTATCGACGGAGTAAAATTTGATATCCCTATTGTCAGTCTAAAGCGTACAGCGGATTTCCTCGATAAGTATGCAAAGCGCACCGAGGACGGCAACCTACAGCGCAAGCTGATTGGCGTATATTTCAACTATCAGCTGAAGCTGGCCCGTAGCACTAAAGTTAGCAAAACAGAGTATCAAAAACTATGGGATAAACTCACGGAACCGGTAGAGTTCCACACAGTCGTCGTTCCAGGTGAGTCCGGGAACTACACCTTTACCGCTTACTTTGCAAATGTCGGGGATGAGCTACTCTCTCAGCATGACAGCGCAAGCTACTGGAAGGGCCTCACTGTAAACTTTACCGCCAAATCTCCCGCGCGAAAGCCGTCATAAGGAAGTGATCGATTGGAATACACCGAAATTGCGCTTGATTTGATTGATGTAACCGCCAAGAACGACAGCATACCGGCTGCAACAAACATCCAGCCCTTTGCAGACGCTGAACAGCTCAAGCGCGACGATCTGGCCATACCGGACTATGCAACCTTAGAGGATAATTTCTTCCTGCTGGACGGCAGCAGGGCTCTTTTCCCTGATTCTCCCGCGGGTATGGATTTCGGGTATTGGAGCCAGAGCATGTCAGACGAGAATGGCGCCTTTGTGGATCCCCCAACTCTGGAAATCAGTTTCACGGAACAGCACACCTGCGCCGGGCTGACGCTTCATTTCCTGCCGGACTATCCCGCACTGGTTAATATCCAGTGGTACACGCTCGGCGGTGTACTGATGATCAGCAAGGATTTTCAGCCGGATGCGCTGGATTATTTCTGCGAATGCCCCGTGGAGAATTTCGGCAAGATCATCATCGCGTTTAAGCAGACTGCGAAACCCTATCGATATATCAAGTTGCACGCAATTGATTATGGTACTTACCTGACCTACGTTGATACTGACGTGGTGGAGGCTAAAATCACTGAGGAAGTTGACCCAATAGCCAATACAATCAGCATAAACATGGCAAATTTCACTCTTCACAGCCCCACTGATGATTTTAATTTGATGAACCCACAGGGCGTATTCAAGCTTTTCCAGCAGGGCCAACAGGTGCATATCCGGCACTTCTTGGATTCTGGACCCGTGCAAATGGGGACGTTCCGGCTGGCTACTTGGCAAAGCGCCAACGCATCGACTGGACAGTTTACAGCAAACGCCAGTGTAGGCGAACTGGATAAGACGGATTTTAAGCGGGGCCAGATTTATGTTGACGAACCCGCCGGGAATATCATTGACGCGATTATGGCGTCTGCGGGCTGGACAGATTACGAAGCCGAAGAAGCTATTCGTAATACACCCCTTTCCGGCTGGTTGGCAATAAGCACACACCGAACCGCTTTGCAGCAAGTAGCGTTTGCGGCGGGCGCCATTGTAGACGATAGCCGTAGCAGCACTATCCGTATTTACTCACAGCCGCCCACCTATAACAACCTTATCCCCCGTTCCCGAAAATTCTCTGGTGGCAGCGTGAAACTGCTTTCCTACATTTCAGACGTGTCGCTAACCGCACATAATTTTGTGCTAAAGTCCGAAGCGGAGCAGCTTTTCCAAGGCAATCTTTATGTCGGGCAACACGAAATCCAGTTTGATGCTGCTTGTACAGGGCTGACCATAACCGGCGGCATAATTGCGGAGCAACACCCGAATTATGTTATCGTCGCAGTGAGCGAACCCGGCGAAGTTATAATCACCGGAAAGAAATATGAAGACCGCCCTACCGTTTACCTACACGCTACGAACAAACTGCCAGCTGGTGCAGCCCGAAACACTATTAAATTTGAAGCCGCCACGCTCATTTCCGGTGCGAATGCTCCGGTTATTGCGCAGCGGCTTTACGATTATTATCAGCTTAGATACCAGACCGCCGCCCCTATTATTTTAGACCGAGAGCGTGCAGGAGAAAAAGTTGCTCTGCAAAACACTGACGGAACCGGGTACACAATGAATGTTATTGAAAAGATGGACATTGACCTTGTGGGCGGTTTTGTAGCAAGCGCCACATTTGTTGGTAACGGTCTGGATATCGTGATGGCTTATCACACCGGCGAGCTCTATGCCGGCCAGAATATGGGGGTGCTGTGATGTGGATTGCACCAGTTTATGACCGCACCCAAGCTGATATTGATGGCCGCACAGTAAAAGGCTATTACAATGCCACCGACCTGAACCGCATTGAGCAGGATTGTGAATATCTGGCCGGCATCTTCAGCGTTATTGTTAACACTCGCGTATGGAGTCGCACAGACTTTCCGACGCCGGGTGAATTTGAGCGAATCCTTGCAAACCTGAACACCTTGCGCGCCGCTTATTTTGTTTATCAGACGACGCCAGACACACCACAGAATCCCGTGAATCAATTTCACAAAGCAAATGACCTTGAACAGATTTTACACGATTTGTATGCCATCTATGAAGACAATAAACGTGCACTTATGTACGCCGGTGAACCCTATGCCGGGCAAATGATTGGAGTGATTTAGACCGTGGCTTTCTTGAAAAAAACATGGAAGAACCGAATGTCCGAATTCCCGAATCGGCGCAAGCTAGAGCCGACTGGGATTGAAAACACCTATGATGTGGTGCGCGCGGAGGGCAATGTCACCGAAACGGGTGATATGTTTGACGATGCGGCTATGAACGACCTTGAATCCAGAATAGAATCAGGTTTGTCAGATGCGGCTATCTCCACCTACACCCACACCAAAACCGGCACAGTGCACGCCCTAACTGGCAGCGGTAATAAAATCGAATTTAAAGCTACCGCTGACTTTGCCGAAGGTGACACATGGACGGTCAACGGCCAGTCGGTCACGGCCGCGCTGCAAAACGGGGAGCCTTTACCCGCTGATATGTTTAAGTCGGGCAATTGGGTCACCGGGGTGCGGCTCGATGGTGATAAGCTGGGTTTTAGGGCGGCTGGCGGGGATGGTGTCACATACAATGTCTTTTGCCAGCCGACGGAGCCCGTGACAAAAGACGGTATCTGGCTAAAAACAGCCACATCGATTAAACCTAAAAAGATTGTGTTTGACGATAACATTTGGGCGGCAGAGGGCTGGCAAGATCCTAGTTTGGTAGCGGATATGCTGATAGCAAGATCAAATGCATGCTGCGCAGCAATGGACAATGAAATTTTTATCTTTAGTGGGCAATATGGCACTTTTAGTTACACATCTTCCGTCATAGCTTACAACCCAAGTACAAACGCTTATAAAAGTATATCCTATCTTGATATAGAGAGATCTGATGCATGCTGCGCAGCAATGGGCAATGAAATTTTTATCTTTGGTGGCGCAATCGCTGCTAATGACAATTTACGCTCTGCCATAGCGTACAAGCCCAGTACCAATACTTACCGAGCATTAGCCAATATGCCCAAGGTAAAAGCAGAGGTATGCTGCGCAGTAATGGGTAATGAGATTTTTATTTTTGGCGGAAATGAGAACGGCAATACTTTGATTGACACCATAGCGTACAAGCCCAGTACCAATACCTATCGCACATTAGCCAATATGCCAATTGCAAGACAAAGTGCATGCTGCGCAGTAATGGGTAATGAAATTTTTATCTTTGGCGGACACCTAGACAATGTGGGGGCTACCGACACCGCTATAGCCTATAAACCAAGTACAAATACTTACCGGACAATATCTAAAATGCCAAAAACAAAGATTACTGCATGCTGCGCTGTAGTGGATCATGAAATTTTTATCTTCGGTGGATATTTAAATGAAGCTACAACTTACAACCCAAGTACAAATACTTACCGGGCATTAGCTAATATGACCGATATAAGGCAAGGCGCATGCTGCGGGATTTTAGGTAATAAAATTTTTGTTTTCGGGGGAACCAGCGGAATGACTTATTTGAAGTCAGTTGACTGCATGGAATTAACCGCCAAGCAATATCCAAACAATCCCAGCCTTTTGATCCACGCGGTAAAGCGCGATACTACTTTTAGCACCAACCTGCTGCAATCAAAATTAATTGATATGCTGCCAATTTATTTTAAGGACTCTATGCTGTTTGCTGATGGCGACATCACTTTTCCGGCGCTTTACATCGGCGACGGCACACAATGGACGCTTGCAAGAGCGGCACAATAACATAACGGAGGTATTATCTATGACATATCGCATTTGGGACAAGCAGTCCCCTATCAACGGCTGCCCGGCGGATCAGGCTATGGCCACACTTGGCATCACCGCATCTGACAAGGTGTATATCATCCTTGATGATAATGGCCGCGACTGGATTGTACAGACACAGGCCAATTGTCCGCACCCCGGCGCGACGATTGATGAGAGCGCGCAAAACCACATTAACGCGATCCTCACTGAACGTGAAAGCGTGGCACAATCTAAAACGGATAGAGCCGCAGAGAGTGACAGGCTTGCCGCCGTTGAGGATGCAATTACAGCACTGACGTTTGGAGAGGGGGCATAATCATGAACATATTTTTACAGATTGCTTGCCGGGTAATTGCCCGCCGCAGGGCAAGCGGTGAGGATTTTGATGCTATTATTATGGATTATCCCCGCATGACTGCGGAACAAGTGCGGGAAGTTAGAAAGGAGCTGAACATAAATGAAAATCCGGATTGATGAAGGCCATGGCGGCGCACAGCCCGGAGCCTGCGCCCAAGGCTATAAAGAAAAGGATTTAACCCTGCAAATCGGAAACGCCCTGGCCGCCGAATTAACACGCTGCGGATTTGCTGTAAACCGTACCCGTACCACAGATGTTGATATTGGCTTGTCTACCCGCGCCTCCCGTGCAAATCAATGGGGCGCGGATTATTTTGTCAGTATTCATTTAAATGCTGGAGGGGGGCAGGGCGCTGAAACTTGGTGTAGCATTACTGGCGGCCAATCTAAGACATTGGCACAATGCATTAACACTCAGCTTGTTGGGCTGGGCTATAAAGATAGGGGTGTAAAATCCCGCAAAGGCAGCGATGGGCGGGACTATCTGGCGGTAATCCGGGAAACAAACATGCCTGCGGTATTGGCTGAGGTGGGATTCATCGACAGTGCTGTGGATATGGCATTGTTTGATGCCGGCAAAGCTGCTGCTGCCATTGCGAAAGGGATCTGCAACCATACAGGGATAGCGTACAAGCAGGCGGCAACAGTCCCGCAATATACAGCCCCCGCAATCACCGGCCTAACCCTCGATACCCGCAGCAAAGACATGGCTACCGGGGATAAATACACTTTACTGGCCAAGTGCAAAGACAAGCCTGTGATATCCGATATTGTCGGTCGGGATGTTATCAAGGTGCTGCGGGTGTATCTTGATCCCAAAGGCCGAGGCTGGCTGATTGATGTAGAGGGGCTGCCGCCGGAGCCGGTTGCCAGACATGGACATATCAAAGTAACTGCCGACGGGGTGACGCAGCAGTGCAATTTTAATGTGAAGTGAGGGCGATTTATGGGGGCAATTGAGTTGGGCACGATCATAGCACTAGTGGGTTGCTTTGTAGGGCTGGCTGGTTGGTTGACTGGCCGGGATAAGCGTGTGGCAAACGATGCACAATGGCGTGGCAGTGTGGATGCTAAGCTGGATTTGATTGTGGGCATCAAGTCCGATGTAGCAAAACTGGATACGACGGTCGGAAATCATAGCGAACGTCTGGCAAAAGTAGAAAGCTCCACGGCCCAGGCACATCATCGTATCGACGAGATTATAAAAAAATAAGCCGGTCACCCGGCAGAAAGAAGGAACATATATGGATCAGTTTTTCACATGGGAAGTGCTGGCTACACTGGCCGGAGCTTCGGCGGCAGTCAGTATCTTAACACAGGCTTTTAAAGATGCCTTTGACAGACTCCCCACTCAGTGGTTAAGCTACATACTGGCCGTTGTTGTGCTGGGACTCGCTACACTGTTTACCGGCGGGGCTGACGCTGGCGCGTGGGCGCTTATCCCCTTTAATGCGGTGATTGTGTCCACCAGTGCAAACGGTGCGTATGCGGCGGTGTTGAGGGCGAAGAAAACCGAATGAAAACAGTTATCCCCCTGCCGGAGTTTATCCAGCAGGGGGATTTTTTATTTATCGGAATCAATTAATTTATTAATATTAAGGGCAGGTATAACAATAGGCGACATATCCGGTTGCGTAGTTATTAAAGAAACTTGACTTCTTAAATACGGAAACATAATAGCGATTGTGTTAGTTTCCACAATGTCTTTCATGAATTCCTTGTTTTGCAAACCTGTGAATTCAAAAAAACCTAACATTGTTAAAGACAAATCTAAAGAATTATCTGCTGCAAATATTTTAATATTCAAATTTACTTTTGCATTATTTTCGTCTACGTATTCAATATGTTTACCTATTTCTATCTGAAGTTTATTACAATTAATATCAGTTTCACTTCTACGGAAATTAATTTCGCTAAATAAAATTTTGTTTAGTTTCAATTCACTCTCTAACCCTGTAGATATTTGATTCATAAGTCAAAACGCCTTCCTGATTATTTAGGCCGCAAAAAACCGATTTGAATTACCACCATATATCAATATCTTTTCAGAAAATTTTACTTTAAAAGAATCTTGACATATTTGATTTTCAGGTTTTTCTAAATGGTCACTATTGGGATCCGATAAAATATCTGATATTCTATCCATAGTTAATTCTTTTCCATTGAGCATTGGGTATCCATTTCCCTTTACTAACTCAATGTCATACATATCACAGATTTCTTTCATCAGCTGATTAAATAGCATAATCAATCCTCCTTAACTTCATGTCTGCGATCGTCTCATTATCAGATAAACATAACTGTACTCTTTCTATTTCTTGTGTAGGAAATCCTACACAATTAATTACTGGGTATTTAAATGTATATTTCATTATTTTAACATCAAATCTTTTTTTATATCCAGTACAATAATATTGTCTAATCTGAGTATTGTTTTTGAAATTTGGTATCATATTATTATGTTTATTTTCCTCATTAAATTGGCGCGCAAATTCAACTAGTTTATCCATATTTTCTTGTTGATCTAGATCCAAAAACTTACTAGAATTTGCTTTTATACATGCAATAATAATTGCATGTGAAGGGTTTTTCTGTTTTGTTGACCACCAAACTGCATTATCATATTCATCCCAGAAATATATACCGCATCCTAACCATTCGGTGTTTTTTTTACTCAAATAAAAATATTTCTCTGAAATTATATTATACGCATTTTCTAAAGAAGTGTTATGGTATCCTTTTAAACGTACCGTATCTTCCATTAGTTTTAACTCCGTTTATGTTTGTTATTCAATGTTATTATCATTAATTATAATACTGATTTATGTTTTATATTCACTTTTCAATAATCATAATCCTATTGTGCTTTTATCTTACAGTATTCAGTAATAAAGGTCAACAATTTATTGATTGACAAAATTAGTGTGTTTTGTTACAACGGCTAATTTATCACCACAATATATAGTGAAAACAAGGCAAAAACACCTCTTTGAACTATATATAGTATAGCTTTTGTTAGTTGGGCTTTCTTTAAAATATTTTTGAGTGTGTATATAACACCCGTATAACACTTATTTACTTTCCCTCTATAGGCCAAGTGAAACAAATACCGGAATCGTAATTGAATCCGGTAGCGGGATTATTATTGTAAGATCTTCTCACCTTTTCACTCTTGTCCGCTTATTTTATGCTACCTTAAAATAAAAAGGGGTAATCATATGGATGATAAAATTCTTCAAGAGCTGCAGCTGGTTAACATACAACTTAACACTATCATCAGGAATCAGGCTCTACTTTATGAAAAGCTGGATTTACTCGAAAATAAGACAACACCCCTATCTCCTGACCAAGGATAAGGGTGTTGTTTCGTGTTGTATTTCGTGTTGCATGTGTTGTATTTTTCTTCAAAATATCGTATTTGGGGGTATCCTATAATCCAGTATATCAGACATATAAAACATAAAAAATCGCATGAACACTGGATTTTCCAGCCCTCATGCGATTTTCTTTCTGGTGCGGATGACAGGACTTGAACCTGCACGGGGATACCCACTAGAACCTAAATCTAGCGCGTCTGCCAATTTCGCCACATCCGCATATAGAAATTTCATTTCTTTCAATCATCCGGTTTAGTGCACATACATGATATCTCAAACCAGCAGTTTTGAAAGAGTACAGCTAATTGTTTTTCACAAAACAACTGTCCAATATTAATACCCCAATTTCTCGTACGATAAACATTATATCTAAAACCAGAACTCTTTGCAAGCAAAACTTTTTGTTATTCTTTCCCTTGTTTCTTTTTATTCATCAAAAGAATAACGAATGAAAATTCCCAATACTTTACAAAAGTTACAGAACGGGGTATGATGGAATGAGAAATCCAAAAGTAAGCGTCACAGGGGGGATTCTTATGAAAATTGCAGTTATCGGTGCAACGGGCAAGCAAGGAGGGCTTCTCGTTCAGGAAGCCTTAAAACGCGGACATGAGGTAACGGCAATTGTGCGTAACCGTTCTAAGGTTATGTTCAGTGTGGTTGCGGTTTTAGAAAAAGATATTTTCCGTCTTTCCGCCGAAGATTTAAAAGGATTTGATGCGGTAATCTGCGCTTTTCGTGCAGCGGAAGGTCAGGAAGAGGAGTATGTCACTGCTACACAGCACCTGATCTCCATACTGAAAGAACTTTTGCAGGTTCGCCTTCTGATTGTGGGCGGTGCAGGAAGCCTTTATGTGGATCCGGAACAAAAAACACAACTGTACCAGACCAAAGATTTTCCGAAAGAATATTTGCCGACTGCTTCCAACATGGCAAAATCACTTCAGCTGTTGAAACAAAGCGATATTAACTGGACTTATTTGAGCCCTTCCGCCGAATTTGATTTTGAAGGGCTTCGCACCGGACGCTATACACTGGGCGAAGAGCAGCTTTTGGTAAACAGTGCCGGGAACAGTTATATTACTTACGCTGATTACGCCATTGCGATGATGGATGAAGTGGAAAAACCGGCGCATATTCGCAAACGTTTTACTGTGGTTGCGGAACAGATCGGTTAACTGTGTCTTTTAAAGGGATGATAGGGGGTTTTCCCTATCATCCCTTTAAAGATTTATTAAATTTTATAAAACGGTGAGGAAGTAAAATTATGCCATATCAATTAAAGGAAGCAACGATTAGAACCGACAACACCGCAGAGGGCATCAAAAGAATTGAAGAAATGTGGCAAGATGTCTCCAGCGGCAAACTTCCCATTCTCTTCAATAATGAATTAAATTTCTTGCCGGGGATTTCTCCCGTTTCAAGGTATTCCAATTACGAAAGTGACGAAAATGGCAATTATGATTTTAGCATCCTGGGCGTCACTTCTGATTTTTTCAAAGAATTAGACAGCCTTGTGAGCAAAGATCTCTATCAAAAATACGATGAATCGGATGAAACCGGTAATCTGCAGGCCTGCACCCAAAAAGCATGGCAAAAAGTCTGGAACCAACAACAATCCGGAGAAATCAGCCGAGCCTTCACCGAAGATTTTGAGAGTACCGTTCCGGCCGAATACACAAAAGATGGGAAAGCACATTGCTATTTATACATTGCCGTGAAGGGAAAAAGTGAGCCATCCGTTTGATTTTGCACTGTTCGGGGCAATCAATCCTTCAGGCAAAAAGCCTGCCATACAATCGTTGTATGGCAGGCTTTTTGATTCCCAAATGATTCGTTACGGTAACACGCCCTGTTCCAGCATAGACTGGGCCGCCAGCATTGCCCCCAGCTTTCCGCTGTGAAAATTCAGTCCCCCCTGCATCCAAACAGCAAAGGGGTCGCGCAAAGGCGCATCTGCTGAAAGTTCAATAGAGGCTCCCAAAGTAAACGCCCCTGCCGCCATAATCACCTGGCAGTCATAGCCCGGCATATCCCAAGGTTCGGGTGTGACAAAAGAATCCACCGGCGCGCCTTTTTGAATTCCCTGGCAAAAAGCAATCAGTGCTTCTTTTTCTCGCAGCAGCACCGCCTGAATAATATCGGCTCTCGGCTCGTCCCATTTTGGGGTTACATCATACCCCAGCTGAGAAAATAAAGCAGAAGTAAAAGCCGCTGTTTTCAGGGCTTCTCCCGTAACATTGGGAGCATGAAACGCGCCCAAAAATAGTTCTCGGTTATGCCCTAACGTACACCCAACCTCTCGGCCGGTGCTGGGTGTGGTCAAACGATACGAGCAGCTTTCCACCAAATCCCGTCTGCCTGCAATATATCCGCCGGTCGGCGCGATTCCGCCGCCGGGATTTTTAATCAAAGAGCCGGCCATCAAATCTGCCCCACGCTGGGTGGGCTCTTCTTTCTGCACAAATTCGCCATAGCAGTTATCCACCATCACAATGCAGTTCGGTGCACGGCGCTTAGCAATTTCGGCAATGCGTTCGATATCCTCTATAAACAGCGAAGGCCGCAGGCTGTATCCCCGGGATCTTTGGATATACACCATTTTGATACCCGGATGAATCCGCTGTTCCATTGCATCATAGTCCGGTGTGCCGTCTTCTTTTAAGTCCACTTGTTCATAATCGATTCCAAATTCTTTGAGAGATCCATTGGTCTGTTCCGTAATTCCTAGTACTCCCCGTAAAGTATCATAAGGAATTCCGGTAACGCTGAGCATTGTGTCGCCCGGGCGAAGTACTCCGAACAGCGCCACGGTCAAAGCGTGAGTTCCGCTGACAAAATTGGCGCGCACCAATGCATCCTCGGCGCCCAAAGCATAGGCATACACCTGATCCAATGTATCACGCCCACGGTCGCCATATCCATATCCGGTGGTTGCGGTAAAATGACTCTCACTCACCCGTGCCTGATTAAAGGCCGCCATCATCTTCTGCTGATTATAGCCGGTGGTGGCATCTATGTTCTGAAATACAGGCTCCAATTGTTCCATTGCCTGCTGCGAAGCAGAAAGAATTTTATCTTCCAGCTTAAAATATGGGTATATCATGAATTTTGCCTGCTCCCTTATTTTATTTTTCTCTTGTTTTCCGGCTTGTGAGCAAAGATTTTCTGTCCGGATTTAAAAGGGCAATCAAACCTTCTGCACCGCCATTTGCTTCCTGCAAATAATGGATGCCGGTGTAAGTATTCTAGAATTGTGCGAAAAACATCAATATTTCCTTAAAAACAGATCACTTGCATCTGTTTCAAAAATCCAGCTCGCTCCATGTTCCACTGGGCACAAAGGACAAAGATGCATAAAACCGCTCTGCCTCTTTTGTTTCACAGAACACAGACACCTTTCTGGGCGCAAGGCGTTTTAGCAGCTGAATCACCGCTGTGCTTCCCGCCCCTTCCCGGCGAAACTGCGGATGAACTGCTACCGCAGAAAGAACAGCCGCATGATCTGTAATGCTAGAAGCCATAGCACAGGCAATCAATCGGCCATCTATTTCCAATCCCTGAATCAAAGCCGCATGGTGACGCACCCGATGAGAAACATCCAGATAAAAGGCTTCAAACTGCTCCTGCTTTAATTCTCCGCATTCACAAAGCAGAGAAAACAGATTTCGAACCGGAACCTCTGAACGCAGTTGGCCGGAATAAGAGTTCGGTTCCTCTTTCCTGTCCTTACACAAAGTCAGAATCCTGCCCTGACGATCTGCCTTTCCATACAGAAGTGTTGCGGCGGCTTCTTCACAAAGAAGTGTCCGGCATCCGGCAGCAGACAGGAATTCTGTCAACTCTTCCCCGTCCGCCTGATTTCGCCAATCCAGCACCATGATTCCGTCCAGGCTAGAAACAGCGGCTGTAATCTCCCCTTGTTCCGCTTCCTGCATCCAAAACCGGGCAAAGGGCAGCGCAAGGCCATAAGCCCGGCGCAGCCCCTCTATCTTACATCCAAACGGAGTGGTTTCACAAAACGATTGCAGCCGAGGCACCTCCTCCGGCTTAATTAGACGAATCACCGGGCGCCTTCTCCTGCCGCAATGCGGCAGGCCAGCTCAAACACCAGCCGCTGGGTGTCGTGAAAATCCTGCTCAGCAATCAGCCCGGCCGGAGCATGCAAATACCGGCATGCAATAGAAATCGCCATGGTGCGCACACCGCCCCGAGAGGTATGAATGGCTCCCGCGTCGTTGCCACCGGCTACCGCTTGCTTTATCTGGCAGGGAATCTGCTTTTCTTCGGCAGCCTTGAGTGCCAAATCAAAATAGGCTTTGTCATAAATGGTGTGATGATCCATAAAGGAAAGCACCGGCCCTTTTCCTACCCGGCTGACCTGTTTTTCTTCCTCTACATCGGCAATATCCGCCGCGGTGGTGGCTTCTACCACCAGTGCCGCCTGAGGCGCCACCGAATACGCTGCCGTTCTGGAGCCGCGAAGCCCCACTTCTTCCTGAACACAAAACACAAAAGTCATGTCATAGGGAAGATCTTGCTTCAAAATATCAATCAAAATGGCACATCCGGCCCGATCATCCAGCGCACGGGAAGTAATCACGCCCCGTTCCTCGTGGAAATCGGTATCAAACGTGACAGGAGCACCGGGAGAAACGACTTTTTGTGCTTCTTCCCGATCAGAAGCGCCAATATCGATGTACATGTCATTAATGGGTACCGATTTCCCCCGTTCTTCTCCCTCCAGCAAATGAATGGGCTTTGCGCCGATCACTCCGGAAAGGCTTCCATTCACCAAAACCTGTTTCCCACACAGAACACGGCGATCCAGTCCGCCGACTCCCGTGAATTTCAGCAGGCCGCTTTCGGTAATGTGGGTGACTATCATCCCCACTTCGTCCATATGAGCGCTGAGCATCAGCGAAACGGCAGGTTCTTGTGCTCCCTTTTTAAATGCAATGACATTGCCAAGGGCATCCGTGTCCACTTTCGTGGCATAAGGGGAAATTTCTTCGATGACTGCTTCAGCCACCTGCTGTTCCCAGCCTGAAATTCCATTGAGTCGGCACAGCCGCCGCAAAAGCGCTACATCTGCCATGTTTTCCCCTCCTTAATATAGGCCGCAATCAGCTTGGCCGTATTTTCAATATCCACCGCATCAATCACTTCTACCGGCGTGTGCATATAACGAAGCGGAACCGAAGCAAGGCCGCAACGAACCCCGGCACGGGCTGTGCCGATAGAATCTGCATTGGTTCCGGTTTTACCGCCCATGACTTCATACTGGAAGGGAATCTGTTTTTCCCTTGCCAAACGAATCAGCTCGTCGGTGATATTCCGGTCAAGGGTGGGCGCAATTCCGATCATCGGCCCGGCAGCAAGCTTGCCGCTTTTTTGTTCCGATACACCCGGCTGGCTGGCAAAACTGACATCCACAATAATCGCTTCTTCGGGGTTATGGGCAAAAGCGCCGGTCTGCGCACCTTGTCCGCCCACTTCTTCCCGACTGCTGAGCAAAATAGTCAAAGAGCAGTCCAGCGATTCTTTTTCTAAAAGCTGGGCGCACCGAATCAACGTGCAAACACCCGCCCGGTTATCCAGTCCGCTGGCGGTAAAACGCTCGCCCAGCAAAGGCCGGGGCTGTGCTTCCCACAAAATCCGGTCGCCAAGAGCCACCAGCTTTTCCGCTTCTTCCTTGCTCAAGCCGATATCCACTGCCATCTGATTTACAGGAAGAACCTTATCCTCGCCGCCTTCCACCAAATGGGGCGGCAGGCAGCACACCACACCGCGCAGCTGTTCTTTTCCATACACCGTTACCGGCGTTCCCGGCAAAGCCCGGCGATCCACACCGCCACAGGGGGCAATCCGTAAAAAACCTTTTTCGTCAATGCTGGTGACAATCATGCCAATCTGATCAATGTGAGCATCCAGCAAAATGCGCCGCTGTGCTTCCGGATTCCCCATATGGCACACCAAATTGCCCAAGGGATCGTAAGAAATTGTTCCGTATTGTTTCAGCTCCTGCTCTGCCGCCTTAACTGCCGCCTGCTCCGCGCCGGATACACCGGGCGCGGAGCAAAGGCGGTGCAGAAGCTCCTGCAGCTGTTCCATAATTTTATTCCTCTTTCTTTTTTGTCCCGGGAAGCGCGTTCACCAACTGTTTAAAGTGATATCCGCGAACCTCAAAACTGGTATATTGATCAAAGCTGGCACAAGCCGGCGACAAAGAAACAATATCCCCGCTTTTCGCCGCCTGATAAGCGCACTGCACCGCTTCTTCCATTCCGCCAACCCGTTTGATTTCCGGGCAGCCGGGCCGGTAGCCGGGTGCCGCTGTGACGCTTTCTTCAATTTTATCCGCCGTCTGGCCCATCAAAATCAAAAGCTTTACCTTATCCACAATGGCAACACCCAATTCCGCAAAGGGCAGATGCTTGTCATAGCCGCCAGCCAGCAAAATAATTTTTTCTGGATACACCGATAAAGTACCAGAAATGGTACGGGTAGGACTGGTGCCAATGGAGTCGTTGTAATATTTGACGCCGTCAACCTCTCTAACCAATTCCATGCGGTGCTGTACGCCGGAAAATTCCGCCGCCACACAGCGAATCACTTCTGCGTCCACTTCTCCCCAAACAGCAGAGATAGCCGCCAGATAATTTTCCACATTGTGCATCCCGGGCAGCCGAATGGTAGAAGCCGGCATAATTTCGGTATCCTTGCCCACCACTATCATGCCATCTTCCCGCAGCCACGCACCATAAGCGCTGGGGCGGCGGCGACTGAACAGGCACACCTGCCCCCTGGCATATTCAGCAAAACCGGATGCCACGGAGTTATCGCCGTTTATCACGGTGCGGCTGAAAGCAGTTTGGTGCAGCACAATGTTTTTCTTTGCCTCTACATACTCTGTCATATCCTTGTGAATATCCAGATGATTCGGCGAAACATTGGTGACGATGGCCACATCGGGGCCTTTTCGCATCGAAATAAGCTGAAAGCTGGAAAGTTCCACCACAGCCACGTCATCGGGCCGGATAGACGCAATCTCAGGCAAAAGAGGTTTGCCGATATTGCCGCCCAAATGTACGGTTTTTCCGGATGCTTCCAGCAACTTTGAAATGATAGTGGTAGTGGTGGTTTTGCCGTCGCTGCCGGTCACTCCATAAATTTTGCAGGGACAAAGATCGAAAAACACTTCCATTTCGGAAGTGACCGCCCGCCCTTCTTTCCTTGCTTTTTCCAGTTCCGGGGTAAAAAAGCGCATACCCGGTGTGCGAAAAATCATATCTGCATCCAGATTTTGCAGATAGCTTTCTCCCAACCGAAGCTCAACCCCCAATTGTTCCAACTGCTGTGCCGTTTCACCCAGCTGTTCCCGCTGGCGGCGGTCGCAGGCCTGCACCAGTGCCCCATGTTCAGAAAACATCTGAATCAACGGCAAATTGCTGGCACCGATTCCGCAAAAAGCGACTTTTTTTCCACTGAGTCCCTGAAAAAAGGTTTGTACCCCGCTATCCATTCCTCCGCACCCCCATTGTCTCACTCTGTTTTTGCTTCTATCCTATTATACTTACCAGATTTTTAAATATCAACCGAAATCCAATCTTTCAGAAATTCTGCGTAACTTTTAAATGCAGAGGGCAGTGTAACATCCCGCAAAAGCTCTTCGTCCGTCACCCAAATAAAGTCCCCAAAGGGCTCTTTCTCTTTTGCGGCAAAGCCTGCCATATGCCATTCCCGGTGGGAAAAGATATGTTTGGCCGGGGCCAGCGAGCAGATATTCACATCGGTTGCTCCCCAGTCTTTCAGCTGCTTTTCTGCCTGTTCCGCAGTCAATTTTCCCGAAACAGACGGCAGTTCCCAAAGCCCTGCCAAAAGCCCCCGATTGGGGCGGCGGCGCAAGGCAACCTGCCCCCCGCTGCAAAGGACAAACACCGTTCGTTCCTCAATGACGCGGGGCTTTTTTGACACCTTGACCGGAAGACTTGCCATAAGTCCTTTTTTCTTTGCCAAACACAGCCCGGCCAAAGGACACTTGTCACACAAAGGTGCCCCATTGGGAAGGCACACCGTAGCGCCCAATTCCATTAGCGATTGGTTAAAATCTCCCGTTCGTTCGGGCAGGATTTGGCGAATGACTTCTGTTACCTGCTTTTTCACTTTGGCATCCAGCATGTTTCGGTTATCGGCCGTCAGCCGGGACACAACCCGAAGCACGTTCCCATCTACACAGGGAACCCGCAGACCAAAAGCGATAGACGCCACCGCCCCTGCCGTGTATTCTCCAAATCCGGGCAAAGAAAGCAGCGATTCAAAGGAAGCGGGAATGACTCCGTCATATTGCTCCATAATCAAAACCGCTGCTTTTTGCAGGTTGCGAACCCGGTTATAATATCCCAACCCTTCCCAAAGCTTTAAAAGGGTTTCTTCCGGCGCCTGAGCCAACGCATCCACAGTAGGCAAAGCCGACAGGAAGCGTTCATAATACGGTTTTACCGCCTCCACCCGGGTTTGCTGAAGCATGATCTCTGAAACCCAAACCCGGTAAGGCTCGGGGTTTTCGCGCCAAGGCAACACGCGCGCCGATTGATCGTACCAGCAAAGCAAAGGGGATACAATCCGCTGTAAATCCAACTGTTCTTCCATACACTTTCTCCTCTCCGGGGCGATGAAACCGATTGAAACCTTCCGTCTATTTAAACTACAAAAAGCAATCTTTTTAAGACCTATGATTTCTGCAAGACCTTTTGGCAGCGAAAAAAAACAAAGATTTTCTATTTTTTTAAATGCTCGAATTACAAACAGCCGGCAGAAGCATTGTTCCGCCGGCTGAAACTAAGGGCTATCTGAACGCTTTAAGCCATCCGCCTGTGCCTACTGTAAAAGACAATCTTCGTAATATTCTTTCGTTTTGCCTGACATCCATTCTTCCACAGCGAAAAGTTCGTTATTTTACGCTTTCAAAACCATCCCAAACGGTTCTCTTTTATTTTCATCCACTCGTTTGGGATTAACACCGTTGGTGCCTGCTTCATTTCATCAAAGAAGAATTATCCCTTGCGGAAAAACGGCTTGTTGCTAAGGAATTGATCTGCAGGTTTTTTCCCGGTTTGCGCACTTTGCAGCAAAGGCCGTGGCGGTTCACTCTTTTTACGGGCTGCCAAAGTCGAAACATACTCCTCTTTTCTGGGAGCAGCCGGCGCTTTTCGGCCTTCCTTTTCCGGTTTTTTTTCTGTCCGTTCCGGTTGACGCTGCTTTGGCTTGGATTGTCTGGGTTTTTCCTGCATCATCGGCTCTGCCTTTTTCTCTTTCGGCTTTGCTTCTGATTTTGGAACCGACTTTTTCACATCTTTTTTCGGCGCCGTCTGTTTGGACTGAATCGCGTCCTTCTTGGGGGCATTCGCTTTCGGCCGCCGTTCCGACTGCTGTTTCGGCATACGTCCCATATGCTGTTTCGGCGGTGTCAGTGTAAAAACCTGCATGGGGTAAGGATGATCTTCCACTACCGGGACCTCTTTGCCGATCAGCTTTTCGATATCCTTCAAATTCGATTTTTCATCAATATTGCAGAAAGAAATCGCCATTCCGTCCAATCCGGCCCGCCCGGTACGCCCGATCCGATGAACGTAGGTTTCCGGTACATCAGGCAAGTCATAGTTAATCACATGGGACAATTCGTCAATATCAATTCCGCGGGCAGCAATGTCCGTTGCCACCAGCACGCGGATATTATGCGCTTTAAAGCTATTCAGTGCAAACTGGCGCGCTGTTTGGGATTTGTTGCCGTGAATGGCCTGAGCTTTAATTTTTACACGGGCCAATTCCCGCACCACACGATCCGCTCCATGTTTGGTGCGGGTAAAAACCAAAGCAGACTCAATTTCGGAATTTTTCAGCAAATCGATTAGCAGCTTCGGCTTGTTGCTCTTGTCCACAAAATAGACAGACTGCTGAATCGCTTCTACGGTAGAAGAAACCGGAGTTACCGCCACCTTAATCGGATCTACCAGCAAAGAATCTACCAGCTTTGTAATTTCCGCAGGCATAGTGGCGGAAAAGAACAAAGTCTGTTTTTTCTCGGGCAAACGGGCAATGATTCGCTTCACATCATGGATAAAGCCCATATCCAGCATTCGATCCGCTTCATCCAGAACAAAGGTCTCTATCTTCCCCAAATCAACAAAACCTTGCTGAATCAGGTCATTCAAGCGCCCGGGGGTGGCCACCAGAACATCGATTCCGTTCTTTAGGTTCTTCACCTGAGACACCTGAGACACTCCGCCAAAAATCACTTCGCTGCGCAGCCCCAGATACCGGCCATAAGCATGCAGGCTATCCCCTATTTGAATAGCCAATTCCCGAGTGGGGGTTAAAATCAGCGACCGAATCTCCCTGCGCTGCCCTTTGGGAACAGGCGGCTGCATATTCAGCCTTTGCAAAATCGGCACTGCAAAAGCCGCTGTTTTTCCCGTTCCCGTCTGTGCACACCCCAGAACGTCCCGACCTTGCAAAGCGGGAGGAATCGCCTTTTCCTGAATGGGAGAGGGCTTCTCATACTGTTCTTCCCCCAAAGCCTTTAAAATAGGCGGAATGATATTAAGTTCTTCAAAATTCATGTAAAAATCCTTCCTAATAAAAGCCTGCTCCCCAAATCATACCAATCCACGGGCAAGCCCTTTGCTAAACAAAATAAAACAGAGAAAGCGGCCGCCACCCAATGGTAGCCCGCCGCCTGAAAACGGCAGCCGCAATTTAACCGGACACCGTTTAACCGCATAATGTTTTATTATAACTTTCTTTGCGGCGGAAAGCAAGCCAAAACAACACCAGATTTACACCGGTTTTCCTCTATGGCAATCCGGTTTTTGAAAAGACTTTGCTCAGTCTCTGGTATACCGCGCTTTTCTTTCTCATACGGTTTTGTTCCTTATTTTTTCCTATTGTACTACAGAATATTTTTAAAATACTCCTGACGAAGCAATAAATTGTCCTTTGCGCAAAAAAAGCTTGCCGTCGGCAAGCTTTTTCTTTTTATCATCTGACCGGAAACGGAACCATTAAATCCGGATCCGTAATTTCCCGAATCGGAACACCATAATACTGTTTTCGATACTCGGCAATGGAATAGGACAAATTGGCGGCAATCCGCTTTTTGTTATTCACCAGCCAATCCGCATCATTGGCATTGTCATGAAAAGCAGTCTGCACCAGCAAAGCGGGCATATCCGGTGTATTCATTTCAGTAAAGCTTTGATTATTGGCCAATTTAATCCGATCCGAGTCGGGATAAATATAATTTTTTTGAACAATCTGCGCCCAATACCGGCTCATGGGCATATGGGTCTGGTAATAGATATAAGCGCCTTGATTCTGGCCGGCCGGCTGCTCGCGCGAAGCATTGGAATGCAGAGAAAGATATAAATCGCAATCCGCCGAAGATGCCTCTTTCGCTCGCTGCTGAAGAATCGTTCCCCACTCTTTTTGCGGGACATCCTTGCTGGCAGGTGCCACAACAGAATCGATGCCATACTCTTCTAAGTACAGAACCATTTGCTCTGCTATCTGGCGCATATAATCCTCTTCGGTCCGGCCGTCAGGATATTTATTATAATATTGAGGTGACGGGCTGATATAAACACGGAAGGGCGGAGCCTGAGCCAAAAAACCGTTTTCCGCCAAGGATTGGGACTGAACCACAGTTCCACCGGCTGTTTGAAAGGCATAAGCCTGCATACCCGCGCCAACAGAAAGCAACCATCCCACCAAAATCCAAAGGCTCAGGATGCGCTTTTTGATCATTTCTGCTTCCCCCTGTAATAAATGCATTTTATTATTAATATTATAAAGTATTTTTCAGAACATTTAATTCTTAAAAAGAATAATGTCAACGTTTCCTTTGTTTCTTTTTCCAGTACCCAATAATTCTATTTTTCCTTCATTTTCGCTGTTTCATCCCGACTTTGTAAATTTTCGATTTCGGAAACGAACATTGCTTTTCCGGCACAAATCTTTTATAATCGAAACAAATAACGGAATTGACTGGTGGAGGAGAACAACTTATGATCGGAATTATCGGCGCAATGCCAATTGAGGTAGAAGGACTAAAAGCGAAGATGCAAAATCCGTCGGTACAAAAATTTGCGGGACTGGAATTCTGCCAGGGGCTGCTGTCTGGTGTGGAATGCGTCGTTGCTCATTGCAACCCGGGGAAAGTGAATGCGGCACTTTGCACACAGCTGATGATAAACCATTATCAGCCCCGCCTTATCATTAACAGCGGAATTGCCGGCGGAATCGGAAAAGACATCCATATCGGCGATTTGGTAATTTCCAGCGCCGTAGTTCAGCACGATATGGACACTTCGCCCCTTGGTGACCGAAAAGGCTATTTATCCGGCATTGGGCTGATAGAGATTCCGGCTGCAGAACACCTTGTTACTTTACTGAGCCGCACCGCACCCGAAGTTTACAAAGGGTCTGTGCATGTGGGAATCATTGCCACCGGCGATCAATTCATCTGCAACGGAGAAAAGCTTCAGGAATTGCACCGGAATTTCGGTGCGCTGGCCTGTGAAATGGAAGGCGCCGCCATCGGGCATGTCTGCCATGTAAATGGTTTGGATTTCGTCGTACTGCGAACCATTTCTGACAATGCAGATGACGATGCAAAAATGGATTACGCCACCTTTGCTCCCATTGCCGCCCAACGGGGCATTGAACTTTTGTGCCGCGTGCTTCCTAAACTGAATTAAACTCTGACACGAACGGTTCCTGACAAACAGAAACGGAGGGTGCGTATGACCATTTATGACAT
Source organism: Clostridium minihomine (assembly GCF_900240385.1). Lineage (GTDB taxonomy): Bacteria > Bacillota > Clostridia > Oscillospirales > Acutalibacteraceae > Faecalispora > Faecalispora minihomine. The sequence goes on along the minus strand of NZ_OEQH01000005.1, from coordinate 151,434 downwards.
CTCCCGCGAATTGTTTTCCGCTGATGTGTACCCCGGCGATCCCATCCCTTATTCCGAACGGGTCCGCCGGATAGACACGGGCGACGAGCACAATCTTTCTGCTTTTTTCACCGGATCCCACAGCGGGACCCATCTGGATGCTCCCCGCCATTTCATAGAGGATGGTGACACCATTGACCGCATGTCTTTAGAGCCTTTCATCGGCCCATGCACAGTGGTAACAGTCGATGGACTGATTACGGGCGCTCAAGTGGAAGAACTGCTGCAAAAAAGTCAAAAACGGATTTTATTCCGGGGGGACAGCCAAGCCTTTTTAGATCGCAGCGCTGCCTTTGTTCTGGCTGACAGCGGCGCCACGCTGGTGGGAACCGACGCCATTTCCATCGCCAGTGAACTGGATGAACGCGCGGTTCATTTGGAACTTTTGGGCGCAGGAATCCCTGTTTTGGAAGGGCTTTTTCTGGATGACGTCCCGGACGGGAACTATCTTTTGATTGCACTTCCTTTAAAGCTGCGCGGACTGGAGGCATCCCCTTGCCGTGCGGTTCTATTAAAAGACGTATCCTTAGTAAATTCCCCCTCTTTTTGGGAGTAAAACCATCTAAAACCACAAGAGCAACAGCTTTTTTAAATTACGGCAGCAAAAACCCCCGCCGGATTTCACAAAAAGCCGCTGCTCTTTCTCTTTGGGGAAGTGTGTGAATTTTTTTCTGACTTGTCTTCCCCCACGGTTTACTGGGTTTTCTTATTTCTGTCTCTTCCTCAAAGCATGAAATCTCTTGTATTTTCTCAAAAACCCAAAGAATATTTTCTCTCACCCCCTTGCAATCCGCATCAGTTAGAAATACACTAGAAGCATTCAAAAGAAACCAAGCAAAAAATACAGGCTATGGCCTGAAAAACACAGGAGGAGAGTTTTCCCTGTCGGATAAAAGAAATCCCGGGCGGGAAAGCTGTTTCGGTACAATGAAAAGCATGTTCCAAAGGTTTTCTATCAAAACGATTCTGCTCCATTTCAGCATTATGAGCGCCCTTTTAGTTGCGGCGTCCGGAATCGGATTTCTGTTTCGCAACTGGGGTTTGCCCGAAGCCAACATTGTCATCGTATTCTTTTTGGCGGTGCTGCTCACCACTTTGCTGGTTTCCAGCTACGGAATCGGAATTTTGGCTTCCGTTTTGGCGGCCTTTGTGTTTAACTTTCTATTTACAGAACCATATTTCAGCTTTGCGGTGCATGCTCACAATTACATCATTACTTTGGTGATTATGATGACGGCCGCTCTTTTAACCAGCATGCTGACATACCACGCAAAGAAAAATGAGCGTCACGCAAAAGAACGAGAATCCGAATCCCGTGCGCTGTATGCGCTGACCAATCTTCTTTCCGACGCAAAAAGTCCCCATGAAATTGCGGGGCTGGCTGCGGAATCCATCAGCTATGCGGTGTGTCCGGGTGCTGCCTGCCTTTGTTTTGATGAAAACGGATTCCCCGAAACGTTTTATATTCAGCAGGTCACGCCGGAACGACAGGTACAGCAAAAAACCAAGGATCCGGAAACCCTTCTGCACAGCCTTCAGGAACTGGACGGCGGATATTCTGTCGGAGCCGAATTTTATGACTGGCCCATCTATGGCCGGGATGCCATTTTAGGAATCATCCGTCTTCCTGCAGAACAGGCCAAGGTTCTTCCGGTGGCTCAGGTTCAGATTTTGCGATCTATGATCGAAAGCACTGCGATGGCTATGGATCGATTCCGCTCGGTACAGCAGAAAATCCGTCTGCATGAGCAAACCGTGCAGGAGCGGTACCGCATTAACCTTCTGCGAGCCATTTCTCACGATCTTCGAACCCCTTTGGCCGGAATGATGGGCACGTCTGAAATGCTTCTTGGCATGACTGAACCGGAAGATCCCCGGCGCTCTTTGATGGACAGCATCTATAAAGATGCCGGCTGGCTTCATTCTTTGGTAGAGAATATTTTAAGCCTGACCCGCTTGCAGGACGGAAAACTCACCATTCACAAACAGATGGAAGCTGCCGAAGAAATATTGGGAGGAAGCGCCCGGCATGTACTTCGGCATTATCCTCAATATGACATAGAAGTTCATGCCCCAAAAGAACTGTTTCTGGTTCCCATGGATGCAAAACTAATCAGTCAGGCACTGATTAATCTTTTAGAGAACGCCATAAAACACACAGAACCACCGGGAGAAATCTGCATTTTTGTTGAGGAAGATACTGAAAATCATCAAGCTGTATTTTCGGTGTGTGATCGGGGCAGCGGAATAAAAAGCGAGGATCTTCCCCGCATTTTTGAAACCTTTTATACCTCTCACGCAAAGGAATCCGATTCCCGCCAGGGTGTGGGCCTTGGCCTTTCCATCTGCGAAACCATAGTCAAAGCACACGGCGGATCCATACAGGCTAAAAACCGTTCGGACGGTCCCGGAGCGGAATTTGTGTTTACATTGCCGCTGGAGGAGAATAACGATGAATGATTCTCATGAAATAATTCTGGTAGTGGAAGACGACCGGCAAATCCAAAACTTTATCGGATTTGCATTAAAGCAAGCCGGCTTCCCCTATTTAACTGCCGGCACGGGGCAAAATGCATTGAGCATTTTGGTGTCGGAGCCGGTTTCTGTGCTTCTTTTGGATTTGGGACTGCCGGACTGTGACGGAATGGAGATTCTGCAAAAGGTGCGCCAGTGGTCAGAAATGCCTATTATCGTTGTGTCTGCTCGGGATCAAGACAAAGAAAAGGCGGCGGCGCTGGATGCCGGTGCAGACGATTACCTGACCAAGCCTTTCTCCGCCACCGAGCTGCTGGCCCGCATTCGCGTGGCCATTCGGCATTTGCAGCGGCAAGGTGCAAACAAAACGCAAGCGGTGTATCAGGTTGGTGATCTCAAAATTGATATGGAAAAACATCTGACGTATCTTCGCGGCGAAGAACTGCACCTAACCCCCATGGAATATGGCCTTTTGTCCTTGCTTTTTAAAAACTGCGGCAAAGTGCTGACTACCCAATTCATCCTCAAAGAAATCTGGGGAATCGGCTACGGAAGCGACACTCAGGCTTTGCGCGCGCTGATGGCCAGCCTTCGCCGAAAGATTGAAGAAAACCCGGCAAAGCCCCGGTATATCGTGACGGAAATCGGCGTGGGCTACCGCATGGTGGATGAATAAGACTATCGAAGCAGTATTCGTAAGGCTCTGGAAGATAACAATTTATACTCTAACAAAAGAGGACTTGCCCTATCAGTCAGGGTAAGTCCTCGAAAAAATCCGCATATTCGGCTTTGAATATTTGCTTTAAAGCGATTAAGACGCTAAGACGAATTCCATAGGTACCGGTTTCCATTTGAGCATACATTGCTCTGGAAACATTACAGCCCATCACCTGCAATTGAGATGCAACCTGCTCTTGCGACAGCCCGGCACGGTGACGCAATCTTTTTAAGGCACTGCCGATCGTGACATCCTGATAAAACCATTGTGACATCCCCTGCCCTCCTCAACTTGCTATTGAAACGTCTTATTATTAGCTCGATCTTAGCAAAAAAATAAGATACAATTGTAATCGTAGAATTACAACAGGAAAAAGCAGGCTTTGCGGAACCGAGAGATATGTCAGCCTGCCAAATTCATTAATACCTACAGGATGAATTTGCCCAAAAGATTTTAAAATAAATTGATTTTTAATAAAAAACTGTTTCGGATTTTTCCGGAACAGTTTTTTGTTTTTCGCATTCTCACAGCATTCTCACAGCATTGACTCTCTTTTCACACCCATCTCACAGACAGTTCGCTACAATAAGGAATGCAAATACACCATGCAATTGATGTTGGCAGACAGGGGCGATAACAATGAAATCTACAGTACTTCAAAACATCAAAAATCTGACAGAACTGTGCACATCCGCAAAGCTTTTGATTGCGGAAAAACAGTACCAGCAGTGCAAGCAGATCATTGCAGAAGCAATGAAGGAATATCCCCATGACCCCCAGCCGCACAATCTGATGGGCATTTTGCTGGAGCAGGAAAACAACCACATGGGGGCAATGCGGCACTTTCGCTCTGCGTGGGCTTTAGACCCTGCTTATCTGCCTGCCAGACACAACCTGAATTACTTCGGCAGTCTTTCCCGTACCGGCACATGCGCGTATGAAGAAACAGACTGCCTTCCCGAACCGGGGAACTCCTTTTTCATCCGGCGGGATCAAAACGGAATTTTACATGTGACAGAACGGAGAGTATGAACATGAAAGAATTGAGAATGCAGGAGTTACAGGAAAACCCGGCCGCACCGCCGGAAAACAACCCCCAAGGGCAGATACAAAGTCTGCCGGTGGACGGCGTGTTCCAGACATTGGGTACAAATCCGCAAGGAATTACTGCGGAAGAAGCAGCGCGCCGTTTGAAACAATACGGAAAAAATGTACTGGAAGAAAAGAAAGGGCAGCCGCTGATTTTAAAATTTTTATTGAATTTTACTCATCTGATGGCAATTCTTTTGTGGGCAGCAGGCCTGATTGCTTTGCTGGCAGATATTCCAGAACTGGCCATTGCCATTTGGATGGTCAATATCATTAACGGCTCTTTCAGCTTCTGGCAGGAATTCCGAGCCGGAAAGGCAACCGATGCGCTGAAAAAAATGCTTCCGGACTATGTTCGGGTTTTGCGGGGCGCAGAGGAACTGCGGCTGCTGGCCGAAGAACTGGTTCCCGGCGACATTATGCTTTTGTCTGAGGGCGACCGAATTTCGGCCGACGCCCGGCTGGTGGAAGACAATGATCTTCGCGTGAACCAGTCCACCTTAACCGGGGAATCCAACCCGGTTCACAAAGCCAGTGATCCGGTGCTGCGCACTGACCTGTCAAAAGCCGAAATGCCCAACATGATATTTGCAGGAACCACCGTTTCTTCCGGAACAGGAAGAGCTGTGGTCTGCTGTACCGGCATGGAAACTCAATTCGGAAAAATTGCCGGTCTGACCCAAAATCTGAAAGAAGAACCCAGCCCTTTGCAAAAAGAAATGGGGAACGTGACAAAAAAGGTTTCGGCCATTGCGGTTTCCATTGGTATTGCATTTTTCTTTCTGGCTATTTTTCTGGCCAAAACAGATCCCGTAGCTGCCTTTATTTTCGCCTTGGGAATGATGGTTGCCTTTATTCCGGAGGGGCTGTTGCCCACCGTTACCCTTTCCCTTGCTATGGGTGTACAGCGCATGGCCAAACGCAATGCCCTAATGAAACGACTGTCTGCAGTGGAAACTCTGGGCTGCACCACGGTAATCTGCACCGACAAAACCGGCACACTAACCCAAAATGAAATGACCGTCAGCAATGTTTGGCTGGGGGGACAGCATCTGGAAGTCACCGGCGTGGGATATGACGCCAAAGACGGGCAGATTTTGGGGCAAAACGGAGCTTCTGTTTCCGGGGATGACAACGATCTGTTTCAGCTTTTATCTGCGGCCGGACTGTGCTGCAATGCCCGGCTCCTTCCGCCAAACGGCGAAAGTTCCCGCTTTACTGTGCTGGGAGATCCCACCGAAGCCGCACTGTTGGTTTTGGCACAAAAATACGGCATAAATCTGGAAGAACTTGGCACCTCTCTCCCCCGCTTGCGGGAGCTGCCCTTCGATTCGGGGCGCAAACGCATGAGCACCATCCACCAGCCCTCCATGGGGAATCGCCTGGCCTATGTAAAAGGTGCACCCAAAGAGGTTCTGGATCTTTGCACCAGTCAGCGCCGGGGCGGGGCCGTTCTTTCCATCAGCGAAGAAGACCGCCGCCAAATTATGGCGGTGAACGATGAATACGCCAGAAAAGGATTGCGTGTTCTGGCTGTGGCAGTCCGTGAATTGACGGGGGATACAGCGCTTCCCGTCAGCCTGAGCGAATATACTCCTGAGCTGATTGAGCAAAACCTTACCTTCCTTGGCCTAATCGCCATGGTAGACCCGCCCCGTCCCGAAGTGGCTGAAGCGGTAAAAAAATGCCACAAAGCCGGTATCCGTATCATTATGATCACAGGTGATTACGGCCTGACCGCTGAGAGCATCGCCCGCCGAATCGGCATTGTGACCAGCGCTCATCCCCGGGTGATCACCGGCGTAGAGCTGGAAAAGATGAGCAAACAGGAATTGGAAAAAGCACTCACGGGAGAAGTACTCTTTGCCCGTGTGGCGCCGGAGCAAAAACTTCAGGTGGTCAGCGCTTTGCAGGATATGAAGCAAATTGTGGCTGTAACCGGCGACGGAGTGAACGATTCCCCTGCCCTGAAAAAAGCCGATATTGGCGTGGCTATGGGAATTTCGGGAACCGATGTGGCAAAAGAAGCCGCCGATATGATTTTGACCGACGATAACTTTGCCTCCATTGTCAACGCCATTGAAGAAGGACGCGCCGTTTACAGCAACATCCGCAAATTTGTTCTTTATATCTTTACCAGCAATATGTCCTGTGCCATTCCCATGGTTTTGTACCTGTTCTCCGGCGGAGCCATTCCGCTGCCCCTGACTGTCATGCAGGTACTTGCCATTGACCTTGGCACCGACATGGTCCCCGCCATGGGATTGGGCGCCGAGCCCCCGGAAGAAGGAATTATGGAAGTTCCCCCTCGCTCACAAAACGACACTTTGCTGAGCCGCCCTTTGATTCTGCGTGCCTTTGCCTGGTATGGCCTGCTGGAAGCCGGATTCGGAATTGCGGCTTACTTCTTGCTGAATCTGATGATGGGTTGGCCTGCTGTTCCGCTGGCATCTTCCGGTGTGGATTACCGGATGGCCACCTCTATGACCTTTGCGGCCATTGTTCTTTCTCAGGTGGGTGCGGTGTTTGCCTGCCGGACAGAACGCACTTCGGCCTTTCAAGTCAGTCTGGTACGCAACCGCCTGATTTTAATCGGCATTGCCGTAGAGTTTATTCTGTTAGCTCTTTTGGTTTATCTGCCGCTCCCATTTCTGCACGACTTGTTCCACACAGCGCCTTTGGGCTGGAATCAACTGGCTTCTCTGCTGGTAATCCCGCCGGCGATGCTTCTTTTGGATGAACTGCGCAAATGGTATCTGAGGCGTTCGGATGCAAGAAAAAAAACAAAAACACAACACACAACACAGCACAAGACAAAAAAGGAGGCTGTACGATGAAAGTAATTATTGTGGGATGCGGCCGCAACGGTTCCGGCCTGGCACAGGCCATGAGCAAAAACGGACATTCTGTTACCGTGATTGACTCCGATGCCGCCGCCTTTGCCGGCCTTGGAAAGAACTTTCAAGGAAAAACGGTGGAAGGCATCGGGTTTGACCGGGATATTTTGCAGCAGGCGGAAATTGAGCGCACCGACGCTTTGGCCGCTTTTACTTCCAGCGATGAATCCAATGCGGTGATTGCCCGAATCGCCCGGGAAATCTATCATGTTCCCAAAGTAGTCGCCCGGCTGTATGACCGGGAAAAAGCCGAAATCTATAGGCGTCTTGGCGTACAGACCCTTTCTTCCACCACCTGGGGCATTCAGCGGGCTTCCGATCTGCTCTCTTACTCCACACTGAATCAGATCTACAGCTTCGGCAGCGGAGACGTGGAACTGGTGCGGGTGGAACTGCCTTCCCTGATGGCCGGGTATAAGGTGCATGACTTGACTGTTCTGGGCGATATTCATGTAACCGCCATTGAACGGGGCAACAAAACTATGCTGCCCACCTCCGGAACGGTTTTTCAGCGCGGTGATATCTTATATATTGCTGTGACAGCGGCATCGAGAAATCAGCTGAGAAAACTGCTGGGCATCAATGACATAAGGGGGATGCAGTTATGAAAGTACTGATTGTTGGCGGCGGCCAAGTGGGTTCTTATCTGGCTTCACTTTTAAGGGAACGGGGCCACCAGATTACCATTATAGAAGCAAAAGACGCCAGAATCGAGGTTTTGAACAGAAGCCTGCCGGGGGAGGTCATTATGCATGGCAACGGAGCCGAACCCGCTGTTTTAGAAGCGGCCGGTGTTCGGCAGGCCGACGTGGTGGCCGCAGTCACCGGCTCGGATGAAAACAATCTGGTGATCGGCACGCTGGCACGGCTGGAATACGGCGTACACCGGGTTGTCGCCCGTGTGAACAACCCGAAAAACGCATGGCTGTTCACACCGGTAATGGGAATCGACGCCGCACTGAATCAGGCAGATCTGATGGCGCGGCTGGTGGCAGAAGAAATGTCCATGGGCGATATGATGACCCTGTTAAAGCTGCACGGCGGAAAATATTCGCTGGTAGAGCGAATGGTAGAGCCCAACTCTCCCATTCAGGGCAAGCTGCTCAAAGAGGTTAAGCTTCCCACCGAGTGCGTGCTGGTTGCTGTCATCCGCAATTCTGATCTGCTGATTCCCCGCGGGGAAACCCAGCTGATGGCCAACGACAAAGTGGTGGCTGTGGTTCATGTGGATCAGCTTCCTAATATGGAACACATTTTGAGCTCTGGCAATTAAAAAACAAAAAAAGAGAGGGACTGAATTCAATCAGTCCCTCTTGTTTTTTTATGGGATTCATTCTTTCATTTCCTGTTGGTTTTGCAGCAATTCGTTAATCAATGTAAAAATATTTTTGCTGGATTGGGATTTATCAAAACTTTGGCAGGATTGCTTCATTCGCTCCAGCTTTTCCCGATTGCGAAGCAGCTCTGAAATGGTCGCTGCACAGTCATCGCCCTTCTTGATACGAACCGCCATATCGTGGGTCATCAGAAAATTAGCATTGTCCTCTTCTTGCCCGGGTATGGCATCAAACACCGCAAGGGGAACATTACAGGCCAGCGCCTCTGACACGGTCAAGCCGCCTGGTTTTGTAATAATCAAGTCTGAAGCGTGCATATATTTATCCACTTCATTTGTGAAATACACCAAACGGGTATGCTTGTACCCATCCCAAGGATTTTTTCGGCTTTCTTCTATCGCATCTTCAAACGCCTGAAATAACTTTTCATTGCGGCCGGTAATCACAATGATTTGAAACGGCAGATTCAGCCGAATGATATCCTGATAAATCTGCATGATATTCGTTACGCCAAAGCTGCCTGCCATAATCAAAATAGTCAGAAGGTCGGGCTTCATCCCCAACTCTTCCAAAAGATCGGCTTTGTCCGTTTTATTAAAGAAAACATTGTGAACCGGTATGCCAAAGGGATGTACAATTTCTCTGCGAACTCCCATCTCCTGCATTTCCGGCACCATATCTTCGCTGGATACGACATAAGCATCCACATTTTCCGATATCCAGGCCTTGTGCGGGCCATAGTCCGTCATAATGCAGATAAGCGGTGCTGTCACATGGTTTTTTTCTTTTAAGTGCGACACCATTTCTGTGACAAAAGGATGGGTTGCAATAATAACATCCGGCTGATACTCCTCAAACAAAGGCAAAAGCCTTTGGCTAAACAAGCTGTTAAACTTTGGCACCATCTGTGCCAAAGGAGTTTCCTCATTGGATTTTTGGTATAAAATTCCAAACATTTTTGGGGTTTTCGTTGCCAGAAAATGATATCCGTCGCAAATCGTCTTGTCTAATATAGGGTGTATGGTTTTAAGCGCATCAACCACCTTTACCTCGACATCTGTGGTGTTTTCCAAAAGGTATGACTCAATCGCATGAGATGCCCGTAAATGGCCCCCTCCGGTCGCCGCAGATAAAATGATGATTTTCACCTGATGGTTCCTCCTGTCAGAATAACAAATTCCGATTCATACTGCGTATTTTTATATTTTTGGGTAATTTACACGGCAATAAGGCATACAAAATTCGCATTTTTGCCCTACTTTGTGCGTATCTATACAATATAGCATAATCATCAAAGTTTCAAGCCTCCATTTGTAAAAAATTTCTGATGGAACCCAGAAGTCCGAAAAACTTATGTAAAAGATGTAACTTTACTTTTCAGCAAAAAGGCGATAAAATAGTACACACTGAAAGTACCATTTTTCGCGCTAAAAACCGCACTTCTGGCGTATGTTGCGGGATGCAGCCAAATTAAGACTGTACTGTCCCAGAAACGGAGAATCCAACATGAACCAAACAATGCAATCCGTGTCAGAGGAAATCAAAACGGATGTATACTCTTCCTCGCCAAAACATGGCAAGAATCACACCGGGCGCTGGAAAAAAATCGGCGCCGCCGCGGTCGGCGTGCTGGTCATCGGCGCCGCAATTTTTGCAGGCGTTACTTATTTTCAAAAACAGCAGCAAGAAAAACGCGAGGCCGAACTTCTTCAGGCCAATACTTATTACGCGGGTATCGTGGTAGAAGGCATCGATTTGGGAGGAAAAACTCAGGAAGAGGCACAAAAGGCTCTTGCAGCGGCAGAAACAAAGCTTTTGCCAAAATACGATATTCGGTTAACCTATGAAGACGATGATGAAACCAAAGACTGGAACATCACCGAGCAGGACATGGGCTTTGGGTTTAACACCGAACAAGTTCTGAAAGAAGCTTATGACTACGCCCGTTCCGGCAGCGATGAGGAGCGTCTTCTTTTAATTGAAAAACTAAAAACAGAGCCCAAGGAATACAAACTGGAAATGACTCAGGATGATTCCATTTTAAAACAAAAACTGGCTGACATTGCCGGAACGATCAATACTGCTCCCATTGATGCAACGGTGGCATCTTTTGATGCGAGTACCGCTACTTTTCAATACAAAGACGGCAAGAATGGAATCGCCGTCGATGAAGCAGCGCTTTTGAAGCAGATCAAATCTTTAACGGAGAAAGGCGGGGTGGGTGCTGTTTCCATTCCGGTAAAATCCGTTCCCTTTGATGTCACTCAGGCACATCTAAAAAGTCGTATGCAGAAATTAGCCAGCTTCACCACAACCTCTACCAACTCAGCCGACGGTAACCATAATATGAAACTTTCGGCAGAGGCTATTAATGGGAGCGTTGTGCAGCCCGGCGCAGTATTTTCTTTTAATCAGGCCACGGGCGACACCAACCTGCCCCAAAATGGCTACCGCAAAGCGGTGGCGATTTCCGGCGGCAAAAAGGTAATGGAATACGGCGGCGGAGTCTGTCAGGTCTCTTCTACCCTTTATGGTGCGGTGATTCGCGCTAATTTAGAGATTACTTCTCGTGCCAACCATATGTGGCAGTCTTCTTATGTGCCGGTTGGTTTAGATGCAACCGTAAGTTATCCTGGTTTGGATTTTAAATTCAAAAACTCTTCCGATTATCCCATTTACATTCTGGCGGGAATGTACGGCTCTAAGGTAACGGTTACCATTTACGGTTATCAGTCCCCGGATTATGATAAAATAGAGATTACCTCGAAACAGACTGGTACAGTTCCCCAGCCGGAAGATCAGTTTGTGGTGGATACTTCCCTGAAAAAAGGGGAAAAGATATTAGACCGGAAGGGCAATGCCGGAATTCGCGCCTCTGCACAAAGAACCTTTTATTTAAACGGCCAAGTGGTAAAAACAGAAGCACTTCCCAACAGCTATTACCGCGCGATTGCTACTATTTATAAAGTGGGGCCGGACACCACTACGTCATCCTCGCCCGCTTCTTCTAAGCCTGCTTCTTCCGCTCCATCCAGCTCTAAGCCGGCATCTTCGGCCCCTGCATCCTCGGCTCCTGCTTCCTCATTGCCAGCGGAGTCTGTCCCTTCTTCCTCTAAAACAGAGTCACAAGATCAAACTCAAACACCCTAGGTTTTGAGAAGTTTTAGAAGAATATCAACCTTGCCCGCCGGTTTCGGAACCGAACCGGCGGGCAGCGCGAGTATATCGTGAAAGGAGAAATAAGCTTTGCCGGATCAAATTGTTACCAAAGACCCTAAAATCAGTATTATCATTCCGGTCTACAATGTAGAGCCTTTTGTCGGCAAGTGTCTTTCTACTCTGGTTCATCAAACATTTCAGGATTTTGAAATTATTGCGGTCAACGATGGATCGAAAGATGGCTCTCTTGAAATTCTTCGCTATTTTGAGAGGAAATATTCCCACATTACTGTAATCGACCAGCCAAATGCTGGTATGTCGATGGCACGCAACCGTGGAATGGAACAAGCCCGCGGGGAATATTTGTGTTTTGTAGACAGCGATGATTATGTATCCCCCTATTTTCTGGAAGAATTGTACCGGGCTGTCACCACTTACCAAGCGGATATTGCCTGTTGCTATTATTATTATCATTTCGTTCGCTCCGACGTGCTGTACAAGTATCCTTTTCGATGTCACGGGGTGTTCGACCGAGATACCGCGATGAACAAGCTGTTGCATGATACACAGATTCAAAGCCTGGTATGGAACAAGATCTATAAAAGAAGTTTGTTCACCGAACATGGAATCACCTTCCCCACCATGGCTTTTGAAGATTTGGCCACCGCCAACCGTCTGTTTTCTCATGCGAATAAAGTCGTGGTAATTGATAAAGCCCTATACTATTACAGCCAGCAAAGCACCAGCACATTGGCAACCATAAATGCGGACAAAATCAACGATTTTATTTATGCAACTGCCATGGTTCGTTCCACTTTAGAACATTCCGGGGTTTACCGGGATTACGAAAAAGCCTATCGTGCGCTGTGCCGCAAAACCTGTATGTGCTGTGTTTATTATGTTTTAAAAATGCACCTGCGCGAGAAAAAAGGTGCCAATTGCCTTAGTAATCTGAAACGGGTTCACCGGGGCATCCGCTATTGCAGCAGCAAACCATTCACCCTGGAAAACCTGCGCCGCCATATGCCAGACGTTGCCGTATGTCCACCGGCTTTGAAAAAAAATTATTCTACCCGGTAATACTAAGGGCGCGATGATTCCGCGCCCTTTTTCTCATTCCAAAAGGCGTGCAAAAAATTAATAAGGAAAATACAGGATGCCGTGTCCTTTTGGGCTGCACAGCTAAAAAAGCAGCCCGGAACCGCAGCCCTGTTTTCCATATGGAGGAACAATTGTTATGAAGGACGGATTTTTTAGAATTGCCGCCGCTACCCCTGTCATCCGGGTGGCGGACTGTGAACACAACGGAGCCGCCATTTTGGGCCTGATGGAACAAGCGGCTCAACAGCAGGTTGGCGCCGTGGTGTTCCCTGAGCTGTGTGTCACCGGATATACCTGTGGTGACCTGTTCCGCGACAGCACCTTGATTCAGGGTGCCGAGGCCACACTGGCCAATCTTTTGGACAAGACGAAAGAAATGGATTTAATCGCCGTTATCGGTATTCCTGTGGCAGTCAATGCAGAACTGTACAACACTGCTGCGGTGATTTACAAAGGCAAAATTCTGGGACTGTCTGCTAAACGCAGCATCCCGAATTATTCCGAATTTTATGAGGCACGACACTTTTCTTCCGCCCCGGCCACCCGTGAAATTTCATTTTGCGGACAAACTGTCCCCTTGGGCGGAAATCTGATTTTCCGCTGCTCTTCCATTCCCGAACTGGCGCTTGGTGTGGAAATTTGTGAGGATTTATGGATGCCCGAGCCGCCTTCTGCCAATTTGGCTTCCTGCGGTGCCACGGTAATTTTAAATCCTTCGGCCAGTGACGAAGTCATCGGCAAAGCAGCCTATCGGCGCGCACTGGTAACCGGGCAGTCCGGCCGGCTAATTTGTGCCTATGCCTATGCAGATGCAGGCGAAGGGGAATCCTCGACCGATTTGGTTTTTTCGGGGCATAACTTAATTGCAGAAAACGGAACTCTTCTGGCAGAAGCTCCATTATTCAGCACGGGGCTTGTCTGTGCGGATGTGGATTTACAGCGGCTCATTCAGGAGCGCCGTCGTATGACCACCTGGCAAAGCAGCTGCTGCAGCCATGAAATTGCCTTTGATTTTACTGCCAAGCCGCTTGAAGTCCGCAGGAACTTCCCCTGCCTTCCCTTTGTTCCGTCCGATTCTTCTGATCTGAATGAACGCTGTGAGCTGATTTTATCTATGCAGGCAGAAGGACTGAAAACCCGCCTTCGCCACACCGGCGGAAAAAATGTGGTTCTGGGCCTTTCCGGCGGACTGGATTCCACCTTGGCCCTGCTGGTGGTAGTCCGTGCTTTTGATTCCCTGAATCTGGACCGCAAAGGGATTACCGCAGTTTCCATGCCCGGTTTCGGAACCACCAGCCGCACCAAAAGCAACGCCAATGGGTTGGCGGAACAGCTGGGTGTCACGTTCCGCGAAATATCAATCGGCGATGCAGTATTGCAGCATTTTAAAGACATTGGGCACGATCCCCAGGTGCATGACGTAACGTATGAAAACTCTCAGGCACGGGAGCGCACCCAGGTGCTGATGGATATTGCCAATCAGACCGGCGGGCTGGTCATTGGAACCGGCGATTTGTCAGAGCTGGCTTTGGGCTGGGCCACTTATAACGGCGATCACATGTCTATGTACGGAGTGAACGCTTCCATTCCCAAAACATTAGTGCGTCATCTGGTGCGCCATGCTGCCGAACACAGCGAACCTCAGGTAAAAAAGCTCTTGCTGGATGTGCTGGACACCCCTGTGAGCCCAGAGCTTCTTCCCCCCGTTAACGGAGAGATCTCTCAAAAAACGGAGGATCTGGTGGGGCCCTATGAGCTGCACGACTTCTTCCTGTTCTATATGCTTCGTTTCGGCTTCCGGCCGTCTAAAATCTACCGGATGGCTCGCTTGGCTTTTGCCGGAGTCTATGAGGAAGAAATCATCAAAAAATGGCTTCTGACTTTTTACCGCCGCTTTTTCTCCCAGCAGTTTAAGCGCTCCTGCCTCCCTGATGGCCCCAAGGTTGGCAGCGTAACCCTTTCACCCCGAGGCGATTTCCGTATGCCTAGCGACGCCAGTGCGCAGCTTTGGCTCAAAGAAATCGAATCTTTATAATCGAATTGTTTTGCTTTTGGGACTTGTAACAGCTTTCGCCCAGAAAAGGGCATGAAAAAAAGCGCCCTCCCATACACTTGATATGACAGGTGTATGGGAGGCGTTTTTGGTTTGGGAATTTATGATACCATAAAAAGTGTAAATGATTTTCTGCATCCATTAATCTGGGGCTGGCCGGTTTTGGCCGCCATTTTGTTAGCCGGAGCCAATTTTAGCTTTCGCTCCGGCTTTTTTCAGTTTACTCATTGTAGATTATGGATGCATATTACTTTTGGTAATTTATTTAAGAACAAAAAACAAAATGACGATGGTATTTCCCCCTTTCAAGCAGTAACCACAGCACTGGCGGGTTCCATCGGCACCGGAAATATTGTGGGAGTTGCCACCGCTCTGACTTTGGGCGGGCCCGGAGCTATTTTCTGGATGTGGGTTTCTTCCCTTTTGGGAATGATGACGATTTTTTCAGAGAACGTTTTGGGCATGAAATACCGCCGAAAGAACATGGATGGCACTTGGCAGGGCGGCGCCATGTATTATCTGGAACGGGGAGTCAAAAGCAAACCATTGGCCGTGGTTTTTTCCATAGGGTGTGTTCTGGCTTCCTTTGGAATGGGAAACATGGCTCAGTCCAATTCCATTGCCGGCGCCATGCAAGAAACCTTTGGCACCAGTCTGCCGCTCACCGGTCTTGTGTTGGCAGTACTTTTGATCATCATGACCTTTGGGGGAATCCGCAGAATCGCAAAGGTAACCGAAAAACTGGTTCCCTTTATGGCGATCAGCTATCTTATCGCTGCGGGAATCGTCCTCTTCTTTCACCGCCACATGCTGATCGATGTGCTGGCTCAAATTGTTCAGGAAGCCTTCGGCATGCGCCAGGCTGCCGGAGGAATCGGCGGCGCTGTGATGATGAATGCCATGAAAACCGGGGTTTCCCGCGGAATCTTCACAAACGAAGCCGGGCTGGGCAGCTCGGTTATGGCACATTCCGGCAGCACCCTGAAAGAACCGGTGGAACAAGGCATGTGGGGCATCTTTCAGGTATTTTTAGATACGATTATTATGTGCACCATCACCGCTCTGGTTATTCTTTGCAGCGGGGCTCTTTCCACCGGAAAAGACGGGGCCGCTTTGTCCGCCGCCGCTTTTTCCACCGTATTTGGGGAGTTTGGCGGCATTCTGATAGCGATTTCCATTGCGCTGTTTGCTTTTGCCACATTGCTGGGCTGGTCTTATTATGGGGAATGTGGCGTCCGTTACCTAATCGGCAACCGGGCTGTCCCCTTATTCCGGATTCTGTTTGCGCTGTCAGCCATTGCAGGCTGTGTTCTGGATCTGCATCTGGTATGGGAAATCTGCGATATTTTCAACGGCTTTATGGCCTTCCCCAACCTGATTGCCTTGTTTTTGCTGGGGGGTGAAGTGCTGGACGAAGTCGATCGTTACCTGGCCAAACGAAAACATGCCAAAAAAAGAAGCCGGCAAAAAACAATTCCTCCGGTCAAAAGACCTTTGGAAAACAACTTTTATTAAGAGCTATTTTGATTTTCACAGCCAGACACCACAAATTAATTGTGATGTCTGGCTTTTTGCAATCGCCCAAAATCCCATCAGCTCTGTAAAAATCACGGCATCTTATCCGGCAGCACCAGCTAACAAAACAAAACTTATATGAAATATATGAATTTTTGATTGACAAATGGAATTCACCTGATTATAATAAGCATAACTTCTCATTTCCCCATCCCATTGTTCTTTTTGCAAAAACCCTTTTTCTACCTAGATACCCCATTTACTAACAAAGAATTTTGGTATATACTAAGAGGGTTATGTTGAAAAGGAGGGAATCTTGTGGCTTCTCAACCCATTATTGAGATTAAAGCACTGGAAAAGACGTTTCAAACCAAAAACGGCGCGGTTCACGCCTTAAAAGATATTAATCTGCAAATCGAACAAGGTGATATTTTTGGAATTATCGGCATGAGCGGCGCCGGTAAAAGCACCTTGGTGCGCTGTATGAACCTGCTGGAACGCCCCACAGCCGGGCAAGTTCTGTTTGACGGCAAAGATATCGCAAGGCTTGGCGGCAAAGATTTACGCCAAGTACGGCGCTCTATGGGCATGATCTTTCAGCAGTTCAATTTGCTGATGCAGCGCGACGCAGAAAGCAATATTTGCTTTCCCCTGGAAATTGCCGGTGTAGACAAACAAACGGCCAAAGCACGGGCCAAAGAGCTGTTGGAACTGGTGGGGCTGTCAGACAGGGCACATGCCTATCCGTCCCAATTATCCGGCGGACAAAAACAGCGTATCGCCATTGCCCGGGCACTGGCCCCGAACCCCAAGGTGCTTCTTTGCGACGAAGCAACCAGCGCACTGGACCCCACCACAACCGCTTCTATCCTTTCTCTTTTAAAGGATATTAACCGGCGGCTTGGCATTACCATTATCATCATCACTCATGAGATGAGCGTCATTGAACAAATCTGCAACAAAGTAGCCATTATCGATCAAAGCCATATTGCAGAAGTGGGCAGTGTAGAAGACATCTTCTTTCACCCCAAAACAGCTGCCGCTCAAAAGCTGGTATACCCGGATGGCAAGAAAAGCGAGCCCTTCTCTGCTCAGGATTCTTCCCCTTGTTACCGCATTGTGTTTGACGGAAACTCTTCCTTTGAGCCGGTTATTGCGGGGATGGTGCTGGAATTCAAGATGCCCGTAAACATCATTTATGCCGATACCAAAAACATAGATGGAAAAGCCTTTGGGCAAATTGTCATTCAGGTTCCCGAGCAGCAGGCTTTGCGGGAAAATATGCTTCGCTATTTAACGCGACGGGGCGTAACGGTAGAGGAGGTGACCGGTTATGTTGGATAGTACCACCATTAATATGCTGACCATAGGCGTTCTGGAATCTTTATACATGACGGTGGTTTCCACCATTTTCTCTTATATTATCGGCTTCCCTCTGGGCATCCTGCTGGTCACCAGTGCCAAAGACGGAATTCGCCCCAACCAGCCTTTGTTTAAGGTTTTAGATATTATTGTAAACATCACCCGTTCCATTCCCTTTTTGATTTTGATGGTAGCGATTATTCCCATTACCCGCGCCATTGTGGGCACCACATTAGGCCCCACTGCCACCATTGTTCCGCTGGTGCTGGGTTCGGCGCCCTTTGTGGCTCGGCTCATCGAATCTGCTCTGTTAGAAGTCGACAAAGGCGTTGTAGAAGCGGCACACTCCATGGGATCATCCGATTGGCAGATTATCTTTAAGGTGTTGGTGCCGGAAGCTGTTCCTTCTTTGATGAACGGGGCCACCATTGCCATTACCACTATTTTAGGCTATTCTGCTTTGGCTGGCTTTTTGGGCGGCGGCGGACTGGGCAGCATTGCAACCAACTACGGATATTATCGTTATCAGACGGATATTATGCTTATTACTGTCATTCTTCTGGTTATCATTGTGCAGATTTTTCAGGAAATCGGCATGCGCGCGGCCAACCGCAGCGATAAGCGTAAATCTTAAAATAAAGCACACCGGTATTAAAATTGATGGAGGTATGTTTCAACATGAAAAAGATTCTTTCCACCCTGTTAATAGCAGCTCTTTCCGTTTCGGTTTTGGCAGGCTGCTCCAATGGATCCTCTGACAGCAGTGCCGCAGGCGATTCCGGTGCTGGCAGCACCGAACTCAAGCAAATTACAATTGGGGCTTCCCCTGCCCCCCATACCGAAATCCTGAAAAAAGCAAACGAATTGCTCAAGAGCAAAGGATATGAACTGAAAATTCAGGAATTCAACGACTATATCCAGCCCAATCTGGCAGTAAACAATAAGGAACTGGACGCCAACTATTTTCAGCATATTACCTATTTGAAAGACTTTAATGAAAAACAGGGCACCAAGCTGGTTTCTGCCGGCGACATCCACTATGAGCCTTTCGGTATTTATGCCGGTAAAACAAAGTCTTTGGATGCTTTGGCCGATGGCGCTGTCGTAGCTGTGCCCAATGACACCACCAACGAAGCCCGCGCTCTTCTTCTGCTGGAAGATCAGGGTCTGATCAAGCTGAAAGAGGATGCCGGAATCACCGCAACCAAAAATGATATTACCGAGAACCCCAAAAATCTGAAGATTCAGGAAATTGAAGCAGCCCAGACTGTTCGCTCCCTTCCTGATGTGGATCTGGCGGTTATTAACGGAAACTATGCCATCTCCGGCGGCCTGAAGGTTGCCGATGCACTGGCCACCGAATCGGATGCTTCTTTGGCTGCTACCGCTTATGTGAACGTAATTGCGGTACGCGAAGGGGATGAAAACCGAGAGGACATCAAAGCCTTGATTGAAGTGCTGAAAAGTGACGAAATCAAAGAGTATATCGACAACACTTATAGCGGAGCCGTTGTGCCTGCAAAATAATAGCCTGCAAAATACAAAACAGCCTGGTTTTTACCAGGCTGTTTTTTCGATTCCGTTGTTTTTGAAATAAAAGAGTTTGATCGGTCAGATTCTAATCATACTCTTTACTCCAGAATGGGAATGCCAAATGTCTGTATTCTTACCCTGAATTGACAGAAACTAAGGATACAAAATACAGAAACATCATTCATTTTTTAAGATTAATAAAAAAGCGCTTGACTATGACGCGGCGTCATGGATTAAGATAGTCCTTGCAAGGAGGAAAAGCCAATGAATACACAAGAAGTCGCCAACCTGACAGGCATCAGCGTGCGCACGCTTCACCATTACGACGCAATGGGAATTTTATGCCCTGTCCGCAACCCGGAAAACGGCTATCGTGAATATTCCGAAGAAGATTTGGATCGTCTGCAGCAGATTCTATTCTTTAAAGAATGCGGTTTTTCCCTTGCGGTGATTCGCAGTATGCTGAAAGACCCTGCTTTTGATCGGGAACAGGCATTTCAGGTGCAGCAAAATTATCTGCTGTATGAAAAAAAGCGAATCGAAACCATGCTGGAAACCTTAACAAAAACCAGAAAAGCGTGGAAAGGAGAAACAACCATGACACCAAAAGAAAAATTCGAGGGATTTGATTGGTCCAATAACCCTTATGAAGAAGAGGCCCGCCGTTTGTGGGGCGATGAGGTGGTAACCCGCAGCAACGATAAAATCCGTTCGATGAGCCAAAAGGAACAACAGACCATCTCTACAGAAATGAATCAGCTGTTTCAAGAATTGGCAGAGTACAGGCACATGCCGCCGGACTGCCCTCAGGTGATGACGGAAATGGAAAAAATGTACCGCTATTTTAATCAAAATTTCGGATATCATTATACTCCCGAAGCTTTTGCCGGACTGGGGCAGATGTATGTCTGCGACCAACGGTTCACCGAAAATATCGATCAATTCGGCGAGGGGCTTTCTGCCTTTTTAGAAAAGGCAATGAAACATTACGCCGATTCCATTCAATCATAAAAATCCACGGCATAGGCGCCAGTGGAACTATAACAAAAGGAACGTGGCTTGCCGTTTGGCAGGCCACGTTCCCTATTTTGGAATTTTTCTTTTCTATCTCACAATAATGAATAACCCTTTGAACTCTCCTCTTCGTTCTGTGCGCTTGCTAAAAGCTCCCTTTCATTCGGAACCTGCAATAATCAGCTGCGGATAAAGGTTCCCTCTTCCAATTCCTGAAATGCTTTTTGCAGTTCTTCCCGGGTATTCATTACAATGGGGCCGCCCCATGCAATCTGTTCCTGTAACGGACGCCCGCTGAACAGAACAAATCGAACGCCTGTTTCGGCACTGGCCTGTACCACAAGATCATCCCCCTCATGAAACAAAACTGCGTGCTTTTCCTGTACGACAGAACCCGATTCCTCAAAAACACCGGAACCGCGCACCACATAAAGGAATACCGTGTTTTCAAAAGGAACGGACAGGCTCCACTGCCCGCCGGGCAAAACCGCCACATCCAGCATGGTCATCGGGACAAAATCGCCTTGTGCAGGGCCGTTTGTTCCTTGAAAGCTCCCGGAAATGACACGGGTTGTTCCGGAATCAGTCTGAACCACGGGAATCTGCTCTGCCCGAATATCCCGGTATTGGGGCGGTGTCATTTTATCTTTTTGGGGCAGATTCAGCCACAGCTGTAATCCCAACATCCGCCGGCTTTCCTTGGGCATTTCCTGATGCAGAATACCGCTGCCTGCGGTCATCCACTGACAGCAGCCGTCTTGGATGCTGCCTTGATTCCCCAAATTGTCGCCATGTTCAATGGTTCCCTCAATCAGGTAGGTAACGGTTTCGATTCCCCGGTGGGGATGCCAGGGGAATCCTTTCACATAATCTGCCGGATCGGTGGAATCAAACGCATCCAGCATCAAAAAAGGATCAAATTCCTCCACATCAGGGCGGCTGATTACCCGTACTAATTTTACTCCCGCACCGTCTTTCTGGGTGCTGCCGGTCACTGTTTTACGTATTTTTCTTCTCATAAATCTGCTCCTTTCTTTGATTTCTTCTACAATTTGGAAAGCGAATTGTCATGAAATACAAAAATCTATTTTTGATACAGAAAACACCAAAATTGAAATGGTGTATTTTTGCACTGATGGAATCTAAAATCCCAACCTAAAACGTTTTACATTATAGAATTCTTTCAAGCGGCTGGTTTTGTGTGCCAGTGACTTTTCTTGTGTTTTATGATAAAATAGTCTTACGGTATTTAATACCTTAAAGAGCATAGAATCATAGTTCGTGCTTTCGCACAAGAGCGGCTGTGCCGCAAAAACAATCTGCCGTTTATGAGATGCTGAGCGCATCCAAAGGAAAGGATGAATGTGGTTGAAAAACATGACACCCAGAGAAAAGATGAGCAAATCCCAGCGCCGCAAGCTGGACTTGCAAAAACGCGCCACTTGGGGCGGGCTGAACCCCGTTACCAGAAGGCCGCCGAACCCAAAAGCATATAACCGAAAAAAGATTCAAAAGGGAGAGGATTATGGACTCCGTTTTGAATCTTTTTCTGTTACAGCAGCTTTTCTTCCCATTCCTTTTCCCGAAACCCAACCAACACCGTCTGGCCGTCAGTCAGGATTGGACGCTTGACCAGCATCCCATCAGAAGACAGCAGATCCAGCTGTTCTTCGTCGCTCATTTGGGGCAATTTTTTAGAAAGCTCCATTGAGCGGTAAATCAATCCGCTGGTATTGAAAAAACGTTTTAGCGGCAGCCCGCTGGCCTGATACCAAAGGGTTATCTCTTCTTTTGTGGGATTTTGTTCTTTGATATCCCGCATGGTATAAGGAATATGATGTTCCTCTAACCAACGTTTCGCCTTTTGGCAGGTCGTGCATTTGGGGTAACATACAAATGTAAATTCCATTACGCTTCCTCCTGTTCCTGTATCACCTGTTGAACCCGGCCAACAATGCCGGAATCCAACATCACCTTAATGCCATGGGGGTGGCTGGGGCTTTTGGTCAAAAGCCGTGCAACCCGGCCCCGGGTCAGCTTCCCTGTTCTTTGATCCTGTTTTTGCACCACATCCACCAGTGCACCCACCGTGATATTTTTTCTTAGCATTCCATCCATAAAGTATTCCCCTTCTATACAAAATAAAGTTTCATTCAATCTCTTTTCACTTCCCAGCTGACACATTCTGCGACAGTATCCGTTTGTTTTGCCAACTGCTGATGCAAAATCCCCCCTGCTTGGGCATACGGTTCCCCCAGCGCACTCTTGTCACTTTGCACCCCGCCGGAAAAGAATCCCAGTAACTTTTCCCCGCCATTCTGCTTGTCCCCGGTTGTTTTTCCCGAAAATTGATATACTAAAAGCAATGTGATGTTTAAAATACAGAGGTATGATATTTTTCTCAAAACATCGAAAGCTCTGCTTTCGCTTCTGCCGTGAGGTTATTTTAGCAGAATAGCAAAAGGCCAGTGCCTTTTGTCAACCATACCCTGATGCACCGTTGCGCATCAGCCTGCTTCAATGTTCTCTCAGGCATCGAAAGCTCTGCTTTCGGTTATGCCGTGAGGTTATTATACTCTATTCCTCAAAAACGATCTATCCCCTTGTAAGTGTATTTTTTATCGAAGCGAAACTTCACCAAAAAAAGTATCTTTTCCAAATGCTTTTGGCTGTGTTGTACCATGACAAATCGAGGGATTCATTGTATAGTATTTAATTGATGAAACCAGATTTAATTATTTGTGCCAAGCAGGCGAAAAGTCGCCTGACCCAAGATAAAAAAGGAGACCGCTATGTTTGATGTTGCGATTATCGGCTGCGGAATTACCGGTGCTTCTGCCGCTTATGAGTTGTCCCGCTATCGCCTGCGTGTTGCCATCATAGAACAGGAAAATGATATTTCTATGGGAACCACCAAGGCCAACAGCGCCATTGTTCACGCTGGATATGACCCGGAACCGGGAACTTTGATGGCAAAATTAAACCGGGAAGGCACCCAGTTAATGGGCCAATTGTGCCGGGAATTGGATGTCCCTTATTTGCAAACAGGTTCTTTGGTGCTGGCTTTTACCGAAGAGGAGCTGCCAAAGATTCGGGAATTGTACCAACGGGGTGTTCAAAACGGTGTTCCCGGGCTGGAGCTGCTAACCCCTGAACAAGTCAAAACGATGGAACCAAATCTCAGTCCGGTGTCCGGGGCACTGTACGCCCCCACAGCAGGAATTGTCAGCCCCTGGGAATTGGCTTTGGCTTTGACAGAAACCGCTGTACAAAACGGTGCAGAGCTGTTTTTAAGCTGTCCGGTAACCGCCATTACGAAAGAGAAAGACGGCTTCTCAATTACAGCAGGAGAAAAAGACATTCATGCCCGCCACATTTTAAATGCTGCCGGCGTCAGTGCAGATATCATTCACAATCTGGTGGCAAAACCTTCTTTTACCATTGTGCCCGATCGGGGTGAATATTATCTGTTGGATAAAAGCGAAGGGAATCAGGTCTCTCATGTTGTTTTTCAGTGTCCCACCAAGGCGGGCAAAGGAACTTTGGTTGCCCCCACCGTCCACGGCAATTTGATTGTGGGCCCCAACAATGAGCCGCCTGAGTCCCCAAACGATCTGTCCACCACCCGAGCCGGGCTGGAACAGGTAGCGCGAAACGCCCGCAAATCCCTGCCCAACTTAAATCTGCGTCAGTCCATCCGCAATTTTGCCGGAATCCGTGCGGCAGCGGATCGGGATGATTTTATCATCGAATCCGCAGCCGATGTGCCAGACTTTATTGATTTGGCCGGAATCAAGTCACCGGGATTAACCTGTGCGCCGGCTATCGGAAAAATGGCGGTGCAGCTTTTGGGGCAGTCCGGACTTTCTTTGGCCGAAAAAGAGCAGTTTGTGCAATCGCGCCGCAGAATACGCTTTGCCCATTTGCCCACAGAAGAAAAAGCACGCCTGATTCAAGAGAATCCCGATTACGGACGAGTCATTTGCCGGTGTGAAACCGTGACAGAAGGCGAAATCCGAGATTCTTTCAGCAGCCCGGTTCCCCCTCGCTCTATCGATGCGGTGAAACGCCGCACCAACGCGGGAATGGGCCGATGTCAGGGCTCTTTTTGCAGCCCCAGAATTCTGGAACTTTTGGCGGAGCATTGGAATGTCTCTCCCGATCAGGTGCCCCAGGACGGCGAAGGAACCAATATTTTAATGGGAGAAACCAAGGGAGGGTCCGCCGATGAATGAAATGTATGATCTGATTGTAATCGGGGCTGGCCCAGCCGGACTGGCCGCCGCATTGGCTGCCCATAAGGCGGGGCTTGAACGCATTTTATTAATAGAGCGGGATCGGGAACCGGGTGGTATTTTAAACCAATGTATCCACAACGGATTTGGCCTGCATTATTTTAAAGAAGAACTAACCGGGCCGGAATACGCCGGAAAATTCATCCACATGCTGGAAGGCACCGGAATTGAACTGATGACCGATACCATGGTTCTGGAAATTACTGCTGATAAAACCATTACCGCCGTCAGCAAAACCTATGGCCTTCAGATTTTAAAAGCGCACTCCATTGTTCTGTCTATGGGCTGCCGGGAACGCACCCGGGGGGCCATTGCCATTCCGGGCAGCCGACCAGCCGGTATTTTCACTGCCGGAACCGCCCAGCGCTATGTTAATATGGAAGGGTATATGGTGGGCCGCCGGGTTTTGATTCTGGGTTCCGGCGATATTGGGCTGATTATGGCTCGCCGCATGACGCTGGAAGGTGCCAAGGTGTTGGCTTGTGTGGAAGTGATGCCCTATTCCGGCGGTTTAAAGCGCAACATCGTTCAGTGTTTGGAAGATTTTAATATTCCGCTGTATCTTTCCCACACCATTACTGAAATCCGAGGGAAAAAGCGGGTGGAACAGGCGGTGGTGTCCCAAGTAGACGAAAACCGCCAGCCGATTCCCGGAACCGAGATGATTTTCGATTGTGACACCATTTTGCTTTCAGTGGGCCTGATTCCGGAAAACGAGCTGACCCGCAAAGCGGGAATCGAGATGGATCCCCGCACCGGCGGCGCCATGGTCTATGAAAATATGGAAACCTCTATCCCCGGGATTTTTGCCTGCGGAAATGCCGTGCATGTGCATGATTTGGTGGACTTCGTCACAGCGGAAAGCCAACTGGCCGGAACCGCTGCCGCCCAGAAAGACAATGCGGCTTCCCACACGGTAACACTGAAAAACGGTTCGGGGGTCACTTATACCGTACCCCAAAGAATTCGACCGGAACGGGTGGAAAAGAATGTGGGTGTTTTCTTTCGTGTGAACCGAAGCTGTGAAAAAAGCGCCGTGATTGTGCGCCGCGACGGCGAAATCGCCGCACGATACCCCAAGCCTTATCTGGCTCCCGGTGAAATGGAGCGTGTGTCGCTGCCTAAAACCTTGCTGGAAGGTGCAAACACCATTGAGATATCCATAGAGGAGGCACAAGGATGACGGAACTGACTTGTATTGTGTGTCCCAGAGGCTGCCGCCTGCGGGTAGATACAGAAAATGGATTCCACGTTACCGGCAATGCCTGTTCCCGGGGGCCGGTATACGCCAAACAGGAACTGACTGCCCCCATGCGCATTATCACTTCTACCGTTCGGCTGAAAAACAGCTCTTTGCGCCGATGCCCGGTGAAAACCAGCGGCGGCATTCCCAAGGGCATGATGTTTGATGTAATGCGTGAAATAAATAAAGCAACCTTAACCGCCCCGGTACACATGGGGCAAACCGTGTTGGAAAATGTGTGCGGCACCGGAGTAGACGTGGTCGCAACCCGGGACATTCTGTCCCAAACCGAATAAAACAAACCGTGGCAAATGAATCGATGCCATCCGTAAAATGAATTGGTGTGATTTTGTGGTTAACTATTGGCATTTCTTAAAAAGGCGCTCGGTCGGACTGATGGAAAAGCATCTGTCCGGCCAAAACATCCACTACCAGCAAATCCTTTCTCTTGCTCTGCCGATTCTGGTGGAACAAACCTTTATTCTTGGCATCAATTTTTTTAATACCGCCTTGATCAGCACAGCCGGCGTGGCGGCCATCAGTGCCGTCAATATGGTGGATTCACTGAATATTCTGATGACAACTGTCATTATCGCTATCGCAACCGGAGGCACTGTGCTGGTGGCCCAATATCAGGGCAACCGGAACCCTGAAATGGTGTCCCGTTCCACCGAACAGGCCGTGTCGCTGGTTCCGACGGCGTCCTTTGCGCTGGGACTGCTTCTAATCTTATTTCGCGATCCGCTTTTGTCGGTTCTGTTCGGAAATGCCGACGCAGAGGTATTCCACAACGCAAGGCTTTACCTTTTAGGCAGTGTATTGTCTTACCCTGCCTATGGCTTATATCAGGGTGCGGTCTGCTGCCTGCGGGGTGTGGGGCGAACCCGCCCCGCCCTGGCTTTGAGCCTGATTACTAATGTATCGTATGTACTGATAAACATTCTTTTCATTTACATATTCGATTGGGGCGTAGTCGGTATGGCCATAGGCGTTAACATCGCCCGCCTGCTGGGTGCGACATGCTCTTTGTTCTTCCTGATTCGGCTGGACGACATGCTTCATTTTCAGTGGCGGGGCGCGTTAAAACCCAATCTGGATATTCTGAAAAGAATTCTTTATATCGGAATTCCCTTTGCGGCAGAGCAAATTTTCTTTAATGGCGGAAAACTGCTCACCCAAACCTTTATTGTAGCACTGGGGACCTTGGCTCTTACCTCCAACGCCATCAGCTGGTCAATTATTTTGATTCTGCAAATTCCCAGCAACACCATCAGTCAGGTGGCGGTGACCATCATCGGGCAATGCATGGGGCGGCGGCAGATTCAGGACGCCCGCAAGTTCATTCGCACTTTTGTGGTTTTATCCGGATTCAGCTTTCTTCTCACTTTCCTTTTGATTCTGCCGGTTCTCAAACCCTTAATCGGTATTTTTCAACCACCGGAAGAAATCGTATCTGAAGTCTGGAACATCGTGGTGGTAACAGCTTTGGCACAGCCCCTTCTCTGGTCCGCCAGCTTTATTATCCCTGCTGCGATTCGTGCTGCGGGCGATGCAAAATTCAGCTCTATGGTGTCCCTGTTCTGCATGTGGGGTCTGCGCGTTGGCTGCGGCTGGCTGTTGGCCCTCCCCCTTGGCTTTGGTCTGATGGGAATTTATTTGGCAATGGTGTTAGAATGGGTGATTCGGGCTGTAATCTTTCTGTGGCGGCTTAAAGGCAACCAATGGTATTCCCATCATTTAATCGACTGAAAATAGAATAACTCATCGGATTTTTCATTTTGCAGATTCCTCTAAAATCAAAACAAAGTTTGTGCAAAGAGGAATCAATAAAACAGAAAGCCTGAAGCTTTTGCTTCAGGCTTTCTGTTTTTATATTTATTTCTTTTTCAATGACCGCACGCAGAGTGATCTTCTCCGGAACAGCTGTGGCCTTCCTCATGATGGTGATGATTGCAGGCTACATCCGGGTTATAGATCAATGTCCCGGCCAGATACTCTTTGGCCGCCTGATCCGCTGACCCGCTCACTCCGCCAAAAATTTCAATGCTCCGCTGCGTTAAAGCTTCTTTTGCACCGGCACCGATCCCCCCGCAAATCAGCACTGAAACCTTCCACTGCTCCAGCATTTCTGCCAAAGCACCGTGGCCGTTTCCATTGGTAGACACCACACGGCCGTTTAAAATCTCACCATTTTCTGTTTCATACAGCTTAAAAGCTTCACTTTTCCCAAAATGCTGGAACACTTTTTCATCTTGATAAGGAATTGCCAGTATCATGTTTTTTTCCTCCTATTCAGTCTTTCGTTTGTTTTTTGGGGCAATGAATACAGTGACACTCTGTCCCGTTGCCGCAAAGGGTATAATCGCCGCCGCTGATTTGCAGCCGTTTGCCATGCACAAGACATTCCGCCAATTTCTTGCGGGCACTGTTATAGATCCCCTGCGCCGTGGTTCGGGCAACGTCCATGCGTTTCGCGCATTCTTCCTGAGTAAGCCCTTCCAGATCAATCAGACGGATGCTCTCAAATTCGTCCACCGTCATGACGATGCTCATTTCTTGGATCTCTTTGCCATCCAGCGGACCAAAATGCTGCCGTTTTGGCAGGCAGCACACTCGCCTGCACTTTCGGGGTCTGGGCATAAAACCCTCTCCTTCCCTGGCGCTATATTGGCATATGCCATCTATTATTTTACTCCTTTTATGGCATATGTCAATAACAAATAAAACTCTTGACAAAATAAATTAATATCAGTATATTAGTAATTACTAATATACTGATAAAGGGTGTTTGAATCGATTATGAAAAAAATTGCTTTTGTATCGCCCGAATGTGTGGCCTGCGGATGCTGTGTAAAGGTTTGTCCCAAAGGAGCCATCACGGTTCCCAAGGGAATCCGTGCAGAAGTGAACGAACAACTATGCATTGGATGCACAAGATGCGCCAAGGTTTGCCCGGCTCAAGTCATCACCATGATTGCAAGGGAGGATATGTATGAAAAAGCGCAAGCCGTGGTATGAATATCTCTGGATTTTCTCAGCCGTTTATCTCACCTTAGGTATTTTCAATATTCTATTTGCATGGCTGGGACTGATTTGTTTTTTTGTTCCTTTACTGATTTCTATTTGGAAAGGAAATAAAGCGTACTGTAACAAATATTGTGGGCGCGGCCAGTTATTTGAACTGCTGGGCGGACGATTCGGTCTTTCCCGCCAACAGGCCCCTCCGAAATTTCTGCGCTCCAAGTGGTTTCGCTATGGATTTTTAACATTCTTTATGACCATGTTCGGGTTGATGCTTTATTCCACTTATCTGGTATTTGCCGGTGCTGATTTGCGAGAGGCCGTCACACTGCTGTGGGTTTTTAGACTTCCCTGGAATTGGGTAAACACTTCTTTTGCCGCTCCGGCGGTCGCCCAATTTGCGTTTGGATTTTACGGCGTGATGCTGACTTCCACTGTTTTGGGCCTTGTCACAATGATTCTCTTTAAACCTCGTTCCTGGTGTGTTTACTGCCCAATGGGCACGATGACACAGGGAATTTGCCAATTAAAACACAGAAAGGACGATTCCAATGGAAGAAAAAGCAAAACAAATTGCGGAACTGCTGAAAATGCTTGCCAATGAAAACCGGCTTTTGATTTTATGCCAGCTGATAGAAGGCCCAAAAACAGTAAGTAAATTGGCAGAAAAAATCCCCAATATTACACAATCTGCTTTATCCCAGCACCTGGCACTTTTAAAAGCTCATGGAATTCTGGATTTTACAAAATCCGGCCAAAGCATTACCTATCGAATTGCGGATGAGCGTGTGGAAAAGGTGATAGATGTCCTGAAACAATATTATTGTGAAGGAGAAGAACTGTGAAAAAATATCTCATTGCATTTCTTTTACTGGGCATTTTCATCTGTGTCAGCGCATTCCTTTTGGGGGGCTGTACCCGAAAGGCTGGCAATTCTTCTTCCCTTTCAACTAGCAGCGGCAAAACGGCCTATAAAACCATTTCCCCAGAAGAAGCGAAACAAAAAATGGACAGTTTGGAACATTTTATTTTGTTGGATGTTCGCACAGCAGAAGAATTTTTAGAACAACGAATTGAGGGTGCGACATTGATTCCGGATTATCAAATCGCCGCTGAGGCAGAAAAAACACTAACTGAGAAAGACACCCCCATTTTGGTTTATTGCCGCAGCGGACGCCGAAGTGCCCTTGCCGCACAAAAACTGGCGGAACTGGGTTATCCCTCAGTTTATGATTTTGGCGGCATTATCGACTGGCCTTATGAAACCGTCAGCGGAGAAGAAAAAAATTGATGAACTCTCATTCGACTGCCTAAGAAAAAGTGCTTTGAACAAAATCAGCATGGTGCAGGGTTTCTTCCTCTTTCTAATGAGTGCCGCTTCCCCATCCTGCACAATGTTAAAACACGCTGCCACCCGAAAGGAACTGTGAAAAAACATGAAACACAAATTAGAAAATCCCCAACGGATCAAAGAATTAAATCCGGTGGAAACGCTCAAAAAAATCGGCCTGAAAGAAAATGATTCCCTGTGCGATATCGGCGCCGGAACGGGAATTTTCACTTTTGCCGCAGCAAACCAAAGCCATGCTTTGATTTATGCGGTAGATCTCTCACCGGAAATGTTGGCTATTTTAGAAGAAAAAAAGGCAGGACAAAAGGCGGAAAATGTGATTCTGGAAAAAGAAATCTCTAAGGTTCCTTCCTCCTCTTGCCGCATTGCTCTGCTTTCCACCGTTTATCATGAGCTTCAGGACATTCCAGAAATGCTGCGCCAAATCAGACGCATTTTAACCCCGGGCGGAATGTTGGCAATCATTGAATTCCACCCAAAGCAAACTTCCTACGGCCCCCCTTTGGAACACCGGTTCAGTCCGAAACAGCTGAAAACTCAGCTAAAGGAAAATAACTTTTTACAAACAGATCATTTTGATCTGGGGGGAACTCTTTACACTTCTGTGTTCACCCCAAATCTTTCAGCGTGTCCCGGGAAATAAATCGCAAATCATATCATACACATAGAGTATCATCCAAAGTCATCCTTTTTATTTTCGTGTTGTGCGTACTGGTACTTTACAAACGAAGAAACCACCTTAATCCCAAAGAGCGTTCGGGACTGAGGTGGTTTCTTCGATTTTTTCTGCCAAGGGTGTCACTTTGATTTTCGGGTGCAATTCGGTTGCCTCCCCAATGCCGATCATGAAAAATCCAATAGCGGCACCGATTATTCCAAAGAATTTTGTACTTGAGTTTCCTTCTGGCTTTTTCGATTCAGATAATCGATGTACTCGTTTCCCCAAATTTCCAGCGCCTGTAAAACAACGTGAAACTTTTCCCCAATAGTGCTTAAAGAATACTCTACCTTAGGTGGAATTTGAGTATATTCCTTTCTCAAAATCAAACCTTCCTGCTCTAATGTTTTGAGTTGCCGGGACAAGGTTGCGTGGGTAATTTCTTCCGGCAGCCGACGCTGTAATTCATTGAATCGAATGGGGCCGTCCTTTAATAAATACAAAATGTAAATCGACCATTTTCCGGTCAGCACTTTTTGTGATGTCACATAAGGACACAGCCCAAACAAATCTTGATTCATATACCCCTCCTAGTATCCTATAAAATACTGGTATCCTAAAATATCGTAGTTGATTTTATTATATTAGTCTTTATAATAAACTTATATAATCAATATATCATAAATACGCGAAAGGAGCAATCCGAGATGAATGACGTTTTAAATTATTTAAAAGAATGCGGAGTTTTCTATCTTGCAACCAATGAGGGGGATCAGCCCAGAGTACGGCCTTTTGGCGCTGTTGCAGAATTTGAGGGCAAGCTTTATCTTGTGACCAATAACCAGAAAAAGGTATACCAGCAGATGCTGAAAAACCCCAAAGTGGAAATTTCAGGCATGGACAGGGGAACCTGGATCCGGATAACGGCAGAAGTCGTTCCCGACAGCCGCCGAGAAGCCCGTGTCAAAATGCTGGAGGATAATCGGGAGTCACTGGGCAGCATGTACCAAGCCGATGATGGCCGAATGGAAGTGCTGTATCTGAAAAATGCAGTAGCCACCATCGAATCTTTTACCGACGAGCCAAAAACCATTCGCTTCTAAGTCTTTTATAAAAAAACAAACAAAAACAGGGTAGATTTTGATGCGAAAAATCTACCCTGTTTTTATATAATCAGAAGGAATGTTGTAAACACAATTGTGGTTTTAAAAATTTTCCGCAAAGCGAGAAAGTTAAAGTTTTTTGCAAAGAGCATCCCTTGCTTGCACATCATAACAAATATTCCGATTGCCAGAGCAAAGAGGGATGCCCCACTGCAAAGAGTATCGTACCAAAAGAAATGTGTTTTATTGGTTTTTGAAAGAGAGTTTTGTTACGAGAAATCGTTTGAAATAATCCATAACCATGGGAACAGTATCAGAAAACCAGACCATTACGGGGCTTAATGCATCCCCATAATCTCTTCGGCAAAAATGCGGGGATCCATTTGCGGTACTTCGCCATTTACTTTATCGATGATTGGCATAAATTCCATCTGATCCAGGATTTGGGTTTGGAGGTCGACACCCGGTGCAATCTCAATCAGATGCATTCCATCTTTTCGCAGTTCCATTACACAGCGTTCCGTAATGTACCGGACCAGCTGACCGTTTTTGATCGCCATGTCACCGCTGAAAGTAACTTCTTCCACTTGTTTCAGAAACTTTTTCTGCCGACCTTCCTGAACAATCTGAACCTTGCCGTCGGCCACATGAATTTTTAAGCCGCCGGCGGTAAAGGTTCCGCAGAAGCACACATTGCGGGTGTTCTGAGAAATATCAATAAATCCGCCGCAGCCGGCAATCCGCGGGCCAAACCGGCTGACATTGATATTGCCTTTCTCGTCGCACTCTGCCAAGCCCAGAAAAGCCTGATTCAAGCCGCCGCCGTCATAAAAGTCAAATTGATATCCCTGATCCAGAACCGCCTCTGCATTTTGAGAAGAACCAAACCGGGGGCCCCCCTGCGGAATCCCGCCGATCAGTCCGCTTTCTACCGTCAGGGTCATCTGATCGCCGATGCCTTCTTCTGCTGCCGCCGCAGCAACATATTCCGGCGCGCCCACTCCCAGATTTACCACATCACCCGGCTTGAGTTCAAAAACACCCCGGCGGCCAATGATTTTCTTGGCACTCATGGGGAAATCCGGAGTGCTGGCGGCTGTTTCCGCCAAGATTCTTCGTTCCCCGCAGATCGACGGATCGAAAGAGCAGCCCAGGCACTGCTCGTGATCATCAGGGGCAGCAACAACCACATAGTCCACATAGATGCGTGGGATCTTAACCATTCGGGCATCCAGAGTGCCGGCTTCCACAACGCCTTCCACTTGAACCACTACAATGCCGCCGCTGTTTTTTACAGCCTGAGCAACCGAAGTGGCCTCTAAAGTGGCGACTTCCCGCTCCAGTGTCACATTGCCGTGCTCATCTGCATAAGTTCCCCGCAAAAAGGCCACTTGAACTGGAAAAGAGGGGTAAAACAGATATTCTTTTTCGTGTATGTGGATGAGCTCCACCATATCTTCTTTGGTAATTTCATTGAGCTTACCACCGCCGTTACGGGGGTCTATAAAG
This sequence comes from Clostridium minihomine, assembly GCF_900240385.1. Classification (GTDB taxonomy): domain Bacteria; phylum Bacillota; class Clostridia; order Oscillospirales; family Acutalibacteraceae; genus Faecalispora; species Faecalispora minihomine. The sequence continues at coordinate 117,962 of NZ_OEQH01000005.1, read as the reverse complement.
GTTCCAAGGCCCACTTGCGTGATGGAACCGGGCTTTTTGGCCGCAATGTCCCGGAACAGATGACACAAGGCCCCTTGGGGCAGGTTATAGGCTTCCATCTCATTGCGCATGGCCATTTCACCCAAAGTGGGAACGGTAGCCCAGTGGGCGGCCACAAAGCGTTTCAGCAGCCCCTTATGGGCATAATGCTCACCGCCGCAGCCCTTTTTGTTTCCCTGTGAACTGGCGTAAAGATAAGTAAGGTTTTTGGGGTGGCCGGTATTCAGGAACCGCTGTTCCACTGCCTTGTTCAAAGCCTCGGGAATACAGCTGGACACAAACCCGCTGGTGGTAAAGGTATCACCGTCTTTCAGAAGGTCGGCGGCCTGTTCGGCGGTGATAATTTTGACCTTCTCCATTCAATCGCCCCCTTACAGAATTTCCGCAAAGCTTTGCAGCCGGGTGCGCGCCTGACCCAAAGCAGTGATTTCCTGATCGACTTCAATCATCAGGTGGCGGATGCCGGCCTCTTCAAACTGCTGCCGATAGATGGGGTAATCCCACTCTTCGGGGTCGCAGAATTTCATCATTGCCACGATAACCGCATCCGCCTCATTCTTGCGAACCATATCCACCAGCATGGGGCCATGCTTTTTCTTGGTATCGGTTGCCAAAGAACACCCATACATGTTTTGCCAAACCCGCGCCAAACGATAGAGCGGAGCCTCGTTGCCTTCCGGCACATCCACGCGGATTTGACGGGATTCCTGTGCCAAATCGTCAGCTACAATGGCCAGCTTTAACTCATCGAACAATTCCAGCAAACCGTCAGGCTCTGCCAGAATTCCGGTAACAATCACCCGTTTGCCGTCCCATGGTTTCGGCTCCTCAGCCCGAACAGCTTCGATAAGACACTGCACCATTGCGGTGTGGCGCGATTTTTCCAAGAACTGCCGGGATTTAAACACTGCATGACGATCCACCGCAGAAATGAACTGAGGATATTCCGCTGCCAACCGAGAGAATTCACGCATCACGGCCCGATTCTCATTATAGATTTGAATGGAATTTTCCAGTGCGGCATTGGTAATGGTTACGCCAGTAATCTTCTCCAGCTTTTTCTTTAAAATGGAATATTCCTCTTCCAAAAAGCGGTTGGCCGATTCCAGTCCTCTGTTTTGGGGATGAGTAAAGACCAGCGCCGGGGCTTTTCCTTTCCATTTCTGGCTCATACACTTGAGGGTATCACAGGGAACCGAGAATACCACGGCGGCCAAATCGTCATAGACCCCGTCACACTCCAATTCCATTACCTGCTGCATAATCGAACAGGCAAACGGCGGCAGATAAACACGGGCTTTTGATACCGGACAATGCCCACCCCAAAGACCCATGGGTAAAAACCCGGTGGCGTGAACCAATTCTTCTGGGGAATAAACCGGCATAATGCCAATGGCACCCTTCCCGGTTTGTTTCTGATAGTCTTCCATTGCTTTGCGGGGGTTGGCGGCAATGGATCGAAATTGAGCCAAAAGTTCTTTTCTGTTCTGTTTCATGCTTTTCTCTCCTCTCCTTATTCCCCGTCAGCCGCAGATGATTTTTTCGCCATCATCTCACCCAGTGTCTGAATACGGGTATCATACTGGGCGGGAGCAAAGTTCCGCGGATCGGTCTGGTCGCCGTCGAAGCTGGCATAGGGAAGGCCGTTTTTCTCATAGATTTTTTCGGCAGTTTCCACATTGAGGAAGCTCATCAGCTTACAGCTTCGGTTGAGGTGATAAAGCACTCCGTCACACTGACCCTTTTCCATAATGCCCAGAAGGACATTCACCTTGTTATCGAGGCAAGTATTGATATAAGTACGGGTATAAGCTTCGGCCATTGAGTGCAGAGATTCGTCTTCCGCATCATAGGTCAAATCCCACATGTTGGGATACGCCGAGCCGGTCATGATGGTTCCCATGCTCTTCAGAGATTTAAACGTGTGACCCAGATAAGGCCATACGGCAATTCCCTCCCATGTGATGCGGTTCTGTTCCGCTCCTTTAAAGGCATATTCTCCCTTCTTGTTTTTTTCCTCCAGCTCATCGGCAAATTTCCGGAAAGTGGCTTCGGCATAGCTGCGGCTGCGGGCGCAGACCACCAGTGCCATATAGTTAAACAAATCAAAGCCGTTGAGCGGAGAAGGCTTATACTGGCTCATAGAAGCAATGCGATTCCACTGAACAATCGAACGCTGGGTCTGCTGGCGGACTTCGTGGAATTTCTGATAGTCAAAGGGACGGCCACAAATGACTTCCAGCTGTGAAATGGCATTGCGGAATTGGTCGGAAATATATTCTTTGGAATATTCTGGAATCGGCATCGTATGGTTAAAGGGGACATCTATTACGATGCAGGGAATATTCAGTTCTGCCGCCAGATTCTCATACCATTTGAGCAGCGTATTACAGATGTTGTTGCAAGTGAGGACAAAATCAGGCAACGGGACACGGGCTGCCGGCGAATTTGCCAGCGCTTCGGGCGTTTTTCCGGTGATGGCTTCTTCTTTTAACAGTTTCATATAGCCCATATTCACCCGGCCATAAGAACAGCAGTCCACCGAATAGCCGTCGCGGTCGGCCACTTCCAACAGATCCAAAGAGCCTTTGCGCGCACCGATTCCGGCGGCGTGTGTCTCTGGATATACCATAGCAACATCCATGGCTACGCACATTTCCGGCGGAGCCACTGAGGCGGACCAACAGACCAATTTGCCTTTGGCTTTGGCCTCTCGGGCCTCCTCATCCAGCTTAGCCTGATAATAGGCCAGCATTTCTTTTGCAGCCATTTGGCTGATTGCTTTTTCACTCATGCTGTTTTCCCCTTTCGTTTTGCTTCTTCATAGGCCAGCCGGGCGGCTCCCAGCGCACCGGTAAGCTGCGGCTCCCGTGCTACAATCAGCCGCTCACCCAGTTCCTTTTGAATCGCGTCGGCAACGCCGCTGTTCAGCGCCACCCCACCGCACATGACTACCTCGCTGTGAACGCCCACGCGCTGGGCCAAGGCACAGGCTTTGGCTGCCACGCTGATGTGAACGCCGGCGATGATCTCTTCTTTTGGTGTGCCTTGTGCCAAAAGAGAAATAACCTCCGATTCGGCAAACACCGTACAGGTACTGCTCACCGAGGCCGGATTTTGGGAGCGGAAATGGTAATCTGACATTTGATCCAGTTCCACTTCAAGCACACGGGACATGACTTCTAAAAAACGGCCGGTTCCCGCCGCACACTTGTCGTTCATGTAAAACTGACGAATGTTCCCTTGGTGATCCAAAGAAATTGCCTTAACATCCTGACCGCCGATATCGATGATAGTCCGTGCCTTGGGATTCTGGAAAAAGACCCCCTTGGCATGGCAGGAAATTTCGCTCATTTGCTTATCCGCAATTGCCAGCGCAGCGCGGCCATATCCGGTGGAAAGAATAAAAGACATATCATCCGAATCCAGCCCGCTGATTGTTTGAATCTGTTCCAGAAGCCGTTTGGGGCCGCTGCTTCCGGTGCCGGCCTGAACTGTTGTGGCAGCGACAATATCCGTGCCATCCTTCAGAATAACCGCCTTGGAAGAAGAGGAACCAATGTCGATTCCCATGGTATACATCATTGCGGCGTACCTCCTTTTCCAGAATAAAAAACCTTATTTATTGCTGCTTCGGTCAACGGGTGCTACCGTCTGCACCAATTCAAAGAGAATCCCTTCCGAATACCGGGGACGCAGAAAATTCACCATAATGTCTGAAGTGCCTTCCACTGCTTCCGGCTCCAGCATTTCCATGCCCTTTTCAACGAGTTCTCGGCTGCAGGCTTCCACATCTTCTACTTCAAAAGCGATGTGAGCAATGCCCCCCTTGCCGTTATTAAATTTGGTCAGAACACCTTCATGGGGAATAATGAATTCGATGGGGCTTTCCAGCATCGGGCCATACTTGGTAAAAATCAAATCGGCATGATAGCTTTTGACGTATCCCCGATAATCCACTTCCAGCCCAAATAAATCAATCAAATGCTCCGCTTGCTCAACTGTGGGCAGTACAACCCCAACATGGTGCATGCGCATTGGTTTCAAAATGCTCACCCTTTCTGGTAATTGTTTAATAAATTTGTGTATATTGTAGCATCAATTTCTGTGAGAAGAAATGAAATGCAATAGACCTTTTTGGAATGATATTGCATTGAAATTGGAATTTTTTGATTCAAATAAAGTCTATCTCGTTCACTATTTGAAAATGTTGCATATTTATGGTATGCTTATCAAGGATTAAATTGGGAGGTATGACAATGACCACCTATGGAACACTGCTTCGACAATTCATTGATTTTACGGGAAGTAAACTGTACGCAGTTGCCGATGAAGTTGGGTATGACGTCTCTTATGTAAGCAAGTGGTGCAATAAGGATCTTCTTCCTGCACCGAAAACAGCCAGTGTAGTGAACAAAGCTTTGGTTCGCTATTTTTCAACCAGTATTCGGCAGGATAAACGCGAAAGCGACTTTTTCGCCGCTTTCCCCACCGATGTTTCCGGACTTACTGTGGAACAGCATCTCTGTACCCTTCTGTCAAAAGCATACGAGTCTTCTGTCCGCCCCAAGACACCTGCCTCATCTTCGAAATTAGACCTTTTGACCCAGCGCCACGAGATACTGCGATGTCTTAGGAACCTGGCTACCCAGCGATTGGCAACAGGCGGCGAGGTGTTCTGTACCATAGACCTGCTTACCTTATTGGAAAGCCGGGATTTCTCTGTGTTGGATCAGCTGACCGCAGAAGGGGAACTCCATTTTCACACCGCACTGAATATGGAACGATTCCAGCGGGATCCACAGGGCAACTTGCGCGCCCTTTATGATTTTTTAAACCGCTACCCCACCTTGTTTGTCACCTTGTATGACGGAACCGGGCTGGAACGGGAAGGAATTTTGGCGGCGCAAGGCGGCGGGGCGCTTATGGCATCCCTGAATAAACGAAATGAACTGGACGCCCTTTTGGTATTAGAGGTTGGCCCCAATGCTACATATTTGTGTGAAACGGCGAAAATTCGCTTAAAAGAGTGTCCATTGCTGCTTGCGCCTGCTCAGTCAGAAGATATGAACCGCGACGGATATCGAACTGATTTTTACAGCCGGGATCAGTATCAGTTTTTCTGTCCCTATGGATTTGAATTTCTTCTTCCAGAGTGTGCCTGTGAAAGCCTGCTGCAGGCTACGCCGCAAGACCAGCCAAACAACTCACTTTCTAAAATCATTCGCAGGCTTTTTATTACCTGGGAGGAAGTTTTTCAAAAAAGTCACATCGATTTTATTCTGTTAAAATCCTCTGTCCTACGTTATCTGGAATCCGGTGAATTATTGTTTGCCGATATTCCCTATCAAATGTCCCCCTCTGAACGGCTGGAACATATCAATCATGTGAAAGAGCAAGTCCAAAATAATCCGGGAATCCGCTTCATTGTTTTGGATGATGATTCTCTTCCTGCTGATTTTTGTGCTAATTTTTCAGTATACATGAACCCCAAAAAGCTTTTTTTAAAAAATCCAACGGCCTATCAGACCGGAAAAGGCCCACTTTTTTATACTGTGCTGCATGAATCTTTGATTCAGGCCTCCGGCCATTATCTAAAAGCTTTGCAAAGCAACCCCATCTGTAAAATTTATGATCAAAAAGATTTGGCAGAGCTGGAACATCGCTATGGCGGCATGTTGTACCGCATGCTGACGCTGTAATCCAAAACAGATTAGAACAGGGCCTTGGGGTACCTTCCGCAAAAGTGCTTTGACAAAACCAGAAAAACACAAGGTGCGGTTCTGCCTTTTCTGTGGACAATCCAATCTCAGTTTGGCTAGTTTTTAAGATATTTCTGGGAACAGTTTCGTATTTTACTTGTCAGAAGTGTTTAAAAATTCGCCTGATTGCAAAAGGTATTTTTGTATTAAAACACCTTGAATTTCTTGAATTCCAATGAATTTTCTGCTCTTAACTTAACAAAGCGCATGAAATTTTGATTTTTTCGAAAAAAAACATTAACTAAAACAGGCACGGGAAGCAAACTATATTTGCTTCCCGTGCCTGTTTTAATTATGGAGAATGGAGCGATTTATGAACAACAAACGGTATTTGCAAAACAATTAGCCTTCGGCTTTGATTTTACGGATTTCTTCCATCATAGCAGGAATCACCTTGACCGCATCCCCAATGATGCCCACATTGGCCACATCAAAAATGGCGGCATCTTCGTCCTTATTAATGGCAACTACAAAATCCGAGCCAGTCATGCCCGAAACATGCTGTGTGGCTCCCGAAACACCGCAGGCAATATAAAGCCGGGGCGCAACAATCTTGCCGGACTGCCCCACCTGGTGTGCTCTGGAGATCCACCCTTCTTCAATTGCCGGGCGGGTCGCACCGACCACACCGCCCAACAACTCAGCCAGTTCTTCCACCAGCTTAAAGTTTTCGGCATTGCCCATGCCGCGTCCCCCGGCGACAATGACCTCGGCATCCTCCAGATTCACCGCTTCGCTTAATTCCTGAACGGCCTGACGAATCTGTGTTTTTACGGATTCTTTGGGAACGGATATCTTTTTCGTTTCAATCGAACAGGCATTCTGAGCCGGTTCCTGCTTTTGAAACGCACCGGTGCGGATGGTGCAAATTTGCAGCGGGGAATTTTCTATGCACTCTTCCGCCAGCACCGTACCGCCAAACCGGGGGGTTACCCAGGTAAGACTGCCGGATTCGGTGTGAACGGTAACCGCATCTGAAATGCAGCCGCTGTTAAACCGGGCCGCAAGGCGCGGAGCCAGACTTTTGCCCTGCGGCGTATTTCCCGCCAGAAAAACGGCAGGCTGTTCTTCTTGCAGCAGCTGCTGAAGCACGAAGGTGTATTCATCCATCGCAAAAGAAGAATATTCCGGGCTGTCGACTGCAATTACCCGATCTGCGCCAGATACCGCGACCCGCTGTGCTGCGGCATCCAGTCCGCTGCCAATGAGCACGGCGGTTACGGTTCCGCCCAGCTGCCCAGCAATGGCTTTGGCCGGACTTAACAGCTCCAGCCCAACGTTTACCGGTTTTCCCCCGGCTGTTTCTACATATGCCAATACAGTTTTGGTTTGATTATATTCCATGTCACAGAACTCCCTTATAGTGCTTTTGCTTCGACCATCATGGCAACTGCCTTTCGGGCAGAATCCTCACAGGTCTCTTCCTGAATTTTGATACCGGCTACCTTTTGGGCTGGTTCCACAAAGCGCACCGTACGGGTACGGGCAGCCTCTGCGCCAACACTGTCTTTTGCCAGAGCAATCTCTTCCAAAGAAAGAGGATCAATCGGCATTTTTTTGGCGGCCAGCTTGCTTTTGATGGTGGGATAGCGTGGAGTATAGGCCGGGGTGTTCACCGTCACAACGCAAGGTGCGGCAGCATCAATCAGGTTGTAGCCAAAATCTGTTTCCTGCTTGGCAGTCACAACGCCATCTGCATAAGAAATATCCGTCAGGTTGGTAATCAAAGGCAGACAAAGCATTTCGGCAAGCTGCACACCGGTCTGTCCGGTTGCTTTGTCAGTGGCCTCAAGCCCGCAGAAAATCACATCGAACGGTTTTCCGGATGTTTCTTCCAGCTTTGCTTTTGCACCGGCTATAATTCTGGCTTTTCCCAGACTGTCAGAACCTTCAAATGCGGGATCGGTTAAAAGATAAGCATGCGACGCACCAACTGCCAGACAGTTTTTCAGCGCATCCCGGGCACTTTCTTTTCCGATGCTGACCACGGTGATTTCACCGCCCACCGCTTCTTTTAGACGGGTGGCCATTTCAAGGGCATAAGTATCAAAGGCATTGACCACCTGAGCTACTCCATCCAGTTTTGGGGTTCCGTCGGGAGCCAGGCGGATTTCCGCAGAATCGTCCGGCACTTGTTTGATACATACCAAAATTTCCATGAGTTTTGCTTCTCCTTGCACAAATTAGAATCAGTGGGTTTGCCAAACACAATCAAATGCGTCCGATTGTATTGTTGGCAACCACTATACGCTGAATTTCATTGGTTCCTTCAAAGATCTGGAAGATTTTTGCATCCCGCAGCAGTTTCTCCACCGGATATTCACGGCTGTAACCATAGCCGCCAAACACTTGAATAGCTTCCGAAGCCACCTCCATCGCAATATCAGAGGCATAACATTTTGCAATTGCCGATTCTTTGCTGTAGGGCTGGTTCAAATCCATCAGGATAAGGGCGTGGGCCACCATCTGGCGGGCAGTTTCAATCTTGATGGCCATATCGGCAATTTTAAATTGCAGCGCCTGGTTTTTCAAAACCGGTTTGCCGAACTGAATACGCTCTTTTCCATATGCAATGGCTTCTTCCATACCGCGCTGTGCAATACCGGTGGCAATGCAGCCCATCCACGCGCGAGCCTGATCCAGCGTTTTCATAGCGATGGAAAAGCCCTTGCCTTCGGCACCAATTAAGTTGGATGCGGGGATGCGGCAATCTTCCAAAACAACGTCGCAAGTGTTTGAGGTACGGATTCCCATTTTGTCTTCTTCATGTCCGGTGGAAAGACCGGGCGTATCTTTCTCAACCAGGAACATAGAGATTCCCTTAGTGCCGGCAGATTTATCGGTCATTGCGGTAACACAATAAAACGAAGAAACAGCGCCGTTGGTGATAAAGCATTTGCGTCCGTTTAAAATGTAGCTGTCACCGTCACGAACGGCTGTGGTTTTTCCGGCAGATGCGTCAGATCCGGCGCCGGGCTCTGTCAGGCAGAATGCGGCAAAACCGCCGTCTACAATCAACTGACAGGCACGTTTTTTCTGTTCTTCGGTTCCGCCGATCAAAACCGGTTTCATTCCCAATCCGCTGGCAGAGATAGTGGTAGCAAAGCCTGCGTCAGCAATGGCCATCTGTTCGATTAAAGCAGCCACCGACACACGGTCCAATCCGATGCCGCCGTATTCTTCCGGTACCTCAAGCATGTGCAGCTGCATTTCAATGGCTTTGTCATACATTTCTTTGGGCCATTCGCCGCTTTTATCAAATTCCTTACATTGTTCTTTCACTTCGTTGTCGCAGAATTCCTTAACTGCGTCCAGTAATTCTCTTCCTTCATCTGAAATGATGTATGCCATAATTGACTCCTCCACTCTTTTCTTTTGTTTGGATTACAGTCTGTAACAAACCTTGCCCGGGTTTAAAATATTTTTGGGATCAAAAACAGTCTTCATCTGTTTCATCAGCCTCATGTTAACCGGGCCGGCCATTTCTTCCAAATAAGCTTGCTTTCCGTGACCAATTCCGTGTTCACCAGAAATAAGTCCGCCAAATTCGGTCGCCTTGGCATATGCTTTATTCATAAAGTCGGCTACCTGTGCCTTAAATTCCTCTATCTTCATATCATTTGAGCAAGTGTAAATATGAAGGTTGCCGTCACCGGCATGGCCAAAGCTTTTCACCTGGAAGTTATAATCTGGGGTAATGGATTTGATATAGGTCAAATACTCGGCAATTTTGCTGGTCGGAACAACCACATCGCATTCATCCAGCAAATCAGTCTGGGACTCAATGGCTTCCAAAAATGAGCTGCGGGCAGCCCATGCGTCTTTTTTCAAGGCGGGGGTATCTGCTACCAGCACATCCAGTGCTCCGGCTTCCAAAACTACCTCTGACGCTTTTTCAATGATTTCATCCAGCTGGTCTGCATTTTCCCCGTCAAAGGTAATCAACAGGTAAGCGTTGACCTGACTGCCCTCAAACTCTTGTGGGAACACGCTTTTGCCCAAATACTCTTCAGACGAAATCACGATTTCCCGCTCCATAAATTCCAAAGCCTGGGGCTGCAAATGTGCCAGCATCATTTTGGGAACGGCAGCAATGCATTCTTCCAGATTCTCAAACAGAACAATCAGGCTGACCACCTCTTTGGGCTGAGGAATCAGTTTCAGGGTCAGCTCGGTAATGATCCCCAGTGTTCCTTCGGAACCGATCATCAGGTGCAGCAAACTGTAACCGCTGCTGCTCTTCGATACACTGGCGCCCAGATGAACAATTTCACCGGTGGGCAAAACTACGGTCATAGCGCGAACATAATCACGGGTGGTTCCGTATTTAACTGCGCGCATTCCCCCGGCATTGGTTGCCACATTGCCGCCCAACGTGGCAAACTTCTCACCCGGATCCGGCGGATAAAGCAGCCCTTGCTTTGCGACATCTTCGGCCAAATCATTGAGCAGCACACCCGACTGTACGCGCACATTCAGGTTTTCTTTGTCATAGCCCAAAATTTGATTCATCTTGGTGGTGGAGAGCACCACGCCGCCGCAGATGGGAACCGAACCGCCGGCCAGGCCGGTTCCGGCGCCCCGGGGAGTGACGGGAATACTGTTTTCAAAACACAGCTTCATAACGGCTGCCACTTCTTCGGTCGTTGTTGCTTCAATGACCACTTCCGGAGCAGCCTTTCCGTAAATGGGCATTTCGTCGTGGGTAAAGTCATCGTTGATATCTCCGTTCACGGAAACACGCCCTGGAGCGATTTGCCTGAACTGTTCGATTAACTCAGGGGTGACTTTGCTAAATTGGTTCATACGTTACATTCCTTTCCTACTGCTATGATTTCATCGGGAGCAAATTCCCAGCTTGTTTTTATAAAATCAAGTCTGAATGAACAAAGGCGCCGGCCCAATTACCGTGCTTTTTTACTTATAGGAACATCAGTAACCCGCGTCCAAAATAAGCAATGAGCCCAAACAGAACAATGTAAAGCACATAATATTTTAAGGTAATACGAAGAATCTCGCTTTCCTTGCCGCTGTTTCCGGTAGCAGCAAGCGCAACAGAGATATTTTGGGGAGAAATAATCTTTCCGGCAGTAGCACCCATAATATTGGCTGCGACCAGCCAGATTTCCTCAATCCCAATGACGCTGGCAGCCTCTGCCTGCAATTTGCCGAACAGCACACTGGAAGAAGTAGCACTTCCGGTGACAAAGGTTCCAATCGAACCGATAAGAGGTGCAAAAAACGGATACGCTGTGCCGGTAACCGCCACCAAAAAGGCTGCAATGTCACGGGTCATGCCGCTATAACCCATAATTTTTGCCGCTGCCAAAATGGTTACCAAAGTAATGATGGTTTTCAGCATCTGCTTTAGGGTCTGCCCCATCACCTCAAGCATTTCAGACACACTGGCTTTTTGCAGCAAACCGCCAAGCACTGCGGCAATTAGAATCAACACACCGGGTGTCGTCAGCCAAGAGAATGTGTAAGGGGCAGCTCCTTCGCCGGAATAAATTACCACGCTGGTTTTTACCGAAGCCAACAGATTATAGATGGGCGGCACCAGCTTGGAAACGGTAATCAGAAAGACAAAGATTAAGAGAAACGGAGACCAGGCGACGGCCGCTTCCCGAAAGCCAATATGCTCTTGAGCCGAAAGCTCTGAATCACTTTGGGGAGCAATCTTATATTCTTCCGGTGTATTCTTACAGAAAATTTTTGCCGCTAAAATGGTCAGCAGCATGCTGGCTACAGAACCGGTCACCGCCGGTAATTCCGCCCCGATAAAACGAGAGGTTATTAGTTGAACCACCGCAAAACCAAGACCGGAAACCAGTGCGATATGCCAGCTGCTTTTCAGGCTTTTCAACCCGCCGCCCGCAATCGTCACCAACAACATCGGGGTAAAAATCACCATCAAAAACAGCTGCAAAGAAACAGTTGTGGCCACAGAAATGGGGTCGAATCCCGTAACCGAGGCGATGGTAACAGTGGGAATTCCGATGGAGCCAAACGCGGTGGGAGTAGCATTTGAAATTAAACAGATAACCGTTGCAAAAATGGGGTTAAACCCCAAGCCGCACAGAATGCTGGCAGGGATGGCAACTGCGGTGCCAAAACCGGCCATGCCTTCCATAAATCCGCCAAAAGCCCAAGCAATAATCAGCACCAAAACCCGCTTGTCATTTGAAACCGACGTCAGCATGTTTTGAATTTTGTTCATCGCCCCGGTTTTCACCGTCAAATTATAAGTAAAAATAGCGGCAATAATCACAAGAGCAATGGGCCAAAGAGCCATAACAGCGCCCTCAAGTCCGGCAGTAAACACTTCCATTCCCGGCGTTTTCCAATACAAAAGCGCCAACACAATCGCAATAAGCAAAGCAACAGGGCAAGCCTTATAAGCAGGCATTTTTATGTAACATAAAGAAACCACAAGCCACAAAATCGGCATCAACGCTAAAATGAATTTTAAGAACATATTCACCCTCCTCGCAAATTCTCTTTCAGGCAGATTTTTGCGAGAGCTGAAACGACCAAAAGGGAAAAAGGCCGCGGGGCTGAAAAATGGAAGATGGCGGCCTTAAACAAAGGTTATTTCAACCCCATAAGACTGTCTGAAAAAATACGGGTATCCATTAATCTATGGTCTATTTTGGGCTCAAAGCCCATTAGGTCAATGATTTGGGTATGCAGATCAATTCCAGGGGCAACCTCTGTCAGATAAACGCCATCCGAGCGAAGTTCAAACACAGCGCGTTCCGTAATGTACATAACGGGCTGATTCACCCGCTGTGCGTATGTTCCAGAAAAAGTAATTTGTTCTACCTGATCGATAAATTTCTTTGACCGGCCTTCCTGATCGATAATCAGCTTGCCGTTTTCCACATGGGTTTTCAGCCCATCAGCGGTGAAGGTGCCGCAGAAAAATACCTTTTTAGCATTTTGAGTAATGTTGATAAAACCACCGCAGCCGGCAATTCGGGGGCCAAATTTTGAAACATTGATATTGCCGCAGCGGTCTGCTTGCGCCAACCCCAGAAAAGCACAATCCACGCCTCCCCCATCATAAAAATCGAACTGATAGGGCTGATCTAAAATTGCTTCGGGGTTTACGGAGCCGCCAAACCTGGCCCCTCCCTGCGGTATGCCGCCTACAGGGCCCGATTCTACAGTCAAAGTCATATAGTCGCCGATTCCTTCTTCACTTGCCACCATAGAAATATATTCCGGAATACCGATCCCCAAATTCACCACAGAGTTGGGAACCAGCTCCATTGCGGCCCGGCGGCCAATGATTTTCTTGGCGCTCATAGAAGGGTAATTCAGGCTGTTCAAAGGCACCCGGTATTCGCCACACATGGAACCGTCGTAATCGCAGCCCACGCACTGTTCGTGATCGGTGGGATCCTCAGAAACTACAAGAGCATCCACATAAATTCCAGGGATCTTAACCATCTTAGGGTCTAAAGTTCCATTTTCTATGACTCGTTTCACCTGAACAATCACTTTACCGCCGCTGTTGTGAACGGCCTGTGCAATTGAAGTGGCCTCAATGGTTGCCACTTCATGATCCATTGTTACGTTACCGTTTTCATCCGCATAGGTTCCGCGGATAAACCCAATTTGCAGCGGCATGGCCTTGTACAGAAGCTTTTCTTGCCCTAAAATTTCTACCACCTGAACCAAGTCTTCTTTGGTTTTGTCATTTAGCTTTCCGCCCTCCAGGCGGGGATCCACAAAAGTATTGAGTCCCACATGGGTAATGGTGCCAATGCGGTGGCCGGCAATATCGCGGTATAACTGAGACAGAGTGCCCTGCGGGAAGTTATACCCTTCGATTTTGTTTGCCAAAACCATTTCCCCCAGCCGCGGCACCATGTTCCAGTGCCCGCCAATCACCCGCTTTATCATTCCCTCATGGGCAAAGTGGTCGGCTCCGCTTCCGTCTCGGTTTCCTTGAGCGGCAGCATAAAAAAGAGTAAGATTTTTGGGTGAACCGGTCTCTAAAAATCTTTTTTCCAGAGCACGGGTCAACGCTTCAGGCATGACGCTGGCAACAAAGCCGCTGGTGGTAATCGTGTCCCCATCCTGTACCCAGCCGGCGGCACAAGCCGCAGTGATAATAGGCTTCATGATATGTTCCCTCCCTGTTCATACTCCGATAAGAAACAGACATTCCGAAACCAGTTGTTTCGGAATGTCCCAATATTTACTTGTCAAGTTGCTATGTGTGTTTGCTGTTTATTTTCCGATAAAGTGTTTTTCTTTTCTTTTTTCCAAAAATGCGGTCATGCCTTCCTTTTTATCAGCGGTGGAGAAAGACAAACCAAAAAGATTGGCTTCGAGTTTCAGTCCGCTGTTTAAATCGGTATCATAGCCGGTGTTGATTGCCTGTTTTGCTAGGGAGATTCCCAAAGGAGCATTATTTAGGATGCGGCCGGCCATTGCTTTGCAGTAATCCATCAGCTCAGCCTGAGGAACTACCTTATTGGCAAGGCCAATGCGATAAGCTTCCTGCGCATCAATCATATCGCATGTAAAAATAAGTTCTTTGGCGCGGCCTTTTCCCACCAAACGAGCAAGACGCTGAGTGCCGCCAAAGCCGGGCAAAATACCCAGTCCGCATTCAGGTTGGGCAAACTTGGCGTTTTCGGCAGCAATGCGAATGTCACAAGCCATTGCGATTTCGCAGCCTCCGCCCAAAGCATAGCCGTTCACAGCAGCAATGGTAACCTGGGGCATTTCTTCCAAACGGCTGAATGCTTCTTTTGCCAAAAGCCCCATAGCACTTCCCTCTAAGGGCGTCGCGTTAACCATTTCAGAAATATCGGCACCGGCAACAAAAGACTTCTCACCAGAACCTGTGAGAATCACAACTCTGACATCTTCACGTTTTTCGATTTCAGCCAAGCAAGCGTTTAACTCACCCAAAGTCTCACTGTTAAGTGCATTCAGTGCCTTTGGACGATTAATGGTTAACAACGCAATCCCCTTTTCGATTTCCAAACTCAGGTTACTCACAACAAAAACCTCCTTAAATAAAAAATAATTGTAGATGATATGCACAACACATTTCTCTTTCGGATTTATTATGGCTTATTTATTTACTTGTGTCAAGAACAATTTTTATGTAGAATATTTCGTAATGCAAATAAAAATCAAGAAAAACACGAAGTCTGTCGCTGAAAACACAAGCACAGATTGAATTTAAAAAATTTGTGACTGCCATTGAAACCATAGCAGCCACAAAATTTCAAGTTTTTCAATTTTGATTTTGTTTGATTTTTCAAAAAATCCATTGACACCGGGCAATATTTATGTTAAGTTTGCAGTGTAAACAGTTCTTATCCCGAAGTATTTGCATGAGGAACTATTTGGTCGATCCAGAAAGGATAGAAAGGAAGTAAGATTATGAACCTTACACTTAACGATCAACAAAAGCGCATTCAAACTCTTGCCCGAGAATTTGCAGAGAAAAATGTAAAACCGGGTGCGATTGAACGGGATGAAACATCGACATACGATGTAAGCCTGTTCAATAAAATGGGCAGTTTGGGATTCATTGGCTTGCCCTATCCCGAAGCACTTGGCGGCCAGGGCATGGGCTATTTGGAATATGCCCTTGCTGTGGAAGAAATTTCTAAGATAGACGCTTCTTTGGGTATTTCCTTCTCGGTAGCCACCTCGCTCTATTGCGGCACCATTTTTAATTCCTCCGCACCGGAAAACATTAAGAAAAAGTTTATGGAGCCGGTTCTTTCCGGGAAGCACTTAGGCGGGTTCGGCCTGACCGAACACAGCGCAGGCTCTGATGCCGCGGGGCAAACAACCATCGCCACAAAAGACGGCGACAGCTACATTATTAACGGCGCCAAATGCTTTAACACCAACGGCCCGCTGGCTGACTACTATGTTATTTACTGCTTGACCGATCCCTCAATCGGAACCAAAAGCATGACCTGTTTTGCAGTACCGCGCAGCACCCCCGGTGTTTCTATTGGACATATTGAAAACAAGATGGGCATTCGCTCTGCACAGGTTTCTGATATTGTGCTGGACAATGTCCGTGTACCGGCCGAATATATGCTGGCACAACCCGGCGAAGGCTTTAAACTGGCCATGAAAACTCTGGATTGCGGACGTATTGGTGTCGCAGCTCAAGGTTTGGGAATTGCCGAAGGCGCTTTTGAAATCGCACGCAAATACATGATGGAGCGCGAGCAGTTTGGCAAGAGCCTGAACAAACAACAGTATTTGGCCTTTAAGATGGCGGAGCTTTACACCAAAATTGAAGCCGCAAGACTGCTGGTTTATCGGGCTGCTTTGGTTCACGATGAAGGCGGACGCTTCTCTGTGGATGCTGCGATGGCAAAAATGACCGCCACCGATGTTGCCATGGAAGTTACCACCGAAGCAGTTCAGATGCTGGGCGGTAACGGCTATATGCGTGAATATGAAGTGGAGCGCATGATGCGCGACGCAAAAATCACTCAGATTTATGAAGGTACCAACGAGATTCAGCGTTTGGTGATCAGCGGCCAGATTTTCCGCTAACATCAGAACTGTCCATATTTCCATTTCGGTATCTCCTGTTATCATCGTCTTTTATTTCCGGCATTGAAAAATGCCGGAAATATTGTTTTTTAGCTGTCTAAAAAACCGTTTTTCTCCCTTTCTTACTATTTTTTTGGATTCCGGAATATTATGACAAAACAAGTTGAAATAGTGCCTGTAAAACGGTATACTGGTTTCAATGAAACCGTCTTTTTGGACAGCTTTGTTTTTTATTTTGAGCGGACTTTGAATCCTTTTCGGACATGTTCCGATGTGGTATTTTTAGAGAAACCGCCTGAAAACAGGAGGACATGTAGTTACCATGAAGTTTAGCAACTGTATTAATTATTTATTGACCATATCGCAGCACGAAGTATTTCAAAACTTTTTTACCCGCCTGTCTCCTTATGGGATTACGCCGGGACAGTATGGAGTTCTGAACTGTTTGTGGGAAAACGGCCCGACCACCCCCAAAGAAATTGCCCGCTATCTTCGGTTAGAAAACTCTACGGTTTCCGGTGTTCTGGATCGAATGCAGCGCCGGGGACTTATTGACCGGGTGGTGGATCCCAATAATCGCCGAAGCATTCAGGTGGTAGCTTTGCCAGAGGCACAAGCCATCAAAGACAACGTGCTGAAAACAGTAGAAGAACTAAATATTGAAATTTTGCAAGACTTCACACCGGAAGAAAAAGAGATTTTAATGAAGGCTCTGTGCCGAATTGGTCGGATAGAAGATGAGGAGTCTGCCTTATGCGACACGACGGACGAACCCTAAATATTCTCGTCTGTGTAAAACAAGTAACTGATTTGGGCGCAAAGCGGCCGGAATTTTCCAGTTCTTCCGCCGACGCCCCTTCGGTTCACCTTAACTCTTTTGACAGCTATGCTCTGGAAGCAGCCGCACGCCTGCGAGACAAAAATCCAGACATACACATTACCGCCTTGTCTTTAGGCCGAACTCAAGAAGACGAGGCTTTGCGCCAAGCTTTGGCCATTGCCGCTGACGAGGCTTTTCTTGCTGTGGTGCCGAATCCGGATTTTTTAGATCCTTTGTCGGTGAGCCGCCTGTTGGCTCAGGCGATTCAAATGCTGGAGGCAAAATTGGGAACAGTCGATCTGATTTTTTGCGGGCAGCAATCCACTGACAGCCAGTCTGCCCAAGTGGCCCCCCAATTGGCCCAGTTGTTACATCTGCCCGTGGTGTGCCATAGCCTGGAAGCAGAATCTGCCGACAAAACTTTGCGGATCAAACAGAAAACATGGCAAGGCATTCGAATCGTAGAAGCAGAGCTGCCCTGTGTTGCCGCCTTTACCAAGCCGGTTTGGA
This sequence comes from Clostridium minihomine, assembly GCF_900240385.1. Classification (GTDB taxonomy): domain Bacteria; phylum Bacillota; class Clostridia; order Oscillospirales; family Acutalibacteraceae; genus Faecalispora; species Faecalispora minihomine. The sequence goes on along the minus strand of NZ_OEQH01000005.1, from coordinate 100,277 downwards.
GCCCCAGGCTCCCTACTGTAAAAAGCAGTATCACGGCCAGCCAAGCTATCATTCCCACCCTCGAAATGCCGATTCTTCCCGTTCCCGCTCTGACGATGCAAACCAAATGCTTTGAAGCTCAAAAGGCAGGCGGATTGATGATTCGAGAAAAAGAAGGGAAAGCATCTGCTCAAAAACTATACCAGCTTTTGAGCACGGCCGGTGTGATATGAGGATATGATCAAATGAAAAAAGAGATTTGGGTTTTAATGGAACCGGGAAAAACCGAAGGATTCAGTGAAGCTTCTCTTGCTTTGCTCAATCCTTGCCGAACCATAGCAGATTCGCTGAAAGCCACTTTAACTGCCGTGGCTTTTTCCGGTGATGCGGAACAAGCGGCTAACACGGCGGGGGCCTATGGTGCAGATCGGCTGTTGTTGGCGGATTTTAATCCCCCTGATCCGTCCAAAGCTTTGGCAGATCTGGCAGAACAGGAACGTCCCTGGGCGATTCTGGCCGCGGCCTGCGATGATGTTCAGGAATGGCTTTCTCAATCCGCCGCCCGGCTCAACACCGGTTTTGTTTCCAACTGTTCCGGCTTTGTCTTAGATGAGAAGACTGACTGCCTGGTTTGGACCCGCCCGATTCCGGGTGAAAACTGCATGTGTGACATCACCTGCCCGGTTCTTCGCCCGCAAATCGGGACAATTCGACCCGGTATATGGAAGAAGAAACAACGCTTAGAAAATACTTTTCCCGCTTCAATCAGCCGTTTCACTCCCACTCAAAGCGGCTCTGCCCGCGTTCGCGTACTGGAGCTGATGCAAAAACTGACTGAGGATGGAATCGATTTAGAAAATGCGGATATTATTGTATCCGGCGGCAAAGGCGTTGGCGGGCCGGATGGGTTCGCCCCGCTAAAAGAATTAGCCGCCGCTTTGGGCGGAGCAGTGGGGGCTTCCCGCACTGCTGTTGACCGGGGATGGATCTCCGGCATTCATCAGGTGGGGCAAACCGGCCATATTGTTTCCCCAAAACTTTATATTGCCTGCGGCATCTCAGGAGCCATTCAGCATCTAACCGGGATGTTGGGCTCCGGCACCATTGTGGCCATTAATACGGATCCCAATGCCAGTATTTTTCAATATTCCGATTATTGCATTGTGGGCGATCTGTTTGAAGTGGTTCCTGCTCTTACAGAAGAGATTATCCAGCATCGAAATTCTTTCTGATATTCAGATTTCATATGTGGTAAAAAACAGCTCATGCCCATTCACAATTTATGGGACTGCTCACATACGGAATGCTCGGCTGCTGTTTTCATCCTTTCAATCTGTAGCCAAAAATCAAAAAAGCTGTATTATCTGATGCGTTATCAGATAATACAGCTTTTTCTGTTTGAATATCACAATTCAATAAAAATCCAGCGTATTGTATTCCTTATTGTCCAAGGTCATAAACCATCTTGGACAAGCCGAACCGAGAGCGACAAACCGTTTTAAGCATTCCACCCGTGTCAACCAATCAACCGTTTACAAAGATGTTCCATTCTTTAGCGCTTCTGCAACGGCTACTGCCACGGCGACGGTTGCCCCGACCATGGGATTGTTGCCCATGCCAAGAAAGCCCATCATTTCAACGTGTGCCGGAACGGAACTGGAACCTGCAAACTGCGCGTCTGAATGCATGCGCCCCATAGTGTCGGTCATACCGTAAGATGCAGGGCCTGCCGCCATGTTGTCCGGGTGCAGCGTGCGGCCCGTGCCGCCGCCAGAGGCCACGGAAAAATATTTCTTACCCTGCTCGATACACTCTTTTTTATAGGTTCCGGCTACGGGGTGTTGAAAGCGGGTGGGGTTTGTAGAATTGCCGGTAATCGATACGTCCACACCTTCCAGATGCATAATGGCTACACCCTCGCGTACATCGTCCGCACCGTAGCAGCGCACCAGCGCCCGTTCCCCCTTTGAATAGGCATGCTCACGCAAAATATCGATCTTGCCGGTGGCATAATCGAATTGCGTCTGTACATAAGTAAAGCCATTGATGCGGGAAATAATCTGCGCCGCATCTTTACCAAGCCCGTTGAGGATAACACGAAGCGGCTCTTTGCGGGCCTTGTTTGCATTTTTCACGATACCGATAGCACCTTCGGCGGCTGCAAAACTTTCGTGCCCGGCAAGAAAGGCAAAACACTTTGTTTCATCACGCAGCAGCATTGCTCCCAGATTTCCATGTCCTATCCCAACCTTGCGGTCATCGGCTACGCTGCCGGGGATGCAAAAGCTCTGGAGCCCGATGCCGATAGCCTCCGCTGCATCCGCCGCCGAATTGACACCCTTTTTAATAGCGATAGCTGCTCCCGCAGTATAAGCCCAGCCAGCGTTTTCAAAAGCAATCGGTTGGACAGATTTCACAATGTCGTAAGGAGAAACACCGGCTTGATTACAGATGTCTTTGGCCTCCTCGATGGTAGCAATACCATATTCGTTCAATACGCCGTTGATTTTATTGATGCGGCGCTCATAGCTTTCAAACAATGCCATATCTATCCCTCCTTATTCGTGGCGCGGGTCAATGTATTTTGCGGCTTCAGAGAAGCGGCCATATGTGCCCTTTGCCTTTTCCAGCGCAGTGTTTGCGTCTTCGCCTTTTTTAATAAAGTCCATCATCTTTCCTAAACCGATAAACTCATACCCGATGATCTCATCCTCTTCATCCAAAGCGATCCGGTTAATATAGCCCTCGGTCAACTCAAGATAGCGGGCTCCCTTGGCCTTTGTGCTGAACATTGTACCGATTTGGCTTCTCATTCCTTTTCCCAAGTCCTCAAGGCTTGCGCCGATGGGCAATCCTTCCTCTGAAAAAGCTGTTTGGCTGCGTCCGTAAACAATCTGCAAAAACAGTTCACGCATAGCAACGTTGATGGCATCACAAACCAAATCGGTGTTTAGGGCCTCCAGAATTGTTTTGCCCGGCAGAATCTCAGAGGCCATTGCAGCGGAATGGGTCATGCCGGTACAGCCGATTGTTTCTATCAAAGTTTCTTCAATCATGCCATCCTTAACATTCAGGGTCAGTTTACAGGCACCCTGTTGCGGTGCACACCAGCCGACACCATGCGTCAAACCAGATATGTCCTTGATTTCCTTGGCCTGCACCCATTTGCCCTCTTGGGGTATCGGGGCCGGGCCATGATATGCACCCTGGGCAACCGGACACATATTTTCTACTTCTGCTGAATAAATCATGCGCTCACTCCTTATCAAAAGTTTTTCTGTATAGTGTTATGGCAGCCTCGATGACAGTACGGGCTTCCTCCGCGTCTCCAAGGCTTTCCACGATGCTCTGCTTCCCTTCAAGCTGTTTGTAAACGGAAAAGAAGTGCGACATCTCGTTGAAGATGTGCTGCGGCAAATCCTGAATCGATTGATAGCCGTTATAGTTTGGGTCCCCCTGCGCAACAGCTATGATTTTTTCGTCCCGTTGATTTCCATCGATCATTCTGATAACACCGATGGGGTAACAGGGGATAATCGACAAAGGCGTAAAAGTTTCATCGCTCAAAACGAGAACATCCAGCGGATCATTGTCTTCCGCCAATGTTCGGGGAATAAAGCCATAGTTGGCGGGATAATGTGTAGACGTGTATAAAACACGGTCTAGCCTTAAAAATCCCGTTTCCTTATCAAGCTCATATTTCGACTTACTGCCGCGTGGTATTTCCACCACTGCGTCAAAGTGCGAGGCGGAAACCCGCGCCGGATTCATCTCATGCCAAATGTTCATAATACATCCCTCCAAAAAATAAAAAAGCCGATGCTTCTGCTCATAGCAGAAGTCATCAGCTTTGTAAGCGGTTTCGGCATAGCCGTGGGAGAACTTCTTTCCCAAATATTATTATAGCATAAAGAAATTTGTCTTTCAAGATGAATGTTTCAGGAAACGATGCAAGCGGTTAAACGGCAAGCAAAAAGCATATTTTCACAGCCCCGGGAGAGCCGTGAAAATGCTTGTTGGGGAGCTTAGCACCATTGAGGATTTCATTTAAATACAGATGAACCGCAATGTTTGTATGTAGCAATACAGTTCCGTTGTATATCACAACTCAATGATGTTTTACACCACTCATCTAAAACCCCTTACTGTAAAACACCTGTAACCCGCATAAACACTGAATTTATTCAGCATCCTCTGCATTTTCCCAGTTATGCCATACGTTCTGAATGTCGTCGTTATCTTCCAGATGATCCAGCAGGCGCTGCATCTTTAAGACGGAGTCCGGGTCATTGAGTGCGGTATAGGTGGTGGGAACCATCTCTACTTCCGCTGAAACGAACTCATAGCCTTTTGCTTCTAAATCAGACAAAACAGCACTGAAATCGTCCGGTTCGGTATAGATTTCAAATACATCTTCGTCCGCCTGAAAATCAGACGCCCCGGCTTCCAGGCAATCGCCCATTACCGTATCTTCAGACAAGCCTTCCCGCTCAATCACCAGAACACCCTTTTCAGAAAACAGGAAAGAAACACACCCGGAAGTCCCTAAGTTTCCGCCAAATTTGTCAAAATAATGGCGCACATCCCCTGCCGTACGATTCCGGTTGTCGGTCAACGCTTCCACAATAACCGCCACTCCGTTGGGGCCATAGCCTTCATAAACAATGCTTTCGTATTTGGAGCCGTCGCCTTCTCCTGCCGCTTTTTTAATAATGCGCTCAATGTTATCGTTAGGAACATTAGCCGCTTTTGCCTTGGCAATGCAGTCTTTCAGCTTGGCGTTGGACTTGGGGTCCGGCCCTCCGCCTTCTTTCACCGCAACCGCCAGCTCTCGCCCGATTTTAGTAAAGATCTTGGCTCTGGCACCATCTATTTTTTCTTTCTTACGTTTAATGGTACTCCATTTTGAATGGCCTGACATATGAATTAGCCTCCCATAAAATAAGCTATTAGATAGCTTATTCTATCATATTTCACCAGTCATAGCAAGCGCTGCCTGGCGTGCCTGACTAAGGATCTCTGCCGGGGCCTTGCCATTCGGGGCATGATCTGTGTCCGGCCAGGCAACCACATGCTGCAACCGGGTGTTCATAATGGTAAAGGCCAATTCCAGCTGACGGGTCATCACCTGCACCCCCTGCGCATCCCGGGAACCATAAGCCGTCAGGAATACCGCTGTTTTCGGCTTTTCAATGGGGGGGCGGATTCCCATGGCAAACCGGGCCTCAAAATACCTTTGCCAGCGATCCATCACCGCTTTAAATGGTGCAGGAAAACTCAAATGATACACCGGCGCCGCCATTACCAGGTAATCCGCTGCCCGAAGCTCCTGGTCAAACTCGTCCAAATCCGAAAAAACACAGGCCTCTTTGGTCTGACAGTAGCCACAGGCAATGCAGGGATGGTAATTCCCCCGATAGGCGTCAAAGCTTACAACCCGAACGGCCTGCCGGTCAACTTCCTGCAAAAACGCTTCCAGAACTTGAGCTGTAGCTCCCTTTGGGTGCGGGGAACCGAACAACACCAGCATATTCTTCTTTTCCATACCGCAAAGACCAACCTTCCTGATTTAATGATGAGTATTGTATCATGGCAAAGTAAAATCTGCAAGATAACTGAAAATCGTAAATTTTAAACATAAAAATAATAATCATTATCTTTTAACTCTTGATTTCTTGGAAAAAATATGCTATTATTTATTTACAGCATAGAAACGAATCATGCTGACAATCCGTAAAAATCCAAAGATTACAATAGGGATCGCTGCTTTTTCACAAGAAAGGTGTAGTATTTCACAAACATGGTATAATAACCTCACGGCATAATGAAACGAAAAGTTTTTGATGCCTGAGTGAACCGAAAGCCATAACTCGTGCTTTTTGCACGAAAGGGCTACACCGCAAACACGGCTTTGCTGTTATGTGGTATCAACCTTATACTACGAAAACCCCGCAAAAAGCATCTGTCTGTTGCAATCGTATCAAACTCAATCAACCCGTAAAATGGTTTTGGCCATTTTATAGACTGCAGCGGCACTTTTGAATGTAACATAACCTGAAAAGGACAAAAACATCACAATTAGTTGCTGCATTTTTGTTAAAACAAAGTTATAATAGACTAACAAAATCTGAAAGGGAGTGTTTTTATGTTCGAGCAAGTAAAACTTTCTTATGAATTCAATGCACTGGAGCCTTATATTGATGAAGTGACTATGGTGACTCATTACAGCAAACACCACGCAACCTATACCAAAAATTTCAATGCCGCAGTGGAGAAGCTGCCAGAGCTTTCCGGCAAATCTGCAGAAGAGATTTTTGCACAGCTGGACAAGATTGAAGACAATGCACAGCGCAATGCGCTTCGTAACAATGGCGGCGGGTTCTATAACCATAACCTGTATTTCGATACCCTTTCTCCCAAAGGAAAAAATGCTCCCGAAGGCAAACTGGCTGCAGCGATTGACCGCACCTTTGGCAGCTTTGAAGTTTTAAAAGAAAAACTGTCTGCTGCTGCATTAGGGCAGTTCGGTTCCGGCTGGGCGTGGCTTTCTGCCAATGCCAACGGCGATGTAATGGTTTCTTCCAGCGCCAATCAGGATAACCCCATTATGGAAACCAAAGGCGAATGGCGGCCGATTCTGGGAATTGACGTATGGGAGCATGCGTATTACCTCAAATACAAAAACCTGCGCCCCGATTATGTGGAAGCATTCTTCCATGTGGTAGATTGGGATAAGGTAGAAGAGTATTACAATAAAATCATTGATTAAAATTTCGATAGAAAAGAGCGGCAGGATCATCCTGCCGCTCTTTTTTGATATATTTTTATGACTTTCGAATAAATGGTACCTTACATATTGGGCAAGTGATTTCAATTTTCCCGCGTCCTTTCGGCACACGCAAACGCGTGGTGCAATTAGGACATTTGTAATAGCGGTAAATTTTATGATCCTGCAAAGATTTCTTCTTGGTACGAAACCACGCGGGAACCCGGTTCCAATACTTCAGGAACAATTGATTTTCCTGATACCTGCGCGAAATATCCCGAGAAAAGATTCGAAACATACTCCACACAAACACCGCATAGGCCAGTATCATCAACGGAAAAAACTGAGTCATCCGGGCAATCGCCGCCAACAGCATGTAAACAACCAAGCTGCCGATCATCAGTTGATCTCCGCCATACCTCCCATACATCGCTCTTCTGATTCTTTCCAACAATCCCGATCTCCTCTTTTCTATCGCGATAACACAAAAAGCGTTTTCTTCTCTGTATACAATAATATAGAGCGGCAAAATCTTTGTCAAGATTAAAGCCGCAGTATTTACATTCTGTACTTATTTAAAGAATTTCGTTTCCACTTATGTCACAAATCAGAACCTTTTAGCGGCCTCTCGCCCCACCTTGCACCAAATTTTTTCTCTTTCTTGCCGGTATAGAAACAAAAGTGTTTCCTTTCAACAGGACATTCCTATTTTGAACCAAATACATTCTTAAAATAGTAATAAAAAATTTACGGTTTATTTACTGGATTTGACAAGATCCGTTTTGACGCATGTCTTTTTTTAAGGTATAATAACGCCACAGGAAAAACTAAGCTTTGGGTGGCTGAAAGAACAGTAAACCATAGCTCGTGCTGCCACAAGAGAGCGGCGGCACTGCAAAACACATTCTATTTTTATTCTGTTATTTTTAACTGATATGCGAAATACTATGAGATTTATCTGCCGCAAAGGCAAAAAATTTTGCTTTTGCGCGGCGAAAAAATATCAAAAAAAGGGGGGCTTCTCCTGTTTGACAAGCTGCAAATGACCCGATTAAAACCACTGTTTCTATTTTTTATCGGGTACACCATCTGCTTTTATCTGTTTACGTTTACCTTGCGGTTTACCTTTCCCTTTGTGGCAGGGTTCCTGTTAGCGCTGCTGGTGCAGCCTGTAATTCGTCTGCTAAGGAACAAGCTGAAATTTCGTCCGGGGCTGGCTTCTGTTTGCGTCACCCTTTTGTCCTTTTTCCTCTTATTCGGCATTGTGTTCCTGTTGGGCTACTGGCTGATTACCGAGATTACCACTTTGGTGGTCAAGCTGTCTTCTTTCGACACGGCCAAAATCGCCGAGCCGCTTAATGACCTGTTGAATCAGATGGGTGGCTACATCAACCGCATCAATATTGATTCTGAGTTTATCCGCCAGAATCAGGAACAGCTGATTAAATTCGTGCAAACAGGTGCAGGAGTCGTTACCTCTGTTTTGAACACCGTTTTAAAAATTCTGACTTCTCTTCCTGCAATCTTTACTATGTTCATTGTCATGGTGTTTTCCACTTACTTTTTTTCAAAGGATATGCCGGTTATCAAACGCCATGTAGCATCGTTTCTGTCTCAGAACACGGTAATTAACATTCGTTCCGCATCTCGCCACAGCCTGGCCATGAGCGGCAAACTGTTCTGCTCTTATATGCTGATTTATCTGATTACCTTTTTAGAAACACTGGTGGTGTTCTTTATTTTGGACGTCCCCTATCCGCTGGTTCTCAGTATTATCGCAGGCTTTGCTGATATTCTGCCCGTTTTGGGCCCCGGTACGGTTTATGTGCCGATGGCTGTGGTCTATCTGGTTCATGGGGATTATTTCACTGCGGCCGCTTTAATTATCAGCTGGCTGTTAATCTCGACCATCCGGCAGGTCATCGAACCCAAAATTGTTTCGGCTTCTATTAACATTCATCCCCTATGCATGTTGGCAGCCATTTATTTTGCACTCATCGCCGGCAAAATCAGCACGCTGATTTATATGACTTTACTGTTTGTGCTGTATCAGGTTCTGTCTCGTTCCGGTAGCTTGCCCACGTTATTTGAACCGGAACCGGCGGTGGCAAAGCCCACGAAAAAGCCGATTGCTCCGGTGCCCCCCGAACCTGCTGAAACACCAAATAATCAGCCACACACCGAAAAACAACCGTAATTATATCCAAAATTTACAATATTGTAATTAGAAAATACACTCGCGCTTATTGACATCTGTAAGCGCGAGTGTTATATTCAAACTGTACTAAACAAAATAATACACTAGGAACAGTGAGGTGAACCGGATGTTCTCTCTGGATTACAAAAGCAGGCTTCCCATTTATGAGCAGCTTTACAAATCCATTACCAAAATGGCTGCACTCGGCGGTCTGGAACCCAACGAACAGCTCCCATCCGTTCGCGCTTTGGCGCAGGATTTGGGAATAAATCCAAACACCGTGCAAAAAGCGTATCAATTATTGGAGCTAAATGGAATTATTTATTCTGTTCCGGGGAAAGGTTCTTATATCTCACCAGATATTTCCGCTTTATCCCAGCAAAAAATAATCTCGCTGGAAAAATTAGCGGAGGCAATCGGCCATGCGGCCGACAGTGGAGTAACCAAACCGGAAATGATGGAGCAGGTAGAAAATTATTTTAGCGGGAGGAGTGCGGCACAATGATTGACGTAACATCATTGGTGAAAAAGTTCGGGAACAAGGTAGCCCTGGACGGAATCACCTTTACCATCGGCGGCGGATCTGTATTTGGACTGGTGGGCAGCAACGGCGCGGGGAAATCCACGCTTCTTCGCAGCCTGGCCGGCATCTACAAAGCGGATGGAGGCGATGTTTTGGTAGACGGGCAGACGCCCTTTGAAAACAGCGCTGTTAAAAGCAAGATTTTCTTTATTCCTGATTACCCTTATTTTTTTCCTCAGGCTACTATGGAAGATATGGCTGATTTTTATTCGAAAACGTATTCCAATTGGAGCCAACAGCGATATCAGGAACTTTGCTCTTTGTTCCCGCTGGATCGAAAAGCAAAAATCATTAATATGAGTAAGGGAATGCAGCGTCAGGCAGCACTGATCAACGCATTGGCCGCACAGCCGGATTACCTGCTGCTGGACGAAATTTTCGACGGTCTGGATCCGGTGATGCGCCAGCTTTTGAAAAAGCTTTTGTCCAGTGACGTGTCTGAGCGCGGAATGAGTGTGGTAATTGCCAGTCATAACTTGCGCGAACTGGAAGACCTGTGCGATCACGTGGGCTTGATGCACAAAGGCGGCGTGGTATTTGAGCAGGAGCTGGATGCCCTGAAACTGGGAATCCACCGGGTGCAAGCGATCTTTAAGCCCCTTCCTGAGCCAGAAGCCTTTGCGGGTTTGGACATCATTAAAACCGAAACCCGCGGTTCGCTGATGAATCTGGTCATTCGCGGCGGCAAAGAAGAAATTTTAAACCGGTTGAACGCATTAAATCCGGTATTTATCGAGCTTCTTCCTTTGACATTGGAAGAAGTATTTATCAGTGAAATGGAGGTGGCGGGTTATGACATCGAAAACATCCTCAAATAATTTCCGTAAAGAATTTAAACAGACTTTTCTTTGGGAACTCAAAAACCGCTGGAGCCTGATTGTATTATTCTGCGGCCTCCATTTTGTGGCGCTTCCCCTGATTGAAATTCTGGCGCTGAATCACGGCCAGCGCATGAGCTTGCAGAACGATTATATTGTGGATTTAAACGACCGCTTTTTCAATGTGCTGCAAGTGGCGCTTCCCTTTTTAACCGTATCTTTATCCTTACTTTTGGCACTCATACTGCCTGTTTTAATGTATAGCTATATGCATCAAAAACGCAGTGTCGATTTGTTTCACGCGCTGCCTGTCAGCCGCACTGCTTTACTGTCTGCCCGGATGCTGGCCGGACTGACCGTAATCGTTATTCCGCTGGTTCTGAATTTTGCAATAACCGGATTAATCGGTGTCTTTTATCAAATAAATATAGCTCATTATTTGCCTTACATGATCTATTCCCTGGGGTGGATTGTGCTCATGTCACTGGCAGCCTTCCTGTTCTGCACCGTGCTGGCAGTATGCAGCGGAACCACCTTTGACATGGTGATTTCCACTGTGGTGCTCAACATCACTTATCCTTTGATGATCATTCTTGTGATGGTAACCGCCGGCATGATTATCCCCGGCATGACCTTTGAGCCCAATTTCACAGCCTTCTATATCAGCGCTCTGGCGCCTTTCTGCGCCGCCTATATCCCCATTGCACAAATGAGCATCGGCACACCGGAGACATCCCCCGTATTTCTGGCCTGGTGGCTAATTTTCTGTGTAATTATGGTTGTTGCTTCTTTGTATTTATATCGCAATCGAAAAAGCGAATGTGCAGAAAGCAATGCGGCCTTCCCCATCCCCAAAATTCTAATTCGCTTTGTCGCAACAACGGCCGCCGGGCTGGTTTGCGCACAGATCTTCCTCTCTGCTCTTTCTACCAATTCCAGTTTCTTTGTGGGGTTGGCTGCCGGTTCCCTCATTGCCCACATTGTGGCCGAAGCCGTATATGGACGTGGATTTAAAGGCCTTAAAAAGAGCTTTGCTTATTACGGCATTTTCCTTCTTGCTTTTGTGGCTTTTTACGGCATATGCGTAACCGGAGCCTTTGGTTATGACACCCGGATACCCAAAGAAGAAGACGTCAGCTATGTGGAAGCAAATCTGGGTTACACCTATGGACATCAAGTCAACGGATTCGCGGTTATGGATGAACAAGGCCGTAAAGAAATCGCACAGATTCCCCAGAAATTAGAGGAACCTGAAAACATTAAAAAAGTTCTCAATTGTCATTCAGAAATCATAAATGTTATTCGCTCGGCTAAGTATCCCTATGAAATTCAGGATGAATATACGGATATGACGCTGATTTATCACTTGAAAAACGGAACAACGATAAAGCGCGTTTACTCCTCTAACTTTTTGATGAATCATTTGAATGAAGCAGAAAACAAAAAGTTTCAGCAGACAGTGAATACCATTATGTCTACTGCGGAATACCGTATTTCTGGCAATCCCCTTTATTATTTAACTCCGGAATTCGTGGAATCGATTGCGATTTCCCTGCCCGAGCAGGAAGAACAAATATTGGTTCCGGATCGCCAGAAAATGCAGGAACTGATTGATACATTAAAAAAAGATGAGGAACAGATTTCTTATGCGATGCACAGCGCAATTCAGGCACAGCCCTCAGAAGAAAATGACGAGCCCAATGATATTGTTTGGCTGACATTCCGAACTCGCCCTGCTGTGGTTCCCGAGGGAAGCCCCTTGCAAAAAGCAATTGGCAACTATTCCGGCAAAGTAACCTTTTTTGCCAACGGTTTTTCACTGGATAAAAGGTATACTAACACCCGAAAACTAATAGAAGAAAACGGATGGACCAAAAAATTCGTTTCTTCCACCGAAACAGTTCCCTCAGCGTCAACAGTGGCAGCTACATCGGACAACAACCTGCAAATCGCATTGGCTTATTAAGCAGTCGTTTCATTGAAAATACGGACAATAAAAAGAAACAGGAAGCAGAGCATTCTGCTTCCTGTTTCTTTGAATTTTACTGAAAAAAGGCCAATACAACCCTGCTTTGCCCTTGGCGTCGGGTGTTTCAAAGGCGCCAAATGTTCCGTAAAGACAGCAGAACTTATCTTATGGAAAGAAATTCTTTGTGTATTAAAAAAGCACTGCCATCGGTTGGCCATCTATCTAAGAAAACCAGAAAAACCCCTTGTTCCTTTCCCCTGTAAGGCTGAAAAGAACAAGAGGTTTTTATTACTTTACTCTGTGTTATTTAGAAATCTGCTCTGCCATGCTGCGTGCATATTCCTTCATCTTCGCCAAGTCTTCCTGAGTAGGCGTAAAGTTGGATCGAATTCCTTCCCCAACAAAGCTGTACTTCAAATGCTCTAAACGAGAGCGCATCATCGGCACGGCCTCACCACTCCAGCCATAGGCGCCAAAAGCACCCGCCGGCTTGGAACGGGCATTGATAGCATCGATGCTGGAAAGCACATCCCACACAATTTTGGGTGCGTCACGATTGATGGTGCAGGACCCAATCAGCAAAGCATCTGCCTCATTGGCTGCTGCCACAGTCTCGTCAAAGGGGGCAAACACAATGTCTATCATGCTGACATCCACATCGGAGTCAGCAGAAAGCTCCTCATAAGCGGCTTGCGCCAGCTGTGTGGTGCATCCGTAAGCCGAAGCATATAGAATCGCAATTTTTTTGCGTTTGCACTCCTCAGGCGTACTCCATTCCCGGTATAGATTCTGAAGTTCCTGAATACCGCTAACCAGGCAAGGGCCGTGGCTGGGGCACACCATTTTTATCGGCAGATCCTTTATTTTATCCAGCCCGCTGAGCACATAGGGCTTAAAAGGACCAAAAATGCATTCATAGTAATGGCGCACCTGTTCAAGGTACTTATCCCGGTAATGTAAATTGGTATCAAGCAAAGTGGGCTCGCAAAAATGCGTTCCCAAAAAGTCACAGGTAAAAACACAACCGCTGGTTTCGTCCCAGGTAAACATAGAATCCGGCCAGTGCAAAAGGGGCGCCACAATAAATTGCAGCGACCGGTCGCCCAAATCCAAGATTTCTCCCGATTTTACCACATGGAACCGAAACTCCTGATTCGCAATGGCAGTAATATACTTTTTCGCCGCCATTGTGCAGAAAATCTCGATTTTGGGATTCAGCTCCAGCAATTTTGCAATACTTCCGGAATGATCCGGTTCGGTGTGGTTCATGATTAAATAGTCAATTTCAGAGATGTTGACAATAGCTTGAATATTTTCAAGATACTCCTCAAAAAACTCCAAATGAACCGTGTCGATCAACACATTTTTCTTGCCGGTAATTAGATATGCGTTATAGCTGGTACCATAAGGAGACTCCATAATGATATCAAACACACGCAAGCCCGGGTTCAACACCCCGACCGAATAAATATTTTCCGACAATTTTTTGGTTGCCATAGACTAAACCTTCTTTCCCGCTAACTGGGCGTAAATTTGCCCTTATTGGGGACTGAAAAGATCCTTTCCTGCCCCACATTCTGGACAAGTCCAATCCTCGGGAAGGTCTGCAAAGGCGGTGCCGGGCGCGATTCCATTATCGGGATCCCCCACCGCAGGGTCATACACATATCCGCAAGCGTCACATACATATTTTGCCATACTTTAACACTCCTTTGATAATTGACAATCATTGTCATTATTTGTAATTAACTACAGTATACCCCATCTTTCACCGGATTGTCAATCAAAGGAACCGTTCAACAGCAAATGTCACCATCATCTAAAATATTACATAAATGACCCGGACAAACCGTGCCTCTGGCCAATTTTTTCGCCAAAGCCACCGCCTGATCTCTGCTTTGGGCCACGTTCTCACATTCTGCCTGCAAACAGATGGAACCGCGCTGGACTATTTTGATGCCAAACCCTTCTGCTTCACTTCCAAAAACGTAATACTCCAAAATTCGTTGCTGCCGGGATAAAATAATTGTTCCTACGTTTTCAACCATGAACGGCCTCCCTCCTCTCTGTGAATTTAATTCACTGAAATGTTAAATTTATCATACGAGATTTTGGGCAATTTTTCAATATCACTTTCCTTAGTCGTAACGAGAACTTAGTTTTTCCGCAAGATATTTCGCCTTTTCTCTCCACTTTTCCTAGATGTAGAACTAAAAAAGGCTTTCTCCACCTCCACAATGACAAAAGGAACCATGGAAATCAGAGCGACCGCCAGCCATTGGCCTAAATTTAGAACAGACGTTTTGAAAACTTGGGCAATTGGCTCCACTGCAATTACTGATACCTGCATAATGACGCAGATAACAGAGGCAAGGATAAGCTGGGGATTGCTGAAAATCCCAATTTTGAATAACGAATGTGAGGAGCGCATGTTGTGACTATGTACAATTTGAGAAAGGCTAAGGGTGGCAAACGCCATGGTGCGGCCGATGATCGGATAAGAGGGATCGATGTCGAAAAATGCCCTGCCGATACTGTAGGCTAACAGTGCCAAAGCGCCAATTAAACACCCTTCTACTAAAATATTGTATCCCATTCCCCCCGCGAAAATACTCTCATTTTGCCGATGAGGGGGTTGTTCCATCACGTCGTCCTCAATTGGCTCTACACCCAGCGCCAATGCGGGCAAAGAGTCAGTTACAAGGTTGATCCACAGCAGCTGAATGGCCACAAGCGGCAATGGTAAATGAAGCAGAAAAGACAAGAATACTGTCAAAATTTCGCCGATATTGCAAGAAATCAGGAAATGGATTGTTTTGCGGATATTGGCATAGATGCCACGGCCTTCCCGAACCGCCTCCACAATCGTGGCAAAATTGTCATCGGTCAGCACCATGTCGGCTGCTCCCTTGGCCACATCTGTGCCGGAAATTCCCATGGCGCAGCCGATATCCGCTGCTTTCAGAGCCGGAGCATCGTTTACACCGTCACCTGTCATGGCGACAACCTCGCCCCGCTTTTGATATGCTTTCACGATTCGAACCTTATGCTCCGGTGAAACGCGGGCAAACACGGAATACTGATAAATATTGCGCTCTAAGTCGCGCTGATCCAGCTGATCCAGCTCCTGACCGGTCAGTGCTTTGTCCTCTGCGCCCATAATTCCCAGCTTTTTGGCAATGGCAACCGCCGTAGCCACGTGATCCCCGGTAATCATAACGGCACGGATGCCGGCCTTTTTGCACAGGCCGACGGCCCGTTCCGCTTCGGGGCGAGGCGGGTCGATCATGCCGATAAAGCCGCAGAACACCAAATCTTTTTCCCATTCGCTTTCGGGCGGAAGCTCGGTTACATCTCGGTATGCCACACCCAAAACCCGCAGAGCACGTGACGCCATTTTCTCATTGCGCCGCTGCAGTTCCCGCCGGATGTTCTGGTTCATGGGTGCACTGAAGTCCCCGCCCTGGCAGGTGCTGCACCGCTCCATCAAGATATCAGGCGCACCTTTGGTAATAATACGGTATTGCTGGTTGCCAATCCGGTGCACCGTGGTCATCATCTTTCGAGTGGACTGGAAGGGGATTTCCCGAACACGGGGCATCCGTCGCTCCAGCTGATCTTTCGGGGTGGGGGATGCGGTCAAAAGCGCTGCTTCTGTGGGATCCCCCTGCACCTTGCCGCCGGACATCACACAGTTGTTGCACAAAGCTGCCAGTTCCAGAATTCGTTTTGCCTGGGGATTCTCTTTGGGCAGAACGCCGTCATAGCCGGCCACTTCTACCACTGTCATTTTATTCTGTGTCAAAGTGCCTGTTTTGTCAGAGCAAATAACGCTGGCGCTGCCCAGTGTTTCCACGGCAGGCATCCGGCGCACAATTGCCCGGCAATTGGCCATACGGCGAACTCCCATAGCCAGCACAATGGTGACCACTGCCGGAAGTCCCTCCGGAATGGCCGCTACTGCCAGACTGATCGAGATCATAAACATATCCAGCGGTGCCACGCGCTGAATCAAGCCCATGCAAAAGATAATTGCACAAATGGCCAGTGCGCCGATGCCCAACACTTTGCCTGTGTGGGCCAGCCTTTTTTGCAAGGGGGTTTGAGGCGCTTCTTCCGAATGAATCATGTGGGCGATTTTCCCCACCTGTGTTTCCATTGCGGTGGCCACAACAACTCCCACGCCACGGCCGGCTGCGACACTGCTGCCGGAATACAGCATATTCTTTCTGTCACCCAGGGCGGTTCTCTCGCCACAGACCATATCCGCCGCTTTTTCTACCGGAAGGGATTCTCCGGTCAGCGCAGATTCTTCTGCCCTTAAATTATGCGCTTCTAAAATACGCAGATCTGCCGGGACAAAATCGCCTTCGGATAAAAAGACCAGATCGCCGGGCACAATATCGGCCGAAGCAACCTTCACCCGTTTGCCGTCACGCATTACCACTGTTTCAGGCGAAGACAGCTTTTTCAAAGCGTCTATGGCCTTTTCGGCGCGACTCTCCTGCGCAACCCCAATCACGGCGTTGACAATCACGATCATCAGAATAATAATAGAATCTATGTAATCGCTGTCATTCTGAAACATAGAGGTCATAAACGAAACAGCTGCCGCGATCAGCAGGATGATAACCATAAAATCTTTGAATTGCGCCAGAAACTTGGACGCAAGGCTTGGATGCCGCCCTTCCTCCAGTTCATTCTTTCCGTGCCGTTCCTGTCGTTCCATTACCTGCTGTGTGGTAAGGCCCCGTTTGGGGTCTGTCTTTAACTGCCGGATACACTCTTCTCTAGAAAGGCTTTGCCATTCCAAAACTAATCAACTCCCGCTCTGATTTTAAGGCTTTCGCCTTCACCTGCCGAAGCATTAGTCATATATATTAATCAAGTGGGACGAAATATAACCTGATACGGAGAATTGTCGTAATTCACAGGAAAAAGTGAAAATAACCCAGACCCTATCTGATTTTCTTGCCAAACGGCCAATTACAGCACCGAAAAGGCGCTGATTCTGTCCGGAGTGCGCAGCGGTTGTACCATTGAGAGAAAAGAAAAAATATTACCCGGGACAATATTCCTGCTTTATTCCGCAAAGCAGACCCGGTTTCCGTTTTCTTCCGGTATAATATTACCAAGTATCCCATGTGAAAAAGCATACAAAGGTTCTTTGCTTGACAAACAAGGGGTAACATCGATATGATTGATTTATTCGGTTAAACTAGAAAAGGAAAGAAATATCTCTTTCAAAAAGGTGGACATTACATGAATAAAAAACAAATTGTAGGATTGATAGCGGCAGCAGTCGTATTCGTTTTTGTGTATGGTTCCAGCATGCTGATTCAAAGCTTTGCCGGCCAGTCACAGCAAGGCGGCTATTTTAATAAGCTGCTCAGTTCCATGGAAGACCCTTCGGTGAACTTTCCCACAGATCCGTTTGTGGGCGTGATTCCGGTCGAAGGCACCATTCAGGCTTCCTCTTCTTCCTCCTCCCTTTTGCCGGAAGAAGGATATAACCACAGCAAAACCTTAAAATTGATAGACAGCCTGGAAGACGATTCCAACAACAAAGGAATTCTTCTGTATGTAAATTCTCCCGGCGGCGGTGTTTATGAAAGCGAAGAGCTGTATCAGCGCTTGCTGAAATACAAAGAAAACACCCAGCGCCCGGTTTGGACCTATATGGCAAACATGGCAGCATCCGGAGGGTATTACATCTCGATGGCTTCAGATAAAGTGATTGCCAACAGCCAAACCTGGACCGGCTCTATCGGTGTCATCATTTCCCTGACCAACTATAAAGAATTAATGGATAAAGTTGGCGTAAAGAGTGTTCTTTTCACCAGCGGAAAAAACAAATCCATGGGCAACGGCGGTGTTGACATGACAGAGGAACAGGCAAAGATTTTTCAATCTCTTGTGGATGAACCTTATGAAAACTTCGTGAATATCGTGGCGAAAGGCCGCAAGATGAGTGCAGAAAAGGTTCGGCCTTTGGCAGACGGACGCATTTACACCGCAAAGCAGGCATTGCAAAATAACCTGATAGACGGAATTTCCGGTTATGAAGAAGCACAAAATCAATTGGAAGAAACTCTGGAAGAGTCCGTGGAATTCTATACCCCCTCTTCTTCCGCTTCTCCCTTTGCCTCCCTTTTCTCACTGGCAAAGCAATATAACCGCAGCGATGCCGAAAAGCTGGCCGATCTAATGGAAATTAAAGAGAGCGGGGTGCCGATGTATTATGCAGCCATTGGAGAATAACACCCCCACACCGGGCGGCTTTTTTGTCCGCTTGGCGGCGTATCTCATCGATTTGCTGCTGATTGGAACCATACTGTGCTTGGCAGTGCGCCTGCCATTCTGGTTTATGCAGATGCAAAACCCAGACAATTGGTTTTTAAGGCCTGTTCTGTTCCAATTCAGCCCATACCATATTTTCTTGTATCTGGCCATGTCAACCTATTTTATTTTCATGACTTATACCACAGGGGCCACGGTGGGCAAACGCCTGATGAATCTGCGGGTAATTTCCACTGATGGCGACAAGTTAACCCTTTTTAACGTTCTCTATCGAGAAACCATCGGCCGGTATCTTTCTTCCCTTTTGTTCATCGGATATCTGATGATTGGGGGCAGCGACACCAAAAGGGCTTTGCACGATCTGCTGTGCAATACTCAGGTGATTTACACCTGCAAATGCAAACCCACTTTTTATGGTAAAGCGCCTGCCGCATACGGATATGGTAACTTGCAGTCGGTCACGCAGCCATCTGTGCCCGTTTCCTATCGGCCTTATGGGCAGCAGCAGCCGGTTGCTGAACCGGAACCCCCGCAGCCGGAAGCACAGCCACCGGCAGAACCCCATTCTCAAGAAAACCAATAACCACAATGAATGATTGGTTTGGTTATTATTTTTCCAAATCGCAATGCTCCCAGAAAAACCGAAAAAACAGCTAAAAGGGTCTGCTGCTTGATTCACACAAGCAGCAGACCCTTTTTTGATGTTTTATAAATACTGCCCAGCGAGCGCCTTATCCCCTAATTGCATTCTCTGCAGTGGATATTCTATCACCAAAAACACAGGTCCTTCCGGCTCTTAGTTTCTAAAAGCAATTGACGATTACCTCATAAACAAGGCCCGTTGCAAAATCCTGCTTTGCGACGGGCTTTTAAAATCCGCTATGAAATTTTTTCGGTGATTCAAGTTATTGGGGCTTTTTATCAAATGAAGGGTTAAATGCATAAAAGTTTCTGCTATCCAAATGATCGGTGGTAATACGCAGACCTTCCCCAAAACGTACAAAGGGGCAACCTTTTTCAGCCGAAATAAAAAAACATTATATGTTCCAATAGATTTCTACCTGATCGCTGGTTGCATAAATCACCGCAATCAGGCTTCTGGCAACCTTTCGTTTTTCATCCAGAGATATGGTTTCCCATCGATTCAAATAGTTCGTAATCTTTTTTAATCCTTCCTGATTGACCCGGTGAACCAAACAGCGAGTTAGCTCCCTGTCGATCTGAGCCTGTCTGGCCACCAGTTTCTCAATGCGCTGATTTAAAAGAGCCATCAATATATCGTTGGCCATAGCGACTTTATCCAGCAAAGACTCCATTTCCTGTTTGATTTGATTCCGTTCAATCCGCAGCGCCGCAGCTTCCGGATTTTCGGAAACCGCTTCTTTTTCTTTGACCAGCACCGGAAACTCCCGCAGTTTTTGAACCATTTGATCGAAAATCATAGTTTCAAACTCGTCTGCATAAATGGTTCCGGCCCCTTTGCATGCCTTGGCGTTCATTTTCTGACTGCAAAGCAGATAGCGGGAACGCCTTGTGCTGTACTTTTTCACTGTCAGGGCATAGTGACAATTTCCGCACTTTATCAAGCCCGCCAGCCAAGTGTTCACCACTTTGCGCCCGGGCTGAACCTGTTTGTTTTTGCGGCATTTCATGCGGCATTTCAGCCACAAATCGGCGGGAATAATTCCTTTGTGGGGCGCAAGCACCAGTCGGTTCTCCCGAAAATCAGACTGCTTGCGGTTATCGGCATCTTTTCCTTTATAATAGTAACACCCATTCACCCCGATGAAGTCTTCTGGCGGGGATTCAATCACCGCGCCCTGCTGCTGAAAAAATTCATACACATCCAAATCGGCCTGAACATAAATCGGATTTTTTAAATAATCAGCCATTCTGGTTCTTTGCCACGGCTTCCCGCGATAGGTAATCCCATGTTCCTGAAAGTAAGTCACAATATCGCCGTAAGAGGTGTTCGGCTCGGAATAAAGTTGATACATTAGCCGAATCTGCTCTGCTTCTTCTTCCCAAATGACATAAGCTTTTGTTTTCTTCTCGTGAAGAGTGCATTCTGCCAAGCGGAATCCATAGGGAACACGGCCCCCCATATAAAAGCCTTTTTCGCTGCGGGAATAGTAAGCATCCGTCACACGCTGCTGAATGGTTTCGCGCTCCAACTGGGCAAACACCATACAGATATTGAGCATGGCACGCCCCATGGAAGTGGAAGTGTCAAACTTTTCGGTGGAAGAAACAAACTCCACTTTATATTCATCAAACAAGGCCATCATGGACGAAAAATCCAGAATGGAACGGCTGATACGATCCAGCCGATAAACAATCACCTTTGCGATTTCTCCTCGTTTAATGTCTGCAATCAGTTCTTGAAAGCGCGGCCTAAGGGTATTTTTCCCGCTGTAGCCTTTGTCAATATACGCAACAAAGACTTCTCCCCTCGCTTCATAGCGGCATGCCTCAATTTGACTTTCTACGGAGATACTATCGTCCCGGTCAACCGATTGTCGGGCATAAATCGCAATCATAACACCTTCCCTCCCCTCTCTGAAAAATCAAAATCGGCAGTTGCCCATAAATGGTTCTGCGGTTTTTGTGTATTCCGTCAATGTCACTCTATTTTTGAAAAGACTTCATAAAGGGTTCGGTTAATATCTGATTTTACTTTTTCACGCTCCTGGGCTGTGAAAACCGGTGTCCAATTTCGAATAGTAACAATTTTTTCTCCGCAGGTCACCTGCTGCACAGTCTCTTCATACGTTGGTCCGTTTGTCATGGAGTACCAGCCCCCCTTGTTACTACCACTCTATGACAAATGGCTGTCCGAAAATGTATGTCCGGATATGGGCATCTGAAACGCTTTGGCAGGATTTTTTCGGCTATCCCTAATGGGGCAAATTTCACTATGACAATGACAGCATCCAAAAATCCATTTTGGACAAACAAAGCACGGTAAAATGGCTTAGATAAAAAAGTTTTCTCAACTGCCGCCCAAAAAAGGATGACGTAAAATAACCAATCAGGCTATCAATCCGAAACCACCCTGAAAGCCAGTGGTTCGCATAAGCCCCCAAAAGACAAAAAAGCCAGCGCCTAATAAGCGCTGGCTTTCACAGGGAAGGTTCTTTGCCTTCCCCACACAAACGGATTCCAATGATTTGTGCTCTTTGATGGCGATTCTCATATTCCAAGGCGATACAACATCAATATTTTGATTCCAAAATTGAGCAAAGCCTTGCAAAATACTATTTCCATTTTTAGCTCCGGCGTGGTATTTTTCCTTTCCATTCATTCGCTGAAAAAACACCACATGAGTTCTGGTTAGAGAATCGCTCCGCAAACAAAGTTTACCATTATTTTTGAGCGTCTTTGACCTGCTTCATAGAAAGAGAGATGCGTTTTTTCTTCGTGTCCACATCCAAAACAACCACCTGAACGATGTCCCCCACAGATACCATTTCAGAGGGGTGGCGGATAAATTTGTCTGCAATCTCTGAAATATGCACCAATCCGTCCTGATGCACGCCGATATCGACAAATGCACCAAAGTCAATCACATTTCGCACGGTTCCGGTCAACACCATCCCCGCTGCCAAATCTTTCATATCCAGAATATCTGTGCGCAGCAAAGCAGGCGGCAGCTCGTCACGCGGATCACGGCCGGGCTTCAAAAGCTCTTTTACAATGTCCCGGAGTGTCGGGACGCCCACTGCACACTCTTCTGCTATTTTGGCTTCGCCATAGTTTTTCACTCGCTCCGGCAGCTCCTGAAGCGTTCCGTCGGCCACATCCCGCAGTGTATATCTGCACAGTGAAATCAGTTTTTCTGCGGCCGCATAGCTTTCAGGATGCACACCCGTATTATCCAGCACAGACTTGCTTTCAGACACACGCAAAAATCCGGCACATTGCTCATATGCCTTGGGGCCCAGCTTGGGCACTTTTAACAGTTGCCTGCGCGACGTGAATGTTCCGTTTTCTTCCCGATAAACCACAATGTTTTTTGCCGTTCTGCTGCTTAATCCGGAAACCTGCTGCAGCAAAGAAGGCGAAGCGGTGTTTAAATCGACCCCCACCGCGTTAACACAGTCCTCAACCACACCAGACAGTGTTTCATCCAGCCTTTTTTGCGGCATATCATGCTGGTACTGCCCTACACCGATGGCCTTCGGGTCAATCTTAACAAGCTCCGCCAGCGGATCTTGCATCCTGCGCGCAATGGATATGGCAGACCGCAAATTAACATCGTACTGCGGAAATTCCTCTGCTGCCAGCTTAGATGCGGAATAGACCGA
This sequence comes from Clostridium minihomine, assembly GCF_900240385.1. GTDB lineage: Bacteria > Bacillota > Clostridia > Oscillospirales > Acutalibacteraceae > Faecalispora > Faecalispora minihomine. The sequence continues at coordinate 77,358 of NZ_OEQH01000005.1, read as the reverse complement.
CGCCCCCGCCTCGTTGACAATCATATAGCTAACGCCCGGCGTGCGGGCAATTAGCTCACAGGTCATTTGCTCTGTCTCCCGCGAAGCCGTACCGTTTCCAATGGCAATGTGCTCGACTTTGTGTTTGTGAATCAGCTTTTCCAAAGCGGCGATGGCCTCATTTTTCTGGCGTTCCCCATAGGTGGGATACACCACAGCGGTATCCAATGCCTTACCTGTGCCGTCCACCACAGCAACCTTGCATCCATTTCGATACCCCGGGTCAAGACCCATCGTCACGTGGCCCTTAACCGGCGGCTGCATCAAAAGAGGCTTTAAGTTAATAGCAAAATTGTGTATGGCTCCATCAGACGCCGTTTCTGTCAAGGCAGTGCGCACCTCCCGTTCCATAGACGGGAACAACAGGCGGTCATATCCGTCTTCCGCCGCATTCTGAATGAACTCTGATGCGCTGGAGCCAGGTTTTCTCGTTCTATTCCAAATCAATCCCAAAGCCAATTGCCGTTCTATCTCGACTGAAACCTTCAGGTATCCTTCCTTCTCGCCCCGGTTTATGGCCAGAATCTGGTGCCCTTGAAGCCGGGAAATCGGCTGCTGAAACTGGTAATACAGACTGTATACCGAATCTTCTTCTTTTTCGGCACTGGCTGTTAAAATTCCCTTTTTCAGAATCAGATCTCGCAAAAGGCGGCGGATCTCGGCGCTATCCGCCACAATTTCTGCCACAATGTCCGATGCACCAGCAAGTGCATCCTCGGCATTCTCGACTCCTTTTTCAGCATCCACATAATCTTCGGCCAGCTTTTTGATATCGGGCAAATCCCTGCGCTGCTCCAAAAGCGTCATCGCCAGCGGCTCCAGCCCTTTTTCTTTGGCAATGGTCGCGCGGGTGCGGCGTTTTTGCTTATAGGGACGATAAAGGTCTTCGACTTCTGCCAGTGTTTGGGCAGCATCGATTTGGGCTGTAAGCTCTTCGGTCAGCTTTTCCTGTGCTTCAATCGCTTTTTTTACCTCTTCACGGCGAGCTTCCAGATTTCGCAGATAGGTAAGCCTGTCCGCCAAGTCACGAAGCACGGTGTCGTCCATCGTTCCATGCATTTCTTTCCGGTAACGTGCGATAAAGGGAATGGTATTTCCTTCATCGATCAGGTCTATCACATTTTTAACGTGCTCTTCTCGCTTGTTCAGTTCTCTTGCGAGTATGCTTACAATGCTTTCCATCTGAAACTCCTTCATTAAAGCTGAATGTTAAATTCATTTTACCACAAAGTTGCAGCACTGTAAAAGAAGATAAAGGCGAAAAGAAAAAGACAAGGGCAAAAATCCGCGCCGTGCGATTTTTCTTGAAGATAAACCAATAAGCGCTGATTTTGTTTTATCTTACTAAACTTTTTATTTTATATCTTGATACATATTTTTTCTATTCACCATGATATCCGACGCCGACTAACGCTTTAAAACCGCCTGATTCAGGCTAAAGTCCTGTTCTATTCGGAATTCATATAAAAAACAATTCCTTTGTGATTGCCTCATTTGAAATATTAAGCCTTGTATCTGCCTGAAATTCCGAGTATAATTATTTCTCGTGTCATAAAACAGGAAAGGGCTGACTCCATGGACGAAATTACACAAATTTATTACAGCGATAGCTATTCCCCGTTTCTTCGCTATTGCGAGCTTCATAGCTATAAACAGATGAAAGACCTGGTAAACTGCCGATTTGAAGAACTGCCGGAGCTTACCGGTATTTCTCCCGCACTGCTGAGCCGTATCAAAGCACTTTATGTTCTCTATCTTAAAAAACACCCGGAATGTTTGAGCGGCACCAAACCGGCCAAAGCAAAAACAACCCCAAATACAGATGATCTTAGGGATCGGCTATTGGTTGTTTTTCAACAGAATGCAAATCAACTGATCCGCATTACCGATATCACCAAGGCAATGGGAAAAGGCGTAAAGCGAAGCGATATTATTCATGTATTGGAACATCAAAAATGGTGTCAAATCGTGGATAACACCACATTCTTTTATGCCCCGTTGGATTAATATTTGCAGTCAAAAGAGAGTATTATGCTCTCTTTTTTTGTTTTTAATTCCAAATAAGCTGTTCGGAATCGCTGTCTGCCACAAACAACCTGTTCCCTTTCGCCGGTCAGCAATGCCCCGTTCCTTTCACTTTCTTTTGAAAAGAAACCGTTTCTAAATCACCCGATTTTAATTTGGGGAAGCTCCACACTCACCCGGAAACAAATGCTCCCATCATTTTTCGCTTGTTTCATGTTCCTCAAACACTTGCAAAGTACCAAAGATCTTTCACAAGAACCAGTTTTTATCGCCTGTGGTTGAAGCCATGATTCTCTTAGTCTTCATCTTCCACAATTGCTATTTTTTTAACTATTACGGGGAAACCATTGGAAAAAACAGACAAAGCAAGAAAAGTATCATAATCCCTTTACAAGAACATTTTCGGACGATATAATGGAAGGACGTTTGCCGGAAAAGCCAGGAAAAACAGCTTTTTTGTCGATAGCCTGCGGCAATACAAAAACACCCTATTGTGTTCCACAAGTGATTGGGAACATCTGCGCGATGCGTTTTTATGAAGGTGTTAAATCGTGCTCTTGCTCTTTTTATAAAGCATAATGAATCAGCACACGGAACCTGCTCAGGGAAAAGTGCTCCGATTCTTTATGGTGATACAGACAAATCATGTTGAAGGGGAATCATTGTGGAACTAGAAACAACAAAAAAAGAAATCAAACACGCGAATCCGGGGCCTTTGGGACTGCTGGGATTTGGAATGACGACTGTATTGCTCAATTTGCATAATGCAGAAATTATTCCGCTTTCCGTTGTAGTCATCGCAATGGGATTCGCACTGGGCGGATTGGCACAGATTATCGCCGGCATTATGGAGTTCCAATGCAAAAACACCTTTGGCGCTACCGCATTCACAGCTTATGGCTTGTTTTGGTGGTCGCTTATTTTCATTTGGATCAACCCATTTCACAGCACCGCTGCCGACGAAATTTCTATGGGGTTCTATCTGCTGCTGTGGGGTATTTTCACAACCTTTATGTTTATCGGCACATTAAAGCACAATGTTGCATCACGGGTTGTCTTTTTATCTCTTGCCATTTTGTTTTTCCTGTTGTCCATCGGTGACTTTACCGGCAGTGCCCCAATTAAATTGATGGCCGGCTGGGTGGGAATTTTCTGCGGACTGAGCGCCATTTACACCGCAATGGCCAATGTGGTCAACAATGAATTTGGCAAAACGGTGCTCCCGCTCTAAGCAAGAATCAAAAAAACTACATTCCAAATTTGCATCATGTTACCTCCTATCCGGTACAAAATGCATTGTCATATGAAAAAGCACCCCGATTGTAAATGTTACGTTACAATCGGGGTGCTTTTTTCTTTGTTTTTAAAACGTATCAAGGTGAAAAGTGAATTTTATTCATTCTGCAAGAAGCTCTTTCAAACGCTAAAAGGAACCATTGCCCTGCTCAATAAGAGATAATTTCTCGCCGCGGCTCAATCTTTTTAGGGCTGCTTCCCGCTGAAGCGCTTCCCTTTTTGTTGCGCAGCGTTCTACAAAAACCAGTTCCACCGGCAGGCGGGAGCGCGTATATTTTGCGCCCTTCCCTTTGTTGTGCAGAGCCGTGCGGCGGTTTGGATCCGTGGTGTAGCCGCTGTAGATGGTGCCGTCGGCACAGCGCAGCATATAGGCATAATATTGTGTGGTATTCTCCGCTTTCACTAAAATCCCCCACCCAAACAGTTCGAACCGGATTCTGATTATTTCTGCAAACGGATTTTTTCTGCTAACTCATTCAGATAAACCCATCGCTCTGTTTTGTCATCCAGTTCCACTTCCAAATCTGCCTTTTGTTCCATCAGTGTTTGCAGCTGAACATAATCGCTGGCGGCTTTGACGATTTCGCTCCCGCACTCTGCAATTTTTTCTTCCAGTGCGGCAATATCATCGTCTATGGTTTCATACTCTCGCTGCTCTTTAAAAGAGAACTTTAGCTTCTGTGGCTTTTTCGGTGCTCCCTTTTGCGCAGAGGCTTCCTTTTTTGGGGCAGCCTGCTGCTGTTCTATTTTTCGATTTTCTTCATAGTCACTGTAGTTCCCTGAATATCTTAGAATCGTGCCGTTTTCATTGATCTCAAAAATATCGCTGGCCACCTTGTCCAGAAAATAACGGTCATGAGATACCGCTATTACCGGGCCGGCAAAAGATTCGAGATATTCCTCTAAAATCGTCAGCGTTTCAATATCCAAATCGTTGGTGGGTTCGTCCAACAACAAAACATTGGGGGCCTGCATCAAAATGCTTAGCAGATAAAGGCGCCGGCGTTCGCCGCCGCTTAACCTTCCAATTAAAGAATACTGCAAATCAGAAGAAAACAAAAACCGCTCCAGCATCTGAGAGGCAGAAAAAGTTCCTTCAGACGTTTTGACTTCATTCGAAATGTCACAGATAAAATCAAATACCCTTTGATTCGGATCCAATTCCCGGGATTCCTGTGAAAAATAGCCGATTTGAACAGTAGCGCCCACCTCAATTGTTCCGGCATCCGGCAAAAACTTGCCTGCAATCAAATTGAGCAAAGTGGACTTTCCCACACCATTTCTGCCAACGATTCCAATGCGGTCCTCCCGTTCCAAAAGATAAGAAAAATCCCGAATGAGTGTGCGGTCATCAAAGGATTTCGTAACCCCGGAAAGCTCGATGATCTTTTTCCCCAAACGGCTGGATAAATTAGAGATTTGAACTGTGTCGTCTTCTTCCTGCGTGGTTTGAGCCTTGAGCGCCTCATAGCGGTCAATCCGGCTGCGGCTCTTCGTGCTGCGCGCTTTGGCGCCCCGTATGATCCACTGGTATTCCCTGCGCAGAACGGCCTGACGCTTGCGTTCGCTGGCCACCATCATCTCTTCTCGCTGACTCTTGAGTTCCAGATATTTAGAGTAATTTGCCTCATAAGTATAGAGCTTGCTGTGAGATAACTCAACGATATGGGTTACCACCCGCTCCAGAAAATACCGGTCATGGGTCACCATGATAAGGCCGCCGCTAAACCGGCGCAAGTGCTGCTCCAGCCAAGAAACCATGTCACTGTCCAGATGGTTGGTGGGCTCATCCAAAATCAGAATATCAGCCGGGTGAATCAGTGCGGTAGCAAGGGCCACCCGTTTGCGCTGCCCGCCTGACAGCGTCCCCATTTTTGCTTCATAATCGGTAATTCCCAGGCGTGTCAGCATCGACTTTGCTTCGTATTCTTTCAAATCGCGAAACTGCGCGGGGAACTCTGCAAAAACCTGTTCCAAAACGGTATAGTCATCTTGGATGGGCGGGTTTTGCGGAAGATAAGACAACTGTATATTGGGGTTGGTTGCAATAGAGCCTTGATCCGGCGGCTCCACACCAGCAAGAATTTTCAGCAGAGTGCTTTTGCCCGTACCGTTGATTCCGATGATGCCAACTCGATTTCCTTCATTTAGATACAGCGAAACATCCTGCAACAGTTGCTTCATCCCATAATTTTTTGAAATTTTTTCTGCGGATAATAGCATGAATTGCTCCTTTTCGTTTGCATTTCTATTTTATATTATAGCACATCTGGCGAATAATAGCAGGAGCTTCCGCCAGATTTTTCGTCCGCTCAAAGGTATGTTTCCTTTTGTATGGTTTGTTTCGCCGAAACGCTGATAGTGAACCACTTCGCGCTGCCGAAGAAAACGGATGGGATCAATCACATCCGGATCATCGCAGAATCTGAGAATATTATCATAGGTAGTGCGTGCTTTTTGTTCTGCTGCTAAATCTTCGTGCAAATCGGTAATCGGATCTCCCTTAACCGCAAAAGTGGAAGCGGAAAACGGGACGCCGCTGGCGTCAACCGGATAAATGCCCGTGGTATGATCCACAAAATACGCATCGAACCCAGCCTCTTTCAGCTGTTCCGGCGTCAGGTTCCGCGTCAGTTGGTACACAATGGTTCCAACCATCTCTAAATGGCCCAGCTCCTCGGTTCCTATATCTGTCAATATCGCTTTTAGCTCGGGATAGGGCATGGTAAACCGTTGGCTCAAGTAACGCAAAGAGGCTCCCAATTCTCCGTCAGGCCCTCCGTATTGAGTGATAATGATTTTGGCCAATGCCGGATTAGGGTTTTTGATCTTCACTGGGTATTGCAGTCGTTTTTCATAGACCCACATCAGTTGTCAGCCTCCTCTTCGATTTCCCATGGCCAGGGGCCGCTAACCCATGCCCAGCGGCTGGTTTGATTGCTGGTTTCTCCCATAGGTCCATAAGCGTCTTCATATTTCCTTACCAGTTCGTCTATCTTGGTTCGGGTTTCGGCAATTTTTTTCGCGGCTTCACAGTCATTGGGGTGAGTATCTAAAAAAATATGCAGTTCCCAAGCCATAAATCGGTAAGAGTTGATCTGACGCAGTAATTTTTCCTGTTCGCTCATTTCAGCACACCTCGTTTCCCGGTAAAGGGCTTATCTAAATCTGGGAAAATGGTCCCCTGATTAAATCCTTTTTCCGCTGAATAAGTGGTGCCGAATTGTTGAAATGGTACATACGCCATAGCGACCACCGTTTGTGCGGGTAACGGCGGAACCGCGATTGTCATTTCGCAGTTTTGCATGTTTTGCATATTTGACACGTTCGACATGTTCGACATGCTTGGCATGTTTTGCGTGTTTGACGTGTTCGACATGCTTGACATGTTCGACATGCTTGGCATGTTCTGCGTGTTCGACATGCTCGGCATGTTTGACGTATTTGACGTGTTCGACATACTTGGCATGTTTGACGTGTTTGGCATGCTTGGCGTGTTTGACGTATTCGACATGCTTGGCATGTTTGACGTGTTCGACATGCTTGACGTGTTCGACATGTTTGGCATGTTTGACGTGTTGGACATACTTGGCATATTTGACGTGTTCGACATGCTTGGCGTGTTTGACGTGTTCGACATGCTTGGCGTGTTTGACGTATTCGACATGCTTGGCATGTTTGACGTGTTCGACATGCTCGGCATATTAGGCATGCTTGACATGTTGGGCATATTTTGCATATTCTGATTTGCTGCCATGCTTCTCATGTTCCCCTTTCTCTTAATCTAAGCTTATCCCATATCTAGAATATGCTGTTAGAATAATCTGAGTGCTTGTTCCCCCGGAACATTCACCTTTCTTTCCGCAAAAATCGGCTTTTGTCTTTTTTATTGGTTGAAAAACAATAAGATATAAGAACATGGAGTAACTCATCGAAGCTTTCCAAAACTACGGGTATTCTTATCATAGAAAACAAAAAGCTTGCCGCTGATTAGCGGCAAGCTTTTTGACTTCATCCATTAAAAATTACAGACGAATGCTTTTCCTTTGGGTTAGGAAAGCTGTTTAATTTTATTCGATAAATCGGTTGTATCGGACAAAACCAGCGGGCCACTCAAATAATCGCTTCCTTCGCTGTAAAACAGCATCTTTTGGTTGATAGCAATCATGCACTTTTTCAGGTTAACACTTCTGGAATCGTTAGCACCATAAATCGCATATTCATACTCCCTGTCCAGAATCAGTTCCACACAAACATCGGACTGTTGATAGGATTTTATGGTTTCTTCTGATACGGCCAAAGAAACAAACCCGGGTGCTTTGGTGTTGGTTTCTAACAGCTGCTCTACCAATCCTGTAATTTCCTTTGCATCTTCGCTGTTCCCCTCAAGCTGAACGGAAGGCGTTTCGCTGTATCGGAACACCCTGACTTCACTTGCAGAAAAAACTGAATTCTTTGGCTGAGAGGAAGATTGACTTTCTTTCATATGACAACCGTTTAACAGCACTAGAAAGCAAATGGCCGTATAAACCAAAAGCATTTTTTTAGAAAACCGAAGCATACCATGCCCTCCTTTTTTCTGCATACATTCAAATGAAAATTTAACGGAAACTTCAAAATAATAGAAACCCCTATGATTGCAGCAGCTTTTTTAATTCATCTATACTGTCCACCGGGGGCAGGCACGCGCCGTTTTGGCACAGATAGTAACGCACCTGATTGGTTTCCGGAATCGGATATTCCTGAACAAAGGGAGCCAGACGCCCCAGTTCCTGCTGATTGGACTTGGTTTTTACCAATATGCTGAAATGAAAGGCATCAATTCCCCTTATTTCACTTGGGATTTGCTTGTCCCCTGTGACACAAACCAACTGACGAGATGGATATACTTCCTCCATTAAAGCGCGAAGAGAAACGCTGTGTCCAGCCGGATACTCCTGCATTGCCGCACTTAAAAACTGCAGCTGTTTTTCGGCAGCCTGTTTCCAAACAATTTCTCCGGTCAGATGAAATAACCGCTGCAAAACCAAGGCAGCAACCGCATTGCCGGAGGGCATTGCACCGTCAAACACCTCTTTTGGGCGGCTGATCAGCTGTTCGCTGTCTTTGGCATATAAATAGAAACCATTGTTTTCGTCATCCCAAAACCAATCCATCATATGCCGCGCTGTCTGCAAAGCCAGTGCCAGATCTTTTTCCTCATAATTTGTTTGGTACAGTTCCAGCAAAGCCAGTGCGTAAAAAGCATAATCATCCAGCTGTCCGGCATGGGCAGCTTCCTCTTCCCGCCAGCGAAGCAAAAGGCGGCCATCAGAATTTGTCATGCTGTCCGCAATAAATCTTTGCGCTTTTCTTGCTGCCTGTCCATAATCCGGCCGGTTCAAAATTCGTGCCGCTTTTGCAAAAGAAGCAATCATCAGGGAATTCCAAGAAGCCAGCACCTTATCGTCCTTGTGCAGATGGGTGCGCTCGATTCGATAATCGCGAAGTTTTTCACACAACCGTAATATGTGTTGATTTTCTTCCCCATATTGCTGATTTTGGATGAGATTCGGAATGTTCTTCCCTTCAAAGTTGCCCGCTTCTGTAATTCCAAACCACCGGCAAAATTCTTCGCTGTCCTTCGCTCCCAATACTGTTTCTAATTCCTGGGGAGTGAACACATAAAACTTTCCTTCTACACCGTCACTGTCAGCATCCTGACCACAGTAAAACCCACCCTTTTCATCGGTCAGTTCACGCAGAACATAATCCAATACCTGCTCTGCCACACGCCGATACAGCGGCTTTTGGGTAATGCGAAACGCCTCTAAATAGGCGTCGGCCAAGAGGGCATTATCATAAAGCATCTTTTCAAAATGGGGCACCAACCATTTTTCATCGGTAGAATACCGGGAAAAACCGCCCCCCACATGATCAAACATACCGCCGCGGTACATTTGAGTGAGCGTGTGCTCCACCATTTCCTGAAGGTCAGAATCTTTTTCCAAAATAGAATAACGCAGCAGGAACAATAAATTATGTGCTGATGGGAACTTCGGTGCTCTTCCAAACCCGCCCCACCGAATATCATAGATGCGGCGAAATTGCTCTACTCCTCTTTGCAGCAAATCCTTTCCGCTGCCTTCATACGCTTCCGGTTCACGGGATTCCTTTAAAAATCCGGCCACCTGATCCCCCGCTGACAAAAGCTTTTCTCGGTCTGTCTTCCATTGCTGGATGATTGCCCCCAGCAGATCCATCAGCCCAATCATCTGCATTGTTCCAGTTTTGGGCAAATAGGTTCCCGCCCAAAAGGGTTTTTGATCGGCCGTCATCAAAATTGTCATAGGCCAGCCGCCCGAACCGGTCATAGCCTGGCACACCGCCATATACACCGCATCCACATCCGGGCGTTCTTCCCGGTCTACCTTAATACTGATGAAATATTCATTTAAAAGCGCAGCCACTTCTGGATCCTCAAAGGATTCATGAGCCATCACATGGCACCAATGACAAGTGGAATAACCGATCGACAAAAAGACCGGTTTTTGCTCTTTCTGTGCTTTTTCAAAAGCTTCTTTGCCCCAGGGATACCAATTCACCGGATTATATGCATGCTGCAAAAGATACGGACTTTTTTCTTTTTCCAAACCATTGGGGACTCTGTTTGAATTCGTCACTTGATCCCTTCCTTCTTAAATATCATGCTATTTATTATACCTGAAAAAAGAAAGGATACCACCCTTTGTGATGATTCCATGCTGTAATTTAAAAAATATGTTTTTTATGGCCTTTTTAATGATAACAGAAAGAAACGGCTTTATATAGAAAAAGATAACACCCCCGCCCAACGGAATACAAAACGTTGGGCGGGGGTGTTGCAAGACAATCACGGATTCAATTTTGTTTGACCAAAGACTGATTTTGGCGACTGTTTTATGATTCAAGATTCCTGTAAATCACAGACATTCTGTGACCTTTTTGCGGGCATAGTAAAGAAGACTACTTTAATTTGCTCAGTTCACCGGCAACCTTTGCCCCCAGCACGGCATTGTTGTACACCAGATGGATGTTGGCGTCAAGACTTTTGCCATCGGTAATTTTCTGAATTTTATCCAGAAGGAACGGGGTGGTATCTTTGCCCTTGACTCCCAGTTTTTCTGCTTCTTTGCAGGCTTCTTCAATGGATTTGGAAATGTAATCCGAATCCATTGCGAATTCTTCGGGGATGGGATTGGTGACAAGCAGCCCGCCCTTTAGGTTCAGGTTTTCTTTTGCATGGAAAATGCCGGCCAGTTCTGCCGGAGTGTCCACGCGGTAGTCCACTTTAAATCCGCTCTTGCGGGTATAGAAAGCGGGAAGTTCCTCGGTCTGATAACCCAGAACCGAAACACCCTTTGTCTCCAGATATTCCAATGTAAGGCCAAGGTCCAGAATGGATTTTGCGCCGGCGCAGACCACCATAACCGGGGTTACGGAAAGCTCTTCCAAATCCGCGGAAATATCCATGGTTGTTTCTGCACCGCGGTGAACTCCGCCGATGCCTCCGGTTGCAAATACGGAAATTCCGGCTAGATTAGCAATAATCATCGTGGCAGCAACTGTGGTGGCGCCATCCTCACCGCGGGCGGCAAGGACCGGCAGATCTCTGCGGCTTGCTTTTGTGACGCTCAGACCCTTTTGTCCAAGATAGTCTATTTCGTCTTTCGACAGTCCGGCGCGCAGCTTTCCGCCGATGATGGCGATGGTTGCCGGAACAGCGCCGTTATCACGGATAATCTGCTCCACTTTCAGGGCGGTCTCCACATTTTTGGGATACGGCATACCGTGAGAGATGATGGTGGATTCCAGCGCCACTACCGGTTTGTTTGCCGCCAGTGCTTCTTGTACTGCGGGAGAAATTTCGAGATATTGTTTCAGCTGATTCATTGTGAAACTCCTTTCGACGGTTGCTTTTGCTTCGGCTTATCCTTTGCGCAAGCAGTTTGTTTCTGCATTCATTTTCTGGAGCACGTTTTCACAGCTCATTTGCGGACTGATGGTGCCAGGGCTTTCGATACAAATAGATGCGGCCGCCATTCCGGCGCGGGCACAGTCTTCCAGTGAGAATTTCTGAAGCCAGCCCCACACAATCGCAGCCATCATGCTGTCTCCGGCGCCTGTTGTGTTGACCAGTTCACTGGCATAAGGGGGAACCGTTGCTCTTTCTTGTTGATTGACGCAGTAAACGCCGTTCTTTCCCATGGAAAGAAAAACCTGTGTTAAACCGGCATCCAGCAGAGCCTGAGCCGCTTGTTCCAGTGAGTTTTGATCCTTAATTTTAATTCCGCTTAGCAATTCAGCTTCTAAAAGATTCGGCTTTAGGGTGTGAAATCTTCCCAAAAGACCGGAAAGCTTCCCTGCTTTTGCTGTGGACACCGGGTCACAGAACAGCGGAACGTGAAATGTTTCGGCCAGATAGCGGATGGTTTCTGCGGTCAGATTCGTGTCAATCACACACACAGCCGCATTGCTGATGAGGTCTGCACGCTTTTCCAGATATTGCGGTGTGATTTTGTCATAGATCTGCATGTCAGAAATAGCAAGCTCCATGTCTCCATGTTCGTTGGTGATGAAAACATAGGTAGAAGTGGAACCGCCCGGCACAGTCAGCGTTTCGGTAATATCAATTCCCGCACTCCGGCAGCTGCTGACCAGTTCCGACGCATAGGCGTCTTCCCCCAGCGCGGTAATGAATTTGACCTCTTCCTCCAGCATGGCAAGGTTTTGGGCAATGTTTCGCCCTACTCCACCGGGTGAAAGGGTTACCAGGCCTGGATTTGAGTCCCGCCCCACCAAAGGGGCAAAAGGTTTTCCTGCAATGTCAATGTTGGCGCCGCCGATAACAACCACATAGGGGGCTTTTTGCAAAATATAACTTTTCCCCAGAATTCTTCCCTTTTTCATCAGGTTCGAGATGTGCACCGCCACGGAAGAACGTGAGATTCCTGCCTTGTCTGCCAGCTCTTGTTGTGAAATGGTGGGGTTTTCTTCAATCCACCGAAGAATCTGGCGTTCTCGCTCTGTAATCATTTTCTCACCTCACATCTAATCAAATGTTTATAACAGTAATCTTGTGCTTATCAATTTACACCCATAGTTTAGCAACCAACTTGAAATCTGTCAAGAGGAAAATAGAAAAGCGGAAAAAACAAACATAATATTCGTTGTTTTCCACAATTTTTTAGATTTTGCATGGAAAACATGCTATATTTCAGAAAAAAGGACATATGTCCTTTTCCTTTTCGCTTTAATTGATATAAAATAAAATCAGAAGGGAGGGTAAACGGTGAAAATCGGTGAATATTTAGAAACGGAAACCGAACCATTTCGCAAGGAGCTGCGGAAAATGATGGCGAAATTTCCTGCGGATGTCCCGGTGTATCCCATTACCCTTTCGGCAGGCGAAAGTTTGATACACGAGGACGACCCGAGCCACATGGTTTACTACCTGATAAAGGGCCGTGTGTCCGTTGTCACAAATCAAACCCGCATTGCACGCCACACCCTCACAGAAGCCGAAGCGCCGGAATTTTTCGGGGAATATGAAGCGCTGGGCGGAATGCCGCATTATATTGCCGAAGTCCGCGCGGTTACACCATGCCGTTTGATCTCTTTTTCTGCCGACGCATATCTTCTTTGGATGCATTGCGATCCGGAACTGTTTTTTCTGCATGTGCGCTGGATTCTAAACAGTCTGTTGAGTCAGACGGCAAATGAACGCAGCCTGCACTTTTTGGATGCAAACGGAAAAGTGGTTCAATTTTTAATCCGCGCTTATGAAAAGGGCGGGGAACAGCCCGAAGCGATTCGGCTTTCTTGCACAAGGCTGGAAATTGCCGAAACAACCGGCAACAGTGTGCGCACCATAAACCGGGCTGTGACACGACTGGCTGAAAAACGGCTCGTGAGTGTCAAAAACGGAAAGTTACAAATTACGGCCGCTCAATATGAAGCCTTGAAAAAAGAGATGGAATCTTTTTTATTAAAATGAATTTTGGAATCGGGCAGTCTGGAAAAGCTGCCTAGTACCCTCTTTGCAGAACAGCCTTAGAGGATCGGAAAGGAGAATTTGTCATGATCGATCTGGATAACACCTATAAAACCCTAACATCCCGTGAACTGACCCACGAACAGAAGGTGATGGGTCTGGCAAAATGTGCAGAGAATTCTTTGGACGTACTGAACATTCCACCGCGCACAAAGCATTTTTTTGAAACCAATGCTATTAACGATTTGTTTGAAGGGGGCGCACCTTATCGCCCGCGCTATATTTTGCCCGATTATGAAAAATTTGTGCAGCAGGGCAGTGAATTCCTCAAGCTGACCCCTCCCAAAACGCTGGATGAACTGATTTTCTCTTTGATGATTTTGTATCGTCATGTTCCGTCCATCACCAATTTCCCGGTATATTTGGGCAGCCTTGATAAAATGATGGAGCCGTTTGTAGATGGCCTTACGGATGAGGAAATTTGCGAAAAACTGCGTTTGTTCCTGACTTATTTGGATCGCACCATTACCGACTCGTTTTGTCATGCCAATATCGGGCCGGAAGAAACCCGTGCGGGCCGCCTGATTTTAAAGGTGGTAAAGGAACTGAAAAATACCGTTCCCAACTTGACGATGAAATATGACCCGGACATTACCCCCGATTCCTTTATGGAGCAGGCAATTCAGTGTTCGTTGGAATCTTCTAACCCGGCCATCTGCAATGCAAAGGCCAACTGTGCGCCTTTTGGCGATCGCTACGGCGTGGCAAGCTGCTATAATATTCTTCCGATTGGCGGCGGTGCATTTACCCTTACCCGTGTGACGCTGACTGAGCTGGTAAAGGAAGCCGCCAGCGAAGAGCAGTTCCTCAATGAACTGCTGCCCGAATGTCTTGGCCTGATTGCGGATTATATGAATGAGCGCATCCGTTTTATTGTGGAAAAATCAGGTTTCTTTGAGTCTAACTTCCTGGTTAAGGAAGGACTGATTTCTAAAGATCGCTTTGTGGGAATGTTCGGCGTGACCGGCCTTGCAGAGTGTGTAAATACACTGATGAAAGAATCCGGCAAAAAGTATGGGCAAGATTCCGAAGCCGATGACTTGGGCGTTCGAATCATGGATAAAGTTGCAGAGCTTACCCCTGGGTATAAGGCTCTTTACTCCCCCATTGCCGGTGATAAGTTCTTGCTGCATGCTCAGGTGGGACTGGACAGCGACCAGGGAATTACCTCTGGTGTGCGGATTCCCATCGGTGACGAACCGGTATCCTTTGCCGAACATTTAAGGCACAGCTCTCGTTTCCACCACTATTTCCCCACGGGTGTGGGCGATATTTTCCCCATTGCCAGCAATGTGAATCAGAACCCGGCGGCGCTGCTGGATGTGGTAAAAGGTGCATTCTCTGTTGGGGTGCAGTATATGAGTTTTTATTCCGCCGACACCGATTTGATCCGAATCACCGGATTTTTGGTTAAGCGCAGCGAAATGGAAAAATACCGCAAACATGAAGCTGTTTTACAGAATACAACCCAGCTGGGCGCCCCCAATTATGACAAAAACCATCTGGCAGAAAGAAAGGTTCGAATGGCATGACCACGGTGCCGGTGAACCAAATTATTCCCATCAGCACAGTGGATGGACCCGGCAGCCGCACCTCTGTTTTTTTGCAAAAATGCAACATTGCGTGCGGCTATTGCCATAATCCCGAAACACAGAATCTGTGCAACGGATGCGGCATCTGTGTGGAGCACTGTCCAGAGGGGGCTCTTTCCAAACAAGGCGAAACAGTGGTGTGGGACGAAACCAAGTGTGTTTCCTGCAATACCTGCATTCAGGTGTGTCCCTATTACGCTTCACCGAAAATTCATTGGATGGATGCTCCCGCTGTGATGAAAGAAGTGGAAAAGAACATCCCGTTTATTCGCGGAATTACCGTTTCCGGTGGTGAGTGCGGATTGTATCCGCAGTTTCTAACGGAACTGTTCACGCTGGTCAAAGAAAAAGGCCTTACTTGCCTGTGTGACAGCAATGGCACCATCCGGTTTTCCAAATATCCCGAGCTGATGAACGTTTGTGACGGTGTGATGCTGGATGTAAAAGCCTGGTCACCGCAGGTGTTTCATGCGCTGACAGGAGGAAACAACGCCGCTGTCCGTGATAATTTGATATTCCTTTCCTCTTGCGGAAAATTGGAGGAAGTGCGCATCGTGAATGTGGAGGGCCACGTGGATGCCGAAGATGCGATACGCGGTGTTGCACAGCTGCTTGGCCCTTTGGCTGCAAGCACCCGGCTGGTTCTGATTTCGTTTCGTGCGTTTGGGGTGAAAGGTCCTTTCGCATCGTTTTCTTCCCCTTCTGCAGAGAGGATGAAGCAGTTGGCGGACTTAGCCTATTCCGTTGGGTTTTGCAATATTGTGGTAAAATAAAATAACGCGTTCCGGCACAGTTTTGTCCTGTGCCGGAAGCTGTTTTTCTAAATTACCGGCCAAACTACATTCTTTTAAACGAAATAGAATGGTAGAAAAAGCGCGAAGAAGTGCACATTTTGACAAAATACACTTTTTGCAATTAAAAATTTTATCATAATTTCATAAAATAATTTACGAACTGGTTTTATTCGTTTATAATGATAGCAAAATGAACTTTGGATGAAACCGGTTTCAAGTTTGATGACACCCAGTAAAGCCAATTTGCTTTAACAACGATGGAAGGTTTTGGTGATCATTTTGGTTCATATCAGTGACATTGCGCGCATGGCCGGCGTTTCCAGTGCAACGGTTTCACGCGTGATTAATGGTACGGCTAAAGTGAGCGAAGAAAAAACAAGGCGGGTGGAAGAAGCAATCCACAAAACAGGATTTAATCCAAATGAAATTGCACGCTCTCTTTACAAAAAATCTTCGCGTCTAATTGGTTATATCGTGCCAAGTATTTTAAATATTTTCCTCAGCGAAGTCGGGCGGGCCATTGAAGACGAAGCCTTTCGCAATGGCTATAAAATGATTTTGTGTAATTCCGATGAAAATCCGGAAAAAGAGGCGGCCTATATTAAAATGCTGATGGGAATGAATGCAGACGGCATCATTATCACGGCAAACAATGAAAATTTGGATGAAGAAATCCGCCATTGTCCCATTCCGGTTGTGGTGATGGATAAAAACGCGGGAACCCACTGCACAGCTTCTGTTCAGTCCGATAATTACACCGGCGGCCGGATTGCGACAGAACATCTGATTGAATGCGGCTGCAAAAAGATTGTTCTGATGCGCGGGCCGCAGCAGTATTGCAGCAGCAAGCAGCGATATTTGGGTTATGTGGATGCCTGCCGTCGGCATCAGATTGAGCCGCGTTTTGTAAACAGCAGATATAGCTATGACGAAGGTGTGGAAAGCGCACGGGAGTTATTTCGGCGGTATCCCGATGCTGATGGGGTGCTTGCTTCCACCGATCTGGTGGCATTTGCCCTGTATAAAGTAATTTATGAGCAAAAGCGCAGGGTTCCGGATGATGTGATGATTGTGGGCTACGACGATGTTGGCCTGAGCCGTTTGATGATTCCCACGCTGACAACAGTGGCTCAGCCAATTGAAGAGATCGGCCGGCTGTGTGTTCAGCTGATTTTGGAACAGACAGAGTATGGCACGATTCAACAACGGGACAACGTTCTGCCGGTTTCTGTGAAAATCCGGGAGACAACAAAACGGAAAGAAGGAGTCTAATTATGAATAAACGAGTCTTTTTGATTGTTTTGGACAGCTGCGGCATCGGTGAAGAGCCGGATGCGGCGGAATACGGCGACGAAGGCAGCAATACACTGGCCGCTTGCGCAACCAGCGAATATTTTAATATGCCCAATATGAAAAAACTGGGTCTTTTTAATATTGACGGAGTGGACTGCTGGCCGAAAGAAGAAGCTCCGCAGGGCGCTTTTGCCCGTCTTCAGGAAGCGTCTAAAGGCAAAGATACCACAATCGGCCATTGGGAAATTTCGGGAATTTATTCTCCGAAGCCCCTCCCCACCTATCCCAACGGTTTTCCTGCCGAAGTGATTCGGGAGTTTGAAGAAAAGACAGGCCGCCGTGTGCTTTGCAACAGGCCTTATTCCGGAACTGATGTGATTCGTGATTATGGAAAAGAGCATGTGGAAACCGGTGCGCTGATTGTTTATACTTCCGCAGACAGCGTGTTCCAGATTGCCGCGCACGAATCGGTGGTTCCGCTGGAGGAATTGTACCGTTACTGCAAAATCGCCCGGGAAATGCTGCAGGGAGAACACGGCGTCGGCCGGGTCATCGCTCGCCCGTTTATCGGGGAGGATCCGAATTTCACCCGTACCTCGAACCGCCACGATTTTTCTCTGGTACCACCGCATGTCACCATGCTGGATCAGCTCAAAGAACAGAATCTGGATGTCCTTGCCGTGGGCAAGATTAACGATATTTTTGTGGGCAAGGGAGTCACCGAAACCGTCAGCACCAAAAACAATGCCGATGGAATCGAGCGCACTCTCGAGTATCTTCAAAAGGACTTTAACGGCCTGTGCTTTATCAATCTGGTGGATTTTGATATGCTGTACGGCCACCGCAATGACGTGGATGGTTACGCAAAAGCACTGGCTTATTTTGATGAAAAGCTGCCGGAAATTATGAACGGCCTGCGCGATGAAGATCTGCTGATGATTACCGCGGATCATGGCTGTGACCCGGCCACACCGTCCACTGACCATTCCAGAGAATATGTTCCGTGGGTCATTACCGGCAAACAAGTGAAGGCGGGCGCAAATTTGGGAACGAAACCCACCTTTGCTGATATTGGAGCCACGATTCTGGACTATTTCGGAGTAGAAAAGCGCATTACAGGCACTTCTCGCCTGAAAGAAATTTTACGATAATAACGGGAGGTAAAAGAATATGTCAAACATACCAACGCCCCATAATGCCGCGAAGGCAGGAGAGATCGCCAAAACGGTTTTAATGCCGGGCGATCCTCTCCGCGCTAAATTCATTGCGGAAACGTATCTTGAGAATGTCACCTGTTTTAACACCGTTCGCAATATGCTCGGTTTTACCGGCACTTACCGGGGTAAGCCTGTTTCGGTGATGGGCGGGGGCATGGGAATGCCCTCTGTTGGAATTTATACATACGAGCTGTTCCACTTTTACGGTGTGGATAACATTATCCGCATCGGCTCGGCCGGCGGAATTACCGACAACGTGAATCTGCGTGACGTGGTGGCCGGAATGGGTGCCTGCACCAATTCCAGTTATGTGGAGCAGTACAATTTGCCCGGTACATTTGCACCGATTGCAGATTACGGCCTTTTGAGCCGCGCCGTAAAGGCTGCCGAAGAATTGGGAATCCCCATGAAGGTGGGAAACATTCTTTCCAGCGATACTTTTTATGACGAACGTGAAGATTCGCTTCCCGCTTGGAAAAAGATGGGGGTTATGGCAGTTGAAATGGAAGCCGCGGCCCTTTATATGAACGCTGCACGGGCAGGAAAGAATGCGCTTTGCCTGCTGACGATCTCTGACCGTCCGCTTGCAGGGGAATCGCTTTCGGCAGAAGAACGCCAAATCGGTTTTACACAAATGATGGAGATTGCCCTTTCACTCGCTTGAGTGAAAGGCGGCATTTGAAACCGCTTTCATAGTTTTTGGGGGAAACACGATGAAAGCAGAATCAGCAAAGGGTGATGCAGGGCGCTGCATGATTTACTTTGCCAATTTAAGAATATCACTCACGGTGATATCACATATCAACATTATTTTTAGGAGGAAAATGTATGAAAAAGATCGTTGCACTTTTACTTGCAGCCGCCATGGCAGTTTCTGCCACGGCATGCTCTGGCGGAGGAAAGGACACATCCAGCGCCGCCGCAGCCGGGGAATCGTCTGCTGCCGCCCAAACATCCTTTAAGGTATCTATGGTTACAGATACCGGCGGCGTAAACGATCAGTCCTTTAACCAGTCGTCTTGGGAAGGCCTGCAGAAACTCAAAGAAGACACCGGTGCAGATGTCAGCTATTCTGAATCCAAGCAGGAATCCGACTATGCCACGAACCTGGATAAAGCGGTAGACAGCGGAAGCGACTTGGTTTGGGGGATTGGATTTGCCATGGGCAATGCCATTGAAAACGCTGCGAAGGCGAATCCCGACGTTCAGTTTGCCATTGTTGACAATGCTTATGAGAACGAAACCCCGGCTAACGTGACTGCGGTTGTTTTCCGTGCACAAGAGCCCTCTTTCTTGGTGGGCTATATTGCTGCGAAAACCACCAAAACCGACAAGGTTGGTTATGTGGGCGGCATCAAGAGCGGCGTTATCGATCAGTTTGAATTCGGGTACAAAGCAGGCGTTGCTTACGGCGCAAAAGAGCTGAACAAAAACATTGAAGTGGTTGCTCAGTATGCCGAAAGCTTCGGCGATTCCGCTAAGGGCAAGGCCATTGCTTCCAAAATGTTCTCTGGCGGATGCGATATCGTATTCCACGCAGCGGGCAACGTTGGAACCGGCGTAATTGAAGCGGCAAAAGAAGCAAAGAAATTTGCAATCGGCGTGGATAGAGATCAGGCTTACCTTGCACCTGAATATGTTCTGACCTCTGCTCTCAAGCTGGTGAACAAGGCAACAGAAGAAGTTTCCAAAGAGATTATGGATGGCAAAAAGACCGGCGGAACCACAATCAGCCTTGGTGTTTCGGAAGATGCTGCCGGCATCCCTGCAGAGCACAAGCTGATGGGTGAAGAAACCTATAAAGCAGCCATCGATTTGCAGCAGCAGATCAAAGACAACAAAATTGTTCCTCCTGCCAGCCAGGAGCAGTACGATGAGTTTGTGAAAGCCCTGAAGTAATTTTTTGTATCTGACACTTTTTTGCGGAGGGGGCGTCCTTCGGGGCGCCCCTTTCTGTAAAAAAGAAACGGAAGATTAGGAGAGATTTGCTATGGAAATCAGTCCGGAATACGCGGTACAGATGCATGAGATTACCAAAACATTTGGCTCCTTTTGTGCCCTGGATCAGGTGAAACTGGAAGTCAAAAAGGGATCAATTCACGCCATTTTAGGCGAGAACGGCGCCGGAAAAAGCACCTTGATGAATGTGCTTTATGGCCTGTATCAGGCAGATAGCGGTGAGATTTATTTAAACGGAGAAAAGTGCGCGATTAAAACCCCCAACGATGCAATTGCACACGGCATCGGTATGGTTCACCAGCACTTTATGCTGGTTGACAATTTTACAGTAACGCAGAATATCATTCTCGGCAAAGAAGTAACGGGAAAATTCGGCGTTCTAGATATGAAAAAAGCGCGTGAGGACGTCGTCAAGATCGTAAAGGAATATGGCCTTGAGGTGGATCCTGATGCAAAAATTGAAGATATTTCTGTTGGCATGCAGCAGCGCGTTGAAATATTAAAGGCGCTGTACCGCGGCGCGGATATTCTGATTTTGGATGAACCCACCGCCGTGCTGACCCCGCAGGAAATCACAGAGCTGATTGAAATTATGCGCGGCCTGGCCGCCAGCGGCAAAACCATTATCATCATCACACATAAATTGAAAGAAATTAAATCGTCATCCGACGTCTGTACCATTATTCGCCGGGGCCAGTACATCGACACCTTTCCGGTTTCGGATGTCAGCGAAGAAGAACTTGCCACCAAAATGGTGGGCCACAAAGTAAAGCTTGTGGTTGACAAGAACCTCGCACAGCCCGGCGAGGTGGTTTTTGAAATTGAGAATCTGACTGTGAAAGACGACCGTGGACTGGAAGCGGTGAAGAACCTTTCGCTGTGCGTACGCAAAGGGGAGATTGTCGGAATTGCCGGCGTTGACGGAAACGGCCAGAAAGAATTGGTGGAGGCCATCACCTGCCTGACCCGCGTGGAAAGCGGCACCATCAAAATCAATGGAATCGAAATTCAGAATACGACGCCGCGTAACGTTATTGAACATAAAATTTCTACCATTCACGAAGATCGGCAGCGCCGCGGTTTGGTGCTTCCGTTTACAGTGGCAGAAAACTCAATTTTGGTCAAGCATCGCAGCAGCGAATTCAGCCGGCGCGGTATGCTGGATCTGGATAAAATGAAGTCCTTCGCTAAGAAGTTGGTGGAAGATTACGATATCCGGCCTGCCGGGTGTGAAACACAGGCGGCGCGCGGTCTTTCGGGCGGCAACCAGCAAAAGGTAATTATCGCCAGAGAGATTTCTCACGATCCGGATCTGCTGATAGCAGTGCAGCCCACACGCGGCCTTGATGTGGGTGCAATTGAATATGTACACAAAATGCTGGTTCAGGAACGTGACAAGAACAAGGCAATTCTGCTGATTTCTTTGGAGCTCGATGAAATTATGAATGTGGCCGACACCATCAATGTGATTTATGACGGAGCAATTTCCGGCACGTTCACACAGGATGAAGCAGACGAAAATCAAATCGGACTATTAATGGCGGGAGGAAAGCGGAATGAAAACGCTGGTTAAAATACTGAAAAAACCAATCACCTCCACGCTGATTGCCGTGCTGTTTGGCTTTTTGGTAGCGGCGATTATCCTTGTTTTGGCAGGTTATAATCCCATTGAGGCGTTTGGTGCGCTGTTTAACGGAATTTTTTCCAAGCCAAAATACATTTCAAATGTCATCATTAAAGCAACGCCGATTATCCTGACAGGTCTTTCTGTGGCGTTTGCCTATAAGACCGGCCTGTTTAATATCGGTGCTGAAGGCCAGTATATTGCGGGCACAGTGTTTTCGGTTCTTGTGGGCGTGAAATTGGATTTTCCGCCGGTTCTTCAAGTTCCGATTGTTGTGCTGGCCGGCGTACTGGGCGGTGCCATTTTCGGCTGGGCCGTAGGTTTTTTGAAGGCCAAGTATGGAATTCACGAGGTTATCACCAGTATTATGCTGAACTGGATTGGCCTGTACCTTTGCAATTTTATTGTAAACACACCGTCATACCATCAGCCAAATTCCACCAGCACTTTGCCGGTAAACCCGTCCAGCTATACCATGCTGCTGCCCCAGTGGAAGACCTCTCCGGAAGGAATAGAGACTTTAAAATCCCACAAGTGGCTGTATGATATGTTGGTGCGTACCGACGTAAATTTTGGCATCCTTGTGGCGATTGCCATGGTGGCTATTATTTGGATTCTGCTCTATCGTTCCCAAAAGGGCTATCAGCTGCGTGCGGTAGGGTTTAACCGTGATGCCGCAGAATTTTCCGGCATCGATGTCAGCGGGAACATTATGCATTCCATGCTGATTGCCGGCGCGCTTTCCGGTTTGGCCGGCGCGCTTACCATTACGGGAATGTCACCGCACAGCATTTCAACGCTGGCTGCTTTCGAAAACAACGGTTTTAACGGTCTTTCTGTGGCACTGATTGCCGGTTCTTCCCCAGTGGGCTGCGTGTTTGCCGGGCTTCTGTTCGGCGGGCTGCTATATGGCGGGCAAAGCGTTCAGCAGGAAGTTGGTGCACCGACCGAAATTATTAACATCATGATCGGTACGATTGTATTCTTTGTGGCCTTGACCCGGATCGTTCCGGTTTTGGCGGACAGATTGGGAAAGAGGGGTACCGAACATGCTAAATGATTTTTTACTTTTAGTTGGAATTACAATGATGTACTCTACCCCTTTGGTTTTCGGTGCCTTGGGCGGTGTCATTTCAGAACGCGCCGGCGTCATCAACATCGGAATTGAAGGCATGATGACCATCGGTGCTCTTTCGGCGGCAGCGGTAAGCTACTTTACCGGGAACCCCTGGCTGGGATTTTTGGCTGCCGGTGCTGCCGGTGCAGCCATTGCCTTGCTGCATGCCATTGCTTCTGTCACCTTCAATGCGGATCAGACCATTTCGGGTATTGCCATCAATCTTTTGGGGCCCGGCTTTGCGCTGTTCTTCTGCCGCCTGTTGTTTGACAATGCGGCAATGACCCCGCCTGTGGCCACTTTACCCAAGCTGTTTGGCAAAGACGGACTGCATGGAACACCGGCAGAAAGTCTGAATGTAGATATCACGGTTCTTCTTGCTTTCATTGCTACCGTGATCATCTGGTTCGTGCTGTATAAAACCAAATGGGGCCTTCGCATCCGTTCAGTCGGGGAATATCCGGCGGCGGCGGATACACTTGGAATTAACGTCAGCCGCACGCGCTATACCTGCGTTCTGATTTCCGGAATGCTGGCAGGTTTCGGCGGTGCATCCATGACGCTGGCCATTATTTCTCAATTTAATCAAACAGCAATCAGCGGTCAGGGCTTTATTGCACTGGCGGCGGTGATCTTTGGCAAATGGACTCCCTTTGGCGCATACGGAGCCTGCATGCTGTTCGGCCTTGCACAAGCCCTTACGGTTGTATTGGGCGGCAGCGACAGCGGCGTGACCATTCCGAGTCAGATTCTTGCCATGCTGCCCTATGTATTAACGATTATTGTGCTGATCCTGTTTGTCGGACGTTCCGTTGCCCCCAAGGCAGACGGATTACCCTATGAAAAAGGACAACGTTGATGGGAGGAAAAATCATGGAACTGGATAAAATTGTTGGTGCGGTAGACCATACTTTACTCAAACAGCCGGCTACCTGGGCACAGATCAAAGAAATTTGCGACGATGCCATGCAGTATGGCACAGCATCTGTTTGTATTCCGGCTTCTTATGTAAAACAGGCTAAGGAATATGTGGGCGACGCCATGCGTGTTTGCACAGTCATCGGTTTCCCAAACGGATATTC
Source organism: Clostridium minihomine (assembly GCF_900240385.1). Classification (GTDB taxonomy): domain Bacteria; phylum Bacillota; class Clostridia; order Oscillospirales; family Acutalibacteraceae; genus Faecalispora; species Faecalispora minihomine. The sequence goes on along the minus strand of NZ_OEQH01000005.1, from coordinate 53,248 downwards.
CACCACAGCGGTTAAGGTATTTGAAACGCAGGATGCCGTGAACAACGGCGCCGATGAAATTGATATGGTGATCAACATTGGCTGGGTAAAAGATGGGCTTTATGACAAGGTGACCGATGAAATCGAGCAGATCAAAAAGGCCTGCGATGGGCACATCCTAAAAGTAATCGTTGAAACCTGCCTTTTGACCGAAGAGGAAAAAATCCGGATGTGTGAGTCTGTCACACGTTCCGGTGCGGATTTTATCAAAACTTCCACCGGATTTTCTACGGGAGGCGCAACCTTTGAGGATATTGCGCTGTTTGCAAAGCATGTGGGACCCCATGTGAAAATCAAAGCTTCCGGCGGAATCACCAGCCTGGATGATGCAGAAAAATTCCTTTCTCTTGGTGCCTCCCGATTGGGAACAAGCCGGATTATTCAGATTTTGAAAGATCAGGAAAAAAGCGGGAAATAATCAGTAAAGAGGAAAGGGCGGGTTGCGGTTCGTCCTTTCTCTCATCAGGAAAGGAGTGCTCTGTCATGGCGAAAGAAATGGCAGTCAGTGATCAAGAGCTAGTTTGTGCGGCAATTGAGGCGCGTGAAACAGCTTATGTGCCCTATTCCGGTTTTAGTGTGGGGGCAGCTCTTCTGACATCTGACGGAAAGATCTATAAAGGCGGCAATATTGAAAATGCGGCCTATACCCCCAGCAACTGTGCGGAGCGCACGGCCTTTTTTAAAGCAGTCAGCGAAGGGGAAAAGAATTTTGCCGCCATTGCGATTGTGGGCGGGAAACACGAAAAGTCCATCAGCGATTACTGCGCGCCCTGCGGGGTGTGCCGGCAGGTGATGATGGAATTTTGCGATCCGGAAACATTTCGGATTCTGTTAGCTAAGAATTCGGAAGAATGGAAAGTTTATACGCTGAAAGAGTTGCTTCCGCTGGGATTTAGCGGCAAAGATCTTGATAAATGACACAATTGGAAAAGGGTGACCCAGAGTGAGAATGTATGATATTATTGAAAAGAAACGTGACGGCGGAGAACTGACCAAAGAAGAAATTGAGTTTTTTATTCGAAATTATGTGGAAGGCCAGATTCCGGATTATCAGGCATCTGCACTTTTGATGGCGATTTATTTTAAAGGCATGAGCGAAAAAGAAACCGCCACGCTTACCATGGGTATGGCAAATTCGGGCGATATGGTCGATCTTTCTTCCATTCCCGGAATTAAGGTGGATAAGCACAGCACCGGCGGCGTTGGGGATAAAACCACGCTGATTATTTCTTCCATTGTGGCGTCGCTTGGCGTTCCGGTGGCAAAGATGAGCGGGCGCGGCCTGGGGCATACCGGGGGAACCATCGATAAAATGGAGTCTATTCCCGGAATTCAGACTTCCTTCAGCCGGGAAAAGTTCTTTGACATTGTCCGCAAAGTTGGCGTCAGTGTCATTGGGCAGTCGGGCAACCTTGTGCCCGCAGACAAAAAGCTGTATGCTTTGCGTGATGTGACCGCTACGGTAGACAGCATTCCGCTGATTGCCTCCAGCGTGATGAGTAAAAAAATCGCGGCCGGTTCCGATTGTATTCTGTTGGACGTGAAGGCAGGCAGCGGCGCATTTATGAAAACAGTGGATGATTCCATTCGCCTTGCCGAGGCTATGGTTTCAATCGGGGAGCATGTGGGCCGCCGGACGGTTGCGCTGATTACCGATATGAATCGCCCGCTTGGCAATGCCATCGGCAATACACTGGAAATTTGTGAAGTGTGCGATACACTAAAAGGGCATGGCCCGGCCGACCTGACCGAAATCTGCATCGAGCTGTCAGCGAATATGCTGTATCTGGCGGGCAAAGGAAGCATTGACGAATGCAAGAAGACGGCAATGGAGCAAATTGAAAATGGCCAGGGCTTTGAAAAGCTGAAAGAGATGGTTGCAGCACAGGAAGGCGATATCTCGGTTCTGGAAGACCACACGAAGTTCCAGCAGGCCAAGGTGTGCCATGAAGTATATGCCCAGCAGGACGGTTATTTTTACGCCATTGACACAGAAAAGTGCGGAATTGCTTCTGTTGAGCTTGGCGCCGGACGTGAAAAGAAAGAAGATCCAATTGATTACAGCGCCGGAATCATCCTTCAGAAAAAGGTGGGCGATCGGGTGAAAAAAGGCGAGAGTCTCGCCACGTTCTATACTTCGGATGCTGTACGCTGTGCACAGGCCGAAAGTCTGTTTAACAGCGCTGTAACCATTCGAGAGGAAACTCCCGACAACATTCCTTTAATCTATGCTCGTGTAACCCGTGACGGCGTAGAGCGGTTCTAAAGAAAGCGATAAAAATAAGACGATTCTTTTTGGTTTCTCATGCCGAAAAGAATCGTCTTTTTTGCTTTTTGGAGTAGGTGTTTTTATGATAGTGCAGGCACAGCTTGACGCGGCTTTTTTGCTTAGTAGTGGAACCAACTTCGCTCCCAATATGAAACGGCGGCGCCAAAGCTGATCGATGCCGCCGACATCAGAACCCGAAGCCCAACCCCTGCCAGCATGTACAGCGTAAAGCGGGCAACGCCGCGCTTTGGCTGCTTTGCGGGAGGGTTTTGCATATGTATAGATCCTTTCCATGATAAATTCATTCTTTTGGATGGTTCCTCTTTTGGTTTGTCTTTGCTAACTATCATCGCTTATTATACGGAAACAGCTTGCCTTTTCCACCATGGAACAGACCGAAGCGATCCACAGCAAAGGAAGTGTCATTCAGCATAATTTCTGCTTTGCCGCCGCTGGTATAAAGAAAAGCACTGGCAGGAAGACGGTAACTGTGCAAAGCTTTTTCAGGTGAGATTAAATTGTGGCGGATATCAAAAAGAGAAATCGCCGCGTCATTCCAGATACGGATGGCGTCGGCGATAGTCTCGCGGTGAAAAACATTTTTTTCTCCGCTTAATGTATGCATACTGTGCACCCCTTTATGCCAAGCTTCGCGTGTTAGTCTTTTCTAATCGTATAATAACATATTTTATATGGCTTGTACAGAAAAGGAAAGCGAAAAATGTTTCACCAAATTCTAAATCACTTTGACTGCAAGTACAGCTACTTCAAAGCAAGAAAAGCCTGAGTTAGATCCTCCAGCTGTTTCGTGGAAGTATAAAGGTCTCTTGCAAAATAATCGGTAAAGTCAACTTCGATTACGTAACCTTGCTTGACAGCCGGAATGCTGTTCCAGACAGCATTTTCATCAAGATTTTCAGAACCATCCCAAACAGAGCGAATGATATAGTCCCCGCAATATTGTTCCATTACCTCCATCGATACTTCGAAAGCCAGCTTACCGCTGGAAAATACCGCTTGCAGCTTTTCAGGGGCAGAAAGACCAAGATAGTTATATACAATATCCGCACCGCGGCCATATTTGTCCCCAAACAAATAGTTTCCTTCCATTACTGTCACGGTTTTGCCACGGATCCCTGCATCTTCTAATTTTTTGCGGCAAGCTTCTGCCTTCTTTTCAAATTGATTCATGGCATCTTTGGCTGCCACGGTCTGCCCAACAAGATCGCCGGTAAACTCAATGCGCTCCCTTGTGCTGAGGGAATTTGAATTTACAACAACCGTGGGTGCGATTGCTGAAAGCTTATCGTATATTTCCTTCTCTGGCGCATTGGCCAAAATGATTAAGTCGGGCTCGCACTCCATGATTGCTTCATAATCTTTCATTGCCGTATAAACATATTGATCCGAAGACAAAAGTCCGTCAAATAACCGGGCTTCACTGTCACCACATACGGGTATCACCCCAATTGCGACCAGATCGCCCGGCATACCGAACGATGCAATACTTTCAGGCTTTACGGGCACTGCTACATCGCCCATAACGGTATGTACAATCCTTGTGCCTTGTTCCGTCTCTGATATTTGTGATGCTACCGCTGAAGTCGGCGCAGAATCCACACCGCCAGTATTGGCGGGTGCCGTGCTGCATGCGCTCATCAGCAGCATCAGAGAAAGCGCCGCGGCCGCCACCGCTTTGCTTCGTATCTCTTTCAACATGTAAGTTGCTCCTTTTCCTTTGAGTTCGCCAAGACTAACTTGACTCTCTTCATTATACGGAAAAGGAACCAGGTTACCAATAGCAGAATCTCTCATATCCATTGTCATTTTCTTTCTGTATTCGCCTGGTGTGATTCCTACATGACGCACAAACATACGGTTAAAATGATATTCATCGGAAAAGCCCGTGCCTTTGGCAATCTCACGCATCGACAGCTTGCCTTTCGCCAGATGAGATTTGCAGGCATTCAAACGTGTTTCCATCAGATACTCCTGCGGAGATTTGCCCACTTTGCGGGAAAAAATCCGGTGCAAATGGCTGTAACTCACGCTGAAAACGTTTGCCACTTCCTGAATGCTGATATTCTGCGCATAAGAATCATCCATAAAGCGCTGTACCATTGCTACAATATCCGGTTGAAAAACGGGGATGTGCCCCTTATCCAGTTCTTCATAAATTTCATAGACCAGCTGATAAAATGCAGTTTTCCCATAAAATAAATTTAAGGGTGTAGGCCCTATCCATTTTTCGTGCATTTTCCGAAGAAGCTCGGACAAAAAAACCGGGTTATCCGGCATAAAACCGTATTGCTGCCTGAATGGATTGGTGACTTCAAGCAGGTTGGCATACGCCTTTTTGTGTGTCGATGGCTCCACAGCCTTATACAGAACCATATAGTATTCCAGCCAATCGCAACGGGGCTGAATGCTTAATTCCGTTCCCTTGCCGCCATGAAACAGACCAAAACGTTCCGCATTGTATGCGGTATCGTTTAAAAGAACCTCTGCTTTGCCGCCGCTGGTATAAAGAAAAGCACTGGCGGGCAGTCGGTAACCGTGCAACGCTTCTTCTGGCGAGATTAAATTGTGGCGAATATCCAAAAGGGAAACAGCCGCCCGGTTCCATATTTGGAGCGCGGCGGCGATTTCCCTTTGTGTAAAATAAGATTTGTTTTTATCGATATACATACAGGCACCTCTATGGTAAATACAGCAGTTAACTTTAGCTAACTTTAATTATATCACACACAAAAGGGCATTGTATATATGACGATGTGCAGCTTCTTTTCTTGCCTTACATACGCACAACCATTAAAATGATCTGGTCAATGTGATTCCGAGTTGTTTACCAGCCAGTCTGTAAAAAAGTTCAGTGTTTTTTTGTCCAACCCTCTGCCGTCGTATTGCGACGGGTCATATTCAATGACATGGTTGTTTTTAACAGCAGGCATCGATTTCCATATTTCCCGTTCTTTCAGGTCATGATAGGAATCTCCTGTTACTACAACAACATAGTCTGCGTCACAATATTGCGGGAGCACTTCTAATGATATTTTCAGAAAATGCTGATCTCCCAAGCGATCGCTGATGATCTTCGGGATTTTGAATCCCAAATAATCATAAAGGATAGCACCGCCCCTGCCATATGCGTTGTCATAGATCCAGATATCTCCTCCAAGCGGTTCAATCAGGACAGCCGTCTTACCGGATGCACCCAGTGCATCAATCGTGGCTTTCGATTGATCCACCTGTTTGTTAAACGTTTGAATCAACGCATTTGCCTGGTCGGACATATTGAGCAGATCCCCGATAAAACTCAGCGTTTCTTCCGCGGGTGTAGATAGCGGTATGCAAATAACCGGCGCAATGCTCTGGTAATTTTCAAAGAAAGATGCGTCATCATAGGTAATAAGCAAATCCGGCTCCAGAGCTAATAGTTCCTCTTTTTCGGGTGCATAGCTGAAAGTTTTGATGTCGGGCCACATATCCTCATAATGGCCGGGAGAAACCGACACCGGAGTTACCCCCAGAGAATACAGTTCCTGTTCATATACCCAAACCGCAATCCGTTTTGGATTGACCGGAACCTCTACATCACCCATAACCGTGCTGATTGTCCTCGTTCCTTCTTCTGCCGATTCTGTTACTTGGCCAGTTACTGCTGTTGCAGAATCCGTACTGCTTGCGGGGGGTGTTCCGCAAGCGGACATCAGCAGCATAAGCGACAGTGCCGCCGCAACCACCGCTTTGCTTCGTGTTGGTTTAAACATAAAAGTTGCTCCTTTTTCTTTGAGTTCGTCAGGACTAACTCGACTCTCCTCATTATAAAGAAAAGGAATCAACTTGCCCACGGTTTCACCTCTCACACAAAGCGGTGTATTCTCTCTGTAGGCATGGGGGGATAGTCCGGTGTGTTTCAAAAACAGGCGCTGAAAATTCCGCTCGTCTTGAAAACCACAGTATCCGGCCACCTCTCGAATGGTAGACCCTTTGTTTTTTAACAATTCCTGCGCTGCAGCTAAGCGAGTTTGTATTAAATATTCTTGTGGACTTTTCCCCGTTTGCTGTTTAAAGCTCCGATGAAAGTGACTGTAGCTGATTCCCAAAACGTCACACATATTCTGAATAGAAACGGCTTCGCTATAATGCTCATTGAAATACTTTTGAGCCATAGCAATCACATCCGGCTCAAAAACGTGGATATGGCCCTGCTCCAGTTCCTCATAAATCTCATACACAAAGCGGTAAAATACTGCTTTGCCATAAAAAATAGTAAGAGGTGTGGGGCCTTTCCATTTCTCGTACATTTTTCGCAGTTCTTCTGAAAAAAAGATTGGATTCTTTGGCGCAAAGCCGTATTGTTGTCGGAATGGATTGACCTGCTCCATCCATCGAAGATACTCGCCCCTGCGAAAAGGTGGTTCTACGGCTTTGTACAGAACCATGTAATATTCCAGCCAGTCGCAACGGGGCTCAATGCTTAATTCTGTTCCCTTGGCGCTGTGGAACAGGCCAAAACGTTCCGCATTGTATGCAGTATCGTTTAAAAGAACCTCTGCTTTGCCGCCGCTGGTATAAACAAAAGCACTGGCAGGCAGTCGATAGCCGTGCAATGCTTCTTCTGGGGAAATTAAATTGTGTCGAATATCCAAAAGGGAAACAGCCGCCCGGTTCCATATTTGAAGCGCGGCAGCGATTTCCCTTTGTGTAAAGTTTGATGAATTGTTCTGTATGTACATACGGCACCTCTATGAAGACAGCGTGGTTAGATTTAGCTAACTTAGATTATATCATAGTAACACCGGTCTGTATATGCTTCCCTTTCATCAAAGGGCAACCGCCTTATCATTCTGCGGACTGCATGAATTGTTCAGGATAATAATTAAGCAGTTGATTCATCCCATACAGCGACTTATTGTTATATTTCGCAGTTATAAATACAATTTTATGGTTGCTCTGTACGGCTGGTGTGGTGTCCCATATCTGATTATTTTTCGCTAAAGAAGCCGCAGATTCCGGTTCAGAGTATATTTCCGTTGGGCAAGTCCGCTGCCGGAAGGCACAGCCGCTTTCTGTTTCATGATGACTTTGCTTTTTATCCATTTATCTGCAGCAATCATTTTTATATTTTATTTAATCTTTACTGTATCCAATCATTTGGAACCTTATCTTTCTCGTTATTTTAAAAAACTTTCGGCGCTGTACCAATACAGCACCGAAAGCTTTAGGTTCTATTGATTTTTGGGAACAGAATTTATTTGCGAAGTGTTTACGGAAGAAATGTGCACCCCCTGCGTCAACCGCCCGGACGCCATGGTCAGCACTCGATTGCCGAATTCCAACGTATCCAGTTCATGGGTCACCAGCAAAATTGCTGTGCCGCTCTGATGAATCCGCCCAAAAAGCTCCATGATTTCCCGGGTGGTTTCCACATCCAAATCCGAAGTGGGTTCATCCGCAATGAGCAGATCCGGTTCATTCATCAGTGCCCTGGCGATTAAAACACGGCGCAGCTCTCCACCTGAAAGCTGAGAGGGAAACTGCTCGGCTAAATGAGAGATGCCCACCTGCTCCAGAAGATATGCCGCCCTGCCCGCAGAATCCCCCTGCCGTTTGGAAAGAAAAAACGGCAGCCTTACGTTATCAAACACTGTCAGGCTGGAAAGAGCGCAAGAGCCTTGGGGAATATACCCCAGCCGGGTATTGCGCAGCCGTGAAATCTCCTGTTCTTTTAAAGAGTAAATATCCATGCCGTCCAGTTCTACACTGCCGGCAGTCGGATTCAGCAGTCCGGCAAGCATATTCAGAAACGTGCTTTTTCCGCTGCCGGAACGCCCGATGATACTGATAAAGTCACCCTTGTCGATGGACAAATCCACTTGTTCCACCGCAGAAAACAGCGCTTCCCCGAGCTTATACTGTTTCGTTAGCCCTTTTATTTCCAACAGCATCATTCATTCTCCTTTATCGCAGTATAAATCTCACTCCGGCTGACTTTGATTGCAAAATACGCTGAAGCGATCGGGCCAACCACAAAGGAGATTAGGAAGCTGACTGCTGCGGTGAACAGGATTGACCCAAAGGACAGCTGTAGATAGGGCAAGCCGGTCAGCGAACCGATATAGGTGTGGAAAGGGAACACCACAAGGGAAGCCGCTATGATTCCGGCCAACGCACCAAACAGGCTGATAAACGAAGATTCCCAAAGGATCAGGCCCACCAGTTTGCTTCTGGGTGCACCCAAAACCCGAAAAATACTGAATTCCTTTTTCCGTGCGTTCAAGGTGACAGAAAACACAATGAGAAGCACGCCTACTGCCAAAATCCACAAGATGCCCGCCAAAATATAGAGATAAGCCGTCAGGCCGCTCAGGCTGCCAGAAATCTCACTGATCATGTTTTTGGCTACTACTACATGTACCCCGTCTTTGGCATAGGTTTGAAGGATATTGTTAGCAACGGTTTTCCCGTCATATCCATTCTTCACTTTTACCATAACAGAAGAAATCAAGTCAGCATTTTCCGCCACCGGATGTGCCTGAAGCCGTTCAGAATCCTTTGCCACCTGTTTGGCGGTATTCAGATTCATGAATACGGAAGTATCAAACCCCATACCGGTTTTTTCCAGACGGCCCACAACCCGAAAGGAATTGTCAAAGAATTTCAGCTTTTGCCCGACTTCCCCTTCCAGACTGTTACCCACCACAATCTCTCCATCCGCCAGCAAATGATCCAAAGATCCGGCCACCCACGGCTGAATCACAAAATCCGTTTCCGGATCAAAACCGATGAGCTGAATGGGATAAGAGCAGCAAGAAGCACTGAGCGTTGCAATGTACAGCTGGGGGGATACCTTTTCCACGCCTTCCACACCGGCCACCTTTTGGGTTACCCCGGCGTCAAAGTAAAAGGTGCTGGGTTCTCCCCGCAGCAATGCGCTTTGCAGATCCGCTTCATATCCATAAGGCACCGACAAAATATCGGCTCCCATTCTTTGGGACAAACTGTTCATTCCTTTTTCCAGGCTTTTGGACAGCACTGTCCCACCAAAAAGCGTAAAGGAAAACATAGCCACAAGCAAAATCAGCCCGGCTGTCCGAAAAGGCTTTCGCTTCAGGGTATGAAGCGAAATATTTACAGTGGTTAACGGTTTCCTGTTCATGTCTTTACTCCTTTGATTTCAGGTTGCTCCGCCACAGCGCAACAACATTTGCTGCACAAACGGCAATTACCAGCAGGCTTAACACAATCAATGCAGGGAAAGTAGCTGCCCGGCAAGGCATGGTTTCCATTTTGCAGCCGCCGATCAACACGGTGGGAACCAAAAGGCTTAAAACACCGGTCAAAGCGGTCATCATGCTAATCCCGATTTGAATCAGCTGCGACTGAAATACGGTAAGCAATACACCGCCGCAAAGAATTAAAATTCCGATTCCGATTTCTGCCTGCCCCGTCCAATGGCATTTCATCGGTGTTGTGCCGCCCGATGCTGTTTCAATCAGCGCCGTGCAAGGCGGGAATATCGCAACCGGCACAAGGAAAATCAGCAGTCCCAAAAGGGCCACTGCAAGGCCGGCTATTTTTCTGTTTTTCATATTCATTACCTCCTGAACCCTTCTCTTTGCGTATCCTGAGAAGAAAAAGAGCCTTCTTTTCGTTCAAATAGTTCACGCGCCCCCGGCGTGCAAACGATTCTTTGATCCGATGTAAAAAAAATTGCTTCAAATCCGCCTTGGCATTTGTAAAAGTTCAGGGCTTTTTCCAGACCCATGACAAATAACGCGGTGGAATATGCTTCGCTCATTGCTCCGCTTTCCGCAATCACGGTCACCGAGCGCAATCCATTATCCGTCGGATACCCGGTGGACGTTTCTAAAATATGATGATATCTGTGCCCGTCTATTTGAAAACTTTTCTCATAATCCCCCGAAGTGGACAAGAATTGATTTTTTAAACGGACGACTCCAAATAACCGAATCTGTTCCGAATCAGCTGTTTTTAAGCCCACCCGCCAAGGGGAACCGTCGGGCTTGGTTCCCACCGCCGCAATGGAAGAGCTTCCGAATGAAAACAAAGCAGAAGAAACACCCTGTTTTCGGCACAATGCCGCCACTCGATCGGCAGCATAGCCCTTCCCGATTCCACCCAAATCAATGCCGGCTCCTTTTTGCAGCCGGTAACGGCCCCTTCTGTCCCTTTGAAGGCTGCGATAATCACAGCAGGCCAAAGCTTGGGTAATCGCCTCTTTGCCGGGAAGTTTTTTCCCCTGCCGGGCAGACTCCCACAAATCTACCAGCGAGCCGACACAGGGCTCATACCGGCCGCCGGTTTGCTCTGCATACCGCAGCGCTTCCCGCAGCACCATATCGGTATCCTTCTGCACCCGAATCCATTGACCCGGGGAGCGGTTCAGCAAAGAAATTTCACTGTCTGCCTTTTTCCGGGATAAAAGAGAATCCAGCTTCACCGTAATGGCTTCGGCGGCTTTTAGGGTCTCTCGGGCATGGGGGCCATGCAAAAGGAACCCCATAATGGTTCCCATGGAAAAAAAGATTTTTTCTTCTTGTTCCTCCATGGAAGGATTTTGAGCATCCTGTAAAAGACTTTTGGTCTGATCCTGTGGCTTTTTCTGTTTCATAGCGGTTCCCCATACCCTTGAAAATCGCCTACTTCTGCGCTTCTTCCAAAGCGTTTCTCACCGCTTCCTGAAACTGATCGTGAGAAATCGTCGCGCCGGATATCACATCTACGCCCTCCAGATTCTGAACTTCGACCAGCTTTTGCGCATATTCTTCCATGGCTTTTACGGCCAGCTGGGCCATCTCATAATAGTCCGGATTGGAAATGGCTCCGTTTACTTTTCCGTAATTCTCATCCTTTTTGGAACCGTCCTTTTGCCATGTGACAAACTGGCAATCGGTAATCTGACTGTTTTGAATGGTGATGGTAGCCTCTCCGTATGCTCCCCGGTCATCTTCAGAGCTTTTTCCAATATAGGTTCCGTCCTTATATGCGGCTGCACCGGTGCCTTCCCCGCACGCCGACAACAGCATAGACGCGAATGCCAAAGAAAAAGCTACCGTCGCAATCTTTCTGTTCATAAGGCATTCCTCTCGTTCCATTTCTCATTTTCAATAATTCGGGCAATTTTCCCATGTTCTAGCACCACGGTGCGCTGTGCCTCTTCGGCCACTTCGGCATCATGGGTTACCACAACAATGGTACTGCCTTCTTTATGAAGCTGCTGAAAAATATCCATTACGATTTTCTCGTTGGTTTCATCCAAATTTCCGGTGGGCTCGTCCGCCAAAATCAGCATCGGGTAATTAATAAGCGCCCGGGCAATGCACACCCTTTGCTGCTCACCACCCGAAAGCTGGCTGGGCAAATGTTTTGCCCGGCCGCCCAGCCCCACCCGTTCCAAAGCCTGCATGGCTTCTTTTTCATCGGGCATGCTGTGATAGTACTGAGCCACCATAACATTCTCAAGCGCAGTCAGATAATTGATCAGGTGAAACTGCTGAAAAATCAGGCCGATTTTATCGCGCCGGATATTGGTCAGGCTTTTCGCGCTTTCTTTGGAAATATTCACGCCGTCCAGAATCACGGATCCGTTGGAGGGCTTATCCATGCACCCGATAATATTCATCATGGTGGTTTTTCCGGAGCCGGAAGGCCCCATAATGGCCAGCCATTCCCCCTGAGAAACCGTTAAATTTACATTCTGCAAAGCCTTTACATTACCATAGATTTTTGAAATATCCTGAAGCTCTAATAAATTCAAGATGCTCTTCCTCCTTTATTCGCCGCGCAGCACAATGGCTGGATCCACTTCGGTTGCGCTTCGGACGGGAATCAGGCACGCCAGGCCGGTAATCACAATAGAAACCGCCAGCGTAGCCGGCACCAAAAGGGGCTGGAACGAAATGGAACGGCTGAACACATTCATACTAACCGTCTGTGCAAACGCAAAGCCCAGCACAGCACCCAAAATTCCACCCAATCCGCCCAAAAACAGTCCTTCTCCTAAAAACTCCAGTATAATACTTTTGTTGGGAGCACCCAGCGCCTTTTTCAGCCCGATCTCTTTGCGCCGTTCTGCCACAACCGCCATCATGGTGGTCGCAACACAAATCATGGTCAGCAGAAGCACCACCGCCGTAACCAGATAGACCAAAGCCTGAAGCTTTGTCAGAACCGTTCCCTCAGACTCTGTAACACGTTTTACCAAACGGGGGGTTACCTCATCCACATTGTCACTGATCTGACTGACAATGTTTTGAAGGGATTGCTGCGGCGCAGAAATGCTGCATTCCACCACGTCCAGCTTACCGCTGTTGCCCATCATCCCTTCCAGATCCGAAAGATCCATAAAAAGGAATTCTTCTTCCGAACCCCCGGTTTGCACAATGCCGGACACGGTAAAGTCCTGTTTGAATATTTTTCCGGTGGAATCTGTTCCTGCAATGGTAAAGGCGTCCCCCGGGGACAAGCGAATTAAATCGGCCACCTGCTGGCCAATCAGCACCGTGCCTTTGCTTTCGGGCCATTGGCCGGAAACAAACCAGTAGGGGCTTGTCTTTTGCACCTGTGCAATATCCGTGCCGGCTGCCAAAAAGGGCTGCTCGTTGATCTTCACCGTTTCATAACGGTAAGGGGCAATTCCCACTGCATCCTCTTTTGGGATAAATTCCAGTGCCTTTTGAACCGAGGCTTCTCCGAAATTCCCTTCCTCACCGGAAGGCACCAAAATCAGGTTGGCGCCATAGGAACGGAATTCCTGTCCCATCTGCCGGGGAATGTCGTAATAAATGGTGACAAGGCCCGAAAGAATCGTGGCACCGATCGCCACCGCCAAAAGCGCCACCAGCATTCTGGAGCGCCGGCGAATAAGCGAGCTGACTATCATCTTAAAATACATCGATTGTTTTTTCATGGAATCACCTGCCATGCAGGACTTCCGCCGGGCGCAGCGATAAAAGCAGCCGGATAGACGGAATACTTCCTGCCAATGTTACAAGGGCCACCAAAAGGGCCACCAGTGGAATCACCATCGGTTTGATTTCAATGGCCGAACCAAACACCGAATGCCCAATAATCTGGGCAAATCCAAGTCCGGCAAAATACCCGGCCACACCGCCAATGATGGCGGTAATCAAAATTTCGGTGAGCACCAGCCGGGATACCGGGGAATTATGGGCCCCCACCGCTTTGAGCAAACCGATTTCACAGCTTCGTTCCATTACGCTGGCCGTTACCAAGTTGGAAATTCCCAAAGCCGAACCGATCAGGCTTAAAATAGTGATAAGCAGCATTAAAAGCTGTGTTTTTTCCAGAATGGCACCTTCCGATTCCGCCACCTGACGGATGGGCTTTGCCACCGAATCCGTAATTACTTCCCCGATTTGATAGCAAATTGCACTCACATAAGCGGTGCAGTACCAGGTTTCCCATTCCTTAATGGAAAGGCTTTTGGGGTTCTGCGCTGCCCGGCGGGAAAGTTCGTTATCCGGTGTTGTCAGGGCGCTGACCTCCACACTGCTGACAAGCCCGGTTCTTCCTGCTAATTTCTGCGCCACATGCAAAGGCACATAAATTCGTTCGTCCTCATCGCTGCCGGCATCAAAAACGCCTTTGACTTTCAGCTGTTTTGACTGCCCGCCGGATGCGATGGTTATGGTGTCCCCTACCTGAATCTGGTTTCTTCCTGCCACCAAGCTGCCCACCATGGCAGAATCCTCTTCCTGATCGGTCAGCCACTGGCCGGAAACATCCCACCAGCTTTTCATATTTTTCATGCCCGTATTCAGGGATTCCCCCGTGGGAAGATCCATATGATGATCAAACCAGGTGCCCACCAGCTTCACTTCGCTGCTGTGGGAATCCAGTTTTACTTTCGTATCCAGATACGGAGTAAAATCCACAATATTAAACGCCCAAAAGATGGTTTTGATATTGCCAAGCTCCGATTCCTGAAGGTATTGATCCGACACGCCGGAGCCTTCTTCCACACCGTACAAATCGTCCAGCAAAGAAGCGCCCTTTGGCATCACGTTAATATTCGCGCCATAGGTTTTCAGTTCCTGATTCACCTTATCCCCCACATCTAGCATTACATTCAGCATAGCTGTGGCTAGGGAAGCGCCCAAAGCAATTGTAAACGCTATCATCATCATTTTTCCTTTTTGACGAAACAGCGCACCTTTTACCATTCTCCAGAACACAGGGTCACCTCCTCACGCGAACCTTTTTTTTTCGTCTTCCAGACTCTGCACCTTTATTACCATGTTGCCGTCGCTGATGGTATAAGCCAAGGGAACCGGATTGCAGCCGCCCTTAAACCCAATGGTGGAAACATTCATGACAACATCGCAAAGCTTGCAGATTACCTCGTCGTCCCGCTCATAGTACCCCGTGGGCCCGCAGATATCACAGGCATCCAGCCCCACGCCGTAAGCGGCGGAACTTTTTTTAATGACAATAAATCGAACCTCTGTCCCGTCAGAAGCCGTGTATTCAAAACGGTGCAAATGGCCGTCGTTGATATTTCCCAAGGGAATGACAATATCGCTCCCCACAATATTCATTGGCTCTGCCGGGGACAAAATTACTTCTTTTTCAGAATAGGCTTTGACCACGGTTAAACTGAGCACCGAAAGAAGATATCCTGTCAATACCACCGCACACCAGCGCCGCTGCCTGCGTGCCGCAGATCGGATTTTCCGGTGCTGTGCCGGGTTGGAAAAGGTCTCTTTCGGGCGCAGGCTTTTCACCCACAAAATCACCGGGATCAAAAGCGTCAAAATCATCAGAGCATACAAAAAGTACCGGTTATAGTTGATAATCGGCTTAATCAGTTCAAAAAGCCATTTTTTCATGGGAATGATCCGCCGCGCCAAAAGGGGCTGCACAATAGCTGCAATTTGATTGAGCATATTCAGCGCCAGACCGGCGGTTACCAATATGCGCACCAGACGAAGAGTTAATCCGCTTCCCGCCTGATAAAGCGCCAGCCCGGACAGCACCACAACCAGAAGGCCGCCCAGGTATCCTATCATCTTAAATAAAAAATCGGTGCTGAGCGCACTTTCCCCTACCCCTGCAAACTCTGTGGGATACAAAAAAAGATCCGGCAGGCAGTAAAGCAAAAGCGAAGCTGCCAGAACCGCATAAACACCGGCTGAGATTTTTTCCTGAAGCCGGGGCTGCTTTTTTTGCAGCATCCCCCAAGAAAACACAAAAAACAAGATTCCGGATACCACTGCCACAGATAAAATGCCAATGTTCCAATATTCCCGATTAATCAGCACCGTCATATGCTTGAAAGCCGATAAAATCAAAGCGGAAACAATTCCTGCCGCAAATCCCCCCAAGAGCCATTTCTGAACCCTTTGTCTGCCATCCAAGCGTGCCAGAGCAAACAGCAACGCCACAAGAATACCGGTGGTAAGGGAATTTTGTATTACCTGTACGAGGTATTTCAGCACTGTGTTAACACCTCCCCAAAAACGGACAGATCGCGTCATGAACCATAACCGCGCCTGCGCGCGATTCGGTCATGACGCGTATCTTACCAGTAAAAGATTAATGTATTATCGAATTACCATACTCTGGGAACATAATCAAAGTCCCACTCTGCTACCAGAGGCTCGCTCCAGAACTTGCCGGGAACGCCTGTTTCCTGATCCACGTGCAGCAGGTAGCCCTGTGCTTCGGGGTTTTCAATGATGAAACGCACCTTGTAAGTACCAGCCTCGCCAAACTTGACGTTAGCGCCGTAGTGAGGGCCGTCGCTGGCACTCATGGGCATGAAGTTTCCTTCAATAATGGAGCCGTCCTCTTTTACCAACTGATACTTTACAGTCAAATAAGGAACAAAGTTACCCACGCCATAGCCCAAGTCATTCTGCAGAGCAGAAATGTCTGCTTCCAGATGCATGTCCGACTCAGCTGCAGGCAAGCTGCCGCCGGCAGGCTCCATGTCTACAGGCTGGAAGTACACACCGGCTACGTTCAGCGGCCCGAGCTCGATATCGTCACCGATGGGGAACTCTTCAAAGCCGGCCACGCCGCCGGGGCCTACTGCACCGCCATCTGCGCTTTCGCTGGTTTCAGCGGGCTTGTCAGAAGCGGTTTCGGTGGTATTGGAAGAGCAGCCGGTAAAGCCTACCGACAGCGCCATTGCCATGGCAAGAAGAAAGACAGATGTTCTTTTGAGTTTCATTGATAAAAACCTCCTGTAATATAAATCATTGTTTTACACCGTAAATAAAAACCACAATTACGGCGGTTAACCCCAATCATTCGGATTCTTAATCCGCTTTTGGCAGATGGTCGGATCCGTTTGCAGCGGCCACAGCCCGCGCCAAGCGCCACTTGCGAATCTGAATCACAAATGTGGCGATGGTCAGCAGAAGCAAAATAGCCTGCGGAATCAGTGTTTCCATGGTGGGATAAATCCCCAGAATATCAATTGAGGCAATTCCCGATACCGGCGTAACGCCAATCATGTTGCCTTCCTGAAGCTCTTTGATACCGGAACCCACAAAGGAAATGGACATGACAAACAGCAAAATGCTGGTGCCAAGGAAGAACGGCTTCAGCGGCAGTTTAATGCTCATGAAGCGAATGACCAAATAGATGACAACCAACAAGGCGCAGCCGATTCCAAGGCCCAGCCAAACCATATTGAAATAGGTTTGGGTGCCCGCCAAAAGTGCCTGATAGAACAAAATTGTTTCAGCACCTTCACGGAATACTGCCAAAAACGCCGCAAAGGCCAAAGAAAACACACTGCCCTTTGTTAAAGAGCTCTGCACTTTTCCCTCTATGTAGCCCGTCCAGGCTTCCACCTCCGCTTTTGATACCATCCAGTTGCTGACATAAAACAGAACTACCACAGCAATCAGCATAGTGACACCTTCAATAATCTCTTGGTTTGCGCCACTGGCAGCCGTAAGGCTGTTCAGAATAAACGCCATGATAACGCTGGCGCCAAGAGCTATCAGAGACCCCCAATAAACCGCACGGGTTTTATCCTGATTCCCGCTTTTCACCAGATAGGCAATAATCGCACCCACAATGATAATCGCCTCAAAGCCTTCTCTGGTTATGATAAGGAGCGAAGCCAGAAATACGCCAACGGCGCTTTCTTCTTTGCCATCAAGCTGGTTTGCATCCTCCCTGAGCAGCTTTACAAGCTCATCCAAAGAGGCACGAACTTCTTCTTTGGGGCTTTGGGACGTCATCGCCTTCTTCACATAGCTAAACTGGTATTCCACCGTAGCCGCACGGTTTCCGGAGATGTATGCCATTACCGTTTTTTCAAATCCCAGCTTTTCATAGTAGCCGAAGTATGCCTCGTCCACTTTATTTTTTGCGGCTTGTGCATCCCCTGACAAATAAATTTCGTAGGACTCGTCCGCAATCACTTCCATCTCATCCACAATCTGATTCCATGTTTCATAAGAGGCGGCAAATGCAGGAATAGAGATCGTACTGAACAAAGCCAGCGTCAGCGCAAGGGCAGCAAATATTTTACGCACCTTCATTCCCTCCTTTCTCCATAGATAACCAAGCCCAAAGTCATTTGCCCTTTGGGCACTACTGTACAACACATTTATGTTAGTCATTTCTAACTTCAAGCGCAAGAGCCAGTTTCAAAATTCTCTATGGTTCCAGTTTCTTCCTTCCTGCCCCTAAAAATTCTAAAAAAGGCCAAACCGCTTTCTCAAAGTAATTCCAAAAGACATTTGGCAGCAGTCCTGCGTCGAAGAATCGGATTCCACAATAATTTTTCGGGCCAGTTCCTCACCAACGGCAACTCGGCGTTCCCCCACCCCTAGAATCAGGGCGTCACCGTAAGTTTTGTGTACAATATAAACCTTACTATCCACTGTAATGCCGGCTTGTTCCAGCCCCTCTTGTGCAGATTCATCCAGCCAAATTGCTTTCACTTGCAACAATTCGCCCATTGGCGCCAATGATAATCGCATCACGACCAATCCCTTAGAATGTATTTGGGCAAAGAAACGCACCCGCCCATAAAAACATTTTAAGGAGCCGAAGCCAAGGGCACAAGAACCAGCCTGAAACGGTTTTATAGAGCCAGTTTTTTCTCTATCTGCTTTTGTCCCCGCGCCAAGCCTGATAAAGCAAATCCACCGCAACAGAAATCTCTTCCAGCGGAATTCCCCCATAATTTAAAAGCACTGTTCCATACTCATATTTCACGGGATAAAACCAATATTGTGAAGTGGGATACACCCCCACACCGGCTAGCCGGGCCTGATGAATCAGTTCCTCTTCAGAAGCCGGCCACCTGGCCTGAATCAGCAGATGCAACCCGGACTGAAAACCGGAAATGGAGATACTGTCCCCAAATTTATTTTTTAACGCGCTCAACAGACTTTCACATTTGGCTGTTTGAATTTTCCGCATTTTTCTCAAATGACTTTCCCAGTACCCTTCTTTTAAAAACAGCTCCAATGGTTTTTGCGTGAGAAAAGGCACAAAGGGTGCATGGTGATCGATCCACTGGTGCAGTGTGTCCAGCAAAGGCTCGGGCACTACCAGATAAGAAACATTCACACAAGGAAACAAGATATCAGAAAATCCGCCGATGTAAAAAACCCGATCCGGGCAAAGGGACTGAATGGACGGCAGCGGCTTGTGGCCATGTTGAAAGTGGCAGTTGTGATCGTCTTCAATTAAAAATGTATTTTTGCGAACAGCCCATTGGGCGAATTCATTTCGCCGGGACAACGACATCACAGTCCCGGTGGGGAATTGATGCGACGGGGTTACATAAGCCGCCGTTACATTGGTTCCCGTCAAAGATTTGGCCATCGCCCCCTGAGAATCCACCCCCATCGGATAAGGGAAAAAACCATGGTTTTGCAGTGTAATTCGAGACTGATCGTCGCCCGGTTCTTCCATGGCAATCTCTGCCCCTGTATGAATGGAATGTAAAAGCCGGCAGATCAAATCCAGGCAAAACTGTGTTCCCGTGGTCACAACAATCTGCTCTACCTTGCACGTTACATTCCGGTAATTATGAAGCTGTTTTTGAATTTCTGTCCGAAGCCCCAGTTCGCCAAAAACTGATTTTTTCAAAGCAAGAGCTTCTTTATTATCCTGAAAACACCGATTCAGCAGCCTTTGCCACCGGCTGCAGGGAAGATCAGACAAAAGAAGTCTGCCTCGCTGAAAATCATAAAGAATTTCAGGTTCAGACACCTTTAATTCCTGCTGAGGACTTACCGCTTCACACTGTAAAAACGGGTGAATATTCTGTGCATCCACATAATAACCTTTTCGCGGCTGGCTGATAATAAAGCCCTCTGCAAACAGCTGGTTATAGGCCAGCTCCACCGTATTTCTGCTGATGCGAAATTCCGCCGATACCGCCCGGCTGGATTTCAGTTTTGTTCCGGGTTTCAGCTTCCCGCTTAAAATATCCGCTTTAATCTGCCGATACAATTGGGCATAAAGCGGGGTTTTATTCTCCTCATTCAATACCCACATATTTTTTAATTCCTCTCAACCCATTTCCCTCAGATTTCGTTTTGTTTCATAAACACGCCGCAAAAGTTAGTTATAACTAACTTTGTGTTTTTGTTAGTATAACATAACATCTTTCCTTCCATCAAGGCTTCTTTTGCATAATTATGGGAATCTTTGCTGTTCTTTTTTTATTTTAGCAAAAAGAGATGTGCATTTTGCAAAGAAAAGAAAGACTGCTAGCAAGATTTGTTACCAGTTTTATGGCACAAGATTTTTTGAATAAAAAAAAGAAAGGACATTACCCACAGGCAATCTCCTTTCTTTCTCCATACAAAAAGGCATCCGTCTAAATTTTAAACTTGGCAAAAAATCAAATTATACCAACGCAGCAATCAGGGATTCACGGCTGCCGGGCAGCAAGTCGATCACCGGAATCTCGATCATGGTATAAGCGCCGGGCTGCTGCTTCATGGATGCTCTGGCACATGCCACCATCACCTGAGAAGTCAGCGCCGGATTGTTAATGGTCATATTGTACTCAAAAATCTGATTATCTGTTGTGCCGGAAACACCCTTGCGAATCATATGAACGCCATGGCCGCGGTCAATTACGGCTTTGATATCCGGAACCTGAATCACATGAGTTTCATCGTGGGCAAAATAATCATCACTTTTGATTGCCTTGCTCACCGTGTCAATGCTGGCTCCCTCTTCCAATTCCACATACACCATTCTTCTGTGAACACCGGTTCCCAGCGGGATAGTCATGGACAAAGCGCCTTTTACCCCCTTAACCGCCTTGGCTGCCACAGTGTGGCCCATGCTCATGCCGGGGCCAAAATTGGTGTAGGTAATCCCTTTGGGGGCGCAAGCCTGCATCAAGGTGCGCACTACCGAGTCACTTCCCGGGTCCCACCCGGCAGAAAGAACCGAAACTCGTCCAGCTTCTTTTGCTTTTTGATCCAGAGTTTTTCTTAAATCTACAATGGATGTATGAATATCAAAGCTGTCAACTGTATTGATACCCAATGCCAGGTATTTTTCTGCATATTCCTGTACGCTGCGTGTGGGTGTGCAAAGCAAGGCAACATCCACCTTTCCCAGCTTTGTAATATCTTCTGTGACCGTGATTCCGCCGAGTTCTTTGGGCATTTCGTTGCTGGCATTTCTGCGAACAACACCTGCAAGTTCCATATCTTCAGCCGCCAAAACAGCTTCCAGTGCATATTTTCCAATATTGCCGTACCCTACAATTGCAATCCTTATCTTTTCCATGAGTATTCCTCCTTTTTCATTTATTTTATTTGTTCATTTCGTAACTGTCAATGTTTTCACTGGAATTCCTAAAAATAATATGAAAGATAGATTCGTGAAAATTGCATGCAATTAACCTTTTCACAAAACAGTAAGCAAAACGCGCGCTATCTTTTCAGACTAATTTTGTTTCGAGTTCTATTTACCCGTTTTTTCTTATACCCCCAATTCCGTTTCTCACCACTTTGGGCTTTTAAGAAATCATACTCGGGTAAACTTTTCCGTTCTTTTTCTAGAGGAATTTTGCAACATTTGTGCCGGGTGTTTTCAGTGCTTTCTCAGCATTTCAAGAATTTGGCAGACACTTCATCAAACACGGTATCAAAGAATACGCAAACAAACCATTGCAATTGATCAAAAATAAATAAACAAACAGTATCCTTAACTATAAAAATACATTCAGTATATCAATTTCGTGCTGTTTTGATCCCTTTTAATCGAAAATCACAAGTGTTTTTGAAAAACATTTTTTAAAGTTTAAAGATAAAATGAAGGTGCTTTGCAACAAACGAGCCAGTAAAAATCATTTGCCGGAATCAGCGCCATTTTTCATGCGAAACCGGGATTGTGAAGCGGTTGACAAGGTTTCTGTTTCCCTTTATAATGAAGCCACAGACTTTCATTTTCACAGAGATTATTCTTTGCGAAAGTGCGTCTGCAAGCATTCTATTTTTATCTGACGGAAAAGCATTGCTGATCTGAAAGGAAACATGCGGCTCACCCGATTCTTCGGTTTGCCGCCGGTTGTATTATGCCTTTTTCTGCAATCAGAGCCTTTCCGAATTTGGAAAGGCTTTTTTTATTTACAGGAGGATTTTTAAATGAACCGAGTTGCCGTTATCAGCGCCATTTTAGAACAGCCCAACTTGTGTCAGAAGGAATTCAATCAGGTGATTTCCTCCTTTCAGGGAATCGTCAAAGGCCGCATGGGAATTCCGATGCCAGAAGAAAACATGGCCGTTGTGTCCTTAGTGGTTGTCAGCACCACCGATGAAATCAACAGCCTGACCGGAAAGCTGGGCAGGTTAAATTATGTGACCGTCAAAACTTCTATTTCCAAAAAGGAGGTTTCCTGAATGGAGCTTAGCCCCAGAGGAGTTCGCACCCACATCGCCCTGTTTGGAAAGCGCAACGCCGGGAAATCCAGCCTGATTAACGCTTTGACCGGGCAAAACACAGCGATTGTGTCCGATCAAAAGGGAACAACCACAGATCCCGTTTACAAAAGCATGGAACTGTTTCCCCTTGGCCCTTGTGTGCTGATTGACACGGCCGGCCTAGATGACACCGGGGATTTGGGCGATTTGCGAAAGGAAAAATCCTTAGAAGTTCTGGGCCGAACCGATATCGTCCTTTATGTGGCAGACGCCGGAACCGGACTGGACAAATCGGAAGAATCCTTTTTAGAGCAATTGCGCCAACGCGGGCTTCCGGTCATTTTGGTCTGGAACAAAACCGATTTGCCCGGCAGCGCACCGCCCCCGCAAAACGCCGTGGCGGTTTCTGCCCAAATCGGGCAGGGAATGTTACAGCTCATCGAAAACTTGTCCCATGCAAAACCGGGAGCAAAGGCTCCGGGACTTCTGGACGGTCTGGTGATGCCCGGTGACGTGGTACTGCTGGTTACCCCCATTGATGCTTCTGCACCCAAAGGGCGTTTGATTTTGCCCCAGCAACAGGTTTTGCGCGCTTTATTGGAATTGGGAGCCCCCGCGCTGGTGGTGCAGCCAAAAGAAATTCCCCAAGCATTGGCAGCTTTGGCTCACCCACCCGCTTTGGTCATTACGGATTCTCAGGTATTTAAAGAAGTGGCAAATCTGCTGCCCTCGGCCATTCCGCTTACCTCTTTTTCCATTCTGTTTGCCCGGGCCAAAGGAGATTTGCAGGAACTGGCAGCAGGAGCCCGTGCCATTGCCCGCCTCAAGGACAATGACCGCATTTTAATTGCGGAAGCCTGCACCCACCACCGGCAAGAGGACGACATCGGGAAGGTGAAAATTCCCCGGTGGCTTCGGGAAAAAACCGGCAAACAGTTGGAATTTGAATTCTGTTCCGGCCTGACCTATACCAAAGATCTGCGCGAATATGCACTGGTGGTGCATTGCGGTGCCTGTATGATCAACCGAACCGAAATGCTGCACCGCATTGAGCAGGCGCAAAACTGTCAGGTGCCCATTGTCAATTATGGCGTGCTGATCGCCTATGTCACCGGAATTTTAGATCGAGTGTTGCAGCCGATACCGGAAATCCAAAAACAGGAGGAATTTTGCCATGCGTGATCTAAATCGAATGACCCGAGAGGAACTGGCAGACTTCATCCGGAAAAACGGCGGCACAGAGCGGCAGGAATTGATTGAAGAATCCAACCGCCTGCGCCTTCTCAGTTACGGCCGCGATGTGTACACCCGGGGCCTGATTGAATTCACCAACTACTGCAAAAACAACTGTTATTACTGCGGCATCCGCAAAGATAATCACAATGCGGAGCGCTACCGCCTGATCCAAGAGCAGATTCTGGAATGCTGTCAGTTGGGGTGGCAGCTGGGATACCGCACCTTTGTGCTTCAAGGCGGAGAGGATCCCTATTTTACCGATGACCGATTAGAGCGCATTGTCCATTCCATTCGCACCGCTTTCCCGGACTGCGCCATTACGCTGTCTTTGGGGGAACGAAGCCGGGAATCGTATCAGCGGCTGTATGATGCCGGGGCAGAGCGTTATTTGCTGCGCCACGAAACCGCTAACGACATTCATTACCGCCAGCTGCACCCAAAAGAGATGCTCTGGGACAATCGCCGGCGATGTCTTTGGGATCTGCGGGAAATCGGCTATCAAGTTGGGGCGGGCTTTATGGTGGGTTCCCCTTTTCAGACCCCGGAATGTCTTGCGGATGATCTGTTGTTCTTAAAAGAACTGCAACCCCACATGGTGGGCATCGGCCCTTTTATCCCCCAAAAGGATACGCCTTTTGGCAGCTACTCTGCCGGCACGCTGGAGCAAACGATTTTGATGGTGGCAATGCTGCGGGTTATGCTGCCGGCGGTTTTGCTGCCCGCCACCACCGCAGTGGGAACACTGGATCCTCTGGGCCGCGAAAAAGTACTGAAAGCCGGGGCAAACGTGGTAATGCCAAACCTTTCCCCGGTGGATGTAAGAAAAAAATACTTGCTTTATGACAATAAGATCTGTACCGGCGACGAAGCGGCAGAATGCCGTTTCTGCATCCAGGGCCGTGTTGAACGGACCGGATACACCTTAACGGTGGACCGGGGGGACCATAAGGATAGGAGAGTGTCTTATGCAAATTGATCACAAGCTGATTGAGGACCTGTTGGCGCAGGCATCTGCCAGCAGCACTGCTGAAAAAGAAGAAGCCGTACGCCGTGCCGAAGAGGGCAAACAGCTGAGCTATCTGGACATTGCTTTGCTGCTGCATGTAACGGAACCGGAACTGCTGGATCGTATTTATCGTGTAGCCGGTGAAATCAAACGAAAAATTTACGGAAACCGAATTGTCTTGTTTGCGCCTCTTTATGTGTCCAACTACTGCGTAAACAGCTGCGTATACTGCGGCTTTCAGCGGTGCAACCAAATGAAGCGCCGCCGCCTGACCCGAGAAGAAATTCAGCAGGAAGTCCGGGTATTAGAGCGTATGGGGCACAAGCGTCTGGCACTGGAAGCCGGGGAAGATCCCGTCAACTGCGATATCAACTATATTTTAGAAGCACTGGATGCCATCTATGAAACCAAGCTGGACAACGGCAGTATTCGCCGGGTCAATGTAAACATAGCGGCCACCACAGTGGAAGAATACCGTATGCTGCACGAAAAGGGCATCGGCACTTACATTCTGTTTCAAGAAACCTATCATAAACCCACTTATGACCGGATGCACCCCAACTGTCGCAAAGGCGATTACCAATATCACTTGGGTTCCTTTGACCGTGCCATGGAGGCCGGGATTGAGGATGTGGGCGCCGGCGTTCTGTTTGGTCTGTATGACGCCAAATATGAAGTGCTGGGTCTGATGATGCACAATGCTCATCTGGAAGAAAAATTCGGCGTGGGCTTCCACACCATCTCGATGCCCCGCTTAAAGCAGGCAGAAGGCATGACCCTGAAGGATTTCCCTCATTTGGTGGACGACGACACCTTTAAACATCTGGTGGCAATTCTAAGGATTGCGGTTCCCTATACCGGCATCATTATGTCCACCCGCGAATCCGCACAAATGCGGGATGAGGTGCTCCGTTACGGTGTCTCTCAAATCAGTGCCGGCTCCAACACCGAAATCGGCGGCTATAAAGAAGAGGACGAAGCACCCCAGGCTGCGGTATCGGGCCAGTTCCAGCTTTCGGACGAACGCCGGCCGCTGGAAGTGATTAAGACGCTGATTGGAAACGGCTATATCCCCAGCTACTGCACCGCCTGTTACCGTCAGGGGCGCACCGGCGACCGTTTTATGCAGCTGGCAAAAAGCGGCGCCATTCAATATGTGTGCACCCCCAATGCTTTGATGACTCTTTTGGAATACATGCTGGATTATGGAGATCCAGAGCTTTTGGAAATGGGCCGCAAGCTGCTGGAATCTGAGATTGAGAAAATTGAAAACCCCCGGGTACAGCGTGTGGTGCGCACCAATATCGCCCGCATGGAAGCCGGAGAACGGGACTTATTCCTGTAAGAGCAATTTTTCGGCAGATGCCGTTATATCCTTTTATTGATGAATATTATTCTATTAAAAAGGCCCTTCGCCAATGCGAAGAGCCTTTTTTAATACATGTTTCGATTTTATGATTCCGCTTTTTCCGGCAGCCAGTTCTGCACCAGCTCTGCGTTGTCTTTGGCCCATTTTCTGGCCACATCCAACGGCTCGCCGCCATCATTTTCAATGGCATCCATCAGGCTGCCAAGCTCCTGCTCATCCATTCTAAAATTGGTCAGGAATTCCGCCACGTCCGGCATATCCTCAGCAAGACCTTTTCTGGCCACGGTATGAATGTCCTCTGCTGCACCGAAGATTTCTTTCGGATCTTCCAGCATCTTTAAATCCCAACGGGAGAATTTCCAGTGGGGTTTCCAAGCGGTTACCACAATCGGCTCGTTGGCGTTAATGGCTTTCTGCAAGGCAGCTGTCATGGTGGGGCCGCTACCCGGCAAAAGCTTATAATCCAAACCGTATTCCGAAATAGCCTGTTCTGTTACCCGCATCAGTCCCGCTCCGGAATCAATGCCGATGATTTCACCGTTGAACAAGTTTTTGTTCGCGTTAAGTTCTTCAACACTGTTTACCGGAACATAACTGGGAACCGCCAGCCCAAGCCGTGCGTTATCATAATTGATTCCCAAATCGTCCAGTTTATCTCCATATTTATTCATATAATCTTCATGAGTAATGGGAAGCCAGGCATCCATAAATGCATCGGTATTCCCGCTGGCTACCGAGGTGAACACCGGGGCTACGTCTGCCATGGTCAATTCCACTTTGTAACCCATTTCATCTTCCATCACAGCGGCTGCCAGATTCGTCATGGCAATTCCCTCTGCCCAGTTCACATACCCCAGTTTTACGGTTTTTGAGCCTTTTCCGGTCTGGCCGCAGCCAGCCATTGCCCCTGCCAAGAGCAACACACTTAGTCCCAGCGCTAATATTCTCTTCATGGTTTGTCCTCCGTTTTCTTCGTGTTTTCTATTTCTGCATTTGGAAGCCAGCTTTTCACCAGCTCTGCATTGTCTTTGCTCCACTTTCGGGCTGCTTCCAAGGGATCGCTGCCATTTTCAATGGCGTCCATCAAACTCCCCAACTGCTGCTCATCCAGTTTAAAGTTTGTCAAAAATGCCGCTACATCCGGCATATCGTTTGAAAACCCTTTTCTTGCCATGGTGTGAATATTCTCTGAGGTTCCATAAATATTCTTTGGATCTTCTAACACTTTTAAATCCCAACGAGAAAATTTCCAATGGGGCTTCCAACCCAGCACCACAATCGGTTCCTTTGCATCAATGGCTTTTTTCAATGCCGCCGTCATGGTGGGGCCGCTGCCTGACAGAAGCTTATAATCCAGATCGTATTCCGAAATCAACCGTTCTGTCTCCCTCATGACCACTGCTCCGGAATCAATGCCGACAATTTCACCGTTGAACATTTCTTTGTTATCTTTCAGTTCTTCTACGCTGTTAATAGGTACATAAGCGGGAACGGTAAGGCCAATCATCGCATTTTCATAATTGACGCCCAAATCTTCTAACTGATCGCCATATTTATTCATATAGTCCTCATGAGTTACCGGAAGCCACACGTCCATAAATGCATCTGTGTTCCCAGCAACCAGCGAGGTGAACAGCGGGGCAACATCTACCATGGCGGTTTCCACACGGTAACCCATGTCATCTTGCAGCACTGCGGCCGCCAGATTTGTCATGGCAATTCCTTCTGCCCAGTTCACATACCCCAGTTTTACAGTTTTAACCTTTTCGTTTTGCGGCTGGCCACAGCCGCCCATCGCCCCGGTTATCATCACCAAGCTAAGGCCGAGAGCCAATGCTTTTTTGACTTTCCCTTGAAATCGTATCATTATTCGGTCCTTCCCTTCTTAAAAAGAATAGAGAATAAACTCTTCCGATTTCCTTTCCCCAAACTTTGAGTGATACGGTCAATCACCATAGCCAAAATGACAACGGCAAGGCCGCCTTCAAATCCCTGGCCCATCTTCATCTGCGTAATCCCTTGCAGAACCACATTGCCCAGCCCGCCGGCACCGATCATGGCTGAGATAACCACCATAGACAAGGAAAGCAGAATCGTTTGGTTCAGCCCGGCTAAAATAGTGGGCATTGCCATGGGAATCTGCACTTTCCACAGCAGCTGGCCAGAAGTGGAACCGAAGGCTCTGGATGCTTCGACCACATCCAAGGGAACCTGACGAATTCCCAGGCTGGTCAGGCGCACCACAGGAGGCATCGCAAAGATAACGGTTGCCACCGCTCCCGGAACTTCTCCCAAATCAAAAAAGTATACCGCAGGAATCAAATAAACAAAAGCCGGCATGGTCTGCATAAAGTCTAAAACAGGCCGGATAGCATTGTTGGCCTTGTCGCTGCGCGACATCCAAATGCCAAGGGGAAGCCCCAATAACAATGCAATGAAAGTGGAAGTGACCACCAAAGCCAAAGTTTCCATTGTCTGTGTCCACAAATTCATAGAAACAATCAGCAAAAGTCCCACTATGGTAAAGATTCCTGTTCCCCGGCCGGCAACACGCCAGGCCAAAAGCGCAAACAGCGCAATCATAATGTAAAAAGGAATTCCATTAAATACAAATTCAAATCCGCCGATAATCCCGGAAAGTCCTTCTTTAATCCCATTAAAGAAGGGAGCTAAATTGACGGTAAGCCAGTCAATCGCACGTTCCACATAATCGCCAATCGGTAATCTATACATCCGCGTTGCCCTCCCCTACAATGCCCGCCAGAACCGACACCTTAAATATAATACCCAAAAGTTTGTTATCCTCATCGGTAACTGCCACAGGGTACCGGGTGTTCAAAAACAGGGGAGCTATTTCTTCAATTAAAGTATCTGGATTAACGGTGCAGATGCCCCGATCCAAAATCTCGGCCAAATCCTCTTTTCCTTCGCGAATCAGCCGGGTCGCATCATCAATAGTAACAATGCCCAAAAGTTCCCCCTGCTTATTCGTGACAAAAAGGCTGGAAATTGCCGCTTCTTTCATCTGACGCACCGCAACTCTGGCGCCGCCGGTTACTGTGGTAACCGTGTCTGCGTCGCTCATAATAGAGCTGGCCGTCATTACCTTGCTGCGATTCACGCCCTGCACAAATTCCTTCACATAATCGTCAGCCGGCTTGCTTAAAATTTCTTCCGGCGTGCCGATTTGCACAATGACGCCGTCTTTCATAATCGCAATGCGATCCCCCAGCTTCAAAGCCTCATCCAAATCATGGGTAATAAAAATAATAGTTTTCTTTAATTTTCTTTGCAGACTGATCAGCTCATTCTGCATTCCCTTGCGAATCAGGGGATCCAGCGCACTGAAGGCCTCGTCCATCAGCAAAACGTCAGGAGATGTTGCCAAAGCCCGCGCCAACCCTACTCTTTGCTGCATACCGCCAGAAAGCTGAGAAGGATATGCATTCTCATAGCCTTTCAGACCCACAACTTCAAGCATTTCAAGCGCTTTTGCCCGGCGCTCTTGTTCGTCCACCTTTTGAATCTCTAAACCGAAAGCCACATTGTCAGCCACGGTGCGATGAGGCAGAAGAGCAAAATTTTGAAACACCATGGCAATTTTCTTTCTGCGAACTTCTCTTAAGCGTTCTGCATCATATGCCGCGATATCTTGTCCATCAATTAATACCTGCCCGTCTGTTGGCTCGATCAGCCGGTTCAAGCAACGAATCAAAGTGGATTTTCCGCTTCCAGAAAGGCCCATGACGACAAAGATCTCGCCTTCCTCTACTGAAAAAGAAGCATTATTTACACCAACATGATGCTTGCTTTTTTTTAAAACAGATTCCTTGTTTTCACCCTGCTGCAAGAGCGGAATCATCTTTTTGGGGGTAGCACCAAATATTTTATATAGATTTTTAATTTCAACCTTTGGCATCTCTCCTCATCCCTCTTTTCTATCAAATTTTGAGTATTTTCTGAAAAAAACAATCCAAAACGCCAGTAACAACTTTCATTCTACCGCAAAGTTGTTACTGTAATTATAGTAAACCTAGAAATAATTGTCAAATAGAACCCAGATCAATTCTCGAACTTTTTATTTAGTTTGCCCAGTATTTCGTCAAAGGGCAGAAAACAGAAAAAAGTTTTTTATTTTATTTCTATCTATTATTTATAAATATACCAAGTATATTTTGTAATCCTTGTAGAAACGAGGAATACGATTTGTGCAATAAATATTTCAGACCTTTAAAATGTTAAATTTTCGTAAAAAAGAACGCAAAGCAATGCTTTGCGTTCTTTTTTCTTTTCGGGAAACAAACTTACCGTTCCAACAGGCCACGAACAATTTCATCCGTTTTCATTCCCCGAGAGCCTTTAATTACCACAACATCGTCCGGTTTTAAATACTCCAGCAGCGTTTCCAACGCTTTTTGATTATTGCAAAAGGAAAAAACAGGCAGGTGGCTTTCTGCAGACAACGCACCCCAGCGGATTTCTCGCGCCTGTTGTCCAATGACAAACAGGGCATCCACCCCATGGGCTGCCGCATACACACCGGTTTCAAAATGAGCCTGACGGGAATGCTCCCCCAGTTCCAGCATATCGGCCAATACCGCCACCGCACGACCGGAACCTTTCCCCTTTAAATCCATTAAAATATTGATACTGCTGCGCATGGAATCCGGGCTGGCATTATAAGAGTCATCAATAATCGTAATGCCATGGGATGTATGAATCTGCTGCCGCATCGCCGGAGGCTGATAGGTTTGCAGTGCCTCGGCTGCCTTTTGGGGTGATACACCCAAATGCTGAGCCACCGCCAGCGAAGCCAGCGCATTGAGAACATTATGTGTTCCCGGAACCGGAAGCGACACCGAAAGCCGAGACTGCCCAAACACCGCTGTAAAACAGGTGGAACCGTCTTCAAAACTGATGTGCTCCGCCCGAAAATCACACCAGTCACCGGTTCCAAAATAAATCACGGAATAAGGCAGCTTTCCCCGCAGACCGGCCAGAATCGGATCGTCCCCATTCAGAAAAAGAACCGAATCCTTTGTGAACGAATCGGTAATATGAAGCTTTTCAGAACAGATATTTTCCTGGGTTCCCAGATTTTCAATATGAGAAATGCCAATATTGG
The DNA here is from genome assembly GCF_900240385.1 of Clostridium minihomine. Taxonomy (GTDB): domain Bacteria; phylum Bacillota; class Clostridia; order Oscillospirales; family Acutalibacteraceae; genus Faecalispora; species Faecalispora minihomine. The sequence continues at coordinate 22,288 of NZ_OEQH01000005.1, read as the reverse complement.
TCATCACCGCACAGGTGGGACGGGCTGTTTTGGCCAAGCGGGCCATTTCACCGAATTCACTCATACCCATTTCGATGATTGCCGCCTGATGCTCTGGCTCCAGCCGAAACAAAGTCAGCGGCACGCCCAGCTGGCTGTTAAAATTCCCTTCGGTTTTCATCACATTGCGCTCTGCGGACAAAGCCAAGGCCAACATTTCTTTGGTGGTGGTCTTGCCGACGCTCCCGGTTACCCCCACAAGGGGAATGGAAAACCGGCTGCGGTAAGCAGAAGCGATTGCCTGAAGCGCTGCCCGGGTATCCGAAACAGCAATCCACGCGCAAGAGTCCTCTTTCTTTGCATGCTCCTGAGTCAAAACAGCCGTTGCTCCGGCGGCAGAAACAGCATCCAGAAAGCGGTGAGCATTTACGTTTTCGCCGACGATGGGAACAAACAGTGCACCGGGCCCCGCCTGGCGGCTGTCTGTGGTCACAAAGGTAATTTCCTGATTTTCATCCCCACACAAAAGCGTGCCCCCGCATGCCTGTGCGATTTCCCTGACCAGCATTTTCATGTTATCACGCTTTCTTGATTTCTTCCAGCAGTTCCGCTATCACAACACGCTCATCAAAGGGGTATTTCACTCCCTTAATTTCTTGATAATCCTCGTGTCCTTTTCCAGCCAACACCACAATATCGCCCTTTTGAGCATTCACAAGACAATAACGAATGGCTTCCCGGCGATCGGGAATCACCACATATTCGCCATCGGTCTTGGCCATGCCGACTTTAATATCTTCAATGATATCCATCACATCTTCAAAGCGGGAGTTATCAGCCGTAATGACCGAAAGATCCGCCAAGCGGCCGCACACCTCGCCCATCTCATACCGGCGGGATTTGGCGCGGTTGCCACCCGCCCCAAACATACAAATCAGGCGCGTCGGCTGATATTCCTGAAGGGTTTCCAGAATATTTTCCATGCTAACTGCATTGTGAGCATAATCAATCAGCAGCGTATATTCACCCGGAACGGGAACCGGTTCCACACGGCCTTTTACCGTAACAGAACTAAGCCCTTGCTGAATTTGCTCCTTACTGACCGGGAAATGACGGCACACCGCAATGGCAGCCAAAGCGTTATATGCGCTGAACTTACCGGGAATATCCACAGTGGCCGAAAAATCCATCAGGCCGCGCACATCAAAGCGGGCACCCAAATAGCCCGGACGAGACACAAGGTTTTCGTTTTCTGCCCGCAGCTGAGCCGTGTCGGAAAAGCCAAAGGTTTCTAACTCACAGGTGTGCCCTTTTAAAACGCCTTCCCAATTCTCATCGTCAATATTTACAATTCCAAGGCGACACTGGCGGAACAACATGCTTTTGCACTCCATGTATTCTTCTAAAGAGGCATGCTCATCCCCGCCGATATGATCTGGTGAAAAGTTCGTAAACAAGCCAATATCAAAAGTGAATCCGGCTGTTCGGCATCCTTTCAGGCCGATGGAAGAGGCTTCCATAACAACGCAGCGGCACCCTTCCTCCGCCATCTTTTTCATAAAATACTGAACTTCATAAGATTCCGGCGTTGTGTTTTCAGTTGGAACCACCTGATCCCCAATCACCGCGCCGATGGTTCCGATCAGCCCGGTTTTCAGCCCGGCCTTCTCCAAAATCGCACGAATCATATAAGAAGTGGTGGTTTTCCCTTTTGTTCCGGTTACCCCGATGATTTTCATCCGCTGAGCCGGGTGTCCAAAATATGCGGCGGACATCACTGCCAAAGCGTACCGGGTATCCGGCACAATCACCACGGGGATTTGCTCTGAAAGCTCTATCGATTCTTCTGCGATGATGGCGCAGGCTCCGTCCTGCACCGCCTGCCGGGCATACCGGTGCCCATCCGCCTGTGCTCCGCGCAGACAAACAAAGGCACAGCCGGGTTTTATTTTTCTGGAATCATAAATTAAATCCGCCACTGTCACCTGCAGATCACCGGAACAGGAATATTCCAGGCCTTGCAATAACTCTTTTAACTGCATGATATAACCCCCTGTTTTCACCACTTACAAACGCCGGTTTCTCCGGAATATGGTTGAAAAAAGCAGAGCTTTCGCCCTACTGTATAGTATTGATTCAAATTGGCCATTATTACGCAGCAAATTTATTTTTTTACTGCATTTTAAAAAAGAAAAAGCTGTATTTAATCATAGGCTATTCCAGATCGCCTGTCAATAAAAACAAAAGGATACCCACGATAAAAAAGAGACTTTATTCGAATGGAACCGCACAAACGCCCCGGGCTTTGCCCCAAGGAGTTTTCTTTTCGCTTCATAGTCTTGTTTCAACTGTCTGTTTTTACATGTTTATCCTTTTATTATTATAAAGAAAAGGGCAATTGGGTGCGTCTGCCCTGCAAAAACCCTGTGTTGAAATTCAACACAGGGTTTTTGCAATGCGTTTGCTCGCCTTTTTATTCCACAATGAATGGACACCTTCATCTTAGAAAGACTCACACAACAGACTTATTCTACAATAAATTCTTTCAGGTTGTCCAAAATCGATTGGTCGTCAGAATGAATGTTTAATTGAACCGGGCCTGCTAAATCAATGCTGAAAAGCCCCATAATCGATTTGGCATCAATAATATGAACCCCTTCCACCACTTCACAGTCCACATCTTCTTTGGAAAGAATCGAAGTCAGTTTTTTCACTTTTTCCACACTGTCAATCAAAATTTTTATTGTAATCATAACGATTCACCTGCTTCCTATTGAATCAGTTCACTTTTGTCATTGGCGCGATCAATGATTTTCTGCTTAAAATTAATTACCTTGTGGTTATACTCCTGATTCATCAAAGTGGAATGGATCAGAAAGTCAGCAGTGGCTTTGTTGTTGGCGATTGGAATATCATAAACCTGGGCAATGCGCAGCAAAGCTTTAACATCCGGATCATGCGGCTGAGCTTCTAAAGGATCCGAGAAAAAAATCACAAAATTGATATTGCCTTCTACAATTTTCGCACCGATCTGCTGATCGCCGCCCAACGGGCCGCTGTTGTAGCCTTTTACCGGAAGTCCGGTTTTTTCTGCTACCAGTCTGGCCGTTGTTCCGGTTCCACATAAAAAGTGACCTTGCAGAATCTCTTGATTTTGAGCACACCACTGAATTAATTCCTGCTTTTTTCCGTCGTGGGCGATTAATGCAATGTTCTTTTGTTTGCCAATGGTAAACGTAATAAATTTCTCATCCATAAAATTCCCCCATCTTATTGCAATGTAACTATTCTGCCACTTTCGGAATTCTTCAGGGAATCATGAAACACAGAGAATTTCCATGCTTCGGCGTGAACGTTCCCCTGCCTTCACAAAATGCTTTTCCCTTTGATTTTATTATAATCAAATATCTGGAAAAACTCAAGCAAGTCTTTGCCATTTGTAAGAACAATCTATCACCATAATACTATTATTGTGCCGCTTTTCACCACAAAAAACCGGCTCTTATCCAGTGTGGATAAGAGCCGGGCCAGCGAAACACAGAGACTTTGCTCAATTCAACGGGCACGGATTTCTTTGATATTAAATTCTCTTCCGCAAAGCAGCTCATAATCCGGGTTCTCGCAATGCGGACATTTTCTGTTGCCAAGGGGAAGATGATAAATCTTTCCGCAGCCGCGGCACAGCGCGTTTGCAGGAAGAATTTCAATTTCCAGCAAGGCTTTTTGCAATAAAGTTCCGTCCGCTGCTGCCGGATAACAGGCACGGATAAATTGCGGCACAACCGACGAAAGTTCCCCGATTTGCAGCACCAGTGCCTCAATTTCCGTCAGTCGGTTCTGCCGGGCTATTTTTTCTACCTGATTGACCACATGATACATAATCCCCAGTTCATGCAAACCAACACCTTCTTTCGTCCCCAAGGGCATGCCGTACACCATATACCCCCGCTTTAACGAGCTGCTTTTGAAGAAAACGTCCCTTTAATTTTTTTGGCCGTAATACGCACTTTTCTCTTTAATACATGTTTAATAACCACGGGCTTCATGTTTTCATAAGAAACTCCTTGCCCGTCATACCGGCGTTCCAAATGAATGGCATCAAACTTGCATTTCGTGGTACACTGGCCGCATCCCACACAAAGATACTGATCCACAATAGTGGCGCCACAGCCCAAACAGCGTTCTGTTTCGCGCTGCATCTGTTCTTCGGTAAAGGTAGAACGCAAATCCCGAAACTGTTTTCTTCCATCCGCTGCTTTTAAATGCGCTGGTCTTTGCCGCGGCATGGTGTCGTATCCGTCAATGATCAGGCTGGCTTTGTCCAAGGCGCGGTATTCCCGGCGATCCCGCCCAATCAGCATATCCTGACCGGGATGTACAAAGCGATGAATAGAAATCGCCGCTTCCTTGCCGTGGGCAATGGCGTCAATGGCGAATCTGGGGCCGGTATAAGCGTCGCCGCCCACAAACAGATCAGGTTCATCGGTTTGCAGGGTAACCGCATTTGCCTTTGCGGTGCGGTTGGGATTCAGCTCCAATTTGCTGCCTTTTAAAATCGTACCCCAATCAATACTTTGCCCAATGCTCAGTAAAATAGAATCGGCCGGAACAACAATCGTATTCGCCTCATCATATTGGGGGGCAAACCGCCGATTTTCATCAAATACGGAAAGGCATTTTTGGAATTCCACCCCGGTAACTTTTCCGTTTTCCACCACAATCCGTTTTGGTCCCCAAGAGTTATGAATCACGATTCCTTCCTCTTCCGCTTCTTCTACTTCTTCCTCCAGCGCGGGCATTTCGGCACGGCTTTCCAAACAATACATATTCACTTGCCCGCCGTTGTTTACGCGGGTAGCGGCGCGCGCCACATCAATGGCCACATTGCCGCCCCCGATTACCACCACATTGCCTTTCAGCTGAAGAGTTTCTCCCAAATTAATGCGGCGCAAAAAGTCTACACCCACCAGCACATCAGAGGCTTCTTCCCCCTCTATGCCCAGCTTTCGCCCGGCCTGTGCGCCAATGGCCAAATAAAAGGCTTCAAAGCCCTGTGCCCTCAGGTCATCAAGAGTCACATCTTTTCCCACCTCTATACCGGTTTGGATTTCACCCCCCATTTCCCGCAGAATATCAATCTCGGCACGAATGACATCCTTTTCCAAACGGAAAGCAGGGATTCCCAACGATAGCATGCCCCCGGGCACCTTTTCTTTTTCAAAGACCGTTACCCGATAGCCGTCAATCGCAAGGTAATACGCACAGGAAAGACCGGAAGGCCCAGCCCCCACCACAGCGATTTTCTTCCCGTATTCATGGCGGCGTTTTGGAATATAGCGGTGTTCTGTCTTCAGATCCTGCTCGGCAATAAACTTTTTGATTTCATCAATGGCAATAGGCTCGTCAATATCACCCCTGGTACAGGCCGATTCACAGCTTCGGGGGCAAATGCGACCGCATACAGCCGGGAAGGGATTGTTTTTCTTAATCAGTTCCAGCGCATCGGTATACCGCCCTTGGGATGCCAGTTTAATATAACCCTGAATGCCAATATGAGCCGGGCACTGGGTCTTGCAAGGGCTGGTTCCGGTATCGACCACGTTTTTGCGGTTAATACGATAATCCGGATTCCATTTATCCTCAGTCCATTCGGTATCGCGGGGGGTAACGGTTGTGGTGATATCCTCCACCACCGACTTTGTGGAACACAATTTCTGGCCCAGCCGCAAAGCGTTTACCGGGCAGTTTTCCACGCACTCGCCGCAGGCCACACATTTGTCTTTATCTACTACGGACACGTAGTTAGAGCGCACCATGTCTGCATTTAAAAACATCTCGGCAGTTCGCAGCGACAGGCAGGAACAGCCGCAGCAGTTACAGATGGCATGGGTTTTCCCAGAACCATCCAGATTGGGGATTTGATGCATCAGGCCGTTTTCTTCGGCCCTGTGAATAATTTCAAAGGCTTCTTCCCGGGAAATCTGACGCCCCCGCCCGGTGCGAATATAATATTCGGCGGCATGCCCCATTTGGATGCACATATCTTCCTTTAAATGTCCGCAGCCCTCGCCCATACTCTCTCTTACCGTGCGGCAGGCACAATCGGACACGGAAAACACCGTGTTCTCATTCAGGTATTTCGAAACCTCTTCATAAGAGGCCTTGCGCGATTCCCCATCGATAGCGCTCTCGATGGGAATGACACGCATCAGCCCCACCCCCACCGGCAGCATCCCGGCAGTTTTGGCACCGCGCACCCGGCCATACTCTTCAAACGCTTCGGCAATCTGCGGATGTTTTCGCACATTTTCCAGATTGTTGGCCATCATTTCCATGATACCGGGAACCCAAGTGTCATACCAAAACTTGTCTTCGCCATCCTTGTGATTGATAAAGCAGACCCCTGCATCGGCCAATTCCATTAAAAGCTCTGTGGTGCGTTCCAGCGGCTTTTTGCTGAGGGAAGCCACCTCACGCGCACTTTTCGGAACACGAAAATCCAGGCAAAGAGCCACCTCTGCCATTTCATCCGTCATGACGGGTTCCAGAATCTTATATTCCGGATCCTTCTCTGTAAAAGCACCCTTGGTGCCGGGCTTTTTATTGCTTACCTTGTTTGCAAATTCGAGCACTTTTTGCTTGACTGCCATCAAAACCCCTTCCTTTCCGCAAATGATCAGTGAACAGCATCCCTCACAGCCGAACGCAGCCAGTCGACCCATTCCTCCATTCCCTCTCCGGTTTTGGCCGAAATGGGAATAACCTTAATCTTCGGGTTGATTTTTCTGGCTCTTTCGGTGCATGCCTTAATATCAAAATCAAACAACTCTAGCGTGTCAATTTTATTAATCAGCAGCACATCTGCCACAGAAAACATCAACGGATATTTCAGGGGTTTGTCATCGCCTTCCGGCACACTTAAAATCATGGCGTTTTTAGCGGCACCGGTATCGAATTCTGCAGGGCAAACCAAATTCCCCACATTTTCTAAAATCACCAGATCCAGTTCGTCTGCTTCCAGCCCCTCCAGCCCTTGCCGGGTCATTTCGGCATCCAAATGGCACATGCCGCCGGTATGTAATTGAATGACTTTTGCGCCGGTTTCTGAAATTGTTCTGGCGTCCACATCAGAATCAATATCGGCTTCCATAATGCCGATACGCAGCTCCTCTTGCAGCTTTGCAATGGTTTTGGTCAGCGTGGTGGTTTTTCCCGCCCCGGGGGAAGACATCAGATTCAGCAAAAAAATCTGTTTTTGTTTTAGTTCCTCTCGAAGTAAATCCGCCTGACGGTTGTTGTCCGCAAAAACGCTCTCTTTGATTTCCAGCACCTTGAACTTTTCCACAATATTACCCCCTTTTAATAAAACTTACCCGACGGTTCCCTTTTGAGCCCCGCCGTATTGTCAATGGAAGAAAGCGGTTCCCACCGCTTGATGGTGCAGTGTGTTTTTATGTACTACCCGACACTCACCAAAGCACCTTCTTTCTATCGGCCCTATCAAACTCAGAACGATTGTTAAAAGTATCCCCGCCATTGATGGCAGGCAATTCTACGATTCTGTCACAGACTTTATCCGCCAAAGCGCGGTTATGGGTGACCACAATCAGGCCGAGATGATTTTCTGTTGCCACCCGAAGAAGCAGCTGCCAAATCTGCGCCTGTGTAATCACATCCAGCATGGTGCTGATTTCGTCACAAATCAAGAATTTCGTTTGAGGGCCAAGCACACGCGCGATACAAAACCGCTGAAGCTCCCCGCCGGAAAGTTCTGACGGCCGACGCTGCATCCATTCCGGCTCAATGCCCATCTGCTTTAATAATGCTTCATCCGGCTGCCAGGATTCCTTTAAAATGTTAGACATCTTCCACCGGGGATTCACCGCCTGTTCGGGATGTTGATAAATCAGCTGTACCGGACAATATCCTTTGGAAGGCAGCGGTTTTCCATCCAAAAGCACTTGCCCGAAATCCGGCAAAAGATATCCGCTTAAAATTTTAGAAAGCGTACTTTTTCCATAGCCGGACGGCCCCACCAAAGCCAATTTTTCGCCGGACTTCACTTTTAAACTGACATCTTTTAAAACCCATCCGGATCGGTCGGAATAACGAAATCCAATATTGCGGGCCTCAAGTTGCATGGATACACCTGACCTCTCCGCCCCTTATTTTCCGCATGGGGATATGCCTTGCACAGTCTGGTGTGCGCAGCCGGCAGCGCGGGGCAAACGGACAGCCCGGGGGCAAATCCCCTGCATAGGGCTGGGTTCCGGCAATGGGAGCAAATGCATTTTGCGGCAGTGCATCCAAAAAAGCCTTGCTGTAAGGATGCCGCAGAGCGTGTTTGCCCGCCTGAAAGTCTTTGGCCGGTGCAGTTTCTACCACAGTTCCCGCATAAAGAACGGCAATGCGGTCAGCCGCCTGCAAAGCCAGACCGATGTCGTGGGTAATCAGCAAAACACCGGCACCCGCATTAGCAAATTCCCGAAAATGTTTAAAAGTTTCCTCCGCTATTTCAGGGTTTAATCCCGGTGTTGGCTCATCTGCCACAATCAGCTTTGGCTTGCCAACCACTGCGGTGGATATCAGCACCCTGCGTGCCATTCCTCCCGAAAGCTGAAAAGGATACTTCTTTGCAGTTTCCTCATTTAGCCCATACCGCAAAAAAGCCTGTTCCTGTTTTTGTTTGGTCCCTCGGGTACCGACAACTTGCTTTCCTACACGCATCAGCGGATCCAGATAATCCACCGACTGCGGAATCAGCATCATTTCTGTCCCCCGGTATTTTTTTTGCAGTTCCGGGGTAAGTTTTTGTCCTTGATAGCAAATCGTTCCCGCCACCTGTGCATTTCGAGGAAGAATTCCAAGAATCGCGTGGGCCAAAAGGCTTTTTCCCGATCCGCTGGAACCCACCACGGCCAGTATTTCCCCTGAAAATACCTCTAAACTCAGGGAGTGAATCACATCCAAATTCACTTTACGAAGCCCCTTGCCATATCTTTCAAAGGAAATATGCAGTCCCTTAACCTGTAAGACGGCAGAATTTATTTTATTTTTCATTTCAGCCCCCTTATTCATTGCAGCTTTGGGGATTCATCAGCTTTTTCAGGTTTTCCCCAATCACATCAAACAGAATCACTGCCAACAGAAGCATCAACCCCGGGAACAAAGCCAGCCACCATTTTCCCGTTGCAATATGCTGCATGGCTTCTGAAAGGATTACACCGATGGCCGGGGATTCCGCAGGCAACCCGAACCCCAAAAAGGTAATGGAAGCTTCATGCATGATAGCATGGGGAAACAAAAGCACCAATCCAACCAAATAGACCGGCATCACATGGGGAATCATATGCTCCCATGCCACCTCGAATCTGGTTTTCCCCATTTTATAAGCCGCCTGTACAAATTGGGAAGAGCGAAGCTGCAACACCTCTGCCCGAATCATCCGGGTAAGCTCGGGCCAATGAGTCAAAGCGATGCCCACCAGAACCCCCTTTGCCCCACGCCCCATTAAAAAGGAAATAAAAATCAGCAATACCAGATGCGGCAGACCCATACAGCAATCTACACACCACAAAATAAATTTATCCAGTTTACCGCCAATTAAAGCCGAGGCCACACCAAACACAAGCCCTATCACCGAACTGACTGCCGCGGCAGAAAGACCGATGATTAAACTGTTCGACAGCCCCTTTATCGTTCGAAAAAACATGTCACGGCCCATAAAATCGGTTCCGAAGGGATGGGCAAGGCTGGGCGCAATCAATTTATCGGCGTAGCGCACCGCATATAACTCAGGGTTCAGCATGAGCCCCCAAAGAAAAACCCCCAGCAGATAAACCGCCGCAACACAAAGGAATACCAACACTTTTGTCCTGACATTCCAGCCAGAACGCCGGGGAACCAAAGTGATTGCCGGAAACGCTTCACGCAACATAACCGCCCTCCTTTATTCTGGGATCCAATATTCCATAAAGAAGATTGGCGGTCAGATTACCCGCAAACACAAACAGCGCGCTAAACAGTGCAATGCCCAACAGCAAAGGCACATCCCCTTTCAGCGCTGCGGCGGTGGTGGCTGTGCCGATGCCCGGATAGGAAAAAACCGTTTCGGCCAAAGCCATGCCGCCAAATAATTCACTGAAAGAAGTAAACTGTACGGTAATGGCAGGCAGTGCAATATTCCGTATGGCATGGCGGAAAACCAGCTGTTTTGTGCTTTCTCCCCTAGCTCGGGCAAACAAAATAAAATCACTTGCCATAATTTCAATCAGCTTTTGCCTGGTATAAAGCGTTACTTTGCTGATGCTCACAATGGTCAATGTGAAAACGGGAAGAACCAGATGATAAGCCCGATCTGCCAGTGTAACCTGCGAAGCCAGCTTTCCAACGGGAGCCGCCATCCCAATGGGAAACCACCCCAAAGTAACAGAAAAGAAGCTGAGAATCAAAAGCCCCAGCCAAAAGCTTGGTGCAGACTGCAAGCCCAGGCAGAGAACTTTGGTGACCTTATCAAACAAAGACCCCTGTTTGATTCCGGAAAGAATTCCAAGAACAAACCCCAAAATTCCGGACAGAAACCAAGCCAGAGCCATCAGTACAATGGAATAAGAAAACCGCTCCCCAATGACCTCAATCACCGGCCGCTTGTATGTAATCGACATACCAAAGTCGCCGTGAAACACATTGGTCAGCCAAGTCAGATATCGCTGCGGCAAGGGTGCATTGAGCCCCCAATACTCGGCAATCTGCGCTTTTGCCGCTTCTGACAAAGTGGATTCCACCCCCACATAAGAAACAAGAGGATCTATGGGGGATTGGGTCACCAAAAGAAACGACAGAATGCTTACGGCAAATAAAACCAAAAACATTCGCCCGATTACCTCGGTAATGTATTTTGCTCGTACCATTTTTTACCTCTGGAGTCATTGTTATTTATTAAGCCTTTAAAGTCCAATCCTTCATATTGCAGATGACAGGCGCACCGTGCCCGTGAGGGTGTGCAATCTGGGTATTCACCGATACATCCAAAGAATCGCTGACAAAATAACAGTGTTCAATATTGGCAATATAAAGATACGGATTCTCTTCGTTTGCCAAGGTCTGCGCCTGCTTCCATGCCTTGATGGCCTTTTCTTGGCTATTGGCAGACAACGCCTGGTCAATCAAAGAATCCACTTGGCTGTTTTGATAGCCAACCACATTGTCATATCCTCCGCTGAGGAATAGCCGGGAAGAAAACATAGATTGAAGAACTGTCGGGCTGTATTGCCCCCATCCCCAGACAATTCCAGAGGAATTCTGAAGATTGGCCGCTTCATCCCATGTGGCGGTTTTTACATTGATTTGAATGCCCAGCTGAGCCGCATCTTCGGCCACCGCAGCCGCCAGAAGATACCGCTCTTGATCCCCCCCTGTGGCATACACGTCAAACTCACACTTTATTCCGTTCTTTTCACGAACACCGTTGCCGTTCGTAGCCTTCCAGCCCGCTTTTTCCAACAGGGCTTTTGCCTCTTCTTTCTGATTGTCCTTATAAGCATTGGTTTCGGCCCAAATTAAATTATCCGTAAATCCATAGGCTGGTTTTCCCACTCCATTAAAGGCATTCTCAATGATTTGTTTTCGGTCAATGCCGATGGCCAGCGCTTTTCTCACGCTCTCATCTGCTGTTATATGATTGCCCACCTGACACGCTTTGCCCTGCGCATCTTTTTTCTGCTGTTCTGTCAAAACCGGCAGACTAATCATCCGAATATCCATCGTGTCAAACAACTGAGCGTGCATTCCTTTCACCGACTCAGACGCATGATTTGCCCCCACCATAACCACATCCAGCTGGCCGGAACGCGCCGCGGCAAATGCCGCTTCGTCATCCATATAGACCAGTGTTACCTTAGAAATAGATGGAACACCTTCATAATAATGTTCATTGGGTTCCACAATAATCTGTTGGTTCGGGTCATACTGAACCACTTTCCAGGGGCCGGTTCCCACGGGATACCGGTCAAAGGCCTGGCTGTCATAACTATGGGTGGGCACAATTCCAAGAGAAGCCACGGCATCTAAAAATGGAGAATAAGGCTCTGACAATGTAAATTCAACGGTATATTCATCCGCTGCCCGAACCGATTTCAGCCTCGTCAAATCCACATTCTCGTTTTCGGCCTGATTTTTCTTTACGGTTTCATAGGTAAAAACCACGTCTTTGGCAGTCAACTCTGATCCATCACTAAACAAAACGCCCTTTTTCAGCGAAAAGGTATAAATCAAAGAGTCGCTGCTTATGCCCCATTTTTCTGCCATATCCCCTTCATATTCTGAATTTTGATTGACTCGAAGCAAAGCGCAGTTGGTAAAGGAATATCCATAGCTCATGGCGCCTTTCACCGGATCCAGACTGCTGCTGAACAGATTTGTTCCCACATAAACGGCAATTCCGTCTTGGGAAGAGCCACCATTGGCTGCAGAAGAATTTTGGGCGTTTTCCGTGTTGGGGCCAGAACCGGAACATGCTGTCATAAAAACCAAAAGACACATCATCAACAGGGAAAGCCATCTTTTTTTCATAACAATCCTCTTCTCACATTTTATTACCATACCGGCATACTTCTGGGCAAAGCATCCGGTTTTTTCACCGAACACCATAACCCTGGCACTGCGGCAGCTCGACAGCATAGGACAAAAAATGCCATAAAAAAAGAACCCCCATGCAGGAGGCTGTGGCAATCATATAAACACAGGCTATCTGACGAACCGGCTTAGCCTAAATTGGTGCGATTGCAGGTAATCTTCTTTCACATTCTCTCTTGAAAGCCTGCGCTGTTGCCTGGAACCACCTTTTTCAATCGCTGTATTTTCGAAGTTAGCCCGTATGGCCCGATATCGCATCCGCTTTTTAAAACTCCAACTTTACTCTCTGCGGCAATTGGCAGCTGCACCGCAGAACGGTTCCCTGTCCTTAGCTTTGGGAAACCTCTTTTCTGGCTGGAAGGACTGAATTCTTTACTGTTGCCATGTACCACCCGCCTTTCCCGCAGAAAACCGGCAACCGTTTTGCACATAACCTGCAAGGTGATGCGGATAGGTCAATTCACCGATTTTATCCCCTTGAATCACCTTTGTTGCAAACTTTCTCCGCTTATGTAGCAATTAACATTTAATCACATTAAGTATATACCAATTGTTTTTAAAACACAAGCTAGAAAATCGTTTTATTTCATAAATTAATTTATATTTGTTTTATTTTTTTATAATTATTGTAAAACCCTGTGTTGTATGACAAAGTAAAAGAAAACTGCTCACTCAATATAAAGAATAAACTGTTTGATAAAAACAATAAAAGCAAAGCAAGTTTTGCAGCAAACCGCACCAGATGCTTATCCCCCTTTGCATTCCTGTATTCCAAACGACTGTAAATAGGAAAATCGCGAATCCTTTGTGAAGACATTCTTTTTGTTACATAGCAAGGCAGATCCCTGCATTTCAACTATTTTGCAAAAAATAGTTTCTTTTCTCCTGTTTTTCCACATGGGAGCGCTTTATTTAAAATGCCCCCTACTTTAAAAAGCAGGGGGCATTTTAAATTCGACGAGCATCTGCATGTCTGTCACCAAAAAACCACATAAAAAAACAACGCTTTTCCAAGAAAAATCATTGGAACAACGCTGTAAGAAAGCCAAAAATCAGAATGGCAAATAATGTCAAAAATATGCAATTTTTTAGGGGAATACTTGAGCAATATAATAACATATGGAAAAGAAAAAGTCTAGTAATTTTTTTTATTTGCTTTATACTTATATAGTATTCTAAAAGAACTCAAGGAGATGAATCATGTTAAATCCAAAAGAAGCGGATGAAAGAGAATATTTAGGCGAAGTACAAACAAAGCTTGGTCTGGCTCTGGATCAAATCCAACAGAAAATAGACCATTACTCAAAAGAGATATTAGAAACCAAACGGTATATTCATGAGAATTTGGCCGAGCTGGATTCTGCGGAAAAAGCAGCCAATCGAACCGCAGTGTATGAAAGTGTCTCTTTCGGCGAAGATGCGGTCAGAGAACGAGAAAAGCTTCACAAATTGATTCAGTCCCCTTATTTCGGCAGAATTGATTTTGAAAAAACACAAGAAACAGAACAAAAAGTTTTTTATATTGGGGTACACTCTTTCGTAGATCCCCTTTCTTCACGCAATATTATTTTTGACTGGCGGGCGCCTATTTCCAGCATGTTTTATGACTTTGAAACAGGATCTGCTTTTTATATCGCCCCCATCGGGAAAATTGAGGGCACATTGCATTTAAAGCGGCAATACCGAATTCGCAACAGCGAAATGGAATATATGCTGGAAAGTTCCCTGAATATCGGGGACGATATTCTGCAAAAAGAGTTAAGCCGAACGTCTGATGATAAAATGAAAAATATCGTGGCCACCATTCAAAGGGAGCAAAACGAAATCATTCGGAACGAAGCGGCAAAGGTGCTGATTATCCAAGGGGCGGCGGGCTCCGGAAAAACATCGATTGCACTGCACCGCGTGGCCTTTTTACTATATCGTTATAAAAAAATCCTAAATTCCAGAAATATCCTGATTCTTTCCCCCAACAAAGTATTCAGCAATTATATTTCAAATGTCTTGCCTGAATTGGGCGAAGAAAACATTTCAGAGGCCAGTTTTGAAGAGATTGCTGCCACTTTGCTGGGGAAAAAATATCACTGCCAAACATTTGCGCAACAGGTTGAAGATTTATTAAATGACAGCAATGCCGAAAAGATTCACAGAATTCAATATAAGGCCACCAACAGCTTTGTGGAACAGCTGCAAGATTATTTGAAATATGCAGACAGTCACTTTTTTGTCCCGACTGATTTGGTCATCGAAAACTTCTCTGTTTCCAAAGGAACCTTACTTCTTCATTATCACCGGCTCAAAAAAATGCCCATTCAAAAGCGGCTGCGAAAGATAGCAGATGATTTAATTTCCGCATACAAAAGAAACACGATAAAAAAGATGGAGCCGACTATGGCTCGCCAAATCCGAAGCGGTGTAGCGAAGATGTTCCAATTTTCCAACCCCCTTTTGCTGTATCAGGATTTTTACCGTCACATTGGCCGGGAAGATCTCTTCTGCTTGGCCGGTAAAAACACCTTTGAGTTTTGCGATGTTTACCCTTTTCTCTATGTAAAACTGTATTTAGAAGGGACAGAAGAGGATTATAAGGACATTCAGCATTTGCTGGTGGATGAAATGCAGGATTATACCCCGATTCAATATGCGGTATTATCTAAACTGTTCTCCTGCAAAATGACCATTTTAGGGGATAGCTATCAAAGTGTTAATCCCTATAGTTCCTCTTCTACAGAGAAAATCGAACCGTACTTTGAGGGCTGTCACTGCGTGGAGTTGTGTAAAAGCTATCGTTCCACCATTGAAATTTCGCAATTCGCACAAAAGATTCTGGAAAACAAAAAGATCATCCCCATTGAACGCCATGGCACAATGCCAACGATAACCGAATGCCAAACCACACACGAAGAAACAGAGCTTATACAGAACTTAATCGAGCAGTTCCGAAAATCCGAGCACACGTCATTAGGGATTATCTGTAAATCACAGGAACAAACCAATCAGCTGTGGGGGCAGCTTCATTCTGCAAATCCCGATCTGAACCGACTGGATTTCACGAGTAATGAATTTCAGGAAGGCATTATCATTACTTCGGTACACATGTCGAAGGGCCTGGAATTCGATCAGGTAATTGTGCCGGGGGTTTCTGATGATTTTTATCAGACACAGCTGGATCGAAGTCTTTTATATATTGCCTGCACCAGAGCGATGCATCAATTGGATTTAACCTGCTGCGGCAAGAAAACAGAGTTTTTACGCGATTGCTAATCGCTATTCGCTTTTCCCAGAGCACAATTCTTTTTAGAATATTCCGATAAAAAAGCAGGCAGAGGGTTAAACCTCTGCCTGCCCATTTCTTACTCTTAAACCTAATTCGGTAATCATATATTGGTTTTGTCCTGCCCCTTCTCCTTCTCGAATGGTAGAAATCAAATTTTTCGTGAGAAGTTCCTGAATATTTTCTTCGCTGACTTCGTGAACAACACGGCTTTTTTTAGACAAAAGGAAATTGTGCCCGGTTGCTTCGCCAACTTCAAATAAATTTAAGAGCTGCCCCATTTCTTTGGTTGTCATATCATCACATCCTATCTAAAAATTTTACCATATAGACTTATCAAATCTTGTTCTTTTTTGCAGTAACATCTAGTATTTGCCTATTGTTTTTTAATATTCAAATGATAATAGCCCTCACACTGCTCTGCGAACTTCCCCATATTACACCATTTCTCTTTATCCTTAATTTTAAAACCAGAAATGTGAAAACAAAAAGTAATTCTCATGAAAAAGCCTCCAGCCATAGCTGATAGCTGGGGGCTTTTTTTCCTGTCCTTTTTTCGCGGTATCGATTAGGGATGGTTTTCTGATAAAACGGAATTGCATTTTTGAAGAAATAATTCGATATTATCCTGTTCCCTGTTGCGATCCGGACTTCCTCTTCCTAATCGGTCACAAATGCCAAGCAGGGCAACCTCGCGAATCTCGGTATTGCGCGCCATTCCTTCTATATCGGCAAACGGCAAATTTTTCACCACAAACAGAATCTGCATATGGTAGCGGATGAGTTCCGATACTTCACGGATAAAAAGACTATCCGGTGTAAACTCCTGTAAAAACTGTTTCGACAGTTCTGCGCCAACCTTATCGTGATCATAGGCTGTAATTCTGCCTTTTCTGTGCCGGGTGGTAACAGGCTTGCCTATATCATGCAAAAAAGCCGCCCACAAAAACACCGCCGGGTTACGACTTTTTAATTTCACCTGTGCAGCCTCATCCACGACCAGCATCGTGTGGTTCCAGACATTCCCTTCGGGATGATGCTCAGGGGACTGTTCTGTGCTTTTCAATTTATAAAGCATATCAAACGGATATTTCTGAAAGAGCGGTTCAGCAGATATCCGGTTTAAATACAATGACGGTTTGATGTCCTGCATCAGATGAACATGGATTTCTGAATAAAGTTCCTTTGGGGTCATTGTTTGTTTTCCGCATTTGAATTATTTAAGCCAAAAACAGCCCGGGCACTTTCGGCACTCGGGTCATGTTTTACATTCTTGGAATGGAATTTTCCGTCTGCCTTCTTTTTGTTTTTTGAGCTTTTCGGCTGGTTATCATGACTCATAAAAATCCCCTATCTTTTGGTATTCGGGCCTAGCGCTTCTTTTTTCACATTATGATTTTGATTTTGATTATCACCGGGCACAGAATTTACGGCATTTTTTAGTTTTTCTTGTGTATTGACCGAAGAACTATTTTTCTTGTGATCTTGTTTCGGCATTTTAACTCACCTCAATCATAGTTTCCCTGCAAACAAAAAATATATTCTATATTCGCCATCGCAACCCTTTGCGAAAAGTAATCTGCAAACGGCAAACTGTAAGTGAAATAGAGCCCTTTAAAATGATTATCATAACGACTGATATAGTAGCCTTACTGTTTTATTTGTGATTTACAAACCGGTAACTATCATTGCGTCTCCATTTGACAGATGAACTACACCGGCCTCAAACAATTTTGAAATTTCTATTATCATTTGTTCTCTTTGAACAGGATCCTCAATATGCAGACACAAAGGATCTCCACCCACAATTTGATTCGGCTGATTTGTAAAATACATCAGAATCTGCGGTTCGTTTGTCATTTTCAACATTCCTTTCCCAATTGCTAACGCGACATAATTCTGCGCACTTTACGGCTGTTTTCTAATACAGGCGTATTTTGTATGGCGGCAATCATACGCCCAATATCCCGGTCAACAGGCACCAAAGCGATCACCATCTTGTCCTGCTCCACGCTTCGCTTGATATATTGATACGATTTAACCCCCAAAGTACTGGCTGCTTCATACAAAATAGCCTGCCGCTGCCCGGCGTTTTCCAATGTTGCACGAAATTGCTCTTTTTTGGGTGTGAGCACAACGGCCAGCCCTTGATTCAGCAGTAGTTCCCGCGCGACAGGCGAGCCTGCCGCACCGGTCACATACACATCATCCACAAATAAGTTAGAGCCCTCAATTTGAATTTTTCCTTGCTGAACAACACAAATATCCCCTACCCGTTTTCCACGGGTAAACCGTTTGAGTAAAAATACCGACAACATTCCTAACACAACAGCTGTTATCACAGAAAGTATGCGCGGCATACCGTTCATCAATAAAATAATAGACGAGGTTATCATGGAGGAAACCATAGAAATATAGTTTCTCGCCTCATAAGTTTTTGAAATTCCGTCTATATAAGCATTTCCACGGCGTGCATATCCCGAAATTTCCAGGTTATTTAAACTCTCTTGCTCCATTTTACGAATATCGCGAAAATGTTGTACCGCCAACGCCAGAAAGGTAAAGGCCGCATAGTCTTTTTCCAGCAGTGCAGGGATAGCAACAGCCCCCAGAGCCGCTGCGATAAACCCGGCAAACAGATGGATAAACTGCCCATCGGGATAAGTGGGAGTCTGTCGATAATCGACTACAAGGGTAATCGCGCGCGCAATGGTTCCTATTACAACACCCAGCCCGATAGCCCAGGCATATGTTACACTCAATAAGGTCTCATGAACTGCCATACTTAAAACATCCCCAAACTTGTATTAAGATAGTGTAGTAAGTGAAAATCGTGTTTTGCTGTTGCTTACTTCTCTTGCTGCGATGAATAAAACAGCTATCATATTCTTTTCTGTTCTACAGTCAGCAAGCTACAAAGAATCATAAATGAAATGCACTGCTTTTCTGATCTCCTGATAGCTGGTACAGCGGCACAGGTTGGACTGCAGCCATTCTTCTATTACAATTTCATCTGGTATGACGGGGTGCTGAGTAATCAACGCATGGCATACCATTAAAAAACCAGAGGTACAATATCCACACTGAAATGCATTTGCTTCCACAAAGGCTTTTTGTACGGCTGCTTTGCCCCCAAGCCCTTCCACAGTTAGTATTTTTCGATTCTGCGCTTCTACCGCCAACACAAGGCAGGACTTCGCGGGCCAGCCGTCAATCATTACGGTGCAGGCACCACAGTCACCGTTTTTGCACCCGGCCTTTGCGCTGGTGAGCCCCAGCTGTTCTCTTAATACATCCAGCAAAACATCGGAAGGCCTTACCATTACATCATAGACGTCGCCGTTTACATTGAGGGATATAATTGTTTTTCCTTTAAACTCTGTCATTCTGCCATGCCTCCAACAACTCACATAATGTGTTCCTTAGCACAAAAGCCCGGTACCCGCCCGAACCTTCTACATCAGAATAAGCGGGCTCCGGCAAAAATCCGACTGCTTTTTCCGCTCGCATTTCGGGTATGAGCCTGTGATCATTTAGCACCTTTTCTATCTGGCTGCTGCGAAAAGGCCGAGAGCAAACTCCCGAGAACGCAGTGCGAAGAACGTCATCCTTCCAAATCGCAGTAACATTAATCAAAGGATAATCAATTTTTTCCTGAGTAGTCTTTTTAATATGAGCGTGACGTGCCTGTAAGGCCCATAGAGGAATATGGATTTGCACCACCCATTCCCCTTCCTTTAGCCGTACTCTGCCGTCAAAAATGTTTTGAAAAAGAACCCTTCGCACTCCTTTGGGTCCGTTCACAGTAACCTCAGCGTCAGACAGCAACAGCGGCAGGCTAGTTTCACGATAGATTATCGTTCCACACAAGTTTCCTCCCAATGTGATTCGGCATTGGTTGGTGTGATCTGCAATACGGCCGCAGGCAAGCCCCAGCAAAGGAAAAAGCTTTGATTCTTTGATTTGATTCAAAGTACAGGCCGCCCCGATATTCAAAAAGCGATCGCTTTTTTCTAAGACCGTACACTCGGGAATTTTTTTGATATCTATAATAACATCAGGATGAATGCTCCCTGCTCTGCACATCGTAATAATTTCGGATCCACCGGAATAGTAAATGGCCTGCTTCTTTTCTTGCTGATATCGCTGAACTGCATCTGCAGCCTCACGAATCGTATTGGGGCAACAATAGATAAAATCAAAGGGAATCACAATTTTTCCTCCAGTGACGCTTGCCATATCGTTTCCGGGGTCAGCGGCAAAGTTATATTTTCTATCCCAAAAGCATTGGACAGTGCGTTTCCAAGTGCGGCCGGAATACCAATGATTCCATGTTCTGAATAGCTGCGCATTCCATAGGGAGAATCAATCTGAGGTGTTTCTACAAAGTCCACCCGATAATCCGGCTCCTGCCCAATATGCATCAGCTTATAAGTGCGCAGATTCGGCGCCTGCGGCACCCCTTGGTTGTCATAAGAAACGGATTCCCGGCTTGCCATGCTCATTCCCATTGCCATTCCGCCTGCCACCATAGAACGCATCGATTCCGGATTGATCACCTTTCCAACATCCATTACGGTTAACGCAGATAAAATACGATAGCTAAAGTTCTTGATATCTGCTTCCACTTCAACCACCTGAGCACCAAGTGTCCACGCAGGCCCGGTTTTTCCTTTCCCTGTTTTGGGGTCAAGCATGCTAAGGCCCTTAAGCATCGTCCCTTTGCTCGCCAGTACCGGCTCCCCAATCGACGTTCCGTCGGGTGCCTGATACCCTTGCGCAATATCTTTAAACTCAATAAAGCGTTCCGGATTCTGAATGACATAAACACGCCCGTTAGAGACCCCAACATCTGAGACCGGGCAGCCAAATGCCTGTGACCCATTGCTTCGAAGTTGCTGCAATAAATCCTCGGCAGCTCGCAAAACTGCTTTCCCAGCCATATATTCCGTCAGGCTTGCTACTGTTTTCCAGTGTTCCGGGGCAACACGGGTGTCAACCGGCAGCACCACATGTACCTGTTCGCAGGGAATACATAGCTTTTCTGCAAGAATCTGAGCCAAATGGGTCTGAGAATTAGACCCCATTTCAACAACCCCGGTAACCAAATTGACACTTCCATCTGAATTAAACGTGATAGTAACTCCAGAAACCGCATCGGTGGGGGGATTTTCAGTCTTCCAAAAACAGGCGATCCCCTTTGCTTTCACAACGTTTTGCTTGATTAGAGTGTTATTGGCAGAATCCCATGAAGAGAGTTGTTTGGCTCGCTCCAAACATTTCTTTAAATCCCCGATTAAACTTTCATTGCATCGTACCTGAGTAGGGGTAAAATTGCCTGCATGAATAGCATTGAGAAGCCGAAATTCAAGCGGATCCTTTTTGCACTGCTTTGCCAACAGATCAATGGCCCGCTCTATACAAAAGGTGCAGGATTCGTGCGCAAAACTTCGGTAAGCAGTTGCATAGGTATGATTGGTATACACACACAGTGAATCACATAACACATTTTCAATCTGATAAGGGCCTGTGCAGTCTGCTGCGATTGCTTTTGTCATATACGGTGAGATATCGGCATATGCGCCGCAGTCCAGCCGGAAAATCATTTGAGCTGCCTGGAGCATTCCATTTTTGTCCGCACCCAATTTAATATCTGCCTCTAACCCGATTCTGCTGGGGGCAGATTTCATATCCTGTTCTCGTGTCAGGATCAGGCGAACCGCTTTTCCACCCACACTTCTCGACGCCAAAAATGCTAGTATTTCCAGCATAACGGCAGACTTCCCTCCAAAACCGCCTCCTATAAACGGAACATTCACCTGTATTTGGCCAGCCGGTATCATAAATACATCTGATATTTGCTGACGCACTGCATAAGGTGATTGAGAAGACGTTATGATTTGTACTCTGCCGTCTGAGCTGATTTCGGCACGCGCTGTACGCACTTCCATTGCAAGGTGATCGGAAGGAGGCAAATAAAAATGTTTTTCAATAAAAAAATCACATTTCTTTAAAGCCTCTTGTGTGTTTCCCTTTCGAATCTGATAACGGCTAACAATGTTGCTTTTTTCCTCAGGATAAATATCTGTCATCATTTTTTTATAGGCGGTTACTTTTTCGTGAATGCGAACCGCACCATACGATAGGGATTCAGAAGGCGTTAACAGAACCGGAAGAGGTTCATATTCCACTTCGATCAACCCAACCGCACGCACCGCGATGGATTCCTCTTGTGCAACCACAAGAGCTACCGGTTCGCCGGCATACCGCACCACATCACGTGCCAAAGCAGGGCGATCTAAAATCAGTGGGCCATACAACTCTTTTAAATCCATACCGGTTAAAATTGATTTTACCCCTTGTAATGCCGCCGCTTTTGTCGTATCTATCTTCAAAATACAG
>NZ_OEQH01000002.1 GCF_900240385.1 Clostridium minihomine | reverse complement strand
ACTTTTTATAGAGCTACGAGACGCTCTTATATCCGGAAGTACTCACTTCTCGTTTCCAAGAAGTTTTCTCTCAAAAATTACGGGTTCCTTCTTGTCTTTCTCGTTGTTTAATTTTCAAGGTCCTGTCCGACTCTCACTGACCTCTCGGCCGTTCGTGTCGTGCGCCGTTTCGTAAGGCGCTTGACTATAATACCAAACACATCAACTAATGTCAACCCTTTTTTTTAAGTTTTTTTCGTTTTTTTTGGAAATGTGCGTTTTTTCGACTGTTTTCCCCCTCTGAAACCCGCATTCCTGCTGGAAAAACTGCGAATTTAAATAAAAAAACAAAATCTTAGAAAATACAGGTTTCTTGGTTCGATTCTTTGCATAAATGCTTCCAGGGCTGGGAATTCTTTTGTTAAGTAAACAAATAGATAGGTGTGATACAGTTGAAGCATGCGAAAAAATCGAATCATACAGATATATTAAAATACATTTGGCGCATTGGAATGATTCTGCTTGTGAACCTTTTAATGATATCTGTTGTCAGCGGCATGGGCGAACAGGCCGTTTCTAAAATGCTGAATCCTTCTGTCCAGACTTTGTCGCGGGTAGGGTCGCGAGGCGACGAAGTAAAACAAATTCAAACCAAATTAAAAAACTGGGGATACTATAGTGGGAATGTGGATGGTATTTTCGGGGAACAAACGCGTCAGGCTGTTATCAGCTTTCAGAAAAAGAACGGGCTGACGGCCGACGGAATTGCCGGCCCCCAAACGTTAAAAGCCATGGGCATTGCTGCTTCTTCCTCTGGCAGCGGTGGGCAGGGGCAATTCAGCAGCAGCGATATTGACCTTTTGGCCAGAATCATATCAGCAGAATCCCGCGGTGAACCCTATTCCGGTCAAGTCGCTGTAGGCGCCGTTATTATGAACCGGATGACTCACCCTTCTTTCCCTAATACGTTGGCAGGTGTTATTTATCAGCCTGGCGCCTTTTCGTGCCTGAATGACGGTGGAATTAACGCCCCGGTGGCAGAGTCCGCCTATCGAGCCGCACGGGATGCCATTAACGGCACAGACCCTTCCGGCGGCGCTATCTATTATTATAACCCAGAAAAATCCACGAGCAAATGGATTTTCTCCCGTAAAGTAATTACTGTCATTGGAAAGCATCGCTTTGCAGTTTAAACCTTTTTCTTCGATTCTATGTATACAGAAATCAAAAATCCGGATTGACGAAGATCAGTCCGGATTTTTCTATAATTATAAAACAGTTAGGAAATCGGTCACAAAACAGCATTGTAAATTGTTATATATAGTGAAAACAAAAATTAAAGGGGTGATTCCAATGCATATTTTAAGTAAAATTCAATTCCAGAAATTAAATCTAAAAATAGGAAAGGAGTTAACAAAATGAAAAAGTTCTTAAAATCATTCCTAAGTTTAGTTTGCGTTTGCGCTTTATTGATTACTCCTACCATTAATACAGCTTTTGCTGCTACTAATTCCGCTCCCGCAAGAATTTCTCTTTCTCAAAAAGATTTAGAGCAATATCTAAATATATCTGATGCTGAAAAAGCCTCTATATTAAGAAGCTATGGGTTGGCTGAAGAGGAAATTCAATATTATGTTTGGAGAGAAAGTAAAAATAATCCAAACAGAATTACTTTTGGGCCTAATATTACTACTTCTCACGATGGTATATCATTACAAGCCTTTCCGAAAAATCCTAAAATAGGAGATACTTATGTCCAAAAGTTTAGAATTCCAGCAGAAGCATTGGGATTAGCAGGAGTTTTGCCTTCTGGAGTTTCAGTACAAGAGATAGCAGCGGCCCTTGCAAAAAAACAAATTCCAATTCTCGCATGTTATGCATTAGCTGCAACTATTGCTAGTTTATATGCATCTTACCAAGGATATAAAGGCTACGAAATTACAATAGAGTATATGTATACTTATGATAATGACGGGTTTGCAAACTGGGTATATGGCCCCACAACAGTAAAGGGATATAAATAACCACATAGTAAAAACCTTTGAGCGAAACGGAGCAATTAAATGAATAAATTTACTAAATATTATATCGTGCAGGTTCTAGTTTTTCTTTATGTGATTTTTGCTTCTATTTTCCTCATTTCCGCCATTGTGTCCGGCAATTTGGAGTTGAGCCTGTATCTGATAACTGTGAGCCTGTATCTCATCGTACTGCTGTTGGGTACAAGACTCCCAACAAAATCGCCCTCGGAAGAGGAGCGACAAAAACTAATGAGCAACGGAATGTATCGCACCTTATATGCTATTAATACTAAAGTCCCAAAGGTCCTATCCTGGGCATTTTTTGCCATACTAATATACTTATTCTTTTTCCAAAAACAGTAATACATTTAGAATTATTTATAAAAATTTAGTTCGCTGCAAAGGTTGGGTAACATAAAAAATCTGTATTTTATTTTTCAATTCAGGCAGGAAGACTTTTGCACCCTACTGTTGTGGCTGAGGCTGTGTTCATCTTTTAATGTATCAAAGTCACGATCACGGGACAAATCCGCACGGGACGCTATCAACGGCACAGACCCTTCCGGCGGCGCTATCTATTATTATAACCCGGAAAAATCCACAAGCAAATGGATTTTTTCCCGTAAAGTAATTACTGTCATTGGAAAGCATCGCTTTGCCGTTTAACCTCGTTTCCCTTTTCTATATAATAGGAAAAACCGGATTGACTTTCGTCAGTCCGGTTTTTTTATGTCACAAAGCTGTCTTTTGATTTGTTATAATAGAGTGAAAAGAGATCTGCAAAAACAGCAGCACTTGTTTTTGGGCGGTAGCTATATGAAAATGAAAACAAAAAGTCACGTAATGATTGCCATCAGCCTAATGGTATTCACTATCCTACTATGGTACGGGCTTTCTCAGAAACCTGACAGCCAAATTCAGCAGCTTCAAGAAGAATTCAATTTAACCCTTCCGAACGGAACAAAACTCATCCACAGTGAAAAGGATTACGGCGCAATGGGCGATGGTTTTTCTTTGTACCTCTATCAGCTGCCCCCTGATGAGATGAATTTGTTTATTAAGGATAACGCTTTAAGCTGCTGGCATTCGCTCCCCTTTGGCACTCCTCTTGTTGAATTAATCAATGAAAGGGTTCATTCCTTCACCACAGCCGACAGCGTTAAGAAAATCAATTTCGACATCCAAAACGGATATTACATATTTAGAAATTCTAGCCTTCCTCCCATTCCGCTTCATCCTGATAACCTAGAGCATCAATCTTATTCTAATATCGTCTTTGCAGTACTCGATATCGAAAACAATAGAATTTATTATTGCACATGGGATATGTAATGCATATTCATTTGTTTTTGATAAAACATGTTGCAAAACTTCTTTTCAACTATCTCTATATAGAAAGCTAAATAAAGGGACGAAAAAATATTACTAAATATTATAGAGAAGAGCATTATTTCATTTATTAAAGACAGCATTGATTCGAAATTTGATGAGCCAACTAAGCCTAAGCACCAGAGCGCATAAACGTTATTATGCTCTCAACGGAGAAACTGCACAATATACTATGTATCTGTAACCATATTTTAAAAATCAGAAAGGAGCCAAGATAAAAATTGTGGGCATATGATAAGTTAGCAAAAATAGTAATTGAGAAAAGGGCATCCTGGATTTTATTATTATTATTTAATCTGTATTTAACCTTTACGTTTATAACTATCACTGGTCCCTATTTTATGGATGTTACTATTATGACAATCTATCTTTTCTTACTCTTCCTTATAAATGGTAACAGTAAAATTAATAATCATAAATCTCTACTATATTACTTGGATTTCATTGTTTTAATCATAGCTCTTATTTTACTTATCTTCTACTTTATTTTCCCTAATTATTATTTAATCTTTTCTCAACTTCCTATCAGTAAACAACCATTTCATGCGTTTTATATTATTATAATTATAGAACTGATGCTTGCCAGAAACATTATAAGGTCATATATCTAAAAAATCTTCTGCCTGATGGCTAAGGAATTAAGGAATCATTTGTAATAAAACAAGTGCTTGCCCCAAGGCAAGCTATTGTTTTGCTTTGATGATTGGGTGTGCGCTACAGTTGGCCGCATATCTGCACGGGATGTGTAATTCATATAAACCAATATAGAAATCGGCGTATTTTTTAAAACAAATAAGAGGTGACGCTATTTATCGTATTATAATATGGCTTCCCGTAAGATTATTGCTGTCATTACAAAACAACATTATAATTTGTTAAAGGTTATTATGACGCCATATAAATTCCACATTTAAGTTGGGATGAATAAATTCTACCCGAGGTGGTGCAAACAAAAATGAAATATAAAACCCCAATTCAAATTGTCATCAAGGTGTTCCTTGCTATCCTTCTTTTTTTCGCTTTTAATAATTGGCGGTTCTTGTTACTTTTCATTACTCTGGTCTGGTTTATTTTCGACATTGTCAAAAATAATAAAAAAGCAGTCCTTCTTGATCTGTTGATTATTGTCTACGCACTCGTAATCATGTGCGTCTATCCCATTCAAGGATTTACGGAAAAAGCACGGTTTTATATGTTTGAGCCGCGATACAGCGCGACAACAGAACGATTGATGTCCGAGCTTTCGCAGCACAACGATACTTCCTGGGGGGAATATCAAGATAACGGCTTGTTTGGACTTTCGGAAAGCAGAACCGTTGTTTATGTGAAACACAAGGATACTATTTTGATTTATTTTCCCACATGGACCAATTTTTCCAGAAGCAGCGGCTATGTGTACTATAGCAATGAAATTGCACGGGATTTCTGGGAGCATCCCAGCCTGTACGACTCATCTTTAACCGAAGAGGTAGCTTATGATTCTAAGGAAGCCTTGCAGGAAAAATGGGACTATATCAAGATTTATTAAATCGATTTGCCGCAGTTCTACTGTTCCAAGCCTCTTTTTTTGAGCCAAACGATATAATCGCAAAAGTGCCACCCTCTCTAAATCTGATAGAAAGGGTGGCGCTTTTTTGAAGAATTTAAAAACCGCCGCTCCGATTGATTCGGAGGGCGGCTCTTCTGTAATTATGATAGAAGAACTTTCTGTTTGCCAGAACGTTCTATTTCCCCAGAAATAAGTTTCACAAATGCAGATAGTAAATCTGCTTCTTTTCAATATGTGGCAGATTATTTACCGAACGCCACAAAAATATCTTTCACCTCAATGGCTCGGGCTACATTGGCTTCTCCAGTTTGCGTATCAGTATAAACCATTAGGTAATCGCCGTTTAGGATCGCCGGCACATCCTCTTGCATAATCGTGAATTTGCCGTTTTCTTTTATACTGGAAAGAGTCTGCTGGCCTTTTTCCCCCGGATTGGCAGAATCAAAACGATACAATTCCAGCGTTACATTCTCTTTGCCTTCATAGCTATAGACATATTTCACGCCTTCTGCAGCACCGATTAAGCTGCCTTCCATTGAAACCGGAGTCCCGGAAACAACACCTTTGTCTGTCATATACTGCTGCAAGCCCTTGAAGGAGTTTTCATAGACAGCCTCTGGCGGTGTACCGCTGTCTGTCTGCTGCGCCGAGGAGCCCGGCTGAGAAGAAGCCGCTGCCTTGCTTGCCATATACTCTTCTCCGCCCACATCACCTGCACCACAGCCCGCAAAGGACAGTGCCATGATTCCAGCGGCCACAATTGCTATCCATTTTTTCATAGGTGATAAACCTCACTTTTTTCTTCTTCATTCGCATAGATGATAACAGGATTCCCTGTGTCAAATCGCATCTTTTTTTAAAAGGCCAAAGCCTTACTCTGGCCAATAACTGTGAGGTTATTATAGCGTATTCGCTGTGAAATTGCAACTGGATTCCCTGACAGAGCCGCTTTATTCTTCTTCCCCACACGCAACTTTTATGGATTGGTTTTTACTGGCCCAAAACAAACCGATAAACACATATATTCATTTTTTGAAACATTATTCGATTCTATGCAAAACAGAATTCTTGGGGAAAAGTATGAAAATAAACAATCATTTTATATTCTATTTCGGCATAGTGCATCACAACAGACCAGAAAGGCACATATAATACAAAGGGGTAGCCACCCCTAAATCACGTGATAGGATTTTATCTGATGTATTCATGCAAAAAAAGGTTTCGCAACTCTGTATTGTTATACAGAACAGCTTCCTCTTTGCGGTGTCTGCATTTACTTGACAGATATGGCTGGTAACTGCGTTGGCCGGGGTATGACCAACAGCCGAGGCCTTGTTTGCCTGCCGGTTCTTCAAAAAGGAATCTACCAGATCTGGGCAGCCGGCTGTGACCCCTTTCTGCCCCTGATGCAGGGGTGTAGAGTCTGCCTGAATCCGCTTTGTGCGGAATGTCTGGGCTTTCCTTTTTGCAAAAAACCAAGCCCCGGCCCCACTGGTACTCTTTTTATTACGCTGAAACATCGATTCTACCCCGAATATACTTTATCAGAAGGAGTCTTTGCCTTATGGCGGATATACTGATTGGTGCAGAATACGGCCTGCCGGATGCAGAGTACGAACTGTATGTTGTGAACGAATAATTCAAACCTGGGAAAGGCCGGCATTGCCCGGCCTTTCTTTCTTTTGGTCACTTCTCTATACTGGCAGTCCAGCTGGCAGCCCAGAACGATGTCGTTCTATATCCAGTCAGGCGTGAGCCGCTTTACCCATACAGAGTATTCTACAGCACATGATGACGCGGCCACACTTTATTGGATGGCTTAAAATCTTCTTTTCTCTTTCGCGTTTATGACTCAAAATCATATTCTAAGGTGCATTACGCGATTACATCCATTGTTCCGAAGGGCGTGTCAGAAACAAGAGAGTTTGATTTTTCGCTTTTTGCCGCATTCCATGCGTCCAGATAAATACCGTAAAATTCAGATGTACGGGCATCCTCTGCTTTGGTTGACTGAAAGGACCATCCACCATTTGAATATGTAGCAATGACTTCTCCATTGCTATCTTTAAATTCAGCATAGGATAGTTCATTGTCAGCAGACATGATTCTTTTTCCCAACAGAACGTCTAAAAGAGAAATGGCTTCTGGCTTTGGCAGCTTTTTTATATGATCCAAGCTGGTTAAGGCATTGCTTATCATGCCTTTTCTGTCAGGTGATACCACGGATACATAGCTTTTCATTAAACTTTTAAACCCAGGGCATTCAACCCCGGCCTTGCCGGTAGCTGCATCTTTTTGGGCCTGCTGTACAATCGCCTCCGTGAATTTATCGTCACTCATTTTCGGCGCTGTTTTCGTATTAAAATAGAAATCATTGTAATCCGGAACCGAAATACCCCCTATTTTCTTCCCTGAAAAATTTCGGCTCATCGCAAAGCTGTTATATGATTCAACACGCATAATCAAATACTCCTTTTGCCGGCCAAAAAAACAGGCCTGCCAACTTTAATCGCCTGCGGATTTATTCTGTTCGATTACTTTTTAATCCTTATAAAACTCCCTGTTTATGTAAGTGCAAAGACCCAATTATGGAACAAATCCTGCGAAAAATCGTAAAAAGACTCCAGCGGCACAAGCTGGCATTCCGCCGACACTGTTTTTTACCGGTTTTCTCCCAGCTTTCCTTTTTTCAGGATTCGAGTCCCAAAGTATAGAAAAAAGGACCAGCATCTGCTGATCCTTTTCTTTGGTGGACGCAAGGGGACTCGAACCCATGACCTCTCGCGTGTGAGGCGAACGCTCTAACCAGCTGAGCTATGCGTCCTTATGAGCGATTCCCCCGAAAAAATTCGGGGGAATCTGTTTGTGGTGACCCGGACGGGATTCGAACCCGTGAACCCGCCGTGAAAGGGCGGTGTCTTAACCACTTGACGACCGGGCCGTGTGGTAGCGGCAAATGGACTTGAACCATCGACACTTCGGGTATGAACCGAATGCTCTAGCCAGCTGAGCTATGCCGCCATACATACAACGCATAAGCGGAGCGATATTTATTATATTATATACATGTCCACTTTGTCAATACAAAATCGAAAAATTATTTTTTTATTTTGTTTTCTTCTCCGTTAGCTTGCCCTGATACTCAAAACTAATGCCTCTGGGATTGGTTCCCCGCAGGAATATCAGGCCATCGCGCTCTTCCCGCTGGATTTCTAAAACCTCGTTCTCGCGGCTCTCAAGTACATAATGAACCTGAAACTCCTTTAATTGGCGACCCTTTATTCCACCGGGAATAAAATCACAGAAAATATCATTGTAAACAGAGTTATTGACATGCCCGTTATAATCCAGATCCGAAAACCGGATTTCCCTTTGCCCGACTACCGGCATATTTTCAGGAAGATTCATTCGCTCTAGCTTTTGTCCCGTATTTTCCCCTGCACCCACACCATAATTTAAAAATGCTTTGGGGCGCAGCAATTTATGTTCTTCGGTACTGACTATCACAGATGCCTGTAAAACCTCTGCCAGATGCTCCTGACCGCAATAGAAAGCAAAGCTGCGGTAAAATTGCACCCCCACCATACCGCACGCCCGGGTAACAATGGTGATGGGATCATGCTGGCCCGGCCAGCGGTGAATGGTTGCCCCTGCCCTGGTAAACACGAACACAATACCGTCTTTCATCATCTTTTCGTGAGTAAGGCCATAACAGGCCAAATGCAGCTCGCAGGCCTCTTGGCAATAACGAAGCAAGGCAGACGGCCGCAGGGTATTATTGGCGTCAATATCATAAGTGGCCAGTTTGACCTGTTGAGTATATTCACTTAGTTTTGGATTCAGTCCCATTCTCTGTAACTCCTCCTTTGACAAAAGCCGCTCCGGATTGAATCCGGAGCAGCCCGCTTTCTCAATTCTGTTTTCATCTGTTACAAATACTTACTTATAAAAAATGGAAAAAATTTCCTTTTTATCTTATTCTGGTTTCCGGATCACATCAACACCCATATAGGGACGCAATGCTTCGGGAATGGTTACACTGCCGTCAGCATTTTGATAATTTTCTAAAATAGCAGCCACGGTACGGCCAACCGCCACACCGGAACCATTCAGGGTATGCACCAGCTGTGCTTTATCGCGAGGATTGGCTTTAAAGCGGATCTGTGCCCGACGTGCCTGAAAGTCCTCAAAATTAGAGCAAGAAGAAATCTCTACATACCGCTGATAAGAAGGCATCCAAACCTCCACATCATAGGTTTTAGCCGAAGAGAAGCCCAAGTCACCGGTGGACAAACAAACCACCCGGTAAGGCAGGCCTAAAAGCTGAAGCACTCGCTCTGCGTCGTTTGTTAAAGATTCGAGCTCCTGATAAGAGGTTTCGGGATTAGAGAACTTCACCATTTCTACTTTATTAAACTGGTGCTGGCGAATCAAACCGCGGGTGTCACGCCCTGCCGAACCCGCTTCTGCCCGGAAGCAAGCGGAATAGGCACAGTATTTAATCGGCAGCTTTGCTCCATCCAAAATCTCAGAACGGTGCATATTGGTTACCGGCACTTCTGCGGTAGGAATCAGGAAATAATCTTCATTGGACACTTTGGTAGCCAATTTAAAGGCATCCTCTTCAAATTTCGGCAGCTGGCCCGTGCCGGTCATAGAAGCCCGGTTCACCATAAACGGCGGGAATATCTCGGTGTAGCCATTGTCTACATGAGTATTTAGGAAGAAGTTCATAATCGAGCGCTCTAAACGGGCACCCATTCCTTTGTAAAAATGGAACCGTGCACCCGTTACTTTTGCCGCTGTTTCCGGATCTAAAATATCCAGTTCACGGCCAATGTCCCAATGGGCTTTGGGGTCAAATGAAAACTGGGTCGGTTCTTGCCAACGGCGCAGTTCTTTGTTTTCGGAATCATCTTTTCCAACCGGAACATCTGCTGCCGGAATATTCGGCAAAGAGAGAATCAGATTTTTTTGCTTTTCTTCCAGCTGGGTCAATTCCCCGTCTTTTTCTTTGATTTGATCCGACAATTCTTTAAGATGTGCCATCAAAGCAGAAACATCTTCCCCTGCTTTTTTCAAAGCGGGAATCTTCTTATTCTCTGCATTTTGCTGCGCCTTCAGCACCTCGGTCTCACCGATCACACGGCGGCGATCCGCATCAAACTGCAAAATGGTATCTATCATTTGATCTGCATCCAGATTACGCGTCTTCATCGCCGTTTTCACTTTATCCGGATTTTCTCGTATCACTTTAATGTCTAACATGATGGATTCTTCTCCTTTATTTTTATTGGGACAGAGGTATGCTGCCTGAGTTTCAGTCGTCCTCAAAACGCAGGCTGTTTACCAAATTCGCCAAATCCTCTTCCCCATAAAATTCTATTTGCAATACACCCTTGCTTTTTCCGCCCTCCACTTTAACCTTTCGGCCCAAATGGGTATTCAGGGCAAGCTCTACCTCTTCGAAATAACGAGTCTTGGGCTTTTTCGGTGTTTCTTTAGCTGTTTCAGACTCCTGAGAAAGAAACTTCTTTACCATTTTTTCCAATTCCCGGACAGAAATACCATGCTTTACCACCAGTTCTGCCATTTGCAGCATATCTTCTGAAGATTGCAGCGATAAAAGGGTTCGGGCATGTCCGGCAGAAAGCTTCCCTTGTGATAATAAATCCTGCACCTGTTCCGGCAGATTGAGCAGTCGCAGGGCATTTGCCACGGCAGGACGGGATTTTCCCACAATATGGGCAATTTCCTCTTGCGTCAGCCCATAGGTTTCCAGCAAGGTCTGGTATCCCTGCGCTTCTTCCAGCGATGTTAAATCTTCCCGTTGAAGATTTTCAATCAGCGCCAGCTGCATAACCTCTTGATCCGTCAGTTCACGAACCACAGCAGGGACCTCTGTCAGTCCTGCCATACGGGCAGCCCGCCAACGGCGTTCCCCCGCAACAACTTGATATCCTCCGCTCATCAGCGGACGCACCAAAAGCGGCTGCAGCACCCCATGCTGTGCAATAGAGTCTGCCAGCTCGGCCAGTGCGCCTTCATCAAACTGTTTTCGCGGCTGACCGCGGTTTGGTTCAATTTCGCGCAGAGGCAACGCAATGGATGCGTTTTGTTTTTCCGTATCATTTTCCGCAAAGATGGCGTCCAGGCCTTTTCCAAGACCGCCTCTTTTTTTCATTCCGACTGCCTCCTTATGTATTATTCTGAATGATTTCTCGGGCAAGCTCTTCATAGGCAACAGAACCTTTTGAGCTTCGATCAAAATATAACACCGGTTTCCCAAAGCTGGGTGCTTCAGACAAGCGCACAGTGCGCGGCACCACTGTAGCAAACACTTTGCGGGGGAAATATTTCTTTACTTCCTCCACCACCTGCTGTGTCAGGTTCAAACGCCCGTCGTACATTGTCAAAAGTACGCCTTCAATATCCAGCTGTTCATTGTATTGACGCTTGACCCGGCGAACCGAATTCATCAGCTGAGATAACCCTTCCAACGCGTAATATTCGCACTGAACCGGCACCAAAAGTGTATCGGCCAGGCACAGTGCATTTGTTGTGATGATTCCAAGGGAAGGCGGGCAGTCCACCAGAATATAATCGTATTCCGCACGCAGCGGCAAAATGGCGCGCTTTAACACGGACTCCCGGTTTTTCTGGCTCACCAGTTCCAGTTCCGCAGCCGCCAAATCCATACTGGAAGGAATCAAATCCAGATTTTTAAACCCCGTTTGGATCAACACCTCTTTGGGTGGTGCTTCCTCCAGCAATATTTCGTAAACGGTGCTTTTCAGCCTTCGGCGATCCACACCCAGTCCACTGGAGGAATTTCCCTGGGGATCAATATCAATTAAAAGTGTCTTTTTGCCAAGGCTGCCCAAAGACGCCGCCAGATTCACAGCGGTCGTTGTTTTGCCTACACCGCCTTTTTGATTTGCAATTGCAATGATTTTACCCATTGTTTTTTTCCCCGCCTAAAATCCATGATGTGTTTTATTATAGCACTCTTTCTGCGGGATAGAAAGAGGTTTCGGTTAAAAAGTGGTTGTTTCACGTGGAACACAATGCATTGCAGTGACTTTTTGCCTGAAATCTAGAGCGCCGCTTACTTTTCCACCAACTTTTCACAAACTGTTGAAACCCCGTGGAAAAATCAATCCGGACAAGCCCTATTCTTTGAAAACTTGTTCCTGTATCCTAATAATCAACTGAAACAGCTTTTTGCTAGGATTTATCATTGTATGTCTTTTTATATCTTTCCTTTGTTGCTGCGAAGGTATAGAAAGAATTTGAAATGCTTTTCCTAAAAAAGGAAAAACTTGATTTTTCAAAATTGAAAAATTTGATTTTCCATTTCTAAGTGGACTCTGTTTTAGATGGCCCAAACTTACCTGCTACATCTATTTTGAAATAAGAGATTCCGCCTCTTCCCCTTCACATATCTTTTGCTTTTTATTGTAAAACTCATGGGATATATCCAATCAATTTTTTGAGGCAGATAGAAACCTGCTATTTGCAGTATTTATTATAACCACCGATATTTCAATGGCCACAAAAATCAATCATCTCTTTAGCAACGATTTTAGTGGGTTTCTATTCTAAACTGTTTTCTTGCTGTATTTATTTTGCTTTCTTAATGTTTTCTTTTTTAGCTTCTTTTTTGAAAATGAAAATGCAGTATTTCAATAGATGATAACGCACAGGATTTTTTTCTAAACATAACGCAGGAAGGCGGAGCATACGCTCCGCCTTCCTGCTGTGGAAAATAAATAAGGGAATGGGGAAATTTCCTTGTAAGCGAAATTATAATTTCAGGCAGGTTTTTTCTTTCTGGAATCTGCCTGTGCTTTGGGAATTCGCACAACACACTCAATAAATTCATCGGTTTCCCGACTTTGTGTCACTGCATTAATCCCCGACAGCCGCATGGTTTCTACGGCATGCTTAATTGTATTTAAAAATAGCCTGACATCCTTAATGACAAAAGTGCGTTTGGATTTGGGCTTGTCCTGCGTTTCTTTTTGAATTTCTGCATCAATTAATTCTTCTGTTTGCTTTACATTGAGTCCGCTATCCACAACTATGTGAAGAATCCGCATCCGTTGTTTTTCCTCGTCTACTTTTAGCAAAGCACGGGCGTGGCGTTCTGTCAGTCTGGCTTCTGAAATAATTTCTCTTTCCTGCTGAGTCAGTCGAAGCAGACGCAGCTTGTTCGCAATAGCCGATTGGCTTTTGCCCAATCTGGCAGCGGCCTCTTCTTGGGTAACCCCCCACTCTTCAATCAGCCGGCGAATCCCTTCCGCTTCTTCAAACACCTGTAAATCCTGACGCTGTAAATTTTCCAGAATTGCGTATACAGCAGATTGCTGTTCATCGCAGTCTACCACAATGCAAGATGCAAACCGCATTCCGGCTAAAAAACAGGCCCGCAAACGGCGTTCCCCGGCAATCAGTTCATATCCACCGGGAACTCTTCTTACAGTCAGCGGCTGCAATAATCCGTTGGCTCGAATACTGTCTGACAGCTCCTGAAGCTCCCGCTGACTAAAGGTTCTTCGGGGCTGCGACGGATTTGGCCGAATTTTATTGAGCGGGATCTCCTGAACCCGCCGTTTATCCTGTAGCATAAACAAAAGCGCCGCCCTCCCTTTGCTTGTCCGTTTTTACCAGAATAGCATAGAAGGCGGCACATGTTCTGTTGAATTATGACTTCGGGAAATAATTTTTTCTTTGGATTTGTGGCTATTAAAGGGGAGATTTCGCAATTTTTGAGCCGTGTCGGGGATATTTGTCGGAGGTTGACGCTATCTTTCTGCATACCAAAATACTGCGGGCACTCCCATCGGGAAGCATAAATTGTTGGGAACTCTCTGCTTTTGCACCCAAAAAAGAAATTGCCTTTTGAGAAGCGGCAAGCTCTTCACTTGCCCCCGGGCCTTTCATTGCCACAAATGCTCCGCCTTTTTTTACAAACGGCAGACAATATTCACACAGCACCGGAAGCGGTGCCACCGCACGGGCACATGCCAAATCAAAACCGTCCCTCAGCTTTGGCTGGCGGCTCCCCTCTTCTGCACGGGCATGAATCAGTTGCGCAGAAAGCCCCAATCGATCGCACACCTCTTTTAAGAAGTTCAATCGTTTCTGCAGGCTGTCCAGCAAAGTCAGACGAATATCCGGACGATACAATAAAAGTGGAATTCCAGGAAATCCTGCTCCGGTTCCCACATCGATCAATCGGGCCCCCTCTGGAATCTCAACCGCCTTGATCAAAAGAAGGCTATCTAAAAAATGCTTTTCCACCACTTGTTCCGGTTCCGTAATGGCTGTTAAATTAATTTTTTCATTCCATTCCAACAAAAGCTCCATATACGTTTGAAAAGCCTGTGCCTGCTCGGCGCTGATTAAAATATCATAAGCCGCAGCAGTTTCAATCAGCTTTTGTTCCATCTTTATCATGAACGGGCGTTTCCTCCTCTTCTCCCTGACGTGTCAGCCAAATCAGCAAAACAGAAATATCTGCCGGGCTGACCCCAGAAATACGAGATGCCTGGCCAATATTTAAGGGACGAATCTTTTGCAGTTTTTCCTGGGCTTCCAAACGCAAACCGGTGACAGTTTGGTAATCGAACCCTTTTGGCAGCAGCTTTTGTTCCAAACGCCGCATTTCTGCAATATCTGCCTTTTGTCTTTTAATATACCCCTCGTACTTAATTTCAATCTCTACATTTTCCAAAACTGCATCGGGGATTTCCGGACGATCGGTATCTACCGGGGACAACACCTGATAATTCAGTTCCGGTCGGCGCAGCAAATCAATCATCCTTACCCCGGTGGTTACTGGAGTTGTTCCACGTGAAACAAGTATTCGATTCAGTTCTTCGGTGGGTGAAAGCACCTTTTTAGCAACCCGACGAAGTTCTTCCTCTTTTTGTGCTTGTTTTATCTGGAATCTGGCAAAACGCTCTTCATCAATTAATCCCAGATCATGTCCAATTGCAGTCAACCGTTCATCGGCGTTATCCTGGCGCAGCACCAAACGATATTCGGATCGGGACGTCATCATGCGGTAAGGATCGGTAACCCCTTTGGTTACCAAATCATCCACCAAAGTTCCAATATAAGAACCGGCTCGATCCAGCACAATTTGATCTTTGCCAGCAACCCGGCGAGCCGCATTGATCCCGGCCAAAAGGCCTTGCGCCGCCGCTTCTTCATAACCTGAGCTGCCGTTAAATTGACCAGCGCCGTATAAGCCGGGAAGATCTTGGAATTCCAAGGTAGCATCCAATTGCAGCGGATCTACACAATCATATTCAATCGCATAGGCACAGCGCATAATTTCTACTTGTTCCATCCCTTTTATGGTACGATAAAACGCAATCTGCACATCTTCTGGCAAAGAAGAGGACATTCCCTGTAAATACAGTTCTTCCGTGTCTAAACCACAAGGCTCAATAAAAATCTGATGCCGCTCTTTATCGGCAAAGCGCATAATCTTATCTTCAAAGCTGGGACAGTATCGAGGGCCAACCCCTTCTATCTTACCGCCATACAAAGGAGACCGATGAATATTTTCAAGAATAATTTTTTTAGTTTGGCTATTGGACCAAGCTATATGACAAACTTCCTTATTTGCAAGAGGTTCATCTGTTTCGTAAGAAAACGGAACGACCGGCTCGTCTCCTTTTTGCACTTCTAAATTAGAAAAGTCAATGCTAGAGCGCAGAACCCGAGCAGGAGTCCCTGTTTTAAAGCGACGCAGATGAAGTCCTAATTTTTTCAAAGGTTCGGTTAAAAAAGCAGCAGGGAACAATCCATCCGGTCCACTGTCATAAGAAACCTCTCCCACATAAATCCGCCCACTTAAATAAGTACCCGTCGCTAAAATAACTGTTTTCCCGGTATAGCCCGCACCCATTCGGGTAACTGCTTGCCAGGTTCCGTCTTCATTCCGGTACAGATCCACAATTTCCCCTTGCTTTAATTGCAGATTTGGCTGGGTTTCCAATTTATGTTTCATCATTTTGGAATATTCCCGCCGGTCAATCTGCGCCCGCAAAGAGTGAACCGCAGGCCCTTTTCCCAGATTCAGCATCCGGCTTTGCAGGGTGCAGGCATCTGCCGTTTTCCCCATCTCGCCGCCAAGTGCATCAATCTCACGCACCAAATGCCCTTTAGCCGTTCCCCCTATAGAAGGATTACAAGGGCAGTTTCCTACCGAATCCATATTAATCGTAAAAATAACCGTGCGGCAGCCAAGCCGTGCCGCAGCCAGCGCCGCTTCAATTCCGGCATGCCCGGCCCCGATTACGATGACATCATACTGATCTGCTTGATACATTCTTTCTTGCACCTTATCCCTTTCCGCCATTTTGGCGGCAGATTGATTTTTCTATTTTCCAACACAAAACTGAGAGAACACGGTATCCACAATTGCGGTGGATGCCCTCTCACCAGTCAATTCCAGTAAGGCAGAAACCGCGCCCTCTACCGATACGGTAACGGCATCCAAAGTGATTCCGCTTTCCAGCGCATCAATGGCTTCTTCCACATACTCTTTTGCTCTTCGAGCAGTATCCCGCTGGCGTTCGGTAAACAAAATTCCTTCTGAAGGATTTAAGTCAGCCGTGTGAAGCAATTCTTCCACTGCCTGCTCCAAGTCTTTGACACCCTGTCCGCTTTGAGCAGAAATATATACCCAATGTTTAAAATTGTCATAAATATACTTTAAGTCAATTTCTCGTTTTAAATCATTTTTATTTACTACCGCCAAAGCGGGAACATCCCGAATCTCTTGAATCAGTTCTTTATCTTCTTGTGTCAAAGGCGATGAAGAATCAAATACCGCTAAAATCAGCTGAGCTGTTTTTAATCTGTCTTTGGCACGAGTTACCCCAATACTTTCCACCGGATCCTCTGTCTGCCGCAGTCCTGCGGTATCTGCCAAGCGCAAAGGCACACCGCCCAACAAAACAGTTTCTTCTACAATATCCCGGGTAGTTCCTTCAAACTGAGTCACAATCGAACGCTCGCAGCCTGCCAGCAGGTTCATTAAAGTGGACTTTCCCACATTGGGTCTTCCCACAATAACCGTATTGACGCCTTCTCGAAGAACTCGTCCCGCATCAAACTGATCCAATAACCGGGTCAAATCACGGCGAACAATACGAAGGGATTCCCCCAAAGAAGAAGAATCCAATTCCGGAATATCCTCTTCGGGATAATCTGCCCAAGCAGAAAGATGGGCAGCCGTAGACAAAAGCTGCTCTCTGCTTTTTTGAATGCGTTGAAACAGTGCCCCCTCCCGGCCGGCCAACGCAGCGCGAAGCGCTTGCTGCCCTTGGGCACCTATCAGCTGCATAACGGATTCTGCCTGGGTTAAATCCATTTTTCCGTTTAAAAATGCCCGTCGTGTAAATTCCCCTGCCTCTGCCGCAACTGCACCGGCGGCAAGAACCGAATCCAACACGCGGCGCAAAACATATAAACCGCCATGGCAAGAAAACTCCACCACATCTTCTCCGGTATAACTGTGAGGTGCAGTAAATACGGTAGCCACTGCCTCATCCAGCTTTTCTGCAGGGTCGGATTCAAAACGATATACCCACCCATACAAAGCAGTATATCCGGGTGTTTCGGTCAGTTTTTTCTGTTTGGCAGAAACAAAAACCCGGTCGGCTATTTGGCGGGCATCCGGACCGGAAATTCGTATAACCCCAATCCCGCCGGGGGCCTGAGCGGTGGAAATTGCCGCAATTGCGGATGGTTTCTTTTCCATCTTTCTCTCCTTTTGTACCACAAAAAGCGGCTCGTAACACGAACCGCTTTTCTTTCATTTCTTATCAAAAGGCTCAGTCTGCCTTTTTCGCAACATCTACTTTGCCGTACAAAGAGCCGGCGGGGGTTTTCTGGGGCGGGCGGCTCTCTCGTGAAGAAGAGCCCCTGTAATCTGAATGACCGCCGTTTTTAGAAGAACGATTCCCCCCGGCATACTTATTGCCTTGAGGAGGACGTCCGCCGCGATCCTTATGGAAATCTCCACTGCGGGAACGGTTCCCCTGCCGCCGGAACATTGGCTTTTCGCCGCCTTCCGGCCCAATGACCACATGACGGCCCAAATCTTCCCCTTCACTCCAGGACTTCACGCCTTCCACTTCCTGCACGGCAGTATGAATGATGCGGCGCTCATAGGGATTCATTGGTTCCAAGGAACAATTGCGCTGTGTTTTCAGTGCTTTTGCGGCCATCTTTTTCCCAAGAGCTTCTAAGGTTTCTTTTCTCTTTTCACGGTAGTTTCCAATATCCAGCGTAATTCGGTAATAAGAATCCTCCACATGATTTGCTACCAGTCCAGACAAATACTGCAAAGCATCCAGCGTTTCCCCTCTATGGCCGATGATAAAGCCGATATCATCCCCGGTCAGGGATAAAAGAGCACCGCCTTCTTGTTCTACTGTTTCAATCTGTACAGAAGGAATTCCCATTCCCTCCAGCACTTTTTGCAGATACTCTGCCGCTGCCTGAGCAGGGCCGGTTTTGGTGAACGCGCGGACTTTCGCGGGTGCGCCGCCAAAAAGACCAAATTTCTTTTTTCCGGGAAGCTCTAAAATTTCAAACTCCGCTTCGTGTGATTCCACTCCAAGCATTTTACAGGCTTGTTCAAACGCCTGCTCCACGGAATCTCCTGTCGCAATCGCTTCTTTAACCACCTTCGCACCTCCAATAATCAATAGGAAACCGCTATTTTTTCATCCCAAGGTAGGAATCGGAACTACCTCCGGTTTTACCGCCCTTCTTTTTGGAACCGGGTTCTTTTTTCCCTGGCTGCTGCTCCTTTTTCTTAGAAGAAACCGAAGGAGTATCTGCCACCGGCTGCTGCAAATGAGCCGGTAAAGGTTCTTTTTTCGCTTCTTCCTGCATCAGCAGCGCCACTCTTTGGGCTTCGGCCTTTGCAGTCAGCGATGCGGGACTGAAAAAGATATGAACCAATATCACCTGAACCAAGCTGGTCAAGGTAGAAATAATCCAGTAAAAACCAACTGCCGCAGGAACAGACATGGCAAATACAGCAGAAACCATCGGCAGGGTGTACATCATGCCTTTCATGCAACCCTGTTGCTGCTGTTGCATGCCCGGCTGCAGCTTCATGGTAATCACCTGAGTCACCAAAGATGCCACTAGGCAGAATACGGGAATCATCCACAGATTGGTGTCAAACATGGATACGATTTTACCCATCCAGCCGGCGGTATTATCTGTGGGGGTGCCCAAAAGATTCAGCCCTAAAAAGTCAAAGCTTCTGCTAAAGGAGCCAATCTTATTGAGCTCTTCATCTGTAAACATCGTCAGATAGGGGCGCAGCTCAGAAAAATGACGGACAATTTCCATTTCGTTGTAAAATCCGCCCCGATATTGGAATGTGCTGCTAATGCCAGGAACTCTTTGAAGAACAGCCACCGCCTGAGCCACCGATTCTTTGCCCAAATGAAGTGCGTTGGACAAAGGATTAATAACGGTATAATAAAGGCCTATCATAATCGGGAAAGGTATCAGCATGGGAAGGCAGCCGCTGGCCGGATTGTACCCTTCCTTATCATACATCTTCTGAATTTCTTCATTCAATTTCACGCGATCGTTGGCGTATTTTTTTTGCAGCTCCTTTTGCTTAACGGACAGCTTGCTGTTTGCTGCCAGAGATTTCTGCTGCTTGATCGAAAAGGGAAACATTACAATTTTAAGTAAAATAGTAAAAATGATAATTGCTATGCCGTAATTCTGAAAAAAGGCATAAAAAACCCACAGCAGGTATCCCAGAAAACTGCCGAAAAAATTACCCAAACCAGCCATAGAATAACCTCACAATATAGGATAAATTATTTTTGAAAATATTGTAACCAGCAGACAAAGCAGAAAAGCCCACCCGGCTGCTATTTACCTTTTAAGCGCGGCTTGTCCGACAGGCAAAGCGCGCAGTCTTTTTTTTCCGGCACGGGATCGTAACCGCCGCGGCAGAAAGGATTGCAGCGAAGAATGCGGTACAGCGCCAAAAAAGAGCCTTTTACAATCCCAAAACGCTCAATCGCTTGTACCGCGTAGTTACTGCAGGTTGGAATAAACCGGCAGCACGGTTTTTTGATTGGAGAAATCCATTTTTGATATCCCCGAATCAGTGAAATAAACAGACGCTTCATTTCAGAACACCCGCTTCTGTCAGATGTTTCTTCATATCCCTTACAATGTCCGTGCTTTTTACATATGGTGTCTTTGCCCGCGCCACAAATATCAAATCATATCCCCCAGAAAGCTGCGGCACCAGCTGCCGCGCCGCTTCCCGAATGATTCGGCGGGAACGGTTGCGCTTTACGGCATTTCCGGTTTTTTTGCTCGTGGTAATCCCCACCCGAATGCGACGGGTGCGGTTTTTCATTACATAGGTTACCAAAACGGGAGACACAAAGGACTTTCCTCTGGCATAGGCGCGACGGAAGCTGCTGTTTTCACAAATTGGAACTATTTGGCTCACAGTGAAAAACCTTCCTTCCTATAACGCCCGCTGCCTGACTGAAAAAAAATAAAACAAAGAAAGGCCACACAGCGGTGGCCCTTTCAAAGCTTCAGTAAGACAAGCGCGCTCTTCCCTTGGCCCTGCGGCGCGCCAAAACTTTGCGGCCGTTTCTATCGGACATTCTCTTTCTGAACCCATGCTCTTTTTTTCTATGGAGCTTCTTAGGCTGATAAGTTCTCAGCATGAAAAAACCCTCCTTTCGGGTAGAAACCTTGCAATTTAGCATTATAGCCTAATCACAGGCAAACTGTCAATAAAAAAATACAAATACGTCGATTGAGCTTTTGACTTATCATAACATACTATTTCCCAAAAGAAAAGCGATTCTTCCACAAATTTTCAAAGAAAACAAAAATATCCACAGTTTTCAAACCTCTTTGTGGAAATCCAGCGACACCGCCAATAAACGACATAAGTTTTAAACAACGCTGTTGAGAATCCGTTTAAAACCATTTGAAAAATTCCTTTCTTTATGCTATCATAAGATCAATTATCCACATAACAACCGGATTCGCTTTCAAAACGTGCCGCTTTGGCGATTGTTATACGCAGAATCTCGGTTTTTCTTTATTTTCTTATCTCACCGAAAGGTATGATTGTTTTTATGGAATCCTTTACCGAAGCCTGGAGCCTTGTATGCGATTTTTGCAAAACCCGCATTACAGAGGTTGCCTACACAACCTGGATCCATCGGATC
This sequence comes from Clostridium minihomine, assembly GCF_900240385.1. GTDB lineage: Bacteria > Bacillota > Clostridia > Oscillospirales > Acutalibacteraceae > Faecalispora > Faecalispora minihomine. Next base: position 619,815 of record NZ_OEQH01000002.1, on the reverse strand, counting down.
CGCCCCGTCAGCTTGGATTTTTCCAAGGGAATTGCCGTGCTGGAGGTCCCAAACGAATTTCATTTGCAAACATTGACCCGGTGCTACACCTCCCTGCTGCAGGAAGCGTTTAATGAAATTTTCGGCGAAGGGATTCAAATTCAGCTTTGCACCCCAGAACAACTGGTACAAAACAATAAGCCAGACTCTACTCCTTTGTCAAAAGATGATTATGAATTCACTTTTGACACCTTTATCGTAGGGCCTTCTAACAAATTTGCTCACGCGGCGTCTATGGCGGTGGCCACCAAACCCGCAGTGTTGTACAACCCCTTATTCATTTATGGAAATTCCGGCCTTGGAAAAACCCATTTATTGTATGCCATTTGCAGTGAAATTTCGAAAAATCACCCTACAATGGATATTATCTATATTAAGGGGGATGAATTTACCAACGAATTGATCGAAGCCATCCGCCGGGGCACCACAGCGGAATTTCATCAGCGCTATCGAAAAGCGGACATCCTGCTGGTGGATGATATTCAGTTTATCGCCGGCAAGGATTCGACACAGGAAGAATTCTTCCATACTTTTAATACCCTGTACGAAGCCAAAAAGCAAATCGTACTGACATCTGACCGGCCGCCAAAAGACATTGCCACGCTGGAAGAGCGTCTTTTGACCCGTTTTGAATGGGGTCTGACTGCCGACGTTCAGCCACCGGATTTTGAAACCCGGATTGCGATTATAAAGCGCAAAGCAGAGCTTTTAGAAATTGATCTGCCTGATAATGTGGCGGAATATATCGCTAACCGGCTGAAGAACAACATTCGTCAGCTGGAAGGTGCCGTGAAAAAGATGAAAGCCTATTATCTTTTAGCCGGGGAACCTTTGAGCATCTCTACCGCCCAGGCTGCCATCAGCGATATTATCAATAATCACCAGCCTGCCCCCATGACCATTGAAAAGATCATTGAGGAAGTGGCTCGAACTTTTGGTACTTCACCAGAGGACATTCGTTCCCCAAAACGATCTGCCAATATTTCCAGTGCAAGGCAAATCGCCATGTATGTGGTTCGCGATATTACGCAGCTTCCCATGACTTCTATCGGTGAAGCATTTGGCGGACGGGATCATTCCACTGTGGTGTATGCCATACAACAAGTGGAAAAAAATATTGCCAAAGATCCGAAAATCAAAGATACCGTTCAGGATATCATTAAAAATATTCGCGATCGCTGATCGTGTACCGTTCTCGAATATTACAAATAGTATAATTGGAAAAGTGGAGAATTCCTCCACTTTTCCACAAATCAGGGGAAAAGCACAAAATTTTCTCTCTAAAATTTTAAACTTGTTTTCAACATTCCCCACAGAGTTTTCAACAACCTGTTAAAACATCAAAAATTAATACATACTGTTAACAAAGAGTCAACAGTCCAATTGGAAAGTAATGAAGCTCGAAAGCCGCATGGGCTTTGACTTATTACCGTTTTTCCACTTTTCAGCCTTTCCTACTACTACAACTAAAATATTACCTTTAATTTCTATCTTAAATAACGTAAGGTGGCTAGATTATGAAAATGATATGCGACCGCAAGGAATTAGTGGAAGCAGTGTTGAATATTCAGCGAGCAGTTTCTTCCAAATCTTCGATCCCTGCCTTGGAGGGGATCTTGATCCAAACAAAAGGATCAGATCTTTTCTTGTGTGGCTACGATCTGGAGTTGGGAATGACTACCGTAATTCCGGCACAGATCGAAGAACCAGGAAGTATTGTTTTATCGGCACGCTTATTTGGAGATATTGTTCGCAGGCTTCCCGGGGATGAGGTAGCATTGAGCGTAGACGAAAAAAATCTGGCAACCATTGTCAGCGGAGCCAGTGAATTTTCAATTGCTGGTATTCCGGCTGAAGAATATCCGGAACTTCCTTCCGTCTCGGATGAAACGTCAATTGCTGTTCCCCATGGTATTTTAAAAAGCATGATTCGGCAAACCATTTTCGCTGTGTCAGAAAGTGATATGAAACCGGTTCATACCGGAACCTTGTTTGAACTGAGTGAAAATAAGATTCGATTGGTTTCTGTGGACGGTTACCGTTTAGCGGTAAGAGAAGAACCCATTGCCTGCAATCAGGACACCAGTTTTGTGGTGCCGGGAAAAACCCTTTCGGAAGTTTTAAAGCTTTTGCCCGAGAATGAAGAAACCTTGACTTTGCATGTGGGGCGTCGCCATATTTTATTTCAAATTGGTAGTTACACCTTAATTTCCCGTCTTTTGGAAGGGGAATTTTTAGATTATAATGCAGCCATCCCGGCTTCTCACACAGTAGAAATTTTGGTAAAAACCAGAACTTTCATTGACAGTGTAGAGCGTGTTTCTCTTTTGATTACCGATCGCCTGAAAAGTCCGCTGCGCTGTGTGTTTGAAGAAAACGAGATCAAACTGTCCTGCTCTACTGCCATTGGCCGGGCAAATGATCAGTTTGAAGCCAAAAGTACCGGCGGTAATCTTGAAATGGGTTTTAATAACCGCTATTTGCTGGACGCATTGCGCAATACGGAATGCGATGAAGTGAAAATTCAGCTGAGCGGCGCTTTGAGCCCCATGAAAGTTGTGCCCAAAGATGGCAGCAGCTTTTTGTTCCTGGTGTTGCCGGTACGTTTGAAGAGCGGCGTGTAGTGTGAGGAGGCTTTATGCAGATTATAACGATTGATACGGAATTTATCCGGCTGGACGCTCTTTTGAAGTTGGCTGGTGCTGTAGAAACAGGTGGCCATGCCAAGATAGTCGTTCAGAACGGAGAAGTTCTGGTCAACGGGCAGGTATGTACTATGCGCGGAAAAAAGATGCGAAATGGCGATCAGGCAGAATTTGAGGGAGAAACGTTTGAGGTGAAGAATCTGTGAAAGTCGAGCGGCTTTCCTTTCGAAACTACCGCAATCTGCGGGAAGGGGTTTTGTTTCCCGATCCCAAAATGAATGTAATCTATGGGCAGAATGCTCAGGGAAAAACCAATTTACTAGAGGCTCTTTGGCTGTTTACCGGCGGGCGATCTTTTCGCGGATCCCGGGATGGGGAGCTGATTGCTTTCGGTCAGAATTCCGCCAGATTGGAATTGGATTTTTTCAGTGAAGAACGGCAACAGAATGCAGTGCTGACCATTGAGGGCAAAAAACGTGCGGCCACCATTAACGGGGTAGAGCATGGCGGTGTGATGGAATTGGTGGGGAAGTTCCGCGCAGTTATTTTTTCACCGGAGCATTTGTCTTTGGTAAAAGAAGGGCCTGCACTGCGCCGCAGTTTTTTGGACGGCGCAATCTGTCAGTTAAAACCGGTATATGCCCGAATTTTATTTCAATATAACCGAATCCTGCAGCAAAGGAACGCCTTGTTAAAAGATATCCCCCGTCATTCCGAATTATTGGATACTTTGGATATCTGGGACGACAAACTGGCCCAAAAAGGCAGCCAATTGATTTTGGAACGAGATCGTTATGTACACTGGCTTACACAGCCGGCTCACAAGGTGTATCAGGGAATTTCTAGCGGACAGGAAGATTTTTCAGTTCGATATCAGGCCTTTGATTCGATTGAATCCAGTGCAGGAGCGGAACAATGGCAGGAAGCATTCCGGCAAGCGCTGGAAAAATCCCGCCGGGAAGATCTTTCCGCAGGATTTACTACGATTGGCCCCCATCGGGATGATTTAGAAATCTTGGTGGACGGCCGTGCTGCCAGAACATTTGCATCCCAAGGGCAGCAGCGTTCTTGTGTGCTGGCATTAAAACTGGCAGAAGCGGAACTTTTGCACCGTTTGGCTGAAGAGCCGCCCGTGATTTTGCTGGACGATGTGATGAGCGAGCTGGATAGTGGCCGTCAGGATTATCTTTTGCATCAGCTGGGAGAAAAACAGGTGTTTTTGACTTGCTGTGATCCAGAAACGGTTGCCCGCTATTCCGGCGGCGGCAGATTTGAAATGAAACAGGGGCAGATTTTCGCCCCATAGAAGGATGTGTTTTATGTATCTTCATCTGGGGCAGGATACCGTGATCAAAACAGACGACATCGTTGGCATTTTCGATTTGGAAACCTCTACTATTTCCAAAAATACCAGAGAATATCTGGCGAGAGCCGAAAAAGATGGCCGGGTAGTCAATGTGAGTATGGAAATGCCGAAGTCTTTTGTACTATGCTGTGACAAAAGGGAAAAAATAACAGTATATATTTCGCAGATCTCTTCCACTACCTTGTTAAAGCGCAGTCGTTTTATGGCGAATTTATCCAATGTATAACGCCGCTTTGCTGTGTGAGTTTGGAAGTTGACAGGAAAAGGAAGGCGAAAACTTTATGAGGCTTCATTTACCGAATTGTCCGCATTGCGGAGAAAAGGTCGGTTTTGCCAAAGCATGGTTTTTAAAACAAGAGGGGGAATATCGCTGCCCCTATTGCGGCGGTTCTTCCAATGTGTTTTTAGACGCTGGTGCACCGTTATTTGGTTCTGTGGCAGTGATTGCATCCGTGATAATCTTTTTGATATTTCGTATCTTTACCGGAAGCATCTCGTTACTGGGGGTTGCTATCATGGCGGTACCCTATTTGCTTTTTTTCCTGATTGCTCCTTTTTTGATTCGACTTCGAAAACCGACACCACGAAAAAGACCACAGCCTCCGCCACAAAGAGGAAATATCCCTCCGTCTCGTTTTACAAATTAGAGCAGGATGGGTTTCATCATATCAGACGACAATAAAAAATTACACTCTGTATTTTTATAGGAGGGTTATACTTGGAGTTCAGCGAAATTACACAAACAGATCAAAATTATGACGAAAATCAAATACAGGTTTTAGAGGGCCTTGAGGCTGTCCGAAAGCGCCCGGGAATGTACATCGGTTCCACAGGCCCCCGGGGCTTGCATCATCTGGTATATGAAATCGTAGACAACGCCATTGATGAAACGCTTGCGGGTTTCTGTGACCGGATTATTGTAAAGCTTTTACCGGGAAATATTATTACAGTAGAAGATAACGGACGAGGAATTCCGGTTGGAATCCAGCATAAAATGGGGATTCCGGCAGTTACGGTTGTATTCACGGTTTTGCATGCCGGCGGAAAATTCGGCGGCGGCGGCTATAAAGTGTCCGGCGGCCTTCACGGTGTGGGTGCTTCGGTTGTTAATGCTTTGTCGGAATGGCTGGAAGTAGAGGTTTCTACTGATGAAGGAGTTTACTCCCAGCGGTTTGAGCGTGGTGTGGCTGTTACCGGTTTGGTTCGCAAGGGTGATGCTTCCAGAACCGGTACTTTGGTTCGTTTTCAGCCGGATAGGGAAATCTTTCAGGAAAGCATTGAATTCGAATATGATATTCTGCAAAACCGCCTGAGAGAACAAGCATTTTTAAACGGTGGCGTTCATATTGATCTGATTGATGAACGCGATCCAGATCATGTTATTGAAAACAGCTATGAATATGAAGGCGGAATCAGAAGCTTTGTAGAGTATCTGAATAAGAAAAAATCTGTAGAAGTTGTCCATCCGGATGTAATCCATTTTTCTGCTGTGGCATCCGACAATAATTCCACTGCAGAAATCGCTATGCAGTATACCGAAAGCTACAACGAACTCATGCTTTCGTTTGCCAATAATATTCATACCACAGACGGCGGTACTCATGAAGATGGATTTAAGCGTGCCTTAACCCGTATCATGAATGATTACGCCAGAAAATATAATATTCTAAAAGAGAATGATAAGAACCTTTCGGGCGATGATGTGCGCGAGGGTTTGACTGTCATTATCAGCGTCAAGCTGAAAGAGGCTCAGTTTGAAGGCCAGACCAAAGCGCGGTTAGGAAATACGGAGATCAGCACTTTGGTTTCTCAGATGATGAGTGATAAGCTGATGACTTATCTGGAAGAAAATCCATCTGTGGCTAAAGCTATTTTTGATAAAGCTTTGGCAGCGGCCCGCGCTCGTGAGGCTGCCCGCAAGGCCAGAGACTTGGTGCGCCGCAAGTCTGCTTTGGAATCTGCCTCTTTGCCGGGCAAATTGGCTGACTGTCAATCACGCAATCCAGAAGAAACCGAAATCTATATTGTTGAGGGTGACTCTGCGGGCGGTTCCGCCAAAGGCGGGCGCGATCGCAGATTCCAGGCAATTCTTCCCCTTTGGGGCAAGATGCTCAACGTTGAAAAGGCACGTCTTGATAAAGTTTACGGAAACGAAAAGTTAATGCCTGTGGTCACTGCTTTGGGCTGTGGCCTTGGTGAAGAATTTGATTTGAACAAGCTTCGTTACGGCAAGATTATTATCATGGCCGATGCTGATGTGGACGGTTCGCATATCCGCACCTTACTGCTAACCTTCTTTTTCCGCTTTATGCGTCCTTTGGTAGAGCAAGGGCATGTCTATTTGGCTCAGCCCCCTTTATATCGTTTGGGCAAAGGAAAGAAATTGGTGTATGCATATACCGATAAAGAACGGGATCGGGTTATGGCGGAAATGGTCACCGGTTATGAAATTCAGCGCTATAAAGGTCTTGGTGAAATGGACGCGGATCAGCTTTGGGAAACCACTATGAATCCGGAAACCCGCACCATGAAGCGTGTAGAGGTAGAGGATGCCGCCGCCGCCGATGAGACGTTTACGATTCTGATGGGCGATAAGGTGGAGCCCCGCCGGCTCTTTATTGAACAAAATGCCAGATATGTTTCAAATCTGGACATTTAAGGCAAATTCTTTTTTTGGATGGAATTAAGCCGCAAAATAATCAGGAGGAAATTATGGACGACTATCGAACGCAGCCAAATCTGGCCGAACAGCCGGAGCTGGAAGAAAGTGCGGAACCTCCGCAAAACAGGGGATCGGTAAAATTAAATTTGGTGGCGGATGAAGATGCCGCCGAATATGAAGAGCAACATATGGGTGTCAGGTTTTCATTTGTCCTGCAAGAGGATGAAGCGTATGAAGCACTGCGCCGGGAGGATGCCCACGGGCCGGTTCGTAAAAAAATGCTTCGCCGGTTGGGGATAATGGGTTCTTTAACGGTCATATTTCTGTTTTTAGGGCTGTTTCTTCCTCAGGGAGAAGGGTATTTAAAAAGCTCTGTACTTTGTGCGACGGTGGCTTTGCTTGTCTGTATTGCTCCCACCATGTCACGAAAAGGTCTTGCAAAACGGGCAATTACCGGGCAGGAAGTTTCTATTGCTGTATATCCGGATGAAGTGGAAATCGGCGAAGGCGACGGAGCTTGGAATATTCCTATGGATGGCACTGCAAAGCTGGATTTGTCTGCAAAAGTCATTGCTCTTTATACCGATGATAAAATCCTGGTAATTCCCCAGCGCTGCATTGAGCCGGCGATTCGGGCAGATGTTCTGGCAATTTTGACAGCAGGAACCAGAAGGCGGTTTTCCTGAGTTCTTATGGGTGTTTTTGGCTGTCAGCTTAGAAAAGGAGGACGGAGCAATGGCGAATCTTTTTCAGGAACAGCAGGGTTTGACTTTTCAGCAGCAGCTGAGTGCAGAAGAATATTCCGATGCCTGTTTGCTGTATGAATACAGCCTTTCTCCCCTGCGCCGGCCTCAGGTTCGATCGGGAATCAGTCTTTGTGCTGCCATATTGTTAGGCTCTTTGGTTCCATGGTATTCCGTGCAGTATGCAACAGTTTATTTTCCTGTAACGGGAATTCTTGTGTTTTTGTCGCTGACCTTATATTTTTGGAGGGAACAGCCCCGCCGCCACCGCCAGAATGTATTGGATCTTTACAAAAGTAACCGAATGCTGGCGCTGCCGTCAGAAATATCGATTTTTCGTGATCATTTTCTTCTGAAAAACAGCTATGAAAGCTGGCAGGAATATTGGACCGATTTTTCTGGTTGTGTAGAAGATTCCGAGTATTATGTGCTGTGGGGTGGAATTTCCCGGTCACTGTTGGTTCTAAAAAAAAGCAGCCTGACATCGCAGCAGGCAGAACAGCTGACGCTTCATTTCAGCAATACTTTTGTAGGTCGTTATCGGTGTGAAATGCACAGGAGATCAAAATGAGTGAATCAAAACAGCAGGGACATCAAGTGATCCTGAGTTTTCTACTGACCAAAGAAGACTATTCCAACGGAAAAATTGCCGCCAGCCGTGCGGCATACCGGCATGGAGAAATTGATTTTTTGCGTTGGTCCGGGTTTTTTCTGGTGCTTTCCGGGTTGGTTCTGCGTGTCTTTTTTGCCCCCAATGCTTACAGCAAAACAGTCTATATGCTGATGGTGCTGCTTGGAACTTTAATTGGGTTTTATATTGACAATTGGCAGCCTCTTCTGGTTCGGTGGCAGGCCCAACGCTTTTATGACAGCCGGGGGGAACGAATTCTGGCACAGACCATCCAATTTTACAATGAGAAAATATCCATTACCACTGACCGTTACCAGGCGGAAATCCCTTTGGAATTTTTGCACCGGGTATATGAGGATGGAAAGGTATTTTTATTATATACAGGACGAGATGAAGTGTGGGTAATTCCCAAACGGGCGTTGCCCCCCTGGGATCTGATGAAGGTTCGGGAGCTTCTGAAAAGGAATGAAAATTATAAGCGGGAAGGTGTCCGATAAATGGATGAAATGCAAACAGACCGGGTAATTAGTGTTGACCTGGAAAAAGAAATGAAACAATCCTTTCTGGATTATTCCATGTCGGTAATTATATCGCGTGCACTTCCGGATGTGCGAGACGGCCTGAAGCCGGTTCACCGAAGGATTTTGTATACGATGTTTGAAAACGGCCTGATGCCGGAAAAAGCGTACCGCAAGTGTGCGGATACGGTCGGTGCGGTTTTGGCGCGGTATCATCCCCATGGTGACGCCTCTGTTTATGACGCACTGGTACGTTTGGCTCAGGATTTTTCCATGCGCTATATGCTGGTAGACGGGCACGGAAACTTTGGTTCGGTAGACGGTGATCCGCCTGCTGCTTACCGTTATACAGAAGCACGTTTGGGCAAGCCCGCAGTGCGGATGCTAACGGATATTGAAAAAGATACGGTTGACTTTCGCCCGAACTATGATGACCGTTTAAAGGAACCTGTGGTTCTTCCGGTTCGTTTTCCAAACTTGTTGATAAACGGCTCCACCGGTATTGCTGTTGGTATGGCCACCAATATTCCCCCTCACAATATGTGCGAGGTTATTGATGGTTTGTGTACTTTAATTGATCATCCGGATGCTACGCTGGAAGAACTGATGGAACACATCAAAGGGCCTGATTTCCCCACAGGGGGCATTATTATGGGCCGCAGCGGAATTCGGGCAGCCTATGGAACCGGACGCGGCCGTGTGATTGTTCGCGCCAGAGCAGAGATTGAGGAAGAAAAGAACGGCCGGTTTAAAATCATCGTTTCTGAACTTCCCTATCAGGTGAATAAAGCAAGGCTGATTGAAAATATCGCCGATTTGGTGAAAGACAAACGTTTGGAAGGAATCAGCAACATTGAAGATCATTCTGACCGGAATGGCATGCATGTGGTCATTGATATCAAGCGTGACGCATCCCCCCAGATTGTTCTGAACCAGCTGTATTCTTATACCCAGATGCAAACCACCTTTGGCGTTATTATGATAGCCATTGTAGACGGCGAACCGAAAACGTTGACTCTGAAAGAAATTTTAGAGGAATATATTCAGTTTCAAGAAAATGTTATTATTCGGCGTACCGAGTTTGAATTGAAAAAAGCTCAGGATAGAGCTCATATTCTGCGTGGATTGCAAATTGCTTTGGATCATATTGACGAGGTTATTTCCATTATTCGCAGTTCCAAGTCCATTCCCGAAGCAAAAGAACGGCTGATGGCACGCTTTGGACTGGATGAGATTCAGTCTCAGGCCATTGTTCAGATGCCTTTGGGCCGCTTGACCGGATTGGAGCGTCAAAAGCTGGAAGACGAGCTGCAGGCACTTCTGGCGAAAATCGCCGATTTGGAAGACATCTTAATCAATGAGCCCCGCCGTCTCTCCATCATCAAGGAAGAAGCTTTGGCTGTGAAAGCCGAGTTTGGAGACGAACGCCGCACAGAAATTGCGACAGTGAGCGGAGAAGTGGATATTGAAGATTTGATTCCCCGTGAAGAATGTGTTCTGACGATGACCAACTTTGGTTATGTAAAGCGTCAGAAAGTAGACACCTATCACATTCAGCGGCGTGGTGGACGTGGCATTGCCGGCATGACCCGCCGGGAAGAAGACGTCGCCACAGAAATGTTTGTCATCAACAGCCACGACTATGTGCTGTTCTTCTCTAATTTGGGCCGTGTGTACCGCCTGAAGTGTTACGAGGTTCCGGAGGGTTCTCGTACCAGCAAGGGGATTAATATTGCAAACCTTCTGCCTTTGGCCGCAGGGGAAAGCATTACTTCTATGGTGCGTGTATCGGAATTTGATGAAGAAAGCTATTTGGTTATGGTGACACGCAACGGAATTGTGAAAAGAACTGTTCTCAGTGCTTATAATACGGCTCGTAAAGGCGGCGTGATTGCCATTGATCTGGATGAGGGCGATTCGCTGTCCTGGGTGCGCCGTACTGACGGGAACCGGGAACTTCTGGTTGCGACCAAAAAAGGTATGGCAATTCGCTTTAAAGAAACCGATGTGCGTGCCATGGGCCGAACTGCCCGCGGCGTGAAAGCCATCACCCTGAAAGAAGGGGACTATGTAACCGGGTTATCTACAATTCGGGAAGATGGATTGGTGCTTACGGTTTCTGAAACCGGATATGGAAGACTCTCCCCCATTACCGATTATCGTACTCAGTCCCGCGGCGGTAAGGGCCTTTTGAATTACCATGTCAAAAAGTATGGGGATGTGGCTGCCATTAAGGTGGTTGATTTGGACGATGACGTCATTATTATTTCGTCTGACGGTGTTATCATCCGCATTCATGCTCAGTCGATTCGGGTGTGTGCGCGCCCCAGTAAGGGAGTTCGCGTCATGCGGGTAGACGGAGTCGAAAATTGCGTGGTTACCTTGGCTCGTGCCCCCCATGATGATGAGGAAGAAACCGATGACTCTTTGATTGAGGACGATGGAACCGCTGAAAGCGCTGATGATTTGGTAGAAGATGCTGCCGAAGAAACAGCAGAAGCAATAGCCGATTTAGAAACGACAGAGCTAGAAGAATAATATTTTTAAACTTTTCATACGCCTTATCACAGCTTATTTGTTGTGATAAGGCGTATTGTGCTTTTTTGTTTTATTTATTGATAAAAAACAAGGTATAATTTAAAAGTAAAATTTTTTATTTTTAAATTTTATTCCCTTAACCAGAATATTTTAATCATTTTATTTTAAAAAATGAAGGATATTATAATTTAGATTTCATTCATAGAATATTAATAACTTAACACAATGAAAAACAACCTTATAATTTTAGATATTTTGCGTTACTATTTGAAGTTAAAAGAAGATTAATTGATTATTTACACAAAAAACAAAATATTGTATTGACGTTGCATTTAAAGTGTGGTAATAATATATGCAAGACTTCCTTCGAAATATTTTTTTCCATGCTTCCACCGTCCGTCTGAAGGGTGCCTCCTGAAAGCGCTTTTTTCAGACGGACGGTAACCACACAAATATAGAATGATTGTCCTAATATCAAATAGAGAATAACTTTATAGAAGAGACCGGTTCCCCCCGGTTCCTGAAACAAAAAGATTCAATGCGTTGCAGTTCTGTAACCCATCGGATCTTTTTTGCTTTTTGCATTCTAATTTGCCGCAAGACAAATAAAAATAAAATTACCCATAAAAAGTTATTTTTCATTATTAGGAGGTGTTCTTTTGTACGACCTTGTCATTAAAAACGGAAGTATCGTGAATGGAACGGGTGAAAAACAATATCGGGCAGATGTTTGTGTGCATCAGGGAAAAATTATTGAAATCTGCGACAATTTTACCGGGGATGCAAAACACAAAATCGATGCATTGGGTCAAATTGTGGCGCCGGGTTTTATTGATATTCACACCCATTCGGATGCCTTTCCCCTGATTCAGGAATTTGAGCCTTTGGCAAAGTTGTATCAAGGGGTAACTCTAGAAATTACAGGGAATTGCGGGATTTCTACAGTGCCCAGCCATTCCCGGCGCCGGGAAGAAATCAACCGTTATTATCAGTCCACATTGGGGGTTCCTTTGGGCAGCCTTAAAATCGAGGAAGACTCTATCTCTGATTTAGTAGAAAGGGTTAGGCAAAAGCCCCCTTCCATTCATTACGGCGTTCTGATTGGCCATGGGACGCTGCGTGGAAATGTGATGGGATTTGATCTTAGGGATCCCAATCCGGGCGAAATGGAGCAAATGGAACAGATTCTGGACAGAGAACTTGCCCGGGGAGCCTTTGGAATGTCTTTGGGCCTGATTTATCCGCCCAGCAGTTTTGGCAAGCTGGAAGAAATCGTCTCTTTGGCTCAGGTGATTCAAAAACACGATGGAATTTTATCAGTACATATGAGAAGCGAGGGGCCTAAAATTTTTGAGGCATTGGATGAAATGTTAGAAGTAACCAGACGTTCCGGTGTTCACTTGCAGATTTCTCATTTAAAGCTGATGGGAAAACCCCAATGGGGGCGTGCGGCGGAACTGTTGGCCAAAATGGAAGAGGCGCGAAAAGAAGGGCTGACTATCACCTGTGACCAGTACCCTTATAACGCTACCTCTACCAGTTTGACGGCCCTTTGCCCCAAATGGGCCCACGATGGCGGTACAGAAAGGCTGGTGGAGCGGCTAGAGCAGCCAGAACCGTCTCTTTTGTCTGATATCCAAACGGAAATGAACAACCGGGGCGGTGCTGAGGCGGTAATGATTTTATCCACCATGGACCGAATGCCCCAGGCTCACGGCAAAAATTTAAAGGAACTGGCCGAATTGTTGGTGTGCACTCCGGAAGAAGCCGCGGCTAGGTGTCTGGTGCAAAGCCGGGGTGCAGTGTCCTGTAACTATTTTTGTGTCAGCATGGATGATGTGCTGGAAATTATGAAAGATAAGCGAATTGCGGTGGGCAGTGATGGGATCAATTATCCATATGATAAAACCATCCTAAAAACTGCGGTTCATCCCCGCAATTTTGGGACCTTCCCCCGCTTTTTGCAAACGGTGCGGGAACATCAGCTGATGTCTGTGGAAGATGCGGTTTATAAAATGACAGGGCTTCCTGCCGCAATTTTAGGGCTTTCAGATCGGGGCGTCCTTGCTCCGGGCAAGGTGGCGGATCTTACTATATTTGATGAAAAGACCATAGAGGATCGTTCCACTTATCTGGATTCTATGCGGCAGCCTGCGGGTATTTCCCATGTGATTGTAGAAGGAGTCCCGGCGTTACTAGAAGGAAAAGCAACCGGTTCCCGGTCGGGAAAGATTTTGCTCCATACGGCAAAATCCTTGCGCCAAAACGAACAAATTGCTGTTTTTAACGAAGTGGGTTCAGAATAAGCGGAGCAATCATTTTTACAGAACGAATTATGGCTGTTTTCAATGCCGATATTCCCTTTTTCATTTTTTAGAATACCAGATGTCTGAATGTTCTTTTGATTAAAAAAGCATAAAAAAACCTGCCTTCGCGTTTTTCGCATGGCAGGTTTTTATTGTTTTATTTTGCAGAATAAGTGTAAGTGAATTTAGCATCATGGGTGTACAGATTTTTGTAGATCGCAGCAGCGCGCTCTCTGTAATGTTCCATGGTGTCTCTGGAAATCTGAAGCTGAGCGGTAGAGCCTGCGTTTTGCGCCTTTGTGGCAATTTTCTGCAAGTCTTCCGGTGTGCCGGTTACCCATTTTTCCTGACGGTTTTGATAGGTTTTCTTTTTGGCATCCGGTGCTTTTGCCAAAAGCTTTTTGTATCCGGTGTCCACTTCGGTCTGCCACAGTTTGGTGTACTTCTCATTGACAGCAATCATGTCTGCTGTGGAAGAAGCTTTCTCCATTTCGGCCAGATAGGCCTTATCGATGGGGTTCTTTTCAAACAGCTTGTTAAATTCCTTGTTGCTGGTTACAATATTTTTCAGAGTAGTTGCGCCGTCAGACGGTGTTCCATCTTCACTGGATGCAGAAGCATTGGGTGTAGAAGAAGAAGGGGCCGACAGATTCGGCTCAGAGATAACCGCCGATTCCGGAGCAGATATGGTTGGGGTGGAAGCCAGAGAAGAAGTTTCCTCCACATTTCGATTACATCCAAAAAATACGGAAAAGACCATTATTGAAGCGATCAGCAATGATGCTGTTTTCATTTTTGTCATCACCATAACATCCTTTCTAAAAGTAAATTACGAACTCTTTTCCTTTGGTTCGTAATTAACTTTACCATAACTTCCTTGTGCTTTCAATCACACGTTTCTAACTAAAATCTTACTATAATCTTAAGGCCCGCATCAACATGGGTTCCAATTGCTGATAAATGGGTTCAAACTGCTCAATGGGCAATGGATTTTCCCCCAGGCCGACCTCTATCGTAAAGGCGGGTCTGCGAAGGCAGTCAATAAACCAATCTTTAAATCCACCTCCCACAGCCAGACCTTCCGGTGCGCTGACTTGATAGCCTGACGCATCCGCTAGAATCTGAGCCATTTCCAAAGAGCAGGGCGGCGTGTTTTTGCCAAAATCATAGAAAATAACTTCGCCCTGGCTGTGAAATGCCAGTGCCTGACAAAAACAGTTTTGCCGGCATAATTGGGTCATAGCTGCTGTTTCCGGTTCACTTTCAGGGCAAGGGCCGCCATATCGGGTGGGGCCCGGGCCGGTAATCCCGGACTCGATTTCCAATTGACGCAATTCACACCAGCCAGCGTTAAAATTGTGGTTGATGTCCACTCCTCGGGCGTTTGCCTGCCAGCGCTTTTCCGGGCAATTCAGCTGAATTGCCACGCCGTCAGGATTCACACAGGGAATGATGCAAAGTCCTCTTTTTTTCAGCAGCGGAGCCGGATCTTCTCCGGCTATTTTGGTATTATCCTGCAGTGCCTGACACAGTCTATTGGCAAAGCGCAATAGGATTAATGTGGTAATCCATTCCATCCCATGAAACGCGCCAGCGAATAAAACCCGTTCTTTCACGGCACCCACTGAAAAAGAAAAAATTTGACGGTTACATACGCTGCAACCGATGGATCCGGTAAAAGCGAAGGGAAATTTACCCAGCCGGTGAATTTCCTTTTTTAAATAGTCATAATCCGGCGGCACGGTTGGCCGTTCCATACGTTAGCCCCCTCATTGTTCTGATATGCAAAGTATAAGGGATCCCGCTACAAAAACTTTGTCGCAGGCAGGAGGCTGAGCCATTTGATCCTCTTTTGCAGATGGGTTATAATAATAAAAGTTTTTACAAAAACAAATCTTTCGTCGGGCTGAACCCGCACTTATGCCGCGAAAAGCCGGGTAAAACAAAGTGAATTTGCAAATTTTCAAAAGAATGGATGAATATTTTTTAGTGTTTTGCCATCACCTCACTTTGATTTCGGTTTTTAGGGCAAAGCCCTTTTCTTTGCTTGTGTATTTTTGGGGCGCTGGACTGCCGATGGATTTATCATCAGAATATGAAAATGGGCTTTGCTCATGGAAGGGGACTTTCCAATGAAGCTTTCAGAAAAGACTTTGCATCAGGAATACCGCTATCAGGGGAAAATAGTGAACCTGCGGGTGGATCAGGCACTTTTAGAAAACGGTGCCACGGCGCTTCGAGAAGTGGTCGAACACCCCGGCGGAGTTTGCATCGGTGCTTTAACAGAGAAGAACGAGCTTTTATTTGTCCGGCAGTTTCGCTACCCTTATGGGCATGTGGTGACCGAACTTCCGGCCGGTAAGCTGGAACGCGGCGAGGATCCTTTGGAAGCGGGCAAACGCGAGCTGTTGGAAGAGACCGGTGCTGTGGGAGAGGATTACCAGTTTCTGGGGGATTTATACCCGTCGCCGGGATACTGTGATGAAATTATCCGTCTGTATGCCTGCCGCCTGAAAACGCAGGGAGAAAACAGTCCGGATGAAGATGAATTTTTAGAAGTTCAGCGCATTCCGCTGGAACAAGCGGTAAATATGGTTTTAGAGAATCAACTTCCCGATGCCAAAACGCAAACATTGGTTTTAAAGATCGATCATCTTGTTCGACAGAAAAAATTATAATTTTAAAAATGGCTTTCCACGGTTTCAACAGCCCTTGTGGAAAATTTCTCAGGATTTTTAAAATCCACGGAATCGGGAATACTGAAATCAGAGGTGTTGATTCCAAGGGAAAGGGAAGCCGTGAATGAAAAAGGGAAAAAAATATTCAACTCGGGTCTATCGCCGCTTGATTCTTGCAGCGGTCTGTCTTTTGGCCGGCGTAATTGGCTGTACGGCCTCGGCACAGAAGAAAATCATTGAGGTGCCATACCTAAGCCAAGAAAAAAAAGCTGCCACTGGGTGCGAGCTGGTGAGCGCAACCATGCTGCTTCAGTATCATGGAAAAAAAGTAACTGTGGAAGAAATGATTCAGGCCGTTCCGAAATCAGATTTAGAGGAAACCGAAAAAGGGTTGGTGGGTGTTCATCCGGCCAGCGCGTTTATTGGCGATCCTCATTCTGACACGGGTTTTGGCTGTTATGCGCCTGTGGTTGTGGACACGATCAATCAGTTTTTACCGCAAGAAGAGAAAAAGGCAGTGGATTTAACTGGGAAAGAAATGCAAACACTGATTTCGGATTTTATCGATCGAGATCGCCCGGTGCTGTTGTGGGCAACGATGAACATGACAGAGCCGAAGCCGGGGGACAGCTGGACATTAAAGGATACCGGAAAAAAGTTTCAATGGATTGCAGGCGAGCACTGTTTGGTATTGGTGGGATACGATAGGTCTTCTTATTACTTTAACGATCCCTATGAAACCAAAGGGGTGGTATCGTACCCGAAAAAACTGGTGGAACGCAGGTATCAGGCATTGGGCCGTCAGGCAGTGGCAATTCTGGAGTCGTCTGGGGCATCTATCCCATAATGCATTGAAGCTTTCGTTTTCTATTTGGCAATGAAAAAATGACAAGAAAATAAAAAAACCAGAAGGACGGAATTTTCCGTCCTTCTGGTTTTTAAAGAAAAGCATTTATTTCGCATTTGCCAATGCTTCTTCCGCTTTTTCAAGGGTAGAAACAAAAAAGATATCATTTCCATTGTTGCACTCATAAATAAAATCGTGCAGCGGCTTGCTGGTATAGTGAGAAAAATCGCCATAGATAGCCAGCTTTGTGTGGTAATTAATAAACTTTTGCAAAACCTCTCCTGCCAAGCCGGTGCTTAAACGAAAGAAGTCCTCAATAATGGCTTCTTTTTTCACGGCAACCCGATTACATCCGGATTCATATTGCACTGTCATGATAAAATCCAGTGCAGACGGTAAGTCCGTTATCATCAGTTCTGCTGTTTCGGCAATGACAATCTGCTGTCCGTTTTTTCTTTTATTATCAGTTCCATATGGGCACCTTCCATTTTAAAAATAAGATGTGCAGCATAAAAAAGCAATCTTTTCGCCCCATGAATGCCCGATTTTTTGGAACGTAACGGACGCGGTGGGTTTTCGATTACTCCTCCAGCTGATTCATCACCAAACCGGTGATAAGCTTCGGATAGAAATAAGTGGATTTTTGTGGCATTTTTTCACCGGCAGCAGCGATATCACGAATTTCTTCCACCCGGGTGGGGTTCAGAAGAAAAGCACACTGAGATTCCCCGGACTCAACCGAGGAAATGGCCTCAGGCAAAGAGCGGGTATAGGTCAGGTTAATTTGCTGGGCCATGTTTTCTTTATCAATGCCCAAAAACCGCTCCAGAATCAGGCTGTGCAGGACTGTGACGTCCAGACCCTGAGAGGCAGCACTTTTTTCGGGTAAAAGTTCCTGCATGATGGCAATATCTTTGAGTACCAACAGGGTAAAGGTTTCTCCCCCATTGTAAAAACCAAAGGCTTTTTTGCCTTGGGAATAGTATTCCGAAAGTTTTTCTTCTATTTCTTCTTTGTGTTCCATGGGAAGAATATCAAATTGCTCTTTGCAGCGTTCCAGCAGCGCAGCAGCATCAAAACCGTCTAAATTTCGAATCAAACGGTGGGTTGGGAATACCACCAACCCCGGGTGCTGCATATCTACCAGCATCATCATCACATAATCCTGAGCATCGCCCGGCTGGCTAATTCCGTTTTCCCGGCAGTGATTGCGGTAATTGAGTGCGGTTTCATACCGGTGATGGCCATCGGCAATGTATAGGCGGCGGTTAGCGAAATCCTCTTCTATGGTACGGATTACCACCGGGTCATTTACCAGCCACAGGCGGTGTGTCACTGCCCCGTCATTGAACTCATAGCGGGGTGTATCTTGAGAAAGCGCATCGATTCGCGCTAAAGTCTGATGTTCTTCGTCCATATAAAGACAATAGATCTGGCTGAAATCGCAATTGGTTGCCTTCATCAGATTAAAACGGTCGGTTTTGGCCTTGCTCAAAGTCTCTTCATGGGGCAGTACAACTCCGGCAGAGAATTCTTCCAGCTTTACCAGGGAAATAAATCCTTTGAAACGGTGCAGCTGTCCATACGCTTCAAACTCTTCTTCATAAATGTAAATTCCCGGTTCTGTGTCGCGCTGCAAAATTTTGGACGAAAGCCAGTCCGACAAAGTTGCCCCAGCTTGGGCATAAGGCTCTTCTCCCCGGGGGAGTTCCAGCCGGATAATATTATGTTCATTGGTTTTTAGGAATGCCTGGCGTTCCTCTTCACTGATGATGTCATAGGGCGGGCAAACAAGTTGAGAGATTTCACCGGCTTTTTCCGTACAAAAGCGCAGTGCGCGGAATGCTTTGATTTCTGCCACTGGTACCACTCCCGATTTCATTTTAATAAGGTATTGTTCCATTTTAGAGCTTTTGGGAAAGTTCGTCAAGAGTGAAGAAAGAATGGGGCAAAAATACGGATTTTCTTGAAAATCCTTTAAAATTTTAAACTTTGTTTACATATGTTAGTCCCTGCATTGCTATGATAGTTTTATTACAATATTGTCAACAATAAAAATCAGAGCTTTTACGTTGTGCTCTTGATTTTATTTTTATGATAGTATTTTTAAGGAGGGAAAGCAATGATAGAGGTAAAAAACCTGACAAAGCGATATGGATCGAAAACAGCTTTGGATCAGGTTAGCTTTACGGTGGAAGAGGGTACGGTTTTGGGCTTTTTGGGGCCGAACGGAGCCGGAAAATCCACAACAATGAATATCATTACCGGATATCTTTCTGCCAGCAGTGGAGAAGTCACTGTGGGCGGCCAAAATATTTTGGATTATCCCAATGAGGTGAAAAAGAAGATTGGGTATTTACCCGAACAGCCCCCTCTTTATATGGATATGACGGTAAAAGAATACCTGAATTTTATGTATGAGCTGAAAAAAGTGACGTTACCCCGGCAACAGCATATTCAGGAAATTTGTGCATTGGTTCGTTTGGAAGAGGTGTATGGGCGGCTGATTGCGAATCTTTCGAAAGGTTATAAACAGCGTGTGGGGATTGCACAAGCTCTGTTAGGGAACCCCTCTGTTCTGATTTTGGATGAGCCTACGGTGGGTTTGGACCCAAAGCAGATCATCGAAATACGAAACCTGATTAAAAATCTGAGCCGCAGCCATACGGTAATTTTAAGTTCTCACATCCTGCCGGAAGTTCAGGCGGTTTGTGACAGGGTGCTGGTCATTCATCAGGGTAAAATTGTAGCAGACGGCAAGCCGGATACGTTATCTCATCAAATGACCGGAAACCATAAGCTGATTGTTCGGTTAGAAGGAAAGGAAAAAGAACTTCGGCAGGGCCTGATGACTTTGCACCAGGTAAAAGAAGTGATCAGTTTGGGCCAAAAAGAGCCGGATGTGTTTGAATTTACGATAGAAGGGGATCAAGGGATGGATCTTCGCCGGGATTTATTTTTTCTTGCTTCCCGCAAAGGATGGCCGATTCTTTCCCTGAAAACCAATGATCTGACTCTGGAAGAAGTGTTCCTGCGCCTGACCAGCGGTTCGCTGGAAGAGGCAGAAGTACAAAAGGAGGAAACGGCATGATAGCGATTTATAAAAGGGAGCTAAAATCTTATTTTGCCTCTCCCATTGGTTATGTTTGTGTGGCGGTTTTATTGGCCTTGTTCGGGTTTTATTACGCTATGGTAATGAATTCCCGTTCTTCTTCCAACATTACTTTTGTTTATGGCACCATGTTTATTTGGTGCATGATGGTGGTGCCGATTTTAACCATGCGTTCGATGAGCGAGGAACAGCGCAATAAGACCGATCAGGCGCTTCTTACCGCACCGGTAGGGGTGACGGGAATTGTCATGGGAAAATTTTTGGCCTGCTTGTCGGTGTTTGCCATTGCGCTTTTGGGCAGCCTTTTGCCGGCGGTTGTCATTTCTTTTGTTTCTGCCATGAAATGGGCCTCTGTGTTAGGAACCGTGTTTGGAGCCTTGCTTTATGGGGCAGCGTTGATTTCTATTGGGGTATTTGTGTCCAGTTTGACCCAAAGCCAAATTATCGCAGCGATCGGAACCTTTGCCGCATCTATATTTCTGCTGATTGTGGATCAGATGTCTGGTTCGGTGAGCAATGCAATCTTGGCCAAAATCATTGGCTGGATTTCCTTTAACACCCGGTATACACCCTTTACTACCGGAGTGTTTCAAATATCGAGTATCGTATTTTTTCTGAGTGTTTCGGCGGTATTTGTTTTTTTAACCGCCCGACGCCTGGAAAGCAAACGCTGGAGCTGAAGGGAGGCTGAAATTCATGAAGGAAGAAAATAAAGTTTCACCGTCGGAAAACTCAGAGGATGTTGTGCACGCAAAAGACATTTCACAACAACCGCCCGAAGAAGGAACTGAAGACTTGCCGCAGCAAGAGGCTACAGAACCAGACGAGACGGCAGTTCCGGAACCGGAACGAGGGGTTTCGCCAGAAGCGGATCAAACCGAAACGGAGGCGCCTCAGGAATCGTCCTATAAAATCAAAAACATTTTACATTCTCAAAAAGTAAAACGGCGCGGAATGTCCACTGTGTTTACCGCAGGATTTTTGGCGATTATTATTTTACTGAATGTAGTGGTTTCAATGCTGGGCGAGCGGTTCCCTTCCATAAATCTGGATTTGACCGCCCAGAAGGTAAATACGCTTTCGGAAGATGTTCTAAAGGCGTTGGATACCATAAAACTGCCCACTACTATTACCATTCTTGGTGCAGAATCGGATGTCAGGGACAACGTGATGTATTCGGAATATGGGTTTCAGTACAGCCAAGTGGCCATTTTGGCGGATAAAATGAAAGAGCGCAACCCGAATATTAAAGTGGAGTATGTGGATTTGGATAAAAACCCCACCTATGCTTCTAGTATTGGAGAACCAAATCTGAATGCGGGCAGTGTGGTGGTCAGCACAGAAAAGCGCAACCGCGTGCTGCAAGCGACCGATTTGTTCAGTCTGCAGACAGACTATACTACCGGACAAACCAACTATTATTCCATGGTGGGAACCGCTTTGGCTTCTGCCATCAGTCAGACCAACAGTGAAAGGCTGCCGGTGATTGCGTTTGCCACCGGGCATGAAGAAATTTATGATACCACGGCACTGCAATCCGTTTTAGGAAATGCTAATTTTGAAATTAAAAGTTTTAATATTCTGACGGATGCTGTTCCGGAAAATGCCCAGATGGTGATGCTGGCTTCTCCAACCAAGGATTATACGGCAGAAGAGCTGGAAAATTTGGACGCTTTCTTAGCTAACAATACAACAGAAACAGATCGTTCTTTGCTGATTACTTTTTATCCCAGTCAAGGGGAATTGCCTAATTTTTCAAACTTTTTGAAGGAATGGGGAATTGAAGTTCCCCGCTCTATCATAGTAGAAACAGACCAAAGCCATATTGCGCAAACAGACCAGTCGTATATTCTCACCAAAACCGGGGTGGATTCCACAGTGGACTTCGGTTCTGGAACCAAGGATTACGGATATGTGGTAATGCCCGCATCCTGCCCTATCAATCTGCTGTTTACGTCTCGGGACGGTGTAACAACCAAGGCCTTGGCAGCTTCTTATGACAGCACTTATCTGGTCGATGCCAGTTCCATCAACGAAAACACGAAAACTCCGTCAACGCAGTCTTATACCACAGTGGCGCTGGCTCAGAAAAATATGGGCAGCTATAAACAGAATGTGATTGTGGCCGGAAGCTCCCCCATGTTTGCCGAAGGCATTATCAACGCATCTGCCTATGGAAATGGCACATATGTAACGGATTTGGTGCGGTATGCCACCGGAGAAACCGATTCTAACACGGGTTTGCCCGTAACTCAGATTCAAATGAACCAGATCGATATTAATCTGTCTCAGGCATCCAGTTTGATTTTGGGGTTTGTATTTACCGTGTTTATTCCCCTTTGTGTCCTGATAGCAGGATTTATTGTGTACCTGAAGAGGAGGCACCTGTAGGATGAAAAACAGTACCAGAAATTTGTTGGCAGTCGTTGCTGTGTTGGTGGTGCTGGGCGGCATATTTGCCGCCTTAAAGCTGACAGAGAAAGAGCCCGAACCCGAGACTTCTTTGCCAGAAGATACCGCTATCAGCCTGTTGTCCAAGCAAATCGAGGATGTGCAGTCTATGAAGGTTACAAACGAAAAGGGCGGTTTTACGATTGTACCAAAGACAGTTGAAATAACCAATTCTTCTGGAGCATCCACTTCACAGACCAGTTATACGGTGCAGGGGCTGGAAGGTTTGCCCCTGTATGAAACCGCAGCAGAGAATGTGGTAAAAGACGGATTTAGTCTGGTGGCATCTAAAAATTTGGGGGATGTGAGCAGCCTTTCGGAATATGGATTGGAAGCCCCCAAAGCAGAAGTACAAGTAAATTTTAAGGATGGCACCAATTTTCACTATATTTTAGGCAATGAAGCGGCCGGGTCTGAGGGGTATTATATGTCGGGGAAAAATTCCGACAATGTTTATGTGGTTTCGGTGGATGAAGGGATTTTTGGCGGAACCAAAGACTTTGTAAAGAAAGAACTTTATACCCTTACAAATCCGTCCAGCGGCGAGGAAACACCTGCGATTTCTAATATTACACTGCACAGCAGTTATTTTGGCGAACAGCTTCAGCTGACGTCGGGACAGGATGGCGTTGTGTATGTTTCTGACGGTAAGCAGAATGTCCGTGTGGACGAGGCTCAGTATTCCTCGCTTGCCACAGCCATATCCACAGTGACGGCGGATCAAGTGGTGGAGATTAACCCCTCGGCAGAGCAGCGCAAGCAGTATGGATTGGATGCACCGGTAATGACGCTTACCTTTACGGCGGGCGGCAATCAGCACACCCTGAAGGCCGGAAAAGAAGAAAACGGCATCCGTTATATTATGGCGGACAATGTTCCGGCGGTATTTGGGCTTAAAGAAGAAACAGCAAAGGTTTGGGCAGGAACAACTCTTTACACGCTGCGAAGCAAATTTGTAGTCATTCCCAATATTGTGGATGTGAGCGGCCTGGACGTTACAACCGGCGGAAACACTTATGTATTTGAAAAACCCCGAACCAAGGATACCCAAAAATCCACTGAGGATAATGAGGTCTATGCTTATACAGTAACCTGCAACGGAAAAGGGCTGACCTATGACCCCAACTTTCAGAAATATTATCAGAATATAGTGGCTGTTCAGCTATTGGAAGAAGCCCATTCCGATTCTGACGGGGTTGCCAATGCTCTAAAGACCGATCCGGTTTATACTGTTCGGTTCCGTTTTTATGATGCCGCCAAGAAGCCGGTAACAGTGCAGTATTATGCGGTGAGCGATCGTCGCTATCTGGCAGTGGTGGACGGCAATGCTCAAGGTTTGGTAACAGAAAAGAATGTGCTGGGCCTGGTGGAGGGCACCAAAACGGTGGCGGCAAACGGATTGGTGCAGTCTACTCTGTAATACCATTCCGGTTTTTATCAAAAAGAAAGATGATATGCAAAGGACGGGCGGGATTATTTATCCCCGCCCGTCCTTTGCAATGACGCTATGACAATCCCAGTATTTTGGTTATAAGCGATTTTTATTGGAGGGTTTTGAATCGTTGAAGTTTTAGAAACGGCCTTATTGCTTTGTGGGAAAAGCATATGTTTTAGGAGGGACAAAGGCGGACTCTTTTTCCGGCCGCCATAAAGCCGGAATGGGATTGCCAAAAAGCTGGAATCACAAGAGGCAGAAGGCAGAACAGTCTTTTGTTGCAATGGAAGAAATCATATTTGTTAAAGTTGCCTTCTTAGCGTTGCCTCTTACTATACATAACAATTGAAACCCCATTTTTGTGACATGGTTTCACAAATTTTTTTAAATAATTTTTTCTTTTTTCTTTTATCTCAAAAAGTTCTTCCTTTAGGATGGAATTCTGTTTTTTAAATAAAAAAAAGCAGTGATTTTGCATACTGAAAATCAAAAAACCTGTGCGATTTGAAACCGCACAGGTTTTTATAACAGGATTCCGCTTTGACCCTTCAGTGAAAAGAGTTAACCCAAAACATCTGGTTTCTCAAAGAAAGAAAGCTTTATTTTAAGTTATGATTCCACTATTTTGGGTTCTGAGCCCCTCATGTCGATGAAACGCTGGTTGTGGCTGCCGCGAAAACGCAAGGTTAAATCCTTTTGCTCCAGCAGGAACAGGCCGTCAATCAGCCA
Source organism: Clostridium minihomine (assembly GCF_900240385.1). Taxonomy (GTDB): domain Bacteria; phylum Bacillota; class Clostridia; order Oscillospirales; family Acutalibacteraceae; genus Faecalispora; species Faecalispora minihomine. Next base: position 595,115 of record NZ_OEQH01000002.1, on the reverse strand, counting down.
GTCAGTCTGCTCTAGAAGCTGTGTTACACCGGGCGTCTGCATCTGCTGCAATTGCTCGAGGGTATAGCCTGTGTACACGGCAATATCCAGCCGGGGAAACTCCTTGCGGATTTTTTGCGCAAGTTCTGCCAGGTCTTCTGCCTGACAGAAAGGCTCTCCTCCACTGAAAGTTACACCTTTGAGAAGTGGGTTTTCTCGAATTGCCTGTAAAATAGCGGGGATATCTGCCGGGGTGCCGCCCTCAAACGGGTGGGTTTTGGGGTTGTGGCAGCCGGGACAGTGGTGCGGACAGCCCTGAGTAAACAGCACATAGCGAATCCCCGGGCCGTCTACAATGGATTCCGGTTCAATGCCGGACAGCATTAACATAAGCCATTGCTCCTATCAGTGTCCGCAGGTGCAGCCATGTTTGACACGATCGTGTTCCTCTGCTCGTTTGGCGTTATTCCATCGGTCGGTTGTACCCACCAAATAACCGGTAATGCGGCGAATCCGCTCAAACTGAATTCCCTCTTCCTCATGCCGATGGCACTTGGGGCATTCGTTGTCGATAATTCCGTTGTAACCGCAAACCGGATCCCGGTCTACCGGATGATTGACAGAGCCATAGCCGATTCCGGCATCTTTCATGCAGCGGATAACGGATTCAAAAGCTTCGGGATTCTTGCAGGTATCACCGTCCAGCTCTACATAACTGATGTGTCCGGCGTTGGTCAGCTGGTGATAAGGTGCTTCCAGCTGAATCTTTTTATAGGCAGAAATGGGGTAATAAACCGGAATATGGAAGCTGTTGGTGTAATATTCCCGATCGGTAATACCGGGCAGCTCACCAAAGCGTTTTTTATCAATTTTAATAAACCGACCCGAAAGTCCTTCTGCCGGGGTGGCTAAAAGGCTCCAGTTAAGGCCCGTCTTTTGAGACTCGTCATCCATGCGGCGGCGCATATGCCCCACAATTTCAAGTCCAAGTTTTTGCGCTTCTTCGCTTTCACCGTGGTGCTTTCCAATCAGAGAGACCAAAGTTTCTGCCAAGCCGATAAATCCGATGGATAAGGTGCCATGTTTTAAAATTTCAGCAATACTGTCACTGAAATCCAGCTTATCGGAATCAAGCCAAACCCCTTGTCCCATCAGGAAAGGATAGTTATAAACTTTTTTGCCGCACTGAATTTTAAAGCGGTGCATCAGCTGGCGCATGACCAAATCAATTTTGTCATCCAGCAATTCATAGAATTGCTCCAAATTTCCTTCTGCCAGAATTCCCAACCGGGGAAGGTTAATGGAGGTAAAGCTTAAATTGCCGCGGCCGTTGACTACCTGACGCTCGGGATCATATACGTTGCTGATAACCCGGGTGCGGCAGCCCATATAAGCGATTTCTGTTTCAGGATGACCGGACTTATAATATTGTAAATTATAAGGAGCATCGATGAAGCTGAAATTCGGAAACAGGCGTTTGGCGGATACACGGCAGGACAGCTGGAACAAATCATAGTTGGGGTCACACTCGTTGTAGTTAACGCCCTCTTTGACTTTAAAGATCTGAATGGGGAAAATGGCAGTCTCTCCCTCACCAAGACCCCGCTCTGTGGCTAACAGCATATTGCGCATTACCATGCGGCCTTCCGGAGAAATGTCGGTTCCGTAATTGATCGAAGAAAAAGGAACCTGAGCGCCGGCACGGGAATTCATGGTGTTCAAATTGTGAATTAAAGCCTCCATTGCCTGATAGGTGGCTTCATTGGTTTCGCGGGTGGCAATTTCTTTGGCGTAATCGTGAGCTGCTGCCGCAGAAACCCAGCTGATTTCTTGGAACAAATGGCTCCGCTGATGTTCCGGCAGCCATTCGCTGATAATTTCACGATATCTGTCCATATTGCCCAGCGTGACAGGTTCTGTTACAGAAGCTTTGATTTCATCCACTAAAAGGCCGGCGTCTTCCAAGGTCATGTCTTCCTTAATATGCAGATATTGAATCAGAGCCCGGTAATAGCATTTGCGAAAAGTTTTCGCCACGCCCTGTGCCATGGCATAATCAAAATTCGGCACACTTTGCCCGCCATGCATTTCGTTTTGGTTGGCCTGAATGGCAATACAAGCCAGTGCCGCATAGCTTCGGATGTCATTGGGTTCCCGCAAAAAGCCGTGTCCGGTAGAAAAACCGTCTTTAAACAGCTTAATCAAGTCAATCTGGCAGCAGGTTTCGGTCAGAGCATAAAAGTCCATATCATGAATATGAATGTCACCGCTGCGGTGAGCCTCTGCAATATCGGGCGGCAGCACATAAGTATTATAGAAGCACTTGGCACCTTCCGAACCATATTTGAGCATGGTTCCCATGGCGGTGTCGGCATCTATATTGGCGTTTTCGCGTTTTAAGTCTGCTTCTGCTGAGGGCTTAAAGGTCAGATCCTCATAAATTTTCATCAGGTTCTGATCCATTTCACGCAGTTTGGTGTGTTCTGCCCGATAGATAATATATGCTTTCGCCGTTTTGGCATAGCCGGCGGCGATTAATTTCTCTTCTACTTTATCCTGAATTTGTTCCACGGTGGGAATTTCATTGGACGGCAGCGCAGCAATCACAGAGCCGGTCAGACGATCCAGACCCTCATCGCTGATTCTTTCATCGGCAATTTGAATGTTTGCTTTAAAAATTGCGTTGCGGATTTTTACCGCATCAAAAGGCGCGGTAACTCCGTTGCGCTTGATAATCGAAGAAAAGGTTCCGGAATCAACCGGTCTTTTTGCTTTTTTCGACATAGCCATATTTTATTCCCTCTTATCTTTCAGGATTTCCCATCATAACACTATATGTAGGGTGAATGATATTTATTGTACACCGTATAGTGTAGGATGTCAAGGCTTGATCTAAGCCTGAGACATGGGCTACAATGATTTTTCCATGGTGATATGGGGGCAGTGCTGGTCCATATAGATTTCTCCCTGTGCCTGATAGCCCAGGGCTTCATAAAATCCTTTGGCATGAAGTTGGGCGGATAATACAATGGTTTCCGCGCCCAGTACCCGAGCCTGGTTTTCTAAATTTTCCATAATAATACGGCCAAATCCATCGCCACGATAAGATTTTAGTACAGCAACCCGGCCAATAGTAAATTGCTTGTCCGCTTTTTGAAACACACGGCCAGTTGCCATGGGTGTGTTGCCGCTGTAAATAACCAAATGGTGCGCAGTTGCGTCGATCTCGTCAAACTCATTGCAGAAGCCTTGTTCTTCCACAAAGACACTGTGGCGAATTGCCCGGGCATCTTGCAGTTTGTCCAGTCCTTGCTCCACAAGGAACCAATAACTATTCATGAAAATCCCCTTACTAAAAGTTATTTGTAATCCATTTGGCCAGCAATTCTATCCCCGGCAGCGCCCCGAAACCAAGCGAGGTAATTTGGTATTCCACCCGAGGCGGGATTTCCTGAAACTGGTGGCGTTCCACCAGCCCGTCGGCACAAAGATCGCGCAGGCTTTGGCTAAGCATCATGTCTGTTATGCCGGGAATCTCCAATTTAATTTCGCCATACCGTATACTTTTTTGGCTGCGCAGTGCCCACAGAATACGCATCTTCCATTTTCCGCCCAATTTTTGATGAAGAAGATGCAGAGCTTCTTCCTGGGGGAAAGCGGTGAGATCCTGGGGCTGTTCAGCCAGTGCGGCTGCCTGCCGGATTCTCTTTTTCTTTTTTTCTTTTTCTTTTTCTTTTTTCACCGGAGGCTCCCCCCTTTAAATCAAAACTTATCGTTACTGAGTGTAACACAGATCCCCTATTTGTTCAAGCGGATCTGGGGTTCGTTATCGGTGGATTTTTAGTTAAAATATTTTGTGATATTTTTTTGAAAACAAAGAGTGACAGAACAAAAAAAGAAGCCGGTTTAAACATAAATTGACTGACGCCGGCTGATTCCCGGCCGGATAATGGGGCGGGTTACCCCTTCGCCCCTGCTTTTGAGAGGAACTGTGGTTTTCGGTTGCCATACGGCCGTTATGCCCGCTTTGAAGCGTTTATTCGATGTCTGGGGACTGTTCTCTTTCCTGCTGTTCTGCGGCAATTTTGTGGCCAAATGAACCGAACCATACCTCAGGAATCACTCGAACCCAAAAGTTTTTAACAGATTCCCTGCGGGTTGTGGAAAAAAGGAGTGCTTTACGGGCGAAAAACTGTGTTGATACCTTGGTGTGGGTGGAACAAAACCTGACTTATTCAAAGAAGAAATGTAAAACAGCTTTACTCATAAAAAATTCCCGCTCTTCCCAAAGGAAGAAGCGGGAGTTTTTCTTTTCGCTGTACCGGAATCTTAGCTTTTGTCCCGTGAGGAAGCGGATTTTTGCGAAGAAGCTTCCGATTTATCAGAGGAACCGGAGCTTGCCTTCTGGGACGAAGAACCGCTGGATGCGGCCGACGAGGAAGAAGGTTTGCTGGATGCCGGCTTTTCAGACACCGCTGAAGAGCTGGAAGAAGATGAGGCACCGCTTGAGGAAGAAGCAGGAGCAGAGGAACCCGAACTGACAGAACCAGAGGAAACATCATCCGGATCGTCAAAGGGATAGTCCGGTACACCGTCCGGATCTTCAATATCCGGAGGAATATCAATGGGTTCTTCACTTTCGGTGCCCTCACTGGAGGAATTACCGAAATAGCCGCTGCTGCTTGGCTGAGACGAAGAGGGCCGGGGTCTTGAGGAAGACCATCCGGGCTTTCGGGAGCTTTCGGTTGCGGGGCCTTCTGTGGCCGGGAGCGAGTTGTTGTCAGGCTTTGACACCAGCTGATTGGAAGAAGAGGAAGGATCGACGGGTGGAAGCTCAGAAGAAGTGGATTTTCCACCCTCTTCTTTTATCACCAGTCCGTTGATTTCTAAACTTTTCGCTTCAATCAGGGAGTTCAGTTCTTTCAGCGGCATTTTGCACAGCGCTTCCGCTTCTAAAGAACTGTCTTTTTCCATTAACTTACGAACCAAATCCGCTTTGCCGACCGATACGCTGTTCTGCCGGGCAAAATCCTGCAAATCGTCCGACAGGGTATCTGCTTGGCGAAGCACCTTGGCACTGGCATTGTTCTGTGTCAGAACAGCGTCAATACTGTCCGTAATTTTATCCTGCAAATGTCCTGTTTTTTGCTCGTTCCGGCTGGCTACAGAAATCAGAATTGCATTATCAGTGCTGTTCGCACTCAAATAGCCTGTTTCCAACATTTCATGAATGATGGTTCCGGTGGCTTCCTGCAAATCTTTGTCCCGCAGCTTCATATTCTTCAAGATGGCGGCTGCGTCATCGTTGGATGCTTTTGACTTGATGACGCGGTCATTCTGATCAATTGTAAGCTCGATGCTGGGGTTCACGTCAATACTGACGATAGAATCCACCTCGGGCTGGACCAAGTGAAAAACTCCCAAGAACATGATGCACACGGCTGCCATGACGCATGCAATCTGAAATCGGGGCCTTTTTCTTGGCTCAGCCGGTTGGTTGATTCCGCAAAGGGCTTCCTCTGCCGAATAGCCCGGCAGAAGGGTTGGAAGTAAGTCCGGGGTGGATTGCAGTACAGCGAGTTTCAGCGACTGCTTCAGTTCAGATCGTTTCATTGAACTGACTCCTCTCGGACAGATTTTTGAAGCTTGCGCATCGCACGGTGATAAGAGGATAACACTGTGCCAAGCGGCGTTTCCGTCAAAGATGCAATTTCTACAAATTTCATTCCGGCGGCAACGTGCAAAAGCACGATTTTCCGTTCGCGCTCCTCTAGAATCGTCAAGGCGCTTCTCAGAACGATGTTGTCAAGAGCCTGCGAAATTTCATCCTCACTGGATATCTCGTCAGAAATCTCTTCATTATCATCGTAACTGTCAGTGCCCTGCTTTTTTGCGCGGCGCAACTCCTGATAGGCAAGGTTTTTGGCGATGGTAAAGATCCACGCCATTGGCTTGCCCTGAGGGATATAAGCATTAACAGACTGCCGAATCGAGAGATAAGTATCTTGCATCAGATCTTCTGCGGTTGCAGGATTTTTAACCAGCGAAAGCAGCAAAGCGTAAATCGCATGCTGCGTACCCAGATAAAGCTGAGCAAAAGCCTGATCATCTCCTGCGGCAACCTGCCGCATTAGTTGGTCTGTGGGGGCTTGATATGATTGATGGTTACTGTTTCCGTTTCCACTCAACATTTAGATCCCTCTGTTAACATAATGAAAATACATGCCGTTTTATTGCATGTTTTAAGAAAAATTTAGAAAATAATTTTCTAGTAATAGAGAAAACGCCGCTCTGCTCACAGAACGGCGTTGAAATGACTAATTCTTTGCCGGCTGAGTTGAAATGGATAGTCCAAGCTCCGTCAGCTGTTTTTCATCCACAAAAGACGGTGCATTGCTCATCAGCTCACTGGAATTTGCAACCTTGGGGAACGCGATTACGTCCCGAATGCTTTCGCAGTCCAGCATCAGCATGACCAGGCGGTCCAGCCCAAATGCCATGCCGCCGTGGGGCGGGGCGCCAAAACGGAACGCGTCAATTAAAAATCCAAAACGCTCCTGAGCCTGCTCCGGCGTAAAGCCAAGGGCTTCAAACATTTTACGCTGAAGCTCTGGCGTGTTGATGCGGATAGAGCCGCCGCCCACCTCATTGCCATTGAGTACCATGTCGTATGCCTTTGCACGAACGCTGCCCGGGTCAGTAGAAAGTTTATCCAAGTCTTCTTCCTGTGGGGCGGTGAAGGGATGGTGCATCGCCATATAACGGTTTTCTTCCTCATCGTATTCAAACAACGGGAATTCAGTGACCCAAAGCAAACTGGGTTTCGAGCGGTCGATTAAATCAAAGCGCTTGGCCAGTTCACAGCGCAGCGCACCCAAAGCGGCAAATACCACGCTGGGTTTTTCACTGGCAACCAGAAGCAGCACGTCGCCGGTTTCTGCGCCAAGGGCAGATCTTACGGCAGAAGCTTCCTGTTCTGTCAGGAATTTTTCATAGCTGGAGCTTTCAGCGGCAGAAGTCAATCGTGTCCAGGCAAGTCCCTGAGCGCCATAAGCCTTCAGGCTTTCAGTCAGCTTATCAATTTCTTTGCGGCTCAGCTCATCGGCCTTGCCTTTTAAATTAATACCGCGAACCGCACCGCCAGCCGCCAATGCGCCGGCGAACACACGGAACTGGGTGTCTTTTAAAACTTCACTCAGGTTGACCAGTTCCAGCCCAAAGCGCAGGTCGGGTTTATCGGAACCGAAACGTTCCATCGCTTCTTTCCAGCTCATGCGCGGGAAAGGAACCGGAACATCAATGCCCTGAAGTTTCTGATATACATCGCGGATAAAGCCTTCGCCGATAGACATTACGTCATCCGGATCCACAAAGGACATTTCTAAGTCGATTTGGGTAAATTCCGGCTGGCGGTCGGCACGAAGATCTTCATCGCGGAAGCATCGGGCTACCTGCATATAGCGGTCAAAACCCGACAGCATCAAAAGCTGTTTATACTGCTGAGGAGATTGGGGCAACGCAAAGAACTGCCCCGGGAATACACGAGAGGGCACCAAATAGTCGCGGGCGCCTTCCGGTGTGGATTTGATCAGAACCGGAGTTTCGATTTCCAAAAACCCGTTGTTGTCAAAATAGTCCCGCGCAATTTTTACGATTTTATGGCGCTGAATAATTTTATCCTGCATATCGGGGCGGCGAAGATCCAAATACCGATATTTCAGGCGCAGTTCTTCTTTTACTTTGGAATCCTCGGTAATTTCAAAGGGCGGGGTTTCTGCTTTGGCCAAAACCCGCAGCTCTTTTACCTCGATTTCAATGTCACCGGTGGGTAAATCGGAATTTTTTGCAGAACGCTCTCGTACCAAGCCGCGAACAGCCAGTACATATTCGGCCCGCACTCCCGCTGCTTTTTCAAAAATTTCCCTTTGGGTGTTTTGATCAAAGGCCAGTTGTAAAATTCCGGTGCGATCCCGCAGATCCACAAAAATCAGCTGTCCCAAATCACGCTGGCGCTGCACCCAGCCGCATACAGTTACTTCTGTTCCAACGTGTTCCTGCCGAAGCTCCCCACAGTAATGGGTACGCTTTAATCCGCTCATAAATTCTGCCATATCTCTCGTTCCTCTATCCTCAGGCTCAGCCTGCCAGTTTCAAAATGATAATCCTATTATAGTAAAAAAGCATCATTCCGTCAAATCCCAGTGGTTACAGGGAAGGGAGGGAATCTGTGGAAGCCGTTAGGAATTGGGACGCAAACTCCTCTTCAGAAAGAGAAATTTCGGTCTTTTCCCCGGTCTTCATATTTTTCAGCTGGGCACGCCCGCTGGCAAGCTCGTCTTCCCCCAAAACCAGAGTGAAAGCCGCGCCGATTTTATCTGCATATTTCATCTGTGCTTTCAGGCTGCGGTCGCAGGTATCAAACAGAGCGAATACCGATCTTTCCTGCATTTGCCGTGCCAGCAAAAAGGCTTTTTTCTGTGCCTGATTGCCGATGGAAGCAATAAACAGTTCGCACTTAGACGGTTCGGGGAGTTCAATTCCCTGATTCTGCATGACCATCATCAGGCGTTCCAGCCCCATGGCGCAGCCACATGCGGGAAGCGGCTTCCCGCCCATTTCCTGCACCAGGCCGTCATAGCGTCCGCCGCCGCACAAAGTACCCTGAGAGCCGATTTCGTTCGAAACAAACTCGAATACGGTGCGGGTATAATAATCCAATCCCCTAACAATGGTGGGATTGATCTGATAGCTCAGTCCGGCTAAGTCCAGATAGCTTTTTACTTCTTCAAAGTGATCGTGGCAGTCATTGCACAAATAGTCCAAAACCACAGGGGCGTTTTTCGCCACCTCACCACAGGGCGGATTTTTGCAGTCCAAAATCCGCATGGGATTGCGATCCAGACGACCTTTACAGGTGTCGCAAAGCTTGTCCACAGAACCTGCAAAATACTCTTTGAGGGCCTGGTGGTATTTGGCTCGGCATTCGGGGCAGCCGATGGAGTTAATTTGCAGAGAAAAGTTTTTTATCTGCAACCGATTGTACAGGGAGTTGACCATGCAAATCACATCAGCGTCGGCACTGGGGCTGGCCGGACCGAAGACCTCGATTCCAAACTGATGGAATTCCCGCAGGCGGCCGGCTTGTGGTTTTTCGTAGCGATAGCAAGAGGTGAAATAATACAGCTTCACCGGCAGGCCGTCGTTATACATGGCGTGTTCCAAAAGAGCGCGCACCGCCCCTGCGGTTCCTTCGGGACGCAGAGTGATCGAACGTCCGCCTTTATCCTCGAATGTGTACATTTCCTTTTGCACCACATCTGTGGTTTCGCCCACAGAACGCTGAAACAACTCGGTGTGCTCAAAAACAGGAGTGCGGATTTCGCCAAAGCCGAACAAAGCCGCTTCTTCGCGGATTACCTGTTCTACTGTCTGCCAGTGTGCAGTCTGTTCGGGCAGCAGATCCTGTGTTCCTTTGGGTGCCTGAGTTAATAAAGCCATAGTATAATCGCTCCTTATCCATAACATCTGCGGCGCGCCGGGACAGACGCGTCGTGAAAACAAAAACCCCCGCTCTGCTGAGAGCGAGGGACATAATACCCAAAATGGTGATAAATCCCAAGATTAGTACTTCGGATTTAAAATGTTGCGCCAGTCTAAGTCACCGCGCTCCAATCCGTGAATCAGAACCTCTGCAGTGGCAATGTTGGTGGCGACCGGGATATTATGCATATCGCACAGACTCAGCAGGTTCATGTCGTTGGGCTCATGGGGCTTCGGGCTCAAAGGATCGCGGAAAAACAGAAGAAGGTCGACCTCGTTGTAAGAAATCCGCGCGGCGATTTGCTGGTCGCCGCCTTGAGCGCCGCTTAAAAAGCGCTGAATGCTGAGCCCGGTGGCTTCTGCTACAAGCTTGCCGGTTGTGCCGGTGGCACACAGACTATGGCGGCTTAGTACCCCGCAGTATGCGATGCAAAACTGAACCATCAGTTCTTTTTTGGCGTCGTGGGCAATGAGTGCAATGTTCATGGCTTATCCTCCTTTGTCTGATATAGTAAAAATACTATAATTTTTCCAGCCGGGCCAAGGGTACCGGCTCACCTTCCAGCCGGGCCGCCAGCCTGTGGAATGCTTTTGCGGCGGAAAAATTGGATGGAACGGTTCTGCCGCCGGTCAGGCAGGCTGCCAGCATGGGATCTTCCGGAACGATTCCTATCAGCCGGATTCCGGCGGAATCGATCACGCTGTCCAAATCGTCGTATAGGCTGGATTTTATAAAGTTCTGATAGTGAAACCGGTTCACTACAAGACGCTGTGAAGCAATATTTTTTTGCATTAAAAGCAAACGTACCTTATCACTGCCGCGAAGACACACGGGGTCGGGCGTTGCCACGACCAACGCTCTTGTGGCGCCGACAGTTGCAGAATCAAACCCCAGGCCGATTCCGGCGGGGCAGTCAATTAGAATGTGATCGTAATACCGGGAAAGAATGGGCACCAGCTGCCGCATCAAAGACGGCTGCACCGTTTTTTCTTCCCGAAAGGGGGCGGGCAGCAAATAAAGGCCCGGTACATCACAGTCATAAATCGCCCGGATTGGCTCACAGGCGCCGTTGACTACATCGGAAATATCAAACAGAATCCGGTCATCCAAGGCAAACATGCGGTCAAGACACCGAAGGCCGGCGTCACCGTCAATGAGCAAAACCCGGCGGCCTCGTTCAGCCAAAGCCCGGCCAAGCCCAGCGCAGACAGTGGATTTGCCCACCCCGCCTTTGCCCGACGTGATTACAGTTACCGCTCCCATATGTCACTTCCTCGTTTATCATACTAACACAATTGTGTATCTCCGTCAAAGTTTTTTTTATTTTTTAACGGAGGATGGTTACAATCCATAAATTACATTAAAAAATAGAACGCAAACCCTTGGTTATCCCTGTTCGGGGGTAGATGATGTGGTCTGGCTTGCTGTTTCGGTTGCCGATGAGCTGGAAGCTCCCTGAGATTCCGCCGGGGTTTCTTTTTTGGGGAATACCAGATTGCCGGACTCATCAACTGTTTTTCCAAAGAAATAAGCGTCGAAAATATCTCTGGCCACCGCAGTGGAGTATTTGCCATAGGCACCGTATTCCAGCACCACCGCCACCGCGATTTCTGGGTTGTCATAAGGGGCAAAAGCCACAAACACGGTGTTGTCGGAATGGGGCGGTACCTCTGCGGTACCGGTTTTACCGGCTATGGCAATGCCATAGTTGGCAAAAGAGGCTGCTGTTCCCCCGGGTTGGGTAACCGCACGCATACCCTTTTTAACGATATCAAGATTTTCTTTGGAGATATTCACATTATCGACCACCTGAGGAGAATCCGCAGAGTTCTCCATCACGGATTGATCGCGATTATAATTTGTGATTTTGCTGATCACATGGGTTTTTAAACGCTCCCCGTCATTAACTAAAGTTGCCACATAAGTAGCCAGCTGCAAAGGGGTAAATGAGTTGTCGGCCTGTCCGATGGCAGCCTGAACCACATCGCCGCCCTCCCAGGTTCCGCCTGCCGCGGTTCGAACCTGCGGGCTGGCCAGAATTCCGGTTCCCTCGTTAATCTCAAGCCCGGTTTTTTGCCCCAGACCAAAACGCTTGGCATATAAATCCAGCGTATCAATGCCCAAACGGCGGCCGGTGTCATAAAAGAAAATGTTGCAGGATTTTTGAAGTGCCTGTATCACATTTAAAGGCCCATGATACCCCATGCAGGTGGGGCGGTAATCCTGCCAAAAGGTATAAACTCTGTGACAAGTGACGATAGAGGAAGAGGTGATGGTACCTTCCTGCAAAGCGGCCGCGGCCACGACCGGTTTAAAGGAGGAACCGGGCATAAAGGAGCCGACTAGAGCCCGGTCGTACATGGGTTTTGTGGTATCTTTAAACAGATTGGATACATAAGTTGGATCGTTGGTATATTGATTCAGATCATAGTTGGGAAAAGTGGCGGCCGCCAAAACTGAAAAGTCCTTTACATTCAGAACTACGGCACCGCCTGCCACGCAGTCTGCACCTCGGCCGTCACGGGCGCGCTTTCCCTCTGCCTGAGCGTTCTTTACATTGTTGGCCAAAGAAACCTGAGCCACTTTCTGAATGTTTTTATCAATGGTTAAAAAGATGGAGTTTCCCGCCACCGGGGGCTGGGTGACCGTGCTGGAGGCCAGTGCACCGGTTCGGGTGGTTTCAATCACCTTTACCCCGTTTTTCCCTCGCAGATAGTTTTCAAAGGCAGATTCTACACCGCTTTTTCCAATGGAATCATTATATGCATAACCGCTGGGATTATCGGAGTTGTAGGTTTTTCCCTCATCCTTCTTTTTTGCGTATTCTTCCTGAGAAATTGCGCCCAGAGTTCCCAAAATATGAGGGGCCACTGTTCCGTCGGGATAATCCCGCACAGTGGTCACTTCAATGGTGGCGCCGGGAAGATTTTGGGCGTTTTCGCTGATGATTCCCACAGTATCGGAAGAGATTCCCGTAGCAAAGGTATAAGGAGTAGATACCGAAAATCCGGAATTCTCCATGTTATACCGAACCGAAACAATGGTTCTGGTTTGTTGGGGCGAATATCCGGCACAGTCGTATTTTCCCACCAGTTCCAGAATACATTGCTCTGCGGTCACATAGGTGTTGCCGCGAAAAAGATTCTTTTTCAGGGCATCCACATCTTTTTCCCGGTCGGGAATAAATTCGTAAGCACCGGAAGCCGTTACCTGAATGGGGAACTCGTCGCGCCAGGCCTCCCCCCGTTTATCCAAAAGGGAAGTCAGCTGCAAAATCGTTTTATTCTGAGTTTCTTTGGTTAAATATACTTTATCAAATACAATCGCATAGACTGTTTTGTTCACAGCCAGCGGATTGCCGTTCCGATCCAGAATTTCCCCTCTGGCAGCTGTCATTTTAACCGAGGAGGTGTTGGTTTTGGTGGAAACATTCAGCCAGTGTTCGCCGTTAATGATTTGCCAGTCGATTAGCCGAAGGCCATAGATGGCAAAGGCAAAAACAACCACGGCAATACAAAAAACATAACGGGAAGAACCCTTTAACCGATTCATGAAAAACCTCCTGTCAGCCGGCGCGTTCCCGGATGGTCAAAGCAAAAGCCCTGTTAAAAGCATAAATAAGGGGCGTCGGAAGCAAGGTGTAAACAAAGCGGGGAAGGAAATTCCGGACTAATGCATATCCGGGGTATTCGTACCCGACCAATACATAGTAAAACAGCCATTGCAGTAAAAATATCAACAGAATTACCAGAGCAGAAAGCAAAACCGTAGTCAGTAAATTGGTGCGCATCAAATGAATCACCATCAGGCCCACGCAATAACAGAGCACGCAAAGCAAAAGAGCGTGAAAGCCCAAAGATGCCCCGCCGGTCATTCCAAAATCCAGCAGCAGCCCGCAAAAAAGCCCAAAACCCATGGCGGCGGTCTCGCTTTCAAAAACAGCGATGGACACGGCCACGGGCAAAAGCAATACGGGGCGCACCTCAAAAACAGAAGGAATCAGCCCCGGTGTTTGATTGATTAGGTAAATCACGATGATTTCAATGGTATAGGCAAAATAGCGAAGCAGTTTTTTACGATCCGTCATTTGGATGCCTCCGCATCCGGCACAGACGGCTCCGGCACCTTTTCAAGAACATCTCCCTTTCCCAAAAAGCCGGTGATAATAAAAACGTCACGCACGGTTTTTACATTGACAAAAGGCTCAACCACCGCCATATAAGAAACATTGTACTCTTCTGGCCCAATGGATTTCACTTTGCCCACCGGCAGGTTTTTGGGGTAAAGGCCGCCCAATCCGCTGGTGACAATAAGGTCGCCTTCTTTGACTTTGGTATCGGCGGCCAGATAGTTCAGTTTCACCAGCCCCTGTTCTGCCAGCTTGATATTGCTGCTGATGACGCCGCTTTCTCGGGTTCCCTGATCCAGCGCAGCGATGCTGGTTTCAGCGGATAGCATGGTGGTCACTTCACAAAAAGTAGAACTGACGCTGGATACCCAGCCCACCACACCGCTTTCGGTAATTACCGGGCTGTTCACGGTGACCCCGGCCAAAGAACCCTTATCAACAGTGAAACTATAAAATAAATCATTGGGGTCGCGGCCCACCACTGAGCCGGCCACAAAGGTAAAATCTTTATTTTCGTTTTTCAGTTCCAAAAAAGTTCGGTACTGTTCGTTTTCCTGCTTAACCTGATAATAGTCAATCAGCTTGGCTCGCATAGCGTCGACCTCTTTTTTCAGTTCCCGGTTTTCCTGTTCCAGATCTTCGGCGGAGCGGTTAACGCTGGCCGCCGCATTGTTGGAAATGACGGTGGAAACTTTTTGCATGGGGGTAAAGACCTGCCCCAATGTACTTGCAAACACAGAGCTACCCCCGGCTCCCGCCGAATAGATCAGGATTCCCAGCATTACAAATACTGTGGCAAGCAAGGCTTTAAATCCCCTGCTGTGAAACACATCCTTCAAAACGTCACCTCCATAAACATCGCTAAAAAGTCCACTGGGGTGTTTCTGAAAACCCCAAACTTTTGGTAAATTCCACTGCAAACAACACCTGCCGGGTGAAAAATACTTGGAATACATTGGGCTGTTCCAGCACTTTTCTGCCTTGCATCAGTCTGTTTTCAGCAAATTTTCCGGCTGTTTTCTGTTTTCAAAAATACTCTGGAGTGAAAAAAGCGGAGAGCCGTTTCAGAACCCTCCGCGAAAGTATTATTGCAGCAAGGCTTATCTCTTCCGCGCCTTGTAGTATTCAGACGGCATGGTGACTTCCAGCCGTTTTCCGGTGCCGTCCACCACGCAGTCCAGCGGGCTTTCGGCCACATGAACCGGCATGTTGGTTTCTTTTGAAATCAGCAAATCCAAACCGCGCAGCAATGCGCCGCCGCCGGTCAGCATGATGCCGTGATCGATAATATCCGCGGAAAGCTCCGGCGGTGTTTTTTCCAAAGTGCTCTTAATGGCATCCACAATCAAAGCCAGCGGATCATACAGTGCTTCCCGCACCTCGTCTGCATGAATGGTTACGTTTTTGGGGAGCCCGTCCAGTAGGTTGCGGCCTTTGATTACGATAGAAGCGTCTTCGGTTTCTTCTGTGGGATAAGCAGATCCGATGGTGATCTTGATTTCTTCAGAAGTGCGCTCACCGATGAGCAGGTTATATTTTTTCTTCACATAAGAAATAATGGATTCATCGAACTTGTCCCCAGCCACACGAACGGAACAAGAGGTTACGATGTCGCCCAAAGAGATAACGGCCACTTCTGTGGTTCCGCCGCCCAAGTCGACCACCATGCTTCCGGTGGGTTCCGCCACGGGAAGGCCTGCACCGATGGCTGCGGCCATGGGCTCTTCAATCAAATCCACCTGACTGGCGCCCGCCTGCCGTGCGGCGTCTTCCACTGCGCGGCGCTCCACTTCGGTAACACCGGAAGGGATGCAAACCACAATGTGGGGCCGGCTGAACATATTGGATTTGGTTGCTCTTTTAATAAAATGCTTGAGCATCGTCGCGGTAATGTCAAAATCGGCGATTACACCGTCCTTCAGCGGACGAACTGCAACGATAGAGCCCGGGGTACGGCCGATCATTTCCTTTGCCTGGGTTCCCACAGCCAAAACCGTGTCGGTGCGGATGTCTACCGCCACAACCGACGGCTCGCGCATCACGATTCCTTTTCCCTTCATAAACACCAATGTGTTGGCTGTTCCTAAATCTATACCGATATCCTTTGCAAACATGGAAGTTCCCCTTTCATTCCCGCCCGTTTTATCTACATCTAAAAATTAAATTAGAGATTCATTTCATTTTTTCGTCTAAAAGCTGCCCGAAAACACCGCATCCTTTATTTGCCTTTTCTGCAAAAGATGATTTCTGTGTTAAAAATGCTTTATTTGCTTCTGCGGTTTTTATTGCCCTAATGTGCCCGCAGCAAAGCATTTGTTGGTTTTTTGTTTTCAGCAGCACTTAAAAAAGCGCAGAAAACCCTTAGAATGATACTATTATAACCGCTGAGAATCCAATTCTCAACAAGAATCCGAAATAATCACAAAAAATTCATTTTTTTGTAAGGTTATGGTTATTGGTTCTAAAATTGTCGGTCCAAAAGCCGTTTTAAATAAGCTTTTGCAGACGTTAGCGCAGACTTTATCTTTCCTTGCGGAGTCAAAAGCGTTTTGTGGCCGGAAGGGTTTTTGCGGTTTTGCCCGTTAACCGCGCAGTTTTACGGTGTTGAAGATCAAAATGGCGATTGCCAGCAGCAATGCCTGTGCCACGTTGATGCTGACCATCATTCCCAGGGTAAATGTGACCACAGATAAATTGACGGTAACCGGCTCCAGACCAAAATTTGCCCCTACGCCCAGCCAAGACAAAAAAGAAATGCCCTGTGTGACCGTGCCGATTACCTTCCCCAGCACCACAGCAAGAAGCAGTAAAATAATTAAAAACAGATTTCTTAGCAAATTGTGTTTCATGGGCGTTTTCCCCTTTCGCTGTTTGTCTGCTACTGCTTTCCGGTGGAGCCGAATCCGCCGGTTCCCCGCTCAGTTTCATCCAGAGCAGAAACCTCTTCAATGGGCGGCAGCAAAACCGGCGTGATAACCAGCTGGGCAATTCGCTCGCCCGGCTCAATGGTATAAGGTTCGCTGCCCAAATTGCACAGCCCCACCTTCAGTTCCCCGCGATAATCGCTGTCCACCACGCCCGCACTGTTCGAAAGGCAAATGCCGTGGCGCACCGCCAGCCCGCTGCGGGCATAGACCAGTGCCACCCATTCCTCAGTGGGAAGAGCCAGAGCCAGTCCGGTGGAAATCATGGTGCGTTCCCCTGGTGCAAGAACGACGGGCTGTTCCAGGCAGGCGGTTAAATCCATGCCGGCACTGCCCGGGGTGGCCCTGCGGGGGATGACCGCTTGGGGGTGTAATTTTTGAAATTGGATGGCTTGCATCTAAAAATTCCTCCTGCCTGTTTTTTTCTATTCTATGCCGCGGTAATACAGTCCTCTGGTAAAAGGATCGCTGTTTTTGTCGCGTTTTGTGTTTTCCACAGTCTGCAAACCAAGATAATTCCGAAAGATTTCCTCAATTTCAACAGAGTTTTCAACAGTGAAGCGTAAAACTCCGAAATCCTGGTTGCGAACCTCCCTCATTCGGTCTGCCAAATACAGCGGAACCGAATTTAACACTTCGCTGGCATCCCCATCGCATTGCAGGGGGAAATCGGTTCCCCGGCGGTCGGTCAGCTGTGCGTTTTTGCCGCAGACGGCACAGTCTGTTTCTCCGTTTTTTCCGGGACAGTTGCGGCAAAGCATCAGTGGAAGACGGCCGTACAGAACCAGTCCCCGGTGCAAATTGCCGCCTAAAGCTGCTGCCTGTGCCAAAGTCAGTTCAAAAGAAAGCTCGGTGTCGCGCAATCCCTGCTGTTCCAGCCAGTTCAGCGCCGGGGTGTTCATGGTGTTGAGAGAAAATCCACCGTGAACCTCCATGCCGTTCTCCAAAGCAAGACCTGCCGCGCCGAGGGTTCCCGCCCAAACGTGGTGGATTCCCTTGTCTTTCAGGCACTTTAGTTTGGTTTTGAGCGGTTGCTCGGTTCCAAAAATTCCCCGGGGTAGCGCCGCTGCTACCGAAAATCCCCGGGACAGCAAGTCCTCAAATTGCGCTTCTGGTGCCAAAGCAGGAAGATAAACCAGTTCACACTGCTTGGCAAGCTCCGGCACATCCGCTGCCTGCCGAAAGCTGGCGCGCAGCCGCATCGGCCCTGCCCGATAAGAGGATTCTGAAATGGGAAGGCGATGAAAAGCCACGGGAGCCCTCTGGGCTCGCATAGCCAAAAGCTGTTCCAAAACTTCCCGCCGCAGACGATTGAGCATCGAGATAGGAATGGAAAGCCCTTCCCCAATCTGACACTCCACTTCTTCAGCAAGAAAAGGGGTTCCCCCCGTTTTTTGCAGCTGTGTCTGACATCGTTCGGTGTCAATGGGGCGGTTAACCGCAGGCTCTGGACAGTCGCCGCTGGCCTGAGCGGTATGCCCTTCTCCGTCTTTGGCGGTCAGGGTCACTGGCTCCCCGGTCTGAATGGAAAGCGTGAGCCGCACCGGAATTCGGGACATCTCGTCCTTATACAGCCCGTGCAGGTTTGCGTAAACTTCTTTGGTGGCTCCGGTCACATCCTCTTTGGAGCGGATGCCGAACATATGCCGCCCCAGTTTTCCATCCGGGTAGCCGGTGGTAAAACCCGAGCGGGAGAAAACCGCCGTTAAATCGCGGGTCAGCTCTTCTGGGACGGGCAGACCGTCGGCAGAGATTCGGCAGGCAGAGGTGGCTGCCGCAACGTATTCTGGCCGCTTCATGCGCCCTTCGATTTTGGCACTGATAACCCCGGCCTCCGATAGGTCTGAAAGACGAGAGATCATAGACAAATCTTTCAAACTCAGATCGTGGCCTGTGCCGCCGGGAACCGAAAAGGGAAGGCGGCAGGGTTGGGCGCACATGCCCCGGTTTCCGCTGCGCGACCCTAAGACCGAACTGAAATAACATTGGCCGGATACAGACATGCACAGCGCCCCGTGAACAAAACTTTCCAGTTCAATGGGGGCCGCCGCCGTTCCTTCTTTAATTTCGCGTATTTGGGCAAGCGAAAGTTCCCGTGCCAGCACCACACGGCCAAAACCGTTTTTGGCCAGTAACCGGGCCCCGGCGGGACAGGTAATTGACATTTGGGTGGAAGCATTCAGCTGCAAATCGGGGGCCCGCTCCTGAATCAGGTTTACAAGACCCATATCCTGTATGATGAGTGCATCCACAGGCAAAGAACAGGCATATTCCACCAGTTCCAGTGCGGCGGGAAGTTCTTCTTGCCGCAAAAGCGTATTTAATGCCAGATAGACCTTAACGCCCCGGGCATGACAGTATTCCACAGCCTGCCGCAGAGCGTCGTTGTCAAAATTTTTGGCGGACGCCCGGGCGGAAAAGGCGCTGCCCCCCAAATAAACCGCGTCTGCACCAGAGCGCACCGCGGCAATTAGGGATTCCGGAGAACCGGCGGGTGATAAAATTTCCATGGTTTGTATACCAACCTTTTAAAAGCATAAAATGACAATAAGATGAAATTTAGATTGGGCCGTCTTTCGGCTGTGCCGAAAAGGCAGGCTTATCCTTTGGGCTTCTTTCTTCCCATAGAAGACAAAAATAAAGCGAATACCACAGTGAGCATAATGCCAAAGGTAGAAGATGCCGCTTCGTTGGGAAGAAATAAGTTCAGCAGGTTGTAACCGATTAAGACCATCACCGCACCCGCAATGATGGTGATTGTATAACTTCGGTTATTCATAACGGTGTCCTTTCCGCCCGCCCGAACCATATGATATTACGGGACTACAGGCAAGGCGCTTTTGGATATTTGGGAAAACACCTTTGTTTTCTATGTTCAAAATGCCTTAGTCGACTTCTTTTTTTTCAAAAAAGCTCATAAAGCTGTTGCGGTCAAAATCTTCTGGGGTTAACGCTCTTTCGACAGATTGAGGCCGCGAGTAGCTGCCGGTTTGTACATTGGGTACAGCAGGAATCTGAACCGGTGCCGACTCTGCCGGAAGTTCTTCCGCTTCGTTTTCCGGCATGGGTTCCGGTGCGGTTTCTTCCATAGCCGAAGCTTGTGCAGGCTCTATGGGTGCGGCAGGTGCCTTTGGCGGTTCTGCTGCTTGGGCAGATTCCCCGGCGGCCAACCGGGTGCGCAAAGTTTGAATCTCTTGCTTCATGCGCTCAATTTCCCGCCGGGCTTCATCGGCTTCCAGCCGGCTGCGGGAAGAATCTTCCAAATAGTCTTTGATTTGTGAGCGAAGGTTGTCCGCCGCCGCTACGGCCTTTTTGGATTCGTCGCAGAAACTAAGGGCGGTTATAATCGCGGCCAAGGTCAAAGAGACCCGGTCGTTTTTGGACATGATGCCTTGGATGCTTTTTTCAACCTCATCCCCCAGTGCAAGCACATAGGTTTCGTTGTCTTCCGAAGTGATCGTGCACTCTGCGCCGCAGATATTCAGGCGGATTTTATTTTTATTCATGCTGACCATCCTTTCACAGCCCCATCAGCAGGCAAACTTTCAATATAATCCCCTTTATTATAAGCTATTTTATAAAAATAGAAAAGGGGCTGGGCCGTTTTGCCGGATTTTCTTTAGAGCCTGTCCGGGAGCAAAGCAAAGTTCATGTCAAGACATTTGTTTAATATGCACAAAAACAGAGGGGTAAATTGCCAATAACAGGGCGCGAAAAGAAAAAGAAGAAATCCGCACTGTTTCATAGGTAAATACGGGCAATATTTACGTTTTTTACATTTGGATTCTGTATGTTTATTAGAATTGTAATTGCCGGTATTTTGGTATACAATAAACATAAAGCTAAATTGGTAATATTATGGGAAAAAGATTTATTTATCATCCCTTTTGGGATCAGAGCGGAGGATACCCCACATGAATTATAAAATATCCAAGAAAGAAATACAGGAGCAAATTAAGGATAAGCTGACTCATGAACTCAGTGTGGAGTGGCAGGACGCTACCGATGAGCACTATTATAAAGCGGTGGCGCTGATTGTGCGTGATATGTTGGTGAAAGGGCGCAAGAAATTTAAAGATGTGGCGGAACAAACTGACACAAAGAACATCTATTATTTATGTATGGAGTTTTTGCTGGGCCGTTCGCTGAAAAATAATTTGTTTAATCTGGGGATAGAGGATGATTTTCGAAAGGCACTTTCTGACCTAAACGTGCGTTTGGATAATCTGTATGAAATGGAGCCGGATGCCGGGCTGGGCAATGGCGGATTGGGGCGGCTTGCCGCCTGCTTTTTAGATGCGCTTGCGACTCAGGGCTATCCGGCCATGGGCTATTCACTGCGGTATGAATACGGTATTTTCCGCCAAAAGTTGGTGGAAGGCTGGCAGACCGAACTGCCGGATTTCTGGCTGCCGGGCGGCCAGGTATGGTTTCAGCCGGTGCCTACCCGCGCTGTGGAAGTGCATTTTGACGGATTCATTGAGGAATCTTGGAACAACCAATATCATGTGGTTAACCATAAGGATTACACCAAGGTTCTGGCGGTTCCCTATGATCTGTATGTGGCGGGAATGGACGGCCGGGGCGTCAGCCGCCTTCGGGTTTGGGCGGCGACTTCTGCGGAAGCGGATTTTGACATGAAGCTGTTTAACGGCGGCGATTATCTGCGCGCCATGGAGCAGAATGCTATGGCAGAGGTGATTACAAAGGTACTATATCCCGAAGATAACCACCCGGAAGGAAAAAGCCTGCGCCTGACCCAGCAGTATTTTCTGGTTTCGGCTACCGTGCAGGATATCATTCGCCGCCATCTGTTCCGCTACAGCACGCTTGACAATCTGCCGGAAAAAGCGGCCATTCACCTGAACGATACCCACCCGGTGCTGGCTATTCCCGAAATGATGCGGGTTATGCTGGATGAATGCGGCTATGGCTGGGATCAGGCATGGAGTATTGTAAACCGCACTGTGGCGTATACCAATCACACCGTTATGGCCGAAGCGCTTGAGTGCTGGGGTGTGGATTTATTCCGCCGCCGACTGCCCCGCATCTATCAGATTATAGAAGAAATTAACCGGCGTTTCTGTGCAGAGATGCATGCGCGGGGTGTGGATGGCCAAAAAGTGGGACGTATGGCGCCGCTGAATGACGGATATGTAAAAATGGCTAATCTGGCTGTGGTCAGCACCCATTCGGTAAACGGTGTGTCAAAGCTTCACAGCGAGATTTTAAAACAAACGGTATTTCAGGATTTTTATACGGAAATGCCGGAAAAATTCCGCAACGTAACCAACGGAATTGCCTATCGCCGCTGGCTGAACCAGTCAAATCCGGAATATGCGGATTTGATTACCGAACTGATTGGCGACAGCTATATTCATAATGCGGCCCGTCTGGATCGGCTGCTGAAATATCAGGATGACAAGGCCGTTTTGGAAAAGATGGCGAAGATTCGCCGCCACAACAAGGAACGCATGGCAGACTATATCCTGAAAAATAACGGTGTAACCATTGATCCGGACTCGATTTTTGATGTTCAGGTCAAGCGGCTGCACGAATACAAACGCCAGCATTTGAATGCTTTGGATATTTTGGCCACTTATCAGTGGCTGCGCGAAAATCCGAGTGCGGATTTTACACCCCGCACCTATATTTTTGGCGCCAAGGCTGCGCCGGGGTACTATATGGCAAAACAGATTATTCAGTTTATTGTGAATCTGGGCAACACCATCAATAACGATCCCAGGGTAAACGAAAAGATGAAGGTTGTTTATCTGGAAGATTACCGGGTTACTTTGGCAGAGCTGCTGATTCCTTCAGCCGATATCAGCCAGCAGATTTCGCTGGCGGGTACCGAAGCTTCAGGAACCAGCAACATGAAGTTTATGATTAACGGTGCAGTAACACTGGGCACGCTGGACGGAGCCAATGTGGAAATTCACGAGGCTGTGGGCGATGAAAATATCCTCTTGTTCGGCATGACGACTCCTCAGGTAGAGCAGGCAAAACGCAATGGCTATATCCCGGGGAATATATACCAAAACCATCCGGTGCTGCATCAGGCGATTGACGAGATGGGCCGGGGATTTGGCGGCGTTAGCTTCCAGCAGATTTCTGATTCTCTTCGGAATTCCGATCCTTATATGGTTCTGGCCGATTTTGATGATTATGTCAGGGCAAGGAAAAAGTCCATGGAACTGTATGCGAATTCCGCTCAGTGGTATCGGATAGGCCTGACCAATACTGCCCATGCCGGGTGTTTTTCGGCGGATCGTTCCATTCGGGATTATGCCACAGAAATTTGGAGTGCGGAACCGGTTCCCGCTCACCCTAAAATACACATTGCCCCTTCACAAAAGTAAGTGCTTTTCTGAAAAAAGGCGATGAGGAGCGGCTTGTATGTTTGATTCCAGAAATTCATTGTATCGAAACCCCGTCGGAGCAATTCCGGCGGGGCAGAATATTCATTTTAAAATAACGCTACCCCGCGCTCTTGGTTGTTCTGCTGCTGTTTTGCAGGTTCAGGAAGACGGCGGGACACAGTTTAACTGGAATATGTTTTGGTGCGGCATGAACGGGAATGACCACGAGTGGTGGGAATGTGATTTGGCGCCGGAACACAGCGGACTGTATTTTTATTCCTTTGAGCTTCAGACTGGACAGGGTGTTTTGCGCCTGGGGAAAGGGTTTGGCGGCAAAGGGATTTTAACGGGCGGCACACAGTGGCAGATCACGGTGTATGAAAAAGGGTTTGAAACACCTGAATGGCTGCCGGGAGGGGTTATGTACCAGATTTTCCCCGATCGGTTTTGTAATTCCGGACAGCCAAAGGAAGAGGTTCCTTCTGACCGCAGAATGCATGCTGAATGGGGCGAGCAGCCAGAGTGGCGCCCGGATGAAACCGGAGAAATTACCAACCGGGATTTTTTTGGCGGCGACTTAATCGGAATCACCCAAAAATTGCCTTATTTACAGTCGTTGGGCGTAACTTGCTTGTATCTAAACCCGATTTTTGAAGCTCATTCCAATCACCGGTATGATACGGCTGATTACAGTCGTGTGGATCCGCTTTTGGGCACGGAGCAGGATTTTGAGCTTCTTTGCCAAAAGGCAGAAAAGCTGGGGATTCGCGTGGTTTTGGATGGCGTATTTAACCATACCGGCAGCGACAGCGTGTATTTTAACCGTCAAGGGCGCTATTCCGGTTTGGGGGCATATCAGTCCACCCAATCCCCTTATTATGACTGGTATGAATTTGAACACTGGCCGGATCGCTACAATTGCTGGTGGGGGTTTATTACACTTCCCGGCGTAAACGAATCGGCTTCGAGTTACCGGGAGTACATCGGCGGAGCAGGCGGTATTGTGCGCCAATGGCTGCGCCGGGGTGCGGCCGGATGGCGGCTGGATGTAGCCGATGAGCTTTCGGATCCACTTTTAGACCTAATTACCCAAGCGGCGCAAGAAGAAAAATCAGACGCTTTGGTAATGGGGGAAGTTTGGGAAGATGCTTCCAATAAAACGGCCTATGGCCAGCGCAGACGCTACCTTTTGGGCAGGCAGTTGGACAGCGTGATGAATTATCCCTATCGCAGTGCAATTTTAGGCTTTTTAACCGGTCAGCGGTCGGAAGATACCATGGAAATCCTTCTGACCGTGCAAGAGAACTACCCGCCCCAGGTGCTGCGGTGTTTGATGAACCATTTGGGAACCCATGACACCGAGCGCGCATTGACTGTGCTGGGCGGGGAACCGCTTAATGGCAGGGATCGGGAATGGCAAAGCTGGCAGAAGCTGACACCGCAGCAGCGTGAGATGGGCTTGCGCCGGATGCGGCTGGCATCGCTGATGCAGTACACTTTGCCCGGCGTGCCTTGTATTTATTATGGAGACGAAGCCGGAATGGAAGGATACCGGGATCCCTTTAACCGGGGATGCTACCCTTGGGGACAGGAAGATACGGATTTGATTCAGTGGTATCAAACCCTGGCTAAGTTAAGGCGAAATGCCACCGGGGCGCTGACACAGGGGAAATTGGTTTCGCTTTTGGCTTCTGGCCGGTGTATTTGCTATCTGCGCCAGGGTCAAGAACAAACAATTTTGGTAGCACTGAATTCTGGCGGTTCCACCGAGCGGATTGTTTTGTCGGAAGAATGGAATACAGCAGATGTTTTATTAGGAGAAGAAGCAAAGGACGGCGCACTGGTTCTGCCCCCTCTTGGTTTTTCGGTTTTAATAAAAGAGTAGAATTTTCTGAGGCAAAGTAGGTTGCTTGTCCGTTCTGGAATTTGGCCGGTATTTTTACCGGCCAAATAAACCATAAAAATAATTTTAATTATATCTTGACTTTTTCCGCGTTGTTGACTATAATAATAAAGCTGTTTCAAATTGGGACATGCAATTGAATTTGCGCTCGTAGCTCAGCTGGATAGAGTGTCTGACTACGAATCAGAAGGTCAGGGGTTCGAATCCCTTCGGGCGCGCCAAACAGGACAAGGCTTTTTGCTTTGTCCTGTTTTTTTATTTCAAAAAGCTGGTGCGTCCGTTGGGGTGAGAATCCCTTTTGGATGCGGGGAGCGGATAGGTTGTTCTTATCGCTGAAACCAAAGGGTTTGCCGCCGAAGGCGCGAAAGGCGTTGTGCGCCCGAATCCCTTCGGGCGCGCCAAACAGGACAAGGCTTTTTGCTTTGTCCTGTTTTTTTTATTTCAAAAAACTGGTGCGTCCGTTGGGGTGAGAACCCCTTTTGGATGCGGGGAGCGGATAGGCTGTTCTTATCGCTCAAACCAAAGGGTTCGCCGCCGAAGGCGCGAAAGGCGTTGTGCGCCCGAATCCCTTCGGGCGCGCCAAACAGGACAAGGCTTTTTGCTTTGTCCTGTTTTTTTATTTCAAAAAGCTGGTGCGTTCGTTGGGGTGAGAACCCCTTTTGGATGCGAGGAGCGGATGGGTTGTTCTTATCGCTCAAACCAAAGGGTTTGTCGCCGAAGGCGTAAAAGGCGTTGTGCGCCCGAATCCCTTCGGGCGCGCCAAACAGGACAAGGCTTTTTGCTTTGTCCTATTTTTTTATTTCAAAAAGCTGGTACGTCCGTTGGGGTGAGAACCCCTTTTGGATGCGGGGAACGGATAGGTTGTTCTTATCGCTCAAACCAAAGGGTTTGCCGCCGAAGGCGCGAAAGGGGTCAAAGAATATTTGCGTATATTCTGATAGGGCGATATAATCGAACCAAAAATTAATCCACAAATTAAATTTTTATATTATGGGTGATATTTATGAAATCGGTGAAGAAAATGTTGATGGGTATAGCAATCATATTGTTCGGGATATCCATTGGTATTGGTGGGGTTGGCGGAGCTGGTGAAGTTAACCTTGTTTATATAGGATGGCTGGTCTCGATCATTGGCTTAATCATGTCATTTGTGGGCTACTATTTTACACAGGACGATATTCACTAACGATTTATCACGCCGGCGGTTGACGAAATAGAAAATGGAGAAGGTTTATTGGGTTCTGTGGGGGATTTTAATAAAATGTAGGAAAAAAGAACGGGAGCAATGTTGGTGCCAGAATTACTATATAAATAGAAAGGAAGCCCGGGCGGTTGACCCGGGCTTCCTTTTTGAAAAGAGTTATCCCTCTTTTTTTGCTTCAAAATCCTTATACAGCAGGCTGGGCTGAATTCCTTGATTGTTCTGGTACTTTCCGCTGCAATAGGGGGCGTACTCCCCATCTATGGTGTGGTAGTAAACCTGGCAGACTTCTACATCTGGGTAGATAATCAGGGGTTGTACCACAAAAATTTCCAGTGTCCAATAGCCGGCAAAGCCCACATCACCAAATCCGGCTGTGGCGTGGATGCACATCCCCAGCCGCCCGATGGAAGAGCGACCCTCCAGCATGGGTACAAAGCATTCGGTTTTGGTGAATTCTTTCGTGCGGCCCAGATACAAGCGGCCCGGTTCCAAAGTTAGCCCCTCCGGTGGGATGGTAATTAAAGTGGCGGGGTTGGGGGTTTTCATATCCAACACAGGGGTATCATAGACTAAAAGCTCATTATGTAAGGACAAATTATAGCTGTTCGGATTCATCTTCTTTTCGTCGAACGGCTCGATGATAATCTCTTTGCCCATGTGCTTTAAAATCTTTTTTCCCGATAATATCATGGCAATATGCTCCTTTACGCGGCAATCCGGCGAATTTCTGCTGTTATTGTATCACAGTTTGGCCGAGAAGAAAAGAGCAGGGTGTGAACCAATTTTGTCCGATTTTTGTATGTGCAGGATTGTTGTGTTTTTAGAAAAAATAGAGTATGATATCCACAGAAAAATTATTTTGTTAGATACGACTTTTCAACGATACGCAGAATAGACAGGGAGTGAAACGATGCGGCCCATGAGAAAAAAAGAAAGACAAATCAGCGAAGAAGAAGCTTATCGTATTTTAGAAAATTGCGAATATGCTACGCTTTGTACCATCAATGCCGATGACGGTGCGCCTTATGGCATTCCGGTTTCTCTGGTTGTGCAGGATCATGTCATATACATTCATATGGCTTTGGAAGGACAAAAGCTAGATAACCTGAGAACCGATTCTAGGGTATGTGTTAGCTGTGTTGGGCAGACTTTGCTTTATCCGGAGCAATACACCACCGATTTTGAAAGTGCGGTGGCTGTGGGCTGTGCAGAGATCTTAACCGATCGGGCTGAAAAGGTTCAGGTTCTTCGGGTTTTGTGTGAGAAATATGGGATTCCGGGCGGCAGCTCTTTCTTAGATAAGAAAATTGAAGGCGGCGTGGATCGGATGGAAATTATTAAAATACCCATTGATCGGATCACCGGCAAGGCGCGCTGGAGAAAGCCGAAACCTTCTCAAGAACCGTAATTCCGGTAAAAGTATTTCAAAAAGGGATGCAAAACAGAAAAGAGGAAGCATTGTGGCGGATAGCGTAGTCAATAAAATATTCAGCTTTTACGGAAGATCGACGATTACGCCGGAACTGGAACGAATGCTGCATTCATCAGAGCAGGTTCAGTTTTGTGTAAAAACCTTTCGGGATACGGCAGTTTTTACGGACAAACGGATTCTGATCGTAGATAAACAAGGAATCACCGGAAAAAAGGTGGAGTATTTTTCGGTTCCGTACAAGAATATTGTAACCTATGCGGTTGAAACAGCAGGAAGCTTGGATCTGGATGCAGAGATCAAGCTGGTTTTGTCTGGCGGAATTGTTTTGGAGCTGAACTTTTTTCGGGATAAAGAGAATTCTATGGAAGAACTGCTGTTTGAGGTATACGATTTAATAACCGAATATGTTTTGAAATAGGCATTGATAAAGTGAGCCATATTACAAAAGGAACCGGATCGCGGCTGTTAAGCGAAGTGATCCGGTTATTTTTTTGCAAAAACACCAAAGTATACTGTGTCTACGGAGTTAGTTCAAAAAAAATTCATATTTTTTTAATTCTAAATCTGAATAAAATGTTCTTATTATAAGGACAGTAAAAGAAATTAAGCCGGTATCTGTTTGTGTAATGTGCACAGTTTGTCCCGGGACATGCCCAAAACAAAGAGTATAGTATTTTCAAAAGGTATCAAAAAAAAACAAAATAATACAAATGTCAAAAATTCTATATATAGTACATACATTTGTCATAAATGACATGCCTTTCAGAATAAAACTATAGTGGAATAAAACCGGCATTCTATAGGAGGCACTGGAGAAAGTATGGTGTGGATCGTCGGTTTTTGTTTGGTTATTTGGAATTTTTTGCAATCAACTGCCGCAGAAGGGGGGTGAAAAGAGACGAGGTGTGTCGCCGAACGATTTGGGAGTGCCAATGCTCTGGCGAAAAAAGAAAAAGCTCGCCGAAATACAACCGGTAGTGAAACTTGAAAAATCCATGTAGAAAATGGCGAAAAAATTCGAAAGAAATCGTTATTTCCCGGTTTCTGAATGATGTCCTTCCAGTGAGGACAAAACAGCTGCAAATCCACGCTGGATCGTACGTTTGGACCTATTGCCTTTGAAAATAAAATACACTATAATAAGGGCGTCAAGAAATTTAAAGGTCCGGACAGTCAATCATCCGGCAATAAAAGGAGGCTGTTATGTTAAGCTTAAAAGGTTCCATTGGAGTAATGGATTCCGGAATTGGAGGACTGACCGTTGCAAAAGAAATTCAGCGGCTTCTGCCTCACGAAGATATCCTTTACTTTGGCGACAGTGCAAATTGCCCCTATGGAAACAAGACCGCGCAGGAAATCACAGAACTGAGCCGCAACATGCTGCGGTATCTGGGCAACCGAGGGGTTAAGGTTGTCGCGATTGCCTGCAATACCATTTCTACTCTTGTTGATGTATTATCTGAGGATTTTGATTTTGAAATTCTTGGGATCATCGCCCCTTCCGCTGCTTATGTGGCACGCTCGGGAATTAAGAGGGTTGGTTTGATCGCTACCGAATTTACCATTCAAACGGGAAATTACGATAAGCTGATTCATGCCTTGGATCCTCAGGTTCAGGTGACCGGCAAAGGAAGCCCGCTTTTAGCAGGGTTGGTTGACAGAGGGGATTTTAGTCAACAGGATATCAACACAGAAATCCGAACCCAGATCGATACGATTTTGGATAGGGATCCGCAAATTAAGCATGTGATTTTGGGCTGTACCCACTACCCCATTGTGGAGCAGAACTTTAAGAATTGCTACCCCGATCTTTCCTTTATAAACCCGGCGTTGGAACAAGCCAATGCGGTTCGCGGGTTTTTACAGGAAAACGGTGCCCTGGCAGAGCATGGACAGGGCGGCTTTACCATCTGTACCTCTGGCGACCCACAGGTTTATGTAGAGGTAGCTAAGCGGATCGGAATGAAAGACCCCACTGCTTTGGAGCAAGTTTCTCTGTAAGTTTTGTTTCTTGCTTTCAGAGACAGTGGAAAAAGAAGGCTCTCGACATATATATCTTGACATACATAAAGATGAGCTTTCGATTGGCGCAGTGCCGTGGCCGATTCCTCGTTTTCTGCCGGTTATGTTACAATAAAACCTCCTAGTTTATTGAGTAACCAATGAAAGCGGATACCCGGTGCGGAGAACGCCAAATCATGCAGATGAAAACAGGTTGAAACGTCTAATGTGGGTCGATTTTTGGCAAATAAGCAAAAAAAACAGTTGTGTTTTACACAATTTGCACTAGAAACGTTTCTGCGCTAAAAATAATTTTATTAATGTTTTTAACGTTATTGTATTTTTCTGTAACATTTTGACATCGTGGTGTCATACTTACTTTCAACCAAATTTCTATTGTAGGAGGAGACGGTTTATGTTAGAAGTCAATCTAAACATGTACCAGGCGGCTGGTATAGCGGCGATACTGTTTTGGTGGGGAAACTTCTTAGTTGAGAAAATTCGCTTTTTGAAAGAAAAGTGCATCCCTGCACCGTTGGTAGGCGGTGTGTTCTTTGCTTTTGCAAACACAGTTCTTACTTTAAGTGGTGTTATGAAGGTTACCTTCGACGACACCTTACAGTCGTTCTTTATGTTGGTATTCTTTACCACAGTTGGTTTTACCGTTAGTGTTCCGCTGCTGAAAAGCGGTGGTAAGTCCATCCTGATTATGTTGCTGTTGGGTATCATTATGATTTTCCTGCAGAACTTCTTGGGTGGCGGCATCATGGCAGCTTTCGGTCTGGATCCCAGACTCGGTGTAGCAGCTGGTGCAACAGCACTGGTTGGCGGCCCCGGCACAGCGGCTGCTATCGGCGCAACAATGGATCAGATGGGAATAGTCGGCGGGTCGACGGTT
Organism: Clostridium minihomine; assembly: GCF_900240385.1. Taxonomy (GTDB): domain Bacteria; phylum Bacillota; class Clostridia; order Oscillospirales; family Acutalibacteraceae; genus Faecalispora; species Faecalispora minihomine. The sequence goes on along the minus strand of NZ_OEQH01000002.1, from coordinate 564,742 downwards.
GGTATTACTGCAGCTATTTTTGGTCTGGTTATGGGTTCCATCATGGGTGGACCTACTGCTTACAGAAGAATTAAACAGTTCAACCTGAAATCTTCTGAGACTATTGATTCTGATTCCGAAGACGGCGAGACCTTCAAGTCCACCAGCGCAGACTTTACTCAGGCTGCAATGCTGCTGGCAGTTGCTGTTGGTATTGGTACTTTGGTATCCAATTTGCTGAAAGATACCACCGGCATCGCATTCCCCGGATACATCGGCGCAATGCTGGTTGCTGCTGCTATGCGTAATATCATTGACGCTAGTGGTAAGAAATTCCAGGGCGAAGAAATTGAAGTTGTTGGTAACCTGTCCCTGTGCTTGTTCTTGGCAATGGCCATGATGAGCCTGAAGCTGTGGGAATTGATCAACCTGGCTCTGCCGCTGATCATTACACTGGCTGCACAGGTTGTTCTGATGTTCCTGTTCTCCTACTATGTAGTATTTAACGTAATGGGCAAGAACTACAACGCAGCTGTTCAGACCGCTGGTTTCATCGGTTTTGCAATGGGTGCTACCTCCAACGCAATGGCTAACATGCAGGCGATTACCCGCCAGTATGGTCCTGCCAGAGAGGCTTACTTCGTAATCCCCATGGTTGGTGGTCTGTTCATCGACTTCTTTAACGCAACCATTATCACCGGTTTCCTTAACTGGTGGGCTTAAGCAATAAATCTACGAAAAGAAGATTTGCTGCGATTTTACTGAAATGTATGATGCCGCCCGGCTTTCAAAACCGGGCGGCCCAATAAAGAAAAGCGGAGCAGCGATTCGGAATGTTATGTGTGGTTTCAGGAAGAATGGCTATTCCGCATTTCGTCTTTAAAAAAGTTTTCTCTGTTGATAAAATGGACAAATTGGTATTTGAAAAACAGTTTTTTTGCGGCGCTGAAGGTTCCGTTTGAAAAAATTATTTTTTAAAACTGTTTTGTTCGGTATTCTTTTGTTTATAATACTCTTAAATTTTGGATAAAATTTTTTATGGAGGTCTTATTTATGAACGCGTATGTAGAAAAGGTTCTGGAAGCAACCAAAAAGAAGAATGCCGGCGAGCCCGAATTTCTTCAGACCGTAGAAGAGGTTCTCTCTTCTTTGGCACCTGTAATCGATGCACACCCCGAGTACGAGAAGATGGGTCTGCTGGAGAGAATGATCGAGCCCGAGCGCGTAATCGAATTCCGCGTATCTTGGGTTGACGATGCTGGCCAGGTTCAGGTAAACCGCGGCTACCGTGTACAGTACAACGGAGCTATCGGACCTTACAAGGGCGGCCTGCGTTTCCATCCGTCTGTTAACCTGTCCATCATGAAGTTCTTGGGCTTCGAGCAGACTTTCAAAAACAGCCTGACCACTCTGCCCATGGGCGGCGCAAAGGGCGGTTCCGACTTTGATGCTCGCGGTAAGAGCGATGGCGAAATCATGCGTTTCTGCCAGGCTTTCATGAGTGAGCTGTATCGTCACATTGGACCCGACGTTGACGTTCCCGCTGGTGATATCGGTGTTAGCGGTAAGGAAGTTGCTTACCTGTATGGCCAGTATCGCCGCATTCGTGGCGCTTTCGAAAACGGTGTTATCACCGGTAAGGGCCGTTCCTTCGGCGGAAGCTTGATTCGCCCCGAAGCAACTGGTTTTGGCGCTATCTACTATGTAAACGAAGTGCTCAAGCATGAGAACGACACCATCGTAGGCAAGACCTTTGCTGTTTCTGGCTTTGGTAACGTTGCTTGGGGTGCTGTTAAGAAGATCGCGGAGCTGGGCGGCAAAGCTGTTACCATTTCCGGTCCTGATGGATACATTTACGATCCCGAAGGCATCGTAACCGAAGAGAAGATCAACTTCATGCTCGAAATGCGTTCCAGCGGCCGTGACAAGGTTCAGGATTATGCTGACAAATTCGGCGTGGAATTCTTCCCCGGCGAGAAGCCCTGGAGCCGTAAAGTTGACATCATTCTGCCTTGCGCAACTCAGAATGATATCGATATGGAGCAGGCTAAGAAGATCGTTGAGAACGGCATTAAGTACTACATCGAAGTTGCTAACATGCCCACCACCAACGATGCTCTGGTTTACCTGATGGGCCAGAAGAACATGATCGTTGCTCCTTCCAAGGCTGTTAATGCTGGCGGCGTTGCTGTTTCCGGTCTGGAAATGTCCCAGAACAGCGGCAGAATCTCTTGGACTGCAGAAGAGGTTGACGCTAAGCTGAAGCAGATCATGACCAACATTCATGATTCTTCCGTAGCAGCTGCTGAAGAGTATAACCTGGGCTACAACCTGGTTGCTGGTGCTAACATCGCTGGCTTCAAGAAGGTTGCCGAGGCTATGATCGCTCAGGGCGTAATCTAAGAACGAAATGAAACCTTTCATTCTGCGCAAGTGGGTTTGACTGGTTTATATGATAGGCGGGCGGCAACGCCCGCCTATTTTCATTATTAGCAATAAGTAAAAGGGAACTTAATTTTATGAGTAAGTATAAGGTAATATTTTTGAAAGAACTGGATGTTTCCGGAAAAAATATTCTCTGGGATGATGGCGCGGAGATTATTGTAACCGGCGGTCATTCGGAAGAGGTTTTCATTCAGGAGATCCGTGACAATCAGGTTGATGCAATTATGTGCCGCACCGAAATCGTTACTCCGGCTATGATGGATGCTTCCCCAAACTTAAAGGTTATTGCTAAACATGGTGTAGGCCTTGACAACATTGATATGGAATATGCTACTAAAAAGGGAATTCAGGTTGTGTATGCACCTTTGGGCAACTCTAATTCGGTTGCTGAGCATGTGATTATGTTAATGCTGATGGCTGCACGCCGTTTTCAGCATGTGGATCGGGAATTCCGCAATGGTAACTTTGATGTTCGCTATACATTGCAGGATACTTATGAGCTGGATGGCAAAACCCTGGGGATTCTGGGCTGCGGCCGTATTGGGCAGATTATTGCCAATAAGGCGGCTTTCGGTTTTGGCATGGATGTGATTGGGTATGATCCCTATGCCAAGCAAGAGCAGATGAAGGCTCCCATTAAATTGCTGAAGTCCAGAGACGATGTTCTGGCGCAGTCAGACTTTATCAGTTTGAACCTTCCCTCTCTTCCCTCTACCCGTGGCAGCATCGACTTAGAAGCTTTTCAAAAGATGAAGGATAAGGCGATTTTTATTAACTGTAGCCGCGGCGATGTTGTTGTGGAAGCCGACCTGATTCGTGCATTGCAGGAAGGCGTTATTTTGGGTGCTGGTCTGGATGTTTTTGATAAGGAGCCGATTGATTACACTAATCCGCTTCTGGAGATGAGCAATGTTATTATGACCCCGCATACCGCTGCAACCACACAGCAGGCTGTGATACGCTGCTGTTCCACCGCTGCTCAGGGTATTGTAGAGGTTATGAACAATAAGCCGGTTGCCTTCCCTGGCAACAAAATCGACTGATTCTTCTGTTCTCTCCCGTATTCAGACGGAATACGGGAGATTTTTTTATCTTTTGGCCTGTCTTTTCATAGTATTAGTTCTTAATAAGAAAATGCTTAGATTGCAAGACAAGGTATGTTAGTGAATAATACAAAGAAAAGCAGTGAAAATTTTATATATTTCACATTCTTTTTACGATAAAGCAATTTATTAAGAAAAATACATAAAAAAATTAGCAATTATTTAGTATAACTAATGAAATAAAATCAGTATTTTATCATAAATTGCTGTTTAAATTACTAAAAAATACATAATAATTCTGATTTATATAGCTTTTATTTTTGTCTAGTTGATTTTACAAAAAGCTATGGTATAATAAAAGCAATTAAAGCATGAATTTTAATTCGTAAAGTTATCATTTTTTGAGCAGGATTATTTGGCGGATAGGGCTCAATTTGACTCAGTCTGGCGCACAAATGCGCTGCTAAGCAATTTGCTGGCCGACTAGATTTGGATATGGACTGGAGGAAAACAAATAAATTAAAGTAAGGGAGAAATTAAGAAAAACATGAATTATTGGAAACGAACATTGCTGATTGCGATTATCGTGACTTTTTCATCTCAGCTGTATTTTAATTTTTTCACGGATAATTTTCGTATTTCAGCGGCTGTCATCCTGTTTCCTATTTTATTGATGACGGTTGCCAAAGAGCAGCATTCAGCGGCTGTCGGTTGTGTAACCGGCGCAATGGTGTTCATTGTGCGTTTGTTCCTAATTGGTTCCGGGATTACGCAAATTCAGGATAATGTAGTTGTGGCACTGATTGGCGGTTTGTTTTATATAGCTTATGGTTTCCTGTTTTCTTTACTGGTTAAAAATAAGCACACCATTTCGTTTCAGCGGCTGATTATTGGAATGGTATTGAGTGATTATTGTTCCAACATTTTTGAGGTTGGGCTCAGAACCGGAATGAAGTATGATAGCCTTGATACCCGTTTCTATCTTTATTTATTAGCCATTGCGGCAATTCGCACAGTAATCGCGGGCTCTGTCTTACTGGGGGAACGGAATTACCGCACGCTGATGAAAAAGATGGAACATGAAACCCGGTATCAGCGTTTGTACCTGATGACTACCCGGTTAAAAAATGAAGTTTATTTCATGGAAAAAAATACAGAGGAAATTGAGTCGGCAATGAGCAATGCCTATCGGCTGTACGAAAAGCTGTCTGAATTGGATTTGCAGCCGGAACTGAAAAAAATGGCGCTTTCCATCGCAAGGGATGTGCATGAAATTAAAAAAGATTACATACGGATCATGCAAGGGATTCAGAAAGAAATTTATGAGCAGTATAACCGGGAAGAAATGGGAATCCGGGATTTAATGCAGATTTTGAAAGAATCTACTTACCGCACGTTGGAGTCGCGCAGACTGGACATACAATTAGACTTTCGGGTCAAAGACGAATTTGTTACCCAAGACCATTATTCGCTGATGCTGGTAATGGTAAATCTGGTAAACAATGCAATCGAAGCGATTGAGCGCAAAGCAAGCAAAGGATGGATTCTGGTATCGGTACATAAAGAAGGAGAGAATTTTATCTTTACTGTGGCGGATGATGGCCCGGGAATTTCAAAGAAAGATATGGAACGAATATTTCAAATGGGTTTTTCTACAAAATTTGATGAAGCAACAGGAAATATCTATCGGGGAGTCGGACTGTCTGGCGTGCAGATGACAGTAGAAGAAAGGTTTCACGGGTCGATTGAAGTTAAATCAGAACCTGGGATAGGGACAGAATTCCGTGTAGAGATTCCTGCAGACATGCTGGAGGAAAAGACGACATGAATTTTTATATTGTTGAAGATGATGTATCGGTCATCAATAATTTGGAAGATATCATTGAAAGCAATAATTTAGGAAATGTGTGTGGCAGTTCGGGAGAAAAGGTTCCCAATCCGGCAGAAATTATAGCATCTGCGCCGGATGTGGTTCTGGTGGACTTCCTGATGCCGAATGTGGATGGGATTCAGGTGGTTTCTGCTTTGCGGGAGCTGGGCTGTACAGCAAAATGCATTATGATTTCTCAGGTATCCAATAAGGAACTGATTATGAAGGCTTATAATGCCGGGGTGGATTTCTTTATCAGCAAGCCCATCAACGTGATTGAAATTAAGCGCGTGATTGAAAATATTACCCGGCAGATTCAAATGGAACACACTCTTTCAAATATTCGCAAAATGTTTCAGGCCGAGGTTTCCTCTGCCCCTGAAAGGGAAGATAAAGATATTCCGGTTCGAAAACTGCAATATATTTTAAATCAGTTAGGAATGTCTGGTGAAAAGGGTTCAAAAGATATCTTGACGGTCTGTCAATATCTGTATGAACAAGATAAAACCAGCATGGCTGAAGAGAACATTGGCAAGTTGTGTGAGATTTTGAGCGACAATCCCAAAAGTATGGAACAGCGTATCCGCCGTGCAATTGCAAAAGGAATGAGCAATCTGGCGAATTTGGGAATTGAGGATTTCATGAATGATACCTTTACGCGCTATTCCAGCACGTTATTTTCCTTTGAAGGCATTAAGACTGAAATGGATTTTATCCGCGGCAAACGCGCTTCAGGCGGCAAAATCAACATTAAAAAGTTCATTAATGGCCTGTTGATTTTTATGGATCAATAATCAAAGAAAAACAGCCATTTTTCCGCTGTTTTATGGGCAGAAGAATGGCTGTATGAAAATTAGAAAAATGATTTTGCCCGGCGACGGGCAAATGTTACAGTGTTTTTTAAAAAAGGATAGGCTCATGCCGAAGGTGAGCCGGGCTCTAAGTAATATAAAGATCAGAAAACCCAAGCGATTCCAACGGAGAATGGAAAGGCTTGGGTTTTCTTCAGTTAGCATGGTGAAATCAGGTTAATAGGTATAAAAACCTTTTCCGGTTTTTCTGCCCAGCATGCCGCCGCGAACCATTTTACGCAGCAACGGGTGCGGGCGGTATTTGGGATCGCCTGTTTCATTATGAAGAACTTCCATAATGGCCAGGCAAATATCCAAACCGACTAGATCGCCCAAAGCCAGAGGGCCCATAGGCTGGTTTGCGCCAAGCTTCATCGCAGTGTCAATGTCTTCTGCAGATGCGGTGCCGTCTGCATAAATGCCAATTGCTTCATTGATCATAGGAATCAGAATTCGGTTTACAATGAAACCGGCTGCATCCTTCGCAATAACAGGGGTTTTTCCAATTTCCTGGGAAATTTGAGAAATACGGTCTATCAACTCTTGAGGAGTGTTCAGACCCACTACAATTTCAACCAACTTCATAACAGGAGCCGGGTTAAAGAAATGCATTCCGATTACCGGGCGATCCAGTTTAGAGGACAGCTCTGTAACGGACAAAGAGGATGTATTGGTGGAAAAAATCGTATCTTTTTTGCAAATTTCCTGCAAAGAAAGGAACAGATCGCGCTTTGCCTGCATGTTTTCAATTGCGGCTTCCACCACCAAGTCGCAATCTGCCACCTTGTCTTTCAGACCAGTTGTGATCTTGGACAAAATAGCATCCTTTTTCTCAGCTTCCATTTTTCCTTTGGAAACCAGTTTTTCCAGGTTTTGCTGAATTCTTTCTTTTCCTTTTTGCGCAAAGCTTTCTTGAATGTCGCACAGTACAACTTCATAGCCTTCTGTTACGGCAAATACCTGCGCAATACCGGAGCCCATGGTTCCGGCGCCAATTACGCCTACTTTCATGCGGATAACCTCCTGTTTCAATGTTTCCGCCGCTGTAAAATGATTATGGCCCGGCTGTAGACTTTCTTTCGAAAAGTCTTTTACAAGGTCAAGTCTTTTCAGAACCGCCATGCATCGGCCGCAGCCGCCAGCGGGGGAATCTTTGTAAAATAAAACGAACGGAATAGGCCGCCCGGGTAAGGATGTCCTTACCCGTAGCGTCCTTAAAAAGCTCTTTTCATTAGAAAAGGACTTTTCTTACATTATATATAGATAGAATTACAGGCTTTCCACGATAGTGGATACGCCCATGCCGCCGCCGACGCACAGAGTGGCAAGACCCTTGCCGCCGCCACGGCGCTGCAGCTCATGAATCAAAGTGACCAAGATGCGGCATCCGGAAGCTCCTACGGGGTGGCCCAAAGCAATTGCGCCGCCGTTGGGGTTAACTTTTTCTTTGTCCCAACCAAGTTCCATACCAACAGCCAGTGCCTGTGAAGCAAATGCTTCGTTAGCTTCGATAACTTCCATCTCGTCAATGGACATATCGAGCTTGGTCAACAGCTTCTTGGTGGAGAAGGCCGGTCCGATACCCATGATGGAAGGATCCACGCCAGCCCATGCGCCGCCTACCCATTTGGCCAAAGGTTTCACGCCCAGCTCTTTGGCTTTTTCAGCGCTCATCACGATCACAGCAGCTGCACCGTCATTAATGCCGGAAGCGTTAGCTGCGGTTACAGTGCCGTCTTTCAGGAATGCGGGACGCAACTTGCTCAGGCCCTCTGCGGTTACACCCTGACGGGGGAATTCATCGGTGTCGAATACGATGGTTTGTTTCTTGGAAGCGATCTCCAAGGGAGCGATTTCTGCAGCGAATTTGCCGGCCTTCTGGGCAGCTTCGCATTTATTCTGGCTCCATGCAGCAAATTCATCCTGCATTTCGCGGGTAACATTATATTTCTTTGCTACGTTTTCTGCGGTTACACCCATATGGTAGTTGTTGAATGCATCCCACAGAGCATCATTTACCATGGTATCTACGATTTTGTTGTCATTCATGCGGTAGCCGAAACGAGCCTGCTGCAATGCATAAGGAGCAGCGGACATGTTCTCCATACCTCCGGCGATGACTACATCGGCTTCGCCGCTGCGGATGCGGGATGCCGCCACGTTTACGCTCTGAAGACCGGAGCCGCAAACCTGGTTCAAGGTAAGAGCCGGAACTTCCTGGGGAATGCCGGCGTGAATTGCTGCCTGACGCGCTACGTTCTGACCCAGACCGGCCTGAATAACACAGCCCATCAAAACTTCGTCTACATCAGAACCGGAAATGCCAGCTCTTTTCAGGGCTTCCTCAATTACAAATGCACCAAGACGTGCTGCGGGAACGCCCGTCAGACTTCCTCCAAATTTACCCAATGCCGTTCTAACGGCACCGGCCAATACGATTTCTGTTGCCATAGTGGTGTTAACCTCCTAAATTTTTCTCAACACTTATCCAAAATACATGCAGAGGGTATTCTTGTCAAGAATCCAGATTCAGATTTCACCATAAGGAATTCGTTCTGAATCATGGAATAGATTCATACCTATTATCTCACTATAGCATTAAAAACACAAGGGCTGGAATCTTGATTTTTTGAACAAAATGGAAAATACTTTTTTAGTGTTTTTGTTGTTCTGCTGGTGCGAAGTGGGTATTTTGGAAAAGTTGAGGAAAGATCAATTGCATAATGTGAAATTATCTTGTATTATGGTAACCGTATTTTACTGCTAACCGGATTATGGAGAAACGGGAATCATTGGTTTTTAACAGAGGAGGTATCTTTTATGATACAAAGCTTGGTGCGTGCTATGGAGGTTCTGGAGCATTTAAGAAAGGCTGACAGATCCTGTTCACTGGCAGAGCTATCGCAAATGGCGCAGCTTCCTTCCAGTACGGTGCACCGGATTTTACAGACTTTTTGCAGTACTAATTATGTGGTACGAGATCCCAAAACACACCTTTATCGATTGGGAACAGCACTTATCCCCTTGGGAATGGCCGCTACAAGAAGGTTGCACCTGCGCGATTCGGCTGTACCGGTGCTAAAAGACCTGATGAAAATTACAAAAGAAGATGTGTTTTTAATTATTATTTCCGGATATCAGGGCATGGTGTTGGAAAAAGTAGAAGGGCCGAATCCGCTGAAGGTGATTGAACGGTTTGGCAATGAAGTGGATTTGCATTGCGGTGGAAGCCGGCGCTCTCTTTTAGCGTTTCAAAACGACAGCTTCATTCAGGCGTATATAGACAACCACTTGAGAAGAGAGCGGGAATTCAGCCACGAAGAAGAAGTGAAACTTTTGGAAAGTCTTGATGCAATCCGCCGGGAAGGCGTTGCGATTTCTAAGGGGGAGTACATCCCCGATGCAGTGGGAATCGGGGCCCCGGTGTTTGACATGAAAGGCAAGGCGATTGCTTCTATTGGGCTGATCGCCCCCCAGTCGCGCACCACTTTAGAGCAAGAGAACGAGTTCAAACAACTGGTGAAAGAACACGCTGCACAACTTTCGTCTTTGTTGGGCTTTGTCCAAAAATAACAATATTTTTATTTTATTTTTATGGAAAATAAAAAAGCGTTGTCCTTGTTTTTTTGTTGACACACAAATCAATTGATGCTATCATTTATTTGAAAATTCCAAAAAATGAAACGAATTTCATAATACGGGAAATCAAGAGGGGGGATTAAAGTATGCCAGTTGAGCAGTTATTGCCGCTGTTGTTCTCAGGACTTACCGTAATTCTGACAATTGCTATTCTTTCAACGCTGATGAAAATCAAAACGGCGATTGAAGAATTAGCAGCCAAGCCCGCTGCCGCACCGGTACCGCAGCCCATAGATGATGGAAATGACGAAGTCTATGCGGTTATTATGGCTGTTATCAGCGAGGATTTGCAGATTCCGCTGGAACAATTGCAGTTTAACAGCATTAGAGAATGTTAGAGAACAAGAGAAACCGGAAGAAAGATTATGTAATGATAGGAGATGGCCGATTATGAAATATTTGGCAAGAGTCAATGGTAAAGCTTATGAGGTGGAAGTAGAGCGCGCTCCTTCCGCATACAAACCGATTCCCAGAGGCGTTTATACTGGTGAAGTTCCCGCTCCCGCAGCAGCTCCGGCTCCTGTAGCAGCTCCCGCTCCCGTGGCAGCAGCTCCTGCTCCTGCAGCGGCTCCGGCTCCGGCCCCCGCACCTGCAAAGGCTCCCGCAGCAGCAGCGGCTGGTGATATGGTAGTTAGCAGCCCGATGCCCGGTTCCATTTTGCAGGTTAAAGTGTCTGAAGGCCAGGCTGTAAAAGCTGGCGACACCCTGTTCATTCTGGAAGCAATGAAGATGGAAAACGAGATTGTTGCTCCTGCTGATGGCGTTGTGAAGAGCATTTCCACCACCAAGGGCAGCGTGGTACAGTCCAACGAGCAGTTGGCTATCATCGGTTAATTTTTTAGATATCGTTAATAATTGCGCAGCCGGTTCTGCCGGCTTCGCTGAATAGCGGCTCGCCGGTTTTTTTAAACGCAGTTCTTGTGTTTCTCTGATTGTCGAATCACATCGAAATGTGTTTGGTAAAAAAACCAGTGCGGGCTTTTCAGCGGATTTTATGAGGTCACAAACAGAGGCGGATTTGTGAATTCCCGAAAAATGTACCTTGGCAAACTGGTGTTTATGTGATAAAATATACATAAGCATGGGCAAGCTGTCAAAAAATTAACAAATCAATTGGTTTACTGTATTTTAATGTTTCTTTTTGATTTTTTTAGTAATTACGAATAAATTTTGATATTTTATGATTTTTTACAAGAAAAAGGAGGCACCCGCAAAATGGCTGAGCATGGATTTTCAATGCCCTCATACTTTAAAAATATGCCGATCATCGGTTCGGCAAACCCCCAGGTAAATGCGGAAAACGAGGCGGAGTTCCGTAAGATTGAAAAAGAAATTAATGATAAGATTCAGGAAGTGCTGCAAACCGGCCGTTCCGACGAATCCATTCACCAGTCCGGTCAGATGACCGCACTGGATCGTGTTTACGCTTTGGTTGACGAAGGCAGATTTTTGCCGCTGAACAGCCTGTTTGATCCCGAGTCCAACTCTACTGGCGGCGCTGGTATTGTAAAAGGCCTTGGTAAAATTCACGGCAAGTGGGCTGTGATTATTGCTTCTGATAATAAGAAGCTGGCAGGTGCATGGGTTGCAGGCCAGGCAGATACTTTGCTGCGTGGTTCTGACACCGCTAAACTGCTGAACATTCCGCTGGTTTATCTGCTGAACTGCAGTGGTGTTAAGCTGGATGAGCAGGAGAAAGTATATCCCGATCGTCGCGGCGGCGGCACCCCCTTCTTCCGCAACGCAGATTTGCAGCAGAACGGTATGCCCGTTATTGTTGGCATTTACGGTACAAACCCGGCCGGCGGCGGATACCACGCTATCAGCCCCACCATTTTGCTTGCTCATGAAAAGGCTAACATGGCTGTTGGCGGCGCCGGCATCGTTGGCGGCATGAACCCCAAGGGCTATGTGGATGAAGAGGCTGCTCAGGATCTGATTAAGGCTACCGAAGGCTTTAAAGAGGATGTTCCCGGCACAGTGTCTATTCACTATGGCGAGACTGGCTTCTTCCGTGAGGCTTACACCGAGGAATTGGGTGTTATCGAGGCTATTAAGAAGTATATGGATGATATTCCTGCTTACAACTTGGACTTCTTCCGTGTGGATGAGCCCCAGGAGCCCAACTTTGAGCCCAGCGAGTTGTACAGCATTCTGTCTATGAACCACAAGCGTCCTTATAACGTGGAAAACGTGCTCAGCCGTATTTTTGACGGCAGCCAGTTCTCTGAGTTTAAGAAGGGCTATGGTCCGGAAATTATTGCTGGTATTGCGAAAATCAACGGTCTGCTGGTAGGCGTTATCGCTAACTATCAGGGCATTCTGATGAACTATCCGGAGTACAAAGAGAACAGCGTTGGCGTGGGCGGAAAGCTGTATCGCCAGGGTCTGATTAAGATGAGCGAGTTCGTTACCTTCTGCGCAAGAGACCGTCTGCCCATCGTTTGGTTCCAGGATACAACCGGTATCGATGTTGGCAACGATGCAGAAAAGGCTGAGCTGCTGGGTCTGGGCCAGTCCCTGATTTACTCCATTCAGTCCTCTAAGGTGCCTCAGATTGAAATCACTCTGAGAAAGAGCACCGCAGCTGCTCACTATGTTATGGGCGGACCTCAGGGCAACGACACCAACGCCTTTACTTTGGGCACCGCTGCTACCGAGGTTAACGTTATGCATGGCGAAACCGCTGCTGCTGCAATGTATTCCCGCCGCTTGGTGAAAGACAACAAGGCCGGCAAGGACTTGAAGCCCACCATCGACAAGATGAATGAGCTGATTGAGGAATACCGCGTGAAGTCTGCTCCTCTCTTCGTTACACAGCATGGCTTTATCGATGAGATTGTTGAGTTGACTAAGATCAGAGATTACGTGATTGCTTTCGCGGAGTCTGTTTACCAGAATCCCCGTTCCTTCTGCGCACATCATCAGATGATTCTGCCCAGAGTGATTCGCGATTTCAACAACGTGTTTTTGAAGTCTGAATAAATAATTTAACTTCCTGTATTTTGCAGGAGTTCGAGAATCCGGATTCCGGTGTAATGCCCGTTCAATCAAACCGTGTGGTATCTACCCTTACTGTTGATTAAGGGAATGCACCGGAATTCACTGATTCCGACCGCGAGGGAGAAAAATCCCACGCAGCCGGAGAATATTTCCGAGCAAAATGAGCGTACCGGGCTTGTCGATGAGAGAGACCGGCATCGGCAGGGGCTTGGGATGAAGCATTTATCATTTTAGAATGAGGAGCAAAAATATGGATTGGAAAGATCTGTACGCGAAGCGGAAGATGACCGCAGAAGAGGCGGTTGCCCGCATCCGTTCCGGCGACAGGGTCGTTACCCCAAACGCGGCGGGCGCATCGGTTCATCTGTTTAATGCGCTGGTAGCACGTAAGGATGAATTGGAAAATGTGGAAATTTCTCACATGGTTCCAATTGTAAAAGCACCCTACGCAGAGCCGGGAATGGAAAAACATTTTATCCATAACTCAATTTTTGTGGGAGGCTCCACCCGGGGCACCATAGAGGCCGGGGTTGGCGATTATACTCCCTGCTTTTTCCATAAGATACCGGAGCTGTTTGACACCACCATGCCGGTGGATGTTGCAATTATTCATGTATCTTCACCGGATGAGCACGGCTATTGCAGTTTGGGTGTGTCAGTGGATTATTCCAAGCATGCTGCAGAAACAGCAAAACTGGTGATTGCACAGGTGAACGAGAATATGCCCCGAACCTTGGGGGATTGCTTTGTACATGTCAGCGACATTGACTGCATTGTAGAATACAATGACGAGGTGCCTGTTTTGAATCCGCCTAAAATTTCCGATGTGGAAAAGAAAATTGGCGGATACTGCGCAGAACTGATTCACGATGGTGACACCTTGCAGTTGGGAATTGGTGCAATTCCCGATGCGGTTCTTTTGTTCCTGAAGGATAAAAAGGATTTGGGAATTCATACGGAAATGTTCTCGGACGGCGTGGTCGAGCTGGTAGAAGCCGGCGTGATCAATAACTCCAAAAAGACATTGCACAAAGGGAAAAGCATTGCCACGTTCCTTATGGGAACCAAAAGGCTGTACGATTATGTTCACAATAATCCGGCTGTGGAGATGTACCCGGTAAACTATGTCAACGACCCGGTGGTCATTGCGAAAAATGACAACTTGGTGTCCGTTAACTCCTGTGTCCAGATTGATTTATTGGGACAGGTTGTGTCTGAAAGTGTGGGCCCCACTCAAATCAGCGGCGTAGGCGGACAGATTGACTTTGTTCGCGGCGCTTCTATGAGCCGCGGCGGCCGTTCCATTATTGCGATGAACTCTACCGCTGCAGGCGGAAAAGTGTCTAAAATTGTGCCCTTTATTGATGAATGGGCAGCCGTGACTACGTCCCGCAATGATGTGCACTATGTTATTACAGAATACGGAATTGCAGAACTGCGCGGACACACGATGCGCGACAGAGCCCGCAGTTTGATTGAGATTGCACATCCTGATTTCCGTGATTCTTTAAAAGAAGAGTTTGAGAAGCGTTTTCACGCAAAATATTAATAGAATTAAGATACAGCAAGTTTTAAAAGTCAAAAGTCAGGAGGAAATAAAGATGAGTCTGGTCACGTTTGAAGCAAAGCATGACAATTTGATCGGAATTCTGACCATGAACCGGCCCCAAGCGCTGAACGCAGTAAATCTGGAGGTTATGAAGGATTTACAGAATGCGCTGGAGCAGGCCAAGGGAAGTGGAATTCGCTGCCTGATTATCACCGGTGCCGGAGAAAAAGCTTTTGTGGCAGGTGCGGATATCGGCGAAATGAAAGGCCTTTCGAAAAAGGAAGGGGAGGAATTTGGTCTGCTTGGCGATAAGATTTATCACTTGGTGGAACAGTTCCCGGCTCCTGTAATCGCTGCCATTAATGGCTTTGCCCTTGGCGGTGGCTGCGAATTGGCGTTGGCCTGTGATATTCGCTTGGCATCGGAAAAAGCTGTGTTTGCTTTGCCTGAAGTCGGACTTGGTATCACTCCGGGCTGGGGCGGAATGCAGAAGCTGGTTCGGGCTGTGGGTCCGGCCAAAGCAAAAGAAATGGTTTTTACCGCCGGGCGCGTGAAAGCGCCGGAGGCGCTGGCGATCGGACTGGTAAATGCAGTTTACACACCGGAAGAGCTGCTTGCCAAGAGCGAAGAAATGGCTCTGAAAATTGCCGCAAATGCGCCGGTTGCCGTTCAGGCAGCCAAGAGTGCAATGAATGAAGGAACGGGATTGGGCCTGTGGGAAGCCGCAGAGCTGGAAGCCAAATACTTCGGCAATTGCTTTGAAACTCAAGATCAGCGGGAAGCGATGGGAGCGTTTGTTGAAAAACGTAAGCCCGCGCCCTTCGTTGGCAAATAAATCCAAATCATTCAACAATTAAAAATCAGGGGGATGGATATGAATTTTGAGCTGAACAACGAGCAGTCAATGGCTCGGGAAATGTTCGCGGCCTTTGCAGAAAAGGAAGTTAAGCCTTTAGCTCATGATATTGATGAGGAAGAGCGCTTCCCGGCAGAGACTGTTGAAAAAATGCAAAAATATGGCTTTTTCGGAATTCCGTTTCCGAAGGAGTTCGGCGGCCAGGGCTGCGACGTTCTGACATACATCATGTGTGTAGAAGAGCTCTCTAAGGTTTGCGGAACAACAGGCGTTGTGGTAGCAGCTCACACTTCTTTGTGCTGCGATCCCATCATGAAGTATGGCACCAAAGCCCAGAAAGAAAAGTTTTTGGTTCCGTTGGCATCCGGCCAGAAAATCGGCGCATTCGGCCTCACTGAGCCCGGCGCAGGTACCGATGCTTCCGGTCAGCAGACAAAGGCTGTGCTGGATGGTGATAACTATATCATCAACGGCAGCAAGATCTTTATCACCAACGGCGGCGTAGCTGACATCTATATCGTTTTTGCTATGACAGACAAGTCTAAGGGCGTAAAAGGCATTTCTGCGTTCATCGTAGAAAAAGGCACACCTGGCTTCTCTATCGGCAAAAAAGAGAAGAAGATGGGTATTCGCGGTTCCGCTACCACTGAGTTGGTCTTTGAAAACTGCATCATTCCCAAAGAGAACCTGCTCGGCCAGGAAGGCAAGGGCTTTACCGTTGCCATGAACACTCTTGACGGCGGACGTATCAGCATTGCGGCTCAGGCTTTGGGTCTTGCTGAAGGCGCTTTGGAAGAAACCGTTAAGTATGTAAAAGAGAGAAAGCAGTTTGGACGTTCCATCGCAGCGTTCCAGAACACACAGTTCAAGCTGGCTGATATGAAAGTTAAGGTAGACGCAGCAAAGCTGTTGGTTTACCGTGCAGCTGTGAAAAAGCAGAACGGTGAGAAATTCTCTTCCGATGCTGCTATGGCCAAGCTGTTTGCAGCAGAAACCGCCATGGAAGTTACCACACAGTGCGTACAGCTGTATGGCGGCTATGGTTACACCAGAGAATATCCTGTTGAGCGCATGATGCGTGACGCAAAGATCACAGAAATCTATGAAGGCACCAGTGAAGTGCAGCGCATGGTTATTTCCAACGCGCTTTTGAAATAGGGGAGGGTACGCAGTGAAAATCATTGTAAGCATTAAGCAGGTTCCGGATACCAACGAGGTTAAGCTGGACCAGGCTACCGGAACCCTGATTCGTGAAGGGGTTCCCAGCATTATTAACCCGGATGACAAGGCTGGTCTGGAAGCAGCCCTCCGGCTGAAGGATCAAATCGGTGCTCATGTAACCGTTCTGACCATGGGACCGCCTCAGGCAGACATTGCTCTGCGTGAAGCTTTGGCTATGGGTGCAGACGAGGCAATTCTGGTAACCGACCGTGCATTCGGCGGCGCAGATACTTGGGCAACTTCTTCCACTTTGGCTTCTGCTATTTCCAAATTGGATTATGATCTGATTATCACAGGCCGTCAGGCAATTGACGGTGACACCGCTCAGGTTGGCCCGCAGATTGCTGAGCACCTGGGACTGCCCAACGTCAGCTATGCAGAAGAGCTGTGGGTAGATGGCGATGCGCTGAAGATTAAGCGCCAGTATGAAGATCGTTATCATATCATTCGCGTCAAAACTCCTTGCCTCATTACTGCTTTGACCGAACTGAATGAACCCCGCTATATGACCCCCGGCGGCATTTTTGATGCCTTCCAGAAAGAAGTCACCGTGTGGAACCGTGCAGACCTGGATGTTGACGACAGCAACATCGGCCTGAAAGGATCCCCCACTCGCGTGAAGAAGTCCTTTACCAAAGCGGTTAAGGGACAGGGCACAGTTGTGGAACTGGAGTCCGAAGAGGCTGCAAACTGGCTGACTGACCGTTTGCGTGAAAAATTCATTCTGTAGTAGGAAAGTGGTGAGGAATTATGAGTAACGAAGCTTACAAGGGAATATTTGTATTTGCCCAGCAAGAAGATGGCAAGTTGGCAAACGTTGCGCTGGAGCTGATCGGCAAAAGTAAAGCTTTGGCTAAAGATCTGGGCGTTGACGTAACCGCTGTAGTTCTGGGTAATAATATCGGTCATCTGCCTCAGCAGTTGGGCCGTTATGGAGCAGACCGTGTGATCGTGGCAGAGGATCCGATTTTGGAAACCTACACCACCGAGCCGTATGCCCATGTCATTACTGAAATTGTGAAAAAATATAAGCCTGAAATCGTTCTGTACGGCGCTACCGCTGTGGGACGTGACTTGGCTCCCCGTATTTCCGCCAGAGTACACACCGGCCTGACCGCCGACTGCACCTCTTTGGAAATTGAGGAAGGCACCGGCAACCTGTTGATGACTCGTCCTGCTTTCGGCGGCAACATCATGGCTACCATCGCTTGCGTGGACTTCCGTCCCCAGATGGCTACCGTGCGCCCCGGCGTTATGCAGCGCCTGACTCCCGATGATTCCGCCAAAGCGGTTATAGAGGCTTTCTCTGTTCCGGATTTGGCTGAGCATGTCAACGTGGAAGTTTTGGAAGTTATCAAAAAGGTTAGCGAAAAAATGGACATTCTGGATGCCCATGTTCTGGTTTCTGGTGGACGTGGAATGGGAAGCCCTGAGAACTTTAAGCTGTTGGAAGAACTGGCTGAAGTTTTGGGCGGAACCGTTTCTTCTTCCCGTACTGCGGTTGACGCAGGCTGGGTTGAGAAAGATCGCCAGGTTGGCCAGACCGGTAAAACAGTTCGCCCGAACCTGTATATTGCTTGCGGTATTTCCGGCGCCATTCAGCACTTGGCTGGTATGGAAGAGTCCGATGTAATTATCGCTATCAATAAAGACCCCAGCGCTCCCATCTTTGAGGTGGCAGACTATGGCGTTGTGGGTGATGTTATGAAGGTCCTGCCCTTATTTACAGAGCAGGTCAGAAAAACCAAGGCAGAAAAAAGCAACGCCTAATTTTTAGGCTTTCGGCACGGCGGAGCGTAAAAACTTACACTGGAGGTTTTCGCGCCGCCGCGCGAGCTTTCCCCGGCCCAGTGCAAAATTGCGCGCACTGCCGCGCCGAAACACATGCTTTTTTTAGATGGAATTGTCCGTTCTGTCCGGGCAGTTCCATCCATCATATTATATTGGAGGTTTCACCATGGGAAAAGTGTATACGCTATCCGAAGCGGTATCCAAATTCGTAAGTGACGGCGACAGTATCGCAATCGGTGGCTTCACCACCAACAGAAAGCCTTTCGCTACTCTGCATGAGATTCTCAGACAGGGCAAGAAAGACTTTATTTTGCAGGGAAGTGCACACGGCGGTGACGCCGATTTGCTCATCGGCTGCGGTCGCGTTAAGGCTTACATCAACTGCTACACCGCAAACTCTGGCTACACCAATGTGTCCAGACGTTTCCGTGCGGCAATTGAAAGCGGTGAGCTGATGTTTGAGGACTACTCTCAGGATGCTATCATGCAGATGCTGCATGGTGCGGCTCTCGGCCTGCCCTATATCCCCAGCCGTTTGCTGATGGGTACTGACCTTGCAAACAAGTGGGGTATTTCCAAAGAAGTTAGAAAGACCATTGACAAGCTGCCTGATGATAAGTTCGTCATTGAGCAGAACCCCTTAAAGCCCGACGAAAGACTTCTGCTTTTGCCCGTTCCTGAGATTGATATCGCAATCATTCACGTGCAGATGGCTTCCGTTGACGGCACCTGCCGTATCCTTGGCGATGAGCTGCAGGATATCGATATTGCTTCCGCAGCGAAGAAAGTTATCGTTACCTGTGAAGAGCTGGTTTCTAATGAGTACATTCGCCGCGACCCGAACCTGAACAGCATTCCTGGATTTGTTGTGGACGCGGTTGTTCACGCACCGATGGGCGCACATCCGTCCCAGTGCTATGACTATTACGACTATGACTCCAAGTACTACAGAGCGTATGACGTTGCTTCTAAAACACAGGAAGCATTTGACGCATTCTGCGAAGAGTGGGTATTCTCTACCCCCACACACGAAGCTTACCTGGATAAGGTTGGCGGTTCCAGACTGGCAAACCTGAAGGTTGTTCCTGGTCTCGGCTACCATGTTGATATGACTGCACAGGCAAAGGAGGCGCAGAAGTAATGGCTAACTATACCAATTACACTAACAAAGAAATGCAGGCAATTACCATTGCCCGCGCAATCTCGAACGACCAAATCGCTATTGTTGGCACCGGTCTTCCCCTCATCGGCGCAACCGTTGCAAAGAAGATTTTTGCCCCCGACTGCACCCTGATCGTTGAGAGCGGACTTCTCGATTGCGATCCTGTACAGGTTCCCACCTCTGTCGGTGACTGCCGCTTCATGGCACACTGCGCAGTGCAGTGGCCCCCCGTACGTTACATCGGTTTCCAGGCCAATGAGTGGCTGAAAAACCGCGACAGAATGGTCGCATTTATTGGCGGTGCTGAAATCGATCCTTACGGCAACGTAAACTCCACCTCTATGGGTGATTACAATAAACCCACCACCCGTTTCTCCGGCTCCGGCGGTGCAAACGGCATTGCTACTTTTGTAAATACCGTCCTCATGATGCAGCACGAGAAGCGCCGCTTCACTGAGAAGATTGACTATATTACCAGCCCCGGCTGGCTGACCGGCCCCGATGGCCGTAAAAATGAGGGTCTGCCGACTAACAGAGGCCCCATCATGGTTGTTACCGATAAGGGCGTTATGAAGTTCGACGAGAAAACCAAGAGAATGTATCTGGCTGGCTATTACGAGACCTCTTCCATCGAAGAGATCGTCGAAAACACCGGATTTGAGATCGATACCTCCAGAGCAGAGCTGCTTCCGCCGCCCTCTCCGGAAGTTATTAAGGCAATTCGTGAAGAAATTGATCCCGGACAGGTGTTTATTAAGGTTCCGAAGGAATAATAAAGACATCAATTATATGTTTTGTACCGAGGCGGAGTTTTAACAGGCTCCGCCCGCGGTGCGAAAAAATTCGGTTGACTGGCTTTTCTGGCTTTATGCGGAAAAGCAGCCCCCAATCACAATGTCACTTTTAGGAAGGTAACTTATGGGAACAAAGTATACGTTGGGTATTGACGTTGGTTCCACCACGTCCAAGTGTATTATTTTAAAAGACGGGCAGGAAATCATCAGCAAGTCTCTGGTTTTTGTAGGTGCCGGAACCAGCGGCCCTGAGCGCGCAATCAAAGAGGTGCTGGATAACTGTGGAATGAAGAAAGAAGACATGAGCTTTATTCTGGCTACCGGTTACGGCCGCAATTCTTTGGACATCGCGGATGACCAGATGAGTGAGCTAAGCTGTCATGCAAAGGGCGCGTACTACCTGTTTCCGGAAGTCCACACCGTCATTGATATTGGCGGTCAGGACATGAAGGTTCTTCAGATCGATAACGGCATCATGGTCAACTTTCAGATGAACGATAAGTGTGCTGCCGGTACCGGGCGCTTTCTGGATGTAATGTCTCGTGTTCTGGAAGTGGATGTCAGCCAACTGGGAACAGTGGGCGCAACATCTACCAAGCGGGTAGCGATTAGCTCCACTTGCACCGTTTTTGCGGAAAGCGAAGTGATTAGCCAGCTGGCGCAGGGCAGTGAAGTGTGCGACATTATCAATGGTGTACATCATTCTATAGCAGCCCGCATGAGTGGTCTGGCACGCCGTGTAGGAATACGCGATCAAGTGGTTATGACTGGTGGGGTTGCGCAAAATATCGGTGTCATTGCTGCTCTTGAGGAAGAATTGGGACACAAAGTCTACACTTCCCCTCTGGCTCAGTATGCCGGTGCGCTTGGCGCCGCACTGTTTGCGTGGCAAAAGGCAAACCGCAAGAGTGAAGCGCAGAAAAGTTAAAGTTCAATTTTAGAATTAGCCGGTGTGGGAAGCTCCCCACACGTTTGAAATTTGTTTATATATATTATTTTTGAAAAAGGAGCGTGTGAACGATGGCAGAAATCGAGAAAACAGCACCCGCTGAGCAGGCTACTCCCGCCGCAGCGCCTGCCAAAAAACCTGCAAAGCCCGCCAGTCCTGGTGTAACTGCTTTGCGTAAAGTCGTTTCTGATGTTTACGCAGGTGCATGGGAAGCAAAGAAAGCTGGCCGCCCTGTGGGTTGGTCCTCCTCCAAATTCCCCTGCGAAATTGCAGAAACTTTGGGGTTAGCAGTTGTATATCCTGAAAATCAGGCCGCCGGTATCGCTGCCCAGCACGATGGCGAGCGTCTGTGCGAGGCCGCTGAAGGCCTTGGATTCGATGCTGATATTTGTGGTTATGCCCGAATCAGCCTTGCTTATGCTTCTGGTGTTGAGACTACGAACGTGTCCCGTCAGATGCCTCAGCCTGACTTCGTGCTGTGCTGCAACAACATTTGCAACTGCATGACCAAATGGTATGAGAACATTGCCCGTATGCACAACATTCCGCTCATTATGATTGACGTGCCGTATAACAATACGCCTGAAGTCGACGATACTTATGTTGAGTACATCCGCGGCCAATTTGATGATGCAATCAAAGAGATGGAAAAGATTGCCGGAACAAAGTTCGATGAGAAGAAGTTTGAAGAAGTTTGCGCTAACGCAAACCGCACTGCAAAAGCATGGCTGAAAGTTTGCGACTATTGCCAGTATGTGCCCTCTCCCATGTCTGGTTTTGACCTGTTCAACCATATGGCTGACGTTGTTACCGCCCGTGGTAAGAGAGCGACTGCAGAAGCATTTGAGCTGCTGGCAACTGAACTGGAAGAGAATGTGAAGACCGGTAAATCTACTTTGCCCTTTGAAGAGAAATACCGCATCATGTTTGAAGGAATTCCCTGCTGGCCGGATCTGAAAGCTTTGTTTAAACCGCTGAAGGGCAGCGGACTGAACGTTACCGCTGTTGTTTATGCACCTGCTTTTGGTTTCGTATATGATGGCCTGGATGACTTATGTCGCGCATACTGCAAGGCTCCAAACAGCGTTTGCCTGGAGCAAGGTGTGGATTGGCGTGAGGGCCTCTGCCGTGATAATAAGGTAGATGGCGTTCTGGTTCACTACAACCGCAGCTGCAAGCCGTGGTCCGGTTATATGCCCGAAATGCAGCGTCGTTTTACTGCCGATTTGGGTATTCCCTGCGCCGCTTTCGATGGCGACCAGGCGGATCCCCGAAACTTCAACGCAGCTCAGTACGAAACACGTGTACAGGGCTTGGTTGAAGCAATGGAAGCTAGCAAAGCTGCGAAGGAGGGCTAACGAACATGAGTATCGAAACGATTATTAATGAGTTCGCCAGCATCGCCGCAAATCCGAAAAAGCAGCTGGCAGATTATAAAGCCGCAGGCAAAAAAGTGATCGGCTGCCTGCCTTACTATACCCCCGAAGAGCTGGTCTATGCCGCTGGCATGGTTCCCATGGGCATGTGGGGCAGCAATAAAAAGACCATTAGCCAGGCAAAAGAGTATTGTGCCACTTTCTACTGTACGATTGCACAGCTGGGCCTTGAAATGCTGCTGGACGGCACCATGGATCAGCTGGATGGTGTGATTACTCCTACCATTTGCGATACTCTGCGCCCGATGAGCCAGAATATTCGTGTAGCAATGGCAAAGTTGGAAAAAATGCCTACTATTTTCCTGGCACATCCCCAGAACCGCAAGCCTTCTTATGGCCTGAAATTCTGCGTGGATCAGTATACCAACGTTAAAAAAGCTCTGGAAGAAATCAGCGGTAACGAAATTACGGATGAAGCACTGCAGGATACCATTAAGGTATACAACAGAAGCCGTGCTGCCCGCCGTAAGTTTGTGAAGCTGGCAAATGATCACTGCGACGTGATTACTCCCACCAAGCGCAGCGCTGTTCTGAAAGCTTCTTGGTTTATGCTCAAAGACGCATACACCGAGAAACTGGAAGCACTCAACGCAGAGCTGGAGAAGCTGCCTGTTTGTGACTGGAAGGGCACGAAAGTTGTTACCAGCGGTATCGTTTGCGACAACCCGACTCTTCTCAAAATCTTTGAGGAAAACAACGTGGCGATTGCTGCCGATGATGTTGCACACGAGAGCCGTGCGTTCCGCGTAGATGCTCCTGAGGATTGTGAAGATCCGATGATGGCTTTGGCAATGCAGTTTGCAAATCAGGACTATTGCGTTCTGCTTTACGATGAGCATTCTGCCGAGAACCGCCGCGGTGAGTTTGTAGCCAACCTGGTGAAGGAAAACGGTGCTCAGGGTCTGATTCTGTTCATGCAGCAGTTCTGCGATCCCGAGGAAATGGAATATCCTTCTCTCAAGAAGGCTTTGGATGAGGCTGGCGTTCTGCACGTCAAACTGGGTATTGACCAGCAGATGCGCGACTTCGGCCAGGCTGCAACTGCAATTCAGGCGTTTGCAGACGTTCTGAAGGCAAATTCCTGATTGATAATCTGATATTACTTATCTCCCCTTGCCGGGTAAAATCGGCAAGGGGAGATTTTTATGCACAAATCTACTGGATTGAGCAGTTTGGAATAAAGCGATTTTCTTGACAGGAATAAGCAAAAGCATTACAATTAAAATATTATAGTTAAACAGGAAAGAGAGGGAATTATGCGTCAAATTACACAAAAATCAGTAATTCCCATTTATGCTGCTGCGGCCGTGTGGTTGATTTGGGGGCTGTTGCTTCCCTTATATCACACTTGGCATTTTTTGCTGGTTGCTGTGCTTTCGGCAGCTGTCTATTTTGTCATGAACCGCGTGTTTCCGCCCAAGATTCTTTGGGTTGAGGAAAAGCCCAAACCCGCCAATACCGAGGATTCTGATGCGGACGCGGTTATCAATGATGGGCGGGCTCAATTGGAACGTCTTCGTCAATTGGATCAGCAGATAGCCGATTCTGCTGTCAGTGCCCACATTGTCAGAATTTGCGGGATTTGCGAAAAAATATTTGCCTATCTAGAAGACAAACCGAAAAAAGCGCCGCAGCTGCGTCTGTTTTTCAACTATTACTTGCCCACTACACTCAAATTATTGGAAAGCTATCAGCGTATGGCTGCACAGAATATTTCCGGGGAAAATATCCGCTCTGCTATGCGGGGGGTGGAAGGAATTTTATCCAGCATTGAACAAGCATTTGAAAAACAGTTAGATCATTTGTTTGCAGATGAGGCGCTGGATATTTCTACTGATATTACTGTGCTTGAAAATATGATGGCCCGGGAGGGTCTTACAAAGGATCCGTTTGACAATCAAACCCATTAAACCAAGGAAAGGATGTTTTGAAATGGACCATCAGGAATATACCCCCTCTTTAACTTTGGAGCCGGAGCTGGAATCCGTGTCTGCCACGGTTATGGAAGAGGAAAAAGAGCCTTCCACAGCCACAACATTGAATAAAAGCCAGTTAACTGCGGATGAGCAGAAGATGGTAACTGAGTTTGCCAAAAAGATTGATTTAACGGATACCAATATGGTTTTGCAGTTTGGTTCCGGTGCCCAGAAGAAAATCGCCGATTTTTCGAGTTCTGCATTGTCTAATGTGCGAACAAAAGACATGGGTGAAGTCGGCAATATGCTGACAGATCTGGTTGTGGAATTGAAGGGGATTGAACTCAAACCCGAAGAAAAGAAAGGTTTTTTTGGCTTTTTGAAAAAAACAAACAATCAAATTACCACATTAAAAACCAAGTATGACAAGGCTGAAGTGAATGTGGACAAAATCTGCACTATGCTGGAAAATCATCAGATTCAGCTGATGAAAGATATCGCCATGCTGGATAAGATGTATGGGCAGAATTTAAATTATTTTAAAGAAGTGTCTATGTACATTTTGGCCGGTAAGGAAAAGCTGGAAAGTGTGCGCCAGAATGAGCTGGAAGCCGCCTATGAAAAGGCGCGTTTGAGCGGTTTGCCTGAGGATGCTCAAGCGGCAAATGATTTGGCAAATCAGTGCAATCGATTTGAGAAAAAGCTGCATGATTTGGAGCTGACTCGTATGATTTCGATTCAGATGGGGCCGCAGGTACGGCTGATTCAGAACAATGACAGCCAAATGGTGGAGAAGATTCAGTCTTCGCTGGTGAATACCATTCCGCTGTGGAAGAGTCAAATGGTTTTGGCTTTGGGTCTTGCGCATTCTCAGCAAGCGCTGGAAGCTCAGCGGGGTGTTACGGATATGACCAACCAGATGCTGCGAAAAAATGCAGATATGCTGAAAATGGGAACCATAGAGACAGCGAAGGAATCGGAGCGCGGAATTGTGGATATTGAAACACTTCAGCACACCAATCAGGCATTGATCTCCACATTGGAAGATGTTCGCCGCATTCAGGTGGAGGGAAGCCAGAAACGCCGCGCCGCGGAAGCGGAACTGGGTCGAATTGAAGGCGAGCTGAAACAAAAATTATTAGAACTCAAAGATTAAACACATGCCGTCAGGAGGAGGAAGTATGAAATGGCTCAATAAACGCCCGGTTGCTTTCGCTGTCCTGGCGGTTGTTATTTTATTTTCTTGCATTGTAGGGTCTTACCGTTCTGTTTTGTCGCTGCGGCAGCAAACAGAGCAGGTGTTTCTGCAGGGAGAACGGGGCGATGGTTTGAGCATCGCCCACGATTTAGAAGCGCGTGTCCGGTTTTCGGGCAATTTAACTACGGTAGCACGCCGATATCTGGGTGCCGGAGATACACGACTGACAGAGCTGCAAAGTGCCGCAGATGCGCTTACAGCTGCTCAAACCCCTTCGGAGAAATACCAGGCTAACCGGGAGCTGGATACTGCCTTTCAGGCCGTATATGAGGCTTTAGAAGGTCAAACGCTTGCTAAGACAGATTCAGATTATCGAATTCGGCTGCGGGCAGACTTTCATTCTCGCAATGTCACCATCAGCCATGATGCTTATAACGGATTGGCACAGGAGTTTAACCAAAAGGTATTGGGGTCGTTCCCCGCAGGGGCCTTGGCGTCTGCAGCGGGCATTGCGCCCTTAGAATTGTATGGTTAAAGGGAGGGAATCTATGAAAAAACATTTGAGCCTATTTTTTGCTTTTACCGTTTTGTTTTCTACGCTGCTTTCTCTTCCCGGTTTTGCGGCGGTGAGGGTTCCGGAACCAACCCGTGAATTTTATGTGGCCGATTATGCCGGTGTGTTGGATAACACCACCAAAAATGGAATTATTGCGGCGAATATTGAACTGCATGAGAAAACAGGTGCGCAGATTGTGGTGGCCACTGTGGATTTTCTGGATAACGCAGGAATTGAAGACTATTGTTATTCCATGTTTGAACAGTGGGAGATAGGCTCTAAGAAAACCAATAACGGTATTTTGCTGCTGTTGGCGATTGGAGAAGACAATTATTACTGTGTGACCGGCTATAGCATAGAGAATGAATTGCCCGGCGGTACGATAAAAAAAATGACGGTTGAATATCTGGAGCCGGATTTTGCGGTGCAGCAATACGACGCCGGGGTTCGGAAGATGTTCACGGCGTTGATTCATATCTATGAAGATAGTTATGGCGTGACAATCAGTGGAACGGCAACCGTTCCCAAAGATGCCTATTATACTGGTGGCGGGGGCAGCTATTATGATCCCGATATCGGTGCACCAAAGGGGCAGCAGTCCAGGGACAGCAGTATATTTGCTACCTTTTTTACAATGACCATTGTTGTCATTTTGATCAGTTCCTTTACTTCCCGAAAACGCAGATACCGTGGCGGATATCGTGGGTATGGTGGATATGGTGGATATGGTGGATATGGTGGACACAGCCAGGGGGGATCTTCTTTTTGGCCCTTCCTTTTGGGAAGCCTATGGGGAAGTTCTCAAAACAAAAGCCGTATGAACCGTGATAATTTTCCGAAGAATAAGCATAATCAGAATAGCCGGTTTGACGATAAGCCCCGAGGCAAGGGTGTCGGACGCAAAAAAGATGATGATGACTGGTTCGGCGGCGGGGGTTTCGGCGGCTTTGGCGGCTTCGGTGGTGGAGGCGGCTTTAGCGGGGGCGGCGGTGGCACCCGCGGCAACGGCGCCGGCCGGTTTTAAATACCCAAAAAAGCAATTCAAAATGTTTTGATTGGAGGGGGATCCAGTGCAGCTGACATGGTTCGAATTCTCAATCGCTGCTTTAGATCATGGGCCTTTTGATCCTATTTTTGAGTTGTCTGATGTAATACAAACATCGGAAGGGCATCCTATGTTGTTTTCAGGATGCCCTTCCGATTCTTATTCTGTTTCTTTTTTTATGTAGGAAAAGACGTGTTGGAAATCACCGACTTTTTAATTTTTAAGAAGGCTTCTTCACTGAGGATATGTTCGATCCGGCAAGCATCCGCGGCAGCTGTTTCAGGGGCAACGCCCAAGCGGATTAGGTAAGCGGTCAAAATCCGGTGTCGGTCATAGATGCGGTGGGCGATTTCCAGCCCTGCCGGCTGAAAATGAATTTGGCTGTTTTCATCCATATGGATGTATCCATTTTTTCGAAGTACCCCCATTGCTCGGCTGACGCTGGGTTTTGAAACTTTCAGATAACCGGCAATGTCAATGGACCGCACAAATCCATTTTGTTCTTGCAGGACGTAAATCGCCTCTAAATATTCTTTTGCGGATTCCCGAATTTTCATATCGTGAGCAACCTCCTGTTTTTGCATACATTCCTAATCATGTCAACGGAAGATCTAAGGGCATATTTCAGTCGTATGGATTCTGAAAAGGAATCCCAAAATTGATAATTTACCTATATACGAAAATGACTTACTAAACATCGTGGTAACCAATGATTTGTAATAAACGAGGTTTCGAAATGGAAAAGAATTCATCAAATAGAAATAATAAGTATTACTATGATATTGTAAAACATATGGTACATATTTTGGAAGAACGGGACTCTTACACCATGCACCATTCCCGGCGAGTTGCAAAAACCAGCTTGTTTGTGGCGCAAAGCTTTGGTTTGTCTGCAATGCAGTGCAAGCGGGTTTATTTGGCGGCGGACGCCCATGATATCGGCAAAATCGGGATACCGGACTGTATCCTGAACAAAAGGGGCAGCTTGACTGAGGAGGAATGGGTGATTATGAAACGGCATCCGGAACTGGGGGCCAGAATTTTGATGAAATCCCCGTCAATGGAGCGTATTGCAGAAATTGTGCGCTGCCACCATGAGCGTTACGATGGAACGGGGTATCCCAGCGGTTTAGCCGAGTTGCAAATTCCATTAGAAGCCAGAATCATTGCCGTTTGTGATTCCATTGATGCAATGCAAAGCAAAAGAGCATATCGCGATAGTTTGCCGGATGAAATGTGCCGCTATGAAATTGACAAGAATAGTGGCCTTATGTATGATCCACAAGTGGTGGATTTCGTTTTAGAAAACTGGGAGAAAATAAGGCAGGAATTAAAAACAACCGTAAGTTAACAGAAAAGCAGCGGCCGGCAAAAAACACCAGCCGCTGCTTTTTGTTTTAATTCAATCAGGCATTTGCCAACTGCTTGCCCAGATCTTTGCAGTTGTCAGCCGCTTCGTCATCGGGAGCTTCGTTGCAGATTACAGTGCCCACAACGGTGACGCCGTCGCCCTGAATCTCGCTGTCCCAATTTCTCATCCACTCGCCGTCGCCCCAGCCATAAGAGCCGAACAGAGCAACCTTCTTGGAAGAAAGCTTCTCCTTTACGGAATTAAACATGGGCTCGAATTCGCTTTCTTCCAGCACTTCTGCGCCCATAGAGGGGCATCCGAATGCGATCAGTTCAAATTCATCTGCCAGTTCGGGTGTGAATTCTGCGGATGTATAAAGGGAAACATCAGCGCCGGCATCTCTTGCGCCGTCTGCTACAAAGTTTGCCATTGCCTCTGTGTTTCCTGTACCGCTCCAATATACTACTGCCAATTTTGCCATAATCTTTCACTGCCTTTCCAGTTTTTCAAATTATCATTAAGCAGCGATGGTCAGCTGAAGCACCGACCTTCCGCCGCAAAACAGCTTGGTATAGATTTCTCTGCATTTATCAATTTTCGCAAAGATTTTTTTTGCTTCGGGCTCATTGTGATAAACCTTCCAAATACCGCAGCATTTACAGTTGCGGCCCTGGTTTCGAATAAATTCGGCGACATCCTCGAGCGGATACCCCAAGAACAGCCCAATTTCATGGGGGAAAGAATTGGTTAAAGAAATTCGAGTTTTCAAATGTTCGATACAGTCCTGCAAGTGGCCAGGTAAATAGCCATATTGGGTTAAGAAACAGACTGCCTCAGGACGGGACAAGTCCATCTCTAGCGCCGAAGCGCGATAAACATAAATTAATGCGCGGGAAGAACTGCAGTGAAGCAATTCCAAATAGACTCCCCGTGAATTCAAATGCTGGTTCCAGACTTCAATGTATTCCGAAACCATTTCCCGGTCATTACCGGTGTAGCTAAACAGGCTTGCTGTTTTTAGGCCCGCCAGTGTAGAGGAGCAATATTCAATCAGATATCGTTCAAACATATTTCCTCACAATCCTTTGGTATAAGATGAATCAGTGGCTAGTGACGTTTAACAGCCAACCTTTCTGGTGGGATTAGCAGTAGCAGTGTTGTGCAAGAATGTTTTTCAGTGCGCAGGAACTGCTGCTGTGAGAGCGCACAACCGCTGTATTGGTATTTTTCGTGATTTGAAGGGCGCTATACACCATTTGGTGAGATACTGTGCTGGTAAACAACACCAGAAGATCGGGTCGGCCAATCTGCGTTTTCAGATTTGCCGGCTGTTGGGTAAATACTTTTGCCCTACAATTAAATTGCTTGCAGATGTCTTTATAGGTGCAGACCATACGATCGTGGCCTCCAATAATGACAACACTCATATTCTTACCGTCCTTTCTTTGAATCATTATAAATTAACATCGCTTATGTAGATACACCGAACAAGTTAGTTATAGCTAACTTGTTCGGTAAGTAATAGAGTTAGCAAAGCTAACTCTATTACTTTACGCGATGGAAATACAACGTGGCAAAAGTACTGATTATTCTTGGCTTTCGTGGTTTTCATGCGAATGTTCGTGCTCCGAAGGGCAGCATCCGCCGGAACAGCCGCTGCAGCCGCTGCACCCACCGGACTTATGGGTCCGGTAGGTTTGATAAGCAGCAAAAGCAATTAAAGCAAACACAAGCGCAGAAATAATAATGGTAGCCATAGTTTATGCAGACACCTTTCTTTTTAACTGTCCACCCGCATTTTCGTCATAAGGTTTTCTGACCAGCAGATAAACCAACGCTGCAAGCAAGACCAGTGCAACCGCAGTTCCCACTCCAAATCCGCCGCCAGTGAACAGGCTGCCGGTTTGGTAAATAATCAATGCGATAATATAAGCGAACAGGGTCTGATATCCGGCTGCGAACCAGGTCCATTTTGCAGAACCCATTTCGGAGCGAACTGCGCCGATAGCCGCGAAGCAAGGTGCGCAGAGCAGGTTAAATGCTAAGAAGGAATAGGCAGCCAAAGGAGTCACTGCAGCCTGCAGATTGGCCCAAATTTCGACGCCGTCTTCTGCAACCTCGGCAAAGCCGAACAGGATGCCGAAGGTACCAACCACATTTTCCTTTGCAATCAGGCCGGTAATAGAAGCGACAGCGAATTTCCAGTCGCCAAAGCCCAAGGGGGCAAACAGGGGAGCAATCAGGCCGCCGATGGTTGCCAGCATGGAATCATCCACATCCACCATTTCCATACCCCAGCTGAAGGAGCTCAGGAACCAGATGAGCACACTGGAGAGAAGGATGATAGTACCGGCTTTTTTGATAAAGGCCTTGCCGCGATCCCACATGTGAATTAAAACACCCTTAACACCGGGCACATGGTATGCGGGAAGCTCCATAACAAAGGGAGCGGGGTCGCCCGCAAACATGCGGGTCTTTTTCAGCATAATACCCGAAACAATGATGGCGCCCATGCCGAGGAAATATGCGGAGGGGCCAACCCATGTGGAGTTCGGGAACAGAGCGCCGGCGATTAAAGCAATAATCGGCAGTTTGGCGCTGCAGGGAATAAACGTAGTGGTGATAACAGTCAGTTTGCGGTCACGGTCATTCTCAATGGTACGAGAAGCCATGATTCCGGGTACACCGCAGCCGGTTCCGATTAAAATCGGGATAAAGGATTTGCCCGACAAGCCGAATTTGCGGAACACACGGTCCATAATAAAGGCAATACGCGCCATATAACCGCAGTCCTCTAAAATGGCAAGGAACAGGAACATGGTCAGCATCTGGGGCAAAAAGCCCAAAACAGCGCCGACACCGGCAATCAGACCATCCAAAATCAAAGATACCAACCAGTCGGCGGTGTTGATGGATGTCAGGAATCCTTCAATTGCGGGGGGAACAATATCGCCGAACAGCGCGTCGTTCACCCAGTCGGTCATTGCGGTACCCACTGTAGAGATGGATACATAATATACCAGCCACATGACAGCTGCAAAAATGGGGAGAGCCAGCCATCGGTTGGTGACAACCTGGTCAATTTTATCGGAAGGGGTTAATCCAACCTTTTTCTTTTGAACCGTGCCCTTAACCAGTTTGGTAATATACTCATATCGTTCGTTGGTAATAATCGATTCGGTATCATCGTCCAGCTCAGACTCGCATTTTGCCAGAATAGCTTCCAGCTTTGACTGGTCGGAAGAGGAAAGCTTGGCTTCTGCCAGCACTTTTTCATCCCGCTCAAACAGCTTGATGGCGGTCCAGCGAGCGTGCTCGCCTTTTACAAGGCTTGGCAGCTGTTTGCCGATTTGACCCAAGGCAGATTCCACAGTGTTGCTGAAAACAGCCGGAATCGTGTTCTTTTGATTCTTTTTGGCAACATCCAAAGCGGCCTGAATCAATTCCTGTGTGCCCTGTGACTTGATAGCAGAAATCTCTACTACAGGACACCCTAACTGTTCTGCCAATTTTTTTGTTTGAATAGTGTCCCCATTTTTCCGAACCACATCCATCATATTCAGAGCTACAACAACCGGCAGCCCCATTTCCATCAGCTGGGTGGTCAGATACAGGTTTCTTTCAATGTTGGAAGCGTCAATTAAATTGACAATCACATCGGGATTGTCGTGAATTAAGTAGTTTCTGGTTACGACTTCTTCCAGAGTGTATGGCGAAAGAGAATAAATACCGGGAAGGTCGGTTACGATGACATCTTTATGCCCTTTGAGCCGTCCTTCTTTTTTCTCCACCGTTACGCCGGGCCAGTTGCCCACATACTGGGACGAGCCGGTTAAATCATTGAACAGGGTGGTCTTACCGCAGTTTGGGTTTCCCGCCAACGCTAACTTTAAAGACATTTTTTGTTCCTCCTCATTTTTCACGGAAGTCGCGGCTAACAAAGGGACCGAAAGCCAACGGCCTTTCTTTCAAATGGCTGTCCTATCAAACCACTTCAATCAGTTCGGCGTCTGCCTTACGCAGGCTCAGCTCATAATCTCTGACTTTAACCTCGATAGGGTCGCCAAGAGGAGCAACTTTTCGGACGAATACCTGGGCTCCTTTGGTAAGGCCCATATCCATGATTCTGCGCTTAACGGCGCCGGTGCCGTGCAGCTTAACCACGGTAACGGTTTCCCCAAGCTTTACCTCCTTCAATGTCTTCATCAAACCTCAACCTCTTTTCCTTTATTCATATCATGATCCGGTTCGCCATGGTTTTATCCAAGGCTACCCGGGTATCCTTGATATTCAAAATCATATTGCCGGAAATCTCGCTGATCACCGTGACTGTTTCGCCCTCCACAAAACCCAAAGTGGCCAGAAAGCGGCGAACTTCATCCTTGCCGGTAATCCGTTTGATTAAATTTTTTTCTCCGGCTTTTGCCATTGTCAGCGGCATAATGGATTCCTCCTAGGCAATTTTATTTAAAAAACATTGCATTTATTCCAATGAAAGCCAAGGTTAGCATACGCTAACCCTATTGCGTCTTTAAGTTTATCACAGCTAACTGGCACTGTCAACTATCAGACGGGATTATTTTACAGGAAAAGTCCACAAAATACGAGCATTAGACTCGTTGTAAAAAGTATAGCTTTATGATATGATTAGAAACAACAATTCCGAAAGGGGGAGAACATGTGAAAATTCAGGAATCCGCGGAAAATTATTTGGAAACGATTCTGGTTTTAAAAAACCGCAGGGGAGAGGTTCGGTCGATTGACATTGCCAATGAAATGAATTTTTCCAGACCCAGTGTGAGCCACGCCATGAAGCAGTTTCGCGAAAACGGACTGATTGTAATGGACGAAAGCGGCTACATTGAGCTGACGGAAAGCGGCAGAGAAATCGCAGAACGAATCTATGAAAGACATACCCTGATCTCGGAGTTTTTGATAGCGCTTGGCGTAGAAGAAGAGATCGCCAAAGAGGATGCCTGTCGAATGGAACATGCTATCAGTGAGGAGAGCTTCAGCAAACTGCGGGAATATTGGTCCCGGCAGAAAGAGCAGGAGCCTATTTCATGATACCTTTGCCCGGTAAGCGCGAAATCAATGGGAAGAACGCTGCTGGATGATTCGGGAACCGCAGCATGACGGCAAGGTGCCTGTACGGTTTTGGGGTAAGAATACGCAGAACATTCAGAATTGCCGTTACGCTATCATATGATAATGAATGAAAAAACTCTCCGCTTAATTTGCGGAGAGTTTTTAGTTTTTTTAAACTTCTTTGGTTGCTATCTGTGTCAGCTGTTCCAATGCTTTTTGCAAAATAGAGCGAGGGCAGGCGATGTTGATTCGCTGAAAGCCGTTGCCCTCTTCACCGAACATGGTTCCGGGATCCAGCCAAAGCCCGGCTTTTTCTTCAATCAGGCGGTTTAGCTTATCATTGGAAAGACCAAGGCCCGAAAAGTCCAGCCAGATTAAATAGGTTCCCTGAGGTTCTATCAAACGGACTTGAGGAAGCTTTTCGGCCAAGAAGTCCCTTACAAAATTCAGATTTCCCAGAAGGTATGCCTTGAGGTCTTCCAGCCAGGGGCCGCCGCTCTCATAAGCGGCGCGGCAGGCAATCAGCCCCATCAGATTGGCCTGACTGTAGCCGGTGCGCTGCATTTCTGCACGGATGCTGTGGCGCAGTGTTTGATTGGGAACAAAAATATTGGAAAGCTGAAGCCCTGCCAGATTAAAGGTTTTGGTGGGTGCGGTGCAGGTGATGGTCATTTGCTGAAATTCCGGGCGCAAAGAGGAAAACATCAGGTGTCGGTGCCCCGGGTATACAAAATCAGCGTGAATTTCGTCAGAAACCACGGTTACCCCGTGCTTCAGGCAGATTTCTCCCATGCCGGTCAATTCTTCCTTGGTCCAAACCCGCCCAACCGGATTGTGCGGGCTGCACAGCAGAAAGAGTTTAATCTGATTCTGCACGATTTGGTGTTCAAAGTCTTCGAAATCAATGGTGTACATGCCATCCCGATATAGCAGCGAATTTTTTACCACACGGCGGTCATTGGCTTGCACGGATTCAAAAAATGGGTAATATACGGGTGTTTGAATCAGTACCGCGTCGCCGGGCTCTGTCAAAGAACGGATGGCCGCGCACAGGGCAAAGACCACCCCGGGGGTTTTAATGAGCCACGAGTTTTCCACTTCCCAGCCGTGTCTTGTGGAAAACCATTGCCTGAGCGCTTGGAAGTAACGCTCGTCTGGCTCGGAATAACCAAAAATTCCGTGGCGGCATCGTTCTTCCAGCGCCTGAATCACACAGTCTGGAGAAGGAAAATCCATATCTGCCACCCACAGGGGTAAAAGGCCTTCCGGTTTGCCATAGCGGGAAGCACAGTCGTATTTTAAGGAATTGGTATTTTTTCGGTTCCATAGAGTATCAAAGGACGCCATTCATTCTCCTCCTGTTATCTTTGTCGCCAACGGATTTACCTCTCCGGGCAAGGGCTTCTTTGGTTGCTTTATCGGGAAAGTCTGGTTTTATTTCTGTGAATTTCTTATTTTGTTGTTTTTTAAAAACATTCTTCTCATATCTACTTTGCTTCCTTTCTTGCAAAAAGAAAGGAAGCAAAGATTTGCCAAGGCTTGTACAGGTTTCATTTGCCTAGCCAATAGAACTGCTCTTTAATCTGTTTGCAAAGCATTTGTCAAATCGGCAATCAGATCTTCTGCGTTTTCTACGCCCACGGAAAGGCGCAAAAGCCTTTCGTTGATTCCTTTTTCTTCCCGCTCTTTTACTGGGATTTCTGCGTGAGTTTGCAGCATGGGGTAGGTAACTAGTGATTCCACGCCGCCCAGACTTTCTGCAAACTGAATCAATTCCACCCGGTTCAGAATTTGCTCTGCGGTACGGTGGTTGTCCACTTCAAAGGAAATCATCGAGCCAAATCCGCTGGTTTGCTTGCGGGACAGTTCATAATCCGGGTGATCCGGCAGGCCGGGATAGAAAACCTTTGCAATCTTTTTCTGTTGGGTCAGCCAAAGGGCTATTTTCTGTGCGTTTTCTTGCTGGCGATCCATACGCAAAGGCAAAGTTTTAATACCACGGATCAAGAGCCAACTGTCAAAAGGAGAAAGGCATCCGCCCGTGTTCTTATAGATAAAGCGCAGACGATCGCAAATTTCCGGGTCGTTGGCCACCAGAAAACCGGCCAGAGCATCGTTGTGGCCGCCCAAGTATTTGGTTCCGCTGTGAATGACCAAATCGGCACCCAGCGTCAGCGGCTTTTGCAGATAAGGGGTCAAAAAAGTATTGTCTACGGCCAAAAGCAGCCCATTGGCATGGGCCAAATCCGCTATTTTGCGCAGATCCGTTACCTGCATCATGGGGTTGGTGGGGGTTTCCACCAGAATGGCTTTGGTTTCGGGGCGAATGGCAGCCTTTACTTTTTCAGAGAAAGAAGTATTTACTAAGGTAAAGGAAATCCCATTTTTGGCGTTGATATGATGAAACAAACGGTGAGAGCCGCCGTACAAATCGTCGGAACAGATGACATGATCCCCCGGGGAAAACAATTCCATCATGGCGGCAATGGCAGCCATGCCGGAAGAAAAGGCCAATGCCTCTTTTCCTTGTTCCAGTTTGGCAACGGTTTTTTCCAGGTGTTCCCTGGTGGGGTTCTGCACCCGGGAATAATCGTAACCGGTGCTTTGTCCTACCCCCGGGTGGGCAAAGGTAGCGGTTTGAAAAATAGGCACGGAGACGGCTCCGGTAATATCATATCGGTCAGAACAGCCGTGAACGCAAAGGGTGTTAAAGTCCATAGAAATCTCCCGTTTCTGAATAGGCGCTTTGCGCTAGGCGAAGCACCGGGGTACTGAATACGAACCAAGGGCAGTTGGAACACCGGAAAGATACGGTGGGTTTTGCGGCAAAAATAAAGGGTGTGAGCTGTGAAATACATAGAATGCTTGCTTTACTTTCTTTTTGCTGCAAAATCTGGATGATTTGTATTTTTGAAAATGCCCTAAATATAAAACATAAAGCTGGTGTCAGAGCGGTGGCGCTCCGTTTCGGCGGCAAGATCCGCCAAAGTGACAGAAGATAAGGTGTCGGTTACGGCTTTGTCCAGCCGGTCAAAAGCAGAAAGCCGCATGGCCTTTTCAATTTCAGGCGATTTTTCCTGTACGGTGTTTTCCGTGGGCTCAAACAAAGACAATTCCACGGCAGACAGAACCTGAAAGACGGTGATTTGCCTTGGCATTCGTGACAACTGATAGCCGCCCTGAGCCCCTTTAATCGAATTGACAAGCCCGCCTCTTTTTAAAAGGGAAAAGACTTGCTCTAAATAGATTTTGGAAATGCCAAGCTTTTCCGAAATACTGATGACTGTAATATATTCCCCATTGGGATAGGATTCGGACATACTGATCATCGCGGCCAGAGCATAGCGCCCTTTGGCAGAAATTCTCATGAATTCAAACCTCGTTTCATACTGTTTGGACAGATGTATTTCATACTTTTACGATATGCATTAATGATATTAAAAAAAGCCGGAATTGTCAAGACCCGGCAATGAAAAAAGAAAGAGCCCTTTTCTGCGGAAAAACCGCTGAGAAAAGAACTCTTTTTGCAGCTAAGAGGATGGAGCCCCATCACTTTTTTGGGGATCTGAATGCTGTGGATTAGTCGACAAATGTTCCAGCGACAGCTGAATCATGCGCAGGTTGTTTTTAAGGCGCTCGTTGTCAGGGGTGATGCGCAGTGCGTTTTTGGCGTGTTGCTCTGCGCGGGGGAACATTTGCAGATTCCAGCAGGCGATGGCACACAAATCTTCGGGTGTGTGATCCCAGGCGTAGCCCATGTTGGCAAAGGTTTTGGATTTTTCCCGAATTTGCAAGGCCTGCTGGGTCAAAAAGAACACCAGTGGCCAATTTTGTTCCTTGTAAGCAAATTGGGCAAATTCCACATAGGGATCCCGCATAAAAGGAGTTTCTGCAATGGCTCTAAAATACCATCGATATGCTTCAGAAGGTTTCCCCAGCATAGAGTAAGAATACGCCATCCAGCGCATCGAAGCGCTTCGTTCTTCTTCCCAAGAGGCAAAAGGAAGATTCAAACGGCGATGCATGGTATCAATGCACTTCTGCCAATGTTTGGAATACAGGTATTCGCGCCCCAGATAGTATAGCATGCGGGAATCAATGGGGTTTTCTTTTACAGCCATTTCCAGCAGCGGCAGATAGGAACTTCTGGACTTTTTTGTGTCAGGGTAGTGATCCAGAACCATGTTTTCTACAAGAACCGTTTGTTCCGGAGTAGTCCCTTCATATATCAGGTATTCGTGAACCGGATAACTCCATTTATAACTGTTGCGGGCATGAACTTTAGTGTAATACAACTGCAAATCGGGGGATCCATCCGGATGATGGCTCCAGTTATAAAGATATCTGGCTCGGGTAGCCCCGGAATGCCATGCCTGTTCTAAGGCATCACGCCATCCGGGGGAAAATACTTCGTCCAAATCGGTGCACACACAAATGTCGGTGTTTTCGGGGACATGTTCCAGAGAGCGGTTGCGCGCGTGGTCAAACCGCCAGGGCTGAATGGTTTCTTCATAGACAATGGCGCCTAGCTCCCGCAGACGTTCTACGGTGCCGTCGGTGGAGCCAGTGTCTGTGACAATAATTTGATCCGCCTCCTTCATGGAATCCATCCAGCGGTCTACAAATTGCTTTTCGTTTTTTGCGATAGCATAGACGCAGACATGATAAGATTTCAAGCAACTCCCCCTTTTACTGGTATTTTAAATACTTTATTCCATAACCAGCGTATGATAAAAACCTTGTACATTATGCTTAAAACCATTCAGACCAAAAAAATTTGGATAAATAGAAGGTTTTTTGCAAAGGGAAGCCCGGTGCAGGAAAACCTGCACCGGGCTTTTATGCGGAAATCAGAAGTTGTTTCATGCAAGGGTTAGCTAATTGCCAAACCTGCACTGGTGTAACCAGCCACAGCTGCAGCCAAGCTAATTCCGGCAGTGACGTTTGCAGAAAAAATCAACAGCAGGCGTGTTCCTACAGTTACCGGGATATTTAGGCCTGTAGTAACACCTGACATGATGTTACCAATGTTGATTAGGCCAGTAAGCGGCGGGGTTAGCGTAACGACCGCACCGGGCACCTCAGTAAAGGTGTCGTTGGGGGTGGTGGACTGGAACAGACGCGCGGTCACCGTAATGGTTGTTCCGAGCAAGCTCAGTCCTGCACTGACGCTCATATAAGCAGACAGCGAGGTAATGGTACCGTCCCTAGGGACAGAGAAGGCAAAGTTTGTGAGCCCCAGAAGGCTGATGGTGGTACCAACCGCGTTAATTCCGGGCAGGTTGGCGCCAAATCCTACTGCACTTGAGGTGTTTAGTAAACCACCCAAAACCGTAGTTAAAACGACTGGGGTACCAGAGGCGAAAGGAATGATGGCTCCTAGTCCGGCGGGCCCGGTGGCACCTGTAGCGCCGGTAGGCCCGGTAGGCCCGGCGGCACCTGTTGCGCCGGTTGGACCAGTAGGACCGGCAGCGCCTGTTGCGCCAGTAGCGCCAGTTGGACCAGTAGGCCCAGCAGCGCCTGTTGGACCAGTAGCTCCTGTTGCACCGGCAGGACCAGCAGGTCCCGTAGCACCAGTAGCTCCCGTGGCGCCTGTTTCACCGGTAGGACCGGCAGGGCCAGTGGCACCTGTTGCACCCGTAGTGCCTGTTGCGCCGGTTGGACCAGTAGGACCGGCAGCGCCTGTTGCGCCAGTAGCGCCAGTTGGACCAGTAGGCCCAGCAGCGCCTGTTGGACCAGTAGCTCCTGTTGCACCGGCAGGACCAGCAGGTCCCGTAGCACCAGTAGCTCCCGTAGCACCTGTTTCACCGGTAGGTCCGGCAGGGCCAGTGGCACCTGTTGCACCCGTAGTGCCTGTTGCGCCGGTAGGACCGGCAGGACCAGTGGCTCCTGTAGCACCTGTTGCGCCGGTAGGTCCGGCAGGGCCAGTGGCACCTGTTGCGCCCGTAGCGCCTGTTTCACCGGTAGGTCCGGCAGGGCCAGTGGCACCTGTAGCTCCTGTAGCACCTGTTGCGCCGGTAGGTCCGGCAGGGCCAGTGGCACCTGTTGCACCCGTAGCGCCTGTTTCACCGGTAGGTCCGGCAGGGCCAGTGGCACCTGTTGCACCCGTAGCGCCTGTTGCACCGGTAGGACCGGCAGGACCAGTGGCTCCTGTAGCTCCTGTAGCACCTGTTGCGCCGGTAGGTCCGGCAGGGCCAGTGGCACCTGTTGCACCCGTAGCGCCTGTTTCACCGGTAGGTCCGGCAGGGCCAGTGGCACCTGTAGCTCCTGTAGCACCTGTTTCGCCGGTAGGACCGGCAGGACCAGTGGCTCCCGTAGCGCCTGTTGCACCGGTAGGACCGGCAGGACCAGTAGCGCCAGTGGCTCCCGTAGCGCCTGTTGCACCGGTAGGACCGGCAGGACCAGTGGCTCCTGTAGCTCCTGTAGCACCTGTTGCGCCGGTAGGTCCGGCAGGGCCAGTGGCACCTGTTTCACCCGTAGCGCCTGTTTCACCGGTAGGTCCGGCAGGGCCAGTGGCACCTGTTGCACCCGTAGCGCCTGTTGCGCCGGTAGGACCGGCAGGACCAGTAGCGCCAGTGGCTCCCGTAGCGCCTGTTGCACCGGTAGGACCGGCAGGACCAGTAGCGCCAGTGGCTCCCGTAGCGCCTGTTGCACCGGTAGGACCGGCAGGACCAGTAGCGCCAGTGGCTCCCGTAGCGCCTGTTGCACCGGTAGGACCGGCAGGACCAGTAGCGCCAGTGGCTCCCGTAGCGCCTGTTGCACCGGTAGGACCGGCAGGACCAGTGGCTCCTGTAGCGCCCGTAGCACCGGTAGCACCTGTTGCGCCGGTAGGTCCTGCAGGACCTACCGGTCCTTGTGGTCCAGTGGGTCCGGGAGGTCCGGGAGGCCCGGGGCATGGAACCGGGCAAGGCGGAATAGGCGGATAAGGTGGCGGACAAGGCGGGCAGCTATTGGCGTTGCTGCTGTAAACCTTCATGTTCGGATTAAATCCCTGATCTCCGCAACCAGATGAAAATCTTCTGTCTAGTGACATGTGCAATCTCCTATCTATCAGAAGTTGTAAAACAATAAAGTTATTGTATCCGATAGTATAGTATGAAAATTTGTGGGATAAGTTGCAAAGCAATTCCCCATAAAGTAAGGAATGATACGATTATATTGCTTTATAATCAAAGATTGTGGACTTGCTGCTATGGGGAAAAAGACAACTGCCCCCGCTGATCCAAAACGGATAAGCTGAGGCAGAAGCTAAAAAATGAAAGTACAACGGAGAAGATTGGTTTGTTTTATCTGAATGCAGAATTGTTTCTCGAGAGGAAGGTTTATGTATCCAGATAAATTATTGTAATATTAGCACCCACAGAAGTGGAAACAGTCAAAAACACGTCATTTCCAGTTGTATTTGTCAATGTTATAACTGCGGGGGCGGTGGTGACGGTAAGGAAATTGCTACCGAACATTTGGCCGTATAAAATAGGCGAGTCGGATACAGATTGGGACACACCATCGACATTTAAAGAAAGTGTAATTGTCGGTGCAACGGTAGAACCTTCTGCTGATACCCACCAGTTGACCAGATAGGTTCCGGGTTGAGTAACTGTGATTTCTCCGGTGCTGGTGTTTAAAGAGGCGAAAGTGCCCTGAGAACTAATCAATGTGTTAAAAGCAATGGGGTCATCATTCGCTAACTCAGTTGTATCTGGCGAGGAAAACTGAGCTTGAAGTCCGGATAAAAGGGCAGGGGGGCCGGTGGGTCCGGTATCGCCGGTAGGCCCGGTGGGTCCTGTTTCG
Organism: Clostridium minihomine; assembly: GCF_900240385.1. GTDB lineage: Bacteria > Bacillota > Clostridia > Oscillospirales > Acutalibacteraceae > Faecalispora > Faecalispora minihomine. Next base: position 523,209 of record NZ_OEQH01000002.1, on the reverse strand, counting down.
CCAGTAGGCCCGGTAGGTCCGGTTTCGCCAGTAGGTCCGGTGGGCCCGGTATCGCCAGTAGGTCCGGTGGGCCCGGTTTCGCCGGTAGGCCCGGTGGGTCCGGTGTCGCCAGTGGGCCCGGTGGGTCCTGTTTCGCCGGTAGGCCCGGTGGGTCCGGTGTCGCCAGTGGGCCCGGTGGGTCCTGTTTCGCCGGTAGGCCCGGTGGGCCCGGTTTCGCCGGTAGGTCCGGTGTCGCCAGTAGGTCCGGTGGGCCCGGTTTCGCCAGTAGGTCCGACAGGTCCTGTGTCACCGGTAGATCCGGCGGGTCCTTGCGCTCCGGCGGGACCAGCGGGTCCGGTATCACCAGTGGATCCGATAGGTCATGTGTCACCGGTAGGTCCGGTGGGTCCTTGCGCTCCGGCGGGACCAGCGGGTCCGGTATCACCAGTGGATCCGATAGGTCATGTGTCACCGGTAGGGCCGGCGGGTCCTTGGGCTCCGGCAGGACCGGCAGGCCCGTGTGGTCCGGGAGGACCAGGAGGCCCCGGGCATGGAATTGGGCAAGGCGGAACAGGCGGATAAGGTGGCGGGCAAGGCGGGTAGCTGCCTGCTGCATTTCCGCTGCCATTGTGAATTTTCATGCTGGGATTAAAGCCTTGATTTCCGCAGCCAGAATAAAAATTTTGGTTTGAGGACATATGCAATCTCCTATCTATCAGAAGTTTTATTAGGGCCAGGTGAAGCCTCTAATAATATAATATGAAGATCTGCATATTTGGTTTTAGAAGGAATAGCTGTGTGAGTATAGCTTATGCAGCGGTAGGTGCAGGGTTCACGTGTTTTTGGCGTGTTTTCCATTCACCCATCAGCCAGATGATGATCGGTATAATAATTTGGAAGGGGAATGCATAATACGCATAAAAATCCAAGAAACCAAACATCTGTAGTGCATCGGTATAAGAGAGCATGCATAGAGTCAGAGCGAAAAGAAATATGGGCATGGTAAGCAGATTCAGTTTATTTGGAATGTTAATTAATTTTGCCAAACCTAAATTGGCCGAATAGAGAGATATAGCCGTTTTTGTTAGCCCTGCTATTACTAAATTGATAGAGATCGTTCCCTCAATGCGAGACAAAAAATCTCCGATTTCCATAATTTTAGCACAAGTGAAAGATGGAAAATATTCGGCCACCATCAGATGGGGGCCGATGCAAAAAATATTTCGCAACATGATGATCATCAGTAAGACAGTACTCCAGAAGTTTCCCTTGAGAAAAGTTTTATAAGGATTATTGTTTTGTACCGCAGACATCAGCGGAAGAAAAACTACACATTCCGCATAAGGAAATGCAGAGATTTTGAAAGCGCCGTCAAGAATTTCAGTGGGGGAATGTTCCATGATAGGGAGCAGATAATAAAAGTTCATGTGGCTTACAGTGGCCAGAATGGTAATGACAACAATCACAGAAGTAATATAAAACCCGATGACAGACCAGCGCCCAATCACCTGAATTCTGCTTTTGCAAAGGTAGGTTGCGACCAGCAGAATAGAAATCATCAAAGGGAGCTGGGGGGTTTCTGTCATAGCTGCAATTTCCATAAACTCCGACAGATTCCGTGTGACAATCCCGGCCATGTGCAGACAGTACCAGACAAACAGTCCAATTATAATTTTTCCGACTATCGTTCCGAACCAATCTAGAATAGAGGTAAAAAAGTCCTGCCCCTTCATCAAGTGTATGATTCTGGCATAAAGCAGAAAAACCGGGATGCACATTACTGCGGCAGTCAACAGGCTAATCCAGGAATCCTGGCGGTTCTGGGGATTGATTCCGAGCACTACGCTGCTGCCAAACATAAATAAAACCATCATCAGAACCATTTGCCGTGTGCTCAGCTGATTGTTGTGAATAGCTTTCATAAAAGAGTCCTTCCGTTATATGCCGTACAGCTTTTTTATTGCTACTGTTAAAAAAGTTGCAATGCTTATAACTGACGGCGTTAAGATGTGGATTACCAAAAGAACAAAACAAAGGCTTGTGGAACTAAGATAGAAAATACGCAGTGACTTTGCCATGAGTTTGCGTTTGGGAAGGTAATCGATTAAAATGACACACCCTATCAGAAGAATAAGCATAATCAGCATTGGGATCCCTCCTAATTCTGGCGTATCATAGCGGTATTTAGAATATGAACGTTGGCGTTCACCTCAATCGGGAGCGTCTGATAGATTTCATCCCAATTATTCTCTAACGTTTTCCACAAAGGTAAATTGGTTCGATAAATATAATTACCCAAACCCAAAACATCTGCATTAAACTCAGTTTGCGATCTTTTCAGACCAGTTTTCACGTTTTCTACTACCAGGTTTTCGGCGGACTCAGATATTTCTGCAATGGGGGGAAAATCCAGATTGCTGCCTTTGTGCGGGTATTCTGCCAAATAAGCGTTTACCGTGATATCTAATTTCATGGAAAGAGAACCGTTTTCATATTGATAAGATCTGGATACGGACGTATCGCTGATTTCCAGCGAAATATTATGGGGAGTTACTTTGGGAATATATAATGCCAAAACTCCCCCCTGCAGGGGACGATCCGCCATTAGTAGATATTTGCTTTCGTGTGGGGATAAAAAGCCCACAAGCTTGTCCTGACGAAAGACGGCAATTCCATTGGCTTCCACGTGATGAATATCCGTATTGGGTTCTGAAGGGCTAAAAAACACAGGCAGCCCGATTGAAAATCCCGGTTCCTCCAGTTTGTTATAAACCAGATAGAGAGGCGTGCTGATTGTGGAGCTTACGATACGGTTGTCTTCCCGAACGATGCGAACAATATCATAAGAAACCGCTCCGCTCGTTTTTCCGGTGAGAAGAATCAGATCCTGTGCCATGGGCTCTTGCGAGATTACAAGATCTATGTTTTCCCTCATTTCCGCATCCCGGAGCAAAAAATCAATGATTGCGTGCAGACCATCCTCCCGGGCGATACTTTGGCTGATAATGATCACTTGCGTATTGCCAAAATAAAGTTTGCTGGACAATTGTTTTTTGGCGTTGCGAACGGCGTCCAATAAAGTGGCACCCTGGGAAAATACCACGGTAGCGGTGGGACCTTGGATTTTGGTAGGCTTTTGCAGATCCATAATTTCAAATGCTACATTATACTGGTTTTCAGATTTGTCAACGGCTATTCCGGCGACAATAGTCATCTCATTGAGCCCACGATAATTCCAACACCCGGTCATGGGAATCAAAAGACAGATAGACAGCAAAACACTGATGAATTTTTTCATGGTTCTTCCTTCTTATCGGTGTTTAACCTTATGGTATTTTGTGTTAGAGCATGGGGACGTGTCACCATCTTCCACATCGGGGCGCGGAAAGGTTTGTCCTTAATATCCTGAAATTGCAGCATTCCGGTGGGTGTTAACTGAGAAATCCCGAAGGAATCCAGATTCAGCATGTGGATGATAAGAGTAGAAAAGGCAAGCATCATACCAAACAGACCCAAAATGGATGAGGCGGTTAAAATAAAAAGGCGGACAAAGATAATCGGCGCATTCATTTTGGGAACCAGAAGTGCGGTAATACCGGTAAGGCCCACAATGATAATCATGGGGGCCGCCACCAATTTGGCTTCTACCGCTGCCTGGCCAATTACAAGAGCCCCAACGATACTGAGGGCCTGACCAATGTTGGAAGGCATTCGCAGTCCAGTTTCCCGCAGAATGTCAAAAATGATCAGCATGATAAAGGCCTCTGCGGCGGCGGGCAAGGGCACACCTTGGCGTTCACTGGCAATGTTGATGAGAAGCGGGGTGGGAAGCATTTCGTGGTGGAAGGCTACAACCGCAACATAAAAACCCGGTACGGTGACAGTAAGAAGGAAGCCTAAAATGCGCAACATACGGGAAAAAGAAGTATAGAAAAAGTTCATATAATAATCTTCACTGCTTTGAAAATTTTCAATAAACAGATAGGGAACGGTCAGCACAGATGGGGTTCCATCTAAAAAAATAGCGATTCGCCCTTCTAAAAGCTTTGCTGCCACCACATCGGGCCGTTCGGTATACCCGGTGGTGCGAAATGGGGAAAGGGACGAGTCTCGAATTAATTCTGTGAAATAGTTGGTATCTAGCACCCCGTCAATATCAATCTTGTCTAGTCGGGATTCCAGTTCTTTGAGAACTCTTTTATTTACAAGGCTGTCCAGATAGCAGATGCAGGCTCTGGTTTGAGTGCGGCGCCCAAATGTGCGGTATCGTAGCTTTAAATCGTTGGTGCGAAGCTTGCGACGCAACAAAGTTAGGTTGGTACATAGACCTTCCGTAAAGCCCTCCCGCGGTCCTATCAGAATTTTTTCGGAATCCGGTTCACTGATATTACGAGTTTTAAAGCCTTTTACATCCACAACCAGTGCCTTATCACAGTGTGGCAGAAATAAAACTGCTTCTCCGTAAGTGATGGAGTTAATGATCTCTTCCCACTTGCTATAGATTGCGATACTGCTGATGGTTATCACTTTTTCTATCAATGTTTTAGTAAGCTCTCGCCCGGGCTTTTCTGATGAGTGGATCAGTGGGCGAATCACATTTTCATTTATTTGGAATTCGTCTACCATACCTTCGCTGTAAAACAACCGAAATCTCATTGATGGATTGTGAATGTTTTGTATTTCTCGGTCGACAATGGTATCATTTTCGGAAAATAGCTCCCAAAAAAACTTGCAGTTTTCTTCCATTGTATTGAATAAAAAGGTGTCTTTTGATTGGCTTTGTCCAATTTCTTTTATTTTTTTTTGAATTTGTTCTTGTTTTTCTCTGCGGGTGGAAAATGGGTTGAACAAGTTGTAATCAGCTCCAATCTTACACATTACTGGTCATATATCTCTTATTATGGGGTCTGTCGGTTTTTTCTATTCCTTTTTTTAGAGATTTTTCCCGGTGCTTCCAGTTTGCATCGCAAGGTACATTTTTCTTTTCAATTATTTGGCTTTGTGCTATAATAACCTCACGCCGCAGACAAAAGCAGGGCTTTTGGCGGCTGAGAGAACATTGCACCATAGCTCGGCTGAATTTTAAGGTTTTGCGGTTTGTAAGATTGCGGCCTAAAGTGAAGAATATGGTTTCAATAACCTCACGCCGCAGACAAAAGCGGAAGCTTTTGGCGGCTGAGAGAACATTGCACCATAGCTCGGCTGAATTTTAAGATTTTGCGGTTTGTTAAGATTGCGGCCTAAAGTGAAGAATATGGTTTCAATAACCTCACGCCGCAGACAAAAGCGGAAGTTTTTGGCGGCTGAGAGAACATTGCACCATAGCTCGGCTGGATATTATGGTTTTGCAGTGTTTAAAATTGTGGGGTCAAGTGAAGAGTATGGTTTAAATAACCTCACGCCACAGACAAAAGCGGAAGCTTTTGGCGGCTGAGAGAACATTGCACCATAGCCCGGCTGAATTTTAAGGTTTTGCGGTTTTAAGATTGCGGCCTAAAGGGAAGAATATGGTTTAAATAACCTCACGCCGCAGACAAAAGCGGAAGCTTTTGGCGGCTGAGAGAACATTGCACCATAGCCCGGCTGAATTTTAAGGTTTTGCGGTTTTAAGATTGCGGCCTAAAGGGAAGATTATGGTTTCAATAACCTCACGCCGCAGACAAAAGCGAAAGCTTTTGGCGGCTGAGAGAACATTGCACCATAGCCCGGCTTAATTTTAAGGTTTTGCGGTTTTAAGATTACGGCCTAAAGGGAAGATTATGGTTTCAATAACCTCGCACCGTATGCCTGCTTAGAGTGTTTAGCGGCAAAGGAAATATGAAATGATAACTAGAGTATCGGAGAGGACAGGCCATAAAAATGGCTTTTCTGATTTTTATAGAAGAAGTGTTGGCAAAAATAAGCGTGACGAAAAATAATTCAGTTACAGTGGGGAGAATCAGGTGATAGCATGTCGATTCCAAGAGATAGAATACGAAATTTCAGTATCATAGCGCATATTGACCACGGGAAAAGTACGCTGGCAGACCGCATTCTGGAACAAACACAGGCGGTTGCTCTGCGAGATATGGAAAATCAGCTTTTGGACAATATGGATTTGGAAAGGGAACGCGGCATTACCATCAAGGCACATGCGGTTACCTTGGTTTATCGCGCCAATGACGGACAGGATTATGTTTTTAACCTGATTGATACGCCCGGCCACGTGGATTTTAACTATGAGGTGTCGCGCTCTTTGGCCGCCTGTGAAGGGGCTCTTTTGGTGGTGGACGCTTCGCAGGGAATTGAAGCGCAAACTCTGGCGAACACCTATTTGGCGCTGGACGCAGGGCTGGAGATTGTGCCGGTCATTAATAAAATTGATTTGCCCAGTGCGGATCCGGAGAGGGTGCGCGCTGAAGTAGAAGATGTGATTGGGCTGCCGGCAGACGAGGCCCCTTGCATTTCCGCAAAAACGGGCCTGAATATTGATCAGGTGATGGAGCGTGTGGTAAAGGATATTCCCCCGCCGCAGGGCGATGAGAATGCCCCGTTGCAAGCTTTGATTTTCGACTCTTACTACGATTCTTACCGTGGTGTTATCGTTTATGTGCGGGTGAAAGACGGTGCGGTGCGAGTGGGTGACGAAATTCGCATGATGGCTTCGGGCAGTGAATTTACCGTGGTGGAAGTGGGGTATCTTCGGGCTTCCGGAATGGAACCGGCCCCCAGCCTTTCTGCCGGAGAAGTGGGGTATATTGCCGCATCCATCAAAGCGGTAAAGGATGCCCGCGTGGGTGATACGGTTACTTTGGCATCCCGGCCGGCGGCAGAGCCGCTGCCCGGATATCGGACGGCGCAGCCCATGGTGTTCTGCGGTGTATACCCGGCAGACGGCGCCCATTATTCTGATTTGAGAGAAGCGCTGGAACGGCTGCAGCTCAATGACGCCGCGTTGTCTTTTGAACCGGAAACTTCGGTGGCGTTGGGATTTGGATTCCGCTGCGGCTTTTTAGGGCTTTTGCATATGGAAATCATTCAGGAGCGGCTGGAGCGGGAATACGACTTGGATTTGATCACCACCGCACCCAGCGTAGTGTATCGAATTACAAAAACTGACGGGGAAATGGTGTTGGTGGACAACCCCACCAATTATCCGGATCCGACTTATATTCAGCTGGCGGAAGAGCCGATGACCAATGCTCATATTTACTCGCCCTCGGAATACGTTGGCAATATTATGGAGCTGTGTCAGGAGCGGCGCGGCGTATTTCAGGATATGAAGTATATTGATACTGACCGGGTTGATATTCACTATACTTTGCCCCTCAATGAAATTGTTTACGATTTCTTTGATTCGCTGAAAAGCCGTACCAAAGGATATGCCTCTTTTGACTATGAGCTTAGCGGATATGCAAAATCTAATTTGGTAAAGCTGGATATTCTGCTCAACGGTGACACAGTGGATGCTTTGTCCTTTATTATTCACGCAGACAAAGCCTATTCCAGAGCCCGTAAAATGACGGAAAAATTGGTGGAGAAAATTCCGCGCCAGTTGTTTGAAGTGCCGATTCAGGCGTGTATCGGCGGCCGGATTATTGCCAGAGAAACCGTTCGGGCCATGCGTAAGGACGTTTTGGCAAAATGCTATGGCGGCGATATTTCCCGTAAGCGGAAGCTGCTGGAAAAGCAGAAAGAAGGAAAGAAGCGCATGCGCCAACTGGGCAGTGTAGAAGTGCCGCAGGAAGCATTTATGAGCGTTTTAAAGCTGGATGAGTAAAAGAAAGGCCGAATCGTGGGAGAAAATTTGATTCGTACACCAATTGGCTTATATATTCATGTGCCGTTTTGTGAAAGCAAGTGCCCTTATTGTGACTTTTATTCCCAAAAAGGCAGCGAGCAAGATAAGACGGAATATGTAGAACAAATGCTAAGGGTATTGCAAGTACAGGGGAAACGCTTTCACAGACAGGCGGATTCCCTGTATTTTGGCGGCGGAACACCGTCACTTCTGGGGGCGGAACGGCTTACCCTTCTGGTGCAGGCCGCCAGGGAAATCTGGGGGTTGGATCAGGCGGAAATCACCGTGGAAGTCAATCCCGGCGAGTATACCCCAGGCTTTTTTGACACGCTGCGGTTAGCCGGAGTAAACCGATTATCTATGGGCTTGCAGTCTGCGGATGAGGAAGAACTTCGCCTGCTGGGGCGCCGCCATACGGCGGCACAGGTGCGTCAGGCGGTGCGGGAAGCACAGCAGGCCGGGTTTTCTAACATTTCCCTTGATCTGATGCTGGCGGTACAGCGCCAAACCGGGGATAGCCTGCGCCGATCAATAGAGTTTTGTGCGGATTGCGGCGTACAGCATATTTCTGCCTATCTGTTAAAGGTAGAAAAGGAAACGCCCTATTACCTTCAAAAAGAAAGCTTGGTTCTGCCGGACGATGAGGAAACGGCCGATTTGTATTTGCTGGCTTGCCGAGAGTTGGAACAGGCAGGGTACGGGCAGTATGAAGTTTCTAATTTTGCCAAGCCCGGGTTTGAGAGCCGACATAACCTGAAATATTGGAATGCAGAGGAATACTACGGTGCAGGGCCTTCTGCTCACTCCTTTCTCAACGGAAAAAGGTTCTTTTGCCCCAATGACATGGAAGAATTTCTGAGTTGGCCCAGACAGGTCTCTGAAGGAGAGGGCGGATCTTTGGAAGAGTATGCCATGCTGCGGCTGCGGCTTTCGGCCGGGTTACGGCAGGAAGACTGTATGAAACGATATAACCGCCCGATTCCGGCGGAATATTTGGAACGAGCCCGCCGCTTCTGCAGGCAGGGACTGGTGGTTTGTGATGAGGAATCCATCCGTCTGACCCCTCAGGGCTTTTTGGTTTCCAACGCATTGATTACCACTATTTTAATGGGATGAAATCCCGTTGCCAAAGGCCGTGCATTGCATTGCAAAGCATGGCCTTTGGCGATTCTGTCTGTGGGGAAAAGCAAGGAAAAGGAAAGCTGCCCTTTGCTTGACGGGGTCTTTTGGCTGTGGGATAATATGCGTAATATTAAAAAAGCACGGTAAGAATATCTGTTGGAAGAAAACCGGATGGGAGGAACCACATGCCTGTAAAAAAGAAAAAAAGTGCGTTAGAGCGAAAGCTTTATCGCGTCTTTATGTTGGTTTCAACCTTGGTCATTCTGCTTTCGCTGGGTGGCACAATGTACTTTGACATGCTTCGGCAGCGTCAAGAGATGGATACCATGATCAGCGGAATTGCAGCATATATTTCAGAAGGCACCGATGTGGTGGCCATGCTGGAAAGCGGTTACCCTTCCCCGCGGGTGGAGCGGTCTTTGGATGCGCTGTGCGATACGATTCCGAACATCAGCGTTGCAGTAGTCTGTGACAAGGACGGCGTTCGGTTTTATCACACCGATCGGCTGCAAACAGGGGAATCTTATGTAGGCGGGGAAGAAATTCCAATTTTGCAGGGAAGCGACCCGTATATCACCATCGGATACGGCACCAAAGGCGCTCAGAGGCGTGCTTTTCATGCGGTTTTTAATAAAGACGGAGAAATTATTGGTTTTGTAATGGTTTCTGTGTTCATCGGGGTTATCTCTGCCCGGCTGCAAAGTATTATGTTGGTGCACCTGATGATTTTGGGCGTCATGCTTTTGGTCAGTATCTCCCTGAGTCACGTCAGTCTTCGTTATCTGCGCAGCACCTTGATGGGCCTTCAGCCCGAGGAATTGCTGCGCCGTTATCTGCGGCAGGATGTGGTGCTCAGTGCCGTAGCCGAGGGGTTGGTGGCGTCTGACACCAAAGGCACTGTATTGTTTGTCAATTCAGTTGCCCGCAGTATGATTGGCGAAGACAAAGCGTTGGAAGGAAGGCCTGTTCGGGAACTACTGCCGGATACCCGGCAAGAATCGGTTTTGCGTACCGGCCAGCCGGAAGAACGTCGCTCCTGGATGGTTGGCGGGCGATCGGTGCTGGTCAACGAGGTTCCCATCCGGAAAGACAACCAATCCCCGGCAGAGGGGGTTCTGATCGTTCTTTATGATCGTACCGAGATGCTAAATATGTCCAATGAGCTGTTTGGTGCCCGCAGCATGATCGATGCGCTGCGTTCTTTTAATCATGAGTTTTCTAATAAACTGCACGTGATTTTAGGCTATCTGGAAGCCGGGCAGACGGATCAGGCCATTGGGGTGATTGTTAACAGCAATCTGATTACCAGCCAGCTGATTTGTCAAACGGCGGATCAAATCCGGGTATCAGAGCTTTGCGCGCTGGTGATAGGGAAAATGATGCACGCGGCGGAACAGGGAATTGAGTTAAAACTGATGGGCGACAGCTGCTGCATTGAGCAGGATCTTTTAATTCCGGTTAGCGACATGACCACGATTGTGGGGAATCTGCTGGAAAACGCCATTGAAGAGCTGAACTGCCATGAAAGTGAGCTGCGTGAGATTAAGTTCGGGCTGTATTGCCGCCCGGATTGCAATATTGTTGTTTGTGAGGATACCAGCACCGGTATTTCTCCGGAGGTACTGGATAATATGTTTGAAAAAAACTTTTCTACCAAAGGGAAATATCGGGGAACCGGGCTGTATGTGGTTCGGCGCACGGTGCGCCAGTATGGCGGCAGGATTGATGTGGAAACCGAGGCGGGGGTAGGCTCGGTCTTTACCATAACCTTTACCAGAGAGGAGGCGAACGGATGTATCCGGTAATTATTGTTGAGGATGACTCTATGGTCGCCGATATCAATTGTAAATATATTGAAAATACGCCGGGCTTTACGGTGAAGGAAGTGTTTCAAAATGGGGCGCAGGCGCTGGAATATCTAAAAACGCATGACGTACCGTTGATTATTCTGGACTATTATATGCCGGTGATGAACGGAATGGAGTTTGTGGACTGCTTGCACGGATTAGGCAAGGCACCGGATATTATTATGGTTACTTCGGCGGGTGATGCTCAGATTGTCTGTCAGATGGTCTCCCGCGGGATACTGGATTATCTGGTGAAACCCTTTGATTACAGCCGCTTTCGGGTCGCTTTGGATCGGTTTCGGCAAACCCGGGAGAAATGGGAAACTTTTGATGGCTCTCTAAAGCAGGAAGACATTGACCAAATGCTGTCTGCCGGTGCCGGAAAAGCCGCACCGTCTCAGATTTTGACCAAAGGGCTCAATGAAAACACGATGAATCTAATTCGCCGCTTTCTAAAAGAGAACCGGTCTTCTATGTTTACCAGCGAAGAAATTGCTGAGAAGGTCCATCTTTCTCGTATTACCGTGCGCCGTTATATGAACTTTTTGATGGAGACCAATGAGATTACCAGCACCATCGACTATCAAACCGGCGGAAGGCCGGCAATTAAATACTGTTATGGTAGAATTCCATAAAAAAACTATGTACCTTTTTATCATTTGATAAAAAGGTACAATTACTTTAGTTACAAAACGGGTACGATAATTACTAAAATTGAATTTTTCTGTAGGTTTCTCTATACTCAAATTAGATTTCGAACGGACCGGGGAAGTCCTGGAATCACATGAAGAAAGACAGGTGAATTTATGAAAGAATTCCAAGATGCTTTTCGATGTTTTTGGAATTCAAGCACAGGCCAAAATGGGACGGCGGCCCCATTTTATTTTTTGAATATTTAAACATAAGGGAGAGGATTTTGTGGTAGAAGTTACTTTTGACGTAATGCAAAGCTGTGCGATTGCGGCGCTGGTTGTTCTGTTAGGGCGCTGGATGGTAAAACGCAGCAAATTCTTGCAAACCTACTGTATTCCTGGCGTTATCGTCTGCGGACTGATTGTCAGCATCGTTTTGTCCTTGCTGAGAAACAATGGTGTGCTGATTGTGAACTTTGACATCAAGGTACTGAGAGAATTCTTTATGGATATCTTCTTTACCGCGATTGGTTTGACCGCTTCTTATAAGTTGATTAAGAATGCCGGCGGAAAACTGCTTCTCGGTATCACCATCACTACAGTTGGTTCTATTTTAATTCAGAACATTGTGGGAATTCTTTTGACAAAGCCTTTGGGCCTGCACCCGCTGTTGGGCCTTGGTTTGGGCTCGTTGTCTTTGATGGGCGGCGTAGGCACCGCAGGCGCGATTGCTCCCCTGTATGAGGAGCTGGGTGCTACCAATGCGGTTGTTATCAGTGTTATGGGCGCAACCTTTGGTATGATTTTCGCCAGCCTGGTGGGCGGACCGGTTTCCCGTTGGCTGATTAAGCGCCACAAGCTGTCTGCAAACGTAGAAGAAGTGGATGCCAGCAAGCAGGGCGGAGAGAATGCATTACCCCTGAATGCAAAGAGCATGATGGGAAGTGTTGCCCTGGTTATTATTTCTGCTGGCCTTGGTTCTTATATCGCCCTTGCTGCAGGGATGATTCCGGCGATTGAATTCCCCTATTTTGTCGGCTGCATGCTGGGCGGTGTTATTATCCGTAACATTTTGGATTTGACAAGCTATGAAGTGCGGGAAGCCGAGGTAGATGCTCTCGGATCGATTACTCTGGATCTGTTTATTGCAATGATTATGATGACCATTGATGTAACAAAGCTGGCTTCTGTGGCCGGTCCGTTCGTTGTCATTCTGGCTTGCCAGATTATTTTGATGGCGTTGTGGGTTGCTTTTGTTACCTTCAATCTGTGCGGCAAAGATTACAATGCGGCTGTTATGACGGCTGCTCACGTGGGTATCGGCCTTGGTTCCGGCCCCAACGCAATGGCAAACATGCGCGCAGTTATTTCTGAATACGGCCCCGCCAACGTTGCTTGGGTTGTGTTCACACCTTTTGCGCTGATTGTTTTGGATATTTTCAATCCGATTTTCTGCACGGTGGTCGCGCCTTGGGTTGCATCCCTTTGGTAAATTAAAATTGCTTATACCTATTCTTCAATACATTTGGATTTGACCGGCCTCTGGTCAAACAATAGAAATTTGGTGGGACAGATCTCCGAAAGGAGATCTGTTTTTCTTTTTGTGAATATACATAGAAATACCGGAACTGACGTGTTATAATAGCTTCAAGATCATAAAAATTGAGTTTTTTTGTGTGAAAGAGTATGAAAACACAGTTTTGATCGCTTGAATGCTTTGATTTTGCTGCGGGAAAAGGCAAAAATCGCTTTTGCTCTTGTGTTATAATAATCTTACCGTACATAAAAAATGTAATTATGAACATTGGCCCATATGGTTTTGCTGCTCAAATTAGAAAAATCTTTTGTGCAGGTGCTGTCAGAACGACATCATACATAGAAAAACGGGGGCTGAATTACAAAGAGCACGAGAAAACACAGTTTGTGAAGGCTGGTGCAGCCTTGCAGAACAACCGGGCAAACTTTATTATCATTGTGTTATTGTTAACCTTGTGGCCAGAGAAAATAAAATTGTGATGGCTGAAACAGTAAAACTATCGTCTTTATTTGCGCGCGGACCATTTTTGACGGCGGCTGCCGTTTCAAGGAGATAATAGTCTAAAGCAAATAACAGCAAGAGCTTGCTTTTTCAGCCTTGCTGTTTTTAAAGGAGGGTGATGTCAATGAAAATGGGCGGCTATTTTAAAAGCAGAGTTGCGGCCATTTGCACTTTGTGTCTGATAGCCTCGGGGTGTCAAACCACCGAGAACAACTTGTCGGATGCTGTTTCATCACAGGAGCAGCCCATTCAGGTGTTGACGATCGGTACTGCGGACAGCGGCGGCACCATGTATCCGGTGGGCAGGGCAATTGCACAGGTTATCAATGAATCGGTGCCTGAAATGAAAATTAATATTCGGGCTTCCAACGGTTCCCTTGTCAATGTGCAGGGGCTTAAGAATGGGCAAATTGATTTGGGTCTGGTCAGCGCAGATGTGGCGTACTGCGCTTATCGGGGCATGGATGAATTTGTGGGGCAGCCCATGGAAAATTTAAGGGCGGTGGGCGCAGTCTATTTCAGCTATTCCAATTGGATTGCCAAAGACACCTTGGGCGCTGTTTATGTGCACGATTTGCTGGGGAAACGGGTCGCCGTGGGGCCGGAAGAATCCACAACCGATCTTTCTGCCCGAATTGCATTGCAGGTGGTTGGAATCAATTCGGAAAATACCCAGCTGCAAAACTATGGGATTGGCTCGGGCAGCAGAGCGCTGAAAGAAGGAACGTTAGATGCTGTTCACGGGTTGGCGGGCATTCCCGTCAAGAGCATGCGGGATCTGGCGCAGCAGGTTCCCTGCCGCTTGCTCAGTTATACAGATGAAGAGATCAATGAAATTCTGGGCGACAACGGGCAGTATATCAAGGCCGTGATCCCTGCCGGTACTTACCCCGGGCAAACGGAAGATGTGGCAACCTTTGGTGTGAAGACCGTATTGTGCGTCAATGTGGATATGGATGAGGAACTGGTGTATACCATCACCAGCATTCTGCGCAAATCGGTGGATGATTTAGATGACCTTCATTATTCTATGGACAGGATGAAGGACACGGATTTTGTTACAAAAGACCTTCCGGTGCCTTTGCATCCCGGTGCCGAACGCTTTTATAAAACAGCCGGACTGCTCTAACCGGGCTCTCGACCAAGAAAAGCGTAAGATCATATTCTGCAAATCGGGATGATATGGGAATTTTTATGGATTTATGGGAAAAACTTGTATCGTCCACAATGCCCGTGCTTCTGGGGTTCGCTGATACCACAGTGAACGGCACGTTCCTTAAAAAAGAGACGGCTTTTTTCGGGGCGGCAGTGGGATTTGATACAGGAGGTCATCTTATGCAGAATGAAAAGTCCATTCGGACATGGCGGATTATTGGTCTTTTGTTTGTGTTTGAGGCAATTTTAGTTGCCTTGGTGGCGATTGCTTCGGCGCGCCAGAACGATCCTCTGTTCTATCTTTTGGGTGGAGCGGCAATGCTAGTGGGGGTAAGCGCAATTTTTTACCATTCTGTTCTTCGCCTGCGGGAAAATAAAACCCATCGGGAGGAAAGAGTTCTGTGGAAACAGGATCGGGTTATGAGCGTTTGCAAATGGACGGCCACCTGCTTTTTGGCTATTGCTATGGCAATTGTTTTAATTTAAGCCATCGGATAAAAAATTCTCTTTTATTTGAAAAGAGGAAATGAGTTTTGCTGGTTTGATAAAATTAAAAGATCCCCTGATTCGCCTGAAAAAGGTTTGTGAATCAGGGGATTTTCGCGGAAAAGAATGAGAAGAAAAAGAGCCTTTTCTCTTTTCCGTAAAAAGGAATTTTTCGGTTGTTCCGGCACACATTAATAATTAATTTACATTTGAAATCTTGACAACAGCGGGTAGGAATGATAAATTAAGTAATAGGAGTTAGCACTCAAACCAATAGAGTGCTAAAATCTAAATCGAGGTGAGAGGAATGGAGCTAAGCGAAAGAAAACTAAGGGTTCTGGCGGCAATTGTGGACGCTTATGTAAAAACCGGTGAGCCGGTGGGTTCCAAGGTTCTGGCTGCCGATCTGGGTGTTTCCTCTGCCACCGTAAGAAATGAAATGGCCGATCTTGTGGAGATTGGATTGCTGGAGCAGCCCCATACCTCTTCAGGAAGAATTCCCTCTCAAAAAGGATATCGGCTTTATATTGACCGAATCATGAATCGAAGACCGATTTCAGAGGAAGAGCAGCGGTATCTGGACGGTCTGCTGTTTTCCAGCGCTTATGATCAGCAGAAGCTGCTGGAAGGAGTGTCGCAGGTGTTAGCGGGTTTGACCCGCTTTGCCGCGGTTTCCACGGCGCCTTCCGGCCGAAAGGCAGATATTCGTGCTTTGCAGTTTGTGCAGACCAGCCGGCGAACCGCCATGCTGATTTTGCTGACATCTGCGGGCACCATGAATCATCAGGTGTTCCGGTGCGAATTTGATTTGTCACCAGAAATTCTGCGTGTGTTTTTCCGGGTACTCAATGAAAAACTGGCCGGTGTGCCGGTGGCTGCTGTTACCCCCGCTTTTATTCAAACTTTGGCGGCTTCTTTGGGTGAACTGACCGTATTGATGTCTTCAGCGCTGATGGCACTGCTGGAAGCGGCACAGGAATCTGTAGAGACGGAGGTGCGCCTCAACGGGCAGATGAACCTTTTGTTTCATCCGGAGTTTGAGCGCGGAAATGCCCGGCGCGTTATGGATTTTTTAGAGCGGCCGCAGGATTTAGCGCAGCTTTTGCTGCAGCCTCAGCAAGAGGTTCGGGTGATGATTGGGGAAGAAACCCATCATCCGGAACTGAGGGATTCCAGTATTATTATTGCCCAATATGCCATTGACGGGGAAAAGGCCGGAGCCATTGGCCTGATTGGCCCCACCCGAATGGACTATGCAGGCCTGATTGCCAAGATGGAGTATTTATCTCGCACGGTTGGCAGGCGGCTGACAGAGCTGCGTCAGGAAGAATAGTTTTAAAACCAAAAAACTTTAAATAGCATTACAGGCTGCCGCTTTGTGGCAGCAGAAAGGGGCATAGCCTTGAGCAAACAGGATGCCGCACAACAGGCGGCGAACCAGGCGGCACAAGAAGAAAATGCCGTGAAGGAAAAAGAAAAACAGGTCGTGAACCAGCCGGAAACAGCAAGCTGCTCAGAAGCGCCGGGGAACGAACCGGCAGATTCTTTGCTGCAGGAGCTGAAAGCGCAGTTGGAACAGACCAACGCGGAACTTTTAAAACAGAAAGATTTGTTGCTGCGAACTGCCGCGGAGTATGATAATTACCGCAAGAGAACCGAGCGGGAAAGAACCATGGTTTACACCGACGCAACAGCAGATGCCATTGAGAAGTTTTTGCCGATCTGTGATAATCTGGAGCGTGCTTTGGCACAGCAGGGCGGCACTGTGGAGGATTTGCACAAGGGCGTGGAAATGGTCTATGGTCAAATGAACGACGTGCTTACCAAAATGGGTGTGGCGATCATTGGCCAGGAAGGCGAAGCCTTTAACCCGGAGCTGCACAATGCAGTTTCTCATATTGAAAATGAGAAGCTGGGCGAAAATGTGGTGGCTGAAGTTCTGCAAAAGGGGTACCGCATTGGGGATCGAATTGTCCGATATGCTATCGTGCAGGTAGCAAACTGATGATTCGGCTGTAAATGCTTCATTTCCGGAACTGCGGTTCCGATATCGTTTTAATAAAACTGATTCAAATTTAATTTGATAACCTGATTTTTTGGAGGTAATAGTATGGCAAAAACAATTGGCATTGACTTAGGAACGACCAACTCCTGCGTAGCAGTCATTGAAGGCGGCGAATCGGTCGTCATTTCAAATGCGGAAGGCGCGCGCACCACACCTTCTGTTGTGGCATTCTCTAAAACCGGTGAGCGCATGGTGGGCCAGGTGGCAAAACGTCAGGCCATCACCAACCCCGACCGCACCATTTCTTCGATTAAAAGAGAGATGGGTACCCCTTACAAAGTAAATATTGACGGAAAAAGCTATACTCCTCAGGAAATTTCCGCGATGATTCTGCAAAAGTTGAAAGCAGACGCGGAAGCTTATTTGGGCGAGCCTGTTACCTCCGCCGTAATTACCGTGCCTGCTTACTTTACTGACGCACAGCGTCAGGCAACCAAGGATGCCGGAAAGATTGCCGGCTTGGATGTAAAAAGAATCATCAACGAACCCACTGCCGCGGCTTTGTCTTATGGCATTGACAAGGGCAACGACCAGAAAGTAATGGTATATGATTTGGGCGGCGGTACCTTCGACGTTTCCATTATCGAAATGGGCGATGGCGTACAGGAAGTTCTGGCGACTGCCGGTAACAACCGCTTGGGCGGCGATGACTTTGACAAACGTGTGATGGACTGGATGGTGGATTCCTTTAAAAAGGAAAACGGCATCGATTTGAGCAGTGATAAAATGGCGGTTCAGCGCTTGAAAGAAGCTGCTGAAAAAGCAAAAATTGAACTGTCCGGTATGACTTCTGCTTCCATTAACCTGCCCTTTATTACCGCAGATGCCACAGGCCCCAAGCATTTGGATCTGACTTTGACCCGTGCTAAGTTCAACGAGCTGACTGCGGATCTGGTAGAAAAGACCATGGGCCCGGTGCGTCAGGCATTGCAGGATTCTGGACTTCAGATTTCTGAAATCAACAAGGTTTTGATGGTTGGCGGTTCTTCCAGAATTCCTGCGGTACAGGAAGCAGTGAAAAACCTGACCGGAAAAGATCCCTTTAAGGGCATTAACCCCGATGAGTGTGTGGCCATGGGTGCTGCTTTGCAGGCCGGCGTTCTGGGCGGCGAAGTTCAAGGGCTCTTGCTGCTGGATGTCACTCCCCTTTCTTTGGGAGTGGAAACCATGGGCGGCGTCATGACGAAAATCATTGAGCGCAATACCACAATCCCCACCAAAAAGAGCCAGATTTTCTCTACGGCTGCCGATGGCCAGACTCAGGTAGAAGTCAACGTGCTGCAGGGAGAACGTGAATTCGCTCGAGACAACAAGCAGCTGGGTCTGTTTAAACTGGACGGCATTGCTCCTGCTCCCCGTGGAATTCCCCAGATTGAGGTTACCTTTGATTTGGATGCCAACGGTATCGTAAATGTTTCTGCGAAAGATTTGGGAACCGGAAAAGAACAGCATATCACCATTACTTCCAGTACCAATATGAACAAGGATGATATTGACAAGGCCATAAAGGAAGCAGAGCAGTTTGCAGCTGAGGATAAAAAGCGTCGTGAAGAAGTAGATACTAAGAACGAGGCTGAGAACCTGTGCTATTCCGTAGAAAAACTGATTACTGACAGCGGCGACAAGCTGGAAGAGGTCGATAAAACCGAGCTGAACCAGAAGGTTGCAGAGCTGAAGGGCATGCTTTCTACCGCATCTGCGGATGAAATTAAGCTCAAGACCGAAGATGTGCAGAAATCCCTGTATGCAGTATCGGAAAAGCTCTATAAGGCCAATGCGCCGCAGGGCGAGGTTCCGGTGCAGGGTGCAGACGGTGAGCCGGCAGGCCCCGCTGACAATGGCCAGACCGTTTATGATGCAGATTTTAAGGATGTAGACGATAGCCAGAAATAATTTCCAGTGTTTTCAAATCGGTGGGTTGTGTGTTATAATAACCTCACGGCGTAAGCCAAAGCAGAGCTTTGAACGATTGGGAGAACATTGAATCATAGCCGCCGTTGTTGAGCCGGAATGGCTTCTCGATACGGCGCAGACAAAAGCCAAGCGGTTTTGATTTCTTGTTTACCATGCAGTTATTTGGTAAAACCAGATATTCCCGGCATCTTTGTGCAGCCCAAGGGCGGTCACAGCGATTTGGTTGGGTGCATAGGATAAGACCGGGAAACTGGCAGTGCCGGAACAACAATTATGTGAAGGGTGGCTTTGGCCGCCCTTTGCTTCATCCTTGAAGCGGCACAGGCCGCACAGATAAAAAGCAGTAAAACACAGGCAAAGCAGAAGCTGAATTTTCTGCTTTGCCATACCAATGTGGGAGTGACTTGGTTTGGCGGAGAAAAGGGATTATTATGAGGTAATGGGCGTACCCAAGAATGCCTCGGATGACGAGATTAAAAAAGCTTACCGCAAATTGGCGAAACAATATCATCCCGACTTAAACCCCGGGGACAAAACCGCGGAAGCGAAATTTAAAGAAGTCAACGAGGCTTATGAGGTTTTGTCGGATAACGAGAAAAAGGCACGGTATGATCAGTTTGGTCATGCGGGTGTGGACCCCAATTTCGGCGGAGGCCCTGGGGGAAGCCC
Source organism: Clostridium minihomine (assembly GCF_900240385.1). Classification (GTDB taxonomy): domain Bacteria; phylum Bacillota; class Clostridia; order Oscillospirales; family Acutalibacteraceae; genus Faecalispora; species Faecalispora minihomine. The sequence continues at coordinate 503,522 of NZ_OEQH01000002.1, read as the reverse complement.
CTTTGATGGCGACATTGATTTGGGCGATATTTTTAACAGCTTTTTCGGTGGCTTCGGCGTGGGGCGCAATGCAAACCCCAATGCCCCCCGGCGTGGGCGCGATGCGCAGGCGTCAGTGGCTATTTCTTTTGAAGAAGCGGCCAAAGGCTGCAAAAAGCAGGTGTCTTATCAAAGGGTAGAGTCTTGCCAGGTTTGCAGCGGCACCGGCGCAGAAACCGGGACCGATGTAAAAACTTGCTCTCAGTGCAGCGGCACGGGCCAGGTTCGGGTCAATCAGCGCACACCGTTTGGTGTGGTGCAGACAACCCGAAGCTGCGACAAATGCGGCGGCAAGGGGAAAGTTGTGGAAAAACCGTGTCATGCGTGCAGTGGCTCCGGACGCGTGAAAAAGGTAAAAAATCTAGAAATTGCCGTCCCGGCTGGAATTGATGACGGTCAGGTGCTGAATGTGGGCGGTCAGGGAGATTCCGGTGTCAACGGCGGGCCTTCCGGCGACTTGCATGTTTATGTGAGCGTGCGTCCTCACCCCATTTTTGAGCGCCGGGGCAACGATGTGTGGTGCGAAATGCCCATCACCTTTACTCAGGCAGCACTGGGTGCTGAGGTGGTTGTTCCCACACTGGATGGTCAGGTGAGCTATCAGGTACATGACGGCACGCAGCCCGGGGATGTGTTTAAGCTGCGCGGCAAGGGGATTCCCAATCTCAACGGACGCGGACGCGGTGACCAGTATGTGCGTGTAACCATTGAAGTGCCAAAGAATCTTTCTCAAAAGCAGAAAGAACTGCTGTTGGAATTTGATGGTGCGGGTGATGAACAGCGGAACTATCAAAAGCGGAAAACTTTTTTTGACAAGATTAAAGATATGTTTGATAAATAAGCAATGCAAAGCCCGGAGCAGAATTTTGCTCTGGGCTTTTTGTTGATACAAAACTCTTAAATTTTTTACTGTTTTAAAAATCTGACTGTAAAAACAAAAAACAAAAAAGGATAGACATTGATAAACATTTGGTTCATAATATGAATTAGTAAAAAGTTCTTTCTCACGAAAGGAAAAGAACTGCTTTTGACACCGCTGCATGCCGATCTTAAATATGTGGGGGAGTTTGTTATGAATAAACAATACTGGCTGGCAATTCAGCAGGAAATCATGGAAAAAAGAGGCATTTATAAACTGTGGGTTTTTCTGTTCCTTTTTTGCAGTGCGGTGATTTTCTTTCCGAACATTCCGGTTTTGGCCTATTCTCCCCAGATCCTTTTTAGTGTGATTACACTTGTTTTTCTGGGGGTTATCTGGCACGTTTGCAAAGAAGAAAGGTCAAAAGAAGAGAGCCATGAATTATTATGGTATATCATTCTTTTTCTGGTGATGGCCGGCGGTTCTCTCTACCGGATATTTCAATAGCACTATCCAGAGGTGAAACCAGCCGAAATCCGTGTGGATACCGCGGATTTCGGCTGGTTTTTGCATGGACTTATTATTTAGCGTTGATATTCCTGGGAACAGTGCGTTCGTTTGCACTGATACCCCAAAAGGTGAAATTCAAGAAATGTGTGGGTCAGAAAAAGCATAGAATAAATAAGAGAGCGAAGTGCCGATGGAATCTCTTTTGCGGATGTTGAAATGGAGTAAGGGGTAGCTGATGTTTTGAAAGAATTCTCCATGGATTACACCATCAGGCAATTGAATCAGAGGCGGGGCAAGAAAAAGGCTGAGAGCCGAATCGTTCGGCAGAAATACATTATAACAGCGAGATAGCATCCTTTTAATGGGTTAGGCGCAGGAAAAGTGAGTGAATCAGAAATGAAAATGTTCTTTATTTGATATATTTTTATGCAATGATATTACATATCTTGGATCTTCGTGTTATAATAAGAAAACACTGGAAAAAGTGAAAAAGAAAACAATTAAAACAACCATTATTTATTGCATTGCTGTGAATGTGATATTTAGTGGTGTTTCATTCTGTTTACGAAAGTAGTTCAAAGCGAAAACAGAAATAAAATACGAAAGATACGAAACTGTTTTATAAAGAAAGAGGAAATGCTTCTTTCTCTTTGAAATGAACGGTACCATATGATATTGAAATGGAATTTTTAGCAAAAGATGGGGGATGATGATCGTTGAACCGATTTTTGAAAAAACAGATATCGATTGTAGCTAATATTTTTACAGTTCAATTGGGAATAGATCTGATTGTTGCTGCGGCCACGAGCCAAAGCTGGAGCATTTGGCGGTTGTTTCAAAGCAGTTATTTCTGGTTCTTTTGGGGTTTTTATGTTACATTTACTTTGATAGGGTTAGGTCTTTCTAACATTTGGCGCAAAAAGAAGAGCGAGAGCGCAAGAATTCAAAAAATCCGATTGATTTTGCGAAAAGAAAACCAATGAACAGGATGCTTAACTGGTAAGCACGCGGCCTTTTTCACCCTTGCGTTTCTTTGTGCAAAATTAGATTGGGGAACGTGATATCCAATCGGGATAATCCGCCGGGAATGACAGTGTAACGGCAATCTGCGACAGACAGGAATCTTTTGTTAACACAAACTTCTTTTTTTTTACACAGCGCTGTGTTATAATCATAAACGTATATGTATGACGGTACTTAGACGAAACCGGTGCTGTTTCGTTTTAATTTGTTTTGAGGTGAAAACGATGAATATTTTGGCCAAGTTTTTTGGTAACTATAGCAAACGCGAGCTGAAACGCATTCAGCCCATTTGCGATGCGGTTCTGGCGTTGGAGGAGAAGTACAAATCCATGTCGGACGCAGAGCTGAAGGCGCAGACTCCGGCTCTGAAAGAAAGGCTGGCGGCGGGTGAAACGCTGGACGATATCCTGCCCGATGCGTTTGCCGTTTGCCGGGAAGCTTCTGCCCGGATTCTGGAGATGCGCCATTTCCCGGTTCAGATCATCGGTGGAATTGTGCTTCATCAGGGACGGATCAGCGAAATGAAAACCGGTGAAGGTAAAACTTTGGTGGCGACCCTGCCTGCTTATCTGAACGCGCTGTCTGGTAAGGGTGTTCATGTGGTTACCGTCAACGATTATCTGGCACGCCGTGACTCTGAATGGATGGGGAAGGTTTACCGTTTTTTGGGGCTTTCCGTCGGCCTGATTGTGCATGATTTGGACAACTCTTTGAGAAAAGCCGCTTATGAGGCGGATATTACCTATGGTACCAACAATGAAATGGGCTTTGATTATCTGCGCGATAATATGGTGATTTATAAAGAGAACAAGGTGCAGCGCGGACACAACTTTGCCATCGTGGACGAAGTGGATTCCATCTTGATTGATGAGGCTCGTACCCCGCTGATTATTTCTGGCCAGGGGGACAAGTCCACCGAGCTGTACGGATTAGCGGATAATTTCGCAAAACGGCTGAAAATGATTCGGGTGGCCGAGCTGGATGAAAAAGAAGATAATGACGAGCTGTACAGCGAATATGATTATGTGGTCAATGAAAAGCTGAAGACGGCAACTCTGACTCCTTCCGGTGTGAAAAGAGCAGAACAGTTCTTCCAGATTGAAAATTTAACCGATGCAGAGAACCTGACTGTTCAGCACCATATCAATCAGGCAATTAAAGCCAACGGCGTTATGCGCAATGATATTGATTATGTGGTTAAAGACGGCGAAGTTGTTATTGTAGATGAATTTACCGGCCGTTTAATGTATGGCCGTCGCTATAACGAAGGGTTGCATCAAGCCATTGAGGCCAAAGAAGGCGTAGAAGTTGCCCGCGAAAGCAAAACGCTGGCGACCATCACATTCCAGAACTATTTCCGGCTTTACACCAAGCTTTCGGGTATGACCGGTACCGCTATGACAGAGGAAGAAGAATTCCGAGAGATTTATAAGCTGGACGTGGTGGAAATTCCCACCAACCGTTCTCTGCTGCGTGAGGATTTGGCAGATGTGGTTTATAAGACGGAAAAAGCCAAATTTGAAGCGGTCATTGAGGATGTAGAAGAGCATTATAAAAAGGGCCAGCCGGTTCTGGTTGGTACTATTTCGATTGAACGTTCTGAAATCCTTAGCGCCATGCTCAAGCGCCGGGGTGTTAAGCATGAAGTGCTGAACGCAAAGCATCACGAAAAAGAAGCGGAAATCGTGGCACAGGCAGGTCATAAGGGCGCTGTTACCATTGCAACCAACATGGCCGGCCGTGGTACCGATATTATGCTGGGCGGTAACGCCGAGTATATGGCTAAATTCGAAATGCGCCGCATGCAGTTCAGCGAAGCGCTAATTAGCGAATCCACTGCCTATTCCGATACGCAGGATCCTGAGATTTTAGAGGCCCGCCGAGTTTTTGTGGAGCTGAATGACAAATATAAGGCGCAGATTAAACCCGTAGCCGAAGAGGTTCGTGCGTTGGGCGGCCTTTATATCATTGGCACCGAGCGTCATGAATCCCGCCGGATTGATAACCAGCTGCGCGGGCGTGCCGGCCGTCAGGGGGACCCGGGTAAAAGCCGGTTCTATATTTCTTTGGAAGACGATTTGATGCGTTTGTTTGGCGGCGAACGGATTTCCAACCTAATGAACACTTTAAAAGTGGAAGAGGATATGCCCATTGAAGCGGGAATGCTCTCTAAGACCATTGAAAGTGCCCAGCGCAAGGTGGAAGGACGCAACTTTGCCATTCGTAAAAACGTGCTGCAGTATGACGATGTTCTGAACCGCCAGCGTGAAGTGATCTATAAGCAGCGGGATCAGGTGCTCAACGGTGAAAATATCCGCGGTCAGATTATTACCATGATTGAGCAGGCCATTGATACCAACGTAAAGCGCTTTTTGCCGGAAGATCAGCTGCGTGACGACTGGGATTTCAAGGGACTGCGTGATCATTACATGGGCTGGCTGATTCAGGAAAGTGATTTGGACTTTGCTCCGGAAGAGATAGAAGATTTGGAGCCGGAATATGTAAAGAACGAGCTTTTGAAAATTGCCAACCGGATGTATGAAGAAAGAGAGAACGATTTTGGCCCCGAAATTGTACGGGAGCTGGAACGTGTGGTGCTGCTGAAGAACGTGGATGCTCTTTGGATGGATCATATTGACGCCATGGAGGAATTGCAGCGAGGAATCCGTTTGCGTGCCTATGCACAGCGGGATCCGGTGGTGGAATACCGGATGGAAGGCTATGACATGTTTGACGCCATGATTTCTCAGATTCGAGAAAACACAGCCCGCATGATGCTGACTGTGCGCTTGCAGACCAGAGAAGAGCCCAAACGGGAAGAGGTGGCAAAACCCACATCTGCCGGTCTGGCCGGCGAAGAAGCGGAGCCGAAACGCCCCGTTCACGCTGAAAAACGGATCGGCCGCAACGATCCCTGCCCCTGCGGAAGCGGAAAAAAATATAAAAAATGCTGTGGACAGGAAGAATAAGCACAAGGTAAAGCTGTTCTTGTCTTTCCTGTTTCCCAGCTGAATAGAAAGAAACTGCCCCCTGAATGCATCAGGGGGCAGTTTTGCGTTTGAAACTTTTTGTCCTGCATATTTTCACATGACTTCTTATGTCAATTCAGTAAAAATATGAGTTTTTTGCAGTGTTTTTCATTTCGGATTATATAAGCCACTGCAACGTGTCCTCTAAAGACTTTCTCGGCCGGGGAGATGGGTTCTCAATAGAATACCCCATCGAGATAGCGGCAATCACTTGTTCTTCTGTGTTCAGCCATTGGCATATTTCGGGATAGGCAAAATAAATATCACAGTTCCATAAAGTTCCAATCCCCAAAGAGGTGGCGGTGAGCAACATGTTTTCAATGGCAGCACCAATTGACTGAATGTTGGCCATTTGAGAAAACTGCTCTTCCAGATTAGTGGGAAGAAAATCCCACCGATTCAGCGGATTGATAACAAATACGGTGGTGGGGGCGGTTTCCATGATCTTTAAGGTCTGCTCGGCTCCGGAAAGAAATTGCCGGCAACCCGGCAGATTAGATTTCCCCTTCTTTTCGCGTTCCAGCCCGGCTGCCATTGCATTGAGCATGCCCGGTTTTGCGCTTTCCTGCACAATTACAAACCGCCAGGGCTGCCTGTTCTTAGAAGAGGGGGAAAGCAAACCAGCCGTTACGATTTGTTCCACGATTTCTTTTGAAATTTTTATCTCACTGAATTTTCGGATGCTTCTGCGTTTTAAAATTGCATGATGTACGTCCATAGTGCTCATCCTTTTTGTATTGAGTTTCGAGAGCTGAAAACTGATTATTGTAATGTTCTTAAAATTGCAGGATAAAACAATCGCTTCCAAAGAGGAGGCGATTGTTTTTTTGCGTATACCGCTGATTTACAATCGTGTTTGATCTGTTTGCAGCAAGCTTACCAACCCAACATTATAAATTCAACTTTTTTCTTTTTACAATAATAAGCATCGGTTATCACTAACCAAATAATTCCAAAAAAAATTAATCCCTGTTTCTATTTCTTATTTGGCTTGTATAATTCGGGTCAGGACATAGATCCAATAAAACCTCGGTTTCTTCCTCTTTCGATATTTCCTGATTTTTTTTAAGATAAATCATCTCAGAAACCTTTCCGATGATAATCCGTTGTTCTAATTGAGGTAAACCCCGAAAGAAATTCAATAGAAACAATTCATTTTCTGATAAATCGTTATGTGCCGATTCTATTTTGTTGCAGGAGTCATCTGTGAGTTCATCTAAAGATAAGTTCAGCTGCTTTGCTATACGATATATCTTATCAAAAGGTGGGGATTTTATCTTTCCGTTTTTCCAATCTGAAAGGAAACTGGTGTTTACCTGGCTTTTTATTAAGCACTCTTTTGCGGTAAGCCCCTGTTCATCAATTGCTTTCAGTATTTTTTCTAACAATTTTCGACTTTCATACATACCAATCACTCATTTTCATACAACAAAATACCTCATTTCGTACTATTTCGTCATAATATCGTATTTTACCCTTGACTAATAAGAAATATCGTATTATACTGAACTCATCAACTTTGTTGTCATATAAACCAATCATATCACACAAAGCAGCCGCCGTCTATTGAAATCGAATGCTGCGACGGGATAAAAAAAGACAGGAGTTGAGGCATATGAAAAAACGAAATCAGCGCCCGTTAACCCCGATGGGGATATGGATTAAAACACAGTCCATTGTGAAAAATGTGGAATTGAGATCGGTTGCCAGGCATATTGGAATCTGGCCTCAAAATTTAACCGATAAAATGCGGGGAATTCGGCGTTTCAGTGACAGCGAAATCCATCAGATTGAAAACATGTTTGGAGAAAGCTATTCTTCCTCCAACCGCTACATTTAACCCTTAAAAGAATCCAGATAAATCTGTGATGCAAAAGACAGGCGGCTTTTCTTCTAACGAGAGGAGGCGTTGATGTTAAAAAATAAACTAACGTTCCTTTTATAAAGAAAATATTAGAATTTATTTATAATTTGTTGTTTTTAAATACGATTTATTTATAAGAACATCCAACAATATTTTAGCTTAGTTTTAAACGGTTTATCCGGTGTGTTTCCTTTTAATTCAGTGAAGCAATTCTTTGTCTGTTTTATTTTGTACGAAGGTTTTAAGTGAGATAGACAGAGATTTCTTTATGGCTTTTTTACTTTGTATAAAATTGTTTGTCGCAGGGGGTGGTTGGGCTGTTATGGCGCATTGCCGGGATGCAGTGCCATAACATTTGAAAATATCATCACCGGATTTTAAAAGATTGCGGTGCAGGCAAAGACATATCTATGGGAGGTTTTTTTGTGGAAAAGTATGATGTGATTCATTTTGAAGCACTTGGCGCCGAGGCGGCACATTTAGAAGAAAGGACAAAAGAAGCGATTCAGGCGGGGAAGCTGCCCGCAGATTTAAACTATCTGATTACACCCGACAACCTGCAGGATTATCTTCAGGCCAACCCCAGTTTGGTTTTGCCGGATTTAATTACAACGAAAACCCATTCTGTTCTTCCTCAGGAATACATAAACAGCGGCAGAAAAAGCGTTGTTACCAGAAGTGCCGGGTACGATCACTTTGAGCAGTATGCAGACGTTTTGAATATTACATCCCTGCGGGAATACTGTGTCAATTCGGTGGCTCAAACAGCAGTCAAGCTGGTTCATGCCAGCGCCGGATTTTTAAACCACTATACAATGAACACCATGACCTTTGAGCGCAACAAAGCGAAATCCTTTATGGAGTTTGTGGAGGATCGAACTGCTACCGTGTTTGGTGTGGGGAAAATCGGCAAAAGAATTTATGATTTGTTGGCGGGAAATGGGCTGAACGTTCAGGCGGTTGATATTCGTGAGGACGAGCTGAAAAAACAGTATGGCGACAGTGTGCACTTTGTCAGCAAAGAAGAAGCGGCACGCACCAGTGACATTGTGGTTTGCGCCATGAATTTGACCCGTTCATCCAAAAGCCGCCTGTATAACGTGAATTATTTCTCCAAAAAGTATTTGACTTCTTTTGAGAAGGAGTTTGTGTTTGTCAATGTGACCCGCGGCGACATTGCCCCGGAATCCACTTTGCTGGATCTTTACAACAGCGGTAAAATCGTTGGAATCGGGCTGGATGTTTTCAGCGATGAGGAAGGCTTTGAAAAGGCACTGAACGGACAAGCCAACTGGAGGGAAGAAGATCGCATTGCGGCTAAGGTTTTGCTGGATCATGCCATTAACCGCACCGGTAACGTGTATGTGCAGCCCCATCAAGCATTTAATTCCGATGTGGCGGCACGGAATAAGGCGATCAACACCATCGATCACCTGGTTGCCTGGTATCGAAACGACAAAAAACGTTTTGATGAGCAGCTTCCTTACTATCAAGAATAATACCTGAAATTTTGGAGGGTTTTTTTGTATGACTTTATGGGATGTATTTGTTGATGTCAGCTGGATCGGGATATTACTTGTGGTCGGGCAGCTTATGCGCGCGAAGATCCCGGTTTTTCAAAAGCTGTTTATTCCGGCCTCTTTGCTGGCTGGTATTTTAGCGTTTGCTTTTGGTCCCAACGGATTGGGCTGGATTCCTTTTTCCAAACAGCTGCCGGTTTATGCCGCAGTGCTGGTTGCGGTTATCTTCGCCGCTTCTCCTATTGATGAAGATGACGAACAGGACGGAAAAGCCGAAAAGAATGGCGAACGTTCCAAAATGATGTGGGGCATGACGATCAATACGATGGGAATTGCCGTTTTGCAGTATGGCGTTGGAATTCTTTTGACCATGTATGTGCTGCGAATCTTCTATCCCGGCCTGCACGAAGGGTTTGGCCTGATGCTGGCTACCTGTTTCTTTGGTGGCCCCGGCACCGCTTCTGCTGTAGGCGGCGCTTTGGAAAACGTTGGCTGGGCTGACGGCACCGTTGTTGGATATACCCTTTGTTCGGTGGGTATTATCTTTGGTATTATTTTTGGTATTGTTATTATCAATTGGGGTGCGCGCAAGGGGTACACCAATTATGTTACTTCCCCTAAAGATCTGCCGGAAGAAATGCTGACCGGTATGATTCCGCCGGAAAATCAGAAAAAGGCCGGAAGAATTACTGTTTCGGGCATCAGCTTGGACTCTTTGGCATTCCACTTATCCATTGTTTTGCTGGCGGGCTATTTGGGCTATTTGATGACCAAATATATCGACATGTTTACCGGATTTGATATCCCCGTATTCTGCACCGCTTTGATTATGGGTTATGTGGTACAGTTTGTACTGAAAAAGACAAAGGGTACCCGCTATGTGGATAAAGCCACCATCAGCCGCATCAGCGGCACATCCACCGATTTCCTGATTGTTTCGGCGCTGGGCTCTATCAGTATCGATGTGGTGCTGAAATATGCGGTTCCGCTTTTGGTTACCATTGTAGCTGCCTTTATTCTAAACTGGGTTTGGTTTATCTTCATTGGCGGATATACATCCCCAAAAGATTGGTTTGAACGCAACCTGATGGTTTGGGGCCAGGCATGCGGCGTGCTGGCAACCGGAATTCTGCTGGAACGCATTGTAGACCCGGATCAAAAAGCCTATGCCATTGAAGACACCGGTTTTGCGAACTTGATTTCTCGTCCGATTATTACATTTTTGACAGTGGCTCCGCCTATCTTTATCGGCTTATTCCCGCTGATTAGCAGCTATGTTTTGGGTTGGGCATGTATTTTAACCACCATTGTCATTTTAGCGATCGGCTATAAATTCAAGTGGTACACTCCCGGCGGCCCCTTGCCTCAAGGCCGGGCACGTCAGGAACTGACAACGAGCAAAGAGCCGGAGATGGCTCGCACAAAATAACATAAGCTTGTTTTTAATCATTGCTAATAAGATCTCACTATAGAAATTTGGTTAGAGAAAGAGGGTATTCCCCAAAAGGAATGCCCTCTTTTTCTATCTGTTATGGATTGGTGGAAGTTTCGCTGCCAACGATGCTGTTCAAAAGCCCGCCCTTGGTGATAATATTTTGTATAAAGGGAGGAAAAGGCTGAGCCTGATAGGTTTTTCCGGCGGTTAAATTCTGGATAATGCCGGTGGAAAAATCCACATTGATTTCATCCCCTGCCTGAATCTCTCGAGCGGCATCTTCACATTCTAAAATGGCAAGCCCGATATTAATGGCGTTCCGGTAAAAAATCCGTGCGAAGGTAGCGGCTATCACACAGGAAATTCCGCTGGCTTTGATGGCGATGGGGGCGTGTTCCCGCGAGGAACCGCATCCAAAGTTTTTGTTTGCCACCATAATGTCCCCAGTTTTTGCCCGGTGAACAAAATCCGGGTCAATATCAGTCATGCAGTACTTTGCCAGCTGCTCAGGGGAAGAGGTGTTCAGGTATCGAGCCGGAATAATCACATCCGTATCCACATTATCGCCGTATTTGTGTACCCTTCCGTGTGCGTTCATAGGGTTTCCCTCCTTACTGTGCCAGAATTTCTGGATCGGTCAACTGCCCGGTAATCGCGCTGGCTGCTGCCACCGCAGGGCTGGACAGGTAAACTTCAGATTCAATGTGTCCCATTCTGCCCACAAAATTCCGGTTGGTGGTAGAAACTGCCCGCTCGCCCTTCCCTAAAATGCCCATGTGGCCGCCCAGACAGGGGCCGCAGGTGGGGGTGGAAAAAACTGCGCCGGCTTCCACAAAAATTTCTGCCAAACCTTCTCGCAATGCTTGCAGGTAAATGGCCTGAGTGCCGGGAATAATAATGCAGCGAACCCGTTTGTGGATTTTTTTCCCCTTGAGGATTTTGGCCGCAATTCGCAAATCTTCGATGCGTCCGTTGGTGCAGGAGCCGATTACTGCCTGATCGATGGGAACGGTGCCTGCTTCATCAATGATTCGGGTGTTTTCAGGCAGATGCGGGAATGCCACTGTGGGGCGCAGGGAAGAAAGATCGATGGTGATCTCTCGCTCATAATGGGCATCTTCATCAGCTGTATAGATAACCGGCTCGCGTTGGAACCGATTGTTGCAGTAGGCCAAAGTGATTTCATCCACAGGGAAAATGCCGTTTTTTGCACCGGCTTCAATTGCCATGTTGGCAATGCACAGGCGATCGTCGATGGAAAGGGATGCGATGCCTTCTCCGGTAAATTCCAAAGATTGATACAAAGCGCCGTCAACCCCGATTTGCCCAATCAGGTGCAGGATGACATCCTTTCCGGAAATCCATTTTTGCGGCTTTCCGGTCAGAATGACACGAATAGCGCCGGGTACTTTAAACCAGGCTTTTCCCGTAATCATACCGGCGGCCATGTCGGTGGAACCGACTCCGGTGGAAAAAGCGCCCAAAGCGCCATAAGTACAGGTGTGAGAGTCGGCACCGATGATGCAGTCACCCGGGCCGACCAATCCTTGTTCCGGCAAAAGGGCGTGTTCGATGCCCATTTGGCCCACATCAAAAAAGTTGGCGATAGAATATTTGTCGGCAAAATTTCGGGTCTGACGGCACTGTTCCGCCGCCTGAATGTCTTTGTTGGGTGTGAAATGATCCAGCACCAGTGCGATTTTATCCGGATGAAATACCCGGGTGGCTTTGGCTTTTTCAAACTCATTGATTGCCACGGGACTGGTGATGTCATTTCCCAGAACTAGATCCAGCGAAGCCTGTATCAGCTGCCCCGGTGCAACTTTTGCAAGACCTGATTTTGCCGCCAGAATTTTTTGCGTCATTGTCATTCCCATGGTTCTCAACCTCCAAAAATATTTTTCATTTACCCATAGAAAAACACCGAAACGTTTTTAAAGCAGAGCCAATTTCATGCCCAAGGCTTAGTTATGATTGGATGTTCTTTTATCACAAGCGGTTCTTTTGCTTGCGGAGTGAGGTTATTATGCCACATTTCTTGCGCATAGAATGTAAATCATGTTACAATTTAGAAAATTTTTTAGGGAGTAAGAGCAGCGGTGGTTGTCCGGATGAATTTGGGGACACAGAAAACAGAAAAGAACAAAAATCAATGGAAAGAAAAGATTTCGCCAGATAAGGGGGCCGACAATGGAAGAAAAAAACAAACCGAAAGGCGGAAGCTTGTGGGATGTGCTGGGGCAAAAGGCAAGCCCCCGTCAGTACCCCGAAAACCAGATGATTTACCGGCAGGGGGAATTGGCAGATCGGTTTTATTATTTAAAAAGCGGGAAAGTACGGATTTTTTTAAGTTCAGAAACCGGGCAGGAAAAAACGCTGACTCTTTTAGAAAAGGAAAATATTTTCGGTGAAGCGGCATTTTTTGACGGGCTGCCTCGCATGTCCTCTGCCAAAACTCTGCAAAAGTCCGAGATTATCCCGGTCAGTCAGCCGGTGCTGCTGGAATGCTTTCGCGAAGAACCGATGTTGGCCTTTCAGCTTTTGCATCTGTTCTCCAAAACGGTTCGCATGCTTTCCAATCAAGTGGATCATATGACGTTTTTGCAGGCAGACCGACGGCTTGCAAAAATTTTAACTGAGATGGCGGATGCACAAGGTTCCGGGGCGGTATCTTGTTCCCACGAAGATTTGGGGGATATGGCGGGCGTGTCCCGAGTAACGGCAAGCCGGGTTTTATCAGAATTTGCGCGCAAGGGATGGATCTCGACCCAATACCGGCAGATTCAAATTTTAAACCTGCCGGCTCTTTCTCAATTTGCTTTTTCATAATACAGAGTTTTTGGGAAAAATAAACTGGGGTGATCGGTTTGAAATTTGGCCTGGGGAAGCAAAGCATCCGGTTTTGGCGTTTGATGGGAACTTTGGTTGCTTTGCCTTTGTTTTTCCTTTGTGGAATTTTATTGTCCTTTCGAGGGGAAGTTGGAATTGCTTTGAGTATAATTGTTGTATCAATATACTTTTTGTATGTGTTTTGGTATGTCCCCGGGCTGTTTCAAGCCAGTCAGGTTCTGTTGGAAGAAGGAAGATTGACCTGGCGCACCGGCATGATTTTTCGGGTGTCCATAACGCTGCGGCTGGAAAATATTCTGACCGCTGCCATTTCGCAGTCACCTTTTCAGCAGATGATGGGGCTATGTACCCTGTCTGTCCGCCCGGTGGGGGCGCCGATTTCTATGCGCCAGCTTTCAAAAGAAGACGCTTTGGTTCTGCTGCGCATTATTGAGGAGGCGGCCAATGACTAAACGCCCTCATTTTACAACTATATGGAATTATTTATCCCGCTTTTTTTTCCTTTTGATTTTCCCATTAATTCAGGCCATATTGCGTGCCCCTTTTTCTGAGGTGGCGTGGGGCAATCTGCCGGGTGTTCTGGCAGTGACTGGAATTGCCTGTTTTCAGTATGCCAGCTGTGGATATGGGATCAAAACAGTGGAGGAAGGCGGAAAAAGCATATCCGTTCTTTATTGGAAAAGCGGATTGTTTTTTCAAAAGTATCGGCTTCTTCCGGCGGACTGCGTTGCTTCGGTATTCCTGCGGCTGAACCCGATATTGGATGTGTTCGGGGCGGCACAAATTATGCTGGACAGCCCTGCCGCAAACGCCAAAAAACCCAGCTTGACTTTAATTCTTTCTAAAAAAGGGCTGATGAGCTGGTGGGAAGAACAAAAAAAGACCATTGTGCACCGTTATGCCGCCAGCCCGGTGCGGGTGGTGCTGATGGCGGCTTCCTGGTCAAACCCGGCTTCCGGCCTTTTGCTGATTGGTATTTTGCTCAACCGGGCAGGTAAGATTTTGGGCGACGAATTGACTGGGTGGCTGTATCAAAGTGTGAACCAAACCCAACGTCTGATTGCTTTGGGTGTTCCCCCTGCTGTTGCCACAGTGGGGTGGCTGTTTGCAATGGGCTGGCTGATTGCTTTTTTGGTGCAGTTTTTTCGGTATGCGTTTTTTACAGCAGGAAAATCCCCCGGCGGAACCATGATTTCTCGTGGAATGGTGGTCAGAAGCCGACAGCTATTGACAGATCGGGCTGTTCGGGCAGTGGGAGTGCGGCAAAGCTTGGTGATGCGAATGTTGCGGCTGTCATCGGTGTATTTACACACCATTGGTTCCGGCAAAGAAAAGGGAGATCGCAGTTTGCTGATGGCTGCCGCCAATGAAGTGGAATTAAAATTTCATCTCAGCCAATTTTATCCCCATGCCGCTCCGTATTTTTTTCCTCAGAAATCCATTCAAAAGATCAAGCCGCCCAAAGCGGCCTGGCTGGGTTTTTTAATCGGCCCTATTTTCAATTTTGCTGCGGTTTTGGCGCTGTATCTGGTGTTTTTACAATATTTGTGGCTGTTTGCCCCGCTGATTCTATTTCTGTTCCTCTTCCCCCTGTATCATTTGGCGCTGCGGATTCTGGCTTTTCGCAATTCCTTTTTGGCAGCGGATGATACGCATATTGTTGCTTGTGGGTATATTCAGGATCAAATTTTTACCGCAGTCATTCCGAAAGAGTCGCTTCAGTCTGTGGTGATTCGCCAGAATCCATTGCAAAGGCGAAGCGGGCGCTGTCATGTCAGGCTGTGCATCGGGACGGAAAAAGGGGCCTGTTTTGATTTGCGCCATTTTGAATTAAAAGAACTGGAAGAACTCTCACTCACAAACTAAGGTATTTTGAAAAGAAGCTCCAAAGTATCTGTGCATTTGGCACAGGGAACTGGAGCTTTCTTGGATTGAATAAGAAAAGATATGGATTTAAAAGTAGTGTTTTATTACTTGTCAGATGCAGTAAGACAAGGCACGGCAATTCAAATCACTCCATGAAACAGCTCGTTTTCTTATGATTTTGTTTTTTATATCACGACAAATAATAAAATAATGGGGATTGTAATAAAGGATGTGAATTTTTCCTTTTCTGCTTTTATTTGAACCTTAATATTATGGATACTGTTTGAGAAAACACTTTTTTTCAGTGGAATGTTTCGATATTTAAAATAAAGAAAACAAAACAGGACACTGCAAATCAGAAGAATCGAAAAAATTAAGAGTCCATTTGGAGAAGTACCCAACAGCAGCAAGACAGCACAGTTATTACAGCTGTGCACGAAGCTGGAATAAAAGATATTGCCGGTTGCTGCGCGCAGAATTCCCCCTAATATTCCAAAGAAAAATGCAACTAAAATGTTAAAGCCATCGTGGATAATTGCAAAAGTAAAAGCAGTAGCAAGAATTGCAAACAGGGTGCCATGTTTTTGCAGACGGGAGAAAAGAATTCCCCGAAAGATGATTTCTTCTGCGATGGGTCCAATAATACCTACGGTAAAAATGCGAACGAGAGGATTGGATATCATTTGTTCAAAAACAATTTGATTTCTTTCTACTAAATGGATTCCTTGTAATAAGGAAATCAATGTGATATCAAACAGAAACATAAAACACAGCATGAAAAGAGAGAGAATGACACCGGCGGTAATCGTTTGATCCTTTTTGCGGGATTCTTCCTGAATGATATTTTTCGGACGAATTGGTAAAAAACGAATGCACAATAGAACACACAGAAATAGATAAGTTACATTATGTATTGCAAAAGCCCACTGTGAAAAAGCAGAGGGAGTGTTTCTTTCCAGCGCTGTTCCCGCCAGGAAAGAGAAAAGAAAGATCAATCCAAATCGACAGGAAACAGTAGCGATATCATCCAGTGCCTTTTTCTTTTCCTCAGGGTTTACCGTTGCTGGCAGAGGAAGCGAGTCGTTTTGTGTTTCAACCATGCAAAATACCTCCATTCAAAGAAAAGATCAAAAAGACAGAACAGCTTCTTTGAATGCTGTTGGCTATCTTTTTGCCGGATTCTTTTGTTAAAATGAGTTGCGGTGTAAACAGATCTTCTATTTGCTCTGTTCCTATAATCGTCCAAAAGAACACAAAGGGAGGAAGCTGAATTTAGCTCCCTCCCTTTTTTATCGTATGCTTTGTGTTGGGGTAAAATGTGCGCAGTGTAGATGAAAAGTGATTTGATAAAAGGTTTGGCGCGCTGCATTTTCATCGGACTGTCCTGGAAACGGTTTGAATCGAACCATCTTTATCGCCAAACGCAGAAAAAGTTCTGTTTCTTTCAAAAGGTGGTTAGGCCTTTCCGGCGCAGCCCAAAACCGTATTGATTTTGTGAGCCACCATGTCTTTAATGGCAGTGCGGGCGGGGCCGAGGTATTGGCGGGGATCAAAGTGGCTGGGGTTTTCCGCCAGATATTTACGCACGCTGGCTGTCATGGCCAAACGCAGGTCAGAGTCAATGTTGATTTTGCAGACGGCCATGGTGGCTGCCTGACGAAGCATTTCTTCGGGAATTCCGATTGCGTCGGGCATATTGCCGCCATAGCGGTTGATTTCTTCCACAAACTGGGGAACAACAGAAGATGCGCCGTGCAGAACGATGGGGAATCCGGGCAGACGACGAGAGACTTCTTCCAAAATATCAAAACGCAGCTGGGGTTTTTGCCCGGGTTTAAACTTATAAGCGCCATGGCTGGTTCCGATGGCAATGGCCAAAGAATCCACACCGGTTCTTTTGACAAAATCTTCAACCTGATTGGGATCGGTGAAAGAAGCATTTTCAGCTTCCACATTCACATCATCCTCAATACCGGCCAGCTGACCCAGTTCAGCTTCTACCGTCACGTTATATTTGTGGGCATATTCCACAACGCGGCGGGCTTCTTCGATGTTCTCTTCATAAGGCTTAGAGGAGCCGTCATACATGACGGAGGTAAAGCCGCCGTCGATGCAGTCTTTGCACAGTTCGAAAGACGGGCCGTGATCCAAATGCAGAGCAATGGGCAGCTGAGGGCATTGTGCCACGGCCGCTTCTACCAACTTGATCAGATAGGTGTGGTTGGCATATTTGCGCGCGCCAGCAGATACCTGAAGAATCACAGGAGCATTTAACTCCTGGCATGCTTCTGTAATTCCCTGAACGATCTCCATGTTATTGACGTTAAATGCACCGATGGCATATCCGCCTTGATAGGCCTTTTCAAACATTTCCGTCGTATTTACCAATGGCATTTGGATCACACTCCTGATTTTATTTTTTTAGTCCGAGTGTTAACTTGGGCTAAGATATTTTATAAAATGATTATATCATAAATAAAAAGAAAATACAGTTTTGTTTTTAAAAAATCTGTTTTTTCTTTTTTTAGATTTAAGCGGTAAAAAGCTGAGCGTTACAGCGGCTGTAATGGAACAGATACTGTTGGGCAATGCCCGCATAAGCCCCCAGTTGTTCCGGCCGATATCCGGGAAGAAGAACTGCCATGGCTCTTTTCATCCATACATCCATGGGGAAAGCCTCCAAACGATGCAGTCCATAAAGCAAAGCACATTCGGCCACTTTTTCCCCCACGCCGTAAATCGTCATCAGGCTTTGGCGGGCTTCCTGCAAAGGCATGACCGACAGCTCGGCTAAATTAACCTGCCCGCCGGCTACTTTTTGGGCGGCGTCAATCAGGTATTTGGCACGAAATCCGCTGCGCACCGGGGCAAGTGATTCCACGGTTTGTTCCGCCAGACACTGCGGGGTGGGAAAGTCATAAAATCCATCCCGTTCTTCACCCAACAGCTGGCAAAGCCGATCGACAATTCCTTTAATGCGAGGAATATTGTTATTTTGGGAAATAATAAAAGAACACAGCGCCTCCCAGGGATCTTGCCTTAGAAGGCGGATGCCGGGGGCAAACTGGGCAGCTTCGCACAGGGCAGGATGAATTTCGGACAGATCATTGCGCACGCAGGCATAATCAAAATCCAAATCAAAATAAGGAGCCCAGATCGATTCAAAATCCTGGGCAGTCACATCATGAAACAGAACGGTACCGCCCTGTTCGGTAATGGTCAGCCGGCGGCCCATGGCAATTCCCTGATAGACGCCGTCGGGCAAAATCTGCCACCGGAAGCACTGGCCGCAGTCCAGGGTCTGGCCCAAATCCAGTTCCGGCGAAGAGGGAATTTCAATTCCGCGGCTGGTTTGCTGATAAATCATGGTTCCTCCTTTTTCGTTACGGCATCTGCCGTTAAAAACGCAATACTTCGTTCAATGGCATCCCGGGAGTTTCCCCAGTCACCGTTTTTATTTCGGTAATCAAACATAGCGCAAAATTTGGTAATATCCTGGCTCAAACAGGTTAATTGATTTTGAGCCAAACGGGTGGTAGCTTCCCGGAAGAACTGCCGCTGATCGCGGGACACCTTCTGGCTTTCTTGCATCAGGCGGGTGTAGTGAGGAAGGCACAAAAACTCCTGCTGTGTATAGAGGGAGCGGAATGTTTCCTCTTTTCCCCACAAAGCATAGACCGTTTCCAGCAAGTGAGATAAGCTCTGTTCAGTTTTTTCACAAAGAAAACAAGAGGTTTGCTGATTCTGTGCTAACTGAAGCCGCTTTTTTTCTGAGAGGCGGCTTTGGGTAAAAAGCTGTTCTGTCAATTGGGTTAAATGACTTTCTAAAATTAAAGCCACCGAAAGACGGCTGCCAGTTTGCCGAGTTTTTTCCCAGTGGATGGCGCAAAAACCCAAACGGTTGGTTTGTTCGCGAACATCCGGCTCCATCATGGCTGCTCCGGTAATATATTCCGTCAGATGTTCCTCCAGCATTTTTTGCATGCGGCAGATGGGGCAGCCCTGTCTTGGCTCAAACACTTCGCTGATGGGGATGGTGGTAATATCCTGACGCATAGCGATTTCCTTCCGAATTTTTGATGGCTTTTTGTCGTTCTTTTGAATCCAGTATAGCATATTTTCGGTCAAAAGAAAATTAAAATGGCCTGCCCGTAAAGGCAAAAATACTGACTGTTGTTTGACAAATGGAGAATTTTGTGCTTTTTGGTTGACATAATGAATATTTTCACACATCGGGTTTGATTCTTTCCACAGCGGAAAACCGGAACTTATCAACACTTTCAACAGGGTTATCAACAGTGTGTCACAGGTTATCCACGGGTTTTATGTAAACCCAGAAGTTTTACGCATTGTATAACAAAGTGTTTTCTGCGTTCTTTTACGCAAACCTTTCGTATAAACGACTGGGTTCCGCCTAAAATAAGGATAATCAAATCAGCAGGAGGATTCATATGATCCGTGGAATCAGCAGGCAAATTATTGAAGTAAGGGAAACTGGTAATATTTACTATGAAAGTGCCTATTTGGTGGTAAAACCGGAATACGCCAGTGCAGAACGAGAATTGCTGGAAAAAGAAGCCCGAAAAATTCTGCGCAGCCTGGATGCCCCGTCCGGCATGAAAAAAGCCCGGGGAACGTCATTCTGGCTGACTCGTGTGGTGCCTCCGGCGGCAGTGGCGGCGGTGGCGACTGTTCTGTATTTTGCCGCCACCTAAATTGCGTGTTTTTTTAACAATTTATTCCCTTTTTATGGCCTTTTGTGATATAATAATCCCACGGCGTAAACCAAAGCATAGCTTTGGACGCCTGAGGGAACATTGGGCGCGGCTAAGAGAGAAACGAGGATACGTTTTTAGTAAAAGTAGTTTGAGGAAAACGGCGCCAAAATAACCTCACGCCGCAGACGCAAGCGAAGCTTTCGGCGGCTGAGAGAACATTGAAACAGGATAAGATTAGCGAAAGTATGCTAATTCAGGTGAAAATGAGCCTGGGGGTATATTATCCTGTGTGAATAACCTCACTCGTTACCGAAATCGAAGATTTCGAACGGATACCTGAGAACATTGAATCATGACTTTCTCTTTTTTGCAATTTTGTGCGTTACAAATGGTACGCAGGAAAATTATGGTTTCAATAATCTGGGGTTGCAGGCAAAAATAAAGTATAGCCCAGCGGCTTTTCTGTTTTGATCTGCTATATAAAAGGATTTTTTAGAAAAATAAAGATATTTTGCCCATGGGGCGGAGCTGCCGCCCGGGGCCGGCCCGCTTATGCGCAGGAGCAAGCAAAAGACCGGTAAAGGGGAGCATAACATATGGAAGAAACCAAATCTACCCGCGGGGAAGATATCATTGCAGGCAGAAATGCAGTGGCAGAGGCTCTGAGAGCAGGGCGTACCATTGACAGTCTGTTTTTGGCAAGAGGAAACCGCACGGGTTCGATCGGTGCAATTATTGCCAAAGCAAAGGAATTGGGAATTGCAGTCAAAGAGGCGGATCCCAAAAAGCTGGATTATTTGTGCGGGCACGCCAACCATCAAGGTGTGGTGGCAGTTGCTGCAGTGAAAGAATATGCTACAGTTGAGGACATGTTCCGTTTGGCAGAGGAACGGGGAGAGCCTCCCTTTTTCATTGTGGCGGACGAGCTGGAAGACCCCCATAACCTGGGGGCGATTCTGCGTACAGCAGAATGTGCCGGGGCTCACGGAGTTATTATCCCCCGCAGACGGGCTGCCGGGTTAACCTTTGCCGTGGGCAAGGCTTCGGCTGGGGCGGTGGAATATGTTCCGGTGGCACGGGTAACCAATTTGGTGAAGACTCTTGAAGATTTGAAAAAACGGGGCCTTTGGATTTATGCCGCCGATATGGACGGACAAAATTGGTGCGGGGTGGATTATCGGGATCCTGCTGCCATTGTTATTGGGTCGGAGGGCTTTGGTGTCAGCCGATTGGTGAAGGAAAAATCGGATTTTATCATATCTTTGCCCATGTTGGGAAAGATAAACTCGCTCAATGCTTCTGTAGCATGCGGCGTGATTTGCTATGAGGTCGCGCGGCAGCGCAGGGGGATAGAGGCCAAATAAGCGAAAGGACGGGAGCGTGTAGTCTACCATGGAAAACAACAGGGGAAAAACCCCGCTGGATTATTCGGTGGATGAAATCTTAGCCGAAGCAAAAGGCCGCCTGAGCCAGAAAACCTTTGAAACGCTGGCCGGCGATGATACCCAAAGGACACCGCAGCCTCCCCAGCCGCCACAGCGGCCGGAGCAGCCTGCCGTTCCCCAACCCGAACCGGAGATTTCGGATCCGGTACAACCGGCTCCTCAGGAAATGCCGGCACAGCCGGCCACGCCCGGGCAAAATGGAGAAATTCGTTTTGAAAAGCGAATGCCGGAAGAAGAGTATGAATCAATGTCGAATCAGCCTGCCGAAAAGCGCGGGCTGACCGGCTTTTTTGAGCGCCGCCGCCGTCGTAAGCAAGAAAAGATATGCGGCTGTGAGTTTGAAGAAGAAGGGGATATTTACTACGGACTTCAGCTGAAAGCCGTAGATGAATACAAAAAAGGGTATGATGATGGTGCCCTCAGCGAACACGGGCCGACCCCAGCCTTTCAATATTTATTTGATGCGACTCCTGAAGAAGAGGTGGAGAAAGAAATTTCGGCTCGGTTTCAACCGCTGAAACCGGACGTTCGCGCCCCCTTTCATTTGATAACCGGAGATGCGCAGGAAGGTGACCGGACTTCCATTCGGGAAGTGCCTGCGGACAAAGCGGATGTGCAAGGGGCAGAAACCCCCTTAAAAACCCAAAAAGAATCGGCTGCAAAAACAGTGCCTTTGCCAAAACAGAAAGCGGTAAGGCAAGAGAGCAAAACAGTAGAGTTTTCGTTGCCGGAACCTTCCGGTGTGTATACACTGAAACAGACACCGCTGCCCTTCCCTAAAGAGCCGGAAGAATATGCGGACCTTGAAGAGGCTGCCCGTATGGTGCGGGAAGCCCAGCCCGAACCAGAGCCGCTGCCTGTAAAAGAAGAGAAGAAAAAGGCGAAAAAGAAACAGAGAGACTCTCTTCCTTCTCCCTCGCTTGAGCAGGAACCGGAAACGGAAGAATTGCCGGTGGCGCAAGTGGATCAGCAAGAGGCGGTGAAAGGGGTCTCTGTTCAAACAGAGACTTGCGGTAAGCCGGATGGGGAAACCTGCAGAACAGAAGAACCAGAAGTCGAGGTGCCAACACGAAAACCGGAGCAATTGCCACAGGCGGATGCCCAGATGAAGAAGGAACAAGACGAAGAAATACTGCGGGAGGCGACTCAGCGCAAAAAAGAGCAAATTCGGGAACTTGTTAAAGCCTCTCAAAAATACCGGCCCGAAACCCTGCCTGTGCATGTACTTGAGTTTGATCGTCTGACATTGGCTTTATCCAAAGCGGAGGAGGATTATATGCCTTTGCCGCAGGAACAGGAAGAACAGCCCAAGCATCGCAGCAGGAAAAAGCGGCAGGTGGGCACCACAGGAATACATAGTTTTCGGTTTACCGGAGAAGTGGAAGACGACAATGAGCCCGGGGATGAACCGGGAGCCGGAACAGAACCGGAGCCGGAAAATCTGGATGATTACACCGCGCAGGAGGATGCCCCTTCGATTCTGCATGAACTGAACGCGGAAAACCGGGCGCTGGCGCTGCGGCTTTCGGTTACGGGAATGATTGGCGCAGTTTTGCTGTTTTGGGGTTTTGTCAATGAAAGAGTGGGGATGCTGCCGGAATTTCTTCGAATAGAGATTCTTCCCCTTGCCTATTTGGTTGTGAACCTGTGTCTGCTCAGCATTTCTATCGGGTTTTGTTGGCGGGCGGTATTTGGCGGACTGCGGGCGCTGTTCCGCCTTCAGGCCAATTCAGACAGCGGCGTGGCGGTGGCTGTGGTTGCGGCCTGGATTCAGGGTGTTTTGCTTTTGTTTTACCTGCCGGAAGTCACAAGCGCACAGCTGCACTTGTATGCGGTGCTGGCGGCATTGGGATTATTTCTGAATACAGCCGGAAAACTTTCGATGGTTCGCCGAATCCGAAGCAATTTTAAATTTTTGGCTTCTCCCGAACAAAAAATGGGGGTGGAGCTGTTTGACGATTACAACACAGCGTTACAGCTGGCCAAAGGCTGTGTAATGGGGGAACCTATTATTGCCTATCAAAAGAAAACTGACTTCTTTAAGAATTTTTTGCGGAATTCTTATGAACCGGATCCCAGCGAACAGGCATCACAGTCTATGGCACCGCTTTTGTTTATCGGTTCGCTGATTTTATGCATTGTCAGCTTGGTGCTGACCCGCAGTGCGGCCGCCGCCATTACGGCTTTTGCCGCTGCGGCCTGTATTGGGGCTCCCTTTACCAATATGCTTTGTGTCAATATGCCCATCAGTCGTTTGTGCGCATTGGCCCGCCGGTGCGGAACCATGCTGGTGGGGAATCCGGCGGTGGAATATTTTTGCAACACCAATGCGGTAATGATGGACGCGAAAGAGCTGTTTCCCAAAGGCACTGTTATTCTGAACGGAATTAAAACGTTTGGCGGACAGCGGATCGACGAAGCGCTCATGGATGCCACCGCGGTGATGTGCACTGTGGGAGGGCCGCTCAGTGACTTGTTTGAGCAGATCATTCAAAGCCGCAGAGAGATTTTGCCCAAGGCAGAAAATATTACCTATGAGGATGAGCGCGGCGTGACCGGTTGGGTTGGCGGCAGGCGGACTCTGGTGGGAAACCGGCATCTGTTAGAACAGCACGGTTTGACTCCGCCCTCTCGGGATTACGAAAAGAAATATCTGCTGGGCGGAAAAAAGGTGGTTTATCTGGCTTCTCAGGGGGAGCTGGTTGCCATGTTTGTCATTTCTTATAATTCGGATAAGCGCAGGGCTTTGGAGCTGCGCCGTATGGAAGAAAACGGAATCAGTTTGGTGCTGCGCACTACCGACCCGAACATCACTTCGGAATTCGTAGCAGAGTGCTTTGGCCTTGACCCCCATTCGGTACGGATTCTGCCGGAGACTTTGGGAGAAGTTTATCAGAAGCAAATCGAAAAGCCCCGAGAGCGGGCAGACGCATTGTTTGTCAGCAAGGGCAGGCCTGCGGCCATGATGCGGATCTTGTCGGCCTGTGTACGCGAAAAAAGCAATGTGACTATGGCCACTTTGCTGCAAACCGTGGGTGTGGTTCTGGGGTTCGTTTTGGTAACATTTTTAGTGTTCTATTCCGGGTTATCACAGCTGACTACTTTGGCTTTGGTACTGTATCAGTTCTTTTGGGCAGCCGCTGTCTTTTTGATTCCCAGGCTGCGAAAGCCATAACTATTCCAAACAAACAGAAATCGATTGGTTTCGGCAAAATACAACAGACAAGCCCCAAATACCGGGGCTTGTCTGTTTTTTTTGTGCCGTCAAGAAAATTTAGGCGTGCCGGATAAGTTTGTTTGATTTCGTTAAATTGTATAGTATCAATAAAAAATACTTATTCAAAGCGTTTAATTTATGAGAAAGCATTGCGTCTTATGTGAATTTAGGATATAATTGGAATCAATAACTGGGACAGGATTGTTATAAATATCTATATTTTAACTGTCCGTATAGAACGGTTTCCCGGCATTACCCTACTGCCCCGGCTGGGGCAAGTTGAAAGGAGTTTTACCAAGTGAAGCAGTATCATGCAAAAAACATTCTGAACATTGCAATCGCGGGCCACAGCGGTTCGGGAAAGACCACGTTGGCGGAGGCATTACTGTTTTTGTCCGGTGCGTCCGACCGACTGGGAAAGGTAGGGGAAGGAAATACGGTATGTGATTTTGATCCCGAAGAAATCCGCAGAAAGGCATCCGTAGCCACTGCGGTAGCTCCTTTGGAATGGAAAAATCATAAAATTAATTTGATTGACACGCCCGGACTGTTCGATTTTGAAGGCGGATTGTCTGAAGCGGTTCGCGCTGCAGATTCGGTGCTGATTACCGTATCCGGAAAATCGGGTGTTCTGGTAGGAACAGAAAAGGCCAACCAGGCGGCAACCGCCCGGGGGCTTTCCAAAATATTTTTTGTCAACGGCCTTTGCGACGAAAGCGCCCGTTTTTACCGGGTGTTTGAAGATTTGAAATCCAGTTTTGGCCCGTCGGTCTGCCCGGTGGTAGTTCCTTACATAGTGGATGGCAATGCAGATTGCTATGTAAATATTTTGGAATATAAGGCGTACCGGTATCAGAACGGAGTGGCGTCTGAAGTGCCCATGCCCGATATGGGTGATCGACTGGAGGGGCTGCGCACCGCCATTTATGAAGCGGTTGCCGAAACCAGTGACGAAATGTTTGAAAAATATTTTTCCGGCGAGCAGTTTACGCCGGAAGAAGTCATTGTTGGAATCAGCAAGGGTGTTAAAAACGGCACCATTAGCCCGGTGTTCTGCGGCGATGCCCAGTTGACCTATGGAATTGAACACCTGCTCAACGGCCTGATTTGGCTGGCCCCTTCTGCTGAAGAAAAAGGCGGCGAGCTGGGCATGGATATGGATGGAAACCCGGTGGAGCTTTCTGTCAATGAGGACGGTGCGGCTGCGGCTGTGGTGTTTAAAACCATTGCGGATCCTTTTATTGGTAAATTGTCTTATTTAAAGGTAATTTCCGGTAAAATCACATCGGAAACACCACTGGTCAATATGAGAACCGGGAACCCGGAAAAAGTCGGAAAAATTGTTACGATGCGCGGCAAAAAGCAAGAGGAATCCCAGGGGCTGATAGCCGGTGACATTGGTGCTGTGCCGAAGCTTCAGGGAACTGCAACGGGCGATACTTTGTGCTCGCCTGCCCGCAAAGTGACGCTGGAAGGTGTGGCTTATCCGTCACCCACTCTTTCAATGGCGATTGTTCCCAAAAGCAAGGGCGAAGAAGATAAAATCGCCCAGGGAATTTTGCGCCTGCTGGAAGAAGACCCCACTTTGCGCTTTGTCAATAACGCAGAAACCCGCCAGATGGTTTTGACCGGGTTGGGCGAACAGCATTTAGATGTAATCGTGTCAAAGCTCAAGAGCAAGTTTGGGGTGGAAATTACATTAACACAGCCCAAAGTTCCTTATCGTGAAACAATCCGTAAAAAGGTACAGATTCAGGGACGCCACAAGAAACAGACTGGCGGACATGGCCAGTTTGGTGATGTGTGGATTGAATTTGGGCCTTGTGACTGTGATGACCTTGAGTTTGCAGAAAGGGTTGTGGGCGGCTCGGTTCCGAAGGGATTCTTCCCCGCGGTGGAAAAGGGCTTGCGGGAATGCATTCAAAAGGGGCCGCTGGCAGGATATCCTGTGGTAGGGCTTCGGGCTACGTTATATGATGGCTCTTATCACCCGGTGGACTCTTCAGAAATGGCCTTTAAGCTGGCGGCGGCTGTAGCATACAAAAACGGAATGCCTCAGGCGAATCCGGTTTTGCTGGAGCCGATCGGCACGCTGAAAGCCACTGTTCCCGATGCCAACACCGGCGACGTGATGGGAGAAGTAAACAAACGGCGCGGCCGGATTATGGGTATGAATCCGGCCACGGCGGGGCTTCAGGTGGTGGAAGCGGAAGTTCCCATGGCCGAAATGCATGATTTTACAACCTTTATCCGTCAGGTGTCGCAGGGACGCGGCAGCTTTACGTTTGCCTTTGTTCGCTATGAAGAAGCGCCGGCACAGGTTTCTCAAAAAGTGGTGGCTTTGGCCAAGGCCGCAGAAGGGGAAAATTAAAGGTTGGACAGAAGTCTATCTTATGGATGACCCGAAAGAATGATGCGGTAATAGAAAAAACATAATTGGTTTCGATCCCGACATATTTATAAATCGGGATGCTGATGCCAATGCAAAGGAAGCGGAACCCCGTGGGGATTTTAAGTCTCTGCGGGCAGGCTGTACACCAGCCTGTTCCGCTTCCTTTTTTATTGCATGGCAGATTTTCATTCCACACAAAATTCTGAATGCTTGGGGGCGGGTAGTGTGCGTATTGAAATGCTGAATTCTGTATTGACCTTTACCTTTGACAACATCGGAACCATGACCTTAGCTTCGATTTTTCTGTTAATTGGCTATTGGATGAAAAGAAAAGTCTATTTTTTAGAAAAATTCTGTATCCCTGCCCCGGTAGTGGGCGGATTTCTGTTTGTGTTTCTTAATTTTGGATTTTACCTGAGCGGCATTATTCATTTTCAATTTGACTCTTCTCTTCAGGCGGTATTTATGCTGGCGTTTTTCACTACCGTAGGGTTGGGGGCCAGCCTGAAGGTTTTGCTCACCGGAGGAAAACTGCTGGTGGTTTACTGGCTGGTAAATGTGGTGGTAACTGTACTGCAAACCGGAATTGGGGTAGGGCTTGGCCCGCTGGTTGGGCTTCACCCGGCTTATGGCATTGTTTCTGGGCCTGTGGCGCTGGTGGGCGGCCACGGGGGAGCCGCTGCTTATGGCCAAACACTGGAGAGCATGGGGTATCCGGGTGCCAGTTTGGTGGGGCTTGCGGCGGCTACCTTTGGACTGATTGCAGCAAGCCTGATTGGCGGGCCATTGGGCCGCAGGCTGATCATTCAGTATCGCTTAACGCCGGAATCTGATGATAGTTTTCAGATGGATGTAAGTGGCTATGAAGAAGAAAATAAGGCGGAAATGAGTTATGCGGATACCATGAAAAACCTGACTGCTCTGATGCTTTGTATGACACTGGGATCCATGATTGTGGGGTATCTGGGCCAGCTGATTCATATGGCGATTCCCACTTATGTGGGGGCCATGTTCTTTGCAGTTTTGGTACGAAACCTGAATGAAAAATTCCACTTTTATGACTTTCGGCTGGACCTCAATGACAAAGTGGGCGATATCAGTTTAGGAATTTACTTATCCATGGCGCTTTTGACTCTGAAATTGTGGGAGCTGGCAGAGCTGGCGCTCCCGCTTCTGATTGTTCTGGTGACCCAGACGGTTTTGCTGGTACTTTTAACTTATTTTGTGATTTTCCGTGTGCTGGGTAAAAATTATGATGCCGCCGTGATGTGTGCCGGACTCATCGGACACGACATCGGTTCTACCCCCACTGCGGTGGCGAATATGACTACCATTCATGAAAAATTTGGGGTTTCACGCAAGGCGCTGATTATTGTTCCCATTGTTGGGGCCTTTTTAATCGATGTTTTTTATCAGCCATTTGTTATCTGGTGCATCAATGTGCTATGCTGATTACAGTGCCAAATTCAAAACAAGTGACTTTTTGCATTTTGAAAACGCCGCAAAAGAGGTTTTTCTGGCTTTCTTTGAATTTGTTGGGCCGATTTGTGCATGAGAGAGTGCCGCCGTGCATATTTATGTGACACAAGGGGGAGAGTACAATGTTTATGGTATCGGTAAAAGCGAAAAGGAAAAATATTGTTTTAATGATCCTTTTAATATTGATATTGTTGTTGGTGATATTAACCGCTGTTTTGGTTCATGGATCCGGCAGTCAGACCACTATGGCAGGCGGAAAATACAGCGTTAAGGCAGAAACAAATGAAGATCGTGTGGCATTTTTAAAGCAGTTTGGGTGGGAGGTTTCCCCAGAGCCCATTGAAATTCGAGAAGTGACCATTCCTGCGTCTTTTAACGATGTATATGAAAAATACAATGCCATTCAAAAAGAACAGGGACTGGACTTAACCCGTTATGCGGGAAAAATCTGCAAACAATGGGTTTATCAGGTGAATAATGCCATGGATCAGGGCTCACCGGTGCATGCTACGCTGTTGGTTTATGGCGGAAAAGTAATCGGCGGCGACATCAGCTCTACCCCGCTTGACGGATACATGTGCGGATTTTCAGGCAGCGAGCGGATTTCTCCTGACAATATGGCCAAACAGCTTCCGGCAGAATCTCAGGCAAAGGAAGGCAAGAACCTCAGTGAAATTCCCACCAATGCGTGGCCTGTGGATTAATTCAGAAAAACGGGTGAACAGAGAATTTTCTGTTCACCCGTTTTTGTTTTGATTCAGCGCCAAAAAACACAAGATAAAAATTTCTGTGAATTTTATCTAAAACAAAAAATTGAGTTGCCAAAAAACCATTTTTTACCAACTGGTATTAAAAGATTGATACAAGTTATGATATCAAATAGTTCATTTTTGAGTTTTTATGAAATTTATTTATTATGATATCTATTTAAAAAAAACAGAAACAAGAAGGGACGAAGAAAACGAGGGGTATCCCGAACAAGTGTAGGGCGACCCGAAGGCTTTTTCTTGACGCATGCTTTGGGCAAGGGTACAATACTAGAATAGTAAAAAATGTGGGGGTTATTGGATGGCGCTGGAAAGACTGGACAAAATACTGGCATCACAGAATATCGGAAGCCGAAAACAAGTGGGAACCATGATTCGCAAGGGAATGGTCACTGTGAATGGAACCCCGGCGGTGCGCGCGGATCAGAAGATTGACGCCGAAAAGGATGTTATTTCGGTGCAGGGGCATCGGCTGGAGGTGTCCCGCTATGTGTATTTGATGATGAATAAACCAAAGGGTGTGCTGTCCGCTTCCCGGGATACAAGAGCCAAAACGGTAATCGATTTGGTGCCAGAAGAATGGCAAAGGAAAGGATTGTTTCCTGCGGGAAGATTGGACAAAGATACCACGGGACTTTTGATTTTGACTAACGATGGGGATTTTGCACATAAAATGCTTTCTCCCAAAAAAAATATAGAAAAAATATACCATGCTATATTGGACTTTCCTGTTGATTCTGACGATATTACAGCGTTTGTGGAAGGGGTAAAAATGAAGGATTTCGAAGCTCTTCCTGCAAAATTGTGCATTTTGCCCAAAGAACTTTGTGACAGTGGTATTATCCCGTCAGAGCGCCAGGTGCAAGTGTGTATTCGCGAGGGAAAATATCACCAGGTAAAAAGAATGTTTTTATCCAGAGGCAAAACCGTGCAGGAGCTGAGCCGGGTTCAGATCGGCAGCCTGGGGTTGGATTCATCTTTGGCTCCCGGGCAGGTTCGTCTGATGACCAGCGAAGAAATTCTGGCGGTTTTCACCTGAAAAGACAGATGCTTTTTATTACATCTTTTCTTGTTTTATGGGATTTACCTAAACCAAACATGCAAAGTTTGGGTAAAAAAGGTCTGTTAAAATTAAGGCAGTTCTGATATATTAATAAGTATCAAATATTGCTTTGTTCAAAATGAACTAGATAGCCAAAGGCTATGATTTTAGATTCGTCTGAAGATGCTCAGGAGGTTAGTTATGGCAAGTTTATCACTCAGAAACATTTACAAAATCTATTCCGGAGGAGTTACTGCGGTTACTGATTTTTGCTTGGAAATTGAGGACAAGGAATTTATTATTCTGGTTGGTCCTTCTGGCTGCGGTAAATCAACAACGCTGCGGATGATTGCCGGATTGGAAGAAATATCGAAGGGTGAGCTGTATATTGGGGACAAGCTGGCGAACGACGTTGCCCCAAAAGACCGCGATATTGCCATGGTGTTCCAGAATTATGCACTGTATCCCCATATGACTGTGTTTGATAACATGGCGTTTGGGTTGAAGCTGCGTAAAACTCCTAAGGATGAAATTAAGCGCCGTGTGGAAGAGGCTGCCCGTGTTTTAGATATTTCTCACCTGTTGGACAGAAAACCGAAAGCATTGTCTGGCGGTCAGCGCCAGCGTGTGGCTTTGGGCCGCGCCATTGTTCGGGACCCGAAAGTGTTTTTGCTGGACGAGCCGCTTTCTAACTTGGACGCAAAGCTGCGCGCACAGATGAGAACCGAGATCGCCAAGCTGCACAAACGCCTTGGCACTACCTTTATTTATGTAACACACGATCAGACCGAAGCGATGACAATGGCCGACAGAATCGTTGTTATGAAAGACGGTTTTATTCAGCAGGTGGATACCCCGCAAAATTTGTATGAACATCCTGTCAATGAGTTTGTTGCCGGATTTATGGGTTCCCCCCAGATGAACTTCCTGAACGCTATGCTGAATAAAGAAGGCGATCAGTATACCCTGACCTTTGGCAAAACCACGGTTAAAATTCCCAAAGAGAAGACTGCTCAGGTTTCTTTGGATGCTTATGTGGGCAAAGAGGTTACCTTTGGAATTCGCCCCGAAGATGTACATGATGAGCCGGAATTTTTGGCGAAATCTCAAGACAATCTGACTTCTGCGGATGTTGAGGTTACGGAGTTGATGGGTGCGGAAATCTATCTGTACCTGAATTGCGAGGGCAATTCCCTGACTGCTCGTGTTGCCCCCACTTCTACAGCAAAATCGGGCGATAAAATTAACATTGCTTTGGATATGGATAAATTCCATCTGTTTGATAAAGAGACAGAAAAAGCAATTTTGGACTAAAAGATATTTCTGAAAAAGGTTTCTTTTGCCTATTTTATAGTAAAAGGCAGTTTTGTATGAGACCGTCAGGAGTAAATGGCGTTTTTGCATATTTTGTTGAAATCAGCGATTTTACAGTTACATTCCGGTCTTATTTAGAAATGATTTAACTCACTGGAACAGGGCACTTTTTAAAGGAAAGCGCCCTGTTTTTTTATACCATGATGTTAGTACTGCCGCTGTGATATCCAATAGATTGTTCTTTGAGAGTGATGGCAAAAAACGTTTTTGTGCATGGGGGCGAAACCGGCTGAAGGAGAAAAAGGGTGTGGATGTTTGGAATATTCTTTTTTCGTTCCGGGAACACGGTATCAGTTACATTTTATAAGTTGTTTTATATGAAAGGATAGATAAATATCTATTTGCCTGACAGTTGGGGATATGGTAACTTTAAGATGATATATTTCTCTTACAGATATAAAAAGAAAGAGTGCAATCAGGTGATTAATAAAAAGGAGAAGTGACTTTATGGTAACTGCAAAAGAGGTTGCTCAAGCAAAAGAGCGTATTGGCAAATACATTTACGAAACCCCAATCATTCGGATTCAAAATTTGGATGAAGCATTGGGATGCCAGGTTTATGTCAAACCCGAAAATATGCAGAAAACCCACTCGTTTAAACTGCGGGGAGCTCTCAACAAAATTTTGTCCCTTTCCCCGGAACAGCTGGAAAAAGGCATTGTAACGGTTTCGTCTGGGAATCACGGAATCGGTGTGGCCTATGCCGCGAAACTTTTGGGCGTAAAGGCCACGGTGGTTTTGACAGATACCGCGCCGGAAATTAAAATCAACGGAATTCGTGATTTGGGCTCTCAGGTGATGCTGTGTGAACTAAACAGCCGTCAGGCATTGGCTGACAGCTTGGTGGAAGAGCACGGATACACCTTTGTACCCCCTTATGACGATGAAGCGATTATTGCAGGGCAGGGAACTTGTGGATTAGAAATTGTACGCCAGCTGCCGGAAGTGGATGTGATTATGACTCCCGTTAGCGGAGGAGGGCTGGTATCCGGTGTTGCCATTGGCGCAAAAGGGGAAAAATCATCTGTGCGGGTGGTGGGTGCCGAGCCTGCCGTGGTGGCTCGTTATTCTCAAAGCTTGCAGGCTGGGGAACCGGTCAGCTTACCCAAGGCGGCTTCTTTGGCAGATGCTTTGCTGGTAACCCGGCCGGGCAAAACGAATTTTCCGCTGGTCAAACAGCATGTGGATCAGGTAGTGTCTACCAGTGAGGAATATATTATAAAAGCCGTTCAGCTGCTTAGCAGAGAAGGAAAAATCATTGCAGAGCCAGCCTCTTCCATTACCATGGGAGCGATTCTGGAGGGCAACATCCGTTTTAAGCCAGACCAAAAAGTTTGCTTTTTGCTTTCTGGCGGGAATACAGAACTGCCATTTTTAGCATCACTTTAAAGAAATAAATACGATTTTTGGAGGACAAAATGAAGATCGCAGAAAAACTAAAAGAATTAGGAATTGAATTACCGGGATTTAATCTGCCGGCGGCCAACTATTCCCCTGCTGTTCGATGCGGTGATACTATTTTTACCGCGGGTCAGACCCCCAAAAGCGGCGGCAAGCTGGTGTTGACCGGGAAGCTGGGGCAGCAAGTTACCATAGAGCAAGGGTATGATGCGGTAAAGATCTGCGCCCTCAATTGCCTGACTATTATCGATCATTACGCCGGGGGATTGGATAATGTGGCAGCTATTATGAAAATGACGGTGTTTCTCAACACTACCGAAGATTTTGCAGATCACGCCAAGGTGGCCAACGGCGCTTCTGATTTGCTGGTTTCCATTTTCGGCAAAGAGGGCGGATGCCCAGCCCGAAGCGCAGTGGGCACAACCTCGCTGCCGGGGAATGCCCCTTGTGAAATCGAAATGATTGTAAAGCTGAAAGATGCGGACATTCCTGCGAAGGGATAATATCTGCTCTT
Source organism: Clostridium minihomine (assembly GCF_900240385.1). GTDB lineage: Bacteria > Bacillota > Clostridia > Oscillospirales > Acutalibacteraceae > Faecalispora > Faecalispora minihomine. The sequence continues at coordinate 470,178 of NZ_OEQH01000002.1, read as the reverse complement.
GTCACTCAGGTTGATTTCCATTCTAAAATAAAAGGACAGCCCCTCTGCTTATTGGCGCAAATTGCCATAAAACAGAGGGGCTGTCCTTTTTCATTATATATAGGGAATTTTATTCCAGTTCCAGATAGTTCCCCAAAAAGGAAAATCGGGGCAGTTCTTCGTGTAAAGATGCAATTAAATCCAATGTTTTGGGCTGATGTACGTTGCCGGTAAAATCCAGATAAAAATCGTATTCAAAATTTTTATCCGCCAACGGCCGGGATTCTATTTTCGTCAGGTTCAGTCCGTTTAAAGCGAACCGGGACAAAACACTGGACAGTGACCCGGTGGTGTGAGGCAAAGAAAAGCACAAGCTGATTTTTTGTGCGTTTGGTGGGATTACGGGGTTACGGCAGACCGCAATAAATCGGGTGCAATTATTGTGGGTGCTTTGGATGTCATAAGACAAAATATCGAGGCCATAGGTTTTGGCTGCTTGCTGGGAGCAAATTACACCGATGGCTCCGCCTGTTTGTGCTACCATTTTGGCTGCCGCTGCCGTGTTGCTGAAGGGGTTGGCTTTCAGCCCGGCACTTTGAATGAAGTCGGCGCATTGCGCCAGCGCTTGAGGATGAGAGTAGATCTCTTGGATTTGCTCCCGGCGGATTCCCGGGGGAGCGGCCAGACAGTGCGAGATGTGAACTGTGGTAGCCGCCACGATAAAGAAACGGTATTTTAAAATGAGATCATACACATCTGATACCGAACCGGCAGAAGAGTTTTCTACGGGAAGAATCCCGAAATCTGCCGTGTGTTCTTCCAGTGCCTGAAAGACATCGCCAAATGCCGGGTAAAAAGTGGGCTGCCCTTGGGGGAACAGCCGCAGTGCCGCCTGATGAGAATAGGCTTGCTCGGCTCCTTGACAGGCAATGCGACGGCTGTCGGGCAAATCCCGGGATGCACCACGAATCAAAGCGCGGATTTCTTCGCCGCTTCCCAAAATCTGATGCTGAATTGCCCGACTGGATTCCATAAAGGCGGTGTAGAGCATACGAATCTCTTTGCCGTACTTTTCGGATCGGGTTTCCATGCGATCCAAAATCTCTTGTTCCCGCTGTGGATTTAAAACCGGCCCGCCAGACTCTTTTTTGATGGCAGCAACCTGTTGGGCACAGTCCAGCCGTGCAGTTAAAAGGGGAAGAAGCTGGTTATCGATCGCATCAATTTTTTTGCGGATTTCTTCCAATGTCATTGTAATTTTCCCCTTTCCGCCATTAAGTTGATGAGACCCAAAGCTACAGCGGACTCTACTACCGGGATAGCTCGGGGCACAATACAGGGATCGTGCCGCCCGTGAATGGAAAGCGTTGTCTTTTCCATGGCGTTAAGATTTACCGTGTTTTGTTCCAAAGAAATAGAAGGAGTCGGTTTGAAAGCGGCCCGAACCAGAACCGGCATGCCGGTGGTGATACCGCCCAAAATGCCCCCGCAATGATTGGTTACGGTTTTTACCCGGCCGTTTTCTATGGAAAAGGCATCGTTGTTTTCGCTGCCCCGCAGAAAGGTGCAGGCAAAACCATCGCCAAATTCCACGCCTTTTACCGCCGGAATTCCAAACAGGACACCGGACAGTACATTTTCTACTCCCCCAAACATGGGGGAACCGATTCCTGAGGGCAAACCGGTAACGGCACATTCTACAATGCCGCCCACACTATCCCCTGACTGACGGGCAGATTCAATCTCTTGCCGCATGGGGGCTTCTTTGCTTTTATCAATAAGAGAAAAATACTGTGTGGAAAGGCGATCTAACAGTTCGTCTGGAATTTGAACCGGATCAAAGGGAGAATCAGCAACCGAGGCAATGCGAAGCACATGGGCGCCAATATGGATTCCCCGGGCAAACAGAATCTGACGGCAAACAGCCCCCGCAAATGTCAGCGGAGCCGTTAGGCGGCCGGAAAAATGTCCGCTGCCCCGCACATCATTGGCCCCGCTGTAACGGATGGATCCGGTGTAATCCGCATGCCCCGGGCGGGGGGTTATACGCAGGTTTTCATAGTCAGAAGATCGGGTATTGGTGTTTTCAATCATACCGCACAAGGGTGCTCCGGTGGTTTTTCCGTTCAGCAGGCCGCTGACAATGCGCACCCGGTCACTTTCTTTGCGTGGTGTTGCGGAGGAATCCTGTCCCGGTGCGCGGCGCGCCATCTGCTGCTCAATTTCTTCTTCCCGAATGGGTTCGCCGGCGGGCAGGTTATCCAGCACCACGCCAATGGCATCCCCATGGCTTTCCCCGAAGATACTGATGCGAATGGAATCTCCAAAGCTAGATGACATTGGCTTTTCCCCCTAATCGGTTGTATTCCGCAAAAAAGTTGGGATAGGATTTGGAAATGCTGTCGGCGTCGGTAATTTCAGTGGGTTCACCGCCCCGCAGAGCGGCAATGGAAAGAGCCATGACGACCCGGTGATCGCGGCAGCCCTGAGCGACTCCTGCTGAGAGGCGTTCGGCCCCGTCAATGATCAGTCCATCGGAAGATTGGGTGACCTTTGCGCCCAAAGCGGTGAGCCCTTCTGTCATGGCGTTGAGCCGATCACTTTCTTTTAGACGAAGCCGGGATGCCCCGGTAATCACCGTGCGGCCTTTGGCCAAGGCAGCGGTTGCTGCCAATACCGGAACCAAATCCGGAATCTGTGCGGCATCAATTTCAATACCGCAAAGCGAAGAACCGGATACCAGAAGCACATCCCCCTGCCATCGGATTTGTGCGCCGAATTGCCGAAACAAAGAAGCTGCTTCCCGGTCACCCTGAGCGGAATCCCGGCGAAGGCCGTGAATGGATAATTCCCCGCCCAAAGCACCAGCCGCCAAAAAGAATGCAGCCTGTGACCAGTCCCCCTCCACTGTGTATTCCCCGGGCTGATACCGCTGCCAGCCCGGAATATTCCAGCCGGAATCAGTGGGCTGAATCGTTACTCCGAAACTTTGTAGAACCGCCAGTGTCAAATCGATGTATCCCGCTGATTCCAACGGAGTTGTCAGCTCAATGCGGCTGTCGCCGGGCAGAAGGGGCAAGGCCAAAAGCAGCCCGGTAATAAATTGAGAGCTAATGTTGCCCGGCAAAGAATACACACCCGGATTCAGGCCGCCGTCTATTGTGAGCGGAAGTCCGCCCTTTGTTTTTAAAATAGCGCCGTGAGGTGGCAGGCATTCCAAATAAGTACCCAAGGGGCGATAAGGCAGGCGGCCCCGGCCGGTCAGGCGGGCATCCACACCCAGCCCTGCCAAAATGGGAATCAAAAAGCGAAGGGTAGAGCCGGATTCTCCGCAGTCAATTTCTGCTTCGTCCTCCCATTTTCCGCTGCTGTCTAAAAACAGGGTTTCCCCTTCCCGGCATACCTGCACCCCAAGGGCTTCAATTGCCCCCAAAGTTGCCCGAATGTCTTCGGAATCCGATACATTAGAAAGGCGGCTTTTCCCTCTGGCTAAAGCGGCACACAGAATTGCCCGGTGTGCGGCGCTTTTAGAAGGGGGAACTGTCACTGAGCCGCAAAGGCGGGAAGGGGATAAAATGGCCCGGTTCATATCCGCGCCTCCTTTCTATATATAATAGAAAGCAAATTGCTTTTGGGAATGGGGTGAACCAAGGAACTGCCGATCTCTTTTAGAAGAATCAAGTTTAGGGTTTCACCCATTCCTTTTTTATCCATAGAAGCGGCCGCAGCCAGTTGTTCCGCCGGAGCGGAATCGTTTACCGGCAGGCCGTATTGTGTCAGTACCCGACTGATTTTCTCTGCAGTTCCCGGTTTGGTAAGCCCTAAGGATTCCCCGGCCCGGCTCATCCATACCATGCCGATGCCCACTGCTTCCCCATGAGTTAATTTTCCGAAGGAATAGTATTGTTCCAGCGCGTGGCCCAAAGTATGCCCGAAATTTAAGAGCATCCGCTCGCCTGTGTCAAATTCGTCGGCTTCCACCACCCGGCGCTTCCAGTCAATGCACTGAAAAATCATTTCCTCCAGCTTTTCGGAATCCTGATCCATTGAATTTTCTTCGATCAGTTGAAACAGGGAGCGGCTTTTGATGCAGCCGTATTTGATGGCTTCGGCCATGCCGTCTGCAAAAAAACGGGGAGGTAGGGTGGAAAGGGTGTTCGGGTCAATCAAAACCATGCGGGGCTGATGAAAGGCGCCTACCAGATTTTTTCCCTGGGGAAGATCCACACCGGTTTTTCCGCCCACAGAAGAATCAATTTGTGCCAGCAAAGAAGTGGGGATTTGAAGAAAACCGATGCCCCGCAAAAAGGTGGCTGCGGCAAAGCCAGCCATATCCCCGGTGACACCGCCGCCCAAAGCCACGATAAAGTCGGTTCGGGTCATGCTGTGTTCGGCCATGGCGGAATAAATCTGTTCGATGGAAGAAAGCCGCTTGCTTTCTTCCCCGGCAGGAAACACAAAGAGTTCGGGCAGAAAACCCGCTTCTTTTAAGGAGTCAGCTGTGCGCTGGGCGTAAAGCGGCGCAACGTTGCTGTCGGTTACAATGAGTGCCCGGCTATTTTCGCGGAACAGCTGGGATGCGTGATGGCCGACCTGATCCAGACATCCCCGTTGGATGAGGATTTGATAGGGTTTTGAGGTTTGAATCATGAGTTCCATTATTCTCCCAGCCTTTCTTTTCTTTCGCGTCCCTGCCGAAGCAAGGCACGAAGTTCTTCTGGATTATTTTCTGAGATTAGGTTTCGAATTTGGGTCAAATTTCCGATAAGGATGTCCAGCTCCCGAGTCAGGGGTGTTTGGTTTTCTAAGAACAGTTCGCTCCACAAAGTTTCATTCATGCGGGCTACCCGGGACACATCCCGGTAGCTTCCTGCCGAATAGCCGGGATGCTGAGGGCAGAGGGGGCTCAGCACATAAGCGCAGGCCAAAGCATGAGGAACCTGAGAGGTAAAGGCGATCATTTCGTCATGATGCTCTGGCGTTGTGGTGATGGTACGGGCCGCCCCTATGTCAAAGGCCAATTCCTCCACCATATGGACGGCGCTGTCGGGCGCTCCGCAGGGAACCAAAAGATAGCTGGCCCCTTGAAACAAATTCGGATCGCTGGCGGAAAATCCGTTTCTTTCTGTGCCCGCCATGGGGTGGCCGCCCACAAAAGAAAATCCAAATTCCCGGGACAATTCTGTCAGCTGGGGGCAGATGGCGCTTTTTATGCCGCAGGTGTCTGTCACAACGGCACCCCGAAGGAAAGAACCTTTTTGCTTTATAAAATCGATGCAGTCTTGGGGATAGCAGCACAGAATTAAAATATCTGCATTTTCCAAGTCTTTGTCATCGGCTTCCTTATAAATTGCACCGCAGTCCAAAGCCTGTTGGATTACGTCTGCGTTCTTATCAATTCCTGTTACCCGGTGACGGGTTTTGGCGGCAATCGCCTTTGCCAAAGAGCCGCCAATCAGCCCCAGACCAACAATGACGATGTTTCGTTCTTTTGGCTGCTGCACAGCGGCGGTTTCTGTTGCCTTCAAAGCTATAACACTCTCCTTACCCGATTTGTCTGCCCCAAAGCGGCAGTTGTGCCATTTGTTCAGCGGGTTTTGCCGAAGACTTTTCCCACTTCAAACAAACGCGAAGCCACGCGATCAAACTGGTTGGGGGTGAGGCACTGGGCACCGTCAGACAGTGCATGGGGTGGGTCGTTGTGTACTTCGATCATCAGGCCGTCGGCTCCGGCGGCTACTGCGGCAAGGGCCAAAGGCTCCACCAGCCAGGCGATTCCGCCGGCGTGGCTGGGATCTACAATAACAGGCAGATGAGAGAGCTTTTTCAGCACCGGCACTGCCGAGATATCCAGCGTGTTGCGGGTGTAGGTTTCATAAGTGCGGATTCCGCGCTCGCACAGAATGACTTTCTCATTGCCGCCCGCCATGATGTATTCGGCACTCATCAGCAATTCTTCAATGGTGCTGGAAAGCCCACGCTTGAGCAGAATCGGCTTATCAATTTTTCCCAGTTCTTTGAGCAGCTCAAAGTTCTGCATATTGCGGGCGCCCACCTGAATGATGTCCACATCCTCAAACAGTTCCAGATGAGACACGCGCATGATTTCAGTTACGATGGGCAGGCCGGTTTTCTTTTTGGCAAGGCTCAGCAATTCCAGACCCTCTGCTTTCATGCCCTGAAAGGAGTAGGGAGAGGTGCGGGGTTTGAATGCGCCGCCGCGCAGGAATTTAGCGCCGGAAGCCTGAACCTGTTCTGCAATGCCGCAGATTTGTTCTTCCCCTTCCACTGAGCAAGGGCCGGCCATCAAAGTCAGGGAGCCGTCGCCGATTTTCTGTCCGCCCGGCAGAGTGATTACGGTGTTGTCCGGGTGAAATTTGCGGTTGGCCTTTTTATAAGGTTCCTGTACGCGCTTGACGCTTTCTACGAAATCCTGTGCGGACAGAGAATCCGTGTCAACGCTGGAGGTGTCGCCTATTAGACCCAGCACGGTTCTTTGCGTGCCCACCCAGGTGTTTACCTGAAGATCATAACGGCTTTGCAGCCTTTCGACAAACTGATCCAGCTGAAGCTTCGTGCATTCCGGTTTTAATACGATGATCATAAAATAACCCTCCTGTATCGTTTTTAGGTAAAGAAATAGGGACGAAGCTGCCCGGCAGCTTCGTCCCTAATATAATTACCCTAGCAAAAGTCAGGGATGCATCTGGCACCCTGTGCGAGAAGTAAATTTAGGCCGACAAAAACAGTCATGGCATTCATAGCACGCAACAAAATCCCACACCAGATAATGGCGGGGATAGCTAAAGTAGCTTGTAAATCGTGCGTTGTTACGAATCAAATCCATGAGAAAGGTTCCTCCGGCTTTTATTTCAACTTGGGTTCATGATAAACAATGAAAAAATGTTTGTCAAGCCTTTTGAGAGAAATAAATTTTTATTTTTTGTAAAATGCATTCTGAAATTTTCTGCGGATCCCCGTCTGCATCCACACAGATTTGTGCCGCAGAGCGATAAAACGGCATGCGTTCTTCATAAAGCCGGTGCATAAATTCGGACTTATCTTCCCGCTGAAGAAGCGGCCGGTCGGTTGCCTGTGCCAGCCGGGTTTCTAATGTGGAGAGAGGAACGTCCAGCAGAACAATCACCCCGTTTTTGCAAAGCAAATCGATGTTTTCTGCTTTTAGCACCGTGCCGCCGCCGGTGGCAATGACCAGGTTTCCGGAGCCGGACAGATCCCGGGCTGCCGCTGTTTCCATTTGGCGAAAGCCGGGTTCGCCTGCCGAGCGAAAAATATCGGAAACCGATTGTCCCTGCTTTTGTTCAATGTATTGATCCAAATCCACAAATTGGCGATTGCTCATTTGAGCTAATTGTTTTCCTACGGTGGTTTTTCCGCTGCCCATAAAACCGCACAGCACAATGGAAGGCTCCATTTGTCCTCACCCCTTTGGTTCGCCGAACAGGCGTTGCATTTCGATAACTGCCTTGGCGCTGATTTCAGCAATCTGTTCGGGATCAAATTGTGCGCCGTACCAAATTTTATGTGCCGCCGCTGCCTGCCAGACCAGCATGTCCATACCGCCAACGGCCACACAGCCTGCCTGACGGGCTTTTTGCAAAAACGGTGTGTGCTGCGGATTGTAAACGGCATCAAAAACTGCGTGAATGTTTTTGAATAATTCCGGTGGGATGGGGGGAATGGTATGGATGTTGGGATGCATTCCCGCCGGAGTTCCGTTGACTGCCAAAGCGTAAGATTCTTTCGGATTCAGCTCTTCATAAAGACAGACCTGAACCTCAAATATTTTTTGCTCTTTTTTCAGCTTTTCAGTAAGAGATTCCGCTAAAGCGTGAGCGGAAGAAAGTCCGCTTTCCCGCACACAAATCGTTAAATCGGGAAAATAGGCGGCGTCGGCCAATTCAAAGGCCATCACCCGCGAAACGCCCCCGCTGCCCAGAACCAAAGCTTTGCCCCCGGGCTGGATTCCGCCTGCGTGCAGCGCGGCCAAAAAACCTTCACCATCAGTAGTGTAGCCCAGCAGACGTTCGTTTTCTTTTTTCACGGTATTCACCGAAGAAGAAAGCTCCGATTTGGGATCCATTTGATCCAGAATGGAGATGACTTCTTTTTTGTGAGGAATTGTCACATTAAAACCGTCCAGTTCCCGAAGCTTTTCTTGGGTTGGGGATTGGCTTAGCTCCTCGGCGGAAAGGGAAAAAACCGTATATTCCGCATCGAGTCCGCTAAGACGAAATAATTCTTCGTGAATAAACGGGGACATGGTGTGGGTTACCGGAAATCCAATCAATCCAAAATGATGTTTTTTCATATGGAAACTCCTCTGAAAAGAAATATATCAGGAATCTTATAATTTCTATTGACAAAGAGAAAGATTGCTAATAATATGTGGGTAGGGAAATTGTAGCATACAATATTCTTGATTGCAAACCGAAGCAATCATTTTTTATTTTATAAAGGCAAGGAGGAAATAGGATGGTTTTTGAGAAGGTAAAGGCGATTCTCAGCGAGCAGTTTGATGTTGAGGAGGATTCTATTACTTTAGATACATCTGTAGTGGATGATCTGGGTGCGGATTCTCTGGATGTGGTTGATTTGCTGATGTCGATTGAAGATGAATTTGAAATTGAGATTCCCGACACAGAAATTGACAACATTAAAACAGTCGGCGAACTTGTGAAATACATTGAAGAACATGTATAGCATGTATAGTATGGTCATGTATTATAATGTATAATAATGTATTTTTACCAAAAATTTAAACCGTTGTGCTAGGCACAGCGGTTTTTTTATAAGTTTTTTGGGGAATTGACTTGAAAATCACAAAGGAAGCCGATATAATGTATGAAGTTAGCATGGAAAATAAAATATTTCAAAAGGAGAGTTAAAATCGTTGAATGAATTCAGCTTTTTAGTTGACGGCATACAAACTATGGCCGACAACCCCAAAATGCTGGTCATGTGGGCAGTTGGAGCACTGCTGATGTGGCTTGCGATCGAAAAAGACTTTGAACCTGCACTGCTGCTCCCCATGGGCTTTGGTGCTATCCTGGTTAACTTGCCCCTTCCGGGCGTTATTGGTGACGAGCAGACCGAAGGTATTGTAACCTGGCTGTTTAATGTTGGTATCGCTACATCCGAAGCGTTCCCGCTTCTGCTGTTCGTAGGTATCGGCGCAATGATCGACTTTGGACCCTTGCTGTCTAACCCCCGCATGCTGCTGTTTGGTGGCGCGGCACAGTTCGGTATCTTCCTGACTGTTGTGTTGGCAGTTCTGTTGGGCTTCCCGCTGAAGGATGCCATGAGTATCGGTGTTATCGGCGCAGCCGACGGCCCGACTTCTATTCTGGTTTCTCAGCAGCTGCAGAGTGAGTACATGGGTGCTATTGCTGTGGCGGCCTATTCGTACATGGCTTTGGTACCAATTATTCAGCCCTTGGCAATCAAAGCTGTTACCAGCAAGAAAGAGCGCATGATTCGCATGCCCTACAACCCCAAGTCTGTTACTAAGACCACTAAGATTTTGTTCCCTGTTATCGTTACATTGATTGCGGGCATGATTGCTCCTGATTCTGTAGCGCTGGTAGGCTTCTTGATGTTCGGTAACCTGATTCGTGAGAGCGGCCGTCTTGAGAGCCTGTCTCAGACAGCTCAGGGCCCGCTGGCAAACCTGATTACCATCTTCCTTGGTATCACCATTGCTTTCACCATGCAGGCAGACCGCTTCTTGAACTGGGGCACACTGATTGTTATGGCTCTGGGACTGTTCGCGTTCGTTTTCGATACCATTGGTGGTGTTGTGTTTGCAAAAATCCTCAACATCTTCCTGCCGAAGGAGAAGAAAATCAACCCGATGGTCGGCGGCGCCGGCATCTCTGCGTTCCCGATGTCCGCTCGTGTTATCCAGAAGATGGCTCTGAAAGAGGACAATCAGAACCACTTGCTGATGCACGCTGTTGGTGCAAACGTTGCTGGTCAGATTGGTTCCGTTGTAGCCGGCGGTATCATTCTGTCTTTGGCAAAAGTATTTTTGGCTTAAAGGAGGGGGTTTATCATGAATTTGACAACATTAGCAATTGCCTTTCAGAGCGTCATGGGCTCGGTACAAACCGAGGATATTAACCACTCTCTTGAGCTGATGGGCAAAGGAATGCTCGGTATCTTTATCGTAATGGTGCTTATTTACGCTTTGATTGTCCTTTTGGATAAGGTTACAGGCGCCAAGAAGCAGAAATAGCAATCGTAATTTTAAGGAGCAAATAAAAGCATGGCCGGACAAAAGAAACTGGTGGAAGCCATTACTCCTATGGAGGAAGACTTTGCCAGATGGTATACTGATATTGTAAAAAAAGCAGAGCTGATGGATTATTCCAGCGTGCGTGGCTGTATGGTGATTGAACCCTATGGCTGGGCTCTTTGGGAGAACATCAGAGATAGTCTGGACAGACGGTTTAAGGAGTTGGGGCATCAGAATGTATCGATGCCGATGTTTATTCCCGAAAGCCTGCTGCAAAAGGAAAAGGATCACGTAGAAGGCTTTGCTCCCGAAGTTGCCTGGGTTACCCATGGCGGCAGCGAGGAATTGCAGGAGCGTTTGTGCGTGCGCCCCACTTCAGAGACTTTATTCTGTGATTATTATGCGCGAAAAATCCAGTCCTGGCGCGACCTGCCAAAGCTTTACAACCAGTGGTGTTCTGTGGTTCGCTGGGAAAAAACAACGCGGCCGTTCCTGCGCTCGGTGGAATTCCACTGGCAGGAAGGACACACCATGCATGAAACGCCGGAAGAGGCTAAGGCTGAAACCGAGCAGATGCTTGAGGTGTATGCGGAGCTTTGTGAGAAGGAGCTTGCGATTCCGGTTATTAAAGGGCGAAAAACCGATAAGGAAAAATTCGCCGGCGCTGAAATGACGTATACCATAGAGGCCATGATGCATGATGGCAAGGCGTTACAGTCTGGTACCAGTCATTATTTTGGCGATGGATTTGCGAAGGCTTTCGATATTACTTTCCAGGGCAGAGACAATTCCGTTTGTCATCCGTATCAGACCTCTTGGGGCCTGAGCACACGGATTATCGGGGGCATTATTATGACCCACGGTGACAATGATGGATTGATTCTGCCGCCAGCGGTTGCACCTATTCAGGTTGTGATTGTTCCGGTTGCACAGCATAAGGAAGGCGTTCTGGAAAAGGCCAGAGAGCTGGAACAAAGGCTTAAAAAAGTCTGCCGTGTTTTGGTAGATGACAGTGATCAGTCGCCGGGCTGGAAATTTGCTCAGTACGAAATGAAAGGGGTGCCGATCCGTTTGGAGATCGGGCCCAAGGATATAGAAAAAGAGCAGTGTGTATTGGTGCGCAGAACCGACAGGGAAAAGAGCTTTGTTTCTTTGGCGGATTTGGAGAAGGCTGTGTTGGAACAGCTGGACATTGTGCGCCGGGGCATGTATGACGCGGCGCTGAAACGCCGGGAATGCATGACGCATACAGCAACAACATTGGATGAGTTCCGTGCGGTGGCGGATTCCGAACCGGGCTTTATTAAAGCCATGTGGTGTGGTAGCCAGGAGTGCGAGGAAAAACTGAAGGAATTAGCCGGAGTGACTTCTCGCTGCATGCCCTTTGAGCAGGAACAGATTACGGAGACCTGTGTCTGCTGCGGGCAGAAGGCCAAGGCGATGGTTTATTGGGGAAAAGCCTATTAAATTGTTTTGCCTGGCCGGACGAACAAGGCCGATGTGAAATGAATGCGAAAAGGGGAAAGAGGATGCCTGCCATCCCTTTTCCCTTTTTTCTGTTTTGTAAATTTGATTTATAGCAGTTGGGAATAGCGAAACAAAAAGGGAGAATGCTATGAAAAAGTTGGGAACAGTATTTACTCTTCTTGCAGTTTGGTTTGTGGCTGCCGCGGGCTTTACCGGCTGGGGCTGGTATCAAGAGGCCGTGGAAGCAGATGATAATGAAGCAGATGACGAGGATGACGATATCATTGGTTGTGACAGTGGTGTGACGTCGATTATAATAGATGAAAATACTTTGCGTGGCTTTTGTGGTGTGTTCTATCGCGTTGCTCTCTTTTTTGCAAATCTTTTTGCTTCCCACCAAATAGGCCGGTTCGGCCGGAAACACAAAAGGTCCAGAAGAAAGGCGGAATGACAATGAAGCAGCTGTTTTTGGCGGGAGTGGCGGTGGCTGCCCTGTTGCTGTCTTTTGGGGGGTGCTCAAGAGATACTTCCCACAGTTCGGCGGTGTCCTCAGAAGAGTCCTCTGCTCCGGTTTCTTCCCAACCGGAATCTTCCAGTGATTCTGATCTGACATCTTCTTCCCAGCCGGATGAGTCGGAACAAGTATCCACCGCGGCGGTTAAACGGGAACTTTTCACCTTCCGGCAGAACGGCAAGAATTACGCGGTCAGCTACCCTGTGTTTTTAGGGCTGCGCAATGCAGATTTGCTCAACGCGGCGGCGAAACAAGCTGCGATGCGGGATGTGGAGCAAAACGGGTATGAATCGGAAGTGGATGCTTCCAGCAAACAGCTAGTACAGATCAATATCAGTACGGAATATGAACTCACCCGACAAAGCGGCGATTTTGTCAGTGTGTTGTTTATTACCTCATATGAACGATCAGATGCTTCTCACCCGGACCGGATGACCCACTCTGTGAATTTCGATTTGCGTTCCGGCAAAGAGTTGGCGGTTTCGGACATGCTGAAAGAGGACGAAGATTTGTATGAAGTGATCTGGGAGGCGGTCAGAGACAATGCGCCGCCGGATATTGTCAGTGCGCTGCCTACGGAATCTATTCAGCAGAAAAAGGCAGATACTTCAGTTTATATGACGCCGGACGGAGTTGGATTTGCGATTCCGCTTTCGTATTCCCAAGGCGATTTTTATCAGATTGTGGTTCCTTATTGGGAGATGAAACCCTTCTTACAGCTGGAAGTGGATCCTTTGGAAGAGGCAGATCTTGCAGTAAATGCGTAGCAAATAGGAAATATTTGGATTTTGTTACTGTTTAATAAAAATAACTTTAAATTTTCTTGCAGAAAAGAGAAAATAACTCTTGCGTTCTAAGTGCCAATATGGTAATATAATTGAGCGTGACTGCGACAGATATGCGATGAAGCGGGAGGTTGCGGCAGTTTTGCCGGTTTTTCCGTGGAGTATGTCCGATTTTAAACCGGGCGACAGATATTTTGGGACTGCCGAGGCTGAAGTTATGCCTTTGTGCGCCCAGACGTTTTTTATGCCTTTACCCGGATTAACTTCGTAAAGAAGTCAATCCGGTTTTTAGTGTTCTTAGGTGAAACACCCGGCACAGTGTTAGGTTTTAAAAAACGCCGCCCGCCAACTACAAGAAGGAGGCGATTCAAAGTGGCAGTCAAAGAAAAAATCAGGATAAGAATCAAGGGGTATGATCATCAGTTGGTAGATCAGTCCGCTGAGAAAATCGTGGCAACAGCGAAGCGTACCGGAGCAAGAGTGTCCGGGCCTGTTCCGCTGCCCACCGAGAAGCAGATTGTTACCGTCCTGCGCGCTGTTCATAAGTACAAGGACAGCCGTGAGCAGTTTGAGATGAGAACTCACAAAAGACTTATCGACATCCTCAGACCCTCTAACAAAACTGTTGAGGCGATGATGGGCTTGGAACTTCCCGCGGGCGTCGAGATTGAGATTAAACTCTAAATCGACCAACCGAGCGGCTGGGGTCATGTTGGCATAGTGCCAACCAATAACCTGCATTGGAGGTAAAATAATGCAAAAGGCAATCATTGGCAAGAAGATCGGCATGACGCAGATCTTCGATGAAAAGGGCAATGTCATCCCTGTTACTGTCGTGGAAGCCGGTCCCTGCGTAGTAGCGCAGAAAAAGACTGTGGAAAACGATGGTTATGCTGCAATTCAGGTCGGCTTCGGCGATCTGAAACTGAGCCGGGTGAACAAACCCCTGGCGGGACACTTCGCAAAAGCGGACGTAGCCCCCAAAAGAACTTTGAGAGAGTTTAAACTCTCCAACCCGGATGCTTACAACGTGGGCGACCTGATTAAGGCTGATGTCTTCGAAAAAGGGGACAAGGTCGATGTAAGCGGCACCAGCAAAGGTAAGGGATACGCCGGCGTGATTAAACGCTGGAACTTCGGCAGACTGAAGGAATCCCATGGTACCGGCCCTGTTGCAAGACACGGCGGTTCCACCGGCGCCTGCTCCAGCCCCTCCCGTGTGTTTAAGGGCATGAAGATGGCCGGACACATGGGCGCTGAAAAGGTGACTGTACAGAATTTAACCGTTGTTAAGGTGGATGCTGAAAACAACCTGATCGCCATTAAAGGGGCTGTCCCTGGTCCCAACGGCGGCACTGTTGTAATCCGCGACAGCGTAAAGGCGTAAGGGAAGGAGGAATTAGGAATGCCTAAAGTAGCAGTACTTGATATGGCCGGAAAAGAAGTCGGACAGATTGAACTTTCCGAAGCTGTATTTGGAATTGAACCCAATGTCGCTGTAATGCACGAGATGGTTAAAAACTATCTGGCAAATCAGCGTCAGGGCACACAGTCCGCACTGACTCGTGCTGAGGTTGCCGGCGGCGGCAGAAAGCCCTGGCGTCAGAAGGGCACAGGACACGCAAGACAAGGCTCCATCCGCGCTCCCCAGTGGAGACACGGCGGCGTCGTGTTTGCCCCGAAGCCCCGCGACTACAGATATACCGTGAACAAGAAGGTTCGCCGTCTTGCCATGAAATCCGCTTTCTCCAGCAAGGTGGTTGACAACGAGATCATCGTACTGGATCAGATTAACATGGACGAATACAAGACCAAGGTAATTGTGGCTATGCTGAAAGACCTGGGCGCTGAGAAGAAGGCCCTTATCGTTCTCCCCGAGGAGAATAAGAAGGTTATCGCTTCGGCCAGCAACCTGCCCGGCGTGAAAACAGCCACGGTTAATACGCTGAGTGTGTACGATATCCTGAATGCCGATAAGTTCATCGTGCTCAAGGATGCCGTAGCTAAGATCGAGGAGGTGTATGCGTAATGACTGCACATGATATTGTCATCCGCCCGATCATTACTGAAAAAAGCATGAGCGCCATCGGCGCCAAAAAGTACACCTTTGAGGTTGCCCGTGATGCGAACAAAATTCAGATCGCGAGCGCTATCGAAGAACTTTTCAAAGTAAAAGTTGCAAAGGTGAATACCCTGCATGTCAGAGGTCATCTGCGCCGTCAGGGAAGAACCCAGGGCTATACCGCAGCTTGGAAAAAGGCTGTTGTTACCTTGACCCCCGACAGCAAAGGAATCGAATTCTTTGAGGGTATGATGTAATTTCCTGCCAATCCTGAGGCAGGGGCAAAGTATGGGGACTGGGCAAGTTCCCGCAAAGCCACAACAAGGAGTGTGAAACCGAATGCCTATTATTAATTATAAACCGACTACTGCGGGTCGCCGCGGCATGTCTGTTACTGATTATTCCCAGTTGTCAAAGACAGGCCCCGAAAAGAGCCTGCTGGCACCTCTTAATAAAAAATCCGGCCGCAACAGCTACGGCAGAATCACGGTTCGCCACCGCGGCGGCGGAAACCGTAAAAAGTATCGCCTCATCGATTTTAAGAGACAGAAGGCAGACATGCCGGCGACCGTTCTCACTTTAGAGTACGATCCCAACCGTTCCGCTTTTATTGCTCTGATTCAGTATGAGGATGGACAGAAGAGCTACATCCTGGCGCCTCATGGCCTGAAGGTCGGCGATAAGGTTGTTTCTGGCACCGGAGCCGACATTAAACCCGGCAACGCGCTGCCCCTTCACAGCATCCCCACCGGTACCTTCATCCACAACGTGGAACTGTACCCCGGCAAGGGCGGCCAGCTGGCTCGTTCTGCAGGTAACCAGGCACAGTTGATGGCGAAGGAAAATGGAATGGCTCTGCTGCGTCTTCCCTCTGGTGAGCTGCGCAACGTATCTCAGCTGTGCATGGCTACAATCGGCCAGGTCAGCAATGTGGATCACGAGAACATGAAAATCGGTAAAGCCGGACGCAAACGCCACATGGGCTGGCGTCCCACGGTTCGCGGTTCTGTTATGAACCCGAATGATCACCCGCATGGTGGTGGTGAGGGTAAAGCCCCCATCGGTCGTCCCGGTCCTGTTACTCCTTGGGGTAAGCCGGCTCTGGGTTACAAGACTCGTTCTAAGAAGAACCGTTCCGATAAGTTTATCGTGAAGCGCAGAAACAGCAAGTAAGGCGGACAGAAAGGAGCTTAACTGATGAGCAGAAGTGTGAAAAAGGGTCCTTACGTTCAGCCTGTGCTGCTTAAGAGGATCCAAGAGATGAACGCAGCTGGCGAAAAGAAAATCGTTAAGACCTGGAGCAGGGCTTCGATTATTTTCCCGGATTTTGTCGGTCATACCATAGCCGTCCACGACGGCCGCAAGCATGTTCCGGTTTATGTTACCGAAGATATGGTTGGGCACAAGCTCGGTGAGTTTGCCCCCACCAGAACCTTTAAAGGTCACGCCGGATCCAAAACTACCAGATAAAGGCCGAAAGGAGTGTATACAATGGAAGCAAGGGCTTATTTGAAATACGCCCGTATTTCTCCCCGCAAGGTGTCAATTGTGCTGGATTTGATCCGTGGCAAGGACACAGACCTTGCTATGGCTATCCTGAAGCATACCCCAAAGGCCGCCTGTGAAGATCTTCAGAAACTGCTGAAGTCGGCCATGGCAAATGCTGAGAATAACCATAACATGGACGTTTCCAGACTGTACGTTGCAGAATGCTTCGTCAGCCCTGGTCCGATCCTCAAGCGCATTCGTCCCAGAGCGCAGGGTCGCGCGTTCAGAATTTTGAAAAGAACTTCGCACGTAACCCTCGTGCTCAAGGAAAAAGAATAGCGGAGGAGGTAAACTATGGGCCAGAAAATCAATCCCCACGGCTTTCGTGTGGGCGTAATTAAAGATTGGGATTCCCGTTGGTTCGCAAAAGACAATGTCTTTGGCGACACCCTGGTTGAGGATTACAACCTGCGCAAGACGCTGAAAAAGCAGCTTACAGCCGCGGGTGTTCCGAAAATCGAGATCGAGCGCGATGCCTCTAAGGTTCGTGTTCATATCCACTGCGCCAAGCCTGGCATGGTCATTGGCAAGGGCGGCTCTGAAATTGAGAAGCTTCGTGTGCAGTGCGAAAAAATGCTGAATAAGCCGGTATCCATCAATATCGTGGAGGTTAAATCCCCCGATTTAAATGCACAGCTGGTTGCCGAAAACATTGCCCAGCAGTTGGAAAAGAGAATTTCTTTCCGCCGCGCTATGAAGCAGTGCATCGGCCGTTCCATGAAATTGGGCGCCAAGGGTATTAAGACTCAGGTTTCCGGCCGTTTGGGCGGAGCTGAAATTGCCCGTACCGAGCATTATCATGAGGGTACCATCCCGCTGCAGACCATTCGTGCCGACATTGATTACGGTTTCGCCGAGGCTGCCACCACCTATGGCCGTATTGGCGTAAAGGTTTGGATTTACAGGGGAGAGGTTTTGCACGATAACCGCAAACCCAAGAGGGAAGGAGGCAATAAATAATGTTGCTGCCTAAACGCGTAAAATACCGCAGGGTTCACCGTGGCCGTATGACCGGCACAGCGCACCGCGGAAACAAGGTCACATACGGCGAGTTCGGCTTGCAGTCACTTGAGCCGGCATGGATTACTGCCAATCAGATTGAGGCTGCCCGTATCGCCATGACCCGTTATACAAAAAGATTCGGTAAAGTTTGGATTAAGATTTTCCCTGACAAGCCGATTACCAAAAAACCTGCCGAAACCCGCATGGGTAAAGGTAAAGGCGCACCTGAATATTGGGTAGCCGTGGTTAAGCCCGGCAGAATTATGTTTGAAATTGCTGGTGTGCCCGAAGAGGCTGCCAGAGAGGCGATGCGCCTTGCTGCGAACAAGCTGCCGGTTAAGTGCAAGTTTGTCAAGAAGGAAGAAACGGGTGGTGAGCAATCATGAAGGCCGCAGAGATTAGAGAGTTGACAACAGAAGAGCTGCAGAGCAAGCTGAAGGATCTGAAAGAAGAACTTTTCAACCTGCGTTTTCAGCTTGCTATTAATCAGCTTGACAACCCGATGCGAATTTCCGCTGTTAAAAAAGACATTGCCCGTATCAAGACTGTGTTGCGTGACAATGAGCTGAAGAACAGCGCGAAAGCGTAAGGGAAGGGAGGATTAAGCTGTGAGTGACAGAAATATGAGAAAAACCAACGTCGGTAAGGTCGTCAGCAATAAGATGGACAAAACTGCCGTTGTCGCTATCCAGGACAGCGTGAAGCACCCGCTTTACAAAAAAATTATCAAGCGTACCGTTAAGCTGAAGGTTCATGACGAAAACAATGAATGCTCCATAGGTGACCGTGTGCGTGTGATGGAGACCCGTCCCCTTTCCAAAGAAAAAAGATGGCGTCTTGTCGAGATTATAGAGAAAGCCAAATAAGGTAGCTTTCAGCAAAGGAGGAACGCACTGTGATACAACAGCAGACTTACCTCAAGGTTGCCGACAACACGGGCGCGAAAGAGCTTATGTGCATTCGTGTTCTGGGCGGCACAGGCAGGAGGTATGCCAATATTGGCGACGTTGTGGTAGCTTCGGTCAAAAAAGCAGCACCCGGCGGCGTTGTTAAAAAAGGCGACGTTGTTAAGGCGGTTATTGTTCGTACCGCTTTTGGCGTTCGCCGCCAGGACGGAACTTATATCCGCTTTGATGAGAATGCGGCGGTTATTATTAAGGACGACAAAAACCCCAGGGGTACGCGTATTTTTGGGCCGGTTGCCAGAGAGCTGCGCGATAAGGATTATTTGAAGATTTTAAGCCTTGCCCCGGAAGTACTTTGATTGGAGGTGTTCACTAATGAATAACAAAGTTCATGTAAAAACTGGTGACACCGTCATCATTTTGAGCGGCAAAGAGCGCGGCAAAAAGGGCAAGATCCTGGCGGTCAGCCCCAAAGAGGGAAAGGTCATCATTGAGGGCCGCAACATGGTTACAAAGCATGTGAAGCCCCGTAAGATGGGTGCCCCGGGCGGGATCGTCAAGGCCGAGGGCGCTTTGTACGCCTGCAAGGTTCAAATCGTGTGCCCCCGCTGCGGAAAGCCCACTCGTGTTGCGCATAAGCTCTATGAGGACGGCACCAAAGACCGCATCTGCAAAAAATGCGGCGAGTCGCTGTAAGGGAGGAAGATACACATGGCCAGACTGAAGGAGTTCTACAAGCAGGAGGTCTCGCCCGCGCTGATGAAGAAGTTTTCTTATGACAGCGTGATGCAGATTCCGAAGCTTGAAAAAATTGTCATCAATGTGGGTGCCGGTGAAGCTAGAGATAATGCTAAGGTAATCGACGCCATCGTAGCTGACATTGCTACGATTACCGGCCAAAAGCCCCAGATTTGCAAAGCGAAAAAATCCGTTGCGAACTTTAAGCTGCGTGAAGGTATGAACATTGGTGTTAAGGTTACGCTCAGAGGCGAGAACATGTATGAATTCATCGATCGCTTCTTTAACATCGCATTGCCCCGCGTCAGAGACTTTAGAGGCATTAACCCCAATTCCTTTGACGGACGCGGCAACTACAACATGGGAATTAAAGAGCAGCTTATTTTCCCTGAAATTGAGTATGACAAGGTTGACAAAGTGCGCGGTATGGATATCTGCTTTGTCACAACCGCAAAAACCGACGAGGAAGCCCGTGAGTTGCTCACACTGATGGGCGCTCCGTTTGCGAGATAAGGAGGGATTATTGTGGCCAAAACATCTATGAAGATCAAACAGCAGAGGAAGGCGAAGTTTTCCTCCAGAGAGCATAACCGCTGCAAAATTTGCGGCCGGCCGCATGCTTATCTCCGTAAGTTCGGGGTTTGCCGTATATGCTTCCGTGAGCTTGCCCATAAGGGTGAGATCCCGGGCGTGAAAAAAGCCAGCTGGTAAAGCAAAGGAGGTAACGGTATGCAGATTACAGATACAATTGCTGATTTGCTCACCCGTATTCGCAACGCGAATTCTGCCAAGCACGATTCCGTTGAGATCCCCAAAAGCAACATGAAAGAATCGATTGTAAAGATTCTGGTTGAAGAAGGGTATGTAAAGAATTATACGGTGATCGAAGACGGCAAGCAGGGCATTCTGAAAGTGAATCTGAAATACGGCGAGGGCAAAACCCCCGTCATTAAAGGACTGCGCAGGGTTTCGAAACCCGGTCTGCGCATCTATTCCAACGCAGAAGAGCTGCCGAGGGTTTTAAAAGGCCTTGGCATCGCGGTCATTTCCACCTCCAAAGGCGTCATGACAGATCGTCAGGCACGCAAGGAGAATGTTGGCGGCGAAGTTCTGGCGTTTATTTGGTAAACAAGGGGGTGCTATTATGTCGCGAATTGGAAGAAAACCCATAAATATTCCCGCTGGCGTCGATGTGAAAATCGATGGCAACGTTGTAACCGTTAAGGGCACTAGAGGTACATTGACTCAGTCGTTCCACCCGAACATGGCTATTACCATGGAAGGTGCCGAACTGTTGGTTACCCGCCCCAATGACGACAAAGATAACCGTGCTCTGCACGGCCTGACCCGTACACTGCTGAGCAATATGGTGGTCGGCGTGACAGAAGGCTTCAAAAAGGAGCTGGATGTTCTGGGTGTTGGTTACCGTGTGCAGAAGCAGGGCAAAGATTTGGTCATGAACCTGGGGTATTCCCATCAGGTTATCATGTCTGAAAACGACGATATCAAAATAGAGGTCCCGTCGCCCAACAAAATTATTATTTTGGGTACCGACAAGCAGAAGGTTGGACAGTTTGCCGCCGAAGTGCGCGAGAAACGTCCGCCGGAGCCGTATAAGGGCAAGGGTATCCGCTATACTGGCGAATATGTCCGCCGCAAGGAAGGTAAGGCCGGCAAGGGCTCTAAGAAGTAAATGAAGGAGAGTGAATCAATATGGTGAACAAGGCTGATAACAATAAAGCCAGGCTGAACCGTCACCGCAGGGTGCGCGGCAAGGTTTCGGGCACTGCAGAGCGCCCGCGCCTGAATGTATTCCGCTCCGCCAAAAACATCTACGCCCAGGTCATCGACGATGTTGCGGGGGTTACTCTCGCGGCAGCTTCCACGCTGGACAAAGAGTTCACTGGCAATGGCGGAAACAAGGATGCTGCGAAAAAGGTTGGCGAGCTGATCGCTAAGCGCGCGGCTGAGAAGGGAATCACCGAGGTCGTATTTGACCGCGGCGGTTATATTTTCCACGGCCGCGTCAAAGAGCTGGCCGAAGGCGCCCGCGAGGGCGGCCTCAAGTTCTAAGAGAAGGAGGAATACTTTTGGCTAGAATTGACGCATCTACTATGGATTTGAAAGAACGCGTAGTTGCAATTAACCGCGTTTCTAAAACAGTTAAAGGCGGTCGTATCTTCAAGTTTGCAGCACTGGTTGTTGTGGGCGACGGAAATGGCACTGTTGGTTTCGGCATCGGAAAAGCAGGTGAAGTTCCGGATTCCATTCGCAAAGGAATCGAAGACGCCAAGAAAAACCTGATTAAGGTTTCCCTGCGCGGCAGCACCATCCCTCACGAGGCGATTGGCGCTTATGGCGCAGGCCGTGTTTTGATGAAACCCGCAGCACCCGGTACCGGCGTGATTGCCGGCGGCGCGGTTCGTGCCGTTGTGGAAGCTGCAGGCATTAAAGATATTCGTACCAAGGCGCTGCGCTCTAACAATCCGTGCAACGTGGTACGCGCCACCATCGAGGGACTTTCCCAGCTGCGCACAGCCGATGAAGTGGCAAAGACCCGCGGAAAAACCGCAAAAGAGATTCTGTAACAGAGGGGGCAGCAATATGGCACAGATTAATATCAAGCTGGTAAAAAGTCTTATCGGCAGCAAGAAGGACCAGATTGCAACCGCTCAGGCCCTTGGTCTGAAAAAAATCGGGGATTGCACCACGCAGCCTGACAACGAACAGACCAAAGGTAAGGTGGCAAAGATTATCCACCTCATCGAGGTAAGCAAAGCGTAAGCAAGGAGGTGCGAGTAAATGAAGTTGCATGACTTATCTGCAGTCCCGGGCTCTACCCAAAAGGCCCGTCGGATCGGCAGAGGACATGGTTCCGGCTGGGGCAAAACCTCTGGCAAAGGCCATAAGGGCCAGAAGGCCAGAGCCGGCCGCGGTTTTAGAGCCGGGTTTGAAGGCGGACAGATGCCTCTGCAAAGACGAATTCCTAAAAGAGGCTTTGTCAACATTTTTGCAAAAGAGATTGTTGCAATTAATGTTGGTACACTGGAATCCTTTGAGAACGGCGCAGTGGTTGACGCTCAGGCGCTGCTTGACGCAGGCATTGTGAAAAATTCCTTTGATGGAATTAAGATCCTTTCGAATGGCAAGCTGACTAAGAGCTTGACAGTAAAGGCAACCGCCTTCTCTGAAGCGGCAAAGCAGAAGATTGAGGCTGCCGGTGGGAAGGCAGAGGTGATCTAAATTGCTTACCACAATGAAGAACGCCTGGGCCATTCCCGATCTGCGAAAAAAGATTTTGTTTACACTGTTCATTATTGTGGTGTTCCGGTTTGGCTCCGTTATTACGGTGCCTTTCCTGAACGTCGAAGCCCTGCAGGGGTTAATGGGTCAAATAGGGGAAAGCGGCAATGCACTGGGGTATTTAGACATGCTTTCCGGCGGCGCTTTTGCGAACGCCACCCTGTTTGCCATGAGCGTTACTCCCTACATTAACAGCTCCATTATTATGCAGCTGCTGACCGTGGCTTTACCTCCTTTGGAGCGTTTGGCCAAGGAGGGCGAGGAGGGCCGTAAGAAGATTGCTTCCATTACACGCTACGGCACTGTTGTGCTCGGTTTAGTTCAGGGTACCGCGTTCTATTTTTACCTGTATAACAGTTCCTTTGAGGGAGCTCCGATTACGATGTTTAACAAGGGCTGGGAGCAGATTTTCTCTGCATTTGTTATCATCTTCACCTTTACTGCGGGCACTGCCCTTTTGATGTGGATGGGTGAACAAATCAATAAATACGGGATTGGAAATGGTATCTCTATCCTGCTGTTTTCGGGCATTGTGGCGCGTTTGCCGCATACCATCAATTTGCTGGGCAAATATTTGCAGACAGCGCATCAGGATCCGGCTAACTATGGCAAATTCTATGCGTTTGTGCCTTTGTTTGTGATTTTGTTCCTGGCAGTTATTTGGGTGATTGTTCTGATGAACAATTCCGAACGCCGTATTCCCATTCAGTACGCCAAGCGTATGGTGGGGCGTAAAATGTACGGCGGACAGTCCAGCCACATTCCGCTGAAAGTGGCTATGTCCGGTGTTCTTCCCATTATCTTTGCCAGCTCAATTCTTTCCATTCCCAGCACCATCCAGCTGTTTACGAACCCGACAAAAGGGTTTTGGAAAAGCTTTTTGGATGCGTTTTCCAGCACCGGTTGGATGTATTCGGTCATGTATTTCCTTTTGATTATTATGTTTGCTTATTTCTATGTAGCAATTCAGTATAATCCGATTGAAATGGCCAATAATCTTCGTCAAAGCAACGGCACTATCCCGGGAGTTCGCCCGGGCAAGCCAACCTCCGATTTCATTGCGCGGATCCTTTCCAAGATTACCTTGATTGGTGCCTTGTTCCTGGCTGCCATTGCTTTGCTTCCCATTTTGTTTGGTGCGGCAACCGGTATGCATAACCTGTCGTTGGGTGGTACCTCTCTTATCATTTTGGTAGGCGTTGCTCTGGATACAGTGAAGCAAATGGAATCTCAGATGATGATGCGCCACTACAAGGGCTTTCTTGATTGACAGGTAAGCTTTTGAAATAAGATAGGGAAAGAAGGAAGGGTTATGAAAATCATACTTCTTGGCGCTCCGGGCGCCGGCAAGGGCACGCAGGCGGAAATAATCTGCGAGCGTTTGTCCATTCCCGCTATTTCTACGGGAACGATAATTCGAGAAGCGCTGAAAAGCGGCACTGAAATGGGCCGAAAGGCAAAGTCTTATATGGATGCCGGCCAGCTGGTTCCTGATGAGACCGTTATCGGGATCATTCAGGAAAGGCTGAAAGAAGAGGACTGCAAAAACGGTTTTGTTCTGGACGGCTTCCCCAGAACCATTGTTCAGGCCGAGGCTCTGGATAAAATGGGGTTTCCCATCGACAAAGTCCTTGATATTGAGGTTGCCGATGAGTATATTATCATCAGAACATCCGGACGCCGTGTCTGCGACAGCTGCGGCGCTATCTACCATGTGAAGTACAAACTCAGCAAGGTAGAAGGCGTTTGCGACAAATGCGGCGGCACCCTGATTCAGCGCAAGGATGACCAACCCGAAACAGTGAAGGAGCGGCTGAAGGTTTATCATGAGCAGACAGAACCGCTGAAGGAATATTACCAACAGCAGGGAAAACTGTTTATTGTGGAGGGAGAAGATGGTATCGAGGCTACGACTCGTAAAATCCTCTCCATTATAGAGGCGCAACCATGATAGTGCTAAAAACAAGCCGAGAGCTCGCCGCCATGCGAGTTGCCGGCAGAATTTCAGCCAGAGCGTTAAAACTGGCAGGCGAAGCGGTCGAACCAGGGATTTCCACCTGGGAGATCGACCGCATTGTTCGCCGTTATATCGAAAGTGAAGGTGCAAAACCTTCCTTTCTGGGATACGGCGGCTTTCCGGCCAGCGCCTGTATTTCGGTAAACGAAGTGGTTATCCACGGCATACCTAAAAAGGATCAGATCTTGAAGCAAGGCGATATTGTCAGCATTGATATCGGGGCCTTCTTCGAGGGTTTTACCGGTGATAACGCATACACATTTGCGTGTGGCGATGTTTCACCTGAAGCCCAGCGTCTGATGGATACTACCCGTGAAAGTTTGTACCAGGGAATTGCCGCTGCCAAGGCGGGAAACCGGGTTGGCGATATCGGTCACGCGGTGCAATCCTATGTCGAAGCACGCGGTTACTCGGTGGTACGCGATTTTGTCGGCCACGGAGTAGGCGCGAAGCTGCACGAAGATCCTAGTGTACCAAATTTTGGCTCGCCCGGCCGGGGCGTGCGATTGTTGCCTGGCATGACAATAGCTATTGAGCCAATGGTGAATGCCGGAGTGCATACCGTCAAAACATTATCTGACGGCTGGACCACCGTTACTACGGACGGTAAGCTGGCTGCTCATTATGAGCATTCAATTGCGATTACCGCCGATGGTCCTGTCATTTTGACCTTACCGGATTAAGGGGAATCAGGATGGATTTTGTTAGAGGGCTTGTTGTCCGGTCGCTGAGAGGACGCGACAAGGGCGAGTTTTTCGTCGTGCTGGATTCCGGCGCAGGTGAAGTCATTATTTGCGATGGCAAACGCCGCACCTTGGAAAAACCAAAGAAAAAAAACCCGATTCACCTTGCCGCGACGAACACCCTGTTGGACTCGATGAACACCAACCGTGAAATCCGCTGTGCTTTGCGGAGCTTTTCGCAAAACAGTTGATTTCTGCAAGAGGAGGTTATGCTAATTATGTCAAAACAAGATGTTATCGAAATTGAAGGTACCGTAACAGAAGCTCTGCCCAATGCGATGTTTCAGGTGGAGCTGCCGAACGGCCATACAATACTGGCGCATATTTCCGGCAAGCTGCGTATGAATTTTATTCGCATTCTGCCCGGCGATAAGGTTACCGTAGAGCTGTCGCCCTATGACCTGACCCGCGGACGTATTACATGGCGTTCTAAATAAAACAAGATAAATCCGATTGTTAACGACTTCATCAAGGAGGGCGCACAGAATGAAAGTAAGACCTTCTGTAAAGAAAATCTGCGAAAAATGCAAGGTTATCAAGCGCAAGGGAAAAATCATGGTGATTTGTGAAAATCCCAAGCATAAACAGCGCCAGGGTTGATGGCGTAATTTGATCTTATGGAGGTGCAACCAGTATGGCGCGTATAGCAGGTATCGATTTGCCCAGAGATAAACGCATTGAAATTGGGCTTACCTATATTTTTGGAATTGGTCGCAAGACCGCCAGTGATATTCTGAAAGCAACCGGCGTTAGCCCGGACACCCGCGTTAGGGATCTGACCGAGGATGACACTGCCAAGCTGAGAGAATATATTGACCGTAGTTGCCGTGTGGAAGGCGATCTGCGCCGTGACGTGGCATTTGACATCAAACGATTGATTGAGATCGGCTGCTACCGTGGAATTCGTCACCGTAAGGGCCTGCCCGTAAGAGGACAGCGTTCTAAGACGAATGCCCGTACCCGTAAGGGACCCAGAAAAACCATGGCAAACAAGAAGAAATAAGCTAAGTCAGGAGGGATCACTCAGATGGCAGCACAAAAAGGCGGTAAGAAAAATACCGCAGTCCGCAGACGCCGCGAACGCAAAAACATTGAGCGCGGAGCTGCGCATATTCAGTCCACTTTTAATAATACAATTGTTACCATTACCGATGTGCAGGGCAACGCGATTTCCTGGGCCAGCTCCGGCGAGCTGGGCTTTAGAGGCTCCAGAAAATCTACCCCCTTTGCCGCGCAGTCTGCAGCGGAAACAGCCGCTAAAATTGCGATGGAGCACGGTATGAAGTCGGTAGAGGTTTTTGTGAAAGGGCCGGGGGCCGGCCGCGAAGCCGCCATCCGTGCGCTGCAAGGCGCCGGGCTGGAAGTCAGCATGATTAAAGACGTTACCCCCATCCCCCACAACGGATGCCGTCCGCCCAAGAGAAGACGCGTCTAGTACCCAAACCGATTTTTTAGGAGGTGCAACCTTATTATGGCAAGATATACAGAGGCTGTGTGCAAGCTGTGCCGCCGCGAAGGCCAAAAGCTGTTTTTGAAAGGCGAACGCTGCTACACAGATAAGTGCGGAGTAGGCCGCAGAGCGTATGCCCCGGGTCAGCATGGCCAGGGCCGCAAAAAGACTTCTGAGTATGGTCTGCAGCTGCGTGCAAAGCAGATGACCAAGCGTTTTTATGGCGTTTTGGAGAGCCAGTTCAGAGGCTATTATGACATGGCTACCCGCATCGAAGGAAAAACAGGCGACAACTTGCTTGCCGTCTTGGAAAGCCGTCTGGACAATGTTGTGTACCGTCTGGGCTGGGGCAGCTCCCGTGCGGAAGCTCGCCAGCTGGTCGTTCACGGACACTTCACCATCAATGGCAAGCGTGTGGATATCCCCTCTTACCTGACAAAAGCAGGTGAGGTCATTTCGATTAAAGAGTCCAGCCGCAGCAGCGAGAAAATCAAGGCTGTGCTGGAAGCGAACGCTTCCCGTCCCGTGCCCAAGTGGGTGGAACTGAACCGTAACACCTTGGAGGGAAAAGTTCTGGCACTGCCCCAGCGTGAAGACATTGACCTGGCAGTTGACGAAACTCTCATCGTTGAGTTGTACTCCAAGTAATGCCTTTGTGCAGGGCTAGTGTACATGACGGCAAAGCAATTTGCTTATGTGTGAAGGAGGTTCGCTGATGATTGAGATTGAAAAGCCAAAAATCGAAACAGAAGACTTATCCAGTGACGGAACCTACGGCAAATTTGTCGTGGAGCCCCTGGAGCGTGGATTTGGCACTACCCTTGGCAACAGCCTGCGGCGCGTGCTGCTTTCCAGCCTGCCCGGTGTGGCTGTTACTTCGATTAAGCTGGATGGTGTTCTGCACGAGTTTTCCACAATCCCCGGCGTGAAAGAGGATGTCACCGAGATCGTACTGAATATTAAGGGCTTAACTGCCAAGCTGCACTGTGACGGTCCTAAGACTGTTGAAATCAGCGTGGAGGGCCCCGGCGAAGTGACAGCTAATTCCATTAAATGTGACAGTGAAGTTGAGATTTTAAATCCCGATATGCATATTGCAACGCTGTCTGATGGCGCCAAGCTGTATATGGAGCTGACTCTGGATAGAGGCCGCGGCTATGTTCCCGCTGAACGGAATAAAGCGAATATGCGGAACAGCAACAGCAGCGTGATTGGTGAACTTCCGGTCGATTCTATTTATACCCCGGTTCTGAAAGTAAATTACAATGTCGAAAATACTCGCGTTGGTCAAAGTATTGATTATGATAAGTTAACCATGGAAGTGTGGACAAACGGCGTAATCAGCGCTCAAGAGGCAGTTTCTTTGGCTGCCAAGGTGCTGACGGAACACCTGAATCTGTTTGTTGACCTGTCTGATAAGGGCAGCAGCACCGAGATTATGGTGGAAAAGGATGAAAAGGGCAAGGAAAAAGTACTGGAAATGACCATCGAAGAGTTGGATCTTTCCGTTCGCTCCTTTAACTGCCTGAAGCGCGCCGGCATTAACACAGTGGAGGATCTGATCAATAAATCCGAAGAGGATATGATGAAGGTTCGCAACTTGGGCCGTAAATCCCTGGAGGAAGTTGTTTGGAAAATGGCTTCCCTTGGCTTTAGCCTGCGCAAGGACGACGAATGATTTTTTAGCAAAAAACTTGCAACCTAAGGTAAAAGGAGTGATATTTCGATGCCTGGAACCAGAAAGCTCGGAAGAGATACTGCTCATAGAACTGCTATGCTGAGAGGGATGGTTACCTTTTTGCTGGAAAACGGCAAAATTGAGACCACAGTGACTCGTGCCAAGGAAGTTCGTTCCCTGACAGAGAAGCTGATTACCCTGGCGAAGGAGAACAATCTGCACAATCAGCGCATGGCGCTTGCCTTTATTACAAAGGAAGACGTAACCCATAAGCTGTTTTCAGAGATTGGCCCCAAATATGCCGATCGTAAAGGCGGTTATACCCGCATTACAAAAATCGGACCCCGCCGCGGTGATGCTGCCGAGATGGCAATTATTGAGCTGATTTGATTGGAGTTTCTCCCATCAATTCTTAAATAGAGAAACACCCTTCTGACCAGTGCAGAAGGGTGTTTTTTTTATTACAGAACAACCACCGGCCATGCCGGTGGTTGTTTGTTTTTTTGTCAGGCTGAATTCGGAGTATCCAGATTGATTCCTTCAACGGATGAAATAAAAGGGTGCGCTATTTATTTTATGGCAAGGAGTTTTCCTGATCTTCCATTGGTTCTTCGGTTGGCACAGAACTAAGATCCGGGTTGAAATTTGGGATTTCTGGAATGGGGGCGGTATCCTGACTGACAGAGGAACCCAAGGCTTCTGCCGATTCCTCCGACTCGTCAGCATCTTTTCGAAACAGTTTGTGCAGCCCAATTACAGTCAGATAATAGAGCAGCATGAGGGAGAGGATCTGGTTGGGGATTAAAATCATATATAGCCGATAGTGTTCTGCTATAAATCGAATCAGCAAAAGACAGATTACATACGCCAAAATACCGATGAGAATTGAGAAAATAAAGTTTTTTCCGCCCACGGCCCGGCGCAGATCCCGTGTGACCAAAATGTAGGTGATCATCGACACAAAACACACCAAAAACAGGCTGTTCAGTATCAGAACCAGACTCGTAAAAAAATAGTCCTGTGGCACAAAGGGGAGTTCGATGAGCTGTTTATAATATTCATAAGAAATGGGTTTGATGTAGGGCGGGGCAATTTGAATAATGTGATATAAAAAAATCAGCGTGGTAAAAAACAATACCTGAAATAAGACAATTGACAGAAAAGAGAGCATTAAAGGTTTGGTTCTCTTCATAACAAATCCTCCCGGTAATATTGAAGACTGTTCCGACAAAAAATGTCGGTATAGCGGGCTTCTTGCCCAAATCATAGCATATTGATTTGGCCGATGTCAATCAATGGAATTTGTATCGTTTTGCCGGATTAGTTTTATGATTACGAATCTATTGACATAACGAGGAAAGAATCAATCACCTTGACTGCCGGTTAGATTTTGTTTATAATGAAAGGGAAAAATAGGGAATTTGTGATAGTATTCAGGGAATTTGCGGCGCGGTGTGAGGCGTCGCCGATAAGGAGGAATTGAGCCAATGCGCGGTTTGTGGAAAAAGAGTTTGGCGGTTGCTTTATCGCTGGGACTCACGTTGTCGGCTATACCCTTACAGGTGGCAAGGGCAGCGACAACAGAGCTGATATATAGTGATATTAAGTATACTTCTACTTATAGTTTTACGACCAAACAGCTTTCAGAAATTGAATATGTTCTGACCAATGAACGGGAAGATGTAGTGGTGGAGCTGCATTTTGACGGCACTTCAAAACAGGTGCAGGACATGAGCAAGATTACAGTTCCACAGTCTACCTTACAGGTTATTCAGAAAACGGGCCGGAAAGCAACGTTTAAGGTGTTTTCTAACAATGGCTCGGAAAATGGCAGCGATATGGGCATGGAATATGCCTGGGTTTTTCACAAAGGGAAAATGGATAAGATGGCTGACATTAATTTAGCGCTGAAAACCACTTCGGTCAGCCCTTTAAAACTGACAGACCCGATTACGGTGAACAGTGCGGCGGTGCAGATGAAGCACACCACCGAATTGCCTCAGAACACAGAACTGATTATTCCGGTGGACAAAGAAAGTGATGATGACGAAAAAATCGGTTATCCGGTTTTTTATGATGATGAGCTGGAGTATGCCAAGAAAAATTCCTTTTTCCTGTATAAGCAAAGTGGTTCGAAGTTGGCTTATGTAACGAACAGCAAATATAAGATGAATAAGGATTGTGAGTTTCGGTTTGGCATTTCCACCGGCGGTACTTATGTGCTGACTCCTACGAATTTGAACCTGTCCGGTTCCGGCTCTTCCAGTTCGGGGAGCAGTTCATCCGATTCGGTACAGCTTAGTGCATATACCGGAACCGTAGGGATTGGCGCTACTGCATCGATTTTGATTCAGAAACCAACCACAGGAACCTTTACGGTGACTTCTGGAAATCCGACGGTGGCACAGGTGATTGGGGGCGGAACCGCTGTTAATGGCGGAACCCAATATAAAGTGCAGGGACTTTCCACCGGTGTTTCTGTAATTACAGTGACGTCTTCCAACGGATCCAGCACCAGCTACACGCTGACTGTACAGCCAGCGACCGGTTGGGTTATGATTGATACGCTTTCTTATCAGTTTGCGCCGGGTAATATTTATGACTATAAGGTAACGCTGCAGGGCGCTTCTGCCAATGAGGTTAACACCTATTCCAGCCGCCCGCATATTGCATCGGTTCGGGAGCTGCGCCGGGTAGACAGGGGCAACGGACAGGTGGATGTGTATTACCGCATTACTGCGCACCGGGCCAGCAATGATCCCACTACCGTCTTTTCTTCCGTACGGGGAGTTCACTCCTCCATTCGGGTGATGGTGACTGCAGGAGTCAAACAGGGCGGAGTAGCAGCCAGAAATCTGAGCTATTTTACTTCTTGATGCACTTTTACATGGAAACAATCTAATTTTAATATGTGAAAAACACCGTTGACTCACGCTTGGAGTCAACGGTGTTTTTTTAATCAATCAATTATAATTCAGTGTCAATAAAAGAGGGCCCGGTATCCTTGGCGGATTCTTTTCGGAACAAGCTGTTTTTTTCTTTTTGTTCCGGCGGGGGAGTTTCCTCTTTTACAGGAAGATCTTTCACAATTAAAATCCGGGAAATACGATTCTCTTCCACTTCCTGTACGGTTAGTGTCAGGTTTTCCACCCGAACCACAGGATGTTCGCCTGATTTGGGAATTCGTCTGATTTTTTCCACCACCAAGCCGGCAATGGTATCATAATCGCCTTCCGGTAAGGTAACCCCTACTAAGTCGGATATTTCATCAATAGAGGTACTGCCTTCTACGGTGTAGCTGTTGTCGCTGACCCGGCGAATTTCTTCCTCTTCGTCATCAAATTCATCCTGAATGTTACCGACAATTGCTTCCAGCAAATCTTCCAGTGTAATAATACCCGATGTACCGCCGTATTCATCTACAATTACAGCAATTTGCACCTTTTTCTCGGTCATTTCGGCAAACAGTTCCGTACAACGCTGTGTTTCCGGAACAAAATAAGCCGGGCGCATCAAGTCGGTGATCTTTACATCGCCGTTAATTTCACTGCCCACATATTTCAGCAGATCTTTTACATAAATAATGCCCAGAACCGTGTCTAGATCTTCATGGAATACCGGCATTCTGGAATAGCCTTCCTCAATGGCCAGGTTTACCACATCTTGTACCGTGCTGGTGTCTTCCACCGCTGTTACGTCGGTACGGTGGGTCATGATTTCTTCCACTGTTGTGTCAGAAAAATCAAAAATATTTTCTATCATATCCTTGGCGCTGCCCACAATCAGGCCCTTTTCTTCGCCAACATCCACCATCATCAGAATTTCTTCTTCAGTAACAGTGTCTTCTGAAGAGTTGGGGTCAAAGCCCAGAATCTTTAGTACAAAGTTGGTGGATAGCGTTAGGAACGAAATAAACACACTGAATATCGAGGCAGTTGCACTTAATATCCCCACAAATTTAAAAGTAAGCGCTTCGGCCTTTTGCATGGCAATTTTTTTCGGAACCAGTTCGCCCAGAACCAAAGAAAAGTAAGACAACACAATGGTAATCAGAACTGTTGAAATGCCCTGAATCATGGACGAAGAAAAAGGTAAAAAGCTTAGCTTTTCTGTCAAAATGTAGGCAAAGCTTTGTGATGCAGAGGCAGAAGTCAGAAAGCCAGAAAGTGTAACCCCGATTTGTATGGTAGAAAGGAACCGGCTGGAGTTTTCTGTCAGCTTTAGGATCTTTTCCGCTTTTTTATTGCCGTCTTCGGCCATTTTTCTGATTTTATTGTCGTTAAGCGTAATAACAGCAATTTCAGAAGCCGCAAAAAATGCATTCACCAAAATTAGAAGGAACAGAATAAGCAGCGAGATAAACGGATTAAAGTCTGAAGCGACAGCGGTGGTTTGCGCGCTCAAAAGCATGGGCGCGTCGGATAATATGCCCGCAGGTTCGGGAGGCATGTATTTTTTCCCCTTTCAAATGTAGAATAGTATTGTGTTTCCGCCAAAAAGGATTCAATTGATTTCTAAAAGATTCAATTATTTTCTATTGTATCTTATTTTACGCGAATGTGTCAAACAGCTTGCGGCTGGGCAGCGCTTTCTGCGAAGAGGTGCGGCTCAGAAAGAGAGATATAGTGTTGCAAAGTGCGCCATTTTTGGGCGGATTGACCCCAAAATGAGTAAATCTGGCTGTTTGCAGATTGTACCAGTTTTTTTCCTCATTCCGTAACACTTTTTTTGAAATTGTCTTTTCATGCAATGAAATCCCCGAAAATGGGGCTGCTTAGCCTTTACACTATTGTAAAAAAATGATAAAATGTAACGAGGCAAAGATGGATGCGCGACCGTGCAAGTCTTATGCTCGCTCACCATAATCATTTATCCTTAAAGGAGGAAATATTACATGGCAAGAAAAACAAAAACCATAGATGGTAATACCGCTGCAGCGCATGTTTCTTATGCGTTTACGGATGTTGCCGCCATCTATCCGATCACGCCTTCCTCTGTGATGGCGGATGAGACGGACAAGTATGCCGCTAACGGACGAAAAAATCTGTTCGGCAGAGAAGTCCAGGTAACAGAAATGCAGTCCGAGGCCGGTGCGGCCGGCGCGGTACACGGTTCTCTTGCAGCAGGTGCGTTGACCACCACTTATACGGCTTCTCAGGGGCTGTTGCTCATGATTCCAAACATGTATAAAATGGCTGGTGAGCTGTTGCCTTCTGTAATTCATGTTTCCGCACGCGCCCTGGCAACCCATGCGTTGTCTATTTTTGGTGATCATTCGGATATTTATGCTTGTCGTCAAACGGGTTTTGCAATGCTGTGTTCCAATAACCCCCAAGAAGTCATGGACTTGGGTGCTGTGGCACACTTGGCTGCTATCCGTGGAAGAGTGCCTTTCCTCCACTTTTTTGACGGTTTCCGCACCTCTCATGAAATTCAGAAGGTAGCGATGTGGGATTATCAGGATCTGGACGATATGCTGGACAAAGAGGCTCTGAGCCGCTTTCGCCGCCGTTCACTGAACCCTGAGCATCCTGTACTGCGCGGAAGTGCCCAGAACGGTGATATTTTCTTCCAGGCTCGTGAAGCCACCAACCCCTATTATGATGCTGTGCCGGAGATTGTGGTTGACTATATGAATCAGGTCAACGCGAAAATCGGTACCGATTATAAACCCTTTAACTATTATGGACATCCTGAGGCAGACAGAGTGATTGTTGCCATGGGTTCGGTTTGTGACTGTACCGAAGAAGTAATTGATTACCTGAATGCTGCCGGCGAAAAGGTAGGTCTGGTGAAAGTTCATCTGTACCGTCCTTTTGTGGCAAAATATCTGCTGGATGTTCTGCCCAAGAGTGTGAAAAGAATTTCTGTTCTTGACAGAACCAAAGAGCCCGGCTCTATCGGTGAGCCTTTGTTCCTGGATATTCTGGCTGCTTTGGCAGACAGCGACTTTAACGGTGTTTCGGTTTATAGCGGCCGCTATGGATTGGGTTCTAAAGACACCACACCGGATGATATCATCGCTGTTTACCGCAATATGCAGAGCGAGACCCCCAAAAGACGTTTTACTATCGGTATCGTGGATGATTTGACCCACTTGTCTTTGACCAATGCAGAGCGTGTGAATACCGTTCCCAAGGGAACCCATTCCTGCAAATTCTGGGGACTGGGCGCAGATGGTACGGTTGGTGCCAACAAAAACTCCATTAAGATTATTGGCGATCATACCGACATGTATGCGCAGGGTTATTTTGATTATGATTCCAAAAAATCTGGTGGCCTGACGGTTTCTCACCTTCGTTTTGGTGATAAGCCGATTAAATCCACCTATTATATCAGTCAGGCTGACTTTGTTGCCTGCCACAATCCTTCTTATCTGCACAAATATGACATTGTGGAAGACCTGAAAAAAGGCGGAAGCTTCCTTCTGAACTGCCCCTGGAGTGTAGAAGAGCTGGAGCACCGCCTGCCCGGTAAAATGAAGAGATACATTGCGGAGAACGACATCCATTTCTATATTATCGACGGTATTAAAATCGGTAAAGAACTGGGTCTGGGCGGACGCATCAATACCATTTTGCAGGCTGCTTTCTTTAAAATTGCCAACATCATTCCCATTGAGCAGGCAGCACAATTTATGAAAGATGCTGCGACCAAGTCTTACAGCGCCAAGGGTGACAAGATTGTTGCCATGAACCATGCCGCGATTGACAGAGGCGCTACCGACGTACACGAGGTTTCGGTTCCCGAGAGCTGGAAGACTGCACAGGATGATGACATTGAAGTGCCGGTTCTGGGAGATCGCCCCGAATTGGTCGATTATGTTAAGAACATTCTTAACCCCGTTAACTCCTTCCGCGGCAGCAAACTGACCGTTGCAGACTTTAAGAACTACGCCGACGGCACCGTGCCTCAGGGCAGTGCGGCTTATGAAAAACGCGGTATTGCAGTGGACGTGCCCGAATGGCAGCCTGAAAACTGCATTCAGTGCAACTTCTGCTCTTATGTGTGTCCCCACGCGGTAATTCGCCCGCTGGTTATGACTCCTGAGGAACTGGCAAAGGCTCCGGCCCACACCAAGTCTAAGGATCTCAATGGCTTGCCGGGATTGAAATTCTCGATTGCGGTTTCCACTTTGGATTGCACCGGATGCGGATCCTGCGCGCAGGTTTGCCCCGGTATGAAGGGCAACAAGGCTTTGGTTCTCAAACCCATTGACACCCAGCTGCCGGTTGCCGAAGTATTTGAGTATGGCAGAACTCTTTCTGACAAACCGGAAGTATTCGAGAAGTTTAAGGATACCACCGTTAAGGGAAGCCAGTTCCGTCAGCCGCTGTTGGAATTCTCCGGCGCTTGCGCAGGCTGCGGTGAAACACCTTATGCCAAGCTGGCAACTCAGCTGTTCGGCGACCGGATGTTTATTGCCAACGCCACCGGCTGCTCCTCTATTTGGGGTGGTTCTGCACCGGCAACTCCCTATACTGTAAACCGTGAGGGCCATGGTCCTGCTTGGGCAAACTCTTTGTTTGAGGACAACGCCGAGTTCGGTTTGGGTATGGCATTGGGACAAAAGGCTGTGCGCAACCGTTTGGCAGAATATGTTGAAAAGATTCTGACTTTGAGTGAAGCATCTGCTGAGCTGAAGGAAGCGGCACAGAAATATCTGGATACCCTTTCCAGCAGCGGAGAAAACAAAAAGGCCGCTCAGGCACTTTTGAGCCTGTTGGAAAACGGAAAGAAAGACGGCGAGCTGGGCGAACTGGCAAACCTGATTTTGGCCGACAGAGATTATCTGGCCAAGAAGTCCATGTGGATCTTTGGCGGCGACGGCTGGGCTTATGATATCGGCTTTGGCGGCCTGGATCATGTGATTGCTACCGGTGAGAACGTCAACATTCTGGTGTTCGATACCGAGGTGTACTCTAACACCGGCGGTCAGGCATCTAAGGCAACTCCTACCGGTTCTGTGGCACAGTTTGCGGCGGCAGGTAAGGCCATTAAGAAGAAAGACTTGGCAGCCATCGCCATGAGCTATGGTTATGTTTATGTGGCTCACGTGGCCATGGGCGCAGATTACAATCAGTGCCTGAAAGCCTTCCACGAGGCAGAAAGCTACAACGGCCCGTCCCTTATCATTGCGTATGCACCTTGCATTAACCATGGTATTAAGGGTGGCATGACTGTTTCTCAGCAGGAAGAGAAGAAAGCGGTTGCGGCCGGTTACTGGCACAACTTCCGCTTCGATCCCCGTTTGGCGGATCAGGGCAAGAACCCCTTCCAGCTTGACAGCAAGGCTCCCACAGAGAGCTATCGTGACTTTATTATGGGTGAAGTTCGTTACAGTGCTTTGACCCGTGCTTTCCCGGATCGTGCTGAGACGCTGTTTGAAAAGGCTGAGTTCGATGCAAAACTCCGCTATGAGCAGCTGGAAGCCAGGGCAAGTCGCTGAATCTTTTTTTATTCAAATTATAATGAGCGGTTAACAGCACCGCTGCAATAGAGCAGGTTCCTTTCGTCGAATTTCGGCGAAGGGAACCTGTTTTTTTATAAAAATAAAAAATTTATAGTTTGTTGCATAAGCAACCGATTTATACGGGGTTTTTACATATAATAACTTTAGAAAGCGGGTGCAGAACAAGCTGCTATTCAAATTTTAAAAAGAAAGCTGGGATGGTAGTGGCAATTATAAAAAATTTGGATCCGGAATCGGTTCAAAATCTGGCCGATCAGGTCTCTTATCTGCCGGGGCAAATTGTAAGCCGCACGATTTCACAGAATCCACATGTGAGCATGACTTTGTTTGCTTTTGCTGAGGGGGAGGAAATCAGTACCCACGATTCTAAGGGCGATGCCATGGTATATGTACTGGACGGAACCGGCGAGTTTACCGTAAACGGAGAAAAACATACCGTAACATCCGGGCAGTTTTTAATTATGCCGGCACAAAAGCCCCACGCTGTTTATGCGCCGAAGCAATTTAAAATGCTTTTGACTGTGGTTTTTCCGCAGTCTGAATAAGAAAGAAACAGAAAAACGGAGGGATTTGCAATGATGTTTTGTTTTCAGTGTGAGCAGACAGCCGGAGGAAAAGGCTGCACAGGACGCGCAGGTGTTTGCGGTAAGCAGGATGATACCGCCAATTTTCAGGATGGACTGACCGGAGCAATGGTGGACTTCTGTCAGGCGGCAAACGGGAAGAAACTGCCCGATGCTGCTTACCGCCTTTTGATTGAAGGACTGT
Source organism: Clostridium minihomine (assembly GCF_900240385.1). Taxonomy (GTDB): domain Bacteria; phylum Bacillota; class Clostridia; order Oscillospirales; family Acutalibacteraceae; genus Faecalispora; species Faecalispora minihomine. The sequence continues at coordinate 432,488 of NZ_OEQH01000002.1, read as the reverse complement.
TTATCACCATTACCAATGTTAGTTTTGACAATGAGTCCATTGAGCAGCACACCCAAAGAATTCGCAAAGAGCAGCATAAATTGTTGCCCGGAACCGTTCCCCAACAGGGATTTGACATGAACACACTTTGGCAGGATAACGAGGATGTCCGTTCTTTGAAGTCGTTGATTCTGTTTGGAATTCGCGGGATGGCCGCATATGCGTTTCATGCGCTGATGCTGGGATATTCCGACGACGAAGTGAACGATTTCTTCGTGCGGTCGCTGGCTGCTATCGGCGACGAAAATATGAGCGGCGATGAGCTGCTGGCGTTGGTTCTGGAAACGGGCCGTGTAAATCTGAAATGTATGGAAATGCTGGATAAGGCCAATACAGAAAGCTATGGCACTCCCGTTCCCACCACGGTTCCGCTGACCATTGAAAAAGGCCCCTTTATTGTCATCAGCGGGCATGATTTGCATGATTTGTATTTGCTGCTGGAACAAACCAAAGACAAGGGAATTAATATTTATACACACGGTGAAATGCTGCCGGCTCATGGGTACCCCAAGCTGAAAGCATATCCGCATCTGAAAGGTAATTTCGGCACCGCCTGGCAGAACCAGCAGAAGGAATTTTTAGATATTCCCGGGCCGGTTCTGTTTACCACAAACTGTCTGATGCCAGTCAAGGACAATTACCGCGACCGTATCTTTACCACTGAAGTGGTGGCCTATCCCGGAATGGTGCATATTGACGATGACAAAGACTTTACTCCGGTTATTGAAAAAGCGCTGGAGCTGGGCGGGTATCCCGAAGACCATGTGATGACCGGAATCAACGGCGGCAAAGATGTCACCACCGGATTTGGTCACGGCACGGTTTTATCGGTGGCCGGCGATGTAATTCAGGCGGTGAAAGATGGAAAAATCAGCCACTTCTTTTTGGTGGGCGGCTGTGACGGAGCAAGACCCGGGCGTAATTACTATACCGACTTTGTAAAGCAAACCCCCGAGGACTCCATTATCCTGACATTGGCCTGCGGAAAATACCGCTTTAACGACATGCATCTGGGCGAAGTGGCCGGTCTGCCCCGTTTGATGGATATGGGACAGTGCAACGATGCTTTCAGTGCCATTCGTGTGGCGGTGGCTTTGGCAGAAGCCTTTGAGTGCGGCGTAAACGACTTGCCGCTGACCTTAGTTCTGTCTTGGTACGAGCAGAAGGCCGTTTGCATTCTGCTGTCCCTTCTGCACTTGGGAATTAAGAACATTTTGTTAGGGCCGTCTTTGCCCGCCTTTGTTTCTCCCGGTGTGCTGAATGTTCTGGTAGAAACCTTTGGACTGACCCCCATTTCAACTCCGGAACAAGATCTTAAAACAATTTTAGGATAATCCTCTGTTTCTGTTCCACAAAAAAGGTTCGGCGGAATTTGACCGCCGAACCTTTTTTCAAATTATGGCATTGACTTTGGGTTTATCGGTAGAATATAATAAGTGCATTCATTGTGTTTTTGACTATTTACTGGTTGCACACCATGGGTTGCCTGTGGTTGCCTTTTGTATGGCTGTGTGCTGGTTTATAGGTTTATTAAATTCATAAATACTGGGGAACCGAAGGGAATATAAAAGCATCTTTGCCGCGCAAAGGCGCCCTTTTCTGGGAACCAAATAGCAGGAATTGCCGCAGGCATCTGGAATTCGAGAGAAGGATATGGAGCCAGCGGATCTTTTTAACCAACCATTGGGATCAGACTAGGGCATTCAGCCGGAAAGAGTGAGAGTATTTTGCCAAGATTTTTTATTGATTTTTTCTGTGCACTGGGCGATGAGCCTTGGGTTGACGGGGAAAATGGAACTCATATTGTAAAGTCGCTGCGGATGCGCGAAGGGGAGGAACTGACTCTATGTAACGGCCAGGGGACAGATTACCGCTGTGTTTTAATAAAGACCGAAAGCGGACGGGCACAGGTAAGGGTTCTGGATCAGCAGCTCAGCGCGGGGGAGCCTTCGGTATTTATTACACTGTACCAAGCTTTGCCCAAAGCCGATAAAATGGACACGGTGGTGCAAAAAGCGGTGGAAAGCGGCGCTTGCCGGATTGTGCCTGTGTTTAGTGCCCGATGTATTTCTCGGCCCGATGAAAAAGCTGCCCGCCGCAAGGTGGAACGCTGGCAGAAAATTGCACTGGAAGCTGCCAAGCAGTGTGGCAGGGGAATTGTGCCGCAGGTAATGGCTATTACCCCCTTTGCAAAGGCATTGGATCAGGCTGTGGCGGATGGGGACAGGCTGCTGTTCTTTTATGAAGGGGAAGGGAAGAGCCTGAGGGCACTTGCAGTGGAACAGGAAAAACGGATTTCTTTGTTTGTCGGGCCGGAGGGTGGATTTGAAACCAGCGAGGTGGAATTGACCCAGCAGAAAGGTGCCCACGTGGCAACCTTGGGACCCCGGATTTTTCGTACAGAAACCGCGCCGGTAGCTGCACTCTCTGCTTTGATGCTTTTGACCGGAAATATGTAATATATCTGAGTAATCTCATTTTTTAGGATGGCAGGGATAGGAGAAAACAATGGAAAAGACCGTGTTGGTGACCGGGGCATCCCGCGGAATCGGCAGTGAAATTGCCCGCCGATTTGCGTTGGAAGGCTGCCGGGTGGCACTGAATTATCATACCAGCAAAAAGCAGGCGGAAGAATTGGCGGCAGCGCTGGAAGAATGTTTGGGCGTTTCTGCCGGGGAGCGGATTTTGCCCATTCATGCTGATGTGTCTGATCGCAAACAGGTGGAGCAGATGTTTGCACAAATTCAGGGGCGGTTCGGGGATGTGGATGTGTTGGTAAACAACGCAGGCATTGCCCAGCAAAAGCTGTTTACCGATTTGACGGAAGATGATTGGCGCAGGATGTTTGCCGTGCATGTAGACGGGGCTTTTCATTGCAGTCAATGTGCGCTTCGTGGAATGATTCATCGTCACCGGGGCAAAATTATCAATGTTTCTTCCATGTGGGGGCAGATTGGCGGCTCTTGCGAAGTACACTATTCTGCCGCTAAGGCTGCGCTGATTGGATTAACCCGGGCCTTGGCCAAAGAAGTGGGGCCATCTGGAATTCAGGTTAACTGCGTTGCGCCCGGTGTGATTGATACGGAAATGAACTGTGCCTTATCGCCGGAAACCCTGGAACAGCTTTGTGAGGAAACCCCGCTTGGGGTGGTGGGAACTTGCCGCGACATTGCGGAAGCCGTGTTCTTTTTGGCAGACAGCCGGTCCGATTTTATTACCGGGCAGGTGTTGGGGGTCAACGGTGGAATGGTGATTGGGTAAAATAAAATACAACGCCAAAAGAGCGGCAGAATGTAACGTTACATTCTGCCGCTCTTTTCGCATGTGAGGAAATGGTTCGTGCTTTGGCTTGTACTTTTTGAGCCAGGGATATCCTGTTTTACATAGGGAAAATCATTTTAGAAAGGGGATATTCTTTCTGATCATGTGAGGTCTTTATTTTGTTCTCAGCATAGTGAAAAAATCATAGAGAAACAGAAATCCATATGCCAGCAGAAAATAATAACTTCGTTCCCATTTTTTCTTGTAGAGATCAGTGGAAAATGCCTGAAATCCAGCGTGAAGACGAGTTCTTTGTAAAATAGAAAAGAAAAGATACCCCAATAGGACACCCAGGCTGTTCATCATCAGATCGTTAATGTCTGTGGTGCGCAGGGAAAAAAGCTGCAGAAATTCAATGGAAAAGGAAAAGCCGATTCCCCATAACAGGGTGGAACACGGACGATTTTCTGGAGTGAGCAGAGGAAAAAGAAAGCCAAACGGTACAAATAAAAGAATATTTGCAAGGTATTGACTAAAGTCGGAGCGTATGTTCACAAAGGGAATCAGATTTACATCTATGTTTGATGTCCTGAAGTACTGGGGGTTTCGCAGGAAAAACAGAAGGGATGTGACACCGACGATAGATAAGACCAAAACCAAATATGCGGTAAATACATATTGGATTAATAGCGATTTCCAGTTTAATTTGCTGTTCTTTTTTCGGCTGGAATAGATGGAAAACGATAGAAAAACCAGAAACAAACAGATCAATACAGGTAGAGTGTTTATGGTATAGTAAAGCACTGCGCCCAGCATAGGAACCTCCGTCAACCGTTTGAAAGAATACGGTACCTTAATCTTATAATGCGAGCCCTCATGATCTTTATCAGGACACTGTTGATTTGCGAAGGATAAAAGCGCACCCCTGTGGCAAGCTGCCACAGGGGTAAACGAATGCGTTACAAAATCAATTAGAATTGCAAGCGCTCTTTAATATAATCCACCAGCTTGTCGATGGAAATGCGTTCTTGCTGCATGGTATCGCGGTCGCGAACCGTGACACAGCCATCGGCTTCACTTTCAAAATCATACGTCAGGCAGAAGGGAGTGCCAATTTCGTCTTGGCGGCGGTAACGCTTGCCGATGGAGCCGGCATCGTCATATTCCACCATAAAGTGTTTGGCTAACAGTGCATAAACTTCCTGCGCTTTTTCGCCCAGCTTTTTGGAAAGGGGGAGAATGGCCGCCTTATAAGGCGCCAGCGCCGGATGCAGGTGCATGACGATGCGGCTGTCATTTTCACCCAGCTGTTCCTCGTCGTAAGCATCCACTAAAAAGGCCAGAGCCACGCGATCTGCGCCGAGGGAAGGCTCTACCACATAGGGGATATAGCGCTCGTTCAGTTCCGGATCAAAATAGTCCAGCGCTTTGCCGGAATGATCCTGATGCTGTTTGAGATCGTAATCGGTACGGTCTGCAATTCCCCAAAGCTCACCCCAGCCAAAGGGGAACAGGAATTCAATATCGGTGGTGGCTTTGGAATAGAAAGACAACTCTTCTGCTTCATGGTCACGCAGGCGCAAGTTTTCTTCTCTGAGTCCCAGATTCAAAAGCCAGTTTTTGCAGAAATCTTTCCAGTAATAGAACCAATCCAAATCGGTGCCTGGTTTACAGAAGAACTCCAGTTCCATCTGCTCGAACTCACGGGTGCGGAAGGTAAAGTTTCCGGGAGTGATTTCATTGCGGAAAGATTTGCCGATTTGGCAAACGCCGAAAGGAATTTTGCGGCGGGTGGTGCGCTGAATGTTCGCAAAGTTTACAAAAATGCCCTGAGCGGTTTCGGGGCGCAGAAAGATTTCGTTTTTAGCATCTTCGGTAACGCCTTGAAAGGTTTTAAACATCAGGTTAAATTTGCGGATATCCGTAAAGTTTTTCGCACCACAGCCGGGGCATGTAATTTCGTGCTCCTGAATATAGTCTGCCATTTGCTGGAAGGTCATGCCGTTGGCATCGCCGCCTTTATCTTCAATCAGCTTATCGGCACGGTGGCGGGTATGGCAGTCGCGGCAGTCCATCAGCGGGTCGGAAAATCCGCCCACATGGCCCGAGGCCACCCATACTTGCGGGTTCATCAGAATTGCAGCGTCTAACCCCACGTTATGGGGGCTTTCCTGAACAAACTTCTGGCGCCACGCCGCTTTCACGTTATTTTTAAATTCCACTCCCAGCGGGCCATAATCCCAAGTGTTGGATAATCCGCCGTAAATCTCAGAGCCGGAATAGACAAATCCCCGGTTTTTACATAGGCCGACAACTTTATCCATGGTTTTTTCGCTGTTCTTTAACATAATTCATCCTCCGATTTCGGGACGCTGGCTGCGCCCCTTTATTTTTTCTGGTTGAAAATAAGCAGCTTGCTAAAAATATAATTCAGGACGACCACGATCACGTTCATCAGGATCTTGGACAACCAGAAATTCCAATGAAACAACTGCACCAAAAGCCCCATTCCCAAGGTATCGACACCCAAAGAAAACAGGCGTGCCCCCAAAAAGGATATGGATTCATGCATCAGGACAGAAGGCTCAAAGCTTTTGCTTTGAAACACAAACAGCTTGTTGGTGATAAAGGCAAAGGCAACGGAAGCCACCCAGGCCAGCGTGTTGGCAACATACAAATTCCAGTGAAGGGCATCATATAAAAGGCCAGCCAGCAAAATATTAATCAGTGTCGTCAGGACCCCGAACACCAGATAAGAAAGCATTTCCGGCGAAGTCAGGAACCGCCATGCTTTTTTTAGCTTTTCCATCGGTAATTCCTCCCGTATAGCCATACACTATAGTGTAACATTCCCCGACGCTTCCTGCAAGCAAATTTACACAAAGCGGGAAGAAAGAAAGGTGAATAGGAATACTATTCGTAAGCCGGGAATAGAATTTGCCCAAAACGAAAGAATATGCTATGCTGAACAGGAAGAAAAATCCTGATTGGATACGATAAAAAGAGACAGAGAACGGAGAGTGTGATTCAGATGATGCGTGAATTGACGCAGCAAGATAAAGATGTATATTTGGAAATGACGGGAGAATTTTACGCTTCAGATGCGGTTGTGCATGATATTCCCAAGGAGCACTGTGAGGCAACTTTTGAGGAGCTGATGCGCTCGGATCAATATGCCAAGGCATATATTCTGGAGGAAGAAGGAAAAACGGCCGGATATGTGCTTTTGTCGAAAACGTTTTCGCAGGAAGCAGGCGGCTTGGTGCTGTGGGTAGAAGAACTGTATCTGCGCCCGGAATTTCAGGGCAAAGGGCTCGGAAGCAAGGTGCTGATGCAGATGGATCAGCTTTTGGGCAAGCAGGTGAGGCGCCTGCGGCTGGAAACGGAGCCGGATAATGAGCGGGCACGAGATTTGTACTGTCGTTTGGGGTATTCCGCCTTGCCTTATCTTCAAATGATTAAGGAAGGTTGAGAAAAAAAGTTTTATAAAATATTCATCCTTTTTTCGTCCCGGTTTAGTACAATAATGATTGGAATACCATGCGCGTAAAGTCTGGTTTGGCAAGATGGCCCGCGTGTTTTTATACCTATTTATTTTTACAGGAGGAGAATCGCAATGGCGGCAGGAAAAATCCTTGTGGTAGACGATGATCAGAACATCTGCGAACTGCTGCGGCTGTATCTGGAAAAAGAAGGCTTTCATGTGGCAATTGCCAATGATGGAAAAAGGGCAGTGGATATTTTTGATTCGGAAAACCCGGATCTGATTCTTCTGGACATTATGCTGCCGGAATTGGACGGGTGGCAGGTCTGTCGAGAAATTCGCAAAAAGTCGCAGTGCCCGATTATTATGCTGACAGCCAAGGGCGAAGTGTTTGACAAGGTTCTTGGGCTCGAGCTGGGTGCTGACGATTATGTGGTCAAGCCTTTTGAGGCCAAGGAAGTGGTGGCCCGCATCAAAGCGGTTCTTCGCCGCATGGGCCAGAATACCGACGAATTAATTAAAGAAGTGAAATTTGATCAGCTTTCTATCAACCTGACCAACTATGAGCTGCGGGTAAAGGGCGTGCAGGTGGATACACCACCCAAAGAAATGGAACTGATTTATCATCTGGCAAGCAATCCGAACCGAGTATTCACCCGAGATCAACTGTTGGATGAGGTTTGGGGCTTTGACTATTACGGTGATTCCCGCACGGTTGACGTACATGTAAAACGGTTGCGCGAAAAGCTGGAAGGCGTTTCGGACAGATGGGCTTTGAAAACCGTATGGGGTGTTGGTTATAAATTTGAGGTTAAGGAATAAGATTAATTCTGGGAAAGGACGTCTGGTTGCGTGAGAAAAACGCTGTTTAAAAAATATTTGCGCATCACCCTGCTGATTATTCTGGTCAGTTTTATTTTTCTGGGCGTGGTGATGATCAGCTTTATCTCTCGCTATTGGCAGGATGAAAAGCGGGATTTGCTCAGCAAAAATGCTCAGAGCGTGGCCAGCGTAGCCTCAGAGAGCGTTATTATGATTCAGGATAACCAGTATATGGTGGACGGAAAGCGCATGCAGGCGTTTATTTCGGCCTTTTCTGTGAATATTGATGCAGACATTTTTGTTACCGATAAAAATGGGGTGCGGCTTCTTTCTGCCTATGCGGGCGGGGGCGATGTCGGCGGCGCAGATGTGGAAGCGCAAATTATGGCTCAGGCTCTTCGGGGTGGATATCTTGGAACCGGAACCTTGGGGGATATCTATCAGCAGCCCCATTATATTGTTGGTGTTCCCATACAGGTAAAGGGAGAGGACGGAGTATCCGTCAGCATTGGGGCAGTTTTTACCGCTTCGAATATCTATTCGCTGCAGGTATACCGAACAGAAGCTTTGCGAATGTTTTTGCTTGCTGCCGTGATGGTGTTTATGCTGTCTTTTGCGCTGGTGTGGCTGTTTTCGTATCAGCTGGTGCGGCCTTTGCATGATATGTCTTTGGCGGCACACAGCTTTGGCGAAGGGAATTTTGCCGTGCGGGTACCGGTTACCAGCAATGATGAAATTGGCCAGCTGGCTTTGGCTTTTAATAATATGGCGGCCTCTCTTGCGTCCGGTGAAACGGTGCGCCGTAATTTTATTGCCAATGTGTCCCACGAATTGAAAACACCGATGACAACAATCGCGGGTTTTATCGATGGCATTCTGGATGGAACCATTCCGCCGGAAAAGCAGGAGCATTACCTGAAAATTGTTTCTACCGAAGTCAAAAGGCTGTCTCGGCTGGTACGAACCATGCTGGACTTGTCCCGGATTGACAACGGGGAGCTAAAGCTTCGGCCGGGCCGGTTTGATTTGACCAATACAATTTTGTCCGCTTTGCTTTCATTTGAAAAAGCGATTGAAGAAAAACATCTGGAAGTTCGTGGACTGGAAGATGCGGAAAGCCTGTTTGTAGACGGGGATCCGGATATGATTCATCAGGTGTTGTATAATTTAATTGAGAATGCCGTAAAATTTACAAACATTGGCGGCTACATTGAAATTCATGTGGAAGATAAGCCGGATAAAGATATTGTCAGCGTGAAGAACAGTGGCGCGGGAATTCCTCCGGATGAAGTGGATATGATTTTTGAACGTTTCTATAAAACGGATAAATCCCGCAGTCAGGATAAAAACGGAATGGGGCTGGGCCTATATATTGTGCGTACTATTATTGGTTTGCACGGTGGTGAAATTACAGTGTCCAGCGTAGAAAATGAATATTGCAAATTCCAGTTCTGGCTGCCGAAGAACAAAGAGAAACAGTTAAAAATAGAAGCGGAGGATGCTCCCTTCAAGGAAATATCCAAAGAGAAAAAGGAACCAAAGGGGCAGTAATTTTTTCTGGAGGGCTTGTGAGCATGAGTGATTTTGAATGGAAAAGACCTGATTCAAAAGAGGAACATTCGGGTGTGGAACCGGAGGAGGATTCTTCTTTTCCCCGGGATTTTTTAGAGAGTGTGGGACGTTCCCTGAAAGAGGAAAACTCACCCAAAGCAGAAGAACAACATACCTTTTGGCGGCAAGAAGAATCGCCGAAGAATACGGAGGAATCTTCTGTGCGGCAGAACCCATCTAGTTTTTCTTTTGAGGAAAAAGAAGAGAAGCCGATTCATCAGGTGGAGCCGGAACGGCAGGCTGCCCCTTTTGAACAGTCTGCAAGCTCTTTTTCGCCGAAAACAGAGGAAACTCCGCTGGTTTCTGCAGAACCTGTTCATCAGGCAGAGCCGGAACGGCAGGCGGTTCCTTTTGAAGAGTCTGCAAGCTCTTTTGTGCCAGAAAAAGCAGAAACACTGGTTCACCCGGAGCCGGTTCATCAGGTGGAGCCGGAACGGCAGGCTACTCCTTTTGAACAGTCTGTGAGACTTTCTGCGCCGGAACAACCGGACTCATCCGTACCGGAACATCCAAAGGAACCCCAGTCGATTCCTTTGGAACAGCCATCTGAAATTCCAGAAACGCAGGAGCAAAATCAGACCCCGCCTGCGCATCCGTCACCAACCCCGCCCTATGGATATCCATCGGATTCCCAGAGAAGGCAGCCTTTTGGGGTGCCGCCGCAGCGAATTTATGCGCCTTACGGTCAGGCTCCTTATTCTGAGCCGCCGCAGCCGGATTTTTCCCCGAGGCCGCCGAAGAATCGGGGATATCGTCTGTTTGTGGGTTCTTTGGCGGTTCTGGGAGCGGTTTTTGTGCTGGGTTTCTTTTCTTTTGGTGTTTATTCCGCCTTGGCCCCTGCACCGGAAACCCCATCTGTTTCGGAACCGGGGCCGGATGAGGGTCCTTATGAGCCTTCTCCTGAATCCAGTGTGCCGCCGATTGACGCGGCAGATGATGCGGTGAAAGCTCCGTCCGGAGCCGCGGTGGATCCCAAGTTTACCGGTGTTGTAATTACGCCGTTGCCCACTGAGATGGAGCACAGCGCCCGAGAGATTTATAATCAAGTTTCCCCTTCTATAGTAGGAGTGGTGTGCCTGACAGAGCAAGGGCAGAACTCCGGCTCCGGGATTATTTGCCGCACGGATGGCTATATTATTACCAATTCTCATGTGATCAATGATACGAAGAATAATCTTCAGGTGCATGTTATTCTGCACGATAACAAGAAGTATAACGCCGTTGTGGTTGGGTTTGATAAAACTACCGATTTGGCAGTTCTGAAAATTGACGCATCCGGTTTGCCGGTTGCTGTTTTTGGTGATTCCAATGCCATTGCAGTGGGCGATTGGGTGCTGGCCATTGGGAACCCCGGCGGCATGACGTTTGCCAGTTCTTTGACCCGGGGAGTCGTTTCTGGACTGAACCGTTCGGTGGGTTACAGCGACGCAGGAAACATGACATATATTCAGACGGATACCGCTATCAGCCCCGGTGCTTCCGGTGGCGCTTTGCTGAATATGCACGGTCAGGTGATTGGTGTCAATACTTCTAAACTGGTGGCAGAAGGATATGAGGGCATGGGGTTTTCCATTCCCATTACCAAAGCCAAGAACATTGTGGATGATCTTATTTTGCGCGGATATGTTTCCGGCCGGGCACGCTTGGGCATTGGTGCCAATCAGGTGTCTGACTTACAGGCACAGGTGCAGGGATGGCCACGCGGGGTGATTATCGTTCGTGTGGATGAGGACAGTTCTTTTCAGGGAACGAAGGTAAGAGCCAACGATATTATTACCAAAGTGGAAGGGGTTCAAATTTCCACTATGGCAGAATTATATCAGAAATTGGGGCTTCACAAAGCGGGGGATTCTTTAAAGGTAACGATTTATCGTCCGGGTTCACTGGGCAAGCAAGGGGAAACCTTTGAAGTCAGCGTGAAGCTTTTGGCCGATACCGGAGAAACCCAAAAAACAATACAAGAATAGTAGAATCGTTGTAAATTTATTTACTGTTGGTATTATCCTGCTTTTTACTACATTTTGTTATGTTGTTTTGCGATTTTCGACAACCGGTGAGTTTAAAAACAGAGAGATTTTTCATTTATTACAAAAAGAGGCAGCCATCCCAGCCGGGACAGCGCCTCTTTTTTTGTATACAGATCTGTTTTCGTTTGAAATAGAAAAAATGTTTTCCTTTTGAGTAAGAAAGAATTTGTCAAGCCGCCAGCAAAACATTTATGGCTTCGTAAATGCGGAATGCAATGTAGGGGTTATTCATGGTGTACAGGTGAATTCCGTCCACCCCTTGTGCAATTAAATCCACCATCTGATCCACCGCATAAGCGATTCCGGCATCGCGCATTGCTTCTGGATTGTTTTCATATCGATTCATAATGGACAAAAACTTTTTTGGAAGATCGACACCGCATAAGCTAACCATTCTTTCAATTTGTTTTTTATTAACCACAGGCATAATTCCAGCTTGAATCGGAACGTTGATTCCTGCAATGGCGGCTCGTTCTTGAAAGGAATAGAAATAGGAGTTGTCAAAGAACAGTTGGGTGATTAAATGATCGGTTCCTGCATCCACTTTGGTTTTTAGGTTGCGGATATCCTCAATGACAGATCCGCATTCGATATGTCTTTCGGGATAGCAAGCCCCAATGATGTTAAAATCGCTGTGCTCTTTGATAAAGGAAATTAAATCGCTGGCGTGTTTAAAATCATTTTTAGGGGTAAAATCGGGATTGATATCCCCACGCAGAGCCAGCATATTTTCAATTCCCGCTTTTTTTAGATTATCCAGCATGTCAAGGACAGCTTCTTTTGTCAGGTTGATGCAGGGAAGGTGGGCAACGCTTTCAACGCCATAGCGATTTTTCACCGCAGACGCTATTTCAAACGTATTTCGATTGCTTTCGTTTCCTCCGGCACCATAGGTTACACTGATAAAATCGGGAGAAAGATCTTTTAGCTTTTCTACCGTATCATAAATCGTGTCAATCGGATCGGTGCGTTTTGGCGGGAATATTTCAAAGGACAGCACTCGCTTCCTTTTAAACAATTCTGATGTTTTCATAGCAATAAACTCTCTCTAATCTCTTTTACAGCGGCAGTCAGATTGGTCAGGCTGGCAATTGTTTCAGAATTTCCTCTGGTTTTCAGGCCGCAGTCGGGGTTTACCCATAGTTTTTCTGCCGGGATTTTTTCCAGCATTTTTAATATGGTTTCTTTCATTTCAAGAATGTCAGGTACGCGCGGGGAATGAATATCGTACACCCCGGGCCCGACTTCTGTTTGAAATTCAGATTCTTTCAGCGTGTCGATAATGGTTAAGTCAGATCGCGATGCTTCAAAGGTGATGACGTCCGCATCCATATTGTCGATCTCTTTGATGATGTCTGCAAATTCACTGTAACACATATGGGTGTGAATTTGCGTTTCGGGTTTTACGCCGCTGTGAACCAGACGAAAAGCGGGGATGGCCCAGTCCAGATACCCTTGGTGCCAGTCGCTTTTTCGCAAAGGCAGTTTTTCCCGAAGGGCAGCCTCGTCAATCTGGATTATTTTAATTCCGTTTGCCTCCAGCTCCAGAACCTCTTCCCGAATTGCCAAAGCAATTTGGAAAGCAGATTCTTTGAGTGAAAGATCTTCGCGGGGAAATGACCAGTTTAAAATGGTAACGGGCCCGGTTAACATTCCTTTGACCGGTTTTTGGGTCAGGGACTGCGCATACACAGCATAGTCCACTGTCATTGGCCGGGTGCGGGAAATATCCCCCCAGATCACAGGTGGTTTTACGCATCGGGTTCCGTAAGACTGCACCCATGCTTTTTCGGTAAAGATACATCCGCTTAGATTTTCGCCGAAATACTCCACCATATCATTGCGTTCAAATTCACCGTGAACCAGTACATCCAAACCGATTTTTTCTTGCAAAGCAATGCATTCCGCAATTTTTTTCTGATTAAAAGCCGTGTACTGTTCCAATGAAATTTTACCGCTTTTATATTGGGAACGGTTTGTCTTTACTTCTGCCGTTTGCGGGAAGGAACCGATTGTGGTGGTTGGGAGAAAGGGCAGGCGGAATGTGGCCTTTTGTATTTTTTCACGTTCAGAGAAAGCGGGAGAACGAATAAAATCTTTTTCAGAAAGAGCGGAAACGGAAGACTGAACAGCTGAGTTTTCGCTGTTTCTGGTTTGACGGAATGCCTTTTCGTTTTGAATATATTCTTCGGCTGATGTTGGCGCACTGCGGGATAAAATACGTTTTAGCTCCGACAGTTCTGAAAGCTTTTCTTCTGCAAAAGCAAAGTGTTTTTTGTAATCTTCTGTCAGCTTGCTTTCATTCCTTAGAGTATAGGGAACGTGAAGAAGTGAGCAGGAGGTATTTAAAACAATGGACTGACAATGCCGCCTTAATTCTTTCATAAGAGCTACTGTGTTGGAATAGCGGTTGCGCCAGATGTTTTTTCCGTTAATTACTCCTGCAAAAAGCGTTTTATCTGCGGGGAATCCAAAATGCTTCACCAGTTCCAGTGATTTGCTGCCTTCAACAAAATCTAATCCAATTCCATCAAAAGGCATTGTAATTACATTGTCATAGCAGTCTCGGATATCCCCAAAATATGTTTGCAGAAGGATTTTTACGTTGCCTTTAAAAGGCAGAATTCCACGATACAGCTGATGAAACAGACGAATGTCTTTTAAGGACAAATCCATAACAAGGGCCGGTTCTTCCAATTGAACCCATTCTGCGCCCAATTCGTTCCATTTCTTTAACAGATCGGCATACGCCTGAATTAGATCCGGCAGAAAATCTTCACTTGTTTTTTGTCCGGTTCGTTTGGCAAGCTTCAAAAAGGTAAATGCCCCGATTATGGAAGGCTTTGTTGTTATTCCAAGTTTTTTTGCTTCGGCGAACTCATCAAATGGCTTGGTTCCCACCAGAGAAATTGCAGCGTCGTCCTCAATTTCAGGCACCATATAATGATAATTGGTATTAAACCATTTTTTCATTGCCAGCGCTTTGACATCGCCGTTTTTGCCTTGGTATCCTCTTGCCATGGCAAAATACTCGTCTAAAGGATCCAGATTTAATTGCTGATAGCGTTTGGGAACCGCGTTGAGCAAAACGGCAGTATCTAACATCGTATCGTAAAAAGAGAAATCATTCGATGAGATAAAATCAATTTGATTTTTGTCTTGCATGTTCCAGTGCGATTCTTTGAGCTGAGCGGCGATCTCCTGCAGCTCTTCTTTTGACGAATTGCCTTTAAAATAGGCTTCAGTGGCAAATTTTAATTCCCTTAACGCACCCACTCTGGGGTAATTGACAACGGATACCTGCATGATAATCTTCCTTTCGTTATCGGTTGAGTTATTCTATCATGCAATGAGAGTTATATGGTAATTCGTATTTTTTATGCTGTGCCATAGATTTTAACTATATAGTTTTTTCTTATGGCTGGTTCTAGGAAATGACTTGACCGCCTTTTGTTTGTTTTTCATGAACTGTTTTGAAAGCGGTAGAGAAATGTCGAAGAAAAATAGCAATCGAAAGGTTTTCTGAACTATGAGTTTTTTAGATAAAAATGCATTCAGCGCAGAGCGAAAATCCAAGAAGGTCAGCCCTCAATTAAGGGTTGACCTTCTTGGGTTTTTTTATTGTATATGTTGAAAAAGAGGGTGTTTTTTTGCTGCCTTTTCTTTTGGATTTGCATTATTTTTTTGGATATTTTGAAACATGGAACAACAAACGCAAGATGAAAGGCGCAGCAATACCATTGAGTAAAGGGGTAGCAGTTAGGCATTCGTCAGAAGTCTTTTTGTTCCATAAGCTGGCAGGAGAATCGATAGGAATAGTAATAGGAAAATAGGCTCAACAGGCAGAAAACAACGTTGATCGAATTTTTATATATCAGATAAAATCTATTTTCCTCAAAGACAAAACAGACTCCATTTGCCAATAAAATCAGGAGGATCAGAAACAGAAAAGCTTTTTGGGTGCCCAGGCGATAAATCATTGGAATAAAGAGGCCGATTATCAACATCGACAGGGCAATGAGCATCAAGTGTGCCCAAGCAATATCGAAGGTCAAATTGCCGAAACCATAGGAAACCAAAATTGCAAAAATATTGAATACAAAAAGGATGAGGGTAAAAAGAATATATTTGCTTTGTACCAACATTTTTTTCGTTACCGGCAACGAAAGAGCATAAAGGTTCCATTTGCTGGCCTCATCGTGCTGGAATGAGGTGTAAACCAATAAAAATAAAAACCAGTAGATCCATTTGGTGATAAACAAGCCATTCATAGCGACAAAATTTATAAAGAAGGGACACATCAAGGTGTCAATAATTAGGAGAAGTGTTGTTATGAGCAGTGCCCATCGGGAGTTCTTCACATCCTTATAGAATAACCCTTTCATTTGTTTCGCTCCTTACATAAAATATTCAAAATCCGGGAGGTCAGATTAAATCCCGGCGAAATATTTGGCAATGCTAATGCACATCGCCTTTTTCGAGCATTTTATAAGAAAAATGATAGGATGCACAATAGAGGATTACACAACCGGCACACCAGCAATAAAAAACTATGGTTTGCTGATTTTGTGTTAACAAATTTAAAATTTCAGAATCATTGATTGCCAGTTTTAGTAAGCCCAGGGCGAAGAAAGTACATACAATTAATACGGTTGCATTTCGGGAACCGAACCGATAAATCAAAGGAAGAAACATGCTGAGAAACAGGAAGGTTCGAGCGATGAGCATTATTTGTACCAGGAGTATTTCAGAACCGATAGACGGCTGAATCGCCGTAAGGCCAAGTGCCAAAGCATGGCCCAACAGTAAATAGGCGGTCAGAAAAAGGTATTTACTTTGGATCAATAGTTTTTTATCGATGGGGAGAGAAAGAGCATAAACATTCCACTTGTTCTGCTCATCCTGTTGAAAAGAGTTGTGTGCTAACGCTAAGGAACTGTAAAACAAGAAAACAGAAAATAGTGTGCCCGGCAGGCTTCTGCCATCGGCATGTTTTGGAATTGCAAAGATAGCAAAAACCAGAAAGTAAAAGAAAGTACCGATGAGAGGGCCTTTGGAATTCATCAGATCTTTATAAAGTAATCCCTTCATTTTTTCTGCCTCCTGCCCCAGAAGATCATAATTTCTTCAATAGAAGCGGGGTCAATAACCAGATGGGGGTACTGTTTGAGCATATCTGCCCGGTTTTTTACCAAAGCTTCGCATCCAAACAAATTTTCACGGATTCCCAGAATCTCGTCCGGGTTTATTTTTTCCAGTTCCTCTTGCGTGCATTTCACAAGGCCATACGACTCCAGCAGTTCCATCTTGGATTCACTGAATAGAATAGAGCCGTTGTGGATGTAAGTCATGTAGTCAGATATGCGTTCCAGGTCAGCGGTAAGATGAGAAGAGAATAAAATCGAATGTTCCTCATCCTGTACAAAGTTTAATAAAAGATCCAAAATTTCGTTTCGAGCGACCGGATCCAAGCCCCCTGTAGCTTCATCCAGAATTAAAAATTTGGGATGATGAGAGAGTGCGGCCGCAAGGGAAAGCTTCATGCGCATGCCTTTAGAAAATTCTTTGATTTTTTGCTCTTTGGGCAGTTGAAACTCGCGCAGATAAGTTTCATATAAGTCTTTATCCCAATTGGCGAAAAAATGGCTGAGCATATCGTTGACATGTATGGCGTTAAATTCAGAGGGGAAATAGGCGTCATCAAATACCACACCGATTTGTTCCTTGATTTTGCGCTCATGTTCTTTGAGATCCAATCCGAAAATTTTGATTTCTCCGCTGTCTGCATGCAGCTCATTTAGAATTAGCTTAATTGTTGTGGTTTTTCCAGCCCCTGTTTCCCCCACCATGCCCATAATGCAGCCGCCGGGAAGGGAGAAACTAATCTTGTTCAAAGAGAAAGTGGGGAATTCTTTTGATAAGTTTTTTATTTCTAAAATAGAGTTCATACCGATTCTCCTTTATAAACAGAAGTGAGTGTTTGGCAAAGCTGTTCCAAAGGAATGGAGCCTGCCTGAGCCAGATGCACCGCCTGAAGCAACAGATGATTGATTCGGCTGAGATATTCTTCGTGAATGGCCTCCAGGTTTTTTGGAGCCACAAAGCTTCCCTTTCCCGCCTTGGTAATGAGAAAGCCTTCTCTTTCCAAGTCTTCATAGGCACGCTTGGTTGTGATCACACTAATACGCAGTTCCTTGGCCAGCATTCGTATAGAGGGGAGAGCGTCCCCTTCTTTGAGCACCCCGCTGATAATTTGATTTTTTATCTGAAAGGTGATTTGCTCATAAATGGGTTTGCTGTCGGAATTGCTGATGATGATATTCACAAGCCTGCCTCCTTTCTATACTGTGTATACCTTATATATACAGTATAGTTACGGTGGAGATATTTGTCAATTCAAACTTTTTCAAATTAAAAAATCATTTATACTAAATGTATTAAAAACTTATATAATTACAATAAAGTTAAATAAAAACTTATTTTTTCTGTTTTTTCTCTTTCTTTTTCAAAGCTTTCCCTTTTTAGGGAAAGTTTTTTTCTTTTTGTCGGTTACAGAAGAATCGAAAGTTTTTTCAGAGAAATGATGTTAGAAAAATTGGATTTTGAAAAAAGGCAGGATGAATGGGTAAAAAATGTCTTACTATAGGTAATTTTATTTAAATATTATACCTATTGTTTTAAAAGGAGGGCGTATGGCAAACCAAAGCAGATCCAAACGAAAAATCATGCGGGGCTATGATAAGTTAGCTTTCGGTGGAATTTCTGACGCGGTGCGCCTGATGTTCTGCGAAAACATGGATGTGACGGAAATTGAAAATATGGATTTGTTTAATGTGGCAGAAATCAAACGGCCCAAGGGTGGCGGCATGGAGATAAGGTTTTTTGATCGGATCAAAGCACTGCAGTGTTTGGAGCAAATCAGTGATGAACAGACTGGCGGGCTAGGGGAATTTTACCGTGCTTTGGAGCAAAGTGTCCGGTGTTTTGACTCGGCAGATCCGAAGGAGGACTGACGGTGGGATTTCATTCTTTTTCTCAAAAGCAGCTTCAGGCCTTGAGCTGGTGGTGCAAAGGCAGCCCTTATGAGCATTGCAATGCAGTTATTTGTGACGGAGCGGTTCGAAGCGGAAAAACCCTTTGCCTGAGCATTTCTTTTATTGCTTGGTCTTTTTATCGATTTCAAGGGCAGTCTTTTGCCTTGTGTGGAAAAACCATTCGATCGGTCAAACGAAATTTGGTTACCCCTATGCTGCCGATTTTAAAGGACAATGGATTTGACTGTACCTTTCGCTTGACAGAGAACCTTTTGGAAGTTTCGGCAGGACAGTACACGAATCGTTTTTATTTATTTGGAGGGAAAGATGAATCCTCTTCCGCTTTGATTCAGGGAATGACTTTGGCTGGGGTGTTGTTTGACGAGGTGGCTTTGATGCCCCGCTCTTTTGTGGAGCAGGCTTTGGCCCGATGTTCGGTGGAAGGTGCGGCCTTTTGGTTTAACTGCAATCCGGAACATCCGGGCCATTGGTTTTATCAGGAATGGATTCGAGATCCAAAGCGAAAAAATGCCTTGTATCTACATTTTCGGATGGAAGATAATCCTTCTTTGTCCCGCCAGGTGCTGGATCGATACCGGGATCTTTATTCCGGAACCTTCTATCAGCGTTTTGTGCTGGGAAAATGGGTGGCCGCTCAGGGCTTGGTGTATCCGTTTATGACGGCTGAGCGATTTTGCCCGATGCCCAAAGGGGATTTTGAGCGGTTTGTGGTTTCTTGCGATTATGGAACGGCAAATCCTTCTTCCTTTGGGCTGTGGGGAAAACAAAATGGCTGCTGGTACCGTTTGGAAGAGTATTATTACGATTCTCGCCGCGAGGGATTGCAGCGAACAGACGAGGAACATTACACCGGGCTGGAACAGCTGATTGATGGCAGGAACATTGATTGTGTGGTGGCAGATCCTTCTGCCGCCAGCTTTATGGCAGTGATCGGCCGCCATGGAAAATATCGGGTGGTTCCAGCCAATAACGACGTGCTGGACGGGATTCGGCTGGTGGGGGTTGCCTTGAAACAAGGGGATGTCTGTATTTGTGACACGTGTATCGATGCGATGCGGGAATTTTCTCTTTACCGCTGGAACGCCGATTTGACGCGGGACGCGCCGGTAAAAGAAAACGACCATGCCATGGATGATATCCGCTATTTTGTTGCGACGATATTACAGCAGGACGCGGGGGATTGTTTTGCGATAGCGGCTCCGCGCCGGATGGGAGAGTATGATGGGTTGGTTTAAAACAAAACGGCCGGCAGCCGACCCCGTGGTGCAGACGGCTCTGCGCCCGGAACAGCAGGTGGGGTGGGAACTGGAAAGGCGAGTTCCGCTGGTGGGAAACGAGCAAAGGCTGTATACCGCTTTGCGGGAAGCAGTACCCATGGTGGCTGCCGCGTTGGAAAAAACCACGCGGCTGATCGGTTCCTTTCAGGTGGCGTGCCCCAATGTTCTGGCGCAAAAGGAACTGGAAAGTTTTTTGCGTTATGTGCAGGTCAATGCTGCTCAAACGGGAATTCAAAGCTTTCTAAATACCTATTTAGATCAGCTTCTGATGTATGGAACTGCCGTTGGGGAGATGGTTCCGCTTTCGGATGGGACAAGTATTGCCGGACTGTACAATGCTAATTTAGAGGATCTGGAACTGCGGCAGGGGGATACTCCCTTTGATGTTCAGGTTTGTCTCAGAACCGGAGCCGGAGAGGCAGAATCGGTTCGATATCCGGACTTGATTCTGTTTACGGCACTGAACCCGGAACCTGGCCAGGTGAAGGGGGTTTCTTTGCTGCGGGGGCTGCCTTTTTTGGGGAATGTGCTTTTGAAAATATATCATGTGATTGGCGTGAATTGGGACAGGGTGGGAAATACCCGTTTTGCCGTTACCTATAAACCAAATGGAGAAGGGGACCGAGCCTGGGCCGGGGAACGAGCCCGGCAAATTGCCGAACAGTGGAGTCGTGCCATGCAGCCCGGCACCGGGGTCAGTGATTTTGTGGCGGTAGGCGATGTTCGGATTCAGGTGATTGGGGCGGACAATCAAATTTTGGACAGCGAAATCCCCGTGCGCCAGCTGCTGGAACAGATTGTGGCAAAACTGGGGATTCCTCCTTTTCTTTTGGGGTTGTCATGGTCATCCACCGAAAGGATGTCTTCTCAGCAATCGGATTTGCTGACCAGCGAATTGGAAAGTTATCGCCGTTTGTTGGATCCGGTTATTCAGAAAATTTGCCGCATGTGGCTATGTATGAACGGGTACCCAGAGAAAGTGGAAATTCTGTGGGACGATATCAGCTTGCAGGATATGGTGATTTTGGCAGAAGCCCGGCTGAAAAACGCCCAGGCCGAAAAGATGGAATGGGAAATTCAAAAGGAAAAGGAGCCGCGAGCATGAGGGATGGTTATGTTTATAAGGGAGAATCGGGAGGTTTTGCCTCACCGGAAGAAATGGAGAAGATTAACTGTTACACCAGACGCACCTTTCTTCCGGAGGAAATTTATGTGTTTTCGGTAGTGCTGTGTGACAACGAGGTGGATCGAGATTTTGAGCGGTTTACGATTCCAGCGCTTCATAAGCTCGGTCAACTTTTCTTGGGAAAGACCGGCATTTTTGACCACAGTATGAAAAGCGGTGACCAAACTGCCCGAATTTATTCCACTCAGGTGGAAACGGTGGAGGGCAAAATGACGCAGGCCGGGGAACCGTATACCCGGCTGACAGCCAGAGCGTATCTGCCTAAAATCCAAAAAAATGCCGATTTAATTTTGGAATTGGAGTCCGGAATTAAAAAAGAAGTGAGTGTGGGATGTGCAGTGGGAATTTCGAGCTGTTCGGTTTGCGGGATGGATCGAAGCCAAAAAAGCTGCGAACATAGAAAAGGAAAAATGTATCAACAGGCTGGGCAGGAACAAATTTGCTGTACCGTTCTGGATGAGCCCCGGGACGCCTATGAATGGTCGTTTGTGGCGGTTCCTGCCCAGCGGGCGGCGGGGGTTATCAAAGCATTTTTGCCCCAAAAGGAGGAGGACAATATGGAGGAGTTAAAAAAGGCATTGCGGCAGGCGGAAGATCAAGTGATCCTTTCCGGCAGTCAGGCGCGGCAATTGGAAAAACGAATGGAAGAGTTAGAGCAGTTGGCAGAAACGGGGCAGATGTATCGGGAAAAAGTTTGTAATCGTGTAGTGCGCCTGTGTGGGCTGGCCAAAACAGGAATTTCACCGGAAGCAATGCGGCGTGCAGCCGAGAGCATGAGTCTGGAGGATTTGCTGGATTTTGAGAAGGCCTTTCAAAAACAAGTGGATAAGGTGCTTCCGCTTCGGCCGCAGCTGGCCCCGGAAAAGGGTGAACTGCCAAGGGGTGGAAACGAGATGTTCCGCATTTAATCAAAAGTAGAAAAGGGGAAAAAACATGGAAGTATCATTTGGCGGATATGGAGAAAAAACGGCAACCTTTGAGGCCACGGATGGGGTAACGGCCCGCATGCCGGTACAGGTGACCCAAAACGGCTTGGTGTCACCCTGTGAAGCGGGGAAAAACTTTTGCGGTGTAGCAGTGAATGTTAGAGAAGGCTTTGCCGCCATTCAGTTGGCCGGGTATGTAAGGCTGCCTTATTCCGGCACAGCCCCGGCAGTGGGTTACCAAACACTGGCCGGGGCGGGAAGCGGAAAAATCAAATCAGATGCAGCAGGGCGCTCTTTGCTGGTGGTGGATGTAGACACTGCCAATGCGCTTTGCGGCGTGATTCTTTAATCAGGGGAGGAAAAAGACATGGCTTATTATGATTCTTTGAAGCTGGAAAAAGGCATGTATGGGAACGGTAAGGGCTTTGCCCAGCGATTGGAGGAATTGGATCCTTCCGAAAATTACGAAGGGACTGCTTTGGCCGGGCTGGATGCTTATCAGCGTCAGCTGAAACGGTTTGACATTCGTGTGGGAGGGCCGGGGTCGGATCCGGTGGAAAAATTCTTTCAAACCAGCGACAGTGCCGCTTTATTCCCCGAATATGTGACTCGGGCGGTGCGTCAGGGGATGGAACGAACCGATTTGCTGCCCGCCATTGTGGCCACGGTCACTAAAATCAATTCCATGGATTATCGCACCATCACTTCGGATCCTTCACCGAAAGAGAAGGAATTGATGCCGGTGGCAGAGGGAGCGGAAATTCCCCGCACGGTGATTAAAACGCAGGAAAACCTGGTGTGCCTGAAAAAACGCGGCCGAATGCTGGTGGCCTCTTATGAAGCACTTCGGTTTCAAAAGTTGGATTTGTTTACGGTTACCCTGCGGCAAATTGGCGCTTATATTGCCCGCGCCCAACTGGAAGACGCGGTTCAGGTTCTTTTGGAAGGTGATGGAAATGACAACCCCACACCGGTAACGGAACTCGACACAGGCTTATCCTATCGGGATATGGTCAGCCTGTGGAGCAATCTTCAGCCCTATGAGCTAAATACGATTCTGGCTTCTACTCCTGCCATGGAAGATATTCTTACCCTGAAAGAATTTCAGGATTCCGCGGCAGGACTAAATTTTCAGGGAACCGGAAAACTGGCAACCCCTTTGGGTGCCAATCTGCTTCATGTGCCGTCTTTGTCTGGGAACTGCCTGATTGGTCTGGACAAAAACTGTGCTTTGGAAATGGTGCAGGCCGGGGATATTATTACGGATTCGGACAAACTGATTGACCGTCAGCTGGAAAGAGCCTCTATCAGCACCATTGCAGGCTTTGCAAAAATTTTTGCCGGGGCCGGGCGCGCGGTTTGCTATTCCGAAATATAAAGAATGAAGGAGAGGGAAGGCGATGAGTCAGGAAAAAATTCTGGAGCGTTTTGCGCAGCTGGCCGGGCTTTCTGGGGAAGAATCCCTTCTTTGGCAGGGGCTTTGTCAGGAGGCAATGGAAGAGCTGTCTGCCAAAGCAAGATATACCGACCGGGGGGAGAGCCTTTTGAATGCTGCCGGTGCTGCCTTGGCTTTTTATCGTTACTCTTTGTTTCAGTCCTGTGGGCCGGAAAGCAGTTTTTCTGCCGGGGAAATTAAAATCACAAAGGATTCTGGAGGAATCAGGGCGGCAAAACAGCTTTGGCTGGATTCTTACCGTGCCGCCGTGCCGTATCTTCGGGATGATACCTTTTCGTTTTATCAGGTGCGCTCATGAACCAGAAAGAATTTGTTCGGCGCATGCTTCGGCAATACGGAGCAAAGACGATGGTGCGGTGCCGGGATGCGGAACCGGTTTGTGCCTATGCTTTGATACAGGCAATGGGCGTAAAACATAAGGCGTATCCCGAAGATGTTTGGCTGCCGGAAGGATATTATGACAATTCTCATTTCTTTTATTTGGGCCCGGCCGACTGCCGTTTGGATCAGATGAAAAATGCGGTGGTTAGTCAGGATGACGGCGATTACATGGTGATCCGTTCCCGGGGATATTGGATGCAAAATCAACTTTTATATGTATGGGCAGTTCTCAGGGAAATGCCAAAGGAGGAAATAGATGACGGAATTTGATCAATTGGAACAGCAGCTGCTGCACAAGCTGCAATCGGAAGAATCCCTTGGGGATATCCGGTTTGAACTGGGCGGGGAAAAACGCAGGGGAAGGTTGAGCGCAGGGGTAAGTGCTTTTTTAAAGATTTCCCCCGTGCGGTTTGCACCGGCTTCTTTAGACAGCTCTTTGCGCCGAGCGGATTTAACAGTTCGGATTTGGATCTCTGCGCCAAGAGAATACGGCTCCAATGCCTGTGTGGATGCTTTTTCGCGAATCAGCGATGCATTACTGTTCGGCGAAAATGGACTGTGCCTGCAAACCATCTCTTGTGGTAAGGTGGAATATTCCGAAGTAACGGGGACGTTCCGAATGGAAAGTCAAGTGGGTATGACAGGATACTGCCGGGAAAGCGGGAAGTAAAATGGAAATTTTTATTCCCCGCAGACAAAGCGTATTTATAGAGATGAATGGAATTCGTTTGGCTTTTGCGCAAAAAGTAACATGCCGCTGTGTGCGGGAACGGCGAGCGATACGGGCTTTTGGGGAGGCGGAACCCGTGGCCTTTTTGGAACGTCCAAGCATATATCGGCTGGAGCTTCGGCAGCTAAGTCTGTGTGGGGAAGGCGCAGCCCAAACATCTCTTTACGGCATGAGTAACTTTCGGCTGGTTGCGGTGCAGGACGGTGTAAGAACCACTTATAGCGGATGCGAGTGGGAAGAGCTGGAAGAGCTGGCAGAACCGGGGGATGGTGTGCTGGCGGAGCGGGCTGTGATAACCGCCAAAAAACGGGTGCGGGAGGAATAGGAATGGAACAAAAACCAGAAATTCCAAAATGGAATGCCTCGCTGGTTCGAGATGCACTGGCGGCAGAACGGTTGTCTGAATTGTTGGAGCAGGATTATCGGCGGTATCCCCACCTGATTTTAGAGGAGGAGCTGTTATGAAGCTCTTGCCGATGAAATATGGGGAGTATACCTGGCCCCATAATCCGGAGAAATTGACGATTTCCCTAAAACGGAATATTAGGGAACTTTCAATGCCCTTTTCCGGAAGTGTGATGCAGGATTACGGGGTACAAAAACGGGTGGTGGAAGGAGAGGGGGAATTTTACGGTTCAGACTGTATTCAGCAATTTCAGCACCTTTCTTCTCATCTGGAAAAAACCAGTTGTGCAGTGCTGTCTTTGCCGAATGTTTTGCCCTTTTTCGCCCGGTTTGTTTCTTTGCAAATGATGGGAAATCCGGAGCCTGATTTGGTGCGATACCATTTTGTGTTTTGGGAAGACGGCAAGACCGATATTACATCCCAATCAGTTTCGGGGCAAATTTATGAGTGCCGGGAAGGCGATAATTTGTGGCAAATTGCCTCCGCGTATTCCACCACAGTGGAAGCTCTTTTAAAGCAAAACCCCATGATTCGATGGCCAAATTATTTAACAGAGGGGCAAAAGGTGGTAATTTCATGAAATTTGAAGGGATTACCCCTCAGGGGATGCGCATTTTATTGGGGAGGCCCATTGCCGTGCGGATTAGTCAGGCGGTGGATGCGCCCGCCGATGATTTAACGGGGGAATTCCCGTGGCAAAAACTACCCCCTTTGTTTCGGCTGCATGTGGAGCAAAATGGTAAAACTATATTTTATGGAATTGTGGATGAGCAGACGGAGCAATTTTCGGAACAGGGAGCCGTTCTTCGGCTGACAGCACGCAGTTTGGCTGCCCTTTTGCTGGATAATCAAGCTTTGCCCCAAACTTATTATTCTCCGCCTTTTTCTACGATTTTTTCTCGCCATACCGCCCCTTACGGTCTTACACAATACCGGGTGCCGGACGGACAGAAGAGAATTGGCGAATTGACCGTGACAAAAGGGATGAGTGAATGGCAGGTGCTGGAACTTTTTTGCCGCCTTGCTTGGAACACCGTTCCTATGATAGGGCCAAATCAGGTACTGACAGTCACCCCGGAGAATCGACAGGACACAATACTGTTTTCTCATTCCGGGCAGGGAATTTCGTATAGTTCCTTTACGAAAAAACAAAAAAATTATGAGCGCATCAGCCAGATAAGATTGCAATCGGCTCGAAATGGAAACTATGAGGGATGCGTATCGGACACAGAGGCGATGCGCAATGGGGTTCAGCGCCGCCGTTGTTTCAGTGCTTTTTCCGCAGCCGGACTCGGGGCCGAACAGATTCTTCAAAGATCGCGCCAAAAGGCATGGGAATGGGTTCTTCAGGTTCCCG
This sequence comes from Clostridium minihomine, assembly GCF_900240385.1. GTDB lineage: Bacteria > Bacillota > Clostridia > Oscillospirales > Acutalibacteraceae > Faecalispora > Faecalispora minihomine. Next base: position 406,470 of record NZ_OEQH01000002.1, on the reverse strand, counting down.
GCTGGCCAAGGCTAAGCCCCGGAATGTATGTACGGCTGGAAAACCCGTATCTGGGCGTGCAGGAAGGGCTTCAGATTTGGAGCGTAAACCGTATTTTGGATGCAGATGGAATGTTTTGTTCCGTTATTTTGCGCCGCGCATATTCGTAAGGAGGAACTATCATGTGGATTTCACGAAAAATAGCCGGGAACCGTTTGGCGGAAAATCCGGTAGCCTCTGGTCAGGTAACCGCAGGACAAGGTGCCCGGATTGCTGTTCAGGGGGAACAGGAATATCGCCATTTAGAGCTGGCGGCTCCCTGGGGAATCGCCTATCTTCCGCCGGCTGGAGCCCGGGCGGTGATTCTTGGCGGTGCGGAAAAACCGGTGTGCGCCGGAACTATTGTGGAGGAATCCGGGCTAGAACCGGGCGAGCTGATGCTCTTTTCTGCCGGAGGCGCGAGGATTTGTCTGAAAAATTCGGGAGAAGTTGTGATTAACGGAAAGACTTTTGCCGCTGAGGAGGAAACGGAGTGGACATAAAGCTGGAACAGGGGGACTTTGCCGTGGGGCAGAATGGGCTGCCCTTTTCTGTCAGCACAAAAGAGGAGCTTCTGCAGCGGGCCAAAATACGGTTGTCGGTACCGAAGGGAAGTTTTTCTTATGATTCGCAGCTGGGCAGCAGGCTGCATACGCTGAAACTGTCCGGAAGCGATTTAAACGCAAGAGCCCGGGAACTGACGGAAGAAGCGCTGGCTAAAATGACGGAGCTTTCTGTGGAAAAAGTACGCTGTGATCTTGTGGATCAAAATCATGCCCTTTTAAAAGTGGAATTGGTGACACCTTACGGATTGGGCAGTATATCTCTAAAACTGGAAAATAAGGGGGAATAAGATGGAAAGCTACGATGCCATACTGGAACGAATGAACAATACCTTTTCGGAACTGGCCGGATTTCATGCGGATGATGCGTCAGATTTGGGAATTCGGCTCAAGGTGTTGGCTGGGGAAATCTACTCGTTGCTTCATGGGGCAGAGTGGCTGAAAAACCAGATGTTCCCCCAGACAGCACAACAGGAATATTTGGAGATGCACGCCGCCCAGCGGGGAATTTCCCGCAAGGACGCAGTGCCTTCTGCCGGAATGCTGACGTTTGGCCGATCAGTTCCATTGCCTTATGAAGTGCCGATTCCCAAAGGAACGGTTTGTGCCGCTTCGGGGGAAAGTTGTTTTCGGTTTGTGACAGAAGAGGATGCGGTGCTGGCAGCCGGAGAACGGATAGTGCAGGTTGCGGCCGCTGCGCAGGAGGGCGGGCGAGTTTCTAACGCGGCGGCTGGAACCATTACCTTTTTGCTGACCCCGCCGGCCGGGATAGAAACCGTTACCAATCCCCAGGCATTTTCAGGCGGAGCAGATGCGGAAACCGATGAAGAACTGCGCAAGCGCCTGCTGAAAAGCTATGAGGTAGTGCCAAACGGAACCAATGCGGAATTTTACCGCAGTTATGTGGTGCAGTATGACGGGATTCAGTCGGCCAGCGTTTTGCCCCGAGCCGATGGAATCGGTACGGTTACTGTGTATGCGGCCGGCAAGGGAGCCGCACCACCAAAGGATTTGCTGGTACAGATTCAGGCGGAGCTGAACCGCCTGCGAGAAATCAATGTGGCGGTTACCGTTCAGGCGGCAGAACTGGTGGCGGTGCCTTTATCCCTTTATATCGAGCCTGCTCAGGGGTGCACGTTTTCTGCTGCTACAGAGCAGGTTCTGCAAGAAATACAAAGATATTTTGACTTGCTTTCTGTGGGGGAATCGGTAATTTTGGTGCATTTGGGCAAGCGTATTCTGGACACCGGAATGGTGCGGAATTATCGGTTTGACGGAGGGCTGACCAAAGATAAAAAAATGGATATTTCACAGTTGGCGGTGGCGGATCCCGTTTATGTACAATTGATGGGGAGTGTAGTGTAGCATGCGGGCACTGGATTCGATGGTGCGAAAACTTCGGCCCATGGGATTGTACCAGCTGACCGGGAATACGATTGTAGAAGCAGAACTGGCCGCTACCGCACAGGGGCTGGATTGTGTCTATGAAGAACTAGACAGGCTTTTGCAAGAGGCTTTTTTGCCCACGGCTCGGGAACTGGGGCTTGCCATGCGGGAGCTGGCCTTTGGGTCAGAACGAAGGGATCTTTCGTTAAACCATCGGCGGAATATGCTGATGCACAGAAACGCTGTTACCGTTAACGATAACACAAAAGCGGGCATGGAGCGGGCTTTGCTGGCAGTGGGAATCCGCACTTCTATTTTTGAAAATTTCAGGGATCAAAAACTTTATATTTCCTGTGTGGAGCTCCTTGATCAAACAATGGAGCGGGCCAGACTGATAGATTCCGTCATTCGTTTTTTGCCTGCTCATTTGGAACTGAGTTTTGATTTTGGAAAAATCACTTGGGACTATCTTCATCAAACGAAAAAAAGCTTTGGGGAACTTGCACGGGCAGACTTGACCTGGGAGCAAATCCAAGAATTGGAATAGGGATGGAAATGACTGGAATCAGGAGGAACTGGCATGCCGTCAACGAATAAAACGCCCGGGCTTGGGCTAAATAGCTGGGTAGACACCGATAAGCCGCGCCGAGAAGACTTTGTGGAAGATAACCGGATTCTGGACACTGTCATTGAAAATCATTTGAAAGATACGATTCTGCACCTGACACAGGCAGATCGAATTCGTCTGGAAGATGGTATCGTGTGTTCGTCCCGCGATGGAAGCGGAGCAGAAGAGGACTTTATAACACTCGATTTTGAACCACAGGTGGTAGTTGCTTTTTTACAGGAAAAGCCCTTTACAGAATACAACTCTAGAGAAAATTATCTCGTGGTGAACAGCGGAATTGCCACTCGTGTGGGCTCCACTGCGGGAATTCGGCTCAGCGGAAATAAGATATATTTTCGCCAAAGCCAAGCGGCGCCTGCCGCGGGAGGGCTTTATCTAAACCTGAATAAATCTTACAGTCAATACACTTATTTTGCTTTGCGTTAGCGGCAATTGACGAACTATCATTTTTATACTATCATTAAGGACACGGATATTTTGAATCTAGTCTGCGGATAGGAGCTTTGCATGGAATTTTTTGAAAACGAGATCCGCCCGGAGCGTGCGCTTTTGGTGGCGGTGGATACAGGGGAATATGATGTGGAGGCGTCTTTGTCGGAATTGTACGAGCTGACCCGAAGTGCAGGCGCCGAACCCTTCGGCTCCATGACGCAAAAGCGGCCATCCCCGGATACGGCCACCTGTGTTGGCTCCGGCTTGGCAAAGGATATTGCTGATTACTGCCAACGGTATGAAATCGATGTGTTGATTTTCGATTGTGAGCTGTCACCGACCCAAATACGCAACATAGAGGGCATTACGCAGGTTCGGGTGATTGACCGTACCATGCTGATTTTGGACATTTTTGCCGCCCGGGCAAAATCCAAAGAAGGCAAGCTGCAAGTGGAGCTTGCCCAGCTTCGCTATATGATGCCCCGGCTGACCGGAAAGGGAATTGCTTTGTCCCGCTTGGGCGGCGGAATCGGCACCCGAGGCCCGGGTGAAACCAAGCTGGAAACCGATCGCCGTCATATTCGGCGCCGGATTGAAAGCCTGAAGGAACAGCTGGAAGAAGTGGAAAAGCACCGGGAACAGATCAACCGCCGCCGCCAAAAGGATGGCGTGATTACGGTGGCCTTGGTGGGATATACCAACGCGGGCAAAAGCACTTTGATGAATTATTTAACCCAAGCAGGGGTTTTGGCAAAAGATCAGCTGTTTGCCACGCTGGACCCGACGGCAAGGGCATTAAAGCTGCCCAGCGGCATTACGGTTATGCTGATTGATACGGTTGGCTTTGTGCGCCGGCTGCCTCACCATTTGGTGAATGCGTTCCGTTCCACACTGGAGCAAGCCGCTTTGGCGGACTTGATTTTAAATGTGTGCGATGCTTCCAGTCCGGAAGCACAGACTCACCTGGAGGTTACCCGCTCTTTGCTGGCGGAACTGGGGTGGAAAGTTTGTCCGGTGCTGCCCGTTCTCAATAAATGTGATCTGGTTCCCAAGCTGGACGCAATTCCCATGATAGGCAACGCCGTGCGCATCAGTGCGGCCACCGGCGCGGGAGTTGACCGATTGCTGGAAACCATTGAAAAAAATCTGCCGGTCAAAACGGTGCAGGTAGATGTGCTGCTTCCTTTTTCTGAAAGCGGGTTGGCGGCAAGAGTTCGCAAGGATGGCGTTTTATTGAGTGAGGAATATACCGAAAATGGTCTTTTGATTTCTGCCCGGGTTGGGTCAGAACTGCTGAGTGTTCTTTCGCGGTATGAAGTAGAGTCGGAATAAAAATTTGCTGTAAAGCAGCAAGACAGTTTATTGATACAAAAGAAAAATAAAAGGCCTACAGGGACGTTTATACCGTTCCTGTGGGCCTTTTTAATGGTGAACAAACAGATGAATAAAGGCGCGTTTGAGCCTTAAAAAGTGATATTTTGCAAAGTCTGGTGCGGTTTTCTATCTGTTTGAAATCGATTTCGGATATGGAAATATTGCTGGCAAAATAAGAGTAACAAGTATCGTAAGTTAAAAAGCTGTTTTACGCACTTTTGCATAAAACAGCCTTATCTGTTAGAGAAATCTAGTCTTTGTTTTTCTGATTTTTCCGGTATTCCAGATAATCCTGCAAAATGATGGTGGCGGCTACCGCATCTACCACTGCCTTGCGTTTTTTGCCCCGGGTTCCGGTTACGTTTAGGTAATTGTGTGCGGTAATAGTGGTTCCCCGTTCGTCACCAAAGGCTATGGGCAGACCGCTGGCTTCTTCCAGCCGGGCGCCGAAGGCACGGGCATTCTGGGCGCTTTCGCCCTCGCTGCCGTCCATGTTTCGGGGCAGTCCCACAACCACCATTTTCACTCGGTTTTCAGCGGCGAGTTCAGTAATTTTTGCGCAAAGCTTTTCTGCATTGTGTTCGTAAATTACCGTTAAAGGACTGGCCAGCAGTTCGCCTTCATCACAGACCGCCAGCCCGGTGCGCGCCTTTCCCAAATCCACCGCCAATATTTTCATAGGGGAGCCTCCTCATTCAAAATGCTCTTTGTCTTTGTTTTCCGGGCGCCACCAGTCCTGTTTGGAAAAAGTGGAGACTTCCTCCGTCAGATGAGAAGCATCGTTTACGAGCTGAATGTCTGCGTTTAACTCTTCATCAAAATCCACAATGGTGACTGCGGTGTTGTCGCACCAGTCGATATCGTTCAGCCGTTCAATGGGCCAGCCATTGGCGCGGCACAGGAAATTCCGAATGGCACAGCCGTGAGAAGTAACGGCAATGGTTTTGCCCGGGTGTTCTTTTACCAGGCGAATCACCGCATTCCAGATGCGGTCATACAACTGGCGCATACTTTCCCCTTTTTCAGATGCAAAGTCGTGGGGAGTATTCCACCAGACCGAGGCCATCTCGGGATATTTTTCGGGCAGTTCTGCCCAAGGGATGCCTTCCCACTCGCCGCCGTCCAATTCCATCAGGTCTTTTTCCTGAAGAATGGGCAGGTTGTGGTATCGGTTGACTGCCTGAGCCGTTATATAGGCCCGTTTCAGGGGGCTGGAATACAGCACGTCGATTTTTGTGTTGCGCAGGCGCAGGCTCAACAGATCCAGCTGGCGCAGGCCGTTTTCACTGACTTCCGCATCGGTATGCCCTTGAAAAATCCGCTTTACATTTCCTTCTGCTTCGCAATGGCGAATTAAAATTACTCTTGTCATTCACACGCTCCCTTTCTTTACCAAGGCATAATACCGCCAGTTAGTTCTGTGACGGAAGAGATGCCGTTTTGTGTCATATATTCGTTTAAACCCTTTACAATGTGCAAGGGTGCCTTGGGGTTAGAGAACAGCACTGTGCCGATTTGTACGGCGCTGGCACCTGCCAGCAGCATTTCTACTGCGTCTTTCCAGGTTGAGATTCCCCCCATGCCCACGATGGGGATAGATACCCGGTTTGCCGCCTGCCACACCATGCGAATGGCAACCGGAAGAAGTGCAGGGCCAGACAGCCCGCCGGTGTTGTTATGCAAAATAGGGCGGCGGTTTTTAATATCAATCCGCATGCCCGTCAGGGTGTTAATCAAAGACAGTGCATCTGCGCCGGCACTTTCTGCCGCCGCGGCAATCTCGCCGATATCCGCTACGTTTGGAGAAAGCTTTACCATCAAAGGCTTTTTGCAGTAGCGCCGCACTTGGGCGGTGATATCTTCCACCCCAGCGCAGCTGGTGCCAAAATGCACGCCGCCTTCTTTTACATTGGGGCAGGAGATATTCAGTTCCAGCATATCTACACAGGTGTCTGAAAGCTTTTCGGCCATTTCACAGTATTCCGCCGGGGTATTGCCTGCGATGTTGGCAATAATCCGTGTTCCCTGCTGAGACAGCCAAGGCAGTTCTTTCTGGATAAAAGCATCCACCCCGGGATTTTGCAGCCCCACCGCATTGAGCATACCGCCGGGGGTTTCGGCAATGCGGGGCGGCGGATTACCCAGCCGTTCTTTTAAGGTAATCCCCTTGCAGGAAATTCCGCCCAAGGTGGAAAGGGGATAGAATTCCTGATATTCATGACCAAAGCCGAAGGTGCCCGAAGCCGCTATCAGCGGGTTCTGAAATTCCACCCCGGCGATTGTTACCCGTAAATCCGCCATTTCTTAACCCTCCCAAACAATACTGCGGCTGTCAAACACAGGGCCGTTCTTACAGACGTGAAGATACTGCTCTTTGCCGTCCACTATGGTTTTGGTGGCGCAGCCAAGACAGGCGCCCACGCCGCAGGCCATGCGTTCTTCCAGTGAAAATTGGGCAGGAATTTGTTTTTCCTCCGCCAGTGTCAAAAGAGATTTCAGCATGGGCTTTGGCCCGCAGGCAAACAGAACATCTACATCCGCATACTGTCTGGCACAGTCTGTAACCAACCCGTGAAAGCCCATGCTTCCGTCGTCGGTGGCCACAAAGACCTGACAGCCCGCCAGTGCGAAATCCCGGGCCAGAATTACCGATTCCTTATTTTGAAAGCCCAGCACTACCGTTGCATTTTTGCCAAAGGGCCGCGCCGCCGCCAGAAGGGGAGGAACGCCAATTCCGCCGCCCACAAAGAGCGCCCGGCGGCCGGTGTCACCCAAATCAAAGCCGTGGCCCAAAGGCCCCAGCAAATCCAACGTGTCACCCAGCTTTTTTTGCCCCAAAATTTCGGTGCCTTCGCCCCGTTCCTGAAAAACCAGCCGCAGGGTTCCGTTTTCTGCATCAATGTCACAAATAGAAATGGGGCGGCGCAGCGTTTTGCCCGGAACCAGAACATGGACGAACTGGCCTGGACAGGAATCCTTTGCCAACTCTTCTGCATCTACAATCCAGTCATGTACGCCCGGAGCAGGCTGTTTTTGATAGATAATCTCACACAATTTGGTGTCCATCACTATTATCCAATCCTCCCGATTTTTTCTGTAATGTCATCCCGCATCCGAATGGCCTCCCGGGCAGCCGCCTTGGCGAATTCCTGCTCAGGGGCGTTTTCCTTTTGCCAGGCACACAGGATGCTGCGGGAGGCGTTAATGACGGCACCCAGCCCGCTGGCATCAAAAGCCGGGGCCACGTCGCTGGCGCCGCCGCCCTGTGCCCCGTAACCGGGAACCAGGAAAAAGGTATGGGGGAATTCAATGCGCAGCTCGCGAAGCTGTTCCGGATAGGTAGCGCCCACCACAGCGCCTACTCCCGAATACACATAAGCACCTGGTAGCAGTTCGCCCCACTGTTCACACATCATACCCATAGTGTAATAAATCGTTTTGCCATTTTTCAGTTTTTGATCCTGCAATTCGCCAGAAGAAGGATTTGAGGTTTTTACCAGAACAAAAATACCTTTGTCCTCTCGCTTGCACAGTCCCAAAAGGGGCTTGATGCCGTCGGAGCCCAGATAGCCGTTAACCGTCAGGGCATCGCCGTCAAAGGCGGCAAATTTCTGACCTTCTACCTCGGTTTTGCCCAAATGGGCATCCGCATACGCTTCCATGGTGCTGCCGATGTCATTGCGCTTTCCGTCGGTAATTACAAATAATCCCTTTTCCTTGGCATAGGAAATGGTTTCTGCCAAAGCGCGCATGCCCGGCCATCCCAGCGCCTCATAGTAAGCGCATTGGGGTTTGATGGCGGGGACGATGGGAGCCAGTTCGTCAATCAAAGCCTTGTTAAAGTGAAGCACCGCGTCGGCTGCGCCTTCCAATGTTTTGCCGAACTTTTGATAAGATTCTTCTTTCAAATAAGAAGGAATATATTCCAATTTGGGGTCAAGACCCGCCACGGTGGGGTTTTGTTTCTGAATGATTTTCTCAATAAGGGTATCCAATGACATAAAACAGTATCCTCCTGAATCTAATCACCGGAAAAACCGGTGTGGTAAAATGGCGATGAATTTCATTTCAGCTGATTGTCTGAAAAAGTAAACTATTCCGGATTACAATAGTTCTGCTTATGGAAAAACGCCGCCCGCAAGGGGCAGACGTTTTATGCTTTCGGATAAACGATTTTTCCCCGGCAAACCGTATATTTGACCTTGCCGGTCAGTTCCATTCCGGCGAAGGGAACATTGCGGCTTTTGCCGTGCAATTGGGCGGGATCCACTGTCCAGCGCTCAGTTTCGTCAAACAGCACCAGATCTGCCGGCTGACCTTCCCGAAGCCTTCCCCCGGGAATTCCTAAAATATCCGCCGGAGCCGTGGACATTTTGTGAATCAATTGGCCAAGCGTGAGAATACCGGTGTTCACCAGATAAGTAATTCCCACAGAAAGGGAAGTTTCCATTCCGATGGAGCCGTTGGGGGCAGTTAAAAAGTTGGATTTTTCAGCGGGAGTATGGGGGGCGTGGTCGGTGGCGATGGCATCTAAGGTGCCGTCTTGCAACGCCTTTTGAATGGCCAGCCTGTCCTCTTCGGTGCGAAGGGGAGGATTCATCCGGCAGTCCGGATTTTTGCCCAGCAGGGCTTTGTCAGTCAGAGAAAAGTAATGGGGGGCAGTTTCTGCGGTAACACCCACGCCGCGGCGCTTGGCATCTCGAATCATCGCGGCAGAAACAGCGGTGCTTACGTGGCAGATGTGAATGGGTACGCCATATGATTCTGCTAACGTAATATCACGGGCAGTGCCGCAGTCTTCTGCTGCGCCGGGAATTCCGGGAACACCCAGCTGACGGCTGATTTCGCCTTCATTCATAATGCCGCCTTCTGCCAGATACAAATCTTCGCAGTGGGACACGACTTTCAGTCCCAACTCCGCTGCATGGATCATTCCCTGAGCCATCAGGCGGGTGTCGGTGACCGGGCGGCCATCGTCAGACACAGCGGTGATTCCCGCTTGTTTTAGTGCGGCAAGATCGGTCAGGCGTTCGCTTTTCAGCCCGGTGGTAATGGCAGCCGTTACATAGACCCGCGCGTCTGCTTCCTTGGCCCGGGACAAAATATCCTGTGCCACCTGGGGCGTGTCCGTAACCGGGTTGGTGTTTGGCATTGCCAAAAGGCTGGTGACGCCTCCGGCCGCCGCGGCCCGGCAGCCGCTTAGAATATCTTCTTTTTCAGTAAAACCCGGATCGCGAAGATGCACATGCATGTCCACCAGTCCCGGTGCCGCTGTGAGCCCTTCGGCCTCAATCACCTGTGCGTCTTGTGCCGAAAGATCTTCTCCGATACGGGCGATGATTCCGTTTTGTATCAGGATGTCCAGAATCCGATCGGTTTTGCTTTCCGGATCCAAAACCCGGGCACCCCGTATGAGCAAGAGTTGTTCCCCCATGTTTGCCGCCTCCCACTTTCTATTTTACTTATTATACATGATTTGAGATATTCCGTAAACCGCACAACTGTCCCGAAAAACAAAGACATTTGCCGCAACTTATTTGCTAATCTGTCTATCTGACCGGGAAGGGAAGCGAAGCCGCGGTCAATGCAAGAAGTTCCCGGGCATACATGGCAGAAAAAATATACCAAGGGGTATTGGCATTTACCGCATAGGGGGTCAGGTTTTGCCGTTTGGCCAGCCAGGAGGATCGCAGCTGGTGATATTCGTCGGTTACCACGGCAATGTCTGTTCCCAACCCTTTCTGCATGAGAATTTCTTTGGAAAACCGAATGTTTTCTTCGGTGCTGCGGGACTGATCCTCCAGAAAAATCCGTTCCGGCTCAATGCCCCGTTTGATCAGATTATCCCGAATGGCAACGGCCTCGCTGATTTGTTCCCCCGGGCCTTGTCCGCCGCTGGCGATGCAGACCGCCTGGGGATTTTCTTTCAGATACTGTTCGGCAGCCTGAATGCGCGCCCACAAATCCCGGCTGGGGTTGGTTCCCTGCACTTGACTGCCCAACACCACGGCGGGGGTGTTGGCCGGCGGTTTGGCGGCACAGGCAACGGCCATTTGAATGCTTAAAATGGCTGTCCACAGAAGTCCCGCGGCAAGAAAGGAAGCCAGCACACGGTTTACTGTCCGTAACCTTTTGGTGTGACCGGAACGTTCCGCCCATTTTTTCAGCGGAGAAAGAACCAGTCCCCACAAAATTAGAAAGACGCAAAGCCCTATGCCAAGCAAATTGCCGATGTTTAAAATGCCGATGCGGGCGGGAATACAAAACCAAATCAGCCCTGCGGCGGGTAAGAGCAAAATCAGCCTTTTCATTTTTTTATTTCCTTTCTGGCAGTTATGGATGTTTTTTCTTTATAAATCTAGGCGTAATGCGGTTTTCAAAGCATCAAAGAAATGGAATTAGAGCTTTTTACCAGTAGCCTTGCACAGCGTTTTTTTGTTTTTAGTATAACAAAGTCAGCAAGAATTGAACAGATCCCATCTGTGAAGAATGTCTGAAACAGGAACAAATGCCGGAAATCGGCTGTTTTTGGGCATGAAATACGGGCAATATTGCAAAGGCTTTTTCCTTGTCAGCAATTGACTTGATTTTTTGAAAGAGCTATAATTGAACTATTATTTTATAACCAATTGGAGGTTTATTTATGAAACGCGTTTACAACTTTTCTGCGGGTCCTTCCGTCCTGCCGGAGTCGGTACTGCGCCGTGCGGCAGAAGAAATGTTAGATTATCAGGGCAGCGGCCAGTCTGTGATGGAGATGTCCCACCGATCTAAAATCTACGAAGGAATTATTGGCTCCGCGGAAAGTTCCCTGCGTGAGCTCATGAATATACCCGAGAATTATAAGGTGCTGTTTTTGCAGGGGGGCGGCTGGTCCCAGTTTTCTATGGTGCCCATGAACCTGATGGTGAAAAACGGTAAGGCTGATTTTGTGGTGACAGGCCAATGGGCGGCTAACGCCCAGAAAGAAGCGGCTCGTTACGGTGAAGCTCGTATTGTGGCTTCTTCCAAAGATAAAATGTTCAGCTACATACCAGAGCTTGACCCGTCCACTTTTTCTCCTGATGCGGATTATTTCCACATTTGCATGAACAACACCATTTACGGCACCCGCTATACTAAGTTGCCGGAAACCGGAAATGTGCCGCTGGTAGCGGATATTTCTTCTTGCATTTTGAGCGAACCGGTTGATGTGACCAAGTTTGGCGTGCTGTATGCAGGCGCCCAAAAGAATGTGGCACCTGCGGGCCTGACCATTGTGATCATCCGTGAGGACTTGATTGGCCACGCTATGGAAATTACCCCCACTATGTTTAATTACAAGGTTCATGCAGACAACGGCTCTATGTTCAATACGCCGCCCTGCTACCCGATTTATATTTGCGGCTTGGTGCTGGAATGGATTAAAAAGGAATTTGGTTCTTTGGAAGGCATGAAAGCTCATAATGAGAAAAAGGCTGCAATTCTTTATAATTATCTGGATCAATCCAAACTATTCCGCGGCACGGTGGAAAAGAAAGATCGTTCTTTGATGAACGTTCCCTTTGTCACCGGCAATGAGGAACTGGACGCCAAATTTGTAAAAGAAGCGGAAGCCGTCGGTTTTGTGAACCTGAAAGGTCACCGCAGCGTGGGCGGAATGCGCGCTTCCATTTACAATGCCATGCCCATCAAGGGTGTAGAGGCGCTGGTGGAATTCATGGCAGATTTTGAAAAGAAAAACGCATAAAACGATTTTTGATATTGTTATCTTGCAGAAAGAACAGAGGAAGAGATAGAATGTACCGCATTAAAACATTGAATAATATTGCAGAAACAGGTTTAACCCGCTTTGGGCAGAACTATGAATATAGCAGTGACATGGAAAACCCCCAAGGAATTCTGGTGCGTTCCGCATCGATGCATGAAATGGAGCTTCCCGAGGAGCTTTTGGCCATTGCCAGAGCCGGGGCCGGGGTGAATAATATTCCGGTAGACAAATGCAGCGAGCAGGGCATTGTGGTGTTTAACACACCCGGTGCCAATGCCAATGCGGTGAAGGAATTGGTGATTTCGGCACTGTTTTTGACTTCTCGCCGGATGCTTCCTGCTTTGGAATGGGTGAAAACACTCAAGGGAAAAGGCAGTGAAGTCAGCAAGCTGGTGGAAAAAGGAAAAAGCCAGTTTGCCGGGCCTGAAATTAAAGGAAAAAGCCTTGGCGTCATCGGCCTTGGGGCAATTGGAATTCAGGTGGCGAATGCCGCTAAAAACCTGGGCATGGAAGTTTATGGTTACGACCCATACCTTTCTGTAGATGCGGCCTGGGGGTTGTCCCGCTGGGTACACCATGCCCGCACATTGGATGAAGTGTTTGCAAACTGTGACTATTTGACGGTGCATGTGCCGCTGACTCCGGATACCAAATACCTGATTAACGAAGAATCCATTCAGAAGATGAAAGACGAAGTTCGGATTCTGAACTTTGCCCGCGGCGAACTGGTAGAAACCGCAGCGATGATAGCCGGACTAAAATCCGGAAAAATCAGCGCCTATGCCACCGATTTCCCCACCGACGAGCTGATCGGCGTAGACGGTGTTTTGGCAATTCCCCATCTGGGTGCATCCACACCGGAATCGGAAGAAAACTGCGCACGCATGGCGGTGGATGAACTGAAGGAATTCTTGGAAACCGGCAATATTCGCAACTCTGTGAATATGCCTTCCATTTCTATGCCCCGTGCCCACGCGGTTCGAATCTGCATTTTCCATCGGAATGTACCCAATACCATCAGCTTGTTTTCGGGTGTGATGGCGGGATCTGGTATTAACATTGAAAACATGCAGAGCAAATCGAAAAAGGGTTATGCTTATACTATCTTGGATGTCACCGGAGAGGTGGACGACGCTGCGCTTTCTACGTTGCAGCAGCGGGAAGAGATCATTCGCCTGCGAGTGATCCGCTGATTCTTCCTTTTTCAAACAGCAAAGGCTGCCGCAATTGCGGCAGCCTTTTTTCATCCGTTTCCGGTAATCAGGTTAGCAAGCTCCATGAGAGAATAGCCGAAAAAATCACAGAAGAAATAAACAGAGACTAAAGTCAAACATACGGCAGAAGTAAGGCTGCCCGCAATTTGCTTGATACGCTGGGACCTCGGTGTTTGACTCGCTTCCAGCAAAGGCTCAATTTCTTCTTCTCGATAGGAGCGGAGTTTTTTTCTCAGTTCGTATAAAGTGGCGGCCAAAGCGACGACAACCGTAATGGCAAAAAGAAGACCAAACCAACGGGTTTGCGGCTCCCCTGAGGGGAAAAACTTTTTTACAAAGCCAATCAGGACAATGGCGGTAGAGGCTCCCCGAAGAAATTTATTTTCTTTTTCTTTGCTTTCATTCTTTAACTGTTTCATCGTTTCGCCTCGTTTTCTTATTCGGCCGATTTTTTTATGAGACAAAAACCGACTTTTTTACAACTTATCATATTCTGCGAACAGATGCAATGGTTCCCGCTATTTTCACAAAATAAGGTTATATTTCTTTTCAATAGGTTTTTGGAAAGACAACCATAGATTCAGCTTTGCGAAGAGCAGAATTTTTTTGCACAAAGCTTATATATGAAATTGCTCTTATAAGGGATTCATTTAATATGACCAATACAAAAATCGATGAAAGCTTAGAACGCTGGCTGATGCACAGAGAATAAGCAGCGTTATGTTTGCCAAAATCTGTTTGAGGCGAATTTTCGCCGAGGCCTGCGTTCCCTGCTCTTGATAATAGCGCCTCATATGCCTGTTGTCATACAAAGCATCGATAAAAAAGAGAGCGAAGAAAATACAATAAGACAGGCTAAACCACCGCCGGGAAGGGTTCCATGGTGCAAAGGAAGATTCCGCCATGCTGACAAGAAGACAAAGTACAAGAATAATCAAAAGAATCCCATTGTGTTCCCTGACATATTTCATTCCGGTTACCCCCATAAAAAATTCTTTTTCTAAAATTTAATGCGAATTACTTTAACCAAAACCACAGTGATTTATTTTTCATTTTACCATAAGCTCTTATTCCCGGCAAGAAACTGTGAACTTTCACCATGATTTAACGGCGATTTTATTGATTTTAAAAATATCTTTATATAACTGGCCGTTTTGTAAGCCAAGTCTTTGTTTTTTCTTTGCTGTTTTCTAATGTTTTTTAATTTGATTCAGTAAATCAATGGGATATGTTTCAATATATAAGGCCGTCGCGATTGCGGCGGCCTTATAGCATATCTCTATAAAGGGTAGAGACTGTATCCTAAAAAGTCTGAAAAATAGAGGAAGGCTCCCCAAGCACTTGCCAGCAGCAATACGATGTTCCAAAATAATTCCTTTTTTTGATTCAGGGGGGTTCTGCCGGGGTGTTCTTCCGTATGAGAACGCTTTAAGCGAAATACGTTGTATATGCTGTAGAAAAAAAAGCAGGAATAGAATCCCAAATAGCAGATGAACCCAATTTCGTGCTGGATGCCATGGGGGCAATACTTTTTTAATGGTGAAGCCTGCCACAATGACGAATAAAAAAAATCCATAAATAATATTTTGCTTTTTGTCAAATTTCATAATTTGTACCTGAAGTCATGGCTTTCAATTTTTTTTGGTATCATTTTTGTTCTTATAAAAAGTATAATAATAAGCTATGTTCGGACGAGATGTCGTTACCGAATCAATGTAATAGAATTCGACTTTATAATAAATAGTTGGCAATGCCGCTGCAACAGCTGTTTTCGCAATTGCTTTGACAGCGGAGGAAGAAACCGGAACGCCGAGCAGCCGCAATTGCGGTGGCCCAGCCCGCTGCAGTTATTGCATCAGTTTTAATATCGGAATGCTGCCAAACTTGATGGCTTTTTCACCATAAGGGCATTGCATTTTTATCACATCCTTTCAGAATTAAAATAGTTCTCTCTTTATATAACAAATTAAAATCTTGGTTTGTGACAAATGTTATAAAAATTTTTTATAACATGATTGTTCTTTAATGGAATGTTTAGGGGCTTTCCCTCCTAAAAGGTTAAGAGAAAATAAAAAACCCCCGGAAAATTCCAGGGATTTTCAATATTGTATTGCGAACTGCAAGCGGAATTAAGTTGAGGTAAGGTGTAACAGATGGGCGATGCCCGGCACGCTTTCCCCTTGTTGCTGAGAGGTGGGGGACATCAGTGCGCCGGTGGCTACGAACAACACGTTATTCAGTTCGCGGCTTTGCAGGCGCTGCAAAATAACAGAGCATAATACCGAGGCGGAACATCCGCAGCCAGAGCCACCCGCATGGACGTCTTGCTTTTCCCGATGAAACAGCATCATGCCGCAGTCGTTGTGTACATCGGTGATATCCAGATTGTTTTGAATTAAAATCTCTCGTACCAGCTCTGTGCCAATCAGACCCAAATCACCGGTGAGAATGAGATCATAATCATTGGGCACCGTTCCAGTATCGTGTAAAAAGTCATGGATGGTTTGTGCCGCGGCCGGAGCCATGGCAGCACCCATGTTGGCCGCATCCTTAATTCCCAAATCCGAAATTCTTCCTACGGTGACAGCGGAAACAAAAGGCCCTTTTCCGCTTGTTCCCAGAATCACCGAGCCCGAAGCAGTGGCAGTCCACTGGGCTGTGGGGGTGCGCTGGCCGCCGTATTCCAGCGGCAAGCGGAACTGGCGCTCTGCAGAGCAAAAGTGAGAGGAAGTCACAGCCGCTGCCAGCCGGGCTGCCCCGGTTTCTACAAAGATAGAAGCCAATGCCATGGTTTGCGCCATGGTGGAACAAGCTCCGAACTGTCCCAGCATGGGGATATCCAGGCTGCGAAGGCCAAAGGTGGAAGAGATACACTGGTTTAAAAGGTCGCCGGCAAAAATATAGTCAATGTCCTGAGATGTCACACCCGCTTTTTTCAGCGCTAAAGTGACGGCTTCTTTTTGCAGGCGGCTTTCTGCTTTTTCCCAACTGCTTTCTCCTAAAGTGGTGTCTTCAAATGATAAATCAAAATATTCACTTAAAGGCCCTTCCATTTCTTTTTTTCCGACAACAGAGGCGAATCCCTCCACAGTGGGGCGGTTTTCCATTTGCAGGGTATACCGACCGATTCGTTTTGTCATGATTTCGCCTCCTTTAATACCAACCGAACAGGTAAATAATGATACCGTAAATAGCGGAAGAGGTAATTCCGTATACTAAAACCGGGCCGGCAATAATAAACATTTTTGCGCCGATTCCCAAAATATACCCCTCCGGCTTAAATTCCATTGCAGGCGACACCATCGAGTTAGCAAATCCCGTGATCGGAACTAAAGTACCTGCTCCGGCATGCTTTGCCAGATTATCATAAATTTTCAGCGCTGTTAAAATGGCAGTCAACCCAATTAAAGTAATGGATTCTGCCGCCCGCGCTTCTTGTATCTCCAATCCGCTATTTAAAAAGTAATTTACTAAAAACTGGCCGAAAGTACAGATGGCCCCGCCCACCAAAAACGCCAAAAGGCAATTTTTAAAGATGGTACTGGGCGGCGATGCCTTTTCTGTCATCTTTGCATATTCTTCATTTGTAATTTTTTTCAAGGAATTTCATCTCCTTTTCAACAGTAGCACTTCTATCTTTTCCGTCGGCAGACAGAATATGCAAAAAAGCCTTGCATACAGTTTTCATAAAACTGAAGCAAGGCTTTTTTTATTTTTTATAGGATTTTAATTCGCATAAAATCGTTTTTAAAACGCAAATTACAAAAGAATTTTACCTTAAAAATAGTTAGGCAAACAGTGGTTCCAGATTCAGGCTACCACAGGTTTTCAGGAATTCGGCCAGTTTATCGCGAATTTGTTTTGTGCCGCCCTGAGTGTCACTTTCAATGTTCAGGGGCATGATAGGATCGTGCACGCTCAGCCGAAGCAGGAACCAGCCGTCCCCTTCGCTTTTGCCAAAAGAAATCCGCAAACCTTCTCGGTTATCGGGTGCAATTTGCCAGTTGTGTTCTTTCGCATATTGTTCCAGCTGGGATAAAATTCCCTCGCCGCATTCCCGAAAGGCTTCCTGCGTAATCGGCAAGCGGATTTCCACCGCTTCTTTGGGTTCGGCCAAGGGTTCCAGCAGGCTTTCCAAAGATTTGCCTTCTTTGCGCAGCACGGCCATTTTGATGATGATTTTGGTTACCAAATAGGCGCCGTCATCCAGAAAATAATTTTCACGCAGTGCCGCATGGCCAGAGGTTTCAATGGCTAACGGGCAGTTAATGCCTTCATCATTCAGGCGGATTGCCTCGTTGATTACATTTTTATAGCCGCGCTTAAAACGGTGATGGACGCCGCCCAAGGTGGTTTCAATGTATTGCTTTAATCCATTAGAAGTAATGGAGTCGGTGACGATGGTGCCGCCGGAGTTGCCTTCCAGCGCAATGGCAGAAGCAATGGCCACCAAACGGTTTCGGTTAATTTCGCGGCCCTGACGGTCCACAGCGCCGCCCCTATCCACATCGGTGTCAAAAATAACGCCCAAATCTGCGCCTGCCATTGCTGTTGCGGTGCAAACCGAATCCATGGCCTGTTGATTTTCCGGATTGGGAACGTGGTTCGGGAACATGCCGTCCGGTTCCAAGAACTGGCTGCCGTTGATGTTGGCGCCCAAAGGCTCCAAAACGTCATAGGCATAAAAGCCCCCGGCGCCGTTTCCGGCATCCACTACAATGTGAAATCCTTGAAGGGGATAATCGTAATCTTCTGCGTTGACGCCTTTTTTAATCACATTGCGAAGGTGCGCGCTGTAAATTTTCATGTGATCGTTTTTTTCTGCGCTGCCCGGCGCCGCTGCTTGCAGCTTTTTGGCTTCCTGTGCATACAGCAAAAGAGCTTCAATATCCGGTGCATCCAGTCCGCCGGTTTTTGTAAAAAATTTCAGCCCGTTGCGGTTATAGGGATGGTGGCTTGCAGTAATTTGAATCGCCCCATCACAGGGAATGTCCAGCGTTGCCATAAACATGGAAGGGGTCGAAGCCAAACCGCAGTCCAAAACATGAACGCCGCAGCCGGTTAAAGCCCGGATGACCGCCGCGCTGATTCGGGGTGCAGAAATACGGGAATCGTGTCCCACTGCAACAGACAAGCTTTCTTTTTGAAGGTGGTTAGAAAGCCAAAGAGCAAAGCCGCCGGCAATGCGTTCCACTACTTCATCGGTCAGGTTTACCGGATCCGGGCCTTCGCTGGCGACCCCGCGGATATCGGTACCGCTTTTAAATTGCTTCCATTCTTTTGTCAACATAAAATCCTGCTCCTTTTATGACGGGCGCTGGTGCGCCGAAAATATTGCAAATGTTTCTAAAACAAAATCACATTATTGCTTTATTCAAAATTATTCTACTGAAAACTGTTACGTTGCTCTCGGTGCGGGCTTGTTTATTCCCGTGCCGGAAAAGCCTTTTTTGTTTATTAAGCTTTTACTTTATTATTTTTAGAAAAAGATTCTTCTTTTACTACTTCGCTCCGCTGGCCGGGGCAGGCCCTCGCTTTCTTGCAAAAAGAAAGTGGGAAAAGATTCGCCAAGGCTCCGCCTTTGGAACCCGTTTAAAATCAAGGTAAGACGAAAGTCTGGTGTAAGGCGCCGCTTAATCGTGGATGGCGCACTCGCTAAAGTTATTATAGGATAAAGCACCGGGAAAGTAAATCGCTGTTTTGGTTGGCTTATAATTTTACAGGGGCGGAACAAAATAGAAGCAAGGGGGAATGAGTATGGATTTGATACGGATTGAAGGAATTGAAAAACGGTACCAAAGCGGAGAAGGGGAAGTTTGGGCACTGGATCATGTGAACCTCACCATTGATCAAGGCGAGTTTTTGGCCATTGTGGGGCCGTCGGGATCAGGAAAATCGACTTTGATGAATGTGCTGGGCTGTTTAGATCTGCCAACCGGGGGCGCCTACTATTTAAAAGGGGAAAACGTGGCACAAATGACAGAAGACAAGCTTTCTAAAATCCGCAATACCGAAATCGGGTTTGTGTTTCAGGGATTTAATTTAATTCCGACGTTAGACGCACTGGAAAACGTCGAGCTGCCCTTGGTTTACCGGCGTATCAGCCGGGCAGAACGCCGCCAATTAAGCGAAGAAGCGTTGGTTCGGGTGGGGCTTTCGGATCGCATGCGGCACCGCCCCAGCCAGATGAGCGGCGGCCAGCAGCAGCGAGTGGCCATTGCAAGAGCCATTGCGGCGCATCCGCCGGTCATTTTGGCAGACGAGCCCACCGGGAATCTGGATTCGAAATCGGGGCAGGAAGTGATGCAGGTGTTACAGGAGCTTAACGAAGAAGGAAAAACCATTATCTTGATTACGCACGACGATAAAATTGCGTCCACCGCGCGCAGGCGAATCCGCTTGCAGGATGGAAAAATTGTAGAAATCCGCTAAAATACAATGATTGACAAATAGAGCGAAACTGCTATAATATTCTTAAATAGTACCATGATCCTTATCCTGAATGGGGGAATCTGTCAATGGGAAAATCTGTATTGGAATTACATGATTTAGATGTTCCGGGGTTTCTGCGAGTTTTAGAAAAATGTCAGGGCAATGTGTTTTTGGTAACCCGAGAAGGGGATCGGCTCAATTTGCGCAGCAAATTGTGTCAGTTAGTGGGGCTAACTCATTTGATCGAGGGCGGCAAAATAGCGGAAGCTTTTTTGGAATGCGAAGATCCAGAGGACGAAACGATGCTGTTTCGCTATAATTTGTTTCAAAAATCTTAAAGGTGCAAATCTGATATAATTGAAAAAGCCGCTCAAACCGAGCGGCTTTGGACTATCTAAAAGAAACGGTTTGATGATCCGCATTTTGAATACATGCATGACTTACAAAAACAGAAGCCGCTCCTGGTGGGCGGTTTTTTCATTGAAAGGGTTGTTTTATATCACACGGCGAAAAAAACTTTCTGCTCCGGCGGTTATCGCAGCACTGATTCTGATTTTGGCCAGCTGGTTTTTTTCCTCTGAGCAGAACATGCAAATCTGGAACACAGGGATCCCATCGGGAGATTTTATCAGTGATTCCCGACAGGTGTCGGTCTATTATCTGGATGTGGGGCAAGGGGACAGCGAACTGATTCGCTTGCCCAATGGAGAAAACATCCTGATAGACGCGGGGCTTTCTGGCGGTGCGCAAAAGTTGACTTCGTATCTGCACCAGTTGGGTGTCAGCCGGATTGATTATTTGATTGCCACGCATCCCCACGCCGACCACATCGGCGGCATGGCCCAAGTGATTCAGGACTTAGAAATTGGCAAAGTGTATCTTCCCCGTGTGGCGGATGATCAGGTTCCCACCACCCGCACCTATGAAAAAATGCTGGATGCGGCGTCAGAAAAAGAGCTGCGGCTTACCCAAGGCAAAGCGGGCATGACCATTGTGGACGAAGAGGACGTGCGTTTGGAATTTTTGGCCCCGCAAAAGGAAGAATATGATAATTTAAATAATTATTCTATTGTGGTCAAGCTGACGTTTGGGGAAAAAAGCTTCTTATTTACCGGTGATGCAGAAAAAGAAATTGAACGCGAAATGATAGAAAAATATCCGGATTTGCACTGTGATGTGCTCAAAGTGGGGCATCATGGCAGCAACAGTTCCAGCACCGCTGTGTTTTTAAAAGAGGTTGCGCCGGAATACGGGATTATCTCTTGCGGGGTTGATAATGACTACGGCCACCCTCATTCAGAGGTAATGAACCGGCTGGAAAAGGCGGGCGTAAAGGTCTATCGTACCGATTTGCAGGGAACCATTGTGTTCCGCACAGACGGCAAACGGCTTTCGGCGCAAATGAATCTGCCTTCTTTAGCATCCGATTCTTCCCCAAAAGGGAACAGCGCAAAAGCATCTTAAAGAGATCAAAAAGGCACTCTGCTTCCATTTGAAGCAGAGTGCCTTTTTCTTTCCTGTGTATGTTTAGAACAAACTGATTTAAAAACATCATATTTTTGATATTCTTCGTTAAAACAGGCTCTTCCAACGGTTTGGAAAGAATCTGTTTTCATTTTCAACGATTTTAATTTATCCGTTTGGTGTTCCTGTTCTATGTCTTAAAAAAGAGGATGCTTTTCCCATTTCGGCCTGGTCAGTTCTTTTTCTTCTCGAAGAAGCCGGATACGCTCATATTTCATATAGTTACCCTTTACTTTAAAAATAAAGATTGACTTTTTGTCCTGACAATTATATGGTATATATTGTCAGGACAAAAAGTGAGGTGATGATTTGAGTCCACGCACAGGTCGACCTCCATCCGGAAATACACGGCAGAAAAAAGTAGAAACGAGAATGACAGAGAAAGAACTTGAAAAACTGGATTACTGCTGTGAAATAACAAAGATGTCGAGGTCAGAGGTAATACGGGCTGGTATTGAATCTATCTATACCAATTTGTATAAACCTAAGGAAAAATGAAAAGAAGCGACGTATCCCACAAAAGATAACCGCCGCTTCCTCAAACCCGTCAGATGCCAAAAGGCAAACATACGGTGTAAATAGTTTATCATACACTGTTGTGTCTTTCAAGGCTCTATGGGACAACCAATCACTTAGAAAGGATAGTGTATTATGATCATTCGGCAATTAAAATCTCACCAGTATGAGCGGCTTTTTCAGCAGCTGGCGCAGTATGCTCAGGCAGAGCCGATGTCGGCCAGTTGTGCCCCTTTGCATCAACCGAATAGAATATCAGTTGAAAGTACAGCCGGAACGCCACTGCAAAATGGCGGCTTTGCAGGCAGTTCGGATTCACCGCAATAAAGAAGGCCGCCAATATGAGCTGATTCTGGATGCAGCGATGCTGCAAGCCCTGCTGGAAATTCTGATACGCCAGGGCCTGCATAACCGAACATAGACAAAAATCCCCCCACAGAAAACGGGATGATTAGCCGGTGAAAGCTCCTGCTTTATCGGCTTTTTCCCATTCTATGGCTGTTCCTTTAAAAAGGGAGGGCAAGTGATTCACAATCAAACGCTGTAAATGGGGTGGATAAAGATTAATCCGATAAGTGGTTCCATCTGGTTTGGAACGTTCCTCTTGAATCATTCCCACTTTTTCACCCAGTTGGGTGGGCTCTTTGTTTTGTGTTTCACTTTGCGGGGGAATCTGTAACAATCCCGCCGCCAGCAATCGATCGGATAAATGGATGGCGGATATTTTTTCATAGCCATGTTCTGAAAAAACGGAATTGATGCTTTTGGCAAACTGGCTGATACCGATTGGCTCTTCTGAAAGAGCTATTTGAGAAAGCAAATTGTTTTGTTCGGGTGAGTCCGCCAGTTCGGCCAGCGGCAACAAGGATTCTTCTTTCCGTTTGGATTTGGAACGGGAAGAAGATGGCTTGTCTGCCGAATCGGTATCGGCTGATGGATTCTTTTTTCGTTCCACAGCATCTTCTTGCAGCAGTGCTAAAAAGGGCTTCCCATAGCGCCACAGCTTCATTTCGCCCACACCGGAAATCTGTAAAAACTGCCGTTGTGTCAGCGGCTTTTGCCGGCACATATCCGAAAGCGTTTGGTTAGAGAAGACCACATAAGCCGGTACGTTTTGTGAGCCAGCAATTTGCTGGCGAAGCTGGGTCAGTTTGGAAAGCAGCTGCTGATCCAAAGCAGATAAAGCGGCAGAGCCGGGATCTTTGGCATCCGGTGTCGGAAGCGTTTCTTGCTCCACCTTTCGATGCAGTGTTGTACCGCCGGTTAACACTTCCTTTGCCGCCGGGCCCAGCCCTAAAGCAGCGTTAGAATTTTTGACCAGACAATCCATTTGCAGCAGGTATTCGATGGTGGTGTCCAGCGCATGGCGGTCTTTATCCCAAATCCCATAGGTTGAAAGCTTTTCCAGCCCCAGTTCCGATATGGTTTCGCTTGGCTGACCCAGCAGCACATCCGCTACCACATCGGCGCCGTAATGCCCTCTCATACGGGCGACGCAAGAAAGAATCTTTTGTGCGTCTATAGTGATGTCTATCGTTTCAAGTTTTGTGTGGCAATTGCCGCAATTGTTGCAGTGCTGGGGCGGTTTTTCTCCGAAGTATTTTAGGATGAATCCACGCAGGCAACTGCCGGTGTTACAATAGAAGGTCATGTCCCGAAGGCGCTTTTTATCTCGTTCTTTTATGAGTTCTTCGGTGTCGGGGTCAGAGGATTCCGATTTTTTCGCATTTTCAATCATCCATAAGTTCATGCCGTAATCCTGTTTGCTGTAAAGCAAAAGGCAGTCGGCCAAGCTGCCGTCCCGCCCGGCCCGTCCGGCTTCCTGATAATAGCTTTCGATGTCTTTTGGCATATTGTAATGCACCACAAAAGATACGTTTGATTTGTCAATTCCCATTCCAAACGCATTGGTGGCCACCATAATTTGAACACGGTCATATAAAAAGTCATCTTGATTCTTGCGGCGTTCCCGGTCAGAGAGCCCCGCGTGATAGCGCGAAGCGGAGAACCCCTTGTCATTGAGCGCATCACAGACCGATTCTACCGTGGATCGGGTCGAGCAGTACACGATGCCGCTTTTCTCTTTTTTATTCTCTAAAAAGGCTGTCAGAGCACTCATTTTATTCTGAGGTGACTGCACTTCAAAATAAAGATTTTCGCGGTCAAAGCCTGTAATCAGCTGTTCCGGATTCTGCAATTGCAGCAAAGAGGCAATGTCTTCGCGAACGCGGGGTGTTGCAGTCGCCGTAAAAGCAGATACGACGGGGCGCTGCGGCAAAGCCGCAATAAATTCCGGAATCCGCGCATAGCTCGGCCGAAAATCCTGCCCCCACTGCGAGATACAGTGCGCCTCATCCACGGTGAGCATAGAAATGGGGGAGCTTTGCGCAAACTGTAAAAATTCCGGCACCAGCAGACGCTCGGGCGCCACATAAATAATTTTGTATGTACCGTTTCGCGCGTTCTCAAGTGCCAGCTCGGTTTGCCGGTAAGTCAGCGATGAATTGATAAAGGCTGCCGGAATGCCAACCTGCAAAAGCGTTTCTACCTGATCTTTCATCAGTGAAATCAGCGGCGAAATCACCAGCGTTATTCCGGGCATCAAAGTGGCAGGCACCTGAAAACAAATGGATTTCCCTGCGCCGGTCGGCATAATTCCCAACACATCTTTGCCTTGCAGAATGGCTTCAATCAGCTGTTCCTGCCCGCTGCGGAAGTGATCGTACCCAAAATGCTTTTTCAAAACGCTGTGGATTGTCATATGGTTCCCTCCATTCTTTTCTGGCTGGGGCAAAATAAAAAAGCCGCCGGTTTCAACAAACCGACGGCTTGAGAGATGCATGATGAGCAAAGGCTTGTCCTTTTTTCGTTATAACGAAGAGGATGCAGAGGACAGGTCTGTCCCAAACCATTTTTTCGAAAGCTTTGTGATGGTTCCGTCATCTGAAAGCTCGTTGAGGGCTTCCTGAATCTTCAAGGTTAAGCTTTCATCGGATTGCCGGAAAGCAACAGAATAGTCACCGGTTTCCAGTGTTTCCGGGGGTTCGTTTGAGTTTTTGCCAAGAATACGGTACCGCTCGGGGGATTGTTTCAAATAATATTCAGCAGACACCTCGTCCATAATAACGGCGCTGATTTTCTTGTTATCCAAAGAAGTTTTTGCCTGAACATAATCCCGATAGGTTCCCAGTTCCCCTAAACAGCTTTTGAATGTGGTAGAAGCTTCCACGGCTTTTTGGCCGCCGGAACCTTCTTTCACGCCGACCCTCTGGCCTTTTAAATCTGCCAGATTATTAAGGGGGGCGTCTGCCAAAGCGAAAATCACCTGACTGCTTTTCATATAACCAAAGGTTAGGTTGGCAGCTTCGCTATCTTGTGTGGCTTTGCTGTAATTGCTCCAGAAGCAATCAATTTCACCGTTGCTCAAGGAATCCTGAGCACTGCAGGGCTGGATTGTCTTAAACTCTACTGCTACGCCCAGTTCTTTTCCTACTTCCCGGGCAGTTTCCACAGCAAACCCCGTCAAGTTGCCTTCTTTGTCATAAAAAGACAGGGGTTCAAAATTTTCTTCCACACCTACCACAAGCGTGTCTTTCGAGCGTATGGTGTTCCAGGACGGATCCGTGGGCGACGAGCTGGAGCTTCTGCCAGAGCAGCCGACCAGGGAAAAACTGAAGGCACACACAAGCAGCAGGGCTGAAAGTGTTTTTCTCATATTAAGATTCTCCTCTTGGAATATCTTTTCGGTAATGGTTAAAATTCATTCATTAATGTAACAGAATTGTAATTAGTTTAACCGAAAAGGTTCAAAAGGTAAAGCAAAATGCCATAGTTTTTACAAATTGTTCATGAATTGGTCATAAATAAAACCAAAATTATGCAATTTTATGGTCGATTTGGGTCAGAGTCGTCCGAAGGAATGTTCTTAAAGAACTTATCCCAGTCAAAACCATCCCGATCCGGGCCGGGGGTTCTGCCCGAGCTGATATCGGTAAATTGACCGGAAGGCAATTGCGCAGAATCGGCGTCTGCTTTGGGTGTTTCCGGTGCTTGTGCTTCAGGTTTCGGTTGAGGTTGAGGTGCAGGTGCCGGAGTGCCGGAAGTGCTTTGCGAACTCAGCTTTTGCGGCGGATTATTTTTTTTTACCGGTAAAGTTGAGATGGCGGGCAGCGGGCCGGTAGCAGTAGACGGGCGCCGTTTGCGCACGATGAACTGCCGATAAACGAACAGTAACACACCAGCCAGACCAAGAAGAATCAGAGCAATACCGCCTAAAAACAGGCTGGAAATACCGCCGGAACTGCTGTTGCTGTCTTCTTCCCGCAGAAATCCATCCGTGCTGGGCAGACTGCTGGCAGAGCCGGAAAGCAAGCCGTTTAAATCTTCGTTGCTAAAATCGGTGGGCTTTCGGCTGTCTTCCGAAACAGAAGCCACACCTTTGGGCGGTGCTACCGGAGTGCTTTTAGAAGAAGAGGGCTGCCGGCTTTGGTTATTATTGTTTTGCGGCTTTTTAGAACTGACGGAACTGCTGGGTTCCTCATTTGGCTCGGAAACACTGCTGGATGGTGTTTCCGGTTCCGAAGGCTCAACAGAAGAGGAAGGCGTTTCCGGATCGGTTTGACTGGGAGTTTCGCTGCTGGGTGGCGGTGGTTCCACATCACTGGGTACAGGATCTACCCCGGTTTGTCCGGTGGTGATGTTGGCTCCGGCCGGCGGCATCTCCCCAGTGGTTGCAAAAACATTGGTGGTTAATACAGAAAAACACAACACAACGGCGGCGGAAAGTGCCAAATATCTACCCTGTTTGTTGGATGATGTACTCATAAATTAAAAGCCTCCGGTCGATAAAAGTTTCTAAACACAAATTGAATTTATCATAGCACAAAAGGGGAAAAAAATACAACCTGGAATTCATGAACGGATTTAAAATTATTCTTGGCTGAATTTCGTTGAAAACTCATCATTGGTACGAGGGGCTCTTGTTAAGAAAAACGTGTGCCCAGCTGGATTTTTCATGAAATTTAAATGTTTGACAGAAAGTTGACAGGAAAGAATTGGTTTGTTATACTTTTAGTTAGTTAACCCTAACGATTTTAGGAGGCATAGGCGGTGAAACAATTTGTTTGGCTCAATCCGGTATCAATGGCCATGTATGGAGGGCCGCAATTGCTGGAACAACTGATTAAAAAAGGGTTTGAACCGGTGGAGTGCCAGGTGGATCACATCGCCGCTGTCCGGGAAAAATACCGGCAGGCGGTTCGCGGCGCAAATGGCTGTGTGGCAGATGTGCGATGTCCCCTGGCCGTGGCTTACATAAAGGAACGGTATGCTCCGGATTTTTTGGAATACCCCGCGATTGAGCCGATTTTGCTGCATTGCGCCAGAGAATTGCAGCGGGAATTTTCAGGGCAGGGGACGCTGATCATCACCACGCCCTGCCAATCACTGAAAGAATTGGGCGCCGGGCTAAAACTGCCTGAAACTGAGTTTTGTACTTTTTTAGAACTGGCGGCTAAAGCTGGGATTTCCCTTAGAAAAAAAGATCTGGAGGAAAGTCCGATTCCACCGGGGTTTTTTCAAGAGTTCGGCGATGTGATTCAAGTGCTGGACAGCCGGGATAAAATTGACCGCTATTTTTCCGGCGAATCCGCCCGGGGAAGAGAGCGGCTGCTGGAGCTGTTATATTGTGCCGGCGGCTGCCACCGGGGCGACGGGGTACAGGGGGCCAAAACATGAAAGATAAGTTAAAGGCCATTTTGCCGCTGGCTGTTTTACTGGCGCTTTGGCAGGCAGCGGCATCTGCGGGAATTTGGAGCGAATATGTTCTTCCCAGTCCCCAGCGGGTGTTTTTTGCCGGTTGGAACATGGCACAGACCGGTGTTCTTCTAAAGCATATTCTGGTCAGTTTGGGCCGGGTTCTGACGGGATTTTCCATTGCCTTTGTGTTGGCGTTTTTGTTGGGTGTTCTGGCGGGCCTGCGACCCAAATCTGCGGTGTATTACAACCATATTGTGGAGTTTTTGCGTAATGTGCCGCCCCTTAGCCTGATTGCCCTTTTGATTCTTTGGTTTGGAATCGGGGAAACCTCTAAAATCATTATCATTGTGCTGGCCTCCTTTTTCCCGATGTTTTTAAACATTAAAAAAGGGTTGGCTTCCTGTGACTCCAAGCTGATTGAGGTGGGGCATTCCCTGAATTTTACCGAAGGGCAGATTTTTTGGCGCATTCTGCTGCCCAGCGCTTTGCCGGATGTTTTGGTGGGGATGCGTGTGGGGCTTGGCTACAGCTGGCGCGCGATTATCGGCGCCGAGATGATTGCTGCCGCCAGCGGATTGGGCTATCTCATTTTGGATGCCCAGCAGATGTCCCGGTCGGACAAGGTGATTGTGGGAATTTTCGTCATTGGAATTGTGGGATATCTGTGTGACCGTCTGTTTTCGCTGGCCATTAAAAAAGCACTGCATGGGGGTGTTGGCGATAGCTGGAGCTAAAGTGGAAAATCTGTATAAAAGCTTTGAAGTGGCCGGCCGTTGGCTGCCGGTGCTTCATGGGCTGACCGCAGAGTTTCCCCAGCAGAGTATCACTGTGATTCTGGGGAAAAGCGGCTGCGGCAAAACCACACTTCTGCGGATTTTAGCCGGGTTTGAGCCGTGGGACAGCGGGCAGGTCACCGTGCCGGCTCAGGGGAAAATCGGAATGGTATTTCAAGAGCCGCGCCTGATGCCGTGGCTGACGGTCTGGAAGAATATCACCTTTGGGGTAAAAAAACCGGATGCCGAAGCGATCCATCGGCTGTTAGAGCTGACAGGGCTCACAGGGTTTCACAAGGCATACCCCTCGCAGCTTTCGGGCGGAATGCAGCAGCGGGCCGCGCTGGCAAGGGCCCTAGCCTATGACCCGAAACTGATTTTAATGGATGAGCCTTTTGCGGCACTGGATCATTTTACACGCGAGGCCATGCAGAACGAATTGATCCAAATTTATTCCCTGCAAAAAAAGTGCATTGTTTTTGTTACGCATAGCATTGACGAAGCGCTTTTAATTGGACAGAAAATTTTGATTCTGAATCAAGGTGGTGCAGCGCAGGAATATCATCTGTCCGAGTATGCTTATCCGCGGGATCTTCTTTCTCCTCAGATGATTGAGATGAAAAAAAGTATTCTTGCGGCCATCAAACAACAAAAGGAGTAAGGAATATGAAACGAGTTCTATCTGTTTTGCTGTCCGCAGTGATTGCGGCAGCTTCTTTAACCGGCTGCGGCACAGGCACCCAGAATCAGGTCGGTTCTTCTCAGCCTGCATCTTCTGTGACTGCGGAATTTACTGTAGATAAAATCGGCGTGACTTATGTAAAATCGCCGCTGAACGTTCCTTCTATTGTAGAAAAAGAAAAGGGCATCTTTACCGAGGCGTTTGCGGAATATAGCTTACCTGTGGAGTATTCCAATCTGACCGCAGGGCCGGAGCAGACTCAGGCGCTGGCCTCCGGCGACATCCAGTTTTTGTACGCGGTGGGTGCCACTTCGGTTATCCTGTCTGCTTCCAATGGGGCAGATATTAAAATTTTGAATACTTACAGCCGTTCTCCCGAAGCATTCCGCCTTTTTGCCGGAAAAGACAGCGCGATTTCTTCCGCAGCAGATTTAAAGGGTAAGAAAATCGCCGGGCCCAAGGGAACCATTCTGCATGAGCTGATGGTGTCTTATCTGGCGACGGCAGGGCTGACCGAAAAGGATGTGGAGTTTTTGTCCATGACGATTCCGGATTCTCAGGCGGCGCTGGCCGGGGGCACGATGGACTGCGCGCTTCTGGCAGGCCCTGTAGCTTATAACATGGAAAAAGACGGGTATCAAGTGGTGACCACCGGCAAAGATTTGGTGGATGCAACCATCGTTGTGGCTACCAGCCAATCGTTCTATGACAAGAATCCCCTTTTAGTCAAGCGTTTTATGGAGGCTCAGGATCAGATTCAAACGTATATCGAAGAGAACCCCGAAGAGATTTTAGAGATCGCCGCAAAAGAAACCGAACTGGACATCAGTGCGGTGAAAGAAATGTACCCGATGTATGATTTCAGCACAAAGATTACCGAAGCGGATATTACCTCTATGAAAAATACCGAACGCTTTATGAAAGAAAACGGCATGATCGAAAATGATGTGGATATCGACAGCCTGATTTTAAAAATAGAATAATTATGCTACAATCAAAAAGACCGTCAAGCCGAATCTTCGGCCTGACAGTCTTTTTTTATTTGCTTTATTGGGCTTTAGATGGCAAGGCCTAGACCTTTGCGGCCTTAGCTGCGGCACGAACGAATTTAATCGCTTCTGTGCCTGCCTTTGCGCCTTCATACACTGCTTTGGCAATCTGAAGCAGGCCGCCTGTGCAGTCCCCGGCGGCATAAAGCCCCGGAATATTGGTGGACATATTCTCATCCACCACAATTTTATTGTTATCTACCTCTGCCCCCAGTTTACGGGCCAAGTCGGTGCTTCCGGCCACACCCATGGCAACGAACACCCCTTCGGCGTTCAGGGAAGAACCATCTTGGAATCGAACCTGATTGAGCACCGGATCTCCATCCAAAGAATGAATTTCTTTGGTGCAAAGTTGAATTCCTTCGGGAACCGAGGCCAGCATTTTTTTGCCGTTGGTCAATACTGTCACAGATTTAGAGGTATTTAACAGCTCCAGCGCTTCATGAATCGCATAGTCCCCGTTGCCCAGAACAGCGACTTCTTTGCCGCGATAGAAAAAACCGTCGCAAACCGCGCAGTAGCTGACTCCGTGACCTTCTAATTCCTGTAATCCTTTGATGCGGGGGGCAGACCGGGTGGAACCGGTGGCTAAAATCAAAGCGTCGGCCGGGTATTCTCCGCCGGTGGTTTTGACAATCAGGCGTCCATCATAAGAGATGCCCACTACTTCGTCTTCCACAAAATCCGCTCCCAGGCGTTTGGCCTGCTCGATTCCGGTCTGCACCAGATTACTGCCGGAAATCGGATCGGGAAAGCCATAGTAATTTTCAATCTTATCCACTTTTCCGAGAGTTCCGTTGTCTTTTCCAATCACCGTTGTGGAAATTCCGGCGCGCAGGGTGTAAAGCGCGGCAGATATCCCTGCGGGCCCTCTGCCAACAATCACTATGTTTGCCATTGATGTGCCTCTCCTTCTCCAATTCATTTGCTATTCTTTTCTAGTATATCATTTTTTTATGAAAATGTATCGTGATTTAGTTACATTCCCGGGAATGGTAACAGAAAGCATCAAATCAAAGGGAAGTGGAAGGTAAAAAACTGTTTGGAATCACAGTGGTTTTCCAAAAATAATCAGTATATAATAAGGGTGAAAACGGGTGAAAGGGATCATGCCTGTTAGGAGGGAAAATATGTCAGAACGGATGCCCGCACTGTTTGTGGGACATGGCTCCCCAATGAATGCGGTAGAAAGCAACAGTTACACAAAAAAGTGGGAAGAAATCGGGCAGCAGCTGCCCCGCCCCAAGGCCATTTTAATGGTGTCGGCCCATTGGTACACCCATGGAACCAGAATCACGAACGAAAAAACTCCCCGAATGGTCTATGACATGTACGGATTCCCAGAAGAACTGTATCGGGTCAAATATCCTTGTCCCGGTTCGCCGGAATTGGCTCTGAATACGGCAAAGCTGCTTTCGGTTCCGGTTCAGGTGGACAACAGCTGGGGGTTGGATCACGGTGCGTGGTCGGTTTTAAGCCGAATGTTTCCCGAAGCGGACATTCCCGTGGTGCAGCTCAGTGTGGATGGAACCGCACCGGCTCACATGCATTTTCAAATCGGCCGGGAACTTTCTTCGCTGCGCGATGAGGGGATTATGATTATGGGCAGCGGAAATGTGGTACATAATCTGGCAAGAATCAGCTGGCAGCAGGAAAGCGGGTTTTCTTGGGCAGAGGAATTTGACAGCTATATCCGAATGAAAATAGAACAACAGAAATATCAGGATGTGGTGGATTACGAAAAGGCAGGCGCTTCGGCCAAACTGGCTTTTCCCACACCGGATCATTTTTATCCGCTTTTGTATGTTCTGGGTGCAGCCCAAGAGGCGGATCAGCTGACGGTGTTTAATTCGGAATGCCTGATGGGCTCTATGTCAATGACGGGATATCTTTTACAATAATATATTTAGGCGTGTGAAGAACATACCGGGAAACAGAAAGGAGCATTTTATATGAATACGATTAAAATTGTTGGCTTGACAGGCAGCCTTCGCAAAGCTTCTTACAACAAGGGGGCACTCGAAGCTGCCCAAACGCTTGTGCCCCAGGGGGCAGAGCTGGAAATTCTGGATTTATCCGCAATTCCATTTTTCAATCAGGATTTGGAAGGCGGCGAACTGCCTGCGGCGGTAACCGAGTTTAAAGAGAAAATCGCTCAGGCTGACGCTTTGCTGATCGCCACCCCGGAGTATAACTACTCGATTCCTCCTGTGCTGAAAAACGCTTTGGACTGGGCGTCCCGGGATAAATCGGCCCCCTTGGCCGGAAAACCCACCGCGTTGTTCAGTGTGTCCAGCAGTCAGCTTGGGGGAGCGCGGGTGCAGTATCATCTGCGCCAGTTTGGTGTTGCGCTGAACTTAAAGCTTTTAAATCGCCCCGAGGTTTTTATCGGAATGGCCGGGGAAAAATTTGATGAGAACGGCAATTTGTTGGACGAAGAAACCAAAAAGCGTTTGACAGTGCTGCTGAATGCTTTGGTAAACCTTGTGAAGGAAGGAAAATAATCCTTTTTATTCGATGCAAACAACAAGAAAGTGGAAACACGGTATTTGGAACAGGTGGTGACAGATTGCGTATGCAGCAAAGAAAACAGTCGTTGCCGGGGCGCGCCAAAAGCCTGCGTCTTAAGCTGACAGAGCAGGAGCAAGAATTGTTCAGACAGCATGCAGAGCCGCTTTTGGCTCATCCTCAGGTGCTGGAAATGGAACAGTTTGTTCAGCATGGCTCTGTCAGTTGTTTGGAACACAGCATAGCGGTAGCAGAGCTTAGCTTTCTTGTTTGCCGGCGGCTGGGGGTGCGGGCAGATGTACCAAGTTTAGTTCGGGGTGCGCTGCTGCATGATTTTTTTCTGTATGACTGGCACGAAAAACAGGATCGCACAGGGCTGCACGGTTTTACGCATCCTTATACGGCTCTGAAAAACGCGGAGCGGCTATTTTCGCTCAATGATTTAGAGCGGGATATTATTGTAAAACACATGTGGCCGCTGACCTGGAAACGTCCCCGATACCGGGAATCTGTTCTGGTTTGCATGGCAGACAAATGTTGCTCTTTGTGGGAAACTTTCTTTTGCCGTTTGCCGCAAAAGGGAAAGAATTCAATCGGGATCGAGTGAACCCAAAAATCGTATTACCGTTTTTGAACCTTGGTGTGCTATACCGAAACTTTTAGAAAGCAGCACACCGGTTGGTCTTTGTATGCGAAAAATACAGGAATCCAAATGCAATATCATAATATAAAAGAAGGAGGGGAAAAAACTTTCCCCTCCTTCTTTTGGTTTGTGTTTTTTACTGTCCCCTGTTACTTTTTCTTCCGGTTTTTCCAATGTCCGGCTACTGCGAATCCAGTCAGAATCATAACGCAGCCCGCCAGAATCCATTGAGGAACGGCATCGGACTGACCGCCCATAATATACAGGTTGCGTTCTCCCGCCGGGGCAATGGCATTAACATTGTCTTGCTGGGGGGTGGGGGCTTCTGCGGATGTCTTTTCAGAAGCTTTTTTGGAGGAAGATGTTTTTGCGGCAGACGGTTTTGAAGACGCGGCTTTTCGGGAGGTCGTTTTTGTGCTTTTGGAAGAAGCGGTACTTTTTGCCGCAGCAGCAGCCTGTTTTGTGCCGGAAGATGTGGTTTTGCTGCTGGAATCTTTTTGCGGTTTTATAGAAGAACTGCCGGGCTCTGGCAATTTTGGATCATCACCGGAAGAAACGGGTGCCTGTGCCCGAATTACATTGATCAGGTACTGGGACTTGGCCTTTTTATCCTGAGCGGTGACAGTAATCACGATCTCAGTGGTTTCTCCGGCTCGCAAAAGCGTTCTGCGGCTGATTCTGGCAGATGCTCCGCTGGCGGGATCTGCCTGAAATTGGACGGAACTGACCGAAGACCCAACTCTTAGCGTATATTCGGCGATGTCCGGTGAAAAGGCAGGATGCAGTTTTCCGGTGGAAGGCACTAAATCAGTCAGCTGGGCATCCTGCGATAAAGCCGGTTTGATCGATACCCCTATTATTTGGTTTGTGTCATATTGCGGGATTAGCTTTTCTGACCAGTCTGCCGACTGATCGATTTGAACGCCGATTTCTGTTTTTCCCGGCGCCGCATCCTCGGGTACAGAAAAGACAAAGGTAAGACAAGAGCCGCGCAGGCGCGGAGCAGAGATTCCGTCACAGGCATAAACACCGGTGACCGTTTGCCCGTCCGAATAATATTGAAATGCTCCGCTTTGTATTTGGGCAGTGGTTTCCGTCTTTACAAAATTCAGCTTCGAATTGTCATAGGTCAGAATCATGCGAAACGCAGCAATAATATCTGTTTCAGACAAGTTGTCCGAATTGGCAGAAAGCTGCATTCGAATGGTTTCGCCCGGATAAGCGGCGGCCTGTACGGCCGATACAGAAAAATAACTTTGAGAGGCGGCAAAAGCACTGGAGTGATAACCAATCACAAAAAAACATACAATCATAGAAAGAAGCAGCCGTTTTTTCATTAAGAACGCCCTTTCGAATTTGATAGGTTTGCTCTTTTGCTTGCAAATTCGTATTTTTTCTTATTCTAACACAAAGGGATCCGTGCCGCAACAAACAGGAAACAGGCGGGGTTGTTGCGGTGCGTTCATGGTTTATTAACAAATTTCGGCGAAAAAAAAGTTATTATGACAAAGAATGAAGTGTTGATTTGCAGTACTTGGGGAAGGAATTATTATGATAAAAAATGAAACTTTGCTGCATCTGGTGATGTGGAATATTATGGTTATCACCGTGTGGCATTGTATTGTGTTTTTTGCTTGTATCAAGCTGCCGCGCCAGATGTTTGATCCGTCAAAAAGTCGTTATCAGGCATTTGGATGGGAACAAAACGGCAAATGGTACCGTACTTATTTAAAGATCCATTTGTGGAAAGACAGTGTGCCTCAGCACATTGGAAAAGAAGGTTTTTCTAAAAAGAATCTTAAAAAGATTTCGATTGAATATCTGGATGAATTTCGAATGGAAACCTGCCGTGGTGAATGGATGCACCTGAAAAACTGCCTTTGTGCAGTTGTGGTGATTGTTTTAAATCCGTCCCTTTCGGTGGGCGGTTTTTTCTCATTTCTTATTTTGTTGGGCAATCTTCCATTTGCCTGTATTCAAAGATACAATCGGTTTCGTCTGGATGTTCTGCGTAAAAGTTTAATTCGGGAATCGGCTCGTGCCAGAATGGAAGAAAAAGCGGTGGCGCAGCTGCATTCTTGAGTTTCAATCAATTTTGGATAAAATATAGCCCGGGTATTTTCCATTTGGAAAGTCCCCGGGCATTTTTATTCTGTTTTTTCCGGTGCTGGGTGGGTTTGGGCAGAAAGAACAGAAACCCACTGTGTTCGAAGAATGATAAGCGTTATGATGACTGCGGCCATCAGGTTTGAAAACAGGTGACCCCAGAACACAGAAAATACGCCCAGATACGGTTCGGTGACCAAAATAAACAGATAGCGTAAAAACCAGACCCGAAGGATGCTGATGATAAGGGGAACTCTGGTTTTTCCAAGTCCGATAAAAGCCCCCTGCTGCACCATGCAGATTCCGAAACCGATGACCGAATAAATGTAAATGTGCAAAGAACTGCTGGCAACCTCAAGCACCTGCGGGTTGCGGGTGAACAGGCGGGTCAGCGGCCCGATAAAGGGAACAATCATCGAAATCAGCACTGCGGCGGTCAAAGTGCTGAAACCGCAGGCTGCCCACATGGCCTTTTTTGCTCGTTCTTTTTGCCCGGCACCGATGTTCATGCTGACCATGGTGGTGACGGTGGGGCCGAAAGCCCCGGTCATGGCAAAGCAAATGGTGGTGATATTGCTGGCAATTCCCTGGCCGTTTAACACAATGGCCCCGTATTTTTGCACCTCGTTGTTAATTAGGTAAAAACCCAAATTCAGCATCACGTTAGACAACATGGTGGGCAGGCCAATCCGCAAAAGATCGGCGGTAACTTCCCGGTCTAGCTTCAGGCCGGGCCAGTCCAGCTTTTCCGGGGATTTGGAACAGAAAAGCTCATAAAACATAATCAGACATACAATCACATTGGACAAAAACGAGGAAAGGACGCAACCGACAATTCCCCAAAGAAGTTGGTAGATAAACAGATAGTTAAACAGAATCTTTAAAAACAGCAGCAAAAGCATCCGGAAAAACGTGGCCTCGGGCTTTCCGTTGGCGTTTTTTACTGCATTGTAAACCGCCTCCATAAAATAAAAGGGAAGGGCAAAGGCGTTGAGGGTTAGATACAACCACACAATATCCGATATTTCAGAGGTCACAATGGCAGAGATGGGGAAGGCCAAAATCGCCATGACGGGAATGACCAGAATTCCCATGGCGAAAGCCAGCAGAATCAGTTGGGAAGAAACCCGACGGCCCTTCTCAAAATTCCCCTGCCCGTTCAGCTGCCCGATAACCGCCATGCCGGCTGCCCCCAATCCCTGAGAAAGAGCGACCACCATGTTCAGAATCGGCTGACAATAAGTAACGGCGCTGGCCACATAAGGGCCTGCCACATTGTTGATGAACAATCCGTCAGACAGCGGCATCATGGACTGCACCAGACCCATCATCAGTGAGGGCATGGCCAAGAGCATCAGCGTTTTCGAAATGCTGTTGTGTAAAATCATATCGCGGCGGCTTTCAACGCTTTGGTTTGCAAAAGCGAGTTTCATGAGCATCCAGCTTTCTAAAAAAGTGATAAAAACAAAGGAAATCAGCCATGCCTGAGGCAGAGCTGATGATTTGTGAGTACGGCCACCGGCAGAATCGGCCGTGAGCCGTAAAAGTTCTGTTGTGAATTTTTACTGTTTTTTGGGCCGTGTTTCAGGCGATGGAAAAATTCGTCTTTATTGTAGTTGATTTTTGGGGGGAAGTAAACCGCTTGTGTGAAATTTTTTCTGAACAAAGGCTTCTGATCCAATTTTTGTTTCTTTGCGCAGAAAACTCAGTTTCTTTTGTGGAACCTTTTCAGAAAATTTCGAATAGTATAAAAAGAAATCTCGCAACCCGCCGAAAATTTTTAAATCCATTGACATTGAAACTCGATTTTGCTATAATTACAAACGTGAAAACAGTAAGGGCGCTGTAGGTCATGTAACCTACAGCGCCTTTTTTGTATTTAAAAACCCAAAGGAGGAAGCTGTATGAGCAAGATTCCGGAGTATTTTGGCAGCTTGGTTTTTAATGAAACCGTAATGAAGGAAAGATTGCCTAAGGATACGTTCAAGGCATTAATGAAAACAAGACAAGAGGGGATTCCCCTTGACGCCCAAGTAGCGGATGTAGTAGCAAACGCCATGAAGAATTGGGCCATAGAGAAAGGCGCGACACATTTTACCCATTGGTTCCAACCCATGACCGGAATCACCGCTGGAAAGCACGACTGCTTTATCAGCCCGGCCGGTGCCGGAAAAGTGATTATGGAATTTTCAGGCAAAGAACTGATTCAGGGTGAACCGGATGCTTCCAGCTTCCCCAATGGCGGAATTCGCGCTACCTTTGAAGCCCGCGGCTATACCGCATGGGATCCCACATCCGACGCCTTTTTAAAGGATGGCTCTTTGTACATTCCCACCGCATTCTGTTCTTATGGCGGCGAAGCGCTGGATAAAAAAGCGCCGCTGCTTCGCTCGATGTCTGCGCTGAATAAGCAGGCCATGCGGATTCTCAGACTGTTTGGAAACCCAGAGGTAGCCAGCACCACCGTTACCGTTGGGCCGGAGCAGGAATATTTTCTGGTTCCGGAAAAATTGTTCCGCAAGAGAGAGGATCTGGTGTATACCGGGCGCACTCTGTTCGGGGCAAAGCCGCCCAAGGGTCAGGAACTGGAAGACCATTATTTTGGCGAGCTAAAAGCATCTGTTATCGACTTTATGAAAGAGATGGATGAAGAGCTGTGGAAGCTGGGAATCCTGAGCAAAACCAAGCATAATGAGGTAGCACCTGCACAGCACGAAATGGCCCCCATTTTTGCCCCCTGTAATGTTTCTACGGATCAGAATCAGCTGACCATGGAAGTGATGAAAAAGGTGGCGGCCCGCCATGGGCTGACTTGCCTGCTGCATG
Source organism: Clostridium minihomine (assembly GCF_900240385.1). Classification (GTDB taxonomy): domain Bacteria; phylum Bacillota; class Clostridia; order Oscillospirales; family Acutalibacteraceae; genus Faecalispora; species Faecalispora minihomine. The sequence continues at coordinate 368,289 of NZ_OEQH01000002.1, read as the reverse complement.
AAAAACCCTTTGCGCGGGTAAATGGCAGCGGAAAGCACAACAACTATTCGATTTCCACCAACACCGGTGTGAACCTGTTGGAGCCCGGTGATTCCCCCAAAGAGAATGCCCAGTTCCTGCTGTTCTTGGTTGCGATTATCAAAGCCGTTGACGAGCATCAGGACTTGATGCGCATTGCTGTGGCAGATGCCGGAAACGATCACCGTTTGGGCGGGCACGAAGCGCCCCCGGCCATCGTATCCATTTTTGTGGGCGAAGAGCTGGAAAGCGTGCTGGATGCCATTGAACAGGGCACGGAATGCACCGGCAAAGGCTGCACCTTTATGAAAATCGGTGTTGATGTGCTGCCCCCCATCCGCAAAGATTCCACTGACCGGAACCGTACTTCTCCCATGGCGTTTACCGGGAATAAATTTGAATTCCGGATGCAGGGTTCTTCGAGCTCCATCGCCTGTGTGAACATCATGCTGAACACCATGATTGCAGATGCACTGTGCGGGTTTGCCGATGAGCTGGAAAAGGCGGAAAATTTCCACGAAGCATTGAATGAATTGATTCGCCGTACCATAAAGGAACACGGGCGCATTGTATTCAACGGAAACAACTATTCCGAAGAATGGGTGCAGGAAGCCAAGCGCCGCGGCCTGTTAAACCTGAAAACAACGCCGGAAGTCCTGCCTTACTATGTCCGCAAAGAGAATGTGGAAATGTTTGAGAAGCACGGTGTTCTTTCTGAAACGGAACTTCGCTCCCGTTATGAGATTATTCTGGAGCAGTATTCCAAGCAGGTTCGAATTGAAGCACTGACCATGCTAGAGATGATTCGCAAGGACATTCTGCCCGCAGTCAGTTCTTATACCGGAGATTTGAGCGTTCAGGCCATTCACAAGCAGAAGCTGAAAATCAGCTGCGATTTGGAATGCGAACAGATTAAAAAGCTGACCGAACTGTCTGAAAAACTGTATGCGGTGACCCAGGAACTGCAGAACAGTGTAGACAATGCCGAAAGCTTTGCCAATGTTTTGGTAGAAGCCGAATATTACCGTGACGAAGTCCTGTCCCGCATGGTGGCAGCCCGCACTGCTGCGGATCAGCTGGAACTTGTGGTGGGCAGAAAATATTGGCCTTTCCCCACTTACGGCGAGCTTTTATATGGCGTAAAGTAAGTACATTTGATTTTGTCCGCCTCTGGTCGCGCGGAGGCTTTGTGACCTCATAAAAAGCGAAAAACCCCCGGATGACAGAGCCGGGGGTTTTTCGCTGCCCAATGAAAACAGCATCCCGAATTTCACAAAGCGGGATGCTGTTTTTTTGTTTGTGAACAAATTGATAACAATTATTATTTTTTTCGATAAAATCGCGAAAACCACTTGCGTATTCTATAAAAAAGGGATAAGATGGGACTATATCCTTGGGAAAAAATTCCTCACAGATGATTGGATGGGGATTTATCCTTTGGCTATGCGCCGGCCGAATTGCGGCGGTGCGGTTAGCATAGGCAATCGTTCCGGTTTATTATCAGAAAAGGAGTGGTACTATGAAGTCGACTGGTTTTTATCATTGTGATACTTGTAATAATTTAGCGGTGCTTATCAGCACTGGTAAAGCTTTATTGCATTGCTGTAACGAACCCATGGAACAGCTTTCGGCAAAAGAAACAGGCAGCGGGCAAGAAGAGCATGTTCCCGTGTTAAGTGTCTCAAACAATCGGTTGAAGGTTGCGATAGGTGCTGTGGAACATCCCATGACCCAAGAGCATTACATCCAGTGGATCGCCTTGCAGGAAGGCAATCACATGGAATCTGTTCGGCTGCGTCCCGGGGATAAGCCCGAGGCAGAATTTTCGTATCATCCTTTTGATGAGCAGCAAGAGCTTTTTGTGGGGGAAAACGATGAGATTGTTCCCAATTGTGAAGGGAACCCCTGCAATTTTGTCTTGACGGAACAGCCGGCGGCCCGTTCGGTCGTTTATGCTTACTGCAACCAGCATGGGCTGTGGAAGGCAGAAATTTAAATTAAGGGCGGGATAACGCAAAAAAGAAAGGGGATTTGAGAAGAATGGGATTGCAACTAACAGAACAACAAGAAAAAATTCGGCAGCAGGTGCGGGGCTTCGCAGAAGAAAAGCTGGCACCGATTGCCTTTCAGCTGGATCAGAACAATGAATTTCCGGTGAAGATAGTAGAGGAATTAGGCCAAATGGGCATTATGGGGGTTCCTTTCCCCAAAGAATACGGCGGAATGGGGCTTGACACCCAAAGCTATGTGCTGGCGGTGGAAGAGCTTTCTCGGGTAGACGGCGGAACCGGCGTTATTTTATCGGCGCATGTTTCTTTGGGCAGCTGGCCCATTTATGCTTTTGGCACTGAAGAGCAAAAACAAAAGTACTTAAAGCCGTTGGCATCCGGTGAAAAGCTGGGCGCTTTTGGCTTGACGGAATCTGAGGCGGGCAGCGATGCGGGCGGCACACAGACCACTGCTGTTCTGGACGGGGATCATTATATTTTGAATGGTTCCAAGGTGTTTATCACCAATGCGGATTTTGCGGATACCTATATTGTGTTTGCGGTGACCACCCCCGGCATCGGCACCAAGGGCATCAGTGCGTTTATCGTTGAGAAGGGCTGGAAGGGATTTACTTTCGGTACTCATTATAATAAAATGGGAATTCGTTCCTCTGCCACTGCGGAACTGATTTTCCGCGATGTGATGGTTCCGAAAGAGAACCTGTTGGGGCAAGAGGGTCAGGGCTTTAAAATTGCGATGCAGACGCTGGAAGGCGGACGCATTGGCATTGCGGCTCAGGCATTGGGAATTGCTCAGGGTGCTTTTGAAAAGGCACTGGAATACTCGAAAGAAAGAGTCCAGTTTGGGGCCCCCATCTCTCGTCAGCAGGCGGTTGCCTTTAAACTGGCGGATATGGCTACCAAATTGCAGGCAGCCCGCCTTTTGGTTTATCATGCTGCGCAGTTGAAAGACAGTCATTTGCCTTATGGAACCGACTCTGCCATGGCAAAGCAGTATGCTTCTGACATTGGCTTAGAAGTGGTAAACGATGCGGTTCAGATCTTTGGCGGCTCTGGCTATATTAAGGGCTTTGAAGTGGAACGCATGTATCGCGATGCGAAAATTTGTACTATTTATGAGGGCACCAACGAAATTCAGCGTTTGGTTATTTCGTCTGCTTTGCTGGGAAAAGCAAAGAAAAAACCCGCCGAAGCAAAGCCCGCGGCGGCTCCCGCAGCAGGGGCTTCTAAATTGGCAGGGCAGACCGGCCCGCGCAAAGGGGTTCTGATTCAGGACGGCACCGCAGAAGAGAAAGTCAAAGCTCTTTTGAGCCAGATTTCGGCAGAAACCTTAAAGGCCAGTGCACCGGCAGATCCGGATTTGCAGCTTTCTAAAGCAGACCGCGTGGTCAGTGTAGGGCAGGGATTAAAGGCCAAAGAAGACTTGGCTTTGGCAGAGGCTTTGGCAAAGGCTTTGGGTGCTCAGGTCGGCGCATCCCGCCCTGTGGCAGAAGAAAGAAAATGGCTGCCGCTGGATCACTATGTGGGCATTTCCGGTCAAAGATTCCATGGCTCTTTGTATGTAGCAGTGGGTATTTCCGGTGCGATTCAGCACTTGCGCGGAATTGCTGACGCAGGAACCATTATCGCAATCAACAACGATCCTCAGGCACCGATTTTCCTCAATGCCGATTACGGAATTGTGGGGGATCTGTATGAGATTCTTCCGCTGCTCACCAAGGCTTTGCAGTAACAGGGGAACAGGAAGTTTTACACCGCGCGGCATTTGGCCTGCGCTTAGTAAAAAGGAGTGGTATGAATGGCGTATACATTAACAAAAGACTTAATTACCAGTAACAGTATGATCGATTCCCAGCACCAACAGCTGTTTGATGCAATCAATGCGTTGCTGGATGCCTGCTCAAAAGGGCAGGGGCGTGCAGAAATTGGGAAGACACTGGATTTTTTAAGCAAATATGTGGATAAGCATTTTTCAGATGAAGAAAAGTTGCAAAAGCAGTACGGATATCCCGGGTATGAACAGCACCATAAATACCACGAAGAATACAAGAAGATTATCCGCGAGCTTCAGCAAGAGCTGAGCCAGAACGGTGCCAATATCGCGCTGGTGGCGAAAGTCAATACGGCAATTGGCGGCTGGCTGGTGAATCACATCAAGCGGGAAGATCTGAAAATGGCACAGTTTATCCGGGAAAATCAGAATTAATCTGCGGGAAAATTCCGCTGAAAAAGCGCTGTCCGATTGTTCGGACAGCGCTTTTTTAAAAGAAAACCTATGCCGATTTTAAACCTTGATCCACCCAAATTTCTAATAATGAAGATAATAGATTGCCTTTGGTAATCAGTTCAAATTCAGGGGTATCGCCATTGCGGCAGATACGCAAAGCCTGCAAAGCCGCCAGACGGCAATGGCTTTCTGGTTGAAGTTTCAGCTGATATTCTGTGTGATTGATAAAAAGCTCCACTGTGTAGCTGGCCGACAAAAGCTCTGGTTGGGCGCTTTGAATTAGTTGCCGATAAAGCTGTTCATACTTTTCTGGTTTTAGCTGTCGAATAATCATAATGACACGTTCCTTTCTGAATTCGGTATGTGTTACCCGACAGAGCCTTGAAAGGAATCGCGGTGTATGGTAAACTATTTACACCGTAGTTGCCTTCGGGTATCTGTCGGGTTGGTGGGAAGTGGCGGTTATCTGTAGTGGGATGCGCCGCTTCCTTTCATTTTTTGAGGCTTTTGTGAACAAGGTCAATCCCCTTACGGACGATTTCCGATTTTGTGGTATTCAGGCTTTCTGCTGATTCATTGAGTTTTTCTATGCTCTCATCATCCAGCCGAACCCGAAACATGGTTGCCTTGGGGTTATCTGTTGGTCGCCCCATTTTACTCTTTTCGCTGATACACTCACCTCCTTTTGTAGCGACAATATAATAATACATTAATATAGCTACAAAAGTCAAGCTTTTTAATAGGATGTTGTTATCCTTTTTAGACCATATTTGGTTTATTTGATATATGTTTGTTGCCCAGCAGAGCCTTGAAAGAAACTGCGGTGCATGGTAAACTATTTACACCGTAGTTGCCTTCGGGCATCTGTCGGGATTGGTGGGAAGTGGCGATTGACTTTAGCGAGTTGCGCCGCTTCCTTTCATTTTTTCTCAAGGAAATCATTCACCATATCAATTCCTTGTCTAACAACATCAGAACGGGTCGTGTTAAGCTTTTCTGCACAAGAATCCAGCTTGGCTATGGTCTTTTTATCTACCCGCAAATAGATTCGTTCGGACAAAGGATTATCTGATGGTGGACGTCCTATCTTTTTCTCCGACATTCACTCACCTCACTTTTTGTCGGCGTATAATTATAATATTATTTGGCCGACAAAAAGTCAATATACATTTACTGCTTTTTTCTATTAAAGAGTGCGGCATATTATCCTGAACTGAAAAATCTTTTTGTGCCATTAGCATGGCTATTTTTCTAAGGACATTCTTCTTTCACTACCTCGCCCCTCAGGCCGGGGCGGGCCCCTACTTTCTTTCAAGAAGAAAGTAGGCAAAGACTTGCCAAGGCTCTGCCTTTGGAATCCGTTTAAAATCAGGGAAAGACGAAAGCGTTGTGTAACGCGCCGCTAAATCGTGGGTGGCGCACTCGCTAAGGCGGCGCGCTACCTCACGGCGGCGCTATCTTTAGCTGGGTGTAAATTTTTCTTTTCGGTAGTCTTGGGAAAAGATTGTTTCTATTTGTGTGAACACATGAAATATAATATTTTCAAGGTTTACCGCCGGGAGTATAAAAAGCGCTTTGGCTGGATTAAAGCCGGGAAGATTGAGCAGGAGGGCTTCTATGCTTGGGGTGAAAAAGCCAGAGAAGAAAAAGCCAGATGTGATAATGGGGAAATTTCCTTAAAAGAGTTTACAAAGTGGCGGAAGGAATTGAAATCACTTATTTTATCAGCGGAAAAAGCACTGAACTCAATTAGAGAATCAGTGCTTTTTCACTATGGCAAAAATTTTTGAAAATTTAAGGTTGTGTTGTAACCTTTCCTAATTCTCATTTGTATTATTGGTGAAAGGCCTTTCAAACAGATCAAGGAGCATGCTTATGAAACCATCAGTAGAGATACTGGTTGAAAAATATCGGAGCAATCTTTATGCTGTGGCGTTTAATGTATGCAAAAACGCACAGGATGCCGAAGATGTTGTTCAGGATACCTTCATCCAGTATTTATCACACAAAAAAGATTTTGAATCGGATGAGCACATCCGCGCTTGGCTCATCCGGGTGGCAATTAACAAAGCCAAGAATAAGAATAATACTTTTTTCAGGCGGAATTTGCTGCCATTAGAGAATTACATAGAAACATTGACTTTCGAGACGGAAGAATCCTCCGAGTTATTTGAAACAGTGATGAAACTCCCGGAAAAGTATCGCATCGTCATTCATCTGTTTTACTACGAGGATTATTCAGTAAATGAAATCGCGGGTATTTTAAGGGTGATGCCAAGTAATGTAAAGGTAAGGTTATCGCGCGGAAGAATGTCGCTTCGCAACACATTAAAGGAGGTATGGGAAAATGACGAATAAGGAGAAATACAAACAGGCGTTTTCTGCAATTCATGCCTCTGATGATTTTTCTTTGGAGGTAGAAAAAATGGAAAGAATAAATAAACAGCATAAATTCAAAACCATGATTGCTTCTGTTGCTGCATGTGTGATGATTGTGGGCAGCGCCACCGCTGCATATGCCGCGGATGTAGGCGGAATTCAGCGTACCATCCAGCTTTGGATTCACGGTGACCAAACGGAGACAACGATTCAGTTCGATGGAAACGGAAGTTACAGCATGGACTACACTGACGGCGAAGGAAATATGAAGCATCAAGGTGGAGGCGGGGTTGTGATCGCACCTGACGGAACCGAAACACCTGCGTCGGAAGAAGAACTCATGGAGCAGCTGACGGCCCCGGATGTGGAATATGAGGATGACGGCTCTGTTTGGATTTACTGGTTCGATCAAAAAGTTGACATCACCGACAAGTTTGAGAAGGGTGTTTGCTATGTCAAGCTTGAAAGCGACAAGGAAATCTTGTACATGACCGTAAAGTATCAAAACGGTTATGCCACCAGCCCTCATAGATACCTGAGTCCTTCTGAGTTTAACTAATGATATATCAGGTGCCGAAAAAATTGAAATTATGTAGCAAGATCATCTCTAACACAGCCGACAGGTGCTCTTCTTGAGCATCTGTCGGCTGTTTGCTTGATAATACTGCCTGTGTGACTTGCATATAGTTTTGTACCATTCTTTAGAAGAACATCTCATTTGTGTTGCCCTGAGGGAGGCTAGGGGGAGAGGATCGAAACTCTCCCCTTGGAAAGCCTTTGCTTCCTTTCGCCTTTCCGCGAAAGGAAGTGCCCGCCCCGACATGAGGGGCAAAGTAGAAATATGAAGAATATTTTTTCTAAAAATAATAGGTTTTGAAAAATATGAAAGAAGTCAATTATTTGATTGGCTTCTTTTATTTTTTATGCTACACTTTTGGTAAGATAAAATATATAATAATTATTTTTAAATTTATAAAAATTGTACTGTTTTACACAAGTTTTCTATGTTTCTGCCCTAATTAGAAAAGGATGACAAGCCTTATTCTATTTAGGGGTGTTAAAAATGTACATTAAACAAGCATTCGGATATGTATTGCAATATGAGGATTCAACGGTTACCTGCAAAGAATTGCTTGATTTCTATGATCCGCCCGTGGTAAGAAGCATCAATTGGAAACATTGGGTCACTCGGTTGGATTTCAAAACCTGTTTGAGATGTCGAGATAAAAATGGCCAGATTTATGGGATATCGGATACTCCTTGGGAGCCACCGCCATTGCATCCCAATTGCCGGTGTTCAATAGAAATGATGTCAGCGGTTGTAGCCGGAAACGGAACAAAAGATGGAAAAAACGGCGCAGATTGGTGGATGAAAAACCATGGTATTTTACCGGATTATTATATTTCAGAAAAAGATTTGATCAATTTAAAGTGGAAATGGGGCAAGGCTCCGGCTAAATTTGCGCCGGGAAAAATGGCCGCAATGGGAATCTATAAAAACGAAGATGGGCATTTGCCGCAAGTGCCGGGCCGTATCTGGCACGAAGCGGATATCAATTATTACAAAGGGAAGCGCAACAAGCATCGGCTGCTTTGGTCGAATGATGGATTATTGTTTGTGACCTATGATCATTATGAAACGTTTATCGAAGTACTATAAGAAAGAAGGAATCTAAAATGAGCGAACAAAAAATTGTCACTTTGGATTTAACGGGCTGCAAGTCTTATTGGGAGCTTCACGAGAGAATCCGAATCACTTTTGGTTTTCCGGAATGGTATGGGAAAAACTGGAGTGCCTTTTGGGATTTGCTGAGTAACGATTGTGATGCAGATAAAGTGGAAGTTATGGGAGAGCATACATTGTCGAAAGAATTTGCTCCAGATATTGAAAAGATTCATGAAATACTGCAAAGGAATAAAGAAGAATGCGAAAGGTTTGGCTGGAGCTGTGATTATGAAATTATAAACTGAATGAAACGTTTATTGAGGGAATAGAAGGAGGAACCTAAAATGAGCGAACAAAAGATTGTCACTTTGGATTTAACGGGCTGCAAGTATGCTGGGGAATTTCACGAAAGAATCCGAATTGCTTTTGATTTCCCGGAGTGGTATGGGAAAAACTGGAGTGCCTTTTGGGACTTGCTCCGTACGGAATGCGATGCGGACAAAGTGAAAATTATAGGGGAACATACATTGCCCAGAGAATTTGATGGATATATTGAAAAGATGCATGAAATACTGCAAAGGAACAAAGACAACCATAAACAGTATGGGCATAATTTTGAATTTGAAATTATCAATTGAATGGAATGTTTATCGAGGGAATAGAAGGAGAAATTTCAAATGAGCGAACAAAAGATTGTCACTTTGGATTTAACGGATTGCAAGTATGCTGGTGAATTTCATGAGAGAATCCGGGTTGCTTTTGATTTTCCGGAATGGTATGGGAAAAACTGGAGTGCCTTTTGGGACTTGCTCCGTACGGAATGTGATGCAGATAAAGTTGAAATTATAGGCGAGCATACCTTGCCCAGAGAATTTGATGGATATATTGAAAAAGTGCATGAGATACTGCAAAGGAACAAAGACAACCATAAACAGTATGGGCATAATTTTGAATTTGAAATTATCAATTGAATGGAATGTTTATCGAGGGAATAGAAGGAGAAATTTCAAATGAGTGAACAAAAGATTGTCACTTTGGATTTAACGGATTGCAAGTATGCTGGTGAATTTCATGAGAGAATCCGGGTTGCTTTTGATTTTCCGGAATGGTATGGGAAAAACTGGAGTGCCTTTTGGGACTTGCTGAGTAACGATTGTGATGCAAATAAAGTTGAAATTATAGGAGAGCATACGCTGCCCAGAGAATTTGATGGATATATTGAAAAGATGCATGAAATACTGCAAAGGAATAAAGAACATTGTGAAGAGTATGGCTGGAGCTGTGATTATGAAATTATAAACTGATTTTACCCAACGAAAAGTTTTAATTCTTATAAAGAGCTGTAAAAAGCCGCAGATTATCTGCGGCTTTTTTCATGTGGATGGAAAAACACTGGGACAGGCATACTAAAACATGGTAAGTTCTACTTGACAAACAAAAAAAATTAGAGTAAATTAAACATACACCCCACCGGGGGTATAGAGAGGTGATTTTATGAATCAAAAATATAATGTAACCGGAATGACTTGTTCCGCCTGCTCTGCCGCGGTGGAAAAAAGCGTCAAAAAAGTGGAAGGTGTGAACGGTGTTACCGTCAACCTTTTGTCCAACAACATGATGGTGGACTTTGACGAAGGGATGACCGACAATGCTCAGATTATCAGCGCAGTAGAAGCGGCCGGGTATGAGGCGTCCGTCTTTGTGCGCGGTGCTGCTCCTGACCAGCAGAAAGCGGTGGATCCGGTGCAGGAAGAACTCAATTCCATGAGGGTGCGCCTGATTGTCTCGTTTATGTTCTGGATTCCCCTGATGTATCTGGCGATGCACCATATGATGAAGGAATGGTTCGGAATTCCCGTTCCCGCCTTTTTGGTCAACGCGTTTCATGGCCCGGAAAACGGAATTGCCTTTGCCTTTACCCAGCTTCTTTTGCTGGCGCCCATCGTTTATGTGAACCGAAAGTATTTTCAGGTGGGTTTTAAAACGCTCTGGAAACGCTCGCCCAATATGGATTCCCTGATTGCCATCGGTTCCACGGCGGCGATTGTCTATGGCATTTTCGTGATTTATCGAATCGGATATGCCTTGGGTGCCGGGGACATGATGACGGCAGATCATTATTTGATGGATATTTATTTTGAATCGGCAGGAACTATTTTGACGCTGATTACTTTGGGCAAATATCTGGAGGCCCGCTCCAAGGGGAAAACTTCAGAAGCCATTTCGAAATTGATGGATTTAGCGCCCAAAACGGCTTCGGTTCTGCGGGACGGCAAAGAGCAAGAAATTCCTGTGGAACAGGTACGGGTAGGCGATATCGTTTTGATTCGCCCCGGAAAAAGCATCCCTGTGGACGGTGTGATTACCGAGGGTTCTTCTGCGGTAGATCAGTCTGCCCTGACGGGAGAAAGCATCCCGGTGGAAAAGAGCGTTGGGGATGCGGTGATTGCCGCTACGCTGAACAAAACCGGATTCTTTAAAATGGAAGCCCAAAAGGTGGGCGGCGACACCACTTTAGCTCAAATTATTGAGCTGGTGGAAGAAGCCAGTTCTTCCAAAGCCCCCATTGCCAAGTTGGCCGATAAAATCAGCGGCATTTTTGTTCCCGTTGTGATTTTAATTGCCTTGGCATCTGCCATTACCTGGCTGATTGCGGGGCAAACTTTTGAATTCGCTCTTTCCATTGCTATTGCAGTGTTGGTTATTTCTTGCCCCTGCGCATTGGGCCTGGCAACCCCGGTGGCCATTATGGTGGGAACCGGAAAAGGTGCATCTAACGGGATTTTGATTAAATCTGCAGAAGCGCTGGAAACTGCACATACCGTAAAAACGGTGGTTCTGGACAAAACCGGAACCATCACCGAAGGAAAGCCCCGGGTAACCGATATTGTTACGGCTTCTGGAATAGACGAACAGGAATTGCTGACGGTGGCGGCTTCCATTGAAAAACCCTCAGAGCATCCTTTGGCAGAAGCCATTGTGGAAAAGGCCAAAGAACTTTCTTTGGAGCTGCATTCGGTGGGCGATTTTCAGGCCGTATCGGGCCGTGGAATTCTGACCAGTATCGAAGGCGTGCCTTATGCGGCGGGAAATCTGGCTTTGATGCAGGAGCAGGGCGTCTCTTTTGAAGGGCTTCAGCAAAAAGCGGAATCCTTTGCAGAGGAGGGCAAAACCTCGCTGTATTTCGCCAAAGAAAAACAGTTGCTGGGCGTAATTGCCGTGGCCGATGTGATTAAACCCACCAGCCGTCAGGCGGTGGAAGAATTGCGGGCCATGGGGATTGACGTAGTGATGCTGACAGGGGATAATCAAAGAACAGCCGAAGCGATTCGCCGTCAGCTGAATATTGACCGCGTGGTTGCCGAGGTGCTGCCCCAAGACAAAGAAGAAGAAGTTCGTTCCATTCAGGCTTCGGGAAAGAAAGTGGCCATGGTGGGGGACGGAATCAACGATGCACCGGCGCTGGCTCGTGCGGATGTGGGCATTGCTATCGGGGCCGGTACGGATATTGCCATTGAATCCGCAGACATTGTTTTAATGAAAAGTGATTTGATGGATGCGGTCACGGCCATTCAATTGAGTCGGGCAACGATTCGCAATATTAAAGAAAATCTTTTTTGGGCATTTTTCTATAACACCATTGGGATTCCCCTGGCGGCAGGCGTGTTTTATGTTCTGCTGGGCTGGAAGCTGAACCCCATGTTTGCGGCGGCGGCCATGAGCCTTAGCTCCGTTTGCGTGGTACTCAATGCTCTTCGTCTGAAATTCTTCAAACCCCACCGGCGGTTTGAATCCGATTTATAAATTTGACAAAGAAGAAAGGAAACGGTACTATGAAAAAGTTAATTACCATTGAGGGAATGCATTGCGAGCATTGCCAGGCCAAAGCAGAAAAGGCGCTGAACAGCATGGAAGGCGTTCAGGCCAAGGTGAATTTAAAGAAGAAGCAGGCGACTGTGACTCTTAGCAAAGACATTTCGGATCAAGAGTTTGAAAAGGTGCTTCAAGAGGCCGGCTATGAAGTGAGCTCTATTACAGAGAAAAAGGGACTGTTCGGTTAATGACAGCCCCGCAGCAAGGAGGTGGAAAAGTGCAGGCTGACAGGGAAAAAACAATCCGGATGCTGAAAACGGCCCGGGGTCAAATCGATGGCCTGATCAAAATGGTGGAAGAAAATCGGTATTGTATCGATATTTCAAACCAATTGATGGCCACTCAGGCTATCCTTCGCAGCATTAACCGGGACGTACTGCATGCCCATCTGAACGGTTGTGTGCGGGAAGCTTTGGGAAGCGGAGAACAGCAGAAAAAAATTGAAGAGATCATCGGCGTGATGGATAAGCTGTCTAAATAGCTTACAAACACCCCGTTATAATGGAAAAAGATATTTTACTTTTGTAAAATATCTTTTTTATTTTCTTCTTTTTTGGTCAATATTTGTGAGAAACGGTCGATAAATAAGATAAAGATCCATTTTTACAAAGAACAGACTGCGAACTTTTTTAAAAGCATGGAAAAAAAGTCAAGTGGATTCTATTTTGGGAAAATGAATCGCAATAAATTTCTGTCTGAATTTTTAACAGAAAGAGAGGAATTGACGAAGTGAAGTCCTTAAAAACAAAGCTATATATTTTTATCATGGTTCTGGTGTTGTTTACCAATATATTGGCAACAGGCGTCACCTGTTGGTTGTCTTATCGGAATTCCGTCAAACAGGCGGAAGAAACTTCTACTTACCTAGCAAATTCCTATAAGATGTCGATCGACTCCGAGATGGCTCAGTACCGGACACAAGTGGCTCAGGCCGGGCAGTCACCAACGCTCAGCAATCCGGATGCGGCGGCTCAGCAGCAGTATTTGCAGCAGCAGGCCAAAGCGGTCGGCTTCTTGTATTTTGCTCTTGCAGATGGGCAGGGCAATACCCAGCAGGACGGCAGTGTTTCACAGGAAGCTTGGTTTCAGTCTGCCAAATCTGGAAAACCGTATATTGACAGCCCGGTGAAAAGTCGCCGGGGGGAAGAGCTCACTTTGACTGTTGCGGCTCCTGCCGTTGACGGAAAAGTAATTTATGGCGAAGTGAACTATGACGATTTCAGTAAAAATATGACGAGCATCAAGATTGGTGCTGATGGTTATGCGTTCTTAATTGACCATAACGCCAAGACAGTAATGCATCCCACCAAAGCCACAGTAGAAAATCCGGTGGATTATTTTGAAAAGGTAAAAACAGATAAATCGTTTGAACCCATTGCCGGTTTGTATCAGCGGGTGATAGCGGGGGAATCCGGAATACACTATACCTTATATCAGGGCAACAAACGATTGGTGGGCTTTACCATCTTAGAAGGCCCAGAGAAATGGGGAGTTGCCATAACCAGGCCGATTAGCCAGATTATGGAGGATTTGTACCGCACCTTGTTTATTAACATTGGCGTTGCAGCTACCTTACAGCTTTTGACATTCTTGGCGGCCATATGGTTCTCTACCCGGCTTACGAAACCCATTGAATCCACAACCCGCAGACTTGAGCTTTTGGCTAAGGGAGATCTTCAGACCGAAGTTCCCCAGATCAAGGGTCAGGATGAAATTGCCCGTTTGGCGAAAGCTTTGGGGTATACGGTGCAGGAAGTTCGGACATACATTCAGGATGTGGCAGATGTTTTGGGTAGTGTTTCTCAAAATGATTTGACCATTCAGAGTGAAGTGCAGTATCAGGGCGACTTTATGCCCATTCAACAAGCTTTAGAGAAAATTTTGCAGTCGCTGAATGAAACCTTCTCCGGAATCACACAGGCGGCCTATCAGGTGCACGCCGGGGCGGAAGAAATGGCGCTGGGTGCTCAGAATCTGGCTCAGAATTCAGCGGAACAGGCTGCTACCGTAGAGCATCTGAACAACTCGCTGCTCAGTGTGTCTGAGCATGTAAAAAATAATGCGTCCCATGCTTCTACCATGGAGAATCTGTCCAATGAAACCATTCAGTTTGTAAATCAGGGCAACGATCAAATGCAGCAGATGCTTCAGTCCATGCAGGATATTAACCGTTCTGCGGATGAGGTTCTGAATATTATTAAAGTGATTGATGACATTGCGGCTCAAACCAATATTCTGGCACTGAATGCTGCGGTGGAAGCCGCCCGCGCAGGCGCCGCAGGAAAAGGGTTTGCAGTTGTGGCGGATGAGGTTCGCAGTTTGGCATCTAAAAGCGCCAAGGCGACCGAAACCACTGGGGAATTGATTCAAAGAGCCATCGATTCCGTGAAAAAGGGATTGGTCATCGCCGACCAGACCGCACAGTCTTTAAATCAGATTGTGGAAAAAACCAATCAGGTAAACGGATTGATTAATCAGATTGCCGACGCTTCGAACGAACAAGCCAAGGCGATTATGGAGCTGGACAGCGGAATGTCTCAGATTTCTTCCGTAACCCAGACCAACTCTGCAACGGCTCAGGAAAGCGCGGCCGCCAGTGAAGAACTGAGCAGCCAGTCAGAAGTCCTGAAAGAATTGATGAATAAGTTCCGCACCAAAAATTAGTGTGAGGATAGAAACATCTTTACTGGAACCGATATTTCGGTGAGTGGTATGAAAGCCGGCCTTTTCCTTTGGATCAGGCCGGCTTTTCAATTTTGTAGGATCCAAAATTGAAATTTAAGAAAGTTTCATTATCATTTGAGTGTTTTTCTGGGGCATTTTTTCCGTGTATGTTTGCCGCAGATAGGACAATACTAGGTTTTGTTCCAATTCCTTGCCAAATTTTAAAAAAATATCTGTTTTTGTGTTGACAAGCTTCGGTTCAGTTGATATAATATACGAGTTGTTAACCGGAATGAATCATTAGCTCAGTTGGCAGAGCACCTGACTTTTAATCAGGGTGTCCGGGGTTCGAATCCCCGATGGTTCACCAAAAGCAGCCCATTCTTTTGAATGGGCTGCTTTTTTTCTGTTTTTATACTTTTGTCAAGAACAGAGTTACACAACATAAGGGCAGCAGATATGTTTGATTTCGGGTCGGTTTTTTCAGGTTGTTTTCAGTGTAAAATGCTACAATCACAGAAATATCATCACTGAGGGAAGAAACTGAGATGAAATATCACATAAGGAGATTTTTATCGAATGAGTAAGAGAAAATTTTACCCGTTTTTATCTGTACTGCTGGTAATGTCTTTGTTGTTGTCTGCCTGTTCCACAGGCCAAACCGCTTCATCAAAATCCAGTGTGGCCTATGCTTCGCAAATTGACAAAGATTCTGTAATGACAGTTGAAATCACAGCAGACCCTGACCAGTGGCAAACGATGCTGGACAACGCGGCGCAAAAAGAATACATTGCGGCAGATATTACAATCAATGGAACAACCATTCAGAATGTTGGAATCAAACCGAAAGGGAATTCCAGCCTGAAGGGGGTTGCAGAAAATGACGACAGCAATCGTTATAGCTTTAAAATAAAGTTTGATAAATATGTGGATGGCCAAACATGGATGGGTTTGGATCAGCTTGTGTTAAATAACAATTATTCTGATGCCACATCTATGAAGGAATATTTTAGCTATGATATTATGGATTTCATTGGAGTGGACGCTCCGTTGTTTTCTTATGCCAACATTCGCGTCAATGAGGAATCCTGGGGTTTTTATCTTGCGATTGAAGTGCTGGACAGCAGTTATCTGGAACGCACGAAAGATGGTGAGGGCGAACTGTATAAGCCTGACAGTGTAGAGATGGATAAAATGAATATGGCAAATCCGCAGGGTGAGCCGCCAAGCGGTACATCGGGAGCTGAAAGTGGCGCATCTTCTGCTGTTCCTTCGGCAAACCAGACAGCCGGCGCCTCATCTGACGCCAGCCAGAAAGAAAAAGAAAATGGCCGGCAGGTTCCGCCGAGTTTTGACGGCAATCAAAGGCCGGCAGGCGGCGGAGGAATGCGGTCGGATGATGCCACTGCGCTGATCTATACGGATGATGAGGAAACCAGCTATTCTTCTATATTTGACAATGCCGAAACCAAAACCGATGAGTCGGATCACAAACGTGTGATTGAGGCAATTAAAAATCTGAACAGCGGAACCGATTTAGAAAAATATGTGGATGTAGATGCTGTGCTGCGGTATCTGGCGGCACATACAGCCGTAGTGAATCTAGACAGCTATTCGGGTAATATGGGGCATAACTATTATCTTTATGAAAACAATGGGCAAATCAGTATGCTGCCATGGGATTACAACATGGCATTCGGGGGCTTTCAATCACAGGATGCGGGTTCGGTTGTCAATTTTCCTATTGATACCCCCGTTTCTGGAGCTTCTATGGAAGATCGGCCGATGATATCTAAACTTTTGGAGGTACCGGAATATCTGGAAAAATACCATGAATATTTACAGCAGATAGTGGACGGTTATTTTTCTAATGGAAAGTTCGAGGAGAAAGTAAATAAAATTAATACTCTGATTTCCAGTTATGTGAAAGAAGATCCCTCGGCATTTTATAGCTTTGAAGAGTATGAAAGTGCAGTCGGTGAGTTTAAGAAATTGGGCACGCTGCGTGGGGAAAGTATGGAGGGGCAGCTTGACGGAACGATTCCATCTACTACGGAAGGGCAAAAAGCGAATTCAAATCAATTAATTGATGCATCTTCTTTGAATTTGGCCGTATTGGGCAGTTCCAATCTTAAAGGGGGAGAAGGGCCGGGTGCATTTGGTGGAATGGATCCTGAAGTAATGAAAAAGGCAATGGAGATATTACAGTCTGCCACAAACGGCACACTCACTGAAGAACAAAAAAATCAACTAAAAGAGCTTGGATTGACAGAAGAACAAATAGAATCCATCTTAAACAGAGCACAGCCCAAACAGATGAAGTAGGGTTCTGTGGTGTGAAGCTGAAAAGCGCACGATTGCGGATAAAAAGCAGTTGAGAGACACATAACCTTTCATCAGGCCATTCTGCGTTCGGGTTCTCGATGGTTCGATCCTTTCAAAAGGCAGCCTATTCAAAAGAATAGGCTGCCTTTTCTGCTGTTCGAAGGATTTGATCTTCCGGGTTTTAAAACAATCTTTCTGTTTTGGGGTTCCAATAGAGTCTCGATTTTTTATTTTTTGTATTGCTCAAGAAACTGGGTTTCGGAAGAAAGCTTGGACAGATTGATTTTTAAAAGCCTAAGTTTTGTTGGGGATGAAATGCTTTTTTGCAATCAATCTTTGATGAAAATATTTTCAAAGATACTTTTGGCAGTAGGCGTAGCGGCCAAGCCCCCTTGGGCGGTTTCCCGCAATTGAACAGGCAGCATTTTTCCGGTTTGATACATGGCGCCAACCACCTCATCCGGCGGAATCACGCAGCGCAGGCCGGCCAATGCCCAGTCTGCGGAAAGCAAAGCGTTCATTGCCTGAGATCCGTTTCTTTGGGCACAAGGAACCTGCACCAATCCTGCCACCGGATCGCAGACCAGCCCCATGGCATTCATCAGGCAAAACGCACTGGCATGGGCGGCAGCTTCCGGCGAACCACCGCAGAGCTCCACGGCGGCTGCCGCTGCCATAGCCGCCGCCACGCCGCATTCTGCCTGACACCCGCCTTCGGCTCCGGCCACAGTGGCGTTGTGCATTACCACGGCACCGATGCCCGATGCCGTCAGCAGTCCGCAAAGCGTTTCCCGCAGGGACAGTTTTTGTTTTTCCCGCACCGAAATTAAAACAGCAGGAAGGATTCCGCAGGCTCCTGCAGTAGGGGCGGCACAGATTTTCCCCATGGATGCATTTACTTCGCTGCAGGAAAAGGCCATGGCCATGGTTCGGTTCAGCCAAGGGCCACACAGGGAATCCTGCATGTTGGCATATTGATTCTGGGTGGAGCTGATGCCCGTAATCAGTCCGCCGATGGACGGCTGGGGAATGGATAGAGCTTTTTGGGCGGAACGTTCCATCACTTGATAGGTTTTTTCCAGCCGCTGAAAAATTTCTTCTTCGGTTTTCTCCGTTAGTTCCGCTTCATTTTTTAAAACAACTTTCCATAGAGGAGTTCCCGCTTCCTGGGCGGATTTTAATAAACCATCAATATTCTGGTACAAAATCATTCCTCCCCTTTCCCGATGTTGACAACTCGGACATGGAATACCTGCTGAATTTTTTCCAGCTGTGTCACGGCTTGCTCCGGAATCAGATCGTCTGTTTCAATGGTACAAAGGGCGGTTCCGCCTTTTGCCGCGCGGCTGACTTTCATCACCGCAATATTGATTCTGTAACCTGCCAGTATGCCGGTCAGTTCGCTGATGGCTCCCGGACGATCCCGGTAGCTTAAAATCAAAGCAGGGGATTGGGCGGTGAACTCCGTGGGGAACCCATCGATATTGGTGATAATGATCTGTGCGCCCCCAATGGAGGAACCAATGACGACACATTGGGAACCATCTTCCCGCTCAAATGTAATCACAGCTGTGTTTTCATGGACGCCTTCCAGTTTAGTTTCGTAAAATTCATAAGAGAGCCCGGCCTTTTGTGCCAGTTCAAAGGCCTGGGGAAGGCGCTCATCGTCTTCGTAATATCCCAACGCGCCAAAAACCAATGCCCGGTCTGTGCCGTGCCCCCGATAGGTTTTGGCAAAAGAGCCGTGCAGCCCAAAGGTTACCCGGTGAAACGGCCGCCCGCCGGCTATCATTTTGGCTACCCGGGCCAGTCTGGCGGCGCCGGCTGTGTGGGAACTGGAAGAGCCGATCATAACGGGGCCTATCACTTCAAAAATACTGATGTTCATGAAACCCTCTCCTTTTTTTATCGTCTTTTTTCAGTCTGTTCTTTGAGATACGGAGAAGCAAAATGTCCAAATAAAGCTATTGTACCCAATGGTTTTGTATATTTTGATATAAGAAAAAAATATTGCGCTAAAAAGGATAATAATTTCGATTTTTACTAATTTATCGACAAATTTGGACGATATTTAATATGATGAATTTTTGGGCGGTAATAGAATCCTAACAAAAGAGCGGTAGGGCTGACTCGGCTGCTTCTTCAAAAAATCCGATGTGGAACAAGGATAAAAGCTTTACAGATAAAATGGTCTTGCTTTATGCAATAGGATTTTTCTGATTCCTTTTATTAATTGGATTTTTAGCCGAAATCAGAGGAATAGATAGGGTGATTCTGACTGTAACAGAATTTTTTATGGGATGGACAGATACCGTTTTGTTAAAATTCAAAAGGAAATGTTAGAAAGGCGTGGGGGATTTGAAGTTTCAATTGAAATCATTGCAGCTCAAGGGCAGAATTGTGCGGTTTGCCGGTGTGCAGCTGCTGATCATTATTATGATTTTGACCAGCTTGGCTTATTACTTTATTGGACGTGCGTTTGATACCGCCATGGAAGAAAAAACACTGGCATTTGATAATCAAATAAAAGTTGCGGTAGAAGGTGTTGTCACTTCGCTGCAAGCCAACTACGAGCGCCAGCAGGCGGGGGAAATTACGGAAGAAGAAGCGAGGCTTACGGCAGAAACCATTGTACGCAATTCCCGGTACAATGAGGGTGACGGATATTTTTGGGCGGATATGAAAGACGGCCTTTGTGCAGTCCATTTGAATCCGGACTATCAGGGTCAGATGCGCTATGACGCAAAAGACTTAAAAGGGATCTATTACATTCGAAATTTAATTGCTGCCGGTGATCAAGGCGGCGGATATACAGAGTTCTATTTTACCAAACCCGGATACGAGGGCGCTTTTGAAAAGCGTGCCTATACCCAGCTTTTTGAGCCTTATGGATGGTACATCAGCTCTGGAAACTATTTTGACGACATTCACATAGCAATGGAAGAAAATGAGCGGGAAAAGGCCAAAGAAGAAATTATTTTACTGTTGATTAGTTTTCTGGCTGCTGGCGGTGGATTGACCTTTATGTATCGCTGGGCTGCCCGTTTGACTAAGCCCATTGAAACGGTAACCGAGCGGCTGACCTTGCTTTCTCAGGGGGATGTGCATACGCCGCCCACCGAGCTGGTGAATCGCCAGGATGAAACCGGGCGGCTGACTCGGGCCTGCAAAGACTTGATTGAGAACATGGCAGAAATGATCGGGGATATTACACATCATTTGGAAAACATTTCACAAGGCGATATGCGTTCTCAGGTAACCCACGAATATGTGGGGGATTTTCAGCCGATTCACGACTCTATGGTGCAAATCTATGAGTCGCTTAACGATACCTTGGGTGCTATCAGCCTGTCGGCCGAGCAGGTGAATGCCGGTGCGGATCAGGTGGCGTCCAGTGCACAGTCGCTGGCGGCAGGTGCTTCAGAGCAGTCCAGTTCGGTGGAGCAGCTGACAGATGCCGTGGAAAAAGTGGAAGCGGCGGCCAATCAGAACGCAGCCGGGGCACAAGAGGTTGCGGGCCAGATACGTTTGGTCACAGAGGATATGAGCCGTACCAAAGAGCAGATGAGCCGGCTCAATGCGGCAATGGAACAGGTAAAAGAAACCTCGTCTCAGGTTGAGGATATTACAAAACTGATTCAATCCATTGCCCAGCAAACCAACATTCTTGCACTCAATGCATCTATTGAGGCCGCAAGAGCCGGATCTGCCGGAAAAGGCTTTGCCGTGGTAGCGGCAGAAGTTGGCTCTTTGGCCACGAAAACCGCACAGGCCGTGCAAGAAACCGGTGTGCTGATCAGTGGAACAATACGGGCAATTTCAGAAGGGGCCAGCATGACTCAAACAGTGTCAGACATGGTGGATGGCAGCGTGGAAAAATCCAACATGATTTCTGCAGCGATCCTGGAAATTGAAAAGGCTTGTGTAGAGCAGGCACAGGAAATCTCTCGGATTACTGGCGGGCTGGAGCAAATTTCGAATGTGGTGCAGTCGAATGCGGCTGCCGCAGAAGAAAGCTCCGCATCCAGCGAAGAGTTGTCCTCGCAGTCCCAGGTGCTGTACCGCGAGTTGGAAAAATTCCGTCTGGCAGAGAATGTGGGCAGACAGAGTTCCAATTCCGGATGGAGCGATTCCTTTGACTATCAAAGCAGCGATTATTATTCGCTGTAAGTGTATTTTGTCCCCGGCAGTTGAGAAACAACTGCCGGGGGCTTTTTATGTGCAATCATTGGAGCTCCCGATTTGGGACTCTTTTTGATCGGTTGATAGTTCTTTTACCTGTTTGTCCAGCTCTTCCAGTTTTAAGTAGATTAAGGCTTGGTTTTTTGCGATGGTATTCAGTGTGTGGTTCATTAATTTCAATTGCTGCTTTAGTTTTCGATTCATGCGATTACCTTCCTTATCTTTAAGATTTCCTTGGATCATCATTATTGTATCATTAAAGATTCTCAAGGCAAACAAAAAAGAAAGCCTTTTCAAAAGAAAGCAAGGGTCTTTTTCAAAATAAAAGCACGGCTGTAGTCTGCGAACAGAACTAGCCGTGCTTTTGGTATTTGTTATTGTTTTTTCACTTCGGATTTTTGTGCTGTTAAGCCTGACACCTTGTCAACCGGAAGAGAGAACAGGAAGGCGTCTGCGTCTGTTCCTGGGCCGTGAACATCTACAACCGCACTCATAATTCCTTTTTTCAGGTGCTGCGGCGTGAGAATTAAAATCAGTTCTTTTTCTGGTTTTAAGGTTAATCCGAAAAAGGTTTCAAAATGTTCCATTCCGGATCCTGTGGCGTGTATCACGGTTCCGCCGGTCGCTCCCGCAGACTTGGCGGACTCCATTACTTCTGCGGCAAAGCCTTGATTGACAATGACCAAAATCAAATTATGTCCAAATGTTTGCTCCATACGAACCTCCTAAACAAATCAAGATAGGCACCTTCTCCAAAGCGTGTGAAAAAGCAAAAAATCAAGTGCTTTTTGCCGGGTTTCAACTCTTTTGTATTCTCTAAGATAGTTGTCTTTCGGGTTATCATCCCCATAAATTTTGTCCTCAAAAACCGAGAGATTCCCTTTGATACGTGTTTCGTTGAGGAATAAAACCGAAATCTATTCGTTTTCTGTGGGGGGATTTTGAGATTCTGCAGAATCATCCGGGATGGTAACAAGGGGAGCACTTTGAGCGTCCGGGTTGTCTGTTCCGGTTGTTTCTTCCAAAGCCGACTCCTGATTTTCTGTGTGGATGTTCTGCAAAGAGATCGAATCCTGAGAGGCCGAGCGATTTGGGTCTGAAGATGTTTCCTCGGTTTCTGCGGAAGTATCTGCTTGTAAATTCACAGACTCTTGTGCTTGTTCCGGCATAGAAACCGTTACACCGAACGAGTCTTCCTCGCCGTCCATTTCGATGATCATATCATCAACCAGCATGCCGGTATCGGTTGCAAGCATAGATGCTTTTTTGCTTTTATATTGAAAGATAATGCCAATGCCCTGAATGGTAATCAGCGGCAGGGTGGCAATCATTGCTATCATGCCGAACGCATCTGTCATTACGTTGCCGCCCACAGCTTCGCAGACGCCCACGCCAAAGGGGAGCAGGAATGCTGCGGCCATTGTGCCGGCTGCCACACCGCCGGAGTCAAATGCAATTGCAGTAAATACTTTTGGGGTATAGCGGGTTTGAATCAAAGCAATGGCATAGCCTGGCAGCAGGAAATACCAGATATCAATTTGGTAAATAATGCGCAGCATTGCCAAGCAGACAGCTAGGCTAACGCCGACGGATAATCCAATTTTCATCACTTTCTGAGAAATAGCGCCGCTGGTGATGTCCTCAACCTGTTTGTTCAGAACATGTACTGCGGGCTCCGCTGTCACAATAAAGAAACCAAGCAATGCAGCCAACGGAATTAAAATCCAGCTGTAGGAAAGAGTTGCGATGTGGCCGCCCAAGAAACGTCCCACAGGCATGAAACCGACGTTTACGCCGGTCAAGAAAACCGACAAACCCAAAATAGTATAAACAATTCCTACCAGAATTTTAATCATTTTGGTGCGGGAAAGGCGCAGCCGTAATATTTGAAGTAAAATAAAAATAGTCAGTATGGGCAGCAGTACCACAATAACCTCTTGCAAAGAACCAAGAAACTGGGAACCGTACAAAGGCAGAATCTGCGAGATGTGCTCCAATTCGGCCGGGGACTCAAAGGCAAAGCCGGATTCGGAGGAATCATAGAAAATACCCATTACCAACACGGCGATAATCGGGCCAATCGAGCAAAGGGCACAAAGGCCAAAACTATCTTCTTCGCTGTTTTTGCTGGACAGAACATTCGATACACCCATGCCAAGAGCCAAAATAAAGGGTACCGTAATGGGGCCGGTGGTAACACCGCCGGAATCAAAAGCTACGGCCAGGTAATCGGGTGAGAATATTCCGGCCACCAGAAAAACCAGAATATAAGAACCGATGAATAAGTAAGCCAGATTAATCTGAAACACAATGCGTAACAGGGCCAGCACCAGAAAAGCACCGGCTCCAAAAGCGACAGAACCCACCAAAACCATGTCGGGCACAGCGGGAACTTGTTTGGTCAACACCTGCAAATCTGGTTCGGCAATGGTAACCACAAGGCCGATTAAAAAGCCGCCCCCGGCAATCCAGCCAATTTTTTTGGATCGAGTCAGCTCTGAACCAATTGCTTCCCCCATAGGAAGAATAGCCATGTCGGATCCAAGAGTGAAAATGCTCAGGCCAAGAATCAAAAGAACCGCCCCAGATAAAAAAAGCAAAAGGGTTGTGAAGGGCAATACAAATGAGAAGGCAAGGACGATGGCGCAGATCGGCAGAACGGACTGAGTCGATTCTTTTAGTGAATCAATTAAGATATCTCTCATTCCTTACTTCCTTTCGCGTATATTTAGACCGGGCTTCAGCGGCCACCGGCGAAAGAAAAGGGTCGGTGGAAGAGAACACAAAGAAGAGCCGATCCAGAAAGTTATATTACTTAATTAGTATAACATACATTGGATATCGAGAAAAGGATTTCTTTTTCCCGCCTAAAAGTTTGTAAAAATAGAAGACCTTTTTCAGGGAAACACGTACCAAATAAAATTGCCCAAAAAGCCGGTGTTCGGATTTTTGGGCAAAGGGAAAATTAAATTAGATTTTTTTTCGCCGCGGCCCATGTTGTCAGGTAACCGAACACAATGCTGCTGTAATAGGCGATGATGCGCCACAGCAGAATCGCGGGGAAAATGGTGGAACCGAAAATGTCATGGAAAAACAGATAAAAGCCGCCTTCAGCACCGCCGGAGGAGCCGGGAAGGGGAACGAATTCTGCAGCCATCGTTACAAAAGTATCGGCCGCCAGCATAGTAAAGAAGGAACCGCCGTACAAGGTAAAGCTGCGGTAAATTAAATAGGGAATTACGCTGGCCAAAGTGATCTGTATCAAAGTCCATACGGCAGATTTTACATACAAGCCCGTAGAACGCCCCATTAAAGCGGCCCCGTCATGGAAGGTATAAAGTTGATTGCGAATTTTACGGTACAGCCGTTTGGGGCGGCGGCACCATTTAAAGCGCAGAAGCACCGACATGATAAACCGCAGAAGTTTTTGGGTTAGCTTGTTGTTGATCATGACAACCAGCATGATGGTGATCATCACGCTGTTGACCACAAGGGTCAGCAAAATCACCACAACGATATTGTTTAATACGCTGCGGAAATAAGCGAGTCTTACCGCAACAAAAAATAGACAGTAAACCATCATCACCACTTGGTGAATCAAAGCTTTTACCACAATGACTGCACTGGAAGCCCCGGCGCTCATTCCCATTTTATCCATGGTGTAAATCTCCATGGGTTCACCGGCAGAAAATGGGGTCAGGGCGCTGTAAAGAAAGCCCACCATTCCAACGGTAAAGGATTTTTGAAACGTCCAGGCAGGATCCAAATGGCGCGAGAGCATCAAAAGCACATAGCCTTCAATCAGATAGCGGCCAAAAACCGCTAAAAGTGCAAGCCCCAGCCATTGCAGCTGAATGGTTTTCGAAAGAGTTAAAAGCGCATCTAAACCATCGGTCGTAAGCAGAAAATATAAAATAACCGCAATCGAAAGAACCAAAGTGATTGTGGTAAACCATTTCTTTTTGCTGCTGGCGACCGAAGAAGTGTCTTGCATCATATCATGCCCTTTCCTGATTGTTTTGGCCCAGACGAAGCCACGCCTGGTTCATACAACAGGCATTCAGCAGTTTTCTGAAACACTGCATTCCATCCCAAACATTTCATTATTATAGCCCACATTTGTGAAGAAATAAAGAATTTTTTCCAAACACACCGTTTCGGACCAATAACGGTTTTGTAATCTTTACAGGCGATGCGCTTGAGAAACGCTGGCGTATCAAAGAAAAGTGCCCGGTTCCTTTTGGAAGAACCGGGCAGCTGTTTGCTAAGAAAAAGACGTTATTTTGTTTTTAGCGCGCGCATGGCGTTCAGTACGGCAATCAAGGCCACGCCCACATCGCCGAAAACGGCCATCCACATAGAAGCGATTCCCATAGCGGCCAGAACCAAGATGATTACCTTGACACCCAAAGCAAACACGATGTTCTGCCAGACGATGCGCCGGGTCTTTTTGGCAATATTCAGCGCACTGACCAGTTTTGAAGGTTCGTCGGTCATCAAAACGATATCTGCAGCTTCAATGGCTGCGTCAGAACCGATGCCGCCCATGGCGATGCCGATGTCTGCACGGGCCAGAACCGGAGCATCATTGATGCCGTCCCCCACAAAGAGCAGTTTGCCGCCGGGGGTTTTGTGGCTATCCAAAAGCTCTACCCGTTCCACTTTCTGCTGGGGCAAAAGCTCGGAATAAACCGTATCGATACCAAGCTTCTGTGCAATTTGATCGGCGACGATTGCGTTATCGCCGGTCAGCATAGCAATGGTTTTTACTCCTGCTTGTTTCAATTCCGCAATTGCTTTGCGGCTGTCGGGCTTTATTTCATCAGCGATGACAAGGTGTCCGGCATACTCTCCGTCCACTGCCACATAAATCATGGTTCCCGGTGCAGATACCGGCTGGAAGGAAATGTTTTCGGATTCCATCAGGCGGCTGTTGCCCGCCAGAATGGTTTTTCCGTCAATCAAAGCGCGAACACCGTGGCCCGCAATTTCCTGCTGTTCCTGTATCTGGCCTTCTTGTACCGGCAGGCCATAGGCTTTCAGTACAGACAAAGCAATGGGATGGGTAGATGCACTTTCGGCCAAAGCCGCATAGCGCAGAAGGGCTTCATCACTGATACCAGCCGAAACGATTTCCGTTACCGTAAAACTGCCCTTAGTTAAAGTGCCTGTTTTGTCAAACACAATGGTATCGGTATTGTTCAGCGCTTCCAGATAGTTGCTGCCTTTGATTAGAATTCCCTTTTGGGAAGCCGCGCCGATTCCGCCGAAAAAGCTCAGGGGAATCGAAATGACCAAAGCACAGGGGCATGATACAACCAAGAAGGCCAGAGCACGGTAAATCCAGTCGCTGAAGGTAGCACCGGGCACTACCATAGGAGGAATCACTGCCAGTGCAACTGCGGCAAAAACCACCACGGGGGTATAGTAACGGGCAAATTTGGTAATAAAGTTTTCTGTGTGGGCTTTTTTTCCTCCGGCGTTCTGCACCAGCTCCAAAATTTTGGAAGCGGTGGATTCTCCGAATTCTTTCTCAACCTCTATGGTCAAAAGACCGGTCTGGTTAATGGAGCCAGACAGCACCGTGCTGCCGGGTTCCACGTCTCTTGGCAGGGATTCTCCGGTTAATGCAGAGGTGTCAAGAGAAGAATGACCTTGCGTTACGACGCCGTCCAAAGGAATCTTTTCACCGGGTTTTACCACAATCAGGTCGCCAATTCCCACTTCTTCCGGGGAAACGCGGCGAACTTCTTCACCCAATTTCAGGTTTGCAAAGTCGGGGCGAATGTCCATTAAAGATTTAATGGAGCGCCGGGAACGGTTCACCGCCATGTCTTGGAACAATTCGCCGATTCGGTAAAACAGCATAACGGCAACGCCTTCGGGGAATTCTCCAATGGCAAAAGCACCCACGGTGGCCAAAGACATCAAAAAGTTTTCATTAAAGATTTGCCCGCGGCGAATGTTGCGCAGGGCCAGCAGCAAAATTTCGCCGCCGATCATCAGGTATGCTGCAAAAAACAGCAGGAATTCCGCAACGGGCGGCAAAACGAATCCCGCAGCGGGAATGATAATGGCTGCCAGGAATATTACTACGCCAATGGCCAAAACGATTCGGGAGGTCCTCTCTTTTGTTTCGTCTTCGTTCTCCGAATCTTCTTCCTCGCGAAAGCCCACCTTCACATCCGGCTCAATGGTATTGATCATCTGCACCGCTTCCCGCGTCAGGGCAGGCAGCTTTTCTTTGTTTTCTGCTTTCAGCAAAAGCCGCTGGGCGGCAAAGTTCAGCTGAACCTCTTGCATTCCGTCCAGTCCTGCGACTTCCCGTTCAATTTTTGCGGCGCAGTCGGCACAGTGCAGTCCCTTTAAATAGAGCATCCGCTCCCCCGGTTCTGCCGGGTGCCGTTCGGTCAGGCGAATATCCGGTTCGTGGTTTTGCGCAATTTGCTGCATTTTTCCAGAAAGTTCTTCAAAGCGTTCCGTATCCAGCAAATCTACCCGCAAGGTTTTGGATACAAAATCCAATGTGGCACAAGAAACGCCGTCCAGTTTTCCCACTTCGTGCTCAATTTCGGCAGCGCAATGGGCACATCCTAAATTTTCCACTGAAAATTCTCTGGTGGTTTTTACGGCCATTGATCCATTCACACCTTTCCCGATTTATTTTTCAGTAATATGGGTTAGACCCAAGCTAAAAATCCCTTGAATATGCTCATCGTCCAAAGAGTAATAGACTACCTTGCCCGCACGGCGGAATTTGACCAGCCGGGCTTGCTTTAACACCCGCAGCTGATGAGAAATTGCCGATTGGGACATATCCAGAAGCTCTGCAATATCACAAACGCAAAGCTCAGAAGATAGCAGGGCGCACACGATCTTCACCCGGGTGGAATCACCGAAAATGCGGAAAAAATCCGCTAAATCAAAGAGAAGCTCATCGCTGGGCATCTTCTTTTTTGTGTTTTCAATTACGTCTGGATGGATTCCAACAGAATCACACTGTTCCAAGATTTGATCGGTACCATTCATAATCATATTCTCCTTTGCTCATATGAACATATGAATATCTGTTCATATGTATTATATGCGTTGATTTTAGAAATGTCAATCTATTTCCCCAATTAGATCAGAATATTTTAAAGTGGTGTGACTTGTTCCTGAAATTACAGTTTTGGTACTATTTTTTTAATAGGCAAAATGTTATAATAACCTCACGGCGTAAGCGAAAGCAGAGCTTCCGACGCCTGAAAGAACATTGAACCACAGCCCGGTTTTGGTTTACAGCTTTATGGTTTTATCGTAAGACTTAGGTGGGGATTTTGGTTTAAATAACCTCACGGCGTAAGCGAAAGCAGAGCTTCCGACGCCTGAAAGAACATTGAACCACAGCCCGGTTTTGGTTTACAGCTTTATGGTTTTATCGTAAGACTTAGGTGGGGATTTTGGTTTAAATAACCTCACGGCGTAAGCGAAAGCAGAGCTTCCGACGCCTGAAAGAACATTGAACCACAGCCCGGTTTTGGTTTACAGCTTTATGGTTTTATCGTAAGACTAGGTGGGGATTTTGGTTTAAATAACCTCACGGCGTAAGCGAAAGCAGAGCTTCCGACGCCTGAAAGAACATTGAACCACAGCTTGGTTTTGGTTTACAGCTTTATGGTTTTATCGTAAGACTAGGTGGGGATTTTGGTTTAAATAACCTCACGGCGTAAGCGAAAGCAGAGCTTCCGACGCCTGAGAGAACATTGAACCACAGCCCGGTTTTGGTTTACAGCTTTATGGTATTTTAGAATCTGCCTATACTAGGATGGAAAAGGACGTGAAAAGGATGAGGAAACGGATTGTTGCCGCGGTGCTGGCACTGGCTATGCTTTGTTCCGGCTGTTCTTCGGTGAGTTTGGATCCTCAGACACTGATGCGCCCGCCTCGGGCAACCGGAAATAAAGAGAAAATTCATCAGGTATTGGAAGCGAAAACGAACGGCCAGATTAAATTGAGTTATCCGCGCCGGGGGGATTACCGCTCGGCAATTTTAATGTGGGATCTGACCGGGGATGGAAAAGAAGACGCCATTGCGCTGTATGAAAACGCAGATCAAAGCGGTGGTGTTACCATTTCTTTTATTCGTGGGGGAGAAGAAGAGTGGACGGAAATCGGCTCTTTTCGCAATGCGGCCACTCAGGTGGATAAGGTATGCTTTGGCGACGTGAACCGGGACGGCCTAAATGATGTGATTGTCGGTTGGGGCAGTGCTTTGAACCAAACCTCTTCCATCAGTATTTTTTCCTATAAGGATGGAAAAATGACCGAGCTTTCTTATAACCAGCCTTATAATGAAATGGAAGTGAGGGACTTTGACAACGATACTTTTGATGAGATTTTTACCGCTTCGGTTTCTACAGCAGATCAGGCGGCGATCGCCCGCCTTTTGCGGGTAACGGACAATATGGTGGAAACCATTGGGTCGGCACATCTGGATAACGGTGTTACCCGGTATGCTTCGGTAACCGCCGGCATGATTGATCCCTCTCAATTTGGAATTGTGCTGGATGGCGCGAAAAGCGGGGGCAATTATGTAACGGAAGTTTTGTTTTGGGACTCGCAGAAAAAATTGCTTCAATCCCCGTTTTTTGATGTGGGAACACAGACGGCTAATTTTTCGCTGCGCAATACCAATGTGGTGTCTCGTGATATTAACGGCGACACGCTGATTGAAATACCCATCGTTAATCCCATGCCGGGGTATTCGCTGCCTTTGCCGGATGAGGCGTGTGCCATTACCAATTGGCAGCGGTATGACTGTGCTACAGACAACCTGCACAGGGTGATGGGCATGGTTATTAACCAGCAAAGCGGCTATTGGTTTTTAATCCCCGAAATGTGGCAGAAAAAAATTACCGTAAAGGTTGACCGGGAAGCCCGATCGCTGACCTTTTACGAATGGCTGCCGGCTGCGGAGGCGACCAACAGCAATGTTACCGGCGCGGTGGGAACAGGGCTGTTAAAAATACAGGAATTTACCCAGGAAGAGTGGAATGCCGGAATAGCGGCCAAAGGGTTTTATAAGCTGGAGGAGAAAAACGCGGTAGTTTATGCGGCTTCGATTCTTCAGCCGGATCATGCGTTGGCATTGAACATCAACGATATTACAAACAGCTTTCGGCTGATTTCTTCACAGGAATAAAAGCGGACAGGAGGAACCAGGCAATGAAGAAAATATTGGTGGCAGAAGATGAACAAACCATTCGGGAATTTGTGGTCATCAATTTAAAAAGGGCCGGTTATGAAGTGACCGAGGCAGAAAATGGGGATCAGGCCCTGTCTCTTTACCAGCAGGAAAACGGTGCTTTTGATGTGGTGATTTTAGACATTATGATGCCGGGGGAACACGACGGCTTATCTGTGTGCCGGGAATTGCGGCAAAAAAGCGGTTCAGTGGGCATTATTCTGCTGACTGCAAAAACACAGGAAATGGATAAAGTCAGCGGCCTGATGATGGGCGCCGATGATTATGTGACAAAACCCTTCAGTCCCAGTGAACTGGTGGCTCGGGTAGATGCGATTTACCGCCGGGTTGCCATAGCAGAAATGCGCACCGAAAATAATTTCCGCGAAGAAATTCGTTCCGGCAATTTTTCTTTGAATCTGCGCAACCGTGCTTTGATGAAAGACGGCGGCCCCATTGAGCTGACTCAGGTGGAATTTCAGATTATGGAGTATTTTTTCTCGAATCCCGGCAAAGCGTTGGATCGTTCCGACATCCTCAAACATGTTTGGGGAGATGCCTATTACGGGGAAGAAAAAATCGTAGACGTGAATATTCGGCGTCTGCGAATGAAGATAGAGGATGAGCCGAGCAACCCCAAGCATATTGTCACGGTTTGGGGGCTGGGCTATAAATGGGAGGCATAAGCCGAAAAACAAGCTTCGCACACGGGCGGAAAAGGAGAGGATAAGGTGAAAATATGGGGAATTACCCGGCGCTGGATTTTAAACAGCCTGGGTGTCATTCTGCTTGTCCTGTCCACTTTGATTATCTGTATGTCGTTGGTCGTACAGGGTTATGTTTACAATGGCATTCAGCAAACCATCAACGGCCGTTCCGGTGAGCTGACCAACGTATTTGCCGATTATGGGAAAAAGACAGCTGTCGAGTTTTCCACTGCTGCGCGCAGCTATGTGGAAAACTCCCCCAGCAAAGAGATGATGGAAATGATGGTGCTGAGCTCTGCAGGCCGAATTTTGGTTACTTCCACCGGGTTTCCGCCGGATCAATCTCAGGTTATGCCAGATTTTCAAGAGGCTCTTGGTAACGATGATGGGTATGGAACTTGGAAAGGGCAGCTTTCTTCCGGGGAAAAAGTGATGGCTGTCACACGGGTGATCCGCAATGAAAATGGATCGGCTTTGGGAAGCATCCGTTATGTGGTGTCTTTGGAGCAGGCCGACCAGCAAATCTTTACCATTGTGGGCGCTTTGATGCTTTTGGGGCTTTTGGTCATTTTTCTGGTGGTGCTGTCCAGCTCTTATTTTATTAAGTCTATTGTGGATCCCATTAAACAGATCAGCGTCACAGCCAAACGCATTGCTCAGGGGGATTTTAATGCGCGAATTCAAAATCGGCAGGATGATGAAATCGGCGAGCTTTGCGAAACCATCAATAAAATGGCGGTGGAATTGGGCACGTCTGAAAAAATGAAAAATGATTTTATTTCCTCTGTTTCCCATGAACTGCGCACCCCGCTGACGGCCATCAAGGGCTGGGCAGAAACACTGCAGGGATTGGAAGACACCGATCAGGATATGTATGAAAAGGGCATGGGTGTTATCATTCGAGAATCGGAGCGGCTTTCCGGAATTGTGGAAGAACTGCTGGATTTTTCGCGAATGCAGAATGGCCGTATGACCTTGATGATGGACAAAATCGATATTCTGGCCGAACTGGGAGAAGCGGTTTATATGTTTACCGATCGTGCCCAGGCAGAAGGCAAATTTTTGGTTTATGAAGAACCGGCCATGCTGTCGCCGGTGCTGGGCGATATCAACCGGCTGCGCCAGGTGTTTGTCAATATTATTGACAACGCGCTTAAATATACCAGCGAAGGTGATACAGTCAGCGTGACCGCAGAACAAAAGGATGGGAAAATTATTGTGGTGATCGGCGACACCGGCTGCGGAATCTCTCCACAAGATTTACCCAATGTGAAAAAGAAGTTTTATAAAGCCAACCAGACTGTGCGCGGTTCCGGAATTGGACTGGCCCTGGCAGATGAAATTATGCAGCTGCATGACGGG
The DNA here is from genome assembly GCF_900240385.1 of Clostridium minihomine. GTDB lineage: Bacteria > Bacillota > Clostridia > Oscillospirales > Acutalibacteraceae > Faecalispora > Faecalispora minihomine. The sequence continues at coordinate 335,651 of NZ_OEQH01000002.1, read as the reverse complement.
CGTCTGGATTTGGAAAGCCAGGAAGGGGTTGGCACGGTTGTAACGATTACCATACCAACGCTCAGGCAGGTTTCGTCGGCTACAAAGCCGATTCCTGCTGTGGAAGAAAGGAATCCGGAACAAAATGGCTAGAGAAAAAACAAAAATGATTACATCCATCGGTGGGCAGGCGGTGATGGAGGGTGTAATGATGCAGGGCCCCTTTAAAACCGCCTTGTCGGTTCGCCTGCCCGACAATACCGTATCGACCGAGCAGATCGCAGCCAAACGGCTGCGCGGACGCTACAAAATTCTTCAGCTTCCTATTTTGCGGGGAGTTGCCGGATTTATCGATTCCCTTTCCGTGGGGTATAAGGCACTCAGCATTTCGGCAGAAAAATCCGGGCTGGAAGATGACGAGGAGCCTTCAAAGTTTGACCAGTGGATGGAAAGGGTGTTCGGGGATAAACTGATGAACGCCGTTATGGCCATCAGTGCTGTTTTGGGTGTGCTGATTGCCGTGGGATTGTTCTTCTGGCTGCCCACCTGGCTTTTTAATTTGGGCGAAAGCCATCTGTGGGGAACAGAGCTTGCCTCTTGGCGAGCGGTGTTTGAAGGTTTTCTTCGTATTTTTATCTTTATCGGCTACATAGCGTTTTGTGCCAGCTTGCCGGACATTAAGCGTGTGTTCCAATATCACGGGGCAGAACACAAAACGATATTCTGCTATGAAAATGAGCAGGAGCTGACGGTAGAAAACGTCCGTCGTTACAAGCGTTTTCATCCCCGCTGCGGCACCAGCTTTATGGTGATTATGCTTTTGTTGGGGATGATTGCCGGCTTTTTTATTCCCTTTACCAACCCGTTCCTGCGCAGTATCGCAAAAATTTTGTGCGTGCCGCTTTTGATGGGAATCGGATATGAACTGATCCGCATCTGCGGCCGGTACGATAATATTGTGACCCGAATTATCTCTGCGCCGGGAATGTGGATGCAGCGGCTTACCACCAAGGAACCGGATGACTCTATGATTGAAGTGGCAATCAGCGCGTTGAAGGAGGTTATTCCGGAAAACGGGGAGGACAGGATTGTAAGATGACCTTTCAGCAAGCCTATCACGAGGGAAAAACCATATTACAAAAGGCGGGGGTAGAGAGCCCTGCTTTTGACGCCATCTGCTTGTTCCGCCAGGCTTTTGGAATGGATCGCCAGGCTTTGATTTTGCGCGGCCAAGAAGATGCACCCAAGGAAAACACCAATGAATTTTTCCGCATGATAGCAGAGCGGGAAAAACGTCGCCCCTTGCAGTATATTCTGGGGGAGTGGGAATTTTTCGGGATGCGTTTTTCGGTGGGGGAAGGGGTATTAATCCCCCGAGAGGAAACAGAGCTTTTGGTGTATACGGCTGCGGAACTTTTAACCGGACACCCGGCCCCTGTGGTGGCAGATCTCTGTGCGGGAACCGGCGCGGTGGGCTTGGGAATTTCACAGCTCCGCAAGGATGCCCGCATTGTGTGTGTTGAATGGTATGAACAGGCATTTGAGTATCTGCAAAAGAATCTGCATCGGTTTGGGGACGAGAGGGTTTCGGCAATCCGGGCGGATATTACCCAAAGCGATGCGGCGGCCGACATCGGGCCGCTCAGCGCGGTGGTTTCCAATCCTCCGTATATTGTTTCGGAAGAGATTTCTTCCCTTCAGCATGAGGTGCGCCGGGAGCCGCCCTCTGCGCTGGATGGAGGACAGGACGGATTGGATTTTTACCGGGCTATTGCCCGCAACTGGCTGCCCCGCCTGCGGCCGGGGGGCATTGCCGCAGTAGAGATCGGCGAAACTCAGGGGCAAAGCGTATCCGAGTTGTTTTTGGCGGCGGGACTGTCTCACATTCGAGTGCAAAAAGATTTTAACGGATTTGACCGGGTGGTATCAGGTGTTTATCAAGGAAAAAGTTAACAGTTACCGGAGGGATGGTGTTTTGGGAAAAAGGCTGTCTGCTCCGGATTTTTCTGTTTTTTAGCGGATAAAGAAAAAAATAACTGTTACAGCATCAAAACGTTCGTTCGATTTTTTGCTGAAATCCATTGATTTTATAATTTAGATACGCTATAATAACCTCACGGCATAAGCGAAAGCTTTGGTTTTAATAACCTCACGGCGCATTGTGAAAAGCAGGGCTTTCGATGCATTAGAGAACAGGGAACGATAGCTTGTGCTTTTGCACAAGAGCGGCTGTGCCGCAAAGACAGCTTTGCTGTTTTTATTGATTATATATTTAGAAGTAATGAGAATCAGCGCAGTTCTGCGTGTTTGAATTCAGGGAAGTTAAATTCAGGAGCGGAGGAGTTTTTTCATGGCAGTAGATAAAAGCAAAGCGCTGGACACGGCACTGGCGCAGATTGAAAAGCAATTCGGCAAGGGCGCAGTCATGCGTTTGGGGCAGAATCAGGCAATGCAGGTCGAAGCCATATCCACCGGTTCCTTTTCTTTGGATATGGCGTTGGGAATCGGCGGTCTGCCCAGAGGGCGTATTGTAGAGATTTATGGGCCGGAATCTTCCGGTAAAACCACACTGGCACTGCACTGTATCGCACAGGGGCAGAAAAGCGGCGGATATGCTGCTTTTATCGACGTAGAGCATGCCCTTGACCCCATATATGCTCAGGCTTTGGGGGTAGATGTAGATTCCCTTCTGGTTTCTCAGCCGGATACCGGCGAACAGGCATTAGAGATTACCGAGGCGTTAGTGCGTTCCGGTGCCATTGATGTGATTGTGGTGGACTCGGTAGCGGCGCTGGTGCCCCGGGCAGAGATTGAGGGCGACATGGGCGATTCCCACGTGGGCCTTCAGGCACGGCTCATGTCTCAAGCACTGCGCAAACTGGCGGGTGCCATTTCCAAATCCAACTGTGTGGCGATTTTCATTAATCAGCTGCGTGAAAAAGTGGGCGTGATTTACGGCAGTCCCGAGGTAACCCCCGGCGGCCGCGCGCTGAAATTCTATGCCTCTGTCCGTATTGATATCCGTAAGATTGAAACGCTGAAAAACGGTACTGAGCAGATTGGTACCCGCACCCGAGCCAAGGTGGTCAAGAATAAAATTGCCCCACCCTTCCGGGAAGCGGAATTTGATGTGATGTACGGAAAAGGAATTTCCAGAGAAGGCGAAATTCTGGATCTGGCAGCCAAACTGGACATTGTTCAGAAAAGTGGAGCCTGGTTCTCTTATGGAGAAACCAGACTGGGGCAAGGCCGTGATAACTCCAAGGAGTTTTTAAAGAATAATCCTGAGATGATGGCGGAAATCGAAGAAAAGCTGAAAGAGAGTGCCGACCGTTTGCCGGCAAAGGCTTCCGGTCCGGTGAAAAAGGGTGCGGCAGCGGCGGCTCCTGCTCCGGAAGCGGCCAAACCCGTAGAAGTAGAAGTACCCGCAGCTCCTGCAAAATCGGCGGGCCGGGCGGCTTCTAAAGCAAATATCGATATTTTGGTGGATGATTGATGCTGGTAACGGCGATACAGCCCCGGCGCAAGGGGCTTTCCCTTTTAGTTCTGGACGGGGAGCCGGCTATGGAGCTGGATACTCAGGTGTTGAGCCGGGAAGGCGTACGCCCGGGGATCACGCTGACAGATGAGGCATTGTTTCGGCTTCGGGAAGAATCGGACAATTACCGGGCAAAGGAAAAAGCGCTGTACCTTTTGGGTCACCGGGGTCACCTGAAAGGGGAGCTGGAAGAGAAGCTGCGCCGTGATTTTTCGGAAGAAGCCGCTCGCTATGCGGCAGATCGAATGGAAGAACTGGGACTTATTGACGATGCGGCCTACGGCAGGCAGCTGGCACACCAGCTGTTAGAGCGAAAAGGGTTTGCCGCATCCCGAGTTCGATTTGAATTGTGCCGAAAGGGTCTGGCAAAGGATCTGGCAGAAGAAATTGTGCAGGAGCTGGCCCCTGAGCCCGAAGAAAAACTGCTGCAGCTGTTAGAAAAGAAATATCCCTTGGCGGCACAGGATGAAAAACAGCAGCGCAGGGCAGTAAACGCTTTGCAGAGGATGGGGTATCGCCTGCCGGAAATTCGGCAGGCGCTGCGTTGTCTGGATGAAACCATAGACTTAAATGAGGATGAAGAGTAATTATGGCAATAACAGTTGGAATGGTCAGCCTGGGCTGCGCCAAAAACAGGGTAGACGGAGAAATGATTATGGCCACCTTGCAGGGAGCAGGCTATCAGCTTTGCAATGATGCGGCGCTGGCAGATGTGGCTATCGTTAATACCTGCGGCTTTATCGAGGATGCCAAAAAGGAATCCATTGAAGAAATTCTGGAGCTGGCAAGGCTCAAGAAAGAAGGACGTATCCGAGCCATTGTGGTGACGGGTTGTCTGGCAGAGCGCTACCGGGAAGAAATCCGCAAGGAACTGCCCGAAGCGGATGCAGTGGTGGGCATCGGCGCCAATACAGACATTGCCCAAATCATCGGGCAAACGCTGGAAGGGCAGAATCCGGAATCCTTCCCGCCCAAAAACCGGCTGCCTTTATACGGGGAGCGCGTCCATTCCACCCCAAGCTATTTTTCTTATATCAAAGTGGCCGAGGGCTGTGACAGCCGCTGTGCTTATTGCGCGATTCCCATGATTCGCGGCCGTTACCGCAGCCGTGATATGGAAAGCATTGTGGAGGAAGCCGAGCGTCTGGCTCAAAACGGAACCAAAGAATTGATTCTGATTGCGCAGGACACTACCCGTTACGGCGAGGATCTGTATGGCTATTTGGCATTGCCCAAGCTTTTGGATCGTTTGTGTCGGATCGAGGGTCTGCGCTGGATCCGCCTTTTGTACTGTTACCCCGACTACATTACTGATGAACTGCTGGATACGATGGCCCGACAGGAAAAGGTTGTAAAGTATATTGACTTGCCGCTTCAGCATGTATCCGGCAGAATGTTGAAATCCATGTACCGCAGCGGCGACAGGCAATCCATCACGGCTTTGCTTCAAAAAATCAAAGATCGGGTGCCGGGTATTACCCTGCGCACCACCTTAATTACCGGTTTCCCCGGTGAAACCGAAGAAGATTTTACAGAACTTTCAGAGTTTGTAAAAGAAATCCGTTTTCACCGGATGGGTTGTTTCCCCTATTCTCAGGAAGAAGGCACTGCGGCAGCGAAAATGCCGAACCAGATTGAGGAAGAGCTAAAACACCACCGCATGGAACTCTTGATGGAACAGCAGATGCGCATTATGGAAGAATTGTGTCAGGAGCAAATCGGGAAAACCGTTACGGTGCTGACCGAAGGCTATGACCGCTATGCGGAGTGTTATTTTGGCCGCGGCCCTCAGGATGCGCCGGAAATCGACGGCAAGGTGTTTTTCCATTCCCCCGAGCAAAAGCCATCTTACGGTCAGTTTGTTCGGGTGAAAATTACTGACTTTATCGAATGTGATTTGATTGGAGAAGTGGAGGAGTTTTTATGAATCTGCCCAACAAGCTAACCGTATTCCGTATTCTTTTGGTTCCGGTTTTTGTGGCGGTACTGCTGGCGGCGGGACTGCCCCATCATTACCTGTGGGCAGCGATTCTGTTTGGGGTAGCCTCTTACACCGATCATCTGGATGGAATGCTGGCGCGCAAATACAATCAAATTACCGATTTCGGAAAATTCATGGATCCGCTGGCAGATAAGATTCTGGTGATTTCTGCGCTGGTTTGCTTTGTGCAGCTTCATCTGGCGGATGTTTGGCTGGTACTGCTGATCATTGCCCGAGAGTTCATGGTGACTTCTATCCGTTTGGTTGCGGCAGATAAGGGTCAGGTGATCGCCGCCAATAATTGGGGCAAGGCCAAGACGGTCAGCCAAATTATTGCGGTGCTGGCTGTTTTGATGCTCCAGTACTGGCAAGAGCTGGCCGCTATGGGGACGGTTTCTGGGTTGTCTTTGCCCTTTGCTGCCGGGGAACAAGGCGCGGTTTTCTTGGGTCAGCTGTTTGTGCTGGTGGCCACAGTGCTGTCGGTGATATCCGGCGCGGTATATTTAAAGCAGAATTGGCAGATTATAAAAACAGCGGGATAAATCCGCTGAAAGGGCAGCGGAGCATAGCTCTTCGCTGCCTGTTTTAATTTTGTGCCTGAATGATGAGAATACCATAAATTTTCTTAGACAGTTTTTCAAGAAAGTTCGTGTAAAGGGGAGGGGCTTGTCCCTTAAAAACACGGCAGGATTACTCAAAAAGAAAAAGATAGAAAAATTTTATTGTTTTGCATGAATTTATCCGGCTGTTTCAGTCAAACCTTTTAGCAGAACATCCTTCGGGTTAGGCGAAAATGTACCAGATAGGTATGTTTTAAACAAGCCAAACAAGGGCAACATGCCGGATCTTTTTTGGGGGGGGCCGCCGCTCTTTACAAGGCCGGGCGATTGTTGTATACTGAACCCTGACAACAAATTGTCATGACTGCATACAATAGTATTCAAATGCTGCAAACGGGAAAAGTACCCGACAGAAACCGCAACAGAGAGAAAGCGCCGTTGGCTGCAAGCGCTTTTGGTGGAGGCTTCGGTGAAAATGCACCTGTTTTTCCGACAATACGGAAAGCAGGCAGGGGGAACAGCCTTTTGGGGGCTTAGTATCTTTGTCCGGCCCGGCGCCGTTACCGCCGCTGAGAGATAAAACGGAGTGGAACCGCGGAATGGCCGCCTCCGTCCCCAACAAGGGGACGAGGGGCTTTTTTTATTGCCATCAGGTTTTTTCTCCCATCGCTTTGCCACAATGGAGGAACCGAGTATGTTTGATAAGTTAAAAGCAGAGCTGGATTCCATTCTGGAACGGGATCCTGCTGCCAGAACCCGTTTAGAGGTTTATTTTTTGTATTCCGGGTTTCGGGCGGTGCGATCCTATCGGTTGGCACACTGGTTTCACCGCCGCAATATGAAACTGATTGCCAGATACATTTCCCAGCGGGCCAGACACAAAACCGGGGTGGAAATCCATCCCGGCGCTACCATCGGCAAAGGTCTGTTTATTGATCACGGCATGGGTGTGGTCATTGGGGAAACTACAGAGATCGGTGATTACTGCACGTTATATCAGGGGGTTACTTTGGGGGGAACCGGCAAGGATCAGGGGAAACGCCACCCCACCATTGGGAATCATGTGATGATAGGTTCCGGAGCCAAGGTGTTGGGCCCTTTTAAAGTGGGGGACAATGCCCGGGTTGCCGCCGGTGCGGTGGTGCTCAGTGAAGTTCCGGCGGGGGCCACTGCTGTGGGTGTGCCGGCAAAAATTGTTCGGATTAACGGCGAGAAACCCTATGAACTGGATCAGATCCACGTGGGCGATCCGGTTGAGCAGGAATTGATTGATCTGCGCAATGCCCATACTGCTTTAAGTATGCAACTGGAGTTGCTGCAGCAAAAGCTGGAGCAAAATAAAAAGGATCGGGCACAAAGGCAAGACGAGGAACCGGGCGAAGGCTGACAGAGCCCGAAAAAACAATATGGAAAAATGGTTGCGCAACGCGCGGGAGGTTTTAGCATGAAAATCTATAATACGTTAACCAGACAAAAAGAGGAATTCATTCCGATGAAGGAAGGCGAGGCAAAGATTTATGCCTGCGGCCCAACGGTTTACAATTATATTCATATCGGCAATGCCCGGCCCATCTGTGTATTTGATGTTCTGCGCCGGTATTTGGAATACCGCGGCCTCAAGGTAACCTATGTTCAGAACTTTACGGACATTGACGACAAAATCATCCGCCGGGCAAATGAAGAAAACAGCGATTATCTGACGGTTTCTAAAAAGTACATTGAAGAGTACAAAAAGGATGCCCAGGGGCTGAATGTGCGTCCCGCCACGGTGCATCCGCTGGCCACCGAAAGCATGGAGGATATCCTTCAGATTATTTCCAGTTTGGTGGAAAAGGGCTATGCTTACGCCACTTCTAACGGGGACGTTTATTTCCGTACCAAAAAGTTTGAGGAATACGGCAAGCTTTCTCACCAGCCGCTGGAGGATTTGCAGGCCGGAGCACGCATTGGCGTGGACGAAATCAAAGAGGATGCTATGGATTTTGCCGTATGGAAATCTGCAAAGCCCGGCGAGCCCAGTTGGGATTCGCCTTGGGGAAAAGGCCGCCCCGGCTGGCACATTGAATGTTCTGCCATGGCCCGTCACCATTTGGGAACCACCATTGACATACACTGCGGCGGTCAGGACTTGGTTTTCCCTCATCATGAAAATGAGATTGCTCAAAGCGAATGTTGTAACGGTGCAGATTTTGCCCATTATTGGATGCACAACGGGTATATCAACGTCGACAACCACAAGATGAGCAAATCTTTGAATAACTTCTTTACCGTTCGCGAGGTAGCGAATGTTTATGGCTATGAGCCCATTCGTTTTCTGATGGTTTCTTCTCATTACCGCAGCCCGATTAATTACAGTATCGAAGTGATTGAGCAGTGCAAGTCTGCTCTGGAACGCCTATATAACTGCCGCGATAATCTGATTTTTGCCCGCGATAATGCACCGGCAGGGCTGAAAGACGGGGAGCAGGAGCAGATTCATGCGTTGCAGGAGCAGTACCGTCAGCGTTTTATCACCGCTATGGATGATGATCTCAATACCGCAGATGGGATATCGGTGCTGTTTGATTTGGCCAGAGAGATCAATACCAATTTGATTCCGGCAGAAAAAAGCAAAGAGCTTTACAGTGCTGCGCTTGCTTTGTATGAGGAGTTCGCAGATGTTTTGGGGCTGTTGTATCACAGAACGAATCAGACGCTGGACGAAGAAATTGAAGCACTGATTCAGCAGCGTACCGAGGCCCGCCAGAATAAAGACTGGGCGACTGCCGACCGGATTCGTGATGAACTCAAGGCACGTCATGTGGTGTTGGAAGATACCCCCCAAGGCATCAAATGGAAGATTGTTGAGCCATAAAAAAGAACAAGCGGACAGCTGCTTAAAACAGCTGTCCGCTTTCACTGGTTTTTCTTTTTATAGAAACAGAATGACTTTAGGAAGAAAGGAATTTTCTTAGATGGCAAAGGAACAAAAGACGAATGTAATGCGTGTGCTGGACAAAGAAAAAGTGCCGTATCAGTGCCATTTTTATTCCCATGAAGATGGCGCGATTGATGGCGTGTCAGTGGCCCACAAATTGGGGCAGCCGGTGGATCAGGTATTTAAAACACTGGTGACAAAAGGCCACAGCGGAAGCTTTTATGTGTTTGTCGTGCCGGTGGAAAAAGAATTGGATTTAAAGGCGGCGGCCCATTCGGTTTCGGAAAAGTCAGTGGAAATGATCCGGGTGGATGAGATTCAGAAAATTACGGGTTACATTCGCGGGGGATGTTCTCCCATTGGCATGAAAAAACGGTATGGCACAGTGTTGGATGAGTCTTGCCGGTCGCTTTCTACCATCATTGTCAGCGGCGGGAAAATTGGAACTCAGGTGGAACTGGAGCCTTTGGCGCTGATTGCTTTGACTGGGGCCACCACAGCAGATTTGTGCCGCGAAGGATGAATAAAATTGACAAAACCTAGAACCTGTGATTATAATAAAAGAATCTGATCAGGAATGGCCTGGTTTGTTCTAATTGATGTGAAACATAGAACCGGGGTGGCAAGGTGAAAGGGGAAAAAGCAACTTTTGTAATCAAGGTGCTGTATCGCAGCGGCTCTACCTGGCAGGGGACACTGCGCTGGGTAGACGGGAATAAGGAACAAAATTTTCGCAGTGAACTGGAATTGCTGCATTTGATGAACAGTGCTTTGGATTTGAGTGAGCCGGAGGACAACCTTTAACCAGGGTTGGGCAGCGGAAAAAAGAAAATAATAGCCGGGCCTGATGTGCTTTTTCTTTAGGCCCGGCAAATTCCAGTGGCTTTTTCATGGGAAATCGGGTGAGTGCAACAAATAGCCGTTGGATTTTTTGTGATAAACAGATTTTCTGCCCATTTTTGCAGAAAATGTATTGACAAAAAGTTTTAAAAATGATATATTAGTCAAGCGCTCAAATTTTGAATTATGCTGGTGTAGCTCAGTTGGTAGAGCAGCTGATTTGTAATCCAAGAAATACAGATAAAACAAACGTAGGAGTTGCGGAAAACCGCATGAATCCTACGTTTTTTAATTTTATCCCTAGAGTAAAAAGGGCAAAATATAGATTAAGGGTATCCAAAGGTATCCATATAAGCAGCGTGTTTTATTGATATAAAAGAAGTAAAACGGCAGCTTATAAATAAATAATAATGCAAGAAAACAGCCTGAATTGATATAATCTATCAATTCAGGCTGTCGCTATATTAACTGAGCGAGCGTTAATCCTTTATGGAAATCTTATTCTGTTTCCAAATAATCAAATCAAATCGCGACAAATGGTGTAATACACAATTTTACATAGCTTGATCTCTATCTTAGAATTAACTATTAGTCTATGTGTGGCTTTCTTCTAATAATGCAACTGGCTGATTCAATGATAGTGTCTGTGGCAACAAATCTTGAATTTTGTCTAGAGTAAGTGCCATTCCGTTAACTGACGGAAAGTATATATCAACATTGCAAAATGTAATAAAACTTTTATTATCTTTACGTACAGTGTCAACTGAGCTGACATCTAAATTGTATTGCTTCATTGTTAAAAACATTAGCCAAAATCTCAATATATCGTAATCGTCTAATAGGCGCATATTCTTAATTAAGTATGGCATTCCATTAAAAACATAACCTGTTATTACCGCAGAAGCAATAAATTTTCTTATGTCACGTTGGTTCCCACTTTCCAAAAATGCAATAGAAGTAAAAATCAATTCAATTATGTCCTTTGAAATATAATCCGAAAGAATGTAACCAATATAGTTATTACTGAGATAGCCATTAATCACTTCCTTAACTCTTTCGAGGTACATCTCTGGAGAATTTGCAAGGACTGCAAAGTTGTATTTGTTTGCGGCACATCGCTTATATCCTCTTTGCTTTATGGTTGATACTAGTGCCAATTCATGACCAGAATTTGATACAACTATGGAGGAATGAAATTTTGAGATAATTTCAAAGTTCCCTGTTGTGACAAGGCTAAGTTGATCAACTATTTTCTCTAACTTGCCAAAGTTATATTGGGAATATTGATTTATTCCGATTAGCTGCAAATCTTCATTAGCTCGATTATCGTATCCGCGCTGTGAAGAAATATTGTTATTTCTTTGTTCCTTATATTTATGTGTGTGTCCGAATATCCGCCAGCTATTATCACCCTTAAGATTGGTTTGTGAACTCCACCAACAATCTTTATCTTCCCGTGTAAAATCGACCATAGGATAATGGGTCAAGATCAATACCTTCTCTTCCTTTGCTAATATACTATTAGCAAAGGATATCCATTTTTCATGCATAGATATGATTGTCTTCGGGTTAAAATCTTTTACTTTTGCGGCATCTGGAAGTCCCATAAACTGTTTAAGTGATACTCTGCGTCTTCCACGCCGAAAACTTGTCCAACCTGTATCTCCAATAACGCAAATGTCATTAAAGTAATGCTTCCGCCCTGTAGTCAGAAATCTAAAAAACTGGTTTTCTTGTGTCTCTACAGAGAATAAGTTAATAATCTCCATATGACTTCTCGTGCCATCGTTCCAGAAATCGTGATTACCTAATACAAAAAATCCAACAATTTGCTCACTTTCTAACTCTTTTACAAATGAGAGAGTCTTCCTGTAATCATTGAAAAAATCTCCTGCTAAGCACAATATATTGTTTGCATAGTTTTCTTTTATAAATGCAATAAAATTATCTTTCATCTGAGGAGCAGTTCTTGGCCTATATCTTTGTTTAGTATAGTCAAAATGTAAATCAGAAATGAATACAATTGAATTTCCTATAGTTTTTTTAAAGGTATTCTCTCCTGATACAACTAATTCTGGCATAGAAACCTACCCCTTTTTACTATTTTTAGTAATAATGTAATTATACTGTTGTTTCCCCAATATATCAAACAATAAATGTCAAAAAATAGCTGAATCCAACAAATCTAGTAACTGGTCATATCAATCTAACAACTACATTAATATGACCAGCTACTTTAATCTTCTTTATGTGATTCTTCTGTATTCTCCAGCATATCACAATACACCTGATTTATTTGCTGACCGGTGCGTTTGGCCTCGTCACTTCTAACGTGTGTGTAGACACCTAAAATCACATTGGTGGTGGAGTCTCCCATCAAGCGCATTGCGGTTTTGACAGGTACGCCCGATTCTGCTAATGTGGTGGCAAAGGTATGCCGGAATTTATAGAGCGAGTACTCTTTTCCAAAGCCATGACGGTTTTTGAAGCGATTGAAAGCGGTGTTGAGGACATCGTCTCTCATAGGAACATCAGTTGATGAGGGGAACAGGAACTGGTTCTGATATTTTGCAGGGTGATTCTTTTCCAAATACCCCAGCCACTCTTGAATTGCTTCGATTCCTTGTTCACCTATGTACAAGGTACGAACTCCAGCAGGACTTTTTGTGGGGCCGATTGCTGACTCTCTGCCAGTGGTTTTGGAAAGTGCGCTGTTACCCAGTATTGGCTTCATGATAGCAGCCTGATGAATGTGAATTTCGCGTGTGGTAAAATTCACGTCGGTTTTTAGCAAGGCACGAATTTCTTCCGGTCTCATTCCAGTTAGCGTTTCCAGCAAAAGAACTGTGTAAATCATAGGATCACTTTCCTGCTTTGCACAGGATAAAATGGTGCTGATTTGCTCCTTTGAATACACCTTTTCATCATCTGAGCGTAAATCCCTTTGAGTGGACTTCGCTTTTTTCACCATTCGCCCCACATCTTTCAGGATTAACTCGTCTTCAGCGGCAACAGCAGTCATTTTACGCAGGACAAGACGAACCTTATCTAAAGTACTCTGCGACATATGGGACATACTGTTTAGAAATTTCTGAATATCCATTCGGGTTAACTCGTCTAAGTACATATCTCCCAGTTTTGATTTTACAATTAGTTTTGCGCTCGTGGCATAGCAATGCTTTGTCCGTGCAGTCGGGGCAGCGAACATCGTAAAGAGATGTTGATCCAAATAATCCCGAACAGTAATGCGTGGAGCATTTGGGACGGGGAGAGTGGCAGGTGCTAGGGGTAGGGTGGGTGCTACCCCAGAACCAGAAGCGGCTTCGCTCATTTCTTTCAAAGCATTTCGCAGAGCTTCCTCTGCTTCTTCCCGAGAGTGAAAATCCCCTTTTATGATTCTGTTGCGTTTTCCGGTGACTGCATCTTTCCCATTGCTGATGGCATACCGGAACACGTTTCTTGCTTTTACATATAGAATACTACCTGTACCGTACGGCGTTTCCATTTTGAAAACCTCCTCTTCGTTATTTGGTTTGGTAGTATAACTCTGACCTGCTGATTCTTCAAGTCCCAAATACCGTTCCAGTACAGAAATGGGGATAATGGTGTGATTGCCTATTTTTTTAGCAGCTAATTCACCTTCCGCAATTAGTACATCAAGATCAGTGACACTAACTCCCAGTTCTTTTGCCGTTTCATCCAGTGTCAAAGCTTGCTTGTCATACTTATCATATAATCTCATTTTAGTTACACCAGCCTATTTACAATAGTCAATGCAAAACCACATTGCTGGTGTCTAAGCACAGACTCCTTGTACAACTGGAAACACAAATGCCATATCCTCAATAAAATAAAAAAATATGTTTATTCTTCTGCAACTGAATTAAAAAAGGCGATAACAAGGGGAGAAGAATCAACTCCTTCTCCCCAATGGGTCAATGGTTTTCATTTATAGTATTTACGGGTACTAAACATTTTTCAAAATAAACTTTTGTTTTGAATCAAATTAAAATGAATTATTAATAATCGGATTATTTCTATATATGTTGACATATTAAATATAAATGTTTAAAATAATAGTAAGGGGGATTTGGAATGAGAATGGATGAGCCGATAAAAATACTTTGTATTAAGACTGATTTGACGATGACAGAAATTGCAAAGAGATTGAATAAAACTCCACAAGCATTTAGTCAGAAAGTGAAGCGTGGGACGTTTTCAATTGATGATCTTGATCAGGTTGCCATGGTTACGGATTGCAAACTAGAGTGTAGTTTTGTATTGCCAAATGGCGAAAGAATCCAGATTCAATGAAAGGAGATCCATAATGATAGAATATATTGAGGGCGACATATTTAATAGCCCCGCACAAGTTATTGTAAATACAGTAAACACTGTAGGTGTTATGGGGAAGGGGCTCGCATTGTCTTTTAAAAAAAGATACCCTGAAATGTTTCAGTCTTACAAACGTGCCTGTGAAAAAAATCTATTGAAAACAGGGAAACTAATGCTGTTTTATTCTCCAGATCATTGGATTCTTTTATTCCCAACAAAAGAAAATTGGAGATATCCTTCCAAATTAGAGTATATTGAAGCTGGACTGGTCAAGTTTGTTCAAACCTACGCTGAAAAAAGCATCACATCAATTGCTTTCCCAAGGCTCGGATGCGGAAATGGTGAGTTGAACTGGGATGATGTTCGTCCACTGATGGAAAAATATTTACGGCCTCTTCCTATTACGGTTTATATTTATATTGGAACAGGGCCGGATGTTATACCGGAACACAAGGCGCAGAAAGAAACGATGGCATGGCTGCATGAAAATGCGAAAGATATGTCTTTTAAAGGACTGATTGACGATATTGCGTATCAAACTGCTTTGCTCCCAATCACATTTTCATATGAAGAAAATGAGGTAACCGTTAAATATTCAAGTGGAATTATATTTGAATATAAAGAACAAACACATATCGTTTCTGAGGATGAGCTGTATCAGATTTGGGATGCTGTACGAACGGATGGTATATTTGCTGTAGATACTTCCGTTGACAGCTCTTTGGTATATCGGCTACTAGAGCAGCTTGGATATCTTTCTAAAATTCGGATTCAGGATAGTAAGTCTGGTGATATGTTAGGGGGCTATCAGCTAAATGAAGGTCTAGGCCGAGCTTATGGTGTAAAGGAGTGTTAATATGACATTCTCAGAAATAATCCAGCAAAACTGTAACACAGCCTCAGTAAAATGGTGGCCAAGATATGCTTTTCATTATACCGATGTGTCTAATGCTGTAAACATTTTATCAACAGGGTATTTATACAGTAGAATAAGAGCGCAGGAAACAAGTGCTATGGCGAACGATAATGCGAGTATTCAAGTCATTAATATGACGGAAAGTGCAGCTACTTCCTCAGTTCGGTTTTATTTTCGACCTTTGACTCCTACCCAATATTATAATGAGGGATTTAAACACGAGGCAATCCGTTATTGCAATGATGAAAACGCCAATGTCCCAGTGCCTGTGTTTTTTCTGTTTGATTTGGAAAAGTTGCTTAGGGAGCCTCTTACAAAGTTTTCTGAATTAAGCCAAGCGGGGCATAGCGCACCACTTTCCAGTGGGGTTGATGAATTTCAAAAACTGGATTTTAATAAAATTTACAGCAAGGGATATGTTGAAGAAGAAATCAGAAAATATCGCCATGCTGAAATCCTTTACCCCAATTCGTATCAAATTGCTAATAATTTAAAATATGTTTTGTGCCGAAATGAAATTGAAAAAACTACTTTGATGACTCTACTAAAAAGAAAAGACCCTAAAAATTTCTACAAATACAAAAGTATGATAAAAGTTTGTAAAGCGGATATGTTTGAATATAACGGTCTGTTTTTGAAGAACGTTTCATTTGGCATCAATTCCATTAGCTTTGCGTTTGCAGATACTTATCCCAAAAGCAAATATGAGCAGTCGCAAATGTCAAGGCTTGAGTGTGAAGATCTAAATCCTGTTTTAGCAGAGTTTCAATTTAAATGGATTGCTTCCAATGGAAATAGTATTGCAGATATCTCATTTGAAAGAGAAATTGACTACCAAAGCCCAGAGAGAATTGTGTTTCAGAAATTGCCTGAATATAAAGGTGCCAAAAGCATAGTAGTCACTTTAACGCTGGAAGGAAAGATAATCTGTTGTATTGAACGTGCAATAGATGGTTTGGAGCTTTTATAATGAACACTCTCGTAAGAGGGGCGTTACGGTACATATCGGTATTTTGTGTCATATAAGGGATATAAAAAGTAAAACTTTTAAAATAGTAAGCATTTATTATAAGTATACTTATAATATTATCCGCGTTATTTGAAAGTTTGCAGGTGAAATAATGAAAAAATGTTCTCCTGTTTTTTAAACGAACAAGGGAGTACCGCTTGTAATTGACAGGCAGTACTCCCTTGTTATTGTTAAAACAATGATAGTTAAGATAATTGCTCCAACTCATGTACAAATCGGTAATAAGTATTTCGCTTTAGACCTAACTCCTGCATCAATTGTTTTGCAGAAATCTCTTGCCGCTTCACTCGCTCCAACTGCTGCGGAAAATCCTCCGGCATCATAATCTCAGGTCGACCGAATTTCTTTCCTTTTGCTTTTGCTGCGGCGATTCCTTCTTCCTGACGCTTTCGGATGGTCACACGCTCCTGCTCTGCAATGCTGGAAAGCACCTCAATCAGAATGTGATTCACCATATCCAGAACCCAGTCTTCTCCTTCCGCTAAATCAATTAGGGTAGTTGGTAAATCCAAAACCTTTATGCGAACATTCTGCTGGCGGTAATATTCCAACTCCTCTTTAATGTCCACTTTGTTTCTGGATAGGCGGTCAAGCGAGGTTACAACTAGTACATCCCCCTCACGAAGCAATGCGTTTCGCAATACCGCGTAGTTCGGTCGGTTAAAATCTTTGCCAGAAGCTTTTTCTTCTATAATATTGCGATCTTCTACCCCAAACTGACGTAAAGCTGTGATTTGTCGGTCTAAATGTTGCTCTTTACTACTGACCCGAGCATAGCCGTATACCCGCATATAATTCCTCCTATCTGTCCGAATACTACCAACGGCGAAGCTACCCATATTCCAAATACCCCTTAAACCTTTTGAAACAAAGAAGCTATAGGAAACAAGAGGCAGCCGGGTAGTCTATTTAAGTACACCCTAACAAACAAGTTACCTAATACAACGCAGCGGGCTGCTCACATACAGCAGCCCGAACCGTGTTGCGCCCGTGTTCGCCCCGTGTGGCGGTAACAGGCAGAGGACAGCCGCCTAATACCCCAAGCAGCCTTGCACAGCACGTTGGCAGCCGTAGCCCAGCGGTGAGGATGATACCCCTACACCACGAAGCGGCGAGGGCAGGCGGGGCGGTAACCCTTGCGGAAACAACCCAACCTGCCATCGGACGGTGTGACCGCCGTGAGCCGCCGTGTGACTCGCAAGCAGGCGGCAGCCCCCGTATGCCCCCGGAAGCAGCGTGCACGAACGTTGTCCCGCCGTACGCACTATGGAGAGCAGCGGGAGTAGCGGAAGCCGAGGGAATAGCGGGAGCAGCGGAACCGGGGGGACTAGCGGTTACTTTCCTGTTGTTTGAAACGGAACGACTGCACAAATCCGATAGAGGTTAAACTCCTCAATCGTGACTTGTGAATTGCTCTGGCATACCGGAAGATGCAGGGTGGCGGATTTGCCGTCCCACGCACCGGCGAGAACTGACTGCCAGCCATAGTGGTACTGTCGAAACAAAAAGCCTCGGCATAGGCTCACATCACGAGTCGCAATGGTGGTTCCTTCGGCATACCGAATTCTGACCGGACTGCTCTGGCAAAGGCGAAGCAAATAGGTCGCTGCCTCTATCAGCAGAAAATGGGGAGTCACCTTCATGGTGTTCAGGTTGACTACCTCCTGCCGAAGTGTGGGAACTCCCCGGCTGTTGTGCTCCAAACGGATCGAATGTACCTTGCCCGTGCGGATCTGTTCGTCCAGTCCCTTGAGCAGAAAGTGACGATTTTCTGTCATCGTTTGCTGTGACAATCCCCCAGCAAACGCCTGCATCAAGGGTAGGCTCCGGGTGCTGATGGAGCTGGTAAATCCGCCGGTTTGTGTTTTGTGCTGGACATTGCAGCAGCTGGTCTCAAACACATACATTCCACATAGTGCAGTGGTGTGCTTTAAGTAGTCGATTTCTGCGCCGAGATATTTCTGCAAGGCCATTTGTTTCAGCCTTGCAACCTCAACATCCAGAGAAAGCGATTTATCGATGCCGTGAAACTGCTCCAAAGACAGCTCATGGCCGACTTTTCGTTTCCCCAGCACCAAAATCTTACCGGTTTTACGCACCTGTTTTTGCAGTCTGAGGTAGAACTGATTGTTTCGGTGAGCATTGACGATGTCAATGTCCCCCGCGTAGTTTGTTGCAATTTGATCACTTGTCATGATGCAACAAACCTCCCTTCGGAATAGAGTAATACATTTCTGTATCCATAAAACAGTACCCCAGCCTCTACAGAATTGAATGGAACATGAAAACTTTTCTCTCAAAATCATATATCCAAAGCAATTTGATTTTTTTGCGAAAAATCCTTTAAAACACTCTGCAAAAAAAGTTTGGATATGCTGTTCTGATGCGCAGAGAAAAATTAAGATAATGGGGCAGTGTTGGGGTTTGTTGCAGCCCGAAACCCCGCCCAGCCAGCCGGAAAATGCAAAAAAAGAGAAGCTGAGAAAATTCCGCAAAAAAATTAAGAGAAAACCAAAGTGGAAATTAAGACCAAAATCAGTGCCTTTTGCAGCAATCGTATGGTTTTAGTTCAGCAGCTATCGTGTGCATTTCAAAACACAAAAAATGCTTCATACAAAAAGAATCTCCAGCGCCAATGTGGTTTGGAGCTGGAGAAAGCAGGTCTTTATCATCGTTCCTTAAAGCCATTTAATTGGGACGGAGAGCTACCGGGAGATTTTGAGGAAGAAGCAAAGCTTCCACCAGATACCCCAAAGAAGCCGTAAGCCAATTGGTACTCCACCCATAGGCTGGTCTTTCGTCCATAGCGGTTCTTCAAGAGAGTGATAACTCCTTTCGAGGAATCCGCCGGGTGACTCTCAATGGCAAGGCAGATATCCGAGCTAAATTCAATCTTACCGGACTCTTTTGGTGCGCCCAAATCGAAGCTGCTTTGGAAATGACCATTGGTAAGCTTTGCTTTTGCTTTGTCATTGGAATAGTACTGCTTTCCGGTTTCAGAGATGGCAAGGACAGGAGAACTGTATGTCTTAGCAATACGATGAAGAATTGCACTCACATTTTCTATGTTCGTCTTGCTATCTTGTGCATACCGTTGACTGCGCAGCAGCTGCAAATAGTCAATGAGAAAAACAGCTTTCACGCCATGGGTAAAGCAGTGCTTTGCCATTCGTTCCAAATCCTCGGCAAACCGAGCGTCTTCTGCATTGAGCAGTGTCACATGAGGAAATACGTCCTTCCTTAAGATGTGCAAAGCATCAGCGACAGCTGTTTGCTTTGTTTTAGCGAGCTTTTGCATCCCGGCAGACAGGGTGCTGTAGGGAATTGCTTTTTCGGGAGCTTGTCGAAAGCTTTGTAGAGAAATCATGCGCTGAAGCATCTCGCTTTTTGCCATGTCGTAGGTGCAGTAAAACACTTTTCGGTTTTGCCGTACAAAAGAATTCAGCATTGCAAGCAGAAAGGCGGTTTTTCCTGCTCCCGGCGCACCCACCAGCGTGACAAAGCTGTTGTCACGGATACCCCCGTGCAGCGTTTTGTCCAGCTCCTGTATTCCAGTCGGGAGGGCTTCGGACGATTCCATCCCATTCAGGATAGAATCAAATGTCTGATCCAAGGTAGGGGGCAGCTCGGTGACTGTATCCAGCTGGCTGGGCTGATTCAGCAGGACTTTTTCTGCCTCTGCTTTTATCAGATTGACATTGGCTTCAAACTCTTCGTCGCTATGCTTTAGAAAATCATTGGGGTCTTTTAGCCCCAATTCATTTGCAGGGCAAAGTGTCCCAGTGATGTCATACACATTTTGGAACCCCTTTTCCGCCAGCTTGTTTTGCAGCTTTGCACTTGCTGTTCGACCAGCCTCATCGTTATCCATGCAGAGTAAAATCACACAATCTCTGGAAGTGAGAGAATCCAGAAGGTCATAAAAGTAGCGGTTCCCCGTCCCCAATAAAGCGAGAGCAGGAATGTCGCATATTGTCAGGGAAAGTGCATCATATACCCCCTCAGTGACGGCAAACACCTTTTCCTGAGCCGCTCTTGCGTTGAACACACCGCAGGGCTTGTCCTTATCCTTATAGTAGTTTGAACCATTAGTGTCAAACGGCTTGTGGCGCAAGAGCGAACCGGTACTCGTGTGAAAACGGATTTCGCAATCCTCCAGCTTATCCTTTGGGCAAAAGAAAAGCTCGGTTCCTGCCATTTCAGCAGGAAACCCACCGACAGAGCGGGACTCCAAATACCCCACTAACACTGGAACGTTTTGATTTTGAGCCTGACTTAAATCCATTTTCATTCTCCTTCCGTGTCTCTAACAAAGAGAGATTCCGCAATTTTGTGGGCTTCCCCAAAACTTACCCCTTCTACGGCCTGAATCAAATCCAGAAGATCAGCATTAAAGTTGCAGACAAAGCAGTAAACGCTTGGCCATGGGTGATTCCCAGAACTATAAAAGTGCATGCTGGGGTGCGCATCATGATGATTCGGCAGCACACAACAAAAGTTATCATCAGCTACCCCCTCTACCCCTAGATGGAGCAGATAGTCTTTGAGAAAGTATTTCAGAGAATTTATCTTGTTGCGATAAGACATCCTCTCATAGTCTTTTAGAGGAATGAAGGCTCTAAAGGAAAAGTTCTCAGACGGCAGATTTGCTAAGCCGGCGTTCAGATACCCCTCATAGCGAATTGCAATCTTATTTTTGGGGCTGTTCAGCTGGGGGACTGTGGGATTATCCTTATTCCCACCTCTTCCCAAAAAAGTGGAGAGTTTAAAGGACTGAAAGTGCTCCATGAGATTACTGTACTTCTCAAAGTAATTGTTGCCCCCGAACCCCTCCACTAGACGGTTAAACCATCTACGCAGCTTTCGACTGCGGTTTCCAACATCCAGAGAAGTATTCCAAACATAGCTGTTCAGCTCTGGGATTCGTTCAACCAGCTCTCGCAGGGAAATAATAACCGCTCTCCCGCCTGTACCTCTCTGGGCAACCAATACAGCAAGGAGCAAGACCGCCAGTGCGGCGTTGGAATCTTTTGCTCCAAGAATAGAGGAACGAATCATGGGTGTGTACCAACGCAGCCAAATATACTCTTTTGATTTGGCGTCCACCTGTGCAAAGATTTCGCTTAAAATCTTACTGAAGTAGGTGGTCTCGCAATAGAGGGTCACGCCGTCGGGCAATAGCTCCAAGTTTGTGAACAGCCGCTCCTTCTTTAAAACAGTTCCTTGATTTTCTACCCCAAACACCTCAAACAACTCTTGAAATTGAACCAAAAAGCTGAGCCGCTGTGCTTTGTCCATTTTAATCCTTGCAAATTCCCCGAATTTGTTTAGGTTAATCTGGAACTGGGTGCAGTTGCGTGGGTCATCCGTTTGATACAGGTAGCTGAACAGTGTGTAAATCAAAAGGATGATTTTACTGGAAATGGGGGCTTCCTTTCCATTTGAAAAGCGTTTCAAATAAAAGCGTTCGGTCTTTCGCTGTTCCTTACTACCGGGCAGCAGCGCACAGGAATACCCCTTTCGGCTAATTACGGTAAGAGAATCTTCTGTCTTCATGTTACCGTCTCCTTTCGGTTTGTTTTGCAATATCAACCGGACAGGATATGAAGCCCCTCCTGAAACACTCTTATTTGAAAACTGCTATGCAGAGCGTTTGTTCCTGCGGTTCCGGTTGATTTCGCTACCCCTTATATTCCAACTCCTGTGCCCACTGCTTACGCAAATTTCAAAGTCTAAGGAGAGGGCAAACACCTTGCCGTTTGCTCGAAATCTACCCCAAATACAGAAAAACAAGGGGAAAAGAGAGGGTACTCCATTCTTCCAACGGCGCATCCTTGCTGCCGATTCTAATGTTTCTATTTCTTTCCGGCTAGATATCCCCCCAAGAGCAACTTGTCAGGCCAATTCTAATCCAAAGGTCAGGGTGCAGGTGTGTACATCCATACCATCTTGGAATCCATGCTTTGTCATTTCTTTGTGAAAGGCTGATGTCATGTTCTCTCTATTCCGTGTTAAAGGTTACTGTCAATTTCTCAATCAATCCAGTAACAATCGGAAGTCCTTCCTATTTTTTGCCGGGGGAAAATACATAAAAAAAAGAACCTAGGCCGTCAGGCCGATAGGTTCACTATATTGGATATAGTATTATTGGGGCTAAAAAAGAAGAAGCTAAAACAGCTTAAAAATCGCATAGAATAGCCGTTTTTAGGGGTAACGAGAGAGAAAGTTTTTTGCCACTTAGGGGATATTTTAAGCCACCATAGAGGGGATTTTTTACCACTTCAGAGATTTTAAAGCAGAGGAATGCAAGGCAGCGTAAGGGCTGTTTGATACCCCTGGATAGAATACGATTTAAAGTACCAGTTACACTACCATGTCAACTACTTTACTATTATAGTTAGATATCCTTGTTTGAGTGTATAAAGAAGCTACAGACTCCTAATTGTAACGGAATCTGTAGCTTCTATTGTTTATTTTATCTGTGCAATCCTACCCCTTAATAACTATACCTTATTCCTTAACCGTAATTGTAACCGGAGCCTGTCATCTTGTAACCAGAGGGGACTGAAGTTCCTATAGTATCGCCCTCAAGGTGATACCAGTTTCCGCCTACTTTAACTAAAGTCCACATATGGGATGTTCCGTTGCGAGTACCCCAAGCTAACTTTGCGTCGTATCTTAGGATAAAATAAAAGCACTCAGTCATTTTGTTAACTGAACGCCTTTATTTTCGACACTCCTTGACAAATCTTGCCAAAGTGTGTATAATACTAGTGTGTCAAGTATCGGTTGCCGTAACTAAGAAAGGAGAGTGCAAAATAAGACATTGAAAGGAGAATAACATATGAAGAAGCGTAAAAGAAAACGCAAAACCACCCATTTTCCAAACAGAATTCCAAATAACCTCAAAACCCTGTACTACGCACTCGCCATAGTATTACTGATTTACCGCTTTTTTCACTGATTTTTATTCGTCACTACTCAAATAAAACCACAATCCTCTATGTGTATTAGCAGTACATATAGAGGATTTCCTTTTGTCACAAGACATTGAAAGGAACATAGTACATGAGGAAATTTACACATACATCCAAGTGGCACAAGCTTGAGATGCTGAAGAATGCAGTTATTCTTCTTTACTTTGTATGCAAATTTGCTCTGTTAGTCTACCCGGTGTTCAATCACTAAGTTTAATTCCATAAATCCTCTATGTGTATTAGCCGTACATATAGGGGATTTCCTTTTGTCACAAGACATTGAAAGGAGAATAACATACGAAGAAGCGTGAACCCAAAAAGAAAACTTCCGACCACTCTACCAAAGCATCTAAAGCCTTCCAGATACTGTACTACGCACTATCCATAGCAATTCTAATCTACAAATTCTTCAAATAATTCGTGCTTATCTCGAGTGTGTATTGACCCTACATGCTCGAGATTTCCTTTTGCATTTCTTACTTTCTTATATTGTAATATGAGTATAGCATATTGAGAATGGCTTTGCAAGCATATCTTTTAAAATTACTAAGTAACTTCTTTGCTAAACACATATTATTACGTGTTTATATTATAACTCAAAACTCATTTCAAGTCAATTAGATGTCCTCATTATATATGATTCGATTATGTAAGAAGCTACAGACTCCTAAATGTGAGGGAATCTGTAGCTTCTATTGTTTATTTACAGTGTTAATCCTACCCCTTAATACTTTTCTTACATATAATAATTAAGGAAAGTCATTGGTATCCTAGAGGGGATGTTTAAATGCTATCTGCTTTTTTAGAAGTAATTCTTACGTTTTTTAATGTAGCATACTATTACATTATTTTCACGGCAATCTCTACGGTAGTCGTGACAACAATAGCATGCTTTATACACTACAGACTTACACAAGTTTTGATTGTTTGTCTGTGTTTCCTTTGTTTTCCCTTTATCATACCAGCTATGATAATTACAAAAAGAAAAGGTAAAGCATACACGTTCTAAAAAGTAAAAGCTTGCACTCCTAACACTTTCTATTACACCAGTGACTTTCTATTTAATATAGTTTATATCGTTATATGAATGTATAAAGAAGCTACAGACTCCTAAATGTAAAGGAATCTGTAGCTTCTATTGTTTATTTATAGTGCTAATCCTACCCCTTAAAGGTTAAGACTACTTCTTAACCGTAATTGTAACCGGAGCCTGTCATCTTGTAACCAGAGGGTACTGAAGTCCCATCACCAGCACCCTCGAGATGATACCACTGACCATCATCTGGATTCTTCACCATTGTCCATTGGTGCGCTACTCCATTGCGAGTACCCCAAGCTAACTTTGCATCGTAGCCGTTTGCTTGAAGAACTGCTTGTTGAGCTTTGGCTCTATCTCCACACATTGTGCTCTTGCCTGTGAAGAAGTCATAAGCACTGCCAGCACTTCCTTGACCAGAACCACCAGAGCCTACTCTTGAAGCTATAGAGAGAATATCCACCCAAGTGTCGGTTTTAGGCAAACCAAATACTGTTTGGAAATCAGAGTCAGAAAGAGCTTCCATCTGAGTGAGTGCTTTCTTAACTGCGGAACTGCTTCGTGCGCCGTTAGCCTTCTCCATGACCACGTCGAACTGCGACTGATCCTTAGCCCCATATGAAGCTCCGCTGTAAAGGGTTTTGATGGCACCTGTTTCGGGTTTGGGAGCAGGTGCTGGTGCGGGAGCTGGTTTTGCCGGCTCCGGAGCGGGCTTCGCCGGGGTGACTGGTGCTGGAGTCGGTGCCGTACTCGTGGGCTTGCTCTCCGGCTTTGGTGCGGGTTTGGGAGTAGGTGCTTGAGATGCGGGTTTCGACTCTGGCTTAGATTCTGCCTTTGGTGCTTGTGAAGCAGGCTTTGCAGAGTTGAGATTAGGAGAACTGGAAGTTTGGGATGTGGGACTGGAAACGGGCGGGGCTACGCTCGAAAGCGTTTCAGATACCCCAGAACTAGGCGAGGAACTTTGTTCCGAAGCCGTCTCCCCTCCCACTAATAATACCAGCGTCTCCGTAGCATCTACTAGCTTCGGGAACGTTCCAGCTACATCACCTTGTAATTGTAGGTCAGGCTTCGTGATATCCATCTTGAGAAGCATATCATATGCCTTGTTGATTTTCTCCGAGTATACCGTATCCGCTTGCAGGTTTACGTTGTTCGTAAGCTCCTCCTGTAGCAGAATCGCCGTGGCACAGGCTTTGGCGAGGTCGGGATCTGACACCTGATTCTGTTCGTAAGCAGTATAGACAGCTTCTGTTTGTGTATAAAGGTTGTCCAGATTTACGGTGTCGATTTGTGAATCGGATTCACTGATTACTGCATTTGTTGGGACTGCCTCTGCCTCAGCAGTGGAGCAGCCAGAGAATGCAATGGATGCACTCAATACCCCAACAAGACATGCTATGTATTTCAATTTTGCCTGCTTTAACATAAGAAAACATCTCCTCACATTGTGTATCCCTATTATATATCTCTACAAATAAGATTGTCAAATCTTGTAAAAATTAATATAAATTTGGCTTTAAAAAGAGGACTTTATGATGCAGTCCTCTTTCTGCATCTGTGTCAGGTGCTATATGGGATACCCCATATAGTGCAGCTCCTTGCAATTGGATACGATCCAAAATGGAGTTTGGTAATTTGGTAATACCTCTGTACTGTATATCGGCTCATTACACTGGAATTAAAGCTGATAATCGGTAGCAATTTTGAATTATGGTAATTTGGTAATCGCTCAATTTGCTCAGAACTCTTCTATGCCTATATTCTAAATCGTTTTTATACTCCATATTGAAAGCCACACTGGAGAGAACTTTTCTTTTCCAGCAGACTGGACTGTAACGCTTCTGTTAGTGGACTGATATTCAGGTCAAAATCCCGATACCCCTGCTCCACTATGTTGAAGTAGTGAACAGATGGCGGTGCGATAAACCCACCATTCATTAGATAAATCATGCCACTGTGCGCAGAACCATCAGAAAAAGGGATGAAAAGTTGTTCCTTCCGATAGAAACTGGGGTAGCCCTCATATACATCCAAGTTTGCTTCATCTTTTGTAGAAATGCGCCAGACTGTGACCGGAACACTGGAGCCGGGGCAGGGAACTACTGTCAGTACCCTGCGAAATTGTAATTGGTAATTTGGTAATTCAGCTACCCCAACCATTTCCGCATCGGGGCAGCGGTTTTGCATCTGTTTTTTGTTCATGTTGGAACCGTATGCGATATAAATCTTCTTTTTCATAGTAAGAACTCCTTTGAAATATTTTAGATGGGGAGAATCCCGGCTTATGCCGGAATCGGTTCCCCATATCTCCAAGCAGAATTTCCGGTCAGGTGCTTGAGCAGGTGATGGCGGCAAGTTTTGAACTCGTCTCCAATCAGCCCCAAGCGAAGCAGCCAGCATCGAAAGCTGTATTTTTCATTGTCTGTTTGTACTGCCTTGCTGCTTGCAAACTTCTGGTTAATGGCCTGTGCTGAGATGGCAAGCGAAAACTGGATGTAGCTTTTGACCTCCCCTGCGTGCAGCGTGGCATTAAAGCAGCGGAACTCGATATTATGGTTCAGAAAGTAGCTGTGCAGATTCACCGCATGATAGCGGCTGTCATTATAATGTACGCTGCGTCTGCCATCGTCTACATACCACACATCCGCCAGACGTTCCATTTTCTTTGTGGCTTTCGCTTTGTCCACCATGGGAGAGGGCAGCTTTTTACAGTAGGTAGTGCGCCTAGAATCTACATCCAAAGCCCTATAAATCATATCCTGCCGGGCGTGGACGATGCTGAGTAGATTTTTCAGACTGGTCACGGTGTGGGCAGCTCCATCGACATGAACATGGATTCCGCAACTGGAATTGGTGATTGCCCCGGCGGCTCTCAGCTTTCTGACAATCTCCTGAATGGTTTCGATATCTTCATAGACACAGATGGGGGATACAAATTCCACCCGATACTCGTCACTGGCAATCGCCCCGCTTTTTCGTTGGGTGCGAATGGAGCTGTCCCGCAGGATTTCCCATTCTCGACCGGATTCATAGATGATATATTTGTCATATGAGCCACCAATGTGCTGCGCCGATACCCCAAAATGCTTTGCCACAACCGCAGCAGCCTGTGACCGGGTGATACCAGTAAACTCAATTTCAATTCCGAAACGCTGATTCCGCAAGTCCATTTTTGTAACCTCCACACAGCTTTTTATTTCTTCTTTGGAACTGTGTGTATGTTAACTCTGTTGTGCTTTTCATTCCAGATGCAAAGTGACGTTTGTGTGGACTTCTTTGTGTTGCTTGTGCCTAGTTCTGAACAAAACAAAAGCCATGTGTGGAATTATGAGCAGAGGGAACAGGGGGAATAGCGGGAACAGGGGGAACCGGGGAAATGGAGAAGCTCCGGGATACACCTCGGAGCTTCACTCAAGCACTCTTATCAGATAATAAATCTTCCTTTGCGGATTCCTCTCGTTTTTGCGCCCTTCTGATACTTCGTTCATTGACAAGATCGGTAATAAACGAGGGAACAGCAAAGTTTGTCCAAATGAACTCTTCCACAAGCTCGCCTTTTGAGTCACTGCTTTTAGAAATATACCCCAATGAAGTTCGTGTCCATCCTTTTGCGAGCATCCCATCATAAACCAATCTGTCTTCTTCCCGTCCACATAAAATAATCTTATTTTTTGTTTTGGATAAGATATCATTCAGTCGCTCATAATCTTCCAGACTCCAGTCATTTTTGTAAGTCTTCGTATCGTAATAGGGCGGGTCGATAAAAGAAGTAATATCATCGTAGTCTATGTAACGCTCCAACACATCAAAGCAGCTACCGCAGGTTACAAGCATTCTTTGGATTCGAGTAGGATATTTCAAAAGACCCTTTTGCATACTCTGATCCTG
Organism: Clostridium minihomine; assembly: GCF_900240385.1. GTDB lineage: Bacteria > Bacillota > Clostridia > Oscillospirales > Acutalibacteraceae > Faecalispora > Faecalispora minihomine. Next base: position 307,654 of record NZ_OEQH01000002.1, on the reverse strand, counting down.
AAAATACTGAATTGCTTTATTTTCATTATATGTGGTTCGGTTATTCGCATAGCTTGCATAGATACAGTAAAAGGTGTAAGCTGCAGCCAAAGTGAGATCTAAACCGGGTTGGTCACGTTGACTTTTCGCATGATTAAAAACATCTTTGGGGTCATGGGATAAACAAAGCTGTACCAGCCTGTCCACCAATTGAACTACCTTCCGGGTACGAGCCTCATCGGTTAGGCAAGCCATGAGAGCCGCCATTCCACGTTCGTATTCGTTATACAGAACTTTATCATACAGAAACTTAGTAGCAACATTACAGGCCAGTTTCCCACCGCCACCGCAGACATCCAGAAAAGCTCTTTTGGGGGATTCTAATGCGAGGTATTTGATCAAGGGCAGCAGAAACACCAGAAGATCATTTTTGCCGCCTTTGCAGGGCAGACCAAGCATTCGTTTTATTTTCATGAGTTTTCTCCCTTATTCTTTATCTGGAGAAATGCGGAATATGCTGCATTTCTTTTCATTTCCGGTAGACAGAGTAACATCCTGTGGCTTTTTAAAAACTAAGAAACCTTCTTTTTCCATCTGGCCTTTGACCAGCCCCAACTTCTTTGTATCAGTAATCTCCAAAAGCTCGTCCACCTTTGAATTCAGGAGTGCCAGAACAATTTCTCCATCATATTTTTTCATCAGTCTGGGTGTATCAAGCCAAGCTCCGGTATATGCATCCATTTTAAATGTATTCTCAGATTTTAACGCAATGCTCTCATAGTTGTTTTCAATATAAGAGCAAATCTGCTTTTTATATTCTTCAATATTAATACTATTCTCCTCTTCTTCGCAGTTCTCCAGAAGATCGTCCAGCAAGTCTGATTCTGAGTAGATATCTTTTAGCTTTAAATATTCGGCATATCTTTTCAATTTTTCAAATTCCTCCAGATCACAAGAACCCCAATTATCCATTTCTTTACGAATAGACTCAGCCTCTTTCCCGGTAAAAGCAGAATACAAGAAGCAATCTTCTTCCTGTTTTCCAGTTTTGCAAATCACTTTAATAGCGTAGGTAAAATGCTTTTGTGCCTTTAACTTCCCGTATTTTAATTTGATGTCCCAAAGTTGACTGTCCAGTTTTACTTTGCTATTGCATTCTACACTTTCAATCTCAGTGAGAGAACCCTTCATTTCTTCCAAGACCTCGGGGTTCGCGTTATTATTTAAGTTTGTCATAGTGATTAACACCTTTCGTTATTTAATGTTAAGCACCATTGCAATGGTTTGGAACATTTTGTGTGTTCCCCTGTCGACATCCTTATGGTATCACGGGAAAGGCTCCCTTTTCATTATCTTCGTTTTTGTGTGTAAGGCTAAAATGGAGATGCCAAAACTCCGATAACCGCATAAAACCTGTGTTTCTTAACGCAATTCTTCTTTTTTGTTTTGCGCAATTCACTTAAATACAATAAAGGCATGTACAAAAAAGAAGAATTTCCTTTTTGTACATGCCTTTTTAGATTCTATTGCTTTTTAACTCAGGGGGTTAAGCCATGCTTTCGATACAATTCTAGAATTTTCAATTGGTTTTCTGTTGTTAGAATACAGCGGTTAGAATAGGGGTCAATCGTATCCTCCCCAGAGTAAATACCAATTTCAATGTCAAATTGTTCTCCTAGCTTAGACAGGATATATACGAGGAATCTATCAAAGTCTTTCCCTCGTTGCCACTTATAGCAGTCTGGATCTCTTTCAATGGGCGTAATTTCCTCTATGCTTAGAATTCTACCCTCCGTATTCTTGGTTTCAATTGGAAAAACCCTCATGTTGGACAAATTATCCTGAACACGTTTTTGAAAGCTTCTTTCTGACTTCTCCCGATGAGATTGATCGTCCTGCTGGCTAATCCAAAGCTCTTTATTATCGGATATGTAGTCCACAATTTCATTGATATTAATATCTTTACGATTGAAATTCTTTTCCTCATTGAAAAATAGAAGAATAAGAAACTGAAGCTGTGTAGAGATTTGAATCTCTGTGTTATGGTTTTTGGGATCACGAATCATGTGGTTGCTCCTTAATTAATATTATTTTGGGAACGTTATCGATTCTGATAAAGTTCTACCTCTTTTTCTAATACACAAACTTTTGTAAAGTCATAACCGTATTGAGTCAATCTTACGGATTTCTTTTTCAATTCTAAGTGACCATAACTGTTTAACAATACAGTATTGCCTCTAATGGAACCAAATCCAATCTTATTATTATCAGCTTTCTTTACATAGCTTTCCTGAATATCAATATAATAAGGATGATTCAGAAATTTATTATATTGATTTTCATCCAGTCGAATATTTTCGTCAATGGAAATCAAACCAAGTCTTTGCAGATTAGTAATACTAGTGGATACAACAGATGCATCTGCGGCATTGGTTTCAATAAAATAATTTGAAAGGACTAACATCCCTTGATCTTCATTCATTAAATAAACATCCGTAATGGGATAGATTGTTTCAGGATAATGATACCCTATCACTTCTCCGGATGGTTGAGGTTCATGTGTAGGTTCGGGTTTTCTATCTTTTATAATTGTTACACTTAATGTAGGTGCGTGTATTGTTGCCCTTTTTCTAAAGAGTGAAATAACATGTGCGTCTAGTGGTGATATCTGCTTTAACACATCTACAAAGGATGGGTGATTAATCGATTGCTTTTTTATATCCATTGCAGATATAATAATATTAGCAAACATTTCTCTTAATACTTTATCTTCATAATAGTATTTGCTAGCCTCTAGAGCAGGGCCTATTATGTGCAGCTTAGGTTCACAAATATCGGATTCAGGAATTTGACTTGCTTTTTTCTCAATATCGATCATGTATTGTTTTAATTCCGCTTGCTGCCGAATTTTTGCCTTAGCTACTGGTGTAAAAATGATACTTATTAAATCTGAAATTGTCCTTCCTATTTCCTTAGCTGGTTCTTCGGTAGCATTTTTAAAGAAAGTAGGGAGAACTAGATCTCCTAGATTAAAATCTTCACCCATTCTTTTACTCACCACCTATGTATTAAAGTTAGATTGAAAATGCACATGTAAATAAAGTTATTAACCTCATTTTACTTTCTAATCCTATATAAATCAACTAAAAACAATTAAATTTACCATTTTTATACATATTTATAATAGAATATAACCTCAAATAAGTGTGCGCAGCACACGAGTGTGAGAGCCTTGGTATCCAGTGGTATCCAAAGGTATCCACCTCACAGCACACAACAGCCATTGCATCAAAGAAATACTGTACTCAGAGTGTGCAACAAATCTTCTATCAAGCCTATTCAAATAGGATTTTTAGTGCAGTTTCTGCGCCTTTCTCTAAAAAAGAACGGTTTTTTCAAAAAATATGTTGACAAAATTACATTAAAGTGATATATTATTCAAGCATTCTATTTCTGAAACGCTGGTGTAGCTCAGTTGGTAGAGCAGCTGATTTGTAATCAGCAGGTCGGGGGTTCAAGTCCGTCCACCAGCTCCACGCTTCGGCGTTCAGCTGAACGGGACAGGCACCGTGATCTGTATGAGATAAAAGTGAATATGGAGGAGTTCCCGAGTGGCCAAAGGGGGCAGACTGTAAATCTGTTACGTTACGTTTCGGTGGTTCGAATCCACCCTCCTCCACCAAAAGAAAACCCGTATGGTTGATAAAACCATGCGGGTTTTCTTTGCATTCAGATATCCCCAAATAGCATCATGTTCACTGAAATACATCATTCCTTAATAGCCTTTCACAGCAAAATCTTTTTCCATATTTAGATTTATGCAGAGTGAACAGGAAGAAAACGAGGTATCCAGAGGGATTCACTTAGAAAAAAATTCTTGAGTAGGCAAGCTTGGAAACAATCAGCTAATGATTTTATAATCAAAATTCCAACCGTATTTTGCATTCTCTATTTTTAGATCCGATAATACAGTGTGCATTAATTCTAATTGTGGTAAAAACTCTTTTGGCATCGTAGACTCTCCCACAATTTCAACCATTTCCGCATCGCATTCAGTGCGCATGAAATCCCAAAAGGCATCCCAGTTTTTCCCGTATCCTTTAGGGAAATCAAAAGCAATACGAATTCTTTCGTGAAGTTCGTCGAAATATTTGCAGCCGGTTAAATCCAGAATAATTGTTTTTTTCTGATTCATAGATACGCCTCCTTTTAAGCTCTTACTGCTCACTAAATACAAGCGGTATTTGCAGCAAGTATATAGTATCCTTTTAAAAAAATCTCTTGGATAGGGAAACTTGGGAACAATCAGCTGATGATTTTATAGTCAAAACGCCAACCGTATTTTGCATTCTCTATTTTTAGATCCGATAATACAGTGTGCATTAATTCTAATTGTGGTAAAAACTCTTTTGGCATCGTAGACTCTCCCACAATTTCAACCATTTCCGCATCGCATTCAGTGCGCATGAAATCCCAAAAGGCATCCCAGTTTTTCCCGTACCACTCTGGAAAATCAAAAGTGATGCGAATTCTTTCGTGAAGTTCGTCGAAATATTTGCAGCCGGTAAGGTCGAGGGTAATTGATTTATCTTCATCCATGGTTCTTTCCTCCTCCAAAATAATTTCTAAAAAGGCTTTTTAGTGGTTAAAGGGAACCAATCGGAACTTAGTATTTGTCCAGCGCAAGTGTAAGAAAGACATTCATGGTACGAAGCTTTGTATAGGCAGAGCACCATTAACTGATGATTTTATAATCAAAATTCCCATTATACTTTTTGCTTTCAAATTTACTTTGTTGCAAGACTTCATGCATTAATTTTAATTCTGGTAAAAACTCTTTTGATAATGTATACTCACCCACAATTTCAACCATTTCTGCTTCGCAGTTACTCCAAAGAAGATCCCAAAAAGCATCCCAATTCTTCCCGTACCACTCTGGGAAATCAAAAGCAATACGAATTCTTTCGTGCAGCTCCCCTAAATATTTGCAGCCGGTAAGGTCGAGGGTAATTGATTTATTTTCATCCATGGTTCTTTCCTCCTCCAAAATAATTTCTAAAAAGGTTTCATAATGGTCATAGGTGACAAATAATAGTCCATCGTTTGACCAAAGTAATCGGTGCATATTTCGTCTGCCACTGTAATAATTAATATCGGCTTCCCACCAGATACGACCAGGTGCGTGTGGTAAGTGCCGGTTGCGATTTGAATAAATTCCCCCTGTGACCATTTTTCCTGGTGCAAATTTTACTGGAGATTTTCCCCATTTCCAACCCAAACGACTTATTTCCTTTTTTGAAATATAATAGTCTGGTAAAAGGCCAGAGTCGCTTATCCACCAATCTGCTCCGTTTTCTCCATCTTTTGTAGCGTTTCCGGCTACAACAGCCTGCATTGCTTTGACAGCACATCGGCAGTTTGGGTGTAAAGGAAGTTCCTCTAAAGGAGTGTCATTCCTATCATATATTTTACCGTGCAGATTACGGCAGGCTAAGCAGGTTTTTAAGTCCAGCTTTGCAACCCAATGCTTCCACTTTTTACTAACGGTTGTGGGTGGGGAATAAGTATCCAGCCGCCCTTTCACAAAAGCGGAGGCATGTTCCGGTGGCAATACATATCCAAACGCTTTTTTTACATACATGGTTTTCACCTCTTTATAAAATAAAGGGAAATATCCTCTTTTTATAAAGGGCAAAAATACAAAAGCTTGTATTGAAAAGAGCAAGCTGTATTTATCTATTTTGAGTGTAGCATAAAAAAAGAAAGAATCCAATTGGTGTGCCAATCAAATTCTTTCCGTAAGGCGTTTTGTCGGGCCTTTCTGATAACGTGAAAGCACCCCGAAGCCAAATGGCCTCGGGGCGCAGTTTCGTTATGCAGTTAATTAGAAATTCACGACACGTTTGGCAGACACACCTTGTGCCTGGCCTCCGTTTTGCACCGTTACTTTCACAGAAGAATGAGCCACCAGCTTGTTGCCGGAATACACGTCGAACGATACATAGGTTGTGCCGGCCTTCAGGCCAGTTACCTTATAGCTACCGTTATTGGTGCGCTCAATCTTTACCAGACCGGCTCTGGAAGAAGTCACCTTCAAGGTGGCATCCGCTGCGGTCAGTTTCGCGCCGATTTCATAGGATTTACCCTGTGGCAGGTTATAGCTAAGCGTATCAAGCGTCAGCGAACCGCTTGCTGCCTTATTCGGCAGCAGGACGAAATCGGAGTTGTGTGTTACGGTAACAGCGGCATAGCCCTGTTCGTTTACTGTAATCGGATTCCCGTTGTTTTGTAGCTCAAGGCTGCCGTTTGCCGGATTCAGATAATAGAAATACAGAATCTGGCCAGGCTGATATCCCTGTGAGGCAACGTCAACCGTCACGGTAGCCGTGGCGGGCAGCTGGCCGTTCTTTGCAAAGCGCAGCACAATGCCGGTGCTGGAGGGGGCGGCACTCTGCATAGCAGGAACCTCAGAAGTGGAATGTACAGACAGTGCCAGATTCAGATCCCGAATCATGGTAGCCTGTGCCAAAGCAGATCCGTTAAAGCTCCAGGTGTAAGCAGTTTTACCGGTCTGTGCGTTTTGAACGGTAATTTCCAAATCTTTTCCGGTCAATCTTGCTGTATTGAGCAGACCGCCATCCGCCTGAACAGAAACCTGTGCATTGGTGTTGGTGTTGTTTGCAACAGCCGCCGGTGCTGCCAGATTCAAAGACACTTTGGTTACCTCTGTGTTCTTCAGCTGCTGAACCAGAGAAGCAGTAGGCACCGAAATCTTCACTGCAGCAGGGGTGGAAGCAGTGGCTGAAGCCAAAGCGGTTGCCACACTTTGGGGAACGGATGCACTGATTTGGGCCGCGCCGTTTGTTACCATGTCGCTAGACGGTACGGTTGTTACTGTGGTTACAGTTCCTCCGTTCGAGGAAGGGCTTGTAACAACACTTTCAACAGCTGTATCTTTGCTGCTGGAAGAAGTGTTTTTAGAGGATTTATTGCTGGAAGATCCACTGCCGCTATTTCCGCTGCCGTTTCCGTTGTTACCGGAATTCTCGGCGGCTTTTACGGTAATCTGGAACTCCTGCACGTAAGGCTCAGAGTCGGCAAGGCCGTTTTCGACAATCGCGCGTACCGTTACCGTGCCGGCAGTCTTTGCCGTGAAGCGGTTTCCGGTAATGCTTGCACCGATCTGGTTGTCGGCATCTGCAAGCTGCCATTTGATTGTCCGGTTGGTTGCGTCAGCCGGAACCACCGTGCCGGTAAGTGTCAAAGCAACGCCGGCCGTAGCCTGAGCGGGCAGGTTGATGATGCCGGTTACGGCTTTAAAATCGTTGCCGGGCTGGGGCGCTTTTACCACAATCTTCTCAGCCGGAACCAGAGCAGTTTGAATGAGTGTGTTTTTTACCGCTTCATTCTCAACAATAATCTGGGCATTCGGTGCTAAATTGTAAAAAGCATTGGAACCGACGGGTTTGAGCGTATTCGATTTGATTTCGATACGGCTGAGTGAGGTGCAATTCTTAAACACGCTCTTGCCGATGGTATGAACCGATGCGGGTATGATGATTTCGGTCAGTTCGGTGCAGCCTTCAAATACACCAACGACAGACTCTTCTGCATCTTCGGCTACCATTGCGCCAAGCGTGGTCAGGCCATTGCCCAGCTGAACCGATTTCAGACCGGTGCAGCCGGAAAATACGCCGCTGCCCAATTCTTCCAGTTCGTCACTCAGCGTCACTTCCGTTAAAGACAGGCAATTATAGAACGCGTTTTCTCCAATTTCCGAAATGGCTGTCAGGCCGCCGAACTCCTTGAGGGATTGGCAATCGTAAAAGGCTTCTGAGCCGATTTCGGTTACGCTTTCCGGAAGAATTACAGTCTCCAGACTCGGGCAGCGCATGAAGGTTCCATCCGGCAGAGAAGTCCATTCTGAGCCTTGCTCAAACTCTACCGTTTTAAGAGAACTGTCAAACAGCATTAAATGTGTGCCGATATTTTTCAGTGTTTTAGGCAGCCGTACACTTTCCAGTGCCGGGTTATCGCCCAGTGCCCCGTTGCCCAAACTTTCCAGGCTGCTGTTTGGCGCAAAGGTGATGGTTTTCAGTTTTGTGCATTCTGTAATACCTCTGGCGCCAATGGATTTCACGCCGGAGGGGATTTCAAAGCTGGTTAGCCCATTGCATTTGGTAAATGCCAAGTCACCGATAGAGACGATGCTTTCGGGCAGTGTGATTTCTGTCATGCTGCTTCCGCTGAAGGCAGAATCGCCGACTGCAATTACGTCATACACTTTTCCCAAATATTCCACGGTGGAAGAAAGTGTAACCTTCCCTGTGGTGTTTTTGGCATTGCTGATTCGAACGCTTCCGTTTTCTGTTCCGGTGCTCTGGCTGAGCACATCATACTGGACTTGGCCGATGGTAAAGTTTGCGACTTCCGGCTCGGGTTCTCCGGTATCAACGACCTGAATCTGAGCCTCCTTAACGCCGCTTTCGGTCAAGAGTGCCTTAATTCTTTCGTTGGGGACGGAATAGGTTGCAGATGCAGAAACACCGCTGAATGCGTTCTTTGCAACGGTTTCAAGCTGCGCAGAAAGAATTTCAATTTTCTCTAAAGAACTTGCTCCCGAAAAAAGATTGTCTGCAAGGGTTTTGAGAGAAACAGGCAAACGAATCTCTTCCAGAGAAGTGCAGCCTTGGAAGGCGAGACGATCGATGGATACCAGTTTGGAACCCAGATTCACGGTTTCCAGTTTGCTGCATTTGCTGAATGCAGAAACACCAATGGTTTCGACCCCGGACAGGTCAACCTCATACAGGCTTGCATTCTGTGCAAAAGCATAAGCAGAAATGGATTTCACTGTTTGAGGAACGGTGTAAGAGTCGCCGGCTTTCTGCGCCGGATAAAGCATCAATTCTGTTTTGTTTGCATTGAACAATACGCCATTCTCGCTGGAATAGACCGAGTTGCCCGCAGCAACGTTCATTTCTTTCAGACCGGTGCAGCTGTCAAACGGTCTGTCACCCAAAGAAGTGAGGGTGGAGGGGATAGTAACAGAAGTCAGTTTCGTTGCACGAGTAAAGGCGCCATCACCCAAAGAGGTTAACCCCTCCGGCAAAACGCAATCAGACAGCTTAGAGCAATTCAGGAAGGCTGCGTTTCCAATGGTTCTCAGGGTGGAAGGCAGCTTTAAGGAAGTAAGACCGCTGCAGGAATCAAAAGCATTATTCCCAATAGAAGCCAGCTGGCTGTCTTCCGGAATGGTAAAGCTGGTGATAGAGCCGCAGTCATAGAATGCTTTATCGCCGATGGAAACGACAGAAGCCGGCAAGGTAACTGTTTTGATGGAACTGCCCATTTCCGGGTCTGCCTCAAAAGCGTGGGCACCGATTGCGGTTACGGTGTAATTTTTGTCTTCATAGCTTACCGTTTCGGGAATGACAACGGTGCTTGAAGCAGAAACAGAAGATTTGCCGTTACCCAGCTGTACGGTGCCGTTCTTTCCTTCAGATGCCTGAGTCAGAACGGTATACTCCCAGCCTCCTGCAGTAAAGGATTTTACCTCCGGTTCCGGATCGGTTCCGGGATCTGTGCCGGGATCGGTGGATTCCGCAGTAACCTGGCTTTCGGGTATTCCGCTGGCAACAACCAAAGCTTTTACAGCCAAATTGGGAACCGAAATCTTTACATCACCTGCTGCTCCGGCAAAGGCTTTGGCTTCCACTGCGGTCAGTTTGTCCGAAAGAATGGTGATGTTCTCCAGATTAGGGCAGCTTCCAAATGCATTGGCCTGTATTTCTGTTACGTTCTTGGGAATGGTGATTTCCTCCAAGAATTCGCAGTTATAGAAGGCGCTGTTCACCAATACCTCAAGGTTTTCCGGCAGATGAACACTTTCCAGTTTGGAATTGTTGTAAAAGCCCAAACGTCCGATGCTGGTTACCGAATCTGCTATCGTTACGCTGGTCAGCGAAGAAGCATTTTGGAACACAAAATCACCCAAAGTTTCTACGCCATCGTTCATGGTCAATTCAGACAGGCGTGCATTGCCCCAGAAAGCATACTTGGCAATGGATGTGACTCCGGCAGGTACTTTGTAAGCGGAGCCTTTTTTCGCTGCAGGGTACATCAGCAGCTCGCTGCCGTCTTTGCTGAACAGAATTCCGTCCACCGATTGATAGGACGGATTATTCTCATCCACAAGGATCGAAGCCAGCTTTGAGCAGCTGCTCAGCGGGCGATCCCCCAAGTTCGTCAGTGTTTCCGGGAAGTAAAAACTGGTGAGCTTCGTAGCATTAAAAGCGCCGTCTCCCAGTGTTTCCAATTCACTGCCTGTGGTATCGTCCAAGCCGATGTTATCCAGTGAATCGCAATTTGCAAATGCCGATTTTCCGATTTCTTTCAGGCCAACCGGCAATTTTATCGATTTTAAAAGGCCGCACCACTGAAAAGCGCTTTCACCGATGGAAGTCAGCTGGCTGTCTTCTGCAATCGTAAGCGTATTCAGAGCCTCGTCCTGCCAGAAAGCCTTGTCTCCGATGACTTCCAAGCTGGCGGGCAACGACACTCTTTGAAGCTCTTGGCAGCTTAAAAACGCAGAGTCTTCAATACTGGTTACGCCCTCGGGAATATCAATTTGCCGCAGAGCAGAGCAGCTGCCAAAAGCCCCTTTGGGTATGACTTCCAAATTTTCAGAAAGAGTGATGCTTGCCAAAGCCTCAGAAGCTCCAAAAGAGTCTTCACCAATGCTGGTTACACTGTCGCTCATTTCAAAACTTTCCAGACCGGTGCCGAAAAAGGCTCGAACGCCAATCTGAGTTATACTATCCGGCAAGGTGATTTCTGTCAGAGAGCCCTGCCGCAAAAAGGCCTTTTCGCCGATTTCAACCACATCGTATGTTTTGTCTTCATTTGTCACCGTCGCCGGTACCTCAACAAAGCCGCTAACTGCCATTGCCGAGGTGCCATTTCCTACCTGTACGGTGCCGTTTTCTTCTTCCGCCTCAGACAGCACTTTGTATGTAAGTCCATCTGCAGTGAAAATGTCGGAACTGCCTGTTCCTTCTGCGGCAAACGCCATGGGCGCACCAGAAAAAAGGATTTGCAGGCTTAAAAAACTGGCTAAAACCCTTTTACTTACACTATTTATTTGCACTTATGATCCTCCTGATCTAAACATCCTCAATTCCCGCAGGACAAAATGCCCCCGGGTTCTCTTTTTTGTTAGTTATGACTTACAAAAGGGCGTACTGACCCCTTGTTGTGTCTTAACTATCTCTTCCGATTCCAAAATGGAATCCCGCAATTGATTTGTTCTGTGTACATGCAGTGCATTTTTTGCAGCAAAAAAACGTTTTTGTTAATCTGGACTAACAATTGGTAAAATAAAAAACTGAATTTGGAAATCCAACAGCGTTTTCATATTATACTCGTTTTTATATACTGTCAAGCTATTTTGTTGATAATTCGAATAAATACATATACTTGATAAATAGTATCCATATTTTTCTGAAATAATTATTTCTTTTGCCGAATTTTTGCACAGAATCAAAAACCAATAAAATTAGATATATTTCTCTTTCCAGTCTGAAAAACTATACCAAGGGAATCTTTCTGGACAGGAAGAAGGAAGAGGAGCCGATAGAGCGGCAAATCAAAGAGATTCGCATTAAAGTGGCGGATAAAAAACTGCCTATTTTATCGCTTTCGGCCGGCAACCGGCAAAAGGTGGTTATGGGAAAGGGTATCTTGACGGCTCCCAAAATCCTTTTGCTGGATGAACCCAGCCGGGGAATTGATGTGGGTGCCAAAACAGAGGTGTTCGACATCATCAATCAGTATGCGGAGCGTGGCCTGACCATCCTTGTGATATCTTCTGAGCTGAAAGAAGTTTTGGCCGTCGCCGACCGAATTGTGGTGCTTTCCAACGGAAAGAAAACAGCCGAACTGGTCGGGGACAAAATTACAGAAGATAATCTGGTGCTGGCAGGCCATCACACGCAAGATTCAGGAACCGAAAGGGGAGAATGCTGGTATGAAAAAGAATCAAACCAATCTTACTGAAATCCAAGAGAAGAATCCGCTTTTAGAAACTTATATCCGGGAAAAGCTGGCCGATATTCCTTATGAGATGGTACCTCATGAGGAATTCAAACAAAGAACCCGACAGGTCAAATTTGCCATCCGCACCGGTGAATTTACCCCGTTCCCCAATGTTATTTTAAGGGCAGGGGTGGCGTTCCCGGCGTAAAAGGAGATTGCCATGAAAATACTGAATTTTGGTTCCCTGAATTATGATTATGTTTATGCCGTCGACCACATTTTGCTGCCGGGGGAAACCTCTGCGGCCTACCGGATGGATACCTTCTGCGGTGGAAAGGGTCTGAACCAATCCATTGCATTAGCTCGTGCGGGTGCTCAGGTTTGGCATGCAGGACTGGTAGGGGAAGAGGACGGCGGAGCCTTGCTGGATTTGTGCGCCCAAAATGGAGTGAAGACCAAATACATCGGAAAAGTGCCGGGAAAAAGCGGCCATACAGTCATTCAGGTGGACAAAAAAGGACAGAACAATATTTTGCTGTTTGGCGGTGCCAACCAGTGTCTGACAGAAGATTCTATGGATCAGGTGCTTTCTGCCTTTGGTAGCGGAGATATGCTGCTTTTGCAGAACGAGGTGAACGGGGTACCAAAGCTGATCGAAAAGGGATATGAAAAAGGGATGCGGATTGTGCTGAATCCTTCCCCTTATAACGAAATCATTGGGCAATGCGACTTGTCTAAGGTTTCTATTCTACTGGTTAATGAAATTGAAGGCTGGCAGCTAAGTGGCCTGCAAAATCCGGAAGAAATTCTGAACTACTTTTCAGAAAAGTATCCGCAAACAGCGGTGGTGCTGACTTTGGGCAGTGACGGCGTTCAATATCGCCATGGGCAGGAACGCTATTCTCATGGAATCTATCCCGTCAAGGTTGTGGATACCACTGCCGCCGGCGACACCTTCACCGGGTTTTTCCTTGCGGGGATTACCGGCGGAAAAACGGTGGAAGAAGCATTGGAGCTGGCTTCGAAAGCATCTTCTATCGCAGTTTCCCGAAAAGGAGCGGCACCGTCGATTCCCAAGCTGGACGAAGTACAACAATTTAATTTTTCATAATATGCTTTTATAACATGATCATTCCTCCTGAAAAAGGCTCAAAGCATATTGGATGCTTTGAGCCTTTTTATAAAAATATATTGTTGTAAGCTTATATTCGAGTGTGGAAACCGCTTCATTTTAAGACTCCATAAGGGACAAAAGCTCTTTTTTCGTATCAAAAAATGTTTTTACCAGGTTCTGATCCTGCAATAAAATTTCGTATTGCAATGATTTTTCATAATCAATCGCCCAAACTGGTTTGGGGTAATTTTCTGCTGTGATTGTGGAATCTGGCATCAGCTTGGCATATGGGCTGTCAATCATTGTAAAGGTGGGGGGATCTGTTCGATATTCCTTGGGCAAAAAGGACTTTAAAAACAGGATGTAATCGTGCCCCGGAATAATTTTGGTTCTAGAGAAAGATTTGCCATGAAGTGTTTGCATGGAGTATATTGGAAGCCCAGTTTTTTCGCTTGTAGTTTTTTCCAGTTGAATTGGCTCACAGACTACCAATGTATTTCCAGTAAGGCTGCCATCGTTTTTGAAAACCTTTTTTACAGTTACTTCGGTAAAAAAGGTTTTTCCATGGTTGTCCCCTTCGGTATTGGCAGTGGCCAATACGATAATCGGAGCCTCATCATAAATTGATTGAACTGAAGCCTGAATCAGGGATTCTTTGTCATCGAAAAATATATAGCCTACATTTTCCGGTGACTGGGATTTGGCTTCCGCCCAAATATCCGTATAGGAGTTCCGGGTGGCTACCCCGGCCCCAATGCAGATAAGGTATAAAAACAGGCTGATGAAAATCACATAGCGTTTTTTCATAAAGCAGCCCCCTTTACGACCTCTTTTAGATGGAGCTCTTTTTCCATTTGCGCTTCGGATAACTGTCCCTCCGCCATTTTGAATTTCCGTTGGCATAATAAGTCCAAATCCGCCTTGTTGTGGCTGGCAATCAGTATGGTACAGCCCCGATCGTTTTCTTCCCGTATGATTTGATGTACCGCCTGAATGCCGTCTTCGTCCAAGGCATTTGTAGGCTCGTCCAGCACCAATAAGTTGGGGCGTTCCATAATGGCCTGTGCAATGGCAAGACGCTGTTTCATACCAAGGCTGTATTTTTTATAGCTTCTGGAATCTTTTGGGTCAAGCCCTACTCGCTTCAGAACCTGAGTGATTTCCTTGTCACCAATTTTCTGCTTGATGGCTGCCAGAAACTTTAAATTTTCAAAGCCGGTAAACTCGTTCCAAAAGCCTACAGATTCAATAACTAATCCCAGATCCTTTGGAAAGCGTTTGTTTTCAATTTTCTCTCCAAATACGCTGACCGACCCAGCGTCCAAATAAATCAGTCCGCAAATCGCGCGGAACAGCATGGTTTTGCCCGAGCCGTTGGGGCCGAAAAAGCCGTAAATACCGCCTTGCTCCAACTCTAAATTTACATTATCTAACACAAGCCTTTTTTTCAGGCTTTTGGTTGCCTGTGTTACTAGAATCGATTCCATTTTTCCTATTCCTTTCTTTTCCACTGTGTGGTTTTATTATGCCTTTTGCGCATTTTCTTGAGTGCTTAAAAAATCTTTGCGGTGCACGGCAATTTGGCATAGCACGAAAAACAGTAAAAAAATCACGGCCAGAACAAAGAACGCAGACCAGTCCAGCATATGCTCTTCCGTCCATAAAGTGGAATCGGTAATGGCACGGCCCCAGCCGATTGTTAAATCAAGATTAAACTCTTCTCCATACCTGTCGAAATTAATGGCCCCATACCAAGACTCCAAGGCACCATATAACAATAAGGCAATAAACGGAACAATCGGGCGGTCTGTCAAAAGGTACGCCAGAAAATAAATCAGTGAGAAAATCATGTGCAGGATTAGTTCCAAAACGAAACTGTAAAGGTAATAGGGAAGCACTGGCAGGAAAACGCCGCCCACAAGATAAGAACCAATTAGGGCAGGAATATTTAGAATCAAAAGAAAAGTTGCGGCCAAAGGAAGGGACAGCCGAAGATATAGAAGCATCCAGCGGGAACGGGATTCGTTTCGTGTGGAAAATTTAATATCCATCGAAAAACGGGTGATTCCATAAATCCACAAAGCGTAAAGGGGAATATGCATCAAAGCAGCGCCTCGAAAGAAAAAATGCGCTTCGTAAACTTCTCCGGCATATACGGCGGAGCCTGTAAAAAAATCGCCAAATGCAATAAAGAGGCAATAGGTGTTAAAATAGCTTTGCCCCGCGACTAGAATCAGCAGTGCGGCAACTAATACCCATGTCAGCTTTTGTTTCCAGAACAGCTTGTAAAAGTATCTCACAACTCATCCGCCTTTCTTTTTCGCAGCCGCAATGTAATAACAAGAACAGAGAAGAGCAAGGGGATCAGAAGATAAGCCCAAAAGACGGCAAGGTATCTGTCGCCTCTGAACCAGGTTGGGTTCGTGTACTGTATGAGAGCAATCGATTTTTCCATAATCAATTCGTATACATATCCACCAAATAGTAAAAAGACGGTAGGAAGCACAATCACAAGGATTCGGCTGAACTTCAAAAAATAGCTCAGCGTATAAGAAACCAAAGCCCATGCGCCCGCTAGCAGGCTGTTGTAAAAAATAAAAACCAAGTTGGAAAGATGCGGATGGCTGTAAAACAAATTTGGAAACAATACCGCATGATCCTTTACACGGCTCAGGTCTAAAAAAGATCTGGTAGACAAAAATGGGTAGATGATTGCGTCTGAAGGGAAGAACACAAAAGTAATGGGGTAGAACAGCAGTAAGGGAAGCAATATCATTCCGAAGGCACCCAAAAAGCAGACAAGCGCACCGGCCAGATGATACGCATTAGAGGAACTGCGTGTAATCAGAAGAGGATAGGTTCCTTCCTTTTGGTCTGTCAGATAAAAATCTGAAAAAACCAGCGCGCCCACCGCCAGAAGAAAGAACTCCAAAAATATGGCAAAAACATATAAGGCCCATTGCTCCCCTGAGGCATTTGGGGTTCGACCGATCCAGCCCATGGCGGGGGAAGGGACAACCCCGATATCCATGCCGTAGTAACGGTAATAGCTGTCTAAAAAAGACAGGGTAATCACCGTGACAACAAAAAGAAACAATAGGCGAAACTGCCGGCGGGTTACCATATGCCGGAATTGAAACCAGAAGATTTGAGAGAAATTTTTCATCCTAACCCTCGATTCTAATAAATAAATCCATATCCGCACGAATTTTTTCGTGCGGATATGGTGTGACTGCTATTTAATTAAATTGTATTTTGCCTTTGACGCGTGCCGTTTTACTGCCTGTATTTACGGCATAAAGCGTTGCGTCTCCGGTATAGGTTTCACGATCCGCGTATTTGTACTCCATTTCCAGTTCTCCTACCCCTTGGTAAACCTCTTCTGATCTTTGCTGGTCAGAAACTTTAATGTAGAAGGACAAATAATCTTCGCCATTCAGTTCTTCGACAACATGCTCCGCTATCCTGGAAGATGGTCCGGCTTTTGTTCCGTCAACCAGACGCTTCTCTTTTCTGTTGGATTTGACCTGGACAAGGCTTTTATACCCATATTTGCGGTAATTTCTCGCCTGCAATTCCTGGGCACCCACAGATTCCTTAGTTAGTACCGTGGGAGCCTCTTGTTGATTCACAATGGTCTCTGCACCAGCGGGTACGGCAACAGCGGCCAGCATAACGGTTGCGCAGGCAAGGCTCAGTAATTTTTTTGACTTTTTCATTGTTTGTTCCTCCATTCTAAAACTAAGGTTTTTGTTGTTTTCGTAAATTCTTGTTTTGGGTACTTATTTGGCGTGAAAAAAGCCAATCGAAAGTAAAACAAAGAATTTACTCTTCCTACAATCAACATCAGTGAATTTTCGGACAAAACATGCTTTGGAAATCCATTTTAACTCACGGCGCTCACTGGCTTTCTAATCTGAAATTATTTAGGATATCCTACTCAAAATAATGAGGTGATTTTTTGATAATCCAGTGACGAATCCAACAAATTTTCATGTAAAGAATAATTTATATTGTATGTTACAAGGTGCTGACTACATAATAATACATACTACATTTTATTAGTTTTGTACATAGATTTAGGACTAAATGACAAAAAGTGAATGCGTTTTTATTCTAGTATTACTTTAGTTGCGATTTTAAATATGTATAAAAGGTTTTCTTTATTCGTGGTGTGATTTATCAGCCTTTTTCAGACTCGATCTGTTTCTTTACAGAATAATAACTCTTATATGCTTGTTTTTTATTAGCCTTCATTTGCCATTTATCGTAACCGTTGAGTGAAAGCATGCAGATATTTCTACGAATTTTGTAGGTAATACCCCCTTTTTCTTCCGCACATTAGTTCTTTTATGGATATTATTCACCAATTGCCCCTTTCCATTTTAAGGTAATTATAATGAAACTATCAAAATGGGGGGAGAAACGATGAAAAATAAAAGAAAACGTACTTTTCTGGCGATTTATGCGGGGCTGTTTGCGATTCTCTTTACGGTGGTTACGGCTACCTGTATTTTTGCCGGTTCTTCCAAAGTTTCTGTCTTGCTTGATGTTCCCGATAAGTTTTCTTCTCCGGACACGGTTTACCTGCTGCCGGCAGAAGAGGATCAGTTTCTTCTGGTTGGCACCAAAGGGGTATCATCCTTTGCCATGCTGCTCAGTGAAGACGGACAAGTACTCAGTCAGGTGACAGAGCCCGAGTATGCCACCTATCCGCTTTACAGTAACGGGCAGCTTTCTTTAATAGCGCCTTACCGCAATGAAAATAGCGGGGAATTCGGCATCCGAATCATTCGTTATACTTTGGATCGGAATCTGTTGGATAAGAAACACAGTGACGCCGTGATGCGGGGCGTTTCTGCAGAGCACAGCAATGACTTGACCGTAGATTCCGCAGGTCGGTATTATGTGGCTCATTCCCGTGAAAAGAATAGCCTTTTAATCATAGATACCAGCAATGGGTTTGACGTGATTAAGAGCATCCCCACGGCTCTGGGGTCTTTTGCCGCCATCGCTGTTTCGCCGGATCAGGTTTTGTACACGATGTATCCGGGGGAAAGCAAGTTAGGTATTTTGCCTTTGCCCGATACCATTACACAGTATACTCCTCTTTCAGATCCGCCTCTTTCTGTCAGCGATATGCCAATACCTGAATTTCGTTTTTTAAGTTCCCACCTTTTAATTGACGCCGAGGGCGATATCTATCGGGTGCTGAAGGAATCAAATCGTTTGGTAAAAACCGTGGAAACAGGGGGCGATTCCAGTTGCGCTGCCTTGCTGGGGTCAGGGCAGGTTCTAGTGAAAACAGAGGATTCCCGTGCCGCTGTTTTTAATGAAGAAGGCGAAGTTGGAAGTTGTACCTTTCACGGGGAATTGATAGCTCTTGCCAATCATGCCAATGGAACCGCCGCAGTGGTAATTGGGGAAGATGGTTGGTATTTTACTCCCGTTACTGAAGATATGATAGAAGCAACTGACCATGAAAGCAGCGGTGAGAATTCGAAAGATCCGGGGGAAGAAAGCAGTGAACCAAACTCGGAGGCGCCGGGAAGCGGTGAGGGAGAACCCGGAGAAATCCAAAGTGATGTTTACCGCATTGATCGCAATGCCCAGAAGATTTATGTCAAAGAAAAAACCACCTATGCGGTATTAAAAAATCATTTAAAAGTGGATGGTGCCATTTTACGGGCAGAAAAGCCCAATGGAGTTACCATGGCCAGCGGATACGTAATGACAGGGGCGGTTTTGCTGGCAGAATCTGAGCAGGGAATTACAGACAGCCTGATGATAATTGTGCCCGGGGATCTGAATGGCACAGGGTATGTGACCGAAACTTCCAGTAAAATTTTATACCGGGTGCTTAACGGGACGGCAGAACTGGAAGAAGCGGCTTTTGCCGCGGCAGATCTGGATGGTGACGGCGTTTTGACCACGGTGGATCTTCTGATGCTTAAAAAAGAATTAATGAAACCCTCTTGACAATTCCTGCTTTTCAGACAAAAATAGAAAGAAACGGAATTTTCAGGAGATAACTAACATGGAATCCATTGAAGTGAAGGAATTATTTGATCTGGAGCATACCTTGGCTCGGCCGTTTTTCAAAGACTGTCGATATCCTTGGCAGGCACTGCCCCAAATCGGTAGCTGGATCTGTGAACTGGGGAAAACACTTTCTGCAGAGGAGTATGAACAGCGGTCTGAAACAGTCTGGGTGGCGCGTACTGCCCGGATTTATCCCACTGCCCATATAGAAGGGCCGGCCATCATCGGCCCGGGAACCGAGGTTCGACATTGCGCTTTTATTCGCGGGAATGCGTTGGTGGGCGCAGACTGTGTGGTGGGCAATTCCACAGAGCTGAAAAATGTCATTCTGTTTGATCGGGTTCAGGTCCCCCATTACAATTATGTGGGTGATTCTATTTTGGGGTATTGTTCTCATATGGGAGCAGGCTCCATTACCTCCAATGTGAAATCAGATAAAACATTGGTAAAAGTACACTGCGAATGCGGCTCTATGGAAACCGGACTGAAAAAATTCGGCGCCATGCTGGGGGATTCGGTCGAGGTTGGCTGTAATTCTGTTTTGAACCCCGGAACCATTGTTGGGCGTGGCAGCAGTGTATACCCGCTTTCCATGGTGCGGGGAGTTGTACCGGCAGGCAGCATTTATAAGTGTGCAGGCGAAATTGCGGAAAAGAAATAGAGGTGTTCTATGGAACGGCAAAAAAGAGTAGCGGCAATTCATGATATTTCGGGTTTTGGCAAGTGTTCTCTCACAGTTGCATTGCCCATTATTTCGGCGGCAGGCATTGAAACCAGCGTCATTCCTACGGCGGTGCTTTCCACCCATACCGGTGGTTTTACCGGGTTTACCTATCGGGATTTAACGGAAGATCTGCCTCCTTTTGCAGATCATTGGAAAAGCCTTGGGCTGGAATTTGATGCCATGTACAGCGGCTTTTTGGGCTCTTTTGAGCAGATTGATATGGTAGAAAATATTTTTCGCCAGTTTAAAACGGATCACAACCTGATTATGGTGGATCCCGTTATGGCAGATAACGGCGAACTGTATTCTATTTACACTCCCGAAATGGCAAAAGGCATGGCTCGCCTGTGCAAAAGCGCAGATATTGTTGTGCCGAATCTAACCGAAGCTGCATTTCTTTTGGGCCGGGAATTTCAGGATGGCCCCTATGAAAGGGAATACATCGAACAGCTGCTGAAAGACTTGGCGGCTTTAGGGCCGCAAAAGGTAGTTCTTACCGGTGTCTGGTTTGACTCACATGAACTGGGTTCCGCGGGATATGACAGTGTCACCGGCGAAATCAGCTATGCCTTTTCTGAGCGCATTGAAGGGGCTTATCATGGAACCGGTGATGTATATGGAAGCGCTCTTTTGGCGGGACTTTTAAATGGCTTTGATATTCAGCGTGCCATGCAGTTAGCAGTGGACTTTACCTGCGGTGCGATTCGCAGAACCAAGGAAGCCGGAACCGACATCCGTTTTGGCGTAAACTTTGAGGCGGAAATTCCTGCATTGCTGAAAAACCTGGGGCTTTTAGATGATTTAAGGCTGTTAGACAGCTGCTGCCCTTCGATCCATTAAAAAAATACAAAAGCGTTTGGAAAAGGCTCAAGCCTATCCAAACGCTTTTTCTGTTTTTCAAGGCTTCATTCCTTTCAAAACCGTCATTCTTTCTCCATGGTTTGTTCATTTACTTTCGATCTTTTTCGGGTTATAATAACCTCACGGCGCAAACAAAAGCAAAGCTTTTGACGCCTGAGAGAACATTGAACTACAGTTTAGCTTTGGCCTGTAGTTTTGCGATGCGATTGCAGAACTAAGAGGAGACTTTGGTTTAAATAACCTCACGGCATAAGCGAAAGCAAGGCTTTCGATGCCTGAGAGAACATTGGGCGTAGTAGCCTATTTTCACGCAAAAATATTCTTTTATGAAAAATTACTGTAAAGGGAAATTTGCACTGAGCTAACGATAGCGCCGCCGTGCGGTAGTGCGCCGCTTTAGCGAGTGCACCACCCACGATTTAGCGGCGCGTTACACGAAACCACCGTCTTGCACAGATCCTTTACGGATTCCAAAGGCGGAGCCTTGGCAAGTCTTTGCCTACTTTCTTCTTGCAAGAAAGTAGGGGCCCGCCCCGGCCCGAGGGGCGAAGGAAAGATGAGAAGAATCTTCTTCTAAAACAGCAATTCAAAGAATTGAGAAATAAAGATCTGGCACTTTTTCAAATAGAGAAAAAGAACTCCGCCCCGGCCCGGGGGGCAAGGGAAAGATGAGAAGAATCTTTTTCTAAAAGCATTCATTTAATGAATTGAAAAAGAACAAGCCATCCTCTTCGATGGGAGGAAAAAAACTCCGCTTCGGTTTAAGAGGCAAGACGAATGATAGAGAAGTGTTCCTCTATGCAAACCATTGCAATCTTGTTAGCAATGGCGATTTCGTTTTTTTATTCCCAGAAACAGAGTAATAATAGAATTTATAATGACCGGATTTTAGACAGAATGAACCAACCCAAAACAGCAAAATATACCTTGCATCGCTTTTGGGACAAGATAGGGAAAGACTGCATTGCCGTTTTTTAGAAAAACGCACAATGAATTGAAAAAAGAAAGGGGGATACCCTTGCTGGCTCAGATAATGGAATTTTTGGGAACCACGCTTACCGTGGTTCTGTTTGTCCTTCGGGTGTTGATTCCTCTGCTTTCAGCGGTGGTGCTCTGGCGGTGTTTTGTGTCGCTGCGGCGCGGTCGGCGGCGAGAAGATCCGGTGATTTTGCTGGAAGAAATGGTAACTCATGTGAAAATTCCAGTGTTGTACTGGGAAAATTCCATCGGCAGAAGCCGAAGCTGCGATGTTGTGCTGCCCGATCATACCGCCAGCCGGGATCATGCGGTGCTGATGCGCCGGGAATCCGGATGGCTGATTACGGATACCAACTCCAAGTCAGGCACTTTTGTCAATGGAACACGGGCGCAGCCCACTTTGCCGGTGATGCCGGGTGATGTGATTGCAATGGGTTCCACGGCGGTGATGCTTCAAAGGGCAAACGAAGGGGACTTTAAAAAGAAGCGAGCGCTGTTCCAATGGAACCGTAAAATTCCTTCGCCCATGGGGCTGATGTTCACTGTATTTTTGATTCAGATTTTTTTGGTGGCTCAGCTTTGTTTTGGCGGTACAGCCTTTGTTTATGAGCCATTGATTCCTTTTGGCGCTTTGGCTTTGTTGGAATGGGGACTTTACTTTTATTCCATGCGGGTGTTACATCGGGTCAGTTTTGAACTGGAAACCATCGGATTTTTGCTCAGCGGAATCGGAGTGATGCTGCTGGCCGGAGCCGATTTAAAGCTTGCCTATACGCAGCTTGTTGCAATGGCGGGCGGAATTATGCTATTTTCTATTTTAATCCCCTTTATGGGGAATTTGGATCGGGTAGCCAAATGGCGTTTTGCCATTGGTCTTGCGGCGGTGGCGCTGTTTGCGGTCAATTTGGCCTTCGGTATTGCCGCCCATGGTGCAAAAAACTGGATTAGCATAGGGCCGGTTACGATTCAGCCGTCTGAATTTATTAAAATTGCTTTCGTGTTTGCAGGCGCATCTACTTTAGATCGGCTGCAAACCACACAGAACCTGACTGAATTCCTGGTGTTTTCCGGAATTTGCATTGGCTCTTTGTTTTTAATGCGGGACTTTGGAACCGCATCCATCTTCTTTGTGACCTTTTTGCTGATTTCGTTTATGCGTTCCGGCAGCCTGCGTACCGTGGTGCTGGCTTGTTCGGCAGCTGTTCTGGGCGCATTTATGATTTTAAAATTTAAACCTTATATTGCAGATCGATTTGCCGTCTGGCGCCATGTGTGGGAATTTTCAGACGGAACCGGTTATCAGCAGACCCGTGTGCTGTCTTATGCCGCCAGCGGCGGCCTGTTTGGCGCCGGCATGGGGGAAGGCCACCTAAAAAATGTATTTGCCGGAACCAGCGATTTGGTCTTTGGCATGATTTGTGAGGAACTGGGATTGGTTTTGGCGGTTGTAGTGGTGCTTTGTATTCTGATGTTTTCGATTTATACCAAGTTGGACGCCACCAGAAGCCGTTCCACCTTTTATTCCATTGCGGCCTGCTCGGCAGCAGGGATGCTTTTGTTCCAGACCGCACTGAATATCTTCGGCGCCACCGACGTTCTGCCTTTGACTGGTGTTACCTTGCCCTTTATCAGCGCCGGTGGTTCCAGCATGATATCTGTGTGGGGACTTTTGGCGTTTATGAAAGCGTCAGATGAAAGAACCTATGCCGCAAGGAGGAAGAGCGCATGAAAACAACAGGAGGACGTGCCGGCGTTCTTTATCTGATGGTGCTGGGCTTTTTTGTGGGACTGGGCGTTTTTTTGTTCGGGTATTTTACCGATGGCGGTGCATGGGCCATGCAGCCA
Organism: Clostridium minihomine; assembly: GCF_900240385.1. Classification (GTDB taxonomy): domain Bacteria; phylum Bacillota; class Clostridia; order Oscillospirales; family Acutalibacteraceae; genus Faecalispora; species Faecalispora minihomine. The sequence goes on along the minus strand of NZ_OEQH01000002.1, from coordinate 284,075 downwards.
TTTAATAAGTATGCGTCAGGCGACAGCCAGCTGACCAGTGCAGGGGCGGTATTGGATCGCACCGGAGTTGTTTTGGCCAAGACACAGGACGGCAAACGGGTGTATCCGGCCGATGAAACCACTCGCCGGGCAATGCTGCACGCAGTGGGGGATACCAACGGTTATATTTCCACCGGAGTACAATACCGTTACCGTACTGAAATCGGCGGCTATAACCCGTGGACAGGGCTGACTTCGCCCACTGGGAAGGCCAAGGGCAATGACATTCGCATGACCTTATCTGCGGAACTTTCCAAAACTGCTTATGAAAAGCTTAATGGCAGGCGGGGGGCAGTTGCTCTTTACAACTACAAGACAGGCGAAATGCTTGTGATGGTCAGCACCCCGGGGTTTGATCCCTCTAATATCCCGAAAGACATTGACACCAATTCAAAATACGAAGGTGCCTATCTCAATAAAGTGCTTTCTGCCAGTTACACCCCCGGCTCAATTTTCAAAGTGGTGACCACAGCCGCCGCCATTGAAAATATTCCCGGTTGGGATTCGCTGACCTTTGAATGCAAGGGCAGCATGACGGTGAACGGCAATAAAATCACTTGTGAAAGTGTTCATGGAAAAATTTCGATTCAGAATGCTTTGGCCAAATCCTGCAACATTGCCTTTGCGCAGCTTGCTATGGATCTGGGGCCACAGAAAATGACGGAAACCGCCAGCACTTTGGGGTTTAATCAAAGCTTTTTGGTGGATGGGATATCTACCGCGCAAAGCAAATACAATGTAAGCAGTGCACAGCAACAGGAGCTGGCCTGGTCTGGAATCGGCCAGTATACCGTTATGACCAATCCGTATCATATGATGCTTTTGATGGGAGCCGTTGCCAATGGGGGAACACCGGTGCAGCCTTATTTTGTTCAGCAGATTAAAACGGATTTGGGGTTGGTGGTGCAGCAGGGAAAAACAGAATTAGGCACGCAGCTGTTAAAGCCCCAAACGGCAGAAACCCTGAAAACCTTGATGCGCTATAACGTGACCAACGATTATGGGGATAATATGTTCCCCGGGATGAGCGTGTGCGCGAAAACCGGCACCGCAGAGGTTGGCGGGGGTAAAAAGCCCAACGGCTGGATGATTGGCTTTTCTGCCGATCCCAAAACACCTTATGCATTTGCCGTGGTGGTGGAAGAAGGCAATTACGGGCGTACATCTGCCGGCCCCATTGCGAAAGCGATTATGGTGCAGGCAGCTCAGCTGGGATTATAAGATGTTTCGCTCTAAAATATTTTCGCTGGTTTGCGTGTTTCAAAAATAAGTTTCGTCTGCCCGTTCGGGTCAGGGCTGCGGTGCCGGCTTTACCCGAACAGCAGGCGAATTTTTTATTTGCTCGTTATTCAGTTAAGCGAAATGTGATGAGTCAAAAGGAGGGCTAAGTATATGGATTTTTGTGGTGTGAACCAACTGAAAGTGGGAATTGTGGGGTGCGGTCATTTGGGGCAGGGAATTGCATTGTCCCTGATTCAAAATGGTTTTCCCAAAGAGAAGCTGATGCTTTCGTACCGGGGAAACCCCGCCACTTATCAACAGTTGGAAGAAAAAGGGCTGGTTTCTTGCCTTTGTGAAAATCAAACCATTTTGGAACAAGCGGATATTCTGTTCATTACGATAAAGCCGCAGGATATCATGTCCATGGAGGGAAACCGGGCAGCAAAAGATGCTTTGATTGTTTCCTGTGCCGCTGGTCTGCCGATTTCGCTGCTGCAAAAGGTGTTTTCTGCAGAGCGGATTTATCGCATGATGCTGAGCGGGCCGGATACGATTCTAGAAGGAAAGGGCGTGGCTGCGATCTATCCGGAACAAGAGGTGCTGGCTGGTCTGCTAAATCAGATGCGGGTGCAGAAAATTCCGCTTTCCGGTGAAGGGGACCTGAATGCGTTTTCCGCTGCCGTGTGTCTGCCGGCGGCTATGCTGCAAGAATCGGATCCGGAAAAAATTCAGGCAGGTGTCTGTGCCATTGGGAAAGAATATCCCCTGTTTTTGGATTTGTATGATTGGGCAAAGCAGGTGCGTCCTTCCCTGAGAACACAGGAGGAAATTGACGCCTACATTGCAAAAATGGCCACAAAGGGTGGAATTACCGAGGCCATCGTGAACAGTTTGAAGCGGCAAGAACCTTTTGCAGATGCCCTGCACAAAGGCATTGAGCGCGGCATTGAGATTTCATCTGCCGTACAGAGTTCTTTGAAATAATCTGCTTTAAAAAGCCGGGCGATCATCTTCAGGTGATTACACGAACTATCGTTTAACAGAAAAACAGACCGGTATCCCAATGATACCGGTCTGTTTTCAACTCATCCCCAAAAAGGACTATTTTAATTCTTTTCAGTATTTCCCAACGCAATCTTCAAAATTTCCTGCGGACTGCGCACAATATGTTTTGCATGGCTTTGCTCCAGTTCGGCGCGGCAGCGGAATCCCCACAGAACACCTACAGTGTCCATGCCTGCGGCTTCACCGGTTTGCATGTCAATGTTACTGTCCCCAATGTACAGGCAATCCTTGGCCTGCAAGCCAAGTTCTTTGGCAATTCCCAAAGCGCCCTCCGGTGAAGGCTTGCGCTCCACGTTAAAGCGCTGGCCATAGCACACGTCAAACAGATCCGACGAAAACAGCATGGTCACCAGTCTTTCGGTAATGTTATGGGGCTTGTTGGATAACACCGCCAGCTTAATGCCTTTGGCTTTCAGCTCGTTAAGCAAAGCCTCCATCCCCTCATATTGATCCACAAAGTGCATCGGGTCGTGCTCGTACAGATTTTCATAAATTCTGCGCAGCAGCATCACGTCGTCCTCTGTGTATCCTTTGGGGGCAACCTCTTGAAGCATACCTCTCATCAGCAGATCCGAGCCCTTACCAACCAGATAACGGTATTTTTCACGGTCGATGGCCGGATATCCACATTCCGCCAGAGCAGAGTTACCAAAATACACAATGGAATCCAAAGTATCAGCCAATGTTCCGTCAAAGTCAAAAATACATGCTTGGTACATATATAAGCAATCTCCTTTCTATGTGGTATATGAAATTAGCTCATGTTCTTATCTAACCATATTTTGAAACATTTTGCAAGGATTTGCAGGAACAATTATTAAAACTTGCAATAATTGTGCTTTTGCGGAATATAATTGAAAACAAATCAGAAGAAATGGCAACAAATTGGCTGCGTAATGCATTAAAAAATACAAAAAATGGCAAGAAGATCTTGAAATCTCTTTTTGTGAGCCGATTTGCCAAAAATAGAATTTAAATATTTTGCTCTTGGGCGTGAGAACCTTTGCGGATGAATCCCTATCGATGAAAAGATGCCTTTTGGGCAAGATATTCTGGTGCCGGCTTTTGGGCAGTGTTATATTGGCTTTATCTGATCAAATGAAGGCGGAATTTGTCTGTTCGCTATTTTCTGCTATTTTTCAGTCACATATTTTTTTCGATTCTGTCATAAAAAATATAACTGGAAGTCATAGCTTTTTCACATTCCTTTGGCATACTAAGACTAACGAGAAAACGTGGTCGTAAAAGGAAAGGATCTGATGAAATGTATCCCTATGGCGATTTTAATGATAAAGACGACACACAACGTGATAATTACACCACCGGAAGCAATTATCAGTGGAATAATTTGAACCAGCCGGTTCAGTGGGATGGCAATTCCTATCGATCCAGCGGATCCGGCGGACGGGGATCGGGTGGCTCTTCCAGAGATCCCGAAAACCCCAAAGGCAACAAATTGGGATTAAAAGTCCTGTGCGGCGCTTTGGCCTGTCTGATGATTTCTGCAGGATCTATTGGCGGATTTGTGGCTTTGGTGAACAATGGCTACGTTACGCTAAATGGCTCCCAAAGCAGCGAGGCCAGCGGAACAAAAACCACTTCTTCCGGCAATTCGGCGCTGGTGAACCCCACAGCGGCCACCGGCGGAGAACTGACTGTGCAGGAAATTGCCAAAAAAGTGATCCCCTCAGTGGTATGTATTCAGAATTATCAAATCAGTGAGAACCAGGGAATGCGGCGGGGAACCACCACGGCCACCAATGACTCCAGTGTATCGCCCGCAAGCGAAGGTTCCGGTATTATTGCGACTTCAGATGGTTATATTATTACTAATGCCCATGTGGTTTCAGGGGCAACTTCTTTAAAAGTTGTTTTGTCAGACGGCCAAAGTTATGAGGCCAAGCTGGTGGGCAGTGACAGCGTGACTGATTTGGCATTGGTGAAAATAGAGGCCTCGGGCCTGACAGCCGCCGAATTTGGCACATCTGCTAACCTTCAGGTGGCAGATACCGTCATGGCAATCGGTAATCCGGGCGGCATAGAGCTTAACTCCAGTGTGACCATCGGCTACATTTCGGCACTCAACCGTGAAATTACCAGCAGCCAAAATGGCTATGTGATGAAGTGCATTCAAACGGATGCCGCCATCAACCCCGGAAATTCCGGCGGTGCGCTGGTAAATACAGCAGGTCAGGTCATCGGCATTAACTCCTCCAAAATTGTGGCGCAGGGCTATGAGGGTCTTGGGTTTGCCATTCCCATTGATGAAGCCCAGCCTATTATTAATGACCTGAAAGAATATGGCTATGTCAAAGATCGCGCTATGCTGGGGGTTTCCGGTCAGTTTGTGGATTCGATGATTTCTCGTTTCTATGGCCTGCCGGTGGGCTATTATGTGTCCTCAGTGATGAATCCCTCTGTGAGTGCGGCGGGAATTGAAGCCGGTGATGTTATCACTGAAATTGATGGAAAAGCCATTGATTCCAGCACGGTGCTCACCAGTGCAATTACTTCTAAAAAACCCGGTGAAGAAGTAAAGCTTCAAGTCACAAGATCCAAAACCGGCAAAACCTTTACGGCGTCGGTTTCTTTGGCGCAGTCCTCCGGGGGCTGATTCTATAATGCTTACAACGATTTTTTCATAAACTCTCTTCCTTCTTTAACAAATGGCAATCCGGTTTTCCGGTGCGCCGCAATAAAAGCAGCAAAGCCAGCGCCTTGCTGCTTTTATTGTTGTAATCACGGCGCAGTCCGCGTTGCATTCAGATTCCAAACATGCTAGAATAATCGTAAACTAACAGAAAAAATCAAGAGGCATGGCTGTGCCGAATTTTGTCTTGACAATTGCTTGTTTTTTTTATTCCATTTTTATCATGAGTGCTTTCCGATAGGTTGTAAGAACAAAATATCGGCAATTTTTTACATATGAAATAAAGACAGATTGAACTGATAGTAATAATAAAAGGTGATGAAATGAAAAGGCTTCTTTCCGCCATTCTGATTGCGTCTATTCTGCTGGCATTCCCTGCCTGCGGATCCAAAAAGGATGAAACGGCGGACAAAACGATACATTTTTATCTGGGGCAGGAGCCCCAGACTTTGGATCCCCAAATTGCCGCCGACCAATCTGCCAAACTGGCCATTGGGGCTCTTTATGAGGGATTGACACGCTTAGATGAAAACGGCAACGCAGTGCCGGGTGTGGCTGAAAGCTGGAGCGCAAACGCAGATCATACGGTATTTACCTTTCAGCTGCGGCAGAATGCAGTTTGGACCGATGAAAAGCCGGTAACCGCATCGGATTTCGTGTTTGCTTTTCGCCGTGCGCTCAGCCCTCAGACGCAGTCGGCGGCATGCCGCCCCATGTTTGTTTTGAAAAATGCCAGAAAGGTTAACAGCGGCGCTCTGCCGCCGGATCAGCTTGGTGTTCGGGCAGAAGGGGATAAGACTTTGGTGGTAGAGTTGGAATATTCTTATGTGGAATTTCCCGCTTTGACTTCTGAAAGCGTCTTTATGCCTTGCAATGAAACCTTTTTTGAAGAAACCCACGGCAAATACGGGTTGGAATTTCAGTCTATTTTAAGTAATGGCCCCTTTCATCTGAAGGGGAAACTCAGTTGGGATCACGGCAAAAGTCTGAAATTGAGCCGTTCTGAACTTTATCGGGGCAATCAGGCGGCCAAACCCGCCGTGTTGATGTTTTCTATGCAAGGGTCGGAAGTGGATCTGTCGGATCCCTTAAAGGCTTTGTCAGAATCCACGGTGGATGCGGCGCCGATTCCAGAAGAGCAGGTGGAACAGGCCAAAGAATTGGGGCTGGCCATCACTTCTTTTGAAGATATTACTTGGGGGCTTGCGTTTAATACGCAGGAACCCATCATGCAAAATGAAAAAATTCGTCAGGGTCTGGTAATGGCGCTGCCGCGGCAGAATCTGTTGGCGCATCTTCCGGAAAACGCAGAGCCGGCAGATTACATTATTGGCCCGCAGGCAGTGTTGATGGGGAATAATTACCGGCAGCATGCCCAGGGCTCAACAGGGTATTTAAAAGAAAACAGCCAAAGCAAGGCTTTGATTCAGGCCGGTTTAAAGGAATTGACACTCGACGAGTTTTCAAATATCACCATTTTGTGCCCGGATACAGAGCGGGCCAAACGTATGGTGAATGAAATGCTGGTGGCATGGAACCGCCAAACCGGAAAGTATTTCAGCATGAAGCCAATGTCAGAAAGTGATTTGCGCTCTGCCATTCGATCTGGGGAGTATCAGATTGCCCTGACGGGAATTCATCCGGAACAAGACGGCAAATTGCTTTCGGTTTTCCGTTCGGATTATCCGGAAAATCCTTCGCAGCTTAACAGCCGGGATTTGGATCAGCTTTTGATGACAGCAGAACAATCCGGTGATTCCGGGGCTTTGTCGGCTTATGTTCAGGCAGAAAATTATTTGAACGCCCATGCGGTATTTTATCCTGTTTATTACAAGAATAGCTATTATGCCTGTGGGAAAAATGTGAGTGGGATTGTGTTTCGCCCCAATTCGGCCGGCATCGATTTCCTGCACGCCGGAAAGATAGAGTAGGGATTGACGAAAGGTAGGAAATTCTATATAATGTAACGACGGAGAATGCAAGGTATTGTCAGGCCTGTGGGGCATTGGGCAGGGATTTTTCTGCTCGCTTGTTCTTTTGGGGCGCAGCCTTGTCATGTGGCCCTGAATGATAAGGAGGACAAGAAAATGTTAGATACAGTCTTGTCGAAAAAGCTTTCGTTGATCGTTGCGATTGTAAATCGCCATCAAGGGGAAAAGGTGTCCAAAATATTGAACACCGAAAATTTTTCATTTAATTATATTTTTCTGGGGCGTGGAACGGCTAGTTCAGAGCTTCTGAATTATTTGGGAATTGGCGAAACCGAAAAAGATGTGGTTTTAAGCTCTGCCCCGGCAGAAAAAGTTCCGGCGCTGATGGAAAAACTGCATCAGGAAATGCACTTGGATAAAGCAGGCAGCGGCGTTGCTTTTACAATCCCGATTTCCAGTGTGGGTGGGGCACAAACTTTAGCCATGATGGCTGGAGAGCTTCAAAAAGGAAAGGGGGATTCCTGTGATTGCTGCGAACCAGTATAATTTAATCATCACAATTGTGAACCGAGGGTACTCTGAGCAGGTGATGAAAGCGGCAGAGCTGGGCGGCGCAACTGGAGGAACCATTGTTTTAGCACGCGGCGTGGGAAACCACGAGGTGGAAAATTTTCTGGGGATTTCAATTCAGCCTGAAAAAGAGATTATCCTGATTTTAACACCGCGTGAAACAAAACAGCAAATCATGAAGTCGATTTGTCAGAAATGCGGTTTTTGTACCGAGGCAAGGGGAATGTCTTTTGCGCTTCCGGTGGATGATGCGCTCGGATTTCCGATTACTGCGCTGGAAGAACAGCTCAACCAAGAGCAGTCCCGCAAAACAGGATCTTAAAAAACAAAGCGTGGTTTTACCGTTGGTAAAGCCGCGCTTTTTTGTTTGTTTTTCTACTTTTAAAAGAAAACCGTTTTTCATTTCTTTATTCTGTTAGAACTGGCATTGAAACGGTTCCTTCTTGTTGTAATTCCGCATAGGATATTAGTATCTTAATGATCGGAAAGGAATATGAGAATGGATACAAGGCAATCTTGTGGATGCAACCAAACCAATCGAAGGGGAAATCGCCCCCCCGCTCAAGGCGGTATGCCGCCGATTAAAGATTGTGGCCCAGATCCGCTGGTGATAAACATTGCAAAAGCGACAAAGGATAATAAAAACTATCGCACTACTCTGTGGACCGGAAAATACCTGCAGCTTACTTTGATGAACATAAAACCCGGGAAATCCATTGGCTTAGAAGTTCATCCGCACCTGGATCAGTTTATACGAATCGAGCAGGGAACAGGGCTTGTGAAAATGGGCGATTCAAAAGACAAACTGAATTTTCAAAAACCGGTTCAAGAAGGCTATGCGATTGTAATTCCTGCCGGCAAGTGGCATAACCTAATCAATACGGGAAAACAGCCCTTGAAGTTATATTCTGTTTATGCGCCGCCGCAGCATGCCCGCGGAACTGTTCACGAAACCCGAGAAATTGCAGAAGCCAGCGAAAATGCAGAAGGCTAACCTGTTTTTGTTGAGGGAACATTTGACAAAAGAACATCGCAAAAAAGGCACTGTGATTCACAGTGCCTTTTGCGTTTTATTTTCTTTTCTTCGATAAAAAAGGGACATTCCCGCAAATTTTATCATGACGGATGTGCTGTTTATGTGACAAATTTTCCCATTAAAAACACCCGGAACCGCACTATTGTTCTTGCATTCCATTGCCAAAACTGGTATAATCTGGGTGTAAGGCACAAATAAAGTGCAAATGCAGGAACGAGGTGATTCGAGCACCTCGCCCCCTGTATACGGAGAAGTGGGCTCCATATACAACGGATCAACCGCACATTTGCAGGATCATTATACCTTATTTTTCCTCTCTTGTACAGAGGAGATGGGAATTGGCCAAGGGGTATTTTGAGTTCTGCGGGGTGGGTATGATCCGTGCACGACTGATGAGCGTGGTATATGGATTGGAAGTTGAGACCCATCCGTACCGCGCTTTTTTGTTGCCTTACAGGCAGCGGTTCGGAACAGGCTGGGATTTTTTCGTGATCCTATTTTCCCCTTAAAATACTCACATAAAATGCGCTTTTACAGGCGCCTTCTTTGCCCAGCCGTTCCAACCTAAGTCTGTAAGCATACAATTGTCATGGGCGTTCAAAGGCCACTATGCAGCCAAAGGAACACACTGCAAGAAAGCGGAGGGTTCCCTGCGGAATGGCTGCGGGTAAAACTTTACCCCGGGCAAAAAAAGAACCGTTCTTTTGCACAAAGAACGGTTCTTTGCTTTTGTTACACAGAGAAACCAGAGTAAGCCGAAAAGCATTGCTCTTATGCCGGGGCGGGCAGGTTTGCTTTCTGCCTTATTCTTTGTTCCAGCTCAGGCTTGGGTGTTTTTCTAAGAAGATTCTTCTTATTTCTACTTCGCCCCTCTTGCCGGGGCAGGCACTTCCTTTCGTGAAAAGACGAAAGGAAGCAAAGGCTTTCCAAGGGGAGAGTTTCGATCCTCTCCCCCTGGACCCCTTCTCAACGACACAAAGGCTCCGCCTTTGGAAACCGGAAACAATAAGACGTAAACCACGCGGAATCGCGCCAAAGGTGGCGCTTGGTTGGCGTGACTGCACATAGCTAACGTAGAAGAAATGGAACCTAGCTTTCGACAGCGCCGCCGTGCGGTAGTGCGCCGCCGGAGGCGAGTGCGCCACCCACGATTTAGCGGCGCGTTACACAAAACTTTCGTCTTTCCCTGATTTTAAACGGATTCCAAAGGCAGAGCCTTGGCAAGTCTTTGCCTACTTTCTTCTTGAAAGAAAGTAGGGGCCAGCCCCGGCCTGAGGGGCGAAGTAGAAAGAAGAAGAATATTTTTATAAGAACAATAAAATAAAAATATTTAATAGAGAATAAGCCTTTCTGTCCGGTGGAAAAAACAAGCCCCACCTTCAGCCTGAGGGGCAAGGGAAAGATGAGAAGAATGTTTTTCTAAAGCAATCCAGAGAAAATAAAGGAATAAAGCCAAAAGAAAAAAGCCATGAATCTTCATGGCTTTTCGTTCTATCCAATTGGATAAAATATCAATACACAATTGCCCCGTATTTGGCGGCGGCGCGCTCAATCAGTTCGTTGTCAATCTGGCAGTTGCTGTCTACAATCAGCCGCCCATGAACATAGCGCAGTGCAGCGTCCAGTATGGTTCGGCTGTCGGTGCGAACGGCCAAAGGCAAACGGGTCATGGAACTGGCCTGAGAAAGAAGCATCACGTCGTCCCAGGTGTTGAGTTCCACCAGTGCGGCGTTCACTTGTTCGTCGTCTAAGTCAATCAGGTCATCATCCAGCGCACTGGAACATTCGATAGGCTCACTTAGCGTGATATCACTGCCCAGAAAGAAAGCTTCTGTTTCCGTTGCCGCTGCATAGCAGTCTGCGTCCGCATAATCCAGACCAAAGGTGAAGGGCTGTTGCATTATGGTTTGCAAAGCCTGCCAATGCTGGGGCGTTTGTTCCCCGCTGATTCCCAGAACCGGAACGCCTATCCGGAGAAGCTCCTCCATCTGCCGGGCAAATTCTTCGGCAGAAAGAGTGTCAGCGCAGGGAACCGCGCACAATGGAACCGAAGCATGGGGCAGCACTTCTTTTAAAAGGGGAAGCATGGCTTCCGGAGCCAAAAATCCGCCCAATCCGATGGCTTCTATACCCATGGCCTGCAATGTAATAACTGCGGGCAAAAGCCCGCCGCCGGCCAACGTTTTTCCGCTTTCATCCACGGTTAGTGTGACAAACACCGGGATTCCTGAAGTACGGGAAGCCAGTACAGCCGCCCGCATATCAGCGAGGGAAGAATGATTCTCCAAAAGCAGAAACTGTGCGCCGCTTTTTTCCAGCACACGAATCTGATCCCGGTAACCGTCATAAATATCATCAAATTCCGCGTTCCCACAGGGTGGCACAAACAAACCACTGGGGCCTACTCGGGCGCCCACCGGCACGCCGAATCCCTCTGCCGCTTGACGGGTAATTTCCAACAAGCCGGTGTTCAGCTGTTTGACCGTTTCTTGCATGGATTCCCTTTGTGGGGCAAAGCTGTGGGCAAAGGCGGTGGGGGCGCAAAGGCCGCCGATTCCGGCACGAAGCCACTGCTCTTGTTTTTCCCGCAAAAGGGAGCTGTTTTCCAGCATCCACCGTTCCGCGCTCAAATCGTCACGGGCGGCAGGAATATGAAAATCAGCAGCGGAAGGACCGCCCATTAGGAAGGGCAGCGTCCATGGAACACTCATGATGATATCCTCCTGTAATTAAGACACCGTAAACTTACATGGATTCCGGTGCAGAAATCTTAAACATGGAAAGCACGTTGCGAATTACGGTGGAAACCGCCGCGCACAAGCACAGCCGGGCTGCTGCCAGGCTTTCTTCTTCACCGCGCACACGGCAGGCATTGTAAAATTTATGGAATAAGGTGGCCAAAGTGACCACATAGCGGTTGATGCGGGCCGGATCGTAATCCTTGGCAGCCTGAACAATCTCACCGGTAAAGGAAGACAGATGACGAATCAGCTCGATTTCTTCGGGTGCGTTCAGCAAAGCCAGCTCTGCATCGGTGCAGGCGCGGGGCTTGATGCCGTCTGCTTCTAAAGTGCGCAGAATGCTGAAAATACGGGCATTGGCATACTGAACATAATACACCGGGTTCTGGGCATCTTGCTGCACGGCCAAATCCAAATCGAATTCCATTTGGGAATTGGGTTCACGCATGTTGAACAGGAACCGGGCGGCATCCACGGGCACTTCGTCCAGCAGATCGGCCAGCTGAATGGCCTTTCCGGTCCGTTTGCTCATGCGCACCACTTCTCCGTCGCGGGTCAGTTTTACCAGCTGCATCAAAACCACATCCAGCTGTTTTCCGCTCAGGCCAACCGCATCCAGTGCACCCTTCAAGCGGGCTACATGGCCGTGATGGTCGGCTCCCCAAACATCGATGCAAAGATCATAACCGCGCTTTTCAATTTTGTTGCGGTGATAAGCGATATCCGCTGCAAAATAGGTGGGGTTTCCGTTCTGACGAACAAGCACTTCGTCTTTTTCTGCACCGAATTCGGTGGCCCGATACCACAGCGCGCCGTCCTTTTCATAGGTCATGCCCCGCTCGGTCAGTAGTTTCAGGGTTTCTTCCAACTCACCGTTCTGATGCAGTGTGCTTTCTAAAAACCACTGATCATATTCAATCCGGTACTTTTTCAAATCGGATTGCATCCGTTCAATGTTTCGGGGCAGAACGTATTCCACCAGCTTTTGGCGGCGGGTTTCTTCATCGGCTTTTACCAGCTTGTCGCCGAATGCTTCAGCATACACCTTGGCATTGTCCCGAATATCCTCGCCCTGATAACCGTCCTCGGGGAATTCCACAGCTTCTTCGCCCAAAAACAGCTGCAAATAGCGGGCAGAAAGAGAAGCGCCGAATTTTTCAATCTGGTTTCCGGCGTCGTTCACATAAAATTCCCGCCACACCTGATAGCCGGCTGCATCCAAAACAGCAGAAAGGCAGTCGCCCAAAGCACCGCCGCGGGCGTTGCCCATGTGCATGGGGCCGGTGGGGTTGGCGGAAACAAATTCCACCATAACTTTTTTATTTTTTCCATAATCGCTTCGTCCATACTGATCTCCCAAAGCGGTAATGTCCTTTAACACCTCCACATAAAAGCGAGGGGAAAAGAAGAAATTTAAAAAGCCGGGGCCGGCAATTTCAAACCGGTCAAAAAAGGTTCCGTCCAAAATCAGGTGCTTGGTAATCAGTTCCGCTATTTTGCGGGGCGCCAGGCGCAAAGGGCGGGCAGAAACCAACGCGATGTTCGCAGACCAGTCCCCGTGGGAGCGATCTGCGGGAATCTCCAGCGTAAAGGCCGGAATCGGTTCGGCCGGCAGTTCGCCCGCCGCAACCGCACGCCCGGCTGCATTCAGAATGGCTTCTCTTAACTGTTCAGTAGCCTGCTGTACTATTTTTGACATCTTTGTTTTCTGCCTCCTTGACGGTGATAAAAATTTCGTTGATGCTGGATAAGTCGGCGTTGATATCCAGCGTGTAATTCACTTCCAGTTCGCCGCCTTTGTCATGCAGGCGGGAATGAACGTCATTGGTGAATACCCCCACCATCAAAGCACCCATGCCGGTGTTGTACTGGCACTGATGCCGCTTTCCTTTTTCCAGAATCAGGCGGGTATTGTCACCGCCGCCCCGCATCAAAGTGACGGTATGGGTGCCGTCTACTTTCAGCACCGAGGTTGTGGCGGCGTTGTTCCGATCCGGATCATATTCCTTATACACAATATAGCGGGTGTTTCCTTTTGTCACATAAGACCCAAGGGTCGTTAGGGTGACTTCTCCCACTTCCTCGTCGATGCGCTGCCGCCCGACGATATTGATCAAATAGTTTTCCCGCATGGGTTCCTCTCCTTACGGTGTCCTCCGGCAATCCGGAATATTAAAAATAAATTTTGTCAAAGGCCAGCTGAATCAGCCGATCCAGCAGTTCGGGATACGACAGGCCCGAAGCCTCCCAAAGCTTGGGGTACATGCTGATGCTGGTAAAGCCGGGCAAAGTATTCAGCTCGTTGAGCAGAACGGCCCCGTCGCTGTTACGGACAAAGAAATCAACCCGAGCCAGGCCGCTGCACCCGAGCATACGGTAAGCGCGCATTGCGGTTTTTCGAATTTCTTCGGCGGTTTGCTCCGGAATTCGCGCGGGAATATAAAGTTTTGCCTCGCTGGATTTATTATATTTGTCTTCATAGTCATAAAAATCTGCGCCGGAAGCAATTTCACCCACGATGGAAGCATCAGGGCGGGACAGTCCCAAAACGGCACATTCCACTTCCTGCCCGTCAATGGCTTCTTCCACCACAATTTTGGTGTCTTCCCGGGCTGCTTTTTGAATGGCGGCATCCAGATCTTCTGCACGGGTGACTTTGCTGACCCCCACAGACGAGCCCGAGTTGGCGGGCTTTACAAACACAGGGTACCCCAGCCGAGCCTCAATTTTTATTTTAATCTTTTCTGCGCCGGTGCGGTAATTATCCATAAAAAACCACAGGTAATGAGCCTGTGCAATTCCTGCGGTTTCAAGCAGGCTGTTGGTGATTGCTTTATCCATACAAACGGCACAAGCCAGTGCAGAGCAGCCCACAAAAGGAATTCCCGCCAGCTGAAGCAGTCCCTGAATGGTTCCGTCTTCTCCGTTCTTTCCATGCAAAACGGGGAATACCACGTCCACAGGGATTACCTCAAAGCCGCTTTCTGTCTGGGCTAAAATGCCCCGATGGGTGCGGTCAGGCGAAATCAGCGCGATGCGGTTTTTGGGGTGCTTTTCCCAGCTGCCGTCGGGCAGTTCTGCAGCGTCACCGGAAAACAGAAGCCAGCGGCCTTCTTTGGTGATGCCTACCATTACCACGTCGTATTTATCCTTGGGAATATTCTGAATCACAGAGGCTGCCGAAACCCGGGAAACCTCATGTTCGGAAGAACAGCCGCCAAACAGGACGGCAACAGTTGTTTTTGACATTATCATTCCCTCCGTATCCACGCAAAATCACATGGCGCTCCAAACCGGCGCTTCCCTAAAGAATACGCGGGAAGAGAGGTGCTTCATGCCTTGTGGATCCAAAATACAATATTTCAAATATATATGATAACACAACACGGGGTCACGCGCAATCTGGAATTCTCGCTTTCATAAAGAAACATTGCTTCGAACAGGTATGGCAGTTTTATTCCTGGAAAAAATACAAAACAGCACAGAATATCAAATAGTATCTTTTCCTTAATTTGTATCTCTATTTCTATAAACACATTTTTATACACACGACTTTTTTAAATGATGCTTTATTTTGCCTGCCGGCCTGTTTTCAAACCTATAGATTAACAGTTCTGCCTTAATATGATTCACTGATTTATAGCGTTCGATAGTAAAGTGGTTCGAATTTAAAAAATATTGACTTTTTGATGGAAATTACACAACGGGAAACCAAACTTATAAATAAATCTTTTTCAGAAATGCGTTAGTGACAAAAAATAAAAAATAGTGTATACTAAATCCCATATGTACGCATTCGTGTACCCATTCGAGCATCCACGGGCGGCGCCCGGGCGAAAAATAGCAGGAGTGATGACAGTTGGAACAAAAAGCATTTGACCTGATTGCCGAAAAGGTACGGTCCACTCTTTTAGAGCAAGGCTTTGAAAAAAGGGAGGACGTGCAGGAGGAACAGGGCCGGGTTGCCATATATACCAGTGAAAATGCGGCATACAGCGTGCTGTATGAAACACAGACAAAGCAGTTTCATCTGCGGGCCTGTGAGATGAAGGAGGATGAGCCGGACAAGGAGTGGAAAACCATTTCTACCTGGGCTTTTGATCCGGAAACAGACAGCGCGGCTTATGCTTCCGGTATTGGGGAGGATTTCTCTGAAACACTGGGGGGTTCTACCCGCAAGGAGCTTGTTCGTCAGCAGAAGAAAAAGAAGAAAAAAGACGACGACAGCACCAGCGATCCGCAGTTTTTCTATAACCGTTTGGCGGTGATTTTTCCAGAGCTAAAGGCAGAGATAGTACAGGAAAGAGCTACCTATGGCGATGTGCGAAACGCCACTTTTGCCAAAGAGCATGTTATAGAAAAAGTAGAGCAGCTGGCGGTAAATTATTCCAATACCGAACCATTTAAAAAGCTTTGCGGTATTCTGAATGATGTGTATGAAAATGGCGATATGGATGTTCGCTCCATTATCACCATGGTGTTGCTCAACGGAATTGAAAATCCCAAAGCATTGCAGAATCTTTCAGAACATTTCAGCCCGGATCTTGCCAGAGTGTATAACAAGGCAAAAGATTTTAAAGGGAAGAAAGTAAAGCCCGAAAAGAAAAAGAAGAAGCCCAAGTACAGCGAGGACATGCTCAAAACGTTGAACGATATGAAATAAACGCAGATTTTTTTTCTGTTTTGCAATTGTAAAAAAAGGAAAAAAGTCAGCCGTAGCCCCGCCGGACATGAAAAAAACTATTGACCGGTGGGGCGATACTGTGGTATAATACAAAATACCTCAGTAAGGGGTTATTTTTTTGCGCCCTTTTAGAGGGAGGCCGTGGTCCTTTACGGATCCAATATTTTTCCGTGAAACGGGAGGTGCCGTCATGAGAGTGAAAATCACATTAGCCTGCACAGAGTGCAAACAGCGTAACTACAACACAATGAAGAACAAGAAGAATGACCCGGACAGGCTTGAGATGAACAAGTACTGCAGATTCTGCAAGAAACATACTGTTCATAAGGAATCGAAGTAAGTCGAAGGGAGAAAACAAATGGCTGAGAAGGAAAAAAAAGTCAACGCTCTGGCCAATGCCGGCAGAGCCGGTATGAAATTTTTCCGCGACTGCAAAAATGAACTCAAGAAAATCGTCTGGCCTACCCCTAAGTCGGTGTTTCAGAATACCGGCGTCGTACTGGCAGTAATCTTTGTTATTGGTCTTTTCATCTTTGGTCTGGATACAATAATGATGAATCTGCTGGGGCTGTTCATGAATATTGCGAAATAAGCGGAGGAAATGACTATGCCGGAAGACGTCAGGTGGTATGTGATTCATACCTATTCTGGGTATGAAAACAAAGTAGCGTCTAACCTAGAAAAAACGGTGGAAAACCGTCAGCTTCAGGATTTGATTCAGGAAATTCGCGTTCCGACTGAAATCGTAACAGAAATTAAAGACGGAAAAAAACGCGATGTGGAGCGCAAGATTTTCCCCAGCTATGTTTTGGTGAAGATGGCACTGACCGATGAATCCTGGTATGTGGTTCGCAATATCCGCGGCTGTACCGGTTTTGTGGGACCCTCGTCCAAGCCGATTCCATTGACCGATGAGGAAGTGGCACGCATGGGCGTGGAGAAGAAAACCGTGGAGGTTTCGTATCAGGTGGGTGATTCCGTTCATATTGTGGATGGCCCGCTGGAAGGGTTTGTCGGAACAGTCGAAGAAGTGGATTTGGACAAAAACCGTGTTCGCGTCACGGTATCCATGTTTGGACGCGAAACCCCGGTCGAGCTTGAACTTGATCAGGCAGAACCGGTGGAATAAAATCATTTGGTGTAATAAGCGGTTTTTGCCGCTCATTATGAGGGGCTGTGCCCCTGTGGGAGGGACGATAATAAGGTCGTTCCGCCATCTACCACGAATTTTGGAGGTGCAACAAAATGGCTCAAAAGGTTACGGGCTTTATTAAGCTCCAGATACCCGCCGGCAAAGCAACCCCGGCGCCCCCTGTTGGTCCGGCGCTTGGTCAGCATGGTGTCAACATTATGGCGTTCACGAAGGAATTCAACGAGCGCACAAAGAATGACGTAGGTTTGATTATCCCTGTCGTCATCACGGTTTATGCAGACCGTTCTTTCTCTTTCATTACAAAAACTCCGCCCGCAGCGGTTCTTCTGAAGAAGGCATGCGGAATCGAGAGTGGTTCGGGCGTTCCGAACAAAACTAAAGTTGCAAAAGTTACCCGTGAGCAGGTCAAGAAGATTGCGGAGCAGAAAATGCCTGACCTTAACGCGTCTGATATCGAGTCTGCCATGAGCATGGTAGCCGGTACTGCACGTAGCATGGGCATTGAAGTCGTAGATTGATCACCCGGGTGGGAGGAATAATCCGATTTTACCACTCAATAGGGAGGAAAACCAATGAAACACGGTAAGAAATATGTAGACAGTGCAAAGCTGGTTGACCGCGCAAAGCTTTATGATCCTCAGGATGCTCTTGAGCTGTGTGTGAAGACTGGTACTGCAAAGTTTGATGAAACAGTTGAAGTCCATGTAAAGCTGGGCGTTGACGGCCGCCATGCGGATCAGCAGGTTCGCGGCGCCATTGTTCTGCCCAACGGAACCGGCAAACAGATTCGCGTTCTGGCAATCTGCAAGGGCGACAACCAGAAGCTGGCTGAAGAGGCCGGTGCTGAGTTTGTCGGCGCTGAAGATATGGTTCAGAAGATTCAGTCTGAAAACTGGATGGATTTTGACGTTCTGATCACCACCCCCGACATGATGGGTCTGGTTGGTCGTTTGGGTAAGGTTCTGGGCCCGCGCGGCTTGATGCCTAACCCCAAGGCCGGCACCGTTACTCCGGACATCGCGAAAGCGGTTAAGGAAGCAAAGGCCGGTAAGATTGAGTATCGTCTGGATAAGACGAACATCATTCACTGCCCCATTGGCAAAGTTTCTTTTGGCCAGGAAAAACTGCAGGAAAACTTTAATGCTCTGCTGGGCGCGATTGTAAAAGCAAAGCCCGCAGCATCCAAGGGACAGTATGTGAAGTCTTGTGTTGTGGCGTCCACCATGGGCCCTGGCGTAAGAGTTAACCCCAACAAAGTTGGCTGATTTTAGAAGAAATCCGGTGAAGGTTTTTTCTTGACATGCATTTTGAAAAGTGTTATAGTATGTAAAGCTGTTCTTTATCCAAAGACAGCAGGTGCGTATGCTTAATGGAACCGTTCTTTCGGTTTCGGCCTGCCGAGGAAAGAGCCGTTCACTGTGATGTCTATTTTATAGTCAAGTGACGCCTTTCCTGCGCCTGCAGGAAAGGCTTTTTTGATTGTACGCACGATTCCTTTGGAAGATGGAGGTGAATACATTTGCCAAGTGAGAAGATTTTAGCAGAAAAGCAGCAGTATGTTGCTGAGTTGTCTGAATGCTTGAAATCTGCCTGCGCTGGTGTCATTGTAAGCTACAAGGGCATTACCGTTGCAGAGGATACCAAGCTGAGAAAGGAACTGCGTGAAACCGGGGACACTTACCGTGTGGTAAAGAATACCCTGTTGTCTCGTGCTCTGAAAGACGCCGGGATCGAAGGATTGGATCCGGTATTGGAAGGAACAACCGCAATTGCTTACAGCAATGACGATTATGTTTCCAGTGCAAAGATTCTGTCTACATTCGCAGAAAAAAGCAAAACCTTTGAGATCAAAGCGGGCTTCGTCGATGGCGGCGCTGTCGATGCAGCTTCTGTGAAAGAGCTGGCTGAGCTTCCCTCGAAGGAAGTTCTGGTGGCAAAAGCCCTGGGCGGCTTGAATGCTCCGATTACTGGTTTTGTTACCGTGCTGAATGGCACAATGAAGGGACTGGTGGTCGCACTGAATGCGATTGCCGAAAAGCAGGCTGCAAACGCCTGATTTCTTAAATTTTAAAAATATGGAGGTTTCATCAATGTCTGATAAAGTTGTTAAGTTGATTGAAGATGTAAAGGCTCTGACTGTTCTGGAGCTGTCTGAGCTGGTTAAGGCTCTGGAAGAAGAGTTCGGCGTTTCCGCTGCTGCTCCTGTTGCTGTTGCCGCTGCTCCCGCTGCTTCTGCTGCTCCTGCTGCAGAAGAGAAGACTGAGTTCGACGTAGTTCTGAAGGCTGCTGGCGCTAACAAGATTCAGGTTATCAAGGTTGTTCGCGAGCTGACCGGCCTGGGCTTGAAAGAAGCAAAGGAAGTTGTAGACAATGCTCCTAAGGCTCTGAAAGAGGGCGTTTCCAAGGACGATGCTGAGGCTATCAAAGCAAAGCTGACCGAGGCTGGCGCAGAAGTCGAAGTGAAATAAGTTTTTTCTCAAATAAAAGGATGCTGGGAATTATTTTCCGGCATCCTTTTTTGTTATGTTATTTTATGATTTATTTTTAAAGGTTACTTTCACATGATGGGGGAGTCTTGTCCATCCTCTCTTTAATCAAACAGGCTTTCGGCGTTATGATTTTATCATAACGACTGAGACATCAGGTGTGCGAAAAGATCGTTCGATGAACTTTTATTGACAGGGGATCCATTGGTTCCTTTGAAAGGCTCTTTGTCATCTTCTATTTCAGAATGTTCATCAAATATAAAAGGCATTTTTGATACAGCTGAGCTTGCTTTTTCTTCTTGTAATCATTCGATTCAAACGGCAAGGCTATAATTGCAAAGTGGTTTCACTTTTTTGCTATCTTACAGCGTTTCATACATATGAATAAATCAAAAAATGCTTTTGGGATTTTTTATCAAATAACAAATTATCTTTCTTTGGTGCTTTTCGGGTCATGGCGCGTTTGTTAAGAATGCAGACAGCACGAATCATAATGAAAAGAGTGGATTGTTTCAAATGGACAAAAAGCGCCCGGATGGCTGAAAAAACCATCCGGGCGCTTTTTTGAACTGATTCAAAGGAGTATCCTTACAGTTTTACCACATCATCAAACAAACAAATGTGGCTGCCGGTAATGTTTCGGTTCGTGTGCAGCGATCCGAAAAACCATTTTTGGAATTTCACAGTGCGAAGCAATCCTTCAAAATACATTTCCAGCGGACTGACTTGATGTTTTTCATTGATAAGGGTTCGCATGCGAGGAGAAGGTTCGTGAGTCACGATATAGTCAACCTGCATATTTCGTGCGGTTAAGTTCGCAACGCCTTCTTCCATTTCCTGTCGATTCGGCATCTCTTGCGGCCACCATTTTCCGGCTTCCTGCCGCATCTTTTTTTCCTGACTTTCGCCGCCCCCAAAGGTAAAAAAGGTGTTTCCTTCCAATGTGAAAACCTGACCCCGCATTAAATGGTATAAATTTCCACTAATGTGATGTACTTTGCCCCCGTTCCATTCTTCCACCGGGTACTGCTCTAAAGCGTCGTGGTTTTCATGGGCCCCGTCTACAAACAGAATATTATATTTTTTGGAACCGAGCTTTTGCAAAATTTTTGCTTCGGCCCGATCCCCATTCCATATAAATCCAAAATCGCCGCATACAATCAGGCTGTCCCCGCGCTTTAAGCGGCGGATTTCCGCACTTTGAAACCGATCCAGTTCCCCGTGCATATCTCCAGTTAGATAAATCAAGAACATTCCCGCCCTATCTCTTAATTTTTTCTGTTTTTTCAGAATCATTCTTTATCTTTTCACAAATAGCTGTTATACTTAAAATCGTTGTATTGCATTAATCATATCACATTGGAGGCAGTTTTTCCATGAAAAAAATGTTTACGCCTGTTTTGGCTTTTTTGCTGACATTCTGCGTGTTTTTTTCGTCGGCTCCAGCTTCGGCAGCGGCGTATAACATAGACTTTAGTCTGAATTCAGAGGCCGCCCTGCTGGTGAATCTGGACACAGATACTGTGGTGTTTGAACAGAATTCGGATACAAAACTAGAACCCGCATCCACCACCAAGATTATGACATTTATTATTGCATCGGAACAAATTAAAGATTTGTCCGGCACCAAAATTACTGTGAAAAAAAGTGTCGTAGATCTGCTGTTAGGCACGGGAAGTTCTCTGTCCGGCGTGTTGGAGGGAGAAGAGTTAACCGCCCTTCAATTGCTGAACTGCCTGATGGTTCCTTCGGGAAATGATGCCGCTATGGTGTTGGCGGATTATGTGGGGAATGGGGACATCGGTAAGTTCGTGGATTTGATGAACGCAAAGGCAAAGGAATTGGGCTGTGAAAATACCCATTTTGCCAATCCCCATGGATTGCATGACGAGAAGCACTATACCACCGCGAAAGATCTTTATACGATTACCAAGTATGCCATGACCTTGCCATACTTTATGGATATTTCTTCACAGACCCGGTATCAGCTGCCGGCGACCAATAAATCGCCCCAGTCACGCACGCTGGTAACCACCAACTATTTGATTGACCAATATACCGGCGGTTCTTATTTTTATCGGTATGCCAAAGGCATTAAAACAGGATCTCACGATCAGGCGGGTTATTGTTTGGTTTCTACTGCCATTAAAGACGGCTACAGCTATATGGCGGTCATCCTGCATGCCCCTAAAATAGATGCCCAAGGAAACAGCATCACCACGCGCGGCGAGATGAAAGACACCAAGGCGCTGTATGAGTGGGCATTCAGCAATCTACGGATTAAGACCGTGGTGGAAAGCGGATCCAGCGTGGGCGAAGTAAAGCTGGACTATGCCTGGAACAAAGATAAATTGCTGTTGGTGGCAGAAAAAAGCTATGCCACGATCTTGCCCAAAGAGGTTTCTCCAACCAGCGTTATTATTACCCCAAAACTGCCCGAAAGTGTAGAAGCACCGGTGAAAAAGGGTCAGGTGGTGGGCACGGCAGTATTAAGCTATGCCAATCAGGAACTGACGACCATTAATTTGGTGGCTTCAGAATCAGTAGAACGCAGCGAACTGTTACATTCTGCCGATGTGATCCGCAACATTGTGACTTCGATTTGGTTCTTGGTGATTGTGGGTATTATCGTGGTGCTGGTGATTGTCTATCTGGTGTTGGCACTGCTTTATAACCGCAAACGGAAACGTCTGCGCAAGGTGAAAAAATACCGCGATATGTAATGTAAAGCGATAAGAAGGGCAGACTGTGTGCCTGATACAATAATTTAAAATCAAAACCCGGAAAGAAATTCTCTTTCCGGGTTTTTTTATTGGAATAACCATTGGCGATTCCAGTGAATTTTTAACTGTTAAGACTGAATTGATTTTTGTGGCACACAAAAGGCGATCCAAGTTTCTTTCTGTCTGAATGTTTGCCCTAAAAACGGCTTATTCCAGAGCAGAAAACAATTGGTGTACTTCTGCGCGGAGCCCCCGGTGTTCCGGAAGCTCTAAAGAGGGATCCTGTGACAAAAGCTCTCGTGCTGCGTCCTGAGCCAGCTTTAACAGCTCAAAATCTGCGCTCATATCCGCTATTTTTAGTTCAGGCAACCCATGCTGGCGTGCACCGAAGAAATCGCCCGGCCCACGCAGGCGCAAATCTTCATCGGCAATTTGAAATCCATCGCTGGTTTCACACATCACCCGAAGTCGCTGCAAGGCTTCTTCGTTCTGTGCGTCCGACACCAGAATACAGGTGGATTTTTCTGTGCCGCGGCCAATGCGTCCCCGCAGCTGGTGCAGCTGTGACAGCCCATAGCGTTCTGCGTTTTCAATGAGCATCACAACGGCGTTGGGCACGTCCACTCCCACTTCCACCACAGTGGTAGAAACCAGAATATCAATCTGTCCGGCAGAAAAGGCGGCCATGGTTCGTTCTTTTTCAGCCGGACGCATCCTGCCATGCAGAACGCCTACCGTATGGCTCAAAAACCATTTTTCCTGCAAGTCCTTTGCGTATTGCGTTACAGAAGCCATGTCGCTTTCGCTGTCCTCAATCAACGGGCAGATAATGTAGCACTGTCGGCCTGCATCCAGTTTTTTGCGGATAAAGCCAAAGGCCCGGCTGCGCTTTGCCGTATCAATCACATAGGTTTCGGTTTTCTGGCGCCCCGGGGGCAATTCGTTTAAAACAGACAGTTCTAAATCACCATAGATCATGAGCGCCAAAGTGCGGGGAATGGGGGTGGCAGACATCACAAGAATATGGGGGTGATCCCCCTTTTGGGTTAAGGCGGTTCGCTGAGCCACGCCAAAGCGATGCTGTTCATCAGTGACCACCAAGCCCAGACGACGGAAAGAAACGGTGTCGCTGAGCAAAGCATGGGTTCCCACCAGCAGGTGGATTTGCCCATCCTTTAAAGCTTCCAGAATTTTGCGCCGGTTGGCGGCAGTAACAGAGCCGGTCAGCAAAGCAACACGAATGCCAAAAGGCTCCAGAAGCTGCTGCATGGTGCGAAAATGTTGCTGGGCCAGAATCTCGGTGGGGGCCATGAAAGCCGCCTGCATGCCCGAAGCGATGGCGCTGTGGCACAAAGCGGCGGCCACAGCGGTTTTTCCACTGCCCACGTCGCCCTGAAGCAGCCGGTTCATGGGGGAATCCCCCTGCATATCCGAAATACATTCCTCCACAGCCCTCTTTTGAGCCCCAGTGGGAGAAAAGGGAAGAGAAGTAAAAAAATCCCGGGAAGCATCCTGTGTCAGGCGCAGAGTGTTCTTTTGCCGGTTGCGGCTTTTCATGCGCAAAAGACCCAATTGCAAAATCAGGAGTTCTTCAAAAATAAGGCGCCGTTTTGCGTGTTCCAGAGCTTTTCTGTCTTTGGGAAAATGAATATTGTGAAGCGCAAAGCCCAGTCCGCATAGACGGTAAGATTGCCGCATAGGCTCCGGCAGGGGATCGCGAAGCGGATTCGGCAGTAAAGCCAAAGCAGAATTTACTGCATTTGCAATGATGCGGGAGCTAAGCCCCGCGGTCTGCCGATAAATGGGACGCAAAGGAAGTACCCGGTCAGCAGGAAGAAAATCCGGTGAAGACATTTCCCGCCGCAGCAAAGTGCCGCTGACCTTGCCTCTGAACAGATACTCTTTTTCCTCCAAAAGTAAATTTTTCAAATACGGGTTATTAAAAAAAGTAATGAGGACATCGTGCTGGCCATCGGTGGCACGCAATTTATACAGGGTCATGCCCTTGCGGATGCGCTGTTCCGACAAAGGGGATATTACGGTTGCCTTTACGGTGCACACCTGATTCAGCGGCGCCTGAGCCAATAAAACCGGTTGGCTCCAGTCTTCGTAATCTCGTGGATAAAAACGCAGCAAAGCGCCGACAGTGGGCGCCCCCAGCTTTGCAAATAACTGGGAGCGCTTGACGCCGACGCCTTTTAATTCTTTGATTTCTTTTTGAAACAGTGATGCCATGGTGAACCCTTCTTTAGCCAGAAGTTATTCCACAGAAACGATGAAGTAATACACCGGCTGTCCGCCGTCCACCAAAGTGATTTCAATATCGCCGCTGACTTTGGACTTGATACGGTTGTAAGCATCCTGTGCCTGGCTTTCTGTAATGTCCTTGCCGTAGATCAGCGTTACAAAAGAGGTTGTGCGGTTTACCATGGAACGAGTCAGCTTGACAACGGTGTGAACCGGATCCTTTTCAATGATATCCAGTTTGCCGTTTTTCAGGCCGAGAATGTCGCCTTCTTTAATCCGGTGTCCGCCAAACTCGGAATCCCTTGCCGCAAAGGTTACCTGACCGGTTGCAACGGAATTGGCGGCTTCCACCATGATGACGGTGTTGCGCTCAATTGATACTTCCGGATCATAGGCCAGCATGGCAGAAAGCCCTTGGGGAAGGGTGCGGGTGGGAAGAACCACCACTTTGCGATCCTTTGCCAGCGGAACCGTCTGTTCGGCCGCCATGATAATGTTTTTGTTATTGGGAAGAACAATAACCGTTTTAGCAGGAGTCGCCAATACCGCAGCCAAAATATCTTCGGTGCTGGGGTTCATGGTTTGGCCGCCGCTGACAACCTGAGAGCAACCCAAGTCCATAAACAAAGATTGCAGGCCTTCTCCCGCAGTCACCGCCACAAAGCCGATGTCTTCCACAGGTTCGGCAATCACAGGCTGTGGTGCCGCTTTTGCGTCGGCCTCTTTAGCGGCCTGATTGCTTTCTGCCGCCTTGCGGTGCTGTTCTTTCATATTTTCTATTTTTACGGTCAAAAGCTGACCATAGGTCAGTGCTTTTTGAAGAGCATTTCCGGGATCCTCTGTATGAACGTGAACCTTAATGATCTCTTCGTCGTCTACTACTACAACGCAGTCGCCCATGTTTTCTAGAAACGGGCGAAGATCGGTCTGCGGATCGGTTGGAATTTCGGGATCCCTGCCTACAATAAACTCGGTGCAATAGGTGAAGGTGATCTCTTGATCAAATTCGGCCGCCACGTTCCGGTGGAATTCTTCCGCCGCACTGTGAACGGAGGAAGAAGAACCGCCCACATTCTCTGATTCGGGCTGTTCGCTTTCTAAAATAATGCCGTCCCGGAAAACAGACAGCATTCCTTCAAAAATCAGGCATAAGCCTTTTCCGCCGGCATCCACAACGCCGGCTTTTTTCAGCACGGGCAAAAGCTCCGGTGTGGTCTCCAAGGCCTCGTCGGCACCCTGGCAGATAGCAGACCAGACCTGTAGGGCATCGTCATCCAGTTCTGCTGCCGCCTGTCCCTTTTCAAAAGCTACCCGAGCCACCGTCAGAATTGTTCCTTCGGTGGGCTTCATTACCGCTTTGTAAGCGGCCTCTACACCAAGGCCCAGGGCCCGGCAAAGATCGGCGCCGGTTGCCTGCTCTAAACCTTCCAGACCTTTTGAAAAGCCCCGAAATAACAGCGAGAGGATAACGCCGGAATTTCCCCGGGCACCGCGCAGCATGGCCGAGGCAACGGTATGCGAAATTGCACCAATGCCGCTGCTGTCTTCGGATTTTTCCAATTCTTTTGCTGCTGCAGAAATGGTCATAGACATATTTGTTCCCGTATCACCGTCTGGTACCGGAAAAATATTTAGGCTGTCCACAAGGGTTTTATTCCTGACAATATGGTTGGCACCGGAAAGTATGGCGCACTTTAATTCATATCCATTTATCAATTGTGTCGCATCTCCTCTTCAACTGAAAATTTGAAAGGGTAACTGCCCCAAAAAGCTTTTTATAAGGCATTTAAATTTATTTTTTATATTATATTTGAAAAGGCGGTGGCTCTTTTGCGCGGCACAGCCGCAAAGCGCGAAGCGCCTGATCTGTTTCACTGTGTTTTATGCATAATACATTGTGATGATATTCTAAATGAAAAAGGAATAAAAACCACACCCTTGCAGAACGATGCGCAACATCGCAGCGTAAAAAAGGAATATTGGTTATGATTCCGTGTTTTCTCAGTTGTCAAAAGCTTTGCTTTTGGCTAACGATGTGAGTGATTCAATCGGTGGCATTTCACCCGAATTCCTTCAAAAGGATAGAGGAAAAAACACCTTTATTGCCTCACATGATCCAATGTTCCCTCAGGCATCGAAGGCTTTGTCTTCGTTAATGCCGTGGGGTTATTCAATCGGTGGCATTTCACCCGAATTCCTTCAAAAAGATAGAGGTAAAAACACCTTTATTGCCTCACATGATTCAATGTTCCCTCAGGCATCGAAGGCTTTGCCTTCGTTAATGCCGTGGGGTGATTCAATCGGTGGCATTTCATCCGAATTCCTTCAAAAGGATAGAGGGAAAAACACCTTTATTGCCTCACATGATTCAATGTTCCCTCAGGCATCGAAGGCCTTGCCTTCGTTAATGCCGTGGGGTTATTATAACATATTGTTGATGGTTATTCAATCCATTTATTCCTAACCGGCAGTATCCAAAAACAAACCGGCGTTGTGAAGACGCCGGTTTGTTTTATTACGCTTTATCACTCAAGGAATTGCAAAACAGTACCAGAGGCGATGCCCGAGGAAGCTATCTCGGTTCCACAATCAGTTTGATAGCGGTTCGTTCGTCGCCGTCAATGTTAATACTGGCAAAGGCGGGGATACATACAATATCGATCCCTGATGGTGCAAGGTATCCGCGCGCGATTGCAATTGCCTTGATCGCCTGGTTGGAAGCTCCGGCTCCAACTGCCTGTACTTCTACAGCTCCGTTTTCACGGATAACACCAGCGATAGCCCCTGCTACGGAATTGGGTGAGGATTTTGATGATACTTTTAAAACTTCCATATTAAATAACCTCCCGCCTGAGTTACACTCCTATCATAAAACAAAAATCTGTATTTTGCAAGGGTTATTTGTTAAAATAAATCATATTATTTTCATATTATTCCAAATATTTGTAAATTATGACTTGATCTGAACTCTTTCTACAGAAATTGCGTTTCCATTTTTTTCGTCAATGCAGAAAATAGCCCCCTCCATTTTGCATGGGCCGTCGGCCAAATCAAAACGCACCGGCATATGAGTGCGAAGCTTTTGAATGACCAATTCCGGTTTTACTCCCAGCACGGAATGAATCGGCCCGGTCATTCCCAAATCCGAAAGAAAAGCAGTTCCTTGGGGCAAAAGCTGTTCGTCGGCGGTTTGCACATGGGTGTGGGTTCCGAACAGGGCAGATACCCGGCCATCCAGATAATAGCCCAGCGCACCTTTTTCACCGGTTGCTTCCGCATGAAAATCCACCAGCTTGATTGGGGGAAGAGAGGGATCGCTTAAAATTTGATCGGCTCGGGTAAAGGGGCAGTCCAGACTTTCCATGTAAGAGGTTCCCATCAGGTTAATCACCGCCACCTGTATCCGGCCCAAATCTACCACGCAAACGCCGCGCCCGGGCACGCTGACCGGAAAGTTCGCCGGACGAAGAAGGGTTTCACAGTTATCATACAGCTCATAGCTTTCCCGGCGGCGAAAGGAGTGGTTTCCGGTGGTGATAACGTCCGCTCCGCTGGAAAGCAGAAATTCTGCCGAAGTCGGGGTGATCCCGTTGCCGTCGGCAGAGTTTTCGCCGTTGACGATCACCAAATCCACTTGTTTTTCTTTTTTTAGCCGGGGCAGCTGTTCCCGCAGGAATCGGCAGCCAATGCTGCCCACCACATCGCCGATTGCAAGAATATTCATAAAGGGCCTCACTCTTTCTAAAAACGATATACTATGTTCTTATTGTACACCTTTGGGGGAAAATAACACAAGGGAAATCGGGCGAAATAAAAAAAGAGGGAACAAAGTGTTCCCTCTTTAAACGGTTTGACCGTTTATTTCGCGTATTCAATTGCCCGGCTTTCGCGGATGATGTTGACTTTAATTTGTCCCGGATATTCCAAATCCTGCTCAATCTTATCACAGATTTCGCGGGCCAGAAGAATCATTCGGTCATCGTTTACCACTTCGGGCTTTACCATAATGCGTATTTCGCGTCCGGCCTGAATTGCATAGCAGCGTTCTACCCCGTTAAAGGAGGAAGCAACGCCTTCCAGTTTTTCCAGCCGTTTAATGTAGTTTTCCAGGTTTTCACGGCGGGCACCGGGCCTTGCCGCAGAAATGGCGTCAGCCGCCTGTACCAGACAGGCGATTACAGTTTTCGCTTCCACGTCGCCGTGGTGCGCCTGAATGGCATGAATTACCGCTTCGCTTTCTTTGTATTTCCTGGCTACATCTACGCCGATATCAACGTGAGAGCCTTCGATTTCATGGTCAAGAGCTTTGCCGATGTCATGCAATAAACCGGCGCGGCGTGCCAATGTGGGGTCCAGCCCCAGTTCAGATGCCATAATGCCGGTCAGATAGGCAACCTCTAAAGAGTGGTTCAGCACATTCTGTCCATAGCTGGTGCGGTAACGCAGCCGTCCCAGCAGCTTGATCAGTTCTGGATGAACTCCGTTTACGCCGGCCTCAATAACCGCGCGTTCACCTTCTTGTTTAATGGTAGCGTCCACCTCACGGCGTGCTTTTTCAATGGTTTCTTCAATGCGTGCCGGGTGAATTCTTCCGTCAGAAATCAGACGTTCCAAAGCGATACGAGCTACTTCGCGCCGTACCGGCTCAAAGCAGGACAAAGTAATTGCCTCGGGTGTGTCGTCAATAATCAGGTCAACACCGGTCATCGTTTCAATGGCACGGATATTGCGCCCTTCACGGCCGATGATGCGTCCCTTCATATCGTCATTGGGCAGCGGCACCACAGAGATAGTGGCCTCTGCCACATGATCGGCAGCACAGCGCTGAATCGCAAGAGAAATAATCTCACGGGCGCTGCTGTCAGCTTCTTCTCTGGTCTGCTGCTCAAATTCCCGTATTTTCAAAGCCTTTTCGTGAGTCAGCTCGTCCTCAAGATTTTTCAGCATATATTCTTTGGCTTGCTCTACGGTGAAACCAGAAATTCGTTCCAGCATATCAAACTGGCTTTTCTTTACGGCTTCCGCTTCTGCAAGTCTTTCATCCGCTTTTTTATTCTTATTATTAATAGCGTTTTCCTTGGACTCTAACCCTTCTAGTTTTTTGTCCAAAGTCTCTTCCTTTTGCTGAACTCTTCGTTCTTGCCGCTGGATTTCTTTTCTGCGTTCATTCAGTTCTCGTTCCGATTCCGTTCTAAGCCTGTGAATTTCGTCTTTGCCCTCAAGAATTGTTTCTTTTTTCTTTGCTTCGGCAGATTTAATCGCGTCGCCTACAATGCGTTTTGCTTCTTGTTCGGCAGAACCGATTACGGATTCAGCGGTCTTTTTTCGGTGACCGATGCCTGCAAAAAATGCAATTATGCCAAAAATAACGGCGCTTGCAAGCGCTATTATGATACATAACCATAGGGGAACATTCAAACCATAGACACCTCCTTGTGAAAAAAATTTTCATATTTTAGTTTTAAATTTATTAATCTGGGTGCGTCAATCCCATCGGATACGCCGCAGGGCGCATCTTATTCCTAATTGTATAACTTTTACAGGGTGCATGTCAAGAAAATTGATGATAATCCGGCGCAAAATCGTGAAATATCACGAAGTGATCCGCTTGACAAGGTGCTTGTGTGGTGGTAGTATGAATTCAAGAATACAAATAAGCGTTGAAAAGAAGATCCGGTTCAAAGTTTTGCAGCAGAGAGCGTCCGTCACCGGCTGAAAGCGGATGTGGCAAAAAGGGCTTGGATTACCATCTTGGAGCGCGCGCCGAATAACCGGCTTCTGTAAAAGGGCCTTTGGTTTAAGGCGTGACGGTTGGCACCGTTATCAGCCGCAGGAGGGCAGGGCACTAAGCTTTGCCGAACCGGGTGGAACCGCGGGATTACAAGTCTCGCCCCAGTATTGGGGCGGGGCTTTTTTTATATCCATATATGAAGTTATATCGACAAATTGAACAGGAGGAAGAATCATGATTCAAATAACCTTAAAAAATGATGTGAAGGAATTTGAGGCCGGAATCACGGTGGGGGAAGTGGCAAAATCCTTGGGCGCCGGCTTATATAAAGCGGCCTGTGCCGGCAAAGTAAACGGACAAGTGGTGGATTTGCGCACCCCTCTTCAGCAGGACTGTCAACTGGATATTTTGACCTTTCAGGATCCGGAGGGCAAGCAGGCCTATTGGCACAGCACCTCTCATATTATGGCACAGGCAGTAAAGCGCCTGTTCCCTGAAGCAAAAATGGCGATTGGCCCTTCTATTGAAAAAGGATTCTATTATGACTTTGATCTGCCCCGCACCCTGACACCGGAAGATCTGCCGGTGATTGAGGCAGAGATAAAGAAGATTATTAAAGAAAACCTTCCCATCGAGCGGTTCCTTCTGCCCCCGCAGGAGGCAATCGAGCTGATGAAGGAGCAAGATCAGCCCTATAAAGTGGAACTGATTGAGGAACACGCCGGGAAAGGGGAAGATATCTCTTTCTATCGCCAAGGGGAGTTTACCGATTTGTGTGCCGGCCCTCATCTGATGACAACCGGAAGTGTAAAGGCAGTTAAGCTTACAGCGGCTACCTCCGCTTATTGGCGCGGTGATTCTAAAAACAAGGCTTTGCAAAGAGTGTATGGTATTTCGTTCCCCAAAACGGCAGAGCTGGAAGAGTATCTGGCCCAAGTGGAAGAAGCGAAAAAGCGCGATCACAACGTGCTGGGCCGTCAGTTGGAATATTTCACCACAGTGGATTATATCGGTCAGGGCTTGCCCATCATGTTGCCGAAAGGCGCCCGGGTGCTTCAGACTTTGCAGCGCTTTGTAGAAGATACCGAGAAAAAACGCGGCTATCTTTTGACCAAAACACCGTTGATGGCGAAAAGTGATCTGTATAAAATCTCTGGCCACTGGGATCATTACCGCGAAGGCATGTTCGTGATGGGCGATGAGGAAAAGGACAAAGAAGTGTTTGCCCTGCGCCCCATGACCTGCCCCTTCCAGTATCAGGTGTTTCTCAATCGCCAGCGTTCTTATCGCGATTTGCCCATGCGGTTGGGAGAAACCTCCACATTGTTCCGCAACGAGGATTCCGGCGAAATGCACGGCCTGATTCGTGTGCGCCAGTTTACGATTTCTGAAGGACATTTAATTGTAACGCCAGAACAGCTGGAGGATGAATTCCGGGGCTGTGTAGAGCTTTGCCGCTTTATGCTGGAAACATTGGGCTTGGCAGAGGATGTCAGCTATCGGTTCTCTCAGTGGGATCCGAATAATCAGGAGAAATATATCGGCACACCGGAGCAGTGGGATGAGGCTCAGAGCGTGATGGAGCGAATCCTGAATCATTTGGGGCTGGAATATTCCATTGGGATTGACGAAGCTGCTTTCTATGGACCGAAGCTGGATATCCAGATTCGCAATGTCCATGGCAAAGAGGATACGCTGATTACCATTCAAATTGACCAGATGCTGGCAGAAAAATTCGGCATGGAGTATGTGGACAGGGACGGAGTGAAGAAGAACCCCTATATTATTCACCGTACTTCTTTGGGCTGCTATGAGCGCACCTTGGCTCTCTTGCTTGAAAAATATGCCGGTGCCCTGCCCATGTGGCTGATGCCCGAGCAGGTTCGTGTGCTGCCTATCAGCGAACGTCTGCATGATGAAGCAGATGCGATTGCCGCCCAGCTGGAAGAAGCCGGGCTGGAAGTGTCCTGTGATCACCGCAGCGAAAAAATCGGCTATAAAATTCGCGAAGCTCAGCTGGAAAAAATCCCCTATATGTTGGTCATCGGGGATAAAGAGGTTGAAAACGGTGTGGTTGCGGTGCGCAGCCGCCGTGAGGGAGATATTGGAACCATGCCGCTGTCAGATTTTATCCAAAAAGCGGTGGAAGAAGTCAAATCAAAGGCAAGATAGAATTAAAATTGTCAAAATTTGCCATTTGTTTCCAATTAGAAAGGCGGCGGGCCAAGGGTTTTTCCTCTGGCCTTGCCGCTTTTTTCGATCAAAATCTCCACATTATGTAAACTTATAAACTGAGGGGCTTTCCACTTGGGTGTGGAGAAGTGTTGGGGAAAACTATGGAAAAGATTTGTTTTTAGCGTGTTTGTCCCCATTGTATTGTGGAAAAGTCTGTGGAAAGTGTGGAAGGAATTAGAGTTTTGGTTCGGTTTTTAAAAATTATGTTAAGTGAATCAAGAAAAAGGCTATAAATTTTACCAAATCTCTTGAAAAAGCAAATCGAATGTGATAAACTTTAAAAGTTATAAGGATTATTTTAATAGATGCGGATGTAGTTTAGTGGCAGAACTTCAGCTTCCCAAGCTGATAGTGTGGGTTCGATTCCCATCATCCGCTCCACAAAAAGACCGACCCGTCAGGGTCGGTCTTTTTGTGCGGCTGCTTGGGATGAGAACCCCGAAAAAAGCCGCAAAAGAAAAGAGCGGGGAAAATTACGGTGAATTAGAAGGCTTTACCGCGGAACGCGAGAAAAAACAGTGCCGACCGATTCCCATCATCCGCTCCAAAATGAAGGTCGGCCGGTTGGCTGGCCTTTTTTATATCGCTGGGGAATCGAACCCCGAAAAAGCCGCAAAAGAAAAGAGCGGGAAAAATTACGGCGAATTAGAAGGCTTTACCGCGGAACGCGAGAAAAAACAGTGCCGATCGATTCCCATCATCCGCTCCAAAATGAAGGTCGGCCGGTTGGCTGGCCTTTTTTATATCGCTGGGGAATCGAACCCCGAAAAAGCCGCAAAAGAAAAGAGTGGGGAAAATTACGGCGAATTAGAAGGCTTTACCGCGGAACGCGAGAGAAAACAGCGCCGACCGATTCCCATCATCCGCTCCAGCAGGCTAAGCCTGCACACAAGTCACATACTTCACGGAACGAAGTACGTTTTGTTTTGCACCCATGTTTCAAACACATCGATATCAAAGATGAAACAGTGAAGGTCAGCTGATGGGCTGTTTTTTATGTTTGGGGAATTGAACCCTGAAAACATTGCAACAGACTGGATGTCTTGTTTGGTGCTGTTTTTCTACTTGATAAAATTCTGGAACTAAAAAGGCAGCATTCTTTTAAGAAAACGCTGCCTTTTTGAGATCGTTATCATTTTTTAAATATAAGTGCATGAAGGTAAAGTGCCACGGTATAATTCCATAGAAGAAGCGCAACCGCCCGAGAAACAGCGCGAAAGAAAATATAGGGTTCTAGGCTAAGAAGAAAAGCCAAACAGATGCAAAATAGTATCGTCATAGGTAGATACAGTTTGCTTTTTTCATTTCTCTCCAGATATAAGCCATAATAAATACACAGAATGAAAAAAAGAGCAGTAATAAAATAAGAGAGTGTCAGATTTAAATTCCAGAAATACTGCATCAATAAAAATAGAGTAAATAAGACCGTAAGAATAAGAACTGTGGTTTTGTTTAACAATCTGTTCTTTAATCGATTCATGAAAGAATACTCCATTTCAATGGGAAATCTAAGCGAGGAGCCGCTTCATGCTACAAAGTAATACGCAATTCCTTAATACGCAGTCTCTGCCTGAGTTGCATTACTTGGTAAAGTTATGAAGGGAAAGTCTGACCACTCCATTAATACAGAAGTGCCTTGCATTTCAAAATATGCGGTTACTGAATGTGCACACCGATTCCCTTTTCCGCTGGTTGGGTCAGATCCCCAAATGCCGTAATCGATCGCATGTATTGCTTGTTTGGTAGTTTTTTTAGTAATAAAATTCTGAAAATCACAAAGGCAGCATTCTTTTAAGCCAACGCTGCCTTTGTGAGATAATTAAAATCTTTTAAACCTGAGTGCATGAAGGTAAAGCCCGAAAGTATCTTCCCATAGGAGAAGTGCAATTGATCGAGAAGCAATCTGAAAAAAGACTTGGAGTTCTAATATTCGCGGATTAAAAAGAAGAGTAAAAATAATAAGAAAAAATAGTATCGTCATTGGCAAATACAGCTTGCTTTTTTCATTTCGCTCCAAATGAAATTGATAGTAAAAAGGTAAGATACCAAAAAGAGCAGTAATAAAATAAGAGAGTGTCAGATTTAAATTCCAGAAATACTGAATCAATAAAAATAGAGTAAATAAGACCGTAAGCATAAGAACCGTGGTTTTGTTTAACAATCTGTTCTTTAATCGATTCATAAAAGAGTACTCCATTTCAATGGGAAATCTACTCAAAAGGCACGAAATAAGTAAAATGAAAGCAATGGAAGTTATTGAGAAAATTCAGGTGCCTTGTAATAAATACAAATGAAAATATAATACATAAGCATATAATCTGTCGCCAGACAAACAGGTAAAAGAGCTGCAAATAATGGAAAACAAAAATAGATAAATGGGAAAAATAAAAGCGCAGAGATTAAGAAAAATAAGAGTGTTTTCAAACGCCTATATTTTTTCAGCTTGTTTTTGTCTATCGATAAGAACAAATTATCCGCTCTTACTGAAAAATAGCACATTAAAAAGAAAAATACAAATGAAAAAACAGTCTTAACTGAGATAATCCTGTTCCCAGCAAGAATAGCCTCCATACTATAAGCGGAATTTAAGTCTTCTGCGTTAAAATATAAAAAGAAGTTATAGACTAAAAAAATAGAAATTGCAAAAAATTTATTTGTAATGAGATAGTTCATTTTCTGTCGCATAGAAATTCCTCTCTGCATCTTCTAATAATGCATTATTTCAAATAATCTAGTATGACTGAATGGTCACCGATAGTCTAAGTAACACCCGGAATCGTAAGATATGGCGATAAAACTGCTTATTGTAAGTGCGTTTACTAGAATAGGAGATCAAAATTTTTATTATGTTTTCCTTTTTATCAATGTAACATAATTATATTGATACGGCAAGACGCATGTACAGAGAGATTCCCTTCCTTCTCTTTATATAAACAAATTAGAAAGCTGTTTTGTGACTTAAAAAACAAAAATCAGAATCTTCCGGCATGGATCTAAATTAACGAGATTTAGTATTTATGCAGTTAAATGGATTTTTCTATGTCTGGGGAATCGAACCCCGAAAAAGCCGCAAAAGAAAAGAGCGGGAAAAATTACGGTGAATCAAACAGGCTTGCCGTCGGACAGGCTGAAAACAGCATCTGCTATTTCTTTTTATTTCTTAATCAGCTATAATAATAGTAAATTCGAGCAAAAACATGTGATGAAAATGGGATGTAGTTGAGCCGGACATATCTGAATGATATCCGGGGCCTTCATGGATTTTTGAAAAAATAAAGGAGAAAAGAGATGAAGATAAAAGCAAACGGTGTGGAATTGGCTTATGAAAAATCGGGAACAGGTGAGCCGCTGATTCTGCTGCATGGGAATGGGGAAGACCATCATATTTTTGATGTGATTGCGTTAAAGCTTCAAAAACATTTTACGGTATATGCCGTTGATAGCCGGAATCACGGGGAAAGCGATAAGACAGAAGATTATTCCTATGACACCATGGCAAAAGATATTGGCTGTTTTATTGAAGAATTAAACTTGGGCAAGGTGAATCTGGTCGGGTTTAGTGACGGCGCCATTCTATCTTTGATTTTGGCTATGAATCAAAGTGAACTCATTCATAAAATGGTTTTATTGGGAGTGAATTTAAAACCGGAAGATTTTACGGAGAAAAGCTATCAGTTTTTAAAGCAAACCTATGAAGAAACCAAGGATCCGTTGTTCCGGCTGATGTTGGAACAGCCTAATATTGAATTAGATGATGTGAAGGATGTCACGATTCCCACTTTAGTGGTTGCTGCGGAAAATGATATCTTTCAGCCGGAATCCTTTGAGCGTTTGGCACAGGCGCTGCCCAATGCGGAGTTAATGGTTCTGAAAGACCATAAACACGATAGCTATATTGTAGATAAGGATATTCTGTATCCGGATTTGCTGCGTTTTTTCCTGTGATTTTTACAGGGTGCTTCAAATATTCCGGTGTAAATAGGCAGTGCGTTTTGATTGAGATAAAATCAAACGATGCAGTCCGATAAAAAGAAAGACCGGGACCAGCCAGCAGCTGTTCCCGGTCTTTCTTTTTATGCTCATGAAGATATGTTAAGGGCTTTATTGATACATTAATAGCTGTAATTGTCTATTTCTACCTTGTCGACGTCTTGATAAGGAGCCAAAGTAGAAACCATTTTCACCGGTTTATCGTAATTGTTGATACAGTAATGGACTTCATGGGGTTCAATATGGATAAATTGGCCGGGGGTTAAATGATGCACGACGCCGTCCACCACGATGTCGATTTCCCCTTCTATAATATAGAAGTTTTCTTCCATCACATTGTGAAAATGCGCTTTAAAATCCTGTCCGGGCTGAAACTGAACCAAGGCGAAATTCATACGCGGGCCTTTCATCAGGTACTTGGGGCCATTGTCTCCAAAACGGTACTCATGATCCTTTTCATCTGTAATAAACATATGCCATCCTATCCTTTCCTCAATTGATTGGTAGCCGATACGCCGGGGGCGCTCCACATCGGCTTCGTCAGTTTTTGGCTGCACAATTCCAGCTGTGCTCCATAGACCTTGCGCCAGATTTCATACATTTGCGAGTAAAGGGTATGGTTTTCTGGGTTGGGCCGGTATTGGCAATCCCATTTGACCAGTTTTTGTGCGGCCTGTGCGGCGTCGCTGTAAATTCCCACGCCAACCCCTGCCAAGATTGCCGCACCCAGTGCCGTCGCTTCTTTTACCACCGGAACCCGCACCGGCAGGCCCAAAACATCAGAAAGAATTTGACACCACAAAGGGCTTTTGGAGGCACCGCCCGCAAAAATAATTTCTTTCGGCATGTTGTGGGTGGATTCCCGTACCAAATCCAGATGCCCTTTTGTCACCAGAGCGGTGTTTTCTAAAATGGAGCGGTAAAAGGTATACCGGTTAAATTTTAAGGGATCCAAATCAAAATTAGTGAAGGTGGGGGCTGCGTGTTTCCAATGGATGTAGTTCATAACGTCTGAAAAGGCACACATCATGCCATAGCAGCCTGCGGGAACCTGCGCCGCCTTTTGATCCATTAAATAATAGGGATCCTGGCCGGATTCTTCGCCCTCTCTTTTTTCCAGTTCACAGAATCCGTCGCGGAACCAGCGCATCACCAGTCCGGGCTTAAAAGCCAAGGCCTCATACTGCCAAACACCGGGAATGGCGTGGCAATTTACCCTGACACGGCACTGGGGATCGGTTTGACCGCTGGCGGTGTTAAATTCATATTGCCAAAAGCTTCCGCCGAATACTGCGGCCTGGCCGGGGCTGACAACCCCCACGCCGATGCAGCCCAGCTGGGCATCGCCGCCGCCGGACACCACCGGAATCCCCGAAATTAGCCCGGTTTGTGCTGCCGCGGACTCACTGACAGACCCCACAATGCTGCCGCATTCTGTGATGGCGGGGAAGATATCGGTGCGCAGTCCGCACTTCTTTGCAATTTCCGGGTTCCAGTTCCGGTTCTGCAAATTAAATATGCCGGTGGTGGAACCGTTGCTGGGCTCTACCGCTAAAATGCCGGTCAGCTTATCAATCAGCCAGTCGTTGAACATCCCCACTGCGGCGGTTTTTTCGTACAGTTCCGGCATTTTGTTTTTCAGCCACATCAGGCGGGGGAGGGCACTCAGGGCATAGGTTTGCCCCGATTCCAAATAAAGCTCTTTTTCCAGTTCCGGGTTGCGTTCAATGAGTTCCACCACTTCGTCGTCGCTGCGGGCATCCACGTTGGCGCAGGCCCAAATTTCCTGCCCTGTGTCATCGTATAGCACAATTCCTTCCCGCATACAGGTGGTAGAAATCGCCGCCAAATCACGCGGGCAAATTCCGGTTTTCTCCAGTACGCCCCGAATACAGCCCGCGGCCAGATTCCAGTTGTGAACCCAGTCGAAATCCATGCTGCCGGGGTAGCGGGGATCTTCTTTGTGATCCCACTCCTGTTGCACATAGCCAATTTGGTTTCCTTCCAAATCAAACAGAACAGCTCTTACGCTGCCGGTTCCGGCATCTACCGCCATCAAATAGTTCCGCGACATTTTTGATTGCCTCCCGTCTGAAATTTCATTCTGAAGGTTCTTAATTGCCGGAATAGAATTCGTCTGAATGGTTGCTGTCGATGAGTGCGCGTGCGGTTTCTTCGTCAGTGATTAAGGTGTCAAGGTATTTCCCTCGCAAAGCTGCGCGGATTGCTTCCACTTTTGTGGGGCCTGCCGCCACGCCCACCACGTTATCCAGCTGTCGAAGCGTGTCAAGGGGAGTGCTGATCAGACGATCCTCAATTCCGGTGTGAACCAGATTGCCTTCTTTGTCAAAAAAATGACTCAGGACATCGCCGACGGCACCGCGCATGGACAAATAGAAAAAATCATTTTTGCTGACGATGCCGTTTTTTAAGATGGTTGCGTTATCGCTCATGCCGCCGATTCCCACCAAAGTCAAAGAAGCCAGTTTTACCATGCGCATGATTTCGGTGACGGAAGGCTCCTGCATCATGGCCTTCACCATTTCGGGGGAAGACACCAGCAGGGGCGCGGGCAGCAGATGCAGCTTGGCGTTAAAAATATGGGATTGCGCATTGGGAAGATAATAGTTGACCCCACCGGTAAGAGATACCACTGAAACCGGGAATTCGCTGAGGGTGGCCAGATGATTGAGCACTCGGCTCAGGGTGTCGCCGTACCCCATATTAATAAAGGAATTCGGTGAAATTCGGTCGCTCAGATACATCGAAGCTGCCTGTGCGATGGTTTTGTTTACGTCTTCGGTGTCGGGCGGGGTGGGAACCACAAAGGTGTCCTTCAGCCCCCAGGTTTCAGAAAGCTGGCGCTCCAGCTCCATTCGGTGCACTTTGTCGGGGTGGATTTTAAACTGAATAACGCCATCCTGTCTGGCTTTTTCCAAAAGCTTAATCACCCGCATGCGCGAAATACCGAGCCGTTCCGAAATTTTTTGTTGGGTCATGTTTTCCACATAATAATACCAGGCCGTTTTTACGACCAGAGTTTGTTCGTAATTCACAGGGCACCTCCAAAGATATGTTTCGGTAATATCATACCATTCCCGGCAGGGGGAGAGTCAAGTGCTGCTCCCCCTGGGAGGAAATCCGGAATGAAAATAAATTGGGGAAAGCATTTTTTGTTTTGATACAAAAGTTATATATAGTTTATTTTGTTTTCGATTTAAAGTATATCAGCATTCCCTTTTACTGTCAATTGCTATTTTTCACCCCAATTGAAACCTTCTTTTATCTTTAGCACTTAGAGTGGAGTTTGATTATTTTTAGACCTTATCAATATAATTTTTAAATAAATTTCAAAAATTAAAAGAAAATTGCTCTAATAATTTTCGCTGAGCAGGGCAAGAAAGCGTTGACAATGTTTGGGAATTATCGTATGATAAAAACACAAATAATAATTTCGAGTCGAAACAATTGTTTCGGTTTTGCAATTCTGCAAAACAGCCGTAGACCACAAAGCAAAATTCTGGTGTATGGAGGGGGAAAAATGACTCAGTCCCAAACAGAACGTTCCGGCCAGGCGCTTTTAAGCGTGCGGGGAATCCACAAAATGTTCAGCCTGAATCATGTGCTAAAGGGCATTGATCTGGATGTCAGCGGCGGGGAAGTGCTGGCACTGATTGGCGGAAACGGAGCGGGAAAAAGCACCTTAATGAAAATAATCATGGGAATTCACCAGCCGGATGAGGGTGAGATTCTGATACACGGCCAAAAGGTGGCGTTGACAAAGCCTTCGGTGGCGCTGTCACACGGTATTTATATGGTTCCGCAGGAGCCGATGCTGTTCCCCAATATGACGGTGGAAGAAAACATTCTGGTCGGTGTGGGGTTTGACGCGCCTGCTGCGGAACTTCGCCGCCGCCTGATTCAGCTGATGGATGAAATCGGCTGGCGATTGGATTTAACGCGGAAGGCCAACAGCCTTTCCATTGCCGAACAGCAGCTGGTCGAAATTCTGCGTGGGCTGCTTCGCAACGCCAAGCTTTTGATTTTTGATGAACCCACCAGCGCTTTGACCTTTGATGAAGTGAAAAGTCTGTTCCAGTGCATTGCGGATCTGAAATCCAAAGGAATCGGAATGATATACATAACACACCGCTTGACCGAGGTGTTTGAAATTGCCACCCATGTTTCTATTATGCGGGACGGGATTATTACTTTGCGGGGCCCCATCGGGGATTTTACCCGTGAGATGTTGGTTCGGGGCCTTTTGCCGCCCAATATGGAGCATGAGGAAATCAAAGAGGTTTCCCGCGGGGGCAATGTGGATTATGAAAACGCCAAGCCTGTTTTTGAACTTATTGATTATTCCGGATATGGATTCCGGGATATTCGTTTCAAAATCTATCCCGGTGAAATTCTGGGGGTAGCAGGAGTGGTGGGCGCCGGGCGCACTGAGCTTGCCACCACCATTTTTGGCAGGGATAAGGTGCTGGGCGGAAAAGCGCTTTTGGATGGAAAGGACATTACGGGTCTTTCCACCAAAAAAGTATTGGAGGCTGGTGTCAACTATGTTCCGGAAGACCGACATCTAAACGGTTTGTTTAAAATCAGCGATGTGGCCACCAACACCACCTCGGCCATTTTGTCCCGCATGATGATGGGCAAAGTTTTTTTAAATAAAAAAATGGAGCAGGAGCTGACGCAAGAGTATATTGAGAACTTTCGCATTAAGGTGACGGGGCAGGGGCAGCTGACGGGAAGTCTTTCCGGCGGCAACCAGCAGAAAATTGTCATCGCCCGATCTCTTTCCACAAAGCCCCGGCTGGTGATTCTTGACGAGCCGACTCGGGGAATCGATGCCGTCGCACGTGGAGAGGTTTACTCCATCATTCACCAGCTAAAAGAAGAAGGGGTTGCGGTGATGCTGATTTCTTCGGATATGGAAGAAATCGTGGAGCTGTCTGACCGGGCGGTAACCGTATATCAGGGGCGTATTAACCGGGAATTTTCCAAAGAGGAAATCAATCAGGATAACCTGATGGCCGCCGCCTTTGACGTAATTGCGAAAGAGCAGGTGGTTTCATGACGTTGCTGAAAAAAATCGGCAAGGCGCGGGAACTGAGCAGCCTTTGCTTTTTGATATTATTGTTTGGTTTTGTGGGAATGGTGAATCGAGATTTTCTTGCCCCCACCAGTCTGCTCAATTGCTTTAATGACAGCGTGGTGTTCACCATGCTGGCGGTGGGAATCGCTTTTGTGATTCTGACAGGTGAAATCGATGTTTCCATTGGTGCCACTTTGGGCCTTTGTGCCGCGGTGTCTTCTACCATACTGCGTGACGGCGGCAGCTGGATTGCTGCTGTTCTGGCGGGGATGCTGGTGGGTGCGGCCGTGGGGCTTTTCAATGGGTTCGGCATAGCCTGGCTGGGAATTCCTTCTTTGATTTTTACACTGGGAACCAATGGACTGGTTCGCGGATTGGTTTATGTATATACCGGAGGAGCATGGATTGAAAATCTGCCGCCGGGTTTTACCCGAATGGCCAATGTCAGGCTGGCCGGGGATTTGACTATCTTTTATGCCGTCGTTCTGCTTTTGGTAATTGCCGCCCATGTTGTGCTGACCCGTACCCGGCGGGGTAAGTATTTTATTACAGTTGGCGATAATCCGGCGGGTGCCACTTTGGTGGGGATCCCCACTGCCAGAACAAAGATAATTGCTTATGTATTATGTGGCCTGTTTGCTGCTGTGGCAGGAATTTTATATTCTGCCCGAATCGGTTTTATCACCCCCACTGCAGGAAACGGCTATGAGATGAAGGCCATCGCCGCTTGTGTTTTGGGCGGAATCAGCCTTTCCGGTGGGTTGGGCAGCTTGATTGGCGCTTCCATCGGTGCGGTGATTATGTCCTCTATCAGCCGTATTTTGGTTTTTCTTGGATTTTCTTCCGATTACGATAACACCATTACCGGCATCCTTTTGATTGTAATCGTAGTGATTGACGCGGTGGCGCAGAACCGTGCCGCAGTCAAAACCCGGCGTGCTCGTCTGGACTCCCGTTTCGGTCCGCCGCCGGAGGAATCTGTGGAAAGGAGCGCTGCGTCATGAAACATCTTCGTTCCTCAAATGGTTTAGAAAAACTGAAACGGTGGGAATTTGTCCTTCTGGCGATTCTATTGTTAGAGTTCGTGATTTTCGGCGCCAAAAATCCCAAATTTCTGATGCCAAATGTGCTTTTGG
The DNA here is from genome assembly GCF_900240385.1 of Clostridium minihomine. GTDB lineage: Bacteria > Bacillota > Clostridia > Oscillospirales > Acutalibacteraceae > Faecalispora > Faecalispora minihomine. The sequence continues at coordinate 241,336 of NZ_OEQH01000002.1, read as the reverse complement.
GCAGTATCAATGATATTATTTCCATCTGCATCATTTCGCTGTTTGTCACCTTTGTAATGATTACGGGCGGCATTGACATTCAGGTGGCTTCCATCGTGGGGCTGACTTCGATTGTCATCGGCGTCACCTGGCAGGATGCTGGCCTGAATATCTGGGCGGCCTGTCTGGTGGCTGTGTTGGTTGCTTCTCTGTGCGGAGCACTGTCCGGATTCTTTGTGGCCTATTGCGGCGTGCAGCCCATGGTGGTGACTTTGGGCGGAAGCTTTTTATACAGCGGCATCGCGCTTTTGGTGTCAAAGCTTTCTGCCACCCAAAGCTATAAGGGAATCAGCGGGTTCCCAGAAAGCTTTTTGCAGATTGCTTCCTTTAAGCTGTTTGGCGTGATTCCCAGTCAGGTGCTGATTTTTGCTGGACTTACGGTGATTGCCTACTTTTTGCTGCACCGCTCCAAATACGGGCGCAAGGTGTTTTTAATTGGTGTCAATCCCCGGGCCGCAGAGTTTTCCGGCATTAACAGCCGGTTGGTTATTTTAAGTACTTATGTGCTTTCTGCCGCCAGTGCCGCCATTGCGGGAATTGTGCTGACTTCATATTTGGGTACGGCGAAAAGCGATATCGGCATGACCTTTACCTTGCCCATCATCACTGCGGTGGTGTTGGGGGGGACTCTGAGCAGCGGCGGAAAGGGAAGTGTAATCGGCACGGCGCTGGCCGCACTGGTTATTGGGATTCTGCGCTTCGGCCTGCCGCTCAGCTTTAAAATCAACACTCAGTATCTGGATATCCCGGTGGGGCTGATGCTTCTTTTGGTGGTGATTGGGCGCTCCCTTTCTTCTAATCCGCGCGTGATCAAACTGTTTGCGGGGAAATTCCCGCGTCTGATGGGCATGAAAAACTAAATGAACGGAATCTTCCTGATTTTCAGTACGCTCTGGCGTAATAAGCCATGCAAATAAAAAATTTAGGAGGCTCTTTTTATGAAAAAGGTATTTGCACTTGTCCTTGCAGCGGCAATGTCTCTTTCTGTGGCAGGCTGTGGGGGCAGCACCGACACACCGGCATCTTCCGGCGGATCTGAAACGGCGGCTCCCGGCAGCGTAGCAGGAAAAACAGTTGTATTTATTCCAAAGCTGACCGGAAACGCCTTCTTTGAGTCCGCTAACGCCGGCGCACAAAAACATGCCGCAGACTGGGGCTTTACCGTCAGTTACCAGGGCAGTCCCAACGCCGCTGTGGCGGATCAGGTTCAGGTGATCAACAACGCAATTGCCAACGGTGTGGACGCCATCTGCATTTCTTCCGTTGATGCAACCGGTCTGGATTCTGCGCTGAAAAAGGCCACAGACGCCGGAATTACCGTTGCCACATGGGACTCCGACGTATCCTCTGATGCCCGCACCTTGATGGTTTCTCAGGGAACCCCTGATATTCTGGGCAAGATGCTGGTGGATATGGGCGCGGATTCCCTGACCAAGAGAGGCAAAGATATTCAGAAAGACACTATCAAATATGCATGGCACTATTCTCAGGCCACCGTTGCCGACCAGAACTCCTGGCAGGTAGCAGGCGAAGCTTATATTAAAGAGAACTTCCCCAATTGGGAAAACGTCGCTTCCAGTAACTATTATTCCGAACAGGATGCAGAAAAAGCGGTCTCAGTCGGCTCTTCCATTCTGGAAGCCCACAAAGACATTGACTTGATTATCTGCAATGATTCCACTGCTCTGCCCGGCCAGCTGAAGGCCGCCCAGAACAAAGGTCTGACCAAAGATGATGTCAGCATTACTGGGTTTGCTTCGCCCAACTCCATCCGCGAATACTGCAAAGCCAATGTGATTGAGCAGTGGGGCCTGTGGGATTGTGGAATTCAGGGCGCAATGGGCTGCTATTTGGCCGCTTATGTGTCTGCGGGCAACACCGTAAAGGTGGGCGACAAGATTGATATCCCCAACATCGGCACGGTAGAGGTCATGTCCAACGACAGTCTGGTGGAAGGTGCTGTTACAGGCGAAGCCAATAACGGCGTGGTTCTGCTGCCGGAGCGCGTGGTCTTTACCATCAATAACGTAGACGATTACAATTTCTAACATCCCCGGGAATGATTCTTGACCCGGCGGAATACGAAAGCAGCAAAGAAACCCAGGACTTTTATGGATAAAGGAGAACAATGATTATGGCTGACAAAGACGGATTAAAAGTAGCGAAGGATTATCGGGTAGAGGTGCCTTTTGCCAATCAAGGCGATTTTCATGTGAAAGGCTCGAATCATTTGGATTGGGGAATGAAAAAACATCTATCCAACATATTTGACCCCAAGAGCGGAAACACCGTGATGTTCGCCTTTGACCACGGCTATTTCATGGGTTCCACCGCCGGTTTGGAACGTTTGGATTTGCTCATTCCCCAGCTGTTACCCCATGTGGATGTGCTGATGGGCACACGGGGGGCGTTGCGCACTTGTGTTTCCCCGGATTGCCGCAAGGCAATTGCACTGCGCACCAGTTCCGGTTCTTCCATGCTGAACGACGATCTTTCCCATGAGGTCATCGCAGTGGACATCGAGGATGCTATTCGGATGAATGCAGACTGCATGGCAGTTCAGACTTTTGTTGGGGCAGACGGACAGCTTTCCAGTCTGGATAATCTGTCTCGCAGCATCAATGCCGGTTTGCGGTACAGCATACCCACCATGGGGGTTATTGCCGTGGGCAAACAAATGGAGCGGACCGACCGCTTCTTTAAGCTGGCCACTCGTCTGGTGGCCGAGTTGGGCGCAAATATTATCAAAACCTATTATTGTGAAAATTTTGAAGAAGTCGTGTCGGCTTGCCCGGTGCCTATTGTTGTGGCAGGCGGCAAAAAACTGCCGGAAGACGAGGCGCTGACGCTGGCGTACCGCTCTATCAGTGAGGGTGCCCGTGGCCTTGATATGGGCCGCAATATTTTCCAAAGCGAACATCCCGCCGCAATGGCAGAAGCCATCCGCAAGATTGTGCACGAAGGATTCAACGACAGGGAAGCCTATGAATTCTATCAGGATGCCTGCCATCGGTAAACAGACGATATCTTCTGGCGTTTGCACTTTAATGCGCAAAGCAGAGGATCGAATGGATACCCCTTATCCTGCCGGATAGGGGGTATCAGTTTTCCGGATAAAAAGCCAAGAGAAAACGGGGTGACAATATGGTTCAAAAGAAAACGTTCAGCACCATAGAAGAGCTGCAAAAACTTCAGTATTTTGCCACCAGATGTGAGGATGATGTGGGGCTTCATTCTTTGGATGGTACGATTATGGTGGATGCAAAAAGTTACATTGGTATGTATGCTCTGAATTTCGCAGAACCGATTTTGGTGGTCAGCGAGTCCAAAGAGTTTTTTGAGATGATTCGGGACATTGGAACCACGGAAACATTTCCATAATTATAAAATAATTGGGCAGAGAGTAATAGAAAAAAGGCTGTTTTCCATTCATAAAAGAAAAGAGCATCTGAGGGCAATGTTTGTCCACAGATGCTCTTTTAAATTTTAAACCGAATTCTCGGCTTTTGTGGAAAACCTCTTTCGTAAAAAGAGGGAGCGGAACACGGGAATCCCGTGTTCCGCTCCTGTGATGCGCACATGCAAGCTGTAAAATCCGGCCTGTTTTTTAAAAAATAGAGAGTCCATAGAGCGCCCAAAGTCAATCCGGATTTTCTATGATAGTAATTTCAGGGGGGATCCTGATTTGTAAAAAACGGCGTCTCTTTCAGCTTGCCCATACACCCTTTGCGCTTTACTGAATGTAATCGCTGCCCACCAAAAGATTCTGAATGGCTTCTGTGGGGATTACAAATTCCGAGATTCCCATATATCCGGGTGCAACTTCATATTTGTCAAAGGAAATAACCAGCTTGTGATCGGCATTGATATAGAAGTTCTGGTCGCGAGAAATGTTTTCAAACAGTTCGGTGCCGTCTTCCTGCTGAATTCCTTCCACCCAGTACATCTGCTCGGGATCGGCTTTGTGCTGGCTTACCATCTGCTGTTTAATGTTTTGGCTGATAGCTTCGATGTATTTATCATCTTTGAATAAGCTGGGAAGAGAAATCAAAATCTGATTCTGTTTATCAATGGTATCATATTTCATGGTAGTGGAAGACGAAGCGACTGTGTTTACTGTATAGCGGCCAATGGACAGGATTTGGTCGGTGTCTGTCTTGATTTCATATCCGCTGTCCACACCCAGGTGGCCGCCGCCGTTTTTCTTCTGGGCTTCCATTTCAGACTGGAACTGCTCATACAGTTTTTTGTTTTCTTCCAGATATTTTTGGTTCAGGCTGTTTTCCAAAGACTTATTATCCAGCCCCTCGATAGCGGGGGTTTTGATGTTTGCCTGGAAAGTATCGTCATCTACGGAATATTCCTGGAAAGTAAGCACTTTAATCACGCTGCCAACCACCGGAACTTTAGAAAGGGTGGCTGCAAATACCGGGCTGGCGTTGGCCCCAACCACCATCACAGCAAAGGCTGCTGCTACGGATGCTGCTGCGATTTTTGTTTTTTTGTAAGAGTGTTTCTTCTGGTTTTCTGTCTGGTTCATATGTGTTACCCCGCTTTCTTGTAATGCTTTTCTAACGATAAAATCCAGTTCCTCCGGAACGGGTGTGTTCATATATTCTTGTTTTAGTTCGTCCAAACGATGATTTTTCATGGATGTTCCCTCCTTACCCTTCATCGCTCATCTTTACGCGTAATCGATCTAAAGATTTATATAAATGGGTTTTTACAGTGCTGATATTTTGGTTCAGTACTTCAGCGATTTCCTCCAGCTTTAAGTCTTCAAAATACCGAAGTACCACTACAATGCGGTAGTCGTCTGGCAAACTGTCCAGGGCCCTGTACAGGTCAATATCCGGATAGTGGTCATTTTCTCCGGTGTCCTCAAGAAATAGAAGATCTTCATCCGCTACGGCTAGCCTTTTTTTCCGGCGGATCCAATCCAGCGAAGTGTTCACAACAATCTTATAAAACCACGGTTTGATGGACTTGGGGTTTTTCAGGGAATCTTTGGAAGAAATCGCCTTATAAATGGATTCCTGAACAATATCCAGCGCATCGTCTGCGTTTTTCACATAGCTGAACGCAAGCCGATAAATGCTGTTTTGATTCCCGATGGCATATTCCGCGATTTTATGTTCTACGTCGCATTCACTCATTGGCATGAACCGCTCCTTTCTTTTTTTGATACGTATCAATTTCGTGTCACATTAATATAGACGTGGCTTCGCCTATGAAAAGTTTTATCTTTTCCAATTTTTTAAAAATATTTTTCAAACAACTGGGTTTTTGGCTGTTTAAAGAAATGAATTGGGGGATTTGCCTTTCAGTCGGGGCTATCTGAACCCCAAACACTTTAGGTGAATTCTAAGGAATACCAGATTTGCTGCTCTGCCAACACATCTGGTATTCTCATCCCTTTTGCTTTGCATTATTTCATTTCAGCGAATTCCCCAGCGCTTTTCTGTTTTCAGAAATCCCCTAAAAAGAAGAAATAACTTTCGGGAAAGAGCGGCTTCAATCATAAACCGAAGAAGGCGCTCATAAATTAATAGAAGGTTCCCCCAAGAACCTGTTAGGGGAGATGATAGAATGAGCGGCCAGGAATTCCGAACGCTAAAGGGGTATCAGCTCAAAAACAATAAAGCGGTTACGGAAGCGATGGAGGATTACCTGGAGATGATTTACCGTATGCTTATGACCCAAGGGGACGTACGGATTGGTAATTTGGCAGAGCGGCTGAACGTAAAACCATCCAGTTGTTCCGAAATGGTGGGCAATCTTAAGGGAATGGGATTGGTGGAATATGAAAAATATGGGATTGTCCAGTTGACGCCGGAAGGCGAACGGTTGGGCAAATACCTATTATACCGTCATAAAGTATTGCATGAATTCTTATGTTTTGTAAACCAGACAGAAAATGAGCTGGAGCAGACAGAGCAGCTAGAGCACTATGTTCAGAAACGAACTGTTGAAAATTTAGAGCGTTTGCTGCGCCAATGGAATCAGGGAGGGTAAGTCGATGTTTGTGATTTTGCGAAAAAGGCATATAGTCGGAGTTTTAATGTGCTGTCTGCTGCTGATAGGGGGGCCGATAGCTTACCGCACCGCTGCCGGCCGGGCGGTGGAAACCGGCGGCGCGGTGAACTGGGGCCTTAGCTTTCAGGGGGAAAAAGGGAATACCCCGGTGGTGGATGCCAGCGATGATGAGCTAAAACCATATAATGCGTATTACATAGGGGATACCCAGCAGCAGAAAATCTATTTGACCTTTGACTGCGGATATGAAAACGGCTATACTTCGTCCATTTTGGACACATTAAAAAAGCAAGAGGTCAAGGCTGCTTTCTTCGTGGTGGGGCATTATATCAACAGCAGTCCGGATCTGGTCAAACGTATGAATGACGAAGGGCATATTGTGGGCAACCACACCTTTAACCATCCGGACATGGCCAAGATACAGGATAAGGCCTCTTTTGAAAAGGAAATCCAGTCACTGGAAGATGCTTACCAGACAGTTACCGGCCAGCCCATAAAGAAATTTTATCGCCCGCCCCAAGGAAAGTATAGTACCGAAAACCTGAAAATGGCCAACGAGATGGGATATAAGACCATATTCTGGAGCCTTGCTTATGTGGATTGGTATGTGGATAAACAGCCCAGCCATGACGAAGCAATGAAAAAGCTGACCAAGCGGGTGCATCCCGGGGCAGTCATTTTGCTGCACAGCACTTCTAAAACCAATGCCGAAATTCTGGATCAGCTGATTACCGAATGGAAGAACCAAGGTTATACCTTTGGCACTCTGGAGGAGCTGTGCTCCTGATGGAAGAGTTGCAAAGGAATATAAAACCTATTATACAGAAGAAAATGACTGTGTCTGCTGGAAGTTTTCGGCAGCTCAGGCGCCGTGCAAGCGTTTGGCTTGGCGGCGCTTTTTTCTATAGAAAAGAGAAAAGATGGCCAGAAGCAGAAAGCACCCATAAAAAACAAGGGGATATGTCCAAATCCATAGGAAATGCTTGCTTTTTCCCTCCCGGTGCATTACAATATTAAAGTTAATCGTCTTGGCCCGGATGCGGCGAAGGCATGCAGAAGAAAGGCCGCATCTCCATAGCGGGAGGTGCGGTTTCCTGTGAAGGGAGAGCGGCGGTGCCGCCAGGTGATAACCATGAGAATGAGGAAAAAGGCGTGGGCACGGCCGGAATTGGAACAGTGTCCGTATTTTATCAGCCAGCCTCAGGAGCAAAAAGGCAGGTGGCATGATTGGTTTGCAGAAAAACGTCCCATTCATTTGGAATTGGGCTGCGGCAAAGGCGTGTTTTTGTCCCAGCTGGCACCCCAACATCCAAAGGTTAACTATATCGGGATTGATCTTAGCCCGGACGTGCTGGGGGTTGCGCGCAGAAATATTGAAGCACGCTATCAGGAGCATGGACTTACCGTTAATAATATCGCTTTGATTGCCTATCAGATCGAAAACATCCTGAAAATAATGGATGAACAGGATCGGGTTGACCGAATTTATATTAATTTCTGTAATCCCTGGTCAAAGGGGAAGCACCATAAGCGGCGCTTGACGCATATCCGCCAGCTGGAGCTTTACAAGACCTTTTTGGCGGATGGGGGAGAAGTTCATTTTAAAACCGATGACAGTGATCTGTATCTGTCTACACTGAACTATTTTAGGGAAAGCGGCTTCCGGATTTTGCGGACAACCCGTGACCTGTATGCGGACAGGTGGCCCGAAAATGTGACCACCGAGCATGAACTGATGTTTACCGCCCAAGGAATTCCCATTAAAGCCATCGTTGCTAAATGGGAAAAACAGATGTGATTTTGCAGGTTTTTTTGAAATGACTTTCGTTTTCTGAACAGGAATTACAAAAAAGTTGGGGAAAGTTCAAGAAAATGAACGTCTATTTAGAACAGAACGAATTTTGCGTTCTATCAGTTGCAAACCATACCTGTTAGGAGTATAATTTGGAGAAAGAATTTTTCATACGGCAACAGCGGTGTAATGGCTGTTTAACGGCCATAAATTGATGGGATTTCCTTTTTTATTTTGAGATAAGAGAATCTGATTTACTTCAGTTTTGCCCAGCGATTGCCACTGAAACAGCAAGAAAATCGGACATGAGGGGGCCGTAGTGCTATATCATCGGCTTTGCCCGATCAGATATATTTTTACTATTATTTAGGAGGAAACACGATGAAACAGCGTATCTTAGCCGTTGCCATGGCTGCTGCCATGATGACAACTGCACTGACCGGCTGCGGCGAAAAACCGGCAGATAGCAGTACCCCCAATGCTACGGGAGCACAGGCGAACGAGATTGTTATTGGCGGTTTAGCGCCACTAACCGGCAGCGCCTCTATTTATGGAATAGCGGTAAATAATGCCATTGAACTAGCAGTTGAGCAGATTAATGCCAACGAAGGCGTGCTAGGCAAAAAAATCAGATACATCGACTATGATACCAAAAATGACTCCACAGAAGCGAAAAACTCGTATAATAAACTTGTACAAAACGATAAAGCGGTGGCCTTGATTGGCGATGTTACCTCCACCCCAACTTTGGCAGTTGCATCGGCCGCGGTAAAAAATGGAATTCCCATGATTACAGCTACCGGTACGGCGGAAGATATCACACTGTCCGGTGACAATGTGTTCCGCGCCTGCTTTACCGATCCGTTCCAAGGCGATTTGATGGCGAACTATGCGCACCAGAAGCTGGGCGCTAAAAAAGCTGCTATTATTTATAATATTGCTGATGATTATTCTGTCGGCTTGGCAGAAACCTTTGAAAGCACCGCCAAAGAACTTGGCATGGAGGTTGTGGCAATGGAAAGCTACACCACCAATGATGTGGACTTTAAATCGCAGTTGACCAAGATTGCTGCAAAAAGCCCCGACGTGTTCTTTGTTCCCGTTTATTATCAGGACGTGGCTCTGATTGCCGTACAGGCCAGACAGCTGGGTATTAAATCCACTTTGCTGGGCGGTGACGGATGGGACGGCGTACTGGAGCAGATTGGCGCAGATAATGCTTCTGCGGTAGAAAATGCGTTGTTCTGCAGCCAGTATTCTGCAGAAAGCGATGATTCTGCGTTGCAACAGTTCCTGAAAGATTACAAAGAGAAATATAATATGGAAGCAAATATGTTTTCTGTCTTGGGATATGACGCCCTGCACCTGATGGTACAGGCGATTGAAGAAGCTGGTTCCACGGATTCTGCTGCCGTTGTGGAAAAGCTGAAAAATATCAAGTATTCTGGCTTGACCGGTGAGGTTACGTTTGATGAAAACCGTAACCCAATTAAGGCGGCTGCCATTACTGCCATTGAAAGTGGCAATTATAAGTTCCAGGAATTTTATTCAAAATAAGTAAAAAACTCTGATATTCTGGCAAAAAGAGGGCGATTGCATCACCCTCTTTTTGCCATATTGAATCAAGGAAGGTGCGGTCATGGGGTTTATTTCACAGGTGATTAACGGCTTGGGGCTGGGAAGCATCTATGCATTGGTAGCGTTGGGCTACAGCATGGTGTATGGCATTGTTCAGCTCATTAACTTTGCGCACGGCGACATTATTATGGTGGGCGCCTATGCGGCGTTTCTACTACTGATCGTCGTGGGCGTTCCGCTATGGGCTGCGGTGCTGGGCTCGATTCTATTCTGCGTGTTTGCCGGTGTGTTCATTGAGCGCGTCGCGTACCGCCGTCTGATCAATATGAAAGCTCCCCGCATTTCTCTGCTAATTACAGCGATTGGCGTCAGTATTTTTCTGCAAAATCTGGCTCAGCTGCTGTTTACTTCCAGCGGAAAGACCATTCCCACCATGTTCGATTTTGGAACGTTACAGGCAGGTAGCCTTCAGGTTCCTTCCGGAAGTATCCTGAATATTGGCATTTCTGTTATTATGATGATCGGTTTGCGCTTTTTGGTAAATAAGACAAAAATCGGCAAGGCGATGCGTGCCACATCTGAGGATGCCGGCGCCGCAAAACTCATGGGCATTAATACCAATCATTCCATTGCGTTCACCTTTGGGGTGGGCTCTGGCTTGGCGGCTGTGGGTGCTATTCTATACTGCAACACCTATCCTATGATTACCCCCTATATGGGCGGTTTGCTGGGACTAAAGGCGTTTGTTGCGGCTGTTTTAGGCGGCATCGGCAGTATTCCCGGCGCAATGCTGGGCGGCTATGTGCTGGGGGTTGCAGAAAGCCTGACCAAAGGCTATATTTCCAGCAGCCTGACCGATGCAGTTGTGTTTGGAATTCTGATTCTGGTTCTGCTGATCCGTCCCGCGGGTCTGCTCGGCAAGAATATTCGTGAAAAGGTTTAAGGGGGCTAGGCAAAAACATGAAGCAAACAAAAAACAAAAAGATCGTTGTTTATTTTGTGATCCTGGCCTTAATTCTTGCTATTTTTGGAGCGGTTAAAGGATTGACCGGTGCGGGGATTATCAATGACTATTATTCCGGCATTTTGATTATGGTCTGCATCAACATCATTTTGGCGGTGAGCCTGAACTTGTCCACCGGCTTTCTTGGCCAATTGATTTTGGGCCATGCCGGGTTTATGTCTGTGGGCGCTTATGCTGCTGCTTTGCTTACTTTGCGTTCGGGCTTGCCCGAAACCGCTGTATTCCCGATGGCTTTGCTGGTGGGTGGCCTCACTGCTGCGCTGTTTGGCATGATTATCGGCATTCCTGCGCTGCGGCTCAAGGGTGACTATCTGGCTATTATTACGCTGGGATTCGGTGAGATTATTCGGGTTATTATTATTAACCTGAAATTTACCGGCGGTGCCCGCGGGCTAAGGGGAATTCCCGCGCTGACTAATTTTAATTGGGTTTATCTGCTGGCAGTACTTACCGTGGTGATTCTATTTGCCTTTATTCGTTCCCGTCATGGACGGGCGGTTATTTCTATCCGTGAGGATGAAATTGCGGCAGAAGCTTCTGGTATCAATACCACTTACTATAAACTTCTGGCCTTTGTGATGTCGGCTTTTTTTGCCGGAATCGCCGGTGCGTTGTATGCGCATCATATCGGCATTTTGGTTCCCACTAAGTTTGATTTCAACTATTCGGTGGAAATTTTGGTGATGGTGGTTCTGGGCGGCATGGGCTCTATTACCGGTTCTATCATTGCGGCTACGGTTCTCACTGTTTTGCCGGAAGCGTTGCGTGAGTTCGCCAGCTATCGCATGCTGATCTATTCCATGGTGCTAATTTGCGTGATGCTGTTCCGTCCTTCCGGGCTTTTGGGGCAGTATGAGTTTTCACTGACGAAACTGCTGGGGCGCAGTGGGAAAAAAGGAAAAAATGATTCCGCGGTAAGCGGAGAAAAGGGGGCGTGACAGATGCCGTTGCTTCAAACAAAACACTTGGGAATTGCATTCGGCGGGCTGCGCGCTTTAGAGGATGTCAATTTTTCACTGGAAGAAAATCAGGTCATGGGCTTAATTGGCCCAAACGGAGCAGGCAAAACCACCATGTTTAACCTGCTGACTCAAGTATACCAACCAACCGAAGGAACCATTGAGCTGGAAGAGAAAAGCATTGTGGGCAAAAAAACCTATGATGTAACCCGCGGCGGAATTGCCCGAACCTTTCAGAATATTCGCTTGTTTAAAGATATTTCTGTGTTGGACAATGTGCGCATTGCCATGAACCATCAAATGAAATATTCCGCTTTGGCGGGAATTCTTCGCTTGCCCTCTTATTGGCGGGAAGAAAAAGAGACCACCGAACGGGCCATGGATCTATTGGAGGTTTTCGGCCTTCAGGATTTAGCGGACTCCAAGTCAAAAAACCTGCCTTACGGTCAGCAAAGAAAGCTTGAGATTGCAAGAGCTTTGGCGGCTTCGCCCAAAGTTTTGCTGCTGGACGAACCGGCGGCGGGAATGAATCCCACCGAAACTCAGGAACTGATGGAATCCATTCAATTGATTCGGGATCGCTTTTCCATTTCGATTCTTCTCATTGAACATGATATGAGTTTTGTCATGGGGATCTGCCAGCGCCTGATAGTGCTGGATTACGGCCGGATCATCGCAGAGGGCAGCGCGGAGGACATCCGTTCCAACCCCAAAGTAATCGCGGCTTATCTGGGAGGGGAATGAGAATGGAAGCAATGCTGTCAGTTCAGGATTTAGTTGTGAATTATGGTTCGATTCGGGCCATTAAAGGGATTTCATTCAAAGTCAAACAAGGGGAAATTGTGACTTTGATTGGCGCGAACGGAGCAGGCAAAACCACGACATTGCACGCTGTTTCAGGGCTTTTAAAGCCGAAAGGCGGCAGTGTGCAGTTCTGCGGCAATAATCTGCTTGGAATCGAGCCGCATAAAATTCTGGGGCTGGGAATGGCTCATGTGCCCGAAGGACGCCGTGTATTTGCACGCATGACTGTGATGGAAAATTTGCAGATGGGCGCTTATATCCGCAAGGACACCGCTGGAATCAGTGAGGATTATGATATGGTGTTTGAGCGGCTTCCCCGCCTGAAAGAGCGTCGCCGGCAGGCGGCAGGAACTTTGTCCGGTGGTGAGCAGCAGATGCTGGCCATTGGCCGCGCGCTGATGGGGCGGCCGAAAATGCTGCTGCTGGATGAGCCTTCTATGGGTCTTTCTCCGCTTTTGGTTGGCGAAATTTTTAAGATTATTACCGATGTGAATCAAGGTGGTATGACGGTTCTGCTGGTGGAGCAGAACGCGAAAAAAGCGCTGGAAATTGCAGACCGGGCTTATGTTTTGGAAACCGGTACCGTTGTAATGTCCGGTGACACCAAAGAACTGTCTGATAATGAAGAGGTGCGCAAGGCCTATCTGGGCGGATAATCCCTGTGACTTTATTTTGATGTAAAAAGGTTCGTTCCCTTTTTGGGGGAACGAACCTTTTTTGTGTTGAAAGTGAGCACTGGTTGTGATTTTTAAGGGTGAGTGTTATACTATTCATATCGAATTGTATCGAAGTATTTTGTAGCCGCCTTGGGCAATTCAAAGGTGAGAAACAATTATAATTGCGGAGGATGATTTTCTTTATGAAAGCTTTGGGAATATTTATTTTATGGCTTTTGGTGCTAATTCCGTTCGGTTATGTGCTGTATTTTATCGTTCGTGCCGCTGTGCGGGACGGTATTTTGGCCGCAAAGGAAAGAGAAAATATTTTGAGAAATGCAGACAGAATAGAGCAAGTGGTTTGCCCCAAATGCGGAAAACAATATGGAAAGAATGAGGCTGGTTGCCCCGATTGCGATCCGGCTAATCCTTCTTAGCCTGCTTTTGTTCAAATAAATCTTGTACGATTTCCCAGTCGTGCTCGTTAAAATCATATTTTTTTCGCACTTTTTGCAGGTTTTGTGTTCCGCTAATCTGTTTGGGCACACCTTGCAAAATAGAATCGATCTTTTTTACAGATTCCAGATCTCGAAACTCTGAATATGTAAATTGAAAGTCTTTTCCGTTCTTGAAAAGAATGGTATAGGAAAACGTATAATACCCCCCAGAACGGCGCCTGCTATGAAAGTACACTTTAGTTTCAACCGAGTCTGCTGTGCTAAGTGGATACTCGTAAGAGATGCGATTAAAGCAGTTGTATTTTAGAATAGAGGTGTTTGTCAGTTCATAACGGGAATAGATTGCCAGCGAATACATTGCAATACACAGAGCGAAAATGAAGGCTGGTACGCCAATACAAATCATCGTATAGCGGATGTTTTTTGGTGTTTCCTTAGTGCTTAATTTTTTCGTCTTACGCTGTTTGCCGAACAACGGATAAATATTTCTGGTCTTTTTTCCGTATTCAATTCCCTCTTTTCCGAAAATAGGTTTCTTCTCTACGAAACCCATGTCCCATAAAATGAGGCAAATACAAAAAAGAATAAAGCCCGGGATCAGTATGAAAAGAGAAGAAGCGCCCTCTGCCATAGCCAACACCTGATCGTTTGCGAATGCGATAGAGGAACGGCTGAAGTGTGTGATAATAGGAAGAGCAAGACCGCTTAGCACTACCGTAAGCAAAAGAAAGCAATAGATAGCTTTGTCTAGAAAAGATAAAGAAGGCATTCGGGGCTTTTTTCGTTTTGACATAATAACCGTCCTAAACAGAATGTGAGATGTATTTTTGTCTTTTACAATTTAAAAAAAATGGCATTTTGCTGTTGTGTGGCAGGCTGCCATAAAATGATTATAACATATTTGGATTCACTGGAATTCTGTAAAATATTCCCACCCGTTTTAACAAGGCCGTTTTTCAAAAGTGGTGAATTTAAAAGATGGAGTTAGTGGATGCATAGCCAAATTGTATACGGGATTTTGTTTTTCACAGCAACTAGCAACTAAATAAAAAGCATTAAAAAAACAAATAATCAACACTGCTATCTTCAAAATGAAGCATAGAAATGCTGATTTATGATGCGTTTATCTTCTAATTTAAATGTCATTTAAACAGCTGGCGGTTAGGAATAAAAATTATTATTTTAAAGCAAAGCTGAAAAAAACCGCATGATTACTGAAAAATCAGTATCCATACGGTTCTTTTGTGGCAGGGGCAGAAGGACTTGAACCCTCGGCACGTGGTTTTGGAGACCACTGCTCTACCAACTGAGCTATACCCCTATGTATTATCTTGTAAAAAAGCTTGTAAAAACTACAAGTGCGGCTATAATAGTATCATTTTATCACTGTTCTGTCAATATCCTTTCCGATTTTTTCATTTGCAAAGATTCTCTGTAAGCACTTGACATCTTTCTGTTCAATCGGTATAATAATTTTTATGTTATATAGATAACTAATACCCCTGCCTGGTGGCGGAGGGGAGGGAAAATAAATGGCTGAAATCAGAATCAAAGACAATGAATCTTTGGACAGTGCGCTGAGACGTTTTAAGAAGCAGTGCGCCAGAGCCGGAGTGATTGCCGAAGTTCGTAAGAGAGAAGCTTACGAAAAGCCTTCGGTAAAGCGGAAGAAGAAGTCTGAAGCCGCACGCAAGCGCAAGTTTAAGTAAGATTTTATGGATGGAAAGCGGGCTGATTCAGCCCGCTTTTTTAACCATTTAACGGTTTAAATACGAGGGGCCTGTAACAAAGAAGGGGGACATTATGCCGTTGTTTTTGCCTACGGCGGCGGTGGAAAAGGTCACCGACATCACGCCGGAACTATTAAAGACCATTGGGGCGAGGGCTATTATTTTGGATGTGGATAACACTTTGGCCACCCATGGTTCGCCAGTACCCCTAGAGGGAACGGTGGAATGGGTTCACGCCATGCGGAAGGCGGGAATCGAAGTGGTGATCATGTCAAATAATTTTGAGAATCGGGTGGCACCCTTCGCCGAAAAATATGATTTGCCTTTTTTGTGTGTGGCACTCAAGCCGCTTCCTTTTGCATATTGGAAGGCGGCACATTTTTTAAAGGTGCCTCGCCGTGAGGCTGTGGCAGTGGGCGATCAAATTTTTACGGACGTGATGGGGGCAAATTTGGCCTTTATGAAGTCCATTTTGCTGGAACCCAGCGACCCAGAGACTAGCCTGTCCTTTCGGGTAAGGCGCAAACTAGAAGTGCCCTTGCGTCAAAAAATTGCCCGCCGACAGGAGAAAAAACGGAAAAAAACAGACAGGAGTGGGGAAGAATGAGCAAAAAACGAGTGCTTGTTTTGTTGGGGCCCAACCTGAATATGGTAGGGATTCGAGAAAAAGGCGTGTACGGTGACGAAACGGCTCAAAGTATCGAAATGCAGATTCGGGAGCGTGCCGAAGAGATGGGCTTTGAAATTGAAATTTTTCAGTCCAACTGGGAGGGCGCTTTGATTGATAAAATTCATGGGGCCAAGGGTGTGTTTGACGGCGTCGTTTTGAACGCAGGGGCACTGACTCATTACAGCTATGCGCTGCGGGACGCAGTGGCCTGCCTGCGGATTCCCTTTATTGAAACCCATATGTCCAATATCTATGCCAGAGAGCCCTTCCGGAGCCAGTCTGTGTTGTCTGACGTATGCGCCGGGCAAATCAGTGGATTTGGCAAACACAGCTATTTCTTGGCTTTGGAGGCGCTGAAAAGCTTGATGTAACCGTTAAGGGAGATGATTTAAGATGAAAACGGCAGTAGAACAGCTTCAGCAGGTTCTGCGGGATCGGGTTCTGGAGCAGGAGGCAGATGCTTTTCTGGTCACATCCCCGCAAAACCGTTTGTATCTGACGGGGTTCCCCTCGTCTGCGGGGGGGGTGCTGGTTACCCGGGATGCGTCTTATTTTTTGACGGACTTTCGGTATTTTGAGGCGGCTCAGCGGCAGGTTACGTCCTGCCAGGTTGTTTTGATGACCCGTTTGTCCGACAACTTTTGGGAACTGGTTCAGCGCCACAAGTTAAAACATGTTTTGGTGGAAAATGCGGGGCTGAACTTGGCGGATGCCAGAAACTACCGAGAGATGTTTGCCCTGTTGGGTGCTCAAACGGTAGAGACGAATACGCTGGATCGCCTGCTGCGTGGTCTGCGGGCTGTGAAAACGCCTCAGGAGCTGAAAAAAATCAAAGCGGCTCAAAGTATTACGGATGCTGCGTTCTCTCATATTCTGACCATCCTGCGCCCGGGAATGACCGAACGGGAAATCGCACTGGAAATTGAGTTCTTTATGCGCAAAAGCGGCGCTCAGGGCGTGGCCTTTGATTTGATTGTGGTGTCAGGCGCCAATGGTTCTTTGTGCCACGGGGTTCCGTCAGAGAAAAAAATCGC
Organism: Clostridium minihomine; assembly: GCF_900240385.1. Taxonomy (GTDB): domain Bacteria; phylum Bacillota; class Clostridia; order Oscillospirales; family Acutalibacteraceae; genus Faecalispora; species Faecalispora minihomine. The sequence goes on along the minus strand of NZ_OEQH01000002.1, from coordinate 224,556 downwards.
CCCCGGCGATTTGGTTACGATGGATATCGGCGCTTTGCTGGATGGCTATCACTCGGATATGACCCGAACAGTGGGCATGGGCTCCTTGTCTGAAGAACAAAGCCGAGTGTATCATACGGTGCTTTCTGCACAGCTGGCAGCCATAGAGGCCGCAAAGCCCGGGGCAGTGTGCAGCCAAGTGGATAAAGCGGCCCGCGATTTAATCGATAAGGACTATCCGGGAACGTTTGGGCACAGCACCGGCCATGGCGTGGGGGTTGAAATTCACGAATGGCCGAATTTTGCGCCTTCTTGTGAAGAGGTACTGCGCCCCGGTATGGTAATTACCGTAGAACCGGGAATCTATTTGCCGGGGAAATTTGGCGTGCGGATTGAGGATATGATTTTTATTACCGAAACCGGCTGTGAAAATTTGACCGAATCTACAAAAGAATTGCTTCTTCTATAAAAATACTGAAAAATCGCCCGATAATGCCTTTTTGCGTTCGAAAAGCAGAAAAGAGTGTTGATATTGTGAAATGCCCGGGTGTATAATAAATAGGCAGATTTGCAGAGATTTGCAGGAATTTGGATAAGAGCTGTAAAAAATAGTAACGGAGGAAAAGAGAGATGTTTGAAGAGCTGATTGCGAAGCTGAAGGGCCAGAATAGAAGGCTTGTGTTTACAGAGGGTTCGGAACCCAGAATTCTGGCTGCCGTGGCTCGTCTGCACCAGCAGGGAATTCTCGCACCGGTGCTTTTGGGCAATCCGGATGAGATAAAAGCCGCTGCGGAAAAGGGCGGATACAATATTGAGGGAATTGAAATTATCGATCTCGACAATTTTGCAGACTTTGATGCTATGGTAGAAAAAATGATGGAACTGAGAAAGGGCAAAATGGATGCCGAGGCATGCCGTAAAGCCCTGAAACAGTCCAATTATTTTGGCACCATGCTGGTACAAATGGGATATGCCGACTGCCTTTTGGGCGGCGCGACTTATTCCACTGCAGATACCGTTCGCCCGGCTTTGCAGCTGATTAAAACAAAGCCCGGCAACAAAATGGTATCTGGCTGCTTTATTCTGCGCCGTGAGAGGGACGGCAAAGAAGAGAAGTATGCAATGGGTGACTGCGCCATTAACATTTCGCCCAATGACGACGAACTGGTAGAGATTACTTTTGAAACGGTTCGCACTGCCCGCTTGTTCGGCATTGATCCCCAGGTCGCGCTGCTTTCTTACAGCTCGATGGGTTCCGGCAAGGGCGATTCTGTATCCTTGATGCAGAATGCAACTGCCAAGGTGAAGGCAGCAAATCCGGATTTCCCGGTGGACGGCGAATTGCAGTTTGACGCTGCGTTTTCCCCTGAGGTTGCCAAGACCAAAGCACCTTCCAGCACAGTGGCAGGCCATGCAAACACCTTTATTTTCCCGGACGTTGACGCAGGCAACATCGGCTATAAGATTGCACAGCGTTTTGGCGGATTTGAGGCATACGGCCCGCTGTTGCAGGGCTTGAATGCACCCATCAACGACTTGTCCAGAGGCTGCAACGCTGAGGAAGTCTATAAGATGGCGATTATCACAGCTGCACAGAAATAATTTTTGTTTTTCAGCAATCAATCAGGGCTGCCTGAAAAGATTCTTTGCGAATCTCTTCAGGCAGCCCTTTTGCGTTGGCCTTTTTATGGTATGATGGAATCGTTTCCAATCGATGGTTTGCAGTACCCGAAAAAGACAAGAAAAGCCTTCCAGGGGTTGTTTTTATTTGGACGCGATTTCCGGGCCGCTGATCTGCCTTTTTTTCCGAAGGATAATCTCCCGCTGTTGGCGGAATACAAACTGTATAATTTTTTCACGCAGCCGGTTATCTAAATGAATGAATTGCCCCCGGTATGTATAGGCTTCTGGGGTTTCTATATCTTCCGCAGGCTGATCCCGGTTTAAAATTTTTGCCTGTACCGTGATAAATAAATCGTGAAGTGTCAAACGGCAGTTGATCCGTTCGCCTTCCTGCAGCAGCAGGTCGGTTTCAAAGCGCATTCCCCCGGCACTGATATTCTGAACCTTCCCTGTGTATATCGGCGGTGTTTCTTCTAAGTTTTCTTCTTCGCTGTCTTTTGTATAATTGAACTGGAACGCTGCATCTACCCGATAGGAATCCCTTCTTTGAATATGTTCCAATTGGCTGACCTGTATTTTCATCAAAAATACATTGTTCTGAACAAAGCAATCCACAATAGAGCCGATGGATCGATAAAGACCTGTTTGAGCATAAAACAGGAATTCGTATCCGTCGCTGGGGAACAGGCGAATGATTTGCCCTTTAAAAATAGGTGCGTAAACAAGCAGCAGATTATCGTCCAATACGGCGTCCACATAGCTTGTATAGATGCGTTTTGGACCATCGTCTGTCGCGGCGCTGATTGTCAGCCTGTCGCCGGGTCCAATATAAGCCGATTTCATGGAATATCTCCCTTCTTTTTTAGAACTGACAAGGGTTGCAACCTGAAAATATGTTAATTTGCTGGTGGGAAAACAATTTTATTTCTTTTTAAAGACATTTTATAAAAAACTTAGGAAAGACTTTTATTTATAGTATAATACAAACAGATATATAATTTCAAATATTATATTTTTTTTGCATTTGCCCGGCAGAAAGCAAAGAAAATATTATACGTTATTAAAATATGTTTTAAATTCATAAAAAGCACTAAACGGCGCAGGAATGTGATATTGTATGAAAAGGGAAAGTCTTGGTTCGGGTTTAAGGAATCAAACGTGTTTTGGAAAAATGTATTCTTGCCAGGATGCCGTTCCTTTGAGGAAGCCTTTGATTGAATGAATTCGCTTTTGAATTTGCGCCGGAAAAGTCTGTTTTTAAACAGGACAAAGCTCTTTCTTTATCCGCTGCCAAAACAGAATATTGAAAAAGAGGCCCATAAGGCGGATGCCGGCTGTTTCTTTTGGGAATGGGAATTCGAAAGATTCTCAGATAATGCTTGAAAAATGGGAGAAAATATTATAGACTAAGGAATGTAAATAATAATTTGGAGGAATCAAACCCATGATATCTGCAGGCGATTTTCGCAATGGCGTGACATTTGAAATGGACGGCAATGTGGTGTCCATTATAGAATTCCAGCATGTAAAACCCGGAAAAGGCGCGGCCTTCGTTCGTACAAAAATCCGTAACGTGATGACCGGCTCTGTTACAGAAAGAACCTTTAACCCCAATGATAAATATCCCACTGCCTTTGTGGAGCGCAAGGACATGCAGTATCTGTACAGCGATGGCGATCTGTACTATTTCATGGACAACGAAACCTATGAGCAGATTCCGATTAACAAATCTGTTTTGGGTGACAACTTCCGCTTTGTAAAAGAAAATATGGAATGTAAGGTTCTGTCTTATAAGGGCAATGTATTTGGAGTGGAGCCGCCCAACTTTGTTGAGCTGCAGATTACCGAAACCGATCCCGGCTTTAAGGGTGACACTGCAACCAACGCCACAAAGCCTGCTACGCTGGAAACCGGCGCACAAATTCGCGTGCCGCTGTTTATTGATGAGGGTGAGATGATCCGAATCGATACCAGAACCGGCGAATATATGGAACGCGCATAACCTTTCTTTATGGGAAGTTTATGATAAAATGAAATGAAAAGGGGGCATCATTATGACCAATACAGAAAGAGTAGCTTATATCCGCGGATTGACCGAAGGTCTTGAGCTGGATGCAGACAAAAAAGAAGTAAAGGTAATCAACGCGATAATTGATTTGCTGGATGATATGGCGCTGACATTGGCGGATATGGAAGCAAATCAGGAGGAGTTGGCGGATCAGCTGGACGCTGTTGACGAAGATCTGGGTACGCTGGAGGATGATTTCTACGGCGACGAAGATGACGACGAGGATTATGATGCTGATGAAGATGACGACGAGTGCTATTACGAGGTAACCTGCCCTGCTTGTGCAGAAACCTTGTGCTTGTCGGAAGATATTATTAATGACGGCCATATCGATTGCCCGAATTGCGGTGAAAATCTGGAATTCGATTTAGATGATTTGGTGGAAGAAGATGAGGACGCAGACCACGCAGGATGCGGTTGCGGCCATCACCATCACGTTCACTAATCGCAGTATCTATTTTATAACAAGCTGGTTGCTGCAAAACCGGTGCCTCGTGCACCGGTTTTTTTGCTGTACAAAGGGTCTGATAAACGATTGTCTGTTAGTTGACAATTATTGGTAGCTTTCGTATAATTGTGTTGCAGAAGAACAGGCTAAGACGCAAAGCGTCAAAGCCAGCAGAATAGCCCGAATACTTTGAAATAGAAAGAGGATTGGTATGAAATTTTTTAAAAAAATAACAGCCGTATTCCTATCCACTGTGTTGCTTGCGGCATCGGCCGGGTGCGCCGGAAAACCCGCTGAGTCATCCCAGCAGCCGGTTATCAGCGAATCCCAAAGCAGCGAAACACCCATTGAAAAGCCAAAGCTGCGCATTGGCGCCATTAAAGGCCCCACCGGCTTGGGACTTTTGCAGGTGATGGAGAAAAATGATGCAGACGAAGCGGACAACCATTATGAATTTACTGTTGTTGGCAGCCCGGATGAAATTGTCAGCAAGCTTACCACGGGTGAGTTAGATGCTGCGGCAGTCCCCACTAATCTGGCGGCTACTTTATACAATAAAACCGAAGGGAAAATTCAGTTGACGGCTATTAATACGTTGGGTGTTCTCTATCTGGTTACAAATGGGGAAGAAATTGCCGATATCGCCGATCTGAAGGGCAAAACCATCTATTCTTCCGGTCAGGGTGCGGCACCGGAATATGCGCTGAATTACATTTTAGCCGCCAATGGCTTAACAGATGATGTAAAGGTAGAATACCTGTCAGAGCATGCGGAGCTGGCGTCACAGGTAATCGCAGGCAAAATCTCGATTGCGGTTCTGCCCGAACCCTTTGTGACTCAGGTGACCACAAAGAATGAACAGGCTAAGGCAGCCTTAGACTTAACGAAAGAATGGGACAAGGCTGTAGCGCTTAACAAAGACGGCAGCAGTGTTCTGACCATGGGTTCTTTGGTGGTGCGGCGTGATTTTGCGCAGGAAAACGAAGAAGCCTTCGATCATTTCTTGGCGGAATACAGGGCTTCGGTGGATTATGTCAATAAAAATCCGGAGAAAGCGGCAGCTTTGTCTGAAAAATATGACATTATGGCGGCCGCCGTGGCTGAAAAAGCCATTCCCAATTGCAACATTGTGTTTATTGATGGAACCGAAATGAAAGCCAAGGCCGCAGACTTTTTGAAAATCCTGCACGGCTATAATCCCAAATCCGTCGGCGGAACCTTGCCGAAGGACGACTTTTACTATATTTACACCGGATGAGTGTTCTAAGAATCAAGAAATTGCTGCGCGGAATTGGTGTGGCTGTGTTTTGGCTGGCAGTCTGGCAAGTGCTTTATTGGAACGTAGGGCAGGAGATACTGATGGTATCTCCTGTTCAAACGTTACAGCGGATTTTTCTGTTAGCAGGACAGCCGAATTTTTGGATATCTGCCGGAATATCCTTGCGAAATGTGGCGGCAGGGTTTCTGTTTGCTTCCGCTTTGGGGATTGTACTGGGGGTGCTTTGTTCCCGTTTCCGTTTTCTGCATCAGCTGGTGTATCCGCTCTTCAGTGTGATTAAAGCGACACCGGTGGCCTCTTTCATTATTTTGGCTCTGGTGTGGCTGCAAGCTGCCCGGGTGCCGGCGTTTATTGCAGCACTGATTGTTTTGCCCATTGTGTTCGGCAATGTGTGCCAGGGGATTGCCGCCACAGACCGGGAACTGCTGCAAATGGCGGCGGTATTTCGGCTGGGAAGGCGAAAAACTTTACAGCATGTTTATCTGCCGTCCCTGATGCCGTATCTGACCGCGGCCTTTACCACCGGAATCGGGCTGGCTTGGAAGGCCGGTGTTGCCGCAGAAGTGCTGGCCAATACTCGGAATTCCATCGGCGGCAAGATATATGGAGCCAAAATCTATTTGGAAACTGCAGATTTGTTTGCCTGGACAGCTGTGGTCATTCTTTTAAGCGTTATCTTAGAGCGGATGCTGGTGTTTTTTATTCGTAAACTGCCGTGGGGGGAGGGCAAAGCATGAATCTGGAGCATTTGACCAAAAGCTATCAGGGGCGTTTTGTCCTTCAGGATTTTTCGCTGGAGCTCCCGGAACGGGGAACGGTTTGCCTGTTTGGCCCTTCCGGCTGTGGAAAAACCACGCTTCTTCACTGCATGGCCGGCGTTTTAAAACCGGACAGCGGAACCATTTCTGGCCTTTTGGGGAAAAAGATATCCTATGTATTTCAAGATCACCGTTTGCTTCCGTGGGCAACCGCACTGGAAAACATCCAGCTGGTGCTGCCGCCGGAACAAAAGGAACAGGCCAGGGATTGGATTCGGATGGTGGGGATGGGGGCGTATGCCGCCCAAAAGCCGGGTCAGCTGTCCGGTGGGCAGCGGCAGCGCATTGCCATTGCGCGGGCGCTGGCCTATGGGGGCGATGTTTTGCTGCTGGATGAACCCTTTCACGCGCTGGACCAAACAGCTGCCAATGAAATGATGTCGCTTTTAAAGAGTACGTCCGCCGATTCTCTTAATATTTTAGTGACGCACAACCGGCAGGAGGCCGAGCAATTATCTGATTTCATTTATTTTTTAGAAGGCCCGCCGCTGTGTGTTCTGTCGGCTCAAAGGCCGAAATCGCAATAAAATCACCGAATTTCGGCATAATAGGAGAAAGCGGCGGCTGATTTCCATTTGGTATCCATCTATATTTACTATTTTTGTATTTCTTTTATGAGGTAATTGTGCTATACTCTATAAGTTAATATTTTAATTGGCTTTTTGGGAGTAATTTATAATGAAGAATAAAAGGCTTACCTTGTTATATACGCTGCCGCAGATTCTGCTCGATATTATCTGTATTTACGCCAGCTACTGGATTGCATTTATTCTGCGTCTGGAAAACAATATAACGCCTAATTATAGAGAAGCGTTTCACAATTTTATGCCCTGGGCGACCTTAATTTGTCTGGGCATTTTTGCTGTCGCAAAGTTTTATAATACCATGTGGCAGTTTGCCAGTTTGGACGAGCTGATTCAGATCTTTTTCGGGACAGCCTTTGCCAGTGTGGTGCTTTTGGTAATGGGGTACACCGTGTTTCGGCCGGAACGTTTCCCATTTACGGTCTATGTGATGGGCGGCCTGCTGATGCTGTTTTTTGTGGGCTTTTCCCGTTTCAGCTTCCGTTTAATGCGGCGGGCCAGAAAGAAAAATCAGGCACAGCAGAAAGATAAGGCAGAATTTCATCGGGTGATGATCATCGGTGCGGGCGAAACCGGCTCTATGATTATCAAAGAAATGAAAAATGCCCCTGAAACCAGCGGGATTCCCGTGGTGGCTATTGATGACAACAAGGCCAAGCGGGGCAGCCGCATTCATGGCGTTAAGGTGGTCGGCGGCCGCGAAAGCATTCTGAAAATGGCGGTGCGCCATAATGTGGATCAGATTTTGCTGGCGATTCCCACCACCAAGAAAAAGGATTTGCAAGATATTTTGCAAATCTGTTCCAAAACGGGCTGTCAGCTGAAAACCGTGCCGGATTTCAGCGAGATTCTGGAAAATGGAATCGACACCCAATCCATTCGCGATGTAGAAATTACCGACCTGTTAGGGCGGGACGAAATCACTTTAAATGTAAACGAGATTTGCGGGTATTTAACAGATAAAACCGTGTTGGTTACGGGTGGCGGCGGTTCTATCGGATCAGAACTTTGCCGGCAGATTGCTTATTTTAATCCGAAAAAACTGATTATATTCGATATTTACGAAAACAATGCCTATGATTTGCAGAATGAACTGCTCATGCGCTTTAAGCGTTTGAAGCTGGAGGTTTTGATAGGTTCTGTGCGGGATGCCGCCCGAATTAATCATGTGTTTGAGGTATGCCGACCCGACGTAGTCTTTCATGCGGCGGCTCATAAGCATGTTCCTTTGATGGAAATGAGTCCCGGCGAGGCCGTGAAGAACAATGTGTTTGGCACTTTGAACGTGGCTCATGCGGCGGATCGCTATGGGGTGGACCGCATGGTGCTGATTTCCACCGATAAGGCAGTGAATCCCACCAATGTGATGGGCGCCACCAAGCGGATTTGCGAATTAATTATTCAGTATTTCAGCCGTCACAGCAAAACAGATTTTATGGCGGTTCGGTTCGGCAATGTTCTGGGCAGTAACGGCAGCGTGATTCCTTTGTTTAAAAAGCAGATTGCCTCTGGCGGCCCGGTTACCGTAACCCATCCGGAAATTATCCGTTACTTTATGACGATTCCGGAAGCGGCTCGATTGGTACTTCAGGCTGGGGGAATGGCCCGGGGTGGCGAGATTTTTGTTCTGGATATGGGGCAGCCTGTCAAGATTGTGGATTTGGCGCGCAACCTGATTCGTCTTTCCGGATATGAGCCGGATGTGGATATTAAGATCGTGTACACCGGTTTGCGTCCCGGCGAAAAGCTGTATGAGGAACTGCTTTTGGACAGCGAAGGCGACTGCACCAAAACCTCTCATGAGCTGATTTACATCGGAACTCCCATTCCCTTCAGTGAAGAAACTTTTCTTTGTGAACTGGAGGAACTGCGTTCCTGTGCCGGGGTGGACAATGTGCAGATGATGGGAATTATCCATCGCCTGGTTCCCACATACAGCGGTCATGCGGAAAAAAGTGACGCATTGGCCCGTGAGGAATAAAAAAGCAAAGCACAAAGAACAGAGGGGATTCTCTGGCCTTTGTGCTTTTTTGCATGCTTTTCATAGAGCATAGATTGACATTACGGACTGCCATTACTATACTTGTTAACAGAATATGGAAGGAGGGCTGAAAGCTTATGATTAATCCAGTTGTTATTGTTGCATAGCAAGGGCTGTTGCAACAAAACGCAAGTTTTATGTGCTATTATAGCCTTTGCTATTCCTGGTAAAAGAATTTTTATTTAGGAGAGCAAAATGAGCTATCAAAAAGCAAAATATATTCTGCCTGCAAAAGTACTGGAATTGGTGCAGGAATATGTGGACGGGGAATGTATTTACATTCCTAGAAAGTCAGGCAATAAGAAGGATTGGGGAAGCCAAACTTTTATTCGTAAAGAATTAGCAGATCGGAATATGCAAATCTATCAAGATTATCAGTCTGGATATGATTTAAGATATCTTTCGGATCAGTATTATTTATCCTTAAAAAGCATCCAAAGAATCATAAGACAGGAAAAAACAAAAAATAATTAAGAAGCGAGCCGGTGCAGGAAAAGAAACTGCATTGGCTCATTTTCTTTTCTCAATTAAGTTTAAGGTTGGTCTTCCTTTTTGAAAGCCTTACAATAAAAACAGGAATTCAAAAGAGAATCCAATTTTTATTTTAAAAATTTAGGGGGAACCGTTTTGAAAAAAAGATACGACCATACTCCACCATTTTATACCTTTCTGTTTTTAAGCGATAAAATAGGAAGGAAATTTGTGAGTGAAACAAGTAATATGGGAGGTGCGGTATGTTTCGCCGCCGCCGGCCATTCGATACTGTAAAAAATGTGGAAGAAAAAGTGAGTTTATATGTTCTAATTCGTTTCGGGTGAATGCCCAGAGAAAGTTCTTGGATATTTGGTTGATTTATAAATGTTCCCATTGTGATACCACATGGAATTCCACGCTTTATTCGCGTATCAATCCGCAAAGCTTAAGCTCAGAGCAGTTGGAACAGTTTCATACCAATGACAGGTTTTTGGCGGAGCAGTATGCTATGGATACCGAACGATTGCGCAGAAACGGAGCAAAAGCAGGCTTGCCGGATTACACAATCGTCGGGGAAGATATTTGTGCCGGTGTTCCAACAGAATTGCATATTATGAGCCGCTACCAAAGCCAAATTAAAATAGCGGCAATTCTGCGCGAAAAATTAAATTTATCACAAAAGGCCTTTGAACAACTGCTAAATTCCGAACAAATAAAGAGCGTTTCTGTTTTGGATTTGCAAAAATGCAAATTACACAATGAAATAATACTAATGATAGGAACTGATGCATTGCATCATGAAAGTTTAAAAGAATAATTCCGTTCCATTTTGTGATATTCAAAATAGGTTTCGAGAGCTATGGGATTTTCCATAGCTCTCTTTTTGTTTGGGAGGGAATATTTAGTAATTGACAGGATTCTATTGTTTGAAAGTGGGATGTCTTTTATAATGAAAACAATGGAAGACTTGGAAAATGGCGGAAAGATTTCTGCCGACGATTTGGGAAGTACTTTTGTATGATTTGGAAACGATAACAAAGAAAGGAAAAACTTATGAATAGAATGGATGTACTGAAAAAAGGACTTGCGGTTTTTATGGCGGCAGTCCTATCTGTTGGCGCTGGAGGGGCGGTTTATGCGCAAAACACCTCTCAGCCGGTGGGCACGCTGGCAATGGATACGCGAAGCTATCAGATGGCGCCGGGCAATATTTATGATTTTCGGGCAACCGTATCCGGCTCCGGATTGGATCAATCGAAAATCAAGGTATATTCTTCCCGGGACGGCATCGCAAAGGTCAGCCGAGTGGCCGGAACGGACAAGTATCGAATCACCGGTTTGCAGGAGGGCGTTTCTTACGTGATTGCAGAAATTAATGGCGTTCATGCCTCTGTAAAGGTTACGGTGCAAAAGGGAGTGAGCCCGAAAGGGGAGGCCTGCCGATCCGTTTCTATTGTGGGAGCCAATGCTCAGGTGACAGAAGCGGAAATGCGTGCGGTTTGGATTCCTTATATGAGTTTGGATATGAGCTCCAGTGCCGATCAAAGCGCGGCCGCTTTCCAGAAAAAGTTTGACGGTTTGGTGGCTCAGGCCAAACGAAACGGAATGAATACGCTGATTGTTCATGTGCGTCCCTTTGGGGATTCTCTGTATCCTTCCGGGTATTTTCCGTGGTCTCATCTTCTGACGGGTACACAGGGAAAAGCACCGGGATACGATCCGTTAGCCTATATGGTGCAGGCAACCCATAACGCAGGAATGAAATTTCACGCTTGGGTCAATCCGATGCGGATTTCCTTAAAGGGAGTTCCTACCGCGCTTTCTGCCGATAACCCTTATACCAAATGGAGCGGTGATTCCCAAAAGAACAACTGGACCATGGAGTGGGAGGGCGCAAAATATTATAACCCCGGCGTTGCACAGGTGCGAAGCCATATTGTCAGCGGAATTGAAGAAATTGTAAAAAACTATTCCGTGGACGGCGTGCAGTTTGACGATTATTTCTATCCCACGCAGGCCGCATCCATCGACAGCGTTTCTTATCAGGCCAGCGGAACAACTCTTTCTGTGGCGGATTGGCGCAAGCAGAATATAAACTCTTTGGTGTCTCAGGTTTACAGCAGCATTAAAAAAATAAAACCGGGGGTTGTGTTTGGCATTTCGCCCCAGGCCAGCATTCAGAATGATTTAAACATGGGTGCCGATGTTTACACTTGGGGAAGCCAGCCGGGCTATGTGGATTACATTTGCCCCCAGATGTATGTGAATTCCCAGCACACAGGAATGCCTTTTGATTCAACGGCGGTTACTTGGCGGCAGCTGGTGAAAAACCCAAATGTAAAGCTGTATTTCGGCTTGGCGCTTTACAAGGCGGGTTCTGCCGTAGACGGCGGCACCTGGCAAAATTCCAATTCAATTTTGGCGGATCAAATTCAAAAAGGCAGAAGCCTTGGCACAGACGGCTTTATGCTGTATTCTTCCGCTTATCTGGAGCATGATCAGACTCGGGCAGAAATGAACTCCATTAGGCAGTTGTTGGGAGTATAAAAGCACGACATAAAAAGTACGGATACCATTTGGTATCCGTACTTTTGTGTTTGGGTGTTTTTTGATAATATTTAATCCAGCAAGGTAGCAGTAAGATCAAATCCATCTGGGTCGGTATGAAGCACAACATTACGCGTTTGGGTGGAGCCGTCTTGAAAGGTTACCGTAATGCGAAGCTTGGTACCGTTCAGTGGGGAAATCATTCCACTTATTTTTTTGTTTTCAAACTCCGACACTGCTTGGTCAAATTTATCCCATTCAGCCGATGGTTTTCTTCTTCTTACCTTAGGGCCCAGAATTTCATATTCCGGCTCTTTTTCGGGACGCAGCTTTTCTATGATTTCGTCTTCCTTTGCCAGCTGTTCGGCAGAAACCAAATAAGACAGCCGGTAGCCATACTGTTTGCCCAAATCATCCTGATCCTCATAGGCGATGGTATAGCTTTTTCCTACCGTTTTATAGGCCCAATGAACCTCGGTAGGATCCTCTTGTGTATATTTTGATACATCGAAAAAATTTGTAAGATCCACGCCGACTCCTGTCATGTCAAAGGACCAGGGATCGATTGGATAGTCAGAGGGATAGTAATCACCTTTCGTGTCTTCAATGGCTTGAAACATTTCATAATAGTCATGTACTTGTTTTTTCGTCAGTATCACTATTTTTGCAAAAGTGAGCCGGTCCGATTCATAGGTAATGTTTTTGATGTTTTCCCCTTGGCATTTCAGTCCAAAAACATTATAAGTATACCATTCTTCAGAGCCGTCTTTTAAGTTAAGAGTATTAAAAGAAAAACCGTCTGCGCTATAAGTTTGCAGTCTGATGGTGGAACCTTTTTTCATGGTATTTTGTTTTTGATCCGCCGCCATGGCTACCAGAGTAAACTGATTGTTCGAATCGGGTGCCGTGGGATTCGGCCGCCAGAAAACACCCAGCATCAATACCAAAATCGCAGCAAAACACATGGCCGCTTTGGGAAGTGGACGTGGAATTCGGCTGTGACAAGGTGTTTGCACCGCAGTCAGCACTTTTTGCTTTAAGTCCGGAGCAACCGGAATCTGCTCGATTGCTTTTTTAAAATCATTTTCATTCATTCTGCTGCTGCCTCCTTTAATAGTTGGATTTTTAGCTTTTCCCTGCCGCGCCGGGCAGCTGCCTTCACTGCATTTTCATTCATCTTCAGAATGATGCCGATTTCCTTTAGTTTATAGCCCTCCACATAATGCAGATACAGTATGGTTTTATCCTTATAGGGCAAAGACATCAGCTGCTCTAACACAAAATGATCTTGCGGCCGCTCCGCAATCCCCTCCAAAGCATCCATGCTGACTGTGGAGCGGCGAAACCAGCCCCGCAAACGATCTTTGCTTTTGTTGGTAGCCACCCGAATGAACCATGCTTTTTCATGTTCTTCATTTTGAAATTGCGGGTGCTTTTTCCAATACTGAACAAAGGTATCCTGCACCGAATCTTCCGCATCCTGTTGATTGCACAAAATGACCATACACAGGCGGAATAGGCTGGAGCCATAAAGATCAAACTTTTGGGAAAGGCTATTTTCCTCCAGCTCCTGCATTGTATCACCCCTTTCACCAATAAAACGACTGCAAACAGCGAATGGTTACTTTTCTTTTGAAAAAATAAAATTTTATTAGAAGTTTTTGACTGGAATGAATCGTCGGGCTTGTCCCACATTAAAGTATAAGGCAATTAAATCAAATGCAAAATAACTTTTAAGAAAGGAGGGCAATAAAAAAACAAAACACCCCCGAACCTTTGGCGCGGATTGCCAAAAGATACAGAGGTGCAGGGAATTTCTGTTTTTTAGAAAGGAATCGATTTTTTAAAAAAGCGATTAATAATAAAAACGGATAAATTTGATGTTGTAAAAATCGCAGGCGAGAAGATCGTCACTGTCTGATTCGTTGATCAGAATATAGTTGGCTCCTACACCCAGCAGTGTGCCGGTGCGGTCTGTCAATGTGTTGGTTCCCAAAAGGAACTCAACCCGAACCCGGCGGCCGATTTGGGTGCGCAAAAAACCATTCAGATATTGCAGGCTTTCCACAGTCATCGGCATAGGCTGATTTAAATCGGTAATGGCACCGGAAAAGCTTTCGGGTGGGACATTTGGGACAAAGGTTCCTGTGCCCGGGAAGGTGCCCGAAGTAATTCCTCCGCTTTGCGTGGCAGCAGACGACTGCGGGAACGTAAGCTGCTGATAAGATGTGCCGGGAGCGGCTGTGCTTTGCGTGGCAGACGGTGCGGGTTGGGCCGGCAAAACAAATGGTTGGGAGCCAGAACCGCTTTGAGCGGGTGCGGAAGGCATTTGTTGAGCTGCCGGCTGCCAGGGAGTGATCCCGCAGGAAGGGCAAGCGCCGTTCTGGGAATATACAGCGCTGTAACCCGTGTTTTGCTGATTCATGGTTTTCACCTCGTTATGTGGATTGGTATTTTTCGGTGGGCGCGTAAAAACAGTGCTGATTAATGTGATTGAAAAATGTGCCTACGCCTCCGGGGGGGAAAGCGGGCGGACAGTCGGGACGATACGGATTAAAAAAGAACAGGCTGTTTCCCACACCGGAAAAGATGTTGCCTGCCATCACACTGTCGGCGATTTGGTAATGGATTTCTTCCGGATCCATATTGTAAACGTTTTGGGAATTGTAGTTTCCTCCTACGCTGGTCATCATGCAGGTGAATTGTCCGCGCTGTTCAATAATATTTCGGATGTTTCCGCCTTGGCTGATTCGAAAAAATTCGCCGTAGGGGACATTGGCTCGGTTGACAACTACAGTAGCCACCGCGTTCATTCCGTTATCCCCTTCGCCGCCTGCTTCGCATTTAATCAGCCGGGCAAACAGCTCTCTTTCATCATAAGGCATTTGACTTCATTCCTTTGCTGCAAGCAATTGGCGAAAATACGCCTTAACACAGTATATGGTTGTACTTTCGTTCTGACACAAAATACTTTTTCCGAAACAACTACATAAACAAATGGTACCGATTCATACTAAGCAGTACATTCCGGGGAAACAAATCCTTGTTTTAGATGGCTCATTCAGGGAAAGAGGGGGATTATGAAAACCGTTGTGTTGTGTGGAAAACAAAGCGACACCACTTTATCAGAAGTTTTAGTCCGAGCCCTGCAGCAATACGGGCAGGTGCAGTATTACAATGGGAAAGAGCTAAAACGTTGTTCCGAGTCAAAAACATTTGAATTTTGTGTTTATGATTGCGAACAGATTCCGCTGTTAGAACTTCCGGATACGATTTTGGTTTTTAAAAACAGTTTTTCTGTTTCTTCAGAACCAATCAGGCTTCCCGAAGGAATTCCGGCGGTATTTGGCTCTCATAACGGAAAGGCGGCTGAGCAGCTTAAAGGCAGCCATGTAACACCGGTGGTTTGCGGCACTTCTTCTAAAGATACGCTGAGCGTTGCCAGTTTGGCAGAAACCAGCGCGTCGGTCAGCCTTCAAAGAAGCGTGCGCACCCTGTGCGGCGAGATTTTGGAACCGAAAGATATTTCGATTGAATTGGTGCAGCAACTGGGGCCATATCCCCTTTTGGCAACCTGTGCAGTGTTTCTTCTTTGTGGAATGGATTCGGAAAAAGGATTCCGATTTTAATTTGTAAAAATTGTCATTCATAAAAAAATAAGGTCTGCACAAAATAAGATTGCAGACGCACAAAAGAATCCAATATTCAATTACAAAAAAAGATTAGGAGTGTATTAATTTATGGCTAAGAATGTTGTTCCTCAGGCTCGTGAGGCTCTGAATAAGTTTAAGATGGAAGCTGCTTCTGAAGTTGGCGTAAACCTGAAGCAGGGTTATAACGGCGATTTGACCTCGAGAGAGGCTGGATCTGTTGGTGGCCAGATGGTTAAGAAAATGATCGAGAAGTACGAGCAGGACATGAAATAAGTTCCCGCTGAAAAGGAGCCCCATACCCAAACTAGGGTATGGGGCTCCATACTTTTTTAAGAGAAAAATACATTGGACATTCAATTGGCGAAACGATAGAGTCCGAACCTCAGCTTTCATAATCCTCAATAATCTGCTGCAGGTCCGAAGGGTTGTCCGCGTGAATCCCGGTCGCCAGCAGCAGCTGGTCTGTTTGCGGCAGCGAAGAAACCTCCACGTCAACGATTTGGAACGGGGACTTTTCCTCGTTTTTGAATATTCCAATTTTCCCGTCGTATGACCGGATGATGTAAGTTTCCGGTTTGCTTGTCATAGCGGGAAGGTTACCGTTTTCTTGACTTGAAGGAGCATTTGAGGTAAAATGAACCTGATTCTCGGACGGAAGGGAATTGGGGTTGTTTTTTGTCTGCGGATGTGCCTGAAAAATCAAACTAAGGCCCACCAATACGCAAAGTGTGCAGACAATTATGCTCAAAAATTTCTTCAAAGAGAATCACCTCAGCTATAGTATTAGAAAACATTGGAAAATTATTCATAAAAGACAGGAATTGCTGGAAAATGGTTCATTAAGGTGATTCCTGGAGGCATACTAGAACATAGAAAATGCAAGGAAAATACAAGACCGAAGGAGGTGCCCGCCGTTTGAGAAAAACAGATTTAAACAAATATGTTGGGGCTCCGGGCACAAGCCGCACCGCCACCACATCCATGGCCGGCCGAATCGCTTTAAAAGGATTGTACAGCGTGATTGCGGTTTTGGCAGTAGCCGGCACCATAGTGTTGATATTTTTGATTTCCTTCATTATGGGGCTGCGCAATGAATCGATTAAAATGGATCTGAACAAGCTTAAGCTGAACTATACCAGCTTTATCTATGTCAATGACGAATCCGGCCAGCCGGTGGAATACCAGCGGCTTTACAGTACGGAAAACCGCATTTGGGCAGATTACGAAAACATCCCCGTGTACATGAAAAATGCGATGATTGCCATTGAGGATAAACGGTTTCCGGATCATAACGGTGTGGACTGGAAGCGAACCGTCGGCGCGGTAACCACCTTGTTTACCAAAGGCGGCAGCTATGGCGGTTCTACCATTACCCAGCAGCTTGTAAAGAATATTACCGGCGATAACGAGGTCAGCCTGACCAGAAAGCTCAAAGAGATTTTTCGGGCCATCAACTTAGATTCCCGTTACTCGAAAGAGCAGATTTTAGAAGCATATCTGAATGTTGTTAACTATGGCAGCGGCTGTCAGGGTGTTCAGGCGGCAGCCAACCTATATTTTGACAAAGATATCAGTCAGGCTTCTTTGGCAGAATGTGCTTCAATTGCGGCAATTACCCAGAACCCTTATAAATACAATCCCCTAAATTTTCCGGAAAACAATCAGGAGCGGCAGCGCGTTGTTCTGTCTGAAATGTTTCACCAGAAGATGATTAGTCGGGAAGAATACGATAGCGCCCTGGAAGAAACCAACCATATGGTGTTTGTGGGCAATAAAAATGATAATGTGTTAAACGATACCCCCATCTGGAACTGGTATATTGACGCCATGTTCGAGGATGTTATCGACGACTTGCAGGAAACGCAGGGAATCTCAAAAGAAAAGGCCACCTATATGATGTACCATGGGGGATTGAAAATTTATTCCGCCATGGATATGAAGGCGCAAAAGATAGCGGAAGACGTTATTTCCGGAAACAATATGCCGGCGGATCAGAAGATTCAGCTGGGCTATTTAATGATGGATTATAACGGCCGGGTTTTGGCTACGGTTGGTCGGCGTGGTGAGAAAACAGGTAACCGATTGCTGAGCTATGCCACAGACAGTCAGCGGCAGCCCGGTTCTACCATTAAACCCATTGCGTCTTATGCTCCGGGAATCGACATGGGAAAAATCAATTATTCCTCGATTCTGCCCGATGAACCCATTCCCAATTATTTTGGAAACGGCAAGCCCGGCCCCAATAACTGGTATAATACCCCTGCTTTTTATGGAACAATGACCGTACAAAAAGCGTTAGAAATTTCTTCTAACGCCGCCGCGGCACAGCTTGTTAAAATGCTTTCGCCTACCACTTGCTATCGCTTTTTAACGGAACAACTGCATTTTACTCACTTAAACCCGAAAACCGACAGCGTTCAAGTTGCGGCGATGGCACTGGGCGGCATGAACGGCGGTGTTACGGTAGAGGAAATGACAGCCGCGTATCAGATTTTTGGCAATGGCGGAAAGTTTTATGATCCCTATACCTATTATTATGTAGAGGATCATGATGGAAACGTGATTTTGGATAACCGAGGAAGAACCGGTTCGCAGGTGATTAAATCCACCTCGGCCACTATTATGAACCGGTTGCTGCGAAACGTAATCACTGGTTCGGAACGGCAAAGAACCGGTGGAGCCGCAGCGATTAGCGGGTGGGAGGTATTCGGTAAAACCGGAACCACCGACAGCGATAAAGACAGCTGGTTTGTGGGCGGCACGCCTTATGCAGTAGCGGGCATCTGGACCGGTTATGAAACGCCCAAATCTCTTTCTGCAGGCAAGGCGCGCAGTGAGACCAGATGGGCAGCCATTATCTGGCGGGACATTATGAAACAATATCTGGAAGGCCACGAGAAAATGCGCTTCCAATATGATTCCAGTGTGGTTTCGGCAACCTTCCGCACCGATACGGGCCTTTTGGCCGGGGCAGATGTGGGGGTAGCCACTAAGACCGGGTGGTACGAGCGCGGCAATATGCCAGCAGTGGATACCAGTCCCCCTGTGCATTCTTCAGTGAATTCAGATTTTTCTTCTGAACAGGAGGATCCAGAGGAATCCTCTTGGGACGATGATTCCGAATCTTCTCGTCCGAATGATAATTCCGATGGAAATACAGAGAGCTCAAAGCCGTCCGGCTCTAAACCTTCCAATTCCAGGCCGTCTTCTTCCCGGCCGTCTGGGGGCAGTCGACCAGCCTCTTCTTCCAATCGTGACGACAACGAACTTCCGCTTCCTCCCGATGTGGAAATTCTTGATTGATGCAAAGCTGGAATTGATTTGGCCGAAAAATCATTGACCGCATTTTAAAATCCCCAAAAGCATTTGCTTTTGGGGATTTTTTGTAATCTTTTTTCTTCGTCAAAACATACGGTTCCCGGTGGGGGCATGATTAGAATTTCAATAAATTAGCTATTGAATTTAACAACAAAAGGTGTTAAACTGTACCTTAATACAATACAATAGTGCGCAGGTGGTGGACAATGAAGGATTCAACTTTTTTTCTGGTAGACAAAAAAGTTCTGCCAAAAGTGTATTCCAAAGTGATTGAAGCCAAGCAGTACATTATGAATTCAGAGGCTGCCAGCACATCAGAGGCGGCGCGGATGGCTGGAATTTCCCGAAGTGTGTTTTATAAATACAAGGATTCTGTTTATCCTTATCAACCGGAAACCACAAACCGAATTTTAACCATACAGGTGGTGCTGTACGACCGGCCCGGGGTGCTCATGTCACTGGTTTCTGAGTTTTATGGTGCAGGAGCCAATATTTTGACCATCAATCAAAATATTCCTGTGGGTGGAAAGGCAATGGTGTCGATTTCCGCGCGCATTAATAATATGGCGGGCACAGTGGATGAGCTGCTGGCCCTTTTGAGCAATGTGGATGGGGTTTGTACGATTGATAATATTACCGATCAGTAGAAAGAATAAGGGGTGGAAGTCATGGTAGAAATTGCAATAATGGGATATGGGGTGGTAGGCTCCGGCGTTGCGGAGGTTTTGCTGAACCATACAGAAAATATTGCCAAACGGGCAAAAGAAGAAATCAGAATTAAATATATTTTGGACTTGAGAGAGTTCCCCGGGGATCCGCTGGAGGAGCGGTTTACAAAGTCCTTTGATGATATTGTGAATGATCCGGATGTCAAAATTGTGGTAGAGGTTATGGGCGGACTGAATCCGTCGTATGATTATGTACGCCGCTGCCTGTTGGCCGGAAAAAGCGTGGTTACTTCCAACAAAGAGCTGGTTGCGGCCAAGGGCGCAGAACTGTTGGCTTTGGCGCAAAAACAGAACCTGAACTTCTTGTTTGAGGCCAGTGTGGGCGGCGGAATTCCGATTATTCGCCCCATGAGCCAGTGCCTGGCGGCCAACGATGTGATTGAGATTGCGGGCATTCTCAACGGAACCACCAACTTTATCTTAACCAAAATGATTCGGGATCAAATGGATTTTTCCGATGCGCTTTCTTTGGCTCAGCAGCTGGGTTACGCCGAGCGCAGCCCGGAAGCAGATGTGGAAGGCCATGATGCCTGCCGTAAAATTTGCATTTTAGCTTCATTGGCGTTTGGAAAGCATGTGTATCCGGAACAGGTGCATACCGAAGGAATTACCAAGGTTAGCCTGGCGGATGTGGAATACGCAAACGTGTGGGGCGGTGTGATTAAGCTGATTGGCCGGGTTAAAATTCTGGAAAATGAGCAGGTTCACATTATTGTTTGCCCCATGATGATTTCTCGTGACAGCCAATTGGCTACCGTGGACGATGTGTTTAACGGCATTCTGGTGCGGGGCGACTCCATCGGCGACGTAGTGTTTTATGGCAAAGGAGCCGGAAAGCTGCCCACAGCCAGTGCGGTGGTGGCAGATGTGATTGATTGTGTGCGGCACTTTAAGGCGCGCAAATATCTATTCTGGGACGAAGCGGTTCCCGGTTATGTGCGGGATTACCGAGAAGATACGGTGGCCTTTTATGTGCGTGCGAAAACAAAGGATTCCACGTTTGCTTTGGGTCAGGCGGAAGGCTTGTTCGGAGATATCCGTCAGCTGGTTCGCAAAGAGGCTGGAAAAGATGAAATCGCTTTTGTGACAGAGCCGCTGAAAGAGGAAGAATTCCTTGCGCGGTTGGAAATCATGAAAAGTGAAGGAATCGAAGTGCTTTCCACTCTTCGCATCGGTGAGTTTTAAAACGTGGAAATGAGGATACCCAAGATGATAAGAATACAGGTGCCGGCGACCAGCGCGAATTTAGGTTCCGGTTTTGACGCGCTCGGGATCGCCCTGACCTTGTACAATCAAGTCTGGATGGAAGAAAGCGATTCCATCCAGATCAGCAGCCGGGACAATGTTCCGGTGCCCCAAGATGAACATAATCTGGTTTATTGGGCGGCAAAATTGCTGTATGAGCGCTGCGGACACAGTTTGCGGGGGCTGCGAATTGTACAGGAAAACAACATCCCCATGGCGAGGGGTCTTGGCAGCAGTTCGGCCTGCATTGTGGCGGGCTTGCTGGGGGCTAACCATTTGCTGGGGGATCCCCTCAATCAGCATCAGCTGATTGATTTTGCAGCCGAGATTGAAGGTCATCCCGACAACACCACCCCCGCCATTCAAGGCGGATTGGTTGCTTCGGCCATGGAACAGGGAAGAGTATACAGCGTGAGTGTTCCTGTTTCTGAAAAAATTCGGTTTGCGGTTTTTATTCCGCCTTTTGAACTGAAGACAGAGATGGCCCGTTCCGTTCTTCCCAAAGACTATTCACGGGAGGACGCAGTTTATAATTTATCTCGTTCCGCCCTTATGACCGCCTCTCTATTTTCGGGGAATACCGAAAATCTTCGGGTTGCGGTTCAGGATAAAATTCACCAGCCCTATCGGCGGGGGCTCATTCCTCACTGTGATCAGGTGTTTCAGCTTTGTGGCCAGTTGGGTTCGTTGGGAACCTATATCAGTGGAGCAGGGCCTACTATTATCGCCATGGTGTCTGCAGAAAGTGCCGACGAATTTGCCCAACAGGCGCGTGCCCACATGGAAGAATGGGGCATAGCGGACTGGGATGTCAGTATTCGCAGCGCAGAGGCTCAAGGCGCCCGAATCTGGAAAGAAGCCGATTCTTTTTGAGTTTATTTTAGATATGGAGGACAGAACAATATGAGTTTGATTGTTCAGAAGTTCGGCGGCAGTTCTGTGGCAAACGCGGAGCGCCTGCAAAATGTTGCTGATATCATCACGAAAACCTATTCCAAAGGCAATGACATCGTTGTTGTTGTGTCGGCTCAGGGCGATACCACAGATGATTTGATCGCCAAGGCCAAAGAAGTGAACCCCAAACCTTCTAAAAGAGAGATGGATATGCTGCTGACCGCAGGTGAGCAGATGTCGGCCTCTCTTCTTGCCATGACCATTGAGCATATGGGTTTTCCCGTGGTGTCTTTGCTGGGGTGGCAGGCAGGCTTTTTAACCAATACATCTTACGGTTCCGCCCGCATCAAGACGGTGAAGCCGGATCGCATTAAAAAAGAGCTGGATAAGCGAAATATCGTTATCGTAACGGGATTCCAAGGGATTAACCGCTATAACGACATGACCACCTTGGGCCGCGGCGGTTCCGATACCAGCGCGGTTGCCATTGCTTCGGTGATGCATGCAGACCTGTGCCAGATTTATACCGATGTGGAAGGCGTCTATACCGCCGATCCCCGCAAAGTGAAGAATGCCCAGAAAATCGACGTGATTTCTTATGACGAAATGCTTGAGCTGGCAACTTTGGGCGCACAGGTGCTGAACAACCGATCTGTAGAGATGGCAAAAAAATATAATGTTGAGCTGGAGGTTCTGTCCAGTTATAACCGGGTTCCGGGTACGATTGTGAAGGAGGCAACCAAAATGGAAAAAATGTTGATTAGCGGCATCGCAAAGGATGATGGGGTCGCCCGTGTGGCGATTATTGGTGTTCCGGATCGCCCGGGCTTGGCCTTTAAGGTGTTTTCTAAGTTATCCGCCAAAAATGTGAACGTGGATATTATTTTGCAGTCCATCGGCAGAAACGGCACCAAGGACATCAGCTTTACTATTTCTGAGGATCACCTGCAAGCCGCTATGGAAGTGCTGACCCCTTATGTGGAGCAGATTGGCGCATCCAGCGTGGTATATGATGAAGATGTGGCCAAGGTTTCGATTGTTGGCGCCGGTATGGAAACACACCCCGGTGTTGCCGCAATGATGTTTGAGTCTCTGTTTGAGTCCAATATCAATATTCAGATGATCTCTACCAGTGAGATTAAAATTTCTGTTTTGCTGGAGCGTAAAGACGCCGACAAGGCAGTCACCGCGATTCACAATAAATTCTTTTCAGAGACGGTAGCCCAGTAATAAGTGAGCCCCTTCTCAATCTGATTTTTTGTCGGCTTGCCGAAGTGCATTGCCGCGAAAGTTCTAAAAAAAGCGGTTCCGGGAAAGACAGCAGATGCTGTGCTTTTTCGGAACCGCTTTTTATTTTATCCAAAGAGATGCTGATTTGTTTTCGTGCGTGCTGGATACGCAAGGGATTAGAATTGAGAAAAGAAGCTGGCGAATAAAGGATCCTGTTCTGCATAGTGAGTCATATAACCAATTGCAATTTGATTGCTGGTCTGTTCGATGAGCTGCTGTGCTTTTTCCGGGCCGAATGCCCCGCACAGTTCTATGGCGCCGACTCCGTCTTTTTGCAGCAGGGAAACCCGCTGGCAGGCTTCTTCAAAATTCCGGACGGTAAAGATATAGCTGATTTGATTTTCTGTTTCAAAACAAGCCTGATGCTTCTCCGGATCATAGTGACCGCCCATCAATAAAAAAGCAAACTTTTTCTTCATGTTATTACCTCCCACTTTTTTTAATTGTTTTCTTTAAAAAAGCTAAGACATCTTCATTATCAGCATATATTTTGTTTGGCCCATGCAGAAAAATCTGCTAATTGCTGATGGGTATGAAAATAATGTTCTCCGGATTCTACAACTGCCAACTGGCAACCAAACCGATGCACAAAGGAATTAATTGTTTCCCGCTCACATAAATTATCATTTTCACCATATAAAATGAAGGTTTGGCTGTCCCATTTTTGAATTGGATGTTCCCTTACATAACAATAATAATCCCAGTATAATGTTTGCCCAATGGGCGTTTGAATTTCTTGCCTGCTTTTTAATTGCTCTTCTGACACATCAAACCACGTCATCAGGTTGGAAATGATCCGCTGCATGTCCACAACGGGAGAAAGAAACAAGGATTGATTCAGTGGTTCATTGTGATATTCCAATAAACTAAAAAAGGCTCCCATGCTGCATGCAAACAAACTGACTTGCGTCCAGCGGTTTCGTGTAAAGTCCATGATTTTTCTCAAATCCTGCACGCAGTATTGCACTTTACACGGGGTACCCTCGGCAGTTCGTTCTCCATGTTCCGGCAAATCAAAGCTTATGGTTTGATAACCGTGCTGTGCAGCTGCCTCAGCCAACAATCGTATTACGGTGTCTTCTTTATTTGACATGTTTCCGTGCACAGCAAGAAAAACCTTTTCTGATTTTTCTCCCCATATCGTTGCCGGAATACCGCAAATATTTATTCTATCCGTTACCATAACCGTTTCCTTTATTTTTCATCCATTTCTGTTTATGTTTCCTGCTCCCGCAGCTTTTTCCATTTGCGGATTTTGGCCCGGAAGGTTTGGAACGGAGCAGCAGAATTGATGTGGATCCAGCGGGCCATGGGCCAGTTCGA
The DNA here is from genome assembly GCF_900240385.1 of Clostridium minihomine. Lineage (GTDB taxonomy): Bacteria > Bacillota > Clostridia > Oscillospirales > Acutalibacteraceae > Faecalispora > Faecalispora minihomine. Next base: position 200,244 of record NZ_OEQH01000002.1, on the reverse strand, counting down.
TTTGTCGCCCGTCCATTGGCGCGCGCCTTGAACAAACAGTTCCTGTTCGGTAAGGCTATCTACCCAGTCCAGCCACTCTTCCTCTTTTTGGCGCAGCTGTCGGCGAAGATCTTGCAAAGACTCAGATTCATAAGTGCGGTAAAAATTCCGGTACAGTTCCCCCAGCTGGTTCCACTTATAACCGGGCGCGGGCATTTGGGGTGTGCGGCCCGATTTTTCTTCGCTGTCCCAACTCATCACCAGATTCAGCCAGCCCAGCTGATAGGCCAGCATTTGTGCCGGGGTTTTGTCCAGATCGGGCAACATCAGGTCTTTGTCTTCTTCCGCAACGCAGCCAAACTCGCTGTCAAATTTCAGGTAGTTCTGATGAATGGCTGTAAGAAGCTCTTGTTTGCTGGCATATTCATAGCTAGCCATTGTGTTTTCCTCCGTTTTTAGGGGGTTTGTCCATAAATTCCTTGCACCACTACCTCGCCGGAATTGATTTCAACCCGGCGCCCGTCTTTTGTCTGCACCACCAGTTCACCGCCGTCGGTAATGTCAACAGCGGTGCCGATCACCTTTTCCTGACCCCGCGTGGCACTAACCGTGCGGTTTAGGGAAACGCAGGATTCTTTGTAAGGAACCAGCCAGGATTCTTTTCCGTGCAGGAAATATTCTGTGTATAAGGTTTCAAATTCTTTTAAAATGTGCTGAAGTAAGGTTACCCGAGATACCGGGCTGCCGCTTTCCATTCGCAAAGAAGTGGCTCTTTCTGTCAGTTCTTCGGGGAAGCTTTCGTCGTTCACGTTCACGCCGATGCCCACCACCGCAAAATGAACCCGGTCAATTTCGGCCGTCATTTCCGTTAAAATTCCGCAGACTTTTTTGCTGCCGATTACAATATCGTTGGGCCATTTAATTTTGGCATCGCATCCGGTAACAGCGCAAATGGCTCGGCTGACGGCCAAACCTGCCAGCAAAGTCAGGTTTGCAACCTGAACCGGCGGCGCATCCGGCCGCAGTAAAATGGAAAACCAAAGTCCCGATTTGGGCGGGCTTTTCCATACGCGTCCCAAGCGGCCTTTGCCGCCGTTTTGCTGTTCGGCCACATAAATGCTGCCGTGCAGTGCACCCTTTTGCGCCTGCCGTTTGGCTTCTTCGTTGGTAGAGTCAATTTCCGGATAGACGGCTACGATTTTGCCAAAGGATTCCGTAAGCAGGCCATCCGCTATTTCGTTAGGGGTCAATGCGTCAGAGGAATTGGCAATCCGGTATCCCCGGTTTGTCACCGATTCTATCACATATCCGCTTTCCCGCAGACTGTTAATGTTTTTCCATATAGCGGAGCGGGAAATCCCCAGCTTTTTGCTCAAATCTTCGCCGGAAATATAATCGTCGCTTTCTTTCAGGTATTGCAGAATGATATCTTCTTTTTTCATAACCAGTACTCTCCGTCCTTTTTCATTCTGTGCTTTTTCCATTATAGACCGTTTTCCATCCAGGAAGCAAGCAAAGAAGGTAAAACTGATGAATTTTAGAAAAAACATGGGACTTTTTTCGATTTAGTGCTATAATAACCTCACGGCATAAGCGAAAGCAGAGCTTTCGATGCCTGAGAGAACATTGCACCATAGTCAGCCGTAATTTACAGTTTTTCAGGTTAAATTATAGGCTTGTGAGAAGGTTATGGTTTAAATAACCTCACGGCATAAGCGAAAGCAGAGCTTTCGATGCCTGAGAGAACATTGCACCATAGTCAGCCGTAATTTGCAGTTNGTGAGAAGGTTATGGTTTAAATAACCTCACGGCATAAGCGAAAGCAGAGCTTTCGATGCCTGAGAGAACATTGCACCATAGTCAGCCGTAATTTACAGTTTTTCAGGTTAAATTATAGGCTTGTGAGAAGGTTATGGTTTCAATAACCTCACGGCATAAGCGAAAGCAAAACTGTCGTCTTTCCTTGATTTTAAACGGATTCCAAAGGCAGAGCCTTGGCAAGTCTTTGCCACCTTTCTTCTTGAAAGAAAGTAGGGGCCCGCACCGGCCTGAGGGGCAAGGGAAAGAGTAGAAGAGTCTTCTTCTAACACATCCATTCAAAGAATGGAGAAATAGAAAGCTGCTTTTTGCGGCAAAAACAAACAAGATCACTCGGTTTGAGCGCAAAACAATATTAACAGAATGTTCTTAGAAAATAATAGTTTTTACGATACTATAAAGTATAGAGATGATTCATTTTAAAAAAATAAATTTTGGCCCCCTAAAGGGCGATGTTATTTAAATCTATCACTGGCAGACAGGAGGCATGCTGTATGGATGTCCGCCCGGGTGATGTTTTACAGATGAAAAAGCCGCACCCCTGCGGCAGCAAAGAATTTTTGGTTCTGCGCGCCGGCATGGATTTTAAAATCCGCTGCAAAGGGTGTGGGCACGAAGTAATGGTGCCCCGGCTGAAATGCGAAAAAAACATCAAAAAGATCCTGCGGGAAAATACACAGGATGAATTGTAGCTACCCTCAATTGTTTTTATAGAAAAAGAAAAGAATAATTTTAAGGTGGTAACTACATGTTTGAAAATCTAACCGTGTTTGTAAACCGGCTGGAAGAATTAAATCAGCGAATGTTTGACCCTGCCGTGGCGGCAGACGCCAAAGGGTATGCGGAGCTGATGAAAGAATACAAATCACTGGAACCGATTGTCGAAAAATATCGCGAGTATACGCGCGCGGTGCAAACGGTGGAAGAATCCACCGAAATGCTTTCGGAAAGCGGTTTGGATCGCGAGATGAAGGAACTGATTCAGCAGGAGCTGGAAGATGCCAAACAGCAGATAGAGCGTACTGCAGACGAACTCAAAGTTCTGCTTTTGCCCCGGGACCCCAATGATGACCGCAACGTAATTATGGAAATCCGCGGCGGCGCGGGGGGCGAGGAAGCAGCGCTGTTTTCGGCGCGGCTGTTCCGCATGTACAGTATGTACGCAACGCAGCGGGGCTGGCGCACTGAAATTTTGAACGTAAACGAAACGGAACTGGGCGGCTATAAAGAAATCAGTTTCCTGATTGCCGGGGACGGCGCTTATTCTCGTTTAAAATACGAAAGCGGCGTTCACCGGGTTCAACGGGTTCCTGAAACGGAAACCCAGGGACGGGTTCATACTTCCACTGCCACAGTAGCCGTTTTGCCGGAAGTGGATGATGTGGAAATTGAAATTAATCCCGCAGACTTGCAGATCGACACCTACCGGGCCAGCGGCGCAGGAGGCCAGCACGTTAACAAAACAGAATCGGCCATTCGCATCACCCACTTGCCCACAGGCACGGTGGTGGAGTGTCAGGATGAACGAAGCCAATTTAAAAATAAAGACAAAGCCATGAAAGTGCTGCGTTCCCGTTTGTACGAAGCCAAACAGCAGGAACAGAATGCTCAAGTGGCTCAGCAAAGAAAATCTCAGGTGGGCACCGGCGATCGTTCCGAGCGAATCCGCACTTATAATTTCCCTCAGGGTCGGCTGACCGATCACCGGATCGGGCTGACCTTGTATCGGCTGGAAGATGTACTGGATGGAACTTTGGATGAGGTAATCGACGCATTGATTACGGCAGACAGGGCAAGGCAGCTGGAAGAAACCATGGAGCGTCAGGAGTAATAAGGCAATTAAATGGATGAACAGAAAAAAACCCTGTGCCTTTCGGCAGACAGGGAAGATGATATCGTTGCAGCAGGAAGACTTTTAAAAAATGGGGGATTGGTGGCGATCCCCACAGAAACAGTGTATGGTCTTGCGGCCAATGCATTAAACGGCCGGGCGGCAGCCGCTATTTTTGCCGCCAAAGGGCGTCCCATGGATAATCCTTTGATTGTTCATATTTCCAACTTAGAACAATGGGGCCCGCTGGTAACGGAAATTCCGCCCCGAGCCATGGAGCTGGCCCGGCAGTTTTGGCCGGGGCCGCTGACGATTATTTTGCCCAAATCGGATTTGATTCCGGATGAGGTCAGCGCGGGCCAAGACACGGTGGCGGTGCGCTTTCCGTCCCATCCGGTGGCCCGGGCGGTAATTGATGCTGCCGGGGTTCCGCTGGCGGCCCCTTCGGCCAATTTATCCGGCAGCCCCAGCCCAACAGAAGCCGCCCATGTGATGGCGGACTTAAACGGGCGTATTGATGCGGTGCTGGACGGCGGCCCCTGCATTGTGGGGGTCGAATCCACGGTTTTGACTTTGGCACGGGAGGTTCCCCGGCTGCTGCGCCCCGGCGGGGTGACTCCGGAACAGTTGCGGCAGGTGTTGGGGCAGGTGGAAATTGACCCGGCAGTGCTAAATCCTTTGGGGGAGGGCGAAAAAGTTCTTTCTCCGGGGATGAAGTACAAGCATTATTCGCCGAAAGCCAACGTAATTCTGTTACAGGGCAGTTGGCAGCAGTACCGGGACTTTGTGAACCAAAAAGCCGGGCCGGGGGTTTTTGCGCTGTGCTATGACGGGGAATCGGATTTTTTACAGGTTCCTACGGTCAGCTATGGCGGCCGGCAGAATGCCGGTGAGCAGGCAAGGCATCTGTTTGATGCGTTAAGACAATTGGACAAAGCGGGAGCCAAGGTGATTTATGCCCGCTGTCCTGAACCGCAGGGCGTGGGGCTGGCTGTTTACAACCGGCTGATCCGCGCCGCCGGATTTGAGGTGATTCAGCTTGACTGATTCGGTAATTATTGGACTGACCGGGCCCACCGGCGCAGGAAAATCCACCGTGGCGGGCCTGATGAAAGAATTGGGCTGCGCGGTGATTGACTGTGACCGCACGGCCAAGCGGGTTTTGGTGGAGTGCCGGCCCTGCGTGGAAGAACTCAAAGAGGAATTCGGTGCGGATATTGTGGGCGGCGATGGGCAGGTGGACAGAGGTCTTTTGGCCCGGCGCGCTTTTGCCACACCAGCAAAGGCTCTGCGACTGAACCAGATTACCCATCCGTGGATTTTAAAGGAACTGCGTATGGAAATCGATGCGTTTCGGGCACAGGGGTTTGCCTTTATCATTGTGGATGCGCCGCTGCTGTTTGAAAGCGGAGCAGATGCTTTTTGCGATCGGATTTTGGCGGTGACCGCACCCCAGCCCATTCGGCTGGAACGGATTATCCGCCGGGATAAGATTGACAAAGAACTGGCGCTTTCGAGAATTCACGCCCAGCAGCAAGATGTGTATTATACCGGGCAATCGGATGCTTGGCTCAGCGGGGATACGGATCCCAACGAACTGCGGCAGCAGGCCGCCTCGATTTTAGAAAGGTGGCGAAAATGAGAACTGGTTACGCAAAAAAGCCAAAATCCAGAGGGAAAACCTGTTTGGTCAGCGCAGTGATTCTGCTGACGTTGACGGTCATTGGTTTTCTCATGCTGTCAAATAGTTATGAATTTTTTATGAAACAGCAGTATCCGCGGTCATATCAGGACATCATAGAGAAGGAGGCCGAAACTTATGGATTGGATCCTTCTTTGGTGTATGCGGTGGTCAAAGCGGAAAGTAATTTTGATCCGGATGCAAAATCCCGGGCCGGTGCCATGGGGCTGATGCAGATTACGCCCGCAACCTTTCAGTGGCTTCAGACCAAGCTGCCCGGTGAAACCGAAATGACCGAACAGGCTTTGCTGCAACCGGAAGTGAACGTAAAATACGGCTGCTATTTTTTGTCGATGCTGATATCGATTTATTCCGAGCCGAAAACGGCGCTTTGTGCTTATAACGCGGGGATGGGAACGGTTGACAAGTGGCTTGGCGACAAAGAAATTTCGCCCGACGGTGTGACGCTGGCTCAAATTCCGTATGGGGAAACCGAACATTACAGTGCATCCGTTTTAAAAAATCAAGAAATCTATCAGGAGCTTTACAATTTTTAAAATCCTGTAGAAATATAGAAACAATTTGCAATGCAATACGATAAAAGGAGGTTTTTAAATGGCTAAAAAAGAGGAGAAAAAGCTGGGCAAAACCGAAGAAGCCAAGCTGGAGAAAAAATCCGTAAAAGAAGAAAAGTCTGAAATCGACCGCCTGCGGGAACAACTGCTGATTAATCGGAAGAACGGGTTCTTTTCTGTTACCGACAAGCAACTGAAAGAAGCAGACGATTACTGCGAAGGCTATAAAAAATTTCTGGATCAGGGAAAAACCGAGCGTGAGTGCGTGGAATTCGCCATTCGCGAAGCAGAAAAACACGGGTTCCGGGAATTTGCGCCAACAGCAAAATATAAGCCCGGCGATAAAGTGTATTACAATAATCGAGGCAAGTCCATCATTCTTGCTGTAATCGGAGAAAAGGGATGCCGCGAAGGGGTGCGCATTACCGCCGCCCATATCGATTCCCCCCGGTTGGATTTAAAGCCCTATCCCTTGTATGAATCCAATGATCTGGTGCTGTTTAAGTCCCATTATTACGGCGGCATCAAAAAATATCAGTGGACAGCGATTCCGCTGGCGATGCACGGCCGTGTGGTTCGCAAAGACGGCACCTTTGTGGATATTCGCATCGGCGAAGAACCGGGCGATCCCCAGTTCTGCGTCACCGATCTTTTGCCCCATTTGGGCACTGAGCAGATGACAAAGCCTTTGGCCAAAGCCATTGAAGGGGAAAACCTGAATATTTTGATCGGCAGCCGCCCGGTACGCACAGAAAGCGGTAAGGGCGAAAACTTGTTCAAACTGAACATTATGCGCCTGATCAACGAAAAGTATGATATTACGGAGGAAGATTTGGTTTCTGCTGAAATCGAGTTCGTGCCTGCATGGCATGCTTCTGACATCGGTTTTGACCGCAGTATGGTTGGCGCTTATGGTCATGATGACCGTGTTTGCGCATACCCGGCCTTGACTGCTATTTTAAATTGCAAGACGCCTTATCACACCGCCATCACGGTTTTGGCAGATAAGGAAGAAGTGGGAAGCGAAGGCAATACCGGCCTGAATTCTTCTTTCCTGCGCTATTTTGTAGAAACACTGGCCAAACAGGAAGGTGTGGAGTCCCGCGATGTGTTCGGGCTTTCCCAGTGCCTGTCTGCCGACGTTTGCGCGGGCTATGATCCGCTCTATGCCAGTGCATATGAGCCGGCAAACTCCTGCTATTTGAACAACGGTGTGTCCGTGATGAAATACACCGGCTCCCGCGGTAAATCCGGAACATCTGATGCTTCGGCGGAATTTATGGGCCAGGTGCGCCGCTTGCTGCACGATAACAATGTGCTGTGGCAGACCGGCGAGCTGGGCAAGGTAGATGGGGGCGGCGGCGGAACCGTTGCGATGTTCATTGCCAACCTGAATGTGGACGTTGTGGATGTGGGCGTTCCGGTACTGTCTATGCATGCCCCGCTGGAGGTTGCCTCGAAGTTGGATATTCTGATGGCATACCGTGCCTTTGTGGCATTTTTTGAGTCTAAGACAGAGCCAACCAAATAAAAAAAGCATCTGCAAAAAGCAGACGCTTTACTAGGGAGCCGTGAAGGGATTTCGCGGCTCCTTTTTTATGCCGCTGACTGGTCATCCAAATACATAACCCATTTTTGTAATTTTTTAAAACAATTTTTATTTGCCGAAAGGAGAATCTTCCCAGCGCACAAAGAAACCTTGATTATGGCCGCAAACCGGACAGGTCTGCGGTGCACCGGTGGCTTTGTGAATGTGACCGCAGCTCAGGCAGATATATTCGGTGGGCGTGTCGTTTTCAAATAGCTTGTTGCTTCCCATCAGCTGTGCATACCGGGCAAAGCGATCGCTGTGTGTTTTCTCAATCTCAGCAATCCAATAAAAAGAGTTTGCAATAGCGCTAAAGCCTTCTTCTTTTGCTGTGTCGCCAAAAGTTTTATAAATGGTGTCATGCTCGGCGGCTTCGTGTTTGGCGGCAAGCTGTAAAAGCTCCAGAATATTATTGGAATTGTCAACGGGATAATCGGCGTTTATCTGAATTTGCTGCCCGTTAAACTCTTTCAAATGGTTGTAAAATACTTCAGCGTGCTCTTTCTCTTGAGTTCCCGTATAGTGGAAAAGCCAATACAAAACCTCAAGATTCTGTTTTCTTGCCAGAGTTGCGGCCATCTCATAGCGCCGCCAAGCCTGACACTCTCCGGCAAAAGCCTTTAACAGATTTTCTTTCGTTATACTATTTTTGAGTTCGATCATAGATGATTCCCCCTGATTTCATTTGTTCTTATGATTTCCGGTTTTCCAAAATTTATGAAACAATACCCGAAAATTCTTGTAAGTGTTTTTTCAGGGGGCTTTTCCGGCAGGATCGAGCGTCCTTCTCGGCACAGCAGTTTTTTTTATTCTTCCGTACCACAAGTTGCTTTATTGTTTTGATAGCTGTCAATCAGAAGATTTACGATTAATCCGATGGTTACCAATAGTCCGCCTAATAAATTGCGAATCATAAAAGTACCTGACAGGAAGGTGTCCAGCAGTATCCCCGAAAATATCTGGCCGATAAAGATAAACAGCGTCATATTAAAAGCAGATATTTTTGTGGTAATGGTGTTAAAAAGCAATACGGTGGCCACACCCAATACGCCGCCTAAATAAATGGGGACTTGTGCCGGAAGATACAGCTGTGTCATCAGGGGTTCGTTTTGACCCAAGAGGATCATGAGAGGAACGGATACGCTGAGCCCGACCAGAAAATTAAAAAAGGTGCTGGTATGAATACTGGTGTTGTCGGCCAGCTGGGCGTTTAATGTACGGGCAATCACTAATCCGGCGCCGGCGGCAAAAGAAAAGAATACCGATAGCGCATCAAATTCCGTGATCATAACTGCGATTCCGGCGGCGACTAAAAAGAGCCCCAAAAACTTGTTTGGCCGAATCTGCTGTTTGGTGCCGTTGATCAGCCCAAACCGATCGGCAATGATGCTGGCAACGCTTTGACCCAGCAGACCCAATGCAAGAATAGCAGAAACGCTGATTCGGTCATAGGCCACAATTTGAAATGCCGTGATGATAACGCCGATTGCCCCGCCCGAATAATAAAGCCAGGGCATTCTTTTTGCAAAAGGATTTTCTCTGCGAAGCAAGATCCACAAACCAATTAAAGACAAGCCAATGATATGAATGATCACAGTGGCCGAATAGGTTCCGACCTGACTGCTTAGCCCCCCGTTGCATGCCACCATGAGGGCAACTAAAATTCCAGATACAAAAGCGAGTGTATAATACATTATTTTATCCCCTTTACGGAATCATTGTATAGGAAAAGCTTGCTATTGGGATATGACATATGTCATACTCTTTTTAGGGGGTGTCTGTATGGAAAAACGCTTGGCAGGCAAAGAGGATTTGGCGCTGCTTGCTCAATATGGGTTGCAGGATGCAGATGTAAAGCAACCGGTGCTGTTAAAATTCCGGCAGGGGGAATACGTCCTGCGGGAAGGTCATGCGATTGACAGTCTTTATTTTGTGCTGTCTGGAAAAGCAAAAGTTTGCCTTCATTCTTCCAGCGGCAAACAGCTTCTTCTGTGCTATTTTATTTCTTCCGGAATTTTGGGCGATTTAGAAATGCTTATGGAGGAACCAGAGGCTTTTGCCACGGTGCAAGCGGTGTCGGACTTTGAATGTATTGTGGTGCCTTTTTCCAAGAATCCTCACTTATTAAATCATAGTGTTTTTGCTCAAGGCCTTGCCCGTGAGCTTGCCGGCAAGCTGAAGCAAAGGGACACCTATAGCGCAACCACTATGCTTTACACGCTGGAAGAGAGGCTATGTGCCTATATTGTTCAAACCAACTGTAACGGAATCTTTCGCGAAACACTGACCGATGTGGCCGGGCTTCTTGGTTCCAGCTATCGGCATCTGCTGCGATGTCTTCAAAAACTGTGCAACGATGGGGTGCTGAAAAAGCAAACCAATGGCTTTCAAATCGTGAATCAGAAAATGCTTCAAGAAAGAGCCGGTGACTTATATGTATGATACCATGTTTTTGATTCAAAAGCTCAGTTTACACCGGTTAGCATAGAGATTTTATCAATAGATTTTTTTTGCATTCTTTGCATTGCTTTTTTAGAAGAATATTTTTCTATTCTTCCTATTGTCTCTCCTGCCAAAGGGGAAGCTATATAAATGATTATTTCTTTATTGTTTTTATAAGAACATTCTTCTTCTTTCTACTTCGCCCCTCAGGCCGGGGCGGGGCTTATTTTTTCCACCGGACAGAAAGGCTTATTCTCTATTAAATAATTCATTTTATTGTTCTTATAAAAACATTCTTCTCATCTTTCCCTTACCCCTCAGGCCGGGGCGGGCCCCTACTTTCTTTCAAGAAGAAAGTAGGCAAAGACTTGCCAAGGCTCTGCCTTTGGAATCCGTTTAAAATCAGGGAAAGACGAAAGTTTTGTGTAACGCGCCGCTAAATCGTGGGTGGCGCACTCGCCTCCGGCGGCGCACTACCGCACGGCGGCGCTATCGAAAGCTAGGTTCCATTTCTTCTACGTTAGCTATGTGCAGTCACGCCAACCAAGCGCCACCTTTGGCGCGATCCCACATGACTTGTGTCTTATTGTTTCCGGTTTCCAAAGGCGGAGCCTTTGTGTCGTTGAGAAGGGGTCCAGGGGGAGAGGATCGAAACTCTCCCCCTGGAAAGCCTTTGCTTCCTTTCGTCTTTCCACGAAAGGAAGTGCCAGCCCCGGCAAGAGGGGCGAAGTAGAAATAAGAAGAATATTCTTATAAAAGCAGTCAGACTTTTATTATAATAGAAAGCATCACAAAGCAAAGCGGGCTCACCCGGCATAAGAGCAATGCTTTTCGGCTTACTCTGGTTTCTCTGTGTAACAAAAGCAAAGAACCGTTCTTTGTGAAAAAGAACGGTTCTTTTTTTGCCCGGGGTAAAGTTTTACCCGCAGCCATTCCGCAGGGAACCCTCCGCTTTCTTGCAGTGTGTTCCTTTGGCTGCATGGTGGCCTTTGAATGCCCATGGCAATTGTATGCTTACAGACTTAGGTTGGAACGGCTGGGCAAAGAAGGCGCCTGTAAAAGCGCATTTTATGTGAGTATTTTAAGGGGAAAATAGGATCACGAAAAAATCCCAGCCTGTTCCGAACCGCTGTCTGTAAGGCAACAAAAAAGCGCGGTACGGATGGGTCTCAACTTCCAATCCATATACCACGCTCATCAGTCGTGCACGGATCATACCCACTCCGCAGAACTCAAAATACCCCTTGGCCAATTCCCATCTCCTCTGTACAAGAGAGGAAAAATAAGGTATAATGATCCTGCGAATGTGCGGTTGATCCGTTGTATATGGAGCCACTTCTCCGTATACAGGGGGCGAGGTGGTTCTAGCACCTCGTTCCTGCATTTGCACTTTATTTGTGCCTTACACCCAGATTATACCAGTTTTGGCAATGGAATGCAAGAACAGTAGTACGGTTTGGGGTGTTTTTAATGGGAAAATTTGTCACATTACAGTGGGCGCAACCATCGAAAACCAGCCCGCAGCCCCAAAGGGATTGAAAGCCCGTGGGGAAACAAAGCCGGGTTGCCCATATCCCTTGTGTGTCATTCTGTGAGGACTCATTGTTTACTCATCTTTTGAACCACATAAAAGCTGATACATGCCGATTAGAATTAATATCTAGAAAAAATAAAGAGGAATATCCTACGTTGAAAACTTTGCCTATAAAAGGCAAGCCATACTCAAAGTAAAAAAACTGGTTGCACATACATACCGTTTGATTGCTTCCAAAACGATGCTCACTCCATCCTGTGCTTTTATAGAAAACATGACAAACAAGCCCCGGTCAAATTTTTGACCGGGGCTTGTTTGTTGTGCGACACAACCACCGACTTAGTCAGTGGGGTGCCGTGCCCTTTTCCCGGAATCGCCGGGTGTGCGAGCCGAACCGTTAAAAATCCGTAAAAGGGATTTATTTGTTCTGAAACTTATTTAAATCGATGATAAACCGGGTGTGGGTTCCGGCGCCGACTTGTCCTTTGGGGCAGGTGGCCAGAACGCTGAATTCCACGCGCCGACGGTCAATTTCGGTGACGGTGGCAGTAACGGTCACCTCGGTGCCGATGGGGGCGGCCATATCGTGGGACACATTCACATGAGTTCCCACAGAACCTTTGCCCTGTGGCAACGCGGGTTCAATGCACTGATAACTGGCGGTTTCCATAGCAGAAATCATGTGCGGGGTGGAAAATACCGGCGGCAGGTTGTTCCCTTGGCGAGCCGCTGTATTAGATTCATCGACGATGACTTGAATGGTGTTGCTCATACCTACTTTAAGCTCCATAAATGATATCTTCCTTTCAACATGATAATGTAATTGCTTGCTTTGCACAAGAATCGAGCCGTCCATTTTTGTTGCTCCACTTGCATTGTAAATCCAGCCAAAAAACACAGCCGCCAAGTGGAGTGAATCAATGGTGTCATCAGTATAGCATACCGGGGGTTTCAATCTCAATGAAATTTGATTTCAAAAATTTGATTTCAATTGAAAGCCGGGCAGAACAAGAAGGCTTTCTCTTCCCATTTGCTTTATATAGAAAAGAAGAAAAAGGGGTTGGAATAAATTTCCTGTTACTTTTTACAAAGTTTGGGGGAAAATCAGCAAAGAAAAAGAGATTTTGACTTGAATTCTTCCACAAATTATGATAGACTGTAACCAATTTGTTACAATTGTAATTTTTTGTAATGCGGGATTTATCAGCCCGCCACCAGCCGAGACATGGGAGGATGCAAAGGAATGAGAAAAAGACTGGCAGCAGTGTTGGCGTTTGCTTTTTGCTTTTTGACGGTGACCGGACTGAGCGCCCCGGCAAAGGCAGCGGAAGTAAAAACAGGTGTCGGATTATCTGACCATGTGATGAAAGCTTATACGGAAAAATGGAAGTACAGCTATGGCAGCATTGGTCAATTGAGAAACGGCACACGCTATACCGATTGCTCCGGCCTGATTAAGTCCTATTTATGGTGGACAGGCGATAAGACCAACCCCAATTCCAGTTTGGTATCTGTTTCGGGCACCGGCAGCGGAATGCTGAGCAGTGCGAAAAGCAAAGGAACCATCAATTACAGCAACTGGTCCTCTCTTCCCAGAACACACGGCCTGATTCTGTACCAGCCGGGTCATGTGGGCGTTTATGTGGGAAACAACATGGCAATTGACAACCGGGGCACCGGTTACGATATGAAATACGAAAAAGTATTCGGCAGAGCAAAAAACAAGTGGACAACCTGGTTTAAACTTCCCCAGCTTTCTTACCCGACCACCGGTTTTGCTACATATAACGGAAACGACTATTATTATGAAAACGGCGAATATGCCATTAAAACCACCCGCACCATCGGCGACACCATTTATACCATTGATGCCACCGGCGTGATCACTTCTACCGCGCCGACTCCGCAGGCACAGGCAGCCGAGGCTGCCGGAATTGCGGCAGCGGAAGATAAAGCCGCTGCTGCCACCGGAACCGAACCGGTTCCCTTTGATCTGGATGAAGACGACACAGCGGTGGTGGCTCAGCCTTAACCCTGATGAAATGCTTTGAAAAAATCGGCAGAATTTGATTTTGTTTGTTCCAGGTAAATTCTTACATAGAATAACATAAATTTGATTTCGGCAGGGGACAAGTTGTCCCTGCCGGTTTTTTTTACAGGAAAAGGAGAGAATACAAAGTGTGAAAATCAAAGGATTTGGAAGAAAAACCAGCGAAAAACGGCAGGTTCTATGCAATATATTCATAAAATATCAAAATTCGGTAAAAAATGAAATAAATCCTTGACAAATCACGATATTAACTCTATTATTTTACTTGTTGCGTTTGCATCTGAAAGAATTTTGGCTTCGCTCTATTGCCGCAATCTTCTAAGATTGTGAAAAATCCTTTGCGGAGGGCAATAAACACGGCGCGGCCAGGCTTGCGTTAGCGCCAGAATTGGTTTAACGTGACTGATTATTACCGCAAAGGGGATGCACAAATGGAAAATAACACGATTATTTCACTTCAGAACATTGATGTGTCGTTTGGCAAAGAGACTGTGCTGAAAAGCCTGAATCTCAATATCCGCGACGGCGAGTTCGTGACCTTGTTGGGGCCTTCGGGCTGCGGCAAAACCACGACCCTGCGCATTATCGGCGGATTTGTCACACCAGACGCAGGCGATGTTTTTTTTAACGGCAAAAAGATCAACGATGTTCCCCCGCATAAGCGCGAGGTCAACACAATTTTTCAAAAATACGCTTTGTTCCCACACCTGAATGTGTTTGAGAACGTGGCGTTTGGAATGCGGGTGCACAAAAAGCCCGAAGCGCAGATTCGCGAAACAGTGAAGCGTATGCTGGACATGGTGAACCTGAGCGGTTTTGCCCGGCGTGGTGTGAATTCGCTGTCCGGCGGGCAGCAGCAGCGCGTGGCCATTGCCCGTGCGTTGGCCAACGACCCCAAAGTGCTGCTTTTGGATGAGCCTTTGGGCGCGCTGGATTTAAAACTGAGAAAAGACATGCAGGCTGAGCTGAAAAAGATTCAGCAGCAGCTGGGCATTACGTTTGTGTTTGTCACCCATGATCAGGAAGAAGCTTTGTCCATGTCCGACACCGTTGTCGTCATGGATAAGGGACGCATTCAGCAAATCGGCACACCCCAGGACATTTATAATGAACCGAAAAATGCTTTTATCGCCGACTTTATTGGGGAAAGTAATATTATTGACGGCGTGATGCACCGGGATTTTCTGGTGGAGTTTGCCGGCCGCAAATTCGATTGTCTGGATAAGGGCTTTCGCCCCATGGAGCCGGTGGATGTGGTCATCCGGCCTGAAGATATTGAGGTGGTAACGCCGGTGGAAGGGCATATCTCCGGCGTGGTGACTTCTGTGAACTTTAAGGGAGTCCATTATGAAATTATTGTGGATGTCCATGACTTTAAATGGATGATTCAGTCTACGGATTATCAGGAAGTAGGGGATAGAATCGGCCTGATTCTTCAGCCCGACGACATCCATATTATGAAAAAATCGGAATATTCCGGAACATTCGGGGATTACAGCACCTTCAGCGATGAGATGGAGGAGGATTCCCAGCCTCCGGAGCAGGAAGAGGAGGCGGAAAGCTGAATGATTAAATCGAAGGCGGTTTCCGCGCCTTATCTGATTTGGATGGTCATTTTCATTGTGGTGCCCATGTTTTTGGTGGGGTATTTTGCCTTTACCGATCAGCAGGGACAGTTTACATTGCACAATCTGGCAGGGGTCGGGCAGTATTCCAATGTGTTTCTGCGTTCGATTTGGCTGGGATTGATTGCCACGGTGATTTCTTTGGTGGTGGGATATCCGCTGGCCTATATTATCTCGCGCACCAGTGTGCGCCGGCAAAGCATTTTAATTATGCTGGTGATGCTGCCCATGTGGATGAACTTTCTTCTGCGCACCTATGCATGGATGACCATTTTAGAGGACAACGGAATTATCAATTCCATGCTGGCCGGGCTTGGCCTTGGCAGGCTGCATCTGATAAACACTCAGGGTGCGGTGGTTTTGGGCATGGTTTATAACTATATGCCTTATATGATTCTGCCCATTTATTCGGTGCTGACTAAAATTGACCAAAGCATTATTGAAGCGGCACAGGATTTGGGTGCAGGCCGCAGCAAGGTGTTTCATAAGGTGACCTTTCCGTTGAGCATGCCGGGGGTAATTTCCGGCGTAACCATGGTATTTGTTCCGTCGGTCAGTACATTTATTATTTCTAAAATGCTGGGCGGCGGCGGAAATCTGCTCATCGGTGACTTGATTGATATGCAGTTTTTGGGCAGTGCCTATAATCCCAATTTGGGTTCGGCCATTTCTTTGGTGCTGATGCTGCTGATTTTAATTTGCATGGGCATTATGAATCAGTTTGACGAAGGTGACCGCGCGGACGGGGAGGGAATGCTGATATGACAAAAACGGTATCCCGGCTGTACATGGTTCTGATTTATCTTTTCCTGTACGCCCCGATTTTTATTTTGATTATTTTTTCTTTTAATGATTCTTCCACCATGAGCCGCTCGGTATGGTCGGGTTTTTCCCTGCGCTGGTATCGTCAGCTCTTTCAGGACAGGCTGATTCTGGAGGCGCTTCAGAATACATTGGTGATTGCATTGTTTTCGGCGCTGGGAGCCACAGCAATCGGCACAGCAGCCGCAATCGGCATTAACGGCATGAAGCGGTGGAGCCGCCGGTTGGTGATGAATGTGACCAACTTTCCCATGGTGAACCCCGAGATCGTCACCGGTGTTTCGCTGATGCTGCTGTTTGTGTTTTTTGCCCGTGCCATGGGCGGCATTTCACTGGGAATGGTGTCGCTGATTTTTGCGCATATCACGTTTTCGCTTCCCTATGTGATTTTATCCGTTTTGCCGAAATTACGGCAGATGGATCCTCATATGTACGAGGCGGCCCAGGATTTGGGCTGCCCGCCGGTCAAATCCTTTTTAAAGGTGGTTTTGCCCGAGATTATTCCCGGTGTCATCACGGGTATGATTATGGCATTTACGCTGTCGATTGATGATTTTGTCATCAGCTATTTTACCAGCGGCACAACCCAGACACTGCCCATTTATATTTATTCCATGACCAGAAAGCGGATCAGCCCCGAAATCAACGCGCTGTCCACATTGCTGTTCGGTACCATTCTGATTCTGCTGCTGATTATCAATGTACGCCAGTCCAAAGAGAAGCAGCAGGAACTGGAAAGGGAGGAGGCGTAAGCTTTTGAAAAAGAGAGTAACGGCTTTTGCCCTGTTGATTTTGTTTGTGTGCCCTTTGCTTTTTTCGATGCGGGTGCATGCGCAGGCACAGGCGGCTCCCAAAACCGGTGTAACCATCAATGTATACAACTGGGGCGAATATATTTCAAATGGCGTAGAAGGCAGCCTTGACGTCAATAAGGAATTCACCCGGCGCACCGGCATCGAGGTGAACTACACCACCTTTGAAAGCAACGAAAACCTTTACGCCAAGCTGGTCAGCGGCGGGGCGAATTACGACGTGGTAATTCCCTCTGACTATATGATTTCTAAGCTGGTTCGAGAAGGTCTTTTGCAAAAGCTGGATTTTCAGAATATTCCCAATTTTAAACACATTGATCCGGAATTTTTAAAACCCGTGTATGATCCCACCGGCGAGTATTCTGTGCCTTACACTTGGGGTGTGGTGGGCATCTTTTACAACAAGAATTATGTAAAGGAAACCGTGGATAGCTGGGATATTTTATGGGACGAAAAGTATTCCGGAAAAATCCTGATGTTTGATAATCCGCGCGATGCTTTCGGAATTGCCCAGAAGATGCTTGGCTTTTCCTTTAACAGCACGGAATCTTCTGAATGGGAACAGGCGGCCATGCTTTTAAAGCAGCAAAAGCCTTTGGTGCAGGCCTATGTGATGGATCAAATTTTTGATAAAATGGCCAGCGGCGAGGCTTGGGTTGCACCCTATTATGCGGGTGACGCGGCCACTTTGGTGGAATCGAACCCGGATATTGGTTTTGCCATTCCGACTAAGCAAGGAACCAACTTCTTTGTGGATGCGGCCTGTGTTCCGGTAACTTCTAAAAACAAAGAAGCGGCAGAAGCTTATATTAACTTTTTGTGTGAGCCTGAAATTGCCGCTGCTAACGTGGAATACATCGGTTATTCCACACCGGAAAGCGCCGCCAAAGAACTTTTGCCCGAAGAGATTGTGAATAACCCCAACTATTATCCGCCGGAAGAAATCATGAATCAGGCCGAAACCTTTGCTGTTCTGCCGGATGATACCAACCTTCAGCTCGATACCCTTTGGGCAGAGGTGAAGATGGGCGGGCCGGGAGAAACAGCCACGCTGATAGCTATTTTGGCAGTGTTTTTGGCCGTGTATCTGGTGGTCATTATTTACAAGCGCCGAAAGCGCAAATGGGAACTACAATAGTATTTGATAAAAAGGGACGGCCTACTTTCGCAGGCTGTCCCTTTTTTGAATACAAATTTAAATTCTCAAGGCTGGGCTCCGCATTTCGTTCAAAAGCAAAAAGATATCCATTAAAATTTAAAAATTTGATTTTGAAAAAAGAGCCTGTTTCATCAGGTTCTTTTTTCTTTTTTTAAATCTGAAATAAAAAGATAATTCAGGTAAATGATAAAATTTCTGACAGCATTCAACCACCGTATGAACGCTTTGATTCTTTTTTCCACAATTCTCCTGTTTAAAGCGGATTTGGCAACATAAAAACATGATGTTTGAGAAAGATTAAAGGTTGAAAGGAGGTGAATGTTTGAAAAAAACAAAAAAATTTTTTCAACGATTAACCGGTTGTTTGGCAGCAGTGACCTTGCTGGCGGGAACGGCGGTGGGCTATTATCAATATAACCTTCCCGATCAATTCCGTGTTACGGCAGGGGGAAAGCTGCGGCTGAATCAAACCGGGGTAAGCATCGTGGATGCAAATAATCGAACAGAGATTACTGCATCTGCTTTGAAATCCGCAAACCAGAATTATCAGGCTCAACTGATGCTCTTTGACGTGATACCAATTAAAACGGTAAACGTCAAGGTAGTGGAAGAAAAACTTTTGGTGCCTTGCGGTACTCCTTTCGGCATCAAGATGTTCACAAATGGTGTTGTGGTGGTGGGTGTGGCTGACATTGAAAGCGATGGCAAAATGATCAACCCGGCTGCTGTAGCAGGCGTAAAAGTCGGTGATATCATTACTGCCGTCAACGGACAGTCGGTCACACAGAACAATCAGGTGGCAAAGCTGATAGAAGCCAGCAAAGGAACAGCGGTTCAGCTTTCTATTAAACGAAACGAAGATAATCTAACGGCGTTTCTTACCCCTATTCTTTCCGATACCGATGGAAGTTATAAGGGAGGATTATGGGTTCGTGACAGTACGGCCGGAATTGGTACGGTAACTTTTTATGATCCCAATACCGGCTCGTTTGGCGGATTAGGACATGGTATCTGTGACGTGGATACCAATGAACTGATGCCGCTGCGCAGCGGTGACGTGGTATCTGTCACCATCAGCGGAATTGTAAAGGGACAAAAAGGACGTGCAGGAGAACTGCGCGGTTATTTTAACAATGATTTTCCCGTAGGACAGCTTCAAAAAAATTCAGAATCCGGTGTTTACGGAATGTTGAATTCTTCTCCTGTATCCATGGAAGCGATCCCCGTTGCGTCAAAACAAGACGTAAAAATGGGGGCTGCTACAATTTTTACAACCGTGGACGGAACGGCTCCCCAAAATTACAGCATAGAGATTGAGTCAATTAATTATCAGGATAATGCCAAAACAAAAAATCTGACAGTAAAAGTGACGGATCCCCGGCTTTTGAGTAAGACGGGCGGCATCGTTCAGGGGATGAGCGGCAGCCCGATTGTGCAAGATGGCAAGCTGGTTGGAGCCGTAACTCATGTGTTTGTGAACGACCCAACCCGAGGATATGGCATATTGGCAGAAAATATGGTAGAAATATCCGAAAAAATTAGCATGGAAAATGAGAAAAAAGCATCTTAACACAAAAATTATCATCGTTCTAAAATAAATTTACCAAAAAATCATAAAAAATGTTGTGTAAGCTATTGCCATAAATGCCAATATATGGTATTATGAACCTGTAAATTAATTGAAACAGGGGGATATGTTCATGGAAAAACATTTAAAACTGCTGATTTCTAATGACACTGACGAATTCACTCGAAATTATTCTCATGATTTTGAAATCGCGGGAATAGATGTGGCCTATGCACCAAAAGATGGCCTAAGAGTTCTGGATCATATTGATTCGGAACAGCCCGATGCGGTTCTGTTGGACTTATTTATGCCCCGGTTAGATGCGATTGGGGTCATTCATGCCGTTCGGAAAAAGTATGCGGGCAAAGCGCCATTCTTCATTGTCATGTCTACATTCAGCAGCCCTACGCTGGAGCGTGAGGTAATGCTTTCCGGAGCTGCATATTTTGTCATTTGCCCTTTCGATGGAAAGGAATTGGCTCAAAGAATTTTAAAAATATGCGGAGGCACGACCCCCAAGCAAGAACAGGTTCAGGCGCCGGCTTCCAAAGGAAAACCATCTTTGGAAATCCAGGTGACAGAAATTCTGCATCAGATCGGCGTACCAGCCCATATTAAGGGATACCATTATTTGCGTGATTCGATTATTATGGCAGTTCAAACACCCGATATTATCAATGCAGTGACCAAACAGCTTTATCCCAGTGTTGCAAAACGGTATGAAACCACCCCCTCCCGTGTAGAACGTGCGATCCGTCATGCGATCGAAGTTGCTTGGGATAGGGGCGATATTGATATCTTGAACTCTTATTTTGGCTATACCATTCACAATACCCGTGGAAAACCCACAAACAGCGAGTTTATTGCTATGATTAGTGATAAGCTGCGGTTAGAAATGAAGTCTGCCAGCTAAAATTCCAAATCTGACACAATTCCCGAAAATCATAAAAATAAGCTCCTTTTCTTACTTGGATTTGAATGTGAATTCTGCCAAGAAAGGAAAGGGGCATTTTTTCTGAAACATTATTTCAATACTAAATTTTTAAAGAATTATTTTTATCGAAAAAAGAAAAATTCCTTTCCCTAAAACCTGAAAGAATCAGGTTGGGGAAAGGAGTCTTTAATTTTTTTGATTTATAACGGATTACTGTTTACAACAAACAGCAGTGAATTGGGAACCGGACGTTCTTTTTTATCAGAAGGCTGGTTGCGAAGAATCAAACCGCTGCTTCCGGTGTTTTGGCTCATAAGAGTGGCCGAGCCGCCGGCATCCAGATTACCGGCCTGTACTGCGCCCATATCTTTCATTACCTGAGCCAGTTCCTGTAAGGTGGCACCGGTGGAATAGCCGGCCTGGCGGCCATCAATCATCACAAAAAATACGGTTCCGTCTGCACGGATTCCCACGCCAAGGCGGGGCGAAAAGGTTTTTTGGTCGGCAGCTTTTTGTGTAACTAATTCCCCGTTCTTTACCAACAAGGTGTCATATAACCCAATGGCATTTTGAAGCTGGGGTTTCAGCGCCTGATACTCCTGGTTAGAAGCAATTACGGGAGTTCCGTCTTTTTTAATTCCTAAAAAATTCCAGCGTTCCGCTCGTGCCGAAGTGGTTCCCTGAAGCTCAACACCATCTTTGATCACAACACCCCAAGGCTGATTTGTGGACATATTAAACATGTCGCCGTTTATGGCAGCCACCACGGGTTTTCCATGGGCAATAGCCGCATTGGCCTGTTCCCTCACGGTAGTCGCCCGGTAACCGCCGGAATATGTACCATCGCCCGGTGTTCCGACAGACAGCCCAATCTGTTTTTCGGCTGGATTGTATTCCAGCATAAAGCATTCGTTTTTCTTGTTATTTAAGTTTGTAAAAGTAAACTTAGTTTCCACCAGTCCGGGCGAAACCACTCTGCTGTAGTTTGACATTAAAGAGGTCGCCACAAGACTGGTCAGCCTCAACTGGCCGAAGATCGGTGTAAATACAGCAGCGGATGCACTGGAAAGCTGCGTTACGGTTAATAAAACAGCCGCGGCGGATAAAAGCTTTCTTCTGGCGTTTTTAGATGATTTTTTCACATTATTTTGTTTCATTTTTCTGCACATTTCTCCCTTCATCAGATATTTTAATCTTAGCACCAATAGGGAGATTATGTCAACCAAAAACTTCCGTTTTTTTAGAAAATTCGTTGTTAATTTTTGGTAATCATTAACTGACCGAACACATCACCGATTCGATCGCTAATGACTAAGTTAGCATTTTGATCCATTGGGGTGCTGGAACGGTTGATGAGCACCAGATTTTTGCCTTTAAAATAATGTATCAGTCCCGCAGCCGGGTAAACAGCCAAAGAGGTTCCGCCGATAATCAGCGTGTCTGCTTTGCGAATCGCCGAAACTGCGCCGTCAATTACATCCGGTTCTAACCCTTCTCCATACAGCACCACATCGGGTTTTATGGTTCCTCCACAGGAACAAGATGGAATCCCGGTGCTATTTAAGATGAATTCGGCATCATATTGCTGATGACATTTTTGGCAGTAGTTGCGGTGAACAGAGCCATGCAGTTCATATACCCGTTTGCTGCCTGCTTTTTGGTGCAATCCATCAATGTTTTGCGTAATAACCGCGGTTAATTTTCCGGCCTGTTCCAACTCTGCCAGTTTTTGATGAGCCGCATTGGGCTGCGCGGTTAAACAAAGCATTTTTTCACGATAAAAATCAAAAAACTCATCGGTATGACGCACATAAAAATTGTGGCTCAAAATTTCTTCCGGCGGGTACCGATACGTTTGATGATATAGGCCGTCAACGCTGCGAAAATCGGGGATTCCGCTTTCTGTAGATACGCCGGCTCCCCCAAAAAACACAATCCGGCTGCTTTCGTCTATTATGCTTTGAAATTGTTCCATTTTGCTCATAGAAATTCCTCCGATCTTCTTTCTTTTCGCTATCTCCTTATCTTAGTCGGTATCCCAGTGAAAATCAAGTTTTTCCGAAATAAGCCAAGTTTTGATAAAATTTTGAAAATTATTAAAAAAAGGATTGCCTTTTCTGATTAAGTGTGATAAAATAATCAACGTTGCAATTCCGGGTGTGGCGCAGTTGGTAGCGCGCTTGACTGGGGGTCAAGAGGCCGTGAGTTCAAGTCTCGCCACTCGGACCAAAAAAAGACCGTCGATTTTTATCGACGGTCTTTTTGTTTTTGTCTAAAATACGGCTGAATTAAGAAAAGGCACGATGAAAAGTCAGCTGTTCCATCGTATCACCACAGAATAAGAAGTCGTTTTCTTCTGCCTGAAAAAGAAAAAACAAAAGAATCTGCCGCCTGTATCAAGCAGGCAGCAGATTCTTTTTTGGGGTCTAACGTTTAGAGAGAGGTTCACAAGGTTGAGGATGTTTTTATTTGGGAAGTTGACGGAGCATGGTTGCCGTTTCGAAGAAGAAATTCAAAGACTCGTCGCCGTTTCTGCCGATAATATCTTCATGGTCAATATTCTTTGTTCCCATAAAGTTCCATTGGCCTATCTTTGGCGTGCCATTGTATTCTTCAATAATATCAGTGGAACCGTAATGCGGTCCGCTTTGAGAAATGGTATTGACAACCCCGTCATTCGGCCACCATTTCTCATCAATGATAGGAATTTCACGGGAGTAATTCGTTCGGTGATAGGAACCGATAAATGCTGCCTGTGCCGCCCACTGTGCGGTATAGAGCCCCTTGTCTGCTATAAGCAGCGGGTCGGCAATATGATAACCCGAGAATGAAAGCGGATTTTGTTTTGTTGCCATACATGCCCAGGAGAAATAATAGATGTCAGGCTGAGCTTTTACCCATTTATTTTGCATTACCGCTCCGGTTGTGTTTAAATCGTAAGCACAGTTATCAATACT
The DNA here is from genome assembly GCF_900240385.1 of Clostridium minihomine. Classification (GTDB taxonomy): domain Bacteria; phylum Bacillota; class Clostridia; order Oscillospirales; family Acutalibacteraceae; genus Faecalispora; species Faecalispora minihomine. The sequence continues at coordinate 176,870 of NZ_OEQH01000002.1, read as the reverse complement.
GTTTGTCCACATGCTGCTTTTAAAAACTTTACTTAGGAAACTTCTCAGACTTTCACCAGACTGCCTTTTTAGCCCAAACTGATCCAGTTTAATGTCAAAGATTTCATCCGCATAGGTAAGGTTTCCAAGGCCGGAACCCACAGCCGCAAGGGCAATAGCAACAACGGTATTAGTTCCCTTGATATCGGCAAGGGTAGTTCCGTCGTGCGGGCTGGCCAGTGTGGTTACACTGCTGACCCAGTTATGTTCCCCTTGGAACAATGGGCTCACGTCTTCGCCAGAAGCTGCAATTTCTGCTTCAGAGCCTTGTCCCAGAAGAGTACACAGAAGCCGGATTGTTTGTCCACCCTGACTGTGGCCAATCAGATGGACTTTTTGAATGCTTCCGTCTTCTTCTTCCTGCCCCCAATTGGGAACAAACCCATCATAAGTTCTTCCAAACCTATCGTGGCCATGACGTTTTGCGTGCGCTTCGCCGTAATCAACCGTGCCGCCCATGATTTGTGCATACAGCTCGCAGGCTCTATCCCAGTTGCTAGACAGAGGACCAACTGCGGCGGTATAAGTGGTAAATCCTTCATCGTTTAATTTTTCCTGAAAATCAATGTTTCCGCCCCAGTAATATTTGGTGTTAAAAGCCAGCCTTCCAAAGGCTTCGTCTCTGCCCCAGCCCATGCAGCCATGACAGAGCACAATTGGATAATCGTTCTCTTGTGTTTCGCTGGTTTGTGCTGTGGCCGATATCGTTGACGGCAGGAATATAGATATCGTCAGCACTAAGGCTAGAGTGGATGCAACCAACCGGTTGAATTTGAACCTTTTCACCATTTCACAATCCTCTTTTCTTTATTTTATTTTTTTCAGGGCATTGCAATGAAAAATCAATTGCTTAATCTGGGAAAATGAACCTGAAAACAACGGCATCTGCGCATTTCTGTCATTTTCCGAAATGAAATTATTTGCTGCATCTTTTGTGGTAATGTATACTAAATTATATATAAAATTATAGATAAAAACTGTAAAAAGTAAATCAACAACTGGGTGTGTTTTGTTCAAATAGTCTTATAAAATTAGAATAATAGCCTTATAATTGTCTATAAAAACAGAACGAAGAACAAAGGGGCTATTGCAAAATAAATTCGCGCCGGCGAATTCCCAAAATAATTTGTTAATATCGTGCGTTGGGTTAGAAAATCATATCGAGGCAACGAGTCCTTCCAGAATCAAAGGACTGCCGCGGAATAACGGCGGGTTTGATAAAATCGTTGAAATTTCCAGAGGGAAGATCGATCCGTTGTGGTTTCCACACACTGACATCCTTAAGTTAAGGGAAGCTCAAGCAATTAATTGACATATTTTGGCAAGTTTTCCTTGCTTTTTTGTCAATAATTGGTAAAATAAGATTGTCAAGTGCTGAACAATGCCGTTGATTGTTGATCGAAAAGAAATACAAATAAATAGAATCCATTCCTTTTCGGAATGGATTCAGAAAAACCGTTTTTTAGTCGTTCTACGTGTAAGGCGGCGACTAAGGCGCATAGTTCCATCAAAAGATGTTTTTTCATTGCTTCAATCAATCTTTTCATTCACATGGTGATCTACAATACGGGAAATTGGGTGAATTTGCAGGCGTTTTCTCATAACGATTGATGGGAGCTCTCTAAATGTCCCGGACATGTTTTCCCTATCCTATCATCCCATCGAAAAACGATACAGAATCTATCGCTTCTTTTACATGGCACACCTAAAATCTTTATTCAATCATGCTTTCTTGAATAGTTTGTTTCTTATCCGCGCACCTTCCAGCACAGTCTATCATGAAATTTTTAATTGACCGGCTGCTCTCATGAAACAGAACGATTGTAAGGAGGAATGGTTCATGAAGAATTCAGATCTTATAAAATTGAAAATTGCCCGAACTCTAAAGGAAATGACGGAAAAACAGTCTTTAAAGAGCATTACTGTGAGTTCTTTATGCAAACATTGTAAAATAAACCGAGGAACCTTTTATTATCACTTTCTGGATCTTTATGATCTGATCATCTGGATTTTTGAAGTCGAAGTCATACAGCCGCTTGAAACGTATCTGCTGAAAAATGAATTTGGCAGTTGGCGTGGGATGACAAATTATTGCCTTCAACAGATGCTAAAAAGCCAAAAGTTTTACTGTCAATCGATAAAGATTGAAGGACAGAACAATCTGAAAGAATACATGCAAAAAAGAACTTACGATTGCTGGAAAATTTTTACCAATAAATATATCAGTGTCATCTCAAATAAATGTTTTCATTCCGACGAATATCTGGATTTTTTAATCAAGTACACTTCTCAAGCCATGTGTAACATGGTAATTGCCTGGGCTGCAGAAGGTATGACAATTCCTATCAATGTAATGAATCAAATGGATGACGTTGCTACCAAAGGCATTTACGGTGTTGTTGATTATTTCAGATAAAAATTTAGAATAGAGCAGACTTGGGAACGCCAAAAGCAGGTTGTGGCCGCCAAAAATACATAGACCCGAATTTGTGGGTTGCTTTATATGCCAAATAAAAAAGCCGTATAAACACTGTAAATTGCGTGTTCATACGGCTTTTTTTATCGGATTAAAAGTTTAGTGGAATCGCTTTGGTTTTCTGATTTGTTATAGAAATTAGGGGCCTATATTATTTTAAAAGAATAAGTGTTTTGATGGGGCATGTTTTTCAGGCAGTCTTCTTTCGTGACGCTCTGAAATATCCAATGAAGAAAAAAGAATCCTTGACAGCCCAATGCCTTCTTGTGGTATAGTATCTGTAACGATGTCATTTTGCAATTATGTAAGTTACAATAAACAAAAAAACAGGAGGAAAAAGGGATGGGTTTTTGTCATACGACTCTGACGGTGAAAGATATGGATGCCTCGCTGCGCTTTTATACTGAAGTGGTAGGGTTGCCAGTGGACAGACGCTATCTATCGGGAGTTGACACCGATATTGCTTTTTTGGGTGAAGGAGAAACCAAAGTGGAACTGATTTGCTATCAAAACCAGCCTGAAGCGGTGGTTGGCAACGGTGTTGCACTTGGATTTACCGTGCCGTCTGTTCCCGATAAGCTGGACAGCCTAAAGGGCAGCAATGTTCCGATTATCAGCGATATCATTCAGCCGAACCCCCATATTCGTTTCTTTTATGTGACTGACCCCGATGGTTTTCGGGTACAATTCTTAGAAACTCTTTAAAGAATCAACATCAGAAATAGAGGAAAAGAATCAGGGACTGTGCAGGTGTACTGCTTGTTTCTGACTTATCTGCTGCTAAGAGCACAGTAGTTTTCTTTTTTTATCCAAAAAACACCACAGGAATGCGGCAGAGCCACCGTTCCTATGGTGTTTTTTATAAGATAAAAAAAGAAATAGGAGCAAGTTTATTACAGATGGAAGATGACAGTGAAATCGAAACGGATTTTTGCAAAGCTTGGTTCAAAAAATGGTTGTTCCTGAAATACAGACCGTACTCTTCTGAAAATAGTACCGTCCCCTTGAACTGAATTTTAGTTTGATCGGCCAAAAACAAATTTATAGGGACGAAGGAACATCGGCTTCTGCCGACTGTTCCTGTAAATCCTGCTGAGTGAGTTCTTCTTGGGTACGAAACGGTTCTTTCGGCTGCTTTTTGCCCAAGCCCTGTACATAATCGATCAGAAAAGAGGATACCGTAACGGTGATTAGAGAATAGGCGATGCGGCGAAAAGGGATGTATGTCAGTGACAGTGCCAGAACAGAAAGATCTGTAACAAGGTATGCCTGTGCAATGCGGCAGCGAGTTACTTTCGAGATCACAAGTGCCAGCGCATCATCTCCGCCGCTGGATCCACCCTGCCGGATAATCAGCCCCACGCCGATGCCAATGAACAAACCGCCCAACAGCGCCGCGGCGAAGGGATAAGCGGAAAGATTCGGCAGAACCGGCGGGAACTGTTCCCACAGCCGAAAAAAGCCTGCCAGACTAAATGTGGACACAATGGATATTTTAATAAAATCGCGCCCCAGAAATTGAAATGCCAAAGCGTAACAAAGAAGATCCAGAACAGGGGTTATAATGGAGGGGGACAGGCCGGTCCAGTGGTTCACCAGCAAAATCATTCCCAGAACGCCGCCTTCGGTAATGGCGGTTGGCTGGTGTATATTATAGACCCCAAAGGATCCGATGGCGGTACCGATTACGATCGCAACGATCCGTTCCTGGGTAAAAAGCCATTTATTCCGTTCTATCAAATTGGATAGGATTTGCTTCATGATAGATCAACCTTTCTTTTTATCCAAAAAGAATCTTTTTACACTGATTTCTCTATTTTAAACTATGGTATAATACCAATGTCAAGAATCGATTTTTCACAGTGAATTGGCCATTGGGGTGACGGGCATGAAAGATTATTATAAAATCAACGAAATCTCAAAACTATATGGAATCGGAGTCGATTCTTTGCGTTATTATGAAAAAATCGGAGTCTTAAAACCGCGAAGAGATACCAACGGCTATCGTCTTTACAGCCTGAAAGATATTTATAAATTAAACATTATTCGGGATCTGCGCCAGCTGGATTTTTCGATGAAACAGATTAAAGAATATTTGGATCATCAAAGTGTCGAACAAACGATGGCGCTTTTGCGGGAAGAACAGGAGTTAATTCAGCAGCAGCTAAAGCAGCTCAAAGCCAGAAACCGAATTATTCGGGAAAGAATGGCGTCTTTGGCGGCCGCATCGCAGATTCCGGCAGGCGTATTTTCGGTTAAAAGCTTCCCAAATCGGTTTTGTCTGCAATTGAATGAGTACATCACCCGGGACGAAGAAATGGATTTTGCCGTAAAGAAACTGCACAGCCGGCACGAAAAAAAGATTCGTGATTTTGGGAATCAATCCATTGGGGCATCTGTATCTTTACAGGATTTACACCAAGGAACTTTTCATGTGTTTCATTCGGTCTTTTTTATCTTGGAACAGCAAATCGAGGAATATGATTTTGTGCTGCCGGCGGGGCAATATCTTTCTTATTATTACCGGGGCGGTTACCTGCAAAGCCCCCAGCGCATGCAAGAGGTTTTTGATCAGGTGCAACAGTTGGGGCGAAAGATATTAAGTGATCCTTTTGAAATTTATGAAATTGATAATCGAGATACCGGATGCCCGGAAGAATTTCTAACGGAAATTCAGGTTCGAATTTCTGAAGGATCAGAGTCTTAGATCCTTCTGTTGTTGGCCTTTGGGGCTTTTGTGGATGGTTGGATCTGATATTCATAAAAATAAAAGAAAAATAACCGGTTATCAAAAAGGAGAGGGTTGAATATGAAACGAAGCGACTTTCAGCTGGGAATGGGAACCTGGAAGATGGGGGAAAATCAGAAACCGTATCAGGAAGAGTATGAGGCACTATCCTTTGCGCTGAAAAATGGGATTGCTATGCTGGATACCGCCGAAATGTACGGGAATGGAAACTCAGAGCTTTTAATTGGGGATGTCCTGAAATCCTTCCCCCGGGAATCGGTTTTTTTGGTGTCAAAGGTGTATCCCCACAATGCGTCCCGTTCCAAAATGCGAACAGCCTGTGAGAATTCCCTGAAACGACTGGGCACATCCTATCTGGATTTGTATTTGCTTCATTGGCCGGGCGATGTGCCTTTGGAAGAAACGGTGTCTGCTTTTGAGGAGTTAAAGCAGGAAGGACTGATTCGTTCCTGGGGTGTGTCTAATTTTGATACTGTGGATATGAAGGAGCTTTGGAACGTTCCCGGCGGGAGCAATTGTGCGGTCAATCAGGTGTTATATCATATTGCATCCCGCGGGGTGGAATATGATTTAGTGCCGTGGATGAGGGAGCATCAGGTTACATTAATGGCCTATTGCCCCTTGGCACACAGTGACGCCTACCGCAGGAATATCACTGAAAATCCTGTGCTAAAGCAAATTGCGGAAAATCATAATGCATCGGTTTACCAGATTATGCTTGCCTTTTTGGTTCATCAAGAAAATACCGTTGCGCTGCCGAAAGCTTCCAGCCAAAAACATATTGCAGAAAACCTGGAAAGCCTGAAAATAAAGCTGACAGAAGAAGATCTGAGAAAAATTGACGAAGCGTTCCCGCCGCCCACAACAAAAACAGAGTTGGATATGCTGTAAGGCTAGAACAAGAACGCCGTTTCGGCACACAGAGAGACGTTTTGGGAGGAGAATTTTATGGGCAGGAAAAGACAGCTGAAAATGAAACCGGTCGGCTTAGAGCATCTGGAGCAATACAATCAACTGCTGCGGTATGTTTTTCAGGTGACCGATCGGGAACTGCATCAGATCGGCTGGGAAGAACAAGAGATCATCCGGGCAAAATCCCCCGTGCTGAGGCAGGCGGATGTTTGGGGATGGTTTGATGGGGATCAGCTGATTTCTCAGGTGGCGGTGTACCCTTTGCAGGTGCGTATTTTTAAGCAAACCTATGATATGGGCGGCCTGACCGGCGTGGGAACCTATCCGGAATATTCGAATCAGGGCCTGATGCACAAACTTTTGTATCAGGCATTGGAAAACATGAGAAAACAGAATCAGTCCATCTCGTATCTGTACCCTTATTCCATTCCTTATTACCGCAGAAAAGGATGGGAGATTATCTCTGATAAAATCACCTATGAAATCAATGATTATCAGCTTCCTAAAAACAAGCAGGTGTCTGGCGAAGTGGCCCGGGTTGATGTGGAAAGTGAGCCGGTGAAAAGGGCATATGAACGGTTTATTCAGCAAACCCACGGCGCTATGGTGCGCAGTGACTTGGCATGGAACGAATATTGGCTGTGGGATCCAGAGGATATGATGGCCGCTGTGTACTATAACGAAGAAGGGGAGCCGGATGGCTATGTGCTTTACCGGATCGCCGATGAGATTTTTCATATTAAGGATATGATTTTTGTCAACGAAGAGGCCAGAAGCGGGCTGTGGAATTTTATCAGCGCACATTTTTCTATGATTTCAAAGGTAATCGGAAATATCTTTACCGATGAGCCACTTGCTTTTTTGCTGGAAGATGCAGACATTAAAGAAACAATTTCGCCCTATTTTATGGCCCGGATTGTAGATTTAGAGCGGTTTATTAGCCAATACCCCTTTAAACCGGACAAAGAAACCAGAGAGTGGACCTTTACTTTGGATGATCCGCTTTTATCTTGGAACCAAGGTGTTTTCACGTTGCGAATTACTCCGCAAGGGAAGGGGGAAGTAATCCGCGCGCTTCAGAAAAGCAGCGATAAAATTGATATTCAAAGTATGACCACCATGCTGTTGGGGTATAAACGCCCCCATTACCTGCATAAAATCGGGCGGATTTCGTGCAGTCCCGACACGGTGGAAATGCTGGAAGATGCCATTGAACAGCAAACCCCTTATTTTTCGGATTATTTTTAGAGTTCAGCAGAAAGAATCAGCCTATGTTATAGCAGAAACCAAATTATTTGCAAGGTATTTTAAGTATTTTAAAAAGTAGCAGGTGACCCCTGTTTGAACAAAGAAAAAACCAAAAACCGCGGGCTCCGAATATTGTTCGGAATCCCGCGGCTTTTGGTTTATGAAAGTCTAAAAAGGAGTTTGGTAATCAAAGTTTTGACAAAACAGTCTTGGTTTAAACATCATTGTTAGGAATAGACTGCTTTTTTGCATTTTTATTTTGGTTTTGATTTTCCCGAGTTAAGGGTGTTTGTCCGTTACATTTTTCTTCGCGGACTTCCTTTTTATCGGGCTGGCTGTCTTTTGGCATATTTGTCACCTCAGCCACAGTATTCCCCAAACGGTATTTGGCCATTCCAGTTTTGTTTTTTCCATAGAATCATCGGTTTAACAGCCATACGCCAAGAGTTAAATACCCCGCAAGACTGCCCCAAAGAAAGTAGGGGATCTGTAAAAAACCCGCCGATCTTCTGCACAGAAAGAAGAGAAAAATCATGCCCTCGATCACAAACCACAAGCTTGCGATCCACACAACTGCCACAAAATAAAGTTGCAAGCGGAAAAACCAAAGCGGCCATATGGCATTCATAAAAAGTTGGACGCCATACAGAATCAAAGCAGATTTTCGGTATTTACTGTCTGAAACAAACACCAGATAGGCAGAAATGGCCAGCAGTATATATAAAATCGGCCAAACCACTGGGAATGACCAGCCGGGTGGCGCAAACGGAGGCTGGATGAGGGTTCGATAAAGTGTGCCGGCGGTTCGGGAAAAATATGCGGCTACCAGCCACGCCAGCAGGCTGAGGGCAAAAAAAAGAAGGAGCGGCTGCCAGCGAATTGATTTTTTAGAATTCATGGTTTGTGATCCTTTCTTATGTTTGGGGATTAGAGCTTGCCGAGAAAGGCTATTTATGGAGAACCGAACATTACACTTATAGTATTGTCTGCTATTTTTAATTTCAAACCGATTTTGGTTTTATAAAAATAAAGGGTTCTAATTCAAACACTGGTTGACAAATAATTTCTTTTTGTGCTACAGTAACAATATAGAACAAAAACAACTGAATATTCAGGGGAGCTTGTGTAGCAGGCTGAGAGGAAGTTATCAACTTCGACCCTTTAACCTGATTTGGGTAATGCCAACGTAGGGAGCTGCTAAATTATGTTATCCAGAAGGAGCGCCTGTGGCGCTCCTTCTTTTTTATTCAGTAGACCAAAGGGTTAAAAAAGGATAAAAAACACTTGCTTTCCGGGTGGTTCAAAGTTATAAAGGAGGTTTCTTATGAAAAACTGTTTGTCTATCGCCGGTTCCGATTGCAGCGGCGGAGCCGGAATTCAGGCGGATTTAAAGACCTTTTCGGCCTTAGGCTGCTTTGGTATGAGCGTGGTGGTGTCTGTTGTGGCAGAAAACACCAGCCGGGTTATTTCCATTCACGATATCCCGCCGCAGATTATTCGGGATCAGGTGGATGCGGTGTTTGAGGATATTCCTGTCCATGCGGTAAAGGTGGGGATGCTGTCTGGGGTTTCGGTGATGGAAGCGGTTGCAGAAAAGCTTTTGGAATATCGCCCGCCGGTAACAGTGATCGATCCGGTGATGGTGGCCAAGGGCGGCTGTGCCTTGATGCAGCCCGATGCGCTGGAAACCATGAAACAGAACATCGTTCCGCTGGCGGGACTATTGACCCCCAACCTTCCCGAAGCCAAAGCGCTAACCGGAATTAAAATCGAGACCACAGCAGATATGAAGACTGCGGCAAAACTTCTTCATGAAATGGGCGCGGCAGCAGTTTTGGTCAAAGGGGGGCATTTAGAAGGCGATGCGGCAGACATTCTGTTTGACGGCAAAACCTATACCGAGTTTCGTGCTCCGCGGATTTCCACCCGGAATACGCATGGCACGGGGTGTACTTTGTCCTCTGCCTTAGCTTCTTATTTGGCCCGGGGAATGGAACTGCCCCAGGCAGTGGAAGCCGCCAAGGTGTACGTCACACAAGCCATCCGCTATGGACTGGCTATTGGAAAGGGCTGTGGCCCCACCAATCATTTTTATGAATTGTATCAGTGGAAAGGATGGCTGAAATGAGAAACTATCATACTCAAATGGAAGCGGCTAAAAAAGGAATGATAACACCCGAAATGGCATCAGTGGCACAGCGGGAGGGCATAGCGCCGAAACTGCTGCAAGAGAGGGTGGCAAAAGGCACCGTGGCGATTCCGGCAAATATTCGTCATACATGCTTAGAACCCAATGGAATCGGGGAAGGCCTGCGAACCAAAATTAATGTGAATCTGGGTATTTCCGGCGACTGCAAAGATTATGAAGCAGAAATGAAGAAAGTGGATTTGGCCATCCGGTTCGGGGCAGAGTCCATTATGGATTTAAGTAATTACGGCAAAACCAATCCCTTCCGGCAGGAATTGATTCATCGTTCCCCGGCAATGATCGGCACGGTTCCCATCTATGATGCGGTGGGCTATCTGGAAAAGGATCTGCGGGATATTACCGCCGAAGATTTTCTTCGGGTAGTGCGCGCCCATGCAGAAGAAGGTGTGGATTTCATGACCATCCATGCCGGAATCAACCGCCGCGCTGTGGAAGCATTTCGGCGCACCGGGAGGAAAATGAACATTGTGTCCCGGGGCGGCTCTTTGCTGTTTGCCTGGATGGAAATGAACAATCGGGAGAATCCTTTTTATGAGCATTACGACGAACTGCTGGACATCCTGCGGGAATATGACGTGACCATCAGTTTGGGGGATTCCCTGCGACCCGGCTGTTTGGCAGACAGCACCGATGCTTCTCAGGTGGGCGAACTGGTGGAATTGGGCTATTTGACTGAGCGCGCCTGGCAAAAGGAGGTGCAGGTTTTGGTGGAAGGCCCGGGACACATGGCGATGAACGAGATTGCCGCCAATATGGTGCTGCAAAAGCGGCTGTGTCACAATGCACCTTTTTATGTGCTGGGGCCGTTGGTTACCGACATCGCCCCGGGGTATGATCACATTACGTCTGCCATCGGCGGAGCCATTGCGGCGGCAGCGGGAGCAGATTTCTTGTGCTATGTAACACCGGCCGAGCACCTGCGCCTGCCGGATTTAAGCGATGTGAAGGAAGGAATCATTGCGAGCAAAATTGCGGCCCATGCGGCGGATATCGCCAAAGGTGTGCCGGGCGCAACCGATTGGGACAACAAAATGGCCGATGCCCGCAAAAAGCTGGATTGGGAAGAAATGTTCCGCATTGCCATTGACGGTGAAAAAGCCCGGGATTATTTTGAAAGCACTCCGCCGGAGGATCCGGGAACCTGCACCATGTGCGGAAAAATGTGCGCCGTACGCACTACCAACCGAATTTTAGAGGGAAAATCAGTGGAATTATTCCTGTAATTGCGATACAATACAGAAAGAAGGATACGATTATGAATCAGATTACCGCAGTGGTTGCCGCTTTGTCCGATCAAGTGCGTGCCCGGGTGCCGTTGGTACACAATATCACCAATTATGTGACCGTGAACGACGTGGCAAACGCACTGCTGGCCATTGGCGGCTCCCCGATTATGGCGGATGACATAGAAGAAGCGGCAGACATTACCGCTATTTCGTCAGCTTTGGTGCTGAATATGGGCACTTTAAATCAACAAACGATAGAGTCTATGCTGGCAGCTGGAAAAAAGGCCAATGAGCTGGGGATTCCCGTCGTGTTTGATCCGGTGGGCGCAGGTGCTTCTCGCCTTAGAAATAAGGTAACTGGGCAAATTTTATCCCAGATAAAGTGTGCTGTTTTGCGGGGGAACCTGTCAGAGCTTTCTTTTGCGGCCGGGTTAGAAGCTTTTACCAAAGGGGTGGACTCTGCCGAAGAAGACGAAAAAAATGACAGTGTGAAGGTAGCCAAGGCCGTGGCACAAAAATTCGGCTGTGTTGCGGCAGTGACCGGGGCGGTGGATGTGATTTCGGATGGCAGCCGCGTGGTGAAAATTCAAAACGGACATCCCCTGTTGTCCAAGGTAACGGGAACAGGCTGCATGATTTCTTCATTGGTGGGGGCTTTTGTGGGTGTGTCGGATCAAGATTTCTTCACGGCGGCGGTGGCCGGTGTGGCCTGCATGGGCATTGCCGGGGAACTGGCCTATGAAAAGGCGGGTGCTATGGGAACCGGAAGCTTTCATATCGCGATTGTGGATGCTCTCAGTCAAATGGATTCCTCTGTGTTGAAAGAAAGGGCAAGACTCTATGAAGAATAAAGTGGACTATACCCTTTACCTTTGTACTGACCGATCGCTGATGACTGCCGATACATTGGAATCCGCAGTGGAACAGTCCATTACCGGTGGATGTACGCTGGTGCAGCTGCGTGAGAAGGACTGCTCTTCTTTGGAGTTTTATCAGTTGGCTTGCCGGGTAAAGCAGGTCACCGATGCTCATGGGGTGCCGCTTATCATCAATGACCGGGTGGATATCGCTTTGGCGGTGGATGCGGCCGGGGTGCATGTGGGGCAAAGTGATTTGCCGGCCGCTGTGGTGCGCCGGATGCTTGGGCCGGAGAAGGTTTTGGGTGTGTCCGCCTCTTGTTTGGAAGAAGCGGTGTTGGCTCAGCGGGATGGAGCGGATTATTTGGGGGTGGGTGCAATGTTTGCCACACCCACCAAGACAGATGCGCATTTGGTGACCATGGAACAGCTGCGGCAAATTCGACGCACTGTCAGCCTGCCCATTGTGGTTATCGGCGGCATCAACCGGGATACGGTAAGCTGCTTTTCAAAAACAGGGATTAACGGTCTGGCAGTGGTGTCTGCTGTTTTGGCGCAGCCGGACATCGCAGCTGCCAGCCGGGAATTAATACAGCTTTTTCAGGAGAATGAATGTGAAACAGTTTCAAGGAGCAATTTTTGATCTGGATGGCACTCTGCTGGATTCCAACGGAGTCTGGGAACAAATCGATAAGGATTTTTTGGGTCGCCGAGGAATTCCGGTTCCGGAAGACTATGTAAAAACCATCGCACCGCTGGGCTTTCATGCCGCTGCGGAGTATACGGCTCGACGCTTCAACTTATCCGAAGCGCCGGAACAGCTGATGGACGAGTGGAATGAAATGGCTCGGGATGCGTACCACAACCGGATTGCTTTAAAGCCCGGCGCCAGGAAATACCTGGAATTTCTGCGAAAAAATCAGGTGCGGATGGCGGTGGCCACGTCTTCTTATGAGGAGCTGTTTTTGCCCGCATTGGAGCGGCACGGTATTCGGGATTGGTTTGATGCCGTCGTAACGGTTTCTCAGGTTAACCGGGGCAAGGGGTTTCCCGATATTTATTGGAGGGCGGCAAAGCTGCTTCAGATTTCCCCCAAGCAGTGTGTGGTGTTTGAAGACATCTGGGAAGGGCTCAAAGGCGCAAAGGACGGCGGTTTTACCACCGTTGCAGTCTATGATTTGTATTGCCGGGAGGAAGAAGAAAAAATGCGGCAGACAGCGGATCATTATATTCGGGACTTTTGGGAATTACTGTAACCGGACTCACCAATCTCTTTTGAAAATGATTTAAAAAAGAAAACCCGCAAGGAACAGAAGAAGTTCCTTGCGGGTTTTTTGTGATAGATATCTCTAAGGCTAATCAGTCGGTTTTCGGTTTCTTGTGGTAACTTCTTATTCGCAAACGAATTTGCCGTGTTCTGTCTACCAAAACACAAAGATTATTTTTCAATGTGTTCATTTTTTAAAAGTGCTTTGGGAGGAATTATTAAATTTCGGATTCCGGAGGTGACAAATGATTTTAATGTCTGAAATGCAAATTCGCGGGCATCCGGCTCTATATTTCTTGCAGCGTTCAGCATAGCAGACAGGCTTTTTTGCCATTCGGTTTCTAATTGAGAAAAGTCGGTGATTCCCCCCGCGTTTAGCACTGTATACAGCGTATCAATAAATCGTTCTCTTTCCCCATCAGACAAGGTTTGAAGCCACCCGTTTAATGTATGATCCATGTGTTTTGCTGTTACCGAAAGCCGTTCCAGCACACTGAACTGTTTTTCCTCTACTATCCAGGAAAACGGATCGTGCTGCATGATTCCAAACCGGTTACTTTTTACAATGGAATAAGGCTCTTGGTTTTCTAACAGCATTCCCACAATGGAAGATTGGGGGAGTGTTTTGTGAATACGAGTTTGGATTTGGTCAAAGTTACTGCTTTGCAATATCTCGGCTTTAAACCCGGGGCCATCATGGGAATAAATTTGCCGGATACGGTTTTGAATTTCTACAGGACTCATCATAGCAGAATAAACCGCTAGATTTCCGCCCTTGGAATGGCCGCCTATCAAAAAAGTTCCCGGCCACTGCTTTGCGACGGAATTTAAGTATATCAGTGCTTCTTCCTGAGAAGGAACCGGGCTTTGAAAAGCCATATTAAAATCTTCTTTCCAGCCGATGAACGTGGCATCTGTTCCGCGAAAGGCGATATATGCTGTTTGGGTGTCTAGGTAAAAAGTGACCGCTGCAAATTGTTTTTCCTGTTGAATATCCAGCTGTTCTGAATAGTTGCCCACTAAAATATTACGAAATCGGGGACTGGCTGCCAGAGCAAACAAAAGGCGCCGGTTATTTTCCGGATCCCTCACATTTCGAAACATGGATTCAAAACATTCTGCTCGCAGCAAATCCCCCAGCCGCAGCAAAGGTTTTTCTTCCCCCAAAACAGGGACACAGGAAGGAAGGCGGATATAAACCAATTGGGACAGCACCAAACTGTCTACAGAAGAAAAGGGGTGTTCAGAAAACAGGCTGAACATTTCTTCTACATAGTGAATGATGTTTTTCATAAAATCAAATCATTTCCTTCCTGATTGGTTGCGTAAGGGCATTTCGATTAGCTTATCTTGTAAAAGCTGATTTTATGCTTTTGCTATAGGATGTTCAGGTGCAGCAAAGAGTGTGCACTCTAATGGAAGGGATTTAGGCTAGTCAAATATTTGAATTTTGGTAGCTGATATGTCAGATTGAAATTTTGGTTGATTTATAACCTGAACTCGCGCTGTCACCATATGGTTCCTGTCGCTATTTTTCGATAGTTATAATAAAGAGAAAATTGATTTCGTTCCCGTAAAAAAGATTCCGCAGGAGCATCGTCTAAAACAAATTGGACTTTACAGGTGCAATGAGAATTATCTGACCAAACAATGTCATTCAGTACGACACAAAATGTTGTGCTGATAGAAGTTCCATCCGCAGCCATAAAGCAGGCAAGGAAAATTTCTCCGCTTAATACCCGAAATCGAGGTAAAAGCAGCCCTTCCTTCTCATGCTTTTCCCAGGATAGATTCACGTTTGCGGAGCGTTTGGAGTTGACACATAGCCGGTCTTTTTTTTTGATATCCCGAGCATATGGTATTCGGCAAAGTTCAACAAACACAAGAGCGAGAATCATAAGTCCCACTGTTACTAAAAACCAGTATAGGATTATATTGTTTTTTAAAACCTTGATAAAAGTTTTAAAAAAGATACCTCCAACTAGCCCAACTGCCAAAATAATGGCACTGCGGCAACCGGTGTTGGATGTGTAAGGCTTTTTACATTTTGGACAGCTATCAGGGTCTGCAAGTTTCCAAAGCAACTGTTTAATTGGTAAGTGAAATGGAATCTTTTCTCCGCACCAAGGGCATCTATGTTGTATCATATGGTACCTCTGTATAAACATATTTTTTTATTATAGCATGTCATCACTACAATGCATATATTTTTAAACATTAGAGAGCACAAAAAAGACCACCGCTTGATTTTCACCAAGTGGTGGTCTGGTGTGGTGGAGATGACTCGTGTATTACTCTGTCGTTTACAGCCAGCAGAAATGAGGTTTTACCAGCATAGGCCCTCACTCCTGGCCGGGATATAAGGGCGGGTTTGCTATAACAAAAAAATCCCCGTAACCGGGTTTACTCCAGCTACGGGGGATTGTGTCTTTTTAATTAAAGTAGGTGGTCTGGCGGCAGGCAACACCGTTTTGTTTTACCCCAGCGGTCACTACAAATTTGATAGATGAATGAGTAATTTCTGTTTTCCCATCCTTGGGATTATAAATTGTGAAAGTAATGTAGGTAGTCCCCGGGCGCAGAGCAGTAACACGGTAATTGCCGTTTGGCAGCTGACGAACGGATGCGATGCCGTCCCGCGAAGAGGTCATACGGCGTGTTTTGGCCGAGGCGTTTCCCGCCAGCTTTACACCAATGTCGTAAATGTTCCCAGGGGCCATAGTATACGTTCTGGTATCCAAAGTGACTGCACCCTTATATTCACGGCCGTTATAAGTCAGATTATCAGCATCGACTGGGGCTTCTCCGAGCGAAATAAAGCGATATTGCGGGTAATTTTCCACATATTTTTCAATCGCGGTACCTCTATAACCTCGAAAGATAAAACGGATATCCGGATTGGTAGCGTCTACGTTACTGTAATCCACATCCGCAATTGCTCGGCCAATCTTTTTGACACTGGCCGGAACCGTCAGCTCCTTTATCGTATAGCAGTTTATTAAAATAGACTCTCCAATGCTGGTGACCGTATTGGGAATAGACAGAGTTTTTAGCAATCCATCCTGAGCAAATGCATAGTTTCCAATCGATTCAACACCTTTGGGAATCGAAACATTCTTCAGGCTGTAACAAGCCGCCAGCACCCGTTCCCCCAGATGCTTTGCATTCGGAGATAAGGTAATGTTTGTTAACTGATCGCAACAATAAAACACTCTGTCCTCCATGGTTGTTACACTGGGGGGAATGACAATACTGGTTAAAGCGGAACCAGAAAACGCTTCTGATTTAATTGTGGTAACACTGTTGGGAATGACTACGGTATGTAATCTGGAATTATTTGCAAACGCCTTATAATTAATCGTTTTTACTCCCTGCGGGATTGTTACGTCGGCAACATCCTCCGGATAATATTGAACCAGAATGTCGTTGATAATCAGCATATCTTTTGGATAAGTAACAAACCAAGGGGTGTTGTAAAACGCTTGATTCCCAATAGAAGAAAGAGATTTCGGAAGCTTGACTTCTTTCAAATCCATACAGCTAGCAAAAGCGCTATCCCCGATAGAGGTGACCCCTTCTGGTATATCTGCACTGGTAAGATTGCTTCCAATAAAGGCGTTGCCGCCTATGCTCTTTAGACTTTTGGGAAACACAACCTGCTTAATCGGTTTATTATAAAATGCCGATTCCCCAATTGAGGTGACTCCCTCTGGAATTGTCACTGTTTCATCGGTTCCTTTGTATTCCGTCAGCACACCACTTTTAATGACAAAATCACTGGCAGAAGCCGCGTTTACCAGTACAGGGAAAGAAAAAGCAGTTGTACCGATCAATACAATCAAAGTTAAAATGAATGTGATTGATTTTTGAAATGTTTTCATAATTTTCATCCTCAATATGTAATATTCATTTATAGCCTACCTGAGAATCCCAGTATTTACAATGGATAAAATTTACCATTGGTAAGGGGTGAAACCGCAATGCAAAAATCCCGCCCTGCATTTTACACAAGACGGGATTTGTCATATCTATTCGGGTTTCCCTCCGGGGTCAGCTTTAACCTCCGCCGCCTGCTCCGCACCGGTGCTTGCCGTATCTGTCGCGCCCGTGCTGACGGTCCCAATCACGGGAGCAACCCCGGAAAAGTTATTGGTAACGGAACCAATTCTCGTTCATCATCGCCGACCTGAAGCTGAGCGATAATCGCAGCAACTGCCTGATTGTGGGGCTTACCAGCTTTAGACAGTAGTCCGAGCTTGTCCGCAATTGCGGTGCAGTCAAATAGTTTCTTGCCTGTGGTAACGCCATCCAGAGGAATTTCCACACCGACGGGCGCATACAGGCTTTTGATAGCAACTGCTCTATATTGCGGCGGCATACCGGCCTCTTTCAAAGTCTGGTTGATGATTCTAGCGGCGGCGTTCGTTTCACCGAGAGAGCGGCGGGTGGGAATAAGTTTCATATCGCCTTTGCGCAGGCCCTTTAAAACTTTGCGAATCCATGCGCGGAATTCTTTGGCCTTTGGCTGGCTGGAAAGCATGGTAACTTCATAGATACCATCTTCGGTGAAAATACGAGTGTTATATTGCTTGCCGTCAGTACCTGACAGTTTGTCAGTAACTGAAAATTCGGAGTTTTTAAGATACTGATTTCTAGAAAGAATTTGCTCAATTGCATTGCTTCCGGTATACTCCAAGCACCTCGCTAATTGGTCGATAGTCATAAACATGTCGTTACCATTGCTGTAGATATCTGCTTTAACGGAACCAAAGTTTTCAGATTTCACTAATTGTAAATTTTTCATAACCAACCTCCTCTTTTTCAAAATATAAAATCTCCTTGATTGCAGATTCAATTTTAGGGCTGCTTAGCTGCCCAGTCATAATCTTATAAAGGTTTGAACTGTCAGCATACATACCAGTTCTTTCTTTGATTTCAGCAATTAACCACTCTTGGGTTCTGCCAATCATTAAAAGCTTTGTTTTTACTTCAATACCAAACGAAGTGAATTTTCTTTTACACATAAAGGCTCCTTTCTTCTGAAAAGCAGTTGACAATTACGGAAATAAGTAATATATTATAGTTACCACATCAAACAATTACTTAATTCCGTTATGTGGCTTAAGTATATTGCAATATCGTAAAATACAACACAATAATAACGTAATTCAGTAATTTGTAGTTATTTACAAATTGGAGGGCTATTTGTGTTACCTTTATATGAAAAATTAGAGGCGCTATGCAAGGACAATAAAATTAATATTACTCAAATGTGTAAAGAGGCAGAAGTAAGTCGCTCGGTATTAAGTGACTATAAAGCCGGAAGAAGTAAATCAATATCCATGGATAACATTGGGAAACTTGCAAACCACTTTAATGTTCCTATTGATTTTTTAATGGGTCATTCGCAGTTTACTCTTTGGGAACAAATGAATAAGGATAGAAAAAAGTTTCTTATGCAATCAGGAATTAGCGAGGAAAAGCTGAAATACATTTGGGGTTTTGATTTGCCTGACACAGCTTCAATCAGCCTGCAAGCCTTTATATCTTTTATTTCTAACGTAGTGAAGGATCTGCATATAGATACGGAAGGAAATTTTATTATCACTTTAAAGGAAGAATGGTTACAAAAAGAAAAGCCCGCCCTTCCGCAGGAAGACGAGCAAGAAATGACTTTTGATGATTTTACCTATGCTTTTTACGGTGAAGCTAAAGAGCTTACCGAGGAAAACAAACGAAAACTTCTTGAAATGGCGAAGTTTTTTAAAATGCAGCAGGAAAAAGAAAAGGAAGGGAACAAATAACTTTATTGGAGAATTCTCATGGTAGAATTGAACAGGCTGTATGAGGATATGAATGCGCAGCGCATATCTCTATACGCTTATGATGTCGGCGAAGAAAAAGGCGTTACTCTCGAACTGAATAATAAATATGCCGTTTTTTAAATGCTTTTCAAATAAAATCTATTCCAGAGATGAAATGTGTACTCGCTCATGAACTTGGCCACTGTGCCACCGGGTGCACGCATAAGGTGAGCAGCTTACTCGATTTAATCGAAAAGCACGAATATAAGGCTAACCGCTGGGCAATTGAGCAATACATACCGTTTGATGAAATGTCCAGAGCAATAAAGCAAGGATATACAGAGCGCTGGCAGCTTGCCGAATATTTTGATATGCCCGAGCCATTTATTCAAAAGGCTTTAAATTATTATTTTTCAGCGCGGCAGAGAAAAATGGCATAAAAATCCCGTCCACTATTTGCGGTAGTGAACGGGAAAGGGTCAAGAAATTCCGAGCGGGAATCTCCTAAAATCATTATACTTTATTGTCATAATTTGTCAATGGAGATATTAAGGAGAGTAGCAACATGAAGTGCCCAAAATGTGGAACCGAAGACCTTCAGGTCTACAATGAAGTAAAAAGCAAGGGGGTCAGCGGAGTAAAGGTGTGCTTGTTTGGAATCTGTGGATTTTGCGGAGCAGGAAAAACCAAAAATGTGCAGTACTGGATATGTAAAAGCTGTGGATATAAATTTAAAGCGTGAAGATGGGATGCGCCGATGGATTAAAAGTATGGAATGGTTTGCGAGGCATTGGGGTTGCCATCAAATGCCGGAACGCAGTTTTTCCTTTAGAAATTATCAGTTTCCATTATGCGCCAGATGCACTGGAATAATTACAGGTGAAATAGTCAGTTTGTTTTTTTCTTTTTTTGCACCTTTATCTTGGAAAATAATTCTCTTACTTATCCCGATGGCGATTGATGGATTTACGCAACTGCGTGGATGGAGGACATCAACGAATCTATTGCGTTTTATAACTGGACTTTTGGGTGGGTATGCGATAATCGCCTTTCTGTTCTGGATTATAAAATTCACAATTTATTCCTTGCTTTTATAAAAAAACCGCCCTACCCTGTTTGCACCAGGATAGAGCGGCCACCATCAACCAAGGGCTGACAGTACGATAAACGCAATAATATTGTACCAAATCAGCCCGGAATAATCAATATTCCGGGCATTTTTATGCCCATTTTTAGGAGGTATAATTATGGCGACAATAACAAAAAGGGGAGAGGGTTACCGTATCCGCGTGTCTGACGGGTACACGACTAGTAGCAAACAGGTTATGCGTTCCATGACTTGGATGCCTGAGCCAGGAATGACAGACAGGCAAATCCAAAAGGAATTGAATCGCCAAGCCGTTTTATTTGAAGAGTCTCAAGCTGTGAATGCGAATATTAAGCTGGAGAAGTTCATAGAACAGTGGCTGGCTGAACGTGTGGACGGGAAATTAAAAGAAAATACGCGTGAGAAATACCATAGAATTTCTAAACTGGTAAAAAAAGAAATAGGGCATCTGCGCATTGATAAGATAACAAAACGGAATATCCAGCTTTTCATCAATTCGCTGGAAGTAGAGGGCGTCAACCAAATTACAAAAGGGCGTCTGTCCTCTAAATCTGTCCGTGATTATTTATCGTTTGTTTCCTCTGTGTGTTCCTATGCCGTTGAACTAAACATGATAAAGGAGAATCCAGTGAAAGGGATTAAAATAGCACCGAACGGTGTCGGTAGGCTGGAAGATGATAAATGCTATACCTTAGAAGAAGCACAACATTTTTTGGAACTTCTGCAAAATGAACCCGCGCTACGGAAAGCCTTTTTTATCTGCGCTATATTCGGAGGACTCCGCAAAGGGGAAATATTAGGCTTAGAATGGAAAGATGTTGATTTTGAATCGGGTGTTTTGCCCATCCATAGAATAGCAGAGTATACGGTAATAAAAGGGCATTACACTGATACGCCTAAGACGAAGATGTCCATTCGCAGTATTTATATGCCAGATGAAATAGTGACCGCACTTAAAGAGAGGCAAGAAGAACAGAAGAAGAACCGCGAATTGGTAGGGGATAGGTGGAAAGAGAGTGACCGAATATTTACGGACACGGAGGGCGGCACCTTAGGTTCCTCGTCGATGTACAACTGGCTGGTAAGATTCTGCGCGAAAACTGGTATGCGGCGGGTTAGCCTGCATAGTTTTCGACATCTAAACGCTACGCTGTTGATATCCAATGGGGTTGACGTGAAAACAGTTTCCGCATTGCTTGGTCACGCTCAAACATCAACAACTCTTAATATCTATTCTCACGCCTTAAAAACCGCACAAGCCAAAGCGATGCAGACCGTGGCAAATGCCATTGGTCTAAAAAAATCCGATAAATAACGACCAAGCAACGACCAAATAAGGAATTTTAAAAAGAAAGAACCCCTAAGAGTCCAGCATATAAGCCAATTCTTAGGGGTTCTATTTGGTGGAGATGAGGGGAAACCTGTTCTGACCACCAAATGGAAAAAAGAATATGTTTACACTTTTAAGGAAAATGGGGGAGCTTAGGCTACCCTCATTTTAGGTTTATTGGGAGTTGTTTGTGGGACAACTCTATTTGGTAAGTCTTTTCAAGCTTTTGTCTTATAGTATTGCACTCATATGGAATAACGTAAAGAAGATAGTTGCTATTCACATATAATTTTTTTAAATTGACATATACCAACCACGCAGTGATACCAGCAATAACACAACAAAAAATTATTACAATCAAAAACAAAATAATGTTCACAATAATTAGATTGCTTCTTTCAAAATCGCTCAAGGAAAAAATCATAGAAGATAATGCTCCTGTAAAGATGCCAGTGACCATTGTGGATATAAAAGAATAATCTTGGGTTTTATAAAACTCAAGTTGATTCAACATTTTAATTAAAGAATCTGATGATATTTCCTGCGAATAATATTCATCAATACTCTTGCGCGTATTTTTAATGCTTGTAATTGAATCATATATTTTTTGGTTTTCTTTAAGAATTTTTTTGCTTTTAAAAGCTATGTTGTTAATCACTGCATAAAACTTCCTTAATAATTTAATTTTTAATGATGATTCGCATTATACCATGTTTTTAGAAAATGATGAACCTAAGGCTACCTCCATTTCTTTTTCATTTTATAGTGTAATTCTGATAATTTACGGCAAAGTTTTTTTATCTGCTTTAAGGTTAATCCATCATAATAGGGCAATTCTGTTTTTAAGAATTCTACAGATGGATATTTTGAGGATTTAATGATCCCTATCGCCTTATGGTGCCACTCATAGCTTTCAATTTTTGATTCGATTTGTTTCTGTAAAGTATTTATACGGCGTTTTTTAATATCCCGTTTAGTCTGTTCGTTTTTCAACTTAATTTTATTACCTTGTAAGTTTCTTTGGTAATCATCAATATTCTTATCGCATTCTTGAATTTCAAGATAAAGTTTTTCCTGCTCTTTTTCAAATGCTATTGCATCTTTATCACATTTTTTAATTCTATCCTCATGTCCCTGCAAGCTTTTATGTTTAGCCTTAAGAAAAGACGATATTCTATTAATGGAGTATATAATCTGCTGCTCATATTCTTTTGTGTAATCAGAAACATTACATTCAAAATTAAATCTTGAGATGGTAATTTTGGGTTTTCTATTCGGAAATACCCTCACATCTAGTGTGGTAGTTACATTTTGAGCTCTCGAAAGAAAAATATTAGCATATAACAATGGAAATCCCAAACGGAAGCACTCGGTTAAGATTTCATCACTCTTTTCTCTACTTCTTGTAATGGTATAGCCATTTAAATTATAGAGTGTTTCGGCACTATCAATATCAAGAGAAAGATAAAAGCATAGATTACCGAATAGTTTTTTATCATATTCCTTTACTAAAGCATTTTTAAAGTAGGCAAAGTATTGATCTTTTCTAATATTATATTGATCTAAATCATCTTGGACATCTTTTAAGTAGTAAACCTCAAATCCATTATCACGCATTTTTCGATTGTTCTTGCTCGTATATTCTTTCTTGGAATCTGAAAATTCCATTTCTACCGTAGTAATTTCATATTCCTTGATATTTTTAAGCAAACGGTATGGGTCTTTTGTAAATAGCTCTTTTTCATTTTTCAGTATTTTAATTGTATTGATTTTATGTCTTTTACGGTTAAGCACAAGTTCTTTTAAAGCCTCCCGATAATCTTTAGCCTGAAAAGCAGAATTAACAGCTTCAATGTACTTTTCAATTTTTGAAAAGCGGTGCTTAGCATAATCAGTAATGAATTCTAAATTGAGATCATCCTCCTCTAAATGAATGGTAAGCTTATAAAGCAAATCGGATATATCATGTTGCTCCCCTGATCCATCTTCTAATAGATAGGTGTCAGGGGTAATTCCATTTGCCAAAATTGCGTGTTTATATAGTTGACTGTTGTAAAACCCTTCATGTTCAGTGTAATGTTTTCTCCACTCTTCATAGAATTTTACAATCTTATCATTTTCTTTATTTGAATTGGGTTTTATAGCTTCGCGGCATTTCTGTATCCAGTCCGCAAGCTGCAGCAAATTATACTCTGAAATGTCTATCTGAAATAAATCGTGCAAGAAAATCACCTCATCAGTATAATACCTTGCTTCATCACAAATGTAAAGAAATAAATTCTGTTTAAATCTAATTATTAAAAATGTACATATTTAAATAATGCGATCTGAATGCTACACTTTATTTGTCAGCAGCTGATGACGCACATTGAAAAATGAATAGACAAGTCATTCAAAGAGCAACGGTTGATAACTTGTCACAATCAAAAATTTGGGAGGCTTTAAAATATGAAACAAATTATTAATGGGAAACTTTACAATACGGAGACAGCAACTTTGATCTGCAAATTTCCTGTCGCTGATATTTATGTTGGAAATGATATAGATTATTGCTATTTTATTTATCGGAAAGATAATGGAGAGTTTTTTGCTCAATATATACGTTTTGATGATTTTGATAATAATCTTCAATATCTTGAGCCGCTCACTTTTGATCGAGCGGCTCGGTTGAGTGAAAGTCTTATGGGTGTAGATGAATATGTTGAAGTGTTTGGCGAAGTAGAAGAATAGCAGTTATAGTTTTGTGTTATCTGCAGTAGAATCTATTATATCAAAAATAAGGTTAATTTTAGTAGGAGAGTGACACTAAGCATGACATTGTAGAATTTGTTGAATTGTATTAAAAGGAATATGAAGAAACGGCGAATGCCGCCGCTTCTTCATGTTTCCAGTTAAAAAAGGTTATGCCCTTCGCCTTGCTTATGCTAAAAAAGTGGTTTTAGTCTTAACACATTTGGGGAGGGGGACATGGGAAGAAATTCTAAGAATATAAAAATACAGCTAAATAAACGGATAGATGAACTCTTGAAAATTGGGGAACACAAGGTTAAGAATGATCTGACAAATTCAAACCGATCGGAAGGAATCCATTCCATTCGCACAGCAGACACATACCGCAGTATAGCCAACAATTTTGCTGGCTATCTGAAAAGTCAAGGGGTGCGCAATATTGCAGAGATACAGCGAGATCATATTGCAGGGTACATGGAAAGCCGTTCTAAGCTTTCGTCTTATACACATAGCAAAGATTTGTCGGCGATTAATAAGTTGTTAGATACCCGATATAATGTAAAGGATTTCGGATTACAGAGCAGAAGCTATCAAGCAATTGTAAACAATCGCGGATTGGCGCAACGGGATACCTCTGACGCATTACGCAACCGTGAACAATTGCAGTTTGTACGATCAACGGGTATTCGTCGACAATCTGTAGCCGTTATCACACCCAATCAGGCTATCTGGGACAGAAATGGCCAGGTGATCGGATTCCATGTTACGGAAAAAGGCGGTAGGGAAAGAAATTGTTTGGTGTTGAAGCAAGATAGAACAGTTATAACGGAGCTTGTTCAAGAGCGGCAGCAAAAGGATGGGGCTACCGTTCAAATGTTTCAACAGGTTGACAGTAACGCCAATCCTCACTATTGTCGCCGAGAGTATGCTCAACAGTTATATAAAGACTTACAACAAGCAAAAGCTCAAGAACAAGATTACTATAGTGGCCTACGTAATTGCTTTATTAATCAGGCCAACTTTGAGCGAGCAATTAGCCGCTATAATCATGAGGTTGTTCGAGGCTATGAACGGGATATTTTAGCCGAGGTCAGTCAAAATATGGGGCATAATCGAATTGATGTAATATTGTATCATTATTTGTTTTAGTTTATCGAGCAATTTTAAGTGATATATTTCATTGCTCACTTGTAGAATGTAATATAGTAAGCTTGATACACTTACTATTTAGTTATCTCTCCAGCTTTCTAGGTTTGCCTTAATCCATACACAGGGAAAGAACGTGAGAGGAAAGAATATAAAATGGTAGGAATATAAAGGGGTAATGACCCATAAAGGCCAAATAAATAAAAGGGCAGAAATTAAGAATCCTCCCGTAACAATTGAGTTGTGGGAGGACTTTTTTATGCTCGAACACTTTTAATTAATATTTAGGAATAGTGTAAGCGTACAATCAAAGAGAAACACTCCAGCGAAACGCTGGTAAAAAAGTTTGCCCTACGGGTTAAATTATGAGAAAGCGGAACGCTTTCATACCGTTACTCAAAGGGCTTTTTCAAAGCTCCCCCCAAAGGGGGTGAATCTTTTAGCCATCAGCATAGCTGATGGGAAAATATCGTTTTAATAGGATAGGAGAATATAAATAAATGAAAAGCTATTATACAAAAGCAAAGGATTACCTTTCGGTTACGCGATCTTCCCGAACAAGAAATTATGAGTTTCTAAAAAAACAAGCTTCAGAAGAACGGCGTACCGCTTTAGAGTTCTGCATCTGGTTTGATTTTAATCTAGTTGGAGCGGCAAATCTTGAAACAGGGGTGTTTTCCTGTATTCTTGATTTAATAGATAACAAACATATTTCTGCACAATATGTAAAAAGCTTTCGACTTGCCTGTATTTTGCTTCAAAGATTTTTACAGTCAGACAAGCAAGTTAACGATAAAAAGTGTCAGGAATACTTAACTGACCACCCTGAAATAGAAACAAGACTGCGTACAAGGCGGGTAAATATGGATTTCTCAAGCTTTTTAAATTACGATAGAGTGAAAGGAAACAAAGTTATATTTCCTTTTTTCAGAGAAAGAGGAATTGATACCAAGTTAATAGCGGAACTCATTAGCCGCGAATTGTTAGCATTTGATAATAAATACCGTAATCTTATTTTTCTCAATACAACCGATGCAGAAATTGTAGGAGTTGAGAAACTAGGCACAAGGGAAAAGCATTTTCAGAGATTGGAAGGGAAAAGGCCGCTTGGTTGGCATTACTGGCTTGAACGGTTGGAAAAGGTTCATTTAAATATCGATATTGAAACTGTAGTCTTTTTTGATAATACTTTTCGATTATTAAAATATTTGTCAGATAATGAACCGCAAAAGGATACGCTCTACAGCAGTTTGCATACAGAAAACTGCTTACTTGAAACCTATACGAACACGCTAGCACTATTAAAAGATAATGTGAACATAGAATTTAATTTTGAAAATGAAAGTCAAATACAGCGATTTCAAAATGCAGAACTTATGAAATCTGCTTCATTTGATGCAGAGAAGGAAAAAAATCAAAAGGAAGCGGAGATAAAACCAGAACCTTTAGAAAAATATGCTTACGATCCCGACGATTCAGAGTTGCCATTTTAAAGAAGAAAGTGCTTTGATTAATCATCAAAGCACTTTCATTTTTGCATTTTTAGTCTTTCTGCAAGTTCCGTTAAAATTCCAATATCCCTTTCGGACAGCCCTGAAACATTAATGCTTTCCATTTCAGAAAGCCCGAGCAAATAATCTGTTGTAACCCGAAACAGCTTGGCCAATTCTACTAGATAAGCAGGGGAGGGCATCGACAATCCTTGTTCCCAGGAGTTGACTCCATTTCGAGTAATACCAAGCTGCCGTGCAAGTTCCGCTTGTGTTAGCCCTCTGGCTACTCGAAGAGATTTTATTTTTTCAGCAATCATCATAGCACACCTCTTTAATATGATTATAAAGAGCCAGTCAGGATTAATCATTATCATTTAAGGCTCCAATAATTGACATATAGGATTTTGGTGTGCTATAATGGCTCTGATGATTGACGAATTTTGTAAAAAATTAGGAGGGGTTTTATGACTATATTTGATGGTAGCTTTTGGATAGTTGCAGGGATTATTTTTGTACTTGGTTGGCTTTTTGTGAATTGGCTTGCATCTTCTAGTGTGAGAAGGCAAGCCCCACAAGGAAGAACTACAGAAGAAAAATTCGAATATATTTGCCGACGGGTAAATTATGATGCATCAGGGGAATTTTTATTGTTTTGCTCTAATGTGGTTTGTGTCGCATTGACACATGAGAGCATATTATGCCAATTTACTGTCACGAGGGGAGATAACACTAATTTAGTAACAAGGGTTATTCCTGTGCGCTCGGTCTCAAGGATTGAAACAGAAGTGAACAATGAGAAAAAATATGGCGGATATACTTGGGGTTGGGTCATTCTTCACGAAACGAATGGAAATACATTTAGCATTAAGCTTCCGACCAAAGAAATTGATTCATTTATAAAAGCATGGGGGCAGACCCCTGCATAATCAGATAAAAGAAATTAGCTCCCACAGTTAAAAATTGTGGGAGCATTTTTATATTTGTCTTATATGAATAGTATAATTCAATATCAAACAAACTTAGTTTAGTTGAGAGGGGTTATAATAATGTTAAGTATCATCATTGCAAATCTATAAAATACAAGAGTGGATTTATTTTTTGTCTATTATAATTCTGATTAAGTAGAATATATAAGAATGATTATATTGAAAGCTGCTGTTTTGCCTTGCATAATAGTAAGTGTAATTACAAATTGAATCAAGTTGCAACTTGAAATCTACTTCATGAAAGGATTTCAAGCATTGAAGATTACACTGACTAGAAAACAGTTAAAAGATGAGGACTATATAAAAATTCAGAAAGGGACTTTGACAAAAGAACAGGCTATGACAGTTGCTAAATTACTATTTGATTATTTGAATGGAGAGAATAAAAATGAATAATATACAAAGATGTGTTGTATATGCGCGCTATAGTTCAGATAACCAGAGGGAGGTGTCAGCAGAAGAGCAAGTCAGGTATTGCAAGGAATTTATCAGTAATAAGGGTTATATTTGTGTGGGTGAATATGTTGATAAAGAGCTTTCAGGTACCACTGCAAACCGCAGGCAGTTTCAAAAAATGATTGATGACAGTAAAAAGAGAATTTTTGATATTGTTGTGGTATATAAGAATGATCGTTTTGCTCGCGATCGCTACGATAAAGCCGTTTATAAAAGAAAGCTTTCTAATAATGATGTAGCTATAAATTATGTAAAAGAAGATATATTAAATGGAAATTCTCCTGAAACCGTTATTTATGAGAGCGTTTCTGATGGCATGGCAGCTTATTATTCGCTCAATCTTGCAAGGGAGGTTATGGAGAAGGGGCTTTTGCCTAATGCACAGAAATGCATGCATAATGGAGGTATACCGCCGCTCGGATTAGATGTGGTAAATCAGCATTATATTATTAATGAAGCGGAAGCAGAGATTGTTCGCAAAATTTTTCGATGGTATGCAGATGAAGGATACAGCTATAAGAGAATCGCTCAATGCTTAAATGATTTGGGGTATCACAATAAGTTGGGAAAGCCATTTAAATCTTCCAGCATTCGAGATTTACTTTTGAATGAAAAATACCTTGGTACTTATATTTATAATCGCAGGTCAAGCAAAGATGCCAACTGTAAGCGAAATAATAGCAAGGAAAAGGAGAGTGACAAAGTAATTCGACATGAAAATGCCTTCCCAGCTATTATTGATAAAGAAACTTTTGAAAAAGTCAAAAAGTTAATGGATAGCCGAAAAGGAAGGAATGCCTGTTATCAGGCTCAAGAGGTTTATTTGCTGTCAGGTTTGATTAAATGTGGTAAGTGCGGAAGCAACATGCATGGCAACAGAAAACGCAGCAACCGCAATGGCTCATATCATGTAACGTATAAATGTAACTGCAGAGATAAGCAAGGCACAAAAATATGCAACAATAAGGAAATCAATAAAAAGTATATTGAGCGAGCGGTTTTACATTACATTGAAACTATGTGCATTGCAGATAATTTTAAACTTATTATGAAAGCGTTGCGTGATTATGCAAAGACACAGGTTGATACCGATCAGGAACAA
Source organism: Clostridium minihomine (assembly GCF_900240385.1). GTDB lineage: Bacteria > Bacillota > Clostridia > Oscillospirales > Acutalibacteraceae > Faecalispora > Faecalispora minihomine. The sequence continues at coordinate 147,732 of NZ_OEQH01000002.1, read as the reverse complement.
GCCTTGCTAAGCAAACGTCTTAAAAAGACAGAAAAAGAGATTTCAAATATTATTAACGCTATAGCAAGTGGATTTGATGCAGATGAATTAAAGGCTGCATATGCTTCTTTAAAAGAGCAAAAACACAATTTGAGTGAGCAATTGGCAATTTTGGAGAGCCGAGCCCGTGAAAAATTAATCATCAATGAGGAAAGTGCTTTAAATGCTTTTTATCAAATGCGGAATCAGATTCGCGAAAATCAATCAGAAGAAGAACACAAAAAGCTGTTTCAGGCTTTCGTTGATAAGGTTGAAGTCTTTGAGGACTATATTATATTAGTCCTCAATATTTTTGCCATTTTGGGTTGTTCTGCTGGTATAGGTGGTTTAGAGAATGAAAAGAGACCACCACTTGATTTTCATCAAGTGGTGGTCTGGAATGGTGGAGATGAGGAGAATCGAACTCCTGTCCGAAGACCGCCTACCAAAGCTTTCTACGAGTGTAGCCCGTGTTTTTACATTCCCTCTGCACAGCGCCCAAGGGCAGGCTCTGTGGTTTAGTAGCCTTTAAACCATGACCGGGGTAAAGGCGTAACCCGGTTCATGTTCACCGCTAATCGACGCTCTTATCCGGACCGCGGTACTTCCGGTAAGAACGAGCAGCCTAAATTAGGCTGCTAAAGCAACTTTATTGTTGTTGTTTAATTTTAAGTTTACGGATTTTATAGCGGTTCCGCACCGCTACTCGCTTACTTAGGCTCACAACCCCCGTCGAAACCATTACATCCCCATGTTAATATGAGCTGCGGTGTTTCGTCCGATGATGAAACCTGTTCTTTTCCACTGATTCAGCCAAACTTCATTGGTCTTTTCAACATCAAACTGAAAATTCCGTTCTTATGGCTGACCTTGCTGTTCCTGCGGCTAAAAAGTATTATGCCCGGTTTTTATCTTTCATAGCCCGTTCAATATCCCGCTTGGCCGCTTTTTCTGCTAAGTCCTGTCGTTTGTCATACAGTTTTTTACCCTTGCACAGTCCAATTTGTACTTTCACCAAAGAGCCTTTGAAATACAACGATAAGGGAACCAAGGCATAGCCGTCTTGCTTTACCAGACCGAACAGGCGCATAATTTCGCGCTTGTGCATCAATAGGCGGCGAACCCGTAACGGGTCTCGGTTAAACTGATTGCCCTGCTCATAGGGGCTGATGTGCATGCCGTTAATCAGCAATTCACCGTTTACCACCGAACACCAGGAATCTTTTAAATTGACCCGTCCCTGGCGAAGGGATTTTACTTCAGTGCCGAACAGCTCGATGCCGGCTTCCATGCTTTCCTCTACGAAATAGTCGTGAAAGGCTTTTTTGTTTTGGGCAATTGTTTTGGTTTGTTTCTTTTCTGCCATGCAAAAAAGCCTCCTTTTCTAAATCTCTCTTCGTCCTTCCATGGCGCGGCTTAACGTGACCTCATCAGCATATTCCAAGTCGCCCCCCACAGGAATTCCATAGGCCAGCCGGGTTACCGTTATCCCCATAGGCTTTAACAGCCGGGAAAGATACATGGCGGTTGCCTCGCCTTCTACGGTGGGGTTCGTGGCCATGATGATTTCTTTCACCTGATCATTCATGCGGGCCAGCAATTCCTTGATGCAGAGCTGCTCGGGGCCAACGCCGTTCAGCGGTGAAATCGCGCCGTGCAAAACATGGTAAAGGCCTTTGTATTCATTTGTGCGCTCCAGAGCAAATACGTCCCGGGGATCCTCAACCACACAGATAATTGAGAGATCGCGGCCGCCGCTTCGACAGACCGGGCAAAGTTCCTGATCGGTCAGATTGCAGCAGTCTTTGCAGTAATGAATTTTTTCATGCGCTTCTAATATAGCGGCGGTAAATTTTTCTGTTTCTTCCTGAGAAAGACCCAGAACATAATAGGCAAGACGCTGGGCGCTTTTGTGCCCGATGCCGGGCAGCCGTTCAAACTGTTCAATCAGCCTTGCCAGCGGTGCCACATAATAGGCGGGCATGGCTTAAAATATCCCGGGTACGTTCAGGCCGCCCGAAAGTTCTTCCATCCGCTGGCTTTTGTCTGTGGCAGCGGAGCGAAGTGCCTCGTTCACTGCAGCCATGATCAGGTCAGACAGCATTTCCACATCCTCGGGATCCACCACTTCGGGTTTAATCTGGATGGACTGAACCTCCATTTTGCCCGTAACGGTTACTTCTACGGCGTTTCCGCCAGAGGTTGCAGTGTATTCTTTTGCTTCCAATTCGCTGGTGGCCTTGTCCATATCTTCCTGCATCTTCTGAGCCTGACGTGCCAGTTGCTGCAGATTTGCGGCTCCGCCTTTGCCAAAGCCTTCCGGTAATCTTGCTTTCATATCGAAACCTCCCGTTATTTTTGAATGACTGGGATTCCCGCAGCCTGCGCTGACTCTGCCAGAGCTTTCAGCGGATCCCGTTCCTGATTTTCTTGTTGTTCCGGCTGGGATTTTTTATAGGGCCCCAGCTTATAGGTTCGCCCGGTTACCTGCTTGATGGCATCGCGCATTTTATCCCGCTGGGCGGGACGGCGCAGCAGCTCAAAAGCAGTGGGGCTGGGTGCGTCAATCAACACATATTCCCCGCTGACATAAGCGGTGGAACCGGTAAAGGATGCGGCGACAACCCGCGAGTATTCTTTTAATACCTGCAATATTTCAGGCCATGAAGCCAGACGCTGGGCAGAATTCTGCAAATCCTCCATACTGGCGGCAGGCGTGGTATTTCCTTTGGCTGAAGCTGGTTCCTCAGGCTCCAAATGCCTCGGGGGTTCCGGTGGTACATAGGATGGCGGGGGTTCGGGCGAAACCGAAGGCGCTGCATCCGTAAGAAAAGCCGGAACTGTTTCTTCTTTTTGCAAAGCTGCTGGGGATGACTGAGGGGGAGAAGGTTCCCGCACCGGCGGTGCAGATTGCGTCGGAAGTGGCGAACGCTCCGCTGCTGCCGTGTTTCGCCGTTCCAAAGAGGCAATTCGCCGCACCAGCGCATCCATACTGTTGTCCAATTCCGGCGTGCAAAGGCGCAGAATTGCCATTTCCATTTCAATGCGTCGGCTGCCGCCCCGGTACATCCGCTCCAAAGCATCCTGTAAAGTGTCCAGACTGTGCAAAATGACAGGTAACGGACACGGTAAAGCTCTGGCAGACAGAGCCTCATATTCCTCATCGGGAACCGCCAGAATATCTCTGGCGTCTTTCATGGTTTTAATCAGCATCAGACTGCGAAAATAACCCGAAAGCTCTTCGCATAGCCGAGCCATATCCTTAGAAGCGCAATATAGCTCATCAATGACCCGCAGGGCCGTTCCCGAATCCTTTTGGGTAATGGAGTCCGCCAGCTGGAACAAATGCGCCCGTCCGGCCAAACCTGCGGTTTGGGTAACCAAATCAACCGTTATATTGCGGCCGCGTCCCAGACACTGATCCAAAAGCGAGAGTGCGTCCCGCAGTGCGCCGTCGGCCAGTCTGGCCAAAAGCAGCGATGCCTGCGGTTCCATCTGGGCGTTTTCCTCAGCTGCAATATACTCTAGACGCTCCGCCATATCTTTTGGCGCAATCCGGCGGAAATCAAACCGCTGGCAGCGGGACAAAATAGTGGCGGGCAGTTTGTGAACCTCTGTAGTGGCCAAAATGAAAATCACATGAGCCGGGGGTTCCTCTAACGTTTTTAAAAGGGCATTAAAGGCGCCGATAGACAGCATATGCACTTCGTCAATGATGTACACCCGGTATTTTGCCGCTGCCGGGGTAAAATTGGCTTCTTCGCGCAATGAGCGGATGTTTTCCACCCCGTTATTGCTGGCAGCATCAATTTCTACCACATCCAGAATCGAGCCGTTTTCCAGCCCGCGGCAGATGTCACATTCCCCGCAGGGATCGCCTTCTTGTGGATTCAGGCAGTTGACCGCTTTGGCCATAATTTTGGCACAAGTTGTTTTGCCGGTTCCGCGTGAGCCGGTAAACAGATAAGCGTGAGCCAGCCGGCCAGAGATTAGTTCGTTTTTCAGGGTAGTTGTCACCTGGGGCTGTCCTACTACATCTGAAAAACGCTGAGGACGCCATTTTCGGTATAATACCTGATACACAAACTCACCTGCCTTTACCCACCAATAAACCGAAAGCAAGACAGCATCGCCCAATGACGACACATGCAATAGGATATGCGGACGAACAGACACAACCTGCATCGCACCAGCCAATCCGCTTAATGCTGCTCGGTTCCCCGCCTGACATGGTTCACGGCGGCCAGCCGTACAGAGCCCGCCCGCCCGCATATCCTATTGCACGTAATTCTGTCTTGCTTTTTCATAAGCTAACTGAGATATTATAAACGATTTTTGAAAAAAAGACAACTGTTTTCCAAAAATTCAAGAACGAAATCGATTGTCTTTGCCTCTATTTTAGCAAGCAAACGAAAAAAATGCAACAGGAAAAGGTTGTTTTATGATATCATAAGAAGAAAACAAAAGAAAAATAATATTCTTGCCAGTGCAAAATTAAGAAACAGGCAAACAATAGTAAGATAAGGAAAGTTTTTTCCTGTTTGCTGTTTTTTCGGCTGGGATAACCGGCTGCATATCCCGCAGACAAGCGCGGCAGATGCAAAAGAAAATGGAATCAGTATAAGGATGGAGGACATTGCTGTATGAAAATGACATGGGAAGATCTGGAGCCCGCCTGTAAAGAGTGTCGCAGATGCGGATTATGCGAAACCCGAACGAATGTGGTGTTTGGGGTAGGAAACCGGAACGCGGATGTCATGTTTATCGGGGAAGGCCCCGGCGAAAACGAGGATCTTCAAGGGGAACCCTTTGTGGGGCGTGGCGGCCAACTGTTGGATAAAATGCTGGCAGCAGTGGATTTAGATCGCAATACCAACATTTTTATTGCGAATATTGTGAAATGCCGTCCGCCGAAAAATCGGGATCCCGAGCCGGGAGAACAGGAAGCCTGCCTGCCCTGGCTTCGAGCGCAGGTGAGCCTGATTCGCCCCAAAATCATTGTTTGTCTGGGTCGGGTAGCGGCTATGAAGCTGATAAAGCCCGATATTAAGATCACGAAAGAACACGGCATCTTTTTTGAAAAGGGTGGGGTGTTGATGATGGGAACACTGCATCCTGCGGCGCTGCTGCGCAATCCCCATAATAAACCGGGGGCTTTTGAGGACTTTTTAAAACTTCGGAAGAAACTGGATGAGCTTCAGCTGGCTCCCGTGGAATCGGAACCTTTCGACTGTTTTTAATGGGTGCCTTTGGCGGCAAATCAGAAATGAAAGATTTGCTTTTTGATGAAAGCATTGGTTCTGTGATTTTTTGTAAGAGTATGGATGGTTTCGGTGTTGAAAAAAGACGTTGGTGCGGTGCTGGTTGTACTCTGGTTTTAGCAAGCAAAAAAATGGCCTTTTCCTCGTTTGGAAGGGGCATTCTTTTTGCTGTTTTTTTATCAGCACGAAAAGAATTTGGGAAAAATCTATGTGATGTTATTTTTTGTTTTGCAGAAATTAGTTAGAAAAAATCGCAAAAATATAGAGAATAGAAGCGCTTTTGGCCATTTTCGATTGTGAAATGTGACATCCGACTAAAAGGTGAATAAATTTGTCGAATTAGACATGAAATTTGTATTTTTTTATTTCTGACGGAATTGATCGGTTAGATAATGGTATTATTTGTATTATTTTCTTCATTTTACCAAATAATTGCCGATATAATGAAATAGCCGTTGATATTGCATAGAAGATGTGGACCACCAAAACGCAGAATTTTTATGTGAAATCAGTCTAGTGAAAAAGATTGGCATCGTTTTTGCGGTGATTTGAACATTCGGGGTGACCAAGACAAAATAGCGTCTGTTTGGTTCCGAGAATCTAACGGAAAAGACGATGGGAGGACAGGAGGAATAGGTATGAGCAAAGAAAAGCGGAATGGGAACGAAGAATCGGTTATCAATAAGCGCCGTATAAAAGGCACAGGCCTAAAAAGTCTGGGTGTCAGAATTTTGGCTTTTGTGGGCGTTCCGGTGTTATTGTCTTATGTAATTGTAGGGTCAATTCTTCTCAGTTTGGTCGGGAATTCTGTGCATGAGTTATCCAGCGCAGAGTTAATCGCTGAATCGGAATCGGCAACTTACCAAATTGAAAACTATATGTCGGAATACTTGCAAATTTCAAGCCGGTTGGCGCAGAATGCAGATTTACAGCAGATGATGACAGAATCTGGCAAGGCTTCGCCAATGAGCGTACATGCAAAGTTTCCAAACATTTATCAAACCATGTTAAATATGCGCGGCCAAAATGAGAATATTCTTTCTATTTTTATTGTGGACATAGACGCTGAGCAGAGCGTCAATACCAATGGGGGAAATAATCCGAACTATAAGGTAGAGGAACGCCCTTGGTATGAAGAGATGAAAAAGAAAAACGGGTTGACAGTGACAGAACCCTATGAGGATCTGAATACAAAACAGCGGGTTATTACCATTGCTTCCCCCGTTTATAAAAAAGGAACTTCTGAATTGGTTGGTGCAGTGGCACTGGATTTAAAACTGCAGGGCCTCAGTGACAGCGTCAGCAACTTCCGGGTTGGAGAAATGGGATCGGTATCGTTGATCTCTGCCAAAGGGACACTGATTGCCCACAGGGATTCCAGCTTGCTGGGGAAAAACATTTCAGAAATTGGCATTTCAGATAACCTGAATTCCAACCTGACTATGAAAAAAGTGGAATTTTTACAGTATACCATTAATGGAGAACCCAAATATGGTTATACGTCTACTGTGGGAACCACCGGATGGATGACTGCTACCAGCATGCCGGATACCGAATTTAACCAGCAATACAATCAGGTTCGCGGCGTGATGCAGATTTCTTTCCTGATTGCCATTGGAATTATTGCGGTTATTCTGGTTGTGATCTCTAACAGCCTGGTCGCCCCGCTTCGCCGGCTGACCAAAGTGGCCAACCAGATTGCGGACGGAGATTTGAATGTGGAAATTCAAGTGCAGGGTCAGGATGAGATTGGCCAGCTTTCAGATGCCTTTAACCGCACGGTGGTTCAGTTGTCTAATTATAAAGGGTATATTGAAGAAGTAACCGAAGTTCTGGAAGTGATGGCAGATGGTGATATGCGTATTGAGCTCAAACAGGAATATGTCGGAGAGTTTGCTTCTATCAAAACTGCTCTTCTGGATATTTCCTCATCACTTAATAACACATTAAGTCATATTAACCAGATAGCCGATCAGGTTCATTCCGGATCTGAACAAGTTTCCAGTGCGGCCCAGTCATTGGCGGCCGGAGCCACTCAGCAGGCGGCATCGATTGAAGAACTGTCTTCTATGATTGCCAGAGTCGATGAAGCGGCCAAGGGGAATGCCAACCACGCTGAGCAGACCATTCCGGTCTTTAAACAGGTGTCGGAACAGTTTGATGTGATTCGCGGCCGTGTGACTCACCTGAAAGAAAACATGAGAGAGATTGCAACTTCTTCAGAGATGGTGGTTGGCATTACCCGAACCATTGAAGATATTGCGTTCCAGACCAACATTTTGGCTTTGAATGCTGCCATTGAAGCGGCAAGGGCCGGGGCAGCCGGTAAGGGCTTCTCTGTTGTTGCCGACGAAGTGCGGAATTTGGCAGCAAAGTCTGCCGAGGCCGCCAAAAGAACCGGCGAACTTCTGCAAGGCTCGAAGCAGACGGTGGAAAATGGCAGCCATGCGGTGGATGTGGTAAGTGATGCCGTAAGCGATGTAGTCGGCCTTGCGCAAACCGCCAATGAATCGGTTATCAGCATGGGGGATTCCGCGACGGAACAGGCGCAGGCCATCATGGAAATTACCGAGGGTCTGACCCAGATTTCAGCGGTGGTTCAGACCAATGCCGCTACCGCGGAAGAGAGTTCTGCATCCAGTGAAGAGCTTTCCTCTCAGGCAGAAGTGCTGCATCAGGAAATTAAAAAGTTTAAGCTGCAAGGGCAGAATGACTTCGCAGTAAAATCTGACGAAGAATTACCGCTTATGGAATCTGATTATTCCCAGGACAGCGATTCTAACGAACACTTTTTTTAAAAAAGGTTTTAAATTTTGAACCCTTGATTCAGAAAAAAAGACAATAAAAGAAGAAGAAGAATGGCCTTTCCCCCATAGGGTAGGCCATTCTTCTTTTTCTTTTGTTTGAAAAACAGCAATTTATAAGAATAAGAATTTGTAGATATTGGTGAGAATCTGTCACATTGTTGACATAAACTCCATATTTTTCTAACCGATATACTTAATATAACCAGTAACAGCGGCATGGGGGTTTGTGATCTGTGCCTGCGGCCTGGCAGGGATCAAAAGCGGCCAAACAGAAAAGATCCGTTTAGAATTTGGTCGATTTGACAAGGAGGAATGCATATGAAACTAAGAACCAAGACTGCAGAAAAAGGACGGGGAATGAGGAGCCTTCGGAAAAAAATCATTGTATTTATAGGAATTCCGGTAATCCTCTCGTATTTAGCGGTGGGGACCGCAATCTTTCAAATCATGGAAACCAACATACAGCAATTGACAAATGACAAGCTAACTTCTGATTCCCGCGCAGCGTCTGGGGACATCGAGCTTTTCTTGCAGCAGTATGTCGAAGTTCCCAAACAGTTTGCGCAAAATGTGGAAGTGCAGGATATGATGAGCAAAATTGGGGCCGGCCAGCAGATGGAACAGGATCTGCGTTTTGGTGAACTGTTGGCTACCATGGAAAATCTGGCGGGGGAAGATACCAACATCCTTTCGGTTTTTCTGGCAGATGTGGATGCCCGGCAATATGTAACATCCACAGGGGAAAATGTTCAGAATTACGCGACAACGGAACGCCCCTGGTTTGTGGAAATGAAAGAAAGCAATGCGCTGACTTTGACAGAGCCTTATGAAGACCTTACCACAAAAAAGCTGGTGGTGACGATTGCGGCGCCCGTGTACCAGAAAGGCACCCAGCAAATCATTGGTGCAGTCGGGCTGGATCTGGTGGTGGATAATCTGCGCACCAGCATGAGCCAATATAAGCTTGGGGAAACCGGGTTTTATATTATGGTTTCTTCCGGCGGGCGTGTGATTTATCACCCCGATTCCACAAAAATCAATCAAAATATCACCGATATTGATTTATCCCAGAACTTTAAAAATACGATTTCTGCAAAAACAGAGGGGCTTTTGGAATATACCTCTGAAGGTGTTCACAGCCATGGCTATCTTTCTGCGGTGGGCAACACCGGCTGGATGATTGCAACCGGACTGCCCGATGCAGAATATAATGCGGTTTTTAACCAGATTCTGTTTGTATGGGCGATAGCGATGCTGTTGGCTATGGTGGTGGTTGCAGCCTTTATTGTGGTGATTACCAGAGGATTGGTAGCGCCTATTAAGAAGCTGGAAATCGTGGCCAATCAGATTGCCGAAGGAAATTTGGATGTCAGCATTGAGGTGGAAACCCGAGACGAAACGGGCAAGCTGGCCGCAGCCTTTGACCGCACGGTATCTCAGCTTATTCATTACAGGGAATACATTCAAGAGATTGTATCTGTTTTGGAAACCATGGCACAGGGCGACATGCGGATTCGGCTGCAGCATGAGTATGCGGGCGAATTTGCACCCATTAAACAGGCACTGCTTGATATTTCGGGTGCGTTGAACAATACGTTGACCACCATCAATGAAATTGCCGAACAGGTGAATTCCGGTGCAGAACAGGTTTCCAGTGCGGCGCAGGCACTGGCTGCCGGGGCAACCGAGCAGGCGGCTTCGGTAGAAGAGCTTTCTTCTATGCTGACCCGAATTGACGAAGCTGCGAAGAAGAATGCGCAAGAAGCAGACGGAGCCTTGGAACTGATGGATCAGTCCACTCAGCAATTCCGCAGAATTGATCAGCGTGTAAACGGCCTGAAAGAACATATGCGGGATATCAGCAAATCGTCAGAAATGATTATGGGAATTACCCATGCCATTGAAGATATCGCGTTCCAGACCAATATTCTGGCGCTGAATGCTGCCATTGAAGCGGCGCGGGCCGGAACCGCCGGAAAAGGCTTTGCCGTGGTGGCCGATGAAGTTCGGAATCTGGCGGCAAAATCTGCCGAAGCAGTGAAGAGAACCGCCGAATTGCTGGAGGAATCCGGCCAGACGGTTGCCAAGGGCTCGGTAGCAGTGGATGAGGTTTCTTTGGCTATGGGTGACGTGGTCAATCTGGCGGAACAGGTGGATACGTCGGTGCACACGATGGGGCGCTCTGCGCAGGATCAGGCGCAGGCCATCATGCAAATTACCGATGGTTTGTCCCAAATTTCGGCGGTGGTTCAGACCAATGCCGCTACAGCAGAAGAAAGTTCCGCTTCCAGCGAAGAGCTTTCTGCTCAGGCAGGGGTTCTGCATAAGGAAATCCGTAAATTCCAGCTGGAAGGTTCTGAAGCCGATCAGCTGCCGCCGGAAGCAGACCAGGCCGAGGCAGAGGATTTCTATTTCTAATTCGCACTCTTTTTCCAATCAAGTATGCTCTTTGAGGTCATGTTTTTGATAGGGATAAAAAAGAGAATTTCTATGTAAACCCCGCAGAGCCGTTCCTTTTTAGAAGGAGCGGCTCTCTTTTTTTGTGTTTTGGATCCTCGGTCTTGACAGAATAGTGTATTAAGTGTATAGTGTGTATTGTTAACATGCACACTGGAGGAAGGGCAGCTGAAAATATGAAAATTCTGATCTCGAATACATCGGATATTCCTTTGTACCAGCAGATTAAAGACCAAATAAAGGACGCGATTTTTCAGGGGGAATTGGTGGAGGGCGATTTGCTTCCGCCTATTCGTGGGTTTTCTAACGATTTGAAGGTCAGCGTTTTGACCATTCGGCGGGCCTATGATGAGTTAGAGCAAGAGGGGTTTGTGATAAGCCAAGTGGGGGTTGGCACTTTTGTGTCTGCGCAAAATCTGGAATTGCTTCGGGAATCCAAACGTCGCTTGGTGGAACAAAAGATGCAGGACATGATACACACAGCCAAAATGCTGAACATCAGCAAAGAGGAGCTTAGTGCGATGATGGAGATTTTGTACGAGGAGGTTTGAGTATGAATCACATTTTAGAGGTAACCGGCCTGAACAAATCCTATCCGGATTTTTCTTTAAAAGACATTCATTTCGGTTTGCCGGAGGGCTGCATTACTGGTTTTATTGGGGTAAACGGAGCGGGAAAAACCACTACCATCAAAACCATTCTGGGTCTGGTAAAAAAGCAGTCCGGTTCCGTAAAAATATTCGGAAAAGAATGGGAGAAGCACGAAAAAGAATTGAAAAACCGAATCGGTGTGGTATTGGACGGCGGCAGCTTTTACGAAGAGCTGACCATGGGGGAAATGAAACGTGTGATTGCCCCGGCTTATTCCCAATGGAACGACAACACCTTTGGGGATTACATGGAACGGTTTTCTTTGAATCCCAAGCAAAAAATTTCAACTTTGTCCAAAGGTATGCGCATGAAATATGCTTTGGCTTTGGCTTTGTCTCATGAAGCAGATTTGCTCATTATGGATGAACCCACCAGCGGGCTGGATCCCTTGATCCGCAGTCAGCTGCTGGAAATCATCAAAGATTATATGAAACAGGAAGGGAAGGCCGTCTTTTTTTCCACCCACATTACCTCGGATTTGGATAAGGTAGCCGATATGCTCATTCTGATTGATCAGGGAACCGTTCTTTTTCAACAGGAAAAGGATGTTCTGTTGGAAAGTCACCGTGTGATAAAAGGGGATAAAAATTCGCTGAACGGCAACAACAGAGCGCTGTTTTCCCATTTAGAAACCACCGATTACGGTTTTACCGGAATCACAAAGTGTTTGCCGAAGGTTCAACAGGCAATACCGGATATTGTGGTGGAAAGACCTACCATTGAAGAGATTATGTTAGCCTATATTGAAGGGGGGAAGAAGAAATGATTTTGCAGCTGGTAAAAAAGGATTTTTTAATTGCGAAAAAGATGATATTTATTATTTTGGCTATCGTTTGCATCATTCCACCGTTCTTTTTATGGACTGCCCCTGAATTGGCGCAGTGGGGAATCATTCCCTTTTTATATATGGTGATTCTTGGGGAGCTGATTATCTTTCAAATGCTTTTTCAGTTGGAGGGGAAAAATCCAAAAGCCGAGGCGTTATTATGTGCGGCTCCTTATCCACGAAGCGCCTTTGCAGCCGAAAAATATGTCCTTTTCCTTTTGATATTTGCTTATTGTTACTTTGTCCACACCATCGAAATGGTTCTTTTTAACCCAGCCGGACTTCTTGATTTGCTGGACGTTTTAGCGGTACTTTTTTTGGCAGTAATCATATTTTGTATCTATTTACCTTTAGAATTTAAATATGGAATTATAAAAATAAGGTTTTTTTATATGACGATTGTTATTGTACTTTCGATAGGCCCGTCTGTGTTCGCAAAGATCTTTGCGAATTCCACAGTTAATTTAGCTGCCTTTGCATCCATTCCTTCGTTTGCATTGGGTTTGGTCTTGGCCGTGGCTAGTATCCTAATCTTTGGAATCTCTTTGGCAATATCCATTGGGATTTACGAAAAGAAGGAATTGTAAATCTATAAAAATACCGGATAACAGAAGAAATCCAAAGAGAAGCATTCAGAAAAGGGAAGAATACCCCAATTGCCTGAAAAAGAAAAAGCAAAGAAAGAAAATAGGTATTAAAATAACAGTAGGATGCTGCAAATCTTTTGATTTGCGGCATCCTACTGTTAGGAATAGAAAGAAACCCGCCGAAGATACCGACGGGTTTTTGTTTTATCTGTTTTTGCTGTTACCGGTTTTGCAAAACTTCCAGAAACCGGTTCGACAGCACATCATATTCATGATGCTTTAAAATATAGTCCTGTCCGCGCCGCCCCATAGCTTCCTGTTCTTCTTTGGGAGCAGCAGCCATTTGCTGAGCAGCCCGGGCGATTTCCACTGGGTCTTCCGGTGGGATAGAGATGCCGCAGCCTGCGTCTGCTACCATGTCGTTCCCAGCTTCTATGGCGAAGATGACAGGCTTTGCCGCCATCATGTAATCCATTAACTTGTTGGGGCTTACTCCAAATCGGAACAAAGGCTGGCGCTGTAACCCAACATATAGGGCATCCATCTGTTCCAAAAGCCCCGGCACTTCATGTCGTTTTACCGCGGGCAGAGCTTCTACCACATCAGAAAGATCCATTTCCTGAATCTTTTGCATCAGCCGTTCCCGTTCCGGCCCTTGCCCCACCAGAAGCAGTTTGATTTTTTTGCCTCGCAGCAATTCGCCTGCTTCCACATAGCTGTCCAGCGCATTGGCAACGCCGTGCGCACCGGTGTAGCCGATGAGAAAATATCCGTCCCGGTGATACTGTGCCAGCTTTTCTCCATAAACAGGTTCCCCGGTTTCTGCTGTTTCCCAGTCCTCTTTCACAATTCCGTTGGGAATGCACACGAATTTTTCGGGTTCCATGCCGTGTTCAATCATGTGCTCTTGTGCGTTTGGCAAAATAGAAACCACAGAATCACTGTGTTTATAGCAGTAGTTTTCCGCCGCCTGCATCAGCATGATATAGGGGTGGTATTTGGGGATTCCGCCCAGCTCCATGGGGCTTAGCGGCCACAGATCGTGAACCTCATAAATCAGCTTGGCGTTATGCTTTTGAGCCATTTTATGCAGGGGATAAATCTCTAACGGATAGGTGGAAGAAGCGATTACTGCGTCGGGTTTGCCTGTTGCCGTAATTTCTGCTTCAAATTTAGAAAGACCCCGGTAAAAAGACAGCATGTTTTTGATTCGGCCCAAGCCGTTGCCCTGATATTCGGGGCCGGTGATCCAAAAATACCGGATGCCGTCGATTTCTTCTACCCAAAAGGGGCGCCCCTGTGGATCAGGATTATCGCCGCGCAGATGAGAAAAAGACGAGAGCACGATGGTGACCTGGTGCCCTTGCCGCACCCAGCGTTTTGCCATGAAATACGGGCGGTACTCCATGCTTTTGCCGGTTCCGGCATAATGATTGGAAAGGATAATATTCATAGCACAGGCTCCCTTATTTTGTTTGCTCCAAAAGCGCCGCGGCGATCTTTTCGCTGGCGTGTCCGTCGCCAAAAGGCATCAGGCCCCGGGCAGAAGGATCCGGTATTGTATGCAGCGCTTTCTGCAAAATGTCTTCGGTTTCCAGCTGAGAAAGCACGTTCCAGCTACCAGTGAGAGTTTCAACCCATTCGGTTTCCTGCCGCAAAGTGACACAGGGAACCTCCATAAACCAGGCTTCTTTCTGCAATCCGCCGGAATCGGTCAGCACCTGATTGGCGCCGGATGTCAGCAGGAGCATTTCCAGATATCCCACCGGATCAATCAGCTGAATGTTGCCAAAGCCTTCTTGCTGGATGGCTTCTTCCGCCAGCTTTCGGGTGCGGGGATGAATGGGGAGTACCACCGGCTGGGGCAGCTGTTCAAAAGCGCGAAAAATACGCAGAACTGCTTCCAAACCGCCGTCGGTGGTTTCTGCCCGGTGTAAAGTGGCAAGCCGATACCCTTTGGGCGTAATGCCCAGTCGATCATAAATAGCGGATTTTTCCGGGTTTTCTTTGGCTACCTTTAAAAAGTGCAGAACAGAATCCAGCATCACGTCGCCGGTGATGGAAACACCCTGTTCCACGCCTTCTTTTTTCAGGTTATCCGCTGCTGTTTGAGTGGGGCAGAACAGCCAGCTTGAAATGTGGTCGGTCAGCACCCGGTTCTGCTCTTCCGGCATGCGGCGGTTGTAAGAGCGCAGGCCGGCTTCCACATGGGCCACCGGAATATGCAGCTTAGAAGCGGCCAAAGCGCCCGCCAATGTGGAATTGGTGTCACCATAGACCAAAAGGACATCTGGTTTTTCTTCCAGCAAAACTTCTTCAATTTTCATCAGCATTTCGCCGGTTTGCTTTCCGTGGGAACCGGAGCCAACCCCAAGGTTATACTTGGGACGGGGGATACCCAGCTCCTCAAAAAACACATCGGACATATTGTGATCATAATGCTGGCCGGTATGCACCATCACTTCTTCACAGGAATGGGCAAGAGCTGCGGATACTACAGACGCCTTAATAAACTGGGGACGGGCGCCGACAATTGTCACAAGCTTCACTGGATGGCCTCCTCACAGTGGTAACGCACATCGCTGTCTGTCATGTCTAAGGTGGAAAATTCCAAATCGTCGAACCGAACAGCCTGTCCGGTCTTTTGAGATTGATAAGCAGCCAGAATAATTTTCAGAGCTTTAATGCCTTCCGCTCCGCTAATCAGGGGCTGAGTGTTATTGTGAATGGCCTCGATATAATCGGCATACAAGGAATTGTGGCCGTGGCCATATACATCGGTGGGGTCGGTTCCGGCCATTGCCGCAATGTGATTATCCTGTTCGGCAGGCTCTTCAAAGTTCCAGGTTTGTACCCGGTTGACGGCCAGTCCGCCAATGACAGCCGTGCCGGTTTTGCCAAAGATGGAAAGGGTCTCTTCCAGATTTTTGGGGTATACACAAGCGGTGCCTTCTATGATGCCGATGGCTCCATTTTTAAAACGCACCAGAATGGCACCGAAATCTTCTGCCTGAATATCACGCAGATAATTGCCTGTCATCGCCATAATAGTTTCCGGTTCACCGCCCAAGCTCCACTGAAGCAGGTCGATGTTGTGAATGCACTGGTTCATCAGCGTGCCGCCGTCCTGTGCCCAAGTGCCGCGCCAGGGTGCCTGCTCATAATAGGGCATGGAACGGTTCCATAGAATGCGGGCGGTGCCGCTAACCAATTTTCCAAAGCGCTTGTCCTCTAAGGCTTTGTGCAGTTCCTGAATGGGGGCATTAAAGCGATTTTGGTGGCAGACGCCCAGTTTCAGGCCACGGGAATTGGCTTCCTGAATCATCAGCTGTGCATCATGGGTAGAAAGAGCCATGGGCTTTTCTACCAGTACATGTTTGCCTTTGCGCAGGCAGTCCAGTGCAATCTCTGCATGGTAGCCGCTTTCGGTTGCAATGGCGCAGCAGTCAATTTCCAGTTCTTCCAATGCTTTTTTGTAATCGGTATACACAGCGGGACGGCTGCCGGTTTTTTCTGCCAGGCTGTCCGCCTTCTGCTCCGCCAGGCTTACAATCGGGTCGCAAACGGCAACCAATTCCATTTGGCTTTGGTTTTCCGCGGCGGCAGCAATATGGTTTTTAGAAATTCTTCCACAGCCAATCAACAGAAAGTGTAGTTTTTTCATTGTGTTTCCATCCTTCGTCTAGATTTGCAATTTCGTTCTTCACGCAGTCAGGAGCGCTGCCACAGCCGGGACGGCGCTCCTGTACACACAATAATCAAAGATATCTTACAGCAGCTCGATATTGCTTCTGTCTTTTACTTGCTTCATTGCATTTCTGGTATCAAAAATTTCTTTGGAAAGGGACTGAATGCGGTCATAATCAAAACGCTCGTGAGCGGTGCAGATGATGACGATATCGGCACTTTTCAGCTCTTCATCGGTGAGCTCAGTCAGCCCGGTATGAACCTGCCCCTTGTGCTTGTATTCCGAAATATAAGGGTCATAGAACACAGCGTCTGCGCCTTGCTCCAATAGATGATCAATGACATTCAGTGCCGGGGACTCACGGTAATCATCGATGTCATTTTTATAAGCGACACCCAAAATCAAAACTCTTGCGCCATTCATTGCGGTCCTATTCCGGTTCAGAATCTTCATGGCACGGTCTACCACATATTCGGGCATAGAAGTGTTGATTTCGCCGGAGGTTTCAATCAGCCGGGTGTGGTAATCAAACTCGCGGGCTTTCCAAGTCAGGTAGAAAGGATCCAGCGGGATGCAGTGGCCGCCAAGTCCCGGGCCGGGATAGAAAGCCTGAAAGCCATAGGGCTTTGTTTTTGCCGCATCGATGACTTCCCAAACGTTGATGCCCATGCGGTTGCAGATGATGGCCATTTCGTTGGCAAGGCCGATATTAATGTTACGGTAGGTGTTTTCCAAAAGCTTCTCCATTTCCGCCACAGCGGGGGAAGAAACCTCATATACGCCGCCTTCCAGCACGTTGCGGTACAGCGCAGCTGCTACCTCGGTGCTGTCCTGACCCACGCCGCCGACTACCTTGGGGGTGTTTTTGGTTTTAAACTGCTTGTTGCCGGGGTCCACGCGCTCGGGGGAGAAGGCCAAAAAGAAATCTTCGCCGCAGTGAAGGCCCGAAGCCTCTAAAATAGGCTGAAGCAGTTCCTCTGTGGTGCCGGGATAGGTGGTGGATTCCAGCACGATCAACATGCCGGAATGCAGATATTGTGCGACGGATTCTGTGGAGCCTTTGACATAGCTGATGTCCGGCTGCTGGTATTTGTCCAGCGGGGTGGGAACACAAATGGCCACGCAGTCCACGTCACGAATGAAGGAAAAATCACTGGTAGCAGACAGATGGCCGCTTTTTACCACATCCTCCAAAGCGCTGTCTACCACATCGCCAATGTAGTTTTGTGCGCGGTTTACCTGCTCCACCTTCTGTGCCTGAACGTCAAAGCCGATGGTTTTATAGCCGGCCTTGGCAATTTCTACGGCAAGGGGAAGACCGACATATCCCAGTCCGATGATTCCGACTGCGGCGGTTTTGCCCTCTATTTTCGAAAGAAGCTCCGTCTTGCAATTTGACATATTTGTTACCTACCTTTTTGCATTTCTATCACTTTTTCACTTCACAAGTGTTTTATTCCGCCAAAGAGTTCAGTGCTTCGGCCACATAGGTGACGATTTCCGGTGTGATATAGCCATGCATCGGCAGGCTGAACACACGCTGGCTCAAGCTTTCGCTGACCGGGAAATCCCCCTCTTTGTGCCCCAAATCCTCATAAACTTTTTGGAAATGAAGAGGCTTCGGATAATAAATCATGCTGGGAATTCCTTTTTCCTGCAGTCCTTTGATCAGGCGGTCGCGCTCTTCAGTGGACTTCGCCTTAATCGTGTACTGTGCCCAGCTGGAAACGTAATTTTCCGGAACCACGGGAATGTCGAATTTGTCTTTGAGCAAAGAGGTGTACAGCTCGGCCGCTTTGATGCGGGTGTTGTTCTCTTCGTCAAATGCACGCAGCTTCGGCAGAAGAATGGCTGCTTGCAGGGTGTCCAGTCTGGCATTCAGGCCCACGCGGACGTTATCATATTTAAAGGTGCCCTTGCCATGTACGCGGATGGAAACCAAAAGATCATAAAGCTCTTTGTCATCCGTAAAAATCGCTCCGCCGTCGCCGTAGCAGCCAAGGGGTTTTGCCGGGAAAAAGCTGGTGGCAGAAACATCGCCGAAGGAACAAGCTTTATGGCCGTTATTGGTTCCGCCAAACCCCTGTGCGGCATCTTCCATCACCAACAGGCCGTGTTCGCGGCACAAAGAGAGAATTGCATCATAATCGGCGGTCTGGCCAAACAGATCCACCGGAATAACTGCCTTGGGGGTCAGTTTGCCCTCTGCTTTTACGCGCTCAATCTGCTCTTTCAGCGAAGCCGGGTCTAAATTAAAGGTATCTTCCTTTACGTCACAGAACACCGGGGTTGCGCCCATCAGGCTGACCACTTCAGCGGTGGCGACAAAGGTAAAGGACGGCACGAACACCGCATCGCCGGCGCCAATTCCCCAAGCCATCAGCGGCATTTGCAGCGCATCGGTTCCATTAGACACTGCTACACAGTATTTGCGCCCCACATAGTCGCACAACGCCTGTTCCAGTTCTTCCACCTGCGGGCCGGAGATAAAGTGGCATTCTTCCAGAACCTTCGCGATACCCGCGTCGATTTCCGGTTTTAATTTCTGATACTGAGCCGACAAATCATTAAACTCAATTTTCTGCATGATTGGTTTCCTCCTTTAGACCTTCTGGTGTTTGTGTGTACTGCCTGCCACATTTGGGGCAGTGCAGGGCTTCATTCAGCGTTTCGCCGCATTCGCAGGCCCAGCCGCGCTGCCGTGCGGGGCTTCCCATCATGATGGCATGTGCGGGCACATCTTTTGTCACCACGCTGCCCGCGGCGATAAACGCGTGCGCCCCAATGCTGTGGCCGCAGACGATGGTGGCGTTTGCGCCGATGCTGGCGCCTTCGCCCACCGGTGTGCGGACATAAAACTCCGCGCCGCGCTGGGGGTATTTGCAGCGGGGGCGAGGCACGTTGGTAAACACCATAGAGGGGCCGCAGAACACATAGTTCGACAGTTCCACGCCCTCATAGATGGAAACGTTATTCTGAATCTTACAGTGGTTGCCGATGGTTACGCCCGGGGCAACAAAGACATTTTGGCCCAGGGTGCAGCCCTGCCCGATTTGGCTTCCGGAGGAAATGTGGCTGAAATGCCAGACCTTGGTTCCTTCTCCGATTTGGCAGCCTTCATCTGCAAAGGCGCTTTCGTGTATAAAAAAGTTTTTTTTGCTCACTGTGAGTAACCGCCATTCTCCGGCAGCAGAATATATTTAGGCCGGTGTGCCGCGCGCCGCTGCCGAATCTGGAGCGCGGTACCAGTTTTACCCAAATTCCGGCGTAATCTTGGTTTATTATATCGCTATTATTTACCATAGTCAATCGTTTCAATCCGCAATCCCTTTGAATCGTATTGACAAGAATTTCCGATCGTATTATCATTAGCAGTAATTTATTCGTTTTATTTTTTACCAAATTGATGTGCGCAATACCGGAATATTTGCACAATTCATTCCTGCTTGGGCCTTCCGGTTAGAGCCACCAGCAGGGGAAAGGGATAGTTATGAGCAAGTTTGTTAGCCGCGATACATTTATTCCCTATAATGTTCCCGACATTACCGAGGCGGAAATCGATGAAGTGGTTGCCACGCTGAAGTCCGGCTGGCTTGCCAAAGGGCCGCGCACGGTGGAGTTTGAAAAGCAGTTTGCCGAATACCTTGGCGCAAAGCATGCCATTGGGGTGAATTCCTGTACGGCAGGGCTGCACATCGCTCTGGTAACCCAGGGCATCGGACCCGGGGATGAAGTAATTACGACCCCCATGACGTTTGCTTCGACTGCCAACACCATTATTCATACCGGGGCAACTCCGGTTTTGGCGGATATTGATTTTCAAACGACCTGTATTGATCCGGCCGAGATTGAAAAGAAAATTACCTCTAAAACCAAAGCGATAGTTCCCGTTCACTACAGCGGGCAGGTGTGCGATTTGGATCGCATCTATGAAATCGCTGAGAAACACAATCTGTTTGTATCGGAAGATGCCGCCCATGCTTTGTGGAGCCGTTATAAGGGAAGACTGGTTGGCAATTCCCTGCAAGGGGCTGCCTCTTACAGTTTTTATGCCACCAAGAACCTTTGCACCGGTGACGGCGGAATGTTTGTTACCGACGATGACGAAACTGCGGCCACTGCCCGGATGTATGTGGGCAACGGCATGAGCCAGAACGCCTGGAACCGCTATGCCAAAGGCGGCACTTGGAAATATGACATTGCAGTGCCCGGCTTTAAGTACAATATGTTTGATATTCAGTCTGCTTTGGGCATCATTCAGCTGAAACGACTGGAAGAAATGCAGGAAGCACGCCTGAAGATCGCCGCTAAATACCAGAAGGCCTTTGGGGCGATGGACGCTATCGATGAGCCTTTTGTGCCGGATTACACCACTCACTGTTGGCATTTGTATGTGATTCGCATTGTTCCGGAAAACCTGACCATTGACCGCGACCAGTTTATCGTGGAATTGAATCAGCGGAATGTGGGAACCAGCGTACACTTTATCCCTGTGCACAACATGTCGGCGTATACCGAGCGCTTTGGCTATAAGCCCGAAGATTTCCCCAATGCGCAAAAGCATTTCGAGCGCTGCATCTCTTTGCCGCTGTATCCGACTATGACAGACGAACAGGTACAGTATGTCATTGATGCGGTAGCGGATATTGCAGAAAAATACCATAAATAATTTTGTTGTAAGAAAATCTTTAGTTGTCTTTTTCGGGTTTATTCCTTTAAAAGGCAACTATTTTTTTGATTTTTTTTGTATACTAAAAGCAAGAGGTTTAAAAGCGTGCGGCAAAACGTTGATTTTATTCTCTTTCCGGCCATCATTTTGCCGTTGGGCAAAACGGAAATCGAGATAAAATATAGATATTGAGAATGGGTAGGTGTTTTTTATGATGACAAGAGGGGAATGCAAGACCCTTGCAAAAGAACAGCTTAAGGGAGGCTGGGGACAGGCGGCAATTTTAACCCTGATATATGCCTTGCTGATCTTTGCGGTAGGACTTTTGGACTTTATCCCGATTTTAGGTTGGGTGATTGGGATATTGGTTTATCCAATGCTGCTTCTGGGGTATATGCTGTATTTTATACTTAACAGCAGGCGTGAGCCGGTGGAAATTGGAACCATGTTCAGTGTGTTCCGCAATTTTAAAGTATATTGGGGCAGAACCTTTTGCGCTCTTCTGCTAATCGCACTCTGGATTCTTCTTTACTCTTTGCTTGGAATTGTACTTATGGTTCTGGGATTTTTGAATATGGATGCCATTCAGGAAGGATATTACGCTTCGGCAGGTTCTGTGATGAGTGCCAGTTTAATGCTGACATCGGGATATGTGCTGGCCCTTATAGGCACTTTGCTGGTATGGCTGAAATATGGTTTTTCCTTTTTCCTTCTTTTGGATTTTCCGGAACTTCGGGCCACAGAAGCATTGAAAAGAAGTGCACAACTAACCCGCGGGCACAAAGGAGAATTCTTCGTTCTTTATTTGAGCTTTATCGGCTGGGCGTTTTTGGCACTTCTAACTTGTGGAATTGGCGGTTTGTGGCTGCAGCCTTACATCATGCAGACGGTTATAAACTTTTACCAGTCGCTGCAATACAGACGGGTGGAGCCGGAACAGGCAGGGCCGGAAGTATATTAGTGCTTAAAAAATAATAGAACCAGAAAAGAGCCGGCAAAAAAAGCCGCCGGCTCTTTTTTTGATCCCAGAAATATAGCCACCCATTTTAACTGATTTTAACTTATTTTACCAAACTTTTATCTTCTAAATAAGAATAAATTGAAAATAAGGATTTGACAAAAAGAGAAAACAGAAATGTTGACAAGAGGCTGGATTGAGACACCAAGGCTTTTTGTGTCTGTTTTCTAATAAATTAACACGAAATTAATGTACTTTCGAGCAACAGGTAATCTTTCCCAGAACAAATTTGCTGATATTGCAAAACTTCTGCCATTTCCCGTATTTTTAGCCCCAGGTGCTGCCACGATTGATTCTTCATTCCCTGTTTGCTAGGATGAATTTAGAAGAAATTCTATGGAGATAAGGAATGAAAAAGATGCGGGATTTGCTTGTGAACTTTAAAAACATTGTGCTACACATCATCAAACCATTTATTCCAAAGCAAACCGGGAAACGCCAAAGAATCTGGAGCAAACAGCTGGCTTTTCGGATGCCGGCACAGGTTCTTTTGCTCATTGTAATAATAATGGCTGCGGTAATCGCGGTGCTGAATATGAATTTGTCGGCAATCATGGTGAACAGCACCAAAAAGAATGTGGAATATCTCGCAGAACGCAACGCGAATTTGGTTTCGGGTTATCTGGATGCCATGCAGATTCGTTCCAGCTCGTTAGCACTTTCCATGTCTAAGCTGGAACAGCTGCATTTGACAAAAGAGCAGCTGCGCCCGCTTTTAAACGATATGCTCACCGGAATTTTACTGGATGACCGGATTTTTTCCGTCTATGTTGCATGGGAACCCAACAGCTATTTTGAAAAAACACCGTATGGTCTGTCTTCATATGCCTTTCGCAGTGACAGCAATTTGCTGATGACGGTTAAAAATGATTATGATCAATACGGTGAGCAGGAATATTACGCGGTGGCAAAGAAAACCCAAAAACCTTATATTACCGAGCCTTATACGGTGGAGCTGTCCAATGGGAAACAGGCATGGATCATCAGCATCAGTAATCCGATTCTGGATGATTCCGGCCGGTTTGTGGGGGTAGCTAACTGCGATGTTTTGGTAGACACCATCAATCAAATCCCTTTTGATAGGGGGGGATATCAAACCGCCTATAGCTATATCTTAACAGGTAAGGGAACCTATATCGGACATTCTGAGAACCCGGAAATCATTGGAACAGAGTATAAACTGCCCGATGAATCGGAAAGCCTGTTGTTTTGGGAAGGAAGTGATGATGCAACAGGCCGGCGTTCTTATCAGATTCATTCGCCGATTGCAATCAGCGGAGTGGAGAATACCCTAACCAGTGCCTTTGTGGTGCAGACCGAAGAAGCTTTGGCCGACGCAAGACACATCACATTTCTTGTTTTGGCAGTGGCCTTTTTGGGGATTGTAATTTTAGGAGTTAGCATCGTATTCCTTTTGAAAAAAGCCTTGTCCCCAATGGGCGATGTTATGGCACTGGCAGAAGAAATGAAAAACGGGAATCTGAACATTGGGTTTGAACAAAAAACACAAGATGAATTTGGGGAGTTGTCCGAAACATTTCGGCAAACCAGCTTGGTGATTCACACCTATGTGGATGAAATTTCACGGATACTGGCGCAGATGGGCAGTGGAGACCTGCGGGTGCAGATTGAAAATGAATACGCAGGGGATTTTGCCCCAATTCAGACTGCGTTGTTAAATATTTCAGATTCTCTGAACCGGGCCTTCTGCCGAATCGGAGCCTCTGCCGGTCAGGTCAGTGAGGGGGCATTTCAAATGTCCGGTGCTTCCCAGTTACTGGCTGACGGGGTAACGCAGCAGGCACAGGCCATTGAGCAGCTTTCTGCCGCGGTGGAACAGGTAGCACAACAGTCCAGCGAAAACGCGGGCAGTGTAAAAATTGCATCTGGCTATGTGGCGGAAACACAGCAAAAAGTGTCCGAGGGAGTGGGGCAAATGCTCTCTTTAACCGATGCTATGAAAGAAATTCAGACTTCATCGGGACAGATTTCTCACATTACCCGGATGATTGAGGATATTGCTTTTCAGACAAATATCTTGGCATTAAACGCCGCCGTGGAAGCGGCCCATGCCGGACAAGCAGGCCGGGGGTTTGCAGTGGTGGCCAATGAGGTGCGCGATTTGGCTGAAAAGTCTGCGCAGGCGGCTAAAGAAACGGAAGAACTGATTCGAAAATCATCGGCACAAGTCCAGCGGGGAGCCGCCTTAGCAGGAGAAACCAACGAAATTTTGCACGCCATTTCTCATCAAGCGAGCCAAATGGATGAAATGATGGAAAAAATAGATACTGCGGCCTCGGATCAGGCGCAGGCAATTTTTCAAATTACACAGGGATTAACTTCGGTGTCTTCTGTGGTGCAGAACAATGCAGCTGCCGCCGAAAAAAGTTCGGCAGTCAGCGAAACTTTGTCGGAACAAGCCACCGGACTTTACCGGGAAATCGGCCGGTTCCGGCTGCGTGCGGAACAAGCCAATTTGATGGAACCGCCAACAGAGGAAATGCGGGAATGGTCGGAAGAGGAATCGCTTTCACAGCCATTGCTTCAGAAAGCTTTCAGGCAGCAGGACGTTTCTCCGAAAGAAAATATTTCGGAATTGGTATCCAAAAGGATAGAGAGCGAAGTTTCCGGCAGACAAATGGCTCTTTCCTCAGAAAATCCGTTTACAGAATTTGCAGAAGAAATTCTTTTTGAAAGAACACAGGAAGAATTTTTAGAAGATGAGATATTGCCAAGAGAAAATACAGAAACAGAAGTTGAAACTGTTAAAAAGATAGAAAGATAAGAAAAGGCAAAAATTCAGGAGGTTTTACGGTGTGAAGCTGTCAAGGGAGAAACCGCTAAAGGCGCTTTCAGAAAAAGAAAGAACAGGTATTCCCCAAAAACAAAGCGTACGGCAGATCCGGAGCGGATCTGCCGTACGCTTTGCTGCTATATTTTAATAATCCTTACATCGCGCTCTTTCGAGTAGGCATAGCGCATCATAAAAAAAGTACCACCCTTTTCCCGTCCATCATATACCGCAATGACCCGCTGGGATACAGAGATCATAAACCGATTGCGGTTAAAAAAACAGGTGCGGTCAAAATTTTCACCATGAATTCCAATCATACAGCACTTATAAAGCAACTGCTGAAACAGTTCGTTTGTGGTGTTTAGTCTGCCGCGGTAAGGGATGGCTGCCTCTAACGTAAGATTTGCATTTTTGGTGCTTAAATCTGCCACAATAGAAGCAAAAAGCAAATCTACCCCTTCTGAAAATCCGGAAATAAAATGGGTATAGCCGTCTTCGACTGCCCGCAATATTTCTTTTTTTAGTTCAGACTTTACATAATCCCTTTTTTCGGGTGCGATAAATCGGTGGCCCGTCACACAGCAGGCCTTGGCTGGATGCTCGGTATTCATACACATCTCTCCTGGGACATTTTAAAATTTCATTCTTTTAGAATGTGATTTCTATCCTTGTACTTAGGCGGTGTTTGCTCTTTGCTGGGCATACCATAATCCGACTGATTTTTGTACCGGGATTTTGTCGAACCAGAGAAAAATTTGCAACAGTGGAACAGCAGCAAAAACAGGGCCGGTGCTTGTGTTCTGTTTTCGGTAAAAAACAGTCTGCCTCAAGCATTTGTTGGTTTTTCTTTTAAAATAAGACAAAACCGGCCGAATGATTTCTGCCAATACACCCTTTTATTTTCGATTCCCCGTTGAGATACATCAACCAATTCCTTATAATAAGCTATAATAAAACATTTAATTCCTAATGTCAATCATAATAGCGAAACTGATTCCCCGTAATAAAACAATATAAAACTTATAATACTACATGAAAGCGGGTGATCAGAAAATGTACGACAATTTTTTCAGCGAGCGTTTGGCTGATCTAAGAATGAAAAAAGGCGTTTCGGCTCGAGATATGAGCTTATCAATTGGACAAAGCGAAAATTATATCAACAAAATCGAGTTGAAAAAAGCGTTCCCATCCATGACTGTCTTTTTTTATATTTGCGAATACCTGGGGATTTCTCCCAAAGATTTTTTTGATGTAGAAAACGAATATCCGGGGCAAATTGCCGAGCTGATCCAAAATTTAAAAAAATTAGATGAGCAGTCGCTGGTGCATATATCGGCGATTGTAAAGGGCCTGATCGGAAAAAGCAATTGATGACGTATTAAAAAAATACACCTTGCCAATGCGGCACGGTGTATTTTATTGATATTTTTCACAAGATTCTTTTTAAATGCGGAAATCCTGGCTTTGCTGAATTGGGGAGACCCCTTCATTTGTAAAGCCCAATGAAAAGGGAAGAATCCTGTGTTCGTCAGGCTCAAAGGGAGAATCGGGGGATTGCTGATTTTTTACCAGCATGCGCGAAGGATACGTATTGGTATCATCCTTTGGAACAATTTGAATTTTACGAAGAACAAAGGAGCCCAAAAGAAGAAGGAAGATCAGCACTAGCAGGAACGTTCCGCAGGAACCCAGACAGCATCCGTTTTTCTTCTGCATGGCTTTTGTTTCTCCCTTCGGGCACAGGATGATGGAATGGCCTATCAGACCGTTTTAGTGTGGCCTGAATTTTCCAAATCATACAATGGTGATGTCTGTGGAAGAATCCGCTAAAAAAGCGGAAAGAATTTGAACGTGTCTTTGCTCGTCCAAAATAATTCGGCCGAGCAGGCGCTGAATGTGATCATCGTTAATTTGGCGGATCAGCAGCTTGTAATGAGAAATTTCTTCTAATTCTCTGCGAATATCGGATTCCAAAATAGCACCCAAGCTGTACTCATAGTTGGGAAATGATCCGCTCCAATAATGGTTTGTGACGCGAGACTGCAAAAGTGGCTGGCTGCCCAAGTCGTGAATCAGTTTGCCCAAAAGCTGCAAATGAATCTGCTCTACTTGGGCTATTTTTTGATAAGTCTGGTATATTTTCGGATATTCTTCCAAATAATAGCTGTGTACCAAATACTGATTCACGGCTGTCATTTCGGAACCTCGCCCGGCATAAGCGTCTGAAAGCAAAATGGCAAAGCGACGGTTGGGTTCTATTCCCTTTATTTCCGGATACGGAAGATTGGCCTGATAAGGGGCAAGCGGCGCCCGGTAGGGGGTGTCTGGCATAAAGATTTCATTCCCTTCTTCTGGTTCGGTTTGCCTGCTATCATGGTATGAAAAAGACTTTTAATTAGCGAATTTCCCACGAACAGGATTCCATCAAAATGGGTGTGATTTGCCAGAAAAACCGGGATGAAGCGGTGAAAGAAAAGAGAACAAATCAGTTTGACAAAACGCAAACGCCATGCTATACTGAACTTGCATTCTAAATTCTAAATGTACGAAAATGAGCTCACATCTTGATGTAAGTCATTGTCCGTTTAATGATTTATGCAAGGTGGGGGCTTTTCTTTTTTACAGTTTTGGATACACAATTTACTAAGGAGGTGCTTTTCATGGAGAAAGGTACAGTCAAATGGTTTAATGCAGAAAAAGGTTATGGTTTTATTGCCAACGACAACGGCGGCGAAGATGTATTCGTTCATTTTTCCGCTATTATCGGTCAGGGATATAAATCATTGGCCGAAGGCCAGAAGGTCACTTTTGAGGTAGAAACAGATGCCCGCAACGGCAAGCTGAAGGCTGCCAATGTTGAGATTGCTCAATAAGTTTTGCTAAGGTAAAAAGGCCGTCCCAAATGGGACGGCCTTTTTTTGGTTTTGCTTTTATAAATGAGGGAATGATTTTCGAAAGCATAAGAAGTGAAACGTACTAGCTCACCACGTTTGCTGGTCTCTAAAAATAACTCTGGCTAGTGCTTGAAGCAAACAGCTGAAAATAAGTTTCGTTTGAAAGAGGTGACAATACCATGACCCAAAAACAAAGAATTGAATATTTAGCTGTGACACTTTCTGTTTTTATATCTGCCTTCTTAATTTATGCTTTTTTAGGCAATATGCAATCATTCGGTAATGAAGACAAAATACAATCTTTTTTATTGTACGGGTTGTTAGGCGGATATGGGTTTAGTTCTATATTGAGTGGGATTATTTTGTTTGTACGATTTATTTCAAAAAAATCACTAATCTTTAAAATCATGGCGTCGGTCTTCTGGCCAATTTCTTTGGCTGGTTTATTCTATATTGGTGTTTTAGGATATATCCCTTATCAAATTTATAATGTTGTAAAAATCATTCAGAAGAAACCTTCCCCTTTTCAGTAAGTCATGAGCAAGAGCGTTACAAATGCTTCTGAATTCTAAAGCTGAATTTATTTTCAGTAATAGTCACGCTTTCATGCGACAGAACCAAAATGAAAATAGTGTGGATTCCTTTTCCTCCTTTGACTGCACTGTTACCGATTAAAGGTTTCGGATTGTGGTTATGCTAAAGAACAGGAGTGATCAGGGATGAGTAAACGAGTCACCATATTTTTTGCTATTTTTATGTGCTGTATGTTTTTGATGCTGATGAACCTGTATTCCATCTCTACGGGAAATCAGCTGGCAGAAACTGCTGACCGACAAAGCAGTTATCATCTTTCGGTGGCCACCACCAGAGGGACAATTTACGATACCAACTTAACCCCCCTGACGGGAACAGAAAAAGAATATGTGGCTGCGGTGATTCCCACGCCGGAATCCGTTTCTGCTTTGGCAGACGTTCTTCCCCGAAAAAGAATGGAGGAAGTGTACACCCTGCTGACCAAAGGGAACCCTTTTTTGCTAAAGGTTCCCCAGTCTGTTTCTGCGGAAGGAATTCGTACTTTTGAAACGGAAAAACGCTATGCCCAGACAGAGCAGCCGGCTGCCAATGTCATTGGCTATCTGGATGGCAGCGGCACAGGGGTCGCGGGAATTGAAAAAGCATATCAGGATTTTTTGTCTCAAGATCAAGGTGAAATCACCGTGAGCTATCGGGTGGACGCAGTTAACCGGGTTTTGCCCGGTGAAGAAACCGAAGTAATTGACACGTATCAAAAACGAAACAGCGGTGTGGTGCTGACGCTGGACAAAGACATTCAGGCTTTGGCAGAACAGGCAGCAGAAAAGCACCTGAAAAAAGGCGCCGTAGTGGTGACGGAAGTGCCCAGCGGGCAAATCCGAGCCATGGTCAGCGTGCCGGACTTTTCCCCCAATGATTTGCAGGCGGCGCTGGATGACCCGGATTCCCCCATGCTGAACCGGGCGATTTCTGCTTATAGTTTGGGGTCGGTATTTAAATTGGTTTCGGCTGCCACCGCGCTGGAAAACGGCGTTTCGCCGGATACGGTTTTTGAATGTACCGGCGGGATTAATATCGGCGGCGGCGTGTACCACTGTTTTAATGGAAAGGTGCACGGAAAGCTGGATATGCAAGGGGCAATTGTTCAGTCCTGTAATACCTATTTTGTCCGGCTGATGCAGCAGGTTCCCAATGAAGATTTTTTAAGAATGTCCAAGTCGCTTGGGTTTGGGCAGACCATACCGCTGGCACCGGGGTATGGATCTTCTTCCGGGGCACTGCCAGAACCAAAAGAACTTTTGACGCCCCGTGCTTTGGCCAACTTTTCTTTTGGGCAGGGAAGACTGACGGCGACCCCCGTTCAGGTGGCCGGGCTGATGAATGCGATAGCGGCAAAAGGGGAGTATGTGGCCCCCAGTTTGGTGCAGGGGCTGGTGGATGAAAACCGGGAATATGTGGACACTGCCAGAGAGCCGACTCCGGTTCGGGTGATGTCACAAACCACAGCGGCGCTGCTGCGCCAGTTTATGGGGGCAGCGGTGGAAGAAGGAACCGGAAAAAAAGGCAGACCTCTTTCCGGCGGGGCCGGAGCCAAAACAGGAACCGC
Source organism: Clostridium minihomine (assembly GCF_900240385.1). Taxonomy (GTDB): domain Bacteria; phylum Bacillota; class Clostridia; order Oscillospirales; family Acutalibacteraceae; genus Faecalispora; species Faecalispora minihomine. The sequence continues at coordinate 117,922 of NZ_OEQH01000002.1, read as the reverse complement.
TCAGACCGGGCAGTTTGTGGATGGAAGAGAAGTGGTGCAAGGCTGGTATGCTGGTTTTTATCCGCTGAATAACCCCCGCTATTCGATTGTAGTTCTATCAGAGGATGCCAATGGAGCCAGCGACGGTGCGCCTGTGTTTCAAGAAATCGCCAACGGACTGCTGCCAAAAATCAATTGACAATGGCCTGGCTTTGGGAGTATAATTTGAATGATTTAATAGAACAAAGGCGATTATGGGAAAGAAGTTGTTTTTGCGTTCCAAAACAGAGAGAAGGTTCCGGCAGAAAGCTGCCGATTTGGGCTGAAAGACCTTTCGGAACAGCGGGCAGCGTGCCCCTCCCTCAGCCGCTGGATGAAGAATCCGGCCGTTCCCCGCGTTAAGGGATTTAAGTGGCGCTTTTTGCGCAATTTGGGTGGTACCACGGACTTCCTCCGTCCCATATCGGGCGGCGGAGGTCTGTTTTTTTGCGGACATCCATTTGCTTTTGCGCCGACTATTTCAGACAGGAGAGTACAATCATGCAGTGGACGGGATTAAATGAAATTCGGGAGAAATATCTGTCCTTTTTTGAATCCAAAGGGCATATGCGGCTGAAAAGCTTTTCTCTGGTGCCCGATGGCGACAACAGCCTTTTGCTAATCAATTCCGGTATGGCTCCCATGAAAAAGTACTTTACAGGCGAAGTGACTCCTCCGAAAAAGAGGGTGACAACCTGTCAGAAGTGCATCCGCACTCCGGATATTGAAAGTGTGGGCATAACGGCGCGTCACGGAACGTATTTTGAAATGCTGGGCAATTTCTCTTTTGGGGATTACTTTAAAAGAGAAGCTACGGCTTGGGCTTGGGAGTTCTGCACCAAAGTGATGGGGCTGCCGGAAGATCGCGTGTGGATCACCATTTATCAGGACGACGACGAGGCCTATGAAATTTGGACAAAAGAAGTGGGCATTTCACCGGATCGTATGGTTCGGCTCGGCAAAAAAGACAATTTCTGGGAGCATGGCACCGGCCCCTGCGGCCCTTGCTCAGAGCTGCACTTTGACCGGGGAGAGCAGTATGGTTGTGGAGCCCCGGATTGCGGCCCCGGCTGTGAATGCGACCGTTATATGGAGTTCTGGAATTTGGTGTTTACCCAGTTTGACAGCGATGGGAAAGGCAACTACACGCCTTTAGAGCATCCCAACATCGACACCGGCATGGGGCTGGAACGTCTGGCCTGCGTGATGCAGGGGGTAGATAATCTGTTTTTGGTGGATACCGTTCAGAATATCATGAAGCACATCAGCCGGATTGCAGGCGTTACCTATGGGGAGGAGCCCAAAAGGGATGTGTCTTTGCGGGTGATTACCGATCATATCCGCAGCACCACCTTTATGATTGGCGACGGAGTTATGCCGTCTAACGAAGGGCGGGGCTATGTGCTGCGCCGTTTGCTGCGCCGCGCTGCACGCCATGGCAAGCTGTTGGGCATCAACAAGCCTTTCCTGTCCGAAGTGGCACAAACAGTGATTGCTGAAAACCGGGATGCTTATCCGGAACTGGAAGAAAAACGCGACATGATTGTAAAGCTGATTCATGTGGAAGAAGAAAGCTTTGCCCGCACCATTGATCAGGGGCTTCAGCTGCTTGGCAGCCTGATGAAAGAGATGAATGGCAAGGTGTTTTCTGGTGAGGATGCGTTCCGCCTGAATGATACCTATGGTTTCCCGTTGGATTTAACCAAGGAAATCGTAGCAGAGCAAGGCATGACCGTTGATGAGGAAGACTTTCGCCGCTTGATGAAAGAGCAGAAAGAGCGTGCCCGTGCCGCCCGCAAGAATGCAGGGGCAGATGCCTGGGCCGGCGGCTCTGATGTTTTGGATGACGTAGCTGCCACAGAATTTGTGGGGTACGATTCCATTTCGTCTTCCGCCACGGTGCTGGCTGTTTTAAAAGACGGCGAGCGGGTGGATGCTGCCGAAGCGGGCGACGAAATCACTTTGGTGCTTGACCGTACTCCTTTTTACGCGGAAAGCGGCGGTCAGGTGGGGGATACCGGCTTTGTAACAGCAGGGGATTCTCAGCTGCTGGTAAAAGATACCACCAAGAATCACAGCGGCATTTATCTGCATCAGGGCAAGGTGACGGCCGGAAGAATTTCTGAAGGCGATATTGTTACAGCTCAGGTGGCGGAAGAACGCCGCCGGGCCATCATGCGCAATCACACGGCGGCGCATTTGCTTCAGGCGGCTTTGCGCCAGGTGCTGGGTTCTCATGTGGAGCAGGCAGGCCAGCTGGTCAGTGATGCTCATGTGCGCTTTGACTTTACCCACTTTTCTGCAATGACACCGGAAGAACTCCATAAAACCGAAGAACTGGTCAATCAGGTGATTTTAGAGGGCGTTTCTGTGGAATGCCGCGAAATGTCGCTGGAAGAAGCCAGAAAAATTGGAGCGATGGCGTTGTTCGGCGAAAAATATGGGGATGTGGTTCGCGTGGTCAGCGCCGGGGAATTCTCTCGGGAACTGTGCGGCGGAACCCATATTGACAACACCGCAAAATTGGGATTATTCAAAATTGTTTCTGAAAGCTCTGTGGCAGCCGGTGTGCGCCGCATTGAGGGCGTGACGGGCGCAGGCGTGCTGGCCATGCTGAACCGTCAGATGGATCTGGTGCAGGAAGCGGCAGCCGGCCTCAAGCTGAACAATCCGGCAGATCTGGCTCAGCGTGCCAAGCAAGTGAGTGCAGAGCTGAAAGAAAAGGATAGAGAGATCGAAAGTCTGAATGGCAAGCTGGCTTCGGTGCGAATCAACAGCTTGTTGGATGAGGCAAAGCCGGTGGGCGGCGTTCGTTTGATGACGGCGGTATTGCCCGGAACATCAGCAGACGCATTGCGCGCCATGTGTGACCAGATTAAAAGCCGGTCGGCCAATGTGGTCGCGGTGCTGGCGGGTGTGACCGATGGCAAGGCAACCATTGCGGCAACAGCTGGGGCCGAAGCGGTGAAGTTGGGGGCCCATGCAGGCAAACTGGTGGGGCAGGTAGCCAAAATAGCCGGCGGTAACGGCGGCGGAAAGCCGGACTTGGCTATGGCCGGGGCAAAAGAACCCGGCAAGCTGGAAGAGGCTTTGACAGCGGCAGAAGGAATCCTTTCAGAAATGCTGAAATAACAGTCATTATAAGGAAAGATTCTATTAGATACAGGGCGATTTGAAAAGAGCCTGTTTTGGTTCTGCACGGCAGTGGCTTTAGCGGATTCGAATGCCCCATTTCACAGTAGTTCTGATAAGCTTTTTCATTTGCTTTGCAAAACCCAAAGACAGTTTTCTGAAACGCCCCAATGACATCACAAAGAAAAGGGAGGGATTTTCAATGGATGATTGTATATTCTGCAAAATTGCACACGGTGAAATCCCCAGCAAAAAAGTCTATGAAGATGACAAAATTCTGGCTTTTTATGATCTGGATCCCAAAGCTCCCGTGCATGTGCTGATCATTCCCAAAGAGCATATTTCTTCCGCTTGGGACATTACGGAAGAAAACAGCGATATCGTGGCATATATTTTCCAGAAGGCTCCTCAGCTGGCCAAAGAGCTTGCGCTGGAAGGCGGGTTCCGCTTGGTCAATAACTGTGGGGACAATGGTGGTCAAACCGTAAAGCATCTGCATTTTCACATGCTGGGCGGCCGGTTTATGGCTTGGCCTCCGGGCTGATGCAATTTTTTTCATTTATTTCATAAGAGGCAATCGAAAACAAAAGAATCCATCTGTTTTTCTGCGGGGAAATGTTTCGCACCAATTGTGCTGGAAATACATATTGTATTTCTGGGTTTTCCTTCTGCTTCTCCCTTTGCAGAGAAACAGATGTGGATTGTCGTTTTCAAAAAATGCCCAAAAGAAAGGTCTGTAACGAATCATGGCAGAAGTATATAAAATGACGATAGCCGGTTTGGAGCGCGAGCTCCCCATTTGCCCCATTGATGAACATTTGGATATTGCTGGCTTCGTTATGTTCGGTGATGTTGAGATCACAGAGCGCGCCGCGGAAGAACTGCTCAGGCGCTGCCCGGAGCACGACGTGGTGATTACGGCAGAAACCAAAGGAATTCCGCTGTGCTATGAAATGGCACGCCGGGGCTGCCGCCGCTATGTGGTGGCCAGAAAGAGCATTAAGGCATACATGCGCAACTGCATCCATGTCGAGGTAAAATCCATTACCACCGATCATGTGCAGAATTTATATCTTTCCGAAGATGATTACAAAGGGCTGGCCGGCAAGCGAATTCTGATTGTGGATGACGTAATCAGCACCGGGGAATCTTTGGCGGCCATTGAAAAGCTGGTCAATGAATTCGGCGGCAATGTGGTAGGCCGCGCCTGTGTTCTGGCAGAAGGCGATGCTGCAAAGCGTAACGACATCATCTTTTTAGAGCCGCTTCCTTTGTTTCACAAATAATCACAATTCGAAAAAGCGATCCCTGAAATAAATCTGGGGAGGGTTTTTCATGCGTCCGTTCGCGCTTATTGGTTTCAGCTATTTGCTGGCACTGACAGCTGCGGTTTATTTTGGCGCAGCGGGTGCCTTAACGCTGGGCTGTGCCTGTGGGCTGGCCTTTTGCGTTTTGGTGTATGTGCGAAAAACCCAACACCATCGTACCGTCCAGGCGGCCTTGTTAACGGCGGCAGTGGCGTTCGGTTCCTTTTATTTTCATGCGCAGACGATTGTTCTGCCTGCGCAGCAGATGGACGGAAAGGACGCCGTGCTGACGGGTACGGTCTGCGAGCTGCCCGTCAGCGCCTATGGACGGTTTTATTATGTCATAAAGGTGGACAACATTTCGGGAACCGACGTTCCCTATGTGGACAAGGTTCGGCTTTCCACACAAAATGCGCTGAATGTGGATATTTACGGAAAAGTAGAGGGAAAAGCCCATTTTTATACTCCACAAGGCGGGGAAGGCTTTGATTCCCCTTCTTACTATGCGTCGAAGGGGATTACCCTTTTTGCCTATTTGTTTGAGTATGAGCCGGTTGAAACCGGGCCGCCTCAAGAGAAACCCCTTTACTATCATGCTCTTACCATCCGCAGGGCGATGATTGGTGCAATGTACCGAATGCTGCCCAGTCAGCAGGCGGGGCTGGCGGCGGGAGTTTTGCTGGGGGATACCTCTGGAATCGGCTGGCAGGTAAAATCGGATTTTCAGACAGTGGGGGTTACCCATATTCTGTCGGTTTCGGGCTTGCATATGACCACCATGGCTCAGTTCTTTTTGCTGCTGTTAAGCCTATTACGGGTTCGCCGCAAATCGGCAGCCGTGGTTACGATGGCTGGGGTATTGGGATTCATGGCGGTAACGGGATTTGTGCCCAGTGTGATGCGAAGCGGTATTATGAGCCTGATTTATTTGTTGGGAACTGTGGTGAGCCGCCGGGCGGATTCGATGAATTCCCTTGGCTTGGCAGCGGTGCTGATTGGTGCATCGAATCCCTATGCAGCGGCAGATTTGGGGCTGCTTTTGTCTTTTTCCGCCACTTTAGGTATGATTTTATGTTCTGGGCCCATGAGCCGCCGTCTTTGCGTTCTTTACCAGAAAGTATCTCGGGGGCGCATTTTGCTGGATGGCGTGAACTCTGTTATTTGTACCACCGTATCTGCCACACTGTTTACTTTACCGATTATCATTTTATCGTTTGGAACGGTTTCCCTTATCAGCCCGGTGTCGAATATCCTTCAGATATTCCCCTCAACCCTTCTGATGGAGTTTGCTGCTGTGGCAGCGGTTCTGTATTTACTGGGTGCTTCGTTTTTGGCAATGCCCGTGGCCTTTATGACGGGGATTTTGGCCAATTACATGATGGGCTGCGCTCGCCTGTTGGCGCAACTCTCTTATGCCAGCGTGTCGGCTTCTTTTGGGTTTATCCGGTTGTGGCTGGCCGCTGTTCTGCTGTTGGGGGCATTGCTTTTGCGAAAACCATCTTCCCCCAAAGTCAAACAAACCGCCGGGCTTTTGTCGCTGATTCTGCTTCTTGGCGGGATTTTTTCTTACCAGATTTCGATGAATCCGGTTACCCGGGTGGCGGTTTTGCAGGCGGGCGACGGCATTTCTGTGGTTTTGACTCACCGGGGGAAGGGTGCAGTTGTCGGCTGCGGCGGGTTTTCTTCTTCTGCTGCGCGCAGTTACCTGCAAGGGCAGGGGGTGCGGCAGCTGGACTATTTGCAGATGACCGGCGACACCAAAGAGGAATACCTGTTAGCGTCGGAACTGGTGCAGTATTTTGAACCAAACCATCTGTTGGTATGGGAAGACGGCGCAGGCAGCGAATTTTTGGAGAAAGAGCTGTCTCGGGTAAAGCAGGTGCATTCTTATCGCGCAAAATCAGAAGTTGCTTTGTGGGAACAGGTGAAAATCTGCCAATACTCAGATGGACAGCAAAGCTATACGGGAATTTTAGTGAACGGGGTACGCTTTTTGTTGGCATCTTCCGGATGCCGGGCGGACAGGCTGCCGACAGAATGGCAGCAGACGGATTTTTTGATAGCCGATGATCTGCCCCGCAACATGGGGGCACTGTCCCCTTTTGTTACCGTTCTTTCCATGTCGGAGGAATCTGCCCAAGCCAATTTGGAAAAGCTGGATGCCATCGGTTTGGTATCCGTATCCACGGGCAATGCAGGCAATTTGTTAGTTGATACCCGGCCGGGTGGAAAAATTCAGTTAAGGAGGAAGGTTTGATGCCGGAACTTACAGAAGTCCAGTGGAAAAAAGCCGCAGAACGGCTGGAGTTAAGTGGATTGTATTTTTTGTACGGAGAAGAAAAGTACCTGATTTCCTCTTATGTGAAAAAGCTGCTGAAAAAGGTGCAGGCACAGCCTTTTGCCGATTTTAATTTGCAGCGGTTTTCCGGGGACGGATTCCAGGTGGATCAGGCGTCGGATGCAGCCGAGGCTTTGCCCATGATGGCGGAAAAGAAGTTTGTGCTCATCAGCGATTTGGATGTGGAAAAGCTGCCTGCCAGAGAATTGAGCAAACTGTATGAACTGGCGGAATCGGTGCCCGAAAGCACGGTTTTGCTGGTGTATCAGCCCACGTTATCCATCAATGTTAAAAAATCCGCCGCTTGGAAAAAATGGCTGGCCTTTGTTAATAAAACCGGTCATGCCATTGAGGTGAAGCAGCGGGATGGGGCAGAGCTGGAAAAACTGCTGTGCGCCTATGCAGAAAAACAGAATTGTTCCCTTTCCCGCAGCGATGCGGCTTATTTGATTACCCAGTGCGGGAAAGAACTGCAAGCTTTGCTTCATGAACTGGACAAGCTTTGTGCCTTTCTGGGAAAAGGAGAAATTACCCGGGCTACTATTGACCGGATCGCAGTGAAGAGTTTAGAAACCACCGTGTTTCTGCTCTCGAAGGCGCTGGTGTCTGCCCAGTATGACAAAGCCTATCGTTTGCTGGATTTATTGTTCCAGCAAAAGGAAGAGCCGGTGGCGGTTTTGGCGGTGCTTTCGTCGGCCTATGTGGATATGTACCGGGTGCGGGCCTGTGTGCAGAGCGGACAAAGCCCGGCCAGTCTAACCGACTATTTCCCTTATAAAGGAAAGGAATTTCGGCTAAAAAATGCCGAGCGGGACATGAAGGGCTTGTCTCTTGAAAAGCTTCGGGAAAGCTTGGGGGTGCTGTTAGAAACCGATATCGGACTAAAAAGCTCCCGTACCGGAGATCGGATTCTAATGGAAAAACTGATTGCCAAATTGCTTTTGATTGCCGAAAAGGAGCGAATTGCTTGATTAAAGTGAAAGAGGCCGTTATCGTAGAAGGAAAATATGATAAAATCAAGCTTTCTTCTATCATAGATGGATTGATTATTGAAACTCACGGGTTCCGAATTTTTAAAGATAAACAGCAGATGGCTTTGATTCGCCGCATGGCAGAAAGCCGGGGACTGCTCATTTTGACCGACAGCGATTCCGCAGGATTCCTGATTCGACATCATCTGATGAGCTCTATTCCCGCAAAGTACATCAAGCACGCCTATATTCCGGATGTTTTAGGCAAGGAACGCCGCAAAGAAAAAAGTTCCAAAGAAGGCAAATTGGGTGTAGAAGGTGTTTCGAAACAGCAGATTTTAGAAGCGCTGGAACGGGCGGGGGTGCTTTGCGAACCGGAACAGCAAGGGGAACCGTTAGAGCCGGTGCGGCAAATTGAAAAATCTGATTTATTCCGCGATGGCCTTACCGGCGGCGAAAACAGCGCCCAGAACCGCAAAATTCTATTGCGGCATTTGGAATTGCCGGAGCATTTGGCCACCAATGGCCTCTTAAAAGTGCTCAACAGTGTGATGAGTTATGAAGAATATTGTAATTTAATTGAAAAACTTTTGAAATAAGCACATTTCCAGTTGACAAGCGTTTTACTCGGATGCTATAATACTACTCGTCGAGTTGAGCGCCTTTGGCTCAATTCCGAATAGAATATTTGCGGCTGTGCTGGAATTGGCAGACAGGCACGTTTGAGGGGCGTGTGTTTTTAACGTATGGGTTCAAGTCCCATTAGCCGCACCAAAGAAAAAAGGTAATATAGATTTATTGGTCTCAACTCCAGTAAATCCGCGCCTTTCGAGGGTTTCTACGATGAAAAGTGGAAGCCCTCATTTTTTTGATTTATAAGCCCGTTGGCTTCACTCCGGCAGAAGTTGAACGCGCAAGCGGATAAAACGACAGAATCGACCCAAAAACAGCAATTAATATGAAAACCGAGTGGTGCCCTTTTTGAACCGGCAGAAATGCCCTTCAAAAAGCGGCGCCCTTTTTTAAAATCTAGTTTTCCCCATTATTATCCGAGGGTTTAGAGATAAAACTACAGCCTTTTTAACATCCAAAATTCAACAAAAGCGAGGGAATCAAAATGAACTAAAAATATATGACAAAGAGCTCTCCCGAAGCGGACGAACTGTGCACAGGGTGGCGCACATTACCCGTATCCTTGAGCCGGACTTATATAGGAGAACATGCTTTGCCTTGTTCTATGAGAATATCCTGCATATGTAACAGACGTGGAATTTCAATGTGTGTAGCTTCATTATGCATGAATAGCTCAAAAAATTATGCACGTCTGCTTATTAGGAAGATTTAAGCATTTAAGTTTTTTCACGTAGCGACGCAGGCCGTTATGCGTTCAATATCCTTCTTCTTTTAGTGTCCGATATGTCAAGTTGTTAATTTCAATCATATGATGTAGTAATTAATGAAAGGATGGGTAACTATCTCTATGGGAAGTATTACTATGCAGCTGACTGCTGAACAATTAGTATCAGCAATACCTTCTAACGAAAATGTATTGTTCGATACAACTTTATATACAACGGGAAATATCAACTATAATTCCAATACCGGCATTATTACAATCACGCGGCCTGGCAGATATATCATTCATTGGTGGTTGTCTACCCAAGCATCTCTTTCTAATGTAGGGGCTTCTTTTGCATTAGTGTCTTCAGACGGTGAGATGCGGATTGCTGCGTCACCCCTAAAAATCAGTGAAGTATATGGATTTGGGATATTTACAGTGGAAAGTGAGCTTAAGCCATTGGAAGTCTCATTAAAAAATATAGCGCCACAGCCTTTTTATTTCAACCAGCAAGCACCCTTACAAGGGTCGTTGCTTGTCACTGAGGATATCGAAATTGCCGAAGAGGCATACGGCTATGTTTATACACCTGTTTCACAATCGGCCCACGTGGCTCAAGCGGGATTCGACGTAGCCTTTTTGAATAACGGTCCCCTTAAAAATATTACTCATATGGTTGAAACGAGTGAAATTAATATCCTGGAGGACGGAGATTATGAGATATATTACACTTTTGTATTAGCAGAACCTGCGGATATTTTTATTTCAATCGCGGTTAATGGTATAGTGGCAGTTTCTACAACGATTCCTTCACTGAATCAGATTGGCGAGCATTCAAATTCTGCAATTTTAACATTAAATGCGGGTGATGTAGTAACCCTGCGTATTGATTAACTCTTTAAACAATTATTAGAACGAGAGGAAATACAGCATGAACTCCAATAAAATTGAAGCGGCGTATAAAAAAACGTCATTATTTATTCCAAACCACGGGCAATATTCTGATGATGTAGCATTTAGCTCTAAAACAAAGGACACTCAGTTTTATTTTACCAAGACACAAATCATTAGCTCTATGCTTTTGAAGAACGTCGATGGAGCGGAGGATAAATCTTTAGGAATCGCTTTATCTTTAGGGTTTGTGAACGCTAATGACAGCCCTTTAATAACTGGTGTTGAACCAAAGGATAGTAAGATCAATTATTTTATTGGCAATGATAAAAGTCGCTGGAAAAGCAATGTCCCCACATATGACGGGATAAAATACAACGGTATTTGGACTGGTATCGATCTAATTATGGAACACAGCGAAAAAGGTATAAAGCTGAATTGGATTGTTGCCTCTGGAGCTAATCCGAAAGATATTCGATTGCATTATGACGGAGCGAACAGCTTATTCGTTAGGAATGACGGGAAGCTTCTAATTACGCACGACCACGGTACTATTGAAGAAGATACTCCTGTCGCCTATCAAGTTATAAACGGTAATCGCATAGATATACCTTGCAGTTATGTCATGCACGGTGAGTATGAATATGGCTTTTTGTTAGAGGCTGATTATAACCAATCTTATGACCTTGTTATCGACCCGCTGTTACCCTATGCTTCTTTACTTGGTGGTGATGGCTATGAAACGGGGCAAGCAATTTCAGTGGATAACATGGGATGTGCTTATGTTACTGGTCGCACAACATCCTCGGATTTTCCCACAACCCCTGGCGCATTCCAAACGACACGGGCTGGTGCTTCGGAGGCGGTATTTGTTACCAAGTTTAGTGAGGATGGAAGCCATCTGATTTACTCCACGTATCTTAGCGGGACAAATGGCAAAGGATATGGAAACGCTATCACAGTTGATAGTGCTGGCTTTGCTTATATTACCGGTACAACGGATGCAACAGATTTTCCTGTAACACCGGGGGCATTTCAACAAGTTGGTGGAGGACTGAACGATGTTTTTGTAACGAAACTCTCACAGGATGGTTCAAGTTTGGTATATTCTACCTATCTTAGCGGGACTGCTGGTGATTACGGCAGTGCTATCGCAGTGGATGAAGGTGGATTTGCATATGTGGGAGGAGAAACAATATCTTCCGATTTTCCTATTACCTCTGGAGCCTTCCAACAGACTAAAAATGCCAATATTGTTGGATTTATAACCAAGCTTTTCACAGATGGATCAGCGTTGGTCTATTCCACCTATCTTAGTGGTAATAGCACAACAAGTGTAGACTCCCTAACAATAGACACACAGGGCTGTGTTTATGCTACGGGCCAAACTCAGTCTACTGATTTTCCGATAACTTCTGGGGCGTTTCAAACCACTAACCAAGGCGAAAATGATATCTTTGTTACTAAGTTTTCAGAAAACGGTTCCAGCCTTGTTTACTCGACGCTTGTAGGAGGAAATGGAAATGACAAAGGTATAAGTATCTGTATTGATGATGAAAGAAATGCCTATGTGACCGGTTACACATTTTCATCTAACTTCCCCGTGACATCTGGCGCAGCGCAAACGGTTAGATTAGGCGACTATGATTCTTATGTGTTTAAATTAAATTCAGACGGCACCAATCTAGTTTATTGCACTTTGTTGGGGGGGAGTGATGGGGAATACGGTCGTGGTCTAGTATTGACTTCTCAGAATAGAATATGTGTAACAGGAGAAACAACATCTACTGATTTTCCCACAACGCCTTGGGTTGGGTCTATGCCCTTTTTAGGTGCCTATATGAGTTTTATTACAATGATATCAGAAGATGGAAGCTCATTTATTGTATCAACTTTAATTGGTGGGGATACTCGCGATGTCGCATATGGAATTGCCAAAGGTGTCGATGATAGCATTTATATTACAGGCACTACAACATCAACCGATTTTCCTGCTACGGAAGGTGCATTTCAAACGAAAAAAATCGGTGGATCGGATGCGTATGTATACCGCACGTTGTTTCCGATGTTTGCAAAAGCCTCTGTTATGATAAAAAAGCTTTGACTATTTACGTTAGTCCTATGGAATTCTCGCTAAGTTTTGTAAAATTATTAGAACTTTACAGCAAAAAAGCCGCAATTAGCGGCTTTTTATAGTTCGATCCACATTCCATATTGGTATTGACGCTTCCTGCCGTTAATCGCTCTATCTGCAAGATTTCATGGCTCATAACATAGACCCTTCCAACATCCATAAACATAGCTGAATATATTTATATCGTCGCGTGACCCTCTCAAAGCTCAAACAGGCACTCTGGCCATTATGCTTTTACCAATATATGCTGTGTAATTTAAATAGGCGTGTTTCATGTCATATGCCTATCAAATTTGCTATGCTGATATCAATATTGCGCGCATCATGGTAGAAACGGCATACATTACTATTGTATTGCGTTCTGTCTCGAAGGTAGCAGCCCATGCACGCATATCATAATCACAGCAACAGGTTAAAGGGTGAGGTGTAGCCAATGGCAGCGACCGAAACAAACTCGATATTAAATAATCGGACACGATTGCCGATACTTTTTATAAAAAATCAAGGGCAGGAAGACGAGCGGGCCTATTTTTCCACACATGTTCAGGGCCGCAAGGGATTTTTTTCTTCAGACAGAATCACATTGGTGGAGTTGGAACAAGTAGGGCTGCCAAGCGCTCCTGATAAAATTCTTGATTGAAGCGAAGAACTGCGAAACGGTGTGTCGCTGGAGCTTTATGGCGGCGCAACCGGTCTGAAAATGAATTGGGTGCTTGAAAATCCAGCCCAGGTATCCTCTATTCAGCTGCGTTGGGCGGGAGCGAACAGCTTGGAGCTGGACAATACAGGAAGTCTTCTGATCCATCACGCGCTCAGCACGCTGACTGATCCCGTCCCATTCACGTATCAGGAAATAGATGCGGAAAAGGTGCGCCTACCGATAAATGGCGCGCTTGATGTTGGATTTGAACTCAGTGGTGCATATAATCCCCAACTATCCCTTGTGATTGGCCCCGTCCTGCAATTCACAACGTATCTGGAGGGGCAGCACCGAGAGCTTGGGAAACGACGTTGCTGTAAATTCGCAGGGATGTGCCTATGTGACGGGGTATACCGGCTTGGTCAACTTCCCGGCCACGCCTGGTGCTTTTCAAACAGCCCTTATTGGATTTGCAGTGGCCTTTACCCGATTTTGTGTTTGCACAGATAAAATCTTTTTTGCAAACATTTAAAAAATGGCTCAATTACTGGATTTATTGAATGTTATGTAGCTAAATATCAACAAAAACTTTGTCGTTTCGATAGGAAAACAAGCAAAAAACAGGGAATTCTGTTGGTTCAAGTCTCTCCAGTTCCACCAAAATTATTAGGCTGAAATAGATGCAAAAGTGTATCTGTTTCAGCCTATTTTTTGTATGTTATACTTCATAATATTTATATAATGGCAAAGAATAATGAAAATGATAATTCAAGATGTTCCATTTTGTACGGTCAACTGGAATGTAATTGTCTTTATATTAGTGGAGGTCAAATTTTTAGATATGGAAAATTATATTGGCAAAAAAATTGCTGCAACTCATATCCCATTGATAATAAATCCTGATTCAGGTTTTTTATTTTTTGATGAAAAAAGTATTGTTTTTACAACTACTTTGGGTGCTTCAACCATTAAAATAGATTATTGCGATATCAGTGAAGTTTTGAAGAAAAGAGCACTATTGGGTATCATTTCTTGTTTTTGGATACTAACACATCATGGGGAAAAATACAAATTCATTGTTTTTAACCGTAAGGCAGTTGTAGAGTTTTTGAAAAGCAAAATAGAAACAAAATATTTCAGACATAGGGGATCACTATTTTTTAAGAAGAAAATAAATATTTTGTAGGCGATTATTAATTACCGCAGTGGATTTTTCATAGAAGAAAAGGAGAAGGGGACAGCCATGGCTGTCCCCTTCTCCTTTTCTTCTATGAAAGTATTTTTAAAAATGATATTCGAGGAAACGTTCTCTATTTCAGTTTCTCATATTCTTGGTCGGTAACCGGCTCCAGCCATTCCACTGGCCCCAGATTCAGGTTGGTGCTGACGGCCAGATGAATCAGCCGGTTGTCTTTGGCCGCGCCGTGCCAGTGTTTGATGCCCGAAGGGATTGTTACCACGTCCCCGGCGTGCAGTTCCTGGGCAGGCCCTCCTTCTTCCTGATACCAGCCCCTGCCGTATGTTACCAACAGAATCTGGCCCCCGGGGTGTTTGTGCCAGTTGTTTCGGCAGCCCGGCTCAAAGGTAACATTAGAAATAGAGCAGTTGTATTCCGTGCCGCCGGGTATCAGGCTGCTAAGATATCCCTCGCCGATAAAATAGGGGCGAAGGGCGTCTGAAAGCTCTGGCCCTCTGGGGAAAATAACTGGATTGCCGCTATCATTCATTTCATTCAGCCCTTTCTATCGAAAATAGATGGAAATTCTGTGAGATTATTTTACGAATCACTGACTTTTAAGGACCCGAATAGTAAAGTCATATTATGGGTCCTTAAAAGTGAGGTGATATATTGAGTCCCAGAACAGGACGGCCAAAAGTAGACAACCCCAAAAACGTTGAAGTAAAAGTGCGTTTTGTAGAAGGCGTTAATCAAAAGCTATTGGATTATTGCCAAAGGCACAATATTACAAGAGCAGAAGCAGTCCGAAGGGCAGTTGATTTACTTTTGTCCGATGAAAAATGAAAAGAAGCGGCGCACTCCCACAAAGAAAAACGCCGCTTCCAACCAACCCGGCAGTTACCCGAAGGGAACCACGGTGTAAATATTTTACCATACACCGCGTTTCCTTTCAAGGTTCTGCCGGGAAACCGACTTTTTAAAAGGGAAAGGAACGTGTCATTATGATTCTTCGGCAGTTAAAACCAGAGAGATATGAACAGCTTTGTCGCCAGCTTGCGGAGTATGCCCACAGGGAGCCGTTTTCGGCCAGCTGCACCGTTTTATTGCAGATTAACGGCGAAGAATACCAACTGAAAGTACAGCCGGAAAGCCGCCGTCGGATTGCGGCTTTGCAGGCGGTTCACCTATGCCGCAGCCAAGAGGGAAGCCGCTATGAGTTGATTGTGGACGGAAGCATGCTGTCGGCTCTTCTGGAAATACTGGTTAAGCAGGGAATTCATCAAAAATAGGCAAAAAACATACTGCAAGTTTAGGTGATAGAGGGCGGAAAATCCCTCTATCTTTTTTCTGTAAAAGAACCAGACCGAACATTGCAATGAAAATTATTTTATTTTTTGTGAATTTGATGAGATACTATGCAAACAATGAAGGATATAGTATAATAATAAACAATCCAAAATTTTACTTTGGAGTAGAAGATTTTTGATACTTTTGCGGCATTTCAACCGCAGGGTTGAGAAAATCAAATGATTTTAGGGCATTTCTGAAAAAAGAAAAACCGGCGGGAATTTGCTCAAAAGAAACAGATGCCAGCCAAAAGGTGCAGGAATACACCATGTATTTCGAGTGTTTGGGGCACAGAAGATGTGCTTTGCAGCAAAATTACCCTAAGGTTTAAACTTTTCAGATCGCCCATAATAAAAGGAGGCATAGTATTATGAGATCTTACTTTGATTTAACTGGACAAGTGGCTGTGGTGACCGGTGCATCTTCCGGCATAGGGGTGCAGATGGCAAAAGCTTTGGCTGGTCAAGGGGCAGATGTGGCGATTTTAGCCCGCCGCAAAGAGAAACTGGATCAAGTTGCCGAACAGATTCGTGCATTGGGCGTCAAATGCCTGCCGGTTCCCTGCGATGTTACCGACACGGAACAGATCAAGGCGGCGGTTTCTGCGGTAATGGCGGAATACGGCAAGGTAGACATTTTGGTGAATAATGCCGGAACCGGGTCTGTATCACCGGCGGAAGATACCCCCGACGAAGAGTGGGAGCGGGTGGTCAATCTGGATTTAACCAGTGTCTTTAAGGTTGCCCGGGAATTCGGCAGAGAAATGATTCCAAAGAAGTATGGGCGAATCATAAACATTGCCTCTATGTATGGCTTGGTGGGCAGCATGGCCACGCCGACTTCGCCCTATCACGCGGCCAAGGGCGGCGTGGTGAACCTGACCCGGGCTCTGGCCGCCGAATGGGGGAAGCATGGCATCACAGTCAACTCCATTTGCCCCGGCTTTTTTGAGTCGGAACTGACACAGGATTTGATGGGCACCGAAGAGTTTCAGAATTTTGCCAAAAACGCAGTGCCCATAGGCCGCTGGGGCAAAGAAGGCGAACTGGATTCCACAGTAATTTATTTGGCTTCCTCTTCTTCCTCTTACACCAACGGAATGAACATTGCGGTGGATGGCGGGTATACCTGCATTTAATAAAAAAGCCCGTCTGCTGCTTTGGGCAAAAGACGGGCAAACGAAATACAGCGTTTCTCTTTTTTAGAAACGCTGTATTTCATTCACAATACTATTCTATTTTATTTGAACAAGGTCAGGGGATCAATCAGCTTTCCGGATTCTTGGATTTCCAAGTGCAGGTGGGGTTTTTCCACCGACTCGATGGGAACCACATTAACGGATCCGATTTTTTGTCCGCTTTTTACCGTGTCGCCTTTTTTCACCAGCATGGTATCACCCAGGCCGCAGTAAGAAGCAACGATTCCGTCGCTGTGCTCAATGACCAGAACATTGCCCAAATTGCCGTCGGTATACAGGTCGGTCACCTTACCGGCGTCAATGGCCTTGACCGGATCTCCTATCTTTGCCTCAAAGTCAATGCCGGAATGAACACGCCAATCCTGCATTGTGTCTGAAAAGATGGGATTCTCTCCGCTAAAATTCTTCGTAACGGTTTCCCCCACAGGGTAGACATAAGATGCGGGCTTTGCCGCAGTCTCTTTTGCGGGCTCTTCCGCTTTTGAAGCGGGCTGTTCCGGTGCTTTAGACGAAGCAGCCGGAGCCGAGGTAGCCGGTGCAGTGGATTCCGGCTGGGAAGAAACCTCTGCCGGCTGGCTGCTGGCGTAAACTCCGGATTGGGTGCGCCCGGTCGGCGAAGCGGAATAAGAGGACGTGTCCTCAGGGTTGGCATACTTTACCACACTGTCATACGTTGTCCAGGCAGCTACGCCAACGGCAACCAGGCAAACGCCCAGCGCGATATAAAAGCCTTTGTTGTTTTTCTTTGGGGATTGATTTTCTGATTTAAAATGCAGACTGCTCATCTTGTAAAGCACCTCCGCTGATATTTTGACCAGAAAAATCATCAAATATGCCGGAAATGCAAAAGAAAAAAGAAAAAAGACCGAACCCAATTGATTCGGTCTTTTTTCGTTAGCTTGAGGGGTATATTGAGGAGGGTAGAACTTGTATTCTGATGGTGCGGCTCCATCGTTTGAATACAATCTTATTATAAATAGAATTGCCAAAACAGTTGTTAATACGCTATGAATATTCTTTTAACTTTTGCTGTCAGTGATTTTGCATCAAATTTACAGGAAAAAGGCAGAAAGTTCGAAAAAAATGCAAAAAATCTCAAACGTTTGTTTGCAAATGAAAAGCAACTATGCTATAATAAACGAACATAGAATACCTGGGAGGAAACGGTATGAAAGGGCTAAGCAGCAGTCAAAAAAAGATTTATGAATACTTAAAAGATCGGGCGCAGTACGGCCTTCCGCCTTCTGTACGGGAAATATGCAAAGCGACCGGATTAAAATCTACATCTACGGTTCACCTGCATTTAAAAACGCTGGAAGAACTGGGCTACATCACAAGAGAAGCCGGGCTCAACCGGGCCATTCATATTGAAGGGGTCGAAAAAGTGTGCCGTGTGCCGATTTTGGGCCGGGTTACCGCGGGCCTGCCGATTCTGGCGCTGGAAGAAATCGAAGGTTATCTGCCCATGGTGGGGCATCGCTTTCCCGAAAAAGAGATGTTTGCCCTGCGCGTGCAGGGGGACAGCATGAAAAACGCAGGAATTCTGGATGGAGATTACATCATTGCTCACCGGCAGGACACCGCAGAAAATGGCCAGATTGTGGTGGCGATGATTGACGACGAGGCCACCGTGAAACGGATTTTCTATGAGCCGGAATACATTCGCCTTCAGCCGGAAAACCCTGCATTTTCTCCTATTTTTTCTCAAAACGCATTGGTTTTGGGGCGAGTGGTTTCCGTTTACCGTTATTATTAAATTTATTGTATGTTAAAAGAACCCGGGTTTACGCAGCAGCGTTCACCGGGTTCTTTCTCTTTTTTAGTGTTATACCGTGTTCAGCCGTAGATGGATTGAGCCATATCCACATCAGATCGTTCATACCCCAATACCCGCATGGTATCTACGGAAAGATCTAAAAATACATAGGTTCCGTTGTCCAGCTTCACTTCAACAATATAGTAATTTTGGTAATTGTCGTTGAATCCCAGTGTGCCGTTCATCATAATTGCGCCGGACAGCGCTTTGGCACCGTCGCCAATGCCCAGTGTGTTTACCAGCTCAACCGCTTTTTTTCCATGAGGTTCTTTTGCCATGGATTCTGCGTATTTCAGCATGGCCTTTCGTTTTGCCTGATATAAGGCCGTCAGATCTTCTTTAGAAGATCCGGATTTCTCACGCAGTGCAGCTTCTTCTTTCTCAATTTCGGCTCTTTTCTTATCTGCGTCTTCTGCGTTCCATTCGTCGAACCATTGCCAATCAGTTTCGGTTTCGATAAATTGACTGTGAACATCCACTCCTGTTTCGATGTCCACCCAGCATAAAACAGAGCCGCCTTCCGTCTCTGCGTCCAGGCTCCAATATGGCCCCCGTCTGGTTCTGTTATCGGTTTGCAGCGTGACAAATACCCGCCCCTTGAGCGGCTTGCCATAGACACGCTCTGCGATTTCAGAGGTTACTGCCACAGCATATTGTGCGGTGACTCCATCGGCAGGCGCTTTGTTTCCCTGCATATCCACAATGAAGTTCAAATTGGCAGAAAGCGTATCAGAGGCCGCCATCGGGAAGGCTTGTGGGATGGACTCGATATGAATCTGTTTTGTGTCCTGCGTCGCAGCACGGGCCAGCGATGCATTAAGCATTACGGCGGATGAAGCGATTAGGGCAGCGGCAATCCCCAGTGTAAATAAGATTCCATTGGTTTTTCTTTTCTCTTTCATTACGGACACTCCTTTCAAAACGATAAGCAAAAAAAGAACGAGAATACTTTTTGCGTTTCGTTGCGGATAGTGTAGCAAGGGAATATCACGACAAAAACAGGAGCTTGTCACAAAGCTGTAAACTTCAGTGTGACGGTGGTTCCTTTCTTTGGGACGGACTCATAATGAAGGGTTGCCTGATGAAGCCGGGCAATTTGATAGCAGAGCGCCACCCCTAATCCGGCTCCGCCTTTCCAGCTGCTGCGGGACTTGTCCGCGCGGTAAAACGGTTCCCCTAATTTGTCCAGTTCCTCTTGGCTCAATCCACAGCCGTTATCCGTAATTGTGATTGTGATTCGTTTTTCTTCCTGTTTTGTATCCAGCTGAATTTTTCCGTTTTTTGTGCAAGCTTTGATGGCATTATCCAGCAAATTGGTAAAAAGACTTTCTAATAAGATATCATCACCCAATATTTCAATCTTTGGTACAGGGGCGATTTCCAATAAAATGTTGGATTGTTCTGCTTTTGGAGCAATGGACAAGCTTACCTGACGAATAATCTTTGCCAAATCAATGGGTGTGTGTTCCGTTTTTACATATTCTAAAGAAAATAATTGCAGCATGCGCTGAGAGATTTTTTGCAGCCGTGCGCTTTCGTCTATGATGTAGATGAGAGAGTCGTGCCGCTCTTCATCAGTTAATTCCGCCAGACACATATATTCAGCGTAGCCTTGAATTGCCGTTAAAGGAGTACGTATTTCATGAGACAGATTGGCGGCCATCCGGGCATTTTGCTCTGCGATTTGCTGAATTTCGTCCATATTCTGTTCGGCGGCATCGGCCATTGCGTTAAAGCTTTCTGCCAGATTGGCTATTTCATCGGTTCCGTTCTTCACAGCGCGAACACTGAAATCTCCCCCGGCAAATTGGTTCGCAGTGCCGGTCAGTTTTTCCAATGGTTTGGTGATGCCGCGCAGGATGAAAAATAATCCCATGGCCAATAGAACGGAAACTACAGTGCTTCCTATCACCAGCGTATGACGCATCTGATTCCACATAGTGGTAAAGGGGGCCATGCTGCGGGCACAGACTAACGTGTAATTTTCAAAACCATCCGGCAAACTGCTGAAGACAATGCTGTATTGCGTTCCATGAAAATCCTGAATCATCCAATGTTGTTTTCCTTCTTGACCCAAGAGTTCCGTGTGTTCTTTGGCATCGGCCGGCAGATTGGTGAAAATAATTTCTCCATCCCGACTTAGCTCAAGCAGAATGTCGTCCTGCGCGTAATATTTTCCGTAAGAACTGGCAAGGCTTGTCACGCGCAAAGAAAGGTTATTTTGAATTTTGGACAAATCATTCGATAGGTTTTGTGCAATAAAGTATTGTTCGCTTCTTGCTTTTTCCATTTCACTGTTTTTCATGTGCTGCTGGGTCTGCCAGCCCATCAAAGAGATTCCACCAAACAAAGAAACCAGAAACAGCAGCAATGTCAGAAAATAAGCTTTTTGCCAAAAACGCAAATGGTTCATTCTGATTTCCTCGCATTCAACCGATAGCCCAGCTTGTATACGGTTTTAATCACATCTTCCCACCCAAGCTTTTTGCGAAGGCGAAGAATATGCATGTCCACGGTGCGGCTTTCGCCCTCGAAATCAAACCCCCACACCAGTTCCAGCAGTTTGTCACGGGACAAAGCCAAATTGCGGTTAATAATCAATGCTTCCAATAAGTCAAATTCTTTGGGGGTCAGGGTAATTTCTTTTCCGTTTACAAACACCTGATGGGTGTCTAATTCTACCCTTGCCCCGGCATGCTCAAATACTTGCTGCTGTTTATTGGTGCGCCGCAGAACCGCTTCCACCCGAGCCAGCAATTCCAAAATTTCAAAGGGCTTTATGATATAGTCGTCAGCGCCAAGGCCTAAGCCTTCCAGTCGGCTGGATAATCCGTCTTTGGCAGTGACGAAAATGACGGGAATGCTTTTGCTAATTTTTTTCTTTAGTTCAAATCCGGAAAGACCCGGCATCATGACATCCAGCAGCGCCAAGTCAAATTCTTCGTTTTGTATTTTTTCCAAAGCATCGCTTCCGTTTAGTGAAGGAGTGGGGGAATGTCCGACTAAATGAAGATTCCTGCAAATCAGTTCATTGATAGCCTGTTCGTCTTCTGCCACCAGTATTTTTGCCATTGCAATACCTGCCTTTCATAAGAAGCTCTGGTTCTATTGTAGCGAAACTTGTAACGAACTTGTCAACAAAAGACAGCGGCATGTTATTTTATCCTGCTGCCGGTTTAGTGGAAAAACAGCAAAAGAAGAAAATAAAACAATTGCTGGACGTTGCCCAAGTAAGAATGGCGTGCAGGCGGGGGCAGGATTTATCGTTTATCTTGGTTTATAGAAAGCGTTCCCCGCTTTTGTATCATATGAATTCGTACTTTCTCGAAATGAAACGGCATCGTTACAATAACGATGCCGATGAATTTTTTGCTATTTATTTTATATCTTGATCATTTTTCTTCATGAGTACACCGGCCTGCACAGTGCTCTGGCTTCATGGCCTTTTGTTTTTGGCAGCAGGGGCATTTTCCGTAAATAGTCAGGCTGTGCCGTTCAATTTCAAACCCGGTAGAACGAGCCAGTTTTAGTTCTAACGGAGAAAGCGGACAGTCATCCAATCGGATTTTTTTGCTG
Source organism: Clostridium minihomine (assembly GCF_900240385.1). Taxonomy (GTDB): domain Bacteria; phylum Bacillota; class Clostridia; order Oscillospirales; family Acutalibacteraceae; genus Faecalispora; species Faecalispora minihomine. The sequence goes on along the minus strand of NZ_OEQH01000002.1, from coordinate 96,035 downwards.
CATCCGGTGCAAATTAAATAATGATCGTGTTCTTTTGCCAACGTGTAACGGATAATTCCATCTTCAAAATTAATTTTTTGTAATATTCCGCTGGCAGTAAACCGTTCTAAATTTCGGTATACGGTGGAAAGGGCCAATTGAGGAAAAGAAGGCTTTAGCAGCACAAAGATATCCTCAGCCGAGACAGGCTCGGGGCTGTTTTCTAAAAAACGCAGAATGGCGCCGCGCTGTTTTGTGTTTTTAAGTTCCGCCATTTTGGTTCCTCCTAACTGCTGAAAAGGGGATAGCTTTGTCCCTTATGTCCCAATCATAGCGCGGATTTGCAAAAAATGCAAGCGGACGTGTATTCACTATTCGCAATTTTTCGTGTATAATAAGGTCTGATTCGATCGGTTGGAGGCTTTTGGCTTGACAAAGATTTATTTGGATAACGCGGCCACAACCCGCGTTTGTGAACCGGCGGCGCAAAAAGCGCTGCAAATGATGACAGAAACCTATGGGAACCCATCTTCGCTGCATACCATGGGCTTTGAAGCGGAGCGGGAGATGACTGCCGCCCGTCAGGCTGTGGCGGACAAATTGGGTGTTTCCCCGGGTGAAATTTATTTTACATCAGGCGGGACGGAGGCCAATAATCTGGCTATTTTCGGCGCGGTAAAGCGAAACAGCCGCTGGGGAAAGCGGATTGTGACTACCGCAATAGAACATCCCTCAGTTAAAAATGTAATGGAGCAGTTAGAAAAAGATGGCTTTCAGGTGGAATATCTGATGCCGGATGCGCAGGGCCATATTTTGCCGGAGCAGGTGGAACAGGCGATTACGGATGATACGATTTTGGTCAGTATGATGCTGGTCAATAATGAAACCGGAGTGCGCCTTCCTGTGGAAGCCGCCGCAACGGCTATTAAGCGCAAAAAATTTCATACGCTTTTGCATGTGGATGCAATACAGGCTTTTGGAAAGCTTGCGGTTCGTCCTTCCCGTATGGGGATTGACCTGATGAGCATCTCTTCCCATAAAATCCATGGGCCCAAGGGAGCCGGGGCGCTGTATGTGTCCGGTTCCGGAAAATTGCCTTCCCGGGTGTTCGGCGGCGGGCAGGAAAAAGAACTGCGGCCGGGAACCGAACCCTTGCCGGCCATTGCCGGATTCGGCGCGGCTGCGGCTGCATTGCCGGAAGCATCTGTTTTGGAAAAGCATTTTGGGCAGCTAAATGAGTTTTTGCGGGAACAGCTGGAACAAATGGAAGAAGTGGTAATCCATTCCCCAAAAGATGCGGTTCCCTATATTCTCAGTTTTTCTGTGTCGGGCATCCGGGCAGAAACCATGCTGCATTTTTTGGCATCAAAAGAAGTTTTTGTGTCCAGCGGATCGGCCTGTTCCAAAGCAAAACCCAGCCATGTGCTGACGGCTATGGGGCTTTCGCCTGTTTTGGTGCAGTCCTCTTTGCGGGTCAGTTTTTCCCGATTTACCACAAAAGAAGAAATCAGCGAGTTTGTTTCTGCATTAAAACAGGGAACAAAGCAGCTGGTGAAAAAATCCTAAGGAGTTTGTATGAAAGAGATACTTTTAATTAAGCTGGGCGAATTAGTGCTAAAGGGCTTGAATCGAAAAACATTTGAAGCGGCTCTTTTAAAAAATATAAAGCACCGCATCAATCGGCTGGGGGAATTTGATATCCGCATGGCGCAGTCCACCATCACCATTATGCCCCAAAGTGAAGTGGATTTGGACGCGGTGGAAGACAAAATCCGCAAGGTGTTCGGCATTGCAGCTTTTTCTCGATGCTGTGTGGCAGAAAAGAACATGGAATCCATTCTGGCAGCCAGCGGTGAATATTTGAAGGATCAATTGGAGCAGGCCCAAACCTTTAAAGTGGAAAGCAAACGTTCTGATAAACGGTTTCCCCTGAAATCCCCTGAGATTTCTGCTACGGTTGGGGAATACCTAATGAAGCAATTTCCGCATTTGGGGGTGGATGTGCACCATCCGGACATTACGGTAACGGTAGAGGTGCGAGATTTTAGTGCCTATATCCGCGGCGGTGTGATTGCCGGCGCCGGCGGAATGCCGGTGGGAACCAGCGGAAGAGCGGCGCTGCTCATCAGCGGCGGCATCGACAGCCCGGTGGCGGGTTTTTGCATGGCAAAGCGCGGTGTCGAACTGATTCCCGTCCATTTTGCCAGCCCGCCTTATACCAGTGAACGGGCCGAGCAGAAGGTTGTGGATTTGATGACGAAGGTCAGCGAATATTCCGGCCGAACCATGCTGCGCATTGTTCCTTTTGCCCATGTGCAGGAAGAAATCCTGTCCAAATGCCCGGAAGAGCTGTTCACCATTATCATGCGCCGCTTTATGATGCGGGTTACAGAACGGATTGCCCGGGATGCCGGATGCGAAGCATTGATCACCGGGGAGAGCTTGGGCCAGGTGGCCAGCCAGACCATGGGTGCCATTGCCTGCACGGATGCATCTGTGGATATGCCTGTGTTCCGGCCGCTGATCGGCATGGATAAAACAGAAATCATTTCCATTTCCCGCAAAATTGATACGTTTGATATTTCTATTCAGCCGTTTGAGGACTGCTGCACGGTATTTACACCGAAGCATCCCCGCACCAAACCCAAGCTTCAGTTTGTGGAGCAGGCGGAAAAGGGCTTGGATGCAGAAGCACTCATTGAAAAATGTGTATCAGAAGTAAGATTGACGAAAATCGGATTTTAAAATCCGGAAGAATAGGAGAGGTCATTCTATGAAAGCAGAAATCATATCAGTAGGAACCGAGCTCTTGCTCGGACAGACCATCAATACCGATGCTTCCTATGTAGCCCGGGCTTTGTCCGAGCTGGGGATCGATATGATGTTTTCTTGTACGGTGGGGGACAATAACGGCCGCCTGAAAGGCGCGCTGGTACAGGCGTTAGAGCGCAGTGACCTGGTGATCACCACGGGGGGACTTGGCCCCACCGAGGACGACCTGACCAAAGAAACCATAGCAGAATGTGCTGGAACCCGATTGGTGGAACACGAAGAGAGCATGAAGCGCCTGAAAGAACATTTTACCGGCCGCTATATGGGCGAAAACCAGAAAAAACAGGCGATGCTTCCGGAAAACGCCACGGTTTTGCTCAATGACCGTGGGACAGCCCCCGGCTGCGTGGTAGAGACCAAAGAAGGCAAATTGATTATGATGCTGCCCGGCCCGCCTTCGGAACTGGTTCCCATGCTGCAAAACTACGGAATTCCTTTCTTAATGAAGCGGGAAAACGCCAGCATCCATTCCCTGAATGTGCATGTGTTCGGCCAGGGAGAAGGCGCGGTGGCGGAAATGTTGTCAGACATGACAAATGCTTCTAATCCCACGGTTGCCACTTATGCCAAAGACGGCGAAATGTTTGTGCGGGTGACCGCCAAAGCGGAAAGCGCAGAAAAGGCAGAGGAAATGTGCCGACCGGTGGCAGAACAGATCCGGCAGCGCATTGGCGACTATGCCTATGGAATTAACGTAGACAGCTTAGAGAAGCTGGTGGTTGCTATGCTCAAAGAACGGAATAGGACCGTTGCGACGGCGGAATCTTGTTCCGGTGGTCTTTTAGCAAAGCGGATTACCGATATTCCCGGTTCTTCCTCTGTGTTTGAAATGGGAGCGGTTACCTATGCCAACCGCATCAAAACCCAGCTTTTGGGTGTGCCGGAAGAGATGCTTGAAGAACACGGTGCAGTCAGCGAGCCGGTGGCGGCTGCTATGGCGCAGGGGATCCGTAAAGCGGCAGGCAGCGATATCGGAATCGGCATCACCGGTGTTGCCGGGCCGGACGGCGGAACCGAAGAAAAACCCGTGGGGATGATTTATGTGGGCCTGTGTGACGAAAAAGGCACGGTTGTCCGCCGGGTGAAAGTGTTCAGCCAACGCCGCCCCCGCAGCTATTACCGGAATACGGCAGCGTCCTTTGCGCTGGATATGGTCAGGCGCCGTTTGGAGGATCTTCCTTTATGATGGACTTGGTGGCGCAAATCAAAACGGTAGATATGATGATTAAAAGCCTGCGAGGCGATTTGCGGAATATTACGCCGTATCCTTTTGTGCCGGAAAAGCCCCGTTATCCGGCGGAGCCGCCCAGACACCCCTTGCCGCGTTCCACACCGGAGGCTCAAGGGGTGCCTTCGGCATATTTGGAATTGTTTTTTCGGGAACTGGATCAATGCCCCGATATCAGCGTGCACAGTGTGGTGGTTCTGCGTCATGGCAAATTGATTGCCCAAGCCCATTGGAAGCCTTATTCGGGAATTTATGCCCAGATGGTGTATTCCCTTTCTAAAACAGTGACGGCGATGGCGGTGGGGATGGCAGTGGAAGAAAAGTTATTTTCGCTGGATGATCGGATTTGTGACCTTTTGTCCGATCGGATGCCCCCGTCCCCTTTCCGCAAACACAAAATGGAGGGCATGACCATTCGCCATCTGCTGAACATGACGGCGGGTCTCCGCATTAATGAGGTCAGCACAATTTTTGAAAAAGACTGGGTTAAGGCGTGTCTGAATTCAGACTGCGCTTATGAACCGGGTAGCGAATTTACTTATAACAGCATGAATTCCTATTTGCTCAGTGCTTTGATTCACAAAACGACGGGGCAAGGGTTGGTGGAATATCTGACCCCTAGGCTGTTCCAACCGTTGGGCATTGAAAATGTGGTTTGGGAAAAATGCCCTATGGGCATTGAAAAAGGCGGCTGGGGTTTGTTCTTGCGTCCGGAAGATATGGCAAAACTGGGCCAGCTTTACCTGCAAAAAGGAAGATGGACGGTCAATGGGGAGTCCCGACAGCTGTTATCTCAGAAATGGGTAGAGGAATCCACCGATGCGGGGATTCAAACTGTGATGGGGGAGCATCAGACCACCTATGGATATCATGTTTGGGGGTTTCCGATCCCGGGCTCATATCAATTTAACGGGGTGTTCGGCCAGTATGTGGTGGTGATCCCGAATCTGGATATGGTCATTGCCATCACCAGCGGAAGTCATAGTCTGTTTGTGGACGAAAGTGCATCGATCATCCAGAAATATTTTGGCAATGATCAGAACTTTTCTTCCGATCCTTTGCCGCAGAACATCAATGGACTGCGATCTTTAAAACAAACTTTAACATCGTTTGCGCTGTTTCCAGATACCATTCCGGAACGCAGGGAGAAAACCTTGCTGCAAAAAATCAGCCAGACGCTGTTTGCGCGGCAGCCGGTGCCAAAGCTGAGCCCGGATGCTGCCCGGCTCAATGGGCGATCTTATACACTGAAAAACAGCTATGGAACGATTCTTCCCTTTATTTTTTCTGTGGTGAGGAATAGCTTTTTGCCCCCGATTCAGCGGGTATCCTTTGCTTTTGCACCGGGATTTTGTACGGTAGAATTCACAGATGAAACCGGAAAGCAGATTATTCGAGCCGGATTGGACGGTGAACCCCGCCGCAGTGTGCTGAACATTAACGGGGAATATTATGTAACGGGAAATGTGGCAAGGCTGACCCGGGATGAAGACGGACGCCCGGTTTTAAAACTATACATTTCCTTTTTAGAAACACCCAACACCCGTGTGATGAAGTTTATTTTTAGCGGAGATCGGATCCTGATTCGTTTTCAAGAGATCCCTTCTGTGGATAATGCTTCCAAGCTTTTGATGAATCTGGTGGGGGGGAGCAGCGGGCTGGAAAAGCTTTTGGTGGAAAAACTGAACGAAGAGCGGCTAGCCGGTTACGCGCGGCGCATTACCGTTCCCAAGGCCAGGGGAACACTGGATTTGGAAAGTACGTTGTAAGGCAGACAAGCCCGGCTTTTACTGATTGTTTTTTGAAAGTGAAATGATTGGGGAAGGATTAAAACCATTTTTCATTTAATATAGATTTTTCAATGTGAAGATCTATGGACAGAATCATGGCGTTGATGCCTTTTTGGATCTCCAGAATCCAGGCGGCATAATCATCCCAAAGCTTCCTGCCATCTTCGTAATCATACAGACTTTCGGGAGTTTGCAGAGCATATTTTTTCATTAGAATAAGAAGCTGGGAGTTCCATTTTTCCCGAACCAGTTGAAGTGAAAGCTCTTGCTTTCGCAATTTTTCAAAATTGGGCTGAAATGTTTTCAAAACAGATGGATTGGCATCAAAATATAAAATTAAAGTACGTAAAGCATCGCAAAGGGAAAATGTGATGCAAGGGGCTGCATTCTGCTGCTGGAAGTTTTGGATCACATCTTTCGCTAGGTGAGAATGCCATGCCTGCAAAAGTTCTTTAATTTTTTGCAGCATTGCCAGCTGATGTTCCTTTTTTAAGGACTGTGCATTGGTGATGCTGTTGGCCTTTAATGTGATGAGTCCGCCGATGACGACTCCGGCAATAGTAACCATCAGGGTTACGATACTTTCTAGAATTAGATTCATTTTGATTTCTCCTTTTCACAATTGGTTTTTGCAGTAAGGAACAATATAACTTTCTGAATGTAAATTGTTAAAAATAAAAATCCACCGGCGTTACCGGTGGATTTTTTCTGTTTTAATATCAGTGCTTTAGTCTATGATAATGCTTTCCCCGGTCATTTCCGCGGGCTTCGGCAAATTCAGAATTTTCAGCATTGTGGGGGCAATGTCTGCCAATCGCCCGCCTTCCCTTAGCTTGCAGGGGTATCCCACCACGCAGAAGGGAACCGGGTTTGTGGTGTGGGCGGTAAAGGGAGAACCGTCGTCTTCATACATTTTGTCGGCGTTTCCGTGGTCTGCGGTAATCAAAGCCACGCCGTTTTGTCTGGAAATAGCGTCCATCACTCGGCCTACACAGGTATCCACCGCTTCCACAGCGGCCTTTGCTGCATCAAACACACCAGTGTGTCCAACCATATCGCAGTTGGCAAAGTTCAGGATGATCACATCATACATGCCGCTGTCGATCTTTTCAACCAAAGCGTCGGTTACCAGATAGGCGCTCATTTCCGGCTGCATATCGTAAGTGGCAACTTTGGGGGAGTTGATCAAAGTTCGATCCTCTCCCGGATAAATGGTTTCTACTCCGCCGTTAAAGAAGAATGTCACATGGGCATATTTTTCCGTTTCTGCGATGCGCAGCTGGGTTTTGCCCAGATCCGAAAGGTATTCTCCCATAGTGTTTTTTAGGCTTTGGGGGTGGAACGCTACCTGTACATTGGGCATGGTGGCGTCAAATTGGGTCATGCATACATAGGTCAGGGGGAAGAATCCCTTGAGACGCTCAAATCCGGTGAACTTGGGATCCACAAATGCGCGGGTTAACTCTCTGGCCCGATCGGGGCGGAAGTTAAAGAACACCACTGAATCTCCGGAAGAAATCCGGCCAACCTCGGTGCAAACGACAGGTAGAATAAATTCATCGGTTACGCCGTCTGCATAGGATTTTTCCACGGCCTGAACCGGATCGGTGTTTTGCACGCCCTCGCCCAAAACCATGGCGGCATAAGATTTATAGACTCGTTCCCAACGATTATCTCGATCCATGGCATAATAACGGCCGATCACAGTGGCGATCCGGCCAACGCCCAGTTCCTGCATTTTGTTCCGGCAATCGGTGACAAAGCCTTTTCCAGAGGTGGGGGGCACGTCACGGCCGTCCATCAAAGCGTGTACGAATACTTTTGTCAGGCCATGGCGCTTTGCCAGTTCTAAGAGTGCATACAGATGGCTGTTGTGGCTGTGCACGCCGCCGTCGGATAAAAGGCCGACCAAATGCAAAGCGGTTCCGTTCTCTTTGGCGTTTTTCACCGCGTTTAAAAGTGCCTGATTTTCATAAAAATCACCATCCGCAATGGATTTGGTGATACGGGTCAGCTCCTGATACACAATGCGCCCGGCGCCTATGTTGGTATGACCCACTTCGGAATTTCCCATCTGACCGTCCGGCAGACCCACATCCATGCCGGAAGCACCGATCTGAGTAATGGGGTTTTCTCGAAACAGACGGTCAAGATTCGGCTTTTTTGCGGCGGCAATGGCGTTGCCATATTCCGGTGCAATGCCAAAGCCGTCTAAAATCATTAACATCAAGGGTTTTTTCATTCTAATTCTCCTTCGCGATGCAGGTGGGGCTTAGCCCTGAGAAGCGGCGCGCACGATTTCTGCAAAATCAGCAGCTTTTAAAGAAGCGCCGCCGATCAAACCGCCGTCCACATCGGGCTGAGCCAACAGCTCCGCTGCGTTTTTCGCGTTCATCGAGCCGCCGTATTGAATGGTAAAGGCATCCGCTGCTTTTTGATTATACAGACGTGCAATTACGCCGCGGATGGCTCCGCAGACTTCGCCGGCCTGCTCAGAGGTGGCGGTGCGTCCGGTTCCGATGGCCCAGATGGGCTCATAAGCGATGATAACGCGGGAAAGTTCGTATTCTTTTACGCCTTGCAGTGCAATTTTGGTCTGCAAAGCTACCAGTTCTTCGGTGATTCCCTGTTCCCGCTGTTCTAGGGCTTCACCTACGCACAAAATGACAGTCAGGCCTGCGTCCAACGCGGCACGGACTCTTTTATTTACGGTTTCATCGGTTTCTCCAAAATAAGTACGGCGTTCGCTGTGGCCGATAATCACATGGGTGACACCCACTGCGGTCAACATGGGGGCGGCGATTTCACCGGTGAAAGCACCGTTTTTCTCCCAGTGGCAGTTCTGTGCGCCGATTTTTACGTTGGATCCTTTGGCGGCATCTAGTGCAGCCATCAGATCAATGAAAGGAACGCAGGCGACCACTTCGCAGTCAGCATCTTTTACCAACGGAAGCACCTCGTTTAACAAGGTTTTGGTTTCCTCAGGGTTCTTATTCATTTTCCAGTTGCCGGCAATAACGGCTTTTCTCAGTTGTTTATTCATTTTCGTCCCATCCTTTATCAATCAATTTTATGGCGGAACTACCGCCCGCAGATGAAATTCATTGTTTTAAAATAGTAACTCACAGAGAATCGTTTCCTTCTTGCCTGTGCCGCACTGGTTTCCATATGGGGCACAGTTTTGTAAATTCATGCATCGGGAGTGTTTGCCGTGGAAAAGAAGTATGTGAAGGGCCCCGACAATCAGGAAACCCTGCAAAGAAAGGGCAGACCATTGCCTGCCCTTTGCGAATGATTAGTCTTTGTCGTTCAGGCAGGCGATGCCGGGCAGCTCAAGACCTTCTAAAAACTCTAGGGAAGCGCCGCCGCCGGTAGAGATATGGGTCATCTTATCCGCATAGCCCAACTGTTCCACAGCCGCTGCGGAATCGCCGCCGCCGATAATGGAAACAGAGCCGCTTTCGGCCACTGCTTTCGCCACGGCAATGGTGCCCACAGCAAAGTTTTTCCATTCGCTGACGCCCATCGGGCCGTTCCAGACCACAGTGCCCGCACCTTTTAGCGCAGAGGTAAACAGCTCTTGTGTTTTCGGGCCGATATCCAGACCCATCCAGCCGTCGGGAATCTTATCGGAATCCACCACCTTGTGGTTGGCGTTTTCGTCGTATTTGTCGGCGGCCACGTTGTCTAGGGGAATCAGGAACTTAACGCCTTTGTCTTTCGCTTTGGCCATCATTTCCTGAGCCAGTTCCAATTTGTCGTTTTCGCACAGGGATGTACCGATAGAGTAACCCAAAGACTTCATAAATGTATAGGCCATGCCGCCGCCAATAATCAAGGTGTCTACCTTATCCAGAAGGTTGCTGATGACGCCGATTTTATCGGATACTTTCGCACCGCCCAGAATTGCAACAAAAGGACGCTTGGGGTTGGCTAAAGCGCCGCCCATGACGGTGATTTCTTTCTGAATTAAATAACCGCAGACCGCAGGCAGGTAAGCGGCAACGCCGGCAGTGGAAGCGTGAGCGCGGTGGGCAGTGCCGAATGCGTCGTTAACATAAATGTCTGCCAAAGAAGCCAGGGCTTTGGAAAATTCGGGATCGTTCTTTTCCTCTTCTTTATGGAAACGCACGTTTTCCAGCAAAGCAACTTCTCCGTCCTGCAAAGAGGCCGAAACGGATTTGGCGCTTTCGCCAATCACATCTGCTGCCATTTTTACTGGCTGCCCTAAAACCTTTGACAGGTATTCGGCTACCGGTGTCAAAGAGTATTTGGGGTTAAATTCCCCCTTGGGGCGGCCCAGGTGAGAGCAAAGAATCACTTTGGCGTGATGGGAGATCAGATAACGAATGGTTTTCAGTGCTTCGTCAATCCGCTTGGGATCCGAAATGTTTCCCTCGCCGTCGAATGGAACGTTAAAGTCACAGCGGACCAGCACCCGTTTTCCCGCAACTTCAATATCCTCTACGGTTTTTTTGTTCAGATAGTTCATAAGCTGCACTCCTTACGTATTTGATAAGCCCCCGGCTTTTCTGCCTGGCGTTGAGCCAGTTTGTTAAAGAATTAATTATCTGGTTTCATTCTATCTTATTTTTCCTTATTTTTCAAGATGTATGGCCTTTTTCCATATCAATATTTTAAAAGAAGCTTACCAGTCGAAACTGCGGGGATGTCCTTCTTGGCTGAGCTCTGGAAAATCCCACTGGCGCAGCGCTTCATACACGCCGATGGCCACCGCATTGGAAAGGTTCAGGCTGCGCGCTTCTGACAGCATGGGAATGCGAACCACGGAATCCGGGTTTTGATGCAAAAGTTCTTCCGGCAGCCCGGCGGTTTCTTTGCCGAATACCAAATAGCAGTTATCCGGGTAAGTAACTTCGGTGTGGTTACGCGGCGCTTTGGTTGAAAAATAGAAAAAATTCCCTGTATTACGGCTGAAAAAATCGGCCAGAGTATCATAGTAGCGAATGTCGAGAAAATGCCAGTAATCCAGACCGGCACGTTTTAATTTTTTATCATCAATTGTGAAGCCCATCGGCCCCACCAAGTGCAAAATGGCGCCTGTTGCGGCGCAGGTGCGCGACACATTGCCGGTGTTTTGTGGGATTTCAGGCTCCACCATCACAATATTAAGCGTTGGCATGTCAGAGTTTATCCTTTCGGGTCTAGTTTAGGCCGTTTTGTAATTTGTCATACTCATCATAATCCAACCGGGGAAAAAAGTCTATTCATAAAAGGAAATATTAAGGAAATTGTGGGTGGTTTTGTATGCAATTTCCTTTTTGCCATAATCTTTCTGATTATATCAAAAGACAGGGGGAATAAATAATGTCGGGTCTGAAATTGATCTACACGATATGGAGGTTATACGATATGTATAATGAAACCAAAGGCTTTGTAAAAGGCATTAGCGCGGGGCTTGTGGCAGGCCTGGCAGTTGCCAGCGTCAGCAATAAGGCATTTAAAAACAACCGTCAGCTGAAGCGTTCAGCCAATAAGGCGATGAAAAAAGTTGGCGGCGTGTTGGACAACATGGAGTATATGTTCAAATAATCACAACCCCGGGCATGGCTGCCGTAAAACGGATTCGGAAAGAGCGAACCGTTTTGCGGCAGTTTTCTTTTTCGTTTTTTTGGCAAAATACAGAAAATTCCGGGGGCGAATCCCTTGCCAAAGGCCGGCGTATGCGGTACACTGAAACAAAGCAAAAACCAGGGAGGGATCCGAATTATGCAGCTGCCGGAACATGTGATTCTTACAGTCTATTATAAAGGCTGCAGCAGTCTGTCTTCTTTGCACGGAAGGTTGTATGACGCGAGAAAGGTGTATTTTCAGACGAACCATAAGGTAAAAGAGCGCGCGTCCGTGCAGGAGGACGGGATGGAGGTGCGGTTCCGGTATGTGATCCGAAAGCGGGCCTTTGTGTGGGAAAAGAAGTGGGAACGCAATCTGCTGGAACGAGCCTATAAAATTCCCGATGGCTATTGTTTGGATGTGTTTGATCCAAACGGCACGCTGAAAATCCGCACGGAATACGATAAGCTGCACCAGTTTCGCAAAGCCTCTTATTATGGGCCGGATGGCCGCGTTCAGGCGGAACTATCCTGTGTTCCGGGTAAAGAGGAGCTGACGCTGCGCCAGCCGGGGAACGGGGAATCGGCACAAACCGTTCTTTACCCCTGCCCGGTGAGGATGGGAACGGCAGAGCAAAGCATGATCGATTCCAGTTTGGGGGATCCGAAGATCATCGCCGCTTGTTTAGAAGGGGATTACTGCTATTGCGATGAGCAGGAATATCAGCAGCGCAGAAGCCTTTGGCAAAAGATTCAGGAAGGCGGAATGTCGTCAGAACCGGTGTTTTTGCCGCAGCGGGAAGAATCGGATCCGCTGGATCCGGAATGTTTGCCGGAGCAGGAATCTTCTTTGCCGGGCTCTTCGGCGGAATTATCTTTGGCACAGGAGCGTTTGTGCCGGCTAGAAGATCCGGGGGCACACGAAGACTCTTGGAAGGAACCGGATGAGGTTCCTATTTCTTATTTGAAAGATCGCCTGAGGCAGTTGGAAGAACAGCTGATGAAAAATACGGCTTTGGAACAGGAAGATTCCCTTTCTATAAAAGAAACAGAAGAAACTGACCTTCTAAATGCAGAAAGAATGGAAAAAGATCCCACCCAGCCGGATGTTCCCTCTAAGGAAGAGTCGTCACCCAGCTATCGGGTGGACAGAGAACTGTTCCGGCAGGATGTGCCGGAGCACAAAGCGGTGGAGCCACCCGCTGCGCCGACCCGTTATGCGGTGGCAAAGCGAAGCGCCGATGGAACGGTTTGTGCCCCGGGCCTGAAAGGGGAACCCAAAAAGGTGCCGAAACAGGAAACAAAGGCAGACAATGCCGCCCCGGCCAAAGAGCCGGAAGCCGCCGAGGATCGAATCGTGCCGGTGAAAAGCATCGTGATCAGCCAGCAAGAAAGCTATCGCTATTTCGGCCAGATGCTGGAAGAGATGCGCCACGGCCGCGGCCGCACCGAAATGCCTGACGGCAAAACCGCCTATGAAGGCGGCTATTGGCGGGATCAGCGTGACGGCTTTGGCGCCTATTATTACAAAACGGGACGCATGTGCTATGTGGGCGACTGGCAGCAGAACAAACGAAACGGCGTGGGGGTGGGGTTCCGCCCCGGCGGCGGGGGCCTTTATGCCGGGGGATGGAAGCAGGACAAACCCCATGGGGCCGGCGCTGTGGTCGACACCAATGGCAGCATCAGCTATGCCGGGGCGCTGGTAGAAGGCAAACGCCACGGCGTGGGCGCCAGTTACCGGGCGCAGGATGGAACCCTTTTGGTTGCCCGCTGGGATGGAGATCGCTTTTCGGGCAAAGTGACTTTGTTTGATCCGCAGGGCAGGCTTTGTTACAGCGGTGAATGGAAAAACGGAAAACGCCACGGAATGGGAACCCAATATCTGCCCGATGGACAGGTGGGCTTTGCGGGCCGTTGGGAAAAGGATCGTCCCCTTGCCGGCGTGTTGTATCAGGATGGCATTGCGCAGGATACTTTAACCCCCTAAAAGCACGAAAAAATACTGGAAAGAAAAAAGTCAGAAAAATGTAATAATTCATAAATTGTTAACAATTAGTCTATGAATTCGTAATAACTGATTTTTCCATGGCAAATCCTGAAAAATCCAGCAGTACCAAGGGCTGGCGGGGTGTGAAAATTTTAAAAAAAGTCAAAAATACCCTTGACATTATGTCCGGGATCGCCTATAATTCAACTAAACATATAAGCGGTGTGGCCGTGAGTTTCTTACAATTTTCAGCTGCTTCCGCTTGTCTCGGCCTTTTAGAGGCGGGGCTGCCATGTATGTTTACCTTTCATAAAAGCACAGCGCAAATACGCAAACAACGAAACACTATTAAGGAGGACTACCAAGGATGAATAAAACCAAAAGCAAAGTGCTGTCACTGGTTCTGGCATCTGCCATGATCGTGTCCAGCTTTTCTTCCCTTAACTTCGCTTCTGCGGCTTCTGTCCGTGAGACCGGAAAGCTGACCGTTGATCAGGATGAATTGTATCTGGCAAGTAACGCAAAAGAAAAAGACTCAAATGACAAAGATATCGATGTCATTGTGACAGTTGACGAACTGCTCGAAGGCGTTTCTCTGAAAACCTATGATAATGAGGAAGCCAGCGACGTTGAATTCCTGAGCTACACTCATGCTTCGGGTGATTATCTCGTAAAGTCCATTAAGGACAGAGATGATACAGATAACGTGCTGACCCTGAAGAAAGACGCAAAGGGTAAAGAAGTTATCACCGTTACCTATGAGGGTGAATACGACCGTAACGACAAGACCGTTAAGGTAAGAGGCAAGAAAGATATCACCATTTATGCTGATCCGGTTGGAAGCCAGATCGTTGCAGAAGTGAGTGATGAGCCGTTCGAAAATGATAAGCCCGATGATCTTAGCTCTGCGGCAATCAATGACGAGCAGTTAACTTTTGCTATTTATAAAGTAACTAACAAAGATTTGTATGCAGTGTATACCATTGATGAAGATGCTGTCGACGGTAAAGTCAAGAAAGACAGCGACAAGGCTTTTGACATCAAGAAAAATGAGCCTGTTAAGTCTGTAAATGGTATTTACACCGTTAAGACCACCTATTTCCCTGAAGGCAACGTGAGCGCTATTGAAAGCGCCCAAGCTGTTTTGGATGCTGCAAACGCTAAGTTGGAGTTGTTTAAAACTGGCGCAGCTACAACAACTACGCTGGAAGGCAACGTAGCTACAGCCAAGGAGCATGGTGATTATAAGGGAAAAGCTCTGGAAACATTAAAAAGTGATGTAGTCACTAAAACAACTACACTGGAAGATCTGAAAAAAGCAGAGCCTGTGGATGATGCTGCAATTGCAGCCGCACAGACTGCTTTAGATGAGGCTCAAGAGACACTTGACAAGTACAATGCTCAAGCCGAAGTGGTTAAAAAGGCTGAGGACGAATTGAATGCTCATAAAGAGGCATACGCTGCAGTCAAGGATCTTAAGGAAGTAGATTTGAAAAAGGCTGTAACAGATGCTGAGGCTGCTCTTGCTGTAGCTAAAGCTGGTGGTGAAAAGAAAGACAAATTGGTTCCTGAAAAAGTTGCTTCTACTGGTACCATCAACGTAGATTTTGACTTGGCCACCAAGAAAGATAAAACAGAAAAGACCACTGTTAAGTTGTCTGTTGATAAAAAATGGCGTGCAGAACGTTCAAAAGTTGAAATCAACAAAAAGGGCAGCACAACCTATGTGACCAGAAAAGCTGATACACTGAACAGCTGGGATAACGATGATGTCAGAAAAGCCAAAGACAACAATGAAATTTACAACGTCACCGGCTATGACATTGCTCCCTATTTGGATAAAGGGGAAGTTGTAGAGAATACCATTCTTGTTACCGACGGTAAAATCGGTGCCATTAAGGGTAATGCAAAAACTACTGTTGATATGGATGCTGGTAGCGCCGGCAACATTAAGGCTAACAAGATTACCATTGATGATGGTAATGTCGGCCTGTTAGAGCAAAAGGGTGAAGAGCCTCAGATTACCGTTACCAAAGGTAAGGTAAAGGCAATTGATGCAGATAAAGCTGAGGTTGCTGTTAACGGCGGTACCATTTCTGGCGATGTGATTGGTAAGACCGTAGACATCGATGCCAATGACGAAGATGTTGCCACCACCATCACTGGTAATGTGGAAGCTAAGGGCGATGAGCACGAAATCGAGATCAATGCTTCTAGTGATGCTGCTGTGAAGATTAACGGCACCGTTAAGGGCGCTGTTACTCTGAACGACGAAAATGTTACTATCGGCACTTTGGATGCTGACTATGACAATGATATTACTTTCGAAGATTTCTCCGGTAAAATCGGCAAAATCATTAATTCTGCTAACGTAGATATTACTGTAAACGGCGATTCCAACGTTGAAGTCAAGGGCAAACTGCAGGCTGGCAGCTTGGAAATTGAAGATGAAGACGGCAAGGTAACTGTTGCTGAAGGCTACTTCAATGACATTTCCGGTGACGGTACTCTGGCAGTTCCCGCTGGCAAACTGTTTGTTGAAGACAGCATGGAAGACATTACCCTGCAGCTGACCGAAGGTTTGGCTACTGGCGTAACTGCATTCCAGTCTTACACCGATGCAGTTGACATTGATGACATCACAACTTTGGGCTACACCTTAGAGAAGAAGGCTGTGAACAGCGACGTTGAGAAGTTCGTTGTTAAGGCTGTTACTTTCGCTGGCGTACAGCTCGATAAGAGCGAAGTTTCCCTTGCTAAGGGCCAGAGCACAACTGTAACTGCAGTTGCTTATCCCACCGGCACAGGCATGCCTGAGGGTTCCTATGTTGAGTGGAGCATTGATGGAAATGATGATTATATCAGCATGACCACCGAAGGCAGCGTGGCTACCATTAAGGTTCTGGATTTCAACAAAGAGTATGCAACCGATAACCAGGCAACTATTACTGCTACTGTAGTAGACAAAGATGGCCGCACCAATGATGATTTTGTTGTTGCTACCACTAAAGTTACTGCTACTGCTCTGCCTGCTTCCACTGTAACTTTGGATACCACCAAGCCGGTTACTTTGGGAACCAATGCAGTGTACCAGTATATTGCAAAGTCCTCCAGCGAAGCAGTTATGACTGCTACTTCTTCCGACGATCAGATTGCTAAGGTTGAACTGTTCAACGCTGCTGATGCTCGCGGCTACAAGTTCCAGGTTAAGGGTATTGCTGAAGGCACCGCAACCATCACCACAACTGATGCAAACGGCGCTGCTGCTACTTTGACTGTGAACGTAGTAAAAGTGAACGGTTCTTTGAAGGCTGACACAACTTCCTACACCTTTGCTCCTAAGGGCATCTATGATGTGAAGTTCACCGTTACCGGAAGCAATGAAGTTCCGGTTGTGAGCGCAAACGGCAAAGTCGTTTCCATCACTCCCCGCGGCAATGGCGTGTACAGAGTAACTGCTCAGAACCCCGGCACTGCTTATGTAGTTGCTAAGGCTGGCAATACTCACGTTTCCGTTAAGTTCGACGTTGCTGCTGGTGCAGTTGCGAAGGGCGTAGCAGGCAACAACGTGTCTCTGTTCAAATAAGAACCAAGTTTCTTAAAAATAACTGAATAATCGTTAGTTGTATTTGCGTGCGGCGGTTTGGACTTCATCTTCCAGACCGCCGCTTTGTGCCGGAGATCGGCACACGTATCAATGGGAGGTAAGACTTTTGGTCTTACCTCCTTATTTTTGTTAAAACAGGTCAAATCGACCTGTCGGAACCGTGCTATCAGTGCCGATAGAGTACGACGGTAAGCCGAATGTGTGGAACAAATCCAAAGGAAAGATCGATCGAAAGCAAAGAATGGATCAAATAAAAAGATTCGAGGAATAAGGGATCAAAAAAGGAAACAGTCATATTTTGCATGGCTGTTTCCTTTTTGCTTATGCTTTTGTTAAGGCAGTGCCGGGATAGTACCAAGAAAGAATCTGGCGGTAGTCAGAGCCATGCTGCGCCATATATTCTGCCCCCACTTGACTCATGCCCACGCCATGGCCGTATCCTTTGACTGAGAAGGTGAATTTTCCACCTGCAAATTTGATTGTATAGTTGGCGGATCGAAGCCCAAAGGCTGTTCGAACTTCTCCGCCCGTAACCGTTTTGCCGCTCAGCACTTGGGATTTGACTGAGCCGGATTTGGTTCGTTCGTCTTTCCCAAACCAACCGGAAGGCTCGCCTGTTAAAGATAGCCCCCATTGTTTCTGTGCGGCGGTTTGGACTTCTTGAGGGGTTAAGGTTACGCTAGTGCTAAAACCCCCGGCATACACGTCCCCGGGGCTTGCAACCGGCACCAGATAGCTGTAATCTCCGCCCCAAATATCTTTGGCGGCTTCAGTATTGCCGGAAGATATCGCGTAATAGGTGGCGCAAATCAGTTGGCCGTTGCTTTGCAGGGTTTCGCCGTAAACGGCATCTGCTACTTCTGACAGCTTTTTATAATAGGCATCGAAATTTCCACCCCAGCGTTTTTGCATTTCTTCTTTGGTGGTATAGAGAAGCCAGCTGGAAATGTTGGCTTTAAAATCAGCGCCTTTCAGGGAGGAATCTGGTTTTTGCCGCTGTTGTTCGCGCAGGCGGCTGTAATAAGTGTAAGCGCTGACCGCCTGTGCTTTTAGAGCCTCCACATGGTTTTCGGGGGACATTTCTGTGACGACTGCTCCAAACAGGAATTCTTTGTCGTCCACGGTCAGTACTGTTCCGGTGGATTCATCCAGAATTTTAAAAACAGCGGCAGTTGCCGCTGTTTTTGTTTCGCTTGCCGTAGAAGAGGCGGGGGCAGCACTTTGCGTTTGGCTGCTTGCCGGTGTGGAAGATGCGGGAGGGGAAGATGATTTTTTGTCTGGTGTTTTTGCGCCCAGTGCCATGAGCGGAATCAGCAAAAGCAGTAAGAACAGCAAAAGGCACAGTGCGGGTTTTCCTTTCATATTGGGCTCCTTTCTCCGCAAAGCGGCCCGGGGCGGCTTCTATTGACTTTGCGGGATACGTGATATAAAATGAGTCATAGATTCGTTAAAGTTTATCATTGAATCGCAAAAATTCTTTCAGTGACCGCTGATAGAAGCAAAAGAAAGGGCAGAAAGCATGATAAAAAAAATTTGGATCGTATTTGCGGTCACCTGCATAGTGACGATTCCGGTGCGTTTATATCAGTTGATGTATTATGTGGACAGTCAAACTGGTTTTTTTACCGATGGAAATGTAACCTCAACTATCGTTTCTGTAATTCTGATTGCAGGGTGCGCGGCAGTGCTTTTTTTGTCGCGGCGCCAAAAGAATTTCTCTTTGCAATTTCAGGATATGTCCAGTATGCCGTCCGTTATATTTTGTGGATTAAGCGGCGCGGTGATGCTGATTTATGCCGTTCGTCAGCTGGCGCTGGTGGCGTCGGGTGATACCAATTGGGAAGAAAATTATATGCAGCAGATTCCGGTTTGGGTGCAGCATCCGGTTTTATACGCTGCGCTGGCGATTCTGGCGGTGGCAGCAGCAATTAATCTGCTGGTGCTGGCGTGGGGATTGGGCCAAGGAAAAAGTCCTTACCTTCACCTTCCTGCGGCAACTTTATTTTTGCCGCTTTGGTCATGCATGGATTTAACGGTAATGTTTGTGCGATCCACAGAAGTGGTCAATTCCATTGAAAGCTTGTATTCCATGTTTATGGTGATCTTTTTGCTGGTATGCCTGTTTGCTCAGGCACGTTTTTTGTCGGGACTGGATGATTCCAAAAGCCGTCTTTTGATGGTGGCATCCGGTATGTGCTGTGCCATTGTAACTTTTACGGTAACTGTGCCGAACTTACTGATGTATGCCATGGGCCGGGGCGATATTTGCTCTATGACCATGGAAAGCAGTGTATTATATTTGGTGTTGGCAATGTTTTTGCAATCTCTTAGTTTTAAAATGATAAAAAAGCAAAAAATATCTGAAAAAATTTAAAAAATGAACATTTATTAGTTAAATTTTTCTCAAACTCTTGTATTGTTGTAAAAAATGCTATAGAATAGTGGAAAGAAAAGGTATGCTTTAAATTATTAGGAGGTTATACTATGTCTATCAAAATTGGCATCAATGGTTTTGGCCGGATTGGACGCTTGGTGTTCCGTGCGGCGGTAGCACAGCCGGATGTATTCGAGATCGTGGGGATCAACGATCCTTTTGTTGATCTGAATTACATGGTCTATATGGTAAAGTATGACACCATGCACGGCAGATTTCAGGGCGAAATCAGCGCACAGGACGGCAAGCTGATGGTAAACGGCAAAGCCATCAATGTTCATGCGGAAAAAGACCCTGCCAACATTCCGTGGGGCGCTGACGGCGCAGAATATGTTGTGGAGTCCACAGGCGTATTTGCAACAAAAGAGAAAGCATCGGCTCACATTGCGGCAGGCGCAAAGAAAGTTGTTATTTCTGCCCCGGCAAAAGATGATGCCCCTACTTTTGTATGCGGTGTAAACTTAGATTCTTATACCTCTGATATGACAGTAGTATCCAATGCATCCTGTACGACCAACTGCCTGGCTCCTTTGGCCAAGGTAATTAACGACAAATTTGGCATTGCCGAAGGTCTGATGACCACCGTGCACTCTACCACTGCTACTCAGAAAACAGTGGACGGCCCCTCCGCCAAGGATTGGAGAGGCGGCAGAGCAGCTGCCGGCAACATTATCCCCTCTTCCACCGGTGCAGCAAAAGCGGCAGCCTTGGTTATCCCTGCACTGAAAGGCAAGCTGACCGGCATGTCTTTCCGTGTGCCCACTTTAGACGTTTCCGTTGTGGACTTGACCTGCCGTTTGGAGAAATCTGCTACTTATGAAGAGATTTGTGAAGCCATCAAAGAAGCTTCTGAAAACGAGATGAAGGGCATTCTGGGCTACACAGACGAAGCCGTGGTATCCTCTGATTTCTTGGGTGATCCCCGCACCTCTATTTTTGATGCAGATGCAGGTATCATGCTGAATGAAAACTTTGTTAAGCTGGTTTCTTGGTACGACAACGAGTGGGGCTACAGCAACAAGGTGCTGGATTTAATCAGCCATATGTTCAGTGTGGATCATAAATAATTTGCTCTTTAACTAGGGGACATCTAAAAACTCCAAACTCTAGGTGAATTCTACTGTAAACAACAACTGCGGCGTTAGGAATGTCCTGATACCTAGTATTTCTGCGCTTTTTGCTTTGCATCTGCTCTGTTTTCAGCGAAATTCCCAACGGTTTTCCTTTTTCAGAAACACCCTGGTTTTTAAGTGCTCTATATTGTGAATAACTGCAAATTACAATATTTATATTGAATACTGGTGTAAGCGTTCAATTTTGTAATCCAATAGTAGTACCCCTGCTTAGAGTGCTTTGTACTTAAGTTAGGGGTGCTATTTCTTATTAAACTTTAGAGTAAGTTTTTTAGGAACTATCCCAATCACTATTTGATTAAGGATAGTATTTTGAGTCATTACCCCTCAAAGGAGAAAATTAAATGGATTTGCAGTTTGAAAAAATAATCTATGAATTAAAACTTAGAGATGATTTATCAAAACTTTCCATGGATGTATCATTATATAAAAAAGTAAGAAATGTATTGTTTATCACAGTTTTTTTAGGGGGATTTTTTGCATGGTGTAGTGCCAGTGAATCTACACAGGATTCTAATGGAAGCAATATTTATATTTTAGTTAACCGAATATTTCCCGACACACCCTTTTCTGTTATTGTTTTTGTAGTTGTGATGTTGTTGTTCATGCTCTATTTTTTATCCTTTATTCCATCTGTAAATGCGATACGGAAAAAAATTCAAATTCAGAAATTTGAATATGAAAGTTATCAAAATCGACTGTTTATAAGATATATTTATCATAAATTGGGCTATGATGGAAAAGAGTTAGATTCTAAAGATATCCTGGAAATTTATAAAACTTGCCAAGAAGATATTCTTTTTGATATTTATGATTTTGAAAAATACTTAATTAATTATTTTAAGAAATATTCGGAATATATTTCGCAATTCTATTACTCCGATTTAGCAAATCTAATTTTAGTGAATCAATGTATTTCTAGAACACTAATTTATAATAGTGATGGTACATACACTTTTATATGCGAAAAAAATTTTGAACTATTTTTTGGATCAATTGGAGACTTGGAGTGATACGGAGCATCTATCATAATGAATTTGGATTATCTCAAGATAACAAAGAGCTTCCTCAAAACCGGTGTATGCGATATGTTTCGTGTACACCGATTTTTGTACCATTTCTTGGTTAAATGCTACAGAAAGAGCTGGGGTTCGGCTTTTCTCTAAAATGCGACAGAACAAAAGGAGTAATATAGAGCCAATTACGTTTGTCCGGACTTTCACCCATTACATAACCAAAACAGCTGTAATTTGTGAATAGTATACAAATTATGAGAAGAGTGATTCAATATATTTTCATTAAATTACTAAAAACTATTGAAATTTTTGGGATTTGTGGTATGATGAAAACAGAAAGCTCTGGAAAGGAGTGGATAGAGATGTCATTAAAACCGGAAAACTCCAGCCTGCCGCTTTCTCTGTTTCATCAGGGGACAAACTCGAAGGCTTATGAGTATATGGGGATGCACGAAACAGAGAGAAACGGGCAGCCTGAAATGGTGTGCCGTGTTTGGGCACCGCATGCAGAATCCGTTTCTGTGGCAGGGGATTTTAATGATTGGGATGACAGCCAGTACCCCATGAAAAAAATCAGTCAAGGGGTTTGGGAGGCGTATCTGCCTTTTGTTCTTCCCGAATACACCTCTTATAAATTCTGTGTGGAACAGGTTGATGGGACAAAGGTGTTTAAAAGCGATCCCTACGCGTTTCATTTTGAAGATGGGTTCGGCAATGCTTCCAAATATTATTCCATAGAGGGGTTCCATTGGAAGGATGCCGGCTGGAAACGCCATCAGACACAAAAACCCCACTACAGTCAGCCGGTGAACATTTATGAGCTTCATGTGGGCTCCTGGCGCAAAAATTCCGACGGCAGCAGCCTTTCTTACCGCCAGTTGGCGCAGGAACTGATTCCTTATGTAACAGAGATGGGTTATACTCATATTGAGCTGATGCCGCTGACGGAATATCCTTTTGAAGGTTCCTGGGGCTATCAGGTAACCGGTTATTTCGCCCCCACTTCCCGCTATGGGACGCCCAAAGATTTTATGTTTTTTGTGGATCAATGCCACCAAGCAGGGATCGGTGTGATTCTGGACTGGGTTCCGGCTCATTTCCCCAAAGACGAAAATGGGTTGGCACGCTTTGATGGAACCCCCTGCTATGAATATGCAGATCCCAAAAAAGGGGAGCATAAGGAATGGGGTACTTTAGTTTTTGATTATGGCCGCAACGAAGTGATTAGCTTTTTAATTTCCAGTGCGGTGTTCTGGCTCACTGAGTTTCATATTGATGGCATCCGGATGGACGCGGTTGCTTCCATGCTGTATTTAGACTATAGCCGCAAAGAAGGCGAATGGGTTAAAAACCAAAATGGTGGGCGAGAAAATTTGGAAGCGGTGGCATTTCTGCAAAAGCTGAATGAAGCTGTGTTTCAGGCATCACCCAATGTGATGATGATTGCAGAGGAATCCACGGCCTGGCCGCTGGTATCTAAACCCACATACTGTGGTGGTCTGGGTTTCAATTATAAGTGGAATATGGGCTGGATGAACGATATGCTGCGGTATATGTCTTTAGATCCGGTTTACCGCAAATACAATCATGACAACCTGACTTTTTCTTTCTTTTATGCCTTTTCAGAGAATTATGTTTTACCCATTTCTCATGATGAAGTGGTGCATGGAAAATGCTCTTTAATTAATAAAATGCCGGGAGAAAATGAAGAAAAACTGGCCGGAGTCAGGGCTTTTATGGGATATATGATGGCTCATCCGGGAAAAAAATTGATTTTTATGGGCACCGAGTTTTGCCAGTTTGTGGAATGGAATTACGAAAAACAACTGGAGTGGTTTTTGCTGGAATATCCGCTGCATCAAAAGGCTCAAGTATTTTTTAAAGCTCTGAATCATTTTTATCTGGAAACTCCTGCTTTGTGGCAGATCGATTTTTCCTGGGAAGGATTTGCCTGGATTTCTAACGACGATTATACGCAAAGCGTCATTTCGTTCCGAAGAATCGATCAATCTGGCAAAGAAGTCATTGTTGTTTGTAATTTTCTGCCGGTTCAAAGGGAAAACTACTGCATCGGCGTTCCCTTTAAAGGTGTTTATCAAGAGATTTTTTCTTCAGACCAAGTCGAGTTCGGCGGTTCCGGTGTGACCAACGGGGATTCGATACGAACCCAAGAAATTCCGATGCATGGCTATGATCAAAGTATCAGCCTCACGCTGCCGGCTATGTCCGTTTTCTTTTTAAAGTGCAAACGCCGCCGCTCTAAAAAGCCAGATGGCCGTTTGCCCGGAAATGCGGAAATATTGTAAGGGCTCGCAGCGTTTTTAGTATATCAGCCAAGGAGGTAAATGCGATGTTGCCAAAACAAGAAGTCGTCGCCATGTTGCTGGCCGGCGGACAGGGGAGCCGCTTGGGGGTACTGACCAAAAATCTGGCCAAACCCGCGGTTCCTTACGGCGGGAAGTACCGGATTATTGATTTTCCGCTTTCCAATTGTGTAAATTCCGGAATTGAGACTGTTGGGGTTTTAACCCAATATCAGCCGTTGGTGCTGAATGACTACATAGGCAGTGGCCAGCCCTGGGATCTGGATAGCATGGATGCCGGCGTTCATATGCTGGCCCCTTATCAGCGCGGCCGAAAGGCAGACTGGTACAAAGGAACTGCCAATGCAATTTATCAGAACATTCCGTTTATTGAACGGTATCATCCGGACTATGTGGTGATTCTTTCGGGCGATCACATCTATAAAATGGATTACTCTAAAATGATTGCGTACCATAAGGAAAAGGAAGCCGATTGTACCATTGCCCAAATAGAGGTTCCATGGGAAGAAGCCCCCCGGTTCGGAATTCTGAATACCCGGGAAGACGGCTCTATCTATGAATTTGATGAAAAGCCCAAAAAACCCAAAAGCAACAAAGCCTCTATGGGAATTTATGTGTTTTCGTGGGACAAATTGAGAAAGTATTTGGAACAGGATGAGGCAACCCCAAAATCTTCAAACGATTTTGGCAAGGATTTACTGCCTGCTATGCTGGAGGCCGGGGAGCGCATGTTTGCCTATGAGTTTACCGGGTACTGGAAGGATGTTGGAACCATTGAAAGCCTTTGGGAATCCAACATGGATTTGCTTGACCCGCATACTGAGCTGGATTTAAGCGAACCTGTCTGGAAAATCTATTCCCGCAATCCGGTTATGCCGCCCCATTATCTGTCTGCCGAAGCAAAGGTGCAGAATTCTTTGGTGGCTGAGGGCTGCAATGTGTACGGTGAAGTGGATTTTACGGTTTTATTTGCCGGGGTATATATTGCCCCGGGAGCGGTGGTTCGGGATTCCATCATTATGCCCGGCGCCCGGGTAGAAGAGGGCGCCGTGATTCAATATGCGATTGTGTCAGAAAATACCGTGGTGGGGAAAGGGGCCGTTGTGGGCGCCCGTCCCGAAGAAATGGAAGACAAAGGGCAGTGGGGAGTTGCGGTTGTGGGAGAAAATTGTGAGATAGCAGCAGGTGCTGTGGTTCCTCCCAAAGCAATGATCGACGCTGAGGAGGTGGCAAGATAATGCGGGGAAACAATGTGATTGGACTGCTGTTTTCCAATGTACATGAAGAAAGAGTGCGGGAACTGACTGAAAAACGGGCAATGGGCTCGATTCCGTTTGGCGGACGTTACCGTTTGATTGATTTTCCTCTTTCCAACATGGTGAATTGCGGAATCAACAAGGTGGGGGTTATGACCAAAAGCAACTATCAATCCCTGATGGATCACCTTGGTTCCGGCAAGGCATGGGATCTTTCCCGAAAACGGGAAGGGCTCTATATGCTTCCTCCCTTTGGAGCACAAAGCTCGATTTCCAACAGCCGAATTGACTCCCTTTCCTCTGCCAGCCGCTTTTTGTCCAGTTCAAAAGAAGATTATGTGCTGCTCAGCGATTGCGATATCGTGGCAAATATTGACTACAAAAAGGTAATTGCGTCACATATCGCAAAAGGGGCAGATATTACCATTGTGTATCGATACGGCAAAATCCCCGACAAAGTCAGCAGTGCGGGCGTTTTGCAAATTGATCCGGAATCCCGGGTACGGGATATGCTCATTGATCCCCGGATGGACGGGGAATGCAATTACAGCATGAACGTTATTTTGATTGGCCGCCATTTGCTGATAAAACTGGTAGAAGATTGTGTCAGCCGGAATATGTACGATTTCCCACGGGATCTATTACAGCGGAATATTCCGAATTATAAGGTGTATGCCTATGAATTCACGGGCTTTATGCAGATGATCAGCTCTATGAATTCTTACTTTGAGGCCAATATGTCACTGATGCTGCCGCAGGTTCGGTCGCAGCTGTTTGATCCGAACCGCCCCATTTATACCAAGGTACGGGATGATATGCCCGCCCGGTATGGGCTTGGCTGCAATGTGACAAACTCTTTGGTGGCAGACGGCTGCCAGGTGGACGGTGAAGTGCACAACTGCGTGTTGTTTCGCGGGGTGAAGGTGGCCCGGGGCGCAAGACTGGAAAACTGTGTGATTATGCAGGACAGTATCATCGGGCGAAACAGCCGTTTGAACTATGTGATTATTGACAAGGACGTGGAGATTAAAGAGGAGCGGTCCCTGATGGGATTTCAATCCTACCCCGTCTTTATCAGCAAGGGGAGTATTGTATAAGTGACAGGAGGCGCTGTGATGAAAGTATTATATTGCACCAGTGAAGCCCTGCCCTTTGCCGCTACCGGCGGTTTGGGCGATGTGGCCGGTTCGTTGCCCCAGGCTTTGCGCCGCCGGCTGATTGGATGCCGGGTGGTGATGCCCCTTTATGAAGATATTCCGCAGGAATTGCGGGATCAGATGCATTTTGTCACCAGTCTTTCGGTGCCGGTGGCTTGGCGCAGACAGTATTGCGGTGTGTTCGAGGCTCGCGCAGGCGGGGTAATTTATTATCTGATTGACAACCAATACTATTTTAAACGTCCCGGGTTATACGGCCATTACGATGATGCGGAGCGGTTTGCATTTTTGTCCCGGGCGGCTTTGGAAATGCTTCCCGTCATTGATTTTAAACCCGATATTATTCACAGTAACGATTGGCAGACTGCCATGGTTCCGGCTTACTTTCGGCTGTTTTATGCCAATAATCCTTGGTATCAGGGAATTAAAACGGTCACTACCATCCATAATATCCAGTATCAGGGCAAATACGGTTTGGAATTGGTTCGGGATGTCTTGGGAATTCCCGACTCCGCTTCCCAGTTGCTGGAGTATGACGGCTGTGTCAATATGCTCAAAGGCGGCATTGAATGTGCCAATTGGGTAACAACGGTCAGCCCTACTTATGCTCAGGAAATTCTGGACCCTTGGTTTGCCTATGGTTTAGAAGGAATTTTGGGTTCCCGTGCATGGAAGCTTTCGGGAATTTTAAACGGTATCGACAACGTGCATTATGATCCGGAAAACGATTCCACTTTGGCGGCCCCGTACAGCGCTGCGGATCCTTCCGGCAAGGCCGAAAACAAACGTGCTTTGCAGGAGCAGCTGGGGCTGGCGCAGGAAGCCGATACGCCTTTGATTGGTATGGTGACTCGTCTGGTTGCACAAAAGGGACTGGATTTGGTCAAAGATTCGCTGGAACGCATTCTAGCCGAAACCAATGCACAGTTTGTGCTGTTGGGTTCCGGCGATTATGAATACGAAAGCTTTTTCCGCGAAATGCAGGAACGCTACCCCGGCAGGGTTTGTGCCTATATCGGGTTTGCACCCGAGGTATCCCGCAAGGTGTACGCCGGAAGTGATATCTTTTTAATGCCCAGCAAAAGTGAACCCTGCGGCCTTTCGCAGATGATTGCTTTGCGGTATGGGGCAATCCCGGTGGTACGCGAAACCGGCGGCCTGAAAGACTCGATTCAGGACAGCGGGGACGGGGAAGGCAACGGCTTTACATTCCAGACTTATGACAGCGGGGATATGCTGTATGCGGTGTATCGTGCGCTGGAAGGCTATGCTCAAAAAGAAGGCTGGGCAATTCTGGTGCAGCGTGCCATGGAATGTGACAACAGCTGGGGAAAATCCGCCAATGAATATATCCGACTTTACAGGGAGCTGCTGAAAAATTGAGTAGAAAGCATTACAGACCATATTACGGAAAACGACGAAGAAGAAAATTGGTTCCCGCGCTCTTGCTGACAGGTATCTTGTTGGCAGGGGCGGGGGCCTTTGCCCTGCTTGGTCCATTTTCTCCTTTTCAAAAATCATCCGGAAAACCGATTCCATCGTCCTCTCAAACTCAAGAGGCATCGGAATCTCAGGAACCGGCATCCTCTCAGCCCCCGCCGGAATCCTCTGTGCTGCCGGTGGAGGCAGAAGGAATTTTTAAAGATTCCTATCAAAAAGCCGCCCAAACTCTTTCGGGAATGACGGTAAAGGAAAAAGCAGGACAAGTTTTCTTGTTCCGAGCCCCGACTGAAGGGGATTTGCAGACGATTAAAGAATATCAGCCCGGTGGATTTTTTCTAATGGCCAATAGCTTTCAGGATAAAACGGCGGAGCAGGTGCGTGCCATGCTGCAAGGCTATCAGGAAACCAGCAAGGTCAAAATGGCTTTGGCTGTGGACGAAGAAGGCGGAACCGTGACGCGAATCAGCCAGTTCCCCGCTTTGGCAGAGAAAAAATTCCGTTCCCCCCAGGTGGTATATGCCAATGGCGGAATGGATGCCATTCGGCAGGATGCGCTGGAAAAAGCTGATCTGCTTTTGTCTTATGGCATCAATGTGAATTTGGCCCCGGTGGCCGATGTGACCTTTGATCGAAGCGCCTTTATGTTCCCCCGGGCATTTGCCCGAAACGGCGCGCGAACCGCCGAGTTTGTAGAAACGGTGGTGAATGCTTCGAACAGCAAGAAGCTTTCCAGCACATTGAAGCATTTCCCCGGCTATGGCAGCAATTCTGACACGCATACCGGCGTGGCAACGGACAACCGTTCGATCGAGGATTTTCGTTCCAGCGATTTTCTTCCTTTTCAGTCGGGCATTGACGCGGGTGCACCTTGTGTGCTGGTTTCTCACAATATTGTAACAGCGATGGATGGGGAGAACCCCGCCTCTTTGTCACCAGAGGTTCACCGAATTTTGCGGGAGGAACTGAATTTTACCGGCATTATTATGACCGATGATTTGGCCATGCAAGGGGTTCGTGACCGGGTGAGTGAGAAAAGCGCTGCACCGGCTGCTTTTCTGGCCGGGAACGATCTGCTTCTTTCCACTGATATTTCGGGCGATTTTAACGCTTTGTATGCGGCTGTTGAAAACGGCACCATTTCTCAGCAGCGGCTGGACGAAAGCGTACTGCGGATCTTGGCCTGGAAATACAGCATGGGGATTCTTAGCTAAACCGCAAAGAGTTTGATACAAAAAAGGAGCTTACCGGTAGTCGGTGAGCTCCTTTTTCTTTCGTAGAAAAGTTTTATTTTATAAAAATTTATATTTTTGAACTTTGTTTTGCCCTTGGGCTGGGCGGGGATGTTCTGCCTTCTTGTGCCATAAAGGAACTTTATTGTTTTTCTAAGAAGATTCTTCTTTCACTACCTTGCCCCTCATGCCGGGGCGGGCACTTCCTTTCGCGGAAAGGCGAAAGGAAGCAAAGGCTTTCCCGGGGGAGAGTTTCGACTCTCTCCCCCGGGACCCCCTCTGAACGACACAAAGGACACCTTTGGAATCCGTAAAACAATAAGACGTCAGTCATGTGAAATCGCGCCAAAGGCTCCACGCCGCTAAAGCGGCGCGTCACCCGAGAAGTGGCGCTTCGTTGGCCTTAAACATAGAATTTTCCAATTTAAGAGTATCATATCTTGACTTAACGACGTCACTAAGTTATTATATTAGTGACCCCATTAAGTGAGGTGATGTTTTTGGGGAATAAAAAACTGGGTCGTCCTACTGATAATCCAAAGGACATTTCGCTTAAAATAAGGCTGGACAAAGAAACCTCTGAAAGGTTAGAGGATTGCGTGAAAACTTTAGAGGTATCGAAAGCAGAAGTCATACGGCGTAGTATCCATAGGATGCATGACGACCTGAAAAAATGAAAGGAAGTGGCGCACACTCTCGCAAAGACGACGCCACTTCCCAAACAACCGGCAGATGCCCGAAGGCAAATACGGTGTAAATATTTTATCATACACTGTGATTTCTTTCAACATTTTACCGGATAGCAACTATAGCCTTGACTTTTGCAGGTCTAAAACATATAATAACATTAGCGACCTGCAAAAAGGAGGGGAACAATGGCCGCAAAAAAGCTAGGCCGTCCTACTGATAGTCCAAAAGACATTACGATGAAAATCAGGTTCGATAAGGATACTTCAGAGCAATTAGAAAAATGCAGCGAAACAATGGGGGTATCCAGAGCCGAGGTAGTAAGACGTGGTGTTCGGAAAATGTTTGACGACCTGAAAAAATGAAAGGAAGTGGCGCACACTCTCGTAAAGCAACGCCACTTCCCCAATACCAGCAGATGCCCAAAGGCAAATACGGTGTAAATATTTTACCATATGCCGTGATTCCTTTCAAGGCTCTGCTGAGCCAAACACAACTAGAAAGGAAGCGTTACTATGATTATTCGGCAGTTAAAAGCCAAACAGTATGAATACTTATCTCATCAATTAAAATGCTATGCGGATTCCGAGCCTTTCTCCGCCAGCTGTACGGTGAATTTGCGGATTAACCATGCGGAATATCAGTTAAAGGTACAGCTGGAAAATCGAAACCGTGTGGCAGCCTTACAAGCCTTGCGTATTCATCGGGGCAAAGGCAGCCCCGATTATGAACTGATTGTCAGCGGGGTTCTGTTGTCTGCTCTTTTAGAAATTCTAATCAATCAGGGAATTCAAGAAGGGCAAGCCGCCGGGTAATAATACACCCAGCTAAAAATAGCGCCGCCGTGTGGTAGCGCGCCGCCAGAGGTGAGTGCGCCACCCACGATTTAGCGGCGCGTTACACAACGCTTTCGTCTTTCCCTGATTTTAAACGGATTCCAAAGGCAGAGCCTTGGCAAGTCTTTGCCTACTTTCTTCTTGAAAGAAAGTAGGGGCCCGCCCCGGCCGGAGGGGCAAGGGAATTAGTAGAAGAATATTTTTTAAAAACAATAAAGTAAAGTTTATTTAATAAATAAAGAACACTCTTGACAGGGAAACGAAAAGTCCTGCCCCGGCCGGAGGGGCAAAGTAATGATTAGAAGAATGTTCTTAGAAAAACACCTGTGCTATCGCCGCAAAAACTCTTTCAAAAGCATCTAGCTTCACCCAGCCTGAGGGGCGACGTAAAAATAGGAAGAATATTTTCAGAAAAAATCTATGCTAGCGGCACAAAAAGAAAAAACTTTCATGAGACTGTGGGACAAGAGGAAGTAAAGAAGAATATTTTATAAAAAACAGCCCGGTAAACAGAGTAAATAAGCTGTAAAGTAAAATACCTTTCTTAAAACATCCTAAATTTAGATAAAAAAAGAGCCGGTATTTCGTAAATACCAACCCTGTGTGCTCTGTTTGCAATTTTATGACCTGACTGTTATAATGACATCATCTATTTTTCGGATTTTTTCAGTCCCATGCGGGATTCTGCGCTTTGTACCAGATGGAACAAAGAACCGGCAAATAAGGGATATTCTTCCTGAATCAGTTCGGGAGAAAGAGGCGGCGCCTGATCTTTTTTCAGCCCTTTTTCCTGATCCAAATCTTCCCCGCCAGCCACATATTCTGCGTTGGCGTGGGCAATGGCTAAAGCTGCGTCCGAAAAGCCCCTGTCCAGTCCGGGCGGAGCCGCGAACATGCCTTGGGGATTTTTGGGATTGGCGGAATACAGAATACGAAACGCCTTATAGACCGAAAGGGTCAAATAGGCGGAAATTTCGGCAGTCAGTGCTTTATTATTGCATTTTTGCAGCAAACTGAAAATAATGTTCAGGGAATTGGCCAAAAGCTTTTTGCTCAGTACCGGCAAAAGACTCCCTTTCATCACATTTTCTTTGCCAACGGCATCGGGTTCCGGGATGTCCTCCACGGTTAAAGTGGCCCCGTTGCGTTCTGGTGTGCGACCCAGCAGATAATCACAGGAAACGTTGTAAAAGTCGGCTGCGCGAACCACGAAATCCAGCCCGCATTCCCGAATCCCTTTTTCATAATGGGACAAAAGCGCCTGTGACACACCCAGTTCTTCCGCAACCTTTTTTTGACTATATCCCTGTTCTTTCCGCAGTAATGTCATGATTCTGGAAAAATTACTGTTCATGTCGGAAAAACCCCCGTCGAAATATGGATAACTTTAACGTATTGTAAAGTATATACTAAATACAACGGATTGTAAACCGCTAGATGTCGTAGGAAGAAGAAAAAAAGGAGCAATATCTAATGAAATCTTATTTGATTCATTTTATCCGCCATGGAATTACCGAAGGAAACCTGCTTGGGCAGTACATTGGCCGAACCGATTCGCCGCTTTCGGTGCAGGGAATCGAGCATCTGAATCAGCTGCGCTGTGAGTATGAATATCCCAAAGCACAGGTGTATTACAGCAGCCCTTTGAGCCGCTGTGTAGATACGCTGGGAATTTTGTACCCCGAAGCAAAGCCTGTTTTGGTAGACGGACTGCGGGAATGTGATTTTGGCGACTGGGAAGGCAAAACCGCCAAAGAGCTGGAAACCGATCCGGCCTTTTTAAACTGGATGGAAAACCAGCAGCAGGTCAGCCCACCCAATGGGGAAACCAGCCAGCAGTTCGCCTATCGGGTTTGTTCCACTTTTGAAAAGTTGGTGGAGGAAATGATGAGCTCTGGCACCACCAGTGCGGTAATGGTAACCCACGGGGGCACGATTATGACTATTTTAGCCGCCTACGGCCTGCCCAAAGCATCCTTTTATGACTGGATGACCGAAAACGGCCGGGGCTATACCCTGCGCATTACCCCCGGGCTTTGGATGCGCTCTATGGTAGCGGAAGTCATTGCCACGATTCCAGATAATACCACAGGGGAACAGCGCCAGCATACCGTGGTCGATTTGGCCAGAGAGGCGGCCAACCGTGCCTATGGCAGAGAAGAAGATTCTGAAAATTAGGGCTTGACAAAACAAAAAGCCGCTTATATAATGAGTACAATTTCATAGACCGATTGGTCACCCAAAGACTTTGAAGGGAAGAAGACATCTGGTGAAGCAGTCAGAGAGCCGGCGGTTGGTGCAAGCCGGTGCGAAACCTTATGTGTATAGCTCATCCCGGAGTCGCCGATCCGACGCCATGTGCCGCAGGATCGGACGCAGCTGGCAGCGTTATCGGCCAAAGCCTTGTCAGAGGCTTATTGAGGGTGCTTTTGTATTATAAAAGTGCCGAACAAGGGTGGTACCGCGGATTTGTATTTTACGAATTCGCCCCTAACTCAGCAGACAGCTGAGTTAGGGGCTTTTTTTGTTTTTATTTTGTAAAGGAGAGATCGAGTATGGTAACAGGCTATCAAAAGTACATTCCTTTTCAGCCGGTTCACCTGCCGGACCGCCAGTGGCCCGGCAGGGTAATTGACAAAGCGCCCATTTGGTGCAGCGTAGATCTACGCGATGGCAACCAGGCGCTGGTGAACCCGATGAATCTGGACGAAAAGCTTTTGTTCTTTCAAACCCTGATAGACATCGGCTTTAAAGAGATCGAAGTCGGATTCCCGTCTGCATCCGAAACAGAATATGAGATGCTGCGAACCCTAATCGAACGGAATCTGATTCCGGATGATGTTACCATACAGGTATTGGTTCAGGCACGTCCTCATTTGATCCGC
Organism: Clostridium minihomine; assembly: GCF_900240385.1. Taxonomy (GTDB): domain Bacteria; phylum Bacillota; class Clostridia; order Oscillospirales; family Acutalibacteraceae; genus Faecalispora; species Faecalispora minihomine. The sequence goes on along the minus strand of NZ_OEQH01000002.1, from coordinate 62,636 downwards.
AAAACCTTTGAGGCCATTTCCGGCGCCAAAAATGTGATCGTCCATTTGTATAATTCTACCTCGACTCTTCAGCGTAAGGTGGTGTTTAACACCGACATGAATGGCATCATTGACATTGCGGTAAAAGGTGCCAAGTTGATTCGCAAGCTGACGGAACAGGAAATGAAAAAGAGTGGGATTCAAATTCGCTATGAATATTCCCCTGAAAGTTTTACCGGTACCGAAATGGATAACGCGGTGAAAATTTGTGATCGGGTGTTGGATGAACTGGGGGCTACTCCCGAAAAAAAGGTGATTGTGAACCTGCCCAACACGGTTGAGGTCAGCACCCCCAATTGCTATGCGGATCAGATTGAATATTTCTGCCGTCACCTGAAAAAACGTGACTGTGCCATTGTCAGTATTCATCCCCACAATGACCGGGGCTGTGCGGTAGCCGCAACGGAATTGGGAATTATGGCCGGCGCAGAGCGGGTAGAGGGAACGATTTTCGGCAACGGGGAACGCACCGGAAACGCCGATATTATGGTGGTTGCCATGAATCTGTATACCCAGGGGGTACACCCAAGTTTGGACTTTACCAAGATGAATGAGATCCGCCAGGTGTACGAATCCTGCACCAAGATGAAGGTTCATGAGCGGCACCCTTATGCAGGCGAATTGGTCTTTACCGCCTTCTCCGGTTCTCATCAGGACGCCATCAAAAAAGGCGTGGACTATATGCAGAAGAGCCATTCTCAAACTTGGCAGGTACCTTATCTGCCCATCGATCCGGCAGATGTGGGCAGGGAATACGAGCCGATTATCCGCATCAACAGCCAGTCCGGCAAGGGCGGCGCTGCTTTCATTATGCAGCAGAATTTCGGCTACAATCTGCCAAAAGAGATGTACCCCGAATTTGGAATGGTGGTTCAGACTGCCTGCGACAATTTGGGACGCGAATTGCAGCCCAAAGAAATTTTCAATCTGTTCCAAAAGGAATATTTGCAGATCCGTTACCCGTACTATTTAAAGAGCTATCGGCTGCATGAGGAAAATGAGGCGGACGGCGAAACCGTGGTATGCTTTGATGGTGTGCTGCGCTTCCATCATGAGGATCACCAGATTACTGGCACCGGTAACGGACCTATCGATGCTTTCTTTAAAGCGCTGCGCGGTGTGGGAATTGAGAATTACCGCTTTGTATCTTATCATGAGCATGCGGTTTCTACCGGTGCAGATTCTAAGGCGCTTTCTTATATTCAGATGACGACTCCCGATTATCAGACGGTGTTTGGCGTTGGGTTGGACAGCAACATCAGCTTGGCTTCCATTAAAGGAATTGTGTGTGCCATTAACCGGGCACAGCTTTCTACGGTTATTAATAATTTTTAAGGAGGAGCACACATGCAGAAGTATCAAATCGCGGTGTTAAAAGGCGACGGAATCGGGCCGGAAATTGTGGAGCAGGCGCAGCGGGTTCTAACCGCTGCCGCGGAAAAATTCGGGTTCTTTGTGGATTATGTTCCGGCGCTTTTAGGTGGCTGTGCCATTGACGAAACCGGAACAGCTCTGCCGCCCGAAACGGTAACCATCTGCAAAGCGGCCGATGCGGTTTTGCTGGGTGCGGTGGGCGGCCCCAAATGGGATACGCTGCCCGGGAATCAGCGGCCGGAAACGGTGGGGCTGCTTGGAATTCGGCGGGAACTGGAGCTGTTTGCCAACCTGCGGCCGGCGGTGATTTTTGAGCCTTTGCGGCATGCGTCACCCCTTCGGCCTGAAGTCATTGGGGATTCCTTAGAAATTCTTGTGGTGCGCGAACTGACCGGCGGTATTTATTTTGGGGATCGGGGACAGAAGCTGATAAACGGAACCGAGGCCGCTTATGATACCGAACTATATACCGTTCCAGAGATTGAGCGCATTGCCCGCATTGGATTTGAGATGGCGCAAAAGCGCAAAAAGCGCCTGTGCAGCGTGGATAAAGCCAATATTTTAGAGACTTCCCGCCTGTGGCGCCAGACAGTCAAACGCATCGCCGAGGAATACCCCGATGTAGAGCTGAGCCACATGTATGTGGATAACTGCGCCATGCAGATGGTGCGCCACCCGGGGCAGTTCGATGTGATAGTTACCTCCAACATGTTTGGCGATATTTTGTCCGACGAAGCGGCGATGATCAGCGGTTCCATTGGAATGCTGGCTTCTGCCAGTTTGGGGGCGAAGAAGCCCGGATTGTATGAGCCGGTGCATGGTTCGGCCCCGGATATTGCCGGAAAAGGGATTGCCAACCCCCTGGCAACAATTCTTTCTGTGGCAATGATGCTGAAATATTCCCTGAACCAGCCCCAGGCTGCAGATGCCATTGAGCAGGCGGTGAACGAAGCTTTGACTCAGGCTCGCACGCCGGATTTGGCGGAAGAGGGTTTGGCGATTGTCAATTGTGAAGAGATGGGGGCGCTTGTCTGCAGCTTCCTGTAAGGAAAAACAACAGGCAAAATAGCGGAAGAAAGAGGCGCCGTCTTATTTTGCCGGGTGAAAAGTGTTTCTTTATCAGTGCCTTTTCAGTCCTGAAAAGAAAAGCACGATGAGATAAGACTCTGTTCGCAAGGTTGCTTTTTATGGGAAAAGGCGTTAGAATAATACATCATTAGCGGATAAAAAGCTTCCTTCCTTTGGGAAGGAAGCTTTTTTGGACGGTGTAGGCAGAAAAAGTTCAGGAAGGGAAAACCTTCGGTATCTCTTTTGTTTTTTGCCAAATTATGATATATTAACTATATTAGTGCTCTGAATTATGGTTAAAAATTGAAAATATGGGGGCGGCAGTTTGAACTCTATTCTTTTTTCCGAATCACCGATTGCTCATTTTACAGCAGAAGTCTTGACAGAGAACGATTGCAGCTATTTTTATTTGTATCGAATGGATACCGATCGGGAAAAGATTGTAACCATGGCTGCATGCTGGATTAAAAATCATGTGTTTGTAGACGACAGTTATTCTTGTGCAGATGATATGGACAAGGGAAAGCAGCCCAAAATCAATACAAAATACTGCCGGTATCCAGAGGATCTGTCTCTTCTGGCGGAAGAAGATCTGGAAATCGTTTGGGGGAAAGAAGGCTGTCTGGCAGGACTGTTTTGCCGGGAAGAACTGATTTGTGCCATCCCTTATTGGGCGGATTCCAGTTTTTCGGGGTATTCTAAGTATTCGGACACAGAGGCGATGGGGCTTTATCCTTTGCCGTTGCAACCGGGGAATGCCATGTTCCCTCGCTTGCAGGAATCGCGGCGGTTCTGGGCACAGGATTTTTCTCAGGTTTGGCAAAACTATCAGCAGGGCTTTTTAGAGGAACTGGAAAATCAGTTTGGGAAAGTAGCCGCCTATTATGCCATTGACGGCGGGCAGTTTCCGCCCAAGGGATTGGCGGTATTTCAAAAAGAAAAGTATCGTTACGCCTTTACCATCGGGGTGGGAATGTTCCCCCAGCCGTCTGTGGAATTGCACCGGGAAGACTATGAAAACTATGAAAAGATAGAACTGGGGTTCTGCTGGAAGGAAGATTTGCCTTTGGAAGAAACCAAGGTACTTTCTCAAATGTCTTCCATTGTGACAATGCCTTGGATGCACGCCGCGTTTTTTAGCCATCATCATACCATCGATTTTAACAGCGATCCTGCCCATCCCTATGCCGTTTTTCTTTCGGATCGGGAAGCCGTGCAGCTAAACAGTTCTTTTTTGCGCCGGAATCAGGTGGATTTGCTGTGGCTTATGCCTTTGGGGAAAGAAAGTTATCATAAGCTGGCTACGGAATCCCCCGATTATTCTGAGGTGGATCAACGAATGGCAAAGCAGGGAATCCGTTTGGAATCTTTGGAGAGATAGAGCATAAAGGAGCAGAACGTGAAACAATATTTACCCGTATTGCAGTCTGTTCCGCTGTTTCAGGGCATCAGCGGAGAGGACTGTGAAAAAATCATCAGCTGTCTGGGTGCTTCTGTCAAAACACATCCAAAAAACCAGATTCTTCTGTTAGCGGGGGAACCGGTGGATTTTATTGGGATTATTCTGGACGGAAGGGTGCAGGTAACCAAAGAAGATATGCTGGGGAACCGCTCTATTATGGCAGAGTTTTCTGCCGGAGAAATTTTTGGGGAATCTTTGGCTTGTGCCGGTGTTGGGCAAAGCCCCGTAACCGTTGTGTCGGTTTCGGGGTGTACTGTGATGCGGCTGGCCATTGATAAGATCTTGTCCCCCTGTACCGCCTTGTGTGATTATCACAGCCGTCTAATACAGAACATGGTGCATCTTCTGGCGCAAAAGAATGTCTACCTGAACCGGAAAATGGAGATACTGTCTCAAAAGAGTATTCGGGAAAAAGTCTTGGCTTATCTGAATGAATTGGCCAAGCGTCAGGCAACTATGGATCCGGTGATTCCGTTTTCCCGGGAGGAACTGGCGGATTTTCTGTGTGTGAACCGCAGCGCACTTTCGAAAGAATTGGGAAAGATGCAGGAAGAAAATTTGATTCGATTTCATCGCAACCGCTTTTCTCTGTATCCGAACCAGCGGGAAAAACAGTAGCTTTTACATTGTGTATTCCTGTTTTGAAATTTTGTTTTGCCCCACCGGCGGGATGGCCGGAATCAACTGAACAAGTGGAGGTTCCATGAACAGCTTATCCAATATTACAACCATTAAAGAGATTTTAGGCCGCCACGGCTTTCATTTCAGCAAGGCGCTGGGACAAAATTTTTTGATTAATCCCACGGTATGCCCGCGCATGGCAGAGGAATGCGGAGCCGAATCTGGCAGCGGTGTACTGGAGGTTGGGCCCGGAATCGGGGTGCTAACCCGGGAATTGGCGGAACGGGCAGGAAAAGTCGTTTCGGTGGAACTGGATAAAAGGCTGCTGCCGGTGCTGGACGAAACACTGGCGGAGTATGATAATGTGACGGTGATAAATGGGGATATCTTAAAGTTGGATTTGCGGGACCTTCTCAGCCGGGAATTTGCGGGTATGTCGGTTTCGGTATGCGCGAATTTGCCTTACTATATTACGTCGCCTGTAATTATGCGTCTGTTGGAAGAACGGCTGGACATTACTTCACTGACGGTTATGGTGCAGAAGGAAGCGGCCCGCCGCATCTGTGCCGTGCCGGGAACCCGAGAGTGCGGCGCCGTCAGCGTTGCGGTGCATTACCATGCAGAGCCTGAGATTCTGTTTGAGGTATCCCGCGGAAGTTTTATGCCGGCACCAAATGTGGATTCTTCGGTTATCCGCCTGACGCTGCGAAAGCAGCCCGCCGTTCAGCTGGAAGACGAAGTCAAATTTTTCTCAGCAGTGAAGGCAGCGTTTGGGCAGCGGCGCAAGACCATGCTGAATTCCGTATCTGCGGGGTTGGGAATGCAGAAAGAACTGGTAGGACAAGCTTTAGACAACGCCGGGCTGGATCGCCGGGTAAGAGCAGAGCAGCTTTCGATGGAGGATTTTGCCCGGTTCAGTAACCATCTGTTTTCAAAAAAGGAGTGATCCGATGCTGGATACCGATGAAAAGATTGCCAAATTATTTTTTGTTTTGGGCTTATTGCTGTCTTTGGCAGCAATGGTGCTGGGGCCGCTGGATATCAGCAGTTGGTCGATTGCCTGCGGTGTTACGGCCTGCTTTGTTTCACTGACGGGAATGTATTTTGCTTTGCAAAGCTGGGATGAACCGGAGGAGGAATCTTTGCCGGAAGAAATGCAGTCAACCCAGCAAGAGATGCCCCGTTAAAGGGCAACGGGAATCACATAAGACATAATAAAATCAAAAAGCACCGTGATGAGAAACAGAATGCAAGCGGCTGCTTTTTGCCAGGTTTTTATGGATAAAAAAGGGGGTGTCCGAAAGGAGATTTCATCTTTTCGTTGGCGCGGTAAATCCGGTGAGTTTCTATTTATCACCAGGGTTTATTGTGCGGCGTAAAATGAAGTTTCGAACAGGACAGTCTCTTTTCTTTGTCCATTTTTACATAGTTTATTTTTGCGGAAAGTGTTTGCTATGGGTCAATGGGAACCCTGGCAGCTAAAATCAATCATTCTTTGAAATACCAACAATTGGATTTATTTGGGAAATTCCTGCGTAAATAATGCAGAGAAGCAGACCCTTTTTGAAAGGGTGGGGAGGACGCACATGCTACCAATTTATTTAGCACTCATTGAATCAGAAGAAGACAAAAATAAATTTGAACAGATTTATACTACATACCGGAAGCTGATGTTTTATGTGGCTAACAAAATACTGCGGGATGAACAGCTGGCTGAGGACGCTGTTCATAGCTCTTTTTTAAAAATAATTCAGAATTTTGATAAGATTGTGGAAATTGACGGTCACAAAACGAAGAGCTACGTTGTTATTACTGTTAGGAACGAATCCATTAACTTGTACAGAAGCCGCAGAAGAAAAGGAGAACTGTCTTTGGATCAGATGGAAGACACGTTTATGCAGCCTTTTTCTTTACCTCAGGAAGATTCGGGCGAGTTGATCAAAGCTATTTCAGAATTGCCGGTGATTCACAGGGATATTTTAAAATTAAAGTACATTATGAATTATTCAAATGAAGAAATTGGGTCAATGCTGGATATTTCTGAGGATGCGGTGCGCAAGCGTTTGGAACGGGCCAGAAATAAGCTCAAGGGCATCTTAGAAAAGGAGAGCACATCGAATGTCCTATAACTTTACGGAAGAAGAATTAAAGGAAGCATTGATTCGTGCTGATTTTTATGAGATGAACTCTTTGCCGAACGATGAGCAAATACAACACACTTTTTCATTAAAATTTGAACGAAAAATGCGAAAGTTGATTCGGAAAAGCAAAAAGCAATTGCCGCGCAAAAAGCCATTGCTGCATCTGCGCAAAAAGACATTGGTTTTGATTGCCGCATTAATTGCCGTGCTTTCTGTGTCAGTCCTTGCCGTACCCCCCGTGCGGGAGAAGATCGGGGATTTTGCCGCCCAAATCTATGAGAAGGTAACTCATCTTTTTTGGGAGGAAGAAGAAGCTACCGTTAATCAGGTGGAATATATTCAGGAGGTTTATCCTACCTTTATTCCGGATGGCTTTGAATTGGTAAGAGAATATAAAAGTAATGTATTTTTTCTGCAATATAAAAAGGAAGAAGATTTTATTTTTTACCAACAAAAACGAATCGAAGATAATTCTATTCATTTGAATACAGAAGGAGTTGAGCTTGAGGAGGCTGAATGGAACGGTTTGTCTGCTGTTTATATATCGAATCAGAACAATCAACTCTTTTTGTGGCATGATGATCGATATACCTACCAAATCCAAAGTACACTGGATAAAGAAACTATTTTGAAGATTGCTGAAGGCGTTTTAGAAGCTCAAAAAGAAAAAATATAAAAAAATAAAAATATTTTGGAAAAACATGTCACAAAACCGTCCTTAGATTTGTCTTTATGTATGGAATCATATCATAAGGAGGTTTTTTGATGAAAATGAAGTCTTTTTTGTCTGTGGGATTGTGCGCGGTAGTGCTATCCCTAACCGCTTTGCCTGCATCTGCAGCAACTGTGAAGGCGGCTAATCTGAATCCCTTGAGCCCCATTGGAATTGTGCAGCCCTATTATGTAAATATTGGCGCTGCAAGTTCCACTTTGGTTATCTCTGCTTCGGGTAAGGCTGATATTCAAAGTGATTGCACCAGAACATCCTCTGGTCATACCATTTATTTGGAGAGTGTATTGCAGAAGGCCAGCGGAAGTTCTTGGACGAATGTTAAAAAGTGGTCGGTAACTACGAAAGATAATGTTGCAATCATAGCTGAACAGTATCAGGTATCCAAAGGCAAATACCGTGTTGCCACCACTTATGTGGTAAACGGAGCCACCGGAGCTGAACAGGGACTGATTTACAGCAAAACGGTAACATATTAAGTCCTTTTTCAACATTTTCTGAAAACAGCGAAAGGGGGTTGGCTGTTGCGGAAACATGCGAAATATTACATCAAACAGATGGTTATGGCAATCAATTTGCTATTGTGTACCTTTGTTTTTATCCAATTTTTTTCGTTTGGACAGCTGGCCATCCCCTATTTATTACTTATCGCCCTTTTTTATAGCCTGATGCTGGTACTATACCACTTATTATTTGTATTAAGAGCAAAAGAAAGTACAGAAACGGCAGAAATTCAAGAGTTGTTACAGAATCAGTTTTTGTATCAGATTTTGGATTTTATCAATGCAAAATTAAGTAAATTCCTATTTTGTATTTTCATTTTTACTGTTTTCATAAAGCAAATATCCGGATAAAGTGGGATAGAGATAAGCTTTAGGTGATTTATCGTTTTTCCTCTAAAAGATGTCATTACCGAATGGATACATCGCAGTATTCATAATTCCTTTTACCTTTTTTACAAGCGTCTCCTCCAAAAGATATACAGAAAGACACATAGCTTTCGCTTCCTGCCCGAATTCCTGACAGGCCTAGTAAGGAATTTAGGCAAAAGGAAAGTCCCAAAACAGTCAAATTGTTTTGGGACTGCGAGTGCTATGTGTTTTTCGTTGTTTTAGCAGAGAGGGGGATGTGCAGAACATCTTTGGCAGGTTTGCTGCCGTTTGGGACGTTCAATCACGCCGCAGGCAATTTTAGTTCCAGAATCCCCGGAAGGCTGGCTCGTAAAATTGTCCACATGGGAATGAATGATCACAGTGCGGCCAATTACTTGCGAAACAATAAAACGATCGGTAAAAAACGAGAGATAAGCAAATCCCTGATTCCCAAATAAAGGGGGAAGATCTCCTGCGTGGGCAGGATGCGGGCAATTCTTAGGGTTAAAATGAAGCCCGGCATCGGCAAACGGATCTTCTGCATTGCCTTTGCACATGTTTCCTTCATGGATGTGAAACCCGTAAATATTGGGCGCACAGGATTCTTTGCTTTGGGGCAGACCATTAATCCATGCGGTCAGCAGAACGCCGCTTGCCATTTGATGCAAATAAACTTTCCCGCGGATAGAAGGGTATGCGGGGCTTCCGGCTACCATAGCCACAGCGTCCGGGGAACGCTTTAGGGTATTTTGAAAAGATGTGATATCATCATACAACGTAAAAACCTCCTGCGGTATTTTATGCACAAGAGAAGGAAAATGCAAAGAAAAACGTTTGACCTGATATTACACACCGTATTGGTAAGACGCAAAACATTTGGATTCCTGTGTAAAAGCATTTTCTTTTTCGCTCGATTCGTGGCAGAAAAGAGGAAAAAATAAAACAAAAGCAATTAAAATTTGATATAATTATACATATAGTATAGTTATAAGTTGTTTTTGATTTTGTGTTTTGAGGGTAAAAGGAAGTGAATTTCTTTTTGTTGGCTGTGTTTTAAGACATTAATCTTCTATAAAATCAATTTAAATTTACTTTAAGTATATAAATTTAATATGTTACATTTTGTAAACTAAAGTTGCTTTGTAAAATAAATCGATTCATTCAAAAACAAAAGATCATTTGTTGATTTTTCTTTTACTAAATGTAAAGTGAAATATTGCGTGAGATTTTTTCAAAGTTGTTCTGTAAAAAGAAACTGGACAGAAGATGAAGTCTAGGTAAAGCAAAAAAGACTGTTGTTGCTTTTTGTTTATTAAGTTGGCGATACAAAGAAAAAGCGCTGAACTTTATAAAAAGTTCAGCGCTTTTTTTGGCGGAGAGGATGCGACTCGAACGCACAATGCCTTGCGGCACACCACATTTCCAATGTGGCTCCTTACCAATTAGAATACCTCTCCAAATACTCGGTTAAGCGATGGCTCAATACCGACGACTTTGTTATTATATCGAATCTTTTTGCAAAAATCAAGTGTATTTTTAAATATCATGCAATTTTTTTTGTTTTGTCGCAGTTTATCGGGAAAAAATGTTATAATAACCTCACGCCGCAAGCGGAAGCAAAGCTTCCGGCGGCTGAGAGAACATTGCACCATAGCTTAGTTTAAAATTTAGACTTTAGAGCAGTGGTTTTCAGCGGTTAGGGGAGTTCTGGTTTAAATAACCTCACACCGCAAGCGGAAGGCAGGCTGAGCCTGCACGCACATTGCGGGAAAGGCTGATGGGGGCTTTGCACTTTACCACGCTTGGCTGCCTGCTTTCACGCTGAAATAATTTTTCCTCTGGACTGCTGAGAAGAGAGACACCGAATGAGCGGTAGCGCCGCCCACAATGGTGCGGCGTGCGACACGAAACTGTTGTTTTGCATGGACTTTTCCCGAATTCCAAAGGTGAAGCCTTGGCAAGTTTTTGTCTTCTTTCTTCTTAATTAAGAAAGGGTTTGATCCGGTCTGGGGAAAAGGAAAAATTAGAAGAATCTTTTTTAAAGCGGTACCTGGAAGAATGGAACATAAAATTTTCTGTTTTGTATTCTGTCTGTTTCCTGTTGGGCAGGGCAAGACGTCACAATTTATAATATTTTAGGAGGATTGGTTTTATGGAACGTCTGGAGATTGTCAGAATTCTCAAGTCACCGGAGGAGTATGCTGAAAAGTCCATTACCGTTTGCGGGTGGGTCAGAAGCATTCGGGATTCCAAAGCACTGGGATTTATTGATTTAAACGATGGAAGCGGGTTTCAGGGCTTGCAAATCGTGTTTGAAGCGCAGAAAGTAGAAAATTTCTCAGAAATCACGCGTCAAAATGTGGGTGCCGCTTTGCGCATTACCGGCAAGCTGGAGCTGACACCCCAAGCCAAACAGCCTTGTGAGCTGCATGCAGAACAAATTACAGTGGAGGCGGTTTCTTCTCCCGAATATCCTCTTCAGAAAAAGCGGCATTCGGTGGAGTTTCTGCGCACCATTGCTCATCTGCGCCCCAGAACCAATCTGTTCAGCGCAGCATTCCGTGTTCGTTCTGTGGCGGCGTTTGCAATTCACCGCTTTTTTCAGGAGCAGGGCTTTGTGTATGCCAATACGCCATTGATTACCGCCAGTGACTGTGAAGGTGCAGGGGAAATGTTCCATGTGACAACGCTGGACTTGCAGAATCCCCCATTGCAGGAGGATGGTACCATTGATTTTAGCGAGGACTTTTTCCAAAAGCACACTTCGCTGACGGTTTCCGGCCAACTGGAAGGCGAATGTATGGCCTTGGCCTTTGGAAAAATTTATACATTTGGGCCCACCTTCCGGGCGGAGCGCTCTTATACCGCCCGTCATGCAGCGGAATTCTGGATGGTGGAACCGGAAATTGCCTTTGCCGAACTTTCTGACGACATGAAATTGGCAGAAGAAATGCTGCGGTATGTGATTCGTGCAGTCATGGCGGAATGCCCTCAGGAGCTGGACTTTTTCAATCGATTTGTGGATACCGGATTGCTGGATCGTCTGCACCATGTGGCGGAATCGGAATTTGCCCATGTAACTTACACCCAAGCGGTGGAACTGCTGATTCCTCAAAACGACAAGTTTGAATATCAGGTCAGCTGGGGCGCCGATTTACAGACAGAACATGAGCGTTATCTGACGGAGCAGGTATTTGGAAAGCCGGTTTTTGTAACGGATTATCCCAAGGAAATCAAGGCGTTTTATATGAGGATGAATGAGGATGGGAAAACAGTGGCGGCCATGGATTTGCTGGTTCCCGGAATCGGAGAGATCATTGGTGGAAGCCAAAGGGAAGAGCGGCTGGATCTTTTGCTCAGCCGAATGAAAGAGGCTGGTCTGAACGAGCAGGAATATTGGTGGTATCTGGATTTGCGGCGCTATGGCGGAGTAAAACATGCCGGTTTTGGGTTGGGGTTTGAACGTCTGGTGATGTATCTCACCGGAATTTCGAATATTCGGGATGTATTACCTTTCCCGCGCACGACCGGTTCCGCAGAATTTTAAGAAGGAATTTTACTAAAAATAGAAAGAAATTAAGCCGAAAAAAGCAAATTGCTCTACTTTTCTGTAAAAAATCTGCTAAATCTCACAAAAATGCAGGAACGATAAATTTAACTTGCGTTTTTGCTTTGAATATATTAGAATAGTAATACTTTAAATAACATTTATGCAGGTTTGGAAAAGGAGATGCTCAAATGGAATATAATTTGTTGTCCAGACAAGAACTGGAGCTGGAGAAGCAGGAAGTACAAAAAGAATATGATGCTTACATGGCACAAGGCCTGAAGCTGAATATGGCACGGGGAAAACCTTCGCCCGAACAGCTGGATCTTACGATGGATATGCTCAATGCGTTGACTGCGGATTCCAATGTGATCGCCTCCACCGGTGACGATCTGCGAAACTATGGAATGCCCGACGGATTGCCGGGTCTGCGAGCGATTTTTGCAGAATTCATGCAGGTGAAACCCGAAAATGTCATTATCGGTGGCAATTCCAGCCTGAATTTGATGTTTGACTTTATTTCCTGCGGGATGACTCACGGTTATTCCGGATGCACCCCTTGGTCCAAACAAGATCAGATAAAATTTTTGTGCCCTTCCCCCGGGTATGACCGTCATTTTGCCATTACTGAGCATTTCGGCTTTGAACTGATTCTGGTTCCCATGGTAGACGGCGAACCGGATATGGATATGGTAGAGCGTTTGGTTGCGCAGGATGCCTCCATTAAGGGCATGTGGTGTGTGCCGAAATATTCCAATCCTTTGGGAACCACTTATTCCGATGAGGTTGTGCGCCGCATTGCAGCACTGAAACCCGCTGCACCCGATTTTAAGGTGATGTGGGATAACGCCTATTGCATTCATGATTTAACAGATACACCCGATCAGCTTTTGGATTTGTATGCGGAATGTGAGAAAACAGGCAATACAGAGATTCCGGTGTTTTTCTGCTCCACTTCTAAAATTTCTTTCCCCGGCGCGGGCGTTGCGGCCATGGCGGCAGGCGAGAAAACCTGCCAGACATTCCGCAAACATCAGTCTTTCCAGACTATCGGGCCCGACAAGCTCAATCAGCTTCGCCATTTGAATTATTTTAAAAATGTGGATGGAATTCTGGAACATATGAAAAAGCATAAGGAAATTATTGCACCGAAGTTCCAAGTGGTACTGGATACTCTGCGCGCTGAGCTGGGTGACAAGAACATCGCTTCTTGGACAGAGCCCAACGGCGGCTATTTTGTCAGTGTAGACGTGATGGAAGGCTGCGCAAAGCGCGTGGTGGAACTGTGCAAGCAGGCAGGTGTGGTCTTGACAGGCGCAGGTGCCGCATTCCCTTACGGCAAAGATCCGAAAAACAGCAATATTCGTGTGGCTCCCACCTTCCCGTCTTTAGAAGAAATGAGGACTGCGGTGGCGGTGTTCTGCGTCAGCACCCGGCTGGCAGCGTTAGAAAAGCTGTTGGGCGCTTCTGCTGAATGATAAGACTTTTTTGAGAATCAGCCCATTTGCCGTCGATATCCGGGGCTTTTCCATTGACTTTTTGCAGGTATAATCATATAATAAATTTTGTTATCTACGCGGCTGCGGTTCTGTTATGGAACGCAGCCGCGGAAACCTTAATGCTATTGGAGGATATCTGCATGAAGCGAATAGGAAAACCGGTGTTTTTCATCGTTGCCCTCCTTATCTTGTTTTTAACCTATACTTCGATCTTCGGCGTATATGTGCAAAACGGAGATATTCGCACGACATATGTGAAAGGTGCGGGAGATATTCGATGGGGAGTTGACATCCGCGGAGGAGTGGAAGCAACCTTTACCCCGGAGACCGGGCAGCACGCAACCGAAACCCAGTTAGCGGCGGCCAAATCAACAATTGAGCTGCGCCTGGTAAAAAACAATATTACGGATTATGAAATCTATACAGATGACAATAACGACCGTATTATTGTGCGTTTCCCCTGGAAGAGCGATGAAAAGGATTTTGATCCCGAGCAGGCAATTCAGGAACTGAGTGCCACTGCTTTGCTCACCTTCCGAGAGGGAGCCGAATACGAAACCACAGAAACAGGCTCGAATGGGGAACCTGTTTATAAAACACCCAAAGGTGTTACCAAAGATACTATTATTTTGCAGGGAAGCGAAGTGGTGTCTGCCCAGCCCCAGATGTATCAGGATGAGAAAACCGGAAAAACCAAGTATTTGGTAGCTCTGGAAATGAGTGACGAGGGGGCTGAAAAGTTTGCAGAGGCCACCGAACGGCTGCTCAATGGCTCGATTTCGGTGTGGATGGATGACGTTATGATCTCTGCGCCCACCGTGAATCAGGTGATTAGCGACGGAAAATGCACCATTGAAGGAAACTTTACGGCAACCGAAGCCTCTGATTTGGCGGCGAAAATCAGCGCCGGTGCCCTTCCCTTTAAGCTGGTTACCACCAATTTCCAGACCATCAGCCCCTCTTTGGGCGAATCTTCGTTGGATGCGATGCGTCTGGCCGGTATTATTGCTTTTGCGCTGGTGGCAATCTTTATGTTGGTCATGTTCCGGCTGCCCGGCTGTATCGCCGTCATTGCACTGTTGGGACAAGTTGCTGTGTCTTTTGCGGCTATTTCGGGATATTTCCCGTTTCTGAACAGCTTTACCATGACGCTGCCCGGTGTAGCGGGTATTATCCTTTCCATTGGTATGGGTGTGGATGCCAACATCATTACGGCAACCAGAATCAAAGAAGAACTGTGGGCGGGCAAAACTTTGGATGGAGCCATTCAAAAGGGCAATGCCAACAGCTTCTGGGCAATTTTTGACGGTAACATTACCGTGATTATCGTGGCTGTGATTCTGATGGGTGTGTTTGGCCCCAGCAATATTTTGTCGGCACTGTTTGGGCCGTCAACTACCGGGTCTATCTATTCCTTTGGATATACCTTGTTGATCGGTACCATAGGCAACTTTATCATGGGCGTTACTGCGACCCGATTGATGACCAAATCGATCTCCGGGTTTAAGTTTGCACGCAGCAAATGGCTGTACGGAGGTGCCGCAAAATGAAAACATTTCAGATTGGATTTTATAAAAACCGAAAAATTTATTTTGGGATTTCTCTGGCTTTTCTGGCCATTGGCTTGATTTTTAATATCGTGTTCGGCACACAGATGGACATTCAGTTTACCGGCGGCGCTTTGATCAAATATTCTTACACGGGAACCATTGATCAGGAAAAAGTGCAGAAGATTGTGGAAGATACCACCCAAAAGGCAGTTTCCGTCAGCATCAACACCAATGTAAAAAGCACACAAAGTGAGCAGAGTGTCAATAATGTGGCTTTGTCTTTTTCCGGAACAGATGCACTGACTGTGGAAAACCAGCAGGAAGTGGCGGCTGCTTTGGCCAAAGAATATCCCAATGCAGGGTTTTCTGTGGTGGAATCCAGTTCCATTAACCCGGTTATGGGCCGCGACTTTTTTATGAAGTGCCTGATTTCGGTGTTGCTTGCTACCATTCTGCTGATCGTTTACATTGCGCTGCGCTTTAAGAAGATTGGCGGTATGTCGGCGGGTTCTATGGCGATTATCGCTTTGCTGCATGACGTGATTTTGGTTTACTTTACCTTCGTGATTTTCCGAATGCCCATTAATGATAACTTTATCGCAGTAGTCCTCACCATTTTGGGATACTCTTTGAATGATACGATTATCATCTATGACAGAATCCGTGAAAACCGCAAGCTGATGGGCCCGAAAACCGACTACAGCGTGTTGGTGGATACCAGCATCAATCAGACATTAACCCGTTCCGTATACACGGCGGGCTGCACCTTTGTTGCGATTACGATTGTGTATATCGTGGGTGTCATTTATGATTTGAGCTCTGTGCAGACTTTTGCGCTGCCGATGATGGTGGGTATCGTATCCGGCTGCTATTCCTCCATTTGCATCGCGGGGCCGCTGTATGTGATGTGGCAGAAGCATAAGGCCAAGAAAAAGCAGGTTGCTTCCGCTCGCTGATATAATATTTTATGATGTAGCGAAAAAGGGACATCCATGAAAATGGAGTCCCTTTTCTGATCCGAAAGAAAATATTGTTTGGCGCTTTTCAGTTTGCCTTTGAAAAAATCAGAACAGTCCCGGCGGGTGTGAACACCCAAGCTGGGACTGTTTTCATTTCAACCAATCCGCTGGAATGGAATCATTCTAAATCAGCTGCTTTTTTGTAGTGATGCTTTTGCGTTAAAGTGTAGCATTGCAAAAAGCTTTTGGCCTGTTCCTCCAGCGTTACCGTTTCCAAAGTGCGAGCCACCAGTTTTTTCATGGCCGCCTCTTTTTCCGGGGAAAGCAAAGCAAAGTTTTTCAGGATAGTTCCCACTTCTTCCGCCGACTCATAAGAAAAACCATTTACACCTTCTACCAACAGTTCTGCCCCCACACTTTCTTTGGGAAGAATCACCGGCAGGCCGCTGACAATAGCTTCCATGGGGGCTGCCTTCATGGCGTTGGAATCAGATGCACTGAAGAAGGCGGTGCAAACCTGATAACACAAATGTATTTTTTCGCGGGGGATATCCCCTGCAAAGGTAACTCTTGAAGAAACCCCCAAAAGGTTTGCCTTTTGCTTCAGTTCTTCCAGCTCCGGGCCGGTTCCCACAATGGACAGATGCAGCCGGTTTTGTTCTTTGGACAGCTTGGCCCAGTATTCCAACAGAAGATCCACCTGATTGTCTTTTCCCAGTGTGCCCACGAACAGGACTCCGATTTTTCCGGTGATTCCCAAAAGGCGGCGGATGGAATCGAAATCCTTGTCCTGTGAATCTCGCTTCCGGAACAGCTCAGTGTCCACGCACAAAGGGGAAACTGTCAACTGCTGGTGTTTGCATAAAGGACGAATTTTGTGCAGGATTTTTTGGGATGGGCTGGTTACCAGATCGGAAAAGGCCAGTGCTTTTTGATAAGTATTTTGGCAAAGCTTTTTGTTCCACAAGCGGCGCAGTCCTTTTCCATAAAAGCCTTCATTGACGTCATGTGTATTTTGAACCGTGGTAATCAGCGGAAGATCATGGGATAAAGCGTATTTGAGCCCCAGGCTGCCAACGGAGCAAAACGTAAATAAATGAATGACATCCGGGTCAAAATCATCAATAAAATCTTTCAGCAGATTCAGTTTGGTACGTTTGCCGTTTTGCCCATAGATGGACTGCGTCGGTTTGGCCGGGCCGAACAAGGTGTGTTGTTCCAAATAACATTCATCCGACTCCACGTCAGTGCTGACCACCAGTACCTCTTGGCCCAGCTGAATCAGGGTCTGCGCCAGCAGCAGAACCTGAGTTTCTACAGCGGAGGTTTGGGGCAGATAGGTTTCTGTAAAGATAGCGATTTTCATAATTCCTCCCGGTTCTGGTAAATCCATGTGTCCGGCTTATTCGGACAGCAGAACAATCCAAAGCGCAGTTGGCTTTGGGGCACAACGGTGCTTTTTTGGCGGCATAAGGCCAACTGTTCTTTACCAACTATTTATTATTTGACAACAGACTTTCTGTTGTTTCTGCTTCGTTACATGGGTTTTGTTTTGTTATAGTTAGTGCACGGCTTTTGCTTTTCAGGTCGGCGATTGGCTGATTTAATGTGTTGGCTCGTTCAGAGCATCTTGGTTACAGGGGATCTTCGCTTAAAAACCGACAGCTGTGTGCAGTAAAGCAATTTTTTTATTGTGATGTATGTTCAGGCTGAACCTGCGTGAGGTTATATTATACCATAAATTTTCTCTTTCCAATCAATTCTTTCCTGAATTTCAGGAATTTGACTTTAGAATGACCAATCGTTGAATTATCCCGGGGTTTGAGCTATAATAAGGATAGAAAAACGGTTTGTTAAAATACCATTGATTCAGGGTAAATCAAGGAGTGATAAAAGTGAGCGGCTTTGAACATCCCAATACACCACAGACTTTCACAGTTCCACTTGCTAAAGTGATTAAAGAGCTTTCCCTTCGGCCGGTCTATATGCCCCATGATCCCGAAAAAGTTTTGATTTCTTCCCGAGAAGTAAACCGCCCGGGCTTGGAATTAAATGGCTTTTTTGATTATTTTGATCCGCATCGAATTTTAATTATGGGCAATACTGAAACCGCGTTCCTTAATAGCTTTACTCCCGAGGAAAGGCAGATTTCCCTGAATAAACTGCTTTCCAAAAAATCCCCAGCCGTAATTGTGGCGCGAGATATTGAGCCGCTGCCGGAACTGCTGGAGGCAGCCCAGATTTACGGGGTATCGGTGTTCAGTTCTTCGGAACCCACCAGCGATTTAATGGCGGCTTTGGTTTCTTATGTAAATGTAGAGCTGGCACCAAGAATCACCCGCCACGGGGTTTTGGTGGAAGTGTATGGCGAGGGCATTCTTTTGGTAGGCGACAGCGGCGTGGGAAAAAGCGAAACAGCCATTGAGCTGATCAAACGCGGTCACCGTCTGATTGCTGATGATGCGGTGGAAATTCGCCGTGTTTCGGCAAAATCTTTGGTGGGTTCCTCCCCGGAAAATATCCGGCATTTTATTGAATTGCGAGGCATAGGCATTATCAATGCACGGCGTATTTTCGGTATGGGCGCTGTTAAGGTGACGGAAAAAATTGATATTGTCATCAGTATGGAACAGTGGGATAGTTCTAAAAATTATGACAGAATGGGACTCGACAATGATTATACGGAAATTTTGGGAATCCGGGTTCCTATTTTGACGATTCCGGTAAAGCCGGGCAGAAACCTGGCTGTCATCATTGAGGTTGCGGCCATGAATAACCGTCAGAAAAAGATGGGATACAATGCGGCTCAGGATCTTCTAACCAGTTTGGGAATGGATGTGGGCATGCTGCAGCCCACAGAAACAAAATTGGATTTTGATTTGTAACTGCGGGGCGGATGGCTCCCGTATCTCATTTTAATATGAAATAGAGGAGGCATCTATGAACCGAATTGAACAATTGGGCGCGACAGCCAATCGCTTGGGCTGTACCTATTCTTTTAATGAACCGATGTGCCGACACACCACCTTCCGGATCGGCGGTGCGGCAGACTTATTTGTGTTTGCGGATTGTCTGGAAAGCCTGAAGGCCTTGGCAATGGAAGCCAACCGGCTGGAAGTGCCTTACATGGTAGTGGGGAACGGCTCTAATATGCTGGTCAGCGATGAAGGAATCCGCGGAATGGTGATTGCCCTGACAGGTCAATTTAACGAAATTACTTTGCAGGATTCGAACTTGGTGCGGTGCGGCGCAGGGGCCACCTTGTCCTCTTTGTGTTCTTTTGCGTTGAATCATTCTTTGTCCGGTGCAGAATTTCTTTGGGGAATTCCGGGGACGGCCGGCGGTGCGGCTTTTATGAATGCGGGCGCATATGGCGGTGAAATGAAAGATATTTTGATATCTTGTGAGCACATGACAAGAAATGGAGAGTTTGGCAGTTTGTCTGGTGATGAATTGGATCTTTCTTATCGGCACAGTGCATACAGTCAAAACGGTTCGGCCATTTTGTTTTTAAATTTGCAGCTGTGCCCCAGCGAACAAGATCAAATTCGAGAAAAAATGAATGACTTAATTGGCCGCCGAAAGTCCAAACAGCCATTGGAAATGCCCAGTGCGGGCAGCGTGTTCAAGCGCCCTCCCCAAAATTTTGCGGGAACGCTGATTGAGCAATGCGGCCTGAAAGGACAATGTGTGGGGGGCGCAATGGTCAGCAGCAAGCATGCAGGGTTTATTGTAAACCGAGGGGATGCCACCTGTGAAGATGTGCTGCGGCTGATTTCTATGATTCAATCTACGGTTTTAAAAGAAACCGGAATCGAACTGGAATGTGAAGTAAAACGAATTGGGCAATAATCAGGGCGGAATGGCAGGGGGAAGAAAATGGAATTTATCATTGTAACGGGGCTTTCCGGTGCGGGAAAATCCCGGGCGGTCAACGCACTGGAAGACATTGGGTTTTATTGCGTGGATAATATCCCGCCTAAGCTAATCCCCACTTTTTATGATCTTTGCAGTCAGGCAAAGGAAGGCTTTAGTCGGGTGGCGGCAGTGACGGACATCCGGGGCGGCACATTGTTTGACAGTTTATCTGAAACACTGGCGCTGTTGCGGGAAGAAGGCAAGAAGTACAAAATTCTGTTTCTGGATGCCAGCGATGCGGTGCTTATCAACCGGTTTAAAGAAACCAGAAGAAAGCATCCGCTGGCAGAAGAATATTTGGGATCTCTGGAACAGGCGGTACAGATGGAGCGTAAAATCCTGAAAACGGTTCGGGAATGCTCCGACTATATTATTGACACCTCATTTTTATCACCTGCACAGCTGAAAGAGCGGATTTCCAGTTTGTTTTTGGGGGACGCATCCGCGGCGCTGATGATTCACTGTGTATCCTTCGGATTTAAATACGGGATACCGGCAGAGGCGGATTTGGTGTTTGATGTGCGTTGTTTGCCGAATCCGTTTTATGTGGAAGAATTAAAACATCAAACCGGATTGGATGAACCGGTGCGGCAATATGTGATGAAGTGGGATCAAACGCAGGGATTTATTCGCCGGTTTATTGATATGATCGATTACATGCTTCCCCTGTACTGTGACGAGGGGAAGAGTCAGCTGGTGATTGCCATTGGCTGCACCGGCGGTCGGCACCGTTCGGTGGCGCTGGCACAGCTTCTTTATAACCATCTGTTAGAAAACAATAAAAGAGCCAGTGTGAATCACAGGGATATTCACAAATAGGAGCACGCCATGTCGTTTTCATATGATACCAAGTCGGAATTATGCAGAATAGAACCGGAAGATTCCTGCTGTAAAAAGGCAGAGTGTTACGGCCTTTTGCTGTGTGCCAAAAGTTTTTCGTTATCATCCATCACTTTGATGACAGAGCACGCGCGGGTGGCACGCCGGGCGGCGCAGTTCACGGCTCAGATAACCGGGGCCATTGTGGATGTGCGAACGGCGGTTTCGTATCACCGCAGCAGCTATACTTTAACCGTAACTCAGGAAAGCCAGCGGCAAAAGGTTTTGTCGGAATTCGGGTATTCTGGTCAGGAAATCAGCCTGCGGATTAACCATTCTAATCTGGAAAACGATTGCTGCAAAGCGGCTTTTCTGCGGGGGGTATTTTTGTCCTGCGGAACGGTGACAGATCCCAACAAAGATTATCATTTGGAATTCATTCTTCCCTTTATGAATCTGGCAAAGGACGTCATGGCGATTCTGCGGGATGGAATGGATTTTCACCCGGCTTTGGTGAACCGCAAAGGCTATTTTGTGGTGTATATTAAGGGCGGGGATCGCATTGCGGATTTGTTGGCTCTTTTGGGTGCGGGCAGTGCGGCAATGGAACTGATGCAGGTTCGCATGCTAAAAGAAGTGCGCAATAATGTCAACCGAAAGACGAATTTTGAAACTGCCAATATTGATAAAACAGTCAGTGCTTCCGTAAGACAGGTGGAAGCGATTGAAAAAATCCGAGATACAGTGGGGCTGGCGAATTTGCCCCAAGAGCTGCGGGAAACTGCGGAACTTCGTTTAGAGTATCCGGAGCTTTCTCTTCGGGAATTAGGGCAGCTGTTTCAAACGCCGGTCAGCCGTTCCGGGGTAAACCACAGGCTGCGGCGGCTGGTCGAAGAAGCGGAAAATTTAAAGTAATGCCGTGTGCCCGCCGGTTAAAGCCAAAAATGCTTTGACCGGCGGCGTTCTGGTTTCAGGGGAAGAAATACACTGCAGAGATAAGGCAGAAAGCGGCATTAGGCCGCAGAAAGGGGACAAACCATGGGATTTGTGCATCTGCATTTGCATACGGAATACAGCCTGCTGGACGGTGCCTGCCGCATTCAGCCTTTGATGCAGGCTGTGAAAGAGCAGGGACAAACAGCAGTTGCCGTTACCGATCACGGTGTGATGTATGGGGCGGTGGACTTTTACCGTGCTGCTCAAAAAAATGGGATAAAGCCGATTGTCGGGTGTGAGGTGTATGTGGCGCGCCGCACCCGTTTTGATAAGGTGCATGGGCTGGACAATGAGTCTTATCATTTGGTGCTGCTGTGCGAAAATAACACGGGCTATCAGAATTTGATTCAGCTGGTTTCTCACGCCTGGACAGAAGGATTTTACAGCAAACCCCGTGTGGATTTGGAATTGCTGGAGAAGTACAGCGAAGGGCTGATTGCTCTTTCTGCCTGCCTTGCCGGTGAAATCCCCCGCCTTTTAACGGCGGACGAGTATGCTGCTGCCAAACAGGTTGCGCTGAAATATCAAAGTATTTTCGGAAAAGATAATTTCTATCTGGAAATGCAGGATCATGGAATTCGGGAACAAAAGCAGGTTAACGCCGGTTTGCAGCGGTTGTCCGAAGAAACGGGAATTCCATTGGTCGCCACCAACGACTGCCATTATATTCGTCAGGAAGACAGCCGGGTGCACCTGATTCTGCTTTGTATTCAGACCAACCATACCATTCAGGATCCGGACAAAATGGAGTTTGCCACGGATCAGTTTTATGTAAAAAGTGAAGAGGAAATGCGCGCGCTGTTCCCAAAGGAAGCCTGTGACAACACGGTGGTGATAGCCGACCGATGTCGGGTGGAATTTGAGTTCGGACACACCAAGCTGCCCGGATTCCAAACGCCCAACGGGGAGGACAATGCCGCTTTTTTCCGGGATTTATGTTATCAGGGTCTTCATCGTTTTTATGGGGAAAATCCAGAACCGGAAATTTTGGAACGGCTGGAATATGAACTTCAGGTGATTGAAAGCATGGGGTATGTAAATTATTACCTGATTGTTTACGATTTTATCCGGTATGCCAAATCGGTGGGAATTCCGGTGGGGCCGGGAAGAGGATCCGGCGCCGGAAGCTTGGCGGCATATTGTGTGGGGATTACCGGAATTGATCCCATTCGCTATCAGCTTTTGTTTGAGCGGTTTTTAAACCCCGAGCGGGTCAGTATGCCTGACTTTGATATCGATTTCAGCGACGAACGCCGGGGCGAAATGATTGAATATGTGGTAAGAAAATATGGCGCAGATCACGTGGCGCAGATTGTCACCTTTGGCACAATGGCGGCCCGAGGCTCAATTCGCGATGTGGGCAGAGCCATGGCAATCCCTTATAATGTGGTGGATTCCGTGGCAAAATTGGTGCCTATGGAACTGAATATTACTTTGGAAAAGGCTTTGAAAACTTCGCCGGATCTGCGTGCCAGATATGACACCGATCCCCAAATAAAAGAACTGATTGACATGGCCAAGCAGGTGGAGGGAATGCCTCGCAATGCATCTACCCATGCGGCAGGGGTAGTGATTACCGACCAGCCGGTCAGCTCTTATGTTCCTCTGGCGAAAAACGGTGACGCCGTTGTGACTCAATTCACTATGACCACGTTGGAAGAACTGGGCCTTTTAAAGATGGATTTCTTGGGGCTTCGCAATCTGTCGGTGCTCAATGATGCGCAGGAATCCATTCGCCTGAATGAGCCGGAATTCAACATATCCGCTATTTCACTGGAGGATCCCAAAGTGTTTGAAATGCTAACCGCCGGTTCTACCGACGGCGTATTCCAGTTTGAATCGGGGGGCATGCGCAGTGTGATTATGCAGCTGCGCCCGGAAAATTTAGAAGATTTAATTGCAGTGATTTCGCTTTACCGGCCGGGCCCCATGGATTCCATTCCCCGGTATATCGAAAACAGGCACCACCCCGAAAAGGTTACCTATCGGCACCCGATGCTGGCGGATATTCTGGATGTTACCTATGGCTGCATTGTGTATCAGGAACAGGTCATGCAGATTTTTCGCAAGCTGGCGGGATACTCTTTGGGCCGCGCAGACATTGTACGCCGAGCCATGTCTAAGAAAAAGGCGGACGTGATGGAGCGCGAACGAGAGATTTTCTTGTATGGCCTTATCGCAGAGGATGGCACCATTGAGGTGGAGGGTTGTGTGCGCCGGGGCGTGGATGAGGAAGCGGCAAAGGCGATTTTTCACGAGATGGAAAGCTTTGCTTCTTATGCGTTTAATAAATCTCACGCAGCGGCCTATGCCACCATTTCGTACCAGACTGCCTGGCTCAAGTGTCATTATCCCCGGGAATACATGGCGGCGCTATTGACCAGCGTGCTGGACAATACCAATAAAATCGCGGCTTATATCGCCGAATGCTCCCGTATGGGGATTCGGGTTCTTCCCCCCAATGTGAACCAGAGCCGCCGGGGATTTACGGTGGCCGGGCGAGATATTCGCTTTGGACTGTTGGCGGTTAAGAATTTGGGGGACGGCTTTTTGCGCAATTTATTGCTGGAACGGGAGCAAAGCGGAAAGTTTGAATCTTTTTATCAATTCTGCAAAAGGATGTATGGAAAGGATTTAAACCGCCGTGCGCTGGAAAGCCTAATCAAATGCGGGGCGCTGGATTCTTTGGAATACAACCGCCGACAGATGCTGAATAATATATCGAATATTTTAGATACTCTGGATTCGGATAAGCGGCGAAATGTAGACGGCCAGCTGGGCTTTTTTGACACCCCCGCTCTTCAGGCAGAGGAACCGGGGTTTCACATTCCGCCCATGCAGGATTTTTCGGATGCAGACAAGTTGGTTATGGAAAAAGAAGTAACCGGGATGTATCTTTCGGGGCACCCCATGAGCCAATATTTAAAGAGGTACGATCAAATTGGCGCCACCCGCACCGGGGAACTGCTGGAAGATGTCAAAGAGCAGACCGGGCGGTATCGGGACGGGGAAGTTTTAACTCTGTTGGGTGTGATTTCTTCGGTGAAACTGAAAGTAACCAAAAGCGGAAGCCGCATGGCTTTTCTTTTGCTGGAGGATATGTTTGGCTCTATCGAATTTTTGGTGTTCCCCAATGTGCTGGAGCGGTATGGGGAACAGGTGGCTGAAGGCAATATTGTGCTGATTCGGGGCCGTTTGAGTCTGACGGAAGAAAAAGATGCAAAGCTGGTTTGCGAACAAATTCAGCCCCCGCCTTCGGAAGATCGGCTGGGTAGCATGGGAAGCCAAGGCGTAGCAGACGGTGATTCGGTTCGCCCAAAACCGGGGAATTCTGCGGCACCAAAAAAACAATCCAGCCGGCCGGGGCTGTATTTAAAGCTGCCGGGAAAAGAGCATCCTCGTTACCGAAAAGCAATGCAATACATTGCCGTGTTTGAAGGAACAACCCCTTTGTATCTGTATTTTACAGACACCAAAAAGCTGATGCAGGCTCCCCTTCAATACCGGGTCAGTGTGAACGATATTTTGTTGCAGGCTCTGCGGGAGTTGTTGGGGGAAGAAAATGTGGCAGTTGTTTAGCAAGGCAACTTTTATCCATATAGTAGAAACTTTAATCCATTGTTTTGCCCATGGGAACGGGATATAATAAAAAGACAAATAAATCCATCATCTTAATTCAGGAGGGCACGAGATATGGGGATCAAAAGAATCGCCGTTTTAACCAGCGGCGGAGATGCACCGGGAATGAATGCCGCGGTGCGTTCGGTAGTTCGTACCGGCCTTTCCAGCGGAATGGAAGTGTTGGGGGTTCACAGGGGCTATAACGGGCTTCTTAATTGTGATACGGTAGAAATGAATCTGCGCAGCGTGTCAGATATTATCCATACGGGCGGAACCGTTTTGTATACCGCCCGCAGCCCTGAATTCAATTCTGCCGAAGGGGTTCAGCTGGCAGCAGACAATTGCCGTAAGATGGGAATTGAAGGGTTAATCGTCATTGGTGGTGACGGCTCTTTCCGCGGCGCCAGAGACTTGACTCAGGCCGGGATTCCCTGTGTTGGTGTACCCGGTACAATTGACAACGACATTGCTTGCAGCGAGTATACCATTGGCTACGATACGGCCATGAATACTGCCATGGAAATGGTGGATCGCCTGCGTGACACCACGGAATCTCATAACCGGTGCAGTGTGGTGGAAGTAATGGGGCGCCGCTGTGGAGACATTGCCCTGAATACAGGCATTGCGGTGGGTGCTATGGCGATTTTGGTGCCGGAACAGCCCTATGATTTAGAGCGCGATATTTATAAGCGCATGCAATATACTCAAAGCATCGGCAAACGTCACTTTATTATTGTGGTGGCCGAAGGCGCCGATTGCCCGGTGGAAGAGCTGGCGAAGGAAATTCAGCGCAATACCGGCATTGAAAGCCGCGCAACCATTTTGGGTCATGTGCAGCGTGGTGGATCCCCCACTTTGCGGGATCGGGTTGTGGCCACTCAAATGGGATACCATGCGGTAAAGCTGCTGGAAGAAGGCAAGAGCAACCGTGTGGTGGCTATGCAGAACAGCCAGATTGTGGATTTTGATATTACACAGGCTTTGCAGATGCCCCGTGATTTTGATGCGGATTTGTATCAGATTGCGCTGAAGGTTTCTATTTGAGCATTCATTCAATTAAAAAAGACGCTGGTTCCGTTTGACGGAATCACAGCGTCTTTTTCTTTGTTTTCAACAGCTCTTAAAAAAATAATTCCATAGTTGCCGGAAGCGCCACAAAGGAAGCATAAGTCGTGATTAGCGTGACCAGAATTCCGGTGATAACCAGCCATTTGGGGTGATGGTAGTCTTCGCCCACAATGCTCTTGTCGCGAATGCTCCACAAAGTAATGGCAAGGGTTAGGGGAAGCAAAAAGCCGTTGATTACCCCGGCGATCACCAGCAATGCGGTGGCTTTGCCGATGGTTGCCATTAAAATAGCTGCCAGGCCGATGAACCCGGTAATAAACCATTTCTCATTTTTTTCAATCACCGGATGAAGTGTTTTTAGAAAAGAAACCGAGGTATAGGAAGAACCGATAATAGTGGTAATTCCGGCACAAAACAGCGCAAGGCCAAACAGGCGCGAACCAAATTGCCCGGCACCCAACAAAAAAGCCTGTGCTGCGGGGTTTTCGGCTGCTGCAATGGATTGGGCAGCCAAAGTTCCGCCGCTGGCACACACACCGAATACCACTAAAAAAATCAGAATCCGGGAAAATCCGGTGATTCCGCAAGAAATTAATGTGCTGGTTTGAATCCCTTTCAAGTTTTCTTTTCCGGTAATGCCATAGTCCAGAAAGCGATGTGCACCCGCATATGAAATATAGCCGCCGGTGGAACCGCCCAAAAGAGTAATCAGCGGGAATAATAACAGATAAGGCTGCTCAGGGAAAATCAGCCCTTTTGCCACCTGATCCATGGGTGGTTTGGTTTGAAACACCATAATGATTAAAACAACCAGTACCATCACGCTTAATACTTGAGAGGCGCGGTTGATCCCGGAACGGGCATTTTTCACCAAAAACAGGGAAATGGCCAGACCACTGGAAAGAACATATCCGATTTGCACCGGAAGACCGCAGACAGCGTTCAGACCCAGCGCAGCCCCGCCGATGTTCCCGATGGCAAAGGTAAATCCGCCAAAGGTGACCAGAACGGCAATCACGTTTCCCGAGCCGGGCAATACCCGATTGGCCAGCTCTTGCCCCCGCAGGCCGGAAATTCCTAAAACCCTCCAGATGTTCAGCTTTGTGATAATATCCAAAAGAATCATGGCTGCCACAGCCGCCGCCAGGCTGGCGGCATGCTGGGCGGTAAACAAAGAGGTTTGTACTAAAAAGCCCGGCCCAATAGAGGAGGCTCCTGTTAAAAAAGCAGCTGCCAGCAGAGCAGAGCGCTTCTGCTTCTGGTCAGATTCCAGATGGTTCATGTGGTGGCTCCTTTTATGTATTTTGCGGAAAAATGTCCTGCCTTAATATCGTACCTTGCCGCAGGGGGAAAAGCAAGACCTTCCATCAAAAAAGCCTGCGTTTGCAGGTGAAGAATGGCATTTGATATTTGGAAAAACTGCTTTTTGATTGGCCTTTTCTGTTCTTTTTCGATGAAAATCCCCCGGAACGATTCCGGGGGATTTTTGTTTTTTAAACTGTGCTTAAAAGTCAAAAGGAAAATGAGGGGAATCAATATGCAAAATGTATTTTACAGAGGGGCCAAAGGACTGTTCTGTTTCCACAACCACATTTTTTGCATCCAGAATAACAATGGATGGCATCCCAAGCCCAATACATTGATTCAAAGCTTCTGTCAAAGGCATATCGCAGGCATCCAAGTCCGAATAATACGACAGCACATAACAAGAGCTTTTGGCAGGGACAAATGTGCATACCACCCGTGATATTTCCGCAACAGACAACTTGCTTTCTTTGATGTAAATTGTTTGGGGAATCAGCAGTTGATCTGCTGTGTGACAAAACCGCCCGATGGCTCGCATACGCTTTTGGGGGTGATTTAGCTCAAACCATAAGCGTTCCCGCATTCTGGCTGTAATAAAATTTTGGACAAATTGTTTTTCTTTTTCGCTATTTATATTTATGATGTATCCCTCATATATGGAATCAGAATTGCTTTTCAATTTGAAATTGTGTTTATACTCCCCACAGTACACGGAAACATGACGAAAAATCGGTACCTGTGTTTTTTGCTTTGCGTTTTCTTCTGTTGGGCACACGGATGATTTACAAACACGCCCTAGTTTCGAATGTGTTTTAGAGGCTTGTCAGAATGCCGAGCGGATGAGAGCCAAAGCAATTCTAGTATGCAGTTTTTTTGATGCCATTATGTGAAAGAGCACAGACCGTTGCTGCTATTATTCGCGTCAGGGAAGAAGCCGTTTCTTTTGCCCCATGTTGTTCCCTTTTGCTTCTTTGGAAGAAGGCTGTTTTTGTTCCGTTTTCGGGGCTGTCTCTGTAGGATACCGAAACGGCCGGGGCTGCATTTCGGTCAGGTGATTCCAATACCGTTTTTGCATATGAGTCATGCGCAGGCGCAGGTTTTCTCGCTCTTTAATGCTGATCGCATCATAAAAAGAGCGCCAAAGCTCACGGTAGTTTTGCTCCGTTTCATCTGGTTCCGGCGGCTCAAAGGCCAAAAGGGGCAAAATTTCGTGGCGGCCGGACTGGTACACCAAAGCCATGTCATGCGTTTTGTCATAAATCAGAAATGCTTCGTTGCAGAACCGCTGGCAAAAGTGGGGAACCAACAGGGGAAGAACCTGATTTTTCGGCTCAATCACTGCAGAAAGCGCACCGCCGGACACGGTAAAGCGGACAAATCCCTGATATTGGTGGCTTTCCTGATGCAGGTGAAGTACCGCTTTATTCAACATGTGAACGGCGGGATGGGTCAGCTGATTCATTACGCGGGGTCCCTCTCGAAAGGCCAGGCGTAAAAACCGAAGAATCCAAAGCTCCTTTTGGGGCAGACAGGTTAAAAAAGCATCCTCTGCCAGTTGTTTGGCGGCGGAACCGATTTTCCCCGGCATGGATTTTTGCACCCTTTTTACCCGATTGGGATCAGTGAGGATTTCCACAGCCGGGTATAAAGTCAGCTGAGTGTCTTCGTGAGAAAAAATAGTCTGGGGCATTTCTTTTCGCTCATAGGTTTCAAACAAACAGCACAAAAGGCCGTCCCAGCTGCCGTCGTACCGGTAAGCGCTGTTTGGGGTGTTTACGAAAGGCATTTCCAAACCTCCTCTGCGGTCAGCTCTGCCGCCTGAGGCGCAAACAGAGAAAGCTGTTCGCCTTGAGGCAAAAACTGTTCCTTACAGGAATCAGAAACCAAGGCTCGAAGCACGGCGTCCGGGGTCAAAGCCGGGGGGCGTTCGCCCCTTCCCGATCCGGTGACAAAAAAACGGGCCCGCTTCATCACCACACCCAGCTTTTTTAAATCCTCAGTGCGCAGGGTTCCGGCGCGCCGGGCGGCAAGGATGCGCCGGGCGCTTTTGACCCCGATTCCCGGAACGCGCAGAATCAATTCATAAGGAGCCCGGTTGATATCCACCGGAAACAGCTCTAAATGATTCAGCGCCCAGTTGCATTTGGGATCCAGCATGGGATGAAAGCTTTGGTGCTTCTCATCCAGCAGTTCGTCGGCCTGAAAACCGTAAAACCGCAAAAGCCAGTCGGCCTGATACAGCCGGTGTTCCCTTAAAAGAGGCGGCTTTACTGTCAGCGCCGGGAGAAGCGGGTTATCGGCAACCGGAATATAAGCAGAGAAAAAGACCCGTTTGAGTTCATAGCGCCGGTACAAAGCTTCGGTCAGCTTTAAGATCTGAAAATCGGTGTCCGGTGTAGCGCCGATGATCATTTGGGTGCTTTGGCCTGCCGGGGCAAATTTGGGGGCATGGCGGTAGCGCACCATTTCAGAGGAGTTTTCTTTGATTTTTCCGGTGATGAAGCCCATAGGTTTTAAAATTTTAGTTTTGGATTTGTCCGGCGCCAGTAAATGGAGGCTTTGCTGAGAGGGCAGTTCTATATTTACGCTCATCCGATCGGCTAACGTGCCCAGTCTTTGAATCAAAAGGCTGTCTGCCCCGGGGATGGCTTTGGCGTGGATATAGCCGTTAAAGCGATATTCTTCGCGAAGGATCCGCACGACCTCGATCATCTGTTCACAGGTGTAGTCCGGATTTTTCAGAATTCCCGAACTTAAAAACAGCCCTTCAATGTAATTTCTGCGATAAAAATTCATTGTCAGGTCAGCCAGTTCCCGGGGCTCAAACACGGCACGGGGAACATCGTTACTTCTTCGGTTGACACAGTATTGGCAGTCATAGGCGCAGCAGTTGGTCATCAGCACTTTTAACAGAGAGATGCACCGGCCGTCCGCCGAAAAGCTATGGCAGATTCCGGCGGATGAGGCGCTGCCCATCCCGCCGTTTTGAGATGCGCCGCGGTCAACTCCGCTGGAGGTACACGCCACGTCATATTTGGCGGAATCGGATAATAATTTTAGTTTTTCCAGCGTTTGCATCCGGCTTGCCTCCCTTTGATTTCTTTGCTTATTTTAACACAAACATATGTTCTTTGTAAAGGGAAATATTTGGGGCATAATAAAGCGATTTATTTTGAAACAGCGCAGGCTTAGACAGCCGGCAAAATAGACTGGCTAAATTGGAAAAATGTAGTATAATGTAAGCAGACAAGCCTGCTGTAACAATTGAATTTTTGTATGGTTGCAAGAAGAGTAACAGGAGGGATTGCAATGAAAAATGATAATCGAAAAATAGTGCTGGTGGGCACCGGGTTTGTGGGGATGAGTTTTGCGTATGCGCTTTTAAACCAAACGGCGTGCGATGAACTGGTGCTAATTGACGTTGACACCCAAAAAGCCGAAGGGGAAGCTATGGATTTAAACCATGGCGTTGCCTTTTCTGCTTCTCATATGAAAATTTATGCAGGCGGCTATTCCGATTGCAAGGATGCGGATATTGTGGCTATCTGTGCCGGGGTTGCTCAAAAGCCGGGGGAAACCCGAATTGACCTTTTGCAGCGCAATACAGCGGTGTTCCATTCTATCATTGCGCCGGTGGTGGAATCCGGATTCCGGGGCATTTTTCTCATTGCCACCAATCCGGTGGATATTATGGCTCATGTGACCCAGCGGCTTTCCGGATTCCCTGCAAGCCGGGTGATCGGAACCGGAACCACACTGGACAGCGCCCGGCTGCGGTATATGCTGGGCAGCTATTTAGAAGTGGATCCCCGAAATGTGCACGCCTATGTGATGGGCGAACACGGGGACAGCGAATTCGTTCCCTGGTCTCAGGCAATGGTGGGTACAAAGCCGGTTTTAACCATCGTGGAGGAATCCCCGCAGAGTTATTCCGTAAAGGATTTGGAAGAAATCAGCGAGGATGTCAAAAATGCCGCCCAGAAAATTATAGCAGCGAAAAAATCCACTTATTACGGAATTGGAATGTCCATGGTGCGGATTGTAAAGGCTGTTTTTGGGGATGAAAAGAGCATTTTGACCGTATCGACGCTTCTTCAGGGCGAATACGGGCAGGCCGATGTGTATATCGGGGTTCCCTGCATCGTCAGCCGGGATGGAGTCTGCGGTGTTTTAGAAGTTTTGCTCACAAAAAAAGAGCTTGAAAAATTCAAGCTCTCTGCAAACTTATTACAGGATGCCTTTGGCGGCATCCGTTTCGAACAGTAGAAGTTACAAAGCAGCGACCATTTCAATTTCGACCAAAGCACCTTTCGGCAAACCGGAAACCTGCACGCAGGAACGGGCCGGGTAAGGCTTTTCAAAATAAGTGGAATAAAGCTCGTTAACAACCGCAAAATCTGCTAAATCCATTAAAAACACATTAACTTTTACCACACTGGAAAAATCGGTTCCTGCCTGTGCCAGTACAGCTTTCAGGTTTTCAAATACACGCACAGTTTGCTCTTTGATTCCGCCTTCCACGAAAGCGCCGGTGGCGGGATCAATGGGAATTTGGCCCGAAGTATAGAGCATATTCCCGATTTGCACTGCCTGGGAATATGGGCCGATGGCGGCTGGGGCATTTGAAGTGGAGATTTCTTTCTTTTGCATGATAGATTCCTCCTGACAAAATAATATTTATTGAGCAGGCGGCTGAAATCAGCCGGGAACTCTCTTTGTGCAAAGTGGTTAGTTTTCGCTGGCCCAGAACGACACGGCCAGCATTCCGGGGCCCACATGGGAACCGATGACCGGGCCGATATCACAAAGAATAATATCTTTGGGACGAAAGCGTTCCTTGATTTCTTGCTTGAGCTGTTTGGCATCTTTTTCGCTGTTGCCGTGTCCCACCAAAATGGTTTGTTCCGCAGGGTTAATCCCGGTTTGGGCAATGCGCTCAATCAGCGCTTCCATTGACTTTTTTCGTCCCCGAACCTTTGCGGCGGCTACCAGCTTGCCTTCGCTGTCCACATGCAGAATGGGCTTAATGCCCAAGGCGGTTCCGGCCATTGCGGCAACGGAAGAAATGCGGCCGCCCCGGCGCAAATGATTCAGGTCGTCCACTGTAAACCATTGGCCAATGTGCAGATGGCTTTGTTCTGCCCAACGAACCATTTCATCTAAAGTAAGACCTTCCCGCTTTTTCTGGGCGGCCAAAAACACAAACAGCCCTTGCCCGATGGATGCACAGAAAGAATCCACGCAGACAATGCGCTGCTTGGGATATTTGTCTTCCAATTCTCTGGCGGCAATCAAAGAAGCGTGATAGGTTCCGCTTAATCCTGAGGTAAAGCTCAGGTACAGAACGTCTGCTCCGGTTTCCAGAATGGCTTCAAAATATTTCATATAAGTAATTTGGTTGATTTGAGAGGTAGATGGGGTCTCGCCAGATGCCATCCGCTCGTAAAAAGTGGTCAGGCTCATTTCCCGTGCATCCGGATAATGCTGATACAAGGTTCCGCCCATTTGAAATTCCATCGGAATGACGCGGACCCCCAGCTTTTCCAGCACATCCGCGGGCAGATCGCAGGTGGCGTCTGTTATTAAGGCATAGTCTTTCAATCAGTTGGCCTCCTCTAAAAATCAGGGCTGCCAGTTTTTTTATCCCTGAATTTCTTATTATTATATAGTATCCCTATCCGTTTGACAAGCAATAACATTTTTGAAAAACTATTTTAAGGAAGGGCCGTATGAAGAAATTACTGAAGATCCTGCTAAGTCGTACCTCATTGATTGCGCTGGCATTGATTGCGCAGATTGGCGTCTTAATTCTGATGATGGTAGAGTTTAGCAACTATTTTGTATGGTTTTATGCCTTTTGCGGCGTGATCAGTGCGGTGGTTGTGCTTTGGATCCTCAACAGTGATCTGAACCCGGCCTATAAGCTGGCGTGGAATATTCCCATCTTACTGTTCCCCATTTTTGGGGGGCTGTTTTACCTGTGGTTTGGGCGCAGCCGGAATAACCGCAAAATACGCCGGGGTGTAAAACTGGCCAACCAAAACTATCGAACCTATTTAAAACAGGATCCGGCTATTCTGGAAGAGATCACCGAAATTAGTCTGGATGCTGGGGCGCAGGTGCGTTATTTGCAGCGCTATTCCAATTGCCCGGTTTATCATAACAGTTCGGCTGTGTATTTCCCCAGCGGAGAAGCCAAATTTCAGGCTTTGGTGGAGGAACTCAAAAAAGCAGAGCACTTTATTTTTCTGGAGTATTTTATCATTCAGGAAGGGGTTATGTGGAACACCGTTCTGGAAATCTTAACGCAAAAGGCAAGGCAAGGGGTTGATGTCAGGGTTTTGTACGACGACATGGGGTGTTTGTTTACCCTACCGTTTCAATACAATAAAAAACTGGAAAAAATGGGCATCAAATGCTGTGTTTTTAATAGCTTCGTTCCCTTTTTATCCACGCTGATGAACAATCGGGATCACCGGAAAATTGTGGTGATTGATGGACATACCGCCTTTACCGGGGGGGTAAATCTGGCAGATGAGTATATTAACCTGACACCCCGATTTGGCCGCTGGAAAGACTCTGCAATGAAACTGCAGGGGGAAGCCGTATGGAATTTTACGGTTATGTTTTTATCTATGTGGGGGGATGTGCGGGGAGTGACCGAGGACTTTGAACGGTTTCGTGCCCTTCCCGAACAGATGGAAACGGGGGAGGGAGCAGGCGGCTTTATTTTACCCTACAGTGACAATCCTTTGGATTGGGAGCCGGTGGGGGAAAATACCTTTCTTAACCTGATTCACCGGGCCAAAAAATACGTCTATATTAACACACCCTATTTGATTCTGGACAATGAAATGACCACCGCACTGTGTATTGCGGCAAAAAGTGGAGTAGATGTGCGAATTATTACGCCGCACATTCCCGATAAGAAAATGGTGTATGCGGTTACCCGTTCTAATTATGAAGTGCTGGTAAAAAACGGGGTGAAAATTTACGAGTATACACCGGGATTTAACCATGCCAAAACAGTGGTCTGTGATGATGACTATGGTGTTGTGGGAACCATTAATTTTGATTACCGCAGTTTTTACATGCACTTTGAGTGTGCGGCCTGGCTGTACCGCTGCCCTATGATACAGGACATGAAAGAAGAATTTCTTTCTACTTTATTACAATGTCAGCTCATTCCTCTGGCGGAGTGCCGCGGCCTAAAGTGGCGGGAACGAATTGGCAGTTTTGTTCTGAAAATCTTTGCCCCTTTAATGTAACAAACATATCACAGAAAATGCGAGGATGGAAAAAGACCTTGCGGTGCCAAAACAGCGGATGGTTACAAGGGCCTTTTGCTATCTTTTAAAACCAATCAAGCGAAAAAACTATATACATTTTGTATTATTAAACGGAATAAT
Source organism: Clostridium minihomine (assembly GCF_900240385.1). Taxonomy (GTDB): domain Bacteria; phylum Bacillota; class Clostridia; order Oscillospirales; family Acutalibacteraceae; genus Faecalispora; species Faecalispora minihomine. Next base: position 27,638 of record NZ_OEQH01000002.1, on the reverse strand, counting down.
ACAAATCGTGTTAATTCAACACGCAAAACAGACGAAAAATAGCTGTTTAGGCTGCTTTTCGTCTGTTTTATTTCATTTAATTAAATACTAAACGTATAATCAGTAATTGATATTATACATTTTGTTTAAAACGGTGAGGGTTTAGAGCATAGATCCTTTTGGTAAGGCTTACGCTTTTTCCCCCGTGACCCAATTTTGAACCATATTCAGAAAGTAACTGTGTACCGCGACGCTGTCGGTTAGTTCCGGGTGAAAAGCAGTTACCAGCTGGTTTCCCTGCCGGGCTGCCACCTTGTTGCCGTTCACGGTGGAAAGCACGGTCACACTGTTTCCCGTTTGGGTGATAAAAGGGGCACGGATGAAGGTCATGGGGATAGAGGGGAAGTTTCCAAAGGCGGCTGTTGTTGTAAAACTGCCCAGCTGCCGCCCATAAGCGTTGCGGCGAACCGTAATATCCATTGTGGCCAAATGCCGAATGGGGCTGTCTTCCAATTGCTTTGCCAGCAGAATCATTCCTGCGCAGGTGCCGAAAACAGGAAGCCCTTCCAGAATTCGTTCCCGCACAGGCTCCAAAATGTCCAGATCAAAAAGCAGTTTTCCCATGGCAGTGCTTTCTCCGCCGGGCAGAATCAATCCGTCCAGCGGGTGAGATAAATCACTTTTCTGGCGAATCAGAATACCGTTCGCATGAAGGGTTTCCAGCATTTTCATGTGTTCTGCAAAGGCGCCCTGAAGTGCCAAAATGCCGATATTCATTATTTTCCACGCTCCGCCATCAGGATCTCAATCTCACTTTCATTGATGCCTACCATAGCCTCTCCCAAATCTTCAGAAAGCTCTGCTAAAAGTGCTGCATCCTGATAATTGGTCACCGCTTTTACAATGGCGGCAGCGCGCTTTTCCGGATTCCCCGATTTAAAGATGCCAGAGCCAACGAATACGCCTTCGGCGCCCAACTGCATCATCAAAGCCGCATCCGCCGGGGTGGCGATTCCTCCCGCGGCAAAATTAACCACCGGAAGCCGCCCCTCAGTATGCACCTTTTGAAGAAGAGCGTAAGGGACCTGAAGCTGTTTGGCGGCTTCAAACAATTCATCCTCCCGCATGGACTGCACCCGGCGGATTTCAGAATTCATTTTTCGCATATGCCGAACCGCCTGCACAATATCACCGGTGCCCGGTTCCCCCTTGGTGCGAATCATGGATGCGCCTTCGGTGATTCTGCGCAGGGCTTCTCCTAAATCTTTCGCACCGCACACAAAAGGAACCTGAAATTGTGTTTTGTTAATGTGATATATATCATCGGCGGGGGACAAGACTTCGCTTTCGTCGATGTAGTCAATTTCAATGGCTTCTAGAATCTGGGCTTCTGCAAAATGGCCGATTCTGACTTTAGCCATCACAGGGATGGAAACTGCCTGCTGAATTCCACGGATCATTTTGGGATCACTCATTCTGGAAACACCGCCTGCTGCCCGAATATCCGCCGGAATTCGTTCCAGCGCCATCACGGCACAGGCACCGGCCGCTTCTGCAATTTTGGCCTGATCCGGCGTGGTGACGTCCATAATCACGCCGCCTTTCAGCATCTGCGCCAATTCTTTGTTCAGTTGATAACGTTTGTTTTCCATGAAAATCGCTCCTCTGCTTTACATCATTCTTGTAATCCATTATAATGATTTCTGGTATGATTCAAATATCCATTTTAATATTTTTTTATAATACCAGATGGAGGGCGCTATGCTTACTTATGATTTGAGCAGCAGGGGAAACACCCCCTTGTATGATAGCCTGTACCAGAAAATGAAAGCCGATATTTTGCAGGGGAAATTGAAGGCAGGGGAAAAACTGCCCTCGAAACGAAGCCTTGCCCAGCATTTAAAGATCAGTGTGGTCACGGTGGAAAATGCCTATGCCCAGCTGATTTTGGAGGGATATCTTTATTCGGAAGAGAAAAGAGGATATTATGTCAGCGTGCTGGAACAATCGACCCCTTCTGCGGTTGGTGCGGCGGACACCGAAGAGAGCCAAAGCGGGGAAGAGCAAACGGCTCCCCCTGGTTCACAGCCGGTTTTTCTGGATTTGACAAGCAACAGCATCTGCTCAGAAAAGTTCCCTTTTTCTGTTTGGTCCCGGTTGATGCGGCAGGTGCTGTCAGAGCGGAGCATGTGCCTTTTGGAGCCTTTGCCTTTTAACGGAGCACAAGAATTGAGAAATGCGCTGGCGGACTATTTGTACCGCTTTCGGGGGATGGCGGTGACCCCTTCTCAAATTATTATCGGGGCGGGGGCGGAATATCTGTATGGCCTAATTATTCAGCTGCTGGGGCGGAAGCATGTGTTTGCCGTGGAAAACCCGGGATACCAGAAAATACCCGCTATTTACCGTTCTCATCAGGTTAAGTGCCGGCCGATTGATTTGGATTCTGAGGGAATGTCGGTGAGTCAGCTTCGCGAAAGCGATGCCAGTGTGGTGCATATTTCGCCTTCTCATCACTTTCCCACCGGGATTGTGATGCCCATTAAGAGGCGGCAAGAGATTTTGAAATGGGCCAACGAGAAGAGTGAACGATTTTTAATAGAGGATGACTATGACAGCGAGTTTCGCTTTTCCGGCCGACCCATACCCACGCTGTATTCCATTGACACCAGCCAAAAGGTGATTTATATGAACACCTTTTCGAAAAGTCTGGCGCCGTCCATTCGCATCAGCTATATGGTTTTGCCCGATTCTTTGGCGGAACAGTTTCGAGAAAAGCTGAGCTTTTATGCCTGCACGGTTCCCAGTTTTGAGCAGTATACTTTGGCCCGCTTTATTGCCCGAGGATACTTTGAACAGCACATCAGCCGTATGCGGAATTTTTATAAAACCCAAAGGGATGAAACCATACAAGCGATTCGCTCCAGTCCCCTTGCCAATCAGGTAACGATTCTGGAAGAAGATGCGGGACTGCATTTTCTTCTGCGGGTAAACACACAGCTCAGCGACCGTCAGCTGAAACAGGAAGCGGAAAAACACGGAGTTCAAATTTCCTGTCTGTCTGAGTATGACAGCAAGAGGAACCAAAGCTCCCGTCATATTTTGGTGATTAATTATTCCGGAGCAGACCGGGAACGGATGGCAGAGGGAGTCCGAAGGCTGTCTCAGGCACTTGGCTTCTCTGCAAACTAACAGAGGGAAATCTATTTTAAATCAGATGTGATTTCACTGCTGTTTTTTCGGAATAGGACGCTGTTATAACCACTTGTATTTTGTATTTATGAAGCTTTATATCGAAAAACATCGAAAAAATACATTTTCATCGTTTTTTATTGACATTGTATGAATTGTCTGCTACTATTTTTGATAACGGCTTTATTTTTTGCGTAAGGATAGTTTTTTCGCTCCTTACCACGGAAATGGGATCCCGTTGGTGTTTTTATACCAATGGGATCCCATTCTTTTTTATTCAGTTTGCGGCTAGTAAAGACAGGGGGTGGAAATACAGCCGTTTGGGCAAATCAACACAAAACGAAAGAAGAAAGGAGAGAAAATTCATGAAAGCAATTCTCTGTCCCTGACTCCCGAATACAACGGCAACCTAAGAAATGAAAGTCTGAGTTCTTTTTTGTTTGATGCGCCAATGAAAGCCAAATTTTTTGATTCCTTTTGATTCTTATTACTTTGTTCATAGAAAGGGGTGTATTAAAATGATTTTTGGTCTTTCCCCGCTTTTTGCATTAATCCCTTTGGTTCTTTACATTGTGTTGGCATTCCGGGATATCCACCCGGTTCTTAACGTAGTGATTTGCGTGGTGCTCAGCGCCATTATGACGCAGCAATCCTTTTCTGAAATGGGTGGCATCTTGGGGGATGCTTTGGGATCCTTTTTGGGTCTGATTGGTTTTATCATCATGCTGGGTTCGGCGCTGGGCGCAGTGCTGCGGGCTACGGGTGTGGCAGAGTTTATCATCTATGCTTTCACTAAGAAAATCGGCATTAATACCGAAAAGAAGGCGGTTCTTGCCACCATGGCAACCTCAATTGTTGTGGTAGCACTGCTGGGAACTCTGGCCGGAGCCAACGCTATTATTGCACCGATGATCATTCCGATGGTGGCAATGATTGGCCTTACCCCTTCCACCATGGCGGCCGTCCTGATGGGGGCGGGCATGACCGGTTTGTTTATCGGGCCTTATTCCCCACAGGTAATTACGATTATGGAACTGACCCATATGAGTTATGGAACCTATGTCACCGGTGTGGGGCTGCCTGTGGCGGCCATTTGCTGGGTTGTTACTTATTTTATGGCATTGCGGATTCAGAAAAAAACCAAGGGGATTTATGCTTATACCGATGTGGAAGAAGTCAACATGGAATACATAGCTACACCGCAATCCAAACGTGCTACTACAGTCTTTTTTACCTGTATGGCGGTTTTAATTGGATATGGAATTTATCTGCAGGCGGGATCGTCTTATGCCATTATGGTCATTTCTGTTACAGCGGTTTTAACCGGCATTGCAGGCGGACTTTCGCTGAACAAATTATTTGATGAGATGATCGACGGCGCAGCAAAAATGGTTTGGTTGTTCATCATGTTTGTCCTGTTTACTCCTTTTATTAACTTTATCACCGAAGCCGGTGCTTTTGATGAACTGGTAAATCTTCTGACCCCGCTGTTTCAATCCAACAGCATCGTGAGCTTTTCGGCAGTTACCACATTGACAGGCGTGTTCGGCATCAGCGGTGCTGCTACAGCAGAATCTATTCTTCTGGACAGCATGTTTAAGCCTTTGGTAGAAAATCTGGGTGTTTCGGCTACCCTTTGGGGCACCATTCTGCTGGTTGCTTCTCAGATTACTTCCTTTGCTTATCCCGAAGCGGATATGCTGGGGCAAATGGGTTTGGCACGCTCCAAAGATATGAAAAACATGGTGAAGTTCGGTGTAACGGTAGCGATTTGCTGCATTATTTATGTGTTTATTCGTTCTTTGTTTGGGTGAGAAAGCCTGATTGATATCAAACGGAAGAAAAGGAGTGGTTGCAATGGAACAAATGCTGCGGGAATACCTAAATGCACAGCCCGGGGAGGCTGCGGTTTGGGTGCAGGATCTGACAGACGGAACAACTGCAGTAATCAATGCCGATGCTGTTTTTCCATCAGCCAGCACCATTAAGCTGGTCATCATGGCCTGTTTGCTGGAAAAAGTGCGTGATGGACAGATGTCGCTGGACGATTTGGTGACGATGACACCGGATATGAAAACCGGCGGAGATGGTATTTTAAAAGAGCTTCGTTCAGGCCATCAGATTGCTTTGGAAGAACTTTTAACGCTGATGATTATTGTCAGTGACAACACGGCGACCAACATTTTAATCGACCGCTTGGGGATGGAGGAAATCAATTCCACGGCCAATGCGTTGGGAATGAAACAGACGGTGCTGGAGCGTCGGATGATGGATTCTCAGGCAAAAAAGTTGGGTAAAGATAATTTTACCTGTGCGCGGGATTTGGCTCTGATTTTGGAGAAAATCTATCGGGAGCAGTGTGTGGACGCTTCCATGAGCCGGTTGATGATGGATCTGTTAAAACGTCAGCAGCAAACGGGGCGGCTTCAGCTTTACCTGCCGGAAGACTTAGAAATTGCTCATAAATGCGGGGATTTGGATTATTTGGAACACGATGTAGGAATTGTGTTTCTGCCAAAGCATCCTTATCTGATTGTGGTTTTGACCAAAGACAATCCGACCAATAAAGAAGGTCGGGAATTGATTGGAATCGTTTCAAAAATCGTATGGGAGCAAATGCTGAAAAAAGCATCGGTTTCTCAATAATCTGTTTATAAAAAATTACAGGATTGGTAAAAGCCGTTTCTGTGCGAGAAAAGAATTCATTTCAAAAAGCAAACCGGAATCCGGGAATTTTCCCGAGTTTTTCGGTTTGCTTTTTTAGCCAAATACAGAAATCGTCCAATGCAACCAACGCAAAGCAATTGCATATGATTTAAAAGGTATGGATGGTAGTAATGAATAAAGGGGGTTCTCCTATGAGCATATCTTTGCAATTAGAGAGAGCAAGTTCGGGGTCTGTTTCCCCAAATGCCAATGTCATTTTTGATCAAGTCAAACAACAGTTGGGTGATATTAGCTATGACAACAATACGGGTGAAATTACTTTGCAGGAACCCGGCACATATATTTTTAACTGGTGTGTCGCAGTTCAGACCGCTCTTTCTCAGGGAGGAGTAGGGTTGGCGCTTGTTTCCTCTCAGGGGGATTTTTGTGAAGGCACTTCTCCGGTTCGATCCGGAGAAGTGGTGGGCTTTGCAGCCATAGGGGTGCAAACGGTACCTGTAACCATAGCGCTGAAAAATACAAATTATATGTTTTTCTTGTATTCGGGCCAAACTTCAGCAAAAGCTTCGTTGACGGTGTATCGGGAAAATGTTTCTGGCCCCACCGGGGAAACCGGCCCAACTGGTCCAACGGGAGAAATCGGCCCGATTGGGCCCACCGGGGAAACCGGCCCGATTGGGCCAACGGGAGAAACAGGCCCAACTGGCCCTACCGGGGAAACAGGCCCAACTGGGCCAACGGGAGAAACAGGCCCTACCGGGCCAACGGGGGAAACAGGCCCGACTGGCCCTACCGGGGAAACGGGCTCGACTGGGCCAACTGGGGGCACAGGCCCGACTGGACCTGCGGGCTCGGCAGCCGCGCAAGATATGTATATTATGACCACCAGCTTAGGTGCTATTGATACGCTGCTTGCTTATAATGATGGGGGAGGAAATAATCAGGCCGTAGGCGGTGTTGTATTCAGCGGCGCGGTTGATAATATAGAACTGACCCATATTTCCGCTTATGTGCTCCAAGTGGGATCGGAAACGGGGCAGTTTCAAATGGCTGTTTTAAGAGCAGACACCAACAATACCGCTGTAGTGGTGGCGGTTACCGATATGGTGACATCTATTTCTGGTGGATTGTTTATGCTTCCGCTGACTACTCCCATTACTATAACGGGTGAAAATATCTATTATTTGGCTGTTTACAATCAAATTAACGCATCTCAGCTGGGCGCAAAATCAGCGGGAACCAGCACGGTTGAAAATGCTCCGCCGATTAATTTCAGAGTCCAAAACTTTACAGGCGGGTTTTCAATTGGGCAAACTGTAAATATCAGTGACGTTAGTTTGCAGAAAACACCATGGTTGGCGGCAATGAAATAAATGGGGGATTAACCCTTGACTAAGGCTGGCGAAGCAATTTTGCTTCGCCAGCCTTTTTATGGGAAAAGAATTCTTTCTTTGGCGTTGTTTTGGGAAAGGCGCCATAAAATGCTATGAAAACATTGGCTAAACAGAATAAAACCAACGAATCTGCGTATTGATAATTTTGGCCGATTCGGGCAAGGATAATAAAAAACATAAGGTAGGAAAAGATGCTGTATGTAGTTGTAGCGTTAAGAATTATATCTGTAATGGCACTGATTTTATTGCTGACTTTAAAAACGGGCCGGCGAAAAATCGGTGAACTGCCCGTTTACGATTTTTTAACCATTTTAGTCATCGGAAGCGTCATCGGGGCCGATATTTCTGAGCCAGAGATTCCACATCTTCCGGTGCTGTTTTCTGTGATTGTAATGGTTGCTTTACAATATTTTGTCAGCAATATATTAATTCATCATAAGAAAATAGCCGGAAAACTGACCTTTGGGCCAACGGTGATCATTCAAAACGGACAATTTTTGAGAGAAAATATGGAGCGGCTCAAATATCCGTTAGAGCATGTGTTGATGGCGCTAAGAGAACAGGGGATATTTGATCTCAATGAGGTAGAATATGCGATTGTGGAAGGCAGCGGAAATATCAGTGTGCTGAAAAAAGCCCAGTTTCTTCCCCTGACCCCATCTGATATGAAAATCGGCACGGCATCCAAAGGCTTATCCATACCGCTGATTATGGAAGGGCAGGTTTATGACAGAAACCTGTGCCAATTAAAAAAGGACAGAAACTGGCTGGCCTCTCAACTAAAGCCGATGGGCATTGACGATTTTAAGGAAGTCTTTTATGCGGATGTGAATACGGAGGGGCAATTGTATGTGTCGAAGGTGGTTCAAACACAAGACTTTACAAGTCTTTTCCCGTTAGAGTGATTTTTAAGAGAAATGCTTTTTTAAACCCAGTTAAAATTGATTTGCTTCTCATAATGGTCAGAGAATGAGGTTTGTAACAATCAAAAAAACCTTGTGCAGTTCCCAATTTTAGGGTAATGCGCAAGGTTTTTTGATTATAAAATCATTTTATGAGACCAGTTCGCAGGGGGCAGTATGATTCTTTGCTGTGTTTGAACAAGACAGATTCAAGACAGTTCAATTTCATCCCTCTGCATAAACGCTGGAAAGGTGCCCGGCCAAACTGCACGAAAAAACACGATTCTCTGTGGTTGGAAGATTTAAAATGAAATTTTGTAAAGCGGAATTGCGTTGATAACGGGCACTTCATAAGGGTGAACTTTTTTAATCGCTGCTATGGTTTCTTCTGTTTTTTCCATTTTGCAGATAACCTCTACCTTATATTCCGTTTCAGAAGAAATGGTGTTTTCTGTTCCGAGGTACGGCTGGCTGCCTTTCAGCGGACGCCAGCACCCCGTTACTTCATAATAGGAAAGGCAGCAGTCGTAGCTGCCAATATGTCCGGCGTCCACCCGCTGCAAAGCATCCTGAAGGACGGCCAAATGGGTGTGGGGAATAAAAATTTCGATTTTACAATATTCAAAGTTCATTTGAAAGGCTCCCTCCGTTTTTTCTTCCCTTTTATTGAAAAAGAAATTTGAAATACCTGTTATAAAGCCATGTGGAAAAGTCAGGGGTTAGTTTTCGATTTTTCTGCCAGTCACATGAATTGCTATAAAGTTTGCTTTGGCAGAGGAATCCGGCGGATTTCTGCAGGATTTCTCTGCTTTGCTCTAAAATAATTCTAAGTGTGTTTTTCTAAAACGATTCGCTGGGCGGAATTTTCATATCAATTTGTGTTTGGCTGCCTCGGCCATATAGAAATCCTACCAATGCCAGAAAGAATCCGCTGACTAGAAGAATCGATTCTACGCTGACTACGTCAGCCAAAGGGCCGAACAATAAAATGGCTGCCGGCATTGCGCTGGCTGTGATAATCTGCACCATAGAGAATACCCTGCCCAGCATTTCGGGTCTGGTTATTTCCTGAATGTGTACTGTTTGGGCAGTGCTCATGGGCGGCAGGAAGAATCCCGCAATTCCCATAAAGGCCAGAAATGAAATAAAGTTCCAAGATAATCCCAACAACCCGAACAATACTCCGAAAGCCATCAGGCAAAGGGAAACTGTTTTTACTTTATTTTGAAACTGTCCTTTTACCGAAACAAACACTCCCCCGAACAGAGCACCCAGTGTCCAGATCATTTCATTGGCGGTCAGCCGCCAAATTTCACTGCCAAAGGTGCGTTCCACCATCAGGGGGGAAAGCACGGCAGCCGGTGTAATCAAGAAAAAAGAAAACAGGTAACAAATCAGAATACGGCGAAGCATCGGGTGCCCAAAAGCGTATTCTACGCCACTTCTTAAATCCATCCATATGGAATGAGATTCGCTTTGCGGCTCTATTTTTTCCACTTCTATGCGGCTCATCACACAAACTGCCAGGGCTGCAGTAATTACATCCACAAAAAAGGCCCCCACAATTCCAACCCAGCCAAGGATAAGGCCACCGGCGGCCGGAGCCAAAAGCATTAAAGTCGAATTTAAAGTTTGGTTGATTCCCTGTACTTTGGTTAAATGTTCCTGTGGCACCAATTGGGGATAAATTGCGCCCACAGCGGGCGTTTGTACACCAGCCCCGATAGAACGTACAGCGGAAATCATCAACAGCAGTTCCAAAGAATCAAATCCCAGCAGAAAAGCAATTGCCAGTGCCAAAGTGGCCAAAGCAATAAAGGAGTCGGACAACAGGATAAGATGCTTGCGGCTATATCGATCGGCCCAAACACCCCCAAATAAAGACACCAATACCTGCGGCAGTACAGAGCAGATGGTTGAAAGCATCAGCCATGTGCCGGAAGATGTGGTCAGGGTAATGTGCCAGATGATGGAGAATCCTACTACCGAGGAGCCAAAGAGAGATATATTTTGACTAAATAGAAACAGGCCGGCCCGCTTTTTCCAGGCAGATGTTTCCGGTTTGTTTTTTTTCATATAAGAATTTTCCTTTCTTCATAAAAAGGAGAAAGGCGCAAAAAAAGCGACAGGGCAAAAAGCCGCTGTCGCCTTCCCATTTGGGGTAAACGAGGATCAGCAGTACCTTTGTGCCTTCTCCGGAATGATAACAAATGAAAAATGGGCGCACCTGTCCCGATAGGAATAGGAAACAGGCATTATACGGCAAACGGCCAATTTCATTCCGGCAAAACCACAAATCATACTGAAAACCCTCCTTTCGTTTCAAATTGTTTTTATTGTACTATAGAGCCGGGCAAAAAACAAGAGTCCAATTTCTGTGCTTTGTGTTCCATTCTTTGGACAAAACATGGGCACGGGCTTTGGTGTGCAAGCCTTTAAAACTATCACAGGATTTAGAACTTCTTATTAGCCTTCAAAACACTTTTTTACGGTTTGGATAATTACATCCACATCGGCCATGGCACCCTTGCCCAAATCGCCGCAAGCCAAACGGGCTTCTTTCGGCTCGATGATTTGAAACCCATATTTTTTCAGCCGGGCCAGGTTATCTTGAACAATGGGATTTTCATACATATTGGTATTCATTGCGGGCGCAATATAGCGGGGAATATCTTTGATGGCCAAAACCACAGAAGAAAGCATATCATCGGCAATTCCGTTTGCCATTTTGCCGATGATATCGGCGGAAGCCGGGGCTATCAGCAGAAGATCGGCCTTTTTGGCCAACGAAATATGCTTGATTTCTCGGGGATAATCTTCCTGAAATACTTCGGTATACACCCGGTTTTTAGAAAGTGACTGCAATGTCAAAGGGGTAATAAAAGCCATGCCGCCTTTTGTCATTATTACGTCCACATTATATCCGTCTTTGGTCAAAACATTTACAATGTCAGCCGCTTTGTAGGCGGCAATGCTGCCGGTGACGCCTAAAATAATATTTTTCATTTTCTCGCCTCAATCAAATTCAACACTCTGTCGGCAATGCCTGCCGCAATTTCCTCTTTGGTTTCAAATGGAACACAGCTTTTATCCGGTGCCAGCAAATAACCCCGGTGTTTTCCATCTTTGATTTCTGTCTGATCATTTGCCAAAACCAAATCACAAGAATTCTTCGTTAAAACTCCGTAGCCGGCATCCAGAAGCTGTTGCTTTTCTACGCCGTCTAACAGCTTAAATCCCACCAGAACCACCGATGGCTGCAAGGATTTAATCAGGCTGATTAGTTTTGGGGTTTGTTTCATTGAAAGCATCAGGTTTTGAATGTTAGAGCCAACTTTGCTGTTTTGATCCAGCAGCCTGTCATTCTCCCGAATGCAACCGGCAATATAATCGGCCAAAGCATCTTTGGCTGTAAACTGCTGCCCGTTTAAGGGAAACAGCTTGCTTGCAAGAAAGCCCGCCAGATCTTCAGCGGTGGTCAAACGCTCGACAGTATAGTCACTGACCGCCATAGAGTGAATTACAGCGTCTATTTTTTGTGTGGTCAGAAGGTTGGACAGAGCGTCTTTGGCTTGCTCGACTCCCTCTGTAAAAACCACTTCAACACAGGGAAGATGAGGCAGGACAGAGCCTCGTTCGCAAAGATAATATATCTTTTCCATTTTTTCGCCGCACCGCGTTACAAAGGCTTCGGCGATCAGGCTCCCCAATGTTCCGGTGGCAGAGTTTTTGATTTTTCTGACCGGATCAATTTTTTCGGTTGTTCCGCCTGCTGTAATAATAATTTTCATATTTTTTCGTAATTCCTTTGCTGATAATTTTCGAAAAAGTATTGCGAAATTTGTTCTGTGTTTTCTTCTTATAGATAAGAAAACGGAGAATTATTCTTGCGGTGAAACCGCCCTTTTGCGTCAACACAAGTGATGTTTCTATGTTCTTTTAAGCATGGAACACTTTGCTTTCGCTTCTATTATATCATAGAATAAAGCGTGAAGAATAAAGCATGAAAAGTACTTTTGCGGCACAGCCGATCTTGTGCGAAAGCGCAAGTTAGAGTTCCATGTTCTCTTGGGTAAACTTTGCTTTGGATTACACTGTGAGGTTATTATATCATGTCCCAATCAGATTGCAAATGCAGGTTTTACGCGGATAAAAAGTGCTGAAAAATCAAAATGATTGATATTTTTAAGATGAAAAAACAATATTTTTCTTCGCTTGAAACCAGCTTTTTTGCGGAAACTGGATTTCTCACCCTTTGCATGTACGCTACGTATGATACTAGGAATACAACATTTGAAAGGGGATATCAAGCGATATGCCTATCACACCAGAAGTTCCGGAAATTCAAAATACAGAGGACATGGAACTTTCCGTATTTCGCATACCAAACCAGATTGACGCGGAATTTGATCGGTTGATGCAATTTATAAAAGAAAGAGATCTTTCGCAAATAACAGAAGCCATCAAACAAAACCTTAGATATTTCAGCGAAACCAATCCGAGAAGCTATCAAAGCTCTATCCATTTTTACAATGAATATGGGGGGCTTTGGGGAACGTATTTCCCTGAGCGAGAGGATTTTCAGCTGGCAGAAAACAGAGCCTATGCTTTTGCGGAGCACCGTGAGGATTTTGAATGGATTTATCACCGTTTAGAGGATTATCGTTCAAAACGGATTCTTGTGAATATCCTTTATTACTGGCTAATGTCAGACCCGAAACGAATTGAGGCAATTTGTGACAAAACGTTTTCTCAATATTTTGATTTGGATCTTGTTCAATGTGATGAGAACGAAGTGTTTGTGGATATCGGCGGCTTTATTGGGGATACCCTTGTGGATTATTCCAAAGTGTTCGGAACCAATTGCTGTAAACGAATGTACTGTTATGAAATTGTTCCGGAAAACATCAAATATATTGAGAAAAATAAAGAGCTGTTTCATCTGGATTCGGTGGTCATCCGGCAAAAGGGAGCGGGAAACAAAAATGGCACCATGTATTTTTCTTCCAACTCCATCTCATCTGTGAACCAGCTTTCCGAAACCGGCGAATACGAGGTTCCGGTTGTGCGTATCGATGATGATATTGAAGAAGATGTCACTTTTATTAAAATGGATATCGAAGGCGGGGAAGAAAAGGCCTTGTTAGGCTGTGCAGAAAAAATCAGAAAGAATCACCCAAAGCTGGCTTTGAGCGTCTATCACAACCATAAGGATCTTTGGAAACTGCCGCGTCTGATTGAGGAAATAGACCCTTCTTATCGCTTTTATTTCAGGTATTATGGGTTCCCGCTTGTTCCAACGGAATATGTTCTTTACGCCATTTGAATCGTTGATTCAAATGGCCGGTGCTCCGGTTTGGATGCTCCCTTGGAATGGACAGAATTTGTCAGAGAAGTTCTTAAAAAGGAGCACATAAATGATTCTTCAACGGCAAAAGTAACCGAATATACGATAACCGAATATTCTATTACGAAATGATTCGGAGATGATTCAGATGGGATATTATGTGACAGCAGAGCCGAATGTTAAGCTTTATGTTGAGGATTTGAACCCAGGCGGAAACAAAACAATTTTGCTGGTTCACGGCTGGCCGGGAAATCACAATCTGTTTGAGTATCAATTGAACCAGCTTCCCAAATTAGGATATCGGTGTGTTGCAATGGATTGCCGTGGCTTTGGTTTGTCCGATAAACCCTGGAGCGGATATGACTACGATCGGCTTGCCGATGATGTGCGCGCTGTGATTGATGCTTTGCAGCTGAAAAACATTACATTGGGCGGTCATTCCACAGGCGGAGCCATTTGCATTCGTTATATGGCAAGGCATAAAGGTTACGGGGTATCTAAGCTGGCTTTGTTTGCGGCAGCGGCGCCCAGCCTGATCCAACGCCCATATTTTCCCTATGGCTTGCAAAAGAAGGCGGTGCTGGACATTATACAGGGCACCTATCAAGATCGGCCCAAGATGCTGCGCGGGTTTGGAGAAACCATCTTTTATCACCGGGTCAGTGCTCCGTTTTCAGACTGGATTTTTCAGCTGGGTTTGCAGGCAGCAAGCTGGTCAACGGCGGCGATTGCCAACACATGGCTCAAAGAAGAATTATTTGACGATATGGAAAAAATAGATGCCCCCACGCTGATTTTACATGGATTAAATGACAAAGTATGTCTTTTCCCATTGGCAATAGCACAAAACAAGGGAATTCGGAATTCGAAACTGGTGCCGTTGAAACAATGCGGACATTTTCTTTTTTATGATCAGATGGAGCGGTTTAATCAAGAGCTGATTGCATTTACACAAGATTAACCGAACAAACAAAAAACTCTCTATTCCCGGAAGACGCCCGGGAATAGAGAGTTTTTTTATGGATAAAAAGGAAGAGTAAACTTATCAAAATAAAAACATCTTGTTTCGTCTTATTTCCTGTGTATTGCGAACACCACAAGACTGGCTACAAGAGCAATTACTGCGACGAATCCAACCATTGTAATCAGTGAAAACGACATTCGATTTCCTCCCATTTTTAAAAGCCTGCTTCGTTCGTTTAGATGGTTTTAGATTATTGCTTTCGTTTCTGCCGTGAGATTATTATATCATAGCATTTTACAGGTGTACAGGTCATATATTTACTATCCGATTCATTCGGGAAGGAACACTTGAAAAACAGTATGCCGGATTTCCATTTTCGTCCCTGTTGGACTGGGAAATCTATTTTTGGACCAAAATGAAACAGAACAAAAAATAGCGTTAAATTTCACAAAGTTGCTAAATAAAACTTGTGGGTGTTGACTGTTTTTTTATTGTTCGGATGAAAAAAACTTTAGAAAGTATCACAATTTACCGTTTATCGGGTATTGACTTTTTGTAATTGTTCCTATAAGATAATGATAAAATATGTAATTTTAGAAATAAACCAGCGAGGTAATGCGATTGGTTGTCCGCTGAAAAAAGGCGGGCTGCTTGTCCCAAAGATGCTGACAAACAAAGCTTATTGGGGCAAGATTCCCGTGAGCCAACATGGCATCTGTGAATAGACGAAAGGTGGCCATGAAGAAACGGTGTTTGATTGTGCAGAGAACAAAAAAGATGCTTCAAGCCAACCGGGTATTGAAGATCAGCAATTAATCGACCTCGTTAACCGGCTTACCGATTTATCGGAACAGGATGTCGCTTTACTGATTGAAGTCCGCCATACCTTGCCCTTTATCAGTGATCTGGAAGGGGGCGATGCATACATTGATATTTTAACAAAAGATAACCATTTGGCCGTGGTTGTGGCTCAGCACAGCTCACCGGAAGCAAGTTTTTACACGCACAGTCCGGTGGGGGATATCATGTGGCGCAAAAACGAGCCGGGGGTCTATCGAACACTGGAAATAGGGGTACCCACCCGGGAACTGAAAGCCAGTGTAAGTGACCGAAATATCATTGTGCGGCAGAATGTCAGTGCGATTACCAACAGCCAGAACCAAATCATTGGCGTTCTGATTGTGGAAAAGCATCTGCATCAAAGTCCAGTTGAGAAATCCTTTTTAAAACAGGAATACCCCACTGCGGATACCATTTCCAGCGGTGGTGAAATACAGTTTATTGCAGAATACATGAATGATGCAGTGCTGTTTTTCGATATTCAGGGAATTTGCGTTTATGCAAATCCGCTGGCCAAGCAAATTTATTTGGGTTTAAATTATCAGGATGAAATAGAAGGCTTGACTTTTGAAAACCTGTCATTTGGCAATTACACCTATCATGATTTGATTGAGAAACGCCAAATTGATCACAATGAAATTAAGATTGGTCAATATAATTTAAAAGTGACCTGCACCGCAACGTGGAACGAGGAAAGGCAATTTAAAGGCGCTGTGCTGATTATCAAAGATATCACAGAGATTAAAAACAAAGAAACTGAGTTAATCGTGAAATCAGCCGCTATTGCAGAAATTCACCACCGGGTGAAGAATAATCTTCAAACCATTATCAGTTTGATTGGCATGCAGTCTAACCGAACGAATAATGAACAGGTAAAATCCTTTTCCCGTGACATTATCAGTCGAATTTACAGCATCAGTCTGACCCATGAGATTCTGGCTCACAACAGTGTGGATTACATTGACATTAAGGAAATGTTAAGCCGCATGTTTAACAGCTCCATGAGCTTTATTGTTCCGGAAGGGCTGGATTTGAATTTGGAATTGTTTGGGGATGAAATTTCTCTGCAGTCCGATACCGTGATGGCCATTGCAATGGTGGTCAATGAACTGATCCAAAACTGCATTAAGCATGCGTTTATTAGCAGGCAAACGGGTCGGGTTACGCTGACCATTGTAAAAGGGGATATTTATTCCTGCATTACCATTACCGATGATGGTGCTGGGTGTTCCGGCACCGGGAATCGAAGTGGTATGGGGCTTAAACTGGTGAAAAGTCTGGTGAAAGACAAACTTAAGGGGGATATTGATATTTCTTCCAATAGCCCCGGAACCAAAGTCCGCTTTACATTTATCTGCAACGAAAATTATTATTAATAGTGTCCCAGTGTGCAATGACGTATGCTGGATGGGCAACGGAGTCCAAAAGAGCTTCCAACGTAGCTCTTGGGCTCTTTTTTGTTTTTTTAGAATAAACGGTAAAACAGAAAAGTCAATATCATACAATTGAAACGTTTTGTATGCAATGAAGTATATTAAACGATAATTTTGAGGCAAAGAAGCCCAAAAATTCCTGATTTCAGGGGATTTTTGGGCTTTTATTATATTTACATAACGAGGAGCGACAGGGGGTATGCAGTTAAAACTGGATTACATAGCCAATAGGCATGTCGGAGCATTATGGTTTCAATCAATTGGAATGAATACTGCTGCGCAGCATGCAGTGAAGCTGCATGCAACATTTCAGAGCCAAATGAAATAAGGAGGTATAAGTAAATGACAACAAATAATACCGCAATGATAGCAAAGGGATTTACAAAACCAACAGCGAGAGTAGAGCGCTTGAAGAAGGAACAGGTAGAGGCCGTCCCGGTTGTTGAAGTAGAGAGGGCACTTCTGGTTACCGAATCTTATCAGGATACCGAGCACATGGCCCCGGTTCTGCGCCGCGCAAAAGTGGTGGAAAACCTGTTTAACAACATGCAGATTACCATTCGCGATGATGAGTTGATTGTCGGCACGACTACCGAGCATTCCCGTTCTTCCGAACTGGGAATCGAATATTCTTATGATTGGATTGAGCCGGAGCTCGATACCATGGCCACCAGAGACTGCGATCCGTTCATTATTTCAGAAGACCGCAAGAAAATTCTGCGTGAGCTGGGCAGTTACTGGAAGGGAAAGACCTTGAGCGAGTATGCTTTGTCTTTGATGTCCCCGGAAAACCGCGATTGCCAGGAATGTGCCGTATTTAACGCAGGCAACTATCTGTATGCCGGTGTCGGACACTCGGTTGTGTTCTATGAGAAAGTTGTTCAGGTTGGTTTTAGCGGAATCATCAAAGAAGTACTGGAAGCCATGGAGAATCTGGATCGCAACCAGCCCGAATCCATCAAGAAGGAGCAGTTCTACAAGGCTCTTTTAATTACTTATACTGCAGCCATTAATCACGCCCATCGCTATGCAAAAAAAGCGGAAGAAATGGCTCAGAAAGAACTGAACCCCACCCGAAAAGCAGAGCTGCTGCAAATTGCTCAGAACTGCTACAATGTGCCGGAGCGCGGCGCGAAAACCTTCTGGGAAGCAGTTCAGTCGTTCTGGTTCGTTCATTATATGCTGCACGTTGAGTCCAACGGACACAGCTATTCCCCCGGTCCCTTTGACCGTTACATGTATCAGTTCTATAAGAACGATCCCGGCATTACCAGAGAATTTGCACAGGAATTGATCGACTGCCTGTTTGTTAAATTCAACGACGCCAACAAAGTCCGTGATGATATCTCTGCTCAGGCATTTGCGGGATATCAGCTGTTTGAATTGCTGGCTTTGGGCGGCACCGATGAGGAAGGCAACGACCTGACCAATGATGTCAGCTATATGTGCCTGGATGCACTGGCACATGTGGGAATGCCGATGCCTTCTGTGGGCGTTCGCATTGGGAACCAGACTCCGGACGAATTCCTCTATCGTGCCTGCGAAGTGATTCGTTTGGGTTACGGTATGCCCAACTTGTTTAACGACGAAGTGATTATTCCCGCAATGGTCAACCGCGGAATTCCGCTGAAAATGGCTCGTACCTATACCCCCAGCGGATGCGTAGAGCCTGACATTCAGCACAAATATGAAGGATGGCACGATGCCGCCAGCTTTAACGTTGCAAAAGTGCTGGAAATCACTTTGAACAACGGCCGTTGCTTCGGTAAACAGCTGGGCCCGCAAACCGGCGAAATCACCACCTTTACCTGCATCGAAGATTTCTTCAAGGCATTTGAAAAGCAGATGGCTTACTTTGTGCACAACATGGTAGAAACAGTGAACTGCATCGATATGGCTCACGGCGACAGAGCGCCGCTGCCTTTCCAGTCTGCATTGATTGAAGGCTGCATTGAAAAGGGCAAATCCGTACAGGAAGGCGGAGCCATGTGGAACTTTACCGGCCCGCAGGGCGTTGGTATTATCGATGCCGGTGATTCCCTGTATGCCATTCAGAAGAATGTCTTTGAAGAGAAAAAGATTACTTTAGAGCAGTTAAAAGATGCTTTGGATCACAACTTCGGTTATCCGGTTCCGGCTCTTGGCTCAACTGATTTGTCCGCTTCTGCCGGACAATGCGCAGGAGCATGCGGCACAGCCTCTAACGCAGAGGCCGAGATGGAAGCCAGAATCTATGAGGCGGTCAAATCCATTCTCAGCGGTTCCGGATCCGTCAGTCTGGCAGATATCCGCAAAAATGTGGAGAGCCAGGGCGTAGCCAGCAATGGCAAATATGACGATATTCTAAGAATCCTGAAGAATACTTCCGGTTTCGGAAACGACATCGACGAGATTGACGAGTACACCGTTCGCTGCGGCCGCACTTACTGCGAGCTGGTCGAGCAGTACAGCAACCCCCGCGGCGGCAAGTATCAGGCGGGCATGTACCCCGTATCCGCAAACGTACTGTACGGCAAAGATGTCGGGGCACTGCCCACCGGCAGACTGGCGAAAACAGCGCTGGGCGACGGAGTATCCCCCCGTGCCGGTGTGGACACTAACGGCCCCACCGCAGCGGCCAACTCCGTTTCTAAGCTGGACCATGCCATAGCCAGTAACGGAACTTTGTACAACATGAAATTCCTGCCTGCTGCAGTGGCGGGCGACGGCGGACTGATGAATCTGGCAGCACTAATCCGCGGATATTTCGAGCGCAAGGGCATGCACATTCAGTTTAACGTTGTTGACCGCCAGGTGCTTCTTGATGCGCAGGCACATCCGGAGCAGCACAAGGATTTGGTTGTCCGCGTAGCGGGATACAGCGCGCACTTTGTCCGGCTGGCGAAAGATACTCAGGATAACATTATCGCTCGTACAGAGCAGACATTCTAAATATAGCATTTCTTTTCAATACGGCGCGCAATGAAGTGCAGGAGGTTTTTTATAAATGGCGTCTGTAAACTATAAAGCCGAGGGAACGGTGTTTGATATTCAGCGTTTCTCTATTCACGACGGCCCCGGCATACGAACCATTGTCTTCCTGAAAGGTTGTCCGCTCTCCTGCCTCTGGTGTTGCAATCCGGAATCACAAAAGCTGGCTCCCGTTGTTATGTTTCAGCAGAGTCAATGCATCAGCTGCGGCAAATGCCTGCGTGCCTGCAAAGTCGGCGCAATCAGCCTGGATACCCCCGGGCTGATTGACCGGCAAAAATGTGTGGGCTGCGGGGAATGCGCCAGTGTATGTCCCACAGGTGCACTTGTGCTAAAAGGCGAGAAAATGACGGTAGAGCAAGTGGTGCAAATCCTGAAGAAGGATGCGACCATTTACCGGAAATCCGGCGGCGGGATTACCCTGTCGGGAGGGGAGCCGATGGTGCAGTGGGAATTTGCAACCGAGCTGCTCAAAGCCTGTAAGTCACAGGGGTGGCACACTGCC
This sequence comes from Clostridium minihomine, assembly GCF_900240385.1. Lineage (GTDB taxonomy): Bacteria > Bacillota > Clostridia > Oscillospirales > Acutalibacteraceae > Faecalispora > Faecalispora minihomine. The sequence goes on along the minus strand of NZ_OEQH01000002.1, from coordinate 7,445 downwards.
ATAGAAACCACAGGGTACGGCAGTGAACAGGCGGTGGAATCGGTTTTTCCCTTTATTGACCTGGCTTTGCTGGACATTAAGTCTATGAATTCCCAAACGCATAAAAACGTGACCGGCGTAACAAACGAGCTGATTCATAAAAATGCGGTGCGAATTGCTCAGCTGACCAAAACGGTAATCCGCGTTCCAACCATTCCGACAATCAATGCATTTGACGAAGAGTTTCTACGCATTGCCGAGTTTGCAAAAACCTTGCAGGGGGTTGATACCGTTCATGTGCTTCCTTATCATACATTGGGTGAAAACAAATATAACCTGCTAGGGAAAGAGTATTCGATGGGTTACGAAATCAAACCGCTTCCACCGGAAGAAGCGGCTAAATTCCAGCAGATTGTGCAAAATCAGGGACTTCGCTGTGTTGTGGGCGGTTAAAAATAAGAATGAACAGGAGGTTATGGAATGGATCAAAATTTGATTGAGAAGGTGATGAAGCGTGTTGCATCCGAGATGAATGCTGCTGAATTACCGGGATCCACGTCTGTGGAAAAGAACATTGGAGTGACCGAATATGTTGGTACTGCCATCGGGGATACCATTGGTTTAGTAATTGCCAGTGTGGATCCGCAATTGGCGCAAGCCATGAAACTGGGAAAATATCGTTCCATTGGCATTATCGGGGGAAGATCGGCACTGGGCCCCCATGTTATGGCGGTTGACGATGCGATTAAAGCCACGAACACTGAGGTGATCAGTGTGGAAGCACCCCGTGACGGCAAGGGTGGGGCCGGCCCCGGTGCCCTTATTATCATTGGAGCAGACGATGTGTCGGATGCCCGCCGTGGTGTGGAAGTGGCGCTGAGTTCTTTAGAGAAATATTATGGGGACATTTATGTGAGCGACCCCGGCCATCTGGAATATCAGTACACTGCCAGAGCCAGCTACTGTATTGAAAAGGCATTCGGCTGCCCGTTGGGGAAAGCCTTTGGTCTGGTGTGCGCGGCTCCGGCGGCGATTGGAACCGTTTTGTCGGATGTGGCTGTTAAAGCGGCTAACGTAGAGGTTGTCAGCTATACTTCCCCCAATGCCGGAGAGGGATATTGCTACTCAAACGAAGTTACACTCACCTTTACCGGGGATTCCGGTGCGGTGCGGCAAGCGGTGAAAGCGGCCATTGATGTGGGACTAAAACTGCTGAGCGCCATGGGCGAAGAGCCGAAAAGCTGCGCAACGCCTTACATTTAAACCCGCATATCACTAGAATTCCATAGATCAGACTTTCGATTTTTTGAATAGTTCGAATATAAAATTATGATTTCCGTCAGAACGAATCATTTTCCTGTGGTTAACCGGAATCAGGCGCTGCTGTTTGCTCCTCCTGTGCCGAAACGTTCGGGAGCACCAATCGGCGGGGGCGTCTATGGGAAAAAGAGTTTTTCGAAAAACGGATCAGTTTGTTTTTCCTTACCGAAACGGCTGGATGGTTTCGCCTGCGCCCGGGCGAAACCGCGCCGTGTGAAGGAAGAACAATCTAAAACACTTGGCAGAAGCATTCTGTACCAATCACGATAGGATTTTTGAAATCAGGAAGGGGGACACGCCGGATGGAAAGTGCATTGGGAATCATCGAAATTCGAGGGCTTGCCACTGCTGTGATGATTACCGATCTCATGGCGAAAACGGCGAATGTCAAAATTGCGAATGTGGAACGGACATGGGGGTACGGTTGGCTTACGGTCAAAGTATTGGGTGAAGTGGCAGCTGTCGATGCCGCCATTCAGGCCGGCAAGCAGATGGGGGAAGAATATGGGGGATATATTTCTTCCAAAGTAATTCCCTGCCCGGCGGATGGGGTTTCAGAAGTTTTCTGTCAAACGGCAGAATCGGACGATACCGGTTCGATGTTTGACTGCATGTTGAATCCTGATTTTGGCTTGGAATCAAATGAAGTGGCTGAAAACGAGTGTATACTGGAAACCAACGGTCAGCCCCCGACACGAACGGCGGTAAATCCCGTTTGTTCCGGCGATGCTTCCGAACAGAAGCCTATGCGGAAAAAGAAGAAAAGAAACCGTTTGCCGGCAGCTGTAACTGACGAGCCGCAGACGAGCCAAAATAAAATCGTTGAAGGAATGCCGGCCAAACCGGCTCCTGAACAGAATGGAGCTTGTTATGGAATTTAACGATAGAATGTGTACAGCCGGTTTTGTTGCAGAACAGCAGCCGGATGTGGTGGAACAGGCTGTTTTTGTGTCGCGAAAGGCTTATCAGGCCTATTCCAAACTGACGCTTAATCGCAGGCGGGAAGTCATTACGGCAATTAAAAACAGGATGATTCCATTGGTTCCGGAAATGGCCGAGAAGGAACTGCAAGAAACCGGGATGGGCAATCCCCGTGATAAGATAATAAAGCTGATGCTGGCCATTCACAAAACACCTGGGGTAGAAGATCTGGTGACAGATGTTCTGACCGGTGATGATGGAATGACTTTATATGAATATTCCGCCTATGGGGTAATCTGCGCGGTGCAGCCGGGCACAAACCCCTGTGCTACTATTATTAACAATACCATCGGAATGCTGGCGGCCGGGAACGCTGTAATTCATATCCCGCACCCCAGGTGTGTTGCGGTTTCCCGCTTTGTGGTCAATCATATTAATGAGGCCATATACAGCGTGTGCGGAATTCCCAACCTGGTGATTGCGCTTTCGGAATCTTCCATGCAGCTGGCCGATGAAATTATGAATCATCCGGATGTGGCGATGGTGGTTGCCACCGGCGGTGGCAGAATGCTGGGCAAGGCACTTTCTGCATCCAAAAGAGTGATTGGGGCAGGCCAGGCAAACCCGGTGGCAATCGTGGATGAAACAGCCAATTTTACAAAAGCGGCCGGTGATATCATCGCGGGTGCCTCTTTTGATCACAATATCATGTGCATCAGTGAAAAGAGTATTGTTGTGGTTTCTTCAGCTGCTTCTCAGTTTGCTGAGGAGCTAAAAAAGCAAGGCGTGTACTATGTGGAAAATGAGCTGGAAATGCTGAAACTGACCAAGGCAACCGTCACCAGTGAGATGACCATGAACCGTGCCCTAGAAGGAAAAAGCGCCAATGCCATTCTGAAAGCCGCCGGGATTTCCTGCGACTGGGAGGTTCGCCTGATTGTGGTGAACACCGTCAAAACACATCCCTTTGTGACGCTGGAAATGCTGATGCCGCTGGTTCCTATGGTGTGTGTCAAAGACTTTGATGCAGCGCTGGAAACTGCCTTGTTTATTGAACAGGGGCTTCGGCATACCGCCATGATTCACTCTCAATCCATTGAGCGTTTGAATCGGGCGGCACATATCATGCAGACGTCGGTATTTGCGAAAAATGGCTCTTCTTTGGTAGGAATTGGCGTTAACGGTGAAGGGAATGCCAGCTTTACCATTGCCAATGTAACCGGAGAAGGAGTAACAACCGCCCGGCATTTTGCCCGAAGAAGACGCTGCACGCTGACAAGCGGATTTTCGATTCGCTGATTGCAGATTTCTATCTTTTGGGGGCTTTGTTCTGTTATGTGCAAGCCGTTTTTTGAGGCGGTAAAATATAGAACAAAGTTTGTACGGGAGCTGTTGTGGGGAAGAACCCTGTGTGATGAGCTGCGGCGGCAAATCAATCGCAAACAGTTGCAGAGCAAGCGTCAAAAAGAGGGTTGGTTTTAGACGGAGAAAAAAACAAACCTTTGCCGCTTGGAAGCCCAGCTCATCCCCAAGATACTTTTGATAAAAGGCGGTGTCAAGACATGCAGTCTTATCTGGTGACATCTGAATCGGTGACGGAAGGGCACCCCGATAAGCTTTGCGATCAAATATCAGATGGCATTCTGGATGCTTATTTGGAACAGGATCCATTCAGCCGTGTGGCGGTGGAAACGATGGCCTCAAAGGATACGCTTTTTCTTGCGGGAGAAGTGACTTCCAACGCAAGCGTGGATATTTTGGAGGTTGCCCGAAAAGTCGCCTGGCAGATTGGGTATACCACGCCCGAATCTGGGCTGGATGCGCGTAATTGCCTGATTCTTACCAATGTTCATGCTCAATCTCCGGATATTGCTCAAGGGGTTGGACTAGAACAGGGCCTGATTGGGGCCGGGGATCAGGGAATCATGTATGGGTTTGCCTGCGATGAAAGCGAAACCTATATGCCCCTGACGCATCATCTGGCCACAAAGCTTTGCCTTCGGCTGGCAGAAATGCGCAAAAGCGGCCGGCTTTCCTGGCTGTATCCGGATGGAAAATCGCAAGTGACCATGCAGTATGATGAAAATGGAAAACCAAGTCACATTACCAGCATCATTGTGTCTGCCCATCATCAGGAAGGTATTTCCGGGGAACTGATTCGGGAATCTATTTTGCGTGATGTCATTTGTCCGGTAATCGACCTCCGCTGGCTGAATGAACACACGCAGATTCATATCAATCCCACCGGCAGCTTTTCTGTGGGCGGTCCTATGGCAGATACGGGACTGACCGGGCGCAAACTGATGGTGGATACCTATGGGGGTATTGGCAAACATGGCGGCGGTGCGTTTTCGGGGAAAGATCCCACTAAGGTGGATCGATCAGCCGCTTATATGGCGCGGTATGTGGCAAAACACATTGTCGCAGCCAAGTTAGCCAAACGGTGTGAGGTGGCGCTGGCTTATGCCATTGGCCGCCCTGAGCCGGAAGCTGTGTCGATTCATACATACGGAACCGAGCAGATTCCGCTGGATATTCTGCATGACATTGTGAGAGAGGTATTCTCTTACTCGGTAAAAGATATTCTGGAAAACTTGAGCCTGCGCAGACCCCAGTATCAAAAGACGGCATCTTATGGTCATTTTGGCCGGGAGAATCAGGGCTTTCGGTGGGAAGAATTGGATCAAACCGAGCATCTATGTGTGTTGGCGATGCAGCGTATGGCCAAGAGATTTCTTTGATTTTGCATTGCACGATACTGTTTTGGGTTTGATAGATAAATGCAGAAGCCGCGTCCACAAAATAGAGCTGTTTTGATAAGACTGGATTCGAACAGCAAATTTTTGGCCGCACACATCGGTGCATACAACAGATGGATGTGCTGGAAGAAACAACACGAGAGGGGAAGCGGGAATGGATTTGAAGGCGGTTAACGCATACATCGAAAAGGTAGAACGTTCGGAAAAGAAAGTTCTGTCTTCCGCCAAAGGAAAGCTAAAAGTCGGCGTGGATTTGGGTACGGCATATATCGTGATTGTAGTATTGGATGAAAAGGATCATCCGGTTGCTTGCGAAAAGCGCGCGGCCAGAGTTCTTCGCGATGGCGTAGTGGTGGATTTTATGGGGGCGCAGCAAATTGTCGGGGAGCTAAAAGCCACTTTGGAATCTCGCATTGGCCGGGAGCTGACCCAGTGCGCAATTGCGATGCCGGCCGGAACCGAAAGCAGCACCAAAACCCATATCTATGTGGCAGAAAGTGCCGGATTCGAAGTAATTCGGGTGTTGGATGAGCCCAGTGCAGCCAATGCTCTATACCGTATTTCCAACGGTGTGATTGTGGATATCGGTGGGGGAACAACCGGCCTTGCGGTATTCCGTGACGGCGATGTGATGCGCGTGGTGGATGAAGCCACGGGCGGTGTGCATCTTACGTTGGTGCTGTCGGGCAATATGGGGGTTCCTTTTGAAGAGGCAGAGCGCATCAAAATGGATCGTTCCAACCACAAGAAAATTTTTCCGATCATCAAGCCTGTGGTGGAAAAAATGGCTTCTATTGTGCGCAACCATATCGATACCAATGAAACCGAAGTTCTGTATCTTTGCGGCGGCACTTGCTGCATGACCGGAATTGAAAAGGTGTTTCAGGCGCAGGTTGGGATTCCGGTGATTCTGCCGTCCAATCCCTTTTTGGTAACCCCCATCGGAATTGCCATGAACTGCTTTGCAGAACAAAATCAGACAGAGAGCAGTACGGTAACATCCTGAGTAGTTCAGCAAAACAGCCCGGCAAAGAAAATGGAGAGCGAGCGGTTTGACAATTTAAAACAGTTTCGATGAATAGTGTGTTAGAATCGTTTCTTTTTTGTTTAGATGAATTTAGCAAAGATGGCCCGGCACAAAAGATTTTCTCTTTTGTGTATCGGAGCGTTTTGAAAGGAAGGACTTAATATGGAAATTATCGTAAGAAAAGCAACAGAAGGCGAAAAAGTGTACATGATGCGCGAACCGATTTGGGAGAGCGGCGTTGCGGAATTTAATTGGCATTATCCCAGCGCAGAAACCTGCTATATCATCGAAGGGCAGGCGACAGTCGAATATGCCGGGGGCAAAGCTTCTTTCGGCACAGGTGATCTGGTTACTTTCCCCAAAGGAATGGATTGTGTGTGGAAAGTAACCATTCCGATGAGAAAGCATTTCCGATAATCTTTGTGTTTTCCGATTAACGTCACAGTCAGCCCACAACAGCTCTGCATTGTATTTAAAGTAAAAGTAGTATCCCAAGGCTTTTCGGGTGGGCTGACTGACGTTTCCTCCGTTTACGGGCAATTCGGCCCAAAGAAAGCATAGCGGCAAATTGTGTTTTGGCGTTATTTTAGATGCCTTTTGCCGCTATGCCAATCACTTGTTGTGAAGAAGATTACAACGATTTTACCCTGAGCATTCTTGTAATATTCTGGAAACGGTTTGCAGGCCACCTAGCATTGAAGGCAGCAGAAATCAGTTCGAATAACAGGCTCCTGTTGGCAGGGGTATTGCAAAATAACTAAATAAAACTTGTGAGTATTGACTTTTTTTCATTATTCAGATAAGATAAATAACGAGATATCTAATTTGGAATTAAGCAGGTGAAGTGATGTATCGGGTTGTTATCGCAGAAGATGAACCGCTTATCCGAATGTATGTAAGAGAAATACTGGAGCTCAATGGTTACGAAGTGGTTGGTGAGGCTGCGGATGGCTTTGATGCGATAGAGGTTTGCAGAAGTAAAAAGCCCGACTTTGCGATTCTGGACATTAAAATGCCGGTGTTGGATGGCTTAGAAGCCGCTGCCATTATTCATCGGGAAGAACTGGCATCGTTTATTTTGTTACTTACAGCCTACAGCGATAAGTCCATTGCCGAAAGAGCAATCAGTGCCGACGTGATGGGGTGTATTACCAAACCCGTTGATGAAAATACATTGATACCAGCCATTCAAATTGCCATCAGCAAACATAAAAAGATGAAAAAATTAGCTGCGGAATACAGCAAGGCGAAAACCGCTTTGGAAGACCGAAAATTCGTTGATAAAGCCAAGGGCATTTTGATGGCAAAGAAATCCATGCAAGAAAACGAAGCGTATGAGTATATGCGCAAAGTGGCTATGGATAAAGGCTGCACCATCGCTCAGGTGGCAAAAATGATGATCTCGGCGATGAAATGATTGAAAACGGAATATTGTTCCG
>NZ_OEQH01000001.1 GCF_900240385.1 Clostridium minihomine | reverse complement strand
GAGTGATTCCCGTGCGCCGCGCCAGAATATCCAGCGTTCCCGCTGTGGGCGATTTAATGATTCGGTAATCCATGGTTCTGTCCTTTCTGTCACATCCGCTCTTTCCCGCACCCAAGCGCGATCCCCAGCGGCGTGACGAACATGGGGTTCTGTGGTTTGTGGGTAAAAATCCCCACCTGCTTTTCAATCACAGATTCGATTCCTGCAAGGCAGCAGGTGCCGCCCACCAAGCAAATCTCATTGATATCATAATCCTGAATATTTCTTTTAATAATGGAAGCGACTTTTTCAATCACCGGCTTTACCACAGGCAGCAGTTCTGTGTGATTTTTAGGATCCCGCTTGAACAGTTCCGCTTCGGCAAAAGGCATTTTATACGCCCCGGCTACCACCAAAGAAAAGTGTGTTCCCCCAGTGGATTCATCGGTTACTGAGATAACCTTACCGTCTTTCAAAACCGAAATACCTGTGGTTCCGCCGCCAATATCCACCACCGCACCGTTTCGAATTTGAAGTGCCGCGTTAGCAGCAGTGGGTTCATCAGAAATCGCCGTTATCTCAAAACCTGCGGCTTCTGCCACGTTTTTCACCGCTCCGCCATCCAGTTCATTGGTTCCCGGCGGGATGGCCGCCGCCGCATAAAGTAGTTCTGTTCCAAGTTTTTCTTCCAGTTCTTTTTTGAGTTCCCGTACGATGTTTACCGCACCGATGTAATCCACCACCATGCCGTCACGAACCACATCTGCATATCGGTAAGCGCCAGCCACCGGCTTGCGGTTTTCATCCAGCACAGCCAGCACCACACAGGCAGTTCCCAAATCCAGACCGGTGTAATAAACAGCAGATTTTGTGGTGACAGGATGCTCTATCACTTTTTCAAAGTCTGCGACCAGCTGGTCACAATACGCAAAGGTCAGGTTTTTCTGCGACATACTTTTCCTCCAGAAGCTTCGCATATCATCTGCGACAGCCGATTAAGAATTTGATTGACCCATCTGGACGCTTCCTGATAAGGAATATCTGATGGTTCTTCTATTTCCGACCGTTCCAAAAGGTCCAGATTCATTTCCCGCAGCGTGCAGCGCAGCTGATGCAGTAAAATAATCTCTTTGCCCTTTTGAAGCTGAATATGAAATCCGGTGACGGCAAAGCAGTCGCCCAAATCGCTGGCTGCGTTTTCTTCTCCGATTCCGGTACAGGCGGCACAGGATACAGAAGAAAGGGTTCCGCCGGATTCCAGTACGGATTTTATCTGGGAAAGCTCACCCGAAAGCTCTATCACCTGCTGCGCCATCTGGATATCCTGTTCCAGAAGCTCCTGTGCTGTGGCCAAAAACATTGCTTCGACAGATGCCAACCGGCAAAGCAGCCTGCGTTTTGAAATCGAGTCCTTTTTTACGGGGGACGGACAAGACGCTTCTTCCTTTTTCTTTTGCGCCCGCCCATTGGAAGCCGAATCGGTCATCCGAATTTTTCGGTCAATTAGGAATTGCCGGGCCCCGGGGGTAATTTTTGTTCCCAGCTGCGGCACATACCGGTCAAAGGGCTGCGCCTGATATAAAGCACGCAGGTCACTTTCCGTAATAAATTTCATATTCTCCCCCCTTATTCCGTCATTTTCTGTAGCTCTGCTTTCAGCATTTCTATGCCAATCTGATGTAGCGCGCTGATTTTATAATAAGGCGGCAACACGCCGATCTTTTGAAGCTGGCGTATGCAGCAATCCTCATTTTCCTGATTCAAATCACATTTTGAAATCACACCGATAACCGGACACCGAAACACCCTGGCAAATCCCGGAGAATAAAGTTCTTTGCAATCCGACTGATCCACCAAAAGAAGCAGATGCGATGCATCCTGAGAAGCGGCGATAATATGTTTATACATCCACGCATTTTCCAAATAAGAGGATGGCACATCGATGGTGTTTTTGCCATAAATCAGATCCGGTGTTCTGCGCGGCGGAAGATTTACCCCGTTTAACTCGTTCACCAGTGTTGTTTTTCCGCATCCGGCAGGTCCAATTACCATAATCCGCTTGCGCTTCATGTTCTTGTAAGCGGTGCCGCCTGAAAGTCCAGCAGATCCCGCAGCGTATCATTCACGGCGCGCAGCGAAGTTTCTACACTTTGCACATCCCCATAAATCACGACTGAGCCGGTAAACCGGTCTAGAAATCCAATTTCCACATTGGCGGTTTTTGCGGCAATGTCGGCGGCAATGATGGCGCTTTCAAAGGGTGATAACGTAAGAATCCCAATGGCGCCCCCGTCATCAATGCCCAGCCGCTCAAACACATCTTTTACCGGAGAGGCGATTACATGGGCCAACGTAATTTGTTTTCCCGGGACAGACTCCTGAATAATACGTTCTATCCCCTGTTCCCCGAATACGCTCATTTTCCTCCCCTTCCCGAAATATCTTCTTTTTATATGTTAGTGACGAACCACTGTCACTGGGAAATCATACGTTTTCAGCCAACTTTCCAGCCGATCCAGAGCTTCTGCGCTCATGGCAGGATCCGGTTCGTTTTCCATAGGATAAGACATTCCCAACTGAGAATACTTGTTGACTCCCATCCGGTGATAAGGCAGAATATCAATCCCTTTAAAGTTTTTATAATCCCGGTAAGGACGTAAAAACTCCACCACCGCATCAATTTCTTCTTTGCCGTCATTGAGCCCTTTCAGCATCGGCATTCGGACTTTTACGTTGTACCGCCGCTGAAGCAATTCTTTTAGATTGTTTAAAATCTGATTGTTATGTACCCCCGTCAGCTCGTAATGCTTTTGGGAATCCATTTGTTTGATATCAAACAGGAACAAATCTACAAATTGAGCCACTTTCAAAATCGCATCTAATTTGGCATAACCAGAGGTTTCTATGGCCGTATTAATTCCCTCGCGCTTACAGACCATCAGAAGGTTCGCCACGGCTTCATACTGCATCAGACATTCCCCGCCGCCCACTGTAATGCCGCCGCCGGAAAGGTCATAGAACATTTTATCTTCTTCCACAATCTGAACAATTTCAGAAATTGTCTGCATTCGACCCGCAATGGTCAAAGCAGACTGATAACAGGCCTGCTCACACTTTCGGCATCCGATGCAATCGATATTGCGGTCAATGCTGTGGGTTCCGTCCGCTTCCATCTTATGAATCCCCACGGGACAAACGGCAGCACAGGCACCGCAATTGACACACACATTGGACCGAAACATGACGTTATAGCGCCGTTCCAGGTTTTCGGGATTGGAACACCATTTGCAGCGCAGTGGACAGCCCTTAAAAAACACCAGTGTCCGAACACCCGGCCCATCATACATATTGTATTTTTGGATATTGGAAATAAAGGCTTTGCGCTCCATTACTCCCTGATTGGTACTGCTCATACTGTTAAATCTCCCGATTTCCCATACTTTTGGCGGCCTGGCTCCTGGCCCGCCGGCGGGATTTTACCCGGCCGGCGGCGGAGCACGGCTGCCCTTACACTATTTTTACAGATGTGTCAGCATGGTTCTGCTGATAATTTCATCCTGCACATCCTTGCACAGTTCTACGAAGAATGCGCTGTAACCTGCCACACGAACAATCAGGTCACGGTAGTTTTCCGGGTGCTTCTGCGCTTCAATCAAGGTGTTATTATCCAGATAGTTAAACTGCATCTGGCCATTGCCGAAGATAGATGCGGTGCGAATCAGCGTGATAATGCCGTCCTCTCCTTCCGGGGTATCCAGCAAACCAGACATCAGCTTAAAGTTGTGCACCATACCGATGTTCATATTGTCCACCGCCAGCTTAGAAATGGACTTGATGATTGCGGTGGGACCCTGGTTATCGGAACCCTGGGTGGGGCTGATCCCGTCAGACAAAGGCATCCAGGCCCTGCGGCCATTAGCAGAAGCACCGGTCATCTGCCCAAAGGGTGTATTGTTGGAAATGGATAAAGTGCCGTGGCTCAAAACCGAATACAAAGTCTTGTATTGACGGTGTTCCATTTCGGTAAAGTTAATCAGATCCGATGCGATCAAATCTGCGTAATCGTCGTCATTGCCGAACTTGGGTGCATTCAGGCAGTCATTCCGAAGCTGCTCGCAGCCCACAAAATCTGTTTTTAATGCTTCATTCAGCTGATGCAGAGTGTATTTTTTCTCTTCAAATACCAGCTTTTTAATGGCCGCCATCGAATCGGTGTAGGTTGCAAGGCCAGACCAAACCACGCCGGGGCCAAAATTGTACATTGCACCGCCGGAAGAAACATCCTTGCCTTGTTCCATGCAGCCCTCATACATAATGGACATCAAGGGCTTCGGCGCCAACTCGCGGTGTATCCGCTGAGAAATAACGGTCGCCACGCTAGTCAGCCTGGTAATGTATTTAATTTGATCCTTAACAGCAGCTTCAAACTCTTCGTATGTTCTGTATTGGCTCAGGTCACCCGCGTCTGGTGTTACCTGTTTGCCATACCAAAGCGGAACACCGTGGTTGAGCACCAGTTCGATGCAAATGGGCCACTGGGTATAAGAGGTAGAAGTCCACTGATACAACCGGCCGGATTTTTGGGGTTCCACGCACCCCATCAGGCAATAATCGCGGGCATCTTCAATAGAAACGCCCTTGGCCAGCATCATCTTGATATGGGAATCATCAAAGTGAATCGCCGGGAAGCCCATGCCGGAACGCACCACTTCCACAATCTTTTTCAAATACTTTTGGGGGGACTTGTTGTGCACACGGGTTGCCAAAGAAGGCTGATAAACCTTTACATGGCGCACAGCATCCATCAAAAGGTAAGTCAGTTCGTTGGTAGCGTCACGTCCGTCACGGGTGACACCGCCCACACACATGTTGACGAAAGGCTGATAGCCCGCAAAGAATTTGGAGCCACCTTCGCTGGTAATCCACATCATTTCAGACATCTTAATCAGCATGCAGCCGGCCAACTCAAACGCCTGATAATCATTCATACGGCCAGATTCAATATCGGCCTGATAGAACGGATACATGTACTGATCCACACGGCCAATGGACATACCGGTCTGGTTTTCTTCCACAACCAACAGGGATTCCACTGTCCAAACCGCCTGAATTGCTTCCCAGAAAGTGCGGGGCTTATGGGCAGGCACCCATGCGTTCACTTCTGCAATTTTCTGAAGCTCTGCTTTGCGCTTGGGGTTTGTTTCTTTCATTGCCAGCTGAGCAGCGTATTCCGACAGTCGTCTTGCATAAATCATGACGCCTTCTGTGGTGTCGATAATGGATTTATAAAAATAGATCTTGTCAATGTCATCCGGGTTTTCATATTTCAGCTTTTCCAGATGCTCGCGGGCCTCCTGCTGAATATCCAGCATACCTTTCTGCATCAGGATTACGTCATAACCGGGGTTAGAGTCACCGCCGCCGTTGAGCGCATGGTAAGAGCAGTCCGAAACAAAGGATTCTCCAGACAATTCCCAAAGGCCAGCTTCACGATATTGATCTTCGCAGTACTCATCCACAGATTTTCCCTGCCAGAAGGGGAACAGCTCTTCTCGCATAATCTTCTTGTCTTCTTCAGCAATATAAAAGGGATCCTGCGCACGATTAGCGATAGTATCAATTTCGTCCACCATCCAGCGCCATGCGATATCCGGAGAAAAAGCACCGGCACGGGGGGCGCCATTGGGGGCACCGACAATCAGTTCATTGTCCTGAATCACCAGCGGTGCGGTTTCGCAGCAATAGCGGAAACATTTTGCACGCAGCATAATCTTCGGCATACCGGGGTTTTCTTTGGCAATTTTGGTAATGGCCCGTGCCCGGTAAGTGGTAATGGAAGGAACCTGCTTTAAATAGTTTTCTTTCAGCTCGATTAAACGGGAAGTCATTCCGTCCGGAATTCCCGCGCCGGCGCTGTTGTCTGCCCCAACAAATTGGGGGGCATAAGAAGCAGTGGTTTCTTCCTTGGTAATTTCACTGGCAACGCTCTCAAACATCTTGATTAAAGATGTTCGCTGTGCTTCTGTCATATGTTTGGTCGCATCCGCTAATTTGTTTGAAAAATCACGAATATCCAAATTTCTTACCTCTTTTCTTCACTTGATTTGCTTTCTATCGTTTTCTGTGTATTCATACCCCTTAGTTCCAGAACCATCTGCTGTAAAAGCGCTTGCAGTGCCTGCGATTTTTGCAAATCCAATTCCGGTAAATTCCCCGAATCCCCGGGGAGATCCATGTGAGAAACCATCTGCTGCCGGAATTGCTCTGCGCTGCGCACCCCATAGCCCACTTTGCGCACATAAATCAGATTCATGGGGGAAACATTGTCTGAAGTAATTCCCGCTCCCGCTGCCCCGCTGCCCAGCGTCATTGCCGGGAATAAATTCGTGGTGGCGCCCATACTGCCAAAAACAGCCGGCGTGTTAACCAGCATTCTGCCCACCGGTTTTTTCAGGGCAAATTGACGAATCACCTCTTCATCTTTGGAATGAATCACCAAAGTGTGGCCGGTTCTTTCGCTCAGAAGCAATTCGATGCACTTTTCACAGGCATGCATCCAGTCGTCCTCCACATAATAAGCCAGAACCGGACAAAGCTTTTCTTTGGAATAAGGATTTTGGTCAGAAACATACTCCTGTTCTGAAATCAGCAAAACCACGTCTTTCGGAACAAAAAACCCTGCCCGCCTTGCCAGCTCCTGCGCGGATTTTCCCATCAGTTCGGGGTTGGCGCTGCCATCCGAAAAAAACAGCAATTCCCCCAGCTTCTGCGCTTGCTCCTGCGATAAAAAGTAACCGCCGCGTTTTTTCAGTTCCCGTTTTACCTGTTCTGACACACAGCTGTCCACCACAATGGACTGCTCTGCGGCAGAAACGATTCCATGGTCAAAGGTTTTGCTGATGATGATATCTTCCACCGCCCGGGGAAGATCCGCTGTGCGCTCAATAAACGCAGGTCCGTTCCCATTTCCGCCGTAAATCACCGGTTTTCCGGAATGAGAAGCATCGGGAAGCATTCCCGGCACACCGGTATTTAAAATCAGAGAAATCGCCGGGTGGTTCATCAGTTCTTTGGTTCCGGCGGGAGTAACCAAATGCAGATAAGACAGCGCGCCCTCCGGCAATCCGGCCTGCTGTGCTGCTTCTATCATGATGTCTAACACCCGGGCAATGCTTTCTTTTGCCCGCGGATGCGGAGAAAACACCACCGCATTGCCGGATTTGATTCCAATCATGGTTTTATAAACCGTTGTGGAAACCGGGCTGGTTGCCGGACACAACGCAAGAAGGACGCCCAGCGGAACCCCCACATCCATGGTTTTGTTCTGCGTATCCTCCCGAATGATTCCCACACAGCGCATCTCACGCAGTTCGGCGCGCAAACGGGCACAGACAAACCGGTTTTTCACATATTTGTCCTGCCACACGCCATAGTCCGTTTCTTCACTGGACATCTTCGCCAGATCCAGCGCATGCTTTTCCACTTGCTCTGCAATAGACTCGACAATCGCGTCCAGCTTTTCCTGCGGAAAGGCAGCCAGAATCTTTTGCGCATCCCGGGCATTTTCCGCCAAAATTCGAGCTTCCTGTATGGAAAGCAAATCGTGGTCAATCATGTTCATCGTTCTTTTTTCCATTTGTATAACCCCTTCTCAAGGGCATCCGTCACGCAAGTAAAATATCAAAAGAATAACGCGCGATGATTTTTCCCAAATCCGGATGCGGCCTTGCAATGACAACGGAACTGTATACATCGGCCCCCATGTCCTGTACCGCCTTTACTCCGGCACAAACGGCGGCTTTGCACGCGCCTACGTCCCCTTTCACCAGAACAGAGATATAACCGGAGGCCACGTTTTCGTACCCGATCAGTTCCACATCAGCCGCCTTGCACATGGCGTCTGCGGCCTCTAATACAAAGACCAATCCAAAGGTTTCAATCAGCCCCAGGGCTTCCATTTTGTCCATACGTCCATTCCTTCCTTATTGGCACTATTTGTCAATATCGTGTACGGAAACAATATCGCCGACCCCTTTGATTGGGCGCGGCATCACATTATGAGCCGTCAGCTTGCCAATGGATGCGGCGGCTTTTGCCCCTGCCTCAACCGATGCCCGAACTGCTGCTACGTCGCCTTTTACCATAATGGTGACCAGTGTGGAACCCACGTTTTCATAAGAGATCAGCTCTACATCGGCGGCTTTGAGCATCTTATCCGCTGCTTCCAGCGCCGGAACCATTCCTACGGTTTCCACCAGTCCCAAGGCTTCCTCTCCATAATATCTCACACACCTATCCTCCTTTTTTGTATTGGGATTTATTGTTCTTTTTTATTTGATTCAAGCAAAGACAGTTTTCTAACGAAACTGCCTTTGCCTGAAAAATGATCAGTCCGGAATATATTGGTTAATGGTCGCTGCGCCTTCCTCATGAGCCTGATAATAAACCTTCAATTCTCCGTTTGCATCCAGTTCATATCTGGTTTCCTGCAAAAGCCCGTTGGCCTCGGCTGTCATAATTGCTTCAATAACCGCTGGCTTTTTCAGCGCCTTAAAATTGCCATATTGCCCCTGAAGAGCTTGAATGACATCATCTGCGCAAGCCTCATTTACTTTTGTAAAATGTTTCAGAATCGCATAGTTAAGTGGTTTCATCTTAATTTGCCTCCTTCTTTCTGAACAGATCCAGCGGATTCATAGCAATCAGCAGAATGCCCATTACCATAACAACAGCCGCTGCCCAAGCAATCGGAGGAATCGACCAGCCTTCGTGCCCAGCCATAACGCCCAGCACCAGCCAGCAGAAGAACGGGCCCCAGAAGGAATAAGCGCCGTTACATGCCATGCCCAAAGCAGCACCGCACATGCTGTTGCCCTTATACCACAGGCTATAAGCAAACAAAGCAAAGAAACCGCTGACAACAAACCAGCGAATAGCTTCAAAGCTAGTCACTGCCTGAACCACCAATTCCCCGGAAAGTCCAACACCATTGCCGGAAATAATTCCGAACAGAGGCAGCAGAATAATCAAGTTAGAAAGGCCGGAAGTGCTTTGACGAATGGTGATACCGATTTCAGAATCGATCATTGAAGTGCCATAACCGGCCACACAGCCTTCCATGCCCCAGCCAAAAGCGGCAATCAAAGCAATACAGATTCCCAGAAGGCGTCCTTCGGGAGCATCATCACCCATGCTGGTGCTGCCAATCATAAAGCTGGCAGTTACGCAAACAAGGATACCGCACATCATACGAACATTGAGCTTCTGCTTAAACAAAATTCGTCCCAAAATAGCGCCGATTGCCGGGCAAAGAGCGGTAATCGGAATGACGATGGAACCTGCCATCTGAAGCGCTACCACATAAGCTGTGCTGGAAATGGGGCCGCCGATTAAAGCCGCGGCAATCATTACTTTTCCGGGCTTCGTTTTCAAGGTACGGAAGAAATCCCCCAGCTTGCCCTTAATTGCGGCGATACCCACGCACCAAATGGCACTGATGGTATCGTTCAGTGCGCTGCCCAAAGCGCCCAGCATATAGGTGACGACGAATGCGGACAAAGCCGCGTTCGGGCTTCCCCATTCCACCCAAATACCACTGGCCATACCCAGCGTTAAAAACGCAGAATAAAGGCCGTAGCAAATACCGGATAGAATCGCAACACATACGCCCTTCTTAAAAAATTGATTGGATAACTTTTGTTTTTCCGCCTTCGCAGCCGTCTGGTCAGAAACTGCCGCCACGGTTGCTGTCACTTCGCTCATAAGTTCATTGTCCTCCCCTTATTTTGATAAGATATTTTGTAACTACCTTGCTAAAAAGAGTCCGCTTGGGGTATCCCCAATTTCTATGTATGATATAATCATAAACAAAGCCGATACTGTTTCATGGTAGAAATCGTCTGTCTTTCCTGTAAAATATCCTTGTATTTTTTTCTCGAATTGCATTTTAGTTATCTTTTAGCATTAAACGTAGATCACACCGCTGTCATTCGTCTAAGAACCCTTTCGAAATTTGGTTATTATGCTG
This sequence comes from Clostridium minihomine, assembly GCF_900240385.1. Taxonomy (GTDB): domain Bacteria; phylum Bacillota; class Clostridia; order Oscillospirales; family Acutalibacteraceae; genus Faecalispora; species Faecalispora minihomine. Next base: position 773,915 of record NZ_OEQH01000001.1, on the reverse strand, counting down.
CAAATTTGATTTATGCTGCGACTGGAAAAAATACAAGAAACCTTTTGGGAGCATTGATCGGTAAAACACCAATGGCAAAAAATCAAATTCTGCCGAACCACATCAGGGTTCCGGAAAAGATCTTGTTTGACGATTTTTTCTAGTTGGTTCACAGAGCGTTCTGTTTCGCGTGCTCCCAGCGGTTGATCATTTTCTGTAAAAATGGAGAAGCAGGGCATGTTCCAATCATTTTCAGAGCATCTTTCAAAAAAGAAAATTCTTTTGACAAAATTTCTGTGATATGCTAGGTTTAGAATATTCGATTATCTCTAGCTAAGGCCGGAACTATTTGCCTTTTCTAAATAGAGAAGGGACGCATAATCGGCTGCTAAATTTTTTCTGCGCGGATCGCAGAGAACGAGAGGATGGTTTTTGCATGCGGGAACTGTTATTGCAATGGTTTATAGAGATTGGCCTGTCGGACTCCACCGCCGGGCATATGTCTACATTATCTATGATTGCACTGGTTGCGGTGCTGTGTGTGGTTGGAAATTTACTGGCACGCAAGCTGTTGTCTCAAATTGTGGGACGGATTACAAAAAACAAAAAATACAGATGGGATGATAAAATTTTTGCAAACCGTCTTCCCCATCGTCTTTCCCATTTAATTTCGCCGCTGATCATCGGTTTTTTTGCCGATGAATTTCCGATTCAGCGGGATTTGCTGAACCGCTGTCTGTCCGCCTATATTATCATTGTTATGCTTTTTATTATGGATGCCGTCCTGTCTGCTGTGGATGACATTTATCAGGAATATGAAATTTCTAAAATTCGACCCATCAAAGGATTTTTACAGGTAATCAAAATTGTTCTTTTGATCATCGGCGGTATCATTCTGTTCGCCACTCTAAGCGGTCAAAGCCCCTTGGTGCTGTTGGGCGGCATCAGTGCCTTAACCGCAGTGTTTATGCTGGTGTTTCAAAACGCGATTCTGGGCTTTGTGGCTGGAATCCAGCTGACCTCAAACGATATGGTTCGCATCGGCGACTGGATTGAAATGCCCAAATACGATGCCAACGGAACCGTTCTGGAGATTTCTCTTTGTACGGTGAAAGTGCAAAATTTTGACAACACCATTACCACCATCCCGGCCAACGCGCTAACCAGCGATTCCTTCCGCAATTGGCGCGGCATGCAGGAAAGCGGCGGCCGCAGGATTATGCGCTCTATTCATCTGGATGTGAACAGCATTTGCTTCTGTACGCCTCAAATGCTGGAACACTTCTCTCAAATCGAATCTTTAAGAGAATATCTTTCGGAATGCCAGACAAAATCTATCTTCGCCTGCTCGAACCAAAATCCGGTTCCCGGCGAACCATTCAGCGAAAATCGTCTGACCAATCTGGGTTTGTTTCGGATGTACATCACTCAATATCTGCAAAAGCATCCCGGCATTCATCAGAATATGCCGCTGATGGTGCGTCAGCTGGAACCTCAGCCGGAAGGAATCGCACTTCAAATTTATGCCTTTGCAAACAGCATAGAATGGCCAAAATACGAAAGTATTCAATCTGAAATTTTTGAGCATTTGCTGGCCATAGTGCCCACATTCGGCCTGCGCGTATTCCAAAGTCCAACTGGTCACGACCTGAACCACTCTCTTTTGGCATCCCCTCCCCACAAAGAAAACAGCCAGCCTTGTGCCCCTATCACCGCACCTGAGGAAACCTCTTAATCAAACACAAAGCTGTGCAAAAGCGAGTAAGTGATGCGCAAATGTTTGAAAACATCTTTTTATAAAACAAAAAGCCCCTGTCTGCAATCATAAAATTGCAGGCAAGGGCTTTTTTCTTTGTCTTTATTCGTCCAGATGAGATAAAATTGCATCCTTCGCATTGAAATAATAGGAATCCTGGCCAACCACATCGGTGATTCCGGCACGATCCAGCATTTCTTTAACCGACGGCTGAATGCTGGAAAACAGAATGGTGACCCCTTCCTTTTGCCGCTCCTGGCAATATTCCAAAAGAAAAGCCACCGCCGAAGTATCCACAAAAGGAACGCCCCGCATGGACAAAATCAGCACATCACCATCCGCTTTCGTCAGTCCCGATTCCAGCTGTTCCAACGAACCGAAAAACACGGCTCCCGTAATATAAATCACCTGAATGTGCCGGCTGGCTTCTGACGGAAGCTTCATGCGTTTTTTATCCAGTTCGCTGACGGAAACCTGAAGGCTGGAAATGCGAACCACAAACAGCGCAATCGAAAACAGCACACCAGCCGCAATTGCGATGGTCAAATCAAACAATACGGTGGTCAGCATGGTCAGCACAAATTTAGAAATTGCCCCTTTAAATTTATGGCTGAATAAATACCGAATGCTCTCCCACTCATTCATGCGCCAGGCGGTTACCATCAGCACTCCCGCCAAAGCGGCCATAGGAATCCGAGACATGAAAGGACTTAATAAGAACATAGAAAGCAGCAGAACCACGCCCTGAATCACACCGGTCAGGCGGGTTTGGCAACCTGACTTAATGGCCACACTGGTGCGCGCAATGGCGGCTGTTGCCGGCACGCCGCCCAAAAAGGGTAAAATCAGGTTGCCCACCCCCTGAGCCACCAGTTCCCGGTCTGCGTTCATACGCTCCCCTTTCATGCGCCCGCCTGCCGCACCGCACAACAGGCTTTCAATCATGCACAGAACCGCAATACTGACCGCGGGCAGTAAAATAACATCCAGCTGCATTTGCGTTAAAGAGCCGATGGTTAGGCGGCTGCTATGTACCAAGGTTTGCGGGATTGCCCCCACCGTATCCACCGGAAGCTCCAGCAAAACAGCCAGAACGGTAGCCGCAATGACTCCGGCCAAAGATCCGGGCACCCGGGAACCCCATTTTTTCGGCCAAAAGGCCATGAGTGTAATTACAAAAAGTCCAATTCCAAGTGCATACCAATTGGGAGAAAATCCACCTTGAAATAGATGAACAACCCGCCCCAAGGCATTTTCCCCGGTTAAAGGAACCCCGAATAAGTTCCCCACCTGACCCAGTGCAATAATCACAGCAATGCCCGAGGTAAAGCCCGAAATAACAGGGGAAGGAAGAAAATACACCAGGTTCCCCAAACGAAAAAGCCCCGCCAATATCAGCAAAAGTCCAGCCAATAAAGACGCAGCAAATAAGGTGTTTAGTCCATAACGAGCCGCCAACGGCACCAAAATTGCCGTCATAGCTCCTGTGGGGCCCGAAATCTGAAAGGATGCCCCCGAAAGAGCCGAAATAACAAAAGCGGAAATAATGGCAGTAATCAGGCCGGCAGCGGCATCTGCCCCGCTCCCCACACCAAAGGCCAGTGCCAAAGGCAGCGCCACAGCCGCCACAGTAATCCCCGACAGAAAATCCTTACGCAATTTTCCGGGACCATATCCATGAAATTCTCTCTTTAAATCAGTCGCATAATCCGTCACCAAATGAAACAATAGACTCCCTCTTTCTCATACTTTTCGCTAACACTGAAACCTTTAGGATCATAGCAAATGCCTGGGTGTATGTCAAATGAGGTACGGTAGGTACTCTTCACACAGCCTGTCTTTTAATGATCAAAAACAGCAAAAGCCCGGCCCTTCTCTTTTGGCGAAAATAGACGGTTTAAGCGGCCAATCAAATTTTCATGCCTGTCTTTCCCCCGTGTTTTCTCTTTTGTTTGCCCAAGTATTTTAGAAGAACCCCCAACCGAAGGATTAAAAAATTTTACCCCTATGGGAGCATCTCTCATCCCCAATCATTTTCCGGCCTAAAACCAATCCAATGATTTGTCAGATTCCCATTGTGATCAAAAAACGGTGAATTTCATACTGAAATTCACCGTTTTTCTTTTGGAGCGGATGACGAGGCTCGAACTCGCTACCTCCACCTTGGCAAGGTGGCGCTCTACCAGATGAGCTACATCCGCAAGCAACTGCGAGAGTTATTATACGACAGAATTCGCCCTTTTGTCAATAGATTTTTCCAATTTTTTTCTATTTTTTTATTTTATTCAATTTATCTTCTCAAAGGGACTATTCCCTGATGGACAAAATTATGTTATAATAACCTCACGGCATAACCGAAAATAAAGCTTTCGTTCCCTATAAAAGAATGTGGAATGATAGCTTGCACTTTCGCACAGGAAAGTTTACGCCGCAAAATAGGTTTTCTGTTCTGAAATTATATCATAAACCAGTTATCGTTTGGTTTTAAATAGCTTTGTAAAATAAAAGAAATGACATCATTCCTTTCTTCAGAAAAATGAAACGTATGTCATGTCTTTTTTTATTGTTTGTGTTATACTGAAAAATAGATTTTGGTGCTATAAAACGCCCGGAATCCATCCAGTATTGTGTATTGCCGCATCATCCGGCGCATGTGTATAAAGGAGTTTATCATGTCTTTTTCCATTCATCCAAGTGCCTGGAAAGCGGTTTTTGCCGTTCCCAGCACTCTTGTCGATACGCATATCAAGCTGGCTGGCTCTGTCCAGCTGAAGGTTCTTCTGTGGGTTTTACGCCACGCCGGGGAATCCTTTACGCATCAGGACATTGCGGGGGCTCTGGGAATCAGCGCACCCGATGTACAAGATGCCATGCAATATTGGATTCAAATTGGCCTGGCCACAGAAACCGGACAAGAGGCTCCTTCTCCGGAAAACAAAACACCGAATCTTCCGCCTGTCAGCGCCGCCCCACACGAAGAACCACCTATTTCGGCTCCTGCCGTCTCCCCTGTGGAACCCCCGGCTGCTCCGCGCCGGATTCCAAAGCCAGACGGAATCTTTATTGCGGAACGGGTTAATCAGTCGGCAGAAATCCGCTTTTTGATGCAGGAAGCCCAACAGCTTTTGGGGCGTCCCCTCTCCCCCGGCCTATCCTCGGCACTGCTTTCCATCCATGACGATTACGGCCTGCCGGTGGATGTCATTGTAATGCTTCTGCAATTTGTCAAAAGCAAAGGGAAAGATAACACCAGTTACATAGAGGCTGTTGCCCGCGACTGGGCACAGGAGGGAATCACCTCTCACAGCAAGGCCGAAGAAAAACTGCGCAAATTAGATGAAATCAACCGAGCTTGGAAGAAGATTGAACAAGAACTGCGGATTTCGCCCCGCTCCCCCAGCCAACGGGAGGAACAGTATGCCAACCGCTGGCTTTTGGAATGGAAATTTTCAACCCAAATGGTACGCGAGGCATACGATCGATGTGTCGATGCCACAGGAAAGCTAAGCCTAAGTTATATGAACCGAATTTTGGAGCGCTGGCAAAAAGAAGGAATTCTGACCACCCAGCAGGCCGCCATGGAGCAACAGGAAAAAGCGGCCGTGCGCAAAAAAAGCCAGCCTCAGAATACCACATACGACATCGAGGAATACGAGCGTATGAGCGCGCAGGTTCCAGAAACCTTTGGAAAGGAATGACCCACCAATGGCCTATGGCAAAGAAATCTATAAAATTGCCTTTGGGATCCTCAACAACCGTCGGATCAAAGAAGATGAGGCGGCAGAGGAACGGCGAAGCGCCTTTCACCTGATGTACCCCCGCGCCCGGGAAATTGAGCGCCAGCTGGCCTCAACCGCCATTGCCGCCGCCAAGGCGGTATTAAATGGCAGTGACACCGTAACAGAGCTGAACCGTTTGAAAGTGGAAAACCTGTCTTTGCAAAGGGAACTGGATCAATTGCTGCAAAGCGCCGGGCTGGATCGAAATTATCTTCAGCCGCACTACCAATGCAAAAAATGCGGCGACACCGGCTATATCGACGGAAGAATGTGCAGCTGCCTGAAAGAACTTCTGCGAAAAACGGCATACCAGCGGCTCAACGAGATGACCCCTCTTGCCCTGTGTTCCTTTGACAGCTTTTCTTTGGATTATTATCCGGAAGCCCCACAAAAAGAAGGGGAAATTTCCCCCCAAAAGCAGATGGAAAATATCCTGCGTTATTGCCGGAACTATGCCCGGGATTTTTCGCTGGAGTCTTCCAGCCTGATTATGCAGGGCGGCACCGGTTTGGGAAAAACCCACCTGTCTTTGTCCATCGCCAACTCGGCAGTTCAAAAAGGCTTTGGGGTGATTTATGTGTCCTCCCAAAACATGGCCACCAGCTTGGAACGGGAGCGTTTTGGACGCGGAGAACAGGATGAGGACACCAACGCCTTATTACTGGGCTGTGATTTATTAATTATGGATGACTTGGGAACTGAATTCGCTACATCCTTTATTGATGCGGCAATTTATAATATCGTGAATACCCGACTGATGGCCGGGCGCCCCACCATCATCAGTACCAATTTGTCGTTCTATGAACTGCAAAAACGCTATTCCGAGCGCTTTGTGTCCCGGATTATCGGCAGCTATGTTCGCCTGACCTTTTTAGGCAAGGACGTGCGCCAGCAAAAACGGATGAAAAACAATTAAAACTAGCATTCAAAAGCGCGTACTACGGATGATTCCGCAGTACGCGCTTTTTTAATTTCATTGAGGAATTCGTTCTATTGAGAAGCACCGGACGCGGCCGCTTTGTATACCCGTTCCATTTGCTCCACATTTTGTTCAAAATCATACAGCTTTAAAACCCGTTCTCGGCCCGCCTGCCCCATTTTGCGGCGCAGTTCAGTATCCTGATAGAATCGCAGCAAATGCTCCGCCATGGCCTCCTGGTCGCCCACAGGAGCCAGGTAACCGGTTACCCCATCCTCTACCGTTTCCAGAAATCCGTCCACATTGCTCGCTATCACCGGAATATTGCAGGCCATCGCTTCCACGGCAGAAACACCGAAGCTTTCGGAACGGCTGGGCAGGCACACCACATCCATATTGCTCAGCACACGAGGAACTTCCGTATTGGACACGGCCCCGCACAAAAATGCTTTATCAGATAATCCCAGCGAATCAATCAGCTGCTGGTATTCATCCTTCTTGCTGCCTTTGCCATAAATGTTCAGGGAATATTCCCCGCCTTTCGGCGCCTTCTGTAGAAACAAAGCAAAGGTGTGAATCAGTTGATCAATTCCGTAAACATCCTCTAACGCTTTTACCGTCCCCACACAAAAACCCGTATGCTCCTGTGGCTGCGGAGTAAACAAAGAGCAATCCACCCCAAAAGGCGTGATCCAAATCTTTCGCCGCTCCCCAAACACACGGCGAACCTGATCGGCCATCACATGGCTGGTAGAAGCCAAAACATCCGCCGCTTTTAGGTTGGCACGAACCAAAAAGCGGTGCAGCGGGCTTTTCAGTGGAAATTCATACACATCACTGCCCCACACCGAAAGCACCAGCGGGTGGACTTTCGCCATGCGCGCCAGCGTTCCGTAACCGCTGGCATAATGGGCATTCACCACATCCGGTGCAAAAGATCGAATATCCCGGCGCAGTTCTTTGCCGTTTGTAAAATAACCGGCAAAGCCACCCTTTTTTAAATACACCACTTCCACAGAGGAATCGATGTTTTTCAGTTTATTTTCATGATCCGGTAATGAATACAGGCGAACGGTATGTCCTTTTCGGCTGAGGGCATTCACCCATTTCACCGTATGGCTGGAGCCGGCTGCCGATACAAATGCAATTTTCATACCTGAGCCTCCCCCTGATCGCCGCCCAAATCCTGCAAAACTGTTTTGGCTCGGTCCATCCAAAGGTTCCCCTCCACAGCATTGACGGCACTTTCTGCACACCGGGCATACAGTTCCGAATCGCCTAGAATCTGAGCCACTTTTTCTGCAAAGTCTTCCGGGTTATTTTCACAAACCAGACCCAAAGAATATGTTTCAATAAACTTTTGTGTTTCAGTACAGTTAACCGCCACCATGGGCAAACCGTATTCCAAATACTCCATCAGCTTCACTGAAAATGCAAAATCATTGTATGCATTCTTTTCAATGGGGTATAACGCCAAATCCGCCTGTGCATACAACGGAGCCAGCTCTTTTGCACCAGAGGCATGAACCACATTCAGCCAAGGCTGATGCAAATATTCTTCGCCAATATAACTGACCGCCTGCTGACGGCACACCAGCGTTAAGGGATACTCGCCATTCTCGCCGCGATTGAGCTGTTCAAAGGCTTTGAGCAACGTATCCGTCCCATATCGCTTGGAAACACCACCCACATAAATGCTGCGGCGGCCGGGCACCTTCCCGATTTTGCTGTCATGGCTTCCGGTACAAGCCGGGGGCAAAAACGCCACTTTGGGAAAGTCAAAATATTTTGCCATACTCTCGGTCGGCAAATAAACCAAATCGGTGTTTTTCTTTAAAAAGCGGATATCCCGTTCCGACATCCAATGAATCACATGCTGTTTCAGGCTCTTTTTGCCCGGAATAAAAATTTCGTCAAAACGAAAAGCAGCATCCCGGTAAAAATATCCCATCGGAATTCCCATTCGGTGTATCCGACGAAGCAGCTTGCGATCAAAGCCGTGAAAAATCGGCCCGGAAGGACTTTCTACATAACAAAAATCCGGACGGGTTGCATCCAACCAGCGGTTTATTTCTTCCACCGCTTTTTTCCGCTCTGCCCTTTTGTTCTGCTGCGTCTGCAAAAGCTTCACCTGACACCCTAGTGCCAAAAAAGCCTCGTGCATTTTCTGCGGACGCACGGAAGAACCCGATTTGAAATCGCCGAAGTCGATATAGGTTACATACAAAATATTCATACCTTGTTCGCCGCTTTCTTTTCTTTTTCCTCTAATTTTTCCATCAGCCTGTGCAATTTTGCCGGCAAACGGGGAGAAACTTTTTGCCAGATTATCGGGCCAAAATACCCCCATGCCAACAGGAACAGCAAAAGATAGGTTTGAAAATTATAAATAAAATCCACAAAACCGCCTTGTGTCGCCAACGCCATTCGGCTGGTCAGCATTGCAGTGAGAGCCAGATTATAAGGTGTTTTGCGAAGCCGGGTAAACACATAGAACAAAAGGCCCATCAGCAGCCCCATGTAAACCATGGACAGAACCATTCCCCAAAAGCCGAAATTGGCATAGGCTTCTCCAATGTAAAAGGCATTCATCACGCCCCCGGTGCCGTCATACACTTTCTCCGATCCGTAAAAATCCATCACCAGTTTTGCGGAACGAAGATGTCCCCCTTCAATTCCCAGCAAATTCAAAGCGGTGGGAGACAGGCTGCGCCCATCTAAAAACGGAAAAATGGTTGGGAACAAATCAAAATGCATGGTTAAGGTTCCCACCTGAGTAAACAGCGTTCTGCCGATGGGGCCGTTGTAAAAATTACTGTCACCAGAAGCAAAGTTATACCCCATTTTAATATAAATAAAGGCAATAAACGAAGCCATGACAGCACCGAAGCCAAACACCATTTTCCGGGAAATACCGCCCTTTGCATACATCAAAATCAGCAGAAGTACAAACAGGTAAAACAGAACCGGAGACTTTTCAAAATTGATGGTAACAGATACAATTGCCGCACCTACCAGAACAAAAGTCAAGGCCCACCACCAGAATTTTTTCAGCACAATGGCATAGGCAAATGCTACATAAGACAAAAGCGGCAAAAATAACCCGATCAGCAGGTTTTTCACATAGCTGTTGATGATAACAATGTGAGAAATCCGCTGCCGTTCCACACCAAACTCAAATCCTGCGGGAGTGCGCACCAAGCGCAAAAGCGGAAAATAGCCGATTTTAATAATATAAATCAACAGCATCAGGCAGCACACAAAGCCGATGCCCGCGGTAATATAAAAAGCCAGTCTTTCTCGATCTACCGTCACGCTTTTCTTTAAATAGCTATTGTATTGGTGCTTAATATCAATACGAAAAACCCGATACAGCACCAATATGGTCAGTGGAAATAAAATAGCTGAAAGCAAAACGCTGTAAAACATCAGGTCATAGCTGTCTGCAATCGTGATGTACTTCATGGTGTAATGATTGCGATCACCCAAATACACCATGGCAGCACCAATATAAGTTTGCAGTAAAAACAGGTACATGATATACGATATCAGATTGATTTTTCCAATATTCAGCGTTGCCGATGCCTTTTTGAACAAAAACAGAGAGAGCAAAAGACCAAAGACAACGATTAATTCTTTCCAGATCATTGCTTAATCCTTCTCCTCAAAGCCATATTTTTCGTTCAAAAGATATTGTTTGGTAAGCAGATCTCCATTGCGGAAATGTCCCTGTAAAAAGCGGACTTTTGACCGATCAAAATTTGCATCTAAGAAAATAGAATTGAAATCGGGCAATGTTTCCAATACCGAAATGTCTTCTATATCGGTAAACTGCATTTTCAGAACCTGAAGCTGGGTGTTAGCCCGCAAAGGTTCAATCGAAGATATGTTATTCAGGCTAATGGAAAGCTCTAAAAGCCAAGGATATTTTGTAGCAAAATTCACATCTGTCAAACAGTTAGAAATTACACTGAGCCGTTCCAACACCGGCAGCTCGCCCAAATCGCCGATTTGGGTTAAAGAATTGCTTTCCAGCGAATATTCATATAGATTCTCCATTCCGGTTAAAGGCTTGACGGCGGTCAGCCGGTTAGAAGTCAAATTCAGAATATTCAGCTGGGACATGCCAGAAAACACACTGTTATCCATAATTCGATTGCGGGAAAGGTTTAAAATCTTTAAATTAGTCAGCTTTGCCACATCGGGGGTGACTCCGGTAATAGAGTTACCCGACAGGTTGAGCTCAATCAGATTTTTCAGGGAATAAATCGGAGACATGTCCCGAATATAGTTCCCACTGAGAGACAGCTTTTGCAGTGTACTGATTTTTCCGATGGGCGTTGCATCTGTAATTTGATTGTTGGATAAATCCAAAGTTCTAAGGTGCTGTAAATCTTGTAATGCGCTCACATCAGTCAGCTTGGCAGAAGAAATCGTCAACTGCGACAAAGCCTTAAAATACTGCAAATCCTGAATGTCTTTAATCGGCACATTCTGAATGGTCATGATGCTTATTTTTTCTACATCCACATCGTAAATATCGTCTTTGGGCCGCTCCAGCAGTTGGCGGACTTCCCGCTCCAGATTTTCGTCATGAAACTCAATCTTAACCGCTTCCTCGTTGATGATGTCATCATTCATCAACACATGATAGACATTCTGATAGGTGTTGATGCCCAGAAAAAATAGGGCAACCACCAACAGTGCCAAGGTATAGGTAAACGGTTTATTTACTTTCATATAGTCTGTCATCTGCTTGCCACGCTCTCTCAGGCGAAGCTTACTCTGTTTCTTTTGCATTGTGTTACCTCTCACATCTCAACTCATTTTGCGTTTCTGACAATATTTCGGCAGAAACGATAGAAAATCAAATAAGCACATGCCATCGGCAGGGATGCTGCCAGTAAATACTGCGGGAATGTCATGGGAATGACGAAAGTCAAAAGCGACGGAACCGATACGGTAGCCAACAGGAAGAACTGCCAGACCATCGTGGCTTTTTGGCGGCCCAGCGCAATGGCGCTGTTGGTCAAAGGTGTAACGATAAATCGCACCATAAACAACGGAACCAGATATTTCAGGTATTCCGGAATCGGAGCCCATTCCGGCCCCAGGAACCAGGGGATAATCGGGTCGCCCCACAGCAAAAGGAATCCAAACGGGAGTATGGATAAAATAGTCAGCCATTTGGTCACCGTGGCAAAGGTCTTGTTCAGCTTTTCACCATTGTGCTTATCCGCAGCAGCGCCCCGCAGGAACACTTGGGAAACCGCACTGGAAACCGCCATAGACGGCAGCCCCAACAGCGTATTAATCTTGCTGTAATAGCCGCTCATTACCTGACCATACTGTATGGGAATAAACAGGCCAATCATACTTAGCGATAAACTATTCGCCATAGCACTGGGCAGCATATATTTGGGGTATACCGCATTTTTACGGGCAACCTTTTTGAGGAAAGGCGATCGGAACATGGAACGATGAATCCGGCCTTTCAGGGTCATTACCATCCGGAAATTACCAAAGAAATAAGATAGGAACTGGCCGATAATCATCCCCCAATAGCTAGCACCCAAATAGCCCAGAATAAGTTGGGTAGCGATCATTACCGAAACGCGAATAATATTGGCGGCAGAAATTACTTTATACTGTTCATGCCTTACATTAAAATAGTTCAGCGCTGTGGTCAACCCGCAAATTAAAGTGGTCAGCGGAACCATCCAAAGGGTATTTTCTGCACCACTGGGCATATTAAACAGGGCTCCTAGCTGCGGAATAAAAGGCCACATCACAAGGCCAATAAAGATCGAGAAAAGTACTGCCAGTTCAGCGCTGAGTACAAAAGCACCGCCCGCTTCCTCATCACTATCCGCCACCACAATGGCGTAATCATACCGGAAGCAGGCGATTTGCTGTGTAATATTGGTAATTACCACATAGGTTCCGTAAATTCCTTGCAGTTCCGGCCCATACATACGCGACAAAATCGGCATAAACGCAAAAGGCAGCAGCACTTGTGCGACTGCCGTTCCGCCGGTTAAAACCGCAACATTTTTTAAAAACCGATTTTTTTTCAGGGAATTTAACTTAGATGTAAAAAAAGACAAATCACGGCCCCCTATTTATTCAATATTCTCACCCAATGTGCCCAAATTCTGTGCTTTCAGGTAAGCGTTGATGAAACCGTCAATATCGCCATCCATTACAGCATTGATGTTCCCCATTTCAAAGCCTGTCCGATGGTCTTTTGCAAGGGTATAAGGCATAAACACATAGGAACGTATCTGAGAACCCCATGCGATCTCCTTTTGTTCCCCTTTAATATCCTCAATCTTATCCAAATGTTCACGTTCTTTAATTTCAACCAACTTAGAGGTCAGCATTTTCATGGCCACCTCACGGTTCTGGAACTGGCTGCGCTCCACCTGACACGCCGCCACAATTCCAGTGGGAATATGAATTAGGCGAACCGCAGAAGAGGTCTTGTTAACCTTCTGCCCGCCCGCGCCGCTGGCACGGTACACCTCCATGCGGATGTCTTCCGGATTGATAACCACCGAAGTATCACTGTCGATTTCAGGCATTACTTCCAAAGAAGCAAAAGAGGTGTGCCGACGGCCGGAAGAATCAAAAGGCGAAACGCGAACCAAACGGTGAACACCGGCCTCGCTCTTTAAAAAGCCATAGGCATTCATGCCTTCAATTAAAATAGATGCACTTTTCAGCCCGGCTTCTTCCCCATCCAGATAATCCAGCGTTTTCACCTGAAACCCATGGCGCTCGCCCCAGCGGCAGTACATCCGGTACAGCATAGCTGCCCAGTCCTGCGCCTCGGTTCCGCCCGCGCCCGCGTGAAAGGTTAAAATCGCATTTTTTGCGTCATATTCTCCCTTGAGCAGCGTTGTCAGGCGCAAAGCTTCCATGCCGGATTGAACTTTTTCCAGTTCTTCCTGCGCTTCAGGCAAAAGGGAAAGATCTTCTTCCTCATTCGCCAGCTCTACCAGTGCCAAAGCATCTTCCCGCACGGCGCAAAGCTTCTCATAAGAGGCTATTTTATTCTTTAGTGCGCTGGATCGCTGAAGGATCTTCTGAGAACGCTCCATATCATCCCAAAAGCCCGGCATTGCAGCCCGCTCATCCAACTGAGAAATCTCTTGTTTCATGCTTTCCAGCCCTAACGCGTCTGCCAAATCATCCAGATCCGGTTTCAGGCCTTCCAAAGTTAACTGTAGTTCCTCAAATTGCAGCATCCGTACCATCCTTCTATCACAATAAAGGTATTTTGTCTTTACACAATAATAAAATATTATAAGGTATTTGTTGGCGAATGTAAAGAAAAAACCACCTCTCCCTCGGGCATAGTCTATGAACGTACTGAAAACTTATGCAAGAAATGATTGCAGTTTCGCGTGGAATTAGGTACAATAGTCTTTAATAACGACAACAATAAAAAGTTATTTTACATGGTATCAGATCAAATTTAGAAGTTACAAGCACAGGAGGCTTTCGAGCATGAAGTATATTGGTATCAAGTGCCCGGTCTGTGAACAGCCCTTTCAGGCGGAAGACGACGTTGTTGTCTGCCCGGATTGCGGAGCACCTTACCACCGGCATTGCTATGAAAAAGAAGGAAAATGCCTGTTTTCGGATACACATAATACCGGAACTGTTTGGACCCCGCCAACCCCGGAACCAACACAGGAACATAACAGCGAAACTGCCTGCGCAGTATGCGGCCGTAACAACGCCCCAGACTCGCTTTTTTGCAGCCAGTGCGGTTCTGCGCTAAAGCCGCAGAATCCCCATGCGGGGCAGCCTTATTCGCAGCAGGGGCAGGTTCCCCCTCAGGGCAACGTTCCCGGGTACCAAAATCCGTATCAGAATACGGGATATCAAAACCCGGGTGCTCCCGTCCCCCCCGATCCCAGGGCATTTCCATATCAAAACGGTTTTCCGCCGCAAAGCGGAGCCCCTTCCCCTTTTAACCCCATCACCATCACGTCAGATGAACCGCTGGAAGAGGGCGTTACCGCAGGGGATGTGGCCAAATACGTTCAAAATAACTCCCCTTATTTTCTTACTGTATTTTTCAATATTAAAAAAAGAAATAAAAGCCGTTTTAGCTTTTCCGCTTTTTTATTTTCCGGCGGCTGGCTGCTGTATCGCAAAATGTATAAACTCGGCGCAGTTCTCCTGTCGCTCATGGCTTTGCTTTTTATCACCAACACAGTGGTGTCACTGAATTATGCTACCCCTTTGCTGATTCAGCTGTATGAACAGGCCGGTGTCAGTGTTGCCGCCTATCCCAGTTACGAAGAACTGATACGGGTGACCGAATTAGTGTATCAGTTGGATGCGGGAAGTATTTTTCTTTTGTTTACCCCGCTCATCACCGTAGTATTGCAGCTTAGCATTATGCTCTATTGCGGAATCAATGCCAATCGTCTGTATTATAAGCATAGTATAGAGAATATCCGTTGTCTTCGGACACAATATCCCATACAGGCAGACTATGACAAAGCTCTTCAGGAAAATGGGGGCGTCAATGTTTCTTTGGCTCTTTGTCTGCTGATTTGTTATTCTATCATCATTTATTTACCGAATTTTTTAAGATAATTTTGACGCTCCCCACTCAATACTATAGGTAGGAGGGAATCCTGTGAAAGTAACAAAAGCTGTTATTCCGGCGGCGGGACTGGGTACGCGTGTCCTTCCTGTCACAAAATGTATGCCAAAAGAGATGCTTCCGATTGTCGATAAGCCGGCAATTCAATATATTGTGGAGGAAGCCGTGCAGTCAGGCATCACCGACATTCTAATTATTACAAACCGGGGCAAGAGCCTGATTGAGGATCATTTTGACCGGGTTCCGGAACTGGAAGCCCACCTTTCGGTGGGAGGAGCAGAAAAAGAGGAAACACTAAAAGAGATCATCGATATTTCCCGCCTGGCCAATATTTATTTTATCCGGCAAAAGGAAACCCGCGGTCTGGGGCATGCAGTCAATTGCGCCCGTTCCTTTGTGGGAAATGAACCCTTTGCTGTTTTGTACGGGGATGATGTGATCATTGGCGATGACCCAGCCTGCGGCCAACTGATTCGTGCTTATGAGGAATTTGGAAAAGGTGTTCTGGGTGTAAAACAGGTGGCACCAGAAATGATTGGCCGGTACAGCTCTTTAAAGGTAGAAAAGCTGCGAGACAATCTTTTCACCTGTACCGACATGATTGAAAAACCCTCACCCCAAGAAGTGCTGTCCTACTATTCTATTTTAGGGCGCTGTGTGCTGCCGCCCGAGATTTTTGACATTCTGGATCAAACCCCGCCGGGTACCGGCGGAGAGATTCAGCTGACAGACGCCATGTGCGTGCTGGCCAGAAGCCAAGGCATGACGGCTGTGGACTTTATTGGAACCCGATATGACATGGGCAATAAGTTGGGGATTATGCAAGCCTCGGTGGAAGTAGCCTTAAAACATCCCGAAATCGGAGAATGTTTTCGCACTTATTTAAAAGAGGTTGCCAAAAGGTTATAAAAAGACACAAGAAAGAGGGTATACCGCGGTATGCTCTCTTTCATTTTGTAACACAAAACATGCTGATAATCAAAATGCAGCATAGAATCATTTCTTTTTCCTAATTAGCACGAGATAACTTGTCTTTTACCCAGATTGTTTGTAAAAACAACTTGACTCGGCATAGTTACACTGCTATAATTAGTCCGTTAAGCTGTTCTTGCTGGTCAAGCATAGCTTATCATAAAAAATTCCTTGCTCCAATTGAAACATTGGGGCCAAAGTCCAGAAGGAGGTGCAATCAAATGCCAGATGTAAAAAATGCTTATGAAACCGTATTCATTCTTTCCACAACTCAGGGGGAAGAAGCGGTTGCTGCAAACGTTCAGAAGTTTAAAACTCTGATCGAAAACAACGCTACCATTGACGGCGTCGATGAGTGGGGCAAGCGTCGCCTTGCATACCCCATCAACAAGCAGTTCGAGGGTTACTACACCTTGATCAATTTTACGAGCTCTCCCGATTTTACCGCGGAGTTAGACCGTATCTACAAGATCACTGACGGAGTCCTTCGTTCTCTCATCATCAGAAAAGAAGTAAAGAAAGAAAAGCCGAAAAAGGTTGTTGAAGTCCCGAAAACTGAAACTGCTGAAAGAGAGTGATTGATATGCTCAATGTAGCTGTATTGATGGGCAGGCTGGTTGCCGACCCAGAGCTTCGTCACACTCCCAATGATGTTGCTGTCACCAGCTTCACGATTGCGGTAGACCGTTCTTATGTCAAGTCCGGCGCGGAACGTCAAGCCGATTTCATTGATATTGTTGCATGGCGTTCAACAGCGGAGTTTGTATGCAAATACTTCCGCAAAGGGCAGTTAATTGCGGTTCAGGGGTCTATTCAGACCCGCAGCTACCAAGACAAGGACGGAAACAAACGCAAGGCTTTTGAAATTGTGGCGGATAATGTTCACTTCGCAGAGTCAAAACGCGACAGTGGTACATCCGGCTCTGGGTATAGCGGCAGCAATTATGGTGGCCGCACCGAAGCTCCCAGTATGCCCGCCCCTGCCTACACCAGTGGAAACACCGGTGATTTTGAGGAAATTCCCACAGACGACGATCTGCCGTTTTGATTTCCTCAGGGATTTACTTTATTTTTTGATTGAGAAAAGGAGGCTTTTAGCATGGCGGATAGAAACGATCGTCCCGAGCGCGACAATCGTCGCGGCGGACGCAAAGGACGCAAAAAGGTTTGCAGCTTTTGTGTAGAAAGAATCGATACTATTGATTATAAGGATGTAGCTAAGCTGCGTCGTTTTATTTCTGAAAGAGCAAAAATTTTGCCTCGCAGAGTAACCGGCACATGCGCACATCATCAGCGTGAATTGACTGTAGCAATCAAACGCTCTCGTCATATCGCACTGCTGCCCTTTAGCAGCGACTGATTTAAAGTGTTGTATCA
The DNA here is from genome assembly GCF_900240385.1 of Clostridium minihomine. Classification (GTDB taxonomy): domain Bacteria; phylum Bacillota; class Clostridia; order Oscillospirales; family Acutalibacteraceae; genus Faecalispora; species Faecalispora minihomine. Next base: position 756,507 of record NZ_OEQH01000001.1, on the reverse strand, counting down.
AAAGAGGAAACGAATTTTTCGTTTCCTCTTTTTTTATTGTTCTATCAATCTAAAAATTAAAATTTTTTATTGAAAGAAGATTTTTCTATCAAACAAAAAACTACTAAATTCGGCCTAAAAGGACACTTTGAATTGACAGTCGACTGGCAAAGTGATAAAATAAAATTACAATAAAAGTTGGGAATGAAGTCTCCCTTGCGAAATGCTAAAGTGCCTTTTGGCTGATGACTTCTGTAATTTGAGGATTACAGAAGCTGTCGGCTTTTTTATTTTCTAGGAGGGTATTAAAAATGGAAAAGTGTTTTTATGTAGGTGTGGGCGGCTGCATCGGCTCTATTTGCCGATATTTACTTGGACTAGCTTTTCTTTCGGTTTCAGCTATGTTCCCAGTCAATACCTTATTGATTAACTTATTGGGTTCTGCCGTCATTGGGGCTATCAGCGAGTTTTCTCCTAAAATAACGCCGCTCAATCCCAATCTGCTTCTGTTTTTGACAACGGGAATCTGTGGTGGGTTTACCACCTTTTCTACCTTTTCGCTGGAAACAGTGAACCTGCTGGAAAAAGGCAGGATGGTGGCAGGGCTTGGATATGCCGCAGCCAGCGTTGTCTTGTGCCTGATTGGTGTAATAATGGGTAAATCCCTGATTCGGCTAATGGCCGGCTGAACACTGTGCTTAGAATCGGAAAGCATCTCCCCCACCCGACCGCTTTTTAAAAACGGATTCTGACTAAAAAAGAAAAAGGCTTTCTATAAAGTCCCCTAACGGGATTTTAAAGAAAGCTTTTTTCATGAATATTAATAAACCTTTACCCCATTGGCGAAAGATTTTACTGTCATTACTCCATCCTCTGTCGTAAAATAGAGGGTTCGTCCATAATTCAAACCGGTATCCTGTGCTTTAATCGGAATCTTCTCATACGCCAGCATGGCCTTTACCGCCATCACATTCCTTTGGCCAATGTTGCCAAAAGCAGAATCCCCCGAAACCTCAAACATTTTAGCTCCCCCAGCTATTTTCGCTACCAACTGAGAGCGGCTGGCACCCAGCCGCTCCATGTCTCGAAGCATTTCCTTAATACAACTGTCGGCAAAACGGTATTTATTTTCCTTGGGGTTTGCCACTGGATATTTTGGGAGCATGATGTGACCCAAACCGCCCACCTTGCGCAAAGGATCAAACAGACAAATCCCAACACAAGAACCTAATGCGTAAGTGACCAGCTGCTCGCCCCCTTTCACCACCTTCATGTCGGAAATGCCGATTGTTATCATATTGCTCATAATTGGATCCCTAATTTCTGCATTAATCTGCTCAGCGACTCCATACTTGGAATCAACATCATATTGGAGGTAATATCATTGGAAGCACTTAAAAAATCCTCTTGGATAAAAATAATCTTATCCGAAACCGTACTCATTTCAATCGCGGGAACGCTCAGCAATGCCCCCACCATATCCACTGCGATTGCCGGAACCGAAGATTTAATTGTCATCTGAGATAATGTGCTGATGGAGCTCAGATAAGCCGAAATCATGATATTGCCAATTTCTGAGATAGCGGAAAGCTGCATTTCGGTCAGTGCAACATAACTGACTTGTTTTTCGCCCAAAAGACTTTCTAAAACTGCTCCCGCAAAAGATTGCCCTATGATGAACATCATGAGTCCTTCAATATCCCCGGAAAGCTTTGCTAAAATTCCCACAACCGGATTCTCAGGGCCGCCCAAAGCGGTTGCCGCATCGGCGATATCCAAAATCCGCACTTTGGGAACAGCCATGTTAATCTCTGCATTCATCATCTGCGACAAAGAGGTTGCCGCATTCCCCGCACCGATATTTCCAATTTCTTTCAATACATCCAGGTGAATTTCATTTAGCTCATCAATACTAAGCATGGACTTAAACTCCTTCCGCCGCCACAATATGACTGTCAGCCTCTTGAAGCGGAATAAAAATTGTATCGCTCTTACCTTGCAGTATCGGGTGCGTCAGAGGGCAGCACCGGCCCAAAGGTAATCCCTTCAAAATTCAGATAGAATTTTGCGTTGCTGGTTTCTTTCACTACATTATAGGTGGAGTTCGAAATCACGATCTTGGTCCCCGGGAAAATAATTCCCGTTGCAATTACATGAAAATCTAAAAAAGAATTCAGCGACTGCCGAGACTCATTCAGTTTGCTTTCTAATTCCTGCACCAGTTTGTGATATTGATCCTTTTTCTTTTCAGCGGCAGCTTGTATCATTTTAAAGCTGGGGCCGCCATCCGGTGGATGTTTGGTAATAAATTGCTGGCTGAGGGTTTGATAATTTCGATCAAAATCAGACAGCTCTTGTTTCACACTTTCGATCTGCTGGGTCAGGATCTCCGGATTCACAATTTTTTTGCAGTTAGCCGCCAGCAACGCATTTAATTCCCGGGACTCAATTTGAACCCGCGTTACACTGCCGGACGAATTGCCTATGTTTTTGGCATAGACTCTGCGCCCCACCTGACAGTCCCCGGCAATCAGAGAACCTGCGGTGCCATTTAGAATCAGGGAGCCGCCTGCTCGAACAGTACTGCTCATAATAATATTGGCGTAAATATCTTGAGCAGCTTCTAAAATCGTATTTTCAAAAAACTTGCCGGAAATGTTCCCGCCTGCTTTTAAAAACCCTTTTCCGCCGCCGTTCATGCCCTGTGACAACACAATGTTTCGGCCAGCCTCAAGCCGGGCGTGTTCCACAATTCCGCGAACGATAATATCTCCGCCTGCTTTCACGAAAAAGCTGCTTCTCACATCGCCCTGAATCAACACAGAGCATTTGGCCGTGATATTCCCGGAATTTGGCCCCACGTCACCCCGAACCACGTAAACCTCGTTCACATTAATTCCCCCGGGCAGCATTTCAATGGTGCCATCCACTAGGGAAATCAGCGAGTTCCCGTCCTCTGAAATCTGTGTGTTCGTTCCAACCGGCAAAGACAGTGCCCTCCCCTTGTGAGCAGGGATTGCATTTCCCATAACATCCATTCCGTCGGTTCCCGGTGACGCCGGGATAAGGGAACACAGCACTTCACCTTTGGCTATGTTCTTTACAAGACCCAATTCCCGAAAATCCAGCGAGCCATCGCTCCGCTCTGCCGGTTTTAATACCTTTTCGGTATCAAAATGATATTTTATCTGTCCGTCTGTTTCGTCCTGTACCTCTTTCCCCACGGCACAGACCAAAGGTTGCGTATAATTGGCAATCCGGCAATATTCGCGGATATCGCCTTCGCGGATTCCAAAACAGATGCCGTTCTGATTCAAATATTCCAAGATAGTCTCAGGAGAAATTGTCTGCCCCAAATAGGCTGGGGAAATTGTCAGGGAAGCGTGCATGCGGTTGGAAGCAATATGAAGATCCAGATTAGGAGGCTGTTCCGAAGACTCTGAATACTTGGTAGATTCCGGCTCTTCCTGTTTTAACGCAACACTGCCCGCTATGGTTGCAATATCTTCGCCATCTAAAATCGCCTGTACCAGATTATCCATGTTCTTGCTGTTATCCATACCCATCACTCTTTCTTAAACGACGTGTTTTGGAAAACTACCTCATGCTGTTTACAGTCTGCATAATCTCATCGGACATTTGCACGATTTTGGAATTCATTTGAAATGCTCTTTGTATTTCCAAAATGGAAGTCATTTCATCCGGTATACTGACAGAGGCACCTTCCAAATATCCCTGTTTTACTTCTGCATCCTCTACCACCCGGGGTTGTCCCGAAAGTTCGGTAGCGTGAAAATAAGTACCTGCACTGCGCGATAATCCATCGCAATTCTGGAATGTAAACACCCCTACCGGAGCCGGCTCGTCTTCCTTTTCCACCCGGATTCGCTGGCCGTTGGCGTCCAGCACATATCCCCCATCAGACGAAACCAGATAGTTGCCGCCCTGCTCGATGGAAATGCGAAAGTTTCCGTTTCGGGTGTATTCCACACCGTTGCCGGTATCAATGGCAAAGAACTGGTGCGAAGCCGGCAATGCGTAATCCAAAGACCGCATGGTCTTATTCAGAACACCGGTAGAAAAAACCGTATCTGCTTTCGCCAGTTTGGTGCCGTGACCTGTTACCAGCTCTGTATCTGCATCTTCTGGCGCATGGATGTTGGTGTACACCAAATCTGCAAAGGAATTTTTTTGCGACTGAAACCCAGAAGTGGATACGTTGGCAATGTTGTTGGCGGTTACATCCAGCCCTTTCTGCAATTGAATGGCTCCTGTCGCCGCCGTATAAAACGAGGTAATCATAATGGCCTTTTCTCCCTTCTAAGTTACACCTTTGCAATTTCGGTAACTGCTCTGGATAGAATTTGATCATACATTTTCAGTGCCTGAGAGCAGGTTTGAAGCCCCCGCTGTATGGAAAGAGCATCCGTCATTTCCTGAGCGGCGTCTACATTAGTTCCTTCGGTGTACTTCCACATTAACTGAGGGGCCTGCATCTGCTGGGCGCCTTGAGCGGCTGTAAATGCTCCTTGTCCCGCTGATTGCAGCTGATTGTAGTCCTGAAAGTTATAAACGGCAAGCGTGCCTGCCGGTGTTCCGTTTACAGAAAGATTCCCTTGAGGATCCGCCTCAAACTGATCGGTTCCCACCAAAATAGGGCCATTCTGCCCCATAACGCGGCCGCCCAAATCGGCGCTGACCAGGTAACCCTGTTCATCGACGTTAAAGCTGCCGTTGCGGGTGTATACCAGACCATTATTGCCTTGAACTGCAAAAAAGCCTTCGCCCTGGATTGCAAAATCCAAGGTACGGCCTGTTTCCTTCAGGCTGCCCTGAGAATGGATCACATTGGTCCGATCTGCCGCGGTGATCAGGCTCATTTCACCAAGTGGCTGGCTGCCCTGGTTGTCCAACCTGTGGATCACCATATTGCCAAAGGTACTGGAAGTAACAAGGTTCCTCTTATACCCAGGGGTTTCCAGATTGGACAGGTTATTCCCCACCGATGTCAGCTTTCTTGTCTGGGTAATCATTCCCGAGCCAAGCGCGTAAAAACCTCTGACCATTGGGTCACTCTCCTTTACGAATTATATTCTGTTAAAAACCGTTTCAGTTTTTTCAGTCCATTAGAATGAATTTGAGAAACCCGGGAATCGCTGATTCCCATGACGGCCGAAATCTCTTTGATTTTCAGCTGTTCCTTATAATATAAGGAAATCACCATTTTTTCTTTCTCATTCAGCCTCTCAATGTATTCCGCCAAAACCACTTGAAGCTCTTTTTCCGCAACAATCTGTTCCGGGCCTTGAATCGAGTCGCCGGGGCCACTGAAGCGAATGTCTTCTATTCCTTTTTCATAGATAATCTCTTCAAAAGAAATCATAGACAGCACACAGGTTTCTGCCTGCATTTTTTGATATTCCGCCAAAGTCACTTGTAGATAATCGGCCAGTTCCTGTTCAGTGGGATACCGCCCCAGCTCATAGCTGAGCGTGTTTTCGGCGTCATTTATGTTCTTGGCGATCCGTTTTAATCGCCGGGGAAAGCAATCTTGCTTTCGAATGTAATCAATCATCGCCCCCCGCACTTTGATGGACGCAAAGGTTTCAAATTTCACCTTTTTTTCCGGATCAAATTTTTCTACCGCATCCAAAAGGGCGATTAACCCTTCATTGACCAAATCATCCATATAATTAAAATGCTGATAAGCTCCGACTGTTTTCAGTGCAATACACTTGACAATATATCCATATCGTATCACAAGTGCATTGCGGACATCGTCTTCTTTTGTCTGTAAGTATTCGGCCCATAGCTCCGGAAGATCAACTGGCTTTGTCTTGACTCGTTCCATCCAGTCCCCCACCTCCTTCAAAATCCGGCAGCTTGATTACTCCAAAGTAATGTTAGCCACCGCCTGTATCTGTACATCGGAATTCAGCTCATTAAAGGAAAGCACTACCGCGCCGGGGTAGAACTGCTCTAGCAGCTTGCTGAAATAAATCCGAACCACTGGGGAAGTCAAAATAATCGGCACATTGATAACTGCCTTTACCTTTTTGATGCTGTCTATCAGCTTTGTAATAATGGTTTGGGTGGTTTGCGGATCCAGCGACAAATAAGTGCCCTGATCGCCCCGGTTGATGGAATTGGCAATGACTCGTTCCACTTCGCTGTCCAAAGTAATCACCCGAATCTGTCCGCCGTCTGACCATTTGCGGGTAATCGTACGCTTTAATGCCTGACGCACATATTCGGTGAGCACCTCTGTTTCGCGAACCGTTGCCGCATAATCAGAAAGAGTACTCAAAATGGTTTCCATGTCCCGAATCGGAACACCTTCTTTCAGAAGGGAACAAAGAACCTTCTGCAGCCGGCTGTAAGAAATCAGGTTGGGAACCACATCCTCTACCAAAGCCGGATCCGACCGCTTGGCAGATTCCAAAAGCTGAATCACGTCCTGACGGGTCAATACCTCATACGCGTGCTTGCGAATAGTCTCGGACAAATGGGTCACCACCACGGACAAAGGATCAATCACTGTGTAGCCGTAAATTTCAGCCATCTCTTTTTTATCTGTGGTAATCCATTTACTGGGAATTCCGTAAGCCGGTTCTATGGTTTCGATTCCGTCGATATTTCCGGTCAAATTACCGGGATCCAACGCCAGGTAATAATCAACGAGAACCTCGCCCTCGCTGATCATCTCACCCTTAATTTTAACCACATACTGATTGGGGTTTAAAGAACCGTTATCCCGCAGGCGCACCGCCGGGATGACCACACCCATTTCAATGGCAAACTGCTTTCGAAAAGATACCAAACGGTCAATAAAGCTGCTGCCGCTGCCTTCATCCACCAGCGGGATAATACTGTATCCAAATTCCATTTCAATCAAATCAATTTGCAGCAAACCATAAATGTTATCTATATTTTTGTAATAGGTTGTCTCATCTTCAATTTCTTCCGACCCGCCAATCGGTAACGAGCCCGCACCTGTGGCAGCAGCCAACACCTGCTCTTCTTCCTTGCTTCGTTTGCGAAGCACAAAGCCTATGGTAATCATCATGACCGACACCAACAGAATCTGCGGCCAAGGCATACCGGGAATCAGGCACATACAAGAAATTGCCACACCGGTAATCACCAAAACAAGGGGCTGGGCAAAAAACTGCCGGGTCACATCCATGCTCAAGCTTGAGTCTGAAGCTGCACGGGTTACAATCATACCCGTAGCGGTAGAAATCAGCAGCGCAGGCAGCTGGGACACCAAGCCTTCACCCACGGTAGCAATGGTATAAGTCGTTAAAACCGAACTGAAGTCTTGTCCTCCCTGTACCATACCGATAATCGTACCGCCCAGAAAGTTAATCAGGGTAATGACGATAGAGGCAATGGCATCGCCCTTGACAAACTTTGTGGCACCATCCATGGCGCCGTAAAATTCCGCTTCCCTTTGAATATCGCTGCGCCGCGTCAAAGCGACCTCTTCTGTAATCAGGCCAGAGCTTAAATCCGCATCAATTGCCATTTGCTTTCCGGGCATTGCGTCCAATTTAAACCGGGCCGAAACTTCAGACACACGTTCGGCGCCTTTGGTAATAACCAGAAAATTCACCAGCACGATAATGAGAAAGATGATAAAACCAACCACAATGTTGCCGGCCAGAACAAACGTACCAAAAGTTTCAATCACCTGCCCCGCATGCCCCGATTTTGTCAGAATCAGCCGGGTGGATGAAATGTTTAAAGAAAGCCGGAATAAGGTGGTAATAAGAAGCATGGATGGAAAAACCGAAAATTGAAGGGAGTTTTTCACATACATGGTCATCAGCAAAATCATAATAGAAAGCGTGATGTTCACAATAAACATCATATCCAATAAGAACGTGGGAAGAGGTATGATGATAAAAGCGATAATGATAACAACAAAAATCGTTATAACGTTATTAAGAACCTTCAATATCAGCTGAACCTCTTTTCATGGAATACACCCAAGCCATAACCTCTGCCAAAACCACATAATATTCCGCGGGAATTGGTCTGTTCACTTCTACTTCGCTGTAAAGAGCCCGGGCCAAAGCCTTATTTTCTGTCATAGGAATTTGGTGTTTCTGCGCAATCTCAATGATGCGCAAAGCCACATAGTCTTGTCCTTTTGCCACAATAATGGGTGCGGCATCTTTTTCTATATCATAACGGAGGGCAATGGCAAAATGTGTGGGGTTTCTGACAATCACATCTGCCGTAGGAACCTGCTGCATCATGCGCTGCATAGACATTTTTCTGCGGCGCTCTTTCTGCTGGCCTTTTACATGAGGGTCGCCCTCCATCTGTTTGTATTCTTCTTTGATATCTTGTTTGGACATTCGAATATTCCGCTCATATTCCCACCACTGGTATAAATAGTCCAAAGCAGAAATGGCGATAAAAGCAATCGAAAGCTTTATCACAATATTCATGATATTTTTTAAAATAAACAAAACCGCCTGATACACATCTGCATACATCAGTTTTGTAAATTCGTGAGAAATATCCATCAAAGAGGTATAGAGCAAATAAATCATAATGGATATTTTAATCACCGATTTAATGAGCTCCACAATGGAGCGAAGAGAAAAAATCCGCTTCATCCCCTTCAGGGGACTGATATTGGAAAACTTAAACTTGATTTTTTCTCTTGAAAATTTCAATTTGGTCTGCAGGGCCGTACCGATCACCGCCATGGCAATGGAAGTCAGCAGCATAGGGCCCGCCAGTAAAAAAATAGCGGTAATACATTCCCGCGCAATATTAATGATGCCCGCATCCGTCAGGGTGTCCATCGAAGCACCATAGGAAAAATACCGAACCAAAAACATTTGCATATACTCATATGAGTGAGGAAGCGAAAGACGCAGGATGAAAAAAATGACAAGAAGCGTAAATGCACTGATAATATCGGTGCTTTGAAAAATATTACCTTTTTTTCGTTCATCCTGCCGTTTTTTCGGGGTAGCCTTTTCGGTTTTACTGCTGTCCGCCATTGTTCATCCCCCCTTAAAGTTCAAATGGAATAGCCGGGCGGAAACGCCGCTTTACAAAAGCAATTGGAATACCGCTCCGATTTCATCAAACATCAGGGTAATCAATCTTTCCAGAAAGGATGCCAATGGTCCTGCCATCAATAATAAAATACCAAATCCCAATATCACCTTGACCTGAATGTTAATCATAAAAATGTTGAGTTTTGGCACGGCCTTCATAACCAGTCCTACCGCAAATTCCGTAATCAGCTGCGACGCCATAACCGGCAGCGACATCTTGATCGCATAGATTAAAATCAGCCGAAATAATTCTACCAGCCGGGAAAAAACCTGTGGGTCAATAGCGACGGTTCCATATGGAACCATTACACACAGCTGAACGAATACCTGCATTAACGTAAGGTGTGCATTGGTAACGAAGAAAAGCAGAAAAAACATGGCGTTGATCAAAGAGCCCGAAACCGGCATTGAAACATTGCTTTGGGGATCGTAAATCTTCGACATGGAAATACCGATTTGCATGTCGATATTTTCGCCGCTGATTAAAATCACCGACAAAAACATCTGAATCACAAACCCCACCAAAAACCCCAGAAGAAACTCCCGAAGCATGGTTACAAAGAAAATTAAAAAAGTCGCAAGCTCTATGTTCTGCACTGGAACCAACTGATAAGAAAAGATAGAAAGCATCAGCGCCAGGCCAACCCGGATGACAATCGGGACACTGGTTCTTCCCAAAATCGGGTTAAATACCACGCAGCCCGTCATCCTCATAAAAATCAAAAGCAGAAGTGTAAAATTAAACTCAAGTTCCATATCCGGCGTCCTGAAAACACCCTTTCCGCTTGTCCGGGTCAGTTCAAGCTCACTATTGTATCAAAAATATAAGCAACAAAATCGCTCATAACTTCCATCATCCATGGCCCCAGCAGAATCAGAATCACCGCAATTACAAACAACTTTGGTACAAAAGACAGCGTCTGCTCATGAATCTGGGTTGCGGCCTGAAACACGGCTACCAGCAAACCAATCAGCACGCTGGAAATTAAAATCGGCATAGCCAGCTTCATGGTGGTGAGCAGTGCGGCCTGAAATATCCCAATAATCTCTGATGTTGTCATGAAAATAAAACCCTTCCGAATATTGTTGCGACAGGTATGGGCGCGCTAAACATTGAATCCCGCTACCAAGGTTTTGAACAATAACCCCCATCCGTCCACCAGCACAAACAACAGCAGTTTAAACGGAAGAGAGATAATTGCCGGCGGCAACATGATCATTCCCATAGACATCAATGTGCTGGAAACCACCATATCAATAATTAAAAATGGGATAAAAATGAGAAAACCTATGAGAAAAGCCCGGCGAAGCTCGCTGGTCATAAATGCGGGAATCACCACCGTTAGCGGTGCTTCTTTGGCAGCATCGATCTCTGTTTTGGAAAGGCTCAAAAACAGATTGAGGTCATCCTTTTTGGTCTGTTTAAGCATAAACTCTTTCATTGGAACAGAGGCTTTTGCGATAAATTCCTCTTGGGTAATCTGCTCTTCCCGATAGGGCTGATAAGCCTGTTCATTAATTTGCGTGAGAACCGGCGACATAATAAACAGCGATAAAAACAGCGCCATGCCAATCAAAACCTGATTGGGAGGCGTTTGCTGAAGCCCCAGTGCGTTGCGCAGAAAAGAAAGAACGATGACAATACGGGTAAAACAGGTGGTCATAATCAGAATGGATGGCGCCAGGGCCAGAATGAGAAACATCTGCAAAATTTGCAGCGTGTCCACCCCGTCGCCATTAATCTGTATGCCGGTGGTAGCAGAGGCCTGCAGCGGCAGGAAAACCGTCAAAGCCAGGGAAAGCAAAGAGGCCACCAGGCATTTCTTACGGGTTTTCTTTGTCTTTGTTTCGTCTGGTACCTTTTTTTCCAGCTTCCATGGTTCCTTTGTCCTCATCAAACGATTTCACGCTCCATCCGTTTTTCCCGACCTCCTGAAGCACCTCCAAAAAACTGCTTTTCGGCCCCGATTTTGGGGGTACACTCAGATCGCTTTCCGATAACTCTTTTAACAGCTCAATCGTTTGGCTGGAAAATCCAATCAGATAATATTTGCCGCAAATCTGAGCCAAAGCCAGCCCTTTATCCTGAGATAACGGGACTTTTTCCAATATTTTAATGTTCTGAGTATTGGAAAATGAATTGATTTTCTTTGCGGCAAACTTGCTGAACAGATAACAGCCAAACAAAATAAGCAGTATCCCAATCAGAGAGAACAGCAAAGATAAAACCTCGTCGCGCAAGCTTTTCTCCCCTCTCCGTCCGTTGGCCTTAGCCTAAAATACTGTTGACAGTTTTCATAATACGGTCTGGCTTAAAGGGTTTTACAATAAAATCCTTTGCGCCCAGTTTCAATGCATCCACAACCATGGTTTCTTGGCCCATAGCCGAGCACATAACTACCTTAACGCTGCTGTCCATTTCCCGAAGGCGGCGCAGTGCCTCAAGGCCGTCCATTACAGGCATGGTAATGTCCATCAAAATCAAGTCCGGCTTTTCTGCCGCGTATGTAGCCAATGCCTGTTCGCCGTTTCCGGCCTCCACAATTTCGGTATACCCATTCTTTTGCAAAGTGTCCTTAATCATCATGCGCATAAACGCAGCGTCGTCCACCAACATAATTTTCTTTCCCATGATCCGATTCCTCCTAAAACTTTGGGATAAAATTTAAAGTAATTTCATAATTTCAGCATTGCTGGAAATTTCTGTAATTCTTACGCCGTAATAATCATCAACCACGACCACATCGCCCTTGGCGATTTTTTGCCCATTGACAAAAATATCCACTTGAGAACCGGCTTGCTTATCCAGTTCCAATATGGTGCCTGTGGTAAAATCCAAAATCTCTTTAATCTTTCTTTTTGTGCTTCCAATTTCCACTGTGACTTCCAAAGGCACAGAAAGAATCATATTCAGGTTATTGGATTGGTCATTGGTCAACACATTATCCTGCTCGTCAAAATTCTGGTAGGATGCTCTTTGAATTTCATATGTCGGTGCTTCTGCCTGGCGGACATTCCCCGAGCGAATAACAGGGGGAGCCACCGGAGCCGACGAATAAGAGGGAGCGGCCGGCATGGCCGGATGAGCCGCTGCGGGTGCCTCATAAACAGGCGGCACATAAGGTGCGGCAGATGGTTCCTGAGCCGGAGCAGCCGTTGGAACCGGGGCGGCAGTGGGAATCTCAGCTGCGGGTTCCGGCTGCGGAGCCGGAGCTTCTGCCTGCGCCGTTTCGTCCACAGATTCCAGCGCCGAACTGCCAAATCCAAAACTGGAAATCAAGTCTTTTGCTAAATCCAGACTTAGAATGCAGATAAATTCACTGTTAGTCAGATCACCGATCATCAAATTGAAATGCACCGCCACAATGGGCTCTTCATCTTCAAAATATTTCTTTTTGAACTGAACTGCATTTTCAATTTTAAAAGAGCTGGGCGGCGATATATTAATCGGACGATTTAAAAGCTGTGACAGAGCAGTGGAAGAAGCACCCATCATCTGATTCATTACTTCACAAATTGCCCCCAGGCTCATTTCATCCAATACAAATTCTTCATCAGAGTAATCTGTCTGAAGCAAAAGCCCCACAATGATCTGAACATCCGATTCTTTCAGAACCATCACATTTTTTCCGTCCAGACCGCTGACATAATTAATTTCTACCGCTACGGCGGGTTCCAGTCCTTTAAACTCAAACTCCTGGGCAGTTACGATAGACACTCTGGGCGTGGTAATATTCACGCGCTGTTCCAGCAAAGTCGAAACAGTGGTTGCAGACGACCCCAAACTGATATTCATGATTTCGCCAATGCTGTCTATCTCCATTGGCGACATCAACTCTTCGTGGTTAGACCCCTTAGGCTCCATAGAAATCACCTTTCCGTTCCATATTTATAGAGTTTGATCAATCTTTACCGCGTACTTTTTCTTCTTTGTTCCCATTACACCGGTAAACCATGGAATATTTTCCACATGAACCTCAATCCGGTTTTCTTCCAGCGGCGTATTCAGGGTAACGACATCCCCAACCTGAAGGCCCAAAAAGTCCCCCAGGGTAATCTGGGTTTTCCCCAAAACCGCCGATACATTCAGCGGCGAGGAACGAAGACCCTTCATAATAATGTCTTTACGCTCCTGTTCCACCGCAGGATCATCTTTACGCGGCATCCTGACATATTTAGAATTAAACACACGGAAAATTTCCTCTAACGAAGTGGAGGGCAAACATATATTCATATTGCCTTTTAAATCTTCCAGGGTGATCTCAATGACCACAATTGCAACAGATTCATCCGGCTGAATAGACTGCATCAGGCGGGAATTGGTTTCGATCATATCTAAAGTGTGATCGATTTCAATGTAATTGGCCCAAGAGTTTTTCAGCAGGGAAAGCACCTGTTTGAACAGGTACTCCATTAAAGACAATTCAATTTCCGTATAGTCCCGCTCAATATTGCACCCTGAGCCATTTCCCCCCAGCATCCGATCAATAATTGAAAAAGAAATTGGGCGGGACAGCTCCAGCAAAATCTGTTTTCCATCAATTCGGTTTTCCTCGTTATGCATTCCGATCATAGCGACCAAAACCGAATCATTCAGTGCATTATTAAATTCCCGGTATTCTTCTTCTTCCACCTGCAAAATTTCCATCTGGCACGAAATGCGAAGCATACTGGCCAATTGCAGGCTGAACATCCGGGCAAAGTTATCAAAGATATTATCCAGTAATTTCAGCTGTTCCCGAGAAAACTTCTTGGGAGACATAAAATCGTATTCTTTTACTTTGGGACCGCTTGACTGGGTCTCCATTTCTTGAAAATCAACGCTTCCGCTTTGCAAGCTGCCCAACAGCTCATCAATTTGCTGCTGTGACAATATTTCAGCCATACTACCACCAATCCCTCGTCAAATTAAGTGAAGCCTTCCGTTGTAAAAAGCATTCCAACCCTCGCGAAACACCCGAGGACAGTTCCGGAGCAGCCTGCCGCAGGTTTTGCCCCTGCCGACCAATTTCTACCAAACCTAATTATATACTATTCTTGAGAAGTGCGCACAACATTTATAAAAATTTTTTGATTAAATGTAATTACTTTCCGAACAATCTCATCCGGAGTTTCTTTTACCAAAAAATATTTGCCCGTTGTTGTCGTGATTTTTGTTTCCGGAATCAATTCAATGGTTTCGATTAAATTGCTGTTCAGAACAAACGCCACACCATTCATATTAGTCAGCTCTACCATATCGCACATCCCCTTTGAATTGAACCGCCGTTCCCGAACCGGCCCTTCCGGTTCAGGAACGGTGGATGCTTATTGGTTATCTCTTCAGGTTTACGAGTGTTTCCAGCATTTCATCACTAACGGTAATAATTTTTGAGTTGGCCTGGAACCCTCTCTGTGTCATAATCATATCTGAAAATTCGTTGGCCAAATCCACGTTGGACATTTCCAAACCGCCGCTTCTCAAAGTGCCGGTATTATCCGCACCCGGGGCACTATAGGTAATCACGCCCATGTTGTTAACCGCTTTGTAATATGAGTTGCCCTCATGCTGCAATGCATCGGGGTTGGGAACATTGGCAATGGCAAGTCTGCCGATAATCTGAATTTTGCCGCTAATATCTTCACCGGTAATGGTTCCGTCGGTACCAACAGCGATATTTTTCATTTCGCCATGGGTATTAATAATTTTCTTAACGTTTGCCTGTTCTTTTGCATCACCCTCAAATTTTGCTTCTTCCGCAATTTTGCCAGTGGTTTCTTTGACCAGATCATTTTTGGTCTTATCGTTATCACTGCCAATAACTGCAATCTTGCTTTTATCAAAAATAGCAGTCGCATTAAAATCGATTTCAGCACCAGATTCATCTTTGGGCAGTGTTCCCGTAATCGTCCAAGAAGATGTTTGCAATGCAGTCTGAAAATCTGCTTTGGTGGGAAGTTTGGCAGGTGTTACAGAAGTATCTTGAACCAAAGCAACCGTTATCACTTTATCATCATGATCTACTTTTACCACATCTGTAGGAGTTGTAGTAACATATTGAACTTTAACGGTATAGCCTTCTAAAAAGCCTCCACCGTTTTTCGAGCCATCTGCTTTTGTTCCAAAATCCACTTTCGCGCCGCCGACTGAAACCGTGCTGGTCAGCTCTTTTACCGAATAGCCGCAGACAAAGTTGCCGTTGCCGTCGGTCAGGTTGCCGTCGCCGTCAAAGCCGAAAGTACCCACCTGAGTCAGGCGCTCGTTGCCGGCACCGTCCTGAATGACGAAATAACCTTCGCCATCGATGTAAAGGTCCATGGAACGTCCGGTAGCCGCAAAGCCGGTACGGCTGTTAAGCATATCAATCGAAGCCACAGAAGTACCGTAACCGATTTGGGAAGCGTTGCTTCCGCCGCGATCGCCGGTGGCTGCCGTTGCAGCAGAAATAGTCTGATAATAAACATCACGAAAGGTTGTGCGGGAGGATTTATAACCATAAGTATTCACGTTAGCGATATTGTTGCCGATAACGTCCATTTTGGTCTGATGGGATTTCAGACCGGTTACGCCAGAAAACAATGATCTAAGCATAGAAAATAACCTCTCCTTTTTGTCATTTGGGGCCGTCGGGCTTCTCTGTCAGTCAAAGCCCGGTAACTTCCTTTAAGAGGTCCAGCTACAGTATAACGGCTCCGTCAATATTGGTAAATACATTTCCTGTCATTTCCCCACCGTTCATGGTCGTAACCACGGTGCTGCTGGGAACATTCACGATAAATGCGGTTGTTCCGTCCAGAATCAAAGCATCACGAACGCCCTTGGCTCTGGCCTGTTCCACCGCGCCGCTGATTTGCGTTACCAGTTCGGGGGAAAGAGAAATGGAACGGGATTCCATTCGCTGAATCGCATGTTTAGAAAAATTCAGCTTGGTGTTCTGCGCCAGCGACTGCCGCAATAGCTGGGCAAATTCGCTGTTTTCTTGGTTTTCCTGCTTTTTTTGCACCTGGGGCATCGTAGTTCCGACGCCATATCCGGGGTGAATCAAAGCAGAATAGTTCTTTTTGAATTGTAAATCTTCCATAAGGGACTCCTTTTTGAAGGTTCAAAAAGCAGCTCAGCCGTTGGGTTCGACAGTTTCAGTGCCCGGTTGTTCCGGATCTGTTCCGGGTGTTTCCGGTTCCGGAGTTTCTGGAGCAGGGGTTTCAGGCGGTATTTCCGACAGTACCTTGCGAACCGCAGACAACGTATAGTTTTGATCGTCCACCACAATCATGGCTTCGCCGGATGTAAAATTGCAGGATGAAACAATTCCTGTGCTTTCCACCACTTTTCCATCCTTATCATATCCGCTAACCTGTACCGCTTTGCCAACTAAAGAAGAGGCAAACTGATAAGACGCATAACTGGCATCATTGACAATTTCCATGATGTTGGAAACGCCATAATTTCTGCCGTTTACCATAACTGTTGTGTCGCCCCGGGAAAAATCCGATCGGGTAACGATGCCCACATCTTCAATGTATTTTCCCGTATTATCATAGGCCGCAACGCTTACCTTTTTCCCAATTAGCGAACTGCCGTACTGATACGAGGCATATTGATTCAAATTTTCCAATGCCTGCAAGGACGTAAATTGCGCCATTTGAGTGATAAATTCCGTGTCCTGAGTGGGATTCATAACATCCTGATTGGAAAGCTGGGCCGCCAATAAACTTAAAAACTGATCGATGCTCAGCGATGAAGCCGAATTGGAACTGCTTTTTGCTGTGCTTTTGCTGGCCGCAGTGTTATAACTATTGATCTGACTGACATCCAAAGGGACACCTCCTGTGTCAAAGGATATTATTTTGTTGTTTCAGCTGGTTCAAAACAGTGAGGAAATCTTCTGTGGTTTCCGGATTTTGCCGCTGTTCCTGCTGCTCGGCTTGTCCTTGCTCTTCGGATTGATTTCCCTGTCCCTCATAATATTGAGGAGCTTCTTGAGCCGTTTGAGCGATTTGAACCGGCTGGCCCACGGCAGATTCCAAAAGGGAGCGAATTTCGCTGGAACCAGAAGCCAAAAGGCTTTGTGTTCTGGGGCTGTCAGCTAAAATATCCACCACCAAAAGTCCCTGCTCCACTTTCATAGAAACGGACACTTTCCCCAAATTATGCGGGAACAATTCCATTTGGAACTGATTGATTCCGGCACGGTAATTTTTCGCGAGCTGCTGGGTCAAGTGAGAAACGGTGCCGCTGGAAACATGAGAAGTGGTTTGGGCCCGAGAAACGGCAGAAGCCAAATTATGCTGCCAAACCGGCAAAGTTACCGTGGGTTGTGTTTCTGCGTTTGTTTCTTTTCCGGCAGAACTGCTCTCAGATGTATTCTGGCTTTGTGCGAAACTCTTTTCACCGCTTTGCTGCCCTTGCGAAGCTGCTGAAACCGTTGGGATAGAATTCATAGGCATGGCTTCTGTTTTGGAATCCATGGTCTGTGTTTTACCATCTGCCTGAGTTCCCTTGTCAGCAGAAACCGGCGCGTCAGAACTCGGCTGCAAAACCTCGGTGCCCTGCCGTTTGGCAGAAACCGACACTTCACTGCTCTGCAGTTCATCTTGTCCCATCGGCTTCACGCCTAACGGTTCTAAGGTCAAAGCATTTTGCTGTGTCTGCTGCTGTTCCGGTACAAAAACCGGTGCAGTCACTGCTTCTTCCAACGAAACGGCTGAGAACTGAGAAGGAACTGTAACTGGGGACTCCGTATTTTGTAACAGGCCGTTGCCTGCCTGCACCGCCGAATCTTTTACCGGCATAATCATTGCCAAACCGGAACCATCCTCTGTGCTGACCATCGTCACTTCCTGCGGAACCGCAAAAAGTGCGGGATTGATCCAAAGTGCGGCAGAGAGAAGAGTATCGTCCGGAATTTGGGATGCGGTGTCCAAAAGCGGTTCATTGTTTTGACTTTGCTCTTTGCCATCCTTCTCTTTAAAAGAAGTCTGTGCTTTTTGAAGCGCTGTTTCAAAACTGGTATCCTCAGATTTTTGCGCCGGCTGAGAAGGAGCCTGAAGTAAATCAAGGCGTTGTACGCTTACTTGCTGTATCATCTATTTCACCTCCTTTCAAAATTAGTTCTATCAAAATAAACTTCAAACCAAATCAAGAAACCTGAATTCCTTTCGACACAAACTCCTCGATTTCCAGTTCCTGCTGTTTGCGGCAGCTGGCCTGATACACCTGGAATTGTTTCTCCCTTAGTTTTTCCAAACCGGAAATATCCTGATTGGTCTGAATGACGCTATCTTTTTTTTCTTCTACTTTCTTCATCATTTCGGAACGCTGCTGAGTCAGCAGTTTAATCTTCTGTTCCAAAGAGCGAAAATAGGTCTGGTATACCACAATGTCACTGGCAGCAAGGCCCGTAGTCATAGAGCGGGACATTTCCTGACTGGATTTGATGAGTTCCAGCTTCAGGCGCTGAATCTCTTTATCCAAGCTCTTCAGACTGGCCTGCAAGACAGACAGTTCCTGTTTTTTCACATCCAGTTCCTGCTCATGAAAGCTCAGAACTTTCTCCAACGTAAATGCGAATTTTTTCATGGCTTTTACATCTCTTTCATCAATTCAACGGTTTCTTCAAAAGAGAAACTCTCATTTACCCGTTGGCATAAAAACTGATTTACCGTATCTATTTTTTTTACCGCATCGTCCAAGCGATGATTCAGCCCCGGCTTATAGGCGCCAATGGAAATCAAATCTTCATTCTGGCGGTAAACAGAAAGCCAGTCCCTGATTTTCCCGGATGCCACTTTGTGATCTTCCGGCACAATATCGTTCATAAGACGAGAAATGCTCGCATTCACATCAATAGCGGGATAATGATTTTTGTGAGCCAAAGCGCGGCTCAGCACAATATGCCCGTCAATAATTCCGCGAACCGTATCGGAAATCGGCTCGTTGGTATCGTCGCCTTCCACCAAAACCGTATAAATTCCCGTAATAGAGCCCTTGCGAAAATTCCCGCTGCGCTCCAGCAGCTTTGGCAGTTCTGCGTAAATGCTGGGCGTGTAGCCGCGGGCAATTGGGGGTTCCCCGGCAGCCAAGCCGATTTCCCGGTGAGCCATGGCAAAGCGGGTCAAAGAATCCATCATCAGAAGGACATCCTTGCCCTGATCCTTAAAATATTCCGCGATGGCCGTGGCTACCATGGCACATTTCATTCGATACATAGCCGGCTGATCCGAAGTAGCCACCACCAAAACAGAACGGGCCAAACCTTCCGGCCCCAAGTCCTTTTCCATAAACTCGGCAACTTCACGGCCACGCTCCCCCACCAATGCAATTACATTCACATCGGCAGTAACATTTCGGGCAATCATGCCCATCAGGGTACTTTTGCCGACGCCGCTTCCGGCAAAGATTCCCATTCTCTGCCCTTTGCCGATGGTCAGCATCCCGTCAATGGCCTTAATGCCAAATGTCAGCTGTTCGCTGATTCGGGGCCGCTCCAGCGGATTGATGTAAGTGGAATCCACCCCATAATGTTCGCCCTCAGGCAAACTTCCTTTTCCGTCAATGGGCTTTCCAGTGGCATCTATGGTTCTTCCAATTAAAAAATCCCCCACAGAAACCCAAAGCTTTCTTCCGGTAGACCGAACCAGACTTCCCAGCCCCACACCTTTGATATCACCGTAAGCCACCAACAGAATGTTTCCGTTTTTAAACCCGATGACCTCTGACATAATGGGTTCTGTGTTCTCAGCGCCGTCAATCATGCAGATATCACCGATATTGGAGGTCAGGCCCGCAGCTTCTATCATCATCCCGACAATATTAACGACTTTTCCCTTTAACACTACGGAATTCATGGATGCCAGTTGTTCCAGCCTGCTTTCCAGCGTCATATCCGCCCTCCGTTTTCTATGGTACTTCTTTACAAATGCAATTCGTAACCAATCTCTTTTATTTGTGTGTCAACCCCAGCATCCAGCATACGATCCGGAAGATCAATTTTGCAGTCGCCGTCTGTCATGTCCGCACAAGGAACAATCCTCAGGTTTTTCGAAACCAACTGCAATTTTTCCATCAGCACAGAATCTTCTAAAAGAAGCTCTGCATTCTTTTCCGAAACATGAATCTGTGCCCATTCCTGATCTCGATATGCTTCCAGCACACTTGACACAATGGAGGGAACTGCAGTTCCCTCACTGATTTCCCGGTTCAGAATTTTCTTCGCAATCTCAATAGAAAGTATTTCAATTCCCTCTTGAAACTGTTCTAAAATCTTCTGTTTGCTCTGAGTCAGCTCTTCTATGAGGAGGCGGAATTCCTGCTGCATTTTTTCTCGCTGTTCCTGCATTTGCCGAATGGCAAGAGCCTGACCTTCCTCATAGCCTTCCTGATAACCCTGAGCATGTCCCTCTTGAAGGCCCTGCTCTCTTCCTTCTTTCATTCCTTTGGAAAAGCCCTCTTCATAGCTGACAATCTTGAGCCGAGCCGCCTCTTCGTTCATTTGGGCAGCCGATTCCCGCATCTGATTCATGGTGTAGCTGCGGGCATTTTCCACAATATTTTTAGCCTGCTCTAAGGCCTCTTGTAAAATCACATCCCGCTGTCCCTCTGCAGACTCAAGCGTTACAGGGGCAGCCGTCTTCGCATCCTGCCGCGGTTTTACGGCCAGTTCAGAAAGGCTGGCGCTCTGGTGTGTTACATTGGTATATTGCGAAGCCTTAATAATGTTAGGCAATGAACTCATCCTTTCCGCCCTTCATGATGACGAGCTCGCCCTCACTTTCCAAACGGCGGATAATGCCAACAATGCGCTGCTGAGCCTCTTCCACGTCACGCAGTCTGACGTTGTGTGTGTATTCCAGATCGGAACGAACGCTTTCGCTGGAACGAGTAGACATATTCTTGAAGATAACTTCGGCCACTTCTTTGTTGGCTCCCTTGAGCGCGAACACCAAATCTTTGGAATCCACTTCGCGCAGGAACCGCTGAATCGACATATCGTCCAAAGCAGTAATATCCTCGAAAACGAACATCCGCTTGCGAATTTCTTCGCACAAAGCCGCATCCTTACGGGTAAGTTCATCGAATATATATTTTTCGTTGGCTCTGTCCATATTGTTCATGATATCGGCAATATAGTTGACGCCACCAATTTCGGTGAAGTCCAAAGACATCAAAGAAGAGAACTTCTTTTCCAAGTTCTGTTCCACAATTTTGACAACCTCAGGCGACGTCCGATCCATGGTAGCAATTCGCTCCACCACTTCCAGCCGGATGTCTTTGGGCAGTTCCCCAATGACGCTGGCTGCTTGATCGGCCCTGGTATAAGAAAGAATCATGGCAATGGTTTGAGGATGTTCATTCTGAATAATTGCAATGATATTCTTATAATCCGCTTTGCGAATAAACTCAAACACTTTTGTTTGAAGCGAACGTGTTACCCTGTCCAGCAAAGTGGTGGCCATTTGCGGCCCATAAGCCTTTTCCAGAACATTGCGTGCGTATTCCACGCCGCCTTCGGTAATTACTTTTTGAGTCAGGCAAACCTGATAGAAATTATCCAGGGTATCTTCCACTTCCTGTGCCGGCATTTGCTCTAGCCTGGCAATCTCAAAAGTAAGCTGTTCCACTTCATCTTCTTTGAGGTATTTATAGATTTTAGAGGCATTTTCCGCACCCAGTGCCACGATTACAGAGGCAGCCTTTTGTGGGCCATTAATTGTTGCATCAGGCATTAAAATCATCACCCCTTAACCAAGTTCGGATCAATTGTGCCGCAATTTCAGGATTCTGAGCGGCGAAATCCTTCAGTTTGCCACGCAGAATTTGTTCTTTGCCAGTCTGCATTTCTCTGGATTTTTCCAGAGCCTCCAAAGCTTCTTTTTTATTGCGCAAAGCTTCTTCGGCAGCCTGTTTCGCTTCTTCTTTCGCCAAATCTTCCGGACTCCCCTCTTCCTCTGGTTCCTCCGAAATCTCCCCTTGCTCGCCAACAGGAGTCAGCTCATAGAAATCCTCGGGCACTTCCAATTCGGTGCCTTCGGCCGTAACCATACGCTTCTTCCTGGATTTCACAGCAATCAGAGCAATCATAGTTAACAGCAGCAGAACCGCCGCACCGATTCCCACATAAGTCAGAATGCGGGCCATTTCTTTGCCGATAAGGCCAGGAGAGGCCGTTTCTGTAGTGGCTGGCTCTGCAAACACCGCGTTATACACGACTACCTTAGAGGCGTCCACCGCGGCAGCATGCGCTACCAAAGAGGCAATTTGAGTGCGCTGGTTATCGTTCATCATTTCCTGATTGATAACCACCGAAATGGTCATATCTTTGATGCTGGCCGCATCCCCTTGAATCTGCTGTTTGACCTGACTGACCAAATATTTATAAGACTGCTCGTCCTTGGCATAAATGGTGTTGCCGTCTACTTTTACCCCAGGATATGTAGTAACGTCTGCATTTGCCTCTTCCCCGGCTGTACCGCCTGTTGTGCCGCCCGCCCGTTCCTGTTCCTGAACTTGAGAGGACTCACTGACAACACCGGTATTCCCATTTTCAGAAGAAGGCTGATAGGTGACGATTTCCTGGATTTTTTTATCTACATCCACCACACTTTTAGCCGTAACCCCCACATTGTTCGCACCAAAAACGGGAGCTAACACTTTCAGCACACTGGTTGCCACATCATTTTCATATGCCTTTTCAATGGTTCGCTTAAACTGCGAAATGTCAACCTGATTTCCATCTCCGCCATTGTCGGAACTTAGTTCCTCACCGGTGGCCGTATCCACAACCGCAACATTTTCAGTCAAAAGATTGGGAACACTTTTTGAAACCAGCTGTTTAATTCCGTTGACCTGTTTGGGCTGAAGGGACTTTCCATTATACATGGTCACAGCCACAGAAGCCGTAGTGGACGCCGCATTGTCATCCCAAGCATAGCTGTTCTGTTCGGGAATACTAATGGTAACGTTCGAATTTTTTACACCTTCCAGTGTTTTAATAACCGCTTCCAGCCTTTGATTGAGCTGGTACTTTTCAATGGTTTTCTTCTCATAGTCTGTGGTCATTACATCTGTATTGGTTGTAAAGAAATCATAATTGGGGGCGGTTTTGGGATATCCCATATTCGCCAAATCCATCCGCAGCGCATTTTCCTGATTCTTGGGAACCATAATAGTTCCGCTGTTTTCTTTGTATTCCACACCCCGGCCCTTTAGCTCGGTCATTACTTCAACCGCTTCCTGCTGTTCCATCCCGGGATAAAGTATCACAAAAGGCTGACGATTTAATAAATACGCGGCCAATACAGCTATTAGCACAATTCCCGCGAAACCGCCTATTAAAGCTATTTTTTTATTTTTGGTTAAATTTACCCAAAACGTTTTTACTGGTTCTACATATTTCTTCAGTTGTTCACTCATTGTGCACCCTGCCAGACGCCTTTCCAAAATAAATGTAGTATTAAAGTAATGTCAACATCAGGAATACTAAACATTCATCCTCATAACTTCGTTATAGGCGTCAAGCGCCTTATTGCGAAGCTGAACCAACAGCTGAACTGACATAGTCGCTTTTTGTGACGCGATGGTAATATTATGTAAGTCATCAGACTGACCCGTGGCAAGCTTATAGACTTCTTCTTGTACCGCGTGATCGGTTTCTTTTACATTATTAATTGCATCCTGAAAAAAAGATTGAAAAGGCAGCTGCGCCTTATCAGCAGATACAATATTTTTCTGATTTAATGCTTCAATTGATTCAATCGGTTGTATTGGTAATATCATCATAATGATTTATCTCCCCATCTCCAAAGCCTTAATAGCCATATTTTTTACAGCATTAAACATCGTCAGGTTTGCTTCATATGCCCGTGTGGCGGCCATCATGTCAATGGTTTCTTTAACCGGGTCCACATTCGGCATCATTACATACCCTTCTTCGTTGGCATCGGGATGAGTCGGATCATACACCGGTGTCAGCTCGCTGGGATCTTCCGCTATCTCTACCACACGAACTCCCTGCCCGGTCTGCCGGTCAACATCCATTTTGCTTTGCAGAATCCGGCGAAACTGAGACGCTTCTTCCCCTTGGGTCTGCATTACTACCAGTTTTCTGCGGTAAGCGCCGCCGTTTTCGGTTCGGGTCGTGGAAGAATTCGCCATGTTTTCAGAAATGATATCCATTCGAAATCGTTCCGCCGTTAAAGCGGATGCACTGATATCCAGGGAACTTAAAAAAGCCACGATTGTTCCGTCCTCTCTGTTTCTTTTACCCTCTTCCTTCCGTTATCACATAGCGCAATCGCGCAAAATGATCCGAAAGCTCACGAAGAGAATACATATAATTGATTTGAGTTCTTGCAAATTCTACATTTTGCTGTTCCAGATCCACATTATTGCCATCCAAACGCTGAGAGAGTTCCTCTGACACCGTTACTGTTGGCTGAGTACTGTCAATTAATTTTACGAAATCCGACTTTTTTTGCACCGACTGCGCAAGACTTTTTTGCAGCTCTTCTTCAAAACTTACATTTTTGCTTTTGTATCCCGGTGTTTCCCAGTTCGCCAAATTGCCTGAAATTGCCCTTTGCCGAAGCCACAGCCCATCCAAATCTTTTGTCAGAAGAGTTGTGGAAATACTATTAAGCCAATCCATTCAAGCACCCCTTATCTATATATAATCTATAACCCATTTCATATTCTTTGACTTATTGTCAGCGAAAGCTCACTTTTTTACTAAAAAGTAAGAAATATTAGAAAATCCCAAAAAATGTATAATCTGTAAATATTTTGTGACTGGATTCAAACTAATTATATACAGCGAAGTGACAATAGTCAACTTATTTCTGCAAACTTTAACCTATTATTACAACAGATATTTCCAATGATATTTCTTGCAAAAACATTATAAAAATTCTAACCTTTTCGGGCACTTTATTTTAGTCAATCATTATATTGTTAAGAGAAGAATAGAACCCCGTGATTTTCATTTAAACAATTTTAAATAATATAGATAGAAAAATATGCCACATTCAAAAAATCTTCTAAATTGTTTTGGTATTATGCCGATATTATGATTATGAGGTGAAGAAGATGAGGATTGATAAACAGGGGTATGTGCCCAATGCAATCAATAATAATTTAAATAAATTGACACAAAGCAGCGAGCCCAGTCAGCAAAGCAATGTGGCAAAGCTGAATCAAATTTCGGATTCCGCCAAACGTGATACCATCGAGATTTCTCAGCATACCCAAAATGAACGTCCCACTTTAACAAAAGCCAAAGAACAGATTATATCCGGTTTAAAGCAGGAAAAAGATCCGGCTTTTTTAGCCGATTTAAAAGCAAAGATAGATTCCGGCAGTTATCAGGTGGACGCAAAAGAGCTGGCCGGCCTTTTGCTGGATCAACTTGGCTGAGTCACACCGCAAAAGATGTGACAGGCAAAAGCTTTCCGCTGGATTCATGATGTGAGGAGTGATAAAATGGATCGGGCACTATCGGAACAATTTATTGATTTTCTAAAACGGTATCTCGTTTTTTTTCAAGAATTTTTATTATTAGAAACAGAGAAATATCAAGATATTACCCAGAACAGAGTGGATAAGCTGGATGCCCATGTAAAAACCGAAGAGGCATATATGCTGAAATCCCGAGGAATGGAACTGGAACGAGACCGGCTGATGAAGCAGACCCCGCTGCCAACAGCGACTTTTCGGGAGCTGCTGCCTTTGTTTGATTCTTCCCTTCGTGCACAGGCGGAAGAATTGTATCAGAATCTTTCCGGTGTTATTTTAGAACTGAAAGAAATGAATCTTCGTTGCAACTATTTGGCCGAACTTCGGCTGCGCCGAGTAGAAATGGAGATTAAGAAAATAAAGAATCAGCCGGAACTGCAAAAAAAATACGATGCGAAAGCCCGGGAAGAATGTCAATCCCGAGGCTTTATTTCAAAAAAAGTGTAAGGAGCGCGGAAATTATGGCGTCTAGCTTTTCTTCTTATTATGTAGCACGAAGCGGCATTCAGGCCGCCCAATACAATTTGAGAATCACCGGCCAAAACATGTCAAACGTCAATACAACCGGTTATACACGTCAACGCTTGGACGCCTATGCGGTGGGTTCTTCCGGCAATAATATGCGTTATGCAAACCCCAGTGATATGGCCATTGGCGGCGGCGTAGAAGCAAAAGGTGTTTCTCAGCTTCGCGACCCCTATCTGGATGTGCGCTACCGTATGGAAAGCGGCAAAGTGGGAAAAAGCGGAACCGAAGCCAATACACTAAGCAGTCTTGAAAGTATCTTTGATGAAATCAAAAATAATGGAATCAACAATCAGATAACCGATCTGATTAAACAGCTGAATACTTTAGCGAACTCCCCCGCAGATTCCAATCTGGAAACCATTGTTAAAAACTCGGCTCTCTTGCTGACACAGGCGTTCCACAATGCTGCCACACAGCTGGCAGATGTCCGCAAGCAGGAAACCGACTCTTTTTTAAGCGCCGGTATCGGACAAGCCAACAGTATTCTGGAAAGCATTGCTCAGCTAAACCGCGAAATTAAAAGCTGCGATATTTCTCAGGTTCCCGCTTTGGAACTTCGCGATCAGCGCAATGCCCTTCTGGATCAGCTAAGCCAGCAGTTTAATATTCAGGTGAGCACCACATCGGTTTCGATCGGCGCAGGCCGCACAGTGGAAGAAATGCAGGTCAACCTGGTTAATGGCAACAACAGTATTCCCCTGATTAACAACGACAAATTTGTTCAGTTTGAAGCTGCGCAGAATCAAGACACGATACAATATACAGCAGCTGACAGCACCGGGGCAGAACATGTATACGCAAAAAAAGACTTGAATGTTTCCGTCTATATCCGTGGCTTTGGCGGCGAGATGATCAATAATTCCGACGGAACACACAAAGTATTTAACGACAGTTTTGGCACCGGAATTTTTAGCGGATACCTGACAATGCTTAACGACAGCGGTGAATTTGATGCAATGGCATCGGGAAAGATGGATGTCACCGTCGGCGGTTCCACCGAAACCATCGCCACAGGGGCTTTGTCCACCACCAGCCGCGGAATCGGTTATTATGAAAAAATCATGGATCAGATGGCACAAACATTGGCTGATACAATGAATAAGGCGAACGCCACAACCACAACTGTGGAAGGCGGCGGCTCGGTTGCTGTTGACAAACCCCTGTTTGCTTCCAGTGATTATAACCCCAATGATCCCGCTTCTTCCCCCAAAATCACCGCCTCTAATATTTCTATTTCTAAGGAATGGGACAAAGCGGTTGGAAATTACATCACAGCTTCAAAGGAAGAAACGTTGGAAGGCGTAGACAATTCCAGCAGCGGAAAAAACATCCTTTATATGGTACTTCAATTCTCAAAAGAGCAGACATTTGAAACCGACAAGGGGATCTCTTTGTTTACTTCCTCTTTGAATTCTTTTGTTTCTAAGGTTTCCACCACGCTGGGTTTGGACATTAAAACCACTTTGAACCAAAACGAAACCTATGTTTCAAACCTGACTGGCATCGATACTCAAAGAGCCTCGATTTCTTCTGTGGATCTGAACGAAGAAGGCATTAACCTGATAATGTACAATCAGGCTTTGACCGCTTCTTCTCGTTTTATGACAACCATGGATGAGGCATTAGACACGATAATTAACCGAATGGGAATTGTCGGCCGTTAATATGGAATAAAGGAGGAATGTGCCATGAGAATTACAATGGGCATGATTGCGGGACAATATACAAAAAATCTGAACACTTCATTGGGTCAGCTGAATGCGGCGAACAATAAAGCGACCACATTCAGAAACTTTGAAAAAACATCGGAAGATCCTTTTTCCGCTACAAAGCTTTACCGTTTTCGCAGAGAACAAGCCGAAAACCAAACCTATCAGGATTCGTTAGGTGACATTGAAAGTCAGTTGATGACGTCGCAAAGCGCCATGAAATCTATTTATGACATTGTGAGCAGTGCAGATACCGGGGACGTGATTCAGGCAATTACCGGCACGATGTCAAAAGAAGATCGTTCCATTATTGCCGATAAACTGCGGCAGATGCAGCAGGCCTTTTTGTCCCCTCTCAATACAAAATTTGCAGAGAAATATGTATTTGGCGGAACCGAAATGACAGAAGCACCTTTTTCTGTTAATGGTAAAGGGGAGCTTTTGTACCGCGGAATCAATGTAGACACCGGAAAAATAGAAAATGGCCCGGTTGCCAATTTTAACGGAACTTTAATTGAGTTCGGCCCCGGTGAAATTACAGACCCCGATACCGGAAAAGTAATTAAAGACGGGATGACCTTAAAGGTTTCACAGTCCTCTACCCCTGACACCACCAAAATTTCTGTTTCGGATACTCAGATTACCATTGAAACTGATTTATCTAAAATTAAAACCAATCAGGATTTGCTAAACCTGTTAAAAGGCTACCCTGATATTGATTTTACAAATATTCGGATTACCGGCGACATGAATCGGGCTGTTTCCATTCCTGATGGATCCGGTGGATTTGAGACGGTCATTTCAGAAGAGCTTACCAGTAATATCGGTCAGGCAGGTCTTGCCAAATTGGCGGAAGAAGAAATTTTGATCAATTTGGGAATGGGCCTGAAAACCACTTCCGAGCCCAACAGCACTTCGATCAACTCGCAAAGTGCATTTAATGCTGCAATTCCGGGCATTTCTTTTCTGGGATTTGGCAACAGTGCCTCTGATGGCACCGGAATTTCTAACAACCTATATACCCTGATGGGTCAAATTGCAGACCAATTGGAAAAAGATGATTTTTCCATTGATAATATTCGTCCTTATTTAGATAAGTTCTCAGAACAAGGACAGGCTTTGCTTGGCTCAATTACAAAATCCGGTTCCAAATCAAACTTTTTAAGCACCATGAAAACGAATTTGGAAGCAATGGGCGATGCCATTGTGGAACGCAGCCAAGCAATTGAGTATGTGGATCCCGGTGTAGCCATTATGGATTTTTACATGCAGCAGTATGCTTACAATGCTGCTTTGTCTATGGGCACAAAAATCCTGAGCAAATCGTTTATCGACTTTATGACCTGAATATAGGAGTAACGGATATGGAAACAAACCAGGAAAGCCGTAATACCATCATTTTTCAGGAGGGTCTTTTGGGCTTTGAAGAAATTCATGAATTTCTTTTGTTCCACGAGGATGAGGAAAATATTCTTTGGAGCCTGACGGCGGCTAATGAAGAACAAATTCCTTCTTTTATCGTGATGGATCCCTTTACCATCTTGGATGACTACGCCCCCAAATTATCCCAACGGGATTTAGAGTCTTTGGGGAACCCGAATCCGGAGGATTTGTGCTTTTTGGTGATTGCAGTCATTCGCCCTCAGCTCTCGGATTCTGTGGTGAATTTAAAGGCCCCCATTGTCATCAATATCCACAATCAACATGCAAAGCAGGTGATTCTAGAGGATACCGAGTATCCTTTGCGTTACCGGCTATTTGCCGGCCATTGACGCGAAGGAGGGAAACGGTTTGCTGGTAATAAGCAGAAAAACATCCGAATCTATCCTGATTGGTGATAATATTGAAATTCGCATTTCAGAAATCAGCGGCGATCGGGTAAAACTTGCCATCGATGCTCCCAAAGAAATTCGGATTACCCGAAAAGAACTTTTAGAAACTGCCGCACTCAACCGGGAAGCCGGTGAAAAGCTTGAGGTTCAAACTTTGGATCAGCTCAAGAACCTGTTAAAGCAGAAATAAATTTTTCAATAAATTTTCTAGAAATTGCTAAACTTTTTGAAGTCAGCACCGAAATATAGATTAGAACCAAAAAACAAAAGTGGTTCTCACATTTTACCGGTATCACTTTCCCTGGGGGCAGGGCCCGCCCTGCGGGAAATGGTGCATAAATAAGCAAGGCAAGGACAAGGATGTCCTTTTCTTACGGCCACAGGGGTTTCCCCGTGGACCAAATAAAATTTCAGGAGGAAAAAATTATGCGTATTCAACACAACATTTCCGCGCTGAACGCGAACCGTCAGCTGGGTATCAACAACAACAACGTTGCAAAAAACCTGGAGAAGCTCTCTTCCGGTTACAAAATTAACCGTGCAGGCGATGACGCTGCCGGCCTGGCCATTTCTGAGAAAATGCGTTCCCAGATCCGCGGCTTGGATCAGGCTGCAAACAATGCCAACGACGGTATTTCTTTGGTACAGACCGCTGAAGGCGCTCTGAACGAGACCCATTCCATTCTGCAAAGAATGAAGGAGCTGGCTACTCAGTCCTCCAACGGCACTTATCAGAACGACGTTGACCGTGATAATATCGCTAAAGAAGTTACTGCTCTGAAAGAAGAAATTAACAGAATTTCTACTTCCACCAATTTCAACAAGATCAACCTGTTGGATGGTTCTTTGGGCGCTGGCTCTACTGTAAAAGGAACATTAGGTACAACTGCAGTTAGCTTTAAATCAGATGCAACAGCAGCTACTAAAAATGTTACGATGGAAGCTGCCGCAGGCAAAGGAATTACCGTTGATATTGATGATACCACGGGTAATTTGAAAATCACTTTGGGAAATGATGCGGCGGGTACTTTTACCGCTGATCAAATTACAGAAGCAGTACGCAATCATGCAAAATCTGAAGTTGCTGCCGATAACGCAGCTGCAAGTGCGTTCACCAATTTCACAGTTGAATTTGAAGGAAATATTGCTGTAGAAGCCGGTAAGGCTAACACAACCGGAGATTTGGCTTTAGTAAAAGATGCTAAAGATGCAAATGCTTTGAAACTCCAGATTGGCGCTTCTAAGTCTGATGATCAGCAGGTTTCTTTAAATATTGGAAATATGAGCAGCACAGGTCTTGGCATTGATACCATCAATGTTCTGAATCAGTCAGATGCTCTTGAGGCCATCCAGACTATCGAAGATGCTATCAATCAGGTTTCCGGCACTCGTGCTGACCTGGGTGCATTGCAGAACCGCTTAGAGCACACTGTGAACAACTTGGGTGTTACCAGCGAGAACCTGACCTCCGCTGAGAGCCGCATTCGCGACGTTGACATGGCGAAGGAAATGATGGAGATGACCAAGAACAACGTTCTGACTCAGGCTGCACAGTCCATGCTGGCTCAGGCCAACACTCAGCCCCAGAGCATCTTGAAGCTCCTCCAGTAAGATTTTTTCTTACTAAAATATCCCCTAATTTCAATTGGGAAGGCCACGAAGAAATTCGTGGCCTTCTTTTTTCTATTTATTCCCTGTCATTTATCCCTTGCAGTCGAATAAGCTTTCAGAACAATTCGCTCCCCCCCATCGGAATATTTACAAAATAATAAATATTTTCGAAATAGTGTCACAAATTGTCCTTTTCATTTGTTGATATAAAGAGAGGGACTTCTACTGATTCATTCAAAGCATCTGCTTGATTCCTGTTTCCACTTGTGTTTTGTCTTGATGGAACCTTCCCGTTAAATAGACGCGAAAGTGTTGTGCCAAACTTATTGTAATATAAATTGCTAATGAAGCATCCGGCCCCCGGCTGGATGCTCGATTATAAATTCATGAAAGGAAATGGGGAAATATGTTAGGCAAAATGATCCGTATTAATTTCAAATTAATGATAAAACAGCGAGAATTTTTTATTGCACTATTGATTTCGTTCTTGTTTTTTCTAGTTCCCACTATTTTGGATCTTCTAAAGCTCTTTCGGCAAGATACTGTCACAATCGCACCGGCGTGGTGCTATTTTGGAGTAGTAAATGCAATTGCCAATTCCTTTCTGGCAAGTTCTGTGCAAATATATTTTTTATTCTTTTTTCCTTTTATCGTTTCTATGGCCTTTGCGTCAAGTGCATTTGATGAAAAAAAAGCGGGGACTACTAAATTTATCATTCAGCGTTCTGGCCGCAGAAATTACTACATAGCAAAAGCGATTGTTGTATTTACCGGCGGCTTTCTCATTGTCTTTTTATCTTCTCAACTCAGTGAACTTGCTTTGATGCTTGCAATCCCTTTGCAGTCAAACAAAGTCACCCCTTACTACCCTTTGGAACCAGACTTAATCTATCGAAATGTAACCTTCTTTCAAAATTTTTGCTATTCTCATCCTTATCTTTATTATTTCATTTATAACATAATTGGGGGTGTCATTGGGGGGTTAATTGGGTTAGTATCTTACTCTATCTCTTTACACATGAAAGCCAACCGATTTCTAATCATCACAATTCCAGGCATCCTTTATCTGGCTGCCGGACTGATTTTTAACACGTTAGGCCTTCATGCCATGGCACCGGAAAATTTGGTGGTTCCTCCTATCCAAACACAAGGAGTAAAATTAATCTATTTCATCATTTTGATCGGGTGCTTGTCTGCCATTCCTGTTATCGCACTCTTTCGTAAAATACACATTAAAAAGGATGAGCTTTGAATGTTACGCTATTATTTTAAGATGCGTTTTCATGCGAAAGAAAGCAAAATAGTAGCCCTATTACTTCTCACCTATTCCTCTCTCGCATATTTTAATCCGAATATTTTGGCGCTCACTTCTTGGGAAACAAACCCTAAATTTTATCTGGCAAACTACGCCGGTTTCTTTTTCTGGTTTGCAGCGCTGTTTCTTATCCTGCCGCTCTATGCCATTTATTTGCAGCCTAATCTTCGTTATTTTCAGAATAGTAATATTATTTATCGATACAAAAAAATCAGTACTTACTGGATGGTACAAGTTGGCATTTCTTTTCTCGAGAGTATTTTATTTGTTTCTTTTTTATATCTTCTGATGTTAATGCGAGCCATATTTTTTCATCAATTTTTTCGATATATCGAGAATGGCAGCTTTTTCATGAAAAGTTATATTTTGCAGGTTTTGGCCTTCACCTTATTTTGTATCTTATTTATTTTCTGGAGCAATATTTTTAAAAAGCCAATCTTAGGATTTGCCAGTGCCTATCTATTGTTTGCATACGATTATATTGCCGCTAATGTGGGTTTGCCTCAGATTTATATGATTTGTGCCATCTCTCTTCGACCGAAAGATGTAGCAATTTATAGGCCTGTTTTTGTCATGGTTCTTACTTTGATTTTTGTATTTACCGTTTTAGGCTTTATTGTGTTAAAGAAGCAAGATCAGAATCAGAAAGTGGTATTCGAATGAAAATTTACAGATTATTTCGGCTTACTGTTTACCGCAATCTTTTGATAAGCGCTGTTTTTTTGCTTTTATTCTTTTTCAATGCCACTCTGTGCAAAAACAGCCAGCAAACTATGGAAACCTATTATCTTCTTACTTTTGGTGGTGTCCATCTTTTCCAGTCAATCAATGGAATCGAACTGATTCAGTTTTTCGTGCCGAATTTATTTATTATTTTTATGTATTCCAATCTATTCCGTTCAGAATGCACCATCCATTATGTTTATGTGTTCCCGCGTACCGCCAAAAAGCAAAAGTGGCTTTTTCAGAAAACATTGCAATTATTTTTCTTAACTGCGTTTTTATCTTTGTGGCTTTTTGTCCTTGCCTATCTCATCGGAACGATTTTTGCACTTCCCCATATCACATCTATTTCTTTTATAAAACTTGTTTTGCCTATGTATTTGATAAACATGCTGACGTTATTTGAATTTATTTTTCTTCAGAATATTTTATCCATGAAAAACGGAAGTACCATCAGCTTTTTATGGATTCTGATTCTATATATCGTCCCCGTGCTTGTTGTTCTTTTATTAAACCAAAATCTAAAATTAGGGCCTATCTTATATTTCATTTTGCCAGCGAATCAAATGTATCTATGGCATGCAGATCGTATGATGATGAGCGAATCAGAAATTGCTTTCTCGGGTTCTATCGAAGGATTTTTATTGTTGAACTCTTTGTTGGCATTAACAGTCTTTATCATCATCAGCTATCGATTTTATCGGCGGCTCTTTCTCAAAAAAGACATGATGGAGCTGATAAAAGAATCCGAGTAAAATCATTGTATAGCCTGCAATCAAAAAAGGAGTGAAACGGATGAAGGCAGTTGAAATTTACAATCTGTCTAAAGTGATTAAGGGAAAAACAATTCTATCAAATATCAATTTATCTTTAGAGCAAGGGATCGGATATGGTTTATATGGACATAACGGTTCCGGAAAATCTATGCTTCTGCGGGCAATCGCAGGGCTGATTCACCCAACAGAGGGAACGGTAACTGTTTTCGGTAAAACACTTGGAAAAGACATTTCATTCCCAGAAAGTCTTGGTTTAATCATCGAGTCTGTGGGGTTCTGGCCTTATTATACCGGCTTTGAAAATCTAAAAACTTTGGCTTCGATAAAAAATCAAATTTCAGATCAAGAAATCAAACAGTCCATGACGCGGGTAGGACTTGATCCGGCCGATAAGCGCTCTTATGATAAATATTCTCTTGGAATGAAGCAGCGGCTTGGCGTTGCGCAGGCCATTATGGAAAAACCAAACCTAATTCTTTTAGATGAGCCGACAAATGCTTTGGATGAAAATGGAGTTGAATTAATCAGAACGGTTGTGCGTGATGAAATTGCCAGGGGTGCCACGGTATTCATTGCCAGCCATAATAAAGAAGATCTGTCCCTCTTATGCAGTAAATTTTATAAGATGAACGATGGTGTCCTAACAGAAACGGAGGGAACTCGGTAAGATGAAAAGACAACATTACTTGGTTCCAACCCTGTTAATCCTGATCTGTTTTCTAACGGCTTTTACCGTGCGGATGTCCTATCGAAACGATTTGCAAAGCCGAATGCTAAATTTTAATTATCAATCCAATGATAAGTTAGAAAACGTCTTAAATAAAAGCACTTCTCATACCGCCGCTGAACGAATGCAGCAAGCGGATCTGATTGTGAAGTGTTCTGTCACCGGCACAAGGCAAGTTACCAATGAAGCCTTCTATACTCCTGTACAGATAACGGAAGTTTACAAGGGTGACAAAGAGCGAAATAAGAAAACCATTACCGTGATAGAAGCAGCGGATATAATGGAAAATGATTCGACAAACCCGGATGACTCTCTCATTTTAAATACGGGTTTCTACATACCATTGCAGCAAGAAAACGAATATCTTTTGTTATTGAAAAAAGTTTCATCTCATAACGAATTATACAATTCACACTATTATCCTGTAGATCAATCTGCGTTTAGTGTGTATCGTATTTCAAATGCAAAACAAACGAAAGTGATTGATCCGGAAAAAGAAAAGATAAAATGGAATCAATTATCTGAATTTGATTTATTTGCAACGGATAAAGAGCAAATAGAAGTCTATTATCAATGGAAAAAACAAATTTTTGAAGCCTTAAAAATATAATGATATTTGAGATACTATTTCGAAACTGTTCTTATAACGCTAACGGAAAATAAAAGCCGTAGGACGATAAAATCCTACGGCAAATTTCAAAATATTCCGATTCCCCGAAGCATGCGCTTCGGGGTTTATTTGTTTATTCTTCTGAATCGGGAGTTACATAAAGGGTGTGATACTTTTCATAAATCACCATGCCCGGTTTTGCCCCAGCCGGCTTGTGAACGTTGCGCACCTGGGCATAATCCACCGGAACCTGAGAAGAAGCCTTCCCCCTGCTGTGTGCTGCGGCCAGCCGGGCGGCATCTAAAATAGCTGCCTCGGTGGGTTCACGGCCGTCAGTTACCAAAATGGTGTGAGAACCGGGGATTTCTTTGGTATGGAACCAAAGATCATTGTTATTGGCTACTTTTAGCGTCAACTTATCATTTTGCTTATTATTGCGCCCAACCAAAACACGAAAGTCACCCGACACAGTAAATTCCAGCGGCGCAGTAGCAGCGGCGGGTTTGTGTTTTCCTCTGGGGGATTTCACATAACCCTGCTCCTGCAATTCCTGACGGATTTCCATTAAATCCTGTTCCGTCACTGCCCGGCTCAATTCTTCAAAGACCGTATCCAAATATTCCAGTTCCTGCTGTGCCTGCTGAATTTGCTCGGTCAGCTTTTCTTCGGCAGTTCGCGCCTTGCGGTATTCTTTATAATACTTTTGAGCGTTCTGCGAAGGCGTAAGCCGCGGATCCAGCCGAATCCGCAGCTTTGGCAGACTTTCCTCATAATAATTTTCCAGTTCAATGCTGGACATGCCTGGCTCCATCTGATAAAGATTGGCATTGAGCAAATCACCGCAAATGCGGAGCTGATCCCGTTCTGCACACTGAGCCAGTTCCGCCCGCTGGGCATTGATCTTCCGGCTGAGACGGTCAGACAAAGTGGTCAGGTGCTTTAATAAATCCTGCTCCCGAACACGCATCCGATCCACCCTGTCCCGTTCCTCATAAAAGGCTTCTAAAAGCTGAGAAAAGGTTTCATGTTCCCGCACAACAGCGGATGTGCCGTACTGCTCGGGGCGAAGAAACGAAAAATCCAGCGGCTTTTTCTCGAACCCCAAAACCAAAAAGGGCTTGCCGGCAGCATCTGTGATTTTTTCCTTTAATCGGGTGATAAAAAAGAGGAGGCGTTCCTTTTGGGCATCTGTCATCTGACGAATCAGTACTGTGTCCCCTCTGCCTGCTTGATGCTGTAATTCTCGGCATACAATGGGAGAAACCCCTTGCAGTACCGACAGCAGGCCTTTGGAAAGCTCCATATCCTTCGGCTGAGCCAGCAAAGCATCCATGATTTGCTGCGGCTCTGTCTCCAGCAAACAAAGCTTGCCCTGAGCCGGCGGCAGTTCATATGGCATCCCGGGCAAAACCAGGCGCTCCGATGTCATCTCCGCATCCACGCGCTTTAACGCATCTACAATCTTTCCGTTTTCATCCACTAAGATAATATTGCTGTACCGTCCCATGATTTCAGAAACCACCGTCAAACGAACCATATCGCCCAATTCATTGATGGCATCAAAATCCAAACACAGCAACCGTTCCAGCTGTGGCTGACGAATCTGCACCAAACGGGCACCGGAAAGCCTTTTCCGCAACAGCATACAAAGCATGGGCGGCTGTTTGGGATTTTCAGGCACCGAAGTCGTAAAGTGAATCCGTGCGCTGTTGGCCCGGGCAGAAATCAGCAGTTTAAATTGTTCGGTACGGGTGCGAAGCAGAAAGACCATTTCTTCCCGGTTGGGCTGATAGATTTTTTCTACCCTTGCCCCAAGGGCCGCCTGTTCCAACTCTCTGGATATATGTTTTAAAAAAGCCCCATCTAAAGCCATCGGGGCACCTCCTTACAGGTATTGAGCAGGGTCGCGCAACACCGTTGATTTTTGAAAATGCACTGTGGGGAATTGCTCCTGCAAATTGCTGGTCAAGGGCTGAATTACCACATCCTCTGTGTTAAAGTGCCCTGCATCCACCAAGGTAACCTCTATGTTTTGGGCCATCAGCAGCTGATGATGCTTGGTGTCGGCTGTGACAAACGCATCTGCTCCCGCAGCTTTGGCGTCCTCCAGCAAATCTGCCCCTGCCCCTCCGCACAAAGCAACCAAACGAACTTCTTTTCCGCCATCCACATATTTCAGCCCGCCGCAGGAAAGAACTTCTTTCACATAAGCAGCAAACTCCCCGGCACTGTATTTCTGCGGAAGTTCGCCAATTAAACCTTCCCAGAGCCCGTCTTTTCCATAGGGCTTCAGGCCTCGAACATTCTGCAAACCCAAAGCATCTGCCAGGCAGGTATTTACCCCGCCCGGTGCTAAATCCAAATTGGTATGAGCACAAATAGCGTTCATTCCATAGTGCGCCAAACGGTACGGAACCTCATTTGCCGTCATTCGCCGAAGCGGCTCAAAAATTACCGGGTGATGGCTAATGATCAGCTCTGCGCCCATGCGGGCCGCCTCTTCTACCACACCGGGAGTAATATCCAAAGCCAATAACACGGTGGATACCGGAACAGTTCGATCCCCCACCAATAAGCCTACATTGTCAAATCCCATCGCTGTTTCAAAAGGTGCGCAAACATTTAAAAAATCATAAATATCGCCTATGGTAACTGTTTTCAAAGCAGATCCTCCCTTTCTTTCGCCACAGCTTCCAGTCGATCTGCGGTTTGCAGCAACCGCTCGGATTTTTCTGGATTTTTTGTTTTCAGTCCTTGCCCACGGCGGCGCAAAGACTGGATTTGTTTTGCCATGTAACGGCGCGCCGCCGCAGTATTTGGCTGCAATGCCCCGATATACGGGTACAAATCATCGTTCCCAGCCTTCTGTGGACAATAAACGGCCAGCATTACCGTATACACATGTGCCCGGGACTCCACTGCCTCTTCCCGAAGAAGGGCAAACCCATTTTCCCGAAGATACTCCCTGAGTTCCTGTGCACAGGTCATGGGCTGCAAAATCAAATGCCTGTCCCCTTCCCTGACCCACAAAGCCTGAGATAAAATTCGTGCTATCAATTCGCCGCCCATTCCGGCAATCACAATATCGTCCGCTTCCTGCGGAAGAATCTGGGAAAGCCCATCCGAAAGCCGGGCGGTTACATTTTGCGCTTGATAGCGGAGAATGTTTTCCTTTGCCTTTTCCAATGGCCCGGTATGAATATCCGCTGCCACAGCGGATGTAATTTTCTCTTGTTTTTTCAGCCAGACAGGCAAATAGGCATGATCGGTTCCGATATCTGCCAGTTTTGTACCCGGGCGCACAAAGTCGGCGCATAGCTGAAGCCTTGGGTCCAGCTGAAACAATGGTCTGCCCACAAAATTCCCTCCCCGATTTCAAAATGGCCACGCTTTTTCCCAAAAGCTTCCCCTGCCATTTTGCCAGATAAAAGAACCGCCCGGACAAAATTGCCGGGCGGCATTTCTTCACTTATGCCTCTTTATCCTTATTTCGAAGACAGGTGGGCATTCAGCTTTTCCACCAGGGCATCAGGGTCCACACCGTGTACCATACAGGCTTCCTGAATGCTTTCTCCGCGGGATGCCGGGCAGCCCAGGCAATGCATACCCATCTCCAGAAAGAAGGGCGCGGTGGATTGATCTAAGTCAAGAATATCGCCAATCACGGTATCCTTCGTAATTTTAGTGATCTCTGTCATTTTATAGTCCCTCCATTTTAAGACTTGTCTTTATTATAATACCCACCCGGCAAAAAATCAATACTTTTCCCTGTGTTGACGGGAGCCTAACCCCAGTATTAAAGAGATTTCACACGAGTTTTTTATCTCTATTTTATATCAGTGCATTGTCTTTTGTCTCCGGAAAAAGTATTCTGATCGGAGCGAAAAATCAATGAACTGTTGTTGGCAGTATTTTTGTTTAAAGAAAGATAGAAGCTATATTTCCAACTCTTTCCTTTTGGTCTTATTGCAACTAGAGATTCAGAAGCACCGCTGTTGTTTCCCTGCAGTGGATCAGACTTTCAATATTGAAGATGTCTTGCTTTTTAATAGAAGCGTAAGATATAATGAGCATATAAACACATGCATGAGAAAATACAACAAATTTGCCGAAAAAAGTCCAATCTTGTCCCTCAGGCAGACAAGCTGTGTTTTGAACTCCCCTGTAAGCGGCGGCTCACGGATAGCGGCTGTTCATCATGCTCTGCATATGTGAAATGACACACACATCAGATCAAAAATTTTCTACTTGATTAAAGGAAAGGTGTTTCAAATAATGTTTCAAAAGAAAGAAAACAATCGTGCAGGAAAAGCATCTGCACTTCGTCAGGAAAACGAAAAAATAGTGCAGATATTAAAACAGATATTTCAAACGGCGACCCAAATCAGCAGCTTTGATTTACAGCTTTCATTCTTCGGTGATCAGGTAAAAGGAGCTTCTGGCAATATCAGTTCCATGTCATCCCATTCAGCCGTTGCGGCAGAGGAAATTTCCACATCTTCTACAGAAGTGGTGAGCGCAAATGAATCGCTGTCTCATACTTTGTATCAGATTGCGCAGGAAGCCAGCACACTGAACCAGAACACCATGGAGAGTAACAGTTTGCTGAAAAGTGTGGGCGAGAAAAACAGTGAAATGTTGGCCTTTTCAGAGCAGATGCAAAACAATATGCATACCCTGGCCGAAGTGGTACAAAAAATCAGCCAAGTGGTTGCCGGAATCAATCAGATTTCTTCACAGACCACACTGCTGTCCTTTAATGCTTCCATTGAGGCTGCCCGAGCCGGAGAAGTTGGCAAAGGCTTCGGTGTCGTTGCCGGGGAAATTAAAAATCTGTCTGATACAACGCAAGAGCTGACTTCCAACATTGATGACCTGCTTCATGAAATACGGCAGGCACTGGAAACAACTCAGGCCAGTGTGGACCACACGTCAAACTCCATCAGCCAAGTGAGAGGAGATGTAGAATCTGTCACCGCTATGATGGAAAAGAACGCCGGTTCAATTGAGCAAATTACCTCAAGCATTTCCGGTGCTGTTTCTGCCAGCGAACAGGTAAACACTGCGCTTCAAGAAACTTCTATTGCACTGGAAACAGTAAATGCCGACCTGCAGAACCTGGCAAATTCAGCGGAAGAGCTAAACTCTGTCAGCCGTTCCATCAATCAGATTTCAGATTCGGTAAAAGGGATTGAATTGGGAATTACCGAACTGGCAGTTTCTTCGGGGGAATTGGTCAGCAATGGAAGCTATCCCCTTTCGAACGACGACTTTATTGTGACCATTCAGGATGCAATTCGTGCACATACCAAATGGGTGGAAACCGTATCGGAAATGGCCTTTGCCATGAAGATCACCCCCATTCAAACGGATGAACATAAATGCGGATTCGGCCATTTCTATTTTGCAGTCAAACCTTCGGCGTCAAGGCTGACAAAGCTGTGGGAAGATATTGATGCTTATCATCACACGTTACATCAAAAGGGTGAACAAATGATTGAGCACATCAATCAAAACAACCGAGAACGTGCCGTGCATACTGCAAAAGAGGCACGGGATCTCTCGAAAAATATCATCCGTATTTTTGAGAAGATTATTCAGGAAGTGCAGGACATGAACCGCACAGGTGACACCGTTTTTTAACGACAGACACAATCTTTTCTATGATGTTGGCAATATCAAAAAACAATAACGCCCCTATGCCAAAATACGGGTGGTCACAAAGACAACTTGTGAACCGAGGGATCAAGGCAAACTGAACACGGTGAAAAAGTCCAACTGAAGTCAAGGAGTCTCGTTCATAGGGATATGATGTGACCCCGCGGCAAACAGGGTACGGAAAAAGCAATGGCACTTCAAGATTCTCTTGGAGTGCCATTGCTTTTTGTTTTGCAAGGTTTTCTTAATTCGACACAATACAGCAAAATATAGACAATGCTATATTTTTGTGTTATTTTATAATTATAGTGAGGTGCGGATTATGGAAATTTGTGATGCGATAAAACAAATTAGGCTTGATTTAGGGCTAACCCAGGTGGTTTTTGCAAAAAAGCTCCATGTTAGCTTTTCTACCGTAAACCGATGGGAGAACGGACATGTTCAGCCTAATAGATTAGCAACAACAATGATTATTTCATTATCTGATGAAATTTCCTTTAGCCATGAAGCCCTCGAAACTTTAAGGGGGTATATAGGTGATGAATAATTCCAATTATGTCGAACTGGTTCCTGATGCTCACCTTTTATTATCTTCCCTTCGCTCTGTAGGATATCGACCTGAGACTGCGATAGCAGATATTGTTGACAATTGTATCACAGCTGGCGCAGGCATTGTTGAGATTTTGTTTTCGTGGGATGGTATAAACTCAAAAATTATTATAGCAGACAACGGAATAGGAATGACACAGGACAAGCTTATACATTCAATGAAGATTGGCTCTGCTTCTCCGCTGGATATTCGTCAACAAAATGACCTTGGCCGCTTTGGTATGGGGATGAAAACAGCTGCCTTTTCTATGGGTAAGAAATTGACGGTAATATCAAAGGCAGAGGGGCAATATGCTAATGCTTGTTGGGATTTAAGTTTTATTGAGTCAGATGCGTCAGGGATTTGGAAGTTGCTTGTTAACAATTTTGAATATTCCGATGTTGGTTTAAGCCTGTGGGAACATGGTACAGCTATTGTCATAGAAAACTTAGATCGAATTGTGCCCTGTTCGAACCCCAACGCTGTAAAAGCTAAAAATAGTTTTTATTCATTAGTTGACACTGTAGTCAAGCATCTTGGGCTGGTTTTTCATCGTTTTATTGAAGATAATAGTCTGATAATCAATATAAATACAACACCAATTAAGCCTTGGAATCCATATTGCTTAAGCAATAGTGCTACCCAAGAGCTGGCGGAAGAAGTCTATTGTGAGAATGGCAAAGAAGTGTCAATACAGCCGTATGTCTTGCCACATAAAACAAAGTTCAAAACAGAACAAGAGCTCAAAGACATCGAGGGTCCTTATGGAGTTGTTGCGCATCAAGGAATTTACGTATATAGAAATCGAAGGCTGTTGGTGTATGGTACGTGGTTCAACTACATTCGTAAAGAGCCTGCTTTTAATTTAGCCCGTATTAAATTAGATATAGGTAGCGAAAGTGATTTTGACTGGAAAATAGATATCAAGAAATCGGCTGCTACACCACCGCTTTATATTCGTGAGATTTTGAACCGCACTATAGATAGTTGTACTGAAACATCTGCAAAGGTATATAACTCACGTGGCGTATATTCCAAGAATATAATTTCACCGAATTTAGGCTATGTCTGGGAACAGCGAAAAAACAGAAATGGGTTCTATTCTTATCATATTAATAAAAAACATCCGCTACTTTCGGCAATTGAAAAAAGACTCGATGAATCTGGGCAACAAGATTTGAAAGCCTTTTTGTCACTTGCAGAGAACTATGCCCCATTTATGCAATCCGGTGTGGCCGAGTATCTCAATTCATCAACCGGTGAACTGAACAAAACTGATGCAGTGCAGCGGCAACGAGATTTGGAAGAAATTAAGGGTTATATTAAGAGTTTTATGAGTAAGGGTTATGAAAAAGACGAGATAGCACCCATTATTTTAGGTATGGCAAATTTCAAGTATCTTAAAGAAGATGTTTTGAGAATATTCGAGGTTGAAAATTATGATTAACATTCCAAACGGACTAAGCGAGAGCGAAAGGAATTTATATATAGCTGCGTATAACCGCTGTGTGGAGTTGCAGGAGAAAGACTTCACTCAATCCATTTCAGATATTGTGGAGCAGGTAGTGTCCGTGTTTTCGGCAGTAGGAATTAATGAGGAAAGTTTACGCAATTTTCTTTTTGAGGAGATCTCTGCCGATATCGAGCCTGTCATTAATATCATGAGCGATGAAATGAAAGACTCTGATTGGTGGAAACGATTAAGAAAAACAGACGGCTTTAAAACAGAATACTGGACACGATATCTCGATTACCTCTATAAAAAGGATAACTGGAGCATCAATGCTGTTAGAGATATTGATGAAGCAACAGATGAGGTCATGAATGTGATTTCAAATTCTCACGAGCGTAGGTCTGAGGAACGCATGGGATTGGTGTTTGGTTATGTTCAATCCGGTAAGACTGCTCACTATATCGGGTTAATTAATAAAGCAATTGACGCTGGATATAAAATTATTATTGTATTAAGTGGTATTCATAATAATCTTCGCAGTCAGACTCAGGCGCGCATTGACGAAGAAGTGCTTGGATATGAAACGAGTTTGCAAGCACAAGGAAATTACACTCATACAAAAAATGCTATTGGCGTTGGCATCGGAAAAAGCAATCAAATCATGGAGTCTACCCTGTATCAATCCTTAACGACAAGGGATGAAAAAGGAGATTTCAACATTAAGGTTGCTGGCACGTCTATGCATCCACCATATATTATTGTTACAAAAAAGAATGCAACTGTTTTAAGAAAGCTGATTGCCTATTTCCAAAAGAGTCCGATTGCAGAAAGTGACGGCAAACTAAAAAAGATCATCCCCTCAGAGTATCCTGTTTTAATCATCGACGATGAGGCTGACCAAGCCTCCTTAAATACAAATGAGTGCTTTGACAACACAGGTAAACTGCTGGATAATTATAACCCAACCACAATTAATGGACTAATTAGAGAAATGTTGCGCTTGTTTGAGTGCCGTTCATATGTTGGGTACACAGCAACACCATTTGCCAATATTTTTATTCCGCCCCATATGCAAGATGATAAATTCGGCAGTGATCTATACCCGAAGGATTTTATTCTTAAGATACCGAGAGCAGATAAGTATATTGGTGCCCGTGAGTTTTTTGGACTAACTGGAGAGGACGAAGCTCCTGCTATGCCCCTGTGTAGAAATATTATGGAGGGTAAAAGCTACTTAGGGAAAGGCACAAAATCCACTGATCCCGTTGGTGAAATTCCTACGGAATTAAAGCAAGCTCTTAAGAGCTTTTTTATCTCCACTGCACTTCGAAATCTGAGAGGACAGCGTAACAAACCAAACACAATGCTCATTCACATAGTACGCTTTGTTGCGCAGCAAAACAAAATAAAGCGTAAAATTGCAGAATATGTTAAGGAAGAAATTGAAAACTTTGTTCTCTATGGAGATGCTGAGATTGAAGCATCCTTTAGGCAAATTTGGGAAAATGATTATCAACAAACCACACTTGAAATGCAAAACGAATTTCCTAAATACATGAAATCGTTAGCTGAGTTTGAGTGGGTAACCATTTACGGAGAAGTTAAAAGGCTCTTTTTTGAAAAAGAGTTTGTTATTTACAGCGTAAATGGTAAAAGTATGGACTCTCTTATGTATAAGGATCATGCCGGACA
This sequence comes from Clostridium minihomine, assembly GCF_900240385.1. Taxonomy (GTDB): domain Bacteria; phylum Bacillota; class Clostridia; order Oscillospirales; family Acutalibacteraceae; genus Faecalispora; species Faecalispora minihomine. The sequence goes on along the minus strand of NZ_OEQH01000001.1, from coordinate 711,733 downwards.
ACCATTTAATGTAATCGCCATCGGTGGAGATAAACTTTCACGAGGCCTTACTTTGGAAGGCCTGACTATTAGTTATTTTACAAGAAGCTCAAACACCTATGACACATTAATGCAAATGGGGCGCTGGTTTGGCTATCGCCCGGGATACTTGGATTTATGCCGATTATATACTACTCCTCTGCTAAAAAATTATTTCTTGCATATAAGCATGGCGACTGAAGAGCTCGTGCATCAGTTTGATTTTATGAACGATATGGATCAGACTCCAATGTCTTTTGGTCTTCGCATTGCAACTCATCCCGATTTGCTAATTTCCAGTCGAAATAAAGTAAGGACTGGAAGGGAAATGAAAAAGGATTTTAGCAATAGATTGAGCCAAACACGCTCGTTTGATGTAAATCCAGAGCAATATGATACAAACTTTGCAGCAGCAGAAATTCTTTTAAAAGCAATTGGAGCACCCCAGAATAAAGAGCGTTATTGGCAAGAGAAGAGCCGATCGGCTGTGGGAGAACATATATTTTGGAGCAAGGTTGCAGGCTTTGATATAGCAAATTTTTTGGAGGATTATCAAACTTCTGAAAATGCCACAAGAGCCAACAGCCAATACATGGCAGACTACATCCGCAATCAAAATAAGTGTGGCGGGTTAACCAATTGGACTGTCTGCCTTATTAATGTTGGCAATGGTCCCAAATTTTCTATTGCTAATTTAGAAATTGGCTCTGGTATAGAACGTGAAAAAGGTATCACAGAGGGAGGTCAGTTTTGTTCTATTCATACGATGACATCTGCGGGACATGAGTATTTAGATTACACAAGTGCACAGATAAACCAAGTTGAAGCCATCAAAAACACGCATAGTTCCGGTGATGAAAAAACATTGGCGGAGTACATAAGAAAAAGCACACGCAAAAGAGAAAATGGCCTTCTAATTTTGTACCCTATTGGACAAGCAGGTTCTTTAACAAAATTAAAAGGAACTCATAAAACGCCATTTGGATTTGCAGTTGTATTCCCACATCGTCAAGGGCTGGGAGATTTACAATCTTATAGGGTAACTGAAATCGCTATCGAGAGGGAAAACTATGAGCTATACGAGTGATATTTATGCCGAGATATTAAAAGCGGCAAGAGAAAATGGACAAGGAAAAAGTAGATTAGCGCGCCGTTTGAAAATGGACAACGGTGCGGTAATCATTTTTGCTGTTGATAAAATCACCCTTGCTCTCGAGTTATATGTACATATTGAAAAGTCTCCAGACAACATTTCGTTCCCTCGTTGGAAAGGCGCTGAAATAGGAATAGCTACGTTACCGGAATATGGAGATAGTTTAGGAGATTGCATTTTCCTAAAACAATCCGAGCAAAGTGAAGGATATATCTTTGAAATTATCGTAGAGGATTTGCGGGTTTCAATAGAGAAACTACGAAATCTAAAAAGTATTACAGGCTGCTTCTCTAATGTACTCACCAAATGGAGAAATTTCTTTTTACTTGAAAAGGACATTCTGCTATCCAAGGAACGTGAATTGGGGCTATTGGGTGAATTGACTTTGCTAAAGCAACTAATAGAAATCTATGGCGCAGTTGCAGTTTCTTTTTGGTCTGGATGCAATGACGAAACCCATGATTTTTATATTCAAGGAAACGCTATTGAAGTGAAGGCGACGGCTCAAAAGGCTCCTTATAAGGCAAATATTAGTAGCGAATATCAGCTTGATACTCAGGATGTACTATATAATTTGTATTTACAATTCTATGCGTTTAGAAAAAGTGAAAGCGATGGGATTACTCTGTCGGAAATGGTTCAAGAAGTAGAATTGCTTTTAGTTTCCGATAATGCATATTTGCAACAGTTTCATGAAAAAGTTGAACGATATGGGTATTTGTCTGCATGTGCTGAATTATATTCAACAGGCTATTTCGATAGAGAAGATAATTTTTACAAGGTGGGTACAGGGTTCCCCCGGATAGAACGCTCAAAATTGGAAGCAGGCCTAAGCAATGTTACATATTCCATAAGTATGGATATGTGCCAAAGATTTTTGGTAACAGAGGGAGTAAAAGTTTTGCTGAAAGGAGATGAGCCAAATGCTGTCGGATAAAGTAAAGGAATTTTATAGCGAATTATCGGAAGAAGCTGCAACATATGCCAAGGAAAATGGCGTGGGCTCTCTCAATGCATTTAAAACAATATTTGTTTCTTATTTGCAGGAAGCAGGCGTGACTAACTTGGCTGACTGTGAAATTGTGAGCTTCAAAAAAACGAATGAAAAGATGCGTTTAGATGGATATGCATACAACGAATATTTTCATTCGATGACATTATTAGTTGCTGATTATAATTCTAAGTCTACCATTGATAAACTCGGAAAAACGGATATAGATAAAATTATCCGACAAGCTACAAAATTTTATAGAAGCTGTAAAACTTCATATTTTGATGAAGCAGAAGAATCCGGAGAAGGCTATCAAGCCTATGAATTTATTAAGCAATATACAAATGAAACAGAAGTTGTAAACATTATATTAATTACTAATAATGAAGCCGTTTTGTATGTTCCTCAAGATATTATCATAGGGAAAATTACAGTTAAATTTGACGTGTGGGATATTGAGCGCCTATATCAGTGTTTGTTCCAAAACGCCCAAGCCACAAAGGTTGTTATTCGTCTCAAAAGCAAATATTCAGAAGCACTAAGCTTAATCAAGGTTGATGATGAAAACCCTGCATATGACTGTTATGTGGGCGTTATTTCAGGAGAACTACTTGCTAAAATTTATAAGGACGAGGGGCAAAATCTAATTGAACGCAATGTTCGTTCATTCTTACAGGCAACGGGCAAAATAAATAAAGGTATTCGAGATACATTATCGAGTGAGCCACATATGTTTATGGCATATAACAATGGTATATCCACCATTGCAGAAAGCATTGAAATAGATGAAGCAGCATCGACAAATACGCTATCGGTAATTAATGTTCTACATGGCTGGCAAATTGTAAACGGCGGTCAAACAACTGCATCAATATATAATGCATATCAAAGCAAGATTTCATTAAGCAAGGCCAGCGTTCAGATTAAGCTGAGTGTTATTAAAGATACCGAAAAAACGAATGAAATCATTGCGAATATTTCTAAATACGCCAATAGCCAAAACAAAATCAATATGTCTGACTTTAGTGCGAATGATGAATATCATATCCGTATGGAGCAATTATCACGAAGCATTTATATACCTACCGAAAAAGGAAAATCGTTGGATCGCTGGTTCTATGAGCGTGCAAGAGGCCAATATTTAGTAGAAGTAAATCGACAGATTACCCCAGCGTTAAAACGACAATTCAAAGAGCACAATCCAAAATCACGATGCATATCCAAAACTGTTGCCGCAAAGTGTATGATGGCATGGCGTGGCTTTCCTGATATCGTGAGCAAGGGCTTAGAGACTAATTTTGTTATTTTTTCAGAGATGACAAAAAAAGGCGAGATACCTGAACCGAGCGAAACAACGTATAAGGATATGATAAGCAAAGTAATTTTGTTTAATGAATGCGATAAAATAATTGCAGATCATAAATTCGGTGGATTCAAGGCACAGCAGAATTACTATACGGTGGCTCTTATCGGGAAATACTTTGCCGATAAAGTGGATTCGGATTATATCTGGGCAACGCAAAGTATTTCACCAGAGGTGGCTCAAATAATAGAAAAAGTAATGTATATCGTGTGGAACCATTTTATGAACCCCACAACTCCCGGAGTTAATATTGGGCAGTGGTGTAAAAAAGAAGACTGCTGGGAACTCCTTCAGCGTCGTTTTGAGGAGGAGTTATGAGCAGTATGCCAACAAATGACAGTCAGAAAAAATATACAGTCGTAGATTTATTTGCAGGGGCTGGTGGATTAAGTTATGGTTTTACACAAACAGAACGATTTCAAATTATGGCCGCTGCGGAGAATAATCCCAACGCTCAATTAACATATAAAGAAAATCACAAGAATGTCAAAATGTTTGATAACGTTACAGAAGTCACTGCGGCTTCAATTCGGAAATTAGGCTCAGTAGATGTTGTAATCGGTGGCCCACCATGCCAAGGCTTTTCCAATGCAAACAGGCAAAAAAACACTGCAGTAAGCATGAATAACCGATTGGTTAAAGAATATGTTCGTGTCATCACAGAATTACAACCAACTGTTTTTGTAATGGAAAATGTCAGTATGCTTAAATCAAGTGTTCATCGCTTTTATTTGGAAGAAGATGATGTGGCTCTTGGTATAAAGGATATGAAAATGACCGTTGACAAGATTGAATTGCTCTCGCATCGGTTCAACCTCACAATTTTTGATGATGCAAATACCAAAGAAGACTTTGAAGCAATAATCAACAATCAACAATTTATAGATCAGCACCAATGGAGTCAAAAACGCTACCGCCTATTCAATAGCATCTATAAAGTAGCTGCTCAGAAAACGGATAAAGCGGAAGAAAAAAAGACCCAGCATGAAAAATTGTTGGAACGAATTGCGAAACACAAAAGTCAGTTGATTAAAGAATGCACTACTATATTGGAAAATGTAGATGCCAACAACGAAATCTCAAGATATGACTGCGATTGTGCCCAACTGTTCAATAATATTTTTAATCAGACTCAAAATGCCACTGCTGAGCTTATAGATGAAACTTTGGATGCCTCTATCGCAATTCAACGAATGCTGAGTAAATGGTCGGAACTTATAGAGAAAAGGATTCACATTGATTCCTACAGCAAGGATAATGGAATAGTAGCGAATGTTAAATCTTATGCGGTGCTTGAATATATCCAAAAGGTTCTGGAATCAGCACCCTATCACTACAAGATTACATCAGATGCGCTAAATGCGGCTGAGTTTGGTGTTCCTCAGAAGCGGATGCGTTATATCATCATTGGTTGCAAACCTGAATTAGAATCGAAATTAGGAATGCCAAAGGGCACGTTTGAGGAAAAGGATTTTAGAACAGTTAAAGCTGCCATAGAAGACCTCGCTGATGTAGAGCCAACAGATAATATATCTTCTGAGCCTATAAAAGTTCCTCAAAAAGATTTAGCAGAGAACTCTTTAGCATACAAACTCAGAAATGCAGAGGAGCTTTATAATCATGTAAACACAGCAACCCGCCCAACCGCAAAGAAAAGATTTGAAACATTACAGGCAGGTGAGAACTTTCATAACCTCCCAAAAGAGCAAAAAACCACTTATACCAAAGGTGAGCGCACACAAAACACGATTTATCTCAAGCTCAAGTACGATGAGCCATCGGGTACAGTTGTTAATGTTAGAAAATCTATGTGGATACATCCAGCACATAGTCGCGCTCTGAGTATTAGGGAAGCTGCAAGATTGCAAACCTTTCCTGATAAGTTTAGATTTAAGGGAACAAAGGATTCTCAGTATCAGCAAGTGGGAAATGCCGTTCCCCCTCTCTTAGCCGAAGAAATAGCAAAGAAAATCATCGAGATACTGGATTGACAGTTGGCTTGCTTTTGGATTTCGCATTGACTCATCGCTCTTTTGCCGAGGCTGGAGTCGTAAATTTACAGAACTAATAATCAAGACCCTAAAAGCTCATAGCGCAAAAATTGTAGTAGCTATTCCTTCTCTTCTGTGGTACTGTGTGTTGCTAAAGGAGGGCTGGAATATGCCAAAACGATTAGACGACCTGTACCACAGTTTTTTTAAGCAGCAGGATTTTAATGAGCTTAAATTATCCGTGGAGGAAAACCACAAAATTTTGATTGACCGGTTGTCAAAGGAGGATAGGAAAACAGTGCTGCGAATCATTGATGCCTTGGGAATGATTTGTAACTATCAAAGCAAGGCGAGCTTCATCCAAGGCTTCGGGCTTGGAATGGAGCTGGCAACAGAGTTAAACAATTATGACCACGGTCTTGAGGAAGTCCTCAATGACTGTGGTCAATTTTTTATGCCGAAGGGAGAATCTGATGATCAAAAAGAAAGCTAAAGCTATCGCAGTGTCAGTAGCAATCATTTCTCTGCTAATAATTCCACTGTTCAACCAAGGCACATCAGAGCCACTCGTCCCCAAGGTTCGCCCTGTATCAGCACCTTTAACCATTAGGGATAGCATCCCGCCCTCAGAAAACAAAGCCATTGTGGGCGAGGAAACCGCCGAAATCAGCGCCCACAGCACGCCTCCAACAGAAACCGATTTTGAACCGTCAAACCCAACTGACACCACGAAGATTTTGACTGAGAGCAACACCTTGAAGGATAACCCTACCCTCACCCCGGTAACATCGAAAAACACAGTGACTGCAACGGTTCAAGAGTCAAGGATGGGGGACACTCGCATAGTGGATGGTCAAAAGCAGGTCTACTTTCTCGGCTTTGGTTGGATAAACGATAACGATGAACCCAATGTCGCCATTGTCGTAGACGGTGATGGTGACATCAATAAAATGGTGGGGTGCATGGATTAGAGCCAAAGCCAAGTATTCTATCCTATCCCACAGCAAAGGCTGTTCCAACGGGAGAAGCCCTTGTTGTTTTGCATAGGGAGTCGTAAAACACGCACCCCGTTAATCTACCTTGATTTTCGCCAGCATTTCTTCGCCCGTAATTTTTCCATCAAGATAATCGCTCCGAGCCTGCCGCGCCAGCTTTGCCCACTGGGAATACTCCTCCGAGGACATGTCCTTACCGCTAAACTCTTCCGGCAATTTACCGTCCGCACGGTAACGGCGAGAGTACACCTTGTTGTACTCGGTCAGGAAAGCCAGCAAATAATCGTTTCCCTGCATGCCCTGATCATAAAACAGCTTTGCTCCAACCTGTTTGCAGGTGCGATTACCTTTATCAGGCCGGTCACAGAAATCCCGCTTACGTTTATCGGTCAACACAAAATAGCGGCTGCACAGTTTGCAACGCTTAATAAACCGAGCGTTTTTCAGCATCTCGGTAAACTCAAAATAGAGTAGCTCATCTAAATATTCAAACAGATAGTATGGCATCAGACTGACACCTTCGCCATCCTGATGCATGATTTCCAAAAGCTCGTCTGTTTCCCGTAGATTCCAATCATGGATATCCTTAAGCGTATCCATATCCACCTTGCCATTTTTCTTCGGCAATAGCTCATATTTTATTTTCACAGCAGCCTCGGCAAAGCCGGGGTACTCCGATACAAACTCACAAAGCCGCTGGGACATTTCCTTGTCCGAGCGGCTTTCTTTATCTAAACAGGTGGTAACCGCTTTCGTGCATACCTCCTGCAGCTCTAACATGTGTTCCAACTCATCCAAACATGTTGCCAGTGGTCTGAGGAAGGCACCCTCAAATTCATCTTTGGCATAGATGGGTTCTTTCAAAATGTTGTTCAGCAAGCCCACCAAGAAGAAATAGACATAGCGGTGCTTGCCCGCAATGGTTTCTGCAACATCAAATATTTTGTTCCTGATTGTCTGATAGTTTTCCATAATGAGCGAAATGGCTTTCGTTTCGGTGAGCAGTGTTGTGTATTCCTCGAAATCCATTTCCACAAATTCAATTAGTCCATTCCCAATAAACTTTTGCGCGTACTGAGTCACCTTGTCCGGATAAGCGTAAGCCATAGAATAAATCAGCTTATCATTTCCCTCAAAAACTTTGATCAGCGGGTACTGTTCCATAGGCACTCCTCTCGCAAATAATCGATTTTCCTCAAAACAGCGTTTCTGCGATTCGCTGTGTATTTCTTTTTCTGGATATAGGACAATGGTATCACAAGGAATAGAAGTTTTCAACATTCGATTTATTGCACTTTTCAAAGCAAATTGAATTAAGAGGAGGAATCACAAATGTCAAAAAAGTTAAAAACCATGGATGCGGAAACCTTGATGGCCACACCCATGGAGCCGCTTAAATTTATTGTCAGCGGTCTGCTGCCCGAAGGACTGCATGTTCTGGCAGGCTCACCGAAAATTGGTAAGAGCTGGCTGGCACTGTGGATCTGCTTACAGGCGGCAAAGGGTGAAAAGGTATGGGAATTCGAAACGCTAAAAAGCGAAGTCCTGTATCTCTGCTTAGAGGACAGCTTCGCTCGTATCCAAAGCAGGCTGTTTGAAATTACCGATGAAGCACCGGCGACACTTCACTTTGCCATTATGAGTGATACCATCGGCCATGGTCTGGAAAATCAGATTGAAAGCTTCATCAAAGAGCACCCCGGCACAGGACTGATTGTGATTGACACCCTGCAAAAGGTTCGCAAAACCGTTTCCGCAAATGTCAATCCCTATGCCTCCGATTATGATGACATCAGCGCACTGAAGCAAATTGCGGACCGTCATCATCTTGCTATCCTGCTCGTACATCATCTTAGAAAAACAGGAGATGCCGATCCGCTCAATATGATTTCGGGCACCAGCGGTATTGCTGGTGGTGCTGATACAAACTTTGTACTGCAAAAAGACAAGCGAACGGAAAGTACCGCAACGCTCATCTGCACCGGCAGAGATATCGAGGGACGGGAACTGTTCTTGGAGTTTAACAAAGAAAGCTTTGTATGGCAGCTGCTGGAACCGATTGAAATGGAGCAGCTGATTATACCGGATGAAATTTTTCTTCTCTGTGATTTTATAAAATCGGCGGGCAGCTTCACCGGGACGGCAACCGAGCTGATAGAAAACTTGAATCCGGATTGTAGTCCCGCAATTCTGAAAAAGAGAATCATTAAGCACATGGAGCATCTGGGCAGAAATGGCATTCATTATTCCGAGAACAGAACTTTTGAGCGGCGGGAATTTACGCTCCGCTATGACGGCAATGACGATATGACGGTACAATCAAGCTCCTAAAATTTGCCGTCTTTGCCGTCAGCACTGTCACAGGGCAGTAATCTCGCCGCCGTCACCCCCTGTTTGCCCTGTGTGGCGAGATTGACCGTGGAGTGGGATAACTCCACCTAACCCGAATAAACCCGCAAATTGAGCCCCTGTTGCGGGTGACTTCGGATTCGACCTTATTTCAGATAAAACGAGGACGTTTGGGTTGCGTTTTCTCACCCCTTGGGTGAGGCGAGCAGAGCGTCGGGCTATACGCCCGCCACAGCTCGCTCGGGGCAGAAGCCCCGGACCCCACTTTATGGAGCGCCGTTGGCGCAATCAAAATTGAAAGGAAAACCGCCAATGAAAAAGAAACCCTTTGCCTTTCGGATCAGCGAAAGCACATACAAAACCCTGAAACGAAAGGCCAGGCGCGGCAAGGTTACCATGACGGAATTTTTAGAACGAGCCATAACCGATAAAGAGATTGTTGTAGTAGATGGAGTGCAGGAGCTCATCAGTGAGCTGAAAGCCATCGGCAGAAACCTCAATCAGCTGACCACTCTGGCTAATATGGGAAAAGTGGATGCCGTTTACCTTGCAGAAACCAAGGCGAAGCTAAGCGGTATTTATGAAAAGCTATCCGCACTTTGCGAGGTGACTCGGTAATGGCAACGGTTAACTTCATCCCCTGCAAAAAGCAAAATGCCTTCTCCATGCGAAATGAAATTGAATATATTTTGCAGGATTTCAAGGTGTGCATCGATCCAGATAAATTAAATTGTGACCACACCGTCAACTACCAAACCTATTCCACCGATGCGGATAAGACCAGCTGTATCCGCTTAATCTCTGGCAAGGATTGCTGTCCCGAAACAGCTTTTCAGGAATTTATGGCAACCAAGAACAGCTTTAAAAAGGCTGACCAAACCATGTTCTATCACTACGACCAAGCCTTTAAGGATGGTGAAACCATCTCACCCAAAACTGCACATGAGATTGCTGTGAAATTTGCGGAGGATAATTATCCCGATTATGAAGTGGTCATTGCCACTCATGTGGACAACGAGCATCTGCATTCTCACTTTATTATCAATTCGGTCAGCTTCAAAACAGGAAAGAAATTGCACCAAGGCCCCAAAACACTATTCAAGCTTCGGGCGTATTCAGACCAAATTTGTCAGCAATATGGGCTGACCACCCTCAAGCCTTATACAGGCGGCAAGTCTCAAAGTCTCGCCTCTCGGGAATACCGTGTCGCCAAGGGGCAGAGCTGGAAGTTTTCGTTGATGAATGCGATTGATACTGCGATGAAAATCAGTGGCACAAAAGCCGATTTTATCAAGAGTATGGAGCGACAAGGCTACGCGATAATATGGACAGATACCAGAAAATATATTACCTACACCTGCCCAAACACCATGTCCTGCCGGGATATCAAACTCCATAATAACCGCTATTTAAAGGAGATGATGGAACGTGAATTTGAGCTTAGAAGAATTGAAGCAGCGGAACGCAGGCACAGACTCAACAGAGATTCAGCCTACACAACTGCCGCAGAACCCCCAACCCTGTCCGCTGACACAAGAAAAACTGGACAACCTGTTCTACAACCAGAGCGTGATTTGGGATGGAATCGAGAACTTGGAGAAACAGCAGAAAACCTTACAACAGCAGCTCCTCAGCATCAAAACCCAACTGAACAGTCTACCCTCGCAGGCACAACTGGAGCAAATCAGCAAGAGTTTGTTGCAGATACAGCAGGCGTTGTCACCGGCTGGGAAACAGAAAGAGAAGCATTTTTCTCTGTCCAAGCTGCGGCTGCCGCACCTAACATGGACACCGCTGTGGATCGTCATTCCCTTGATCTTGCTGTCATTGGCGGCAGTGTGGTTCAGCTGGGACGCTCTTTGGAACGGCTGGACAACCCTGTTCCCATAAATGATGCCACCACGAAACCACCGCAGCACACCGGCAGAAAGAAGAAATTAGCGGTCGGTCAAAAGGAAGATGACCACAGCGGGCACGATTTTGAAATGAAAATGTGAAGGAGATGCGATATGACAAACGAGCGTTTAGCAGCACAGCATTATCTGAAAACCAATATTCTCGGCGCTTACGAAACCGCCGATATCATTTGGCAAAGCGACAGCGAGGGCACCTCTCACCGCACCTTTACAGACAGCTTTGTTTACACAGACGAAACCGCCCACACCGTTGAGCGGGATATGGTGGTGGAGGACAGAGTGTTCCGGGTACATTCCGTGTTCCCCCTTAAAAGCGCATCTACCCCCACGAAAAAGATGCTTTCAGTGATTGAAAACGACCTCGAAAAGGCTCTTAAAAACGCTTGATTTCAGTAGACTTGTGGAACCTGTTGCGGTATGCTTTGGTTACCGTATTCAGTTTGCCACAACAAGAAGGAGGATTTTAAACGATGGCAAACAACGAAAAATATACCATACTGTACGGCAGACTGAGTCAGGAAGATGACCGGGAGGGTGAGAGCAACAGCATCCAAAATCAGCGGTTGATTCTCACCAAGTACGCAGAGGAAAAGGGCTTTGGCAATATTCGTTTTTTGTTCGATGACGGTTTCAGCGGAACAAGCTTCAACCGCCCTTCATGGAATGAGATCATGGGGCTGATTGAAAGCGGACAGGTGGAAACCTTGATCGTCAAGGACATGAGCCGTCTCGGCCGGGATTATCTGCAAACCGGTTTTCTCATGGAGCACACCTTTCCCAACCACAATGTCCGGTTTATTGCAATCAATGATGCGGTGGACACGCTCTACGGCGATAACGACTTTGCTCCGTTCCGGAACTTATTTAATGATTTTTACGCAAAGGACTGCAGCAAAAAGATTCGATCGGTGAAGAAAGCACAGGCTGAACGCGGGGAACGGGTTGGGACAAGGCCGCCCTATGGGTACAAAAAAGACGAGAGCAATCCCAAAAAGATTGTTCCCGATCCAGAAGCCGCCGAGGTGGTCAAGCATATTTTCAAACTGTGTGTCGATGGTAGAGGGCCGAGTCAAATTGCAAAGCAGTTAACAGAAGAAGGTATTGTTAACCCTTCAAATTCATATTACAACCAGACTGGAGTTCCACTCACTAATTTAGACAGAACGAGGATTTGCAACTGGTCAAAAAACACTGTTTTAAGAATATTAGACGACGAAACCTACCTTGGACACACAATTAATCTGAAACACACCACCGCATCTTACAAAAATAAAAAGCAGATCATTCGCCCGGAATCCGATTGGCTAAGGTTTGAAAACACCCATGTGGGAATTATCGACCAAGAAATTTGGGACATCGCCCATACGGTTCGGGAGCATAAAAAGCGTCCGAGAAAAAACATGGAGAACCCTAACTCTTACTCGGGGCTTGTCTTCTGCGCCGATTGTGGAAAGCCTTTGGTTCTGCATCGTGCCCATACCATGGACGAAAGTAAGAACAACTTCGCCTGCTCCACATATAAGAAGTATGGCAAAGAAACCTGCTCCGCCCATTACATCCGGGAAAGCCAGCTTGCTACGGTGATTTTGGATGACCTGAAGCGTATCACTCACTTTGCAAGACAGGACGAAGCATTGTTTGCAGAGTGTATCAACCGCAAAAACACTGCTGATACCAGAAAAGAAATCACTACGCTGCAAAAAGAACTGGAGACTATGCGAAAAAGGGATTTGGAGCTTACCGCACTTTTCAAACGGCTCTATGAGGACAATGTGCTGGGGCGTATACCCGATGAGCATTACCGAGCCCTGTCCGATGAGTATATCACAGAACAAAAAGCCTTACGGGAACGTATACCAAAATCCGAAGCGAGAATGGATAAGCTGAAGAGCTCCCTTACCAACGTGGACAAGTTTATTGAAAAGGCGAAAAAGTATACCGACCTTACCGAGCTGACTCCGGAATTGCTTCGGATGTTTATTGTAAAAGTTGTGGTGGGTGAAAAGGCTGAGAAATACTCCCGTACCGCTCCGCAGGATATTTGGATTCACTACCGTGACATTGGAATGCTGAACGATGTCAAAGAGGAATTTGATATTCCATCCATGGAAACATTCTACGGAATGGACGATAAAATGATGTTTGATGATGAACTGCCAGCTGCAATTTAAGGCATAGCAAAAGGCGGACAGTCGAAACTGTCCGCCTTATACCCCGCATTTTAGGTGGTTCACAAAGTATCCTTATGGACACTCGCCTAAAAGCATGGGGCGTTAATTTCGGTTGTCTATTAGCCTTCTTCTCTCATCTTCGCAAAGCACTCGCTGCAATATACAGGGCGATCCTCGCGGGGTTTGAAAGGAACCTTGGCTTCCTGACCACAGGACGCACAAGTTGCTACAAACATTTCACGCTCTGGTTTTGCCGCACTCTTTCGTGCATCACGGCATCCTTTGCAGCGCTGCGGCTCATTCACAAAGCCTTTGGCCGCATAAAATTCCTGTTCGCCGGCAGTGAAAACGAATTCAGAGCCGCATTCTTTGCAGATGAGAGTCTTGTCCTCGTACATTTGATTACCTCGCTTTGAATTAAAGATATTTGCCCATAGACGGATTTGCACCGACGCCTTTGATTACCAACGCTCTACTTAAGCTATCCGGGCACAACAATCCTAAAATGGTTTTTTTAATTTTTGGCGCACCCGTTGGATCGCATTATCCACTGCCTTAACGGTAATGGATTGCTTTTCAGCGATTTCCTGATAGGTACAGCCACTTAAATATAAAAATAGCACTTTCTGCTCCATTTTAGACAAGGTTTGATTGATTCGGGCTTTCAGCCCTTCCAAATTTTCACGGTCAATCAACAGCGTTTCCGGATTGGCAATTTGGTCGGATACAAACGAGGCTTTAAAGTTTTGATCCTCTTCTGCATCATTTAAAGAAACAAAATTATGTAAAGGTAAGTTTTTGCGGCTTAATGCCGAACGGCAAGCCGATACCATTTGATTGTAAATACAAATTCCCGCATAAGTTCGAAAACTGGCAGAACCATTTTTCCGGTAGCTGTGCGCCGCACTAAGCAAACCGACTAAGCCCTCCTGGTACAGATCCTCGGCCTCTAAGGGAACGCCCCGAAAAGTTGCCGCCTTTGAGCGGATTACATCCATATAACGGGCCGTCAGCTCAATAAAAGCCTCTGTATTCCCTGCGTTCACAAGCTCTATCACTTGCTGGTCGGAAAGCTCCGACATTTTATCTAACAAAATAAGCACCCCAGGCATAAGCGATTCTCTATGTTTTTTATTTTACTCTATAAAATAATCAAAGTCAATAAAAATTACAAAATTATTTATTATTCCCTAGTGAAAATAGTATTACACGCACAAAACTCAAGTGTTTTTTACCAATATTACACAGTAGAACGTGCTGATATTTCCCTTACTGTGGAAAGGAAATAGGATTCGTAGTATAATCATTTCATGTCACAATTAAAATTTTGTTGTCTGAAAGAACACCAAATTCCCGCCTGCACAGGTGCCCAAACCACAGGCAGCAAAAAAACTTGATATTTTTATAAACTATAAAGAAAAAAGATGGGAGGGATTTTGTGGTATCTTATCTGCATAGCTTGGGTCTGCATGGTATGAATGCCTTTCTGGTCAAGGTTGAAGCAGATGTTTCAAGCGGTTTGCCTGCCTTTGATTTGGTTGGTTTACCAGATGCCGCTGTCAAAGAATCCCGTGACAGAGTGCGCTCGGCATTGAAAAATTGCGGCTTTACTTATCCGGTATCCAAAATCACAGTGAATCTGGCGCCGGCGGATCAGCGCAAAGAAGGCCCTATTTACGATTTGCCGGTTCTGGTCTCTGTGCTGTGTGCTTCCGGCCAGCTGGATGTGGATTTATCCCACTGCGTTTTGGTGGGCGAATTATCTTTATCCGGCGAAATTCGGCCGGTAAAGGGTGTGCTGCCAATGGCTTTGGCTGCAAAAGATGCCGGCTTTACCGATTTTTTTGTTCCTGCCGAAAACGCACCGGAAGGTGCTGTGGTAGAGGGGCTTCGGGTCTATCCGGTGAATGATATTCAATCTCTTGTCCGCCATCTTACCGGAGAAATTCCGTTACTTCCCTGTGCCCCCAGTATTTATGCAAGGAAAAATGCCTCCCTTCCCCTGCCGGATTTTGCAAATGTGCGGGGGCAAGAAACTGCAAAGCGAGCTTTAGAGATCGCAGCCAGCGGCGGGCATAATATTTTGATGATCGGTCCGCCCGGCTCTGGAAAAAGTATGCTGGCCAAACGGATCCCTTCCATATTGCCAGACATGACCTTGGCAGAAGCTATTGAAACAACCCAGGTTTATTCCATAGCCGGCAATTTGCTGAAAGGCGGTACTCTGCTGTGGGACAGGCCCTTTCGTTCCCCTCACCATACGGTTTCTCCTGCCGGGCTCTCTGGCGGTGGGACGGTTGTGCGTCCCGGAGAAATTTCACTGGCTCACAACGGCGTGCTGTTTTTAGACGAATTGCCGGAATTTCGCCGGGATGCGATGGAGGTGCTCCGCCAACCGCTGGAAAACGGGGTGGTTACGATTTCTCGAGTCAGCGGCAGCGTAACTTATCCCTGTTCCATTATGCTGGTAGCCGCCATGAATCCCTGCCCTTGCGGTTACTTTGGGCATCCCACCAAATCTTGCATTTGCACCGCCCATGCGGTGGATCGCTATCTCAGCAAGATTTCCGGCCCGCTTTTGGACCGAATGGATTTGCATGTGGAAGTTCCTCCGGTGGAATTTGATGTATTATCTTCCAGCCAAAAATCCGAAAGTTCTTCCCAGATTCGGGAACGGGTCAATGCTGCAAGGGAACGGCAAAACCAGCGGTTTCAGGGAACATCCATTTCCTGTAACGCACGAATTACACCGGATTTTCTCTATGAATCCTGTCAGCTGAGCGCAGCAGCTCACACTCTTCTAAAAAATGCCTTTGAAAGGCTCAGCCTTTCTGCCAGAGCCTTTGACCGGGTTCTCAAAATTTCCCGAACCATTGCAGATTTGGACAACAGTGATACCATTGAATCCCGCCATGTGGCAGAGGCTGTGCAGTACCGTACCCTTGACCGAAAATATTGGAGGAATTCTTAACAGAACTCACCCTCGTTTTTCAGATCAAAAAAGCACAGTAAATAGTATAGAAACCAGTTTATGATAAAAAAGTTTAAATTATTTTCTGGGACAATATCGTTCGGCACAACAGAATAACCCATCGGCATATTTTACCATGCCAAGCTCTTCACACCAGAAAGTCTTTGGCGATAAACAATTCGAAGTATCCCGGCAGACTGTATTTTAACCCCTGTAATAATGCTATCTATTGTAAAATAGTCTAGCGGTTCTTCCCCGCGTCAGTCACACCAGTCCAATGAAATGCTCATAAGAAATTTTAAATAATCAGGTGATAGTAATGAAAACACTTTTGCATACTTGCTGTGCTCCCTGTTCCATTATGTGTATCGAATCTCTGCGCAGCGAAAATATTGAGCCTGTCGGCTTTTGGTACAACCCCAATATTCATCCTTATACCGAATACCGCAGCCGCAAAGAAGCGTTGGTGCAGCACGCAAAGGATGTGCAAATGGAATTGATTTTGGAAGGAGATTACGGTCTGCGTGAATTTATCCGAAACGTTTCTCCCGATTTTGATCGCCGATGCGGATATTGCTATTCCGTTCGCGCAGAAATTGCCGCCGCGTATGCCGCAGCCCATGGTTTTGACAGCTTTTCTTCCACTCTTTTAATCAGTCCCTATCAGAATCATGAACTGCTGCGTGAAACGATGGAAAAAAGTGCCGAGAAATACGGTGTACAGTTTCTATATCGGGATTTTCGCCCTTATTTCCGCGAAGGACAGCAGCGCGCCCGGGAAAAGGGGTTATATATGCAAAAATATTGCGGCTGTGTTTTCAGTGAAGAAGATCGCTACCGCAAAAAGCCCAAGAAAAAGAAAGAGGCAGTATAAGAACCCCCTCCCCCCTTTCTTACAACTACCCGAACTCTTTTTAGAAACATAGACTCCAGAGGGATCGTGGCTTACAAGCAGAACACTACCCCTTTAAAAGTGCTACAGATTAAGATGATTTAGTCCCACAGAATAAATAAAACAGAAAGAAGTGCTCGCAAGTTTAGCTTGTGGGCACTTCTTTCTGTTTTAAATACTTTATTTTGTACTTTCATATCATTTGTGGGGGCAAAACAACCACAATCATCAAATATTATTCTAAAAAGTAATTGATAAAGCAATAAATCTCTTTTTAAGCTTAGAATACAAAGGTCGCCGAGCGGCTTTTTAAGACTTTTTAGACTTGCAGAAATATACATAACATTGACAAATGATAAGATTTGAAATATAGTAATACTATATATAAAAGAGTTATGGAACGAAAGGAAAGAAGTGAAATTTTATCAGTTTTGAACTAAATTTTTTGATTGCTGAGGTGGTAGAAACATGAATTTTTCATCGAAACAGTCTGTCCTTATTTCTGCAATCGCAATTCTCATTCTTCAGACAATAGGGCTTTTGCTCCAATTCCACGGGTTGGGCGGATTTCTCTATTCCGTAATCGGAAGCACCCTTATTCTGGTAGCCGTTTACGCTCTGTGTGAAAAAAGCAGCCGAAAGCCCCGGCCCGTCCAGAAGGATGACCTGGGGGAACATCTTTTTCAGGTCGCAGAAACCATGGGATTTGACTCCCAGCAGCTGATCTGGCTTTCCAACGACAACATAAAAACTTTTGAAAAAGTTGCAAAGATTTCTTATGAGATTGAAAAGCTCAGCGAACAGAATGCGGCCAGTTCGCAAGAAATCAATGCAAGCATCAATGAATTTGCCGGTGCATGTATCAATCTGAATTCCGGAATTATAAAAATCGAGGATCATTCCAGAAATTCCATTGAAATGCTGGATAAAAATGAGCAGACCATTCGAAGCATCGGGAGTTTCATCCTCGACCTTACATCCGTAATCCAAGTCGCTTCTGACAGCAATCTGGAACTAAAAGAATCCTCTGCAAAAATCAATGAAATTGTGGACTCTATCCGAAAAATATCAAGCCAGACTAACCTTCTGGCGCTGAACGCCACGATAGAGGCCGCGCGGGCAGGAGAAGCCGGCAGGGGTTTCTCTGTTGTTGCCGGAGAAATTCGGCGGCTTGCAATGCAGACGAACGACGCAATCTCTATCATTGAGGGTGTTGTCAGAAATATTGTCGATAAGATAGAGACATCCAACACAGCCATGACTGAAATCGGCGACAAAATGAAAAATGTAGATATCATTGTCACGGAATCTTCTCAGATTATTCAAGAAATCAATTCGATTCTGAAGGATGTTCAGAACTCAATTTCCGATTTGACCCAAGAATCGGTGATCCAAAAGAATACGGCAGCTGAAATTGAACAGGCGGTAGAAAATGTCTCAGAAGCGGCACAAAAGACTCACGATGTTTCCTGTTCGGCGATCGATATGGTAAATGTCCAGCAAAAGAAAAATGAAACCATTCTTTCTTTCTGCAACAAAATCGGCGAAACCGCAGAAATGCTTCAGCAGGATGCCATGGCTTTTAAAAAGCAGGATGAAATTATCTTTGGCGTCAACCCCTTTGTTGAGCCAGACCGTATCCGCAAAACCTATGTGCCCATTCTTGAGCGGGTATGTGACAGTGTGGGGCTGAAATGTCGCACCCTGATCGTCAGAAGCTATGACGCACTCAGTGAAAGCGTCGAAAAAAGCATTATCGACATTGGCTGGTTTTCTCCGTTCGCATATGTCAACGCGCATGAAAAATGCGGGGCAAATGTGCTTGTTACCCCCAAGGTTCAGGGCCGCTGTTCTTATAACGGATACATTGTGGCCCGCAAGGACGGCAGGGTGCGTTCCCTTAATGATCTAAAGGGAAAAACCTTTGCCTATGTGGATAAAAAAAGTGCGTCGGGATATCTGTACGCCCGCGATATGATAAAACAGAACCATATGAATCCAGATACTATTTTTGAAAAGGTTGTTTTTTTAGGCAACCACAATAATGTTGTCAATGCCATTCTGGCCGGAGAAGTGGACGCGGGCGCAACCTATGATGAGGTTTTCAATCAGGCGCGTGCCGATGGACTTTTTACCGATGAGCTGATTATTGTTGCCCGTACCGAAGAAATTCCCAAAGATGCTTTAGCCGCCAGAAAGGACATGCCCGCAGCGCTGATGGAAAAACTCAGCAGCGCCTTCGTGTCTTTTAGCGGGGCGGACACGACTGTTCAGGGATTTGTCAGAAGTGAGGATAAAGCATATGATATTATCAGAAGGTTAAATCAATAATCCGAGTTTATAACATCTCCCATATTATCATTTCAATAAACGCAAAAAGCGATAAATTAATAGCAATCAGAAATCAAGAATATGAAAAAATAACCCATAAAATAAACTGCTTGCGTTAACTGCATGTGTGATGATTATCAGAAACCATGGCAAGCAGCGGCAGCACTGAGCCAAAATACCACGATTGTCATCACATAATCGTAATCTGGTCAACCATCTGCTTAATCAAACAAACATATAGAACGCCTGATAGAATTGGTACTTGCTGTGCCTGTTCTGTCAGGCGTTCTGTTTTTCTTAGAAAGAAGTATAACGTTCTGCATTCTTAAAGTGAAACAAAAAAGCCTGCAAAACAGTTTCTTTAACGGGCAATGGATCCGCACCAAAGCGTAAATGTTTACCCAAACATTACATGCAAACCGTTTTTATCGCCATTGCAGGCAGAGACAATGATATTTAAAAATTTAAGGCCCCAAATTTTGCAGAAGTTTATGAAAGATGGTGGTGTGTATCAGCGTTCCACCCCCCAGAAGAAATCCCCCCTCAAATCAATGCAGCTGTTTGGACGGGGTTTTGGGCGAAAGAAAAGCCGCAGGATTCGAAAATCCCACGGCGTTTTTCAAAAATCAGAATATTTTCTTAACCCAGAGCACTTTGAAGCAGAATTTTTTCGGATATGAATCTTTTCTTTTTTATTGCTCATACGGCTTGGCAGAGATGGGGTAAGTAAATTGATAGGTGTTCTTTTTATAGTTCGAATGGCTGCTGTCCGCTTCGGTGTAGTTGCCATAAGAGAACACTTTGGTTTCACCCAAACGGCGGTATACCAGTCCGGCATAAACCTGCCCGCCCGCCTGATTCCATCGCAGCCACTCTGTTGCAATGGCGTTGGCATCGGTGTAATTTAAATCCCTTTGTAAACTGGAAGCATTATCAAACCGAATATAGCCGGAGCGCGCCCAGCCAATGGTTCCGTCCTGAGTTTGCACCTGATACCAGTAAGATTTTGTGGACGTGTCCATACTGGTTTGCAAAACCTGCAAGTACGACGAAGCTGCAACCTCTGTCAAACGGCCGCTGCTGGAATTCGGCGTCAGATACAGATCAAAATTTAAAGTAGCCGTTGCAGAAAGACTTTGCCCCGCCGGAATCGTGGGCGGAACCACCGAATTTAATAGGATATGCCGAATGTCAAAGGCATTGGTACCGTTCCAGTTACCGGCCCCCACATTATAAGAAAAACTGACCATTGCGTCAAAATTCTGCTGGTTGGCCCGAATGTTGTTATTGGTAATAAAGGTGTTGACGGCCTGCGTATAAGAGCCGTTCACAGAATTCAGCAGTTGGGCCCAAGCCTCAGTTTTGGTTTGGTTATTATAAAACAGCGTACCTGCTCCAAATGTTTGTCCATAGCCGATGGTGGGAATGTTATAAGCCAGTTTATCCGGATAAACTGCGGCACTGTACCCTTCCCACTTTCCAATCAGAGTCAGCATTTCATCACTGACGCGACGTTTTTCGGTGGTGGACACTTTTTTATCTTGAGAACTGACGACAAAACTGCTGGTGCTGGCACCCGTACCACTAAAGTTCGATCCATTGGTAGAAGAGTAGGCTGTCACCTGATAAGTACCCGGCGTAGAAAAATTCATGGTAGCTTTCCATACCCGCGTATAATTGGACGCCAAACCGGTGCTGGTAGAGTTTTCTGCAGTATAGTTACTCACATCCACAGTTTTCGTCGTGCCGTTATTCATGTTTACCACAAATCGTACCGATGCGCGGGTATTATCGGTAACCGCAATCAACTGCACCTGCTGGCCTACCCCGGTAATGTTTGGGGAAGTATAAGCGGCCTTGACCGGTTCTGCCGCCGTGACCGTTACATTGCACGAAACTGTTGAAGAGCCCGCCGTGGCAGTAATTACTGCACTGCCCGGCTGATTGCCATAAATAAATCCGTTGCTAACGGTCGCCACATTGGTGTTGCTTGATTTCCAAGTTACTGCACTGCCGGAAGGCTGCACTGTAGCGGTGATATAATAACTTTTCCCTTGGGGAATCGTGCCCGAACTATGGGACAGTTTTAATCCCGAAACCTGAGAATTATCATTTCCGTACAGGAATTCAATATAGTCATTGAACAAATAGCCCACCAGGCCACCCGGTGTTTTCACTTTCGTCCACTGGGAATTCGAAGTATCCAGAACCTGTACAACCACACCCGAACTCAGCGTGGTCAGCTTCTGGCAATCGGTGTTGGGCTCAGCACGCAGATTCACAGCGGTTGTGGTTCTGGCACCGGTAATTTCAGAAGGAACAGATCCACCGGAACCAGACGTTGTAACCGTCACCGGCAGCTGGGCAGACACTCCCCCGTTGCTGATGGTAATGGTCGCCGAACCGGCCGCCAATGATTTAATTTCATACAAATAGCCCCGGGCATCATTGGCGTTTTTCAGCGTCACGCTGACCACAGAGGAATTGGAAGACGTCGCTGTGGGACTGCTACCCTTGGCAATTCCTGCGGCCAAGAACTGATAGACCTTGCCGGTTTCGGTAAACTGATAGCTTTTGGTGTCCAGTGTAATTGCTGAAGTTTGTCCACCGGAAGAACCGCCGGAGCCAGACACCGTCACCGGCAGCTGGGCAGAAGCGCCCCCATTGCTGATGGTAATGGTCGCTGAACCGGCCGCCAAAGACTTAATCTCATACAAATAGCCTCGGGCATCATTGGCGTTTTTCAGCGTCACACTGACCACAGAGGAATTGGAAGACGTCGCTGTGGGGCTGCTCCCCTTGGCAATTCCCTTCGCCAAAAACTGATAGACTTTTCCGGTTTCGGTAAATTGATAACTTTTGGTGTCCAATGTAATTGCCGCGGTTTGTCCACCGCCTGTATTCCCAC
Source organism: Clostridium minihomine (assembly GCF_900240385.1). Classification (GTDB taxonomy): domain Bacteria; phylum Bacillota; class Clostridia; order Oscillospirales; family Acutalibacteraceae; genus Faecalispora; species Faecalispora minihomine. The sequence continues at coordinate 689,684 of NZ_OEQH01000001.1, read as the reverse complement.
CGCCCGTATCATTTCCTCCGGAAGGAATATCAGGGTGATTCCCCAGCAGCGTAATGGAACGGGCAGATTCCCCTGCGGGTTTGACTCCTTTTTGAACGGTTATTTTAATAGAGGCATGTCTTCCGGCCACTTCAGCCATAATGTAACACACGCCCTCACTTCGCCCGGTAACGCGGTATTTATCTGTGCCGGGTACTTGCGCCACCGTGGCAATTCCGGTTCGGGAGGAATATACCTTTACATCTTTTTGGGTCAGGCCCATTCCTTCTACTTTTGCCCGAAAGTCATAAATGTTCCCCGGCGCCATGGTATAGCTGCGGGTGTCCAAAGTCAGAGTTCCGTATGTACTGGAAGAAGAGCTGCCCGAACTGCTGCCGGAACCGGAAGAAGCAACATTTAAATACTGCGCGCTGCAATATCCCTGTGTTCCGTCCGAAAGCTTGATTTTATACCAGCCGGAAGTGCCCGAATCCAGTGTTTCCACCGCAGTTCCCTTCTCAACAGTTTTTACAACCTGATAAGTGGTGCCCGGCCCCGAGCGCACATTTAATTTCTCTGTGGCAGTAGCCGCCGCTGCGAAAGCAACCGGCACACTATGTACAAAAACCGCTGTAATCATTGCAGCGGAGAGCATCGCCGAAAAGATACGTTTGGTCAAGGATGGTTTTGCTCGATTCATTCTTTTAATCCCTCTTTGCAATAAATTCTTCATTCAATCTGGCTTTATTCATTCTTCGTTTCATTCCGATCCATAGACCCGAATAGATATTTTGTTTGACATCAAACGGCAAAAACCGCCGTTCTACTTGATTATACCGCAAGGATATTTTTGGATCAACCAAAATTGGAAAAACGTAAGAATTATACCATAATTGACCAATTAAGAAGTCGTATCATTTTTATTCCATCAAAAAATTCCCCTCCGATAAGGTCAGAGGGGAAAAGAAAGAATCATATTAGGCTTATTCTAAATTCAATTTATTTTTCAGCACATATTTGGTAGTAAAATAAAAGATAACCGAAAGAACCAAGCAGCCAACATTGATGCCTGCAAAAGCCAAGTTTGCAAGAGGCATCGGATCCCAGTTTGCAAATCGCTCCAAGAACCCGGAACCAGCTACAGCCGTCATACCGACTGTCACCACAATCTGTTCCACCAGGCCAATCAGAAAATAGGCACCCAAAGCCCCTGCTACCCGATGTTTTGTTACCAGATGCCCCAGTGCCATAGATGCATACATCTTTAAGATTCCGGCAGCCAAAGATACAAATAACATGATGATGATTTGAATGATGCCAAACCGTACCCCAGCACCCTGCTGAGCTAAAATAGATGTCATATACAGCCAAGCTCTGCCTAATTCTTGTATCACATCCGGGTTGATCGCCAGTACTATGACCGAGCATATGGAAAGGATAACACTCAAAAAATTCCAAAGCATAGCAATAAGCATCTTGCTGGCAATATGCGCATTGATGCTGGTCGGCAAAGTAAACATCAGGTAGCCTTCATCTGTCAGCAGGTTTTTATAAAAGCGCTGAATTGTTACCACCAGCGTAATGACTATGATTGCTACAATGATCGATATATATGCCGTCATAGAAATCGCCATGGGGATTTCTACGCTCTCTGTATTGATGGAAAGAAATATCTTATTGACAATAGACATCAGGAACAGCAGCAGATACAACGGAAGAAAAATCCGAGCCGTAGCCTGAAGCTCATACTTTAACAAACGCCTTAGCATCGAAACACCTCCCGGAACAATTCGTCCACGGACTTATTATTTTTTTCACGGATTTCATCCACTGAAGAAACCAATGCAATGGAACCTTGGTTGATAAACACAATATCATCCAAAACTTTTTCCACATCGCTGATCAAGTGGGTCGAAATCAAAACAGTTGCGTTTTCACTGTAATTTGAAATAATCGTATTCAAAATGTAATCTCTGGCAGCCGGGTCCACACCGCCGATGGGCTCATCCAAAAGATAAAGGGACGCTTCACGGCTCATAACCAGAATCAGCTGCACCTTTTCTTTGGTACCCTTAGACATTGTTTTTAACTTGGTATCGCTTTTTATTTCCAGCCGCTGAAGCATGTCATAAGCTTTGCCTTTGCTGAAATCCGTATAAAACTCATCAAAAAAGTCCACCAGATTCCGCACAGTCATCCAATCATTGAGGTATGTGCGTTCCGGCAAATAAGAAACAATCCGCTTTGTTTCAATTCCCGGTGCATTTCCGTCAATTAAAATTTCGCCGTTGGTAGGCGTTAAAAGTCCGTTGCATAATTTAATCAGGGTGCTTTTTCCGCTGCCATTGGGCCCCAAAAGCCCCACGATTCGGCCCCGCCCCAAAGATAAATTCACCCCGGACAGAGCAACTTTACCTGGAAATACTTTTGTCAGGTTATTACACTGCAAAATCGGTTCCATTCTTACCTCTCCTCCTCTATCTGTTTTAAAAGCGTAATTATTTCTTCGCCGTTATAGCCCAAGGAATGCATTCGCTCTATAAACTCCTGTACAACATTTTTAGCAATAGAATATTTCATATTCATAATGATCTCCTCATTTTCCGTTACAAACCTGCCGCTGGTTCTTTGGGAATGCAAAAGCCCCTGGTTCTCCAACTCAGATAAGGCCCGCTGCATGGTATTCGGATTGACCGCCGCATCTGTGGCCATATCCCTTACCGACGGTAACCGGCTGCCGGGAGGATAAACACCAGAAATAATTTTCAATTCAATCTGTTCTATTAACTGAAAATAAATGGGTCTGTCTGGTTTAAGATCCCAATTCATTTAAAATTCACCTCCGCTGTATTATTGTACTAATGGATTAATACAATAATACAGCAGGTTTTTCTGTTTGTCAACTGTTTTTTGATCTTTGTTAAAATAAACACCACCCTTATTTGCAAATATCTGGTTCTTATGGTATAATAAACCAAATATTATGTGGTTTTTTATGGAAGAAGAGCAACTATTTGAAATGAGGAGTTTTCCATGAACGATTTTGTAATAGTTACAGATTCGTGCTGTGACTTGCCCGGTGATTTTGCAAGGGAATTAGAACTTGAGGTTCTTCCTCTTTCAGTACGCCTGAACGAGAAAGATTTTTTTAATGATCTGGACGGAAAAGAAATTGGTTTTCATGATTTTTATGAGCAGCTTCGCAATGAGGCGGTGTGCACTACTTCTGGTGTGAATGTGGAAGCATTCAAAACCAAAATGGAATCCATTTTGCAATCCGGCAAAGATATTCTTTGTATTCAGTTTTCTTCTGCACTAAGCAATACTTTTAATTCGGCCTATGTGGCAGCACAAGAGCTGGCACCGAAATATCCCGAACGAAAACTGTATACGATAGACAGCCTTTGCGCTTCTTTGGGACAAGGGCTTTTGATTTACCATGCGGTGCAACAAAAACGCAGCGGAAAAACCATTGAACAGGTTCGCGACTGGGTAGAGGAAAACAAGTTAAAGCTTTGCCATTGGTTTACCGTGGATGACTTGAACCATTTAAAAAGAGGCGGCCGGGTTTCTTCTGCCACCGCTTTGATTGGAACTGTTTTAGGCATCAAGCCCGTTCTTCATGTGGATGATGAGGGGCGGCTGATTAATGTGGGCAAAGCACGAGGGCGAAAAGCTTCGCTTATTGCTTTGGTGGATCAGATGGAAGAAACCGTGATTGATCCGGAAAACCAGGTGATCTTCATTAGTCATGGGGATAGTCTGGAAGACGCCGAATGGGTACGGGATGAAGTACGCAGGCGCTTTTCCGTTAAGGATGTTGTCATCAATTATGTGGGCCCAGTCATCGGCACACACTCTGGCCCCGGAACAATCGCTTTGTTCTTTCTTGGTGTTCATCGCTGATTTCGTGCCCAGCAAACAATTAAAAAGCCTCTGTCCGAATATATTCGGACAGAGGCTTTTTTGATTTGCCAAATAATTATTTTGATTTTTAGGCAGCCCGGCTCGGATTTTTCTTCTTGGTAATCAGGAACACCAAAAAGCCCATCAGCATCCCGGCAACCAAGGGAACCACCCATCCCATTCCCAAAGAGAAGAAAGGCAGGTATTGCCGGTAAAAAGCAAGAATCGCCGCAAAAAACGGATGCGCAACTGTTTGAGCAGGCAGTGCCGCCAATAAATCACCCACACTGGCAAACAGCGTAAACAACGTGGGAATCAAATATACACACCGCCGATTATGAAACAGCGGAGAAAGAATTCCCAGCAAAATCAGGCAGATTGCCAAAGGATATAAGAACATCAGCACTGGAATGGATAAAGAAATGATCTGGGTTAACCCTACATTCGCCACCAGCAAAGAAATCACGGTAAAAATCACAGTATAAGTCTTATAGTTCAGCTTGTTTGGGAACAGCTCACAAAAAGTCTGAGAACAAGCAGTAATCAGGCCAATGGCAGTTTTCAGGCAGGCTATTGTCACAATGACAGCCAACAGAACACTGCCCCAGGCACCCAGATAATAATTGGCGATCTGTGCCAGCGCAATGCCTCCATTCTGTGAAACAGCAAACTGACCCGCACTGGAAGCACCCATATAAGCCAAGAAGCCATAAATCAAGCCCATCAGCAAAATACTAACCGCACCGGATCGCACCGTATCCAGAGCAATTCCTTTGGGGCTTTTTACGCCCAAATCTTTCAGGCTGTTTACTACAATGATTCCAAAAGCCAAAGATGCCAGCGCATCCATCGTATTATACCCTTCTAAAAAGCCTTTGAAAAAGGGAGCCGATTCGTAACTTTCCATAACCGGAATCGAAGAAACCGTGCCCATGGGGAGCACCAGGCTCAGCACAATCAAAACCGCTAAAACCGCTAAAAACAGCGGATTCAGTACCTTGCCCACCCATACCAGCAATTGGTTGGGTTTTAATGAAAAAGCCAATGCTACCGCAAAAAAGATAAGCGTGAAAATGGCAAGGCCCGTTGTGCGAAAACTTTCCGGAAGAAAAGGAACCAGCCCAATTTCATAAGACACTGTAGCAGTACGAGGCAATGCGAAAAAAGGCCCAATGGTCAGATACAGCAAAATAGTCATCACATAACCATAAATCGGATGAACGCGGCTGGCTAAATCAAACAACCCATTGCTGCCGGACACCCCGATGGCAATAACACCCAAAAAGGGCAAACCAATTGCCGTGGTTAAAAATCCCGCAGTGGCCAACCAGGTGTTTGCACCGGCCTCTTGCCCCATATGAACTGGAAAAATCAGATTTCCGGCCCCAAAGAACAGGCCGAACAACATAGAGCCTACCAATAAGTAAGATGAAAACGATAACTTTTTGTCCATTTAAAACTCCCCTACCCCTACCAAGTGATTTGATTCTATCCATCGAAAAACCGGCGGTTTTGCCTGATTCGAGAAAATGCCGCTCACTCGAACAGTTCTCCCCCCGGCCTTTGACCACAAAAAACTTACAAAATTTCAGATGCTTTTTTATAACTTCACTTTATACTCTGCCAGCCATTCCGGCCGGATTTCTTCTAAAATAACCTGAGGAACCCGGTATTGCCAAGAAGGCTTTTGTCTTTTAAGGGACCCTATGGTTTCCGTCAGTCTGTGCTGCGAATACTCATCCACTTCCCCATGCACCAAGTCCGTGTAGTCCTTGGGTGATGTGAACGGAACCATATACATAAAATCGGCCCATGCCGAATACTCTGTCAGCCACATGCAGTCTCTGGGCACTTTTAAAATCAGCTTTACGCTGTTTGAGGTGCTGCCGCCGGTGTTTTTTCGGTGAAATCGTAGATTCCCGAAAATAGGACATTCACAGTTTAGCCCCAGCATATCGATCAGGCAGTCATACTCCCGGGCATACTTTCGGCTGGTATGGGCTCGGTAAACTTCACCGGACTTTAGGATTTTTAAAACCTTAACAGACTGATACGTGTAAACAACCACACAAGGTCCCCCTTGATTCTAATAGCCGGGCTTTCAAATCATCAGATTTTCTAACAGCCACGGCAAACATTTCACAGAGCAATTACAAAAATCTTTCATCGGTGCGAGCCGCACTGAAACCTGCAAAACAGGCAGCTCCTGTTTTAAAACGGTTTTCAATTCAATGACCATACGGTGCAGCCGCCCATTGGTACAGCAGCTGTTCCTCTGCAACCGGATCAATCAAATATTTTTTTAAGAGAAAGCCCTCATCGAATCCGGTTGTGCCGTAAAAAGCCAGCGCAATCGCCCCTGCAATGCATGCCACCGTGTCGGTATCGCAGGATATGCTGAGCACATTGCGAATGCAGCTTTCCCAATCATTACTTTCTAAAAAACAGCGGATTGCCAAGGGAACCGAGCCGTCACAACTCATATCAAATTTGGAAAAGGGACGGCGAAACAGCAAGCTGCGGCTGACGTTATAACCGTATCGGGATGTCATCTGCTGTTTGATTTCTTTTTTGGAAAAGCCGTTTTTGGCCAAAAACACACAAACTGCCACTGCCTGTGCACCCGCAATACCACAGGGATGATTGTGGCTGCACTCTGCACTTTTTTTCGCTTCTTCCTCCACCTTTTCCAGCGTATCGAAATACTCCCCCACAAAACTTACCCGCATGGCAGATCCATTACCGAAACTGCGGTAGGGCGAATGAGAATGATCTTCAAGCCATTCCTTAAACATTGGCCCATACCCTGCACGGGGATACCGTTTGCCAAACAGCACATAGGCATCGCGGTAAGAAATCTGATTGAGTACGGCGTATTTGGTGGCCACTGTCAAAACAGTGTCATCTGTGTAAAAACAATTGTTATCAAATAGGGAAACCGTTTTATGATTGAAACGATCCGGTTTGCTGAATTCAAAACGGGAACCCGCAATATCCCCTAAAATCGCCCCGTTTATCAAAAAAGCACTTCCTTTCCCTTTAAAAACAACGGGCTATGGGTTTGCCTTTTAGAGTATGCTCCGCATTTTATACAGATCTTTTTTTCTTCATCCAATAATAGACCGGCAAACCCAACAGCGTGATTCCAATGCCGATCAAAGAGCGCACGGGTGCATCAATCAAAGTGCTGATTAGAATATAAAAGCCACCCACCGCACCGATAATGGGGGTAATGGGATACAGCGGAACCCGATATTGCCCTTCTTTGGGCTTTTGCTTTTTGCGCAGGATGAACACACCCAAAACACCCATGATAAAGAAAATCCATAAGACAAATACCAAAAGATCGGTTAATGTATTAAAAGTACCCGAAAAAATATAAATGACTGCCAGCAGGCTTTGGAAAATCAAAGCATTGGCCGGCGTACGCAACTTGGGGTGCACTTGCCCCAGCACTTTAGAAAAAGGCAGCTGTCCCCTTTCGCCCATGGCTTGGGGTACTCTTGCGGCAGTCATCAAATACCCATTTAACGCACCGAATACCGAAACCATAATGCCCGCTGTAATAAAGGTTCCACCGCCATTGCCAAACAGAACCTTTGCCGCATCCGCACCCGGGGTGGTGGAACTCACAATCTGATCCAGTGGAAGGGTACGGAAAATCGCCAGATTAAACAGGGCATATACGATAATAACAAAAATAACACCGATCGAAATTACCTTCGGCAAAGTTTTAGAAGGATTTTTCAGTTCCCCCGCCATATTGGTCACGCCAATCCAGCCATCATAGGCCCAAAGGGTACCCAAAATAGCCGCACCAAAACCGGCCCCCTGAAGGGCATTTTGAGACATGCCGTCAAATCCGGGCATGTTGCTGGCAGTCAGGCCGAACACAATAATCGCAACAATGGGAATCAGCTTGCCCACCGTGGCCAAAGTCTGAATCACTCCGCCGCATTTAGTAGACAAAATATTCATTATCAGAATAAACAGCAGCACTCCCGTTGCCAAAAGCTTTTGATGCAAATCCCCGATGGGAATAAAATAAGCGGCATAAATGGAAAAAGCGATAGCCTGAGCCGCCACAGATGCAGGATAAGAGATAACCGCCTGCACCCAGCCCAAAAGAAAGCCGGCTCTTTCATCGTATAAATCTTCCAGATAGGTGTAAAGACCACCGGATTTTGGAATAGCAGACGCAATTTCTGCCACAGACAGCGCCGATGCCAACGTAATGATGCCGCCGGCAACCCAAGCGGCGATGCTGAGCGAGGGACTTCCCGCATGGTTCAAAACGATGCCCGGCTTTAAAAAGATACCGGAACCAATGATCATACCGACAACGATAGCCATTGCTTCTACAATAGTCACGGATTTTTTTAATGTGGTTTTTTCCATATTCTAAATAATTCCTTCACTCTACCCTGCTCTATTTGCAGCTTGTTTTTTGAATTGTACCGTAACCCCCGAATTCTGCCCGTTAGGCAGCAATTCTGCGAATGTGCAATTCCAAATTATTATACACGTTCCATTGAAAATAAGAAAGCGTTTTTTACAAAAAGAAATTTCATTTCTTAAAAAGAACGAAAAAACGACAACACCAAAACTGCAAAACGCAGTTTCGGTGTTGTTTTTTTGTCCGCTTTTTGTTTTCAAACAGAGAGGAAAAACAATCCCTATTTGGCTACAATATTGACCAGCTTGCCGGGCACATAAATCTCTTTTACAATTGTTTTGCCCGAAAGCTCTGCATCGATTTTCGGCTCTGCCTTGGCTGCCTGAATCGCATCTTCCTTGCCAAGATCCGCGGGGATCATGATACGGGCCCGCAGCTTGCCGCTGACCTGCACCGCAATCTCAATAGTGCTTTCTTTGCATTTTTCTTCATCATAATCAGGCCAGTTCTGCTGGGATGCCATTCCCTGACCCAATTTTACCTCATGCCACACTTCTTCTGTAATGTGGGGGGCAAAAGGATTGAGCAGCAAAGTGAACACACGAAGCTCTTCCCGATTGATAGAACCGGCATCAGAAATATCGTTAATAAGCGCCATCAAAGCTGCAATTGCCGTATTGAATTTCAGGTTCTCAATATCCTCGCCGACCTTTTTGATGGTCTTATGGAAAGCATACTCCAAAGCCGGAGTAATGACATTGCCGGGCTGTACCCGTTCCTGCAAAGCCCAATAACGTTCCAGAAAGCGCCGGCAGCCTTTGATGCTGGAGGTATTCCAGGGGGCAGCCTTCTCAAAGTCGCCGATGAACATTTCATACAGACGCATGGTATCCGCACCGTATTCGTTCACGATATCGTCCGGGTTGACCACATTGCCACGGGACTTGCTCATCTTTTCGCCGTTTTCGCCCAGAATCATGCCATGGCTGGTGCGCTTGGCATAGGGTTCCGGCGTGGGAGCAACACCGATATCATAAAGGAATTTATGCCAGAATCGGCTGTACAGCAGATGCAGCGTGGTGTGCTCCATGCCACCATTGTACCAATCCACCTGATTCCAATATTTGAGCGCCTCGGGGCCAGCCAGCGCCTCTTTATTGTTAGGATCCATATAGCGCAGAAAATACCAGGAAGAACCGGCCCACTGGGGCATTGTGTCGGTTTCACGCTTCGCCGGGCCGCCGCAATGGGGGCAAGTGGTGTTAATCCATTCTGTGATATTCGCCAGCGGAGATTCGCCGTTGTCGGTGGGCTCATAGGACTTCACTTCCGGCAAAGTCAGCGGAAGCTCACTTTCCGGCAAAGCCACATAGCCGCATTTATCACAATGCACAATGGGAATGGGCTCTCCCCAATAGCGCTGGCGAGAGAACACCCAGTCACGCAGTTTAAAATTGACTTTCTGTTCGCCAATTCCCTTCTCTGAAAGATAAGAAAGCATTTTTTCTTTGGCCTCTTCCACAGTCAGGCCGTTCAAGCTTCCAGAGTTTACCAGAGTCCCTGTTTCGCAGTCAGTAAAGGCTTCTTTTTCTACTTCTCCGCCTTTTACCACTTCTACGATGGGCAAATCGAACTTTTTGGCAAACTCCCAGTCGCGGGAATCATGGCCGGGAACCGCCATAATGGCTCCGGTTCCATAAGAAACCAGTACATAATCCGAAATAAAAATCGGAATCTCTTTTTCGGTCAGCGGATTTATTGCCGTAACACCCTGCAAACACACACCGGTCTTTTCTTTGGCAACCTCGGTTCGCTCAAAGTCAGACTTCTTGGCTGCTTCTTGCTGATAGGCACGAATCTCGTCTATATTCTTCAGGCTGTCTGCCCATGTTTCCAAATAAGGATGTTCTGGCGACACCACCATATAAGTAGCCCCGTACAGAGTATCGGGACGAGTGGTATAGATTTTCAAATCTTCACCGTGGCTGGTTTTGAAAATAACTTCCGCACCGGTAGAACGGCCAATCCAGTTTTTCTGCTGTGCCTTCACCCGATCCGGGTAATTGACCAAATCCAGATCATCCACCAAGCGCTGGGCATATTCGGTGATTTTCAGCATCCACTGAGATTTTACCTTACGCACTACTTCACTTCCACAGCGTTCACATCCGCCGTTGACCACTTCTTCATTGGCCAGCACGCACTTGCAGGAAGTACACCAGTTAACGGCCATCTCTTTTTTATAAGCAAGCCCGCGATGAAACAGCTGCAGAAAAATCCATTGGGTCCATTTATAATATTCCGGGTCTGTGGTATTGATTTCACGGGACCAGTCAAAAGAGATTCCCAAAGATTGCAGCTGCTGTTTGAATCGGGCGATATTTTTCTCAGTTACAATTGCGGGATGAACATGGTTCTTAATCGCAAAATTTTCTGTGGGCAGACCAAAAGCGTCCCAACCCATGGGATACAGCACATTGTATCCTAACATTCTGCGGCGGCGAGACACAATGTCCAGCGCTGTATAAGAACGAGGATGCCCCACATGCAGCCCCTGCCCGGAAGGATACGGAAATTCAATTAATGCATAAAATTTCGGCTTTTCCGAAGAATTTGAAGCATGAAAAATTCCTTCTTTTTCCCATTCCTTCTGCCATCGTTCTTCAATCGGTTTATGTTCGTATTTCACCGGTCTTTCCCCCTATTCAGCCTTCGCTCAAAAAATTGAGCTCTATATTTTCCGCGTCCTGCCACAGGCGATCCAGATCATAAAACCGGCGTGCTTCTGCGGTAAAAACGTGAATGACGACATGGCCGTAATCCAACAGAATCCAGGAATTGGAACGGTAACCTTCTACATGGTTCGGCAGAATGCCAGCCTCTTTCAGCTGAAATTCCAATTCATCGGCCAACGCTTTAACATGGGTGTTGCTGGTACCCGTGGCTAGAACAAAATAGTCTGCCAGCACGGATAGGCCCTCAATTCCCAACACTTTTAATTCGTCGGCTTTTTTGTTGTCTAAAATGGTTGCGGCTTTTTTTGCCAGCTCTAATGACGTCATCTGGTAACCACCGTTTCTTTGTAAATTTAGGAAATTTCTATTCCCCATGTCGGGCAAGAATCATTGTATTATAGGCAGCCAGGCTATCCGGATGGATGGGCTTTCCCTGCTGCGATAAGTCCTGTATGGTAAACACCAACCCTGCCAGCACCGCTTCTTCCAGTCCGTTTTGGGCAGCGGCTCGCATTTCTTCCACACCGTCATACTCCCGCTCTGCCGAAATAAAATCCGCCACAAAAACGACCTGCTCCAAAAGGGACATATTTTCACGTCCGGTGGTATGATACCGCACGGCGTGAATGACCTCTGGATCGGTTATGCCCAAGACTTTTTGCAGATAAACGGCTCCTGCCATGGCGTGCCACAGCTTTTGAGCCCCCTTTTCTACATCTGTCAGCATTATACCAGAGCCTTCCATGATTTTCAACTGCTCCTCAGGCGGCGCTTCCTTCATAACATCGTGCAAAACCCCGGCCAAATAGGCTTTTTCAGGGTCTGCTCCACAGCGCTGTGCCAGCCGCCGAGATTCCACCGCCACATTCATGCTGTGTGCAAACCGCTTTTGCGACAGGCGCTGGCGAATCAGTTCTTCGTACTGTATCACATCCACTTTAATTCCCTCCGTACAAATGATGCTCCATAATATAGTGTTCCACGGCCCGGGGAACCAAATCAGAAATGGGCTTCCCCTGCCGGATTCTCTTCCTGATGATGGTAGAGGACACCGGAAGCAAAGGTAAATCTTCCACATGGGTTCTGGCCCCCATGCTTTGCAGCCGTTTGGCATAAGAAAGCAATTCCTGCCGGTTATTGTCATCGCGGGGTGCAGCACAAAGCTGTGCCAGCTGAAACAATTCCTCAAAGCGATACCATTGTTCCAAACTCAAAAACATATCGGCACCCATGATCAAATACAGCTGTGTACCCGGATACATTAAATGCAGCTGATGCAGTGTGTCTACGGTATAGCTGGGGCCTTCACGGTGAAGTTCCAGATCCGACACCTCAAAACCCGCAGGCTCTGCAGCCAAGCGGCACATCGCAAGCCGGTGAACGGCATCCGCCAAATCGGGGGCAGCTTTATGGGGGGGCACCCGGGAAGGAATAAAGAGTACCCTTTGGAACCCCAAACGGCTGCGAAACCCTTCTACCAAATGAAGATGACCGTTGTGAATGGGATTAAAGGTTCCTCCAAACATTGCCAGTTTTTCCATGGACGCCTCCTGAAATATCGTGCCTTACAATTTATCTTCTCGCTGCTTTTGGCAAGATGATCTTTGGCTCTTTCTGATTTTTGCGGTACAACACAAATTTATTGCCGATTACCTGCACCACTTCTGCAGAAAGAGGCTTTGACAAAGCCTCTGCCGCCTGCCGGGAGGTGATCCCTGCTGTTTCCAGCACTTTGCATTTGATCAATTCTCTTTTGGTGAGGGCGTCGTGAGCCTGCTTTTCAATGTCGGCGCTTAGGCCGTCTTTGCCAATCATCACAATGGTATCGATCTGGTTTGCCAAAGAACGCAAAAATGCCCGCTGCTTGCTTGTTATCATCCGGTTTTCTCCTTTATATTAACCAATTTTCTTCCAATTTTCCAATTCCTGTGCCAATTTCACCAAAGCGCGGCCGCGATGGCTGATTTCATCCTTTTCCGCCGCAGACATTTCCGCATAAGAACGAGTTCCCACCATGAAAATGGGGTCATAACCGAAACCGCCTTCCCCTTTGGGGGCAAAGCCTATGGTGCCTTCACAGGAACCCTCTACGGTGATGACTTTTCCATCCGGAAACACGCAGCATACAGCACTGACAAAACGGGCGGTACGCTTTTCTGCCGGAACCGCCTGCATTTCCCGCAGAACTTTTTCATACCGTTCTTTATCTGTGAAGCCTTCTCCGCCGTAACGGGCGGAATATACTCCCGGTGCGCCGTTCAGTGCATCTATCACCAGTCCGGAATCATCCGCAACTGCGGGCATGCCCGTTTCATTGCAGGCAGACTGTGCCTTTAACAGGGCATTTTCTGCAAAAGTCGTGCCGGTTTCCTCCACCTCGGGCAAATCGTCCCGTATGACAGGTTCTATGCCCAAAGGTTCTAAAATCCGCCGGAGTTCTTTTAACTTTTTCTGATTATGGGTTGCTATTACAAATGTCATTCCGATTCCCTCTCAAATAATGCCGCCGCAAATTCTTCCGCTTCAAAGGGCTGCAAGTCGTCTATTTTTTCTCCCAGACCAATCAGTTTAACCGGCAATTTCAGTTCCTGACGAATGGGAAGCACCACGCCGCCGCGAGCCGTACCGTCCAGTTTTGTTAAAACAATGCCGGTCAGCCCCGCCGCATTCTGGAATTCGCGAGCCTGATTCACCGCATTCTGCCCAGTGGTAGCATCCAGCACCAGCAGAACCTCTTTGTCACAGTCCGGCAGTTCCCGGTCAATAATACGGCTGATTTTCGAAAGCTCGTCCATCAGGTGCTTCTTGTTGTGAAGCCGCCCTGCCGTATCACAAATCACCACATCCATCCCCCGGGCTTTGGCCGCGGTAATGGTATCAAACACCACGGCAGCCGGGTCAGACCCCTCCGTGTGCTTAATCATCGGTACATCCGCTCGATCCGCCCAAATCTGAAGCTGGTCAATAGCCGCAGCACGGAAGGTATCTGCCGCGCCCAGAATCACCTTTTTGCCTTCGCGAGAGAGTTTGGCGGCCAGCTTGCCGATGGTGGTGGTTTTGCCCACACCGTTTACCCCGATAATCAAGATAACAGAGGGCTTTGTGGTAAGCTGCAATTCTTCCCCGCCGCTGAGCATTTCTGCCACGATTTCACGGAGCAATCCATGTACCTGTGACGGATCGGTAACCCCATTCTTTTTGACACGAGCCCGCAGTTCCTCACAAATCTGGGCAGAAGTGGCAACACCCACGTCCCCCATAATCAAAAGCTCTTCCAGCTCTTCAAACAGCTCTTCGTCAATTTTGGTAAAGCTGTTCAGCATAGAATCGATCTGGCCGGTGATACTGTCTCTTGTTTTTTTCAGTCCTTCTTTGATTTTATCAAAAAATCCCATGGCAAACTCCTTTTTATGACTTTCGGATCCCCAGTTTTTGTTCGATTTCAGAAGCACGCAGTTCCAAGAGTTTTGAAACCCCTTCGTCCTGCATTGTCACACCGTACAACACATCGGCTTCTTCCATTGTGCCCCGCCGGTGAGTGATGACGATAAACTGGGTGTTCTCATTCATGCCCCGCAAATACCCGGCAAAGCGATCCACATTCACATCATCCAGCGCCGCTTCAATTTCATCCAGCACACAGAAGGGCGGCGGATTCACTTTCATAATGGCAAAATACAGGGCAATGGCAACCAGCGCTTTTTCCCCGCCGGACAAAGATTCCAGATGGGTGACGATTTTTCCCGGCGGCTGCACAGAAATCTCGATGCCGGAATTCAGGATATCCTCCGGCTGACTGAGCGTCAGCTTGGCGGTTCCTCCCCCAAACAAAGAACGGAAGGTTCCACTAAAATGACTTTGAATCATTTCAAAGCGTTCCAAAAACAGTTCCTGCATGCGTTGGGTCAATTCCCCGATTAAACGGCGAAGCTCATCTCGGGATTTTTCCACGTCGCTGATTTGAGCTTTTAAGAACTCATACCGCTCCGAAACCTCTTTGTATTCCTCCACTGCCGCCACATTGACGGTTCCCAATGCTTTGATTTTTCCCTTTAATTCATTCAGCCGCTTTTTGGAACCGCTGATATCCGAAAGCTTTGGGCAGACTGCCTCGGCTTCCCGGCGTGTCAGCTCATATTCTTCCCACAAACGAGAGATTATTTCGTCGTATTCCTTTTGCACACCCGCACGCCGTTCTTCCAAACGGGCAATTTCCTGCCCAATGGTTTCCTTCGTGCCGGACTGTTCCCGTTCCAAGGTGCGAAGCTGAGCCGCATTCTTTTCCAGTTCGGTGCGCTCCGCAATAATCTGCTCCACACTGTTTCGGGCCAAAATGGCAGATTCCCGCAACTGGGCGGCCTGCTGCCGAAGTGTTGCGGCCCGCTGCTCCAGATCCCGGTTTTGCTCTTTTAGCTGTTCCAATTCCCGATTCAGCCGATCGGCCAATCCAGAATAATCCCGGCGGCGGTTTTCCAGTTCCTGTGCAGAGCTTTCCAGAGCTTCTTTTTCCTTTTGAGCAGAAAGCGATGTCATTCGCGCATCCTGCAAAGCATCTGTCAAATCCTGATACCGTCTGTCCAGTTCCTCCCGGTCGCCAGTGATTTGGCTCATACTTTGCCGAAGGCCAAAAATCTGCTCCTCTATTTCTGCCGCCTGCTTGGCAGCCTGTTCCTTTTGCACCCGAAGTTCTTCCAGCCGCTGTTGGGAACGGCTTTGCTCCGTTTCCAGCTCTTTGGTGCTGTCCTGCAAACTTTGAAGTTCCGCCCGCAGCCTGCCGCATTCTGCTTGCAGGTTGACTCTGTCTTCTTTGGCCACACTCAATTCTGCCTGTGCAGCAGACAAAGAGGCCTGCGCGGTGGAATATTCCGCCTGCGCCGCTTTCAGTGCGGCGTCGGCTTCTTCTGCCTTCTTCTGCAAAGCAGCTGCCTTTTCTTTTGTTTGTTCTATTTTAGCCGCCCGGCTTAAAAGCCCTGCATTTTTCGTCAAGGATCCACCGGTCAGCGAACCGCCGGTGTTTACCACCTGACCGTCCAAAGTCACCACCCGGAACCGATAAGAAAACCGCTTGGCAATGGCCACGGCGCTGTCCAAATCCTCGGCAATCACAATCCGGCCCAGTAAAGACCGCATCACGCCGCCATACTTCTCTTCACAGCCGCACAGGGAAAAAGCCACACCAACAAAACCGGGGCAGTCAAAAAGCCCTTTTTCCTGAAGCAAGTTACCCTGAATGGTAGACAGCGGCAAAAAGGTGGCGCGTCCCGAATCCCTCTGTTTTAAGAGAGAGATGGCTCGCTTTGCGTCCTGTTCGGTTTCCACCACAATATTCTGCATAGAAGCGCCGAGGGCGGTTTCCACTGCCAAAGCGTATTCTGCCGGAACATGCAAAAGACGGGATACCGGCCCGTGAATGCCGGAAAGAGTTCCTCTGGAAACCTCTTTCATCACCGTCTTAACGCTGTGAGCAAAGCCCTCCAGATTGCGCTCCATTTCTTCCAATAACCGAACACGGCGTTGTTCTTCCCCTGCATCCAAACGCAATTTCTCGCTTTGGCCACGGGCATCTTCAACCCGTTTGCGCCGGGATTCCAGCCGCAGTTCAAATCCGCGCACCATATTAGTCAAAGAAAGAATGCTGTCTTCTGCCTTTTGCAGCAGTTCGGCACATTCCCGTTCCTTCTGCAACAGCTCTTGTTTCTGCTGTTCCCGTGCCAAAAGAGTATCTTGCACAGCACTGCCACGCAGGTTAATTTCTGTAATGGCAGAAGCCGCGGTCATCTCTTGAATCTTCCTCTGCGAAGCATCCTGCGTCAACTGGGTCAGCAGACGCGTCTGCTCTTCCATTTGACCGGAATGCAGTTCCATAGAACTGCGCAATTCCTCAAGCCGCCTTGAAAAACCGGAAAGTTCCTGCTGCTTTTGCTGAACCAACTCATCCTTTTCGGCCATTTGACGTCGCTTTTCCTGAATTTCGCGCTGCAGCTCTTCGTCAGAAAGGGCAGAGCGCTCCAGCTCCTGCAAAGTTCGTTCCTGATTCTGTTTGTTATGTTCTCGGTCGTTTTCCAGAACGGCCGCATCGCCGTCCCTTCTTGCCGCTTCTTCCTCCCGTGACGCTGCCAGTGCTCTGGCTTCGTCCATCCGGGCGGTGCAGACGTTGACCGCCTGATAGTTTTCTTCGATCTGTTTTTCCAGCTCTTGGGTGCGGTGCTCCGCTTCTTCCTGCTGAGAACGAATTAAAACCAGCTTATCCTCATATTCCCGTAAAACCTGACCGGAGCGCCCCAAGGTGTCCAGCCACAGGCCGATTTCCAGCGTTCGCTTTTCCCCGGCATATTCCAGGTACTGCTGCGCTTTTTCTGCCTGCTCGCGCAAAGGGCCGACCCGCCCTTCGAGTTCCGCAAAAATATCATACAGGCGAACCAGATTTTCCTGAGCCTGTTTCAGCCGCCGTTCCGATTCTCCTTTGCGGTACCGGAACCGGGAAATCCCGGCCGCTTCTTCAAAAATCTCGCGCCTGTCCTCGCTGCGGGCGGCCACAATGCTGTCTATCTTGCCCTGGCCTATCATGGAATAGCCGTCGCGCCCCATGCCCGTGTCCATAAACAGTTCGTTGATGTCCCGAAGGCGCACGGTGCTTTTATTGAGCAGATATTCGCTATCGCCAGAGCGGTAATACCGGCGGGTAACCGCCACTTGATCGCTGTCAAAATCCAGCTGACGATCGGAATTGTCAAAGGTCAAAGTAACCTCTGCATAGCCTTGAGCCTTTCGGCCGGGCGTACCGCCAAAAATAACGTCTTCCATTTTGGAACAGCGAAGCACCCGGGCAGACTGTTCCCCCAACACCCAGCGGATGGCGTCGCTCACATTGCTTTTTCCGCTGCCATTGGGCCCCACCACGGCGGTGATGCCTTTATCGAACTTGAGGATTGTTTTGTCGGGAAAGGTCTTAAAGCCCTGAAGCTCCAAAGACTTTAAAAGCATTCACTTTCACCTGCTTTCGGGTTGGGTTTGACTGCGTAGAACAAAATCGGCGGGTTCCACCAAAGGATCCGACTTGATTTGGACGTTATAGCCCAAAGCGGACAGTTCCGCTACATTACACTTTTTTTGACCCACCGCCCGAGAAACCCAAGAAGGAGCCACCCGGATCTCAAAAGAGCCCGAGAGAATTCTCTGGCTGGTAAAAGCGTTTTTCAGGCGGAGTAAAAACAGCCGGCTTTCGCAAAGCTCCCGAAAAGCGGGGTGCCAAGGCCCGGCCAGACGATCCCGTAATAGTTCGGGCGTGCTGTGCAAACCCAATCGAATCACGGGAATATTCCGTTCCTCAAAAAATTCCAGTAAAGCACCGCACAGCTCCACCGACTGTTCCAGCGTCATGGGAATGTATTCCCCCGAAAGGTACCGCTCGGCCAGCTCGGTATCCCGCATAATAATGGCGGGATAAATGCGAACGCAGTCGGGGTCAAGCTGTGCAACCTCCCGGGCGGTTTGCAGCGCACCGGAAACAGAATCGCCCCAAAGACCAGTCATCATTTGAAGCCCCAAAGAAAATCCGGCTTTTTTGATCTGCTTCGACGCATTTCGCACCTGCTCCGCCGTATGTCCCCGATGATTCTGCCGCAAAACCCGGTCGTCCATACTTTGGGCGCCCAGTTCAATCACGGTAACACCATACTGCCGCAAAATCATCAGAATTTCATCATCAATGGCATCGGGACGGGTAGAAATGCGAATTCCAGTGAACATTTTGTCCCTGACAAAGGGAGCGGCGGCTTCCAGCAGCGACAGCATGTAGCTGCGTTCGATTGCCGTAAAGCTGCCGCCGAAAAAAGCAATTTCAGCAAAATGGCTTTTTTCTTTCAAATGTTCTGCTGCCCGTTCCAGCGTGTCTTTCACCTGTTCCGGGGTCGTCAGCTGAGTCTGACCTGTGATGCTGCGCTGATTGCAGAAAGAGCACTGTTGGGGGCAGCCAGCATGGGGAATAAAAATGGACACATTTGCGTGCTTCAATAGCCCATCAGCTCCAGCGCTTCCCGGGCAGCCTGCTGCTCTGCCTCTTTCTTACTGCGCCCGCCGCCTTTCCCGATCACATTGCTGTTCAGGCGAACCTCCACCGTAAAGTGCTTGTCGTGATCCGGTCCGCTTTCCCCGATCAAAACATACTCCAGCTGCTCTTCCGGATTCTGCTGAATGATTTCCTGAAGAGAAGTTTTATAATCCTTAAACGCTTTGGGCTTTGCGGTTTGCAAAACCGGCAAAACAAAGCGCAGAATAAACCGGCGAGCCTCTTCCAGCCCGGAATCCAGATAAATGGCTGCGATTAACGCCTCAAAAGCATCCGCTAAAATGGAAGGGCGCATGCGTCCCCCAGAGTTTTGTTCCCCACGGCTGAGAAGCAGGTATTCGCCCAAATCCAGCTGTCGAGAAAAGCCACACAAGGATTTTTCACAAACCAAAGCTGCACGGTTTTTGGTCAGTTCGCCTTCCGGCAGATTGGGGCAATTTTTAAACAAATAATCTGCAACCACCACGCTGAGGATAGAATCCCCTAAAAATTCCAGGCGCTCGTTGCTGTGGCCCGCCGACTTCACCTCATTCGCATAAGAAGAATGGGTCAGGGCGGTTGTTAAATACTGTTGGTTTTTAAAATGGTATTGAAGCTTGTCCTCCAATGCTTTTCGACTGGGTTTCTGCATATACACACGCTCCCTTCCTGATTTTGCCGGACTTTCAAACTGTTTTTCTTATTCCTGCATAGTCACTGCACGGCTGATTTCTTGGGTCACGTTCTGTTCCACATAGGCTTTGGTCAGCCGCAAAGCGCTTTCTACCGTGCGTGCTTTGGCGCTGCCATGCACCTTAAACACCGGTTTTGCCGCACCCATTACCGGCGCGCCACCATACTCGTTATAATCCATAGACTTTTTCAGCTTGCCCAAATCTTTTAAAATCATGGCTGCTGCCAATTTATTTTTGGCATTAGCCCCAAAGACTTCTTTGAATTTACCCATCATCATCATGACCACACCCTCAAACATCTTGAGGATAATATTCCCGGTAAATCCGTCGGCTACAACCACATCTGCGCCACCGTTCGAAATATCCCGTGCTTCAATATTGCCGATAAAATTCAGATCCGATTCCTTGAGCATAGCGAATGCCTGAGTTTGCAGCTCGCCGCCTTTGTTGTCTTCGGTTCCCACATTTGCCAGTGCAACCCGGGGCTTTTCGACTCCAATTACCTTTTCCAGATAAATAGAACCCATCACACCAAACTGCTGCAGCATTTCGGGCCGGCAATCCACATTGGCTCCACCGTCAATCAGCATGAAAAAGCCCTCATTTTTCGGAATCATCGGGGCAAATGCCACCCGCTTAACTCCCTTGATGCGCTTAACAATCATCGTGGCTCCCATTACCAGAGCACCGCTGTTCCCGGCGGATACAAACGCATCCCCTTCCCCTGCAGCCAGACGGCGAAGTCCTTCCGCCATAGAAGAATCCTTTTTGCTTTTCATGATTTCTCCGGCATGATCTTCCATGGTAATCACTTGAGGAGCATCCACAATCTCCATACGCTCTAAAGAGATTTCATTCTCTTTGGCAACCTTGCGAATCTCTTCCTGCTGACCCACCAGAATGATATCAATATCCAAACTTTGCACCGCATCTGCGCAGCCCTTCATGATTTCCAACGGCGCGTTATCGCCGCCAAAAGCATCTACAATAATTTTCATCGGAACAACCTCCAATCACAGCAACCATTTTTTCATTTCAGGTACGGTTCCAGAAGATCCAGCGAACGCTGGGCCAAAGCCTCGTATCTTGCTTTTTTATCTCGAATTGCCTCCGGCAAAGACGGAAGAATCCCAAAATTCGCCCCCATGGGCTGAAAATGATCGGGATCACATTCCACCAGATAGTGGCTCAAAGCGCCCATCATGGTTTCTCGGGGCAAAACAACGGTTTCTTCACCCATCAGCCGGGCTGCGGCATTGCGCCCTGCTATAAGGCCCGACGCAGCGGATTCCATGTATCCCTCCACACCGGTCAGCTGACCGGCAAAAAACAGGGTGGAATCGCTTTTCAGGCTGAAATCTGCCCGAAGCACTTTTGGCGAATTGACAAAAGTATTGCGATGCATCACACCATACCGCACAAATTCGGCGTTGCGCAAAGCAGGAATCATCCCAAACACCCGTTTTTGTTCCGGGAATTTCAGGTTTGTCTGAAAGCCTACCAGATTATACAAAGTAGCGGCAGCATTTTCACGCCGCAGCTGAACCACAGCCCAAGGTCTGTGCCCTGTTTTGGGATCCCGAAGGCCCACCGGTTTTAAAGGCCCGAACCGCAAGGTGTCCCGTCCCCGACCCGCCATCACTTCTACCGGCATACAGCCTTCATAGATTTTAGGGTCGGCGGCTTCAAAGCCATGCACGGGCGCCCGTTCTGCCGAAACCAGCGCGTCATAAAAAGCATCATATTCCTCTTTGTTCATGGGGCAGTTAAGGTACGCGTCGTCGCCGCCTTTGTCATACCGGGATGCTGCAAAGCAAGAATCCATATCCAGACTTTCCACCGTGACAATCGGCGCAGCCGCATCATAAAAGCTCAGGCTTCCCGCACAAAAGATGGCAATATCGTCCGCCAGCTCCTGCGCTGTCAGCGGCCCGGTGGCAACCACACGAATTCCGTCATCCGGAATCGATTTCACCACACCGGTGTGAACCTGAATGAGGGGATGCTCCTCAATCGCCTGTGTGACCAAAGAAGAAAAAATATCCCGATCGACCGCCAAAGCGCCGCCAGCCGGCACCCTTGCTTTATCGGCACACTGCATCAACAGCGAGCCGAACCGCCGCATTTCTTCTTTCAAAAGCCCGGCTGCACTGGCAATACGTTCTGCCTTCAGAGAATTGGAACAAACCAATTCGGCAAATGCAGGGCTTTGATGGGCAGGAGAATACTGAATCGGCTTCATTTCGTATAAATCCACGGAAATCCCTTTGGAGGCAATCTGCCAGGCCGCCTCACAGCCGGCTAAGCCGGCTCCGATTACCGATATCTTCATTCTTCCTCCACTTTCTCATATCCACAGTCCGGTGTGACACAGTACATTTTGGGGTGTTTGCCCTTCTTTTTCAAAAGAGTCTTGCCGCAACGAGGGCATTTTTCCATAGTGGGTTCGTCCCAGGAAACAAAATCACAGTTGGGGTATTCGTTGCATCCGTAAAACACGCGTCCCTTTTTGGTTTTCTTCACAACCACCTTGCCGCCGCATTTGGGGCAATCTGCACCGTTTTCAATGACCAGTTTTTTCACGTTTTTACATTCCGGGTAACCGGGGCAGGCCAAAAATTTGCCATAGCGCCCAACCTTTACCACCATGTTGCGTCCGCATTTATCACAGATAACGTCGGTTTCATCCTCTTTTAGCTGGATTTTAACGCCTTCCATTTCTTCTTTCGCTTTTTTCAGGGTCTTTTCAAAATCCCCATAAAAGTTGTGAAGCGTTTCGATCCAATCGGTTTCACCGCTCTGCACACTGTCCAGATCTTTTTCAACCTGAGCAGTAAATTTCACATTCACAATTTTCGGGAAACGTTCCCGCATCAGATTTGTAATAACCTCACCAAGCTCGGTGGGCTTGAGCGCTTTTCCGTCCCGAACCACATACTCACGCCCGGTAATGGTGGAAATGGTTGCCGCA
Organism: Clostridium minihomine; assembly: GCF_900240385.1. Taxonomy (GTDB): domain Bacteria; phylum Bacillota; class Clostridia; order Oscillospirales; family Acutalibacteraceae; genus Faecalispora; species Faecalispora minihomine. Next base: position 666,955 of record NZ_OEQH01000001.1, on the reverse strand, counting down.
TAAGTGGACGGGCGCCCAATTCCGTTTTCTTCCAAAGCTTTAATGAGCGACGCTTCAGTAAAGCGTGGCGGCGGCTGGGTAAAATGCTGATTCCCGGCCAGTTCCTTCTTTTTCAGCGGCATGTCCGCTGTCAAAACCGGAAGCGCACCGCCCTGCTCGGTTTCTTCGTCCTTACCTTCCTCATACAACACAGTAAAGCCGTCAAAGGTAACGGTATAACCCGAAGCTTTAAAGATATAATCCGCGGCGGATATCTCTGCCTGAGTGGTACTTTGCAGGCAGTTTGACATTTGACAGGCAATAAAGCGTTCCCAAATAAGCTTATACAGCTTATATTGATCGTTGCTCAGGCTGCTTTTCACTTGATCCGGTGTTAAGCTGGGGGTAGAAGGCCGAATTGCCTCATGGCCATCCTGCGCATTTGCTTTTGTTTTAAACTGACGCGGGGAATCGGGCAGATATTTTTTGCCCCAGCGCTCTTCAATATATTCTGCTGCCTCTTTAATCGCATCTTCTGAGATACGCAAAGAGTCCGTTCTCATATAGGTAATCAAACCGATGGCGCCCATGCCTTCGATTTCCACACCTTCATACAGTTCTTGGGCCGCCTTCATCGTGCGGCGAGCCTGAAAGCCCAGTTTTCGGGAAGCTTCCTGCTGTAAGGTAGAAGTAATAAAGGGCGGAGCAGGGGATTTTTTTCGAGATCCCTTTTTCACTTTTGCAACGCGGAACTCTGCGTTTTCCAGATTTTTTAAGATCTCGTCGGCCTGCTCTTGGTTGGTTATCTTCATTTTGCCATTGGCATCGCCATAAAAAGCGGCGGCAAAGGCTTTGCGGCTTCCCTGAGGAATCAGCTTGGCGTCAATGCTCCAATATTCTTCCGGCACAAAAGCACGGATTTCCTCTTCCCTGTCCACCACCAGACGAACCGACACAGACTGAACTCGTCCGGCAGAAAGGCCCCGGCGGATTTTCTGGGACAGAAAGGGGCTGAGTTTATAGCCCACTAGGCGATCCAGAACTCTGCGCGCCTGCTGAGCATTCACCAAATCCAAATCAATGGATCGGGGATGATCCATACCGGCAGAAATACCGGTTGGGGTAATTTCATTAAAGGTGACACGGTTTTCCTGGGCAGTATCGAGATCCAGAATATAAGCCAAGTGCCAGGAAATTGCTTCGCCCTCCCGATCCGGGTCAGTTGCAAGAAAAACGGAATCGCTTTTTTCAGCGGCATCCTTCAGTTCCTGTACCAGTTTTTCTTTTCCCTTAATAATCTCATACTTCGGTTTAAAATCATGCTTTATATCCACGCTCAAACGGGTTTCCGGCAAATCGCGTACATGACCCATGGAAGCGACTACCTCATAACCGGAGCCTAAATACTTTTTGATTGTTTTTGCCTTGGCAGGTGACTCAACAATCACCAATTTCGACATATAAAAACCACCTCTTTCTTATAAGATTGTATCCACTCTTGTGGATTTACGCAAGAGGGCAACCAAAAATAAATGGAAAAACTTGCCACTCTAATCATTAAGCGCTGTGAAAACCGTCTGTTTTTTCGGCCGGTTTTCACAAAGCTTACCACAAATCAGCCGCTTTGTCATTGTGCCAGATATCTTCCGCCGCCCAAAGCCCGGGCACGCCCCAATAGTTCCAATTCCGTCAAAGCCGCCAGAAGCCGTTGGGGCGAAAGGTCGGTCTTTTCCCCCAGCACTGACAAATGCAGTGCTTCTCCGGTCAAAAAAGAATCCACCAGCGCCGCGTCGTCAGACGCTTCCCCGTGCACCAACTTCGGCTTGTCCGAATTCATTGGCGAAAGCGGAATGGATTTTTTCTTTTGAGGGGAGCGTTCCGGAACAACAGAAAAAAGAGCACCGGAATCCGCCCGCCCAGAAAGCTGGCGCATTTGCGGAAAACGGTGCAGATACGGTTCCAGAATCTCCGCTGCGCTGCTGACCGGCACGGCGCCGTTTTTAATCAGATTGTTCACTCCCCCGGATACCGGGTTATCAATTCCGCAAGGCACGGCAAACACATCCCGCCCTTGCTCCAAAGCCAAATCCGCCGTAATGAGAGAACCGCTTTTGGCGGCCGCCTCCACTACCACAATCCCCGACGAAAGGCCAGAAATAATGCGGTTACGAATGGGAAATGCCACTTTAGAACCGGGTGTTTTCAGCGGGTATTCCGAAACCAATGCACCGCTTTCGGCAATACACTGCCGCAGCTGCGCGTTTTCCATCAAATAAGGATATTCCAGACCGCAGCCCAACACACAAACCGTCTTTCCCTGTGCCTGCAAAGCACCTTTATGGGCAGCCGTGTCAATTCCCCGGGCACCGCCGCTAATGACTATCGCACCTGCCTGAGCCAACTGATAAGAAAGGGAAAAGGCAATCTTTCGGCCGGAAAGAGTGGCATCCCGGGTTCCCACCATGGCGATGGCAGGCTGCTCGTCCACCAAAGGCAGCTCCCCTTTGACATAAAGGGCACAGGGAGGGTTATGAATCTCCCACAAACAGCGGGGATATCCCTCACTATCCGGGGTCAGCACCCGATGCCCCAGCTGCTGGGACTGTTCTATAATCCCCTGAGCATCCTCGGGGGTGAACTGTTCCAGTGCCCCCAGTTCCCGGTTTGTGAAAATCCCCAAAATCCGCCAAAACTGCGGGCCAGACTTCCAAAACTCTTCCAGACCGGAACAACCGGAAAGGATTCTGCGCACTTTGCTGCTGCCACTGCCCAATCCATGCTGAAGCCAAACCCAAAAAGCTTCTCCGCTGATCATGATTCACTCCCCCGCGTTCTCATAATCTCCCACATCAAAATAGCAGCACTGGATGCCGCATTGAGGGACTCCGCCCTACCCTGCATGGGAATGGTCACCCGAACATCACAGGCGGCAATGGATTCTTCCGAAAGCCCCGCACCTTCGTTGCCCACGGCCAAAAGCACCGCTGGCGGAAATTTCACTTCGGTGATTTTCTGTGCCTCTTCTGCCGGGACTGCCGCAGCGGTAAAAAAACCGCGCCGGCGCAGGCCAACCACACACTGAGCCAAATTTTCCTCAAAAAACAAAGGCAGACGAAACATCGCGCCCATACTGGCCCGCAGTGCCTTGGGTCCAAAGGGATCACAGCAGGAACCGGCCAAAACCACACCGGAAATCCCCAGTGCTTCTGCGGTGCGCAAAACCGCCCCTAAATTCGACGGATCCTGAATTTCCTCCAGAGCGATAAAGCAGCCCTGCGCCTCCATTTTTTGAGAGGCATTTTCTTTTTGAGGAAGCACCGCCACGCAAAAAACACCTTGCGATTGCCGGGTATCGCTCAAAAGTTCTGCCACAGATTCCGAAATCAGATAAGACACCGATGCCCGGGTAAAAATTCGTTCCAAATAGGATTCGTATTTTTCCCGGGCTTTTTCGGTATAGAACAGGCTTTCTATTTCCAGCCCGCTGTCTGCGGCATCAGCACACAGCCGGGCCCCTTCTGCCAAAAATGCATTGTGTTCCCTGCGAAACGGCGCCGAATCGCGAAGTTTTGCAGCTTTCTTTATTATCTCATTTTTTCGGCTGGTAATCACTGGGCTGGGCATGATTTTTATTCTCCATACAAATTAAAATATGCGCTCGGGGGTACCCGAGCGCAATAACAGCTTATTATAAGGCCGCTTTCGCCTTCTCTACCAAAGCCTTGAATGCCGCCTCATCAGAAACAGCAATCTCAGACAACATTTTGCGGTTGAGGGTGATGTTTGCTTTTTTCAAACCGTTCATAAAGGTGGAGTAGTTAATGCCGTTCATCTGGCAAGCAGCAGAAATACGGGTAATCCACAAGCGGCGAAAATCTCTTTTTCTGTGCTTACGGCCGATATATGCATAATTGCCGGATTTCATAACAGCCTGTTTGGCCATTTTAAAGTGCTTACTCTTTGCACCCCAGTAACCCTTTGCAAGCTTTAATACTTTTTTTCTTCTTTTGCGTGTTGCCAACGCACCTTTCACACGAGCCATGAGTTGTTACCTCCAAATATATGGTCAAATTAGGATCATTTCAATTCCGTGAAAACTTATCCCTTAAAGATAAGGAATCATTTTTCTCACTTTTGCCGCATTGGTAACGTCGGTCACTGCGGTTTGGCGCAGAACTCTTTTGCGCTTAGTGGTCTTCTTGTTCAGAATGTGCCGTTTGTTGGCACGAGCACGAAGGATTTTTCCGGTTTTCGTAACTTTGAAGCGCTTTTTTGCGCCGGAATGCGTCTTAATTTTAGGCATAACAGTTGCCCCTCCTTAAAATAATTACTTCGTGGGTTTGGGAGCAAGGAACATCAGCATATTACGTCCCTCGAGTTTGGACGACTTTTCAACATTCGCTATTTCCGAACACGCCTCGGCAAATTTCCGCATGATTTGATGCCCCTGTTCCGGATGGCCCATCTCACGGCCACGGAAGCGGATTGATACCTTTACTTTGTCCCCCTCTTTCAAAAAGCGGGAAGCATGCCCTACCTTAGTATTAAAGTCATGGGTATCAATATTAAGGGACAGTCTAATCTCCTTAATATCCACAACATGCTGATTCTTTTTTGCTTCTTTATCACGCTTGGCCTGCTCAAAACGATACTTGCCGTAATCGATAATTTTGCAAACTGGCGGTTTGGCCTGCGGCGCAATCTTTACCAGATCCATATTGCTTTCCGCTGCCCGCGCCATTGCCTGCGCTATCGGCAGAACGCCCAACTGAGAGCCATCCTTATCAATGACGCGTACTTCTTTGTCACGAATTTCTTCGTTGATCTGCAGTTCCTTGTTGCTAATTGGTAAGCACCTCCAAAACACGTTTCAAACTAACAAAAAGCGCGGACAGAATTCTCCATCCGCGCATCAATACCGAATCATACACTATTCCCGAAAGAACAGTCAAACTGTATTGACCCATGTCGGACGAAACCTCATAGGTGAGAACAAAAATTTTGTCCTGCTTTGTTTACACGCAATATTATATCAGCCGCCATTCATTTTGTCAAGAAAATTTATTTTAGTATTTCATTCTTTTTTATCGGTCATTTGCTGTGTTTCCCCAAACCGGGTGCCCTAAGGCAAATGAATACAACAAACAGTCCTTCACGGGAACCTCCAGCACCTGCTCTACCGCCAGCCGATACAATTCCAGCTGCACCCGATAGCGTTCCCACAGTTGTTCTGCCGAAGCCGCCCGGTCGGTTTTATAATCAATAATTACTGCTCCGTCTTCTTCCACAAATACGCAGTCCACTGCCCCTTGCAAAATCACCGGTTGTTCCGCCGGCAAATCCGGGCGCAGCTGCGAAGCCGGAATTTCCACGGTAAAACGCAGTTCCCGATAACTTTTCTTTGCCGAAAGCATCCGCTTTGCCACCGGGCTTTCTAAAAACGCGGCAACCTTTTTCAAATCGACCACAGCGGCTTCCTCTGCGGTTAAAAAGCCTTCCTGCACCAACCGGCCCAGTTCCCCTTTGGAATCCTTTGCCGCCGCTGCGTAATTTGCAAACTGCATATATTGATGCAGTGCGGTTCCTTTTTCCGCCGCAGTCATCCCAGACTGACTTAAAAAGGCCGGGCGTGATAAAACAGCATAATCTTCCCCCGCACTTTCCGCTGCCAATTCAGAAGCAGACACTTTGGCCGGAATTCCCCGCAAAATAGCATTGGGATACACAAAATCAATTTCTGATTCCAGCCGTTTCAACAGTTCCGGATCCGGCTGAGCACCCTCATTCCGATTTTCTGTCTGACCCTCATCGGCCACAAGCACCGGCGCCGGCACAATCCGAATCTCCCAGGGATATTCCGATCCGCCCGCCACCAGTTCATTTCCGGAAAGTGCTTTGTCCCGCAGGGCTTCACCGCTGGGGTGACGCAAAGCACAGGACAAAAGCCAGTCCGAAATACCGGAAGCTGACCGAACTACATAAGGAGAAATACGTCCCTGCGCCGTCAGCCGGGGGGCAAGTGACATCAAAGTTTTTTCTAAATTCCGCACAGTGGCAAGCAGAATCAGCTTTTCTTTGGCCCGGGTCATCGCCACATACAACACCCGCAGTTCTTCAGACATAGACTGGCGTTCCTGTTCCAGCGCAATGGCTTCCCTTGGCAGCGTCGTCACCCGGGATAAAAGTTCCTTGCGCTTGACTCCCAGTCCCAACTCCGGATGCAGTAAGGCGTCACCATGCTCTTTATTAAAGCGCCGGCCGCACCCTGCCAAAATGCAGACAGGGAATTCTAATCCCTTGGATTTGTGGATGCTCATAACCCGCACCACATTGGAAGCTTCTGAAATCGTGGATGCCCCGGGCAAATCGGCATTTTGCTCCTGCAAACGATCAATAAACCGGATGAAGCCGGAAAGACCGTTATAGCCGGACGCTTCATATTTTTTCGCGTATTCCATCAGCAGCTGCAAATTGGCCAGCCGCTGTTCCCCGTTACTCATGGCTTGCACCAAAGTAAGATACCCTGTTTTTTGGTAGATGGTATTCAACAGGCGATCCGACGGTAACGTTGACGAAAGAGAGCGCAAATTGCCCAGTTCTTCTAAAACCACCTGTGCTCTTGGGTTCCCGGAGGATGCACTTTCGGTCAGCGCCAAATACAACGGCTTTTTGGGCGAAGCAAGCCGCATCTGCGATAACTCATCGGGCGTAAACCCATAAATCGGGCTTGCCAGCACCGAAAGAAGCGGGATATCCTGCACCGGATTATCAATAATCCGCAACAATGAAAGCACCACTGAAATTTCGGGTGCCTCAAAAAATCCGCTGGAAGAATCTGCCCAAGCGGGCACCCCGCACAATTGCAGTTCCCGGGCATAGCGGGAGGCGTATTTGTTGGCGCTGCGCAGCAAAATGCAAAAATCCCGGAACACCGCCGGGCGCTGTGTTCCATTTTCGGTCACTTGAAACCCTTCTGCTATCATCTTCAAAATAGATTCTGCAATATGCCGGCTTTCCAGCAGTTCCATGGCTTCATCGGGAACATCTCCCAAAGACAAATCCAGAACATCCAGCCGCGTTTCACAGCCCGGTTGAGAAGGATAAGAAGCCCCGGCCGCAAGCAGTTCGGTTCCGCTGTATTCCACATCCCCCGCCTGCGAAGACATCAGCTGACCAAACACAAAGTTCACCGCATCGGTAACGGTGGGGCGGGAACGAAAGTTTTTATCCAGCACAAGATAGGCGGGGTACTGTTCCCGTGACCGATCATAGCGCGAAAAACTGGCCCGGCGCTCCAGAAAAATAGTGGGCATAGCCTGGCGAAAGCTGTAAATGCTCTGCTTTACATCCCCCACCATAAACAGGTTTTCCTCGTTTCGGGAAATGGCACGGAACAGCAAATCCTGTGCTTCATTGGTGTCTTGATATTCATCTATCATAATTTCATCAAAGCGGCCAGACAATTCCAGCGCCTCTTCGGTGCGCTCAAACCCTTCTTCCGTTTCCCGAACCAAAAGGCGAAGCGCCCAATGTTCCAAATCGCCGAAATCCGCCATGCGCCGCTCCGCTTTCATTTTGTCCAGTGTGTGCGAAAACTCTGACGTTACCGAAAACAGCTGTTCCACCACCGGGGAAAGAACCCGAAGATCCCCGGCACATTCCTCTAAAGTCGAATCAAACAAAGCCGCCAGCTTTTTTACAGTAGCCTTTACCTCTTCCCGCCCGGCGGAAAGACGATTCTTTAAAGGATCTTCTTTGTAGCCGCGCACTGCCTTTAGCCGAAGAAAGGAAAATTCACCGGAAAGAAACCCAATTTCATCCCAATTTTCTTGCGCGATTGCCTGTTGTAAAGCTTGCAGTCCTGCCAAGTCAGACTGAAAGCTCTCGGCATAAGCAGCACTGAGTTTTTCATCCTCCTGCATTGCCGCCAAAGAATCCCGCGTCAAAGAAATGCAATAATCGCAGGCTTCTTCCGCAAAAGCCAAAAGACACTTGCCCCAAGGGGTATCCTGCACCGGAATGTTTTCGGAATACAGTCTGGCCTTATCCCTGAGCCACCGCTCTGGGAACGGATGCGAACGGATAAAATCATACAGTTGGTTTATCGCCTTGATTAAACGGCTGTCATCGCGATCGGAACTGAACGCTTCCACCAAATCGTAAAAGTCCGCTTCCCCGGCAGTATAGCGGTCTTCCAGCACCTGAGTGACCGCTTCGCCCCGCATAATCGCCATTTCACTGTCGTCTGCAATTCTAAAATCATGAGAAATTTGCAGCTTATAAAAATTTTCCCGCACCAGCTCACTGCAAAAGCTATGTACCGTACTGATATGGGCGCTTTCCAGCAAAATCTGCTGCCGCTGCAAAGCCGTGTTAGAAGGCTCCTGCGCCAGCAGCTTAGAAAGCCGCTGCCCGATTCGTTCTTTCATTTCTGCTGCCGCCGCTTTGGTGAAGGTAACCACCAGCAATCGATCAGCATCACAGGGATTTTCCGAATCGGTAATGCGCTCAATCACTCGCTGTACCAGCACAGCCGTTTTCCCCGAGCCCGCCGCTGCCGAAACCAAAAGCGTCCCGCCACGGGCACGAATCGCATCTTCCTGCGCCGGTGTCCAGCTTCTGTCAGACATTGGTCACTCCCCCTTCCCCTGTTCTTTCTCAATCCGTTTCAGCACTTCTGCCTTATCACAACGAAAGCTTTCCCGTCCACCGTCGTCCTCCTCATGGCCACACACAGCAGAATAGGGGCAGTATTGGCAGGCGTTATAATCCCCCGTCAGCGGCTGCGCACTCACATCACCCGAATAGAGCGTCTGCACCATTTTTCCGGTCAAATTCCGAATGTACCCAATCACTTCATTCATTTGGGATTCACTGAGCACAAATTCGGGTTTTGATGGTTCGCCGTCTTTCAGCGCCACCGGAATATACTTTCCCTGTGCTTCCCCGTCCATTCCCTGAATCACACGGGAATCTTCCAAAATCAACCCACTCATACGAAGACGCTTTTCTGCTTCTTTTTCCAAAACCTGCTGGGAAGTTGCTCTGGCCGCAGGAATAATGGGACGAACAGCAGGCATGTACAAAATCCCCGCAGGATGAAAGCGGCCGTTTTGAATCAGCGCCGCCAAATAAATCAGCATTTGCAGATTGATTCCATAAAGCACATCAGAGAGTTTGAAATCCTTTTTCCCGGTTTTATAGTCAACGATTCTCACATAAGAAACTCCATCCAGTTCCATTATATCCACTCGGTCAATTTTACCTTCCACCGTTACGGTTTGGCCGTCCGGAAGAGATATTTTCAGCGGAGGGAATTCTCCGCCTTCTTTTAGTTCCAGTTCAAAGGCCGTCGGCTGAAATTTGCTTTGAGCCAATTCTTTGGCAATGTGAGAAATAATAACTTGAGCAGAATCTGCAATTCGACTTACTAAAAAACGGAATCGGGGACTTTTGTCTTCTGCCCCGCCCAAATGCTCTTCCATATAGCGGTTGATGCAGGCCGAAATTAAATCTTTCATGGCACTTGCATCCAACTCCGCCAATTGGTGTGCCCCTTGCTCTTTTAAAAGTCGTTCCAGCAAATAATGCATCAGGCTGCCGTATTCCAGTGCATTCAGTTCTGCCGGGCGCCGTTCTTTTGCCCCCAGCCCATACCGGCAAAAATATTGGAACCGGCACAAATGATAGGTTTCAATTTGGGTGGCAGAAATGTGGCGCATCTGTTCAAACAACATCTGGGCTTGCTGTGGCCGTTCAAAGGCAGCCGGAGCCCTTTCGTGAACCCGGCGCAGCGCGGCAAGCCGCTCGGGATACCCGTCCCGCCGGGAAAACACTTCTTTTAAGGAGGCAGAAAACACCGAAGACTGGCCAAAAACCCGGGCTGTCATTTCAAACGCCGACTGCTCACAATTGGCGAAGGTTTCCTCCGGCAGCAAAAACCGGCTTTGAATCGGCACACTGGGAAGCACCGCCCGAATTTCCGACACAATGGAAGAAGGCGCCTTTGCCGCACCATCCATATCCGCCGCCGGATAGGTAACATACAATTGCCGCGACGGGCTGGCTATCACCGTATAGGCCATAAACCGCTCTTCCATAGAAGCCTCTTCCATAGTTCCGTTCAGCTGCAGTCCCATTTGAATCAGCGTGCGCCGCTCTTCTTCGCTAAACACGCCGCCCGAAGATGGATTCCGGGGGAATTCCCCCTGCACCGCACCCAACAGAAACACCACTTTGGGCTCGGCCGGGCGAGAGCGATCCGCCGCACCCACCGTTACCTCGTCCAGCCCTTGCGGGATGCTTCCGATGGTGCCGGAAGCAATCACCAACCGAAGCAATTCTGCAAACCGCTGGGAAGACAAATATTTGCCTTTTAGAACCAAGGCCGTTTGATCCAAAATCTGCATCAGCAGATCCCACAGCCGATACTGCCGTTCTGCCAGTTCCGGTTCCCCCATGTGCTTCATGCGGCGGCACATCTGCTCCACCTGGGAAGGCACGCCCAAAGAAAGCAAAAGATCATAAATGGCCCGAGACACCCCTTCCCCGTTTGCCTGACGTATCGTGTCGGCAAAGACCCGCAGGGGAAGAATGATTTTGTTTCGAAGAGCGTTTATCTGTTCCAGCTGGGCAATATCCTGCTCCGTCATTTCCCCGGCGAATCCCCGGGGATGCCTCGCCCAAGGCTCTAGCCATACCTTGCCTGAAAGCTTCCACAAAAAAGCGTAGTTTTCCAGCAAAGAAATTTCCTCTGCGGTGAATCCGGCCAATCCGGTTTTCAGGCAGGCAAACACATCGTCGGAACGAAATCCTGAACGAGCCGCGTTAAAGGCACACAGAACCAGCCGCATCAGAGGTTCGGCGTCAATTGCTCTGGGATCATCCATAAAATACGGAATTTCCCACCGTTCCAGCGCCGCATCCAGATTGCTGCGGTAAGATTCCGGCGATCGGGTCAATATGGCAAAATCCCGGTAACGGTACCCTTCATACATCACCAGGCGGCGGATTGTCATGGCTACAAAAGCCGCTTCGTCATAGGTGCTGCGGGCCGCATACAACACCACATCCTCCGGCTTTCCCAAAAGCGGTGTATGCCGGCTGCGATATACCCCTTCTTCCAAAGCCCGAAGTCCCTGCCCCCCAAAACGCACCCCCGGTTCCCGGGTGACAGGCGCCGCCACCGAAACCGAATTTTGCCTTGCCAACCGCATCAGTTTGCGGGCGGTTTGATGTACGGGAGAAAACAGCCCCAATTCAGATTCCGCTTGGCCCAATCCATCGGCACAAAGGGCCACCGTTACCTGCTGCGCCTGACACAGCATGATTTCAAGCACAGCCAGTTCCTGGGCCGTAAAGCTTTTAAAGGAATCCACAAACACGGTGTATCCGTCAAAAAAACGATGCTGAGACAGCACCTGCTTTAAGCGGGTCAAATCATCCATCGGATCCAAGTAGCTTTGCGCTACCAACGCATCATAAGCGGCTAAAACCAAAGAAAGTTCTTTCATTTTTTCCCGCAAGGTTCCTTCTTCCATCTGGTCTGCCGTTTTGGATAGATCAGATGGCTCCAACGCACACATTTTCAGTTCAGAAGAAGCTTCCAGCATCATGCTGACCAGTTCCGGCGTTTGCGTGTGTTTTTGATAGAGCGGCAGCTTATCCCCCACCTGCTCTAAGGCAAGACTCATCAGGATGCTGCGGCCGCCGTCGTCCAAACGTTTCCCACAAAACCCGCCAAATCGGCGGAACACCGCATCCGATAGGCGGGTAAAGCTGACTACCTCCACCCCGGCGGCACGGCTGGCCCCCAAAAGGCGAAGCATCGCCCGCTCGCTTTCAAAAGAAAATTGCTCCGGTACCAAAAGCATCAACTTTTCCTGTCCCTGCTGTGCCAAACGACGCAGCTCTTGCCGGACAAAATCGGTTTTTCCGCTTCCGGCACGGCCGAATAGTAATTGCAGCATCCCTTTCCTCCTCCTTTGTTTCAATGTATCACACGGCCTGTAACGACCGATGTTCTTACTCAAAAAACATTGCCTCATTAAGATATCTTCGCAACCAAACATCTGTTTTTGCGCTTTATTCGCTACGTCAACAACCAAATTGATCCCGTAAATCTTTTACTCATGGAATAGATTATTATAACATAAATCGGAAGCCAGTAGAAAACTTTTGTTTTGTGTCACACTTTTTCACACCATTTTTCTAAATACCCTTTATCAGAAAAGAAATGCCCAATCCCTTCTTGTATCACCATTCGAATTACGGATGATGACTGTCACAATTACTCTCATCTTCAGCCTTTTGAACCTGAATGGCAATTTGCAAAAGATATTGAGTGGGATCAATCGTAGAAATTTCGTCCAGCAGGTATTCCTCATACGCATCTCCGCAGATTTTCAGGCCCGTTTTTTTAATATAGTCCAAAAGCCGCTCGTACAAATGACTGCTTTTGGAATACTCTGCGTGCTCTTGCCCGATTACATAGAGTCCTTTCGGCTTTTCCGCATTGTTCGGGTAGCTGCTTCCGCCGACAGGACGATAGTAGTAACGGGAAGGGTGGGTAAATGTTCCTTCTATTAAATCTGTATGACGAACTATAGTGCCCGTTGGCAAACCACGAATCAAGCCGTTTTCTTTGCAAAAACGATAGAATTCCTCCAGATAATACCAACCCTCCAGCACATGGCTGGTTTCTGGCAACTCCGGGCCCAGAAATATCGGCATCGCCTCAGATTCTTTCAGCAAAATCTCGCCATCTGCACAAATGCCTTTTTTCGTCAAATGGATTCGCGTGTCCAGCATGTCGCTGATTTGGGTCAGGGTCTTGATTTTACTCTGAACCATATCTTTTTGCACCCCCAGCATATCAATCAGTTTTTCCGGGGTTCTCCCATATAAATATTCCTTTATCTCTTTTAAGGGCATGCCTATCTCACGCATAATGGTAATGACATTGGCCGTATCGATTTGATGGTATGTGTAATAGCGGTATTTGTTGTTTGGGTCTACCCTTACAGGGCTTAAAAGCCCGATTTTGTCATAAAAAATCAGGTTCTTTCGTGTAATTCCTGTAATCTGCGCAAATTCACTGATTTTCATATCATTTTTTCGCATTCTTTTTTCCTCTTTTAATTCGTTTGAACAGTTGACTGTATAGCATGTATATAGTTTATAATGCTTACTTGACCCAGTCAACGTTCATTTAGGAGGAAACGAAAATGCAAACAACCGAAATTGAGATTCACAAACAAAATGCATTGATCAAACCGCAAAAATACTTAGGGCTAAAAGGGCTGGTATTGTTTATTGCTCTTATGACAGTCTTTTTGCAGCTGTCTATTGATTTATATCTGCCGGCTATGCCAACCATGGGGGCGTATTTTCATACAACAGCGGCAATGATCAATTTAACCTTAATCGTTTTTTATATTTTCTTTGCTGCAGGCATCATCGTATTTGGCCCGCTAAGCGATAAATATGGCCGAAAACCCATTTTGATTTTCGGCTTAATTTTGTATTTAATCGGCAGTATTGCCTGTGCTCTTTCCGCAACGGTGCATCAGCTGATTTTATTTCGTGCGTTTCAGGCTTTGGGGGTTGGGGCCGCCATGGCGATTTCAACCGCTCTGGTCAAAGATTGTTTTGAAGGAAAAATAAGAAACAAAATTCTTGCGGCAGTTCAGGCAATGAGTGTGCTCGCGCCCATGGTGGCACCCATTGCAGGTGCGGCTATATTAAAAGTAGCCGGGTGGCGCGAAGCCTTCTGGGTACTGGCGGCAATTGGCGCACTAACCTTAATCATCGCATTTTTATTTCAAGAAAGCCTTTCAAAGGAAGAACGCTATCACGGAAGCACCATTGGTTCCCTCAAGCGCTTGCTGATAGTGGGCAAGAACCTGGGATTCAGCAGTTTTCTCTTTGTATCTGCCGCTTTGGCGGCGCCCTATTTGGCTTATGTTGCAATGTCCGCCCATATTTATGAAACTCATTTTGCTCTGGATCCCCTGCACTTTAGCTACTTTTTTGCCGCAAATTCGGCCTTCGCCGTTCTTGGCCCAATTCTTTATCTGCGTTCCATCGAAAAGGTAACGCCGCGCGCCTTTGCCTGGTTCTGCTTCGCTTTGGCACTGATCAGCGGGTTTTGCGTGCTTTTGTTCGGGAATCGCTCCCCACTGATTTTTCTGATTTCTTTTTTGCCTTTTACATTAATAGAATGTGCCATCCGCCCATTCAGCACCAATATTCTGTTGGATCAGCAAAAGGAAGACACCGGTTCTGCCTCATCTTTGATTAACGCTGTTCAAACCATTTTAGGCTGCATTGGCATGGCATTGGGCTCTCTTGCCTGGAGCAATATGATTCACGGCTTGGGAATCATCATGATTTCTTCCGTAGTGATAGCCGGGCTTGTCTGGATTATCATGCTGCGCCGCAATATTGCTGTGAAGGGATTAATTGACTAAGTAAAAAACAAAGCAAACCTATCATTTCATCCATTGATACGCAGAAAACAGTGGAAAAGTTTTAATCTCAACGTTACATTTGTTTTACTGATTCGAGAATTATTTCCAACCCGGCCGATAAAACGGTTTACTTTTGAAAAACTCATGATATCATAAGGCAAAAAACAGGGAAGGGGCTGTTTCATTACAGCCTCTTCCCTGTTTTATTATTTATAAATGATTATTTATCTGTACGGGCACTTCGCTGAGCGTGCTCTTCCCGCAATGGTTTAGAAAGCCGAACGTTTTTGCTATCTGCCCGGTCTCTTTCCCTTGTTTTTTCTTTGCTATCGTCCGCTTTTTGATCTTTTGAAGCAGAGCCGGACACAGTGTCATCCTTATCTTGCGCTGTTTTCTCAGACACCCAACTGCGGAACTGCTCGTAAAGTTCCAAAGACTTAAATCGGATTTCATATTCACCGGTAACAATGTCCATTTGCTGGGGGTTGAGCACATCGTCCAGTTCTTCCTTTTCTTGTGCGGCAGGCAGGCACATGGGCGGGAACATCACACACCACCAGTTTTTCCCCTCCGCCTGACCAATGGTAACCCGCAAAGCATTGTAAGTGCCGGCAGGCAAAGTGACCTGCTCATAACGGCGTGTGGGAAAATAGATATTCTCAATACCTACTCCCACAGAATAATCATACCCGCGCTGTTTGATTTCATCGGCCGCGGCAGCCTCAAGCCGGGGCAAATTCTGCGCCACAACCTGTTCCGCTTCTTCCCGTGCGGTTACGCCGTCCAACATACCGGCCGATTCTGTCAGGATTCGGTTGCGCACATATAATTTTAATTCCTGATCCTCAGCGGTATCGGAATTGGCCAGCACATGCAGACGAAGCACATGGTTGGGGATATCTTCACACTGCTCTGCAAATGAAAAAAAAGATGTAAGGGAAAAAGCAACAGTAAGTACAAAAGCAATCAGCAGAGATTTTTCAATGGTTTTCAAACGAATCGGTTGTTCTGACGGTTTCAAGAAGTGTCATCTCCTTTGTTATGTTAACCAAAGGATTGACGGCTTTTTTCTTCTTTATTCAGCATCAGACGGTTCACAGACAAAAACTTGCGAATATTTTTTTCTCAGTTGTTCCCGGCACCGTTCGGCCTGCATACGAGAATCGAAAATTCCAAACACGGCAGAACCGCTGCCTGTCATGCAGGCACCCAATGCTCCCATAAAAAGAAAGCTTTGCTGTAATTCCAGAATCTCAGGAAGTTCCAGCGCATATTCAAAGGAATTCCCCAGACAGGATGCGATTTTCGCAAGGCTGCCCGTGTGCAGCGCCTGTATCATATTCGGCGTGTACCGGGGAAACGCATCCCCTTCCCGGTCTGCCCGGGCAAAAGCCTGGGCGGTGCTGACACTGACATCCGGCTTGCACACCACAAAAAAGCAAGGCGGCATGGGAGAAACAGGAGTGAATATCTCCCCCACCCCTTCGGCTCGCAACGTGCCGCCCCGAAGACAGAAAGGCACATCCGCTCCCACCTGAAGACCAAGCTCACACAACTCGTTTTCTTGAAACCCGGTCTGATACACCCGGTTCATCGCCCGCAGCACTGCCGCAGCGTCGGCGCTTCCGCCGCCCATTCCCGCCTGATCCGGAATCCTTTTTAAAATCCGCACCTGCATGCCCTGATTTCGGATTCCGGCCGCTTCAAAAAAGAGGCGCACGGCTTTTTGAACGGTATTTCCTTCCCCACAGGGAATTCCTTCCCGATCACAGAGCAATTCCACCGCCGGATGCTCTGTCGGCGTCAGCATCAGGGTATCGTAAACAGAAACCGTCTGCATCACCATATCCAGCAGATGATATCCATCCGGGCGGCGCCCCAGAATATCCAATGTCAAATTCAGCTTGGCGGCCGCATAAACCAACACCGGCTTTGAAAGCTGCATGATATCCCTCCCATTTTTCACGGCAAAAAGAAGGTTTTGCCCACCGCTTTTAAAAAACGGCGCGCAAAACCATTCGCAGAACATTGCTGGTTATTTTAGGGTTCCGAGGAACCGTTCAATCCGTTTCAATGCCTCGGTAATATTGGCGATAGAGTTGGAATAAGCCACCCGGGCAAACCCTTCGCCGCAGTCGCCAAAGGCGGTGCCCGGCACAATTGCCACCCGCTCCGCATAAATCAGACGTTCGCAGAATTCCTCTGAACTCAGGCCGGAACTCTTGATGCAGGGGAACACGTAAAAGGCCCCTTCCGGTTCAAAGCAAGAAAGCCCAAGAGAATTCAGCCCGTCCACAATCAGACGGCGGCGCATGTCGTATTCCGAGCGCATATTCACAATGTCTTCGTCCCCGTTTTTCAGCGCTTCAATCGCCGCATACTGAGCCATAGTGGGGGCACTCATAATGGCATACTGGTGAAGCTTTGTCATTTGCGCAATAATCTCTTTGGGGCCCATGGCGAAACCCAGCCGCCAGCCCGTCATCGCATAGGCTTTGGAAAAGCCGTTGATCACAATTGTTCTTTCCTGCATTCCATCCAGCGATGCGAAGCTGACGTGAGGGGTCTCCCCATAAGTCAGTTCGCTGTAAATTTCATCACTAATGACCATCAGGTTGTGCTCACGCACCACCTGAGCGATTTCTTCCAGATGCTCACGGCGCATTACGGCACCTGTGGGGTTATTGGGGAACGGCATAATCAAAAGTTTTGACTTGGGTGTAATTTTGGCGCGAAGCTCTTCCGCCGTTAAACGAAAATCATTTTCCGCCTTTGTCTCCAAAATGACCGGCGTACCGCCCGCCATTTGGGTCAACGGAACATAGCAGACAAAGCTGGGTTCCGGAATCAAAACTTCATCACCCGGGTTAATCAGAGCCCGAAGGCCGGAATCGATGGCCTCAGAGCCGCCAATGGTCACCACCACATCGGTCTGCGGATCGTATTCTAGCTGATATTTGCGGGAAACCCAACGGCAAATCTCTTGCCGCAGCTCGATAAACCCCCGGTTGGGGCTGTACCAGGTTTTCCCCTTTTCCAGTGTCTGAATCCCGGCCTGGCGCACATGCCAGGGCGTCGCAAAATCCGGCTCGCCGATGGAAAGAGAAATCACGTTGTCCA
The DNA here is from genome assembly GCF_900240385.1 of Clostridium minihomine. Taxonomy (GTDB): domain Bacteria; phylum Bacillota; class Clostridia; order Oscillospirales; family Acutalibacteraceae; genus Faecalispora; species Faecalispora minihomine. Next base: position 649,385 of record NZ_OEQH01000001.1, on the reverse strand, counting down.
TTTCATTGGCGATATCAAAAAACTTGCGGATTCCGGAGGGCTTCAATGACACCAGCTGCTGATTTAATACGCTTTGATAATCGATCACAGAACACACTCCATTCTCTGGTCGCTCTCTTTCCCGGAGCAAAGAACAACCCCGCCGTCTTTATATCGGGTTAAAATAAAATGAGTCGCCGTTGACATAACGGTGTCCAGCGTGGCCAGACGGTTCATCACAAACAAAGCGACCTCCTGCATGGTTTTTCCGTTGACGATAACAGCCAAATCATACCCGCCGGACATCAGGTAAACACTCTCCACTTCTTCCATTTGCATGACTCTGTCCGCAATCTCGTTAAATCCGCGTTCCGGCTTCGGAGCCACCTTCAACTCAATTAAGGCGGTCACTTTATTCTGATCGACTTTTTCCCAATCAATCAATGCACGGTAGCCTTTGATCACACCCTCTTGTTCGTAACGGGCGATCTGTTCTTTCACCTTGTCTTCTGCCTCATTCAGCATCACTGCAAGCTGTGCAGTGGTCAGTCTGGCATTTTCGCTTAAAAGAGTTAATAGTTTTTCCATGGTGGTTCCTCCTTTTTCACTGAACAGTCTAAGGGTTAGCCCTGAGCTGTTATTGGATTGGTAACAAGAGCGGTTCACGCCCGATATAAATTGTAAACTGATCAAAGCCGGCCTGCGAAAGCAAAGACATCCCTTCATTTAGGCCGGACGCAATATCGACCCAGCGGTGTGCATCGGATCCAATGGTCACATAGGTTCCCCCCAATTGGCGGAAACGTTTTAAAACTTTCAGCGGCGGAAGGGTCTGCCCCAGATTCTGCCGCAGGCCCGATGTATTGAGCTCCAGCGCTTTTTGATTCTGCGCCAGCAGACTGAGAATTTCATCTATTTTTTCCTGAAAATCCGGGTACGGTTCGGCATGAAGCCCTTTGTCCCCCACAATATAACGGTAAGGATAGGTCAGGTGGGCTAAAGAATCAAATCCGTTCCACCGAACCATTTCAAGAATTTCGTCAAAGTAACGGCTCAGCAGCGCAGGCACTTCTTCCTGCACATAGTCCAGAAAGTAAAAATCCTCCATACCCGCCAGATTGTGCAGGGAACCCAGCACAAAATCAAAATCACAGGCCGCTAAAATATCCTCTGCCGCTCTTAAATTCTGAACCGGCTGTCCCAATTCCACCCCGGCATACACCCTCATCCGGCTCTGAAATACCGCAGCTGCTTTCTTCGCCTCAAAATAAGACTGGCGCACGGAACGATCATACTGCTCTTCTTGATATACATTGCATTCGCAATGATCCGTCACAGTAACGGCATACAGTCCCTGCCTTTCCCCAGCTTCACACATCATAGTTACCGGATCTTCCGCATCGCGGGAGCAGTCACTGTGGATGTGGCAATCCGAAAGGTATTTGTACTGCAATTTTATTTCCTCCATTCCGCTTCCTATTTCTCTTATTTTGCAAGCTAACGTTTCTAATTTCAATTATATTAGCATAAAACAAGGAGAAAAGACAGTTTTTCCTTGAAATTTTTTCAATTTTGCAATATGGCGCTTATTCTATTTCATAAAATCCTGTAGATGTATAAAACACCTTGACAGACAGAAATTTCTATCTCATAATATAGGGCATCTAAATTGTTTTTTAAATCTGTTTTGAGGAGGCTGTTTAATGCGTGCTGTAATTACTGTGCTGGGCAAAGATATGGTCGGCATTCTTGCGCGTGTTTCTTCCATTTGTGCGGAACACGAAGTCAATGTCACCGAAGTTACCCAGTCTGTGCTTCAGGATTTATTCGCCATGATTATGATGGTGGATATCTCAAAATGCGCCATTCCTTTCAGCGAGCTTTCTGATCGTCTGACCGGGCTGGGGGAAGAAATGGGATTGACGATACATACCATGCATGAGGATATTTTTAATTCCATGCATCGAATTTAATCCACAGGGTTTCTTTTTTTCCGGAATTCCGGAACTAAGAGAACAAAATATTATAACATAGAGAGGAACTCTTTCATGATTAATTCCCGCGATATTCTGGAAACAATCAATATGATTGATAATGAAGATCTGGATGTGCGCACTATTACCATGGGAATTTCTTTGCTGGACTGCATCGATTCAGACCAAAAGTCTGCATGCGATAAAGTTTATGATAAAATTTGCCGTTACGCCTGCAATCTGGTGAAAACCGGCGAAGACATCAGCAAAGAATATGGGATTCCAATTATTAATAAGCGCATTTCTGTCACCCCAATCTCTATGATTGCGGCCGCGTGTCCCACCAAAAGCCCCGCTCATTTCGCTGCGGCTCTGGACCGTGCTGCAAAAGAGGTAGGGGTCAATTTTATAGGCGGTTATTCGGCTCTTGTCCACAAAGGATTTGGCCCGGGCGACTACGCATTGATTGAAAGCATCCCCGAAGTGCTCAGCAATACGGAATACGTCTGCTCTTCTGTCAATGTGGGAACCACCAAGGCAGGCATTAACATGGACGCTGTTGCCAAGATGGGGCGCGTCATTCGGGAATGTGCAGAAAAGACTGCCGATCGCGATTGTATCGGTGCTGCGAAATTAGTCGTATTTTGCAATGCACCCGAAGACAACCCCTTTATGGCGGGGGCGTTTCACGGGCCCGGCGAACCGGACTGCGTGATCAACGTGGGTGTTTCCGGCCCCGGAGTGGTGCGTGCGGCATTGGCCAAGGCCGGTGACTGCGACATTACTGCCATAGCCGATCTGATTAAAAAGACCGCATTTAAAATCACCCGGATGGGTCAGCTGGTGGCGCAGGAGGCTTCCCGCCGTCTGTTCGTTCCCTTCGGAATTGTAGATCTTTCTCTTGCCCCCACCCCGGCTGTAGGCGATTCTGTGGCTTATATTCTGGAGGAAATGGGCCTGGAGGCCTGCGGTGCTCATGGCACAACCGCAGCTTTGGCCCTTTTAAATGATGCTGTGAAAAAGGGCGGCACCATGGCTTCTTCTCATGTTGGGGGCCTTTCCGGTGCATTTATCCCTGTTACCGAGGATGCCGGAATGATTGAAGCGGCCCGGCGCGGTTCATTATCTCTCAACAAACTGGAAGCCATGACGGCTGTCTGCTCGGTTGGCCTTGACATGATAGCCATTCCCGGCGATACCCCGGCCGAGGTTATCTCTGGCATTATTGCCGACGAAGCTGCCATTGGAATGGTTAACAGTAAAACAACTGCTGTACGCCTGATTCCCGCCATTGGCAAAACCGTGGGCGAAGAACTGAACTTTGGCGGACTTTTGGGAGGCGGCCCTATAATGGAAGTAAATACTTACTCCCCCAAACGTTTTATTCAGCGCGGCGGACGCATTCCTGCACCGCTTCAGAGCCTGAAAAATTAGAACTTATAATTAATTTTATTAATATTGCATAAAATTAATTATAATTTTCATCAGATCATTATGTCACAAAAGGAATTTTTATCTCAAAATGAGTTGTATATTTATGACAAGAGAGCTATAATTGTGCATATGATTCATGAATATTTAAGTCTCTAATATATTTTATTATTGAGGAGGTGCGGTTGAAATGCAAGATATGCTGAAACAGATCATCGAAATGGATGAGCAGGCCAGGCAAATTACAGATGCCGCCCAGCGGGAAAAAGCAAACACAGAAAAGGAAATTCTGCAAAAGCGCGAAGATATTCGAACACAATATCTGACCCGGGCTCGTGCCAGAATTGAAAAAAACAGACCACTGGAAATGTCTGCTGCCGAAAAAGGCTGGCAGGTGAAAGAGCACAAATATCAGACTCTGTCGGAACAGTTGGATCAAAGTTATGCATCCAATGGCGACAAATGGGTCAATGCAATCGTAAAAAACGTGATAGGAGAGTGATTCTGTGCTTTCCACCCTTTCTTCTAATGTTGTATTAGCCAAAGCGCGCGCGATGTACGGACGCAGGCTGAAAGCCCAGCAGTATCAAGATCTGCTTAATTGCCACAGCGTGACAGAAATCGCCCGGTACTTGGCCAACAACACAGACTATGATAAGGTTTTGGCCGGAATCAATGACAGGGATATCTACCGTGGCCAGTTAGAAAACCGGCTAAAGCAAAAGCTCTTCGCGGATTCGGCTTCTCTTTGCCGATATGAATTATCTACCAGCGACGTGTTTGCCGTTTTCCTTCTGCAGCGAAACGAAGTGGGGCAGATTTTAAATGCTTTGCTTCACCTGAATGCCGACATGCCAAAAGAATATTTCTTTTCCATGCCGTCTACCCTGGCGATGCATTCCCATATCGATTTGGCGGGCTTGTCCAATGCTGAGGATTTTGATTCCATTTTGTCCGCCTTGTCACATACCCCATATAAAGCATTGCTGGATCCATTCCGGCCTTCCCAAGAACAGCCACTGAATTACACGGCTGCAGAAAATGCTTTATATACTTACTTGTACAGTAACCTGTATGACATTATCGAAAGCCACCCTTTGCGCAGTACAAAGCAAGATCTGAAGCAGCTGCTGGATCTTTACCTTGACTTGATGAATTTTGCCCGCATTGTCCGTCTGAAAACTCATTTTCAGGCCGGGCCGGACTATATTCGCAGCAATCTTTTGCCCTTCGGCTCCCTTCGCAGAGATCAGGTTGAAAAAATGATTCATGCGAAAGACGCCGAAGAAGTCAGAGAACTGCTGAAGAAAACAAAGCTTGGGAAACGAACCAGCAAAATTGAATACAATTTTGAGGATCAGCTGGCAGAACGCGCTTTATACCACGCCTGCAAGCACAGTATCCATTTTTCCGTCCACCCGCCTGTTGTAATGTTTTCTTACATTTTCTACACGCAGATTGAATTGATGGATATTACTAACATTGTGGAGGGAATACGTTACAAACTCCCGCCGGAAGAAATAAAGAAGCTGCTTGCTTTTTCTAATTTTTAACGAAAGGAGTGATTCTGTTTGGCTGTCCAAAAGATAAAAATGGCAAGCATTATTGGACGCATGAATGAACTGGATGAAGTGACAGTTCGTTGTGGTCAATCCGAGGTATTTCATCCGGACAACGTTCTTTCCTTTTACTCCGATACCGCCTCTTTTATCCCCATCAGCGAAGATAACCCATATTCCGCCCCTTTGCAAAGACTGGTGGAAAGCTGCGAAAAAATCCAGAAGCAACTGATGTTTCAGGGGAACCCCTGCTGCACGGCAGATGATTCTATGGATCGCGGTTTATTTGAGTATGTAACCCGTTTTTGCACTGTGGTAGAGGACTCGCTGGCACGTCAGGAGGAGCTTAAAAGGAAACTAGAAGAGCTAACGGCTGCAATACAGGATATTTCTCACTTTAAAGGCCTAGATCTAAAGCTGGAACAAATACACAACCGTTCGTTTATTAAAGTACGATTCGGCTGCATGGCAAAAGAAAGCTTTGACAAGCTAAGCCTTTACAATGACAACCCTTATGTAACTTTCTTCCCCAGCGCTCATGACGATTCACTGTATTGGGGCGTTTATTTTGCCCCCATCGATCAAGTGGAAGAAGTGGATCGCATTTTCTCCAGTTTATATTTCAAGCGTATTGACATCGGCAAGTACAGTGGCACCGCTGAAGAAACGCTCAACGAGCTGGAAGAAAACAAGCTGAATGTCACCGGGCAGTTAAAAGAACTGCAAACCAAGCTGGATGAGTATTGGGAACAGGAAAAAGAAGCCTGCCAACAAACATTTAACTCATTAAAAGAAAAAAGCATCTACTTTGGAATCCGTCATTATGGAGCCCGTTATCACGACAGCTTTGTTCTGACCGGCTGGATTCCCGAAACCAAGGAATCTGAGTTTAAAGAAAGCTTGGAACCCCTGGAAACGGTGGAGTATACATTTGAAAAGGCAGAGGCTCAATTAGATCACTCTCCCCCAGTTCATTTGAAAAACCCCAAACCGTTCCGTCCCTTTGAGTTTTTTGTGGAAATGTTCGGCCTTCCCTCTTACAACGAGGTGGATCCGACTATTTTCGTAGGAATTACTTATGTAATGCTGTTCGGCATCATGTTCGGCGACGTGGGTCAAGGACTTGTGGTTTCTTTGGTTGGCTTGTTCATGTGGAACAAACTTCGCATGAAACTGGGCAAAATTTTAATTCCCTGCGGAATTTCTTCCGCTTGCTTTGGCCTGATTTATGGCTCTGTGTTCGGGTTTGAACATGCTCTGGATCCGTTGTATCGGTCCCTTTTTGGGCTTCATGAGAAACCTGTGGAAGTAATGGAACCGGCAACCACCAATCTGATTATTTATCTGGCTATCGCCATCGGACTGTCACTGGTTATGGTTGCAATGCTGATTAACATTTATTCCAGTGTCAAAAAGAAACAGTATGGAAATGCCTTGTTTGGCCCCAATGGCCTGGCTGGGCTGGTCTTTTACGGTTCTTTGGTCTTTGGTTTTGGCGGAAAAATGGTGATGGGCTGGCAGTTGGTTACCCCCTTTTATGTGGTTTGCTTTATGATTGTTCCCTTGATTCTGATGTTCTTCCGGGAAATTCTAAGCGAAATTATGGAAGGAAAAAAACATTGGAAACCCGAAAGCTGGGGCGACTTTATCATGCAAAACTTCTTTGAAGTTTTCGAGTTCCTTCTCAGCTATGCCACCAACACCATGTCTTTCCTTCGTGTAGGCGCCTTCGTGCTGGTTCACGCCGGTATGATGATGGTGGTCTTTACTCTGGCGGAAATGTCCGCAGGAATCGGCTACGCTTTGATAGTCATCTTTGGCAACATTTTTGTTATGGTACTGGAAGCCCTTCTTGTGGGAATTCAGGTACTAAGGCTGGAATATTACGAAATGTTCAGCCGCTTCTTCGACGGCACGGGCCGTCCTTTCCATCCTGTATCCGCTCGCCAGGAACTCACCAAATCCTGACGCGGTAAATAAAAAAACATTATATTTTGGAGGCAAATCTTATGATGTACGTATTACTTGTATTACCCGTTGCGGCACTTATGGCGACTGTCTTCTTTAGTGTGAGAGCGGTCAAAAACGGCAAAAAAGCAAAAACAGCTGTAATTGGCCAACTGGCAGCATTCCTGCTCGTATGCGCAATTACCGTATCTGCTCCCATGGTAGCCAACGCTGTTTCGGAAGAACCCGAAGCCAACGCTACTACCACTTCTCAGGCAGCAGCTGCTGGTGATAACACCAAGGGCATGGGCCTGCTGGCCGCTGCTATCGTTACCAGCCTTGCCGGCATCGGCGGTGGTATTGCTGTTGCTGCTGCTGCTCCCGCTGCAATCGGTGCTACTGCAGAAGATCCCAAATCCTTTGGTAAGTCCCTGATTTTCGTTGCTTTGGGCGAAGGTATTGCTCTGTACGGTCTGCTGGTATCCATCCTGATTCTGAACAAGATTTAAGGCTCTTTTAAGAAAGCAGGTGCTGATATGCGCTTTTACTTAATCAGCGACAACACAGACACGCTGGTAGGAATGCGCCTTGCCGGGATTCCCGGCATTTTGGCGCACGATGTCGGTGAGGTTCGTGAGGCCTTGAACGATGCCATTGAAATGAAAGACGTTGCCGTTGTCTTAATGACCGAGCGTTTGGTTTCGATGTGCCCGGAATTGGTCTATGACTTAAAACTGAACCTGAAACGTCCTTTGATCGTTGAAATACCCGACCGTCACGGTAATGGCCGCACAAAAGATTCGATTACCCGCTATGTTCGCGAGGCAATCGGAGTAAAAATTTAAACCGCCAAGGCGGCGGAACGGGGGGTTACTATGGCTTCTAATGATGAAAAATTAAGTAAATTCAGTACCGCTATCAATCATTACGCTCAGGAACAGCGAGCTAAAATAGAACAGGAAATCGCCGAATACAAGAAAACAGAATTGGAAGAGGCAGAACGTCAGGTTCTACATGAAGCATATCAGCTGATCCAAAACGAAATGACTGCAATGCGGGACGAAATCACCCGGGAAATAGCGCACCGAGAAATGGATGCCCGAAAAGGACTGCTGGAAAAGCGCCAGAAAATTGCTGACGAAGTATTTGAAAAGGCCAAAGAACAGCTTTTGGCCTTTACCAGCTCAAAAGATTACCCCGGGCTTCTGCAAAAATTTGCAAAAAATTTGTCGGAGTTATTCCCTGAATCAGGTGCTATTCTTTGTGTTAAAAAAGAAGATCTGAAGTACGAAGATCTGCTAAAGCAGACCTTTGGAAAGGGTTGCGCTGTCAAAGCGGATAACGATATCCTGATTGGCGGTGTGCGCGCCTATCATGCCGACAAAGGCATTATGGCTGACGAAACACTGGACAGCATGCTGGAATCACAGCACGAATGGTTTGAAGAAACCTCTGGAATGGCTGTGATCTGAACCGTAATACCAATGATAACGGAGATGATTGAAGATGGAGAACCAAGATTTAATTTATGGTATTAACGGGCCAGTTGTAACAGTCAAAAACTCACGCAGCTTTTCCATGATGGAAATGGTGTTTGTCGGAAACGAGCGTTTGGTAGGTGAAATCATTGGCATTTCCGATCAGTTAACTACCATTCAGGTATATGAAGAAACCACCGGACTGCGTCCGGGCGAGCCGGTTTTCGGTACCGGCAGCCCCATGAATGTTACCTTAGGCCCAGGGATTTTGGATAATATTTTTGACGGAATCGAACGTCCGCTGAAAAAAATTGCGGATGATTCCGGATCCGTATTTATCTCACGCGGCAGCAACGTTCCCGCGCTTGACCCTGATCAGCTTTGGGATGTAACCATCACCGTAAAGGCTGGCGACGTATTAAAAGGCGGGGATATTTACGCGGAATGCCCTGAAACCAAAATCATACGCCACAGATGCCTTGTCCCTCCCACTGTGAGCGGCACTGTGACAAAGGTCAGCGAAAACGGAAAATACCGTTCCAACGATACGGTAGTGGAGCTGACCGACCAAAAGGGAAACATACACAAACTGACCCTGTGCCAAAGATGGCCAATCCGCACACCCCGCCCTGTGGCGGAGCGTTTGCAGCCCAAAATTCCGCTGGTAACCGGCCAACGTGTCATTGACACTTTGTTCCCTGTGGCCAAGGGCGGTACAGCCGCTATTCCCGGCGGTTTTGGAAGCGGCAAAACCATGACCCAGCATCAGCTGGCAAAATGGTGCGATGCGGATATTATTATCTATGTTGGATGCGGCGAACGCGGAAACGAGATGTCTCAGGTTCTGCAGGAATTCACAGAGCTGATTGACCCGAAGTCTGGCCGGCCTATGACCGACCGTACCACGCTGATTGCCAACACCTCTAACATGCCTGTGGCAGCCCGTGAAGCTTCTATTTACACCGGCATCACATTGGCAGAGTACTATCGTGACATGGGTTACCATGTGGCCATGATGGCTGACTCCACCTCTCGCTGGGCAGAAGCTCTTCGTGAAATTTCCGGACGTTTGGAAGAAATGCCTGCAGAAGAAGGCTTCCCGGCATACCTCCCCTCTCGTCTGGCAGAATTCTACGAGCGCGCCAGCTATACGAAAAACCTGAACGGAACCGACGGTTCCATTACAATTATCGGCGCGGTATCACCGGCAGGCGCAGACTTTTCTGAGCCTGTTACCCAAAATACCAAGCGCTTTACCCGCTGCTTCTGGGCTCTGGATAAAAGCCTTGCTTATGCCAGACACTACCCTGCAATTAACTGGATGACAAGCTACAGCGAATATTCCAACGATCTGCAGGATTGGTTTAATCAGAATGTTGGCCCGGAATTCCTGGATTACCGCAAGAAAATCAACAACATTTTGCAGGAAGAAAGCAAACTGATGGAAATTGTTAAGCTGATTGGTTCCGACGTTTTGCCGGATGACCAAAAGCTGGTAATTGAAATCGCGCGTCTTGTCCGCGTAGGCTTTTTGCAGCAGAACGCTTTCCACGCCGAAGACACTTTCGTTCCCTTGGAGAAGCAGAAGCTGATGATGAAAGTCATTTTGCATCTGTATCAAAAATCCAAGCAGCTGGTGTCAGCGGCCGTTCCAATCTCCAGCATATTGCAGTCGGGTCTGTTTGACAAGCTGGTGAAGATCAAGTACGACGTACCAAATGACAAGCTGGACTTGTTCGATGACTATATTGCAGAAATTGATAACACCGTGGCAGGAATCATCAACAACTGATTGACAGCCACGGAAAGAAGGCGGTTTTTTTATGATTCTTGATTATATTGGCGTCAAAGAAATAAACGGGTCGCTGATCGTGCTGGACGATGTGGAAAATGCCTCTTTTGAAGAAATCGTTGATATCCGCCTGGATAACGGCACAATTCGTCAGGGCAGAATCGTTCAGATGGACGGAAAGCGCGTGGTCATTCAGGTATTCGACGGTACCCGCGGAATCTCTTTGAATAACACCCGCACCCGTCTGCGCGGACGCCCCATGGAGATGCCCTTGTCGCCGGAAATCCTGGGCCGTGTATTTGACGGTTCTGGACGTCCTATCGACGGACTGGGCAACATCTTCCCGCAGAAGCGCATGAATATCAACGGCACCCCCATCAACCCGGTTTCCCGAGTATATCCGGTCAACTATATCAATACCGGTGTTTCCAGTATTGATACCCTGATGACCCTCATTCGCGGACAGAAGCTGCCGATTTTCTCTGGCTCCGGTATGTCCCACAACGAGCTGGCGGTTCAAATTGCCCGTCAGGCGAAAATCTCTGGTGCAGGCAGTGACAACTTTGCCATTGTGTTTGCGGCAATGGGTGTAAAGAACGACGTTGCGGAATATTTCCGCCGCTCTTTTGACGAATCAGGCGTATTGCAGAAGGTTGTTATGTTCGTTAATCTGGCCAATGACCCGATTATTGAACGTACCCTGACCCCTCGCTGCGCACTGACCACTGCGGAATACCTGGCATTTGAACTGAATATGCACATTCTGGTCATCATGACCGATATGACAGCTTATGCGGAAGCACTGCGCGAATTCAGCTCTTCCAAGGGTGAAATTCCCGGCAGAAAAGGCTTCCCCGGTTACCTTTATTCCGACTTTGCGTCTCTTTATGAGCGCGCCGGCATGGTAGAAGGAAAAACCGGTTCCGTTACCCAGATTCCGATTTTGACCATGCCTAACGATGACGTAACTCACCCGGTTCCTGACTTGACCGGCTATATTACAGAAGGTCAGATCGTTCTGGACCGCACACTGGACAGCACCGGCATTTACCCGCCGGTTGGCATTCTGCCTTCTTTGTCCCGTTTGATGAAAGACGGCATCGGCGAAGGCTTCACCCGTGGGGATCACTCTGCACTGTCTAACCAGCTGTTCGCTTCTTACGCCAAGGTAATGGATGCCCGTTCGCTGGCTTCTGTTATCGGTGAAGAAGAGCTTTCCCCGGTTGACAAACAGTACATTCAATTCGGCAAGCTGTTTGAGCAGCGGTTCTTGACCCAAAGAAGCAATGAAAACAGAACCATTGACCAAAGCTTGGATTTAGGCTGGAAGTTGTTATCCACTCTTCCCCGTGCAGAATTGGATCGTGTGGATGACGCGGTTCTGAATAAATTCTATAAGCCGGAGGATACCGCTGACCTGCAGAACGAACTGGAAAACACACTCAGCGAAAATACATCGGCTTAAGGTGAGGTGAGAAGCATTGGCGATTCAAATCGTACCAACCAAAGGCAATCTTCTTGCCACAAAAAAATCGCTTGCTCTGGCCCGTACAGGATTTGAGCTGTTAGACCGCAAGCGTAATATTCTGATTCGTGAAATGATGGCACTGATTGACCGTGCCAATGAAATTCAGGATAAAATCGACCAGACCTATGAGGAAGCGTATTCGGCCCTGAAAATGGCCAACGTTACTTTGGGTATTTGTGATAAGATTGCTGGCACCGTCCCTTATGACAACAATCTGAATGTGGCGTTCCGCAGTGTTATGGGTGTGGAAATTCCCATGGTTTCACTGGAACGCACACCGGTAACTCTCAGTTACGGGCTCATGGAAACCAACACCATGATGGACAATGCCTTTTTAAAATTCCGCGAGGTAAAATATATGACCGCGGAATTGGCCGAAGTGGAAAACAGCGTCTATCGTTTGGCAGATGCCGTTAAGAAAACACAAAAGCGGGCAAACGCACTGAAAAACATCATGATTCCCCGTTTTGAGCAGACCGTGAAATTCATCTCTGATGCCTTGGAAGAAAAGGACAGAGAAGAATTCTCTCGTCTGAAGGTCATCAAGAGGCAAAAGAATGCCGGTTGAGCCGAACAATAAAATGGTTTGAAAATCCCCTGCGAATTTAAATTCGCAGGGGATTTTTTATGTCTTTATTTGTTTTAAAATTCTTCTCTTTTTAAAAGATAGCGCAATCCAGACTAACTCTGGCTGGTGGTAATAATGGCATCGGCATCGCGGGTCATTCGATCCAAATCGGCTTTGTCCAAAATCAGATCGCCTGCTTTGGCGTTTTCCTCCACCTGCTCCAGTTTCCGGGCACCGCCCAGCACATTGATTTGCTCGCTGCGCGCTGCCGTCCAGGCAATCACCAGGTTGCCCATGGCACAACCGTACTTTTCGGTTAAATCAGACCAGCCATTCAGCATATCAATAACCAATTTTCGATTTTCTGCAATCCACCAGAACTTGTTTTCATGTACGGAACCTGCCGGAATCACATAATCCATCCTAATTTTCCCGGTCAAAAGACCTTGTTCCAGCGGAGAATAGGTCTGCAATGTAATTTGGTGTTCTTCACAGTATGGAAGTAATTCGGATTCAATCCGACGATCCACCATGCTGAATTTTTCCTGAATCACATCCAGCCTGCCATATTTTAAATATTCATCCAAATGCGCCGTGTTCACATTGGATGCGCCAATAACCCGGATTTTCCCTTCCTGCTTCATTTTCAGCAGTTCTGTCATAGTTTCTTCAATGGAGGCTCCGCCTTTTCTGGCTTGCCAGTGGGTATAGTAAATATCGATGTAATCCGTTTGCAAACGGCGCAGGCTGTCTTCTAAGTCCTGCCGAATGGACTGCGCAGATAAATTGCGGTACACTTCGTGCCCATCACGGGAAAAAGAATCGCTTCCCTGCTGATTGCGCCACTGAAGCCCGCATTTGGTGGATAAAATCGCGCGGCTGCGACGATCTTTGAGCGCTTTACCGACCACCTCTTCACTGTGCCCAAACCCATAAACCGGGGCGGTATCAATCCACGTAAGGCCCTTGTCCAACGCGCTGTGAATGGTTTTTATCGACAGTTCATCGTCATTTTCGCCCCACCAGCTGCCGCCGCCAATTGCCCATGCGCCCAAGGACAAAATGCCGGCTTCTAAATCGGATTGTCCGATTTTTCTTGTTTTCATTGCCCATCATCCTTTCTGTGGGTATTATTCTTTATTGTACGCTATATTTCCTATAGAATCAATGTAAATCCTCAAAATCGTATATTTACATGATTATTGACGACACTAAAAAAGCAAATTATTTAAGAAAGGAAAATGCTTTTATGTTGGATACCCTTGCTTTTATTATTCTGATTATCGGGGGAATCAATTGGGGTTCCATCGGCGTCTTTCAGTTTGATATTGTGGCTTGGCTTTTTCAGGGGCAGGCAGATATTATCAGCCGAATCATTTACACTTTGGTGGGGCTGTCTGCCGTTTGGTGCATTTCTCTTCTGTTTCGAGACAATGAAATTGTCAATAAAAAATAGCGGCAGAGAAATTTTCTCCGCCGCTATTGTACGTTGTAATGATTAGATGTTTCCCACGATCTCTTTGGTATCGCGGGCAATCACCAACTCTTCGTTGGTGGGAATCACGAATACCTGTACGCGGGAATTGGGAGTGGAAATCTTTCCGCCCTTGCCGCGAATCATCTGGTCGTTGATTTCTCTGGAAACCTCTACGCCCAAATAGGTCAAGCCATCGCAAACATTCTGACGGTGATCGCTCTGGTTTTCGCCCAAACCGGCAGTAAACACAATGGCATCCACACCGTTCATCGCTGCTGCATAGCTGCCGACAAACTTCTTAATCTGGTACACCAGAATCTTGTGGGCCAAAATCGCTCTGGGATCGCCCTCTTCTTCTGCCTTTGTAATGTCGCGGTCATCGCTAGAAATACCGGAAACACCCAAAAGGCCGGATTTCTTATTCAAGATGTCGTTCATCTCAGCGGCAGACAGGTTCTCTTTTTCCTGAAGGAAAGTGACAACCGAAGGATCCAGCGCACCGGAACGGGTTCCCATCATAAAGCCATCCAAGGGGGTCAGGCCCATGCTGGTGTCGATTACCTTACCCTGATCCACAGCGGCAATGGAAGAGCCGTTGCCCAAGTGGCAGGTAATGATCTTGAGTTCGGACATAGGCTTGCCCATCAATTCTGCGCAGCGTTCGCTGACAAAACGGTGAGAAGTACCGTGGAATCCATAACGGCGGATCTGATACTTTTCAAAATACTCATAAGGAATGGGGAAAATATACGCTTCGGGGGGCATGGTGGAATGGAATGCTGTATCAAACACAGCAACCTGAGGCACCTGAGCACCGAAAACCTCCTGGCAAGCGCGAATTCCCTGCAAGTTTACGCTGTTGTGCAGCGGTGCCAAAGGAATCAGCTTTTCGACAGTTGCCATGACCTTTTCGTCGATCAGGACAGACTTCATAAACTCCATACCGCCCTGTACCACACGGTGGCCCACTGCGGTAACCTCAGACAAGTCTTTAATTACACCGACTTCAGCATCGATCAGTGCATTTTTAACCTGCATAAAAGCTTCAATATGGTCGGCCATTTCCACTGTCAGCTTCTTCTCACGGCCGTCAGCAGTTTTATGCCCGAAAATGCCTCCTTCAATTCCAATGCGCTCACAATTTCCCTTTGCCAGCACTTCCTCATTGGTCATATCAATCAGCTGATATTTTAAGGATGAACTTCCCGCGTTGATGACCAAAATTTTCATCAGATTCCCTCCTAATTTTTCTGAATATTGTAAAAATAGCTTGAATCTACTCCCACAATACGATACTATAGAACCATAGTATATAATAGTATATTTTCACAATTAATTCAAGGAGTTTTTTATAACATGACAAATAAACCCTTGATTTCTGGTGTCATTGCAGAATTTAATCCCCTTCACCGCGGACACCACTTTTTGCTGACTCAGGCCAAGAAGTCTTCCCCGGGCGGTTTGGTGGTGGTGATGAGCGGGAACTTTGTTCAGCGGGGGGAGCCGGCGGCCTTTTATAAATGGCCCCGCGCCATGGCGGCCATCCGGTGCGGCGCAGATTTGGTTCTGGAACTGCCGGTTGGTTTCAGCACAGCCGGAGCCGAACGGTTCTGTGAAGGTGCCGTGGCCATGCTGGATTCCCTTGGTTGTGTGGACAAGTTGTTTTTTGGCAGCGAATGGGGAGAAATTCGTTTGCTGCAAACCGTTGCAGCCACCCTTTTGAGCCGGGAATTTGAGGCGGCGGTAAAAGAAGAGCTGCGCTTGGGAATTTCATTCGCGGCAGCCCGCCAGGCAGCGATAGCAAAGCTTTTGGGAACACCAGCTGCACATCTGATGAAAGAACCCAACAACATTTTAGGAATAGAATATTGTAAGGCTCTTTTGCGGCTGGGCTCCCGAATCCGGCCAGAAACCATTCAACGAATCGGCGCCCCGCATGATGCAAAAGCGCCTTTATCCGAGGAACCCATTGCCTCAGCCTCTCAGATTCGGCGGCAAATAGCCAACCGGGAACCTTTTTCGCTCTATGTTCCTCAACCGGCAGCCGATCTCTTCAGCAGGGAACTAAAAGAGGGACGGGCTCCCGCTTCACTCCACCCGGTTGAAACAGCCATTTTAGCCCGTTTGCGCACCATGAGCCGACAGGAGCTGAGCCATTTGCCAGACATCAGCGAGGGCCTGGAAAACCGGATTCAAGATAGCATAAAGACCTCGGTTTCGCTGGAACAGCTCATTTCTTCCATTAAATCCAAACGGTATTCCCATGCAAGAATTCGAAGAATTTTATTGGCGGCCTTTCTGGGGCTGACAAATCAGGAGTGCTCAAAGCCCCCGGCTTATCTCAGAATTTTGGCATTTAATGAAAAAGGACGGGAGATTTTGCGCTTTGCAAAACGGAGCGCCACGCTCCCCATTATTGCCAATTGGAACGACGTGGCTTCACTGAACGCTGAAGCCAAAGCCATGTTTCAAACCGAATGCAGGGCAACGGATCTATATGCCCTGTGTACCCCAGTCAAGGGACCATGCGGGTTGGAAATGACCTGTGCTTATTGGGAAAGGAAGGATTTTTTTGGCCATCCAAATTAAAGAAACAGAATATCAAAATTTCGGGCGGTGCGTACATATCAGTAACGGCATCATCGAAGTCATGGTGACGATTGATGTGGGGCCCCGGCTGATTTATTTTGGTCTGGTAAACGGCGAAAATATGTTGTATACGGATCCGGCACGGCAATACCGTTCGTTCGGCGAAGAATTTAACCAGCTGTATGGCGAAGACGCCATCTTTTATAATTACGGCGGCCATCGGTTATGGCTCAGCCCGGAAAGCACACCGGAAACGTATTACCCAGACAATGAACCTGTGGTTTATGGTGTTTTGCCGGACGGTGTCAGCTTCACCCCTGCAAAACAGCGCCACAACGAAATGCAGCTTGGTTTTGAAGTGATGATGAACGAAAACGCTTCGGATATCATGGTGATTCACAGTGCCAAAAACTGTTCTAAGGAACCCAAAACTCTGGCACTTTGGGCAGTTACCATGCTGGCACCGGGCGGAATGGAAATTATTCCTCAAAATTCAGCGGGCGATTTTTTGCAGCCCAACCGTTCCCTGATTTTATGGCCTTACTCTGACCTGCGCGATCCCAGAATTCACTGGGGTAACCGCTTTGTCACACTGCGGCAGGATCCCTCTGTAAATACCGCTTTTAAAGCGGGTTGGAACAATCATTGCGGATGGGCTGCTTATGTGAGAAAAAATGTAGTGTTCACCAAACATTACGTTCACAATGTTCATGCCGCTTATCCGGACTTGGGTGCTTCTTATGAAACCTATGTCAATGCGGATTTTTTAGAGATGGAAACGCTCAGTCCCCTTTACCACATTGAACCGGGAGATTCTGTTCGCCATGTGGAAAATCTAACACTTCAGCGCATTGATCAGATTCCAAAACCAGATGATGAATCGGAACTGGAAGCCTTTGCCGCAGAACTGATGTAACAAAAAATTAAACTTCCCTTTTTGCCGTTTTGCAAAAAGGGAAGTTTTTGTTTGAGCAGATTATTTTGCCGATGCGGCCTCTTCCATTTCATCTTCCATATCATTGGTCAGGTGCAAGCGATCCAGAATGTGGAATATCAGTCCCATCATCATGCCAACCACACAGGCCAAAACCATGCCTTTGAGCTGAACAGCCCCCAGGTTCAGGGTTACACCGGACAAACCCGTTACAAACACCACAGAAGTCATGATAATATTGCGGTTTCTTCCATAATTCACATTAGAATCCACCAGAATACGCAAACCAGAGGCCCCAATCATGCCGTACAGCAAAAAGGAAATACCGCCGATGACCGGCCCGGGAATTGTGCTGATCAGTTCTGAGAATTTGCCGATGAAAGAGCTGACAATCGAAAGTACCGCAGCGCCGCCGATGACCCAAACGCTGTACACCCGGGTCATTGCCATAACGCCGATATTTTCCCCATAAGTAGTGGTGGGCACTGCCCCCAACATACCAGAAGCCATGGTGGAAATACCGTCACCCATCAAAGAGCGGTGCAGTCCAGGATCTTTGAGCAGATCCTTTTCAATCACCTTCCCCGTCACAATCTGATGGCCGATATGCTCCGAAACCAAAACCAAAGCCACCGGCAGCATGGTTACAATGGCATCCAAACGAAAGCGTGCCAACTGAAAATGGGGCAGCGAAAACAGGCTTGCCTGCTGCACCGGGGTAAAATCTACAATGCCGATGAAATAAGCAGACAAATATCCGCCGATAATGGCAATCAAAATCGGGATGACCGACAGGAAATTCCGGAACAGAATACTTCCAAACACGGCAATTCCCAGCGTTACCAAAAATACAACTACATTTTTGGGGTCTACCTCGGTAACAACCTGCTGGAACAGCCCTGCGGCCCCTTTCACTTTCACATACTCTGTCTGGGTAAGAATTCCCGCAGTAGAGGCTGCTGTTCCGGAAAGTTCCAGACCAATCAATGCCACAATCGGGCCCATGGCTGCTGGGGGAAGCAGCTTATCAATCCAATCAGAACCGAATTTATGGATGATTAGCGCCAAAATTGTCACCAACATACCTACCGCGACAAACCCGCCTTGCGCATAAGCAAATCCTCCGCCCGGCGCGTCCTTATACCGAGCAATTACAATCAAAGCGGGCCCGATAAACGCAAAGCTGGAACCCAGATAGGCCGGTGCTTTTCCCTGGGTCATCCAAAAGAAGAACAACGTACCAATACCGTTCATCAGCAAGACCACTGCGGGGTTGATTCCAAATAAAGTCGGAACCAGAACAGACGCTCCGAACATCGCAAACATATGCTGTATGCTCAGTGGAATCGCCTGCTTCAGCGGCGGCCTTTCATGCGTTTGAATGATGTGTTTTGACATAGCTTGAATCATCCTTTTCCTTTAATAATCTGAAAATATCCTCAAAACAGCCTCAAAAAAGTAGGCCTTTGATTTCAAAAGCCTACCAAATCTGCTGTATATCAGCACTGATTTTCTGTGACAAGCCAAAATAAAAGCTCATCCGGTGTGCAGCGCACATCAGATTGAGCTTAATTGGTTTTCTATTTTCGTACAAATACCGATTTTGGCATCCCACAAATGGGACACAGCCAATCTTCGGGTAATTCTTCAAACGGAAGATCGGGATCACTATAAATATAACCGCAAACGGTGCAAATAAACCGGCCCGCATCCGATTGGGAACCGCTTGACGGGTTCGCTCGATGCGTGGGGGCATTCTTTGGGGCTGACCCCTTCAGAACCTCATGATAATAAGTGTAGCTCATCGGAACACCGGTGACTTTTTCGCTTCCGGCAACCACTTCGGCCAAAAACACGGTATGAGTTGCTGTTTCTGCACTTCCGACTACCTTACATAAAAACCAGCAGCAACAGTTTTCTTTGATCACGGGAACGCCCTCGGCCAATACTCGGTGGCGAACATTTTTCAATTTGTTGGCATCGCGGCCAGAGTTAAAACCCAAAGCACCAATTACTGCACCAGAAGTATCCTCTGAAAATACGGAAACAGAAAAAATTCCGGTTTCCCGGATCCGTTCGTGACTATAATTATCATGATGCATACTGACGGCAATAATGGGTGGATTGGTATTGGTGACCTGAATGACCGTATTGACGATACAAGCAGAAGGCTCTTGCTCCCCTTTTACCCCAATGGCATAAACGCCGTATGACAGGCTCGCTAAGATATTGCTATCCAACCAAAATCCCTCCCAACTTAAAATAGATTTGCCCAAAATTATATATTATAATATCACTAACCGCGCAAAGATACAAGAGGAAACGGTTATTTTTTTATTTTGATGTTTTTCCAATATTGTTCAAAAGCCTGCTCGGTTTTATTCATTCCCGGGGAATAATACACCGCACGGCTCAAAATATCGGGCAAATACTGCTGTTTCACCCAATGATCCGGGTGGTCATGAGGATACAAATAGAACTGCCCTTTTCGCTCTTGATCTGCCCCATCAAAGTGCTTATTCTGCAAACAGCGCGGAATCGGCCCTGTCTTTCCCGCGCGAATATCTGCCATGGCAGTATTGATTGCCTGATAGGCAGAATTGGATTTGGGCGCCTGACAAACCAAAATCACAGCGTTAGCCAGCGGAATTCGTGCTTCCGGCAGCCCCACCTGCAAAGCAGTATCCACCGCAGCCTTCACAATGGGAATAATCTGGGGCCAAGCCAAACCGACATCCTCGTTGGCACAAACCAACAGACGGCGGCAAACAGACGGCAAATCCCCGGCCTCAAGCAAACGAGCCAGATAATGCACCGCCGCATTGGGGTCAGAACCCCGCATAGACTTTTGAAATGCAGACAATAAATCGTAATGCTCGTCCCCGTCTTTATCATAGCGCATGGTGCTTTTCTGGGTCAGCTCCCGGGCAGCCGAAAGCTCCACCACAAGATCTTCCCCTTGCCTTTTGGCAGAAAGGAAACACAGCTCCGCCGAGTTCATTGCCTTGCGCACATCCCCGCCGCAGGATTGGGCAATGTGCAGATCTACGCCTTCTTCTCGAATCAACCGTTGCCCTTGTTCCTGCTCTAATATGGAAAAAGCACGCTCCACCGCCCGCAAAATCTCATCCTTTTCCACTGCCTTAAACTCAAACACAGTGGAGCGGCTTAAAATCGCGTTATAGACATAAAAATAAGGGTTTTCCGTTGTGGAAGCAATCAGTGTAATCTGGCCGTTCTCAATGAACTCTAAAAGCGTTTGCTGCTGCTTTTTATTGAAATACTGAATTTCATCCAGATACAAAAGCACACCGTTCATGGTTTCAAGCGTACCCAAAGATTCCACTACCGCACGGATGTCTGCCGTGGATGCCGTGGTTCCATTGAGCTTTACCAGCTTGCGCCGGGTCTGCTTGGCGATAATAGAGGCTACAGTGGTTTTCCCCACGCCGGACGGCCCGTAAAAAATCATGTTGGGAATTTGCCCGGAATCAATGATGCGCCGCAAGGCCCTGTCAGGTTCCAGCAGGTGCCTTTGCCCCACCACCTCGCCCAGCGACTGAGGGCGCAGACGTTCCGCCAAAGGTGCCGACATGAAGATTCCTCCTTTCAAAAAGGCGGCGCAGCTTTTGGCTGCGCCGCAAATGAATGACTAACCGAACGTTCTATGAAACAGGCGAACTTCCGATTACTGGTACAAAGGATAGCGACTGCAAATTCCTTCTACCATAGCGCGAAGTTTGTCCTGATTTCCTTCAAAATCATTGGCGGCAATCGCAATGCATTCCGCAATAATATCCATATCCTCGGCATTCAGGCCGCGGGTGGTCACCGCCGGGGTACCCAAACGGACGCCGCTGGTCACAAAGGGGCTTCTCTGCTCGTTGGGAACAGTGTTCTTGTTGGCAGTAATATACACCTCATCCAAACGATGCTCCAGCTCTTTGCCCGTCAGCTCCATGCCGCTCAAATCCACCAGCATCAAATGATTGTCGGTGCCGCCGGATACCAGCTTGATTCCGCGCTTTGTCAGGCCCTCTGCCAACGCTTTGGCATTTGCCACCACTTGTGCCTGATAATCCTGAAACTCCGGCTGAAGCGCTTCCCCAAGGCATACCGCTTTGGCAGCGATAATATGCATTAAGGGGCCGCCCTGTGTTCCGGGGAAAATCGCCTTGTCAATGGCTTTGGCATACTTTTCTTTGCACAGAATCATGCCGCCGCGGGGGCCGCGCAAAGTTTTGTGTGTGGTGGTGGTAACAAAATCTGCCCACTCCACCGGATTCTGATGCAAACCGGCTGCAACCAGACCGGCGATGTGCGCCATATCCACCATCAAATACGCGCCGCAGGCATCGCTGATTTCACGGAAGCGCTTGAAATCGATGGCACGGGGATAAGCCGATGCGCCCGCAACAATCATTTTGGGCTTTACTTGCATGGCCTGTTCCTGAAGCTTGTCATAATCAATGCGATGGGTTTGGGGATCTACGCCGTAAGCCACAAAATTGTAGTAGCTGCCGGACATATTTACAGGAGAACCGTGAGTCAGATGTCCGCCCTCCGCCAAATTCATACCCAAAACCGTGTCACCGGGCTGCAAAAATGCAAAATAAACAGCCAGGTTTGCCTGGGCGCCAGAATGAGGCTGCACATTGGCATGCTCTGCACCAAACAAACGGCAGGCACGCTCCCGGGCGATATCCTCGACCACGTCTACGCACTGGCATCCACCATAATAGCGTTTGCCCGGATATCCCTCCGCATACTTATTCGTCAGAATGCTTCCCATAGCGGCCAGTACCGCAGGAGAAACCATATTTTCAGAAGCAATCAGTTCCAGATTTCTTTGCTGGCGTGCCAGCTCTTGTCCCATAGCGGCCCCAACCTCGGCATCAAACCCCGAAACAAACCCTATGGTATCCATCATTTCGCTGAACATTTACAAACCTTCTCTCCTGTTTTCTTGAGGTTTATTATACACGTCTTCCCACAAAAACGCAATCCGATTGAATGGATTCCCTTCCATAATATGCCCTTTTCTTTTTGCGGTTTTTGTATTAGAATAGAGAAAAACAGCGCAAAAGGAAGAATTGATATGACAAAAAAACAGCTGGCCCGGCTGGCGGTGGAAGCTCTAAAAAAAGAATATCCAGACGCAATCTGTTCGCTGACCTATGAGGAGCCGCTTCAGCTTTTGATTGCGACCCGCTTGTCCGCCCAATGCACCGACGCACGGGTAAATCAGGTCACACCCGCGCTGTTCGCCAAATTCCCGAGTCTTGACGCTTTTACCAAAGCCGATGTAAAAGACATTGAGGAACTGATTCGCTCTTGCGGACTTTATAAAACAAAAGCGCGCGACATTCTTGCCATGTGTCAAAAACTTTTTGCAGAATATGACGGGGTTATTCCCGACACAGTAGAAGAACTGACCAAGCTGCCCGGAGTGGGCCGAAAAACCGCCAATCTGGTAGTTGGCGATATTTACGGCAAGCCGGCCGTGGTAACAGACACCCATTGCATCCGCATCGCCGGGCGTTTGGGTCTGACCAAAAGCAAGGTGCCGCTGCAGGTGGAAAAAGATTTGCGTGCAGTGCTGCCCCCCGAGGAATCCAATGACTTTTGTCATCGTTTGGTTTTGCACGGCCGGGCTGTGTGTCAGGCCAGAAAAGCACAATGTGAGATCTGCTGCATGAATGAGTTCTGTAAAACCGGATTGGCAGAGAAAAAATAAAATCAATGCTTACAAAAAGAGGGTGTGAACTTCACACCCTCGTTTTTATTCCTTTTACAAGATGCTTTGGCAACCATAAAAAAGTAAAAAGGAGAATTCTCTATGAAAAAATTTTATTGAGTTTTCATTAGTTTGCTTTTGTATGCAATGTGCATTGGAGCCGAATAAATCATGAAAAGTTCTTTTACCGATGACTGGGCCAAAGCGAGAAAGCAACTGGGCGGTATCCCCTGCAAAGCCCGTTCTCCCGCTGCTTCTGGCGGCCAAATTAATTTTAGTTATTTGAAAAAGCTACTTGAAAAATCAAAAACAGCATGCTATAATAAACAGCGTTGAAATTATTCGGCAATTTTCGTCGAATTTAAAAACAATGTTGTATGGGCTCGTAGCTCAGCTGGGAGAGCGCCGCGTTCGCAACGCGGAGGTCGAGAGTTCGATCCTCTTCGAGTCCACCAAAAAAAAGCCAGACGAACACCAATGGTTCGTCTGGTTTTTTGTTCGTAAAAGCGCTCTTTTGCTCCGCCATTTTATTCAGTATCCGAACCCTAAACTCGTTTTTTAAATAATCGTTTTGGATGCATTTTTATTTAGTGTTGTTCTTTTGAATCATAAATATAGCAGTTCAAGCTCATTCCGGTGTATTCAGAGTGGGCTTTTTTATTTTTTAATTTTCAAGTCACAAAACTTCTTTTAAATTGTCTATATGTATCAGAAGTGATTGTAAAAGGAGAGTGATTACAAATATATTTTTAAGCCTCGATTCATTATCAAATTATTTAAAAAATCAATTTATTATCTTGCACAGTTTTATTAATTTTAGGTAGTATTTCTTTCTCTGCATATGCGACTGAAGGCAGCATAAATTCTTTTAATCCGTATATAAAACGATGAAAGTGTGCCTGAAGAACCCATATTGTCTTTTACTGTTTCAGGAACATCATTAAAATCAAAAATATATCTAGAATTTAGCTTAGGTGTTTTAGGGTATATTGATGTCACTGGTACAATAAATCAATCACTTATTTATCCCTGCATCAACTACTCAAAAACTACACCTTTATAGTATCTGTAAGGGTGTAGTTTTTTTCACAAGGAGAAATAATGATGTCTACCACTGTATTAAAAATCATTGCACTCATTTTGATGGTGATTGACCACATAGGCGAATTTATTCCTGATATGCCATTCTATTTGCGTTGGATTGGCAGGCTTTCAGCACCTATCTTTATTTTTTGTATTGCACAGGGATTTTCCCATACGAAAAACAAAAGAAAACTTTGCTTGCGGCTTTATATCGCCAGTGTAATGATGGATTTGCTAAAGCGTGGTACTGTCCACTATTGTTTATCGCTGCCCAATTTTTCCAGCCCTGCCGGCGTTATCGATAACAATTTTTTTCGCTCATTATTTTGCTTAACTATCCTCTATTTTTTAATGGACAGTTTTAGACAAAAGGATGGACGGTTTAAAAAACATTTGCTGCTGTATGGTGCATGGCAAATCGGAGTTTATTTAATCCTGATATTGTTGCCGATGCTAATAAAACCTACTACAGCTTTTACCATCTTTCTCGAATCTCTGCCTACTTTGTTAGGAAGCATTTTTTACCTAGAAGGTGGTTGGGTATATCTTCTTCTGGGTGCATTACTCTATTGGGCTAAAGATGATAAAAAGTGTTTCGCTCGTACTTATATTATTTTTTGTGTGGTATATTTTATATTGCTTTTTACGCAGTTTGTTCCTCATGTTCTTGCACAGTTTTTAGATATATTGCACGCTCCCGGATTATATAATTATTTCCGGGAACTCTGCTTGATTGCTGTAGGTATTCCCCCTGACTATACACCAGACCGCACTGCCATTCTTTTTGAATCCTACCAGTGGATGATGATCGGCGCCCTCCCATTCTTATTAAGCTATAACGGTCAAAAAGGAAGGGGCTGGAAATACTTTTTTTACATTTTTTATCCACTGCATATTTTTGTACTATACTATATTGGAGGAGTTCTCGGTGGTACCGGCTAAGGATCACAATGACAATGGATTGAGTTTATTCCCTATCAATCACTATAAAGAGAAATCCTCTCAACCGAAATTTTATTTTCAGCGAATGGGAAACTGTTTTTTTATTCGGTTGATAAAACTGTAAAACAGGCACATGTTCATCCTGTTAAGAACCCCTCCCCACCCATCTTAGTGGAGCGACAAAAGCCAAAAATCCCCTACTGGATAACTTTTTTATCCCCGCCACCAAACAGTGATTAGAGGAACTAGAGGCAACAGATGATAGACAGCTTTGTAAATGCGGTCTATGTCTTTGATGATAAAATCATCTTAACCTTTAACTATATGGATGGCACAGAAACCATTCCCCTAGACGATATAAATGGTTCGAATTTGGTAGCAAGCGCTCCACCAAGAAAAGAGATGTCTAAATAGACATCTCTTTTCTTTTTACAAAATTTTTAAATATTATTTTCCATATAGCTGTTATTTAGTTTTAGATAGGATATCAGGTTTCATTGTTATAAAACTTACACTTAATCAAATGTACATATTCAAACCCATTTAAAAGTTCCGGATTTTCTAAATAGCTTTGATTACTATAAAACTCCACTTCATTCGAAGTGGAAAAGAGCCTGGAGTACAAAAGAATTTCCTGGTTTTCCTTAATGTCGACCGGCTGGGTAATAGCTCCGAATGCTTGGCCGCCACCCGAAGAATATCGTTTGGAAAATTCACTGACGGTACTCATCATTCCTCCGTCTTTGAGCTTTGTAGAAATTCTCCATTGATAATCCGGCTTTTGTGTAATAGAAACAGAAAGCTGCCCATTCCAGCTTCTGAGCTCATCACTTAAAGAAAGGATTGCTGCTTTCGGTTCCACCAGTTCACCTTTTTGATAAACTTCTACCCACACATCAAAATGTTTATATTCCTGTTTGGAATCATAATCAAAAAATAAAACTTCTTGTTGTGTGGAAAGTAAATCGACAATTTCTTTTTGTTCCTTCGTTAAATCCATCGGTTTTATCATCCCAGTGGTGGATGGCATTCCATTGCTGCAACCGGTAAATACCAAAATAAATGCTGCCATGCAGAGAAAAAATTTCTTCACTGAAGTCCCCCCTGTTGTTTTATGTGAATGAATCGTTCCAGACATAAGCCAAAAATAACAAAGAGATAACGTGAGATAAATCGGTAAAAATAATGTCATTCCATTTTTATCATTTTATCACTCTGGGATTTTTTGTGCAATATTATCTTATATCGCAGTACAGTTTCCATATAAAACTGATTCTTTTTAAAGAATATCTGAACTAATCCTATTGTAACATATTTCTTGATGCTGACAATAAATAATATACCGGGTAAATCATTTGCCAGAGCACCGCTTTTGCAGAGTTCGCCCTACTTCTTCGGCTCTGCTTCCTTCTCCAATTCACATACAAAACAAATGGCTTCATCCGTTCTTTGCATCGTGAATTTGTTGAGCAAACGGACTTTCACAAGAAGCCTTTCGGAATATCTTGGTGCCCTAAATAGAATAATTTTGGATCGTGAAATGGTTGACATGGAAGAAATCGAGTGTTACTATAAATACAATTGAATAGCAATCTTCAGGGCAGGGTGCAATTCCCTACCGGTGGTAAAGCCCACGAGCCGCAAGGCATGATTCGGTGAAACTCCGAAGCCGACAGTACAGTCTGGATGAAAGAAGATAATGCAGTATCCGCAAGTTGTGATACGTCATGTATATTTTTGCTCTGAAATGATCCGTCATTTCAGAGTTTTTTTATAATATGGCGGTATTACACCCGCCGGAAAATGCAAAAATGCCTTGAACCTTGTGTTCAAGGCATTTTTTATGAAAGGTCGTGTGAAATGACAGATAGCGAATATATGCGTTTGGCGTTACAGCTTGCCGAACAAGGCTGCGGTTATGTTAACCCCAACCCCATGGTGGGCGCCGTACTGGTAAAAAACGGCCACATCATCGGTCAGGGATGCCATGAACGATATGGCTCTCCCCATGCGGAACGCAATGCTCTTGCCAGCTGCACGGAATCGCC
The DNA here is from genome assembly GCF_900240385.1 of Clostridium minihomine. Classification (GTDB taxonomy): domain Bacteria; phylum Bacillota; class Clostridia; order Oscillospirales; family Acutalibacteraceae; genus Faecalispora; species Faecalispora minihomine. Next base: position 622,320 of record NZ_OEQH01000001.1, on the reverse strand, counting down.
AGAGGGCGCAACGCTGTATGTAACACTGGAACCCTGCTGCCACTTTGGAAAAACACCCCCATGCACAGAGGCTATTCTGCAAAGCGGAATCCGCAAAGTGGTAGTCGGCAGTCATGACCCAAACCCGCTGGTTGCGGGAAAAGGCATCAAGCAGCTTCGTAATCTGGGGGTCGAAGTGGAAAAAGGAGTATTAAAAAAGGAATGCGATAAGCTTAATGAAGTGTTTTTTCACTTTATTCAAACAGGAACCCCATATGTAGTACTAAAATACGCCATGACCATGGACGGAAAAAGTGCCGCATATACAGGGGAATCCAAATGGATTACCGGGGAAGCCGCGCGCCGCCGGGTACATCAGGATCGTCACCGCTACAGTGCCGTGATGACAGGGATTGGAACCATATTGGCAGACAACCCACTTCTCACTTGCCGCATAGAAGGCGGCAGGAACCCACTGCGCATCCTCTGTGATACGCATTTGCGCACACCGCTGACTTCCCAAATTGCAACAACCGCAAAAAAGGTTCCAACGATTATTGCTACCTGCTGCACCGATTTTAAAAGGCAAGAGCCTTATTTCACTGCAGGCTGCCGTATCCTGATGATTCCAGAGAAAGACGGTCATCTGGATTTGGGCCAGTTGATGAAAAAGCTGGGGGAAGAAAAAATCGACAGCATTTTACTGGAAGGCGGCGGAATTCTGAATTGGTCGGCATTACAGTCGGGCATCGTCAACAAGGTACAAGCGTATATCGCACCAAAGTTATTCGGCGGAACAAATGGAAAAACTCCGGTGGCCGGAGTGGGTGTTCCCAGCCCCCAAGACGCATTTTTTCTGACAAACGGTACGGTTGCCTGTGTTGGAGAAGATATTCTGATAGAAAGTGAGGTGATTTCAAATGTTCACCGGAATCATTGAAGAAATCGGAATAGTGAAAGAAGTGCGAAAAGGTGCCCTTTCCTCGGTTCTTACCATACAGGCAAGCGTAATATTGAATGACCTGCATCTGGGAGACAGTATTGCAGTAAACGGGGTATGCCTGACTGCGGCAAGCCGTTCTTCCAATACCTTTCAGGCAGATGTGATGCATGAAACTTTAAACCGTTCGTCTCTGGGCAGCCTGCGCGCCGGAGCTTTGGTTAATTTAGAGCGAGCCATGCCTGCAAACGGGCGGTTTGGGGGGCACATGGTTTCTGGACATATTGACGGCGTCGGAATGATAAAAGCCATACAAAAGGACGACAATGCCGTTTGGTATACCATCGGGGCAGAAGATAAAATTCTGCGGTACATCGTGGAAAAAGGTTCTGTTGCGGTGGATGGTATCAGCTTGACAGTGGCCAAGGTTAGTGCATCAAACTTCAGTTTCTCTGCCATTCCCCACACCGTAATGTCCACCATTCTTTCCCGCAAAACAACCGGCGATACCGTCAATCTGGAAAACGACGTTATCGGGAAATACATTGAAAAACTATTATGCCCCGCAACGTCACAAGCCCGTTTCGGCGGTATGACAAAAGAGTTTTTATCTCAGTTTGGTTATTAGGAGGATCAATATGTTTCAGTATAGTACCATCGAAGAAGCGCTGGAGGAACTCCGCCGCGGAAAAATCATTCTTGTTACCGACGACGAAGTCCGCGAAAACGAAGGTGATTTCATCTGCGCGGCCGAGTTTGCTACAACAGAAAATATTAACTTTATGGCCACCCACGGCAAAGGGCTCATCTGCATGCCCATGAGCGAAGAGATCTGCAAAAAACTGCACTTTCCGCAGATGGTTTCTGAAAATACAGACAACCACGCCACTGCGTTCACCGTATCTGTGGATCATGTGGACACGACCACCGGCATTTCTGCGGCAGAGCGCTCTATCACTGCTCTGCGGTGTGTGGATGCTGCGGCAAAGCCAGAGGACTTTCGCCGCCCCGGGCACATGTTCCCTTTGCTGGCCAAACAAAACGGCGTTTTAGAGCGTGACGGGCATACGGAAGCCACCGTTGATTTAATGCGGCTGGCAGGACTAAAGGAATGCGGACTTTGCTGTGAAATCATGCGGGATAACGGAACCATGATGCGAGCCCCGGAACTGATGGAGCTTTCAAAAAAGTGGAATCTAAAATTTATTACCATCTCTGCATTGCAGGACTATCGCAAAAAGCATGACCGGCTGGTGGAGCAAACCTCTGTCAGCGAACTGCCCACAAGCCATGGAAACTTTAAAGCCTATTGTTATGTGAATAAGCTGAACGGCGAACATCATGTAGCCCTTGTGAAAGGCGAAATCGGAGATGGCCAGAATCTTTTATGCCGTGTCCATTCCGAATGCCTTACCGGGGATGCCTTTGGCTCTATGCGCTGTGACTGCGGGCAGCAGCTGGCCGCTGCGTTGGAACAAATTGAGCAGGAAGGCCGGGGTGTCCTTCTTTATATGCGGCAGGAAGGGCGCGGAATCGGCCTTGTCAACAAGCTGCGTGCCTATGCCCTTCAGGATCAGGGCATGGATACACTGGAAGCAAACCTTGCCCTTGGCTTTGACGGAGATCTGCGGGAATATTACATCGGCGCGCAGATTCTGCGGGATTTGGGCGCCAAAACCTTGCGCCTTCTCACCAACAATCCGGATAAGGTGTACGGATTATCCGGATTTGGCTTAGAAATCATCGAAAGAGTTCCCATTCAAATGCCGGCCAATGACTATGATTTGTTTTATCTGAAAACCAAACAGGAAAAAATGGGACACATTCTGCGCTATTAAAATACAAAAGGAGAAAATCATCATGAGAGTATTGGAAGGAAAGCTGGTATCCAAAGAAATCAAAATTGGTATTGTTGCAGCACGTTTCAACGAGTTTATTACTGCAAAACTGCTTAGCGGGGCTCTGGATTGCCTTAGGCGCCATGATATTGACGAAGAAAGTATCGAAGTAGCGTGGGTTCCCGGTGCTTTTGAAATTCCGTTGATTGCATCCAAAATGGCAAACTGCGGAAAGTACGACGCCGTCATTTGCCTTGGAGCGGTCATTCGGGGAAGCACTACGCATTATGATTATGTTTGCAGCGAAGTGTCTAAAGGAATTGCTCATGTGTCGCTTCACAGCGGCATTCCTGTCCTGTTCGGTGTACTGACTACCGAAAATATTGAACAGGCGATTGAACGTGCAGGCACCAAAGCCGGCAACAAAGGCTTTGACTGCGCAGCAGGCGCGATTGAGATGGTCAATTTAATTCGTGAGATGCACAATGAAGAGACAGAAAAGCGATAAAGAATAAAAGTACCGGTCTTAAAATTCAACATAAAAAACAGGAAAACGGGCAACGGACCGTTTTCCTGTTTTTCTTTTATTCATAGTTGGAAATCAGCAGTTCTTTGATTTCGCCGCGTCCTTTCGGATCTCGGTTAATGAGCCGCACTGCATTGACCCGGTCAATCTGAAATCCGGAATATAGTCTGTCTAAAAAATCATCCTCTGGGTCTGTATTTTTCGGATCTGAATTGCTGGTTAACACAAATGCCCCTTTCTGCTGAGCCAAGTACCGAATATATTGCGCCAGCTTTTCCTGCTGTTCATCCTGAAACCCGACTTGTGTATATGCCGTAAAATTAGATGTGTGATTCAACGGCCGGTAGGGAGGGTCGAAATAGGCAAAGGTAACGGAATCAATAAAAGATTCCGATTGAGAATAATCCGCGCAAACGATTTGAACTTTCTGCAAAACAGCTGACACAGCACGAAGATTATCTACATCACAAATAACCGGGTTTTTATAAGCCCCCATCGGCACATTATACTTCCCCCGGCGGTTTACCCGGTAAAGGCCATTAAAGCAGGTCTTGTTCAAAAAAATAAAACAAGCGGCTTTTTCTATCTGCTCCTTTTGCGGGGCACAAAGAGAAAGTGCGTTAAAGCGCTTGCGCTGCTTGTAATAAAATTTCTTGCGCTCTTCGGTGTGCAGCGGCAAAAATTCCTCTTGTAGCCGGCTCAGCCTTAAAATCAATTCCTCCACATGATCCCGAACCATCCGGTAAGTATGGATTAATTCGGCATTGGTGTCGGATATGTATATTTCAGAAAAATCAAACCGCTGCAAAATATCAAACAGAACGGCGCCTCCCCCTACAAAAGGCTCTGCATACTTATGGATAACGCTGCCCAGCCCTTTGGGATACCGCTGCCGAATCGCTTCCACCAGCTGCCTTTTACCCCCCGCCCACTTCAAAAAAGGCTTGGGTCGAATCGGGCCATCCGGTTTCTTTTTGGCCCTTTTTCGAGCATCCTTCGGTTTTTCTGCGCCTTCGGGAATCAGCCACATATTTCCCAGCCGTTTTACATGGGGCACGCGCCCGCCAGCGCATAACGCACAGACACGTCTTTGTGAGACTCCCCATCGTTTTGCTGTTTCGTGTGCGGATATATATTCCATTCGGGCCTCCTGAATTTTTGATCTCATTATATTCTAATTTCGGTATCATAGCAATCCTTACGGATCATTTTTTCAAAAATTATCTTTATTCCGGCTGAAAAGATTAATATATAGCTCTGGAAGACCACAACCTTTAAACATGAAAGATTCATCAAAAACAGAGCTAATTTTGCAAACCTGCCTAATCTGTCGGAATATAAAAAAGAGGATATCCTTACTGAAAGGATATCCTCTTTTTTATATCAATGGATTGCAATGGCTTAAAAAGCCAATACAATGCCACCATCATCGGCATAAACAGTGCTCAGGCCGCTAGCCTGAAATACGACAACCTCTTGAAAAGAAAAAATGCTCTTAATCTTGTCACACAAAGCCTCTGCTTTCCCCTTGGCATTGACATGAGTAATGGCCAAAACAGATTCAGTCATATTCACAGCATCACGCTTTATGATAGCAAAAAGCTTTTCTATCGCCTGCGTTTCTCCTCTGGCACGATCCTTTAGTTCCAGAATCCCGTCGCCGTTGGAACCCAGAATAGGAATAATATGAAGCACCCGGCTCATAATGGCCTGAATCCCGTTGATTCTGCCGTTCTTCTCCAGATTATTGAGCGACACAGGCACAAATAATGTTTGCAGAGTGGAAACATAACGGCTGAGCGTCAATAAAATCTGGCTGGATTCCATCTGCTTTTCCAACATCCGTTTTAATTGCAATACAACCAGAGTTTGCCCTGCAGAAGCGGATTTGCTGTCTATCACATGCACCTGACTGGTGCTTCCGGACTCTTCCAGCATCTGTTTGGCCGCCATGGCACTTTGATAAGACCCGCTGAGCCGGGACGAAATCGTGACCACATAATTGACCGTACAGTTTTTATACGCTTCCAAATAATCATGGAGCGAGGGGCACGCTGTGGATACTTTTCGTTTACTGGCCTTCATTTTAGAAATCAACTGATCCAGATCCAAATTATCGTCAATCATGGATTCGTCATCAATCATCAGTTGAAAAGGAATGCGCGTAATCTCGCTGGTATCCCCAAATACTTCTTCGTTAAAGTCCACACAGCTGTCCACAATGATTTGATATTTCACTGGGCTTCCTCCCTTTATTGTTTGCATTCTTCAAAATCCGGTCTGCCATTTTAAATAGCATACCACAATTTCACAATTTCAGCAATATGTAATTCTAATTATGACATTATCTTTTTATTAAAACTAAATCTATTTTGATTCGATTATACCCATCTTTCGTACGCAAAGCCCGTTACTTTCTTGCCTTTCCAGAAAGATGTTCCACTGCAATCTTCATAACCTTCACTCTGTCTGCAGCGCTTTCGATATAGCGCCTTCCGCTTTCCAGATAATCCGGCGAGTACTTTTGTAAAATCTGTTCCAACACCTGCTGTTTTTCTTCCCCCAAAACCTCTTGTGCTTTGCCGAATACAACAGCGCTTTCATAATTGGTGGTAAACTTTTCAGACAATACACAAGTATTCCCCACCACGCAAAAGGAAACCTTATTATTTTTTTCTATATTATCCAGTTTACTCCCGGCGACTGCACAATGAAAATAAATCGTATCATCCGCATATATATAACTGACCGGGATGCCATAAGGATATTCATTTTGACCCATGGTGGACAAAATACCGTATTCTGCCCGTTCCAACAGCTGTGTAACTTCTTCCGATTCCAGCTGACGGTCTTTTCTTCGCATTTCCTGGAATGTCATACTCTCTCTCCTTCTTCCGGTTTGATGGATGTTTCTTCTGGGTTCCAAATACTTTGCCGAAGATCTACAGTCCCGTTGTCCCGAAAGTGCACACCTTCCCGCTCCAGCAGAAGGCGCTGCTCTTCCCAGCCCGGCACTAGGTTTCCCAAACGGTTTACCACCCGATGACAAGGCAAATCCAGAAAAGACGGGGTGCGGCTCAGTACATATCCCACCTGTCGTGCTCGCCGGGGAGTTCCCACCAAAAAAGCAATTTGGCCATAGGTCGCTACCTTCCCCAAAGGAATTTGCTTCACAACACCATATACCTTCTGTGAAAACTGCTGTTCCATACCGGCATTCCTTTCGCATTCTTATTGTTTGATTATATCCAAATCAGAAAGACAATACAAGGATTTCCCGCAGATCCGCCCGTAAATTTTGAAAAAATATACCGGGCTGCATCCACATCATGGCCGGTATACATGTTAAACATCTGCTTTCCCCTATTAAAAATATAAAATAAAGGCAGGGTTATGATTGAGTCAAGATAATTTCAGCGGCCTGAGCGGCCGCATTCTTACCCCTTGCTCCCCCTGGTATCCACAGGCCAGGCAGGACTAGAACCGCTCGATACAGCAATATCCGGGAATCATCGTATATTGCCAAACCATTCAGGATGTATCCAATGCCGTCATCTGGGCTCAAAAGAACTGCATGCCCCTGCGCATCCGAAGCGGGGGCCATAACTATGAGGGCTATTCCAATGGCAACTGTGCACTGGTCATCGATATCAGTGAAATGAATGACATTGAAATAGAGGAAGAACAAGGGCTTGTCCATGTTTTAGCCGGCGTAACCAACAAACAGGTGTATGACTATGTATCCTCGCGGGGATATCCCTTTCCGGGTGGCACCTGCCCCACTGTAGGCGTGAGCGGATATTCGCTGGGCGGCGGCTGGGGGCTTTCCTGCCGCTATCTGGGGCTGGGATGCGACAGTGTGGAAGAAATCCACCTGATTGATGCCGACGGCCGCCTGATTTCGGCCAGCCGAACCAATAATGAAGATCTGTTCTGGGCTTGCCGGGGCGCCGGAGGCGGGAATTTCGGGGTTGTGGTATCAATCACCTTCCGTCTGCCGCCGAAAGTGGAGAGCGTTACACTCATCGAAATAGAATACCTGCATGTCACTTCTCAAAAGCAGCTGGAGTTTTGGGAAATGTGGCAAAGCTGGCTGAATCAGGCAGATTATCGAATGACGTTGATTTCAAGGGTATATCACTCGGTGCAAGACGGTCTGGCCATGCTGGTTCGGGGAATTTTCTACGGCACCAGCCAAGAAGCAGAGCAACAGCTTCAGGCATTTTTGCAGGCTGATCCTACGAAATCCAATCTGGAAGAAACCACCTTTCTTCAGGCTGTGCAAATTCTTGGCAGCGGATACCCGGCCTGGGAAATGTTCAGCGCTGCCAGCCGTTTTGTCATGTGTGATTTGACACCGGCAGAAATTTTCTCTTTGATTCAAATGGTACAGAATCCCCCGGAAGGCTCTGTATTTACCGGATTTTCTCTGTATGCCTTGGGCGGAAAGGTAGCCGAAGTGGGGCAAGATGACACCGCTTTTTATTACCGAAAGGCCAAATACATTCTGTGGATGTCTACCGTTTGGGAAGATCCAATTTATGTGAATCCGGGACGCGCATGGATTAATACTCATTTTCCGCTGTTCGCATCTATGACCGAAGGCGCTTATGTGAATTTTCCATACCGGTATTTACCCCATTGGCTTTGCGAATATTTTGGCTGCCACACCGAGCGGCTGCAAGCTATCAAACAAAAATACGACCCCTGCGGGGTATTTTCCTTTCCCCAAGGGCTCAGAGTTTCCGAACACTTTGAAACGGTGTGGTGCGCCGGGCCGGAATGGGATACTTACCATTCCGCAGCCCGGCAAAGCGGGATGAATTACCGGGGATTCCGGTATGTGGGGGAAGAACCCGATTGGCAAACGACCGAATCCCAAGAAGACCCACCCAGTGTGTAAGAAAGCTCTTCTGAACTAAGTGCAACATAGAAAAAAATCCGTTCGGCAAAATAGCGAACGGATTTTTTCTATCTTAACCAGCCAATGCAGCGCCACGGTAAACCGCACGGCACAGAGCATACAGGTTTTTTTCCGGCAAATCTTGATCTGCGACACAGCCGGGCCCTAAAATGAAGCCCGTTTCTCCCGCCGCGACTATCGCCTGCTGCACATGCTGCTCCACTTCCGCCACAGAACCAGATACCAAAATACTGTCGCGAATTTTCTCGCCATTTTCATTGTAATAAGGCGCTTCCCGAATTCCGCCCAACAGGCATTTGTCTGTCAGCTTTCTGGCTTGTTCCAAAGTGGGATGGCTCCAGCGATCATGCCAGTTGATGCAGTTCACCGGATAATCTGCAATCAGCTCAAACATACCGTTATCCCCATGCAAATGCGCCACATTAAAATAAGTTTCCTTTTGATAGGCTGCAATAACCTGACGATCGAAATACTCGCCGAACTCCCGATATTCCGCTTCGGTCAGAAAATCATGATTGGCGCATTGGGTGGCGAAAAAGAAGCCATCCACCCCTGCTTCTATATTAGCTTTTACAAAATTGATAGTGGTTTCAGTCAGCGCCTGAAGGGCCTGCCGAAACAACCGGGGATCTTCTTTCATATCCAACAGAATCCGGTCGCCTGCCAGCTTTCTGGCGGTGGTCAGCGGACTGAAAATTGTTTGAATAATCGGCAGCTGCCTTTTCGCCAGCTGAATGGTATACCGGGCTGCCTGAAGCTGTTTGCCATAAGAGCCATAAATGGCAGGCAAAGGCTCAATTCTGTCCCAATCCCAAATGTTGTGAATACCATAATCATCCACAACGGGGGGAAAATTCACCCGGTTAAAAATCTTCACCTTCACGCCGTAATCCTGAACGCCATACAGCCCGAAAGGCATCAGCTTAATAAAATCAAAATCATATTTCTGTGCAAAGGCCACCTGCGCTTCTGCCAGGCTTCTGGGATCCTGATCTACGGCAGAAAAATGCATCCACAGGTTCAGGGGAATTTTATCGACCTCTTGTTTGTTTAGTGCCGCCTGAATCCGTTCTGTCTTGTTCATAACACACCTACCATTTCTTGAATGCCAGCTCCATCCGATGAAATACCATGCCAAGCACGCCGCAAAGAATCCAATAGACCAATGCCGCCGCAAGATAGGCTTCCAGATAGTGAGCGTTTTGAGCCGAAGCCAACTTCGCCTGTGCCAGAATATCGGTAATACCGATGGTAAAAGCCAAAGAAAGCCCTTTGATAATCCCCAAATAAGTATGAAACAACACCGGTACCGCCACGGTAACCCCCTGGGGAATCACAATTCGGCGAAGCGCTTGATACCCGCTGAGTCCGGATGCATAAGCTGCATCCCACTGGCCGGGATCAATGGAGGAATACGCGCTTCGGATATTTTCAGATTGCCCCACCGAAATATAGAAGGAATAAGCGACCACCAGCACCGCCAAAGGAGGAACCTGAATTCTTTCTGCTCCAAATGCTCCGCTAAGCTTTTCTATCACAACCGGCAGGATAAAATAAGCCAGATACAGATGAATCACCAAAGGAATTCCCCTGGTATAATCCATAAATACCCGAGCCAGCTGCTTTGCCACCGGAATCCGCTTGATCCTTACCACAGCGATCAAAAATCCCAGAAAGACGCCGGCCGCCAGCACCAAAAAGGAAGTGCCAAGGGTAAACGGAACCACCGTCAGGATAAACCGCATATCTTCCCATATAATTCTTACGCTCAGCATACCCTCACCCACTTCTTTGCTGTTTGCCGATTCCAATTTGTTTTTCCACCAACTGGCAAATTTTACTGACTGCAAAGGTAATGCACCAATAAATGACCGCCGCGGCAAGATAGACTTCCAGCTTTTTCACCCCAAAATCGTTGGAAATGATTTTCTTTGCCAAGCCCATAATATCGGTCAGGCCGATGACAAACAGGACAGAGGTATCCTTAACCAGCTCTACAAAGGCATTTTCCAGATTGGGCCACGCAATGGGAAGCATCTGCGGCAGGATGATCCGGCGGAATTTAGACAAACCGGTCATTCCCACACTGTCCGCAGCGTCGTGCTGCCCTTTCTCCACCGCCAGATACGCCGGGCGCAGGAATTCGGATAGATAGGCGCCGTTAAACAGAATTAAAGCCAGCGAGGCATACAGCGTCTTACTCCAGCCATCGGCAAAAATTCCGAATTCCCGCAAAATCAGCGGCAAACCGTAATAGACGAGAAAAATGTGAATTAAACAGGGCGTGCTGCGAAAAAAAGATACATAAATACTGGTAATCGGATAAAGAACCTTCCACTTTTTTATGCGGATAGCAGCGACACCTGATGCCAGCAAAAGCCCCATCACACCAGAAATCACGATGATCAAAAGCGTATAAGGAATTGCAGTGCTGATTCGCTCGATCATTTTTAAAACATAAGAAAAGTCAATGCCAAAATCCACAGGTGCCACTCCTTTCGCCGGCAAAATAAATTATTCGGTAAAGTATTGAATGGTGTCTTCTCCGTACCAGCTTACCGACAGTTTGGACAAGGTACCGTTTTCACGCAGAGTTTTCAAAGCCTCTTCTATCTTTGTGGACAAGTCCGCCTGATCCTTGGCCAGCGCAAAATAAGTGCCGTTAATTTTAACCGGGTTCTCCACAGCTTTTACTTTCAGGCCCAGTTCTTTTTGAATCTCGTTAAACCCCAGGTTGTTCGGCAGCACCAAAGCATCATATTCTTTGTTGCTGACAGACACGAAGCGGTCGGCTACCGACACACCGTCACCGGTGGTAATGGTAATGGGTTTGTCAGCATGTTCCTGGTTATAAGCGGTCAAAAGATTAAAAATACCGCCGTTAGGGGTGGAAGGAACCAGCTTTTTTCCCACCAGATCGTCCAGACTTTGAATGGAATTGTCCTCTTCATTGACATAAATGTTAATCAGGCTGACGCCGTTAATGGCATCGGGAATCAGATACTTTTCTTCTCGTTCCGGGGTCTTATACAGTCCGCCGCCAATCAATGCGTACTTTCCGGTTTCCAGGCCAATTTGAGTGGCATCGCTTTCCACGAAATCAATGTTAAATTCATATTCGGGAATCAGTTCATCCACTGCCTTTAATACGTCTACTTCATAACCAACTTTTTCTCCGTTTTCATTCTCAAAGCTTAAAGGTTTCGAGCCGGACTCTAAAGCGACATTCACTGTTTTCACCTGAGCCGCAGACGACTCTGCACCGCTTTGGCTGGCTATTTCTGTGTTTTGTGCGCAGCCTGACAATACTCCTGCCAAAAGCGTCGCTGTTAGTACAGAACTGAAAAGTTTTGTTTTCATAAGAATCCTCCTAAGTATTGTGGCTGCGAGCCATGCCGTTTTTTATATTTGATAAACAAAAGGCTGATAGACACAGTCTAAAAACCGTTTTGTGGCCGCTTGTTTGGGTGCTGTAAAAATATCACGGGGTGAACCTCTTTCAATGATTTTGCCGCCCTCCATAAAAACAACTTGATTGGCAATGGTCTGGGCAAAGCTCATTTCATGGGTTACTACCACCATGGTGATTCCCCTTCGTGCCACCTGCTTCATCACCGAAAGCACCTCGCCAACCAGTTCCGGGTCCAGCGAAGAAGTCGGTTCGTCAAACAGAATCACAGAAGGGTTTAAAGCCAGCGCTCTGGCAATCCCCACCCGCTGCTGCTGGCCGCCCGACAGCTGATGCGGATAAGAATCCTCTTTCCCTGCCAGCCCCACGCTTTTCAGCTGCTGCTTCGCCGTTTGAACGGCATCTGTCTTTGAAATTTTCTGCACGGTAATCAGGCCCTCAGTAACATTTTCTAACGCGGTCTTATTTTTAAACAGATTATAGTGCTGAAACACCATGGCCGTTTTTCGGCGGAGGGCCAAAAGCTGTTTTCTGGATGACTTTTTGTAATCATAGCTCACATTGTCAATCCGGATATTTCCGCCGTCGGCTTTTTCTAAACCATTCATACAGCGCAGCAGCGTGGTTTTTCCCGTTCCGCTGGGCCCGATAATGACCGCCACATCCCCTTGCTGAATGGTCAAATCCACGCCTTTTAATATCTCTTTCTCTCCAAAGGATTTTTGGATATTATCGACTGAAATCATGGCCGTGTCCCCTCCCCTGTTCTTTGCGTTTCTCTTCGGCTGTTTTATTTCATACTATTTATATATGAATAATTTATTTACTTTTGATATAGCATACGTTGTAGAAAGCAAGATGTCAACAAAAATTTAATGAAAAGATTTCATTTTGTAGCTTTCATTAAAAATTCATATATGCAATGTATGAGATCCGGCGAAAATGATAAAAGCATTTTTAAAAATAAAAAAGAGCAGCATCCCAAAATCGGGATGCTGCTCTTTTGTGGTAATCATTATTTCTGGGGATTAGTCTTCTTTCCCCAACAGCCAGTCAACAGAAACATTCAAAATATTAGACAGAGCCACCAGCTCATAATCGGTTACATAACGGATTTGACCTTCCAGTTTAGAAAGACCGGATGCGTTCATGTCAATCCCATTTACCTGCAGCTGAGCTAACAGCTCCTTCTGTTTCATGCCCTGATTTTTTCGCGCTAATTCCACATGGGATCCGACCAAATTGCGGTTGCCAAGCGCTTGTTTGCGTAATCTCAATTCTTTCATCTCCCCATTTGTTCATAACCAGCTCTCGTCAGCCGGTGTGACAAAAAATAAATTCTTTCCCTCTCCAACAAAAAGATACAAAATTGCTGTTCCCATCATGAAAGCAAAGTATCATTTCTAGAATATAATAATACCACTATCCGGAATAAATTCCATTATAGTAGAAAAAATCAAAAAACGCAATAAAAAACGTACAAAATTTTTGGAATTGTTCCGTTTAAATTGCCGATTTCCTGTGAAACAAGGCGCATTTTGCTCGATATGAAAAAATCATTGTTATTTGATGGTTTTCTTGCTATAATAGTGTTCAACAAATTCTCCGGAATTCCTTCTGGAGCCTGTTCTGCGGGGCTTGCCCCGAATTTTAACAGGGAACGATTTATTCTTGCGGGTTTTGTATTTTCTTTGCTTTCTGTTTATAATATGCAGAAAGGGCAGCGAGAGATTATTTTGTAATTATTGATTTTAATGGGGTGTATGGAATTGGAGGAAAAGGCACAAACTCCTTTTGGCAAAAACCTGACTATGCTTACCGATTTTTATGAGATCACCATGGCAAACGGTTATTTTACGAACGGATTTCAAGATAAAATCGTTTATTTTGATATGTTCTTTCGCAAGATTCCCGATTCCGGCGGCTTTGCGATTATGGCAGGCGTTCAGCAAATGGTGGAATACCTTCAGAACCTTTCTTTTACCCAGCAGGATTTGGCATACCTGCGTTCCACCGGTGATTTCAATTCGGAATTTATTAATTATCTGGCAAATTTCCATTTTGAATGCGATGTTTGGGCGGTTCCGGAAGGCACCCCTATTTTCCCCGGTGAACCCATCGTTACCGTGCGCGGCCCGGTCATTCAGGCCCAGTTTATTGAAACGATGGTATTGCTCTGCATTAATCATCAAACCCTGATTGCAACCAAAGCCAACCGCATTGTAAGGGCTGCCAACGGCCGCTCTGTGATGGAATTCGGCTCTCGCCGGGCTCAAGGCTTTGACGGCGCTGTATATGGCGCCAGAGCCGCTTATATCGGCGGCTGCACAGGAACGGCCTGCACCATCTGTGAGCGGGATTTTGGAATTCCTGCCATGGGAACCATGGCCCACAGCTGGGTGCAGCTGTTTGACAGCGAGTTGGACGCATTCCGTGCTTATGCCCGGGAATATCCCAATCAGTGCGTTCTTCTGGTCGACACCTATAATGTATTGCAATCCGGTATTCCCAACGCCATCCGCATTTTTAATGAGGAACTGGTTCCCCAAGGCTTCCGACCGGCGGGAATTCGCATTGACAGCGGCGATATTACCTATCTTTCCCGTAAAGCACGCCAAATGCTGGACGCTGCCGGATTTGAAGACTGCAAAATCTGCGCTTCTAACTCTTTGGATGAATATATCATCCGCGATATGCTGATGCAGGGAGCACAGGTAGACACCTTTGGCGTAGGCGAGCGCATGATCACTTCTGCTTCTGAGCCGGTATTCGGCGGTGTGTACAAGCTGGTGGCGGTGGAGCGCGAAGACGGTTCCATTGAACCGAAAATCAAGCTGAGCGAAAACGTAACTAAAATTACCACACCCGGCTATAAACGGCTGTGGCGGCTTTTTGACCGGTACAGCGGAAAAGCCATTGCAGATGTGATTACCCTGAACGACGAGCTGATTGATGATGAAATGCCCTATATTATTTTCGATCCCAACTATATCTGGAAGCGTAAACGGGTTGAAAACTTTCGCGCGGTTCCGCTGATGACCCAGATTTTTGAAAAAGGGAACTGTGTCATGCACCCCAGAGATTTGCACGAAATTCGGGAATATTGCGCGGCACAGGTAGATACTCTGTGGGAAGAAGTAACTCGTTTTGAAAATCCCCACCGCTATTATGTGGACTTATCACAGCGGCTGTGGCAGACCAAAGAGACTTTGATTACGGATTATAAGTACTAAACTCTCTTTCCAAGCGTTCCCGCTTGACAAGTAAAAGAAAATTCGTTAGAATAATCGATGCGAGCAGGCTGAGCAGCTGCGGGTAATGACCCGAAAGGGTTTATCCGAGGAAAGTCCGAGCTCCACAGGGCAAGAATAACGGCTAACGGCCGCCGGGGGTGACCCCAGGGATAGTGCAACAGAGAGATACCGCCTGCGCTTTTGTGCAGGTAAGGCTGGAAAGGCGGGGTAAGAGCCCACCAGCGCGCGGGAGACCGCGCGGCTATGTAAACCCTATTCGGAGCAACACCGGAGTGGGACAAATGCGTTGGCCCGACGCGTCCCGAACAGGTGGCACTGAGCCGCGGCGGTAACGCCCGGCCAAGATAGATGGCTGTTCACGACAGAACTCGGCTTACAGGCCTGGTCGCATTTATTTAACAAGAAGGCTCGCATTTTTGCGGGCTTTTTCTTTTTCAAAAATAATATTAGACTTGCTGTACTCAGCAGATCCTATCGTTCTATTTCACATATCCCATCCCCTTGCCTCTAACTTCACTCGGAATTCTAAAGCGTATTCAAAACATGATATAGAAATTTATGTCAACCATCGTATGGATCACATAAACGAATACAATCTCAATCAACTCTATCTTCAAGGATGATGTGTTGGGAATCGCAATGGTATCATAATAATTAAGGCTGATAACGGTGACTGGCCAATCTTTAAAAGAAAAAACATCAAACTTAGTTTGATGTTAAAAGATACCTTATTGTATTGATTTTAAGAGATGAACAACTAATTACTGAAAGGGATAAGTCACATAAACGAGAACCAAACCTATGATAAATAGGATGATTCCGGTATATAAAAATGGCTTGGTTCTACCATTCCAAGCCTGTTTATTCGTAAATGCACGAAACTTAAAGATCGCCCCCCCTACACTGATACACAACATACCAATTAGAAGAACAGCTATACTAATCATAAAAAAAGTGTTTTCCATTTCAATTCTCCTTTGGTGGATTCTTATTTTTATCTTATCGCACTTACCACACTTACCACATTTTCCACACTAATTTGACACGATCAACGCAAACTATCTTTCCGGCGTGATTTCGGGAAAAAATCTATTTTTCACATATTCTTCCCCAAATCAAGGAAATGATTGCCACACAAAAACATCTTAAAAGAAAACTGAAGAAGGGTAGAGCAAAACCGCTCTGCCCTTCTTTTTTATTGTGTTTTCTATTATTCTATCATCACTGCAGTTCCCGACGCGGTAACCATCAACATGTTATTTCCTGAGCCCAGCACCTCATAATCCACATCAACACCAATTACTGCGTTGGCGCCCGCAGCCGCCGCTCTACTTTTCAATTCTTCAATGGCCTTGGTTCTGGCCTCCATCAATTCCCCTTCATAGGAATTGGAGCGTCCGCCAAAAATGTTGGTCAGCCCTGCCGCAAAATCTTTGATAAAGTTAATTCCGGTAATAACCTCGCCGAACATGATTCCTTTATATGCAATGATTTTTTTGCCCTCGATTGCATTGGTGGTGGTAATAATCATTTGTGTACCCCCTGTTGTTAATATAATTACAGAATACCATACATTTGGGAACAATTCTATTCGAATATTTTTAAATTATTTTGAACGATTCGGGAAATTTTTGCACTATTTTTCTGCTCTGATTTATTCCGGCTATTTTATCTCTTGCTCTAAGCCGCGAAACAGATCCGTATCAAAAAATTCGGGCAAAGTAATGCCAAACCCATCACAAAGCTTTTTGATTGTGACCACACCAGGATTCATGGTTTCATCGTTCAGGATACTTTTTATGGTTGACTGGGGTACCCCTGCAATATAGCTTAAGGCATTTGGAGTAATACCTCGTGCCTTACACAACTCAAGAATTCTTTCAATGACTGCTTCTCTTGTATCCATAAAACCACTCCTTAACAACGACGATCTTAATAAAAAGCATACAGAATAAAGAAAAAACTTGTTAGTGTTATAGCACTATGTATAGCACTGTGATATAATAAGTGATATAACACTAATCAAAGGAGGGATACCTTATGAAGATAGGGTTGGCGATAGCTATAAGAATTGTAGAGCTTTGCATAGAACGAAGCATTTCCCCAAAAGAATTAAGTACCCAGGCGGGGCTACCTAAGCATACGATGACCCGAATCCTATATGATGAAAATTTTGAACCCAGAATCGAAGAACTCAAAAGGCTGTGCGATCATCTGGAAATTACTATGAGAGATTTTTTTGACTCTTATCTATTTTGCTAGATATAACGTCCAAAAGCACAGGCAAGAGTTCTACCTGCAAAATAAAAGAGCCACGAAGTCATTCCTTCGTGGCTCAGGAGGAATCACACAATATCAATTACGGGGGTTACTTCCCGAAACAGGTTGCATGACTTATTTTAATTTTTCAAATAATTAGCTGTTTTGATTCATGTTCTGGAATTTCTGTTTTGCCTGATCGATCTTCTGCTGCTCTGCAGCGGGGGTGGGGTACCATCCACGCTTGTGCATCTCATCAAAGATCTGCGCCTGCAGCTGGTGCTCCTCGGTCAGGATGTTCAGAAACTCGTTTCGAATGTTAGGGGTTGCGCATTCATTGGTAAATGCATTATAGGTGCCTGTGATTGTCTTCTGAGAGGTCAGCACGTCGTGTAATACCTCTTTATCCTGCATAGACATTTGAGTTTGATTCTGATCCATTTTTTTCACTCCTTTTAATTCAAAAAGCTGAGAAGCTTATCGTAATGCTGCTGATGCTTGCAGGCCAAGTCATCGTACTGCTGCTTCAGCTGGGGGTCATTGCACCCTTGGGAATAAGCCTTCAGTTTTGTAATTAAAAGTTTTTCACCACTGAGCTGATCCTCAATTGCAGAAAGTTCTTTGCTGGTTAATGTCGCCATTGTTTTTACCTCCTTTGTTTTTTTCTTCTATATTCTTTGCGGTTCAAAACATATTATTCACTTTTGTGTTCAGGCTTCTCTATGTAGCCTGCCTAACCTCTGTTTCAGGTTCCAGACCAAAGCTGATAGACAAAGCCTGATCAATTAGCGACATTGACCCATTATCCAGGCGTCCCATACGTTCCTTTAATCTGTGTTTATCAATGGTGCGAATTTGTTCCAAAAGGACAATCGAATCCCTCGCCAAGCCTGTGGTTTCAGCGTTCAGCATAATATGCGTGGGCAGCTTTGCTTTGGCTCTTTGGCTTGTAATGGCAGCTGCTATCACAGTTGGGCTAAATCGGTTGCCTACATCATTTTGAACAATCAGCACCGGCCTCACTCCGCCTTGCTCCGACCCTACCACAGGGCTGAGATCGGCATAATAAATATCACCTCTTCTGACATTCACTTTTTTCACGCTCCGATAATTTTATAATTGGGCCCAAACCTATTTTTGCCTTTTCGGAAAGCTTTCATACAATCGAATGCGTTTTTTTCAATTTTCTTTTTATCCGTAGGTACTTGTGCCTCTCTACATAATATTATCTTGCCTTCTGCTTGACAGTGTTATGCCATATAAAAATGGCTTATCCACTTTTTCTATTCTGCTGCTTTAACGCGTTAACGCAAGTTATCATGGCAAAAGCTTTGCTTTGCTCCTGTTTTTGCCACAGCCTGATTTTATTAAAATTTTATGGATATGGCATACATTTAAAACCAGATGATTCTTTGAGCGAAACCCTTAATTTTAGATAAAATTAGAGGCTCGTGCTCTTTAAAAACAGAAATCAACTGAATTTTACCCAAAACAAAAAGACGGAAAAGAGTTTACTGTAAACTCTTTTCCATCTTTTTGTTTTTATGTTTAGAAAAAAAATCATTCAGAAAGTGGCTCAAATATTGCCTTAAAGCCTCGTTCTGGGATATCCAGCTGTTTCACCTGACCGCTGCGGCGATCGACCGTAATCGTGAAGTTATGCCCTTGCGTGCTGCCAAAAAATAAGCCGTCCCCTGAAGTGGTCAAGGCATTGGGAACTGCCGCTGCGTCCAGCGACTCCAAAAGCAAAGGGATAATGCCGGTATCCGGCAAGACCGTACTGTCCTGTGCGACCGTCAGTCCTTCATAGGCAATAGAAATCACCCGTTTATCCCATGACCAAGACATTCCTTCCAGTTCCTGAGGAACCAGAAGCGTCAGCTGCGCCCCTTGCTCCGCTGAATAATCCAAATTACAGACATACTGGTTTTTGTCCATTGTCACATTTGCCTTTGCCTGAAAATTAAGAATCGGCTCTACCGCAGGCTGAGAAATCGCGGAAGAACACCCAAACAGGGAAAAAAGGCAAACCGAACACAACAGCACAGCCAAACGACGGGCCAGCTTACGCATGAAATCACCCTTATTTTTCAAATTCTGAAAACAGCAAGGGCAGTTCTTCCACCAAATCAGAAGGCAGCATTCCGCGCTGAGATAACCGCTGCGCACAGCGATCCCCCGCCAAGCCATGCAGATAAACTGCACAGACCGCCGCAAAAAAAGGCGGCATTCCCTGGGCTGCAAGGGATGCTATCAGGCCGGCCAACACATCACCGCTGCCCCCCTTCGCCATGCCGGGGTTTCCCGTA
The DNA here is from genome assembly GCF_900240385.1 of Clostridium minihomine. Classification (GTDB taxonomy): domain Bacteria; phylum Bacillota; class Clostridia; order Oscillospirales; family Acutalibacteraceae; genus Faecalispora; species Faecalispora minihomine. The sequence goes on along the minus strand of NZ_OEQH01000001.1, from coordinate 602,882 downwards.
GGATTAAGAAAGACGCTTCCGTCTGGCGCAGCCACAATGGTACCGGAGCCTTTCAGCACCAAAATCACCTGATGGATTCTGGCAAACTCTTTGGCAAACCGAAGGCGGTACTTTTGCACCTGTGCGGCTGTGGTATTCATCAGGCGTGCCATTTCTCCCGGATGGGGAGTCAGCACCAAGGGTACTCTGGCTGTTTTCAATATATCTATATTCTCAGCCAAGATATTTATGCCATCCGCATCAAGGATCAAGGGCACCGAACTGCACGCGGCAACCCGTCGCACCAAAGAGCGGGCAAAGAAACTTTTTCCCAAACCACAGCCGATTAACACTGCTGTGGCATTCAGCATTTTTTCGGTTAGCAGCCCGGCACTTTCCTCACAAAGGCCGCCCTGCCTGTTTTGATTCAGCAGCGTATAAACCGGTTCCGGCAAACTGCCCGCCACCACCGGATACAATTCCCCGGGCAGTGCCATATCCACCAGCCCAACGCCGCTGCGCAAAGCGGCTTTTGCCGCCAGCATCGCCGCGCCAGCCATGCCCACACTGCCGCAAATAGACAGCAAAGTGCCATAGCTGCCCTTATTGGTGTTCGCATCTCTTTTTGGGAACAAAGAGGCCAGATCGTTTTCTTCCATTGAAAAAATTTCCGATGGCATTTGTGCAGTCAGTTCTTCTGAAATTCCCACCTGTACCACCGACACTTTGCCGCAGAAGCTTCTGCCCGGCTCAATCAAATGGGCCGGTTTTATTACGGTAAAGCTGACCGTTTCATCCGCACGGACGCAGCACCCTTCCACTTCCCCCGTGTCGCACAAAACGCCGCTGGGCAGATCCAAAGCCATTACATAAGCGCCGGACTTTTCCACCGCATCCAATAAAGGTTCCATGGCTTCCGGCAAACGGCCCCGAAAGCCGATGCCATACACTGCATCCAGCACAAAGTCCGCCGAATAAATTTGTGTACGCACGGCCTCGGATTCTTTTGCCCAATCCAACACTGAAATAACCCGGCGATCCATTTGCTGAAACATCTGTTTTGAAATTTCAGTCGCAGGCATACCCTGAACCAGAATCACACATATTTTCGCGCCGTATTCCGCCAAATGCCGGGCTACCACAAATCCATCGCCGCCGTTATTTCCTTTTCCGCACAAAATCGCCACGCTTTTTCCGGGCGTTTTGTCCTTGAGCAGCCGCGCGGCGGCCTCCCCTGCGTTTTCCATCAGGGTCAGATATTCGGTTCCTGCCTGCACTGCTTGTTCTTCCAGCACCCGAACGGCATCGCTTTCTAACACCTTCATTTGTTTTTTGCTCCTCTCCGATCACTGTCACAGAAGCGTATTTGTCGGTATGAGTTGCACTGACGCAAAAAGTGAGCCCCTGCTGCCGGGCAGCCGCCAAAGCGCCGCCTTTCAGCAAAAGATAGGGCTTGCCCAGTTCGTCGCGCAAAAGCTGTACCTCCCCAAGGGAAAATCCCCGCACGCCCGTCCCCAATGCCTTAGAAAACGCCTCTTTGGCACAGAAGCTGACTGCCACACTGGCGGCCGGAAACCCTCTTTCCTGCAACTGGGTATATTCCAGATCGCCCAAAATTCGCAGACAAAAGCGAGGATTGCGCTGCATCGCCCTTTCAATGCGGGGAATTTCCACCAAATCAATGCCCACGGAAAGCATTAACAGATACCTGACGAGGTAAAAATGGTTTCATGGCTGCCAGCATTTTTTCATTGGGACTGAAAAGTAAGAATGTGTTGCCGGAATCTTTCAGCCGAACAATCAGATACCACGCATCCATTCCTGCATCGTCCGTCCCCACTTTGAGCTGACGGTCAAAGGTTTTATTTTGAAAAGTGGCCGCATCGTACTTTCCCATGGCTTCCACGCTTTTCAAGTCAAATTGACAAACCCGTTTCCGGCTGCGGCGGTTCACTATCTTATCCACGGTAAAATCACCGTTAGTAGTGCTGTATTCAAATTCCACGTTGCGGGAAGATGCCACATAATAAACCCCAAAGCAAACACCGGCAATCAAAATCAAGAAAAAGGGAGCTAAATATGGCAAAATGATCGCCGCAGCAACGATAAAAAACCCCAACACAACTGTGCCTGCGATGATTCCATAATCGGCCCCACTCTTTTTTCGCTTGATTATCTGTTCCACAAAAACATCCATTCTGTTCTCCCCCGTTCGTAAAATGAAACATTTTATATCTTTCATAATAGCATAATTGAAGTATCATTACAATTCTGAAAAGCCCGGGCAATCCTTTCATCTGGTTCAATCCTTTTTTGCATATTTTAGTCACATATGATAAAATGGGCTAAAATATGCTGAAAATAAGGAAGGAATATGCCGAATGATGAACACAAAGCTGCGCAGAACCTCCTCCAACATGGAAGGCAACCCTTACTCGTTTGCCCACGGATTGAACCGCTACAAAATTTTCTGGGTATTTCTTTCCGGCAGTGTAATCGGATTTATCGTAGAAACCCTTTGGTGTTACATACGTTTGGGCTTTTTAGAAAGCCGGCAAGGGCTTCTTTATGGCCCTTTAACCCCGGTTTATGGCCTTGGTGCTGTTTTATTTACCATAACCCTTTATCGAATCCGCCACCGAAACAGCATGCTGATTTTTACAGCCAGTCTGGTAATGGGCGGCACTTTTGAATATCTGTGCTCCCTTCTGCAGGAAAAGATTTTCGGCACCATTTCTTGGGAATACAGTGATTCCTTTTTAAACCTGCACGGCAGAACCAACCTGATGTATTCGGTGTTCTGGGGCGTACTGGGTCTGATTTTTATCAAGCATACTTTACCGTCCATGACCAATTGGATCGAACAGCTTCCAAACCGGGCCGGAGTTCCGCTGACCCGTGTTTTACTGGTGCTGCTGGCACTGAACATTGCGCTTTCTTCCATGGCCGTAAAAAGGCAAAGCCTGCGCCGAGAAGGAGTTCCCGCCACAAATCCAGTCAGCCAGTGGCTGGATTCGCATTATACAGATGACTATTTAAAGAAAGTATACCCCAATATGCAGCATGCACAATCCTTGCATCAAACGGAAGTGAAATCATAATGGGAAGGAAGTCAAACAAAGAAATTTTTTCTTGCATTTTATAAAAGCGATGCGTATAATATAATACAAGCTGATTCAAGGGGGAAAAGGCGCTCAGTTGGTGGAACTGTGCGCTTTTTGTTATAGATTATTTTCAATTTTCACTTTTCATTTTAACATTTATCGTGTATAATTGTATAATATGACCAACTAAACCCCCAGTTAAATTGCCGATTTTGGATTATTAGAAAATAACGGCAGAAAGAAAACGAGAGATTGGAGTAATTACTTATGATGAGAGAGTTTCATAAAGATGAATTAGATGCCGTAATGCAGCTGTGGTTAAACGCTGTGACTAAGGCACACCCGTTTATCCCCAGGGATTACTGGCTCAATCAATACAAAATTGTCCGAAACGATCATCTTTCCATGGCTAAAACCTTTGTTTATGGGGAGCATGGCCGTTTAAAAGGTTTTGTGAGCATTTTAGAGGACAGCTTTATTGCTGAGCTCTTTGTTGACGCCGACAACTGGAATCAGGGAATCGGCACCAAACTGATTGAATGGTGCAAAGAGCAGTATCCCCACTTGGAAGTCAATGTATATAAACAAAGCGAAAATACCGTACATTTTTATGAGAAGCACGGTTTTATTGCAGAGCGTGAATTAAAGAACTCTGCTACCGGTGCAGATGAATTATTTATGTCTTGGAAAAAAGAAGGCTAAAAAACTTAGCCTTTTCATTCTTAACAAAAACTGCGGGGCTGTGTCACATGTGACACAGCCCCGTTTTTTGATTTACTTTTCCACATAGGATTGATGCTCCAGATAATGCCGCACCCGAAAAATGGCGCCGGTTTCTCTGCAAAGCTTTTCACACGCAGAAATCTCTTCCTGTGGCATATTATCCACCACTGTCATGTACACCTTGGGAACATAAAGCCCCACGGTTTTTGTGAATTTTAAAATCGCCGGCAATGCATCCAGCCCATAAGCCGGGTGGCAAAGTTCCTGATATTTTTCAGGGGTAGAAGCATTCAGGCTAACAGACACACTGTCCAACAAACCATCCAGCTCTGATGCAGTGGAGCGCCCGTTGATTAAGTCAGAAAGCCCGTTGGTGTTTAAACGGATATTCACACAGCTGATTTCACGGATTTGCTGACATAGCCAAATCAAATCGTCAAACCGGCAGGTGGGTTCCCCATAACCGCAGAACACCAGCTCACGGTAGCTATTCAGATCTTTGCTTTTCAGATGCTCCAGAATTTCTTCGCGGGTGGGTTCCCGTTCCAGCCACAAATCTGCCTCGCCGTCCTGCCGCTCATTCAGCGACCGCACACAAAAGTCACAAGCACAGGGACAGCGGTTGGTCATGTTTACATATAGATGATCTTCCTCAACAATATAGGTAATTGTCAAAACTCATTACTCCTCAGCGATTATGTCAAACAACGTTTCCGCGTTGTGCCGTGCGGCCAATAAGATTTCATCTGCACTTTGTCCGCGAATTTCCCCAATGCGCTGTGCTACATAGCGAATCATCGAAGAATCGCAGCGCTTGCCCCGGAAAGGAACCGGCGCCAGATAAGGCGCATCTGTTTCTGTCAAAAGGCTTGTCAGCGGAACCTCTTTGGCTACTTCCACAGCAACCCGGGCATTCTGGAAGGTGACAACACCGCCCAGACCGATATACATTCCCAGACTGACAACCTCACGCATCATTTCCACGCTGCCTGAAAAACAGTGCACCACCCCTTTGGGGCGATGCCGGCGCAGAATTTCCATGGTGTCCCCATGGGCATCCCTGTCATGTACTACAATCGGCAAATTCAAGCGTTTGGCAAGCAGAATCTGATCTTCAAACACCTTCTTTTGCACTTCGCGGGGCGCCATATCCTTATAATGATAGTCCAGGCCAATTTCGCCAATGGCTACGACCTTGGGCTGTTTGGCCCACTCTTCCAGCTGGCTGAGATAATCCGAAGGAAGCTCCGCCACATTCTCAGGGTGAATGCCCACCGCCGCATAAATATAGGAATATCGGGAGGCCAAATCCAAGGCCCCCTTGCATCCCTCGTAATCTGCTCCCATACTCACCACGGTGCAGACGCCCTTTTCGGGAAGGCTTTGTAAAAGCTCTTCCCGATCCGGTGCAAACGCCTCATCGTCATAATGGGCATGAGAATCAAATATCAATCGTTTCACGGTTTCTCCTATCCTTTTAATGAATACTGGAACCTGCCGGAATTCCGTCCGCAAACAAAACCCGAACCGAATCTTCCCCGCAGTCCGCAGATAAAATCATTCCCTGACTTTCTACACCGCACAGCACAGCCGGTTTTAAGTTTTTCACCAAAATAATACTATGCCCAATTAGATCTTCGGGCTGATACCATTTGGCAATGCCGGAAACAACCGTGCGCTCACCGGCGCCGTCGTCCAAAGTGAACTTTAAAAGTTTCTTCGCCCGCTTGACCGGCTCACAGTGAAGAACCTTGGCAACTACCAGTTCCACCTTCATAAAATCTTCAATTCCGATTTTTGCAATTCCTTCGGATGCTTCTGCCGATTTCTTTTCCGGCTCCTTCGCCGATTCTTGTTCCGCCGCGGGAACCGTGTTGGGAATCAGCTCGTTAAGGGCTTCAATTTCCTTCTCCACGTCGATTCGGGGGAACAGGGTTTCTCCCTTGCGAATCACAGCGTCGGCAGGCAAAAGGCCCCAAGTGGCGGCATGCTCATAGCCCAGTACTGATTCGGTCAGTCCCAACTGTTCCTGAATTTTGGGTGAAGTGTTGGGTAAAAATGGGGTAATCAAAATAGAAACAATACGCAGGGTTTCGCAAAGATGATACATCACTGCTGCCAACCGTGCTTTTTTTGTTTCGTCTTTGTCTAAAATCCACGGAGTGGTTTCATCAATATATTTATTGGTTCTGGCGATTACCTTCCAAATCTCCATGAGTGCATTGGAAAATTGATAGGCATCGATGGCGCTATCGCATTTTTCCCGCAGGGAAATCACAGCCGCCTCCAGCTCATCGTCAATGGCGGCATGCTCCTGCTCTGCCGGAATTACTCCGCCGAAATATTTGCCCACCATGGCAGTGGAACGGGACAACAGGTTCCCCAAATCATTCGCAAGGTCTGAATTGATTCGGTTAATCAGCGCTTCGTTGGTAAAATTACCGTCAGCGCCAAAAGGAATTTCGCGAAGCAGGAAATAACGGATGGCATCCACACCGTAGCGATCGCACAGAATCACGGGATCCACCACGTTCCCCTTGCTTTTGCTCATTTTACTGCCGTCGCCGAACAAAAGCCAGCCGTGGCCATACACCTGTTTGGGCAAAGGCAGATCCAGTGCCATCAAAATTGCCGGCCAAATCACCGTGTGAAAACGCACGATTTCTTTGCCTACAAAATGCACGTCTGCCGGCCAGTATTTCCGGTAATCGGAATCATCCCCGGAATCGTATCCCATGGCCGTAATATAGTTGGTCAAAGCATCCAGCCAAACATAGACTACATGCTTCGGATCAAAGTCCACCGGAATTCCCCAAGTAAAGCTGGTGCGGGACACACAAAGGTCATTCAGGCCGCTTTTGATGAACTGAATCATTTCATTCTTGCGGCTGTCCGGCTGAATAAATCCGGGCTGTTCTTCATACAGCTTTAAAAGCTTGTCTGCATAGTTAGAAAGCCGGAAAAAATAAGCCTCCTCTTCCGCCCACTTGACCTCTCGCTCACAGTCCGGACATTTGCCGTCTTTCAGCTGAGTTTCGGTCCAGAAAGCCTCACAGGGAGTGCAGTACCAGCCCTCGTATTTTCCTTTGTAAATCTCGCCTTTGTCATAAAGGGCGCGAAAGATTTTTTGAACCGCTTTTTCATGAAAGTCATCTGTGGTACGGATAAAACGGTCATTGCTGATATCCAAAAGCTTCCACAAATCCTGAAAGCCCGCCACAATCTTGTCCACATATGCCTTGGGGGTAACACCCTCTTTTTTAGCATTGGTTTCAATTTTCTGGCCATGCTCGTCGGTTCCGGTCAAAAACATCACATCATAGCCTTGCAACCTTTTGTAACGGGCAATGGCATCACTGGCCACCGTGCAGTAACTGTGCCCGATATGCGGCTGCCCGGAAGGGTAATATATCGGAGTCGTAATATAAAACGTCTTTTTTTCCATATGATCCATCCCTTTAATAAATTCGTGCCCTATTCAGATATTCCATCCGTCAAGCCCTCGTCTGCCAATACCGCAGGCAGCGTTTTATTTTCCAGTATAACAGTATCTTTCTCATATTATACCATTTTACGGGAAGATTTCAACCCAGACAGGCGGATTCCCGTCTAAACCGGTGCCCGATAAAAAAACGCGGACTCCCAAAGGAGCCCGCATATCCATTTTTCGTTTTATGAACCAATTGACCCTTATCCGCTTAATGCGCTGCTGCCGAAGATTCCTGTGACGATTCGGCCGCCTCAGAAGGCGCCTGTGAAATACCATCGGGCAAAACCGGGGGATTTTTCAAAATGGTAATTTCAACCCGTCGATTCTTGGCACGCCCTTCTTCCACATTATTATTGGCCACCGGTGAAAAATGAGCATATCCTTCAATGGAAACCTTGTCCTGCGGCATACCGTAGCCAATCATCTTGGTCAATACGGTAACGGCACGTTCGGTAGACAAACGCCACGAGAATTGATCCCCAGAAAGAGTATGGGGGCCAACGTCTGCAGTGTGCCCGCTGAAGGTAACCTGATCCACCCGGTCATATACAGTAGAAATGGCCTCTGCCACTTCTTTCAGAATCGGTTCACTTTCCGGAAGCATCCGGGAACTGTCCGGCACAAACATCAATTTATCCTTTAAGTGAATCTTTACATAGGTATTGGTGTTCACCAGGCCAATCTGATCTTCTAAGTGGTTTTTTTCCACATACGTTTGCAAAATGGAATAAACCTCGTCCAAAGCATCCATCGTGGTTTCTACATTACCGGTTCCAACACCAGAAGCAGTTCCAGTGCCAGCGCCTGCACCGGTGCCGGTACCTGTGCCTGTTCCCGTGCCGCCGCCCCCGCCGCCTGTACCATCGCTGGTGGCCGTACCCATTTGATACCCCGCCTGTTCCGCCATTTTGGCGAACTTTTTGGCATCAATAGTACTCATGGAATACAAAATCATAAAAAGAGCCAACAAAAGGGTAATCATGTCAGAATAGGTCAAAAGCCATCTTTCATGATTTTCCGGCGCTTCCGCCTCTCCGCCTTTTTTCCTTCTTCTAGCCATATCTATTTATCTCCAATATACTTAGTTGTTGATTCCTTCTTTGTACTTCTTTTGTCCGTTTTTAAACACATGATAGTAAAGGGACAGCTGGTTCTCTACATCGCGCGCAGATTTACCGCTGGCAATCAGGCAAATTCCCTCAATCATCATTTCACGATATACTTTCTGGCGTTTCAGATCCGCTTTCATACGGTTTGCCATCGGAAAGAACAAAAGGTTTGCAAACAAAATACCGTAAAGGGTGGCCAAAAAGGCAGCCGCAATCGCAGACATCAGCGAAGCTGCGTCTGTCATATGCGAAAGCACCTGAACCAGTCCCATAACGGTTCCGATAATACCCAAGGTAGGGGAAAAACCGCCGGCTGCTACAAAAACTTCGATTTCCATATTCTTTTTTATCGTATAGGTTTCCAAATCCGACTCCATGGCGGCAGCAATTTCTTCTGCAGGCTTCATGTCCAAAGTCAGAATCATACCTTCCTTCAGGGGAAGATAGCTGTCGTCGTTTAAATCCCCGTCATTCAGCATTGTCTGCAGCTTTAAAAGCCCTTCTTTTCGGCAGGCATCTGCCATTTCTCCCATTTTTTTGATCAGTTTTTCTGGATCGGGGGAATTCTTGGTAAAAACGGTGGACAGAAAAAATTTAAAAGCCCCCACGATCTCCCCAAAACCAAAGGACAATATAATTGCTCCGCAGGTTCCCCCAAATACGATGATAAACGGAGAAGGTAAGAGCAATGCACTTAACACACCATGCTCTAACAAATAGCCCGCTATAATAGAGCCAAATGCAATGACTACACCGATAATTGCTGAAATATCCACTCTGTATCCTCCTTGAGTTTGACAATTGCTGAATAATCAGTAACACTCATATAACTTATATCGGCAGAACTCGTAAATATCTTGGTAAAAAATCAAAAAATTATAAAAAATTTATTTTTTCTACTCATTTCGCGCAAATCTAACTGTGTTTTTTAAATTTTTTCGTAAAAAGCACTTGATTTTTTATAGTATATAAGATATAATAGCTAAGCGTTCAAAAGACGTTCCTGAATATATGGACGATTAGCTCAGCTGGCTAGAGCATTCGCTTGACGTGCGAAGGGTCATAGGTTCAAGTCCTATATCGTCCACCATACTGAAAGCCCTCGGAAATTCCGAGGGCTTTTTTGTGTTATGTGGGTCTTATGTATCAAGGGTCACCCCGCCCTTCCTGTCCAGCATACCCGGTAGGCGCGCCCAAAATGAAAATACCTGCTACCGTAGGAGCATACGCGCCCGGGAGAAGCTGCAAGGGCGAAGCATGCGTAAGCTGTAGCCCCGAAAGGGGTTACTTAAATTTACTCCGTACTAAAGACGAAAGGCCAGACTTTTGCCCGGCCTTTCGCGTCCTAATTCTTTATTCGCTCTCTATCTCAATAATATCATGCGCTACACCTTGCTTGTTATTAATAAAGGCTTCAATTCCATACCAAGGGTCGATAGATACTTCAAAAGGTATTCGCTTCTCTCTTGTAACCTTTTTCGCAAAAATGGTGAAAGCATCTTCCATGCTCATTCCCATTTCATAACACATATTTTCCATCATCTTTTTCAAGTCCTCGTCCATATAGAAACTAACCATCTGTTGTGCCATGATATTCACTCCTCATTATATTGCTATTTGTCCCTAAGTTTTGCAAATCCATGTCCCTAAGTTCGTAAATCCATCTAGTCAATTACCAATGTGATTCTGCCGCAATATATTTTTAGTTTAATTGATATTTCAGTGTAATTGCGCTAAAATATCAATGGGGTGTTACCATGAATACAATTAGACCTGTTGAAAATCGGCAATTTGAGAGCGAAATATATTTCAAATTACAAGAAGCAGAGCACCAAGCGAAGTCAACAAAACAACGCTTTTCTTCCAAGGATGTATTAAAAGCTATAAAAGATGTCCTTGATGCCGATAATGTATAGACTTGTATTCTTTTATGCTGTTCTTTTAAATATCATGTATCCATCTACTCCGCTGTCACTTAAGAGGCTATTGTTTATTTGAACTAGTTCCCAACCATTGTTGCCCTGTTCTATCAAAATTTCATTTATATATTTTTCTTTTTCCATACATGTTTCATTATGTATGAATGCAATATATTCTACTTTATATTCCCAATTTTCATTTTTCAAAGGCTGTGCGAAAGCATTGCCTTTTTATTTGCACTTTTTTTATCTGAAAGTCCCAGGCTGTAGTCTGTTGTTGTTTCATAGTATTTCGCTAATTGAATTATTTGGTCTATTGAAAATGTTCTTTTCCTTGTTTCGTATAAACTGTTTTGCTGTTGTGTTCTCCCTATTATTTCATATTGTTTAAAATTTCATGAATTTGCATCTTATTAGAACTTTTCAGTCGCAGAGCGTCCTTAATCTCAAACAATAAAGGTAAAGCGTTATCATGAGCATCTATTTCAACATACCATTCTTCTTTCTCATTCTTATCTACACTACAACTCCTAAAAAGCTGAAATCCTATATAGCCGCCATTTTCATTTGGTAAATCTATGATTTTAGACAAAAGACTATCTGTAACGGTTTGTATATCGCCAATATTTATTCTGTCAAGTTCCATAATAGCTTGAAAATCAGACAGAGAAAACCTTACAATCCTTGTGCTTATATCATTAGGATTGATTTTGCTTAAATATATACTAAAAAAGCGTAATTCCTGTAATGTCATACTGCTTAAACTTATCTCGTTGAGTACGTTCTTGACAAGGTGATTTTCTTTAATCTGTCCCATTAATATACACCCCTCCAATAGAGTGATCCTAACCGACTTTCATAACATTGTCAATAATTCTATAAGGGTTCGCAAATCTATGTAGGGAACTACCAATGTTATTTTATGGGCTATTTAAATCAGAATAGATTGATACAAAGGAAGAAAAATTGAGAATACTAGAAATACCGTGTACCAATTTTTCAGACACGGTATTTGAATAGATGAAAAAGTATCAATTTATACTCTATTTAGCGATATTCTGTTTTTTAAGTCCTGTAGAAATTAGTGGAGGCTGTGCGAAAGCATGGCCTTTTTATTTGCACTTTTTTTTATCTGAAAGTCCCAGGATGTAGTCTGTTGTTGTTTCATAGTATTTCGCTAATTGAATTATTTGGTCTATTGAAAATGTTCTTTTCCCTGTTTCGTACAAACTGTATTGCTGTTGCGTTATCCCTAAGTATTCGGCAATTTCTTTTTGCCCTTTTTCTGTATCTTCTCTCAGCTTCCGTATTCTGTCTAGTTCTTTCAGAGCCTGTCACCACCTTTTAAAATATTTTATTACACATTTAAATAAATGTCTTGACTTTACATTTAATTGAATGTAAAATTACATCATACATTCAAACGAGTGTAACACTTTCCTTTCTGAGAGAAAGTTCTTTATTTGTTTGAAGGGTATTTATTAAAGGAAAAGGGTGTGAAAAAATGGCAGTAAAAGTAATTGGAAAGCGCATAAGTTCCTTCACTGACAAGAAAACCGGAGAGGTGATTACCTTCGGGAAAATCTTTGTGGTGTATCCAGCTGGTGAGGATATGAAAGGCGCAGAGGGAGAAATTGCCGAAGCAATTAGCGTAAAACCCGAATTGGCAAGTCAGATTCCGATAGATTCGGAAATTGAACTGTATTACAACAAGTACGGCAAAGTACATGCTTTTGACCTTGCGTAAATTTATTCCCCCGGCATAATTGCCTTTAAATTTATTTTTTGGAAGGAGATTTGACAATGGAAGCTTTGATTACTGGGATTGGGGACGTTACTACCATTGTAGGCAGTGTATTTACACTGATTACTGCAAATCCGCTGTTAGCTTGTTTCGTTAGTGCATCATTGATTGGTGTTGGTATTGGTGTTTTCAAACGTGCCAAAGGTGCGGCCAGATAAGAAACTGCCCAACGCAAGGGGCGGGGCGAATGCCCTGCCCCTTTTCTTTATTTATGGGGGTGTATTATGTTTGAATTTTTCTTTTCCTGCATGAGTCTGTTTAATCATACCCTGTCCGGTATACAGGGCATCCCGGCTCTGTCGTTTTTTCTATATTTCATTATTTTTTCTATGGGTGCAGGTGTGTTTGTCATGCTCTGCCGAAAAACAAGGATGTGATTTTATGAAAAGATTTTTTGCGCTTACGCTTGCCCTTTGTATCAGCTTATCTGGTTTAGCCGTTTTTGCTTCCTCGGGCGGCGGTGGCGGCACTCGGGGTAGCGGGGCGGGGAGGTTTCCTGATGTTGCTGGGGGAACTAGTTCTACCTCTTGGTGGAAGGAACATAACACAGAGACTGCTTATAGTGATTTTGTTCAGTCTTTGTTGGATTCTGATTCTTATTCAATTTATTCTTCGAATGGTTCTTTAGTTCTACCGCTGAAATTTACTGGGGAATATTTGATTAATAATCCAAGCAATTATGATGTTATTTCTAATTTATCTGTATTTGATGATGGTTATGGTCTTTCTTTCAATCATTCCGGCCCGAAAAAAAGCTTGCGTATGGATAGAATTTATTTTTCTCCTAATGGCTATGTTGTTCCTTTTAATGCGGATGTTTATTCTACTTTTACAGGCTTTCTTTTTTCTTTTGATGTAAAAAAATATTGGGATTATTATCCTCCTTCTAATTCTGGACGCATTCAAGGAAATGTTCCTGCTCAAAAGTTGAGTTATGCAACACCAATTGATAAAGGAACCGCTTTAATTGCTTATACCTCTATTTCCGGTACTCTTTTATCGGATGATTCTCCGTCTGCTGTTTCTATTCGAGTTCTCCCTCATGCTTATTTATATTTAAAACCTCGTAACGTTTCTGATTATATCTCTTTTAATTTTCCGGAAGGCTCTCGGCCTGATGCAATACCAATGGATTTAGCTATAAAGGATGAAAATGAGGAACTTTCGGTTATATCAAATCCATTATTAGATTTTGATGCAAATGTTTTTTGGAATCCTGTTACAAACACAACTAAAAATATTTCTTCTTATGCTTACGATTATTCGTCTCGTACTTATGATTTAACTTTTAATTCCGGTGATAACATTCAGGTTTCTTATCAGGATGATTCCATTGTAATTTATGAGGGCGATTCTATCACCAATGTTTATTATTACATTTCAAGTGATTCAGGTAGCGACAGTTCGGAAACTCCCGGAGGTGGTTCGGACAGCGGAAATAGTTGGGGTATTGTTGGTGATTTACTCGGTAAGCTGATAACAGGGATTGCTTCTTTCCTTGGGTCAATCCTATCTGCAATTATAAGCGCATTAACCTCTTTACTTTCCATTATTACCGATTCTTTAGGCGGTATTGTCAGCGGGATTCTATCTGTTTTTGAACAGTTCCCACCGCTCTTTATGGGATTTGCGTCTTTCCTTACCGCTGTGTTCCCTTTTCTGCCTACTGAGATAACAAGCCTTTTATTCTTCGGTCTTGCGGCAGTTGTTTTTGTTGGAATTCTGCGATTTTTTCTAAATCGGTAAGGGGTGTTTTTATGGAATTATTATCTGCTCTTTTTCAAGCGGTATATAACATTCTTAATATTGAATTTGTTCTACTTGGAATTTCTTTAACTTTGTGGATGGTTTTTATTTGGTCGGTCGTTGCTTTTATTGTTCTTTGGGTTTTCTTTTCAATTTTGAAAGGGTGATAACATGGAAGATTCAAGTATGATTTTTGATTTTTTATCCTCTGGCTCTATGGATTTTGCACAGGATTTTTTATTAGTGCCTTTTAGGGAATATAGCGTGACAGATGGTTTATTATTGCTTTTAATTCTGCTGTTGCTGGCTGGCTTTATTTTTTGGTTCTTTGAAAGGAGTTTCCGTTGATGATACAGGTAGTAAGTGAATTCTTAGGTATTGTTGGGGTAGATGTTGTTCCCCCTTCTAATTTGGCTGAATTAATTCCGTATTTAATTTCTGTTTTCATCGGCCTGATTCTTGTTCTTGCGGTATTTCGCGTTTTTGCCGCCATTCTGGACGGCTTCTTTACATTTATTCGGAGGGTTTAGGGATGCTCTTACTTATTCTTCTGGCTTTCTGCTTTGCGGTTCTTCTTTCCCCGGTGTTTCGTTGCGCTGTGCTACATCCGGTCAAGGCCATTTCCTATGGCTTCAAGGATTCCGTTGCGTGGTATCAAGAAAAGAGGTATAACCTCTGCCGCACAGGGGAACTTTTGGCCTATGTGGGGCTTTTCGGCAAAGGAAAGACACTGTCAGTTGTTCACCGGGCGGTGTCTGACTACAAACGTTACAATGATAAAAAAGTCTGGTGCTCCCGCCGTAAAAAATGGGTCACTCAAAAAGTGCGGGTTCTCTCTAATGTCAGCCTTAGTATTCCATATGAGCAGTTTGTATCTTTATCGCAAATTATCTACCATGCGGAACATAGCGCGGTTCAGGACGATTTGAACGATACCCTGACTGTTACTCTTGTCTTGGGGGATGAATTCAGCGTACAGATGAACAGCAGAAACTTTAAAACAAATATAGATCCATTGTTTCTTAATACCTTGCTTACCTGCCGACATTATCATATCAGCCTGTTTTACACCGCACAGAGGTTTTCCCATGTAGATGCGCTTCTGCGGCAAGTAACCTCTGCTGTGATTGATTGTGATAAGCTGTGGCGCTTTCAGCGGCAAAATGTCTATGATGCATGGGAAATGGAAAATGCGGCAAATGTGCAACTTATTAGACCGCTTATTCGCCGGGCTTGGTTTGTCACGGATGCAGATTACAATGCCTATGATACGTTGGCCTGTGTAGGAAATCTGCAAAAATCCGTTAAGGATGGTGACATGCTGTCCTCTGCTGAAATTTTAGCATTGCAATGCAACCAATCCGCAAATGTGGAAGCCGTTACTCAGCCCAGCCGAAAGCTAGTTCGAATGCGAAAAGGAAAATAGGGGCTTCCGGGGAGCCGCTTCATGCGGCCCCGAAGCCCCCACCCGGTAGTCTGGTTCGGGTGGCTATACTTGATTATAGCCACAAATAATAGTCACTTAATAAATTTTGGATGTGATTAGATGGGATTCCGACAGTCGGAAAATCTTGTCTACCACAACACGAAAGCAAAGATTTACCCAGATGGGCAGCAAAAGATTATGGTCTGCTCGAAACCGATTTTTAAAAGTGAATGCTGGGAACAGGTAGACAAGTACGGAAAGGAAAAGGTTCCCGTTCCAAAGCCTAAAGATATGTCAAATGAAGTCCGGGGGGACAGTTTAAAAAGAGCAAAAGAAGCTTGCTTTGACATCGCTTTTTGCAATGATTTTACATGGTTCATCACATGGACACTGAACAAAGAAGAAATAGACCGATATAACCCGGATGAGGTCAGCAAAAAGCTACGCACTTTTCTGAATAATAAAGTAAAGCGGAATTCAGCCCGGTATATTATTATCCCGGAATATCATGCAGATGGTAAAGGAATCCACATGCACGGCCTACTTACTGGTGACTTCCTCATGAAAGATTCCGGGAAGTGTACACAATCAGGCAAAACCATCTACAATATGCCCCAATGGAAATATGGGTGGAGTACAGCTATTGAATTAGATGGCTCCAAGGTCGCGGTCGCAAAGTACATTACAAAATATATTACAAAGGATTTCAAAAAGATTTTCGGTTCCTTTTATTACGCTGGCGGGAAAGGGCTTATCCGTAAACCGCAAGTGCAGCTTTTTGACTCAGATTTCAATGCAGTAAAGGTGGATAAGATTTTTAAGCCCTCGGAATGGAACGTCAAATACAAGTACATTGATGTAGATGAACAGGCAGCACTTAATTCGTTAAGAATATTACAAGAGATTGGAGAGATTGAAAATGGCACGCGTGCATGAATTAAAAATAAGGCCGGAATATTTCGGTTCTGTTGATATGGGGTTAAAACCGTTTGAAGTACGCAAGGATGACAGAGGTTTTTCAGCTGGCGATTTCTTAATTTTAAAAGAATGGTCAAATGGCTATACAGGCCATGAAGTGCGTGTAGCAATAACATATATTCTGCGCGAATCTTGTTATGTCAGACCGGGCTATATCATCATGGGAATTAGAAAGGTGGGATAAATGATTGACATTTGAATCTTTGGCGGCTCTTTGGCTCAAAACACGAAAGAATAAAGTAAGCTGGACGCAGTATAAGAATCTGCGCTGTTATATAAACCATCTAAATCGGTATATCAGTAATATGGATGTAGCAGAGATAAAACCAATGGATATTGATGCTTTGCTGGATGCTTTGACAGATGAAAACCCGAACACCCACCGCCCTGCATCACGTCAAACATTGGTAAACGTGAGAAGCACGGCAAGCCGTGTTTTTGAGTATGGCATAGATATTGAACTAATAGTCCGAAATCCTGCCCGGGGGCGTGAAATATCCCGCTATGCTCCCCGTCATTATCGCAGGGCTTTGACGATAGTAGAACAAAAGTTGATTATTGCCACTCCCCACCGTGCGCGTATGGGGGTCTTGGTTATGATGCTGGCCGGACTTCGACGAGGTGAACTTATCCCCCTGACTTGGGATGATATTGACCTTGATGCGCTAAAAATCAGCATTACCAAGAGCGCAGAATCAAAAGGCAGCAATCGTCTTTTTGTAAAAGAAGGAACAAAAACTTCATGGGGGCGGGTCGTTGATATTCCCCTTGACCTTGCTTTAGAATTACAAAAAGCAAAGGCGGTTTCTATGTCAAAATATGTATGCCCTCGGGTAGATGGACAGATGCACACGCTTATGAGTTGGCGGCGCATGTGGGACAGCTATATTACCGCCCTGTGTAAAGTTCCGGGCGCGGAAAAAACAAACATACAAGAGATTACTGCACACTATCTCCGGCACACCTACGCGACACTTTTATACATTTCGGGAGTTGATGTGCTAACCGCTTCAAAACTTCTTGGGCATGCCAACATCAAGACTACTATGTCCATTTATACGCATCTGGATGATATGCTAAAAGCAAAGAGCGTTGACAAGCTGGACAGCTATCTTTCCTCTTCCCTGTTCACCTCTTCCGGGCAGGTGCGCCCCTGATATACGCACTTGACGTGCGAAGGGTCATAGGTTCAAGTCCTATATCGTCCACCAACAGAAAAAGACCTCTGATTTTATCAGAGGTCTTTTTCTGTTTTAAGTAATTCTAACCAGAAATAAATGTAGAACAAATCCCTGTGGTTTGCTATAATTTGAAAAAGGAGTGAAATTATTGAATAAAAAAGTAGTTATTTCATTTTATGAAGATAATTCATATATATCTATAGACGAGCCGCCAAGTATACAGTTAATCTTTCGTCGTGTGCTTGTAACCGATTGGTCATTAACTCAAATGGAAGAATTATTGGATATAGGTGAAGGTTTTTATCTTAAACTGCTAGAGGGAGAACACCTCACCTTTATCGACTTTTATAGTTTGCGTGGATATAATAAAGAGGTGGTTGATTTCATAAAATCAATACCAAGCTCTTCTGACACTCGAATTGTGAATTCAGGCAAGTTTTTATATAAAATTCTTCAAGAGAGTAATGGAGACACCCCTCTTCCGCGGTCACGAATAAGTATTTACCAAAAGTCTCGTTTTGAACAAGGCGCAAGTGGTTTTGGCGAAAATATTATCAATCTTACAAATAATCCATTGTTTCTGATTGTTGTTGGGTATTTTATAGAGAAAGCGCTTGACTATGTAATACATCAATTTTTTAAGAAAGCAAAAAGCTATCAAACACAGCAAATAATTCTTAATGCAAAAAAATTCTATAAAAATGCTGCAATGATGCTTAACTGTAATTATTCTGAACTACAAATTACAGAGGTTCGATTAAAAAAGACAATGAACTATTTTGTATGCATCCGAAACATCAACGGTGAAGTTTTCAACGCTGAGTGCAGGTGGAATGGGGAAATTATAAAAATAGCATTGAAAAAAACACCTATAAATATAACAAAGTAATGTAATCTACTATAACGTAATACCATGTACCAATTTTTCGGACACGGTATTTGAATACACGCACAAGTATCAATTTATACCCTTAGATTTCAATGAATAAAAGCTATACGTAAAGATAGTGTTTATCTGTTTGTTTTTCCAATCAAATAATCAGACGTGGTTTCTAGTATCGTTGCAATTTTTTTTAGCATTTCTAGGTCTGGTTCTCTGCTCCCTCGTTCGTAATGTGCATATGTTGAACGACCAATCCCAAGTTTTTCAGAAATAGTTATTTGAGTGAATCCTTTTTCTTTTCTTTGATTTTTTAATCTTTCCGAGAATATACTCATTTAAATTTCCTCTTTTGTTGCATTTTGTTATCTGTATTATAAAGCTATTGAAAGCTATTTAGCAATAACTGTAGCAATTATGTTGCAAATAGCAACAATTGGTGTATTTGCAGTTTTTTAATCAAAAATCGACTTTGATTTTTATGTTGCCATATGCAACAATTGTATAAGTTTTAATACAAGCTTTTGTTTCGTGAAATAGTAAATTACAGAAAAGGGTGTGAAAGAAAATAGCGATGAAATTGTTGATACGTTCACTGACAGAGAAACCAAAGGAAATAATTAAATAAGGCATTAAATTTCAAAATTTCTGAAAAGCTTTATGAGCAGTTGAAAGCAGAAAGCGAAGAAAAAGGAATTTCGCTTGCAGCTCTCATTCGGGTGATTCTTTCAGAGCATTTTGAAAAAAGGCAAAAATAATGGCTGCTGGCGCTCCCATCAAGAAGATACCAACAGCCACCCACGCGCGCAGACCGAAGCCTGTGCGGTAAATCCTATTATACCGCACCGTTTTCCTTTCTGCAAGCGTACAACGAAAGGAGAATATTGATGGAAGTAAATTATAAATTTGTACCGCAGTACAAATCAGCAGAAGCGAAAGAAAAAAGTGATATGATTTCCTATGCAGAGAAGCTTCTGGAGATTGTCGGGTGCAGCACACTGATTGTAGGTATCGATCGTGAAAATAAGCCTTTTGTTTATGCCTGTGATTCCCCTTTGCAAAACGCCTTAGATTTTCGTTTGGATACTTATTAAGTTATTTTAAAACTGCAAAACGCGGCTCACTGATTTTAGCAGGCCACTTTCCTTTTGGAACAAAAAACTGCCGTTGGGTGAAAACCCAACGGCAGTTTTACGGCCGGATTCGGCCATTATTCATTCTGAATCAATCTCAAAAGGAAATCCTGCAAAGAAGGATTAGGCTACCGTTACTGTAGCAACCAAAACCGGTGCTCTGTCCCCCACCTGAGCATAAATCGGGGTTGTGCCGCTGGCTAAACCGGTAATGGGATAATACCAGCCTCCCTCTGTGGTAGTGGCTGGCCCGCCTTTCACCACATTGGAATTTCCAATCAGGAACTTCACATTAGTGGCCAACGTAGTGGGCATCACTTTTAAAGAATACGTCTGACCCTTTTGCAAGGAAACGGAAGAACCCGCATCGGTAAAGTACTGAATTTTCGGCAAAGCATTGCCCACCACTGTAAATGCGGTAGAAGCACCTGTTACAGCAGACGTAGTGGTGATAGTTGCCTGACCAGCGCCCTTATGAGTCACACGGAACACATAGCCGTCCGAAGACTGGTGCGAGTATTTCACCTGGGCCACATTGGGATCGGAAGAGCTCACATTGGGCACAGCAGAATCTGCTGTGGCAACTTTATAGAAGTAATCCTTGGTATCACCGAAGGTATAGGTTGCCGGCGCATTGCTGATAAACACAGAGGGATCTGTGGGGCGCACGGGCTGCTGAGAAGCGGTGCCCGCATAATCAAAATAGCTGTAGTTCATATCGCACAGGCCGGGAACACCGGGAACTGTCTGCGCTGCATACTGCCACATTGTATAAGGGCGGTTAAAGTTGGGTTTGCTGACGCCCCAATGAGCAATCCAGGTATCATACTGTGTCACCAGAGGGTTGGTCAAACGTGCGTTATAAAAGTTTACAAAGCTGTATACCGCTGTTTTGTAACCGGCCTGCTGAATTTTGCTGCAGAACGCATTTACAATCTGGCCCATCTGATCCGCATTCAGCGGATAATGCACCTTATCCTCCACATCAAAGACCACCGGATAGTCCAGTTTGCGTCCTTTCAGGATGCTGAGAACCATGTCTGCTTCCTGTGACGCCATGGCGGGGGTTGTTGCATAGCTGTAGTGATAAGCGCCCACGGCGATTCCATTGGCTACCGCACCGCTGTAATTGGCTTCAAAATAAGTATCCGTTTGTTTCGCCCAATTTTCATTGCCGTATCCGGTTCGGATAATTGCAAATTCAATACCGGCCTGCTTCACGGCTTTCCAATCAATGGTGCCCCGATGCTGGGATACGTCAATTCCGGGAATTTTCGCTTCCACAGTGCATGTAGCAGTCACTCCAGAGGAAGAAGTCGCTGTAATCACGGCCTGACCCAAGCCAAGTGCTCTCACAGTTCCGGTGCCGTCCACCTGAATTACCGTTGGGTTACTGGAAGACCACGTTACCTGAGCTGCCTCAGACGTTCCACTATAGACAGTCAGCTGCATTACCTCACCCTTTTTCATTTGGGCGCTGGTGCTGCTGATCATAAAATCTGTAGAGTATGTATCAGCGTACGCAGGCAAAAACAATGTCATAAACATTGCAAATGCCAAAAAAAATGATGTCAGTCTTTTTTTCAAACCAATTTCCTCCAGTAATTTCTATTTCGACGCAGATTCTGCCGATTTCGAACCAATCCACGCAGAAAAAGCAACACGATAATTCTATTATATTTGTGCTACCAGATTATGTCAAGTTACAGAACAATTACCTGGAAAATTTAAGATTTGTCTCTTATAATGCGTATTTTAGAATGGCGCTTCACAAAGATATTATATCAAAAAGAAAAGGTGAGCAGATGGTACTGCTCACCTAATTTAGCTATTGATAGCTTGAAATCATATTCTATGAACACTGAGAAAAGCTTTCTAAAAAACTTTTTGTTTTGCTATTCGATTATCTAACCGGTTTTTTCACTGACACTGACATTGGCCTTGTATTGCCCATAGGCCCAAACGCTGGTATTATTCTTCGTTACCAAAGTGACTGGGAATTCCGAATGGCCGGTAAAGCTTTCTTTTCCCGTCATATCAATCTGGGCATACACATCGGCAGCCGTAATGGCATCAATCTGTTTGGCAGGGCCAATCAATGTCATATCCAGGCTCTTGGTAAAGACCTCTGCGGTTTTACTGGCCGCCAAGTTCTTCACCTGAAACTCGGTCACGCTTAATTTTTTGCTTTTGAATCCATTAAAATTCAGTTCCACTGAAGCCGTATAAATATTGCTCAGGTTTTTGCATCCCGGCGGCAAAGTAATATCTACCTGAAGCTTATTATTACTCATAGACAAGCTGGAAAAGTCAATGGCCTCCAGACTCAGTTCATTCACATTAGCCAGCACATCTTCCGGCCCTGCCACTTCAACGGTTTGCGGCTCAATCTTCTGTTCGATGGAAGAAAGGGCAAGTCCAACCGGTTTTCCGGTAAAGGTGGGGGTTAGCTTCATGACCTTACGGGCCAAAACCAGAATATTTACATCCACCTTCTGTGCACTCATGGTTATTTTATCGGTGGAAAGCTTCTCACCGTATACATCATACAGCACCAAATCTGTGGTAAAGCTTTTGCTTTCGGTCAAGGTCTCTTTTACCGTGTATTCTGCAGACACCTTTTTAATTTTCGCAATTTGGGTTTCCGGCCCGGAGATCACCACGGAATCTGTAGAAAAAGCCGGTGCGCTTACAAAATATTTGGGATCGGCCTTATAGGTGATATTATCCTCTATCGGGAAGGTTACTTCTTTGTAAACATCCACATTGGCAATAATGCTGCTGGGTTCTATGGATACCACTTCATAATCGGCCATGGCTCCCAGCTTTTGCGCCGTTAAGGGCAGCGTATAGGTAGTCGGCTGTGTGATGGAAGATGCCAGCTGTGCTACAACCTGAAGATCTTCCGACTTTACCCGGTTGACCACAATGCTGTTTCCACGAATCGAAACTTTTACATTTTGAACACTTTGATCAAACACCTTGAGCCCCTGTTTCTGACTTTCATCAGAAAGTTTAACAACAACGGGAACATCATAAATCACGCGGGGACGTTCCTTTGTATTGATTGTGGCCATGATAAACCATAAAATAATCGCCGCTAAAATCGAAAAAACAATTACAAACCGATCATTATAAAACAGTGCAGAAAGGTTCAGTTTTTTATTCTTCATCTTTTTTTGCCCTCCTGATGGAAGGAATCTTACGGGACCTCTTTTCACCAGATTCCGGTGATTCCGGGATAAGCAGATTCTCCAATTCACTTCGTAAGGTTTCCCTGGTATAATTGCGGGTCAAAACGCCATTGACTGCAATGGAAATCTGACCGGTTTCCTCCGACACAACCACAACCAGTGCGTCGGAATTTTCACTGATGCCGATAGCGGCACGATGCCGTGTGCCTAATTCCAGACTGACCTTATCACTTTTGGTCAGCGGCAGAATACAGCCCGCCGCATAGACCACCCCGTCCCGGATGATCATCGCGCCGTCATGCAAAGGTGCTTTGTTATAAAACACATTCCCAATCAACTGCGCAGAAGGATCGGAATTCAGAACTGTTCCCGTATCCGCAATATCCCCCAGCTTTGTCTGGCGCTCAAATACAATCAAGGCCCCCATCTTTTGCTTCTGCAAAGAAACAGCAGCTTCAACCACTGCGTTAATTCCCCGGGTTTGTTTTTGCCGCAGTTCCGTATCATCCTTCACCCCGGAAAAAAAGAACCATCCTTTTTTGCTGTTGCTTAGTCCACTGCGCCCAATTTGCTCCAAGGCGCGTCGAAGCTCCGGCTGAAAAACAACCAGCAAAGCAAACACACTGAACTGGAAGAAATAATTCAGCAGGGCTCCCACCATATGAAGGTTCAGGTAAAAGGACAGAACCCAGGCGGCCAACAGGATCAAAATCCCCTTGACCAGCTGTTCCGCCCGCGTTTCCCGAACTAACTTAATTCCATTATATATAACAAAGGATACGACCATCACATCCAGAGCATCAGCCGGCCGAAACGATTTGATCAAACCGATTATCATGCCCCAACTGTTCATGAGAAAATCCATGTTTTTCCTCTCCGTAACAGATCCGCAGCCAATCAAACTGCAACTCTTACATCTTTTTCATTTATTGTACCATATACACGGCGATATGCAACGATTTTATTCGGAAATCCGTTTGATTTTACCGATTTCTAAAGCGAACCGATTGATTTCATTTGCCTGATTAAACGCAGACGGCGACACGCGAACCGTTCCCCGTTCCAGCGTGCCCATAGCCTGATGCGCTGCCGGAGCGCAGTGAAGACCGGGGCGAACAGCAATCCCGACAGCATCCAGGCGGCGTGCTACCAATTCGCTGGACAATCCCTCAATGTTAAAAGAGAGCACCGGAACATAGTGCTTTTCGTCGGGGCGCTCAGTATAAAGCCTCACATCCGGGATGCGGCTAAGCTTATCATAAAGCTGTTGAACCAACTTCATTTCATGCGTAAAAATGACCCCGGTTCCCTTTTTTCGAACAAACTCAATCCCCTCACGCAGCCCGGCGATTCCCGGAAGGTTTGGGGTTCCACTTTCTGCCTGTTCGGGCATCAGATTCGGCTGTAAAAAGGATTCTGAAGAGGTGCCGGTTCCCCCTTCCATAATCGTTTTGGGCAGCGAACCGCTGGCGCAAATTAAAAATCCAGTACCCATCGGGCCATACAGGCCTTTGTGGCCTGCCATGCACAAATAGTCAATTCGGCTATCTTTCATGTCAATGGGCAGCACACCCGCGCTCTGAGCACAGTCCACCGCCATGGGCACCCCATATTCCCGGCCCAGCGCAGCGATGCGTTCCACCGGCAGCCGAATCCCCCACACGTTGGAAGCATGGGTACACACAATCAGCGCCGTATTGGGGCGAAGAGCACTTCGAAAATTTTCCACGGTTGCGTTATTATTTCCGGGAACCACCCTAGCCTGAGTAAACGTAATATTTTGATCTGCCAGCGCTTGCAGCGGGCGCATGACTGCGTTGTGTTCCAGATTAGACGTCACCACATGATCCCCGGGCTTTAGCACACCCTTAATCACCATGTTAAGCGCCATCGTACAGTTAAGTGTAAACGCCACACACTCCGGCCCGGGTGCCCCAAATAATTCAGCCGCCGATTGCCGGCAGCGGAACAATTCCTCGGCGGCTGCCACAGACATTTTATGCCCGCTGCGCCCCGGGTTTGCCCCTTTGGAACGCTGGGCCTCTGACATAGCTGCCACTACCCGCGGCGGTTTTGGAAAGGTAGTGGCAGCATTATCCAAATAAATCATACGGCACCCGCTCTCTCGGCTCTCCCCAGAACACGGATCCCTGAGTTTATCAATATATTTTCTGCCTGATCGGTCTGATCCGGCACATAAATTCCATACCCGCATCCCAGCCGCTCTTGCGTGCGGGGGGTGCGCTCTACATAAGACTTAATCCCGTAACGAAATAATATATCCCGGCTTTTCATCGCATAAGTGATGGAACCCAGCAAAATGACAGGCTTGCCCACAAACATCACCTCTCTGTTTTTATTACAGAGTATGCTGTGATGACAAGGCTTGACAACAGCATTTTACTCGTCCAGCAGACATACGGCATGTGCACAGATGCCCTGTCCTGTCCCTGTAAAGCCCAGATGCTCCTCTGTGGTGGCCTTTATATTGATCTCTTCGGTTGATACACCGCAGGCAGCAGCCAGCTTTTCTTTCATTTGTGGAATATAAGGATTTAATTTTGGTGCCTGAGCTACCACGGTAGCATCTATATTTTGAATTCGGTATCCCTTCTGCTGTATCATTCGACAGACTTCCTGCAAAAGTTTTAAGCTGTCGGCTCCGCGAAAGGCCGGATCCGAATCTGGAAACCAAGTTCCCAAATCCCCCAAAGCCGCTGCACCCAGCAAAGCATCCGAAACCGCATGCGCCAGCACATCGGCATCCGAGTGACCCAAAAGCCCTTTCTCAAACGGAACCGTTACGCCGCCCAGAATCAAAGGGCGCCCTTCCGTCAGGCGGTGTACATCATATCCATGCCCAATCCTCATCTTAGGATCCATCCTTTCTGCACCGCAGAACTGCTTCTGCATAAATAATATCCTCTGGGGTGGTCAGCTTTATGTTTTCTGGGGAGCTTTCACACAAATGAACTTTGCCGCCTGCCTTTTCAATCAGCTGACAGTCATCGGTATAATCGCCCTGTACCGATTTCATGGCCGCCAAATACAATTCCCGTTCAAATACCTGCGGAGTCTGTACGCTCCACAGCCTGGCTCTGGGTGGCGTGTGTTCCACAAACCCGTCGTCCCCAACATATTTCATCGTATCTCGAACCGGCAGCGCCAGCGCAGAAGCACCATGTATTCGGGCATCGTTTACCACCTGGTCAATCCACTCGGCCCGGATTAAAGGGCGGGCACCATCGTGAATGGCAAAATACCGGGTGCCTTCCGGTGCGGCCTTTATCCCACAAGCGACCGATTGCTGTCGGGTTTCTCCCCCCGGCACCACCCGGAACAGTTTTTTCAGGGAATGTTCTGTTCTGAGCTGTTCCAGCGCTTCCAAATCCTGAGTGCGGCATACCACCACCACATCCCGTACCTGATTCGCCTGTTCAAAAGCAACAAGCGTTCGAACAATTGCCGGAACGCCCAAAAGCGGATACCATATCTTTGAAATGTCGGACTTCATCCGGCTGGAGCTGCCAGCCGCCACAACAATAGCACAACAGCGGTCAAGGATAATCAATCAATCCACCGTCTCTTTCCTCATCATACAATATTATACAATCAAGGCACAAATGCCTTTTTTTATTTTCCTTATTGTCGGCCGGCTCGCAGAGCGGCACTGGTACCTGACTTTTCCTCCATGTTTCGTTCTCTGCACTCTTGCACAAAGGTTCATTCTGCGTGGTATAAGCAAAGCATAAGCGCTGCTATAGAGTGCGCAGCAAAAAAATCACCTTGGCAGCCCGCAACACAACGGCAGGTTTCACCTGTCTTTCGCTGATGCCGTGAGGTTATTTAAACCATAACTTTCATTCTGCCCGTAACAAAGCCACACAGGCTCAATCCGGCACCCGGCTATTGTGCAATGTTCTCTCAGGCAGAGGTTATTTAAACCATAACTTTCATTCTGCCCGTAACAAAGCCACACAGGCTTAATCTGGCACCCGGCTATGGTGCAATGTTCTCTCAGGCATCGGAAGCTTTGCTTTCGCTGATGCCGTGAGGTTATTATAGTATGATTTATAAAACAAGGCAATTACAAAGCTGTTACTTCCCGCAGAATTCAGATTTAATTCACATTTTAAAGTAATTTTATTAATAAACTTTTTGATTGCATTTCTGCTTAAAATCGGGTAAGATAAAATCATCAATTTACACAAAAAAGGAAGTGACTATTCGTGAAAGAGTTAACCCCAAAACGTGTGGCGGATTCCAGAGTGGAACAAATCCAAATCGTTTTAAGCAGCCATATTAACGGTGCCGGACGCCTGTTTGGCGGACAGCTGATGGAATGGATTGACATTGTGGCCGGCGTAGTGGCTCGCAGACATTCCAACCACAATACCACCACCGCGTCTATAGACAATTTGCAATTTAAAGAAGCCGTTTATTTAAATAATACCCTGGTTTTATTTGGTAAGGTCACTTATGTTGGAAAAACCTCGATGGAGGTGCAGGTAGACACCTATGTGGAGTCTTTGGGCGGAAGCCGCAAAATGGTCAACAGCGCCCACTTCGTTATGGTCGCACTGGATGAAAACGATCACCCGACACCAGCTCCGACGTTAATTCTGGAAAACGAACAAGAAGAAGCCGATTGGAAAGCAGGCGAACGCCGCAATGAGCTGCGCCGTCAGCGCCGCTTGGAGCAATATTAAACACAATTGGATTTGCCGATAGGGATTGTTCTTCTATTTCGACTCAAAAAACACATGGATAGATTTGTGGGGATGCCGGACAGGCATCCCCCTTTTTGAGTTAGGCTACACAATTAAAGAAGTCTTTCGGTTAGATACACCAAAAAGCTGGCTTGCGTATTTTACCGCAAGCCAGCTTTTCATGTTTATACGATTGAAATTTAGAGAAAAACGTTCTCATTCGTCCGATTCTTTCCACTTGCCGAAACCCCATCTTTCCTGACCAAATACTGCTCACTTGCATCCGCAACCGCCTTCTGCCAAGAAAGCTTTTGCCCATCCTTGAACCTGCACAAGTTCAAGCATCGTTATTCCGGGGGCAAAATTCGCACAGGATGTCCAAACCCATCTGCCACAAGATTTTAACGTACGGCAATCGTTTGTTTCGTATTCTTTACACAGGTTTCACTGTATCTTTTTCCGGTAAAACGGCGGATCGATCCCCCATTGGTGAAGCCGCAATGCCAACGGATCTACCGGAATCATACCGCAGGAGCCATGCCCCGTTTAGACAAAATTGTTCGCAGGCGATGAACTAAAGTAGTGCCAACAGCAATTTTCAGTGCGTCGCCCACAAGGAAGGGAACCACACACATCATCAAAGCCTCTACCAAACCGGTTTTCGTTACAAACATAAACCAGGTGGTTCCCAATATGTAGCATACCGAAAGGCCCAGCACCATCGCCAAAATGATCGTATGGACTTGTCCGCCCCAACGCTCAATCAAAAATCCGGTGAGCCATGCCGCTGCCACATAACCGATGATATAACCGCCGGTGGGTCCGATCAATTTTCCCATTCCTCCGGTGAACATAGCAAATACGGGAACCCCAAACGCTCCCAATAAAACATAAACCACTTGGCTGACAGCACCTAGCTTTGCCCCAAGAATCCCTCCCGCCACAAAAACGGAAAGTGTGGCCAAGTTCACCGGAACCGGTGCAAGGGGAATAATAATTTGAGAGCAGACAGCGGTTAATGCTGCAAAAAGTGCACAATAAATATAATTGACTGTTTTTTTCATGGATGTCCCCCCAGACAAATCAGTATCTTTCTGTTATTAAATATACTGTGTAAAAATCGAATTGTCAACATTTTTATTGAACATTAAGTTAACAATCGAAATGTTCAGTTTTTTCTTTTACTCCCCGATATAGTTCAGTTAACCAGATTAAAATCAGGCCAACCAAATTTCTATATAGAAAACAAGAAACGTACACAAAAAAGCATTCTATCCGTTCTTGTTTCGAACTGACAGAATGCCATAATTTCTTTTTATTTTAGGAACTAATCCCCTTTTCGCAGCGGTTTCCCCAAGCATCCAATAGTTCCCCGTTGCGATAAAATCGAATGATTTCACAGTGATTGGGGCATTTGGGGCATTCCTGTGCCTTTGTGGTAAAGTCCATTTGAATCAAGTCCACATGGAAGGGCTCCTTTCGGTTACCTGTTTTCGAAAGAAGAGCCGCTCCAATTGCCCCCATCAAATGGGATTCCGGATCCACCAGAATCTCGCTGCTCAATTCCGCTTCAAAAGCCTTTACCACACCGCGGTTTTTGCTGACGCCCCCTTGAAATACAATCGGGCCTTCAATCCGTTTCCCTTTTCCCACATTATTTAAGTAGTTGGAAACCACCGCCCGGCACAGCCCCGCTACAATATCCTCTTTGCTGTGGCCGGTCTGGGCTTTGTGAATCATATCTGATTCTGCAAAGACCGTGCATCTGGCTGCTATTTTGGATGGATTTTGAGATTGCAGTGCCAAATTGCCCAATTCCTCCACATCCAACCCAAGGCGTTTGGCCTGAGAAGATAAAAAGGCACCTGTTCCGGCAGCACACAGGGTATTCATAGCGTAATCCGTTACCACTCCGCCCCGAATCAAAATAATTTTAGAGTCTTGTCCCCCAATCTCTAATATGGTACGAACCTCTGGATGCCGAGAAAGCGTTCCCACTGCATGGGCTGTAATCTCATTTTTGACTACATCCGCCCCCAACATGCTGCCGATGAGCTTTCTGGCAGAACCCGTGGTGCCCACAGACTGAATGCTCACTTGTCCCGGGGCTTTTTCCAGTAAAATTCCCACCAGTTTCTTTACTGCCCCAACCGGATCCCCTTCTGTCCACAGGTACTCCTGCGAAATCACCTTTCCCTGTGAATTCAGAAGCACCCCTTTGGTAGAGATAGAACCGATATCAACCCCCAGAAACACGGGCTCTTCCATATGCATTTTCCCTCCTCATGGCGATCATGTCCGCAAATGCCTCCAGCCTTGTTTCAACGCCCACTTCGCTGGTGTTGGCATCAAAACTCAGGTGCAGAATCGGCATGTCATAGTCGTGTTCCAGCCGGGTTAAAGACGGCATGGCGTTCAGCTCTGGGATGCATCCAAAGGATTTCATATGAATGATTCCGTCATACCCCTGCTTTGCGTATTGCTTTGCTTGGCATACGCTGTCCACACCATTGGCTCCAACGGTATATTTTAGATATCCTCTGCTTTTTCTCAGGGAACTTTTATCGTTTTTTCCGAACAGAAGGAACGACACGCTCATGGCGCGGCTAACGCAGATATTTCTCTGTGCCAGCTGTTTTTCCAAATAAAAATTACTATACGGTTCCATCAGTGTATAAAGCTCACCAATAACGCCCACTCGCAAAATCTCACCGCTTTTGTTCAGCGGCAGGCTTTGGGCTGCACGAAAATATTGATTGCGAATTTTTTGCAGCGCCAACGAACTGTCAGCGACGCCCAGCTCTTTTAAAAGACTTTGATGCAGTTTTTCAAAGGAGCCCGGCTCGGTTTCAAACCCCATATTTTCTCTCATATAATATTCAAAAGTATCCAGAATCCGAAGCCGCTCCCATGTCAGCAGCAAGGCATGCAAAATTTCTCGGATTGAAAGAGAGCAACCCAGCCGACGAAGCGTTCGATAAACAGAATTCGGTTTGGCATTGTCCCGAGCAAAGCACAAAAACTCGAAATCATATCCCAAATCCTTTAATATCTGTTCCTGTACTTCTCCATAATATCCATAGCGGCAGCCCATTCCGGTTTGCAGCAAAACATTAGCGCCGGCCTGCAGCGATTCAATATAATTCCCCATATTGTATTTAAAAGGAGAGCACACAAAATCCGGACTGTATTTGCTGCCCAGTTCTAACGTTTTCAGTGTAATCGGGGGCGCCGCCATTACCTTTTGGTTCGGGAACAAATCCTCAAACAGAGCTTTGATCAGCACGCCGTAATTCCCCATATGAGGGAAACTGATGACCAGCTGTTGTTTATCCATTCACTTTTTTCCTTTCCCTCAGAATATCCATAAAGCTTTCAATTCGGGTTTGCAACCCCGCATCCGCCTGGTGCTCATCCATTAAAATTTGAATCATCGGAACATCCCTCACCTTTCGAATCACCAGTTCATTGACCAAAGAATCCGTTCCGCAGGGGAACGCAGTCAAAAGGATCACGCCGTCTACCATTCCTTTATACAGTTCAATGGCTCCAATCATTTCTTTGTTCAAAGTCCAGTATAGTTCCGTTGAAATTGCCTTCGATTTGCGGCAGCATTCCTGCCTGTCGCAATAATCGGAAAAAAGCACTGTTCCGTTCTGTTCCTGAATCATGCGGCACACCGGTGAGCCAATATAGCTGTCATGGCTGATATAAGGCTGTGCGGCAAGCAGAATTTTCAGTTTATCGCCGCCGCTGACCAGACGAACCTGGCTCTCTAAGTCCTTCAAATACTGCTGTCTTTGCTGCTCTTTGGCTTTTAAATAAGCCCGGCAGCACAAATCCGGGCTTTTCCCCAACCGTTTTCCCATACTAATAAAGCCAAATAGTTCCGACTGAAATTTTCCGGATTTCAGATTATAGCTGAGGATGTTTGCTTCGGGGAAAGTGTGGTATACCATATCGTACAATCCCAAAAAACGAACACAAAATTCTTCATTGGGCCCGGTATCTTCAAAACGAGGTACCAGAATAAAATCGCATGTTCCGATTAAAGATTGCACATGGCCCATATATAATTTTAAAGGCAGGCAGTTTTCGCCTGACGACTGCCTGATTCCGGATTCCAGAATCATTTTTCCGGTTTCTTTGCTTATCACTACCTGACACCCCAACTCCTGGAAAAAAGTCTCCCACAGGCATCCGTAACGATAGTATAAAAAGGCTCTGGGAATTCCTATTTTCATCTATATCACCCGAATTCTATTATGGTTGTTTTGCCAATAAGTATTCATTTAATCTTGTTGCTTTTTCCTTCACCGCAGCATTGGGAACTCAAATATCCAGTCAGGCGTAACCAGATTACAAAAAGGAATTGTAAAAAGGCAATTAAAAAAACAGTCATCGAAAGCAGATGACTGTTTTTTGATCTTTTATTTATTAAAATACTTTATTTCTTCCTGCATGTTTGGCATTGTATAATTTTTTATCGGCCAAAGCAATTAGTTCCGATATATTAGTAATTCCAGAATTTTTATAGACGGTCTGCACACCAATGCTGCAAGTAATCGTAACATGTTCGCCCCCCAGGCAAAACACATGGTTTTCAATGGAATCCCGAATTCGGTGAGCCATCCCCCGTGCAAAATAACTTCCCCTGCCCGGAAGACAGATTAAGATTTCATCGCCGCCGTAACGGGCAATCCATCCGCTTTTTTTAGATAGATGTTTTTGCAGCAGCAGCGAAATTTCGCGAAGAACCTGATCCCCGGCAACATGTCCATTTTGGTCATTGACATTTTTAAAATAATCAATATCAATAAAAAGGATGCTGAGCGGCTGATCCAATTCAAAACAACTTTGCATATCAATGGGCAGGCGTTCATCGATGTACCGCCGATTGTAAAGCTTGGTCAAAAAATCAGTAAACGCGGTTCCGTGTCCATCTGCAGGTTCGCCGCCACAACTGGCGTGTCCCTCCTTTTTGGGGTGCTGAACCAATATAAGAAAACACGACTTTTTATTAATAACAATCGGGATTTTTGTAATCGTCGAAACAACAGAGTTGACACAAGACACACTGAATGAAAGGTTAGAGTGAAAAGTCGTGTGAAGATCCGGCAGTTCTGAACCCAAATTTTCCAGATTTGCAGCATCGTCTGACTCTTTAAAACTACCATATACCATCTGATTGCAATTGGAATCTAAAACATATACCGAGGTGGTGACACTCTCAAGTACACGAATCAAACTCATCATATCTGACAGTGTATTAAATACCATTATTCCTTACTCGCCTTTCTGCATTTCAAGCGAATCGAATGGACTTTATCAGAATAACGCGCCCCTATGCATTATTCCATTGAGTATACAATTGTTTATGAACATAACATTTTTTCGCTTGAACAGACGCTCTCCTGTCAATTATGCCGTAAAAACATTAAAAAAAGATATGGATAACAACAAGTAATTACACACAAAATAAATGTAAATTAATTTAATTATACACTTATTAAACGTACCAGTCAATACACTAATGAAGCGTATGATAAGATCGCTATACACATTATAAGAGTGGAAGAGGGGTTGTCATGAAATTAATAAATAACATTATTTACAATTTGCGTGAGGACAAGGATCTACGCCAATTAGACGTAGCAAAAGTAATAGGAACCACACAGCAACACTATTCCCGATGTGAAAAAGGAGAGTGTGAATTTTCCACTCGTTCCATTGTTGCCTTAGCCGATTTCTATAATGTGTCTACTGATTATCTGCTGGGCCGAACGGACTGCAAACAAGGCATAGATGTATTAAAACAGTCGGTTACCAAAAACTATACCACCGGGCATTTTTTGTCGGAACTTTTTTCTTTAAACGAAGAAAACCGCCGCGCCGTAATTGAATATATGGAGCTGCAAAAACTAAAGGAGAAGTTCGAGCAATCAAAACATTCATGATGGAGTCCACAAAAAATCGATGGAACAAAAAAAGTCTATGAAAGCCTTCAAAAAAGAATAGAGCTTTCAGCGATATTATGTCCCCGCTCATATTGATTATGAATTCCACATCTTTCTGTACTGCTTTGCCCTAAAAATCCTTATCGCTAAATAAAATCGATTTAAAAGCCATTCATTAAAAAACATTTTTATCAATTGCTATTCCTTCCATAACCCAAAGAACGGTACTGCAAAAGCAGTACCGTTCTTTTTCCTGTTTTCCATCAAACATTTTAGATTTTATTCTGCATCCAGTGCCTTTTTCCTCTTCCAATGAAAAAGAGAAAGCTGCGAACAAATTTGCATTTAAAAAATGTGATAGAACAATCAGCCAAAGGGAAAAATTTACATCTGTTTGATGAATGGTTTGAGAAAAAAGCTCCCATTTTTAAATTTCATCTTAGAAAGAAAGAAGGGCTTTTTTCTGATTACTCTGTAAAAAACTCAAGTTAAAGACAACATTTTTCCAGTTTTGAACGATTCTTTGCAGCGGAATGCAATGTTAGTACTCTTAGTTCCATCATACACACCAGGAGCCGCTTTTCGTTCGTTCTCTACACAGTCACAGAACTCTGCAATTTCTGTAATGTATGCATCGTGCCAGCGAGAAATGAAATCCTGATAGCATTCACGGCAAACACCATGCTCGCTCATTACTTCTACCAAAGAATTGGTCGGAACTGCTGCAATTCTCAGGGTACCGCGGGTGCCGATAATTTCGGTTTCCACATGGGAACCATGGGCTGCGGCGCGGCCGGCAAAGAAGAATGCCATCGCATCATTTTCACACTGCATCAGGCAGGAAACATTATCGCCGTCGTCCCAATCCTTATACTGTTTAAATT
Source organism: Clostridium minihomine (assembly GCF_900240385.1). Lineage (GTDB taxonomy): Bacteria > Bacillota > Clostridia > Oscillospirales > Acutalibacteraceae > Faecalispora > Faecalispora minihomine. The sequence continues at coordinate 568,666 of NZ_OEQH01000001.1, read as the reverse complement.
CATAGCAACCACCCATTGCCCATAGGTTTCTCGGTTCGGAATTGGTCAGCCAGCGGATCAAATCAATATCATGGATGGACATATCAATAAACTGGCCGCCGGAACGGGGAGCATACTCCAAGGTACCTTCGATAATTGAGATGGGATCTTGAGAATAGCAGCGAACCAGAATCACATCACCGATATCTCCATTGTCAATCTTCTGTTTTGCCACCCGGTATGAGTAGTCATAACGGCGCATAAATCCCAACATAAAAATTTGATTAGGATGGGCCTCGATAATCTTTTCGGCCTGTTTGCATTTTTCTACAGTATCCGCCAAAGGTTTTTCGCAGAAAACGTGTTTTCCCGCTTCCATTGCAATCCGGAGCATCTCTACATGAGAGTCGGTATTGGTCACAATGGCAACAGCCTCCACTTCGGGATCTGCGCACATTTTTTTGGGATCCTGATACACAGCCTTCACGCCCAGTTCGGCGGCAACTTTTTTTGCATTTTCATAATTTGCATCACAAATAGCAACCAATTCTGCTCCGGGAACACGGAAAGCGATATTGCTGGCATGTTCATATCCCAAACGGCCTACTCCAATAATACCAAACTTTAACTTTTTCATAATAAATTCCTCCTACTGATTCTAAATTAGTGAGCATTATAGGCCCAATAGCTGATAATACCAAAGGCCTGTTTTGATATAGGAATGTTTTGATGTTAGAGGAAAGGGCGTGTTGTTTCTGCGCCCATCCGAATAACATCCTCCGCATCCATTTCCCAATATTCCGGGCGAAATAATTCCAAACAAGCAGGGCCCTCATATCCTGCAGACTTGACAGCTTCTACCATCGCTTCAATGGGAATCACCCCATGTCCGGGCATGATTCTGTCACAGTGGTCTAAAATACCTAATGGAAAATCTTCGCAATCGTTGATATGAAATACAAACAGCTTTTGTTTTGGAATTTTTCGGATAAACTCCACATCGGCACATTTATCATTCATATAAACGTTAATGCAATCTACTGTCAATCCAACCGAGTCCCGATCTACGGCAGTTACGATTTCAAGTGCCTGGCGCAGGCTATTACAGCACCACCGCCGATCCCCAATTGGCTCAAAGGAAAGCTTCACGCCGTATGGCTCTGCAATATCTGCCAATTTATTCAGGACTTGCACGGAATCATCAAACACATCCTTTTCATTTTTGTTGCAGATTTCCTCCGAAACCGTGGGGACCACAATGATGTATGGATTTCCGATTGCTTGTGCAATCCTGCATCCGAACGTGAACAATTCCACTAATTGCTCCCATTGCTGGGGGGTGCAAAAATTGATATTTTCAATTGAATTCAATGCATAGGGTTTTAAATGACTTCTTTGAAAAAAATCCTTTAATTGATCAATAGAGTGGGTTTTCAAATACTCCTTGAGCATATCCAGACGCAACTCAATGAAATCATAGCCATACTTCTCACAAAGCTGCAAATCTTGTTCCACGCTGGAATTTTCCTTGCAGGTTGCCTCATTATAACCAAGCTTCAGCATAAAAAAAGTCCTCCCTACATTTCACCACGGGCTTCACGACTTAATAGTTCACTCATGATATGTGAATGTTTCTTATCCAATTTGTATAGTAACAGAATAACAACCGCCATAGACCAAAGCAAAACCGGACCCCATAAGTAAATATTGCGGATCATGGAAATTGCTGATTCCGGCTGAACCACAGCCGCTCCTGCCGAACTGATATACCCCGCCTGAGTTAAAAGAGCAGCCATGATTGCGCTAGCCACACCGGTACCAAATTTAAACCCTACCGTCCCTCCTGCAAAAACAAGAGATTCCTGCCTGATATGGTATTTCCACTGGCCAAACTCTACCACATCCCCCATCATACCAAACACAAGAGCAATCAGCGGCGCTTCACCAAGCGCTCGAATCAGGCTGGTAATTAAAGCCCATTGAAAGCTATTGGTATTGAAGAAGAATGCGAGCTGCGCTAACACCGCAATAATAGCACCGCACAGGGATATATTTCGCTTTCCAAACCGCCTTAAAAAAAGCGGGCACAGCATAGCACCCACAATCATCATCCCGGTTTCTGCCAAGTACAAAACACTATACATCCATTTATCATTGTGAAAAATGTACTTGCAGTAATAAGGAAGAGATGTGCCAACCACCGTATAATGAACACAGGTCACAGTCCAGAGCATTAGAGTGGACCAAAAATATTGATTCGTCAAAAGTGCCTTCACATTTGTTCCAACGGGAATCTTTTCCCTTTTTAGCGCTTCAAAGGTAACGGTTTCTTTACAGTTTACAAAACAAATAATCAGCATAGCCAGGGCGAATACAGACCACATCGCCATTGCTTTGGCCCAAGCTGCCTGATCATCGCCAAACAGCTTTACAACCGGCATGGTAAATGTGACCGCTACAATACGGCCAACCGGAGCCAAACACATCCGAAAAATCGACAGCATGTCACGCTCATGGGAAGAACGCGTCATTAAGGTAGACATCGTTCCGTAAGGCACATTAATTGCGGTATAAAGCACGGATGTGCACAGATTATAGACTACAAAAATGTACCAAAATTGTAAGCTGGCATTTGTTTGGGGGACGGTAAACAGTGCAACTGCCGTAACACAATAAGGAACCGACATCCAAATAATCCATGGACGCGCCTTTCCCCATTTGGTATTGGTTCGGTTTACAATAAACCCCATAATGATATCTGCCATACCGTCAAATACGCGCGAAACCAACATCACAATGCCCACAGTAGCAACAGGTAGCCCCACATAATCGGTATAAAACAGGGTCAACAGCGTGGTAATCATTCCATATACTACATTGCAAGCCGTATCGCCGCATCCATAGGCCACTCGAGTGCCAAACGTCAATTTTTCCTGCGGTTGGTGTGAAACTTGTATCTCTTTCTCAATTTTAACTTGTGCATTCAAATGAAACACCTCTGGTTTATGCATTTGGCGAACAGAGGGCAAATAAAAGGAAAGGTATTCACCAAATACCAGTATTTTTTACAACTATTTTTTAAAATAAAAAGCTGTATCCACAGGGAACCGCTATCCTAGAAAAAACGAAATCCGATTTAACACTATCCGATTTCTTTCAACTTTACCGGACGACCTTCTTTTAAAGACTTCTCTGCCGCATAAGCAATCTTTACCGGCTGCAACCCATCAAATCCGGTAACCGGAATCGGTTTGTCAAAAAGCACCGCATCGGTAAATGCCTGGGCTTCGGCAATAAATGCGTTGTTGTACCGTTCCAGGAAAAACCAGGTGGGCTTCGCTATCTGAACACCCTCAGCGGTGGAAATCATAGACATATCATTTAGATCATTGGCTACCTGAACGCAGCCCTTATCGCAATGAACCTCGGTACGCTGATCATACCCATAATGAGCAGCCCGGCTGTTGTCAATCACTCCAAGAGCTCCGTTTTCAAATTTCATGGTAACAACGGCAGTATCAATATCGCCATATTGCTCATATCCAGCCCCCGAAAGCGCCGCGCCGTATGCCATCACTTCCACAACCTCACTGCCGGCCAGATACCGCACCATATCAAAATCATGAATGGTCATATCCAAAAAAATTCCGCCGGAAACCTTTATGTAATCCATGGATTGGTGATCCGGATCCCGAGAAGTCACCTTTATCATATGGGGCTTTCCCAAAACCCCGGAAGCCACCGTATCATGAACCATTTTGTGATTATGGTCAAAGCGCCTGACAAAACCAACCTGCATCTTCACATTGGACTTTTCCACTTGTTCAATGGCTTTTTTGATTTTTTTTAGATCGGTATCAATGGGTTTTTCACAGAAAATATGTTTTCCCGCAGCCGCGGCACGCTGAATAAAATCTGCATGTGTTTTGGTAGAAGAGCAAATAAAGACTGCATCGATGGTGGGATCTTCAAAAATTTTTTGGGGATCTTCATAGCACTGGGGAATGCCCAGCTCTTGGGCCCACTGACGTATGTCATCATTGATAAAGGGATCTGCAATGGCATACAGTTCCACGTTTGGAACCGCATGGGCTAAATTTTCACCGTGCAGTTTACCAATGCGCCCCGCGCCCAGCAGACCTACTCTTAACTTCTGATTCATATAAAACCTCATCCTTTTCTACAAACATATTCCCATTTCTTTGGTTGGGGCAATCCCCTAAAAACCAAAAAAACATCTTACAGAACTACAAATTAAATACCGGTTTGCTCTTTTATGTATTTGCGTGCCAAAACAGCGTAATCATAAGGGTTATAAATGTAGGGATTTTGTTCTGCTTCCACAACCAGCCAGCCTTTATAATTTCTCTCTTCCAAAATTTTAAATACCGATGGAAAATCCACACATCCTTCCGGATCACCCGGAATGGTGAAGGCACCTTCCAAAACAGATTCCAAAAAGCTCAGCCGTTCCTTACGGCAGCGTTCTACCACATCTTTGCGGATGTTCTTCAGGTGAACGTGTTTCACACGATCGAAATGTTTTTCCAGAACTGCCACGGGATCCTCGCCCGAAAAAGCCAGATGTCCGGTATCATAAATCAGGTTGACATAGCGGGGATCGGTCAGCTCCATCAGCTTATCAATTTCTTCTGCAGTCTGTACTGTGGTTGTCATATGATGGTGATAAACCAGTTCCATGCCGTTATCCAATGCCAGTTTTCCCAGCTTGTTCAGTCCGGCCGCCAGTTCCGCCCAAATTTTATCATCGTGAATGCAGAACTTTTCTAACACGCTGGTGCGAGAACGGTGCTGAATGCTAAAGCTTTGATCCGACACGTTAATCAGCTGTGCTCCGGCAGACTTTAAGAAATACATGTGATCGCGAAAGTCCCGTTCTACCATCCAATAAGGCTGTTCATTTAAATAGGAGCTGAACCATTTGGTGATTACTTGCAGGCCGCGGCGGGAGCATTCTTCGCGCACCACTTTGGCATCATGAGGGAATTTGCAGCCGATTTCGGTTCCTTCATACCCAGTCAATTTGATTTCACTTAGAATCTGCAAAAAGTTTGTTTCTTTGCCATACTCCGGCATATCATCTTCAGCCCACGCGATCGGAGCAATGCCCAGTTTAATGTTTTCGCGTTTTAACATCGTGATATCCTCCTTATTTGTTTTTTATAGTAAGATTGGCCGTTGCCGCCCCCTCTTTCTTTTTAGCGGCAGACGGATCACCTCATAACATAAAACTGCAATTAATACATTCTGGCATTCTGCAATTTTCCGTCAATTAACTCACGCGCCTTTTTCACCTTTTCGCTCTTGCTGGTCGTGGCTAACCCAAAGTGCCACCAGCTGTCATATCCCTCACACATGGTTTTGGGCAATACCTTGGCGTCAATCACACAGCTGACGCTTTGCTTTTTGGCATCTTCTAAAGCGGCACGGAATTCTTCGGGAGTCTTGGCAGTATAGCCTTTAAACCCATAGCCCTCGCCGATTTTGGCAAAGCTGGTGTAAATGTACTTTCCGTCGGTTTTACCGGTCTGTTCATCGCGGTAACGCATCTCGGTACAAAGGCTGCCGATTCCGTTTCCCATTTGAAGATTATTGATGCAGCCAAAGGCGGCGTTATCAAAAACCACCACGGTAATCTTCTTCTGCTCCTGCACTGCGGTTGCCATTTCACTGTTCAGCATCAGGAAAGAGCCGTCGCCAACCAGCGCATAAACCTCTTTATCCGGTGCCGCCAGCTTGGAACCCAAAGCACCCGCTATTTCATAGCCCATGCAGGAATAGCCATACTCCATGTTGTAACTGTCTTTTTCATCGGTTCTCCAAAGTCTGGCCAAATCAGCCGGCAAGCTGCCTGCTGCTGCTACCACGATGGAATCCTTGGGAATTACTTCCTGCAGAATTGCCACTGCATTGCTTTCACCGATGATTCCACCGATATCGGCAATATAATCGTCGATGATTTTCTGAGTCCAGCTGGGCACACAAGGGACAAAACCCTTTTCACAATAAGTAGCGCTGAGCACTTTTTTGCGCTCTTTTTCCCAATCTGCCTGCACCTTTTCCAGTTCCCCCTCGGCATATCCGGTGCGATACCCTCTGTTTTCCAACTCGCCAAAAATGATCTCTAAATTCACCTTGGCGTCACCCACAACGCGAACGGCATCCAGCTTTTGGGCATCAAATTCCGCAGTATTCAGTGCCACAAACTTCACATCTGGATTGCGAAAAATTTCTTTAGAGCCAGTTACGAAGTCATTAAAGCGAGTGCCGATTCCAAACACCACATCTGCCTTGGTGGCAATGGCGTTGCCCGCCTGTGTACCGGACACACCGCCCACGCCCATATTCATGGGGCTGGAACCCTTAGTGCTGCTTTTCCCGGCCTGTGTTTCCGCATAAGGAATTTTCATCTTTTCACATGCCTTTTGCAATGCCTCGCCCGCTTCGGAATACCGAACCCCACCGCCGGCAATCACATAAGGGCGCTTACTTTTGCTCAAAAGTTCCACGGCTCTTTCGATTTCTCCGGAATCCGCTATACGGCGCGGTATGTAATGCACTCTTTTGTGGAAGAAATAATCCGGATATTCAAAACTTTCTCCCTGCACATCCTGCGGGAGCGCAATGCAAACCGCACCGCAGTTGGCGGTATCCGTCAGCGCGCGCATAGCGTTGATTAGGGCAGTCATCAGCTGTTCCGGGCGAGTAACCCGATCCCAATAGCGGCACACCGGCCGAAAAGCGTCATTGGTGGTAATAGAAAGATCATGCTTTTGCTCAAATTGCTGCAAAACAGGGTCCGGCTGGCGGGTGGCAAAGGTATCTGAAGGAAACAGCAACAGCGGAATATTATTGACAGTTGCTGTGGCCGCTGCCGTAATCATATTGGCAGCCCCCGGACCTACCGATGAAGTACAGGCAATGATTCTGCGGCGGTTGTTTTGTTTTGCATAGCTGATTGCCGCATGAGCCATTCCCTGCTCGTTGCGCCCTTGATACACCCTCAGTTTTCCGGGGTCTTCCTCCAGTGCCTGACCAAGCCCTGCCACCATGCCATGGCCAAAGATGGTGAAGATGCCGTCTATAAACCGGTGCTCTGTTCCATCCATACTCACATACTGCTGGTTCAGGAATTTGACAACGGCCTGGCCCACGGTCATTTTGGTTCGTTTCATATCCATCGTCCTTTCTAAAAGTGACTTCGCTGTATTTATGCAAACCAGAAGAAATAGAAATTTTTAATAACCATTTTTCGTCCGGCTTCTTTGCAACGCTATTTAAAAATGCAATAAAATTTATACAAAATATTATAATATGATTCAAATTATATATTGTAAACGTTTACGGAATCTTAATGACTGCATTATATACAATAAAATTTTAATAATCAAGTGGTATGTTTAAAAAATCTATGCAAAATGAATAATTTGTGAGTTTTGATAAAAAGAGCTTGTCCCTTTTAAACAACCATACAATTTTAATCTTTGATCCCTAAACTCATTGTTTTAGATCTCCAAATGCCTTAAAATAGTATTTTCCGTCAACGTTTACACTGCTTTCGTATGCTATGAAATCTGACGCTTTGATTTTGAGATCAAACTTTTTGGTACCCATTTCTATTTTAATCCAAAGAATTTATTTCAAAAGAAACGATATCAACGAGTTTCGCAATTCAGAAAGAAACAGATTCAGAAAAAAAGGCATAAAACTCCAAAAAAGCTCCATTTTATTTTAAAATAAGATATTTTATAAAATACACCCCAGTTTACTTGAAATTACTTTTGCTTTTTTGTTATAATAAAAACAAACAAAAATCTCTTCGGAGACTTTCGGGCATAAGGAGTAGAATTATGCGTGTAAAAGACAGTGCCGTTTTGGGCGACTTTGTTTACGAACAGATCAAAGAAATGATTTTAACCCGCAAAATTAAATGCGGAGAAAAAATTCAGGAACAGTTAATCGAAAAGGAATTGGGTGTAAGCCGCACCCCCGTGCGTGAGGCAGTCCGCCGATTATCTAACGAGGGAATTGTCGTGCTATACCCCAACCGCCATGCCGAAGTGATCAGTTTTGACAAACAATCCATACAGGATTTGGGCATGGTACGCATCACCATGGATTGTCTTGCAGCTCAGCTTTCCATACAAAACGGCAGCAACCGCGATTTTGATGAACTGAAGGTGATTGCCGAGAAATGTGAAGCTGCCCACAATCAAAATGATCTGTTTCAGCAAATTTCCTATGACTCTCAGTTCCATTTGAAGCTGGTGGAAATCAGCGAAAACAGTATCCTCATTAATATTTTGAATAACATACTGTTAAAGACACAACTGCTTCAAACCGCTTTGATCGAGGATACTGCTTCTACTGTGTGCGACATTCATCACCATCAGGTTATGATGAAAGCGCTCTATGAACGCAATTTGCCGGATATGCTGAATGCCATTCAAAGTCATTTGTGTCCTTTTTACGGAATACAAATGCAGGATATTCACCCGGTGCAGTTCCAGCTTTGAAAACTAAAATCCAACAAAAATGCCGCATGGTTAAAATCCATGCGGCATTTTTGTTTTATTTGACAACAAATTTCTTTAAAAAACAGACTTTCTGCACTTGACACCCCAAATGATTAATTATATAATTTCATTGAATTATATAAAATTATAATAATATTATATAATTATCACTATAGTATATTCACACTTTACAAAAGTGAATTGGACGAAAGCGAGGAGAACAGAATGGAACAAAAGCAAAATCCAAAGGCCTTCGCTCAGGAAATCCGGATCAGTGTGCTAAAAGCGTTGGAAAATTTGGGGTTCGGCCATATCGGCGGCGCGATGTCTGCGTCTGACGTCATCGCTGTCCTGTATGGCGAAGTCATGAAAATTGATCCCCAAAAGCCTGACTGGGAAGAAAGAGATTACTTTGTCATGTCCAAGGGTCATGCCGGCCCCGCCCTTTATGCGGCACTGGCGCTGCGCGGATATTTTCCGTTGGAAGAACTGAAAACCATCAACACCAACGGTACCCGGCTGCCCAGCCACTGTGACCGAAACAGCACCCCCGGAATTGACATGACCACCGGTTCTTTGGGGCAGGGGATGTCCACTGCCATCGGAATCGCCCACGGCAACAAACTTTTGGGAAAATCCAATTATACTTATCTGCTATTAGGTGACGGTGAATGTCAGGAAGGCCAGATTTGGGAAGGGGCTTTGTATGCTCCCCAGCAAAAATTGTCACACCTGATAGCGTTTATTGATTACAACAAGCAGCAGCTTGACGGCTATACCAAAGACATTTGCGATCTGGATGATTTATGCCAGAAATTCCGTGATTTTGGCTGGTATGCGCTGGAAGTAGACGGGCACAATGTGGACGCAATTGCCCATGCCATTGCACTTGGCAAACAGCAACAGGAAAAACCGGTAATGATACTTCTTCACACTCAAAAAGGAAAAGGCTGCGATTTTGCAGAAGGAGTTCTTTACAACCATCATATGACCTTTACCAAAGAACAATGTGAAAACGCCATCCGTCATCTTCAAAAGGAGGGATGCTGAATGACTTATCAGGTATGCAGCCGTCTGGAACAGGAAAAGCTTGCAATGCGCGATGTGTATGCCAACACGATGATCGATCTGGCATCGAAAAATGATAAAATTGTTGCCTTGGATGCCGACTTAATGAATTCGGTGGGAATGGTGAAGTTCGCAAAGGAATTCCCTGACCGGATGATCAACTGCGGTATTATGGAAGCCAACATGATAGGCACTGCAGCCGGGATGTCGGCGGTGGGCCTTATCCCCCATTGCCACACCTTTGCCTGCTTTGCCACGCGCCGGGCATTGGATCAGATTTTTGTTTCCGCTGCCTTTGCCAGAGCCAACATCCGCATTATCGGCAGTGACCCCGGAATCACCGCCGCTTTTAACGGGGCAACTCACATGTCTTTTGAAGACGTTGGCTCTTTGCGTGACGTTCCCGGCGTTACCATTATCGAACCCACCGATTGCGTAATGCTGGAAGATGTTCTTCGGCAGCTGGAACACGAGTATGGCGTATTCTATATTCGTCTTTCCCGAAAAAACGCTGTAAAAATTTATGAAGACGGCTCCACCTTTTCCATCGGAAAAGCAGCGGCTCTTCGCCAAGGCAAAGACGTCACGCTGATTTCCTCTGGAATCTGTGTGGCCGAATCTATGAAGGCAGCACAAATTTTGCAAGAAAAAGGGATTGATGCCGCCGTACTCAATCTGTTTACCATCAAACCCATTGATCGGGACGCCATTGAACAGGCCGCGCGAACCACCGGGGCCATTGTCACTGCGGAAAACCATAACATCCACAACGGACTGGGAAGCGCAGTGGCAGAAGTGTTGGCCGCCACCTGCCCCGTTCCCATGGAACAGGTGGGAGTCCGCGATCAGTTCGGCCAAGTGGGTTCCGTAGATTTCCTGATGAAGCAATTCGGTCTGTCTGCCGATCATATTGTGGAAAAGGCAATCCGTGCAGTTGAGCGAAAGACCTGACAAAACCAGTATTCCAGATGGCTTTTTCAGCCATCAGAAAGAAGGAGATTTGAATGAAATTAACCTCAAACGGCTTGTCTCATGGCTATAACGCCATGGTAAAACAAGAAATAAATACCGACATGAATATGGATTTCGGCGTTCAGTGCATGAAACAAGGTGATAACGTTTCCTTTCAGTCCGAAAAAGAATCCATTTATGTGCTGATAACCGGAAAAATCACCTATCAGTGGGGCAAAAACCAAGAAACCGTGGAGCGAAAATCTTGCTTTCATGAGGATCCCATTCTGCTTCATGTGCCCGGCAATACCGATGTGAAGATTCTGTGCGAATCCCAATCTGCAGAAGTTGCCATCCAGCGCACCACAAACGCCAAACAGTTTCAGCCCCGCCTGCTGAAAAGTCAGGATCTTCTGTGCGCTTCTGAAAAACGAGGTGCCGGACTGATGAACGAAGCTTCCACACGCATTGTCCGCACGTTCTTTGACCGCTCCACCTGCCCAGAAACCAATTTCTTCATCGGTGAAGTTGTCAGCTTCCCGGGCAAATGGTCCAGCTATCCGCCCCACTCTCACATTGAGCCAGAGATTTATTTCTATAAATTCCTGCCCGAAAACGGTTATGGCTATGCAGAAATCGGCGATGAAGTGTTTAAAGTCCGGAATAATGATCTGACCGGAATGCCCAACGGCCTGACACACAGCCAGGCCACGGCACCCGGATATGCGGAGTATTATATTTGGGTCATCCGCCTGCGCGAAGAGGCCGATTTGGTGACGACTGTAGTTCCGGAACACGCATGGGTTGCCGAAAAAGACGCCAAGTATTTCCCAGATATTTAACTGTGCCTGCGGTTCCCTTCCGGAATTCTCTCTGGAAGGGAACACAAAACCATGAAAGGAGCAATCAAGATTATGATGAGTTTTATCGTAAAGCCTTCCCTTTCAGACTGTGAAAGCTTGCTTTCTTTTTTTGACCAATGGAAAGTAGGCGCTCGTGACCTGATTATTACCAACCGGTATGTATTAGAGCCCCAACTGAATGGGCAGGACGCCCCTTGCGACTGCCTGTATCAGGAAGAGTACGGCAAAGGGGAACCTTCTGATGAAATGATAGATGCCATGCTCAGCGCTATTCGGGGCAAACAATACGAGCGAATCATCGCCATTGGCGGCGGTACCGTAATTGACATTTCAAAACTTTTTGTGTTTGGGGATGGATTATCCTGCGAAGAAATTTTTGAAAAAGGCGATGTACTCCCCCGCAAACGCAGACTCATTTTAATTCCCACCACCTGCGGCACCGGCAGTGAAGTGACAGGAATTTCGATTGCCGAATTTAAGAAAAGACATACCAAAATCGGGCTGGCTGTTCCCGCTTTATATGCCGATGAAGCAGTACTCATCCCCTCTTTACTGAGTACGCTTCCTTATGAAGTATTTGCCACCAGCTCGATTGACGCACTGATTCATGCGGTAGAATCTTATGTATCACCCAAAGCCAACGCCTTTACCCGCGCCATGGGGCGCAGTGCCATCGAACTGATTTTAAAAGGCTATCAGGAAATTGCCATGTCCCAAAAACAACAGCTTCCCCAAAACATGTCGGTCTTTCTAACCGCCAGCACCATGGCGGGAATCGCCTTCAGCAATGCCGGGTGTGCAGCAGTTCACGCTTTGAGTTATCCGATTGGCGGAGAGTACCACATTCCCCATGGGAAGGCCAATTATATGGTGTTTGCCAAGGTATTTGAAAAATACCGAGAGCTAAAAGCCGATTTAAGCCCCCTGGAGGATGTGCTGAAAGATATTTTCCAACTGAGATCCCGGCAAGAAGTATGGGTTCCTTTTTTCTCGTTGCTGGATCATATTCTGACTCGCCTGCCCTTAGAAGAACTGGGTGTTGACGAAGCGAAATGCGCTGAAATGGCCGCATCCGTCATTCAAAATCAGCAGCGTCTGCTTCAAAACAACCCGGTGGAATTATCCGAAGAAACGATAAAACAGATTTACATACGCTGCATGCAATCATAAGCGTTCTTTCCTCCCTGTGTTGCGATGAATGGGGAAAGACAGGTTTTTATAGAGAGTGTGGGATTGCGGCAAATTTTTGACAACAGCCTGCGAACTTTATTGGGGAGCCACTTGGGTTTTTTCATTCCCGCAATCCTATCGCTCTTAACTATATCCATTTTCGATTTTAAATGCAGCGTTTGCCCGCTGTTCCCCGGCAGCGGCTTTGCATCTAACTCGCTTTTAAAAAGGGGAATGCCCCTGAAAAGCCACCAAGCAATGGAGGAAAACCAGATATGGAACTTTCCTTATCCTTTTTTATTTTTGTTTTCTTAATTCTTTTTCTTTCCTTTTTTGTAAAAGGATTGGCCGGATTTGGCGATCCTTTAATTTCTAACCCATTATTGGCTTTGTTTTTGGAAAACAAACTGATCTCTCCGGCCAATCTGTGTTTCAGCACACCGGTTAACGCCTATCTGTCCTGGAAAAACCGGCACGCCTTTTGCATAAAAAGCACACTTCCCATGGCCTTGTGCATTTTATGCGGCGTCATTCCGGGAGCCATGCTGCTAAAATATGGTTCTTCCTGGTTTTTAAAAGCGTTATTAGGACTTCTGATTCTAGCGATCGGCCTTGAGATGATCACACGAAAACAAGCCAAACCAATTCACCCCAATCGGATTATAATGGCTGTTGTGTGTTTTTGTTCGGGAATCACAGCAGGACTTTACGGCATCAATTTATTCTTTGTTGCTTACGTGGAACGAGTCGCAAAAGGCCGCGAAGAATTTCGAGGAAATATCTGTTTTATTTTCTTGATTGAAAACCTGTTCCGCTTCATCGTTTACTTTTTCAGTGGGGTCATTACCCGGGAAGTACTGCTTCTTACCTTAATTGCATTGCCCGGCATGGCCGCAGGACTGTGGGCCGGTTCTATGGTGGACAAAAAAGTAAGCGACACCGCAATCCGCTGCCTTACCATCGCCGTTTTTATGCTGAGCGGCGCCAGCGTGCTTATCAAAGCTTTTTTCGATATCCCATGGTAATACAAAGAAGAGGGAAGGCAAAATGGCCTTCCCTCTTCTTTGTATTATTTTTTATAAAGTGACTGTGGTGGAACGAACAATCAGCTCTGGCCGAAGCGTTATCTTCTGCACATAATTTTCCGGCATCGTTTCAATGGCCTGAATCAGCATTTCTGTGGCCAGCTGCCCGATTTTTTCAACGGGCTGTGCAATAGTGGTCAGGCGTATTTGCGGCAACGAGGCCATCACCCCGTCGTCGAATCCGATCACGCCCAGCTGTTTTGGGGGAACAATCCCCGATTCTTCGGCTCTTTGCATCACGCCCAAAGCAATCAGGTCATTATAACAGCAAACCGCATCTGGAATCTGCCCTGCTGCAATCAGACGATCCATTACCTGATACCCACTGCGAATGGTATTTTCACTATCACCATAATGAATTAACGATTCTTCGGCCGAATATTGATAAGCTGCCAACGCTTTTTTAAATCCTTGTATGCGCAGCTGAACCGAAAGGGCTTCTTTAGAGCCGCCAATATAAAATATTTTTTGATATCCGCACCGAATCAGATGTTCCGCCGCCATAAATCCACCGGCAACATTTTCAATATCAATATAACTGGTATCTTCCTCATCAATATGACTGACTAAAATTTTGGGGATTTTTAAATGGCTGTACTGATTCACGGTTTCACAGGCAGGCTTCATGATAATCCCATCCACTTGCTTTTCCTGAATAAATCCCAGCTTTTTCCGCTCCATTTCCAAATCATAATAGGTATTGCAAAGCACCGTGTTGTATCCCCGTTTATAAGCTTCTTTATCTACAGAAAGAGCAATTCCCCCAAAAAAGGGATGAGAAATATCGGGCACCATAAACGCAATGCTGTAACTCTGTTTTGTTACCAGACTTCGGGCGATTGCGTTGGGCTGATATCCCTGCTGCTTCATAATTTTAAGTATATGTGCCCTGGTTTCCGGTTTCACACCGGGCCGGTTATTCAGCACTCTGGATACTGTCCCATAAGAAACGCCAGCAAGCTGTGCAATGTCTTTAATGGTTAATCCCACAATACGACACCTCAATTAACATGATTGGAAAAATCAAAAGATGTCCAAATTATATCGCCTGACACTCTGCTTTGTCAACGTGAAATTTAGCTCTTTTTACTGCTGGAAAATGCAGACCTATCTTAGCAAATAACTAGATTCAAAAGGAAACGCCATGTTTGAGTAATGCGGGCGCACCTGCCCCAATATTACTATTTCTAAGAAATCTTTTGCAGGACACAAAGGAATCTTCCCATGCACTAAGAATCTTGCGTAAACATACAGAATTTGATTCTTTTTAAGGACAAGCCTTACTATGCTTTGCCGCCTTTTAATATCATTTTATCCAAAGCGGCAGCCAGTTGATCGGGACATGACGTGTTGTTTCTGCAAACAATCCCACGCAGTCTTTTCGCCGCTTCTTCAACAGGCATATCTTCCAGCAGCCTGCTGATTCCCTGTAAATTCCCGGGACAGCCTCCGGTAAAATGGACATTTTTCAGGCGCCCGTTTTCCACATCAAAATCTATTTTTTTAGAACATACCCCTTGTGGAATATATTGATACATTGTTATCCTCCATTCTGATATCCGGTCTATTTTTCACCAAAACAAATTTTTTCCATTATCAGCAAATTATTTTCTCTTTTTCATTTCAGAACCACAAATCAATATTAAAAGCCACAAACCCGCATTTCTGCTGCATTCGTGGCTCTATTTATTTTATTTTCACTCTGTTTCAAATTCATTTTCAGTGCTTTTGGGTATTTGTATTCTCAAAAACACCGTCCAAATTTAAGGATGTTTTTATTGAAGTGGCTTTCGTGTACTTTTCATGCACCTCAGTTTCAGGCATATCATAACTATCACGATTTTGGATATTGTATCACATTTCCCTCTAAATCTCAATATGAAAGAACGGTGATACAAAGATTAACAACTAAAATAATCACGCTACCACTACATTCTTCAGGTTATTCTATCACAATCATATTTTTTAACAGCATAAATGAATCTTCACTTACAACATGCTCAATTCGCCCAGCATCTATAGAAGCGATGCTATTTGGAACACCTAAAGAAAGAAGCAGTTTATAGAATACCTCATACCGTTCTAAGACTGATGTTGCTATTTTCAATCCGATTGGAGTTAACAAAATATTCTTTTCACTATCAATGTGTATATAATTTTCACGTTCTAATTGATGGACAGCATGTGATACACTTGGGCGGGTAACATTCATTAACGCAGCTATTTCCGAAGCACGGACGCAGCCTTTTTCTCTTTTAATTAGAAGTATGCTTTTTAGGTAATTTTCCTTGGAAACAGTCACGGCTCCCATTTTCATGCTCCTTTCTGGAATTATTATTTTCAGAGTGGGCAGTATCCCAATAAATTGTAACTTCAAGATTATAATCACGCTTTAGTTGATCGGTAAGTTCCTTAATGGCACTTTGTACCTCGTTAAAGTGCGGACTTACTTTCGGGACAATTTTTAAAAATGCAACTTGTTTTTCTGGCCCAAAATCATATAAATAGAACGCGTTCATTCCAGAAAAAAAGTCATATTTTTTAACTGCATTTGAAACACCTTCCAATGTTTCTGGGCTGGCAGATTTGCCAAGCAGTAAACCCAAATGTTCCTTAAACGACGTTATTCCAGCCCAAAGAATCATCATAGCAACGATAAGGCCCGCAATACCATCAACAGGCAGCGTTGTGAACGGCGACGCAAGTAATGATAGCAGTGTGACCGCAGTCACAACAGAATCAGCTACACTATCTTTCAATGCAGCATTTAAAGCCGCCGAACCCAATTGGCGATTTACAACATGAATATAGAAAGCAAATGCTAATTTTACTGCTACCGCGAATATCTGTACGGTGAAAAGCCCGATTGTTAACGTAGGCTGTTCTGGATGCAACATATGCACAACAGCGGATTTTCCGACAGACAAAGCTGTCATAATGATCAGCATGGCAACAATAAATCCACTAATATACTCCATCCGGCCATAACCGAAAGGATGTTTTTCATCTGTCGTTTTCCCACTGAAACGAAACCCAATTGTGGTCACAAGAGAAGATGCACAGTCACCCAGATTGTTGAATCCATCTGCAATAACGGAAACACTATTGTTTAATAAGCCGAATATTAACTTTATAGAAAAGAGAAAGGCATTCACTATAATTCCGATAATGCCTGCCTTTTGTCCGACTTGCTGACGGCTGCTAACACATATATCGCTTAAATCCCTTTCTGGAATCATTCATTCTCCTGTTCTCTATTCCCACCACACCGGTGGTTTTCTCTGCTGCCATGTGCATTATGGAATGTGGGTTCACCATAATGGTTAGAACCGTGATGATGGTCGTGATGAATTTGTTCTTCATGCTCATGCATGTGATTTTTGCCACTGTTTGGGCCATGATTGCGATTATGCCAATCCTCAATCAGTCTACTTAATAAATGAACCAAGAGCCGTTGTTCCTCTTCAGATAGTGCTGAAAACAGCTCATTTGTGATCTCTTGATGATTATGAGCATATTCCGAAACAACAGCTTCGCCTAAATCAGTTATTTCAACATCAATACCACGTTTCGTTCCATCCGCTTTTGTGCGGCTAACAAGCCCTTTTCCCTCTAATTTAGTCAGTAATTCACTCAAAGAAGCAGCGCGAATCTGCATGATATCCAGCAATTCACGCTGTGTAATTTTCTCACTGGACGCCAGTAATGAAAGCACTCTTTGCTGGCTGGGATGCATTCCCGTATTTTGATGATGTCCACGACTTAACGCATGGGAACAACGTAGAAAGAGTGAGTAAAGTTTTTCCGATACAAGGTTTGGAGCTTTGTTAGTAAAATTATTGTCATTCATTCTATTAATCCTCCGTAGACGTTTTAAATTAGGTACCTAATAAACATGATAATAGCATGTAATATTTCTGATGTCAAGCATTATTTTAGGTACCTAAATATAGCTTTTATCTGTTGCGAAACCGTAGAATATCGCAACAGATAATCTACGTTCTAATCGACAAGCAGGTAAAACATATTGACACTTGCACATTTTGGGGGTGCCTCCTCCCTTGCAACTTCGGGTCAATTTGGCCCCAAGTTATACAAGCGCTTTTCTGAAAAATAAGCAAATAAAAAGACACCTGTCCAAGAAAAACTCGAACGGTGTCATATGAAAAATGGGTGCAGTAGTCACCCATTTTTTGATATGATTTTTTGAAATGATATAGACTTAAAATATCAGCTATTCCAAGACATCACTGTACAGTGACGGCCCTCATGAATACAAAAAGCCAACTTTGGATATACGGAAAACCTCCATTCCAAAAGTCGCTTCACTGAATAAGGGGGCGCTCACACCGTCCCCTTTTGCAAATAATTTTCTGATAATATTACTGAATCTATAATCTACAAATGAACGGATTCAAATTGCCGAAAGTATTATTTTTCAGCGAAATAAATAAAATATTTTATAGAAATATGTCACAAAACAACTTTTCAAGTTGTTTTATAAGTAGAGGGACAAGTTGTTCTATGAAAATTATCAAAAAAGGTTACCCATGTTTACAGGTATTATTTTTTCATCTGGAGCACTTACAGTTTCTGCAGAAGAGTTATTCAAATATTAATCCAACGCAATCCAATAACATAATAGTTCCATTATGGAACCAGGACTACTGTAAAAACATGGTCAAACCTGAGTTCTCCGATCAAACTCTTATTTTTCCGGTTCGTTGTATGTCAGCAAAGGGTATACATATCCGCTCACAAGGAATGCAAAGGTGTTGATAAAGAAAATCGTTATGAATCTATCACAGTGTACGATGAGGCTCATTTAGAATAATAATACCGTTGAATGAGCTGATAGTTTTTATTTACCCTTTTAGATATTTATTATCACTTATAGTGGTGAAAATCTCATTATTTATACGAGTCACTGAATATGAGATTCACATATTAAAAAACTAGGAGGTACCATAATGAACAAGCTTACTAAAATCATTTCTGCATTTGCCTTGGTATTGTCACTTGCAACTACTACTGCATTGGCTACTACAGAGTACTTTAGCTTTGAATTAAATCCCGGAGATTTAGATTATACAGGATATTATTCAAAGGATGACAGTGAAAAGAAGGCATATATAAATACCACTGATGGAAATTTTGTTAGTACTGATAAGGTATGGTACAAAGTCAGAAATCGTGCTAATACAAAATATACCAATAGCAAGTGGGTTAACTCCGAAGGAAAGATTACGCTAAATTATAGGCAATCAGTATCATCTGGTGGTGCATATCGATTGAATGCCCAGCAAGACGACAGCTCTTCCCAAGGCGTTTGGGTAGAAGGGCGCTGGACTCCGTAATAAATCAATGTCTGTTTCATCAAGCCGGCATACTCGTAACCGGCTTAATTTTTTTAATAAGAAAGGAACATTATGAAAAATAAAAAATTTAGAATAATAACGGTTGCTTTGCTTGTATTCTTATTTATTTCCGCTTGCTCTACTACAGAAGAAATGAAAGATCACCAAAATAGTTCTACTATTTCCATTATACCTGAATCATCACAAGCTGTAACGAGTTCAAATTCTTATCAGGCTATATTATCTGATAAACTTAAAGTGAATGCTATTGTGAATTCACCAAAAACAGACTCTTTTCCAAGTTTATCTGTGCAGGAAAAAAAGTTTGATGAAACGAAAGTAGTTCATACTTTTTTTAACAATCAACAAGCATCATTAGAACAAAGAGATGGCATAAGCCGTTATATTTCCAGTGAAGCGATACTAGACATAAGTAGTTCCGGTTATATTAGATACAATACCAATTTAGGGCAATATATAAAATCGGTGTTTAACAGTGATTCAAACAAAGACAAAAAGATATTTACAGAAAAAGAGTTAAGTGGCTTGTCATGTGAAAAGGCTATTGAACAAGCAGCAATGATTATAGAAGAACTAGGAATAACACCGCATTTACCACCACAAATATATTCACTGGATTCTAAATCCTTACAGAAAAAGCAAGATCTTTTGACTCAAGATGAAGATTATAACTATTTCGTAGAGATTGGAAAAACAAAACTGAAAGATCAATGGACGGAAGAAGACGAAAGTTACTACATGGTGTTTGATATAGAATCCAATGGTTTACCGATTTCTTCAGAATCGTATGCTTTTAAAAATTCAGAGGTAGCGGTGGAAGGTAGTCGTGTGACTGTAATTGTTTCTAAAGCTGGCGTACAATCTCTTGAAGTGGATGGGGTTATATATGAGGAGTTAGAAAAAAAGCAACCAGAGACATTGATTCCGATGGCGGAAGCATTGGAATCCTTGAAGCAAAAATATGAGAAAATTATATTAAATGAAGAATTGACAGTCAAACGAATTTCTTTGGTATATGTACCTGTTATTACTGGAGGCAGTACCGATAAACAAACGGGGGAAATTATCAATAAAGAAATGGAACTGATTCCGGCATGGTCTTTTTCCATTGACTTAGCATATGTAAAAGACGGTCAAGAATTTACGCATACAACCGTTGTACAAATCAATGCAGTAACAGGAAAAGAAATATCCTAATTAAAGAAGGTGATGTTTTGAAACAAACCTTACAGTTAATTGCTACAGATTGTAAGCGTGCAATTTTTTCTATCAGTTTTGTTGTTTCTGTAATCGGAATATGGATCGTTTTTTCTTGGGGAGCACATAGTGTTATTTCAGAAAATACCGATGTATTGCTAATGGTTCAATATGCCAGTTCAGCCAGCGGTACAAATAACTTAATACTTTTATTTTGTGTATTACCGTATACCATGAGCTTTTGCAGTGATTGGGACAGCGGATATATTCGCTTAGTTGCTGCTAGGTCCGGTTCTTTGCGGTATGCCGTGAGTAAATATTTTTCCTGCTTTTTTTCATCATGTCTCGCAACGACGGTAGGTATGGCCTTATTTATCTTACCAGTTACACTTAATCATCCTTTGGTAGATGCTAGCGCAGAAAACTTACAACCGTACATAACCCTGCCAACCTTAGAAGGACAATTGCTAGGACAAGGGCAGTTCGTGTTGTATTTTATTATATATCTCTTTTTACGATCCCTTCACAATGGTTTTTGGGCTACAGTGGGTCTATGTGCCTCTGTCTATATTCCGAATCGTTTTGTTGCAGTGTTCATACCATTCATTGGCTTTTATGTACTTAAATTGGTTACTTACCAGTTTCCAACATGGTTGCAGTTATCAAAATTAGGTGCGGCAAATTTTATACTTGGAGGGGTGGGATTTAATATCATGTACGCTGTATTTTTTTTCGCTGCACTACTATTATTGGGAGGATTACTATTTGTGAAAAGTGTCAAAAGGAGGGTATCAAATGCGTAAGATTCCTAGCTACCTTCCAATCGCAACAAATAATATCCGAAGATGGTTAAACAACCCAAGAATCTTTATACTGGCGGCTTTATTGTTTATTCTTTTGTGGGAATTCCTGCATCCAATTTTAGCCTTTTCAAATGCCGTCGGATATAGAGTTTCCCCGTGGCTCTTTCCTTTTCTTTCAAGCTATTCTTATACACAAAGAATCATGATGTTTGGAATTGTTTTATTATTTTGTGATGCTCCTTTTGCTCATGAAGGCCAGCCTTATGTGATTATCCGAAGCGGGCGCATTCATTGGACTTTGGGGCAGCTGCTTTATATTGTGGTAAGTACCGCGCTTTACTTTCTTTTTATCAACATACTTATTTGCCTTATTCTTTTTCCAAATCTTGTTTACACAGATGATTGGGGCAAAGTGCTTAGTACACTGGCACAGACCTCAGCAGCTCAAGAATTTCACATAGGACTGCCCATTAACTATGCGATACAGTTGCGCTATACCCCTATATCAGCATTTTTAATCAGCTTTTTGTTGGAGTGGCTGGTCGGAATTATATTGGGCCTTATCATATTTATCGTCAATTTGTATTGTAATCGACAGGCACTGGGAGCGGCGGCCGGATCTGCTGTTATTTTACTTGATATCGTAATACACAATGATATGTCAGACTTCATATACCATTTTTCTCCCGTTTCTATGGCGCGTTTAACCATTTTAGATACAACTGGGTTAAATATGCAGCCAACCATACTCTATTCATTTTTGTTTTGTATGGGTACGATCATTGTATTGGCCGCCATTGCAGTTTTATCCGTGCGCAAACGTGAAATACGAATTTCTCGTCCAGTTTAAAGAGAGAAGGTCAGATGTATGAAGGATTATGCTATTTTGGTGGAAAATGTTACTAAAACGTATGGCGAGCATATCGTGCTATCGGATGTTTCCATCCGCTTTGAAAAAAATAAAATACATGGCCTAATTGGGCGCAACGGCTCTGGAAAAACCATGCTACTCAAATGTATTTGTGGGCTCACACCCGTTAGTATGGGCAAAATCACTGTAAACGGAAAGATGTTGGGAAAAGACACGGACATTGCTCCCAACGTGGGCATTATTATTGAAACCCCGGGGTTTCTGCCTAATTACACTGGGTATCATAATTTAAAATTTCTTGCCGATATTAACCGGGTTGTGTCAAAGGAACAAATTAGAGCTGTGATTCAGCGTGTCGGATTGAATCCAGACAGTAAAAAGAAAGTAAGCCAATATTCATTGGGGATGCGTCAAAGGCTGGGTATCGCACAGGCTATTATGGAGAATCCCTCCGTATTATTACTTGATGAACCGCTAAATGGAATTGATAAACAAGGAGTACAAGAAATTCGTGAGCTCTTTTTACAATTACGAAATGAAGGCATTACGATTGTGCTTGCCAGCCATAACAAGGATGATATTGAACTGTTGTGCGATTGCATCTATGAAATAGACGATGGTATATTACAACGTAGTAAACAAATACCGTAAATGAACAACGTTTGTCACAAAGCAATAAAATTTTATGGTTTATATTTATATATAGTTAAAATCCTAGTGTCCAATATTTTTTAAACTGTTTACTGTCGATGCAACTAAAAGCCTGATATCTGTGAAAGCTATGTAATAATCCCTTAAATCATCTTGGATAGCTCAAGTGCTGTTTTAAATTTACCGTCAGGGATGTCTTTCTCATCCACAGCGTAATAGCAGGAAGCTCTATTTGTTTGTACTGTCATAACCCGCAAATACCATTCCTAAATTTATCCAAATAATTAAAAGCCACAAACCCGCATTTTTGCTGGATTTGTGGCTTTGTTTATTTTATTCCCACTCGATAGTTGCCGGGGGCTTAGACGTAATATCATACACGATACGGTTTACGCCGCTTACCTCGTTAATAATCCGGTTCGAAATCTTGGCCAGAAGATCATAGGGGATTCTGGCCCAGTCAGCTGTCATAAAGTCGGTGGTGGTTACACCGCGCAGCGCAACGGTGGCATCGTAAGTTCTTCCATCCCCCATAACGCCCACACTCTGAAGACCGGTCAACACAGCGAAATACTGGTTGATTTGCCGATCCAAACCGGCATTGACAATTTCCTCACGGAAAATAGCGTCGGCCTCGCGTAACAAATCCAGCTTGTCCTTCGTAATTTCACCCAGCACACGAATCGCCAGTCCCGGCCCCGGGAACGGCTGACGCCAAACCAGGAATTCCGGAATTCCAAGTTCCAGGCCCACACGGCGAACCTCATCTTTAAACAGGTCACGCAAAGGCTCTACCAAGCCGGTAAATCCGATATCATCCGGCAAACCGCCCACGTTATGGTGGCTCTTAATCACGGCCGCCTCGCCCACACCGCTTTCCACCACATCGGGATAAATGGTTCCCTGGCACAGATAATCCATATGACCCAGCTTTTTCGCCTCTTCTTCAAAGACGCGGATAAATTCCTCGCCAATGATTTTGCGCTTTGTTTCCGGATCGGATACCCCCGCCAAACGGGACAAAAAGCGCTCCTGCGCATTGACTCGAATTAAATTCATGTCAAACTGCTGGCGGAACACCTGCTCCACCTGATCGCCTTCCTCTTTGCGCAAAAGGCCATGATCCACAAAGATGCAAGTCAGGTTCTTGCCAATGGCTTTATGCACCATAACGGCAGCCACAGAAGAATCCACGCCGCCAGACAGAGCACAAAGCACCTTTTTCTCTCCGATTTTTTCTTTCAGCTGCTGAACAGTTTCTGCCGCAAAGGCATCCATGTGCCAGTCGCCGGAGCAGCCGCAGATGCGGTACAAGAAGTTTTTCAGATACTCATTGCCCTGGGCCGTATGCTCCACTTCCGGGTGGAACTGAACCGCATACAGCTTCTTTTCGGGGTTGTCCATTGCGGCCACCGGGCAGGCGCTGCTGGTAGCACGCACCTGGAATCCTTCGGGCAGCTCCACAATCTTATCCGTATGGCTCATCCAGCAAACACTGGTTTGAGCCACTTCATGGAACAAATCGGATGCCAGGTCAAACTCCACCGGAGTTTGACCGTATTCCTTCACATCCGAACGCTGCACCTTACCGTCCAGCTCAAACGCCATCAGCTGTGCACCATAGCAAATTCCCAACACCGGGATCCCCAGCTCAAAAATTTCTTTGCCGCAATGGGGTGAATTGTCATCGTACACGCTGTTGGGGCCGCCGCTGAAAATAATTCCCTTATAGCCCGCCTGTTTAATTTGTTCCACCGGTGTTTTATAAGATCTGATTTCGCAATACACATGGCAGTCACGCACCCGGCGCGCGATGAGCTGACTGTACTGTCCGCCGAAATCTAAAATTAAAACAGCCTCATTATGAATCGTCATAAAACTCCCCTATTCCACAGTTACAGATTTTGCAAGATTGCGCGGTTTATCAATATCGCAGCCCTTCATGGACGCCATATAATACGAGAACAGCTGCAGCGGAATCACCGCCAAAGACGGCCGCATGATTTCACAGGCAGACGGAACGGTGAACAGGAAATCTACATCCTTTTCAATTTGTCCGTTATCTTCTGTGGTCAGGCCAAGCACCAAAGCGCCACGGCTTCTGACTTCAATCACGTTGCTCATCATTTTTTCCAACAACTGCTGATGAGTGGCAATGGCCACCACCAAAGTGCCTTCTTCCATCAACGAGATGGTGCCGTGCTTCAGTTCGCCGGCGGCATATGCCTCGGAATGGATATAAGAAATTTCTTTTAGTTTCAGTGAACCTTCCATAGAAATCGCATAGTCCAGATTTCTGCCGATAAAGAAAATATCTTTGGCACTGAAATGTTTTGAAGCAAAATACTGAATATCTTCTTTGTTCTGCAAAGCCTGCTCCACCTTATCCGGCAAGGCCTGCAATTCACGAACATACTCATCGTATTCCTCAGCAGATAGTTTGCCCAGCAAATCCGCCATATAAATCGCCAATAGATACACAACTGCCAGCTGTGTGCTGTATGCCTTTGTGGTTGCCACGGCAATTTCGGGGCCGGCCCAAGTATACAAAACATCATCTGAGTCATTGGCAATAGAGCTGCCAACCACGTTGACGATAGAAAGCACCCTTGCACCCAAACGCTTAGATTCCCGAAGAGCGGCCAGCGTATCCGCTGTTTCGCCGGACTGACTGATGACAATCACCAAAGAATTGCTGTCCAGAATGGGCTGGCGGTAACGGAATTCCGATGCCACATCCACTTCTACCGGGATGCGGGTCAATTTTTCAATCACATATTTTGCCACAACGCCCACATGATAGGCGGAACCGCAGGCGACAATACTGATTCGGTTGAACTGTTTCAGCTGTTCTGCCGTTAAGGTCACGTCATCCAGCACAATTCGGCCATCTTTGATGCGGGGCGAAATCGTGTCCCGAAGTGCTTTCGGCTGCTCCATGATTTCTTTAAACATGAAGTGCTCATAGCCGCCTTTTTCCGCAACGGAAAGATCCCAGTCCACATGAACCAGCTCTTTTTCAATGGGTTCTTTCTCCATATTGAAGATTTTAACGCCCTGACGAGTCAGCTCTACCACTTCATTGTCTTTCAGCCGATAAAAATCCCGGGTAAAGTTCAAAATGGAGGGAATATCCGAAGCCACATAATTTTCATGTTCGCCCAAACCCACCACCAACGGGCTGTCTTTACGCACCGCATAAAGCTTTTCCGGATCATCCACACACAGAATTCCCAATGCATAAGAACCCTGCAACCGGGAAATCACCTTAATAAAGGCATCCAGAATATCGCCCTTATAATAATATTCCAACAGCTGAGCCACCACTTCCGTATCGGTTTCGGATACGAAATTTACGTCTTTCTGAATTAGCTTTTGCTTAATTTCCTGATAGTTTTCAATGATTCCATTGTGAACCACTGCAAATTTGCCGGATTTACTGACCTGAGGATGGGAATTGATATCCGAAGGTTTGCCATGAGTTGCCCAGCGGGTATGGCCGATGCCGACAGAACCCGGCAGCTTTTTGCCGCCATCCACCAAATCGTGAAGCACCTGCAGACGCCCCTTGCTCTTTGCGATCTGCAAGGAATCCCCCGTATAGACCGCCATTCCTGCGGAATCATATCCGCGGTATTCCAGCTTTTCCAATCCACTTAGTAATATAGGCGCTGCTTGGTCACCGCCGATGTAACCAACGATTCCACACATAAGATTGCCACCTTTCTTTCCCTGATGTAATAAAGGAATTAAAAATAGGAAGAAGCGCCAACTAATTTTTGCAGTTGACGCTTTTGCTTTCAAAACTGTCCGTTTCCAATATTACCGATAGATAATATCGTCACGAGAAGGACCATTTGACACGATTTTAATCGGCACACCGATTTGCTCTTCCGCAAATTCAATATAGCGGCGGGCATTTTCCGGCAGATCCTCATAGCGGGTAATTCCGCGCAAATCGCAGCCCCAGCCCGGCATGGTTTTGAGCACGGGCTTGCAGCGGCGCAGCTGAGAAGCGGGCGGGAAATAATCAATCTGCTTGCCGTCCAGTTCATAAGCCACACAAACCGGAATCTCTTTGAGGTAACCCAAAACGTCTATAACGGTCAGTGCTACGTTGGTAGCACCCTGTGCCTGGCATCCATAACGGGAAGCGACCAAGTCCAGCCAGCCCATTCTGCGGGGGCGGCCCGTAACCACGCCATACTCGCCGCCATCGCCGCCGCGGCGCCGAAGCTCATCCGCTTCTTCACCGAAAATCTCGCTGACAAACTCGCCCGCACCCACAGCACTGGAATACGCTTTGACAACCGCAATGATTTCTTTGATCTCATAAGGCGGAAGTCCCGCGCCTACGGCGCCGTAACCTGCCAAAGTGGAAGAAGACGTAACCATGGGATAGATGCCGAAATCCGGATCCTTGAGAGCGCCCAGCTGGCCTTCCAACAAAATATTCTTGCCTTCTTTTACGGCCTGATGCAAGAATGTAAAGGTATCTGCCACATAGGGATCGATCATCTGGCGATACTCCATCAGTTTTTCATAGACGGAATCTACAGTCAAAGCCGGCTGTTTGTACAGGTTCTCATAAAGGACATTTTTCACTTCTAAAACCTGTTGAATCTTTGCCTTCAGCTGTTCTTCATCATCATACAGTTCACTGACCTGAAACCCGATTTTTGCAAATTTATCCGAGTAAAACGGCGCAATGCCGGATTTTGTAGAACCAAAGGATTTGGAGGACAAACGAGCTTCCTCCAGAGCATCCATTTCAACATGGTAAGGCATCACGATCTGAACCCGGTCGGAAACCATCAGTTTCGGTGCAGGAACCCCACGTTCTACCAGGGCATCCAGCTCTTTGATCAGTTTTTCAACGCTCAGTGCCACACCGTTGCCAATAATGTTGGTGATGTGGTCGTAAAACACACCGGAGGGAAGCTGATGCAATGCAAATTTACCATATTGGTTGATAATGGTGTGTCCCGCATTGCTTCCACCCTGGTATCGAATAACGATATCGGACTGCGCTGCCATAACATCGGTGATTTTGCCTTTTCCTTCATCGCCCCAATTGGCGCCTACTATTGCTTTTACCATTAGAACTGCTCACTCTCCGCCGGTGCCGCACCAGCCATCTAATTTCTCTGCCCACGGCTTGCATTTGGGCATTGGCTCAACCTGTATTATCATACCACAAAATCGGTAAAAAGCCTACGATTTTCTTTTACCTTTCCCGATTTTTACGTTTTGTTTACAAATTGATTTCCGCTTTTTTTATTTCTATAGAATCATATTCTTTCAAAATTGGATTTACCACTGCGCTGATAAATTCCTGCGTCTGCATTGCGGCGCAGCCCGTGTACTGAGAAGGATCCACCAGCGTGGACAATTCCTCTTTGGTCACTCCAAAAATTTCATCTGCCGCGATTCTGTCCAGCAGATCGTTTTCTTCGCCCTGTTCTTTGATAACCCGAGCCGCTTCCATGGAATGAACACGGATTCTCTCATGCAGCTGCTGGCGATCTGCCCCCCGCTTCACGGCATCCATCATAATGTTTTCCGTTGCCATGAAAGGAAGCTCCCGGCGCAGATGCTGCTCGATTACCCTAGGGTAAACCACAAGGCCGTCTGCCACGTTGCTGTACAAATCCAAAATACCGTCCACCGCCAAAAATGCTTCGGGAATGCTGATGCGCTTATTGGCAGAATCGTCCAGAGTACGCTCAAACCACTGGGTGGCGGCGGTAATGGCCGGGTTCAGGCTGTCCACAATCACATAGCGGGCCAAAGATGCAATGCGTTCACTGCGCATGGGGTTGCGCTTATAGGCCATGGCAGAGGAACCGATTTGCCCCTTTTCAAAGGGCTCTTCAATCTCTTTCATATGCTGCAGCAAACGGATGTCATTGGAAAATTTGGCGGCGCTTTGCGCAATGCCGCTAAGTAGGGACAGCATCTGGCTGTCCAGCTTGCGGGAATAGGTTTGACCAGACACGGCAAAACAAGCTTCATAGCCCATTTTTTCCGCAATTTTGCGGTCAAGCTCTTTCACCTTTTCAAAATCACCGTCAAACAGTTCTAAAAAGCTGGCCTGGGTTCCGGTGGTTCCCTTAGAACCCAAAAGCTTTGCTTTACCCAGCTGGTATTCCACGTCCTCTAAGTCCATCAGCAATTCCTGAATCCACAAGGTGGCGCGCTTGCCCACGGTGGTGGGCTGAGCCGGCTGATAATGGGTAAAGGCCAAAGCGGGCAATTCCCGGTAGCGCATGGCGAAATCAGAAAGCACGCGAATAACACCTACCAGCTTGTCCCGCAGCAGACGCAGCGCTTCTGTCATAACGATAATATCGGTATTATCTCCAACATAGCAAGAAGTAGCGCCCAAATGGATGATGGGGTGTGCCTTGGGACATTGTACCCCAAAGGCATGTACATGAGCCATCACGTCATGGCGCACAATTTTTTCCTGAGCCTGGGCCACGTCATAGTTGATATCATCGGCAAACTGACGCATCTCGTCAATTTGCTCCTGCGTCACAGGCAGCCCCAACTCTTTTTCGGATTCCGCTAAGGCGATCCACAGGCGGCGCCAGGTACGGAATTTTTTATCGGGAGAAAACAAAAATTTCATTTCGGCACTTGCATAGCGTGCCGACAAAGGGGATTCATAGGTATTTTTCAATGCTGCAACCTCCAACCGGTATTTTACAGCCGCTGAATCGGCGTACAGTAATCATTAGGCTTATTGTCCCGCATATAATCCGGGATTTCAGTGGGATACTCACCGGAAAAACACGCGTCGCAATAACCGGTGCATCGATTTTTTAACATGCTGGGCAAATGCTCCAGCGACAAAAAGGCAAGGGAATCCGCAAAATTCATTTCTGCGATTTCCTCTGTAGTATGCTGACAGGCAATCAGTTCTTCCTTGGTGGGAATATCTGTGCCATAGTAACAGGGCCACAAAAAAGGCGGTGAGCTGATTCGCAGGTGAACCTCTTTGGCTCCGGCCTCTTTCAGCATGGATACAATGCGCCCGCTGGTGGTGCCGCGCACAATAGAGTCATCCAGAAGAACCACCCGTTTGCCCCGCACTTCACTCTCCAGCGCGTTCAGCTTAATCCGCACGCTGCGTTCCCGCTCTGACTGGGTGGGCTTGATAAAGGTTCTGCCAATATAGGAATTTTTTACGATTCCCTTTTGGTACGGAATCCCCGATTCCTCACTGTAGCCGATGGCGGCATCGATGCCTGATTCCGGCACACCGATGACCACATCCGCTTCCACCGGACTTTGCCGCGCCAGCAGGCGGCCGGCCTCTTTTCGGGTTTCATAAACGCCAAGGCCGTCAATTTTGCTGTCGGTTCTGGCAAAATAAATGTATTCAAACACACACAAAGCCCGTTTTGCTTTGGCAGGGCTTTGCAGATATTTCAGTCCGCTGGGGCCTGCAGCCACCAGTTCGCCCGGCTCAACATCCCGGACAAATTCTGCGCCCACTGCGTCCAGCGCACAGCTTTCAGAAGCAAAGACGATGTCTTCTCCGATTTTCCCCATACACAAAGGACGGAATCCGTTGGGATCACGCACCGCAATCAGCTTTTGGGGGCTCATGACCAAAAGGGAGAAAGAACCCTCAACTTTTTGCATGGCTCGGTGCACCGCTTCTTCAATAGAGGCCGCTCCAATCCGCTCCCGGGCGATCATATAGGCGATTACCTCGGAATCGATGGTGGTCTGAAAAATGCAGCCGTTTTTCTCCAGTTCTTTGCGCAGCTCATACGCGTTGGTCAGGTTGCCGTTGTGGGCAATGGCCAAAGTGCCTTTAATATAGCGCATAACCAAAGGCTGGGCGTTTTCGCGAACACTGTCGCCAGAGGTGGAATAGCGTACATGAGAAAGGGCAATGTGGCCTTGCAGCCGATTCAGTACTGAATCGCTGAACACCTCGGACACCAACCCCATGTTTTTGGAATAGGAAATCACACCCTTGTCATTAACTGCGATGCCGCAGCTTTCCTGACCCCGGTGCTGCAAAGCCAAAAGGCCATTATAACAGGCATACGCAGGCGGAATCTCGCCTGCGTTCTTACTGTAAATCCCAAACACCCCACATTCTTCATGGGGTTTCCAGGAGTTTTCTTCAAAATCCGTCACCAAATTCAAATCCTCACCATCCTAAATAAAGTAAGCTATATTCCTTACAGGCCAATCCGTTTCATCACTTCGGCATATGCTTCCTCTACACCGCCCATATCTCGGCGGAAACGATCTTTATCCAACTTTTCGTGGGTGTGGATGTCCCAAAAACGGCAGGTATCGGGCGATATCTCATCGGCCAGAAGAATCTTGCCCTCAAAGCGGCCAAATTCCAGTTTGAAGTCAATCAGCTCAATATTGACAGCACGGAAAAATTCACACATGATTTCATTTACTTTCAAAGCCATGGCGCTGATGGTATCCACTTCTTCTTTTGTGGCAAACTCTGCCGCTAAAATATGATACTCGTTTACCATGGGATCGCCCAATTCATCGTTCTTATAGCAGAATTCCAGTACGGGAATCCGCATGGGGGTGCCTTCCTCCAGGCCCAGGCGCTTTGCCAGGCTGCCAGCCGCTTTGTTGCGGACAATCACTTCCAGCGGCACAATTTCCACCTTTTTCACCAGTGTTTCGCGTTCGCTGAGCTCCTCCACAAAGTGAGTGGGAACCCCGGCCTCTTCCAGCTTTTGGAACATAAAATTGGACATGCGGTTATTTACTACACCCTTGCCTACAATGGTTCCTTTTTTCAGGCCATTAAAAGCAGTGGCATCGTCTTTGTAAGACACAATGCAGTAACCGGGCTCGTCCGTAGCATAAACCTTTTTCGCTTTTCCCTCGTACAGTAAATTTCCTTTTTGCATGATTCTTTCCCCCTGTATTTTAATCACATTAAGCGGCACTTTCCAAATAAAATACGCACCGCAGACCAGAGTATTCTTACGGTTAGGCCGCCGGGCAAAAGCGGCAAGCCCGCAAAGGGGGTCATACCCATTTCTGGGAAAACCGAATATTTGCGGGCAGTGCCAATTTAGCCGGGCACAAAGCAGCAACTTTTTCTAGATAAGCCCTCAGGCTATATTCTTACAGGAATACCAAAAAGGTAGAAACCTTCGTTATATCTACAACGGAGAGATTGGTGTTTTCAACATGCTGTACGCAGCGCAGGAATGCGTTGGCGGTATCCAGCGAAGTCAGGCAGGGAATTCCCGCTTCTACCGTATTGCGGCGAATCAGGAATCCATCACGACGGTGCTCCACGCCCTTTGAGGGTGTGTTGATGACCAAATCAATGGTGCCGGACAGGATGACATCCAGAATATCCGGCGTTTCCCCTCCCACCTTATTTAGGCGGACATTGGGGATGCCCTTTTCTTCCAGATAGCGAGAAGTTCCCTCGGTGGAATAGATGGTCCACCCCAATTCATGCAGACCTTTGGCCAGCGGAACGACCTCTTCCTTATCCTGATCCTTTACGGTAATAATCACATTGCCGTTGGTCAAAAGGTGCATACCCGCACCCTGGAAGGCTTTGATCATGGCTTCTTCAAAGGTTCTGGCGATTCCCAGAACCTCGCCGGTGGATTTCATCTCCGGCCCCAGGTTGACATCTGCGCCATAAAGCTTTTCAAACGAAAAGACGGGCATCTTTATGGCAATCAAAGCCTTTGCGGGATGCAGGCCATATTCGTATCCCATCTCCGGCAGAGTCTCGCCAAAGAAAGTGCGCACCGCCAAGTGAACAATCGGGATATCGGTAATTTTGCTGATATAAGGCACCGTTCTGGAAGAACGGGGGTTGGCTTCGATAATATATACTTCATCATCTTTGACGATAAACTGAATATTCAGAAGCCCCTTTACCTTTAGCGCCAAAGCAAGCTTTCGGGTATAATCCACAATGGTGTCTTCAATCTTTTGAGACAGTCCCTGTGCAGGATACACCGAGATACTGTCACCGGAATGAACGCCAGCACGCTCCACATGCTGCATGATGCCGGGAATCATGGTATCCACGCCGTCGCAGACAGCGTCTACCTCTACCTCCACACCCATCAGGTATTTGTCCACCAGAATGGGATGCTCCTGGGCAATGGTATTGATGATGCCAATCTGCTCGCGGATGTCCTCGTCGCTGTAAGCGATATTCATACCCTGTCCGCCCAGAACATAGGAGGGGCGAACCAGCACCGGATACCCCAGCTCACTTGCGGCTTTCAGTGCTTCGTCGCAGGTGAACACCATGCGGCCCGCAGCATGGGGAATTCCGCACTGCGCAAGAATCGCGTCAAAGCGCTCCCTATCCTCTGCCGCGTCAATGCTGTCAAAGCTGGTGCCAAGAAGCGGAACACCCATTTTTTCAATGGCACCCGCCAGCTTGATGGCAGTCTGTCCGCCAAACTGCACCACAGCGCCATCGGGCTTTTCCAGTTCCACAATATGCTTTACATCTTCCGGAGTCAAGGGTTCAAAGTACAGCTTATCCGCAATGTCAAAGTCTGTACTGACCGTTTCCGGGTTGTTGTTGACGATAATGGTTTCATAGCCCAGCTTACGCAGTGCCCACACGCTGTGAACCGAGCAGAAGTCAAACTCGATGCCCTGTCCAATCCGGATGGGTCCGGAACCGATAACCATGATTTTTTTGCGGTCGGATTGAGGTCTGGACTCATTCTCTGCTCCATAGGTGGAGTAGTAATAGGGGGTTTCCGCCTCAAATTCCGCAGCACAGGTATCTACCATTTTGTAAACGGGGCAGATATCCCACTTCTGTTCCAGTGCACGAATTTCTTCCGCACTGATGCCGGAGAACTTCGCCACCGTTTCATCCAAGAAACCGAAGGACTTGGCCTTCCACAAAAGCTCTTTGGACATCGGCTCGTTCGCCAGTCGTTTTTCCACCGCAATGATAGATTTTAGTTTTTGCAGGAACCAGCGGTCAATTTTGGTGACACTGTGAATTTTCTCGATGGCAAAACCACGGCGCAATGCTTCTGCTACCGCAAACAAACGGCGGTCATCTACTGCGTGAATCCGTTCAGACACATCCAAATCCGAAATGCCGTCCAGCTCTGCATCGGTCAGGTCATACATGTTCTGCTCCAGGCAGCGAATCGCCTTCATGAGAGCAGCTTCGAAAGTTGGGGCGATGCCCATCACTTCGCCAGTGGCTTTCATCTGGGTTCCCAAGCTGCGGCGGGCATGAACAAATTTATCAAAGGGCCATTTGGGAATCTTCACTACACAATAGTCCAAAGTGGGCTCAAAGCAGGCATAGGTTTTCTTTGTGATTGCATTTTCAATTTCATCCAAAGTATACCCTAAAGCGATTTTGGATGCAACCTTTGCAATGGGATAGCCCGTGGCTTTTGAGGCCAATGCCGAAGAACGGCTGACGCGGGGGTTCACTTCAATAACGCAGTATTCAAAACTTTCGGGATTCAGTGCAAACTGCACGTTGCAGCCGCCTTCTACCTTCAGTTCGTTAATAATGGCGATGGAAGCGGAACGCAGCATCTGGATTTCCTTATCCCCCAAGGTCTGGCAAGGGGCCACCACGATGGAATCGCCGGTATGCACGCCAACCGGGTCAAAGTTTTCCATGTTGCAGACAGTGATGCAGTTGCCGTTTTTGTCCCGGATAACCTCGTACTCGATTTCTTTCCAGCCGGAAATGCAGCGCTCAATCAAGACCTGATTCACACGGCTGCGGTGCAGACCCAAAGAAGAGATGGCACGAAGCTGCTCTTCGGTATAAGCAATACCGCCGCCGCTTCCGCCCAGTGTATAGGCGGGGCGGATAACCACCGGGTAACCGATGCGTTTCGCAATCAGCACGCTGTCCTCTACCGTTTCGGCAATCTCGCTTTCCGCGCAGGGCTGCTGGATGCGAGCCATGGCCTCTTTAAACAGTTCCCGGTCCTCTGCCATGCGGATGGTATCGGCGTTGGTGCCAATCATACGGACATTATTTTCTTTCAGGAATCCGGATTCTTCCAGCTCTACCGCCAGATTCAGCGCATTCTGCCCACCCAAAGTAGGAAGAACACTGTCCGGATTTTCTTTTAAAATAACTTTCTTCAAGGTATCAATGGTCAAAGGCTCAATGTAGACCTTATCGGCAATTTCGCCGTCGGTCATGATGGTAGCCGGGTTCGAGTTAACCAGAATCACCTCTACCCCTTCTTCCCGCAAAGCGCGGCAAGCCTGAGTTCCTGCATAGTCAAATTCAGCGGCTTGTCCAATTACAATGGGGCCGGAACCGATGATTACTACCTTCTGAATGCTGCTAAGTTTACTCATATGCGGCTCCCTCCCATCAAATCCATAAACCGGTCGAACAAAAATCCTGTATCCAGCGGGCCGGAGGCTGCCTCCGGATGGAACTGCACCGAAAACGCCCGGCCGTTTTTATAATCCAGACCTTCCACGCTTTGGTCATTCATGCTGACAAAGCTTAATTCTGCTATGGCAGGATCCACTGTTTTGGCATCCACCACATAGCCGTGGTTCTGCGAAGTAATGTAAACCCGGTTGGTTTTCAGTTCCTTTACCGGGTGATTGATACCCCGGTGGCCGTATTTCAGCTTAAAGGTGTCTGCCCCTTGAGACAGTGCCAGAAGCTGGTGACCCATACAGATGGCAAAGGTGGGAATTCCGCTGTCATACAGCTTTTTCAGTTCCCGAACCTCATTCATGCAGTTTTTGGGATCCCCAGGGCCGTTGGACAGCATCACGCCATCTGGATTCCATGCCTTAATTTCCTCAAAAGGCGTGTGGTTGGGGAAACACCGCACAGTGCAGCCACGGCGTGTTAAAGAGCGCACAATGTTCTGTTTGGTGCCGTAATCAATGAGTGCCACTTTTACTGACCCATTTCCAAAATCCCGGGGCTGCTTGGTGCTGACCAAAGAAACCCCGCCCACAGCGCTGTATTCCGCAATTTTTCGTTTCATTTCTTCCCGATTGATGGAATCGCCAAAGCAGATCATGCCGCGCATGGTTCCGCTGTCCCTCAGGCACCGGGTCAGCGCGCGGGTATCCACCCCGCTGATTCCGGGAATGTGGTTGTTTTTCAGATATCCGTCCAGGTCGATATCGCAGCGAAAATTACTGGCGATTCCGGAAACAGAATGTACGATAAATGCTTCCACCCAAGGCCGGTCGGACTCTGCATCTTCGTAACAAATCCCGTAATTTCCAATCATGGGGTATGTCATGACGACGCCCTGACCCGCATAGGAAGGGTCGGTCAGCAATTCGGTATACCCGCACATGGCGCTGTTAAAAACCACTTCACACAAAACGTCACGGGGCTCGCCAAAGCCTTGACCCTCAAAGGTCATTCCGTTTTCCAACATCAATAATGCTTTCACTTTATAACCACCATTTCTCGCGCCGCTTTTTTCAGATACGCTGTGGCAGCGCGCGACATACCACAGCGCGGGGAATGATCTACTGTGTTTTTGCTCATTTGCCCGCCGGGAAGCCCTGTCACCGGAACCTGTCCGGCTGACTGTTTTGAGAGTCAATCGTGGGGTTCTCCGGCGGCAGGGCCGCTTTCAACGGAACAGGGAATCAGGCCTGAAAGGACTCAATTATTCTCGCCACAGCCTTTTCCGTATTCTCTTTCGTATTAAAGGAGGTAAGGCGGAAATACCCTTCGCCGTTCAGGCCGAAGCCAGAACCGGGGGTACCCACCACGCCGGTCTTTTCCAGCAACAGGTCGAAGAATTCCCAAGAAGTCAGTCCATTCGGAGTCTTGAGCCAAATGTATGGGGAATCCACGCCGCCGTATACTTCAAAACCAGCCGCAGCCAAACCTTCGCGTATGATTTTTGCGTTGTTTAAATAGTAAGTGATATTCTCACGGATTTGCTTTGCGCCTTCTTCGGAATACACCGCTTCTGCCGCCCGCTGAATCACATAGGGAACACCATTCATCTTGGTGGACTGCCGGCGGCTCCACATTTTGTTCAGAGACACCCCGCCGAATTCCAGTTCTTTGGGAATGACAGTAAAGGCACAGCGGGTGCCGGTAAAGCCTGCCGTTTTTGAGAAGCTGCGGAATTCAATGGCGCAGGTTTTGGCACCGGGAATCTCATAGATGCTGTGGGGCATGTCAGGTTCGGTAATAAACGCTTCATAAGCCGCATCAAACAGAATGACCGACTTGTTTTCATTGGCGTAATCCACCCATTTTTTCAGCTCTGTTTTGGAAATACCAACACCGGCCGGATTATTGGGGAAGCACAGGTAAATGATATCTACCGGTTCTTTCGGCAGCTCAGGCAAAAAGTTGTTTTCTTTCAGGCAAGGCATGTATACAATGCGGCTCCAGCCCTTACCTTCCTCATACTCACCGGCACGACCCGCCATCACATTGGTATCCACATAGACCGGGTACACGGGGTCGCACACCGCTACAATGTTATCGGTGCAAAAGATATCGCCAATATTTCCGGTATCGGATTTGGCGCCGTCACTGACAAAAATTTCATCGATGCCGATTTCCACGCCGCGCTTTTTAAAGTCGTTGTCGGCAATGGCCTGTCTTAAAAATTCATAGCCGCATTCCATCCCATATCCGCGAAAGGTTTCGGCGTGTCCCATTTCCTGAGAAGCCTTTACCATGGCATCTACCACCGCTTTCGGCAGAGGAAGAGTCACATCGCCAATCCCCAAACGGATAATGGGGCGATCCGGATTTTTCAGCACAAATTCATTGACCCGCTTTGCAATATCCACAAACAGATAGCTGGGCGGAAGCTTTACAAAATTCGGATTGACCTTCAACATGATAAAAACCCTCTTTCATAATATCTTAGCAATCAGGCTGGCCCGGCAGAAAGGCGTTACCCTATCTGCCCTTCAAACACAAACTCGGCCGGCCCTTGCATAAAAACTTCGTCGGTTTCCTGATTCCAGCGGATCTTCAGGTCGCCTCCTTTTAAATGTACTAAAACCTCGCGCCCGGTTTTGCCATTGAGCGCACAGGCCACAGCCACCGCACACGCACCGGTTCCGCAGGCCCAGGTTTCCCCGGAGCCCCGCTCCCACACGCGCATTTTGACCTCGTTGTCCTCTATCATCTGCACAAACTCGGTGTTAACCCGTTGGGGGAACATGTGGTGGAATTCAAAGAAAGGCCCAATGGATTCTAGCGGCAGGGCATCCACATCCTCCACAAACACCACACAATGGGGATTCCCCATGGAAACACAAGTGACGCGGTATTCCTTTTCTGCAATGATAACCGGCACATCAATGACCTGAGCAGATTCAAACAAAGTCGGAATCAATTTGGCGGACAGCTCCGGTTTGCCCATATTCACCGTTACGCTGGTTACAATATCTTTCTCGTCCACTGTCAGAAATAAAGTCTTAATACCACTTTGGGTATCGACCGTCAAAGTCTTCTTTTTGACCAGACCCTTTTCATAAACATATTTACCCACACAGCGAATTCCATTCCCGCACATCATGGCACGGGACCCATCCGCGTTGTAAATATCCATGGTACAGTCCGCTTTATCGCTGGGGCCAATCAAGATAATTCCGTCGGATCCCACACCAAAATGCCGGTCGCTGAGCCGAATGGACAGCGCCGCCGGATCGGCAACCGGCTCTTCAAAGCAATTAAAATACAGATAATCGTTTCCTATGCCTTGCATTTTTGTAAACTTCAATCCATTTCCCCCTTTGTCTTTTTCTCCCTATCAATGACTGAAAAAGCCTCGTGTCAGAACAGTTCCAAAATCAAAGCAGCAATTTCCGCAATTTTTTTTCCCATGTCCATGCTTTTTTTCTGCAAAAAGCGATGCGCCTGCGCCTCGGTAAAAAAGTTCCGATCCATTAAAAGCTGCTTGGCCCGCTGCACCAAAACCTTGGGTTCCGCCGCTAAATCTTTCCGCACCGAAACCATGGGATCCCCCACATTTAAAAGCATGTTTACCGAAGAGATTAAATCTGGCTTATTTAAAGGGGTCATCAGGCAAGCGGATTCCAAATCAGCAGCAACTTCTGCCTGATGAGGCTTTACAATAAATAAAAAATCATAACCAGGAGCCATCTGCGGAAGTTCCCAGGCCGTCACATCCTGCAAATCCAGATTGCACACCACAACCCCGCTGCTCTGAAAATGATAATTGGTCATTTCAATGAGCTGAGCGCCGGTGGTACAAAGGCCATACACCAGAATGCCGCCAGACTTCAATACCGTACCGATCCGCTTGGCGGAATCCTTATTTGAATTCGCGATGATCACACTGCCCATTCATGGTCACACCCCCATCCGGGAAATCATTCAATCGTTACAGCCTCTTCCCTTCTATTAAAACTTCTCCAGATATTCTTCCAGCTCCCACTGAGTTACGGTACTGTTAAAGCGGTTCCATTCTTTCTCTTTGGCTTCCACATACTTGTGATACGCATGGGTGCCAAGCACCGATTCAATAAAAGAATCCCGCTTCATTTCCAAAATGGCTTCCTTTAAATTGGTGGGCAGGCTGTCAATTTGTTTTTCCAGCCTTTCCTGGGGCGTCATATCATAAATATTAGACACAACCGCTGCAGGCGGAACCATCTTTTCCCGAATGCCCCGCAAACCGGCGGCCAAAAGAACAGCAAATTGCAGATAAGGGTTGGCAGTCAAATCCGGGCTTCTCAGTTCCACCCGGGTATTGACCCCTCGGGTAGATGGCACCCGCACCAGCGCACTGCGGTTCCCTGTGGTCCAAGCAATGTAACAGGGGGCTTCATAGCCGGTTACCAGCCGTTTATAGGAATTTACCAGAGGATTCGTAATGGGGCAGGTGCCCTTGATGTGAGTGATGATTCCCGCAATAAAGTGGTGTGCAAGCGTGCTGAGCCCTGCCTCACCATTGGGGTCATAGAACACATTCTCTCCATTTTTAATTAAAGACAGATTGGTGTGCAGTCCCGAACCGGCCTGCCCAGATAAAGGTTTGGGCATAAAAGAAGCGCACAGGCCATGAGCGTTGGCCACATTTTTCACAACCATTTTAAAGGTCATCATCTGATCTGCCGAGCGCAGCGCTTCTTGATACTTAAAATCAATTTCGTGCTGAGCCATTGCCAACTCGTGATGAGAAGCTTCAATCTCGAGCCCCATTTCCTCCATAGTCATGCAAATGTCCCGGCGGGCACTTTCACCCAAATCGGCCGGGCCCAGGTCAAAATACCCGGCGGTGTCATGGGTCACTGTGGTGGGATGCCCGAATTCATCTGTATTAAAGAGGAAAAATTCGCATTCCAAACCCACGTTCAAAGTATACCCCATATCGGCGGCATCCTTCAGAACCCGTTTTAAAATGTAGCGGGGGTCCCCCTCAAAAGGGGTTCCGTCCGGCTTATAAACATCGCAAATCAAACGGGCGGTTTTTCCCCCATGATGTCTGCTCCAGGGCAAAATCAGGAAGGTATCCAAGTCCGGATGCAGATACATATCCGATTCTTCAATCCGGACAAATCCCTCGATAGAGGAACCATCAAACATGCATTGGTTATCCAGGGCCTTTTCGATCTGCCCGCTGGTAATGACAACATTTTTGATCGCACCGAATATATCGGTAAATTGCAGACGGATAAAGCGTACATTATTTTCCTGTACCAGTTCTATAATATCTGCTTTTGTATACCTGCTCAAACGCCTCTACCTCCTTAAAAATAAAAACAGCAAGGCCGCTCTTTACCAGAACCTCCTTGCTGTCATAGAATTTATGAATAATATCGTATATATTGTAACTATTTATACGTTGCTTGTCAATCATTTTCCCTGCACTTCCCCGAATTTATGGTAATGCACAAATTTTAATTGCATTTGGGGTAATTTCCTGTTTGTATCACAGCACAAATGCCCGGCAAACATCAGACAGCGCTTCATCAACACACAAGTTCATGACTTTATCTTTCCCTGCATTTGCACAATCACCCGGAAAGCATTGGAAAACTCTTATGATTATGCAGGATTTATTTCTTTAAAATGCAAAAAGCAATAAAAAGCACCCTTCTTTTCAAAAAATATTTTGATCTTGCCAGCCGGCCAAAGCGCTGAGAACCTCGCTGTCATGCTAAAAAATCAAGAAGTTATTCCGCATTGCGGTAAAAAGTGCTTCTATAATGAAAAATCCCTGTAAATCAACAAGAATCCAGAAATCTAATCCCAAATTCAAATTTCCCATCCATCCGGCAGCATGCACTTTTCTTTAAAATCATCAAAAGAAATCCGCCTGCATCCCCCACACTCAAAATGTATAATTATTCATCTATGCCGTGTCTTTTGTCGATTCCCCGCAAAAGAAAAAGCAGGAAGGCACCCTTTCGGGTAGCCTTCCTGCCATGTATTGGGAACAATCCGCACCCACAAAGGCACAGAACAGTTTCATTATTTGCAATCAAAGCAAGCTTTGCCGGGGTAGCGGGCGGCCTTACCCAAATCTTCTTCAATGCGCAGCAGCTGATTGTATTTCGCAACACGCTCACTGCGGCTGGGAGCACCGGTCTTAATCTGCCCGGCATTCATGGCAACTGCCAAATCGGCAATTGTGGTATCCTCGGTTTCACCGGAGCGGTGGGAAACCACAGCGGTATACCCTGCACTGTGCGCCATTTTAATCGCATTGAGTGTTTCAGTCAAGGAACCAATCTGGTTCAGCTTAATCAGAATGGAATTGCTGCAGCCGTTCTGAATACCCTTGCTCAAGCGCTCAGTGTTGGTAACAAACAGATCGTCGCCAACC
This sequence comes from Clostridium minihomine, assembly GCF_900240385.1. Lineage (GTDB taxonomy): Bacteria > Bacillota > Clostridia > Oscillospirales > Acutalibacteraceae > Faecalispora > Faecalispora minihomine. The sequence continues at coordinate 527,307 of NZ_OEQH01000001.1, read as the reverse complement.
AGCTGAACTTTGCTGCCCAAACGAGCTGTCAGCTTCTGCCAGCCATCCCAATCTTCCTCATCCAAAGCATCTTCAATGGAACCAATGGGGTATTTGGAAACCAAATCCTCCCAGAAAGAAATCAGCTCATCGGTTGTAAAGGTCTTGCCGCTCTTGGGAAGCAGGTAGCCGCCGTCTTTGCTCTTCCACTCGCTGGAAGCCGCATCAATTGCCAACATAAAGTCGTCATAAGGCTTGTAACCGGCCGCCTCAATCGCACGCAGCAGATACTGAACCGCTTCTTCGTCGCTCTTCAGGTTGGGCGCATAGCCACCCTCGTCACCCACAGAAGTGGACAGGCCTTCTTTTTTCAGAATTCCGGCCAAAGCATGGAACACCTCGGTGCACCAACGAAGACCTTCGCGGAAACTGGAAGCGCCGACAGGCATAATCATGAATTCCTGAATATCAACGTTGTTGGCCGCATGAGCGCCGCCGTTTAACACGTTCATCATGGGAACCGGCAGGGTATCCGCAGCAGCACCGCCCAAGAAACGGTACAGCGGAACATTCTGTGCTTTGGCAGCCGCCTGTGCAGCAGCCAAAGAAACCGCCAGAATTGCGTTGGCGCCCAGGCCGGACTTGTCCTTGGTGCCGTCCAGTTCCAGCATTGCAGCATCAATGGCAGCCACATCAGAAACATCTACGCCGATCAAGCGCTCACGGATTACCGTATCAATGTTGGATACAGCCTTGAGTACACCCTTGCCGCCATAACGGGCCGGATCTTTGTCCCGCAGCTCCAGCGCCTCAAACTGGCCGGTAGATGCGCCGCTGGGAACTGCTGCCCGGGCCTTCACACCGTTTTCCAGAAGAATTTCTGCTTCTACAGTGGGATTCGCACGAGAATCCAGAATCTCTCTGCCTGTAACGTTTTTGATTTGATAACCCATAAAACCGCTCCTTTATTTTTAATGATAGCTTTGTTATGTGCCGGTAAACCAAAACAATCTTTGCAGCAGCCTGTTTTTTTATCAGATCTGCTGTCATGCTTCTACATTCATAAATATATCATATGTTTTTATTTTGTCAAGCAAATTTTCCCTTTTTCAGGTTCTATTCCGTCACCCAAAAGCCCGGCAAATCTTCCTTTTTAAAAAAGAAAACACAGCAAAAAAAGCAACCGGAATTCTAAGTATGCTCTGCCTGTTTAATATAGAAAAAACAGTTTCGGGAAAACAGCGGACTTTGGCACAAAAGCCGGCTGCTTCCCCAAAGCTTTAACCCAAAGCAACGTCTAAAATCATCATCAAGATAAATCCGCTCATAACGCCCAAAGTTCCCACATTAGAATGTCCCCCCCGGCTGGCTTCGGGAATCAGTTCTTCCACCACCACATAAATCATCGCACCTGCGGCAAAAGACAAAAGCCAAGGCATTAGCGGTGACACAAAACCGGCGATCAAAATCGTCAGCAATGCAAAAACCGGTTCTACCGCACCGGACAAAAACCCGCCTAAAAACGATTTGCCAACCGAAAGCCCCTCTTGGCGCAGCGGAAGTGAAATCGCCGCCCCCTCGGGAAAGTTCTGAATTCCCATGCCGATCGCCAATACCATTGCTGCCGTAAGCGCAGCATCGCCTCCGCTTTGCAGCGCCATGGCAAAAGCAAGCCCCACGGCCATGCCCTCCGGAATATTATGTAGGGTGACCGCAAAAAACAGAAGCGTCGTTCTTTTCCAGGAAGAGCTAACACCCTCCGGCTCACTCTCTCCCAAATGCAGGTGAGGCAAAAAGCTGTCCAGCACCAGCAAAAACAACCCGCCCAGTGCAAATCCACCCGCCGCAGGAATCCAGCCAATCTGCCCTTGTTCTTCTGCCCGCTCAATGGCGGGAATCAAAAGTGACCAGACCGAAGCCGCTATCATAATACCGCTGGCAAACCCCAACAAGGCCTTCTGTACATTTTCATGAATGGCTCCGCGAAAAAAGAACACCAGAGCCGCGCCTAAAGTAGTCATAGCAAAGGGAAAAGATATTCCAAACACTAACCACATAACGGAATCCATAGCATCTCCTCATACCATTATTTATTTTCGTTCTTTCTTAATTATTGATTTATTATTTCTTTCTGTGCGAAGAATTTGAACAACAAAATGCTTCTTCCGGTGGAAATTTCCTGCCATAAAATAAATCAAACCGCACATACTGAAGCAGGGTGATCATAATTGAAAGCAGAAAATCTTCAGGATTTAATTCGCCGCAGCAGCAGCACCAGAAAATATTTCATGTCACTGCCGGTTCCCGCCCAATTAGAACTGCATCGTTACAACGAACACGTGAAAACTGCGGATCAGCTGCACCGATACGCAGATTACTTTCAAACGACCGGGCGGCTATAACCTATGGGTGGAAAAAAGGGTTTGTCCTTTTGGGCAAACCCTTTTGTAATATTCTGTTTTCTCCGGACTGGCCGAACCATCAGAACAAAGGGCTGAACCGTTCTTAACCGAACACCCATCAGCCAAAGACACGCTCCCTCTCTTGTGGCCGGTTTTATTACAGAACCAAGCTGGGTGCAGTGTAAACTCTGGCCGCCAGCTCCTGATCCAATAAGTACAGGCCCTTGGAATCGGAACCAAACAGCTGAATTTTTTTAATGAGAGTTTCCGCATTCATTTCTTCTTCGCCCTGTTCTTTAACGAACCAATCTAAAAACTGCATGGTGCGGTAATCTTTCACACCGCTTGCCGCATCATAAATCTCATGAATAGAATTGGTTACATATTGCTCATGAGCCAGTGCCGCTTTGGCAGGGCTCAGCAGATCCGAAAACTTCGCGTCGGGCTTGTCAATGGCTTCCAACACAACCTTCTCACTGTTATTCTGCAAATACTGCAAAAATAACATTGCATGATCGCGCTCTTCCTGTGCCTGAATCGTATACCAGTTTGAGAAACCGTCCAGACCCTCATCCTTGTAATAATTAGCAATACCCAAATACAGATAAGCCGAGAAGAACTCTTTGTTGATTTGGGTGTTAAGCAGCGTTACAACCTTTTCATTTAACATAAATATGACTCCTTTCCTGCCCCGTTGCCCGGTTTGCAGCTCCGGCACGACAATGGTAAAACTCATTCGCCGAAAAGAGCTTTTGTCGCCGGTTCTTGCGGGGGAATCCATTAAACGAATCTTTACTATTATTATAGCACACCCACAGAACAATACAAGGGACAGAAAAGAAAAAATCAGGCACAATCCTGCTCAGGCTTTATAATAAATAACGAAAATCATTACTGTTTTTAAATTATTCCACTGGAACGGGTGGCCGCAACAGAAACGAAAACGCAATTTAACAAAAATGAGTTTATCTTCCTTTTTGTTGTTTTAAGTCTTCTTCACAAGTGACCTTACCAAGCACGGAATAAATATCTTCTACAATTGACGATTCAATCAGGTGCTGATCTGCCATTGCGCGCAGAATACCGACGGCCTCTTCGTGCAGCAGTGCGGCACGGTAAGGCCGTTCCTCTGTCAAAGCTTGGTAAATATCTACACAGGCCATCATACGCGAGTTAAAATCCAGCTGATCTGCCCCCAATCCAATAGGGTACCCCCGGCCATTCAGCTTTTCATGATGATTTGCAGCCCATTCCGTAATATCCTCAAAGCCCGAAACAACCTCCAGCGCTTTACGGGTGTAAAAGGTATGAGCCTGAACCACGTCAATTTCTGCCCGCGTCAAATTCCCGGGCTTATCCAGAATCTCATTGGGAACCATGATTTTCCCTAAATCATGCAGATCCGCCGCAATGCGCATCTTCCAATAGGTATCCTCGTCATAGCCATAATACCGGGACAAAATTCCAACTTTTTGACTGATTCCGCGGGAATGCCCACCCGTAAACGGGGATTTGGCATCGATAATCCGGCTGTACAGCTGAGAAATCTGACGGATGGTTTGAAAGCTGAAATTGCGTTTTGCCTGAGGAATCAAGCGATTGAGCGCATCCCCAATAAACATTGGCTGCATGTTCATCCAAAACTCTACATTTTGAGAAATACGAAAGAAAATCCGAACCAGTTCAGGGTCATAAAAAGAAGAGTCGGTTCGGATAAATTCTAAAATTTCATTGGGCGAATGCCCCTGGGCATAATCCACTGCAACCCGATTCGCCAGGGCAATAAAACGAGCATAAAGCGGAATCTCTTCCCCTTTTTTACCAAAAAATCCGCTTCCGTCATAATGCTCGTGGTGATATAAAATCACATTGGGCACAGGATGATAAAAGGGAAAATAAGCGATGTTTTTTTCCCCTTCTTCACAATGTTTTAAATTGTTTTCCAACTTTATGATATCTGCAGGCGTTTTGCCTGTCAGCGATCGGGTAATTCCGTTATCATGCAGCAGCGCATAAGAAATCAGGTCAAACGCATCTTCTTTGACAAGATTCATTTGTTGAGAAATGCGTGCGCAAATATAAGCAACATGTCTGGTATGATTTGTAACATCCTTCAGTAAATCTCTTTCCACAAAATCCAGCGTAAAGGAAAAAGAGCTAACCATTTCATTTACATTTAAATACAATTATTCCGCCTCATATTCTGGGTAATTTTACAATGCTATTTTCTTTTTATAAACATTCAGTTTCACTAACAATTATCGGATCTTTTCAGCGAAAATGAATACCGTTTTACAACTTAATTGTGTTACAATTTTCGTGTTGTAAATATTTATCATAGCACCCCAGAAAACGACGGACTTTATAAACGAGACTTGATTTTCCAAACCATTAACTGGCGTAAAATTTCTTCTCGTGATTCACCCTTTTTCTGCGAGGTTTCCTCCAACAGTCGACAAAAACTTGGAAAACCGGTTCCAAAAGGATCTCTTACCATTTGGATTCTGCGATCCATCTTTTTGATTTCTTCCTGTGTCATACGTTTCCCTCCATCTTCAAACATCCACAACTTGGCGTTAGTTGTTATGTTAATTATAGCAAAAATCAATGATAATTGCCAAAATTTTTGCCAGATCTAAATTTTTCATAATTTACGACAAATAACGCTAGAATTCTTTGTGTAATTATAAAAATTAAACAAAAATAAAATCCGTTTTTTATTATTATGAAAAATAATAAATAAAAAATCAAATATAGCACTGCTCTATCTACTCAAGATTGAAAAAGATTTTTGTAATAAAAGTACAGCTTATATTTTTGTTTTGCTTTTTCTTGTCATTTTTGTAAAAGAATGGACACAAGAAATGGACAAATTTTAAAAAACAAATTATCACACTTTCGATTCCCGTTTTGAGAGCTTCTTCCGCACAAAAATCATCCTTGCTCTCCCCATTAATCACACACCAAAAAGGCAGATAGCTCTTTATGAGCCACCTGCCTTTTCATTATAACATCCGGATATTCGGGTTCTTAAAAAGCAAAACTGCAAGCCTTTCATCTTTCCAGTTTGCGATCATATAGAAGTGCGGCATTCAGAACAACCAAAACCGAGCCCGCATTATGTACCAGTGCCCCGGTAATTGGATTCAGCACACCGGCCACAGAGAAAAACACAGCCACCAAATTAATGATCATCGATAAGGTAATATTAAACTGAATGGTGCGTACCGTCGAGTTCGACAGCTTTTTTAAATAAGGAATCTTAGAAATATCATCTCCGGTTAACGCAATATCTGCCGCTTCCACCGCAATGTCGCTTCCCATGCTGCCAAGAGCGACGCCCACCTGTGCCGTTTTCAGTGCCGGCGCATCATTGACTCCGTCACCAACCATGCAAATTCGATTCCCTTCTTGTTGAAGCTGACGAATCCGTTCCACCTTTTCTTCCGGCAAAAGCTGTGCATGAATCTGGCGGATTCCGGCTTGCTTCGCAAAATACTCTGCGGTCTGGCGATGATCACCGGTCAGCAAAACCACTTGAGTTCCCATAGCATGAAGCTTTTGCACCATATCTTTTGCCTGCGGCCGCATGATATCAGAAAACGCCACGGCTCCCACACAAACTCCATTTGCTGCAATTAATATTGTCGCCTTTCCCTGACTGCGGAACTGTTCCAAAGAAGCTTGGACTTTTGCACCCAGAGAAACCCCTTCTTGCTCCAAATAGCTACTGCTGCCGCACAAAAGATTTCTTTGCTGCACCACAGCCCGAATTCCTTTTCCGGGAAGCATCTGAAAAGAAGAAGCCTCCCAAAGAGGAATTCCTTGTTCTAAAGCATAGCGCGTAACAGCCTGACCCAAAGGATGCTCTGAAAGCGACTCTGCCGAGGCCGTTATTTGCAAAAGTTCTTGGGGTGTTAACTGCCCGGAATACACCTGCACATCACTAACCGTTAACTGACCCAGCGTAAGAGTACCCGTTTTGTCAAAAGCAATGCAGTTAACCTTGCCCATGTTTTCCAATGCCTCACCGGATTTGATAATGATTCCGTGCTTCGTTGCCTGACCAATGGCAGCCATGATTGATGTGGGAGTCGCCAACGCCAAAGCGCAGGGGCAGAACACCACCAAAACAGTCACAGCTCTTGTAAGATTCCCAGTGATAAAATAGGTAATCACCGCAATGGCCAAAGCGACGGGAACCAGCCAGGTGGCCCATTGATCTGCAATTCTTTGCATGGGAGCCTTATTGTTTTCCGCATCCTGTACCATTCGTATCAATTTTTGCAAGGAGGAATCTTCACCCACTTTGGTAGCCGTCAGTTCAATGGCGCCAAAGCGGTTTATCGTGCCACAGAACACACTATCCCCCTCCGCTTTATCCACAGGCAGGGATTCCCCCGTCAAAACAGACTGATCCACCGAAGTATTTCCACTCAGAATACAGCCATCCACCGGTATGGCTTCCCCCGGCAGCACACGAAGAATTTCACCCTGCTGAATTTCGGTAACCGGAACCATTTCTGCCAGAAACGTTCCATCCGGCTGGGGAACCAACCGGCGGCCCTGAGCCGGAGCAAGACCAATCAATTGTTTAAGGCCTTTTTTGGCCCGCTCCACAGTTTTGTCTTCCAACATGGCGCCCACCGCCATAATGAAAGCCACTTCTCCGGCTGCAAACAATTCACCGATTGCGATAGAAGCTGCCATTGCAATCGAGATCAGCAAAGCGGAAGAAACCCACTTTTCAAAAATCAGCCGGGTCAGTGCCAAATACAAAAGCGGGAATCCGCAAATCACCACGGTAACCCAGGCCGGATCCACCGGAACCGAAATTCCGGTTAGCAGAAAAGCCAGACTAAAAGACAAAAACACCCCGGAAATCACCGTCATCGGAATTCCGCAGAACAAATCATTTATTTTTTTTGCCATCATTGGCTCCACCTCTGGAAAATCAATTTATTTTAAAAACGTTTCAATGGCCTTGTTCAAATCCTCCAACACCTTTTTATCCCCATTTTCCGCCGCCTGAACCACACAATGGTCAATGTGATCCTGAAGAATAATCCGGCTGATGCTGTTCACAGCAGAACGCACCGCAGAAAGCTGAATCAAAACTTCACTGCAATCGCGGCCTTCTTCCACCATTTTTTTAACGGATTCCAAGTGCCCTGTTACCCGGGAAATTCGGTTGATAACGGCTTTGGTTTGTGTATGAGTATGGCTATGGTGATGATTGTTCGATTCCGTCATTGTTTTTCCTCCGTATTCTCTTAATATCCCCCTAGGGGGGATATTAAGAGAATACTTTGTCTGGATTTGTTTGTCAAGGGAAACAATGAAAAAAGAGAATATTGAAAGCCATCTTTTCTTTTTGAGTAGCCTTTTTACAGTTTTCATTATAGAATAGAGAAAAAGCCTGACCGTCTTTTGACGGCCAGGCCAATACATACTTTTTCGTTTTTGAGAATATGGGTTAAAATGAAAGAGAATCAGCACAAGGCCGATTCTCTTATAATGCTGTTTATTCCCCCGCTTTTATTCCCCTGGATGGTACAATTCCCGCAGAAGTCGAATTTCCTCTGCATACCCCTCCAGTTCATTGGGGGTTTCCAAATAAAACGGCAGCCGGCACAAACTGGGATGGTTGATAATTCGCTCAAAGGCCTTCAGTCCCAAAGATCCCTGACCGATTTTCTCGTGTCTGTCTTTGTGGCTGCCCAGCGGATTCATGCTGTCGTTCAAATGAATGGCCCGAAGATGTTTGAGGCCCACTACCCGATCAAATTCTTCCAGCACTTCATCCAGCCTGTCTACAATATCATAACCGGCCGCATGAATATGGCAGGTATCCAAACACACACCCATTTTTTCAGAAAGGGAAACCCGATCCAGAATCCGGCGCAGTTCTTCAAAGGTTTTCCCCACCTCGGTTCCCTTCCCCGACATGGCTTCCAGCAGCACCGTGGTGGTCTGTTCCGGTTTTAAAATTTGGTTTAGCTGCTCCACAATTTGATCAATCGCGGTATCCACGCCTTGTCCCGTGTGGCTGCCGGGATGAAAATTATAGCAGCTGCCGGGAACATGCTCCATTCGCTCCAAATCATCCGCCATAACCCTCATTGCAAAATCCCGCACCTTGGGATCGGCGGAACAGGCGTTGAGTGTATAAGGGGCATGAGCCAAAATAGAAGAAATTCCGTTTTGCTCCGCCAGAAGAAGGAACTCTGAAACATCTTGCGGATCAATAGCCTTCGCTTTGCCGCCCCTCGGGTTGCGGGTGAAAAACTGAAAGGTATTGGCGCCGATTTGAATCGCTTGCTTACCCATGGCCAAAAAGCCTTTGGCCGCCGAAAGATGACATCCAATGGTCAGCACAAAGTCACCTGCCTTTCCTTACTATCCACCCATTGGGTTTTGGCTGCCGATTCCAGATCCAGCAGCTTCTGCTTTACCTCTAGCCCGGCTGCAAAACCGGTCAGGCTTTTGTTGGATCCTATCACCCGGTGGCAAGGGATCAAAAGCAAAATCGGGTTACGGTGGTTGGCATGTCCCACAGCCCGCACTGCTTTGGGGTTGCCGATCTCTTCGGCTATTTGCCGATAGCTGCGGGTTTCGCCATATGGAATGCTTTGCAGAGCCTTCCATACCTGCTGCTGAAAAGGAGTCCCCTTGGGGGCCAGCGCAAGATCAAACGTTTCTCGTTTGCCCGAAAGATATTCCCGAACCTGCTGTGCTGCCCGGTTTAAAAACTCGGTTTGTTCTTGCGGGCCAACCGGTTCTTGCCCAACTTCCATTCGGAACAGCTGGGTCACTGCACCGTCTTCTTCTCTGATGCAAACCGGGCCAATTTGTGTATCATAAATCGCATAGCTCATTTTGGTATGCCTCCTTTTTCCCCTGCATTTGATCGATTGGCAACTCTATTTTCTATCTTTCATTATAAAGCAAATTTTTATTCCTGCAACAGAAATCAAAAAAGATTATAACCCCAGTTTGTTTCCCCCTTAATCCATTGACAAACTGCAAGAAAAGTGTATTATAGTAAACCATGTGTAACTGCCAAAAAACCGATCGTAACTGCGAAATCATTGCGGGAGGAAAGTCATGAAATTCAAAAACATACGGAAGGTTTTTATTCGGGATTGGAAAAATATTGCCCACAATCCATTTGCTATGATTATCGTTTTTGGAATTTGTCTGATTCCGTCCTTATACGCTTGGGTTAATATTCAGGCGTGTTGGGATGTTTATGAGAATACAGGGAATATTCCGGTTGCCGTTGTCAATAACGATAAACCAGCTTTATTAAACGACACGGAAATTAATATTGGTGAAAGTGTCATAGAACAGCTTGAGGAAAATGACAAAATAGATTGGAAGTTTGTGAACGAACGGCAGGCCGAGTTGGGCATTGCAGACGGAACCTATTTTGCAGCTATTGAGCTGCCAGAGGATTTTTCGGAAAACTTTGCAACTATTTTTTCGGATAATCCGGTTAAACCTCATATCATTTATAAAGTGGATACCAAAGTAAACCCCGTAGCAGAAAAAATTACGGAAACGGCCAAAAATACATTGGTTCAGGAAATTGAGTCTAATTTCATCGCCACCGTTAACGAAACGGTTTTTGCCATTCTAAACCCGGTGGGCAGCAGTGCAGACGAAAATCTGCGCGATGTTATCAAGATGAAAGATGCCATTGTCAAGCTGAGCAAAAACATGAATGTAATCACAAAGTCTATGGATGGCCTGCATGACAATGCCGACAACCTGAATCAGTTTTTAACCAGTATGAATGCGGCGTGGCCTATGATGCAGAACAGCCTGAACACCGTGACGAAAAATGCGCAAACCCAGCAGGAACTTTCCCGTGCCACGCATCAGCGGCTTAACGATTCCCTTACTTATACCGATACTAATTTACATACCGTGCAAAACTCCAGCCAACGCATCCATGTGCTTTTAGAAGAACTAAACAACACCGCTTCGGAAGGTAATGTTGCCAAAATGAACAACACCTTCTCTAAGCTGGACACCACATTGTCTTCTATGGATCGTTCCATCGGCGCCACCATTACTTATTTGCAGCAATACAAAAAAATTGATTGGAGCGACGATGCAGACAATGCTTCTGATAGGCTTTCATCACTGCAAACCTCTTTGACAAATCTGCGTTCCCAACTGGAAGATCTGCAAAAGAATTTGAAGAAATTTTCTTCTTCTACCGACGGCTTATCTGAGTATTTGGGAAAAACACAACAGCAGCTGCAGAAACAGATTGAGGAAATGGATGCCTTAATCGGCAGCACGATTTCTTCGCTGGAAACCATCAATAAAATCCTTAAATCCCCAGAAATCAGCGCTGTGATTCAGGAACTGAAAGCCTTGCGGGAATCCGGAATCGGCGACGCCGTTTTAGAGCCGCTGAAAAACCTTCAGAACTCTGCCGAGAATATTACCGCGTCCATACAAACCGTTTCGGGAGCCGTGGGCAGTGCCATCCGAACAATCGATCATGCGATGCCCAAAATCAAAAATGCTATTTCTTTCTTGGATTCTGTTCAGAAACACGATAAAACAAAAAAGCAGGAAGTGGGCAATCTCATCACCTCTTTGGACACCATTCAAAGCGAAGTGGAGGGAATGCAGGCTCAGCTTACCGCCATTCAGCAGGAAGCGAACCCGGCCGCGGCGCTCTCGAAAGAAAAGCGCGATACCATCAATAAAGATTTATACGAGATGCAAACGCAGCTCAACACTGTTTTGACTTCGTACAATCAAAGCATCCGGGGCGATTTGGATACCATCGGTTCACGTCTGGTCGTTTCTTCCGACACCGCTGCCGCTGTGGCACAATCTGCAGAAGATCTGGGTGTCGAAATCGGCGCCATGCTGAAAACAGCCCAAGAAGGTGCCGATTTAACCACCGATTTTACCGGCAGATTAAATAACAAGCTGAATGAATTCAGCGATGTCATCGAAAGCCTTGGCAGCAAATTAGAGCTGGTTAACAACAATGACATTGCACAAATGATATCGATTCTGCAAAACAACCCCGAATTCATGGGCGATTTTATTGCAATGCCCTTTGAACAAAGAACCGAAACCATCAATGACATTCCCAACTATGGCTCCAGCATGGCGCCCATTTACACAACTCTGGCCTTATGGGTCGGGTGCCTAATCCTCAATTCCATTTTGCGGTCACGCCCGGTTACCTGTGCCGAAATGGATGAACTGACACTGAGAGAAAAGCATTTTGGGAAAATGCTGACCTTCTGCTCTTTTGCAATCATTCAGGGACTGATTGTTGCGTTGGGAAATATTTTTCTGGTAAAGATTTATACGGTTCACGCATTTCTGTTTGTCTGCGTGGCTGTGTACTCTTCCATTGTGTTCTGTATTATCACTTATACTCTCTATTCCACTTTGGGCAACAGCGGTAAAGCCATTGCCATTATCTATATGATTTTTCAGCTGGCCGGCAGCGGAGGAACCTATCCCATTCAGGTAGATCCCCAAATATTCCGGGTTCTGCAGCCCCTTTTCCCCTTCGCCTATACCGTCAGCGGATTTCGAGAAGCCATTGCCGGGCCTTTGATTACAACCGTGCTTTTGGATTTTGTTGTGCTGAGCCTGTTTGCTTTTGTATTCTTGATTTGCGGATATTTTCTGGTAGTACGGCTTAACGAACCGGTGCACCGTTTCGAAGAAGAATTTGAAAGCTCTGGTCTGGGAGAATAAGGAGGTTGCCATAATGAAATTTCGGACATCTTTGAAAACGGCGCTTCTGAAAATTGCCGGATGGTTCCGCCACATTGCTCGTGATCGGATTAAGCCTGTATTTTTGGTTTTCTTTCACGACTTAAAAACCATACGCAACAGCAAGGCTACCCTTGCCATTGTAATCGGTCTTTGCATTTTGCCTTCTTTGTACGCGTGGGTCAATATTTATGCCTGCTGGGATCCTTATGCAAACACGGGGAACCTGCCCGTAGCAATTGTAAACAATGATGAGGGAACCGTCATGAACGGCGAAATCATCAATGTTGGCGAAACCGTTATGGATGAGCTAAAAGAAAACAAGTCGATCGGCTGGGAATTTGTAGACGACTGGCAGGGAAATTATGGCCTTAACGAGGGAAAATACTATGCCATGATTGAAATCCCCCGCAATTTTTCAGAGCGTTTGACCAGTCTTGCCACCACCACGCCACAAAAACCAGTCATCACTTACCGGGTCAATGAAAAGCTGAACGCCATTGCTTCTAAAATCACCAACGTGGCAAAGGATCGGCTGATTGAAAGCATTGAAAGCAGCTTTGTCAGAACTGTGAACGAAAAGGTGATGGACACCTTAAAATCAGAATCGGATAACATGAAGATGGATTCTTCCCGCTTAAAAGAGCTGAAAAAGTCTTTAGAACAGGCTGACAAAGACATCACCAATGCCAAAGAACAAATTGAGAAAGCAAATAAAGACTCAGAAAACTTTCAAAAATATTTAGAGGACGCTTCTGCGCTGTCACCAAAAATTACAGCACAAATCAACAGCCTGCAAGAGTTAACCGCCGCCGGTGCCTCGCTGGCACAAAAAACCCAAACTGCCGTTGAAACCATTGCAGAAAACATCAGCGATGATCTCAACCGCATGCAGGAACTGAATCGGCAGAACCAGCAGTTGATTGCTCACCTGAAAGCCATCAACGACAACACTCTTGATGAAAACACAAAGACGATTCTTCGCCAGAATATTACCATGTGCAACTCTTTAAGCATCCTTTTAACAACAGATATTGCCGATTTGGATGATTTAAACGATTCGTATGACTTAAATTCGCTCACTTTATTGATTAACTCTCTGCGTTATGCCAATCGGCTGGTGCTGGCGCAGCAGGACGCCATGGAACAGCTATTAACCATAAAAAACAATAGCACATCCAAAGAGACGATTTCAAAGTCACTGGATACAATTTCAAAGCTCAGCGACGAAATCGCCCAAACAACACAAACCTTGTCTTCGACCTATACCTCGCAAGGCGCACCGTTGCTAACCAGCTTGGGTAATAACATCGTGCGCTCTTTGAGCAGCGCCAGCGGACTCATCGGTTCGACTTCAGCCATTGTGCCCCAACTGGACGCCTTGTCTGCCTTTACGCAGGCCTCCAGCGGCATAGCTGTGCAGCAGGGAAACCGAATGATTGACCTTTTGGATTCCGTACAAGAGGACTTAAATAAGATTCTGGAAAAGATAGACGATGTTTCTTCAGAAGATATTGAAACGCTGGAGGATATCATTCACAATAACCCCACTGTCATTGCCGATTTCATTGCCTCTCCCTTAGAAGTTGTTCAGACAGAAGTCTATAAAGGCGGCACTTTTGGGGAAGGCCTGACTCCGTTTTATACCGTATTAGCCATTTGGGTCGGCGTTTTGTTGCTTTGCGCTTTCTTGACGGTTCATTGCAATGAACTGGAAGGGTATCAGCTGAATTTAAAACAAAAGCATTTTGGAAAAATGACTCTGTTTTTGTTTTTATCCCTGATCCAATCCACCATTATTACCATTGGCGATGTGATTTTGCTGGGCGTAAAGCCACAGGATTTTGGCCTGATGCTTTTGTTCAGCGCCCTTTGCTCGGTGACTTTTGTGGTGATTATCTTTACCTTGGTTTCTTTGTTTGGCAACGTAGGAAAAGCCATTGCAGTCATTATCATGGTGTTTCAAATTGCGGGAGCCGGGGGAATTTACCCCATTCAGACCAATCCCCGTATTTTTGGAATTCTTCATCCTCTTTGGCCCTTCACCTATGGAATCAACGGTTTTCGCGAAGCGATTGCCGGGCCCACCTGGGAACATGTCAGGGCGAATATTATCGCTCTAATCGGATTTATTCTGGTGTTTCTTCCCTTGTCTGCTCTGCAAAACTTGGTGCATAAACTCACCGCCTATTTCGAGCGTCGATTTAAGCAGGCCGGTATTTAATATCAGACAACTCCTGCGCAATAAAATGTTTCTTTATTTTTCCAAAAATCCATTGACAAACTCTTGTGCTTATATTAGGCTTGAATCAGAAAGAAATCGTCGAAACACTTTGAAATCGGACGAAAAAAGGAAGATGCATTTTGGAATCATTGCTTTTAAATGGCATTCCGATTCATACCAACCGATACAATGGACGAACAGACATAAGCGGCTCTGCGGAATCTGGCGGAGTTTTTTCCGGGTTACTGGATGCCGCCATGAAGCCCACCGATCTGGATGCGATATTTGATAAGGCTTCTCAAACCTATCATGTTCCCGTGGGTTTGCTGAAATCAGTGGCTAAGGCAGAATCCGGCTTTGATCCCAATGTGGTGTCCTCTGCCGGGGCTCAGGGTGTCATGCAGCTCATGCCCGGCACAGCCCAAGGCTTGGGTGTAACGGATCCCTTTGACCCCGAACAGAATATCATGGGCGGCGCAAAATATTTAAGCCAGCTTCTTTCTCGGTTTGACGGGGATGTTACTTTGGCGGTGGCAGCATACAACGCCGGGCCGGGCAACGTGGCCAAATATGGCGGCGTACCGCCTTTTGCAGAAACTCAAAACTATGTCAAAAAAGTGTTGGGAACCGACGGAACCGCTTTGACTGCCGGAACAGTCAGCACAAGTGCACTGTCGGCAGATTCTCTGCCGCCTTCTGCGGATCTCAGTGCCTTTGCGGATACCTCTTTTCTGGGAGCCACCACCGCAGAAAGTTACCTGCTTCTGAAACTCTATCAGTTTCAGGCCACTAAGGGTCTATTTTCCGACTTTTCTGATTCGGAAACCCCTTTGGATTATCTGATCTGATTTTCTTTCAAAAGAACAAAAATAAAACTGAATGCAAAAATCCCGTGCAAATGGCCTGAGCCGCAGCACGGGATTTTTTGATTACACGAGCAGAATAATTACAGTCCTCTCACTTAACAGGACTGCCTGTAAAAATTTAATTTTCAGTTTTTCTAATTTCGGCAGAATTCTTCTTTCCCGGGAAATGACGAAACAATAGATTGCACATCACCGTGATTTTTTCTTCATAATCAGCAAAGAAAAGAGCATAAAAAGGAAGAAACTTCCCTTTTCATGCTCTTTTTGGTTGATATTAGATTTTTCATTTGACCTTTTGCCGATTCGTGTTACGGTCACTGCTTTATCTTAATCGTCCCGGTTCTTTTTGCCGGTGATTTGTTCCACATTGATTTTGACAATGGTAACCGCAGCCAATTGTTTGCGGATTACTTCATCCCGCCGGTCCAGCACGCCGGGCGCCAGAATATCACAAAGCTGTATCAAACGCTTGGTTTTCTCCTGTGGATCCGTAATGAAACTGGCAGTGCCCGTAGCAATCACACTGTCATAGTGGGTCACAAAGCGTTCCGGCATAATGGTTTCCTGCCCGATTACCGCAAAAGATACCCGGTTATTCTCTTTCAAAATATCCAGCTTGCGGCCTTTGACAAAACAGTGAAAATAAATGGCCTGCTCTTCCGGCAAATAAAAATAATTCAGCGGCACGCCATAAGGCTCCCCATCAGGGGTGGCAATGGACATTATGCCGTATTTCCCTTCCTGCAGCACCTGAATGGCTTCTTCCTGTGACATCACTCTTCTTGGGTTCATCTCGAATTCTCCTTTTGTTTGGGCCGGCTCCTTAGCCGCCCGACTGTTTCTGTATTCGGCACAGCTGAACTGCACGTATAAGATGATTCTGAAACATAAAACAACTTTCGGCGCCATAGGCAGCGAATCGTTTCTTGTAACTTCAAATTACATCAAAAGTATAACAGCTTCCAGAAAAAACAACAAGTATTTGCCCCCACCCATTGATTTCCTTTGAAAAGCCTTTGGGGGATTATCTGGCTTTGCCTTTGTAAGACAACCCCAAAGCAAACCCGGTTGTCTTGTGGGACTGGCCCATGTTATAATAACTTTTAACCATTCTCAAGAACATACAATCATAGTTAAGCCATGATTTATCTTTTCTTTGGGAAATGGATGCCAGTATCAGACGCATATATATCAAACGAAAAATCATAACAACAGGAGAAAACCATATGATCCGAATCCTATTTGTTTGCCACGGAAACATCTGCCGCTCCCCTATGGCGGAATTTGTAATGAAAGATTTGGTCCAAAAACAAGGGCTAAGCCGATCGTTTTCGATTGCATCCGCCGCCACCAGCACAGAAGAAATCGGCAATCCCGTTCACCGGGGAACTGTGGCAAAATTAAAAGAATATGAAATCTGTGCCGGCGGAAAATATGCTGTGCAGCTAAATCGATCCGACTATGATCGATATGATTATCTGCTGGGGATGGACAGCCCAAACATAAGAAACATGGTTCGGATTCTTGGAAAGACCGACCGACAAAAGGTCCGCCGGCTTCTGGATTTTTCACCGCATCCCAGAGACATCGCGGATCCTTGGTACACCGGCAATTTCGACATTACCTATGATGATGTTCTGGAAGGCTGCGAAGCTCTTTTAGAGTATTTGAAAAGCCACCACAATCTGGAACAATAACATTAAAATTTTAGAAAAACAGAAGGTCTAATGGAATTCTTTTTCTTTCCCGGAAGCACTCTCCGCCCGTCTAAATAAGATGACTTCACTCTATTTTACGTACTTAATTAAGTCAAAAGCAGCATTCTCTGAAAAAGAGAATGCTGCTTTTTTAAATGGAGGTTTCTTCCACATCGGGAATATCATAAAATCATCTGCCCCGAGCAGGTTTTTATTCGTACACAAACCGGCGCACACAAATACGCTGTTGGGCAAGGCGCACCAAAAGAATTTGAATCGGTATCATAATCAGGCATTTAATTGCCCGGGCCGGCAGCAAGACAGCGGCCGATTTGCCCAAAAGAATAGTAAGCCAATACGTATCCAGCCCCAGATTCAGCACAATACAGATTATCAGTACTGCCGCTATCAGGCGCCATGGTTTTTCGGAATTGCGATACAGCAGCAGGCCATAAACAGCTCCGGTCAAAGCGGCTGTCAGGGTAAATCCGGGGAAAAACGCACCAACGGGGAACAAAAATGCCCCGATAATATCTGCGATTCCGGCGCACATCGCGCCCCAAATCGGTCCATAACAGATTGCCGCAATCGCGATTGGCAAAAAAGCAAAGCTGATTTTTACAATGGGAGTTGAAATTGCAAAAAATCGGGAAAGGATAATTTCTGTCGCAATCAGCAGACCCAACATCACAATCTGCTTGGAACTAAGTTTTTTCATAAATGGTCTCCTTCAACAGCAAAGTATGAACATACCAGAAACCGCGGGTCTTCCGGCTTGTCTGCGCTCATAAATTGGCAGAGGGCTGACAAAAAGTCGGCTGCGGCGGCGCCCAACACGCCGCGGCAGCCAATTTGGAAAATAGGAGTAGAGCGCAGTTCTTGCTGGAGGTTCTATGGGATATATGGTTTAGAACAGGCCGGAAATCCGTCCGTTCTCGTCCACATCAATGTTTTCTGCCGCAGGCTTTTTGGGAAGTCCGGGCAAAGTCATCACATCACCGGTCAAAGCCACGATAAATCCGGCACCGGCCGATACCTTCAAGTTGCTTACCGAAACGGTAAAGTCTACAGGGGCACCCAGGCTCTTGGCGTCATCGCTAAAGCTAAATTGGGTTTTCGCCATGCAAATGGGCAGATTTCCAAAACCAAGCTCTTCCAGCTGAGCCGCCTGTTTGGCCGCATTGGGGGTCAACACAGCGCCCTTGCCGCGGTATACCCGCTGAACAATGGTATTCAGCTTCTCTTTGATGGACAAACTCTCATCATAAACGAAATTAAAATGGTTGGGGGCTTCGCACAGGCTGATGACTTCCTTCGCCAGTTCAATCGCACCTTCGCCGCCCTTGGCCCACACTTCGCTCAGCGCAACGTTTACGCCGATTTCCTGGCATTGTGCGCGAACCAATTCCAGCTCTGCCTCGGTATCAGTGGGGAAACGGTTGATGGCAACCACGCAGGGCAGACCATATACATTGGTGACGTTTTCCACATGACGAAGCAGGTTGGGCATTCCATTTTTCAGCGCTTCCAGGTTTTCGGTGTTCAGGTCAGCCTTGGCCACGCCGCCGTGATGTTTGAGGGCACGAACGGTGGCAACAACCACAACCGCGCTGGGGGCAAAGCCAGCCATACGGCATTTGATATCGAGGAACTTTTCTGCACCCAAATCCGCACCGAATCCGGCTTCTGTAACGGCATAGTCACCCAGTTTTAATGCAATGCGGGTTGCCATAACCGAGTTGCAGCCATGAGCAATATTGGCAAAAGGACCGCCGTGAATAAAGGCCGGGGTTCCTTCCAAAGTCTGAACCAGGTTTGGTTTAATGGCATCCTTAAGCAACGCGCACAGCGCGCCTTGGGCACGCAGCTGGCCGGCTGTTACCGGTTCGTTGTCGTAAGTATAGCCAACAATCATGCGGCCCAGCCGCTCTTTCATGTCGCTGATGGAAGAGGACAGGCAAAGCACCGCCATAATCTCAGAAGCAACGGTAATATCATAACCATCTTCGCGGGCAACGCCGTTGGTGCGCACACCCAAACCATCCACAATGCTGCGCAGCTGACGGTCATTCATATCCACAACGCGCTTCCAGGTAATGCGCTTGGGATCAATGCGCAGTTCATTGCCCTGATAGATGTGGTTATCCAGCAACGCCGCCAGCAGGTTGTTTGCAGCGCCAATGGCGTGGAAATCACCGGTAAAATGCAGATTGATGTCCTCCATAGGAACAACCTGTGCATAACCGCCGCCGGCCGCACCGCCCTTGACACCAAAAACTGGGCCCAGCGAAGGCTCACGCAGAGCCACAACCGCTTTTTTGCCAAGACGGCGCAGGCCATCGGTCAAGCCCACGCTGGTGGTGGTTTTACCTTCACCGGCAGGGGTGGGGTTAATGGCGGTTACCAAAATCAGCTTGCCATTGGGGCAATCTGCCATATCACTGAGAAGTTTGTAATCCACCTTCGCCTTGGTGCGTCCATACAGTTCCAGATATTTTTCGTCAACACCCGCAGTCTTTGCAATCTCGCGGATATCCTTGGGGTCATACTGCTGCGCGATTTCAATATCAGATAAAAAAGCCATTGTTACAGTCCTCCTGATTCATTATTTTGATTCCGGAACGCCATCTGCGTCCCGCTGAATATGTCCCGTCCCTATGCGGAACCGTTCCGTCAATGTAACAATACCACACAGGAAACAGCGATACAATATCCAAACTTTCGTCTTTCGTCTTATTTGACGATTATAAGACGTAAAACCATACAGCTTTCACAAATTCGGTATCCTTTTGAATGATGACCGCCCAAATTTCCGCATGCCGCCAAGCCGGCCAGCGTATTTTACAATGCCGTTCCGGTAAAACACACCTGGGCAATCATCAACTTTGCCGATACGCCACCCCCGTTCTTTACCTTTATTATATCAGGAGTAAATCCCTCATTGTCAAGCTGTATAGCCTGATTTGTGGATAAAGTTAACAGATCGTCCCCCATACTTCCGTGCACCTCGCCTTCTACACACCAGATCAAGAGCACGTTGCGGCCCGTTGCTTCCGGCAAAGTCAAGGGCAAAGCACATTCTTCCCCGGGCTTCAAGGTACGCCCAAAGGCCTCCCCTGTGCAAACACCTTTTCGGGTCATCAAATTATAATCGGTTACTTTTCCTTTGCTGCGGGTATTCCATGCGCCGTCAAATCGGCTGAACTCCATTTCTTCCAGCACTTCCGGTTCCCGGCTCCCATTGTAATAAAGAAACAGCCGCCCTTTCACAGGTGCAATCATACGCTCATAATCCGGCAGCGGGGTAAATTCCGATTCTTCCAGCTCCACACTGGCGGAACTCACCCGAAAGTGAAAGTTTCGATCTGCATAAACCGCTTCGGGCGGATCAATGGCAATCTGCGTTGTTTTGCCGCCGGACCAGTCACTGACAACAAATTGGTTCGGGGTGATTTTTTTCCATTGCAATCTTTGTCACACTCCCCTTTTGTATTTTGAATTTTATGGTATATTTTTTCTTTTGGAATCAAACTATATGCAGTATAGCCCCCAGTTCGTCTAATAAACGTCACAAACCCATGCCAAAGGCCGTTGGATACGTTTTAGACGGTTGCGTTCCCCGGAATCTTCCTTTATGATGAAATTGTAAGCGATGGTATTCGCCCTGCGGATACCTCAAAATAAAATTCACATAGAAACGGAGCCGAGCATTATGATGAACAAAATTCTGGAATGTGTACCCAATTTCAGCGAAGGCCGGGATCTGGAAAAAGTGGAAAAAATCGTCTCTTCCTTCCGTGGAAAAGAAAATGTAAAACTGTTGGATTACAGCACCGATAAAGATCATAACCGCTGCGTCGTTACCGTGGTGGGCGAACCCGAGCCCCTGCGCGACGCTGTGATTGAGGCAATGGGAACTGCCGCCCAGCTGATAGACATGACAAAACACGAAGGCCAGCATCCCCGCATGGGCGCTACCGACGTGGTTCCTTTTATTCCCGTTCGCAACTGCACAGTGGAAGAAGCCGATCAGATTGCGAAAGAGGTTGCCAAAGCCGTAGCAGAAAAATTTGAAATCCCAAGCTTCCTGTATGAAAAGTCTGCCACAGCAGCCCACCGTGAAAATCTGGCCGCCATCCGCAAAGGCCAGTTTGAGGGCATGGCCGAAAAGATGAAGGATCCCCAGTGGAAACCCGATTTCGGCCCCGAAACCATTCATCCCACCGCAGGCGTAACCGCAATCGGCGCCCGTATGCCTTTGGTTGCTTACAACGTCAATCTGGACACCCCCAATTTGGACATCGCAACCCAAATTGCCCACAAGATTCGCCACATCAGCGGCGGATTCCGCTATGTGAAAGCAATGGGCGTTATGCTGGAAGACCGCAACATCGCTCAGGTGTCCATCAACATGACCGACTACACCAAAACATCGTTGTACCGCGTATTTGAAACTGTTAAAATGGAAGCCCGCCGCTACGGTGTGAACGTGGTGGGCAGCGAAGTCATCGGCCTGACCCCCATGGCCGCTTTGATCGATTGCGCGGAATACTATTTGCAGATTGAGAACTTTAATATGGATCAGGTACTCGAAACCCGTCTGTAAGCCAATAATTTTCGGAGGTAATACCCATGGAAATGAAAAACATGACCCTTGAGGTCTTTTGTGCAACAACCGCTTCTAACGAACCGGCCCCCGGCGGCGGAAGCGTTTCTGCACTGGCCGGCGCACTGGCCGCTTCTCTTGCCGAGATGGTGGCCCAGCTGACCATTGGAAAAAAAGGATATGAAGATGTTTCGGAAGAAATGACACTGCTGGTTCCTCAGGCTGCCGCTTTGCGCGCAGAACTTTTGGATGAGATTACCCGTGACAGCACTTCTTTTAACGCTTATATGGACGCCCTTGGTCTGCCGAAAGAAACCGAAGAGGAAAAAGCAGTTCGCCGTCAGGCCATGCAGGATGCGCTCAAAGAAGCGGCTGAAGTACCCCTGAGCGTGGCAAAAACTGCGGCAAAAATTATGCCGATTGCTTCCGTTCTGGTGAAAAAAGGGAATTCCAATGCAGTGACCGACGGTTTGGTTGCCGCCATGATGACCCGCACCGCCGTGCTTGGTGCTTTGCTGAACGTAAAAATCAACTTGGGCTCCATTAAAGATGATACTTATGTAGCCAAAATGAAAGAAACCATTCGTGAAATTGAAACTGCTATCATTCGTGACGAAGCCGCCGTTCTCGCCGATTCCCCACTGGCTGACTGAACGCACTCTTCCTTGTAACTCATTAAAAGCAGCCGGATATCTCTCCGGCTGCTTTTTTGTTGCAACGTGAATATAAAAAAATTGTTTCTTAATTTTTAAGCGCTGTTGTCTCCCTGCTGGGATTGCTTCTTGAAATATTGTTACCGAGTGCTTTTCAAATTTTTTGAGCCCTTGTCCCCTCTGTTTCATAAAAAAATACAATCGCCTCTTTTTGCAGCAAAAAGACAAACAGAACCCATAGGCAGAAAAAACAAAAAAGTGTTAGGTAAAATTTTTTCTTAAATCCTTCTGCCCATTTTTACGAAGTCCCTTTTCTGATAAAATAAACTCATTAAAAAAGAACCCGAGCGCTCATTTCTGGCACAAAAGATCTCATACTAAGATCTATCGCGGTTCCAATGGCATTCCGGTCTATTTCGTGTAAGATTTTATGATGTCATCTCATTAGTATGTTAAATTTTCATCTTATTTCCGTCTTATCCCTCTTGTCCGCAAGCCGTAATCTTCTATTTCAGCAAGAAAGATATATGAAATAGAGATTATTCCGCCTCTTGGGATCATAAAGATATTTTTTACGCATATTCCTTCTTCCCTTGCTTTGCCTGCCATTTTAACGAAAAATTAGGGGGAAAACAGTTGAATCAATAACTTTTGTAACTTTCGCACTCATTTCTCCAAGTTTTTCCCTTCCCTTTATGATAGATTAGAAAAGAAAAAAATTTAAAATTCCTACAAAAACACTCATAATTTACTCATATTTAAAAGTAACTGATGTCGTCTTAGACGTTTCTTTGACAGCACATCCGTATAATTATTGAAACGTCAGCTGTAAAATTGTGTGCAAGTTACACCGACATCACTTCAAGTAAAAGGAGATTGTGGAATTATGGAGACGATTATTTTAACCGGCCAGACCCTAACTTTGGATGAGGTTGTCCTGGTTTGCCGACAAGACGCCCCGGTCGCACTGTCTGAAGAGGCAAAACAAAATATTATTGAGTCCCGCAAGGTTGTGGATCAAATTATTGAAGAGGAACGCGTTGTTTATGGTGTGACCACCGGATTTGGAAAATTCAGTGATGTGGTCATTAACTCAGACGAATGCAAACTGCTTCAAACGAATCTGATTATTACCCACGCTGTGGGCGCAGGCGAGCCTTTCGCCCGTGAAATTGCCCGCGGAATTCTGTTGCTGCGCATCAACAATCTGGCAAAAGGATATTCCGGTGCCCGCATGGAAACCGTTCAAACCATGGTTGACATGCTTAATAAGGGTGTGACCCCGGTTGTTCCTCAAAAGGGTTCGTTGGGTGCTTCCGGCGACTTGGCTCCCCTTTCTCATGTGGTACTGCCCATGCTGGGACTGGGTCAGGCAGAATATCAGGGTGAAGTTCTGGATGGCGCCGAAGCTATGAAGCGTGCTGGAATTCCCACCATTGAATTGAGCGCAAAAGAAGGCCTGGCTCTCATTAACGGCACTCAGGTTATGACCGCAGTGGGCGCATTGACTGTTTATGATGCTCTGCAGCTCATCAAAGTTTCTGACATTGCCGCAGCACTGAGCTTTGAAGCACATAACGGCGTTACGGATGCATTGGATTCCCGCATCCATACCATTCGTCCCCATCAGGGTCAGATGGATACCGCACGTATTTTAAAACAATTGCTGGAAGGCAGCAAAAACACAACCCGTCAGGGCGAAATCCGCGTTCAGGATGCTTATTCCCTGCGCTGCGTCCCGCAAATTCATGGCGCCAGCAAAGATGCCATTAACTTTATCAAGCAAAAAGTAGAAATTGAAATTAACTCCGTTACAGATAACCCAATTATCATGAAGGATACCATGGAAGGAATTTCTGGCGGAAACTTCCACGGACAGCCCATGGCCTTACCCTTCGATTTTCTGGGAATTGCTATTGCAGAGCTGGCAAACGTATCCGAACGCCGCATTGAGCGCCTGGTGAATCCCGCATTAAGCGGCCTGCCGGCCTTTTTGACCAAAGACGGTGGTGTAAATTCCGGATTTATGATCGTTCAGTATTCTGCTGCCGCACTGGTATCAGAAAATAAAGTTCTGGCACATCCGGCCAGCGTTGACAGCATTCCTTCCTCCGCCAATCAGGAGGATCATGTCAGTATGGGTACTATCGCAGCGCGCAAAGCCCGTGAAATTCTGGGAAATGCCCGCCGTGTACTCGCCATGGAGCTGATGTGCGCTTGCCAGGCTATCGATATGCGCGGCGACAAGGGTATGGGCGTCGGCACAGCCCCGGCATATGAGGCAATCCGCTCCCTGGTGTCTACTTTAGAAGAAGACCGTCCCTTGTATGAAGACATCAACAAGTGCGAAAGTGTTATCCTTGATGAAAGCTTAGTCTCTCAGGTAGAATCCAATGCTTCTGTCATTGAATTCTAATTCATAAATTGCATTTGATAGTGCGGCGGCTGGGTGGTTTTTCCAGTTCCCCTCAGCCGTCGATTTTGCAAAATAAGAAGAGCAGAGTCGGCTTGTTTCACAAAATTTGACGCCATATCATTTCAAGATTGCAATAATAGAAAATCTTAATGATTAGCTGTTGATATTGCATCAATATTTATGCAATAATGAAGGAGTGGATCTGCAAATGAAAAAATGATGTTTCTGAAGTTTGTAGAATTGTGGTGTACATGATAAGGAAAGGGGGAATCACTCATCCATTTTTAACGGACAGATAACATAAGGAGGGGGCTCTTTGTTACCGGTTGCGTGTGTGCGTCCGAAGCATACTCCTTATCAAAAAAAAGAGGAGGTATTTTTATGATTTTGACAAACCCAGTACTAATTTCCGTTGTTGTACTGCTCGTTCTGTGCCTTCTGAAAGTAAACGTTCTGTTGGCTCTGTTTATCTCTGCCGTAACAGCCGGTTTGGTTGGCGGCATGGGCATTGAACCGACTATGACAACCTTTATCGCCGGTATCGGCGAAGACCCTGAAACAGCCTTGGCTTATGTGATGCTGGGCGGCCTGGCAGCCACCATTAGCTACACGGGTGTTTCTGATATTTTGGCGGTGAAAATTGCCAAGGTCGTTGATGGCAGAGCATTGGTATTTATTTTCGTTATCGCATTTATTGCCTGCCTGTCTCAGAACCTGATTCCAGTACATATTGCCTTTATTCCGATTTTGATTCCCCCGCTGCTGATTGTCATGAATAAGATGAAAATCGACAGAAGAGCAGTTGCCTGCGCTCTTGCCTTTGGCCTAAGAGCACCTTATGTTGCTATTCCTGCCGGATTTGGCTTAATTTATCATGGCATCATCGCCAACAACATGACCAAGAACGGCATGGTTGTTGACAAAATGGAAGTATGGCGTTATACATGGACCCTTGGTATCGCCATGCTGATCGGCCTGATTCTTGTGGTGATGTTCCTGTATCGTAAACCAAGAGAATACAAAGATGTTCAAGGCTTTGCGGTTGATCTGGATTCCGTTGACACCACCATGACACCCAAACACTATGCTGCTGTAATTGCTGCTGTTGCCACATTGGTGATTCAGCTGGTAGCCGGTTCTCTCCCGCTGGGTGCTCTGGTCGGTTTGGCCATTATGTTCCTGTCCAAGGCAGTCAAATGGTCTGACATGGATAAGATTATGGACGAAGGCGTCGGACTCATGGGCTTCATCGCTTTCGTAATGCTGGCTTCCAACGGTTTCAGTGCTGTTTTGCGCGATACCGGCGGTGTCGAGCAGCTGATTCAAAGTTCCTTGCAGTTCATTGGCGGCAACCAGTTCCTGGGCGCCTTGATCATGATGACAGTTGGTCTGTTTATTGTTATGGGCACCGGTACTTCTTTTGGTACCGTTCCTGTTCTGGCTGTTTTGTATGTGCCGCTTTGCGCACAGCTGGGCTTCAGTGTCGCGGCGACCACGCTCTTGATCGCTGCCGCTGCCACCATCGGCGACACCGGCTCCCCTGTTTCTGATACCACATTGGGACCGACGGCCGGACTCAACGCAGATGGTCAGCACGACCACATTTGGGACACTTGCGTTCCAACCTTTATCGCATCAGACATTCCCATTTTCGCCTGGGCTCTTCTCAGCCACTTATTTATTTAAGAACAGGCTAAAGGACGATTTGGGTGTATCTTTTCCAATTGGTTTGATATGGTGATTCCTTTTGTTTCACCGTATAATCGGTGGCCAATAAAAATGTAGAGTCAGGGCAAAATTGCTGAAATCAGTGATTTTGCCCTGACTTCGTTTTCTCTTTAGAAAATCATAGCACCAATGACAGAGAACAGCATTGAGCCGGTTACAAAGAAGAGAATCTGTGGGATGCAGCTATCCCAGATATGATCATGCTGCCCATCCACATTCAGTCCGGCTGTGGGGCCTAACGTGGAATCAGAGGCAGGGGAACCGGCATCGCCAATGGTTGCGGCTCCTGCAATCAACACTACGGTAGCACCCACATCGAACCCAACCCGCTGTGCAAACGGAATGTACAGTGCGGCCAGAATCGGAACGGTACCGAACGAAGAACCGGTACCAATGGTAAGTACTAACCCCAACAGAATCATTGCAATTGCAATGGCCAGATGGTTGGTTCCAATCACGTTAATGGTGGCGTTTACCAATGCATCCACATTGCCGCTTTTCGTCAAAACATTGCTGAATCCGGCTGCGGTCAGCATCACAAAGGCCATGAATCCCATAATGCCCACGCCCTTATCTACCACATCATTCATGTCTTTCCATTTGACCACTCCAAAGAACATAAAGAGCAGCAGACCGGTCATTGCGCCGATAACCATAGAGTCAAATGTCAGCTGAAGAACCACAATGGCAATGATTCCAATTAAAGTTCCAATATGTTGTTTGGTAAACTTCTTTCCGCCTGTTTGGGCCAATTCTTCAGACACTTCTGTCGCCTGAATAAAATCACCGTCTGCCGCGGAATATTCCCGGGGTTTTCTATACACAAAATAGGCCCCGATCATTCCAAACACCATACCTAATCCGATGATGGATGTATATTTCCACACGTCCATAGTGGCGACCGGCATACCGTGCAGCGCCATATTTTTTGCAATGATTGTGTGGAAAATCAGGCCGAATCCCACAGGGAATGTGACCCAAGTGGCCTTCATACCAAAGGCCAAAGAGCAAGAAGCCAATCTTCTGTCAAGCTTCATTTCGTTCATGAGCACCAGCAGACTGGGGATAATCATGGGAATGAATGCAATGTGAATCGGAATAAAGGTCTGGGACAAAGCAGCCATAATAATCAGTAAAAGAACCATCTTGATTTTGCTGCCCTTAATTAATCCAGATAACTTTGAAGACGCTATCGTTGCCAGCCCCGACCGTTCAATGGCTACGGCAACCGCACCCAATAACACATAACTTAATGCCGTTTCGGCGTTTCCTACCATTCCCTCTGCAAAAAAGTTCATCACATCAGAGAGTTCGATCCCTGATAACAGTCCGCCGACCATTGAGGAAATCACCAGTGAGAAAATCACGTTGACCTTAATTAGGCAAAGTACCATCATTACGGTAACCGCAACAATAATAGGGTTGGTTATTATTTCCATAAAATACCCTCCTTAAATTCATGATTTTTGCTTTCACAGTTTCGGGTGATTTTGATTGCTCCGCAAATGAAAGTGTAAGAAATCCGACCTAACTAGCCAGACCGAACAAAGAGCCCGGTTTAACCCGCAAATCCCCTTATGAATGATTTGCACAGGATATTCGCAGTTCTATTTCCCTGCATTAACGGTTGCGATATCACATCCTTCAATTCATTCCAAAATTCCCGCTTTGCCGGCCTGCTTTTCAAAAAGCGCTCTGCCGAATCCACCATGCCTACAAGATTCCTTGCCCGGGTGATCACCCCAAACTGACAGGGGCTTTTGCAGGCATGGACAAACCGTTTTTTACCGCAAAAGGATTAGTTAACCAGATCATCGGGTGTTTCGCCCCGCAGCATACGAATGGCATTCCATGCTGCCCGGTTCCGCAATTCTTCAAAGGATTCCTGCGATATGTAAGAAACATGGGGTGTCACAATGCAGTTTTTAGCACTGAAAATCGGTTCCTGATCCCGAGGTGGCTCATGAGTGATGACATCTACTGCCGCACCGGCAATAACCTGATTGTTTAACGCCTCAATCAAATCATCTTCTTTCAGAATTGCTCCCCGCGCAGTATTAATGAGGTATGCGCTGGGCTTCATCATCGCAAATTCTTTTGTCCCCAGCAATCCTGTGGTGCTCTCGTCCAGACGCACATTCACGCTGACATAATCCGCCTGGCTCAGTCCTTCCTCCAGCGTTACCTTTTGAATCCCCTGTTCTTTTAAAAAGCTTTCGTCCCGATTGGGATCATAACCTAAAACCGTCATCCCCAGACTTTGGCAGCGCTTTGCCACGGTTACACCGATTCTTCCGCAGCCCACCACCAACAATTTAGAGCGAGAAATCCGCCGGGGTGGCTGTTTCACTGCCTGAGCGCCCCAGGCCCCGTCGCTTAAATTGCTGTGATACACAGGCAGCCCTTTGTAAAAATGAAAGATTGCCGCCAGCACATAGTCTGCTAAATCTTCTGCACAGTAACCTTGTACATTTGTGACACCGATGTTTTTGGCCCGAGCCGCCGCCGTATCCACCCGATCATAGCCGCCGCCCAAGAGGGCGATGCCTTTGCAGTTTTCCAGGCGCTCAATGGCAGAAGCGGGAATGTGTGCATAAACCTGCCCGATAATTGCATCTGCCCGGTAGCCAAATTCCTTTAAATCTTCTTCATAATCATAGCTGGAAAACTTCAGCTCACAGTCTGGATACTGCTCCCGCAGCACCGCTGTTTCCAAATCGTAATCCTTCCATTCTTCATCAATAAACCAAAACAAGGGATGTTTCATCTTAGGTACCTCCCGATAGACTTAAATATGAATTTTTTATTTGCTCAGGATCCCGGCAGGACGGAAAAGTGCCTTTTTTCAAGATGCTGCTGTATGGTACTCTCTTGATGGCAATCCACCAAGCCCGGCACAGCTTATTTGAAGATTCCACCCATTCCGTCCATTACCAAGATTCGTGAATTAATCCCGCAGGATTTCCACCGTTCCGTGATTCGCATCCACTCTTACAATGTCGCCATCCTGCAATTCGTCATAAAAAGCTTGATCCACTTTATCGACCATGGGGATTTCCATGATAATGGTGCTGGATACCAAAACGGTTTCTGGGTGCTGAATTATCATTGCCTTGGGTGCGTTGCCACGGGTATTCAACTGATAGATTCCATCGGCCTGCACCACCGAGCTTCCCTTACCGCTGGGGAACAGCAGGATTTTCTGTGCAATGCTTCTGCCTTCCAAATCGTGCCCGGGCTCAATCACCGTGCCGGTTTTGGGATCAATCAAATAAAACATGACATCGTCTTTTGAAATGACCACCTGACCCTCGGCAACTCCTTCTGAGATTTTGTGGCAATTAAAAATTTTCTTTTTCATCTTATTTCACCTCACCTGTCAATGCCGCTTTAATGCAGGCATCCAAATCTCGAATCACAAAGTGAATTCCTCTGCGCTGGGGGTAATAGGCGCATTTCGGAGATTCGGTAACGCCCACTTTTCCGTTCAGATGATTCCAGCAGGGCTGATCCGGGCAAGTATCGGGAACGATGTATCCGCCGGCTTCTGAGATAATCTGATCCAGTCCCATTCTTACGGCCATCTCTTTGACATGGCTGGAAGTCAAAATCCACATTTCTTTCGCCATTTTTTTGCCGTGGACTTTTTGTGCGATATGCAGGACTTCTTCCAAAGTGAAGTGAGGACAGCCAAACATTACAAAGTCAATTTCACGATTTCCTTCCAAAGAAATCTTCGTGAGCTCTTCCTGCAAATCCTCATTGGTAATCACCACTTTGCGCTTGGGTTCTGTGCCGCCAAAGGCCGCTTCCACCGTGGGAGCTTCCGGCGTAAACCCAACAATGTGATACATTCCATAAGCGCCGGAAGTATTCAACTGTGCGCCCAGGTTGCGCAAAGACTCTTTGCTGATGTGTTTGGGAAGCCCGGTAAACACAGGAATTCCATTTCCAATCTTTTTGCCCATCATGCCCAGCATATGATAATCATAAGGAGTTTTCATATCGGCTTTGACTTCTACCAAGATATCTCCTTTTCGATTTTCATCCATCAACAGCCCATATTCCGGAACAAAACCGGTAATGGCCGCACACAAGGCACTGTTGGCGCCTTCCCGGTTGGTTCTGGCCCCCCAGACAGAATTCACATACGGGGTAGCGCTGGATTCGGAAAAGGCAATCACTTCTTTGTAGTTGGGCACGTTCGTGTCTATGTATGGTGTGCAGTTATAACTTAAAACCGCACCCAAACCTTGATAGGCATTGTGGGTTCTCTGCATCAAATCTGCGTCTTCTTTGGATACCATGCTGTGATCTTTAAAGAAAGACAGGCAGAATCCGGGGTTTACCGTGGGGGCAATTCTGCATTTGGCACCTGCCTCCAATAATTTTTCTGCAAACCAAAGATCCGCTTCCTGATTGCTTAGCGCGACATGCGCCCGGGTAATAGGAACCATGCGTTCGGCGTCAAAGGATTCTCCGATTGCAACCTGAATTTTCATTGCGTATGCGGTTCCTTTTCCGTATTTGCCGTCCAACATATCTTGTTGTTCTTGTGTCAACTTCATAGCTTTTCTCCTTTTTAAGTTCTCAGTCTAAAAAGACTGGATGAAACCCATATGAAGCAGTCGATCTCAAACAGATGATAGAACTTTCCTTTTCCTTTAGTAACAAACCAAATGGATTGTCTGCAAAAGATTCGACACTTTTAATGGATCAGAGTAAGAATTAAAATATCCCATTTTTGCCATATGTTTCCAGTGGATTGTTTTTAAATAAATATTCACTCTGATGTTGACTTCATTATACACACCCCTTGTCAAAGAAACGTCTAAGAAAATTTACTAAAATTATGATTTGATCGGGGTTATTTTTATTAACACTATACCTTAATTACAGAATACTACATAAAAAATTATAAATCAATCAGATTTAATATGCATTAGAATAAGGTTATTTCAGTATATTTATTCAAAAAGATTTTGTTTCTATTGCATTTTACTATAAAATTATAAAGCAAAAAATGCAAATTAAATTTCTTCTAAAAGAAAAGAATTATAGTAACTTGTTTCTTATTTGATACATCAAACAAAAAATCAGGCTTGTAATAAGATAAAAAGAACAGAATTCTTTTCAAAGCTTCTTATCAGAGATATCACTATTTGTTATGCAGTTAATATGGTAATTCGATAAAGTGGAAAAGTAAGGAAAAAATAGGCTTTTCGACAGTTCTTATATACCATTTGTGAATTAAGTTCACTTTCAAAAATCATTTTGTCTGCTTTTTTTATAAAAATAAAGAATATAAGGAGAAAAAACGAAGGAAGAAAGCAATCAACCTTCTTTTCTTTTTTAATAAAACAATTGTGGTTTAGACGGCAGGTAAAACATAACTCTCTGAAAGAAAGACAACGTCCCTAATATCGGTACCTTCACAACCGAATGCAATTGTCCGAATCAGTCAAATCCGGTTTGTGCTTATTTTCCAACAGCACTTCTTTTCTTCTTCTCTTTTTCATCAATAAAATGGATTCCCAACGCCTTATCAAATCTTTTTCATTTTCGAATCTCCCCCATTCACTCAATTTCTCTGTCGAAAAAGATTTTTCCTGTAAAAGTGCTGCAAAAAAAAGAACCTTCTGTTGTTTTTCAACAGAAGGTTCTTTTCCGAAATAGAATTCTCTTATAGAGCTATAGAACAAAAATCAATCACTAACATTCGGGAAGCTCCAGCGTGATCTCGTCAGATAAAGTAACCGGCCCGCCCATGCTGCACCGCACTACTTTTCCATTTTCCACTGTGGCCGTCACTTCAATGATGCCACCCGGCTGATGCAGACTGCAACGAAATTCGCCGTTGTCCTGTTCTATGGCACGCAGAACCCCCACCGCCATAGAACCACTGCCGCAGCTGCTTTCCCAAATCAGGGAATCTGTTTCACACACATAAACCACAGGAACCATGTGATCCCCTTCGGCGAACAGAATGCCATAGGCGCTGCTGGGAACCGCCGCTTTTGCCGCTGCCAGCACCCCTTTTACAAAGGCTTCGTCACGAGCCGGGCCGGGTACAATGGTGTGAACAATTCCGTCAAAACACACCGCTTCATACTGCACACCATGATAAGGGATGACTTCGGTGCCAATTGGAAGAGGCATTTCAATTTGACATCTGCCGTTTTCCCGGTCTACCTTTACTTCCAGCGGTTGATCCGCACCGCTGATTTCCACTTTTACAAGGCTGGGCTCGCCGGGCAGCATCGTGCTGAGAAGATAGCCATAGCTGCGCGCAGCATTCCCACAGAATTCACCGCCCATCATTTGGATGCGTCCGTCGCCTCCCAAACGGGGCAAAACACGAAAAGCAACCTGCTCTGCGTGATATTCCTGATGAGCCAGCAGCTGTGCAGCCACGGGCGCATATTGCCCCGGTAAAATATGACTCATCACAAAAATGGTAATATTACCGGCCGGATCTGCAATTCTGATTGAAAGATTCATCTGCAATTCCTCCCATTGTGTACCGACCGGCAGGCCGGTATGGATTTTGGCCATTATACCACTCTGGCGTCTTTTTTCCGTTTATCTGCTAAGGTTCGGCAGTTCAAACGGCATTTGGGATTCATATGCACCCGGCAATCCCGCAAAGTGTTTCTCGGATTGAGCACGGCAGGTGTCAAAATCCACTGTGATAATTTCGGCAAACTCCTCCGGAAAAGATTGAAGCAAGATAGCTTTGTTGCGTTCTAAAATTCCCAGCGACATGGGGGAACGAATGGTATAGGCTGTTTTTTCTGCTTCTGTGAGCAGACGCTTGGCATCACACAAATGGTTGCCTGCCGCATAAATCAGGCTGCAATAAGATTTTGTGATAGCGCGCCCAACCAAAATATTAGAAGCATCATATAGCTTATTCGCGGTAAAAAACTGTTCGGAAGCCTGCTTGA
Source organism: Clostridium minihomine (assembly GCF_900240385.1). GTDB lineage: Bacteria > Bacillota > Clostridia > Oscillospirales > Acutalibacteraceae > Faecalispora > Faecalispora minihomine. Next base: position 494,024 of record NZ_OEQH01000001.1, on the reverse strand, counting down.
TTCTGCCCAAAGCCAGAAGTGCCCGGGCCTGATTGGAATAAAAAGTGGGGTTCTTGGGGTATTTTCGGTCACTGCAAACCTCTAGCGCACGGCAGTAGAAAGTGAGCGACTCTTCAAAATTTTGCTGTTTGCGCTCCACTTCTCCCAAATAGTTATAGCAGGCCGCCAGATTCAGCACATAATTCTGCCCGTCCAGTGCAGCGGATTCAAACAAACCAATCGCTTGATGCAGCTGTTCGCGGCTTTCTTCATACCGGCCGCACATTGAAAGATACAAACCGTAAAGCCGGCATTCGGTGGCATAATCGGTGCTGAGCCGATTTTCTTTTGCGATGGCCATGCATTTTTCAATATTCTCGCGCATTAGTTCCGGGTTCCAAGTCTGAATTCCATAAAAGGTGAGCTGACGCAGGCAAGAGATATACACTTGCGGATGCTGTTCCAGATAATCAATGTGTGTCAGGCTCAGCCGAATGGCATCCAGCCCTTCTTTATACCGCCCCTGAGAAATGCAGTATTTTCCAACCACCAGATACAGCCGTGTTTCCAGTTCTGCAAAATCAATCACATTGGGCTGGTAGTTATACAAACGAATCAATTCTGCTTTCAGTTCATCAAAATACTTTAAAAGCTGCTTGGGTGCTTCCAGCGCAGAATCCTTTTGGGGCTGAAGAACCGGATACAGCTCGTAATTATACCGGGAATAATCCGCCAGACTCAGCACTTTATATTGCAGTACCTTGGCATCATTGCCGGCCTGCGCATAATGATAAATCACTCTTTGATACCATGTGTTGTTGTGCAGCAAATCTGTAGCCTGCTCATAATAATTTGCCACACGGGCGTGCAGCAGCCGCCGTTTGGAAGGCGAAAGCTGGGAATGCACAAAATCCTGCATTTTCGCATGGCGGAACTGGAACCGAATCTGCCCGTCCGCTACCTTTTCACGAATCAGGCTGTGCTGCTTTAAATCATCCATTAACTCAATGATCTCCAGCGTATTGCGGTTAAAGAAATATTCTACAATATCCAGCGTAATGGATTCCGGGCAAACCGAAATGGTGTCCAGCAATTGCCGGGCATCGGTTGAAAGCTCTTCCAGACGTGCCAGCAGAATATCCTGGGGGTTCGAAAGCGTCTTTTGAGAAGACGCCGAATCACAAGTCAGATAGCTGAGCAATAAATCCAGAAAAAACCCGTTTCCTTCCGAATCCTGATAAATGTGGCGGATAATCTGATCATTGAGCGCATCCGGCCCCAAACGATCCGCAATAATATCGGCCACGTCCTGCTGAGTAAAGGGTGAAATCAAAAGCTGACTTAAAAACTTTTCGCGCAGCAGCGAATTGATTTGTTTTTGCAGATAGGGCGGCTGCACATCCAGGCAGGTGCAGATGCACATAATATTGGGGTTTCGTTCCCGAATAATCAAAGACAACAGTTCCAAACTCAGGTGATCCATAAACTGAATATTATCAAAAAACAAAATAATGGGGGTTTCTTCGCCAAGAAGCGAAAACAGTTTTAGAACACTGTTCCGGGTGGTGCGGTAGTTATAAGAAATCATTACGTCTTCCGGAACTTGAGCCGACAGTGTATGGTTGCCGAACAATGGGAACAAACTATTGATATAGGTGGTGCAGTGTGCAGGTAACGTCACATCGTGACTTCGTATGTATTGATCCAGCTGCAGCATAATCGTGTTCCAAGGCTGCAAAATAAAATCGCGTTCCGCCTGAAAACAAATCGTTTTCAGCACAATGCAAGAGTCCTCTCCGATGCTGTCAAAGAAATGATTGACCAGATGTGTTTTTCCCACTCCGTTGTCGCCAACCAGCAAAAGCGCTGTGGGTGTTCCAAGCAAAAAGGAACGATAGTTTTTCATTAAATACTGCATTTCCTCTTTGCGCCCAATGATATTCGACGGCGTGGGTTCCGGCTCGTCCGAACTGGATTCTGTCCAAGCGCTCAGCAGTTCCCGGTGCAGCTGGCTCAGTTCTGCACACGGGGCAATGCGCAGCTCGGTATTCAGCAGTTTGCTGATGTTCTGATACACCTTAATGCCCTTGTAATATAAACCGTTTCTTTGGTAACATTCCATCATCAGCTGATAAACACGTTCATCCAGCGGATCTTTTTTTATGTATTTGGCAAACAGAGATTCGGTTTCCGTTACGTCTCCTTTTGAACTTTCAATCATGCAGTCATATAGCTGGCGCAGATAATATTCTTTTAGCTCGGTGCGTTCCATGTCCAGCCAATTTTCAAAGGAATCGGCATTTTTCAGGCTGAATCCCTGCATCAGTTCGCCGTCACTCAAAGAAAAATCATGGTTTTTCATGAATTCATCATAATCGATTTCATATTCCAGTTCAGGATTCAGCGTCAGCAGATGTTTTTTGGGGGAAACAATCAGTTCCAGATCGAATGCTTTTTTAATGGTATATAACGTGTGCCGCAGATTTTTCTTCGCAACCTGCGAATCGTCTGTGTCCCAAAGCAGGTTGGCGGCCTGCTCGCGTGATATTGTCTTTTTCAGAGCCAGGCAATAAAGCAGCGCTTCTGCTTTCTTAAAAGGAAGAAGAACCGGCTGATCGTCTAATAAAACTCTTGGAGTTTGTAATAGCTTGAAAGAAATTTTCGACATTGGGGAACCTCTCTTTCGCATACGGTGGACAAAAAACGTTATAATGAAATCACATAGATAGCTTTATCCCTATTATAACAAGAATTTTTTTGAAAAGCATCTAGAAATTTTAAATTTCAATAATTTATCATATGTATTATAGACGTTATTTAGACATTGCTGTGATACTATCTAGTTGTAAAGGAGGTATTTATAAAAATGAATAATTTTGATATTGGTAATGCGATGACTGTAAAACTTGATCCTGTTCTGCCGGAATATCCTTCGTTCAAAGAAGGGGTGCGTCGTGCTCCAAAACGCGAACTAACCCTGAACGAGCGGGAAATTAAGCTTGCACTCAAAAATGCGCTGCGATATATTCCAGAGGAACTGCACGAACAGCTTGCACCGGAATTTTTAGAAGAACTGATGACCCATGGCCGCATCTATGGTTACCGTTTTATGCCGAAAGAGCGAATTTACGGAAAGCCCATTGAGGAATACAAAGGCAACTGCGTCGAAGGCAAAGCCTTTCAGGTTATGATTGACAACAATCTGGATCACGAGGTGGCACTTTACCCCTATGAATTGGTTACTTACGGGGAAACCGGCCAGGTGTGCCAGAACTGGATGCAATATCAGCTGATTAAAAAATATTTGGAAATCTTGACAGACGAGCAAACTTTGGTCATGATGTCCGGTCACCCAATGGGCCTATTTAAATCTCACAAAACCAGCCCCCGTACTATTATTACAAATGGTTTGATGATAGGCATGTTCGATAACCCCCACGACTGGGCAAAAGCAACCGCCATGGGCTGTTCCAGCTATGGCCAGATGACCGCCGGCGGCTGGATGTATATTGGCCCGCAGGGCATTGTACACGGCACCTTTAACACATTGCTCAATGCGGGACGCAAAGTGCTGGGAATTCCCGAGAATGAAGATCTGCACGGCCGTTTGTTTGTCACTTCCGGTTTGGGCGGCATGAGCGGTGCACAGCCCAAAGCAGTGGAAATTGCCGGCGGTGTCGGAATTGTCGCCGAAGTGGATGCTTCCCGCATCGAAACACGCCACAGTCAGGGATGGGTCGGCAAAGTAGCTGAAAAAATAGAAGATGCTTTTGCTTGGGCCAAAGAAGCGCAAGAAAAGAAAGAAGTCCTCTCGATTGCCTATCACGGCAACATTGTGGACCTGCTGCAATACGCTGTGGACCATAACGTCCATATTGATCTGCTTTCTGACCAGACCTCTTGCCACGTTCCCTATGACGGCGGCTATTGCCCTCAGGGACTGACCTTTGATCAGAGAACCGAAATGCTGGAAAATGATAAAGATGGTTTCTGCAAGCGGGTTGACGAATCGCTGACGAAGCACTATCATTTAGTAAAAACCCTGGTAGAACGCGGCTCTTACTTCTTTGATTATGGCAACGCCTTTATGAAGGCTGTGTTTGATGCCGGCGCAAAAGACATTGCTAAAAATGGTGTTGACACAAGCGAAGGCTTTGTTTTCCCCTCTTATGTGGAAGATATTATGGGGCCGATGCTGTTTGATTATGGGTATGGCCCGTTCCGTTGGTGCTGCCTGTCCCGCAAACCGGAAGACCTGCGCAAGACCGATCATGCCGCTATGGAAGTGATTGACCCCAACCGCCGCGGTCAGGATCGTGACAATTATATCTGGATTCGCGACGCAGAAAAGAACAGTCTGGTGGTTGGCACCCAGTGCCGCATTCTGTATCAGGATGCTTTGGGCCGCCGTGACATCGCACTGAAATTCAACGAGATGGTTCGCAATGGAGAAATCGGGCCGGTTATGCTGGGCCGTGACCATCACGACACCGGCGGAACCGATTCCCCCTATCGTGAAACCTCAAACATTTATGACGGCAGCAATGTGACCGCCGACATGGCGATTCACTGCTACGCCGGCAATGCGGCACGCGGCATGAGTTTGGTGGCACTGCACAACGGCGGCGGCGTGGGCATCAGCAAATCCATCAATGGCGGCTTTGGCATGGTGCTGGACGGCAGCAAACGTGTGGATGAAATTTTGATGGCTTCGATTCCCTGGGACACGATGATCGGTGTTGCCAGAAGAAGCTGGGCACGCTGCGAGCATTCCATCGACACCGTGGCGGAATACAACCAGACTCGCGATGGACAGGATTATATTACGATGCCCTATATTGCGTCTGACGAACTAATCGAAAAAACCTATCACAAAATCGTGAAATAATCACAGCGAAGCCGCTATTATTTCAGCTTCGCCAATTAAAAGATACCACAATGGCGCATTGCGCCTGTGGTACCATAATGGAGGATTTGCTATGAGCAAAAAGTTAATTTGCCATGCGGCGGAGTTAGTTACTTGCGCCGGAAAAGCACCAAAGCATGGCAAAGAGATGTCTGAAATTGGCATCATTCATGACGGAGCAGTGTTGATCGATGGTGACAAAATTATTGCCGTGGGCACCACTGAAGAACTCAAACAAAAATATGACGGCGCAGATTGCGAAATCATTGATGCCACAGGCAAAACCGTTATGCCGGGCTTTGTGGATTGCCATACCCATTTTGTGTTCGGCGGTTACCGCGCGGATGAATTTTCGTGGCGGCTGCGGGGCGACAGCTATATGTCTATCATGGAACGCGGCGGCGGAATAAACGCCTCTGTCAGCAAAACCCGCGCCGCTTCTTTGGAAGAACTGGTGGAAGCCGGCCGCGACAGAATGGACAGAATGCTGGAATTCGGCGTAACAACCGTGGAAGGCAAAAGCGGTTATGGCTTGGATAAAGAAACCGAATTAAAACAACTGCGGGCCATGAAAGAACTGAACGCTTCTCATCCCGTAGACGTTGTTTCCACTTTTATGGGGCCGCACAGCGTATTGCCGGAATACAAAGGCAAGGAACGCGAGTTCATCGAAATGATGCTGCGTGAAGTTATGCCCATCGTCAAAGAAGAAAACTTGGCCGAGTTCGCAGATATTTTTACGGAAAAGAATGTGTTTTCTATCGAAGACTCCCGCTACTATCTGAATGAAGCCAAAAAAATGGGCTTTCACCTAAAAATACATGCAGATGAAATTGTACAACTGGGCGGCGCCGAACTGGCCGCCGAGGTTGGCGCAACTTCTGCCGAACATTTGCTGCAAAGCTCTGAAGCAGGAATTGCCGCCATGGCAAAATCCGGTGTGATTTGCACCACTCTGCCTGCAACTGCATTCTCTCTGAAAGAGGAATACGCAAATGCCCGCAGAATGATTGAAGAAGGAGCGGCCGTTGCCATTGCCAGCGACCTGAACCCGGGCAGCTGCTTTACCAACTCGATTCCTCTTTTAATTGCCCTTTCCTGTATCTATATGGGCCTTTCCATCGAAGAAGTGATTACTGCGCTGACCATCAACGGCGCGGCAGCGGTGAACAGGGCCGATAAAATAGGCAGCATTGAGCCGGGCAAACAGGCAGACATCATCTTTTTAAGATACCCTTCTATTCACTTTTTGCCCTATCACACCGCCATTAATCTGGTGGACACCGTAATGAAAAACGGTGAAATTGTACTGAAACGATAACTCCTTTTCCTTTTATGGAAACTCTCTTATCCATCGATGGCAGGCAGGTTTTATTTTATAACCCCTGGGGGTGGCACCCTCTCTCGCTTCCTTCCAGGGCATTTCCTCCATCCGGATTTCGTGCCGACGGTTTTGCTACACTCAGGCCCGGCTCGCAAATCGGCCTGCCATCCCCTTTCTGCTACATAACATGCTTATATGACCCTGGCACAAACATTTGGTACCTGTGCTGGACTTCTAACATAGGGCAACAAGCCTCCTCTTGATTTTGGCATTCCTGAACCCTCTGCCGTTTTCATCAGTAAGCTTGTTGCCCGCTCCTTTCACAACATTCCATTTGGCCCAAATGGGGGCAAATGTTTTTGGCCGGGCGCTCCTCCCGGCTTCATGCTAACCAGGGGCATTTCTGAAAACTCCAACTAATCCATTTATTTCTATTGTAAAAAACAGTTTCTGCGTCAAAAATGCTCGAAATGCATCTGGTATTCCTGCACTTTTTCTGAAACATGTTTTTGGGGGCAGCGAAAACGCGTTGATATTTCGTTCTCAGAAATGCCCGAAAAGAAAAAGCAGCCTGATTAATTTCAGGCTGCTTTTTCTCTATTGTAAAAAAAGAATTGTGGGTAAACTTATTATCATAATCCATCAAATGAAACACAAAGTATTTTTTTGCTAAAAACGCTTACATTGATTATTTCTTCATAATCTGAGTTTCAATCTGTGCCATGGTGTGCAGCATGGTCAAAGCGCCTAAACGCACCGTGCTGCCGGATGGATCGTATACCGGGGAAACCTCCACCAGATCCGCAGCCACAATACGGCCTTTTTTGCCAACACCGGTGATGATATCACACACCTGATCGAACAGCAGCCCCCCAGGATAAGGCGACGCCACACCGGGCGCAATAGAAATATCGAAACCGTCAATATCTACCGTAATATAATAATTTTTAGCGTCAGGAATTTTCGCCAAAATGCCTTCTACACCAATTGCATGTGCTTCTCGGGCAGAAATAATCACACTGCCATAAGCCCGGGCATCTTCAAAGTCAGACTTTTTGCTGCTGCCGATTCCACGCAAGCCAATCTGAGCCATTGGGCCAATGTGATCCATCTCAGACATCCGGCGCATCGGGCTGCCGTTGCCATATTTCAGCGGGCCAACGTGATCCGACCAGTCCAGGTGAGCATCAATTTGCACCACGCAAATTTCTTCACCCAGCTCTTCCAGCGCCTTTCCAACCGGCGCACTGATCGAGTGATCACCACCCAATACAATGGGAACCGCTCCGCGGCGCAAAATTCCTTTTACACCTGCAACCACTGCGTCAAACGTATGCTGGGGGTCTGCGTGAAGAATATCAGCATCACCGCAATCAACTATTCTCAGCGGCGCAGCCAGACATTGCCGATCGTTTTCAAAATCATAATAACCGATATCGCCCCGGCTGTACTGGGTAGAAGCCTCACGGACGCGACGCGGTGCAAGACGTGCGCCGCTCATATAGCTGACCGCAAAATCCACCGGAACGCCCAACACCGCGATGTCAGCGTCCAAATTTTCCAAATCCGTACAAATTGGATATTTGCCAAAGGAACAAATGCCCGTAATGGGAAGATTTAAGCGTTCCATAAATGTGCCCCCTGATACTTGTTATGCCGGGTAAAAATCCGGCTGAATGGTTGGTCGCCAGAGCTTTTTTGGGGTTCCGGCTGAATGTGTATTTATTATAGCATCGGCATCGGAATCTGTACATGGAAGCTGTTTTGTGTTATAATCCATTTAATTTACAATATTCGTAAAAAACCGGCTTTTGCTTTACAAAATGTGGTTGTGTCAAAAAGGAGTCTGCCGATGGATCAAACCGACATCAAAATTATGAATATTTTGCAGCAGGATTGCAAAACAACTATGCGTGAAATCGGCTATCAGGTGGGCTTGACCGCGCCTGCTGTTTCAGAGCGCATTGCCCAACTGCGTGAAGACGGCGCGATTGAGGAATTTCGGGCAAAGTTAAATCCGGCTGCTTTGGGTAAAAAACTTTCGGCTTACATCATGATCAATGTGCCGCCAGAGCTTTACACTAACTTTTGCACCTTTGCAGAAGAAAACCCCGCCATTATGGAACATCACCACATCATTGGGCCTCATAACGCTTTGCTGAAAATTCATGTGGCGGATTCAGAGGAACTGGAACGCCAATTGGGCGACATTCGAAAATTCGGCATGTCACAGACTGCAATTGTTCTGAATACCTATTTTGACCAAAAACCGTTTTTATATGAATAAGGGCAAAAAATAAAGTTCTTTAAAGGAATATTTCATACAAACAACAAAAAATCGTCTAAAAAACACAACCAAGCTGATTTCTTTAAGAAGATCAGCTTGGTTGTTTCAATCTTTCTTGATTCGCAAGAAGATAATGCTGTGTGAAAAGAATCAAATGGTTCAAAAATAAAGAATACAAAACAATATTTCTTAGATTTTTTTCAAAAAGCCCCTCCGGTATTTAAATACTGGAGGGGCTTTTGAGTTATTCGACTAAGATGCCGGAATAGTCTTCAGGCAGTAAAATTTTACGGAGCACCACATCATTCAAGTGGGGCAGCTGCCATTTTTCCAAATCGGTCAGCCCATAATCATCGGGGTTCTCATACACATCTTTAAATTTTAAAATCCGGCAGTCATATTTTGTATCAGATAGCTTTTCATTCAGAATGTAAATGGGCAGCATTTTCAAATCGACTAAGCGGGTTTCTGTTTCACCGGTTACTTTTGATTTCCCTTTTACAATATCAAATTTGGTGAGATAAGCAATTTTCGAATTTCGGCTATCGGGATGAAAACTCACAAAATCGCCATAAGCATACACCACCAACGCTTCTGGGCGAGGCGGATAACTATCCGGCCTGGAATCATAGCGCTCCATCGGCTGGCTGACATGAGGATGATTGCCCAAAATGGCATCTACCCCACTCTGCAACATTTCGCGTGCCACTTCTACGATGTTATTGTGAGGGTACATCTCAAATTCCCATCCCCAGTGGCAAAACGCCAGAATAATGTCCGCACCCTTTTCCTTCGCCTTGGCCACATGCCTTTTCACCATATCGATATTGCAGAACTGATCGTTAAACCGCACTTCATTCACCAGATAACTTTTGTTTGGCGGAAGCTGGTTGCCGTTAATGTCAAAGGTATAAGAAAGCATGGCAATTTTGATTCCGTTCTTATCAACAATCAGAACATCGTCCTGTTGCTGCTGGTTTTCATTAGTCCCCGAGTAATAAGCCCCTGATTGTTTTAAAACATTCAATGTGGCAAGAACCCCTTGTTCTCCCCAGTCCATGGCATGGTTGTTGGCTGTACTGAAATAGTTGATTCCCGCCTCGTTGCGGAACTTCCAGAACATTTCTTCAGAGGTGTTCATTTTGGCCGGCTGACCCTTAACCTGTGTGCGCCCAACGGGACTGTATTTATCCACCGTTGATTCCAGATTAGCACAAACCAAATCCGCATCGCTATAAAAATCCTTAATTGCGTCAAACAAATATGGGGTATTTTCTGGTGTGAGTACATCCACCGCCAGCAAATCGCCTGCAGAAGATAAAGTAACTTTGTTCGTAATCTCGAAATCGTCCTCAGACAAATATAAATTCTGTTGTCGGAAATATTCCTCCAAACCAGAGTCTTTTTCCGCTACTTCCAGCTGATTAAACCAATAACGGTACAGCCACTTTAGCTTTTCAAACGGATTGCCTGTAATATTATACTCGCCAATCTGAGGCTGAGGATAATGAAACTGATCGTAAAAAATATAGCTGCAAAGCAGCACAAACGCCCGTGTTAACATACGGTTGTCAACATCTTCCGGATCGGGGAAAGGTGGAAAAGAGAAACCGGGATCCGTTCCGTTCTCCGGAAAATGAGGAAAGTCTGGAAGAACGGGCTTCCAAATCATTCCCGGGTCAACATCATTCCATACAACTTCCCAACCGCCATCCAGAATTGGTTCAAAAGCTTCTTTGCACACATCCCCGTCCATTTGAAGAGCCCATTCCAGCAAAGACTGTGCAAACTCTTTTTCTTCCTCATAGGCAGTTTGCGGCATTGCCCAAGTTCCATTCCAAATCGGTTCCATAGTGGTATGAATGGCATCTTCATCCATTCCAGTCAAGTACACCAACAGATCTTCCAGCAGACTTTTGTTGTCAAGATTCATTTACTAACTTCCCTTCTGTCAAATCCGTGCTTCTTCATTGCAAATAATCAAAAAATACACACGAGTAAATTTTGGAATTAAGAATCATTCCCCTTATATATATCTTTGCTTCATCCGTTAAATGCCTTGTAATGCCATTTTTCAAGGGGATTAAAACAAGATAGTTGTAATTGCACGAATATGTATGAAAAAACAGAAGTTATCAAAGCATAGCGCACAACAGAAATAAAGAAGAAACAAAATCCAAGAATATTGCCAGAAAAGAAAGAATTTACTCTTCAAAAAGCGATGTATTAGAAGCATCCCATTAAAATTTTGAGAATCAGCATCTGAATGTGCTTAATCCATCAAAGAGTTTTTAAAAATTCAAGCTAGAAAAAAGAAAATTGAAATCGGAAGCAAATTAAGAAATGTGAACCGGAACACCATTGACTTCCACCCCATCCTCAACCCGGATCAGAATGTATTTTATCCCGTTGATGATGCGGGTTTCTACCAGATCGTCACGGCCGGAATTCACTTGTATTTTAATATCTGAAGTCGTTACCACCGTTTGCTTGGTATCAACAATATTTTTCGGACTCAAATTTGTTTCGGAACCAAACTGCTCGTCAAACTGTTCCTCAAAACATTCCAAATGCGATTCCGAAACCCCCTGTGCTTTCAGAATTTGCATCACATGTCCTTTCGAAACAGTCAGCGGCTCTTCTTCTTTGTTCGCTTTATGCTCTTCAATCAGCCCTTGCAGCTGCTCATGAACAGCCTGTACCGTATCAAAATTACATTCATCCTCCAGTGCACTGCACAGAATGGATTGAAATGCCTCTTTTTGTTCAGCTGCGGGCATGGGAACTTCACTGTGAAACACAGCATCCACAAATTCACTGTGAGTTTCTGAAATATCCCGGGTATAGTAAAGGGCGTTGTATATGTTCGCGCTTCGGTCATCGAACGCCGGGAATAAAAATCCCATTTCCGGCGGCGACACAATCCAGTCTGTGGTGCAGTTGCGGAATAGATTCTCATTCACATAATAACTCAAGGCAGGCTTGGTCATCTTCACCGGACAAATGCTGCACAGAACATAGGTATACACCTCTGACGAAGCATCGTCCTGTTTTTGTCCGTCTTTGGAACGATAAGGAACATCATAAGTATCACAAGTCAATAGAATCAAATAATTTTCTTCCATGGTAACCGCCTGAATCACCTTTTGAAAAAACGCTTGTATTGCACCTTCTTCTTTCAGTGACGAATCGCGAAGTGCCATTAAAAGCTTATGTTCTTCACTGTCAATCACTTGCTCTGTGGTAAATTCTATTCCAATCAAATTCTTTTGAAGCGTACCGGAAAGCGTCTTTTTTAAAATGGATAGAAATCTTTCGCTTTCCTCTTCCGGCATCAGGGCAACCGATTGGTTAAATTCCGAAATAATTTCTTTGTTTTTATTCACATAGCAGCCGCGTATGCTGGTAATATTGCTTTTTTCCGGCCGAAAACGGCGGCGAATTTCTGAAACTTCTTTTTCGTTCATAAGTAACCTCTCATCATTATTAAAATCTGAATCCGCACAAAGGTGACACGCTTTCTGCACCGCGGCCAAAAACACAATCCGCGCAGTTATGCCAAAGCGTAAATTTGTGCTGTATTATGATAAAAATGCCTTATTTTACCATATTCTATATCATCTCACAGGATGCTGGCTTTTGCAAGAATTTCGATAAAAACAGACTAAAAAAACTGGAAGCACTTCCGGCTTTTCAAATTCTTTTGCAACCAATCAACAGCAAAGGACTGACTTTTTCAAATCTGAATCAGCAGGAAAAACGCTTTATTAAAACAAAAATGCCAATTCCAATACCTAAATAGACAGTGGCCTATTGTCCGCTTTCAAGGAAGTCGATTTCACTCCTCAAAAATTGCCCTATCCCTTTGGTTTTCCGGCTCTTTTTCATTCCTGCCTGTATTCCATAGGATTCGTGCAAACGCTTTGGCATTTTCTTCTTTTTCTTTATCCATAAAAATATGTTTATAGCCCAGATCCCGTTCAGACAGCATTCCCACATAAGAAAGCTGAGAATGCTTACTGTACCTTTGTATTCCTAATTCCCACAAGTCTGCTCCCTTTTCCGGCTTATAGCCGCAAGTGGTGATCAACGCCAATTGTTTTCCGGCCCAAAGGGAAGGGCCTTTTTCTTCTCCATAGTATTTATTCATACCATAAACCAAACGATCCAGCAGAGCTTTCATGGGCGGGGTACAGTACCAGGAATAAATCGGAGTCGCTAAAACAATGACATCCGAAGAAAGAATCGCATCAAAAATCTCTTGAACATCATCTTTGTACCAACAGCCGAATTTTGACCAATCTGCCTGACAAACCCGACAAGCAATGCACGGCTGAATCTCTTTATCATAGAGCCAGATCAAATCATGCTCCGCTCCACAGGCAGATAATTCATTCAGAAATGGGTTTAAAAGAGAAGAGGTGTTTCCCTTTTTTCTTGGGCTTCCCATTAAAATGCAGAATTTCATTGTATCTTCTCCTCTTAGAATATTGGTCATCCAACCATAAAAATTGACCAAGTTCAGAATTCCACCCCGGAATATATTCTTTCATGATACCTTGCCGCGGTATTTTTCTTTGAAATTGCGACCCCAAACAATAAAACTTACCGTTTTGATTTTACCATTGGACACACAGACAAGCAAGCACCTTTGACTGTAACACCAAACGCTTTTGATTCCAATCATGCCCTCTTCAAAAGATGGCATCACAACAAAGAATGAAATTGCTTTCGTTTCTTATCAGAGCATGAAGCAAAAAGCCGCCTGTTTTTCTCTAAGATAAAACAAAGTGATTCCTTTGCATAAAAATCTTTCTGGCAAATTCATTTCATGCAAAAATACATCTTGATTTTTGTTAATAAAGCAAAAGAAAAAGAGGTTCCAGAGGTATCAATCGGGTATTTTTCCATATTGTAGCTTATAAATATTTAATAACTGTAAATATTTTTCCAAATAATGGACTCTTGATATGTTTGGTGCTATAATGCCCTTAGAGTGTAGTAAGCCGATACACAAAAACATTTTAAGGAGGTTTTATTATGAAACTAGTTGTATTAGGTGGAGCAGGTTCCCAAGCACTTTATGGTATTAGAGATTTAATCAACCATGGGAGTATTTTTGACGAGGTAATTATTTCCTCTCGCAATCTGGAAAAGAACAAGAAGATTGTTGAAGGTCTTAATTCGCCAATCGTCAAAGCAGCGCAAGTTGATGTTTCGGATGAAAACGCATTATATGAACTCATCAAAGATTGCGATGTGGTTGCTAACTGCACAGGCCCTTATCATATTCTGGCATATAAAATTATAGAAACGACCATAAAAGCAGGCAAGCACTATATCGATTTCTGCGATGACATCGAAGCATTTCATAAAATATTTGAATCTGACTTACCCAAGAAAGCACAAGAAAAGGGCTTGAGCATGGTGATGGGTTTGGGGGCAAGCCCCGGGTTCCTTTCTGTGCTGGCATGCAGTGCAGAACAGCGTTACTTTGATTCGCTGAAAGAAGCAATTTTCTATTTTGCCTGCGATGAACAAGAGCCGGGCGGCCCTGCAGTACTTGGACACATGTTAGAATGTGTACATAACGCCCCCTACATTAGAAACGGAGAAAAATTCAATGAGCCTTCCTTCCGGGAAGAATGGGATTTCGACTTTGGAGAGCCTTATGGAGTGCGTAAGGTCACCAGAATCGGCCACCCCGAAGTCTTTACCTTCCCCAAATATGCCCCGGGAATCCCCAATGTATCTGTCCGATTCAGCTTGGAACCGGCATCGGCATATCAAGGATTTAAAGACCTCAGCTTGGCCGGCCTGACCTCCACTCATCAGCTGAACATCAACGGTAATCCGGTGTCGCCCCGTGACTTTGCTTTGGCCGTGTTAATCGCCCAAAAAGCAAGCAGACCGGAAATGACCGAGGCAGAACTTCAGGAATTCTTAAAAGGAGTTACTGCATGCGCAGCCGCAGAGCTGCACGGCGAAAAAGACGGAAAAGGAATGTCTTATGTGGGCAGAGTAGCCGGAAACATGGCCCCACTGACCGCAATTCCGCTGATTATCGGCGCTGAAATGCTGGCAAAAGGTGAGATAACAAAAAAAGGCATTATGGTAGCGGAAGAGGCCATTGAAGATGCTGATAAATTTGTCAAAGAAACGGTAAAGAGAATTCGCGATGATGGATTTGGATTTACGGTAAACGAAGAACTTACGGTTAAAGAAGTATATTAATCTTAAGAATAGATTGAAATGCAATTCTATCAATAAAAAAGTCTCCCGTTTAGCACTTTTGCTAAACAGGAGACTTTTTTACCGGAACGCAAGTATAACATAACTCCTCTTGCTGTCTGCTACAATTAAATCTTGCATTTATTCTAAGTAAAGATCGGTTAGCCTTGTATCGGAATGAACTAGAAATTCATCAAACGATAAAACAGTTTGAAAAGAGCAACGGGAGGCAAAAATAGATCGGCTTCTATTTTTCTATGGCAAACAAAACGACTGGGAAAGCTCACTCATTCAGATGCTCTACACCAAAATTACTTCTTTCTGTACTAGCAAAAAAACTCAAGCATACATTATACTATAGCTTTTTTAAAAAAGAAAACCAAAGGATTTTTCTCTGAGAAACACCTATCCCCCGATAAAATTATGGGATCTTTTAGGGCTTGTAACCAGGTCTTGCAAATGATATACTACCTTTTATAAGGAGGCGTCATCAATGCTGGATAAAAACGACTTGCAAGCGATTGCAGAATTATTAAAACCAATACATAGCAGACTGGATTCTGTAGATGGCAGATTGGATTCTGTGGACAGCAGGCTGGATTCCGTAGACAGTCGATTAGATTCCATGGACAGCCGATTGGATTCTATGGATGGCAGACTAATCTCTGTTGAACAACAGCTGTACAGGCTGCAGGAAGATGTAGAAGTGCTAAAAGAAGACAGCAAAATCACCCGTACGGCGATGAATCAGATGATTGAATGGGCCGATGATGCCAGTATCCAAGTGATTCCCTTATTTAAGAAAAAGGCAAAATGATATTATTATGCGTTCAGTCAACTGGCTGGGCGCGTTTTCTGTTTTTAGAACAAAAACTTCATTCTAACATCAGCATCCAAAATCAAATGGAAGCACCTCGTTCCTTTGAAAAGGCAGAAAGATAAGATGCCCAAAAGCAACCCAACTTCTTTCTTTGTACAACGTTCCATTGGATATTAACCCCTAATTATGGTATAATTTTATAGAATATAGCCAGGCACAAACATATATCGTGTTATGCAGATTGCCGGCACACTTTTATAAAAGTGGTAATCAGTAAGCGTATTTCAACCATAAAAACTACACTACGTATTGTTTTTCTCATCAAATAGTTACGCAAGCAAACAGCTTCACTGTTTTTTCCTTTTATAAAGAAGGAGATGTGGGATATTTGGCCATCAACAAAGTTATGCAGGCAGCACTCAAGGCAATTACATCCCTAGAACCGGATGTAAAAAAATCCTATAAAATGGAACGGCAGATTCAAGTGCTTACTTCGCGTCTGCGCGGAAAACCCAAAGATTATAACATGTGGGATCATCAGGTTTTCTATGAGGATCATGCCATTCCGGTGCGCCTTTTTTCCCCGGAAGCAGAAGGGAATTTTCCTTTGCTGCTTTTTTTCCATGGCGGCGGCTGGGTAACGGGCGGAATCGAAAACTATACCGGCGTCTGCGCCGATCTTGCAAAAGCGGTGAATTGTACGATAGCGTCTGTGGATTACCGGCTGGCGCCGGAGCACAAATTCCCCGCCGCGGTGGAAGATTGCTATGCGGTAACCCGTGAATTTTTTCTCGGACGAATCCCGGGTATCGTCCCGGACTCTATTACGCTGATCGGGGACAGTGCCGGGGGAAATCTGGCTGCAGCTGTTTCGCTGATGGCGCGGGATCGGGGCGAATTCCTCCCCCAGCGGCAAATCCTTTTGTATCCTTCCACATACAATGACCACAGCGATCAATCTCCGTTTCCGTCCATCCGCGACAACGGAACAGACTATCTTCTTACCTCCCGGCGAATTCAAAGTTTTATTGAGCTGTATCGAAGTTCCGATAATGATTTAAAAAATCCTTATTTCGCGCCGCTTCTGGCATCGGATTTTTCACGCCAGCCCCGCACCTTGCTGATTACGGCAGAGTATTGCCCGCTTAGAGATGAAGGAGAGGCATATGGGGAAAAACTGCGTGTCGCCGGAAATGAGGTAGAAATTGTTCGGATGATGGATGCACTTCACGCCTATATGATGCTTCCGCCGCGGTTTGAACATGTGCAGCAGACCTATGATTTAATTAACGTTTTTTTACAAAGGGGTACTCTTCATGGCAAAACGTAAACAATGGAGCCGGCTGGACAATGCCGCGAAGATCTTTCCTCCTACCAGCACCAATCGGGACACAAAGGTCTTTCGCTTTGTATGCGAGCTGAACGAGCCGGTAGACAGCACATTTTTACAGGATGCGTTGGACGAAACCATTCAGGAATTTCCGTTGTACCGCTCCATTTTGAAAAAGGGATTGTTTTGGTACTATCTGGAAGAAAGCAATCTCCATGCCCAGGTTACTGAAGAGGTTCTACCCGTTTGCAGCCCTATTTACAACGAGGACAGACCCGGCTTATTGTTTCGCGTGCTTTATTATCAAAAACGAATTCATTTAGAAGTATTTCATGTTTTGTCAGACGGCACCGGAGCAATGCAGTTTTTACGCACTTTGGTCTTTTCATATCTGTCTAAAAAATATGGAATTTCAGAGCAGTTGGCCGACTATGACGCTTCTCAAGATCAAAAAAGTCAAGATGCCTTTTATCAATATTATCACAAAACTAAGAACGACCACACAAAGAAGCGCTGCCCTGCTTATCGGCTTCGGGGCACACGCCTGCCCGAAAACCGAATCGGAATTACAGAAGGGTTTTTATCCGCCAAAGCCGTGCTGCAAAAAGCGCATGAGAACGATGCCACATTGAGCGAATTTTTGGTTTCACTGCTGATGTGCTCCATTTTTGAAGGAATGGCTGTTCGCGAAAGAAATCGCCCCGTGGTCATCACCGTACCGGTGGATCTTCGCCGTTTTTTCCCGGCTCAGACCGCCCGGAATTTTTTTGGTGTGATTCAAATTTCTCATCACTTTCAAAAAGATGGACAGGAGTTTTCGCAAGTCCTTTCAAATGTGCGTGAATCCTTTCGGCAGCAGTTAACCCAGGAAAATCTGCAAGGAATCATCAGCCGATATTCGACTCTTGAAAATAATCCTTTTATTAAAGCCATTCCTCTGCCGGTTAAAATTCCCATTCTGCGCATCAGCGGACTTTTGGCAGAGGGCGAAGACACCGCGGCTTTCTCTAATATTGGCCGGGTTTCAATACCAGCGCAGGCAGCAGAGCATATCCGGCTGTTTGATGTGTTTGTCAGCACCAAGCGCCCACAGCTTTGCCTTTGCTCCTTTGGTGATACTCTGGCCATCAGCGTATCGTCTCAGCTAACGGACACCGGGATTCAGCGGCGTTTTTTCCGCCGCCTGACCGAGATGGGAATTTCGGTGCAGGTGGTGTCCAATCTGGAACAGTATAGCAGAGAGGAGGAGGCGCATGCTCAGGTGTAACCATTGTAAAGTGGATTTGCCCGGAAATCAAAAGCGCTGTCCACTCTGCCAGAAGAAACCCATTGGAACTCCGGACGGCTCGGGCAACCCGTTCCCTCATCTGCCGGAGCCCCGGCTTCCGGTCAGTCGAATTTTAATTGCATGGATGGCTTTTGGAAGCGTGTGTGCAGCGGCTATTTGTATTATTATTAATATGATTCTGCCTTCCGGCGGATGGTGGTCACTCTTTGTGATTGCGGGGATTGGCAGCTTATGGGTTGATTTTGCTCTAATGATGAAAAAGCGAAAAAACCTGCCCAAAAACATTCTTTGGCAGGTAATCAGCATTTCACTCATCGCTGTTTTCTGGGACTTTTTAACAGGTTTCAGCGGCTGGTCGTTAGACTTTGTCTTCCCCATTCTTTGTTCCTGTGCTATGATTGCCATGGCTATCGTGGCAAAAGTCCGCAGACTGGATACTCAGGATTACATTTTGTACCTGATGATAGATTGTATTTTGGGAATCGTCTGTTTTATCCTGATGTTGACGGGTGCGGTTCATGTGGTAATTCCATCGGCCGTCAGTTTTGGAATTTCCATTGTTTTTCTGGCCTTTTTGCTGTTTTTTGAGGGAAAAGCACTTTGGGCCGAAATTCAGCGAAGGCTCCATCTATAATAAAAATAAGCCTGCACAATCGGCGAACATTCGCTGCTTGTGTAGGCTTTCATTTTTGAAAACAGATTAGGCTTTTAACGCCTGTCTATGCATAGGCTGATCCTGTTTCCAAGGTTTTCTTCCATTTTTTTGTTGGCCCCGATTGTCTTTTTTGTACTGCCTCGGAAGGCTTGAAAAATCAGGGAAGGCCACCTTTGTATCCAAAACAACCGGGTTGATGGACGCTTTGGTGCTGGAAATAATTCCATGCAGCTTGCCCCGCTCTTTGGGATAAATAAAAGTATATGCAACACCGCTGTGGTTGGCTCGGCCGGTTCGTCCAATGCGGTGCACATAACTGTCCGCATCCCCGGGAATATCATAGTTTACCACTGCGTCAATTCCCCCAACGTCAATGCCGCGGGCGGCCACGTCGGTTGCAACCAGAATTTTCACTTTGCCGTCACGATAACGCTGCATTACCTTATCACGCTGCCTTTGGCGCAAGTCACCGTGAATCGCTTCTGCCGGGT
Organism: Clostridium minihomine; assembly: GCF_900240385.1. Taxonomy (GTDB): domain Bacteria; phylum Bacillota; class Clostridia; order Oscillospirales; family Acutalibacteraceae; genus Faecalispora; species Faecalispora minihomine. The sequence goes on along the minus strand of NZ_OEQH01000001.1, from coordinate 474,713 downwards.
ATCCGGCTTCTGTCAGTTGAGCAGCCAAGCTGTCTGCCATCACTTTTGTTGCAACGAAAACCAAAGAAAGTTCAAATTGCTTTTTCTGCAGCAACTGTAACAAAGCCGAAAGCTTCTTGTTGCCGCGAATTTCGCAATAGAATTGCTCCACCTTTTCCACTTTCGTGATATTGGGCTGAATGCAAATCTGCTGTGTGTTTTTCTGATACTGTGTCGCAATCTTTTTAATCTCAGGGGACAAAGTTGCAGAAAACAGCACCGTTTGCCTTATGTCGGGAACCCCCTGTAAAATCGTATGGATGTCTTCGCGGAATCCCATATCCAACATCTGATCCGCCTCATCCAGCACAATGCAGTTGACGCCGTTCAGCCGAGTGGTTCTGCGGCGCATATGATCCATCATACGCCCGGGTGTGGCCACCACAATTTGCGGGCAGCGTTTCAGTGCCGCAATCTGGTATTGAATGGGTTCTCCTCCATACAGCGCAAGAATTCGAATCCCTTGTTTGTATGCAGCCATTTTTTTCAGAACGCTGGCTGTTTGCACTGCCAATTCCCGCGTGGGGCACAGAATCACCGTTTGAATCTGACGGTTAGCGGGATCTGTATTTTCTAAAATCGGAAGACCAAACGCAGCTGTTTTTCCGGTTCCGGTGGGAGCCTGTACTAACAGGTCCTGTTTATCAAGCATCGGTTTTATTGCTGCTTCCTGCACAGGGGACGGATCGCAATATCCCATTTTTTCAATTCCCCGCAGCAGTTCCGGTGTAAAGCCAAATTTTTCAAAGTTAGTAATAATCATAATCTCCATTTCTACTAATGTTTCAGTGAGTCAAAGAAAAGCCGCCAACCCCGATTGGAATTGGTGGCCTTTCATCCGTTTTCGTTATGCTACTCTTACGTTCACAGCGCGCAGCTTGCGGCTGTTTTTGGGATCCTGTTCTGTGTCGAAAGTGACTTTGTCGCCTTCGTTCAGGCTCTTGTAGCCTTCGGACTGAATGGCAGAGAAGTGAACGAACACATCGTCACTGCCGTCATCGTTGGTGATAAAGCCGAAGCCTTTTTCAGAATTGAACCATTTTACTGTACCGTTATTCATATAATAGGTACCTCCATCCATATATTTGCACCCGTAACTGCACAAAAAATCACATATTTTTATAACTCATGAAACGAATCAATGACTTACAAAAATATGTGAGGCAATGTAACATTTTTAGAATACTCACTTACTTTAACATACATTTTATCAAAAGTCAACCCCTACTATTAAAATTCCAATGAATTGTGCTTAAAATTTTTGTGTGAATTGTTTTTTGCCAATAATCTTTGAATGCAGAAAGCCTATAAGAACATTTCTCTGTTTAAGGGAAAAAACTTTCCCCCACCTTTATTCTTTATATCCATTCCTATATGGATAGTCCATCACTTGGCATCTATCTATACTATATATATAATACTAAAACCAGCTCCGGCTGAATTCGGCCGGAGCTGGTTTTGTCGATCACTTACAGCAGACCCATTAAGTTAAAAGAAAGAATCAAGCCAGAGAATACAATAGAAACGGTAGAGCACAGCTTAATCAAAATATTCAAGGAAGGACCAGAGGTATCCTTAAACGGATCTCCCACCGTATCACCGACCACCGCTGCCTTATGGCAGGAAGAACCTTTCCCGCCGTGATGCCCGGATTCAATGTACTTCTTTGCATTATCCCATGCGCCACCGGCATTCGACATAAATACAGCCATGGCAAAACCGGTAACGGATACGCCGCCCAAAAGTCCCACAACACCTTCGGCACCCAAAATCAGTCCGGCAACAATCGGAACAATGACAGCTAACAGCGCAGGTGCAACCATCTCGCGCAAAGCGCCTTTGGTGCACAAGCTGACACAAGATTCATAGTCAGGCTCTGCCGTACCTTCCATAATACCGGCAATTTCTTTAAACTGGCGGCGGACTTCCATCACAATGGACTCAGCCGCAACCTGCACCGCACTCATGGTAAAGGCAGAGAATACGAAAGTCAGCATTGCGCCCACAAACAGTCCCACAAGAACCGTAGGATTGGTCAAAGACAGGTTCATGGTGAAGCCCTTCTCAGTTACAATGTTTACATAAGACACCAGCAAAGCCAACGCAGTCAAAGATGCAGAGCCAATGGCAAACCCCTTGCCGGTGGCAGCGGTGGTGTTACCCAAAGAATCCAGTGCATCGGTGCGCTCCCGAACTTCATCGGGAAGGCCGGCCATCTCGGCAATACCACCTGCGTTATCTGCCACAGGCCCATAAGCGTCGGTGGCCAGTGTAATTCCTAAAGTAGAAAGCATGCCAACAGCGGCAATTCCAATGCCATACAGGCCCATGTTGTAACTGCTTGCTCCCCCGGCAGCAAAGAAACTGACGATGACAGCAGCAACCACGATCAGAATCGAAGTAGCTGTTGATTTCATTCCCAAAGACAGGCCGCCAATGATAACCGTTGCAGAACCGGTTTCGGAGGAAGCTGCCAGTTTCTGAGTTGGCTGATACGTATCCGAAGTATAATATTCTGTAAAATAGCCAATGGCACATCCGCCAATCAGTCCGCACAGAATGGCGACGTACACGCCCCAATTCCCAACGGTGTAATAAGTCAGAGGAGCCGCCACAACAGCAGACAAACCGGCAGCCAAATAAGTACCGGTACGAAGTGAAACCAGCAAAGACTTCTGGGTGGCATCCTCTTTTGTCTTGACAAAAAAAGAACCGATAATCGAGCATATAATACCGCATACCGCAAGCAACATGGGTAAGAGCATACCTTCAAAACCATAACCGGCCGCAGCTGCCAATGCAAAAGTTGCTAAAATAGATCCTACATAAGACTCGTACAGATCGGCGCCCATACCAGCCACATCACCTACATTATCCCCCACATTATCGGCAATCGTAGCAGGGTTGCGAGGATCATCTTCAGGGATGCCGGCTTCTACCTTGCCGACCAAATCAGCGCCCACATCGGCCGCTTTGGTATAGATACCGCCGCCTACACGAGCAAACAGAGCCATAAAGGAAGCACCCATACCATTCATTACCATAATGTTGCCCAATTGGACGGGATCGGTAATATTAAACCCATAATGCAGCAAATAGAACCAAACCGTAACATCCAAAATGCCCAATCCTACCACCGTAAAGCCCATGACAGAGCCTGAGGAAAATGCGACACGCAGGCCTTTATTCAGGCTTTCTGATGCCGCCTGAGCAGTGCGGGCATTGGCATTGGTAGCGATTTTCATTCCAATAAAGCCAGCCAGCATCGACCAAATACCGCCTGTCAAAAAAGCGAAGGGGGTAAATTTAGAAAGCATTTGCCCGTTCGTGCCAAAGGCCATGGCAAGCAGAACAAGGAACACAACAACAAACACTTTTGCCACAGCAGAATACTGCTGCCTTAGGTAGGCGTTGGCTCCGGCACGGATAGACGCGGCTATTTTTTGCATTTTCTCAGTTCCTTCGGAATAGCTCATAACTCTTTTTTTCTGCACATAAGCAAAAAGAATAGCCAGTATAAACCCGACGAAACCAACCCAAAACATATTTTGCATTGGGGTTCACTCCTTTTCATTTTTCATTCCTGATAATATAGAATTAAGAACAGATAACTTTTTTGCCTATCAACCAAACTGCAATCAGCCAAAAAAGACCGGCGCTGCGCCAAGCAACAAACACACAGCTTAGAAAGATATCTGTGAACACACCTTCTTCCGGTTTCCGATTGTGCAAAACGAAGTCATTCCGGCTTCTTCTTTTCTTTTTGCAGTCAGTACAAACACAATAGACAGCTGAATCAAAGGGATAAAAGCCATGTATAAGAATCGGTATCAGTCGCCGACAATAATTCAGATGGCTACCATTGCTGTCAAAAAAACTGCATCAGAACCGTCTGGGATATTACCGAGACAGAAGGAACTGTGACGGCTGCCATGAAACACAAAGACACAAATATCCGTTCAGCAGACAACATAAGCCCCCCCTCCTTTCTGTTAAGCATAAAAATGCAATAAATTAAACGCAAAAAGGGTGGAAGCTTCTCGCGAAGCCTCCACCCTGAGCTACAAAATCTTGAAAACAGATATCATCACAAATAACACAAATATCTGCCCAACCGGAAATCAAACTATTTAATTGCGTTTATTTTACAACTTCAGTCGAAGTTTGTCAACAGGTTATTAATAAAATGTGAATATGACCCTTTTGCTGTGTGTTTAGAAACAGAATGTGAAATTTAAAATCAATTTGACAACTGTTTTGACAACTGTATTATTTAGATAATATCCCTCTCTATTCATACAGGGTAATTTAAACACAATGAAGAGTGAGAAGTTTACCAATTAACAAAATTACATCCTAAAGCATACGCTGTAATATTAATTGCTATTCGTACACTGGTATGATATACTAAAAATAGTTCAGTGCCTTGGCAGGCGTGATATATTTATTATATCATGCGGTGGGTTCGATTCCCCCCTGAACGAAGAAAATAAGTATTGAAACATTTGTTTTTTTCGTTCAGGGGAAAATAAAATCACTTTGAACTATTCTAGTAAACTTGGACATAGCTGCTTTACCAAGTCAATAATCTCTGCATCAAGTTTTGCATACTTCAAGGTTTGGCACTTAATCAAATCAGGAACATGAATATTTTTACAGCCAATTAAATTTGCTCTCTCTAAATTGCAATCTAAAAAAATCACTTTTTTTAGATTGCAATTTTTTAATATAGAATACCTCAAATCTGCTTTTGTGAAGTCTGTCATTTCCAGATTACAATCATTCATTTTGATACTTGACATATTAGCATTTGTGCATTTTAGTAATCTCAGCCCGCAGGTTTCAAATGTACAAGATTTAAAAGCAGTACCCTCACAAAATGCACCCTGTAAATTACTTCTAGTAAATTCAGAATGCTCGAAATTTGAATTGCTGAGTACAGCTCCCATCATTTGACAGTCAATAAATTTAGTTTTTTTTAATTGAACATTAAACAAATAACATTTAGTTAAGTTGAGTGAAAGCACGTTTTCTTCTTGCAACAATCGTATTAATGAGCGTAGCTTGTATGCAGCTTGCTCGCTGAACCAGAAGCGACATGCTTCAATTTCATCCAAATAGTTTTTTATTATATTCTTAGTCTCCCATCGGCTTAAAAGAAACGTTAATAAAACACTAAAAACTAAGAAGTCGATAAGACTGCTATACATTCCAGTCACAATAGTCTCATAAAAAGAATCCTTGCCCCAAATTCCAAAAAGGTTGTAAAGAGGTAACACTTCATATAGCACAGTTAATAAAATGGTAATGAGTAAATACAGAACAAATATTATACATAAGATTGTGACGTTTAAATGCTTATATTTTCTCGCTCTTTTCATACTGACCCTCATTTTAATTATATATTAATGTCTCATTTTTGCTATCACGTGCATGTCCATCGTAAACATATTAGAAAGTTAGATATAACAGCCTTTTCACATATAAATACATTTTTTCTTATATCATAAGAAACGGCGAAGTCGTACCGGAACAATAACGGCGGCTATGATTCCATGTTCTCTCACGGTGTAAGCCAAAGCTTTGCTTTGGCTTACACCGTGAGGTTATTATATCGCAATTTAATTATAAAGGAAAGCGAGTCCTTTCTGTTTGGAACAAGCCGTTTTACGCTCAAAACTCATCAAGTCAATATTTTTATTTTTTAGAATATAGGTACTGGGAATATTGCCCCCGCATAGTATGATACAGAAAATACACATATTGTGAGTATTGTGAGGTGTTTCTATGGCAGAAAAAATGATTCGTCACATGTTCCCCGGAAATAATACCAGCCAAGGCTTCTTCTCTTATTTTGATTACATCCTGCCGCATGCGCAGGCCAATCGTATCTATTGCTTAAAAGGAGGCCCCGGTGTGGGCAAATCTACATTTTTGAAGCGCATCGGCGAACGGATGCTGTTGGAAGGGTATCAGCTAGAGTACCTGCACTGTGCATCGGATCCGGACTCACTGGACGGTTTGGTGATTCCGGCGCTAGGCGTGTCACTTGTTGACGGAACGGCTCCGCATGTAACTGACCCTGTCTACCCCGCCGCGGTGGACGAGATCATCCATTTGGGAGAATACTGGGATGCAGAAGCAATCCGCCGTAACCGTGATGAAATTGTGCGTATCAACGCAAAAAACAAGCGGCAATACAAACGTGCATACCAATACCTTTCCGCAGCCAAGTGCCTGATGGACGATATTTTAGAAACAGTGAGCTCGGCGACAGACAAAGCCGGAGCACTGCTGCAAGCACAGCGCGTCATCGATGAGGAACTGACATGGATTTCGGGAAACGGCAAATTGGGCAGGACCCGCCGGCTGTTTGCCAGCGCCATCACTCCATCGGGGATTGTGCATCATCTGGAATCACTGGCAGACAGTGCAGAAAAAGTGTATTATATCAAGAACCTGTGGGGCGTCGGCGTGCATGAAATGCTGAAAAAGGTCGCCGACGAAGCGCTATTCCGCGGGCTGGATGTCGAACTGTATTACTGCCCGCTGGCACCTGAAACACGCATTGAGCAGCTGCTGATTCCCGAACTGAAACTGGCACTGATTTCAGAGCAGGAAAGCTTCGAGCTAAAAGGCCACAATCCTATTCTACTGGACTTGACGCAGTACACGGACCTTTCGCAGACCGAATCGCAGAAAGATGCGACAGCGTTTGATGTCAGCACATACCACACACTGCTAAAAGAGGCTGTAAATGCACTGTCCCGAACAAAAAAGCTGCATGATGATCTGGAAGGGTACTACATCCCACATATGAACTTTGAGCGCGTACAACAAAAACTAGATGAAGTCTGCCAACAAATTCTGACACTCGGCAAAACACCAGACTGATTCATAGAGGATAATAACAGCAGATTCCATTTTGACCCGTTTTGAACTCATGCATGACGAGAAGATAAATTCCTCTTGAGAAAAATTCAAATATAAAAGCGGTTCGCTTCTATGGCATTTCATAGGAACGAGCCGCTTTTTATAACGAACCCTACTGTTTTGTAACAGTGGTCGCCCAACGGAAACTTATGTAATATATGCGGCTTTCACGCGTGTATTTTCTATCAAAAACACACGAAACTCCTCTTGTGTCCTATTTTGCAAATCCTGTTTTTGCAAGATGGTCACCCGTTCTTCCCAAGTGAAAAGATAAATGCTTTCAGTTTCCACGATGGCATCAAAAGAGTCATATGGAACCACTTTTCCGTCCGGCAAAACCATGCCCTTTTGCATAAAGTGCACCAGAGCAGGCGCATCTTCCGACTGTTTGAAAGTCTGCATGCCAGAAAGAAGTTTCTCCGCCGCTGCTTGAAATTGTCGGGATGGATTTTTGCGAGGCACAAGATATATCAGCCCCAACAAAAAACAGATTCCCCCTGTAACGAGTGGTATGAGCAGTTCTTTCGGCTCCATCAGCCCCGGTATTACCAGAAAAAAGCCCATAGCCAGCAAAATAACTCCATAGACTTTATAACGAATTGCCCTGCGCCGCACAACAAGCTCCGGCGCTTTGGAGCCATCCAACCGCTCAATGACCCTCCACATTTTTGGGAGTTTTCTTCGGGAGTTCCATTCCGTTCGTTTTTCCATCGCCCGGCTTACCTGCTCCATCAAATCATCTTGATGATAGGAACTGAGCTGAAATGTAAATTCCATATTCGTATCCTCTATCATTCAGCCGTTTACGGTATCGCTTCTAACACAATCGATAAAAAAGCGTCTTGTTCCGGCCCTGCCTATAAAATTTTATAAAATGAGATAATATTATTCTATTGTTTTCCAGAGTAATTGTCCGTTTTCAAAAATCACGTCCATTCGTCCCGTATCTTTCAGCCAAGAGAGATACGATCGAACGGTGCTGCCAACCAAAACATATTGCTGAAAATTCATTGTCAGGTGATAAGCATTGAAAAGATGCTGCAAAACAGTTTCAAAAACACTTGGATTGTTACAGATGTTCAGGATATGCGCTGCTATTTCATGGACTTTATCAATATTCATCTGGGCCAGTGGAGTAATGTCATTCGTTTCTTCTGCATGGGCAGGGACAAAAGCCTTTGCTTTTAAGGTCTTTACCATTTCTAATGTGTCAAGATAAGCGGCTACATCATAAAGAAATCCAATTTGGTATTTCTCCAGCGTTTCTGCGCTTGATAAGCAATCGGCCAGATAAACCACATCATCTGCTGTCCGAAACCCCACCATATCAAAGCAATGACCGGGAAGAGCAATGATACTCATGCCTTTTGGCAGCACACCCTCTGTCAGACATTCCGCATTGCTTTCTTTAGCCATCAAAAATTTATGCTGCAATTCTTTTGGCGCAAACCCGCCATACAAAAAAGACGGTTCTAACCGCGGATGATTGGTAAAGGCACAATCGATACCAGGAACATAAATTTTGCATCCGGTCTGATTTTGCAAATATTGATTACCACCGATATGATCCGCATGGGAATGGGTATTATAAATCGCTTTCAGGATCCAGCCATTGGCGTCTAATATCTGCCGAACCTTCCTGCCGGCATCCTTGTCGCTTCCGCTATCGATCAGGCAAACCTCGGTGTCATTGAGTCTGACAATTCCGATCTTTGCCGGACTTTGAACATAATAACTGTTTGCACCAACTTGATTTAGTTCGTACATGAAAAAGCTCCTCCATTAAAGAAAAACCGCCGGGAACTTTGCCGAAAACGCCTTAGCCAAACACAAAGTAAACACACAGAAACACTGGATATTTCGTGCATTTGGGCAGTGGTAAATGTGGTTTTCAGCAGAATTTCCCTTGAGTCTGAAGTTTTTAGATAACTTCTAATAAAAATATTGTTACGTTTTAAAAAAGAACCAACTCGTTGATAGCCGCTGTTTTGCAAAGAAATACAGTGTGAAGCATAAGCCCGAAAGACGCCCGCCTCAGTAAATCAGCAAGGTGCAAAAACATTATCTGCTGCCGCCACCTCCGCCGCCGGAAAAACCGCCACCGCCAACAGACCCTGCCGCACCACCGGTTCCAGATACATTGGAGGCCGCTGAATTTGAGATATGATGGGTCATGGTCATAAAGTACATCATGTGGTAAGAGTTATAACCATACATGCCCGAAAAGGTTTCAAAATAAGCTGGGTCAAGGGTTTTCATGCTTTTCAGAACCTGTTCTCCCATATCAAATAAAGCGGCAAATACAAGATAATCTCCCCAAAGTTCTCTTTGGGTCGTTTCGCCGTCTTTCGGTTCTTGCATTTCTCTCAAGTATTTCTGCAGACCAAGCATTCGAACCGCTTGATCAAAACCCGGGGCAGTAAATCGAACGACACCGTTTTTGTCTTTTGCTGCCACACCCAAACGGATTAGTTCTTTTTCCCCTTCGCGGTTTACCTCTTTAGACCAGTCGCAGAGTTTTTTATAAATCTTCTCTGCCTGTTTTTCTATTGCAGAGCTCCAAAGAATTCCGTCCGAATCGGCATATCGGCTCAGAATATGATAGAGCGACTGCTCCACCCCATTTGTGGGTGTTTTGTCGGGGTAAAAGACGATAGCTTCTTCTTTTTTAAGTCGTCCTCTTTTATTCTCTCTCTCCCGTTCTTCAATACCGATATAGCCAATTTTCTGCCAACGGATGAGATACGCACTCATCAGGCTGCCACAGGAAATCCTTTTGCGCAATAATTCCATTGCCGCAGATACAGCCGGAATACTGCCGCCAAAAGGAATCGACCATGTTACCTCTATTTTATCTCTTCTGGTCAGCCTGACTGCCGTACCATCCGCCAGCTTAAAGCGGGAAATAAAGAAACCAGCTGCGCCGGCAGTTCCCGCTGCTAAAATGCCAAGAAACACATAGAGAGCCACATGAGAACCGCGATTTTCTGCAGTCTTTTGAAGTTGTTCAAAAGACATATCTGCAGTGGATGCCTTGGGGAACAAAGCCCTGTCAAAGCGACATAGCACATTTACTTTATGATTAGAATCAAGAGGCTGGGATGAAAAAGCCTTTAAGATGCCGTTTTCGGCGATCTTCACTTCGCCCGGAAATCCATATCCCCAAATGCGGGCATTGTTTTCTGTCAGAACGGTATCTGCCATCTGGATTGTAATCGAAACAAGCCCAGGAGCACTGGAAAGCTCTGATACAAACTGATGATAAAATCCGGCATAATCACCGTAATCCTTTACCAATCCATCCAATACATACTGAATCGTATACTGATGGTCGCCATAGTCACCAATTCCCCAGCAAAGCTCATATCCATTGGATGTTTTTAAAATACCACAGGTGCCTGCTTTCTCTTCTCGGGAAAGATTTGGGTCCCAGCTGTCCAGCGTTTTGTATTGTGTTCCGGACTCATCTTTTACCATGAGCGAATGGACGCTCATTCCATCCATGTTATGCAGCGCCTTGTAATACTCTGTGCCGCCGGAAACACCGCGCACATCCCAATTTTCTGTGATAGCTGCAGAGCCATCCCTCTGCAAAACGGCATCAATCCGAATGGACGGTATAGCCTGTTCTGCTGCAAATGCAGACACTGCATTGAAAAGGAACAGTACTGTAACCAGCACAGAAAGCAGAAAGCATCTTCTTGATTTTAATTTCATAGGTCTCTCCTCTCGTGTATGAGACATTCCAACGCCATTAGGAACCACTTTAGTCTTGGAAAGTAAACCCATTTGATAATCAGTATTCCCATCCACAAGCCTCATATGAGGGAAAATACAGATATGACATCATAGGCGTCATCGTAAAGCTTCTTTCAATCCACGTTCCCCGGGTGGGAAATGACAACGCGTGACCTCGTCCTTACCAAGGACAAACTATTTCAATCCACGCTCCCCGGGTGGGGAACGACGTGAATCGTATCCAGAGTTTGAGTGGTGTGATTGATTTCAATCCACGTCCCCCGGGTGGGGAACGACCCCTATGAGCACACATGACGCAGGGATACTTTTGCATTTCAATCCACGCTCCCCGAGTGGGGAACGACTAGTGGTATCCATTTCAGGCTGTTTAATGCACTTATTTCAATCCACGTCCCCCGGGTGGGGAACGACTATCTATACCGTCAGTGCTAGTGCAAGATCACCTATTTCAATCCACGTTCCCCGGGTGGGGAACGACTGCTTCTTCTGTTGTACCTGACACTCTCAATGGCATTTCAATCCACGTTCCCCGGGTGGGGAACGACTCAATCCATCTATGGATTTGTAAATGATCAGCTGGATTTCAATCCACGTCCCCCGGGTGGGGAACGACTATCAATTGCATTGAGTATAGCAACGGCGCACGGGTATTTCAATCCACGTCCCCCGGGTGGGGAACGACTCCAAATGAAAAGCTTCGTTCTTCTGTTTATTTATTTCAATCCACGTCCCCCGGGTGGGGAACGACGCTTTAAGTTGCACCCATGCGCATATCGCCTCGTCATTTCAATCCACGTCCCCCGGGTGGGGAACGACCCAAGCATAATGTGTCCCCCACTACCTTGCTAACAATTTCAATCCACGCTCCCCGGGTGGGGAACGACCATTGCCAAAATTCCAAGTATAGATTTCATACCGATTTCAATCCACGCTCCCCGGGTGGGGAACGACAGCGCGTCCGGTGTGTAAGCCAAATCCATACCAAGTATTTCAATCCACGCTCCCCGGGTGGGGAACGACGGTGGAAAGGTGCATCCATCCAATTGCCTGTACCATTTCAATCCACGCTCCCCGGGTGGGGAACGACAACGGGCAATGCAGGGTTATACTCCATTAAGCGGATTTCAATCCACGCTCCCCGGGTGGGGAACGACGGTAAATCTTATTTATCAGGAAAATCCGTCTTCCGATATTTCAATCCACGCTCCCCGGGTGGGGAACGACGGTAAGTCAGATGGGCTTATCAAAAAAAATTGTAATTTCAATCCACGCTCCCCGGGTGGGGAACGACGGTAAGTCAGATGGGCTTATCAAAAAAAATTGTAATTTCAATCCACGCTCCCCGGGTGGGGAACGACCTTTGGCTTTGCTTGGCATTCATGCCCTATTGGATATTTCAATCCACGCTCCCCGGGTGGGGAACGACTTCCAGTTTGCTTTTTTCTTCTATCCTATCCTCTGATTTCAATCCACGCTCCCCGGGTGGGGAACGACTTCCAGTTTGCTTTTTTCTTCTATCCTATCCTCTGATTTCAATCCACGCTCCCCGGGTGGGGAACGACTGGAAGTTGTAACCATACACAATGCGGAGAAGTGTCAATTTCAATCCACGCTCCCCGGGTGGGGAACGACTGGATCAAAGCGTTCAAGCATTTGACCCAATCAAAATTTCAATCCACGCTCCCCGGGTGGGGAACGACCTAGTTTTTCGATAAACTTTCTCTCGCCGAAATCATTTCAATCCACGCTCCCCGGGTGGGGAACGACCAAAGTCTATTCCCTCCCTATTTCGGATTTGGTAATATTTCAATCCACGCTCCCCGGGTGGGGAACGACCTGCGACTGCGGCGATTTCCGTCGTAGAGGAGGATTTCAATCCACGCTCCCCGGGTGGGGAACGACTGTAAACCAAATAAATAACAGGCAATTCTGTTTCAATATTTGGTAGTTAAGAACATAAGCCTCGAAAAAAATTATACTTTATGTATTTTTAGTGTTATAAATTACAGAATTTCATGTGCGAATCCTCACCGATTTTATGGGCACTTGCTATTCGCGCAAAAATCATCCCCCCTCTCAGAATGGTTCTGTATTCATAAGATAGTCTCAACTCCACTTTTGATTTTGGGGCATCCTACAACTTCAAATTCACATGCCCATCGGTTCTTGTAATAAAAACTTCTAAACAAAGGGAACTGCAATCATATTACGTTCAATTACTTTAATTATATATTTTAAAACCATCCAGCGCAACCCTGAAACAAATGATAGGGAATTCACTGTTTTACATGCAGCTAAACCATTTGGTCAAATAGAAAGTTTATTTTAAATGAAAATACAATATTTTTAATAACTGAAATCAACCGGATAAAAAACACGGTTGCTCATTTTCTATCCAGAGAGCCTTATCCGTTTACCATCTTTCTTTTGTGTTTTTCATCTTTTTAAGAAACAAGAACACTCTGTCTTAATATCATGGAATAAGAGACTGAAATCCTGTATGTTCCCGCCAGCGTTACGCTTTAACGGGGATAAAAAAAGACGGAGTTGATTTTATGAATGTAGATCATTCAAATGATTACAGCTATCTGGATCAGATCCGGATAAAGGAAGGCCCCGATCAATGTAAAAGCACTTTAAATGCACTTTTTCAAACAGATTCCAAACGCGCGGTTACCCTACTCAACGATAATCGGCTGATGTTCCCTTGCCTGTATGTATTGCACGAACCAATCCTGCGGAATCACAGTCAAAAGTATTTAAATAAGCGCAATATGGCCGCCCTGCAAATTACAAATCAAGTAAAAGGATCGAAAACAACCGGCCCCAATTATCTATCTTCTAAACAGAACTCGATGCATCCCGTTCTCAAATGGATATTGGAAACGGGCTGTGCCGAAGAAATTCCCGAGGATGATTATGAAGAAATATTGGACATCACCGTATCGGTATTGATAAATATATATAAAGATATTGACATATTACCGTTGGTGGTAGATTTGATTTTCAAGCGCAACAGAAATGGGAGCCATATTCATGACCTAGTATGGGCGCTTTTCCGCTCTCAAAATCCCGAGATATTAAAGTTAATTGCCCAACATCTTTCGTCTTCCAACCCAAAAGACATTGAATTGGCAACCGAATTATTGAATATTGACAAGACAAATATCGTGGCCTCAAAAGGCAAGAAAGAAAAGCAGGCCGAGGACTATCTTCACTGGCTGGAAGAGAATTTGCCATACCTGTATTTCACAGAGGAATGCTTTCAGTATTCCAGTAAACCAGTGTTCTGTACCGTAGATCTGGAACGCAAATACCTGCAGAAAGGCGATTCGGCTCACAGCAAACAGCCAATTCCTTCTTTCGATAACGAAGAGAATAAAAACATGGCAGCTTTTCAGCAGCTCAGCGTTGAGGAACAAAAAGTTCTGGCAGAATATTCTCAAAAAATCTGCAGCAAAAACGTATCTGCGTGGAAAGAATGGCTGCACGCGCCTGTTATCGATCAAATAAAAGCAGCAAAAGCCAGAACGGAGGGCGACAAATGATTACAATATCCGGCTCTCCTTTTGAAATCACCGAAATCATCGCAGATTATTCCGACAGCAACGTGGAAAAACAGCTCTTAGAGCAGATGTCCAAAAGCACCGAAACCTATCGGTATAATACTGTGCATCAACTCAAATTTGAGCTCTCTCTGCGCAAAGAAATTGTTGATGCGGCAAGGAAGCTTAACGCCAGCAAACTCAAATTCGCCGTTTTTCACAAATCGGAATGCAACCCGGACTATTGGACCAGAACCAGCAACGGCGGCTTTCTTCTGAAAAGCGGAGTGAAGGCCAGCGACGCCATTCAGGATATTTTTACAAATGGTCAAAAGTATGCCACAGAATGTGCAACTGCTATGGTAATTGTGTATTACAAGGCCTTGATGGAAGTTTACCCAGAGGAAACATTTAATCGTCTGTTTCGCTCCATTTACCTGATGAACTGGCACAAACTAGATCCGCTGCTTCGAGAAGTGGGTGAGCCAAAAAAAGTCACAGATATCCTGCTGGGAGATCGGTGCTATTTTAAAAACCCTCAGGTAGATCCGAAAGTTTCTCAATTACAAGGCGAAAATGTCATTGTTTTACCAAACGGGTTGTACTATGGACACGGCATGGGGATTACCACCGCAGATCGGATCATCCGTGTGCTAAATGCCAACCGAATAGAAGATGCCACCCAATCGGCTTATTTTATGGAAAATTCTGCAGCCCGTCCCAACTTTAAAAAACTGGCAGATGCGGTTCCAAATTCTTCGGCAAGCCCCGCCGTGCTGCAGTGGCAGCCTTTCCCACAGCCGATTTAGAGATAGGTTTGCTGCTTTGATAGCGTTATTGTTTCATTTTGAAACATTCGAATGATTCAAATCGATATTGCACAAGGATTATGAAATGACAAAGAACTTAAAGCATCTATCAAGATCAGCCCCCAGCAGAAAGCCCACTGGACTTATTCCAGTGGGCTTTGATGTTTGGATGGTTATCTATTGATGGGTTGATCTCGATTTTCATGTTTTGTTTTCTGAATTAGATTAATAATCAGCAATAAAATGATTGCTCCTATTGTCGCTACAATCAAGCTCCAAAGGTTGAATCCAGTAAACCCTACACCAGTAATAAAGTTGAATATAAATCCACCTATAAATGCACCCACAACACCGACGCATACATTTGCAAATGCACCCATCTCTGAGTTTTTTCCTACTACCATACTGGCGATCCATCCGGCTAATGCACCTAATATAATCCAATAAACGATGCCCATATACTTTCATCTACTTTCTTTTCTAATATTTTTTATAAACTTTTTCACTCTTTAGAATATCCGAGTAATAATCATTTATGAATTTTTCATCTAAAAAGTCTCCGATACCAGATTCCATGACGAACCGGCAGCAGAGACATTTGGGTTTTATTTCGCTGTGAAAATGCTGAAAGGCTGGTTCATCAACAAAAATGGCAAGTTGAACTTTATAAGATAAAGCACCGCACTTATTCTGATGGCCATGAAACAACCAACGTCAAGCATGTCGGGCATTTAGGACTTTATTTTGAAAAATGCAAAAAAGCGAATCGATTCTGCCTTTTAATAGAGTTATGTGAAAATTTAAAACTAATATTCAAAGATTGAAAGCTTTACAATCTTTGCCTTATGAACTAGAATATTAATAAGGAAATTAATTCCAGTTGATTATACCCCTTACAGCGGGGCACCTCGCCCTTAGAGGCACCCGAATCAGTGCTGTTCTGAAAACGAAATGATTCCAATGAACTAAGTCTGGGTTATTTTGTTCTGTAACATTTTTAAAAATCGCGGGTATCCATCCGTATTGCCTGCGGATAGGTATTTGTCATGGAAGGTGATCGATATGAAAATTTCTCATCGAACTCGCAATCTTATCATAGGCCTTGCGGCCGTGGTAGTATTGGTTTTTTCTTTCGGTCTATATCAATACCAGCAGATGTCAAATTTAATATTCCGAATCCATATTCCCTCGAACTTTGTGACGATTGAACAGTATGTCAGCCCTATCCCCACCTTCAAAGACGGCCTTGTGAACCGCCGTGCCACGGAATTTTCTGCCTTTCTGGAGCAATTAGAATTCAAACGCGGAGACGATTCGTTTCTTCAGACAGATGCAGATTATCTCAGCGGCGACGCTTCCAACAGTATCAGCATTACGGTTGAGAATGATTCAGAAAGTGTGGTTAAAAATTTCCTTGTTTTCAAAAAAGAGCATCAGAAATATCTTCTTGTAGATGTACAGGACACATACCCTGATCAATATGCCGTGGTGGAAGGGGAACCATACGATTACCTGTACGCAAAACTGTCACACGCAAATAAGAAGGACAGTTCCTCTGAGCCGGTGAGAGCAGAGGGTGAAGAAGGCACAAACGAAACCCCCGCCCCGGTTTCCGGAAAGCTTACAACCCGCAGGGTGTATAAAGATGTGACGGCAGGGCCAATGAAGGCCAGACTGTATGCAGATGTGGAAATTCATTCTGGGGATTCCTTGTCGCAGGTCAACAGAGTAATCAAAATGGGCTGGGAGCAAAAGAGCGGCGGCAGCTGGCAGCTGGAGGACGCAATGACTGACTGGTGGCTGGAACAGACTCCTTCCACAGGCGTGAATTTTCGGGGAAGTGCCGTTTTTACAGCAAAAACCACGTCAAATGCAACCGGAGAATTTTCTCTTGAATCATTATCCTCACAGGGCTTTGATGTTTCCAACGTTGCGAACGATGGCAGCGCGCAACTGCACATACGCAAAACCGTGGATCTCGAATTCGGTTATTCTACCATATAGTTTTTAGTTGCATTCGAGCCACTCATAGGAGTGGTGTAAATAAAAAAACATGGTGCAAAACCATTGAAAAAATCCCCTTTCGAGTACAGTGAATAAAATACAAAAGGATAGAGATACCGGTTGTCATTCGACCTTTTTGAACTTGAACAGCAATTATTTTTTCTCTGCTTTCGGCACACCCAGCCGCCCAAACCGATACAAAATCAAAAGCATCTCGGCTGAGGCTTCTAAGCCGCCGACGGATGAACCAGGCAGCGAAAAACTGCTTAAAATTACAGCCTGAAAACCGCATTCCCACGCAGTTTTCAGGCTGTTTTTCTGCCTTTTTTCAGCACTGTGTAATACGTCAGTTGAATTTTGCAGGATAAATCCTTGCAATCAAAATGATCGCAGGGATTTTTTTATTTTAAGGAGGTTTTTAGATGGTTACCCTCGCTAAGGGATAGAATGCCTCCGCTAAACGTTGACCACTTTAAGTTAATATTATATGCGAGGAATTACGCGAAGAAAAGGAGTTTTGAATCCCTTTAATTATTCGCTAATCTACCGTTTCAAAAGACGTCTCGACTAGAATTTAATGTCTTTTCGAGGCGAATTTTTATAAAATAAAATGATGTTCCATGAACACCCATCACCTTTTTTTGCTATAAATAGAAAAAAATGTAAATATTTAGCTTGTGATTCTCAACTAGAATAATAACACAAATTTGTACCTATATAATAATTTTGCCCAGTTCAATAATTTTTTGGAGGATGTTACAATGAAAAAACGAATGCTAACTATGTTAATTGTTGTCTCCTATTTATTCAGTTTTCAAACCTCTTTTGCTACGCAATCTAATGATGCAATTATCGAAAGTAAAAGTAAAACAGTTGAATTATTAGATGTTGAAACAGAATCCTTATCCGATGATTTAGACAAATCGGAAATTTCCAGCGGTGGTAAATTTACGATAGATGAAAAATTTCAGAAGTCATTCATTAATACAAAATCTATTACCGCCGCAGTCAGTGGCCCAGATCTTACAATCGGCAATCTGAATGTTGTTACAAGCAAAACACCTTTTCCTTATAATGAAGATGTTACTTTTGAAATGCTTGTTGCAAATATTGGTACACAATCAATCTCTAATGTTAGAGTACAAACCTATGTTGACAACAATATCGTTGTTAATGATAGTATCGGAACTCTTGCTGCAAATAAAGGGGGTACCTATTCCGTCCCTCTCAGAAATTTGTGTGGGACTCACACTATAAAATTCACAATATCTTCAACCGAAAGCGAAACAACAACATCTAATAATTCAATCTCAAACCAATTCACATGGGAAAACGCAGTAGATTTAGCTGTATACTCTTTTATAAGTGAAGAGGGATCTACATTTGAAAGCTGCAAACACAATGATAATGAAAAAGAACCAAGCGATGTGACAAGAGAATTCACATTAAAAGTAGCCAATTACGGAAATGTTTCCGCAAATAACGTAAAAGTAAATCTCATGATGGGCTCAAGTTCGATAGGAACAATCACTGCAGATTTCTCAGCTAGAACTGTAAAATCATTTACTTTAAATTATGCTATTTATAAAGCAAACAATCAATTAAAATTATCAGCAATAATTGATCCAAATAATCAAACAAATGACGCAAAAACAGAAAACAATACAGCTACTAGAACATTTAAAGTAACATATGATACTGAAAGATGGGCAGGATACTTCAAAAATTCTAAAAATATTAACGTACAAATATTTCCCGCAGTAGAGGACTATATCATAAATCAGAGCGATTCTATAACAAGCAGTGAACTCACTTCAGCTATCAAACAATGGAACGGAATATCTTCAGCAGTTTCATTCCATTCATTTACCTATGCTGACGAAGATCATGACGATTTTGATATCGCTTTGGATGTCGCTAAATTACCTCGTGGTGTCTTAGGTGCGACGTTTTTGTATAAGCAATCTGGAGACCTTCTAGTTGATATCGATGATGTCATTAATGATAGCTCGCCATATATCAAATCGATAATATATCTTTCGCCAACCCTAATTGATTATAATACAGACATCCAAAAGACTACAGTAATCCATGAATTTGGACATGCTCTTGGCTTAAAACATACTTTCTGTGATGATAAATCAATCATGAAAGCATCTGTTACCAGTTTACTCTCAGCTACCTCGGTACAAGAACACGACAAATATAATATTAAACAAATATATTGAAAGGGGAACAATCTATGAAAAAGAAAGTATTATCCGTACTAATCACCGCTTTCTGTATGATTAGTCTTATCGGTTGCAGTTCAAATAATATCTCGAAAGAAGCTTCTGCTACAAATCTTATACAAAAAACATCCTATCAGTATCACGATATGAAAAAAGAGAGTCAGGGTGAGTTTTTGCTGTCAGTGGATCCAAAAAATTTAAAAGAACTGGAAAGTAATTGCGAGTACATTGTGCAGGGAAGATTATCTGATGATAGCAAGCAAGTTCCCGTGAAAAATTCTTTGGGCGATATTGCTTTTGAATACACAATCTCGTCTTTAGAAATCAGTAAAGTCTGGAAAGGCGATTTTAAAGAAGGAGGTACAATTAAACTTTGTGAATCTTATTATATTACCGAAAAGAATAACAAACAAGTTTTGCGTTACGCCTCTAATTATATGCCTTCAGACCTTGATAAGGACTACATTTTTTTCTTAGACAGCATGGATTTAGAAAATGACACTGTTTATACTCCTACTATTTATGAAAAAGGTCGATACCCATTGCCTTCTTCCATTTCAACAAACAAACAGAGATCTTTTAAAAGCATTTTTAATATAGATTCGATAAGTAATGAAGATCTAAATCTTGCTGACCATGATTCCACCATATATAAGTCAATATATGAAGAAGTCTTACAAAAGTATTTAAGCTAATGTTTTAATAAGAGGTTTGCTATCGCGATAAAGAGGATAGCAAACCTTTTTATTATGATGCCAAGTTTAGTAACATTTATCATCTCAATGGCAGCAATTGCGTTTATCGTCTTTGTGATTGTACCGGCAAGCTTCCTTGAGAACATCAAAGCAAAAGACACTCCGGTAATGGTCAGTCAGTTCGTCCACGCCGTTCTACCGCCAGACCTTCAGGATCTTCTGTGAGATAGATACGCTCCCATACTGCAACACTTTTGTGGTCGCTTACTTCAAATTGCCGCACTGCTTCGCAGTAGCTTAGTTTCTCCTTACGCATCGTTTCCACTACCATAACCTTGAATTCCGGCATATAGCGTTTATTTGGTATTCCTTTGAGCATACAAAAACACCCCATTTGTTTTCAGTATATCATACTGTCTAACAAATGGGGGGCAGTTCATTGTTTCCCGGAAGTTTTTATTTGTACATAAACGTATATTTCGACTTGCATCTTTTCAATTTTCAAGCCTTTTTAGTCATGTCTTAACACAAAACACAAATAATAAAACCCGCATCAAACTACCAAAAAACGGCAGTCTGATACGGGTTTCAACTTGGTCGAGGTGACAGGATTTGAACCTGCGACTTCTACGTCCCGAACGTAGCGCTCTACCAAGCTGAGCCACACCTCGAAAAAAGCTAGCCTCGGTTTCCCGAGGCTATATGGCTGCGGAACTAGGATTTGAACCCAGACAAACAGAGTCAGAGTCTGTCGTGCTACCATTACACAATTCCGCATCAATATTTAATTGCTTGAAGCAACGTCAATTATTATAACAAATTTCAAATAAATGTCAATAGGTTTTTCAAAAAAACTTCTCAAATTTTACATATTTTTTATTCTGTGAAAAAATAAGAGAAAATTCATCCTTTTCGTCACCTTTTGAAGCGACAAACCAGCAGCAATTTACCTATTTTAAGAATTGTAAAAAAATTCCCGCCGGAAGTACCCTATTTCATAGCATTTCCGGCGGAACCCATTCCCATTCATACCAAGTGAGCAAAACACCTAACTTGGTTCGTTTCTTATCTACCTTTTGCCCCGCTGACTATATGATTTCAGAGGTTAGAACCGCTTCTGCACAGCGAATCCCATCCACAGCCGCAGAAACAATTCCGCCTGCATAGCCGGCGCCTTCCCCACAGGGATATAAGCCCCCCAAAGAAACCGATTGACAATCCGCCCCTCTGGTCAGGCGAACCGGAGAAGAGCTTCGGGTTTCTACCCCTGTCAATACAGCATCCGGATCTGCAAATCCATGCAGTTTTCGGTTCATCTGTAAAATGCCCTGCCGCATGGATTCCACCACATAAGGCGGCAGGCAGCCTGCCAAATCACAGGGCACTGCTCCTGGCTGATAGCTGGGTGTGAGCCCAAAGGAATCGGATGCTTTTCCCTTTAAAAAATCCCCTACCCGCTGAGCGGGAGCATGATAATCACCGCCGCCTAAGTGAAAGGCAGCTTCTTCCCACCGGCGCTGAAACTGCACTCCGGCCAAAGGATGTGCGCTTTCAAAGTCCTGAGAAGAAACCCCCACCAGCAGTGCTGCATTTGCCCTCTTTTCATCCCGGGCATAGCGGCTCATCCCATTGGTCACCAAACGCCCCGCTTCCGAAGCAGCGGCAACCACCTGTCCGCCAGGGCACATACAAAAAGTATAGACTCCCCTGCCGTTTTCTAAATGTACCGCCAGCTTATAATCCGCAGCACCCAGTGCTGGATGTTCCGCAAAATTCCCATATTGGGCACGATTGATTTTTTCTTGCAGATGCTCGATTCTTGCCCCAATGGAAAAAGGCTTTTGCTCGATTGCTACGCCCTGCTCAAAAAGCTGTTCAAAGGTATCACGAGCGCTGTGCCCAACTGCCAAAACCACCTGACGGGCGTCTATGGTTTGCACCTGGCCATCCCGCTCCACTGTCAAGCCGGTCACTTTGCCATGTGTCGTTTTCAGATTCAGCAGCCTGGTTTCAAACCAGACTTCCCCGCCCAAAGCAATAATCTCTTCTCGAATGGTTTTCACAATTCCCGGCAGCAAGTCTGTTCCGATATGGGGCTTTGCGTCATACAGAATCTCTTCCGGTGCTCCTGCTTTCACCAGTTCTTCAAACACCTTGCTTGCCCGGCCGTCTTTCGTTCCGGTATTCAGCTTTCCGTCTGAAAAAGTACCGGCCCCACCTTCCCCGAACTGCACATTGGATTCAGGACGCAAAGAGCCTCCGTTCCAAAAATCCTGCACCTGCTGTGTCCGCTTCTCCACATTCGCACCGCGCTCCATGACAATGGGCCGCTGCCCGGCCTGCGCCAAAATAAGAGCCGCAAACAATCCGGCAGGGCCAAGCCCCACCACCACCGGACGCTGAGGAAACTTTTTGCAAGGGGGCATTTGGTATTGATACGGGCGCATACGGGTGATTTTTGCCCCACCGCACCGGGATAACACCTTCTCTTCTCCACTTTTTAAGGTTACCCCAATAGAATATTGAAAGTGGACGTCCTGTTTCTTTCGGGCATCCACCGATTTTTTTAAGATCTGAACTGATTCTATGTCATCAGAGGAAACCGACAAACGCAAGGCCGCCTGTTCTTTCAGTTCCTCTGTCCCAGCGGACAACGGAAGCCCAATCTCTGTAATCTTAATCATGTGATTCCTCCTTTATTGCCATAGCCGCGCTTCGGCCTGCTGCCATGCCGCTGATCCAAGCCCAATGCAGGTTAAATCCACCGCAATCTCCGTCCACATTCAGCTGCTCTCCGGCCAGATACATGCCGGAACTAAGACGGGATTCCATGGATGGAACCCAAACCTCGCTGACAGGAATTCCGCCTGCTGTCACCTGAGCATTTGTCCAAGAAAGCGTTCCAGTCACTGGGAAAATCCAGCTTTTTGCCGTCTTTGCCACTGTTTTCATCAAAGGACCGGTCAGATTTTTTGCCGAATCTCCTGCCTTTTCTGCCAAAGCTGCCACCATTACCTGCTGCCCCACTCGCTTGGGAAGAACGCCAAACAGCAATTCGCGCATTGGCAATTCTGGATAAAGCTGAGATAAATTCCGAATTAAATCACAAACATCCGGAAAAGACAATTCCGGGAATAAATCCACCGCAATCTCTGCCTTTTGGCAAGGATTCCCCAAAACAGTATGTGCCGACGCATACTCGCTGGCAAATCGAGACAGCTGAAATACACAGACTCCGGAAAGTCCCCGCTCAGTAAATTGAATTTCCCCTTCTTCTTCTTTTACAGTGTGGCCATCTGCCAAAAAGCGCACCTTCCCCGGGCAGCGAACGCCTTTCAGCGACCGCACCAGTGCAGCCGGAACAGTTACCTGTACCAAACCCGGAAATAACTGTGTTTCGCTGTGCCCTAGCTGACGCGCCAAAGACACGCCTTGGTCTGAACTGATTTGGGGAGAAGCTTTTCCCCCTTGGGCCAAAATCAGTTTACGGGCCCAAAGCGATTGCCCCTGAGCCAATGATAAAAGATAGCCGTTTTTCTGTTTTTTTACTTCTGTTACAGGGGAATCGCAGATTTCCTGCCCATGATACTTCTGAAAAAACAGGCGAAGTGCATCCAGAACAGCTGATGCCTGTCCGTTTTTGGGGTAAACCCTGCCCTGTTCCTCTTCCTGGCAGTAAAGTCCCATGGACTCAAACTCCCGAAGTACATCCGCGGGAGAAAATTGCGAAAACACAGCTTTTGCCAAAGCACTATCTCCATGATACCATCTATCTTGCGCATCCAAATTCGTTAGATTACATCTTCCGTTTCCGGTTGCCAAAAGCTTTTTTCCCACACGCGGCGCACCTTCCAACAGCGCCACCGCCCCTTTGTCGCCCAGAAGTTTGGCTGCTTGTCCGGCTGCCATTAATCCTGCTGCTCCGCCGCCCACGATTGCGATATCTACCTTTTGTGATATTGCCACTGAAATCACTCCCCTATTTGCTTGTACTATAGTAATATGAATTGGAATAATTGTAAACTATTCCAATAATTTAATATTCCAAATTAAAAAACCAACTGCTTCTTTTCTCCAATGGCATCTTGTACCAAATAATGGTAAATGTTATAATACTATGGTATAATAATATGATATTACCTGAGCCATTCGGAGGTCAGTTATCATGTCCTTAATTGAAAATCCGCAGCAACTATTGCAAACCATGCAAACTTTTGACAAGATGTTTAACATTGTTCGTATTGTGGATCCGGTGGAAAAAAGGGTGATCAATCACGCAACCAACGAAAGATGCCGTGTGAAAGAATCGATTTGCTATGATTTTTGGAACAGTAACAACCATTGTTCCAATTGTGTTTCTATGCGTGCCGCAGCAGAAAACAATACTTTTGTAAAAATCGAATACAACAAAGATCAAATTTTTATGGTGATGGCAACCCCGGTTCTGCTGTCCGACCATCCTTATGTGATGGAAACCTTAAAAGACATTACCGACACAGGCATTGTTCCGGATCTCAAAGGAAAAACCGTTCAGGAAATTGAAGAAATCATTGAAAACCTGAACCGGGCAGTCATCACAGATGAACTAACACAAATATATAACAGGCGCTTTGTGAATGAAAAGCTTCCTGTTGATTTATACACCGCATCGATCAGCTGCAGTAATCTGACTGCAATTATGATTGACATTGATAATTTCAAACAAATTAATGATACCTTTGGCCACGGAGCAGGCGATCAGGTGCTGCAAAAAGTGGCCGAAATTCTGGCAGACTTCCTTCAGCGAAAAGGCGACTGGGCCGCCCGGTATGGCGGAGATGAATTTTTGATGGTACTCCCCGGTGCCGGTGGAACAGATGGCATGAAAATTGCAGAACAAATTCGTCAGCAAATTGCGGGTGAAGTGATCCAGTGTGAAAAACAGCCCATCCATATTACTGTCAGCAGTGGAGTATACACGATTTGCCCGGAAGACAACGCCTTTTCTCTTCAGGATTTTTTCTATAGGATTGATAAAAAGCTGTATCAGGCCAAAAACACAGGAAAAAACACCATTATCAACTAAACGTAATTTTAAGATCCGAAACTTTATTCAGTCGCGCTATGAAATGTAGTAAAGACCCATCCAGTATATTGCAAGCCCTATCACCCTATGTTTCAACTCATTCTTTTCTCATCTTGACCTTTATCGGGAAATGTTATTTTCTCTATCATCATTCCCTGTTTTTTGTTTTTTAGCGAATCGCTGAAATAAGGGCAGAAAGCCAGATTGGCTTTCTGCCCTTTCCTCTTTTCATTGACGCTTGATCAGGCTCGCGATTTGCGCAGCAGCGCACCCGGAGCAACGGACCGCTCTGTTTTAGTCCGCACTTTCATGGTTGCATGGGGTGCCACATCAATCGGCATCATTTCCTCATCATACAGTTCGTCCAGTTTCAGAAGATAGGGAATGCCGCCCGGCTCCAGAACATCCACCACGTCCCCACGGAAAAAGCGATTTCTTTGGGACAAACGAGCTATGCCATTTTCCCATCCTTCACAAACAGCTACTACCTCATAATCCCGCACATAGCCACCATTTTGATACACCTGCCCCGGCTGGCCGAAATAAAAACCGGTGCTGTATTCCCGGTGGCTGATTTTATTAAGCTCCTCTGGAATCCAGTCCGGAAGCGGAGCCTGCGGGTTTTTCTCATAAAAATCAATGGCATGGCGATAGGCATTGGCCGTCACCGCCACATAATAGGCTGATTTGGCCCGCCCTTCGATTTTCAGGCTGCTGACCCCTGCTTGGGCCAGCTCGGGAATATGCTGAATCATACACATATCCCGGGAATTCATAATGTAAGTGCCCTTTTCATCCTCTTCAATGGGGAAATACTCACCCGGACGCTTTTCTTCCACCAAACGGTAAGACCAGCGGCAAGGCTGGGCACAATCCCCCCGGTTGGCATCTCGTCCCGTTAGATAATTGGACAAAAGACATCGCCCGGAAAAGGACACGCACATAGAACCGTGTACAAACACCTCCAGTTCCAGCTCAGAAGGTGTTTTGGCCCGAATCCCTGCAATTTCCTCCATGCTAAGTTCACGAGCCAGAACGACCCGAGAAGCCCCCATTTCATGAAAGGCACGGGCGGTTTCAAAATTCACCACACCTGCCTGAGTAGAAACATGCAATTCCACCTTAGGCGCGTGCCTTTGTGCCACTTTCATCACACCGAGATCTGCCACAATAAATGCGTCAATTCCAATCTCTTGCGCATTTTGCAACAGTTGCGGCAACCGGGGCAATTCCTCGTTGCGGGGAAGCGTATTACAGGTCATGTGCACACGCACACCCTTTTCATGAGCCATCCGCACCGACTTTTCCAACTCTTCCAAAGTAAAATTGGAAGGACCGGCCCGCATTCCAAATTCTTTTGCCGCCAAATAGACGGCGTCCGCACCGAATGCAATTGCGGACTCCAGCCGTTCCATATCCCCTGCCGGGGCCAGTAGTTCCATGTTCACTGAGTCAGACCTGCCTTTTTCAAGTTTTGCTGGTGCTGCTGCGCCGTTTTCGCATAATATGCCTTTCCATCGGCGGAGTGGCAGAAATAATAATAATCGCTGTTCGTCGGGTTCAAGGCCGCGTCAATCGCCTTGCTGCCCGGGTTGGTAATGGGCCCCGGAGGAAGCCCGACAATTGTATAGGTGTTGTATCTGCTCAAGAAATTATCCCGCTGATCGGCCGGAAGCTGAGCTTTGCTGCGGTAAGGATAAAAAATCGTCGAGTCACAGCCCAGCTGCTGTGTTCCGGTGGCCACACCGTTTTTCAGGCGATTGTGCAAAACGGAAGAAACTTTATACATATCTGCCTCATCCGCTGCTTCTGCCTGAATGATAGAAGCCAGATTCATCACTTCATCCATAGACATTCCCAGTGCCTTGGCCTTCTCGCGGATAGCACTGGTCAGCTTTTTATTGGTATTGTTAATCATCTTTCCCAATGCCTGCTGAGGATCCTCATCCTTATAAAAATCATAGGTATCGGGAAACAGATAGCCCTCCAGCAAATAATACCGGTCGCTGTCATTTTGAATAGATTCAATCAGGTTATACTGATTAAAATCCTGAGAATTGGCATATTTCAGCACTTCTTCAGCTGAACAAACACCGTTTTTCTCTAACAGCTCGGCCACTTCCCTTACATTCAGGCCCTCCTGAAATGTAATCTTGACCGTATCCACCCGGTTGTTGTTGGACTGCAAATAATTGATCAAAGCTTCATAATCCATATTGGTGTCAATTTCATAGGTACCGTTCCGGTAAGAACCGTCTGCTTTGGTCAGTTTGGAATAGATACGGAAAAATCCCGGCTGTTCAATCACACCATTGGAATACAAAATCTGAGAGATCTCTTTGGTGGAGGAACCTTTGGGGATTTCCACCGTAACATTTACTTGTGACTTTTGATAGGCCAGCATATCGGCGATCCCGGTCACCAGATATTGGCCCAATGCCACACCTAAAATGAGTATCATAGACATCCAGACGACCGTGAACAACCTTCGGTTGCGCTTGCCTTTTTCTCGGCTGCGCTGACGAAAGGCTTTTTCTTCGGCTTTCAGGGCGCGCTTTTCCGATGCCACCATGGCTTTTCGGGTTTGTGGGCTGCTGTAGCTGTGAATTACATCGGGTTCCGCTTGTGAACCCGACTGCTCCCCGGCAAGATATTCCTCATCATTTATTTCCAGCTTAAAATGCTGAGCCCTGCGCCGGTGGGAATCATCCGGCCTTCGGCCGCGGCCGCCCTGTTGCTTGTCATCGCGCATGATAGACCTCCCTACCTTGCTTTTTTGGATGTCTTTCGGACATACTTTTCTGTTATTAATATATCAACCGACCTGTCATAATACCCATGCGGCAAATTCCACTGCACACAAAAGGAATAGCACACGCCGACTGTAAATCCGCCAAATCGGGAAAGAAAGCGGTCATAATAACCGCTTCCGTATCCCAACCGAAATCCCTGAACATCAAAGCTGAACCCAGGCACCAGACAGAAGCCGCTTGACTCATCTTCTACCTTTTCGCAGCGCTCTGGAACAGGCTCCATTACGCCAAACGTTCCCGGGGCCAAATCCTCCAAAGAGCGAATGTAAAAAAACTCCATATCTCTGGTTCCCGGAATACACCGGGGGGCAGCAACCCTTTTTTGATTGGCCCAGGCGGCCTTTATGACAGCCAGCGTATCCACTTCAAGCTCTTTGCTGATGTAAGTAAACACGGTGGACGCTCGACTGTATTCCCGCAGCGAAAGCAGGCGGGACTGAATTTCAGAATCCAGACGCAACTTTGTTTCGTCCGACAGATTCTCCCTTAGCCCCCGGTATTTTGCCCGCAGATCCTTTTTCAGCTCTTTGATGTTCTTTACTGGCATTGCATTAAGTTCCTTAACCTTTCAGCAGTTTCCTTGTCCGCCAGCAAATCCACCAGCTTCAGCGCAAAATCGACGGAAGCCATGGGCCCTCTTCCGGTAACGATTTGGCCATCGAGAGTCACAAGTTCACCGGTATACTCCGCACCGGGGATCTCTCCCTTAAAACCATCGCTGACCGTGGCGCGTTTGCCTTTCAGCAAGCCCATATGCCCCAAAATAGAAGGCGCGGCGCAAATAGCCGCCACATAGCCGCCTTTTTCCAGGCAAGCAGTCACTGTATTCTTCACAATCTGTGACTGTTCCAGATTCGGGGTGCCCGGCAGTCCGCCCGGCAAAACCACCATTTTTAGGCCTTCCAAAGAAACTTCATCTTCTGTAATGTCGGCAATCACCGGGATCTGATGGGAACCCATAATCTGCTTCCCGCCCACACCCACAGTCTGAACCGGCACATTGGCACGCCGGAGCAAGTCCACTGTTATTAATGCTTCCATTTCTTCAAATCCATTTGCCAAAAAAACATAAGTCATTCCTGTCACATCCCCTTTTTATTAATCTAATGGTAAGCCCAAATAGGCTGTTTCCCCACATTGCACCGCAGAAATCTGCCGGAGCATTCCAAACCGCTGAACTTGTCCCTGCCCCGGGAACAGTACGCCGTTATCCGGCAGACGCAGCCGATACTGTTGAGCCGGCATTTTTGCCAGCATTTGCGCTGCCAGCGCCGGAAAGCTGATTTCATCCGCCATCAGCTCTGTTACTTCGCATACTTCGCCATCCAAATATCGGCAAAGTGCATAAGCGCCTTGTCCGTCTTTCCCACTGGCCACCAGTTTTCCGCCATATTGACCGTTGATTCCCTCAGCATATCGGAAAGCCTTTTCATCCCATAAAATAGACCCCGCCAAAGTATTCAGCTGCTGTTCACGCAGCGCCTTCATTCGGGAATACCCCAGAACCACCTGGCCCCACTGTGCTTTTCCACCCAACTGGGAAAGTTCCTGGGCGGAAACCGTTAAAAACCGGGTAACAAAGGCTTCCTCATACCCGTATTTGCTGTAATAGTCATACAGTGCATCGCTGGAGGGAAGCAAACAGGAAAAATGATCCCCCCGCTTTTCCCCCACATGAGCCGCGGCCCGAAGCAGCGCACCCATACAGCCTTGTTTTTGGTATTCCGGTAAGGTTGAGGCAACATAAATATAGTGCCCCTGCACCGTGCCGCCGGCCTGCACCATCTGAACCGGCAGCATGTGAACCATAGCCGCCGCTTTTCCGTCTATCTGATACACCAGGCAATTCTGGGGCTGAAAAGCATTATTGAAAAAATAATAGGTAGGCCGCTTGGATTCCTCAAAGCAGATTTGCCAGATCTGCGCCAGCTCCGCCTGCATTCCCCAGCGGGCCAGCCTGATTATTTTTTTGCTCATTTTTCCGTTCCCTTCAGAACCGCTCTGTATTTTTCAAGGACTAAGGCCGGGTAATACGAAAGCTTTGCTTTGCGAAGCCCTTCCAAACCCAGATCCTCTTCCCGATTCACATAGGAATACTGTGCCAAATTACGCCGGGCAAATTCGTTGTTAATGGCCGCATACAGCCCATCATAGCCCGGCAGTGCTTTTTCAAAATGGAGCAGGAATATTTGGGGATTGATTTCTTCCCCCAACGTATAGGCTACTGGTTTTCCATCCACGCGGATGACACCGCCGGACAGTTTCAGCGCCTCAAAATTAGCAAAAGCTTTTCTCAGTGCGCCCACTTCTTTATCCAGCCCATTTTCCGGGTCACACCCGTTAAATTGACACCATTCCCGGCTGATTTCCCGGCAGATATCGATGGTTTCTGCGGTAACATCTTCATATTCCCATTGGTACTGCCGATTGAATTTTGATAAATGATTCCGCTTGCCGTGGTATTTTCGCCCAGCCAGTTCGATTAAATCGGAACTGTTGTAAATATAGTCCGCACCATCCCTGTCAAGGCTAAACTCAAAAGCGCCGGGCATTGCTTCTTCCATGCGGGCAATCTCTTTATCCGTCATGCCCCACATCTGGAATCGAAACCCTTTTTCTGCGGCATCATCAATCAGCACCTGAAGCGCATCCTTCAGGCTTCCGGCACGAGCCGGGTCTGCCACATAGGGAAAATTATAGGTATGAAAATGCTCGCCGGACGACAAGTACACATAGCCGTCCT
The DNA here is from genome assembly GCF_900240385.1 of Clostridium minihomine. Classification (GTDB taxonomy): domain Bacteria; phylum Bacillota; class Clostridia; order Oscillospirales; family Acutalibacteraceae; genus Faecalispora; species Faecalispora minihomine. The sequence goes on along the minus strand of NZ_OEQH01000001.1, from coordinate 444,077 downwards.
GCCGACAGATGCGGGAATGATAACTTTCATTCCAGATAAACAATGTTCCAAAGGCATTTTCACTGCCCATTTTTCCACTGGCAGAAAGTATCGGCTGAAGCCACTCTCGGTCCTCAATGGTTGCGTATTCAAATTTTAACATAAATCGCTACATTCCTTTTATGATTTCACTTGCCATAATTTCTGCATGAATTTCTTCTACCGACTTTATCTGTCCGCCCCGGGCACAGGAAATTAAAGTCCACCCCAGTTTCTGCACACAGTACAACGCACTTTCGCGGCAGGCCGCCAGAAAATCGGTATCCTTTTCATGCATATCTTTTTTTGCCTCGTCCCCCGCATACCGCTCTTGCAGCAGCCGCTGAGAGATAGAAAGAGGCATGTCCAAATAAAAAACCGCATCGGGTGCGGGCAGTTCCATTTTATTATACTCAAAATCGCATACCCAATCCAGATAAGCGTCCCACTGCGATTTGGGCAGTTTCGTCATTTGATACACCATATTCGAGGTGGTGTATCGATCGGCTACAATCAGCCGTCCATTTTGATAATCCTGCCGCCAATGCCGCACATAGCTGGCAAAACGGTCCACCGCATAAAAAGAACTTGCCGCAAAGGCGTTGACTTCCCCGGGATGACCGCCCAGCTCGCCGTTCAGATACATTTTGACCAAAGCAGAGGATTCCTCTTGATAATCCGGAAAAGAAACTCGGCGCAGCGAAACATTGCGCTGTTCCAGCGCCTGACACAGCAGCCCCGTCTGAGTGGCTTTTCCGCTGCCGTCCAGCCCTTCCAGCACAATCAGCCGTCTGCTCATTTTTCTTCCCCCAGTTTTTTATAATAAGCCCGTACTTCCGTCATTTTGCCACAGCTCATCTTCCCTTCGGGACAGCCGCCGCGCAGACAGGGCGGGCCGCAATGGGCAAACAGGTTTGGCGCCACACCCAGAACCAGGCGAAGCATCTGCACCGCCACGTCCTGAATTTCCCACTGGGCACGGTTACAGCACCGGTGAGAAAAGAAATTCATAAGCGAACGGGCATTCAGGGTACAGATCATTTTGGTTTCACAGGCATTGGGGAGCACAAACCGGGCGTCCTCAATTGCCTTTTTCTCTGCCGCACGAGCCGCTGCTTTGGGCTCTTTGCCTTCTTCCAACATCTGCGCCAGATGCTTCTCTTTTAAAATGCGGGTCAGGTTTTCATACCGGGTCTGCGCTTCTTCCATTGACCGGATAAACTCTTCTTTCGCCTCGGGAATCGCCTCGATTTCCGGGGGAACCACATACCCAAACTGATGCTCTGCCACATACCGCTGACTCTGCACGCTGTAAGAAGCGATACGGTGCCGGGTCATCTGCGCTAAGAATGCGCGGGAAACGCCTTCAATTGCAAATGTAAAAGAGGCATGCTCAACGGGGCTTTCATGCCCGATTTCAGAAAGCATCTCCACAAACTGGGCGGTCTTTTCGTCAGTCAGGCCATCCATGATATGTTCTACACCCACAGAGGAATAACACAGCTTGGCGGCGGCCGCCACTGTGCGTTCCGGCTGGGGTGTATAAGCGATTAACGCTACCTTAGCCATTGTTTTTTATCATCCTTCACTGTGTTGAATTGCCTAAAACAGACGGATCGGGGCCTTTGCTTAAAAGAATCACCACATGGGAACCATATTCCAACGTATCCCCTGCCTGCTGATCCTGATAGCCAACGGCTTCGCCTGCCGGCACATCGTCGTCAAACACGTCTCGTTTGGCAGGCGTCAGGCCGGCTGTTGTTACAGCCAAAGAGGCATCCGCAAGGCTAAGGCCCCGGATTTCCGGCAAAGAACGCATATGGGAGCCCTGGCTGACTACCACCACAATTTTCGTTCCTTTTTCCATCCTCTGCCCCGGCTCGGGAGCCTGCCGAATCACCAAATTTTCTGCCACTGTATCGCTGAATTCCTTATCAGATACCAAAATTTCGTAATTTGATTCACCGGAATTTTTTTCTGCCAAAATATCATCCAGCTTTTTGCCCACTAAATTGGGGGTTTCGATTCGGTTTGCGTCGCCTGCGTTAGAATCGGGCATGGCTTCCATCATAATTCCGGTCGCGGTGGATTCCAAACCGGCAGAAACCGCAGGCAGATCCGCCCCTTTCACTCCCCCGGAACCGGGTGGGAACAGCCAGAAAATACCGATCAAAATAAAAATAGCCAAAGAAACCACGCCAGAGCCTATCGCCCAAACAATGCCCGGAGTTCCTTTTCGAACCGGTTCCGGTTCCGGCAAAATCGGGGACATGGTATCCCCGATTTTCGCAGTTACCGTGGGGGCAGACGAAAGCTCTGCTCTCATGCGCTCAAAATGGGGAGTCCGCTTAGACGGCATCACCTGAAGCGCATTGGCAAGGCCCGTGATTACATAGGGCGGAAGCGCACGCAGAACATTCGTGGGAATCATCAGCCGGGAATCCGCCTTACGCCGCAAAGCATCCTGAGGCAAGGTGCCGGTCAGTGCAAAAAACAGGCATGCGGCAAATCCATACACATCGGTTGCCTCATCCGGCACATAATCCATCACATACTGTTCCAAAGCCGCACAGCCCGCAACCAAATCCGGCGGCAGGTCGGTGTCCATCCGGCGCACGGCATCCAGCTGAAAATCGGTCAGCTTCATTTTGCCGTCCTGCAAAATCACCAATGTATCCGGGGAAATCCCCAAATGGTTAATCCCTTTTGAGTGCAGCGTGCTCAAAGCAGAAAGCACCGGCATAAACAATGGCCGGGCTGCATTCCAGTCCAGGCTTCCGCCGCTGCGCTCTACAAAATAGCGCAGTGTGATGCAATCCTCCCACTCCGCCACAGTATAAGCTGTTCCGTTTTCCTCAAAAATATCATAAATCTGCTCAATCGCAGAAAGCTGGCGAACATGAGCCAACTCGCGAGCGTGACTTAAAAAAGACGCTTTATATTCCTCAAACGTAATTTCACTGCCATCCACAATGCGGATTTCTAATCCCTCCGGCAGCCTTTCACTCATAGTCTGGGGGAAAAATTCCCGAATCAGCGTTTTGATATTCAAAACGCTGTCATAGCCGATATAAGAAATGCCTTCTCCGTTGGTTTTCTGCGCCAAACCGATCAAATATCGATTTTGCAGCATTGTCTTAAGAGGCAGCGCCTCCGGCTCTTGGGGTTCATCCTCCGAGTGTCCGCAATGAGGGCAGGATTCCTGAACGGCTTTTTCTGACATACAGTTCATACATAGCTCAAAGTCAGTCATACAGTTTCCTCCATAATGATATTATGGACACACAAACCAGACGTTATCCCGCCGGGGATGCTCGCGACCCCTTGTTTGCGAAGGATAACGCCGGGCATACCGGACGGTCCCGGTTTTCCTCATAGGCAGCGCGCACATTTCGCTGCGTCCTCGTTCTATTCGAAATAGTATACCATAATTCATGATTATAAAGCAAGTAGCAATCATGTAACCGGCCCCGGACCGGCCTGTGATGGCAAATGAAGTTTTTCCAATAAATGATATGAAGTTATTTCACAAATCCTCCTTTTGCTATACGAAAGCGCTATGCTATTTCATATAGCAAAAGGAGGTGAATCCTTGGCAAACTCCAAAATAGGCCGCCCAACGGATAATCCCAAAGATAAATCGCTGTTTGTCCGTTTGGATCACGAAAGCAGCGAAGTGTTAGAAGCATATTGTGAGCAACAGCAAGTCACAAAAGCAGAAGCGGCACGGCGTGGGATTAAAAAGCTGAGGGACGACCTGAAAAAATGAAGGAAGCAGCGCCTTCCCATCACAGAAACCGCCACTTCCCCAAAACCGACAAATGCCCAAAGGCAGATGCAGCGTAAATATTGTACCATGCGCAGCAAATCCTTTCAAGGCTTTGTCGGAAAACCTACACGAACAAGCACAAAACCAATTTAAATCAGCAGAGAATCCGGCAGCTGCCGGATTCTCTGCTGATTTTTTCTGCCAATTACTCAAAATCCCCTGCTTTGATTCCACAGAAAAGCCACACAGAAAAATCAGAATGAAAAAGATGCTGTTGCGCTAGTTTTAACCGGACTTTCATTGATATTCCCCCTTTGGTTTGATATAATAATAATACTTTTTTAGATAGGGTGATTGCCTGGTGAACCACAAAAAAGGCGGCAAAATTGCCGCTGTCATCGACATCAGTTCCAACATGCTGAAAATGAAAATTTCTCAGCTGCAAAAAGGCAAAATTGTGACGGTTGATCGTTTAGAATACCCCATTAAACTGGGAACCGAGGTCTTTCACGGCGGAAAAATCAGCTTTGAAAGTCTGTGGCAGCTTTCTTCTGCTTTGCATGGCTTTAGCGAAGTGATGAAAGAATACGGCACCGAACAGCACCGGGTTGTGGCAACCACCGCGTTGCGGGAAGCGCAAAACCGGGATTACATTACGGATCAGCTGAAAATCCAAAACAACATCACCGTTCAGATTCTGGAAGACGATCAGGAAAAGACGCTGATTTATTCCGAAATTTTGAAATCCATTCAGTCCATGCCTGACTTCCCTCCCGGAAACACCTTAATCTCTTTTATCGGCACTGGGAGCATTGGACTGTCTATTTTTGACGGTTCGGACATGATCTTTTCTCAAAACATCTCTATGGGGCCCATGAAGCTATATAACATGCTGGGCAGCATTCAGGAAAACAGCGGCGATTTCGACACCGTGGTGGAAGAATATCTGAACCTAATTGTGCAGCATATTCCCATCCCCACCCAGCTCAGCAGCATCCGCAATCTGGTGCTCACCGGCAGCGAAATCGAGTTAATCGCGCGCATCTGCGCAGTCACGCCCTCTCAGGGCCGTTATACCATCCGGGCAGAACTCATTGGGCGCCTGTTTCAGGAAGTCCGCGTTATGACTCCGGAATCCATTGCGGATAAGTATGGCATTTCCGACGCCAGTGCTCAGGTGCTTTATCCGGTTCTGGTGATTTATATGCAGCTGCTTCAGCTGACCCACGCAGACAGTGTCATTTCCCCAAAGGTAGAATTGTGGGATGCACTGCTGCGGCAAATGCTGATTCCCAAAAGCAAAAAGGAATATGAAGATCATGTGGTTACCAATGCGATTTGCTGTGCCCAATGGATTGCAGATCGCTACCGCTGCAACCGCTCGCATTCTGATGCCGTGCGCAAATTTTCCTGCCGGATTTTTGACAAAACAAAAAAAATTCATGGCATGGATTACAAATGCCGGCTGATTCTGGAGCTGGCCAGTATTCTGCACGATGCCGGGTATTACATCAATTCCAAAGAGCATTTGAACAGCACTTTCGATTTGGTGAAGAATATCGATCTGTACGGGCTGACGGATCGAGAGGTTCTGATCGTAGCCTTTTTGTCCAGCTATGACGAATATCAGGTTCCCAGCAACGACGACCCGGAGTTTTCTATGCTGGATAAGCAAACTCGTTTAATCATTTCTAAACTGGTGGCGATTTTCCGGCTGTCTAATGCGCTGGATAAGTCCCAGACGCAAAAACTGAAAGATATTTCCATCAAGCTGGAAAAAGACCGCTTGGTGATTACCGGCAGCAGTGATGATAATTTAACGTTGGAAAAATGGGCCTTTGATCTTTGCGCGCCGTTTTTTCAGGAAGTATTCGGAATCCATCCGGTGCTTGCCATTAAAACGCTGATGCTTTGAGCAAAGGAGGCCGCAAGATGAATAGAGGCAAACAGTTTCCTTATTTAAATCGCGAACTGAGCTGGATGGATTTTAACGGAAGGGTATTAGAAGAAGCTTTTGAAAAAGAAAACCCGGTGATGGAACGGCTTCGCTTTTTGGGAATCACAGCTTCCAATCTGGACGAATTCTTTATGGTGCGCGTGGCCGGAGTCAAAGCGCAAATCCATTCGGGCTATAAAACGCCGGATATTTCGGGCCTGACCCCAGAGGATTTGATTCTTCGCCTGACCCGGAAAATCCGCACCTTTACCGAACAGCAATATACTGCTTTACACCGATCCATTTTGCCTGCACTTCGCAAAGAAGGGGTACGATTTTGTACCCCCGCAGAACTCAATGCCAAGCAAAAACAGTTTCTTTCTGATTATTTTCACAAAATTCTGTTTCCGGTTTTGACCCCTTTAGCGGTAGACCGAAGCCGTCCGTTCCCCATTTTGTCAAACAAGAGTCTAAATCTGGCGGTACGGCTGAAAAATAGCGAAGAAGAAAACATGTTCGCTTTGGTGCAGGTTCCTTCTATTTTATCCCGATTTCTGCAAGTGCCGGATCCGGAAAAAAAGATTTTTGTGCTGCTGGAAAACGTCATCTCTGATAAAATCAAAGAGTTGTTTGGCATGTATCAGATCGAAGCCTGCTCCCCTTTCCGCCTGACCCGCAATTCCGATTTGGAAATTGATGAGGATGCGGAAGATTTGCTGACTGAAGTGCAAAAATCCATTAAAAAACGAAAACGGGGCCGCCCGGTTCGGTTGGAACTGCTGCAAAACTGTGATCCCGAAATCAAGGAATTTCTGGTGGAAACACTGGATTTAAAGCCCTATGACATCTTTGAAGTGCCGGGCCCCATTGATTTGACGTATTTAACGAAATTTGCGTCACTGCCGGGCTATGACCACCTTTGTTTCACCCCCATTAAGCCGGTGAATCCCCCTGCTGCCTTTTGGGGCTATGAGGATATTTTTCAGGCGATTCGAGAAAAAGACCGCATGGTTCATCACCCTTATGAAAGCTTTCAATGCGTGGTGGATTTTGTGCGCAGGGCCGCCGACGATGCCGATGTACTGGCCATTAAGCAAACTCTTTACCGGGTCAGCGGCCATTCGCCCATCATTGGCGCTTTGATCCGCGCAGCCGAAAACGGCAAACAGGTAACCGTTTTGGTAGAGCTGAAAGCCCGGTTTGACGAAGAAAACAATATTAATTGGGCGAAAAAACTGGAGCAAGCAGGATGCCACGTAATTTACGGACTCTCTGGACTCAAAACCCACTGCAAAATTCTGTTGGTGGTGCGCCGGGAAGAAGATGGCATTCGCCGCTACCTGCACATGGGAACCGGAAACTACAACGATTCCACAGCAAAAATCTATACAGATATCGGTGTGTTTACCTGCAAAGAACCGTATGGTGTGGATGCCTCTTCTCTTTTTAACGTTCTAACCGGTTACTCGCGGCCGCCGGAATACCGAAGGTTTATTGTCGCCCCCCATGGGATGAGAAGCTTTTTTCACCGCATGATTCAAAGAGAAACCGAAAATGCCCAAAAGGGCTTACCCAGTGGAATCACTGCAAAAGTAAACTCTTTGATTGACCCGGAAATCATCCAGCTTTTATATCAAGCCTCTCAGGCAGGGGTTCCCATCCGGCTGATTGTCCGCGGCATGTGCAGCCTGATTCCCCGGCTGCCCGAACTGAGCGAAACCATTACTGTCCACAGCATTGTGGGGCAGCTTTTAGAGCACAGCCGGATTTTTGCCTTTGAAAACGGTGGGAATCCAAAAATCTATATGGGAAGCGCGGACTGGATGCCACGGAATTTGGATCGCCGGGTGGAGTTGGTCTTCCCCATTGAAGGCGAAGAACTGCGCAAAAGAGCATTTGAGATATTGGAAATTATGCTGGCTGATAATGTAAACACCCGAATCATGCAGCCAGACACCAACTATCTTCTGGTCAGCCGCCGGGGAAAAGCGGCGGTCAATTGCCAGACCCTGTTTGCCTCTAAGGCGCGCAAGAGTGTGGCGGAACTGAAAAAATCCGAAGAAATCAAGCTGCTGGTGCCAATTCGTGATGCGGATTCGGCAAAGCTACAAAAATAAAGAGGAGCATGTCGAATGAGAGTTGGAATTTTAACCAGCGGCGGCGATTGTCAGGGGCTAAACGCCGCAATCCGTGCCGTAGGAAAAGCACTCATTGAAAAATATGAAGAAGATATCACCATTTTAGGAATCCGGGACGGATACCGGGGCCTGATTGAGGGCGATTACAAAGAGATGGATCCCAAAGATTTTTCTGGAATTCTTACGCTTGGGGGAACTATTTTGGGAACCTCACGCCAGCCTTTTAAGGAAATGCGGCTTTCTTCTGGGGACCAACCGGATAAAATCGAGTGCATGAAGAAAAATTATAAGCGGATGAAGCTGGACTGCGTGGTTATTTTGGGCGGAAACGGCACCCACAAAACCGCCAATCTGCTCAGTCAAGAAGGGCTTAATGTCATTACCCTGCCCAAAACCATTGACAACGATCTTTGGAACACCGAAATGACTTTTGGGTTTTCCAGTGCGGTAGAAACCGCCACCACCGTAATTGACGCCATTCACAGCACGGCAACCTCTCACGGGCGTGTGTTTATTATCGAATTGATGGGGCACAAAGTTGGGTGGCTTACCTTGCACGCCGGTGTCGCAGGCGGAGCCGACGCCATTCTGCTTCCCGAAATTCCTTACGACATTGATTCAATATGCAGCATGTTAAAACTGCGCAAACGCTCTGGCAAACAGTTTTCTATCTTAGCCGTGGCAGAAGGTGCTCTTTCAAAAGAAGAAGCCCAGCTTTCCAAAAAAGAGCTGAAAGCCAAGCGGGCAAAAATGACCGAACCCTCCCTTTCTTATCGGCTGGCCAAAGAAATCGGTGCCAAAACCGGCGACGAGGTTCGGGTCACCATTCCCGGTCACTTTCAGCGAGGCGGCAGCCCCTGCCCATATGACCGTGTTCTTTCCACTCGATTCGGAACCGCTGCCGCACGGCTGATTCAGGAGGGCCGTTTTGGTTACATGGTCGCTTTGCAAAATCAAAAAATTGTTCCCGTACCTTTAAGTGAAGTGGCCGGAAAATTAAAAGCTGTTCCCATCGACTGTGAGCTCATTCAGTCCGCCAGAGATATCGGCATCAGTTTTGGCGATTAAATTCGTGTGAAATAAAAAAGAAGATAAAAAAGAAAGCAGCTTTCTGCTTTCTTTTTTTATCCTCTTTTTATAGCTATCACAACTTAAACCGAAATACAAACAGTATATTTTATATAAATTATTCTTTAAGTATATAAAACATGGTGTTTTCCCGCTAAATTTTCAGAAAACCGAATGGAAAAACACACTTCTTACAGGAACAGCATTACATCAAAAGATACGAAAAAAGATTGCCATGATTCTGAATCACTGTTTCCAAATCACTTAGCCGAAGCCAAACCGTCGCCGTATTGTCATTGGGATGAACACCGATCTCATCCAACTTTTTTAAATCTTGGTCTAGCACAACTTCCACACAGCGGCTATCGTCATTCAAAATACCCAAAGGAGTAACCGCACCGCTGGTTAGACCCAGCTTTTCCATTAATAGATTTTCAGACGCAAAACTCAAGGGTCTGCTGCCAAGCTGTTGCCGTATGGATTTTAAGTCTGCCTTTTTTTCTTTGCTCATAACAAGCAAGAAAAATTTCGTCTTTTTATCATCTCGTACAAATAAATTTTTCACGATGTTATTTGCGCCATCCAGTTGCAATGCTTCCATTTGTTCTATGGTGAATACAGCGGGATGTTCCTCAGAGCGATAGGGAATTTGTAAAGCATGCAACAATTCATACACTTTCTGTTTGGCATCCATTCACTTACCTCCCGTTCCATCGAAATGATAGCAAAGGAACCTGTACTCTATGGCCGTTTTTCCGTCAACCACCAATTCAATAAGATTACTTGCTACTGATTAAAACCAACCCCACAAAGCAAACGGCCACCCCCAAAAGCTGTTTGACAGAAATTGTTTCATGAAAGACCAGAGCCCCAACGATCAGCAAAATGGAGGACAACAGGATATTGGCAGTCAGCGGGCCCTTGCTGATATTCCAGCCGGCACGGTAAAGGAAAAGATATCCGGTTTCTAAGCCGACAACAGCCAAACCCAGCAGAACGCTGGTCCAGTTTATCTTAGCGATGTTCTGCAGCAGATTGCGATCCTGACTGGTAAAAAAGAACAAAACCAGCGAAGCGGCCGCCCCCACCAGATAAGTAATGAGAAGTGAAAAGAAAGGGCTTGCGGACTGAGGGGTGCTTTTGGTGCTAAGATTATAAACCACATTAGAGCAAACAATCAGAAAAAGGGGCCACAAATAATGCCACATATTCATTCCTCATCCTTTAACAATAGTATAAAATAATAAGCCAACCGTTCAACCGTATTGTTTTTACAGCAACCTGCATTCATGCCGGTTATTTCCCGGCCGAGGAAACATGGAAGGCGAAAATAGATTTACTTGATTTGCACCAAAAACACTCCTGTTTTTGAAAAAAGAAAATTGTTTCTTTTCCCAAAGTTGATACAGGCCGGGCAACCCTTTTGAAAATTTCAGAAAGGTCGCCCGGCTTCTCATAAAAGGAACCGATATTTTAGCTTGCTTTTGTGTCCCATTCAAAGCAAATGAAATACCATTTGGCTTGTGTTTTGACTGCGTCGGGTTTCTATTGAAAGAACACCCTGAACTTTTTTGTTCTTTTAATCAGTCCACTGTAATCAAATCCTGAATCTGCTGAAAGGTTTTTTCCCCGATGCCCGAAACCTGCTTCAGCTCTTCCGTACTTTGAAATTCCCCATAGGTATTCCGATGCTCCACAATGCGTTGTGCCGTTACCGAGCCGATACCGGGAAGTGTTTCCAACTCCTGCACATCCGCTGTGTTCAAGTGAACCAAGCCTTCTTCTACCGGCTCCGGTTCATATTCTTCCTCCGACGGCCCGGGAAGAGAAACCACTAAATCAGACGAAGCGGCCCCGGAACCATCGGTATGAACAATGGTCGTAAGGGTTACCTGTGGAACAAACAGCACATTGTATCCGATAATCAAAGCGCCCAGAACGGCCGAAGCCGCCAAAAGCCAACGTATTTGACGATTATCTTCATCCAACTTTTTCACCGCCTACTCTTGGTGAGTTTGCTCCAAATACTCGATTAAATCTGCCACCGCACCTTCATAACAATGACCCACCACCAAGTCTGCCATGTCCTGAATATCCTGCGGCGCATTGGACGGTACGGCCGCAAACCCTGCCGCTTTCAGCAGTTCCACATCATTATAATAATCGCCGATTGCCACCACTTGACTGCGGCTGATGCCGGTCTGATTCAAAATTTCATCCAGCCCGGTTCCTTTATTGACTTCATCGGGAAGCATCTCTAAAAAATGAGAAGAGGTTTGGACAAACCGAACACCCGGGTGGGAAAACGTATCGGTAAAATCATGCATTTTCTGTTTTATTTCCGGCTCGCTGGCAAACAGAACCTTGCACCAACTGCCGGGAATATCTTCTGCTTTGGTTTCCACACAAGATAGGCCTTCATGCTCCAAGTGAGCCTGTATGTAACGGTTACACCGCAAAACAAATAAATCTCGTTCGGTAAATACCTCATACCCCACTTCGGGAAAATGCTCTGCCAGAATACGGGCGTATTCCGAAGCCTGTGGCGGCATAGAAACACTTTTCACCACTCGATCCGTTTCAAAATCATAAATAACAGCACCGTTGAGCAATACCGAAAGGCCATTGGGCTGCGACTGATGATAATATTGGGCGCCCGAATCCCCCGAGCGTCCGGTGGCAATGGCAAACTGCCCGCCTTTTTCCTGAAAACGTCGAATCGCTTTTAAATTCCGTTCCGGAATTTGATAGTTTTCTCCAATTAAGGTCCCATCCAAATCAGAGATCAGCAACAAATCCTGAATCTTCAAAAAAACCCTCCTTATAGACGCCTGAGCTGTTTTAAAAAGTCCGTAAAATACTCTGGCAAATCACTGGTAATTTCTACGGTATGGCCATCCCGAGGATGCCGGAACCCAAGCACTCTTGCATGCAGACATTGCCCCTGCAAAGAAGTAATCACCTTTTTGGGGCCATAAACCGGATCACCGGCCACCGGATGACCCAAATATGCCATATGAACCCGAATTTGATGGGTTCGGCCTGTTTCCAGCTGCAACTGCAAATGAGAAAAACCAGGCAGTTCTTCCAACATCTGATAATGGGTCACAGCCCAGCGGCTGTTCTTTTGAGTAACAGCCATTCGTTTCCGGTCAATGGGATGTCTGCCAATCGGTGCTTCCACTGTACCGCTTTCTTCCCGAAAATGCCCGTATACCACCGCTTCGTATTGTCGGGTAAAGGAATGTTCCTTAATTTGAGCGGCAAGACTTTGATGAGCAGCATCATTTTTCGCCACCACCAGTAAACCGCTGGTGTCTTTGTCAATGCGGTGAACAATTCCCGGTCGAATCACCCCATTAATACCCGAAAGAGAATTTCCGCAGTGATACAAAAGGGCATTGACCAGTGTTCCGTCCCGATTGCCGGGGGCAGGATGCACCACCATACCCTTTGGTTTGTTTACCACCAGCAGATCCTCATCCTCATAAGGGATTTCCAGGGGGATATTTTGAGGTTCCACCTCTTCTAAAACAGCCGGTTCGGGCAAAAGGATCTCTATGATCTGACCTTCCGACACCCGGTCATTTTTAGAAAGGGGCACGCCGTCCCGCAGAATAGCGCCCGAAAGCATCAGCTTCTGCACAGCGGATCGGGTCAGCTCTTCCAGCATTTCGCTGACTGTCTGATCCGCCCGGGCGTTCTGATACTCTGGCCCCACCACCAGCTGTTTTTTTTGCAAATTAACCACCCATCCTGTAATTTCTGTTCCGGTTATAATGCGCATATTTGGCATACCGCTTGGGACCTTTGGGTTTTCCCGTATCTGAATACAGAATAACATAAAGAATCAGCAGGCCGCAGCCAACGGTGACACAGATATCCGCAAAATTAAACACCGGCGGAAAAAACTGAAAATGCAGAAAATCCACCACAAAATGGAACCGAACCCGATCAATTAAGTTCCCCAGTCCGCCCGCCATAATCAAAACAACAGCTGTGCGGGTCAGGTTTGTGTGTGCTTTATACCAAATCAGTGTGCCTGCCATAATCAGACAGACCAGCGCTGTCACTGTCACAAAAAGCCACTGGTGATTGGCCAAAATTCCAAAGGCAGCCCCTCTGTTTTCCACATAGGTCAACTGAAAAAAACCGGGAATCAACTCAATACTTCCCACGGGTTTTAAATGAGCCAGCACCAGCATTTTAAAAAATTGATCCGCAGCTACGCCCACGGCTACCGCCACAAAGGACAGCAAAACTGTAACCAAAACGAACTCCCTCTTTTCCAGGAAAAAAAGGGCGGGCCATACCCGTCCTTCCCTCCTTGTGTGCAAAATGATATTTTCATGCCCATTACGGCAGCATTCCTTATTTTTCGCCAGTTTCATCCACTTCGTCAAACTTTAAAACATCATACCGCAAATCATGCTCCGGCAAGCTGTTATCAAACATGGATGCATCCACGGCAAACTCTTCTTCTGCCGAGTGCTGCGGGCGGTACTCCGGCTCTTCTTGGGGCTCTTGTGCCACAGGTTCCGAAATTATTATCTCTTCTTCCGGCTCAACCGGCTGAGGTTCGGGCATTGCGGCTGCGGCAGGCCGTGCCTGAGGTTCAAAATCCTCTTTGCGGCTGGGAATTGCATCGATCATGGTCAAATGATCTTTGTAAATCGCCAGCAGCTTGGTACGGAAATCCAAAACCTTTTTCTTCAGGTCTTCCAGTTCCCGCTCCTGAGCCACCACATCGGCTTTTGCCGTGCCGATAATGCGCTCGGACTTTAACGTAGCATCTTTTAGGATGATTTCAGCCTTATGCCGCGCTTCGCGAATCGAAGCTTCCCCTAACTTTTGGGCACTGACCAAAGCGGTTTTGATTTCGCTTTCGTCCTTGCGGTAGTCCTCTATTTTTTCGGCCAGCACTTCCAATTTTTTTTCAAGGTGCGCCTTTTCTTGAGAAAGTGCCTCATATGCCTCGTTTTGCTCCATCGTCTTTTTCAAAAGCTGATCGTAGGAATCTCTTACCTGATCGATAAAATGATCCACGTCCTCGGTACGGTAACCGGAAAAATTCGATTTGCGGAAGCTTACATTAATGATATCGTTAAGAGTAAGCATGACTAAAACCTCCTGTTATCTGTATTTTCTTCCACTCAAGTTAAAACGGCCCTTTTTTGTTTCCGGCCCAATCTGGTCAAGGATAAAACGTCCCATTCCACGCACCGACAACCGATCACCCGCTTTGACCGTTGCAGAAAGAGAAAGGGTTTGTATTCCATTAAGCAGCACACTGCCCGCTTCCACCAGCCGGGCGGCCTTTTCTCGGCTGGTTTGCAAAGCTGCCGCAGCGGCGCAGTCCAACCGAGGGGACGCAATTACCCCGGAAAAAGGCACAAATCCAAGTCCCCCGGGAAGCGGCTCTTCGAATCCGGGGGCAACACGCACCCCCACCCGGCCGATTTTTGTCAGCTGGGTACTCACATATTCTGAAATTTCTTCTCTTAAAAACAGCACACCGCGCCCAGGCTCCACCAGTAAATCGCCCACCGTATCACGATTGATTCCGGCACCCATTAAGGCGCCAAGAAAATCCCGGTGGGTCAACACGTCACACTCGCGAAACGATGCGGTAAATGCCGCTATGGGAAATTCTGACGGGTCTGGCTCCTGATATTCCGGGAACGCACCGAACATCACGCGTTCGGCCTCTTCAAACCCGCCCCAGAATAAATAGCGGAAAAAGCCCTCCCGGCGCAGGATCCCTTGTGCCGAGAAGGCCTGTGCTTCGGACAGAAAGCCCACAAAAACAGGCTGATACCGCCGGGAACAAAGACGAATTGCATCCAGAAGCCTGGCCTCCAGCATCGCATCATTTTGTGGGGAATTCGGTTTCATTAGAAATAAACACCGTTGTTTTCTAATTCATCTAAAACATCATCACCCGTTAAATCCACATTGTAAGGGGTGATAATAAATGTACTGGTGGCTACGCGCTTGATTTTTCCGCCGTTGGCATATGCCACACCGCTAAGAAAATCAATAATGCGCCGACAAACATCTTTGTTGGTGTTTTCTAAATTTAACACCACCGTGTGCATTTTTAAAAGCTCGTCCGCCACGGCACGAGTTTCTTCGCCAAAGCGTTCGGGCTTAAACAGCACCACCTGAAGCTGCGTGGTAGCGTGAATATTCACCACCTTATTGCTGCTGGAGGAACCGGAATTACGCTTAATCATCTCGCGCTCCCGAATTGTTTCTGCATGGTTGTCCGAGCCGGAGATAATATCGTCCGCACGGTCATCCACATACTCCTCATCCTCGTACTCGTCCTCAGGTGCGCCCCACATATCTTTAAATTTCTGAACCAATCCAGCCATTTTGATTGCCTCCCTAATATCTTAATGAAGGATTCCATACTGCCTTTGTCCGAACAGGGCAGACCCCACCCGAACCATATTTGCTCCGCAGCGTATCGCCTGTGCATAATCAGATGACATTCCCATGGACAAATAATCCATAGAAACATTATCTAATCTTTTTGACTGTATGTCAACATAATATTGTCGCATCTTCGAAAAATATGAAACAGTTTTTTCGGGATTATCGCAGACAGGCGGGATTGTCATGAGCCCGCGCACCGAAACCCCCGGCATAGTGGAAATAATTCCCAGTAAGTCTTCCAGTGATTCCGGGGAAACGCCGGACTTATTTTCTTCTTCGCCGATATTCACTTCGATCAGCACCTGAGTAATAACGTCCCTTTGCACAGAAAGGCGAGAAATTTCTTTTGCCAGCTTTTCACTGTCCACCGACTGAATTAGACTAACCTGCCCCACCAGAAATTTAACCTTATTGCTCTGCAAATGGCCAATGAACTGTCGGTCGCAGGGAGAGAGCAGCGGCAGCTTGTCGCAAAGTTCCTGCACCCGGTTTTCTCCAATATGGGTCACCCCCAGCTCGATGGCCCGGTTAATCACCGGAACAGGAACCGTTTTGGTCGCCGCCAAAAGCGTAATATCCTCCGGCTTTCTGCCGGATTCCAAAGCGGCTTCCTCGATGCGGGAACGAATCACCTTTAAGTTTTCTTCCAAATCCCCAAAGCGGCTTTCCAGTTCCTGGTCACTTAATGACTTTTCCATCATACAAATCAGTCCCTTCTATAATCACCTCATCATATAGACGAATTGAAGTTTTTGTCATGAGATCGTTCCATTCCGGAGCATTTTCATCCAGTTCCTTACAAATCACATAGCTTCCGCTGTGGAATAGCGGAACAACCTGCACGAATTCAATGGAATTTCCATGCATGACATAGACACCCGGAACTTCTCTTTCAATCTTTTTAACGGTTTTATCTTCCTGAGTAACCTCTTTGACCAGCTTTTCAAAATGAATGCTTTTCTGGCTGACCATAATTCCCGAATAGTCCCCCGTCTGCACCTGCACTGTAGCATCCCGCACCGATGCAATGCCCGCATCCATGTTGGAACAACGCAGAACCACAGCGGCTGCGGCCTGTTTATCCGGCTGGTTTACCTTCGCCACCGTGGCCGGAACCGGCTTGCCCACAGCAAACGGAAAGTCAATGCTGACCCGGTTCCCTTCTTTCAGCTTTAAGGCATCATCAGGCTCTACCACAGCGGCAAAATACCAGTCAAATTCTTCGCAGACTTTTCCAACTACATTTCCATCCAAAGGGGTGGGCTTCTTTTTTTCCTGTAACTGTGCCACAGAAAGACCCAAGACCGATTTATAGTCATATTGACTTTCATAACCGTCCACCACTCCCACAAAAAAGCCGGAAGCCGGAGCCTTAATTTGCCCCATGCGGGTTCCTCCGCCGGACACGGTGATGGAACTCAACTGATTTTGCAGCTGCGCAATTCTGGCACTGAAGTCTTTAAGCGTCCCCACCACCACCTGCCGTTCATTCATCACATACAGCAGAGTATCACGGTTTTGAGTCAAAGAACCGTAATTTTGGTTGCGCACAGCAGTCAGCGTTTCAATCAGCTGACGATTGATCTGCTGGGTTAAAAGTTCCGGGTTGGCGGCATAAGTATCACCGGGGTTGCTCAGGCTCTGCAGCCGGGCAATCTCTCGCTGCAATCGTTCCACCTGCTGCTGCTGAGTGGCGTCCTTAGCGCTGTCATAAACCTCTGCCACCACACCGCCTTTGGCCACCTTGCCGCCTTCCCCCAATAAATAAGTCAAAACCCCCGGAACCGTCTGCTGAATCATCTGTTCTTTTCGAATGGCTGTACCGGTCATTTGAATTGTGTCTTGCCCTGTGGCATAAATGGCTGTTTCTGTTTTTACACTGCTGTAATTTGCGTTGTAAATTTGATTCCCAATATAAAAAAGAAGCAGTATGCCGATAAGGCCTGAAATCAGGCGTTTGAGTACCGGATTATTCATACAGCTCCCCCCTTACGATTTCTTGCGCGACAGAAAGCAGCGCATCAAAATTGGGATAATCGTCCACAAACAGCCAGTGAAGCTGTTCTTCCCGCTTAAACCAAGTGATTTGCCTCTTGGCGTAGCGCCGGGTTTCTTGCTTGATGGTTTCTGCCGCCTGCTCGAGACTGATTTCTCCCCGAAAATAGGGCAGCAGTTCTTTATAACCAATGGCCTGTAAGGCCGTAGCGCCGTCGGGCCGATTCAGCACCTGCTCGGCCTCTTTTAAAAGCCCTTGCTCCAGCATTTCATCCACCCGCAAGTTAATTCGCTCATAGAGCTTACTTCTGTCCCGAAAATTCAGGCAAAGAAAACAGACCTGATAAGGCGATGGTTCCAGCCGGGAGTTTTTCAGATGCTCCGTCATGGTTACTCCGGTCACTCGGTACAGCTCAATGGCACGAATTAGCCGGGGCAGGTTGCGCGGGTCAATGCGCGCGGCAGATTTCGGATCAAAAGAAGCCAGCTCCTGCAAAAGGCTTTCGGAGCCCTCTTGTCGGGCTCGGGCCGCCAGTTCCTCGCGGAGCGCGCTGTCGTTCTCCGCTTGGGAAAACTGGGTATTGCTGATAAGGGATCGGATATAAAGTCCCGTTCCGCCAGCTAATACCGGAAGCTTTCCCCTCCCGTGAATCTCCTGAATCTTGGCTTTTGCTAAATCCACATATTCCGCTACGGAAAAGGATTGACCGGGCTCTGCAAACCCCATTAAATGATGGGGAACCCCTTGCATTTCTTGTGGAGTGGGCTTGGCTGTTCCAATTTGCATCCCTTTATAAATCTGCATAGAATCCGCTGAAACCACTTCTCCGTTTTGACGAAGCGCCAACTCCACGGCCAATTTTGTTTTGCCGCTGGCCGTGGGGCCCCCAATCACCAAAAGGGGTATTTTCTGCATCACTCTTCCTCCTTTTCCGTATGATCATTCTTCTAGGGGTGTTTCTGAAAATCCTTTAGGGTAATTTTGCTGCAAACCTATCTGCTGCGCCCCAAAAAGCCCTGATACATTCAGTATCTCTGTGCTTTTTGCTTTGCATTCGTTTGTTTTTAATGAATTTCCCGTCGATTTCCTTTTTTCAGAAGCCCCTTCATTTAAATTCTTCCGAATTGCTTTTCCAGTTCTTTTTGGGTCAGCACAATAGAAATGGGTCTTCCGTGGGGGCAATACCGCAATTGGGGATTTGCGTCCAGCTGGTGCACCAGCGCAATCAGTTCTTCGGGCGAACGATCGTCATGGGCTTTCATGGCCGCACGGCAGGCAATATTGTGATACAGCCAATCTAAGTGCTCTGTGGTAACATCCGTGCGGGATTGCGCCAAATAGCCCGCAATTTCCATCACGGCCTCCGGCACATCCTCTCCGGTGAGTGAAAGGGGAGCACTGCGCACCAAAACGGTGCCGGAACCAAAATCATCAATTTCAAACCCTGCCGCTTCGCACAGCTCCAAAGAGGCCAGCACGGCAGCATATTCATTCTTTTCTAACAAAACGGGAACCGGCTGTAACAGCATTTGAGAAAAAGACATGCCGCTTTGTTCCTTTAATTGTTCGTATAACAAGCGTTCATGGGCCGCATGGCGATCAATCAGCACCATTTCTTTCCCCTGTGCTCCGGTTCTTTCCAGCAAAATATACGTGCCAAAAGCGTGCCCGATATACCGGAATTCTGACTGTGTATCCCCCAGAGCCACAGGCTTTTCTGCCTGCACCGGCATCATCTGTTCAAAAACCACCGGTGCAGCAGAAGGCTCTTGCAAAGTCGTAAGTGCGGTCGGCTGTTCTGCCGGAGCCAGCTCATTTCGATAGAAATTAGCCGCCGGGACAGCCGGATGCTCCGCCTCTTTCGTTTCTTGCCCGTTTACGGGATAAGCCGTGTGAGGCGTATCCTGCAAAAAGTGTGGGTTTGCCGCAGGCTGGGCAGAATGGGCACCAAAGCTGCCTGTTCTTTGATAAGCCGGAGTAGTGGGAACAGAAATTTCCACTGAATCCTCCCAGCCGCTATCATTGAGCACAGGCTGACTGCCCACAGAAGAACCAAAAATTTGGGGCAAAGAAATCTGCTGGGGCTTTTCTGTCGGCGGATCAAAAGGAAGCGGAGCCGGAGCCGCCGGCTTTGGTTCTGCCTGAGAAGTACTCATGTTGCCTGCCGGATTCTGCAAAGTAATTCGGTTTGGGGAATCTCCCTTTGTCAAGGCAGTTTTTACCCCGTAATAAATTACGTCAAACACCGGACGCTCATTGATAAAGCGAACCTCTAGCTTTCCGGGATGCACATTCACATCCACAGCCTGTGCCGGAATGGAAAGATGCAGCACACAGGCGGGGAATTTTCCCACCATCAAAGAACCTTTAAACGCCTGCTCTAAAGCAACTTGAGCGGTGCGGCTTTTCACCGTTCGTCCATTGATGAAAAACTGCTGCATACTGCGGTTTGGCCGGGCATGAGAAGGCTTGCTGACAAACCCGGTAGCATGAAGACCCTGAAACTCATATTCCATCGGAATTAGCCCTGCGGTAAATTCGCGGCCAAACACCGCAAATACTGCCGATTTCAGCTGCCCGTCCCCGGGCGTTCTTAACGTTTCTTTTCCATCGCGCACCAGCCGCAAAGCCAGCTCCGGATGGGAAAGCGCTATTTTATCCAAAACGGCGGCGACCGCATTGGCCTCCACCGTATCCTTCTTCAGAAATTTCATGCGGGCAGGGGTGTTAAAAAAGATCTCCTGCACTGTAATGGTAGTGCCACGGGCGCGCCCCGCGTCCTCCAACACCTGTTCCTCGCCACCCTCTATCACATAGCGGGTTCCGGCCAGATCCTCTTCGGTGCGGGTCACCAGTTCTACCTTGGCAACCGCCGCAACCGAAGCCAAAGCCTCTCCCCGAAATCCCAGTGTTCCAATAGACTCCAAATCTTCCGCCAAAGATACCTTGCTGGTGGCATGGCGCAAAAATGCCTTGGGAACATCTTCCCGGGCGATTCCGCTGCCGTTGTCGGTAACGCGCATCAATTTGGCGCCGCCGTTTTGAATTTCCACCGTTACTGAGGTGGCACCCGCATCGATGGAGTTTTCCACCAACTCTTTTATGACGGAGGCCGGGCGCTCCACCACCTCACCGGCAGCGATTAGCTCCGCCACATGCTTGTCCAGCAGATTGATTTTTCCCATTCACTGCCTCCTGTCTTATCTTCGTTTCTAGTTTAATCCTGCACCATCCGGCACAGCTCAAACAAGGTGTTCATACATTCAATGGGCGTCAGCGTATTGACATCCAATTGTTTCAGCCGGGTGACCAGTTCTGATTCTTTGGGGGATACCAACGCCATCTGCCCTTCCGGCTCTGCCGGCACATGCTTCGCAGAACCTTTGGCCGCCGTTACCGGCTGCCCGTGTTCCAGCTCATGCAGCACCTGCTTGGCCCGGGTTACCACCTTATTGGGGACCCCTGCCAGCTTGGCCACTTCAATGCCAAAGCTGTCATCTGCCCCGCCCCGCACAATGCGGCGCAGGAAAGTAATGTCATCGCCGCGCTTTTTCACTGCAATGTTATAGTTCTTCACACCCGAAACCAAATCTTCCAACACCGTCAGCTCATGATAATGGGTGGCAAACAATGCTTTTGCCCCCAAAGATCGCTTGTCCGCCACATGCTCCAGCACTGCCCGGGCAATGCTCATGCCGTCAAAAGTAGACGTGCCGCGCCCGATTTCGTCCAGCACCAAAAGGCTGTGGCTCGTGGCATTTTTTAAAATCTCTGCCACTTCTGTCATTTCCACCATAAAGGTGGATTGTCCCGAAGCCATGTCGTCCGATGCGCCCACACGGGTGAAAATACTGTCTACAATACCAATTTCGGCTGTTTCTGCCGGAACAAAACAGCCAATTTGAGCCATGAGCACAATCAATGCGATCTGGCGCATATAAGTGGATTTACCCGCCATGTTGGGGCCGGTGATAATGGCCACACGATTTTCATTTCGATCCAGCTCCACGTCGTTTGGAACAAAGGGAGCACCGTCCAAAAGCTGCTCCACCACTGGATGACGGCTTTCTTTTAATAGAATTTTACCGCCCAAATTCACTTCTGGCCGGTGATAACCGTTGGCCACCGAAACCGCCGCAAAAGAAATGAGCACATCCAGCTGCGCCACAGCAGAAGCCGTCATCTGCACCCGGGAAAGCTGCTCCGCCACCTGAGTGCGCACCGTTTCAAACAGCTGGCCTTCCAGCTGAACTGATTTTTCCTGAGCACCCAGAATCCGGCCTTCCAGCTGTTTTAAATCTGGGGTGATAAAGCGTTCGCAATTGGTTAAAGTCTGTTTTCTTATGTACCCCTCGGGAACTTTATCCCGATAAGAGTTCGACACTTCAATATAGTAACCGAATACTCGGTTATAGCCGATTTTCAGTTTTGGAATCCCGGTTTTTTCCCGTTCTTCGGCTTCCAGCCGGGCAATATATTCTTTGCCGCTGCCCATGTCAGTGCGAAAAGCATCCAGCTCTTCATGATAGCCCGGGCGAATCATGCCGCCCTCCCGAATGGAAAAGGGTGGTTCGTCCACAATGGCTTCTTCAATCAAAGCGCATACATCTTCCAGCGGATCAATTTTCTGCCGCAGATCCTGAAGCAGATTGGAACGCATCCCGTCCAAAAGCTGTTTTAATGCCGGAAGTCGAGACAGCGCGCCGCAAAGGGAACGAAGTTCCCTGGCGTTAGCTGTGCCATACACAATACGGGTCATCAGCCGTTCCAAATCGTGAATCCCTGTCAGCTGCTCCGTGATGCTTTCCCGGAACATGCCATCCAAGGTCAGTTCTTCTACCGCATTCTGGCGGCGCAGAATCTGAGCGGGATTTAATAAAGGGCGCTCGATCCACACACGGATCAGGCGTTTTCCCATAGCCGTTTTTGTTTTATCCAAAACCCACAAAAGAGAGCCGCGCTTGCTTTTCGTGCGCATGGTTTCTAAAAGTTCCAAATTCCGCCGGGCGGATAAATCCAGCCCCATAAACTGAGAGCCAAAATACATCTCAATGGAATTCAGACGTTCCAAACCGGTGCGTTGGGTTTTTTTCAGGTAAATCAAAAGGCACCCCACCGCACTGACCACCAAAGGCCGCTCTGAAATGTCCAGTTCGTCCAGCGCCGGTGCAAAATGGTTTTCCAGTACCTTCCCCGCCCCGCGGGTTTCTTCTTCCGGAATGCATTCCAAAGAAGCACTCAGCTTGTCTTTGATAAACTTGGCAAGGCCTGTCAAAGCCAGTGCCTGGGGATTGAGCAAAATTTCACGGGGGCAAAAACGGGCCAGCTCATTTTTCACCTGAGCTTCCAATTCCTGAGCAGAACCGCCTGCCAGTTCCGTTGCCCGCAATTCCCCGGTGGAAATATCAGCAAAGCAAATTCCCGCACTGTTTTCTCCCGAAAACAAAGAGCAGATAAAGTTATTGCGGGATTCGTCCAGCATACTGCTTTCCATCACCGTACCCGGCGTAATCACCCGGATAACGGCCCGCTTTACTAAACCTTTGGCGATGGCCGGATCCTCTACCTGTTCACAGATGGCCACCTTATAGCCTTTGGCCACCAGCCGGGCAATGTAGCTTTCTGCGCTGTGGAAGGGCACACCACACATGGGGGCGCGCTCTTCCTGTCCGCAGTCCCGTCCCGTCAGGGTCAGTTCCAGTTCTTTAGAGGCCAGTTTGGCATCTTCAAAAAACATTTCGTAAAAATCGCCCAGTCTGAAAAACAGCAGAGTGTCCGGATTTTGTTCCTTGATTTCAAAATATTGCCGCATCATAGGTGAAAGATCCGCCATGATTCCATCTCCCTGTCTGTTTCAGTGTTTTTGTAACAAGTTCAATTGCGCCCGGATTAATGGCAGCCAGAGCAGCTGGAGCATCCGCCGGCACCGCAAGCACTGGGGTTATAATCCGCCAAATCCGGATCCTCTCCGTCAGCAGATGCATTGATAATGGCACTGATGCGCTGCAGCATCAAATCCATATCTTCTTTGGCCAAGTTAAAGTCCAGCATTGCCGGGTGGTTCATGACCTGATCATAGGTATTGCGCAGTTCCTCGTTCAGTTCCTGCATTTTATCCTCGTCTCGGTCTGCTTTAGCACCTTCTCTGCTGATAGCAATTCTTTTCAGGTTAAAATCTGCAATCAGGCCTTGCAGTTCCTGGTTGCTGTCGCTTTCCTTTTTTGCCTGCTGAAATGCCAGATATCTTTCATCCTTTTGAATCTCTTTTCCTAACTGACGAGCCATTTCAATAATGTCCATATTTGTTGCCTCCTAAAAAATAAATAAAATAAATCCACACCGCCGAACAGAGGCTTGTTCCAGCCAAAACCACTCGGCATCGCACAAGATTAGCATTCCCGCAAAACAGCGGGGACATCAAATCCCTAAACTAATTCTCCGTTTAAAATCCAATGACGTGCCTTGGTAATTTTAACCGGACAGAAGTTTCCAACCAATTCGTCGCCGCCGTCAAACTCCACAATGACGTTTCCCCCGTTGCGCCCAACCATCAGGCCGGTTTTGGGGTTTCGTTCTTCTGCCAGCACCCGCTGAACAGAACCCACCATAGAAGCACAACGGGCCGCGGCGATTTCTTCCTGAACCGCAAGCAGCTCTTGAAACCATCTGGATTTTTCCTCATCCGGAATGGGGTCGGGCATTTTTGCCGCCCGGGTTCCCACTCGTGGGGAATAAATAAAAGTAAACAAAGAAGTAAAGCCCACTTCTTTGACCAGGCTGATCGTATCCAGAAATTCCTCATACGTTTCCCCGGGGAATCCTACAATAATATCAGAAGTCAGTGACAAATCGGGTATTTTCTTCTTCGCATAAGCTATCATGTCCAAATATTTTTCACGGGTGTACCCCCGGTTCATTTCTTTTAGCACCCGGTTATTGCCCGATTGGAAGGGCAAATGCAGGTGGTGACAGATGTGCTCGCTTTCCCCTATCACATCAAACAATTCGCGGGTTGCATCTTTGGGGTGAGATGTCATAAAGCGAATTTGGTAATCCCCCGGAATTTCATCCAGTTCCCGCAATAGCTGCGCAAAATTGATAGAAGGGGTCAGTTCTTTGCCATAGGAATTCACATTCTGCCCCAACAGGGTAATGTCCCGGTAGCCTGCCTCTACCAACGAGCGAACCTCGTCGATAATCGCTTCGGGCCGGCGGCTGCGTTCGCGCCCGCGCACATAAGGAACCACACAGAAGGAACAGAAATTATTGCAGCCATACATTACGGTGACCCATGCCTTAAAGATTCCGTCACGGCGAATGGGCAGCCCTTCGATAATGTTTTTATCTTCACTGTCGTCGCCCCGCTCAAACACCCGGCGGCCATCCGTAATGGTGCGAAACAAAAGCTCCGGCAATTTGTGAATCACATGGGTTCCAAACACCAAATTGACAAAAGGAAAGCTTTTTTTCATTCGCTCGGCCACATGTTCCTGTTCCATCATGCAGCCGCAAACCGCAATGATAAGCGAAGGATTGCGCCGCTTAACGTTTTTCAGCGCCCCCACATTGCCGAACACCCTATCTTCCGCGTGTTCCCGAACAGCACAGGTGTTAAACAGGATCAAATCTGCGTCTTCCTCATTTTCTGTAAAAGAAAAGCCCATCTGCTCCAGCTGACCTTTGATTTTTTCCCCATCCGCCACGTTCTGCTGGCAGCCATAGGTGCGCACGCATGCCATGGGAACCGCGCCTTTTGCGCGGATAGACATCGTCTGCGCCACTTCTTCAATATATCGTTCGCGGGTGTATTCCCGCACCTTTTGATCCAGCTTTACTGCCAAAGAGAGATACCTCCTACACCGTTGGTTTTCTGCCGTTTTCCGCCTGTTCACAGCAGCCTACCAAAACTTCTTTTTCCGGTGAAAAAGAACCGTTTCTGCCGCGGAAAAACCTGTTGGCCGATTTTGTTAGTATACCATATTTTATTCCCAGCGGCAAGTAAAAGGAGGCTGCCGCAAAACATTTGTTTTACGGCAGCCTCCCTCAAGTAACGCTGGAAAAAACCACCTTCTGCAGCGGTTTTTCCAAAGGCTTTTCGCAGCCCAGCCTTTGGCAAAACAACAACTAGGATGACAGCCGCCGTCCAAGTGATTCTGATTCACAAACTGCAAGCGGGCCTTACCGAAATCATCCCCAAAGGCCGAAAACGAACAATTTATCCGCTGTTTTGGCCCATAAAAGCACCCCGCGGACAAAGCAAAAAGCCCAAAAGTGCTTCAGCACTTCAGGTTTTGGGACGATACATCCAGGGAATCAGATTCCAGCACTGCAGCCTGCGGCGCAGCACCCGGCTGGTTCTTCGGCCCGGTATCAGCAGACGATCGTAGCCTTCCACACGCAAATAACCGCGCAGCGCATTGTAGCCAACCCCTTCCCTGAGAAGGACATCTACACAATCCATAATCGTACCCGGAATTTTTTCCTGCGCAAAAGACTCACAAAGTGCCCGGTTCTCTTCACAGCGATTCTCAATAACAGCTTGTACCCGAAGAGCGGCTTCAATGGACTGAAAAACTTCCCGCCCAATGGCAGCGCCTTTTCCCCGCCACAGCTCCAATTCCCGGTTTCGTTTTAAAACCAGAGGAGCTTTGGCAATCTTGCCGCCGCAAAGCAAACAGCAATAGATGAATTCTTCGCTGTATCCGTAGCGGCAGTTTTCTTGAAAATGAAGCTTTTGTGCCTGAATAAAATTTCTGCGCAGCAGCAATGCGGCAATGTCTACCCGCATCTTGCCCTCTGCCATTTGCCGGGCATACCAGGCGCCGTCCAACGCCGCTTTGCCCTTTATCGGTTCCGCATCGCCTTCGATGGCACCAAACACAAGATCCGCCTGTGTTTGGCGTGCAGTTTCCAGATAGCTTTCCAAATAAGCGCGGTACAGCCGCCGGGCAAAAGCAAAGGTAAGATACTCGCCCGTTGCTTTTTGCATTCCGGTGTTCAGCGCAGCCGACACACTTCCTTTGCCGTTTTGTATGACAAAGCCATGCATTTTTTCTTCTTTTATATACTGTACCGCACGAAGAACAGTCTGATCCTCGGAACCCATGTCCACGACAATCCACTCCACCGCCGTACCGGCAATTTGTTCTTTCAGGGATCGCAAAATCCCCGGCAGCTCGATTTCAACATCCTTTACAGGAAGAATTACGGAAAGCTCGGGTGTTTGCATGACCAACGCACACTCCTGCATTAAAATTCAGATAAAGAACTTTATTTGATAAAAATAAAACAATAATTTCCCTGTTCCCAGTATAGCATATTTTCGCCGGGAATAAAGATGTAAAAGTACCAGAACCGAATGTAAAATCAAAAATCTTTTGTCATTTTTTCCACAGTAGGCTGAGTAACTGGGGGAAAATCCCTTTGCCCGCCGGGATGACAAGCCCTTGCCGTCTATGTTATAATAACCAAATCATATCGATTCAGCTGGTAGCCCGCATTTTTCCGGAATAGCAGCCCTGTGCTTACAGGATTTATTCGCAAAAATCGTAAGATAGCTGTAAGAAAACCGCTGGGAAAATGTCATCTTTTTATACTATAGTGAATAGTGGATATGACTCACACAAAATATATGACAAAAGTTCTTGAAAGGGAATCGGAGCGATGGAAAAACAATGTATTCTGGTTGTGGATGATGATAAAGAAATCGTCCGAGCCATTTCGATTTATTTAGAAAAAGAAGGTTTTGAAGTCCTGTGTGCCTATGATGGAGTACAGGCGGTGGATTTGGCCATGAGCCGCGACATTCACCTGATTTTAATCGATGTCATGATGCCCAAGCAAAACGGGCTGGCCGCCATTCTGAAAATTCGGGAAAACCGCAATCTGCCAATTATCGTACTGTCTGCAAAATCAGAGGACAGCGATAAAATTCTGGGCCTTTCTATGGGCGCAGATGATTATATTACAAAACCCTTT
The DNA here is from genome assembly GCF_900240385.1 of Clostridium minihomine. Lineage (GTDB taxonomy): Bacteria > Bacillota > Clostridia > Oscillospirales > Acutalibacteraceae > Faecalispora > Faecalispora minihomine. The sequence continues at coordinate 416,733 of NZ_OEQH01000001.1, read as the reverse complement.
AACCCTTTAGAGCTGGTGGCAAGGGTGAAATCTCAGCTGCGCCGCTATACCACACTGGGGGATATTCACTCCACCGGGCAAAATGCCATCTCAATCGGCAGGCTGACCTTTGACACAGAAAACCGCACACTGACCGCCGATGGCGAGCCGGTGCGCCTGACTGCCACAGAAACTAAAATAGTAGAACTTTTAATGAAAAATGCGGGGCGGATTTTCCCGGCGGAGGAAATTTACCGCCGCGTGTGGAACGAGCCGGCATTTTCAGCAGAAAATACAGTGATGGTGCACATCCGGCGAATTCGTGAAAAAATTGAAATCAATCCGAAGGAACCGGAATATTTGAAGGTGGTGTGGGGCATTGGGTACAAAATCGACAAACCCGAAAAGCGGTAGTTTTGTCAGTTGGCTTTGCTTTTTTTTAAGCGTGAGCATTCTGTTTACCGCTGCCTGTCAGGCACTTTTTGTGTTCACAGCCGGCAGCAGCGCCATTGCAGAAGCAAAGCATTCTGTGCAGATAGCGCTGGAAAACGACCCCCAATTGACCACCGCCTTCCGGCGGGATGTGAGCAAGCTGACCCGTGCGGCTTTGCTGGAACTGACAGACCGGGATTCTGAAGGTAATTTTGCCAAAAAATATCCGGATTTAAAATGGGAAACCGCCAATGTAATGCTGTTTGCCAATGAAGATTACTACCCTGTTCTCAGCAATACCGGTTCGACGGATCCGGAAAGCCCTCGAAATGTTCGGCTGTTAGACAGCTTTCGTCAAGGAGCACCGGAAGGCTATAACTATCTTGTACTGTTTGATGGTGACAGCATTTCTATTGAACGCAACGGGAACCGGGTTTATGACACAGACGCTATGATCGACTTAGACGGATATCAGACTTATTTTTCGGATCTGGCAGATAAGGACGGAGAGTTCTGGGAAGAACACCCGAACCTTTCTGAGCTGTCTTTGGTCATGGTGATTGCACCAAATATCCGCACCGAACAAAAATCCGCCGTTTTATCGGATGCAGTCAACCAACTGTTCCGGCTGCGGATCTCTTTGTTTTTCAGCGCCGCGCTGCTGGTTGCCGCTGTTGTGCTGTTTGTAATTTATCTGTTTATCCGAAGAAAAAAGGCAGAGTTTGATAGCCGCATTGCCCACCTGACCGGCAACATCTGGCTGGAAATCAAGCTTCTCTTTTTGGGTTCCACCCTTTGGTACTGCTTTCAAAATGTTCAGCCGGAACCAAATCCTCCTGCTGAAACATTTTGGCCATTGCTGCTTTTATTCTGGCTGATTCTGTTTGGCATTAACGATGTGCGATATAATCCTCAATTTTATCTGCACAACCTTTACCTGACCTCAAAAAGCCAGTATCTGTCTCACCAAATGAAACGCACCTTTCAAAAGCGGTTACTGAATAGCTTTTTTCTGTTTGTCTTACTGGAAGCGGCGGTCATGATTTTCTTTTGGCTGATTTCTTCCGCAATCGCCAAATGGGTGGCGGCGGCCGCCGCACTGGGAATCCTTCTATTGTATTTTCGGCATTTCAGCCGGGTGCTTCAGGAATTTGCTCAGCTAACCGACCAAATTTCTCAAATGAAAAATGGTGCCTCCTACACCCCCTTGTCCTTGCGAAAAGAATCGGATCTGTTTTTGGCGGCGGAAGAGCTGAACAGCATTCAGTCCGGCATTAACCATGCAGTGGAAGAACAAGTTCGGGCAGAACGCATGAAAATCGAATTGGTCACCAATGTGTCCCATGATATTAAAACACCGCTTACCTCTATCATCAATTACATTGAACTGCTTCGCCAGGAAAAGGATTTGCCGGAGCACGTTCAGGATTACGTCGAGATTCTGGCAGGCAAAGCCGATCGCCTGAAAAAGATGGTACAGGATATTTTTGAAGTATCCAAAGCCAGCACCGGAAACATCGAGCTTCATCTGGAACCACTGATCCTGCAAAAGCTGATTCAGCAAACGTTAGCGGATATGGAAGAGAACATTTCGGAATCCCGGCTGGCTCTTAAATTGGATTTTCCACAGGAGCCCGTCTATATTCTGGCAGACGGAAACCGGATGTACCGGGTATTCCAAAACCTGTTCCGCAACGCGTTGCAGTACTCTTTGGAAGGCTCGCGAATCTTTATTCAGCTGACTGTGCAGGACGGTGCCGCTCTGACCCAGATAAAAAACACCTCGCGCTTTGCTCTGGATAATTTGCCGGATGTAACGGAACGTTTTGTTCGGGGGGATGAATCCCGCACCACCGACGGAACCGGATTGGGGCTTTCCATTGCCAAAAGCTTTACCGAAGCCTGCGGCGGCACCTTTTCTGTCAGCACCAACGCCGATCTGTTCGGTGTTACGGTTTCTTTCCCGAGCGTCCCGGATCCCAAAGACGAGGAAGAAGAGAACGAACAGAAGCAAGCATCCTCGTCAGAAAAAGAACCCACTCTGGAAAATCTTACTCTGCCATCCGGCCAGACGGAAACACCCCCTATAGAATCTGAATAAAGAAAGAGATTTCTGCTAATGACTTGACAATTTGAAGTTTGTAAATTTACAACTGAGAAAAAGTCCCTATGATGGTAATACTAAATGAGTGGAGGGATTGTCATGTGTGAGAAAGTGCAAAAACGAATTATTTTTTCTTTTCTAAGTATTGCTATTTTATATTTCGCGGGGTTTTCCATTTTTTCTTTGGACGAAACGCAACTGGCCAAGTTACCCGGTAATCAATTTTATAAGGATGAGAATCAATTTTTAGGTAAAACACAGGAAAGCGAAGAGGTTTATGAAGCAACCTATCGCTTCCATACCCAAACCGGCAATCCACAAACCTTTGTTGCTTCTATCTATCCGCAAAGTGATGGTCTTTCTCAAAATTATTATGGAACCATTGAAGAGCGTGCTGCAAAAGCGATTGCAGAAATGGCTGAATCAAAAAACATCTCTTTGCCTGCGTCTTATCAAGAGGATATCCAAATTAGTCATGTATACAAAATAAAATAAAAAACAAAAGCAAACCGTCGCAACGGTTTGCTTTTGCTTTTTTGTAATGATTATGAAAGGACCGCTGCTGCAATTGTTTTGCAGCAGCGGTCCTTTTTGTTATATACTTCTTTTCTTTCAGCCTTTCGCCCTTAACGCCATAGCGACCCAGCCTTTTTCTTCCCGGCGCTGCAAGATGTCAAAATCCTGCTCCACCACAGCCAGCACATCAGCTTCACGGGTGTCAATAATCCCGCTGATCAGATAAACCGCTTCGGGCTTTAAAAACTGCTGGATATCCTTGGTCAAAAGAATAATCACATCTGCCACGATATTGGCAGCCACCACATCGAACTGCCCCTGCACCTTTTCGGTCAAATCCCCGTGAATTCCGCAAAACTGATCGGTAAATCCATTGATGCGTGCATTTTCCACAGCGGTGCGAACACCGGCTTCGTCAATGTCTACCCCCACAGCCTTTTCTGCTCCCAAAAGCAAAGCCGCGATGGAAAGAATTCCGCTGCCGCAGCCCACATCCAGCATAGTGCAGCCCGGCGCTACATATTCTTCCAAAAGCTCCATGCACAGCCGAGTGGTTTCGTGGGTCCCCGTTCCAAAAGCTACCCCCGGCTCTAAATGCAGAACCGCACGATCCCCTGCGTCATACGCATCCTCCCATGTGGGGCGGATTAAAAGCTTTTGTCCCACAGGCATGGGCTTAAAATATTTCTTCCAATTATTGATCCAGTCTTCCTGCTGGCAGGCAGCCGTATCAATTTCATACGAAATTCCCGCCGCCCCGTATCGTTCGCTCAAAAACGCCACGGCTTCCGCCGGATTTTCTTTCGGATCAATATAAACATGCACCAACGCCTTGGTGCGATCCTTTTGAAGCAGTTCCTCATCAATCAAATCAATATGAGCAATGTCCCAGGCTTCCTGTTCCAAATTGGAGTAATCTTCAATATAAATACCGTAAGGCACGACCATCTGGGCAATATCGCCCGCTCGATCCACATCTTTTGCCGGCACGGTAATTGTCACTTCTGTCCATTCCATAGAATCCTGTTTCCCCTTTCTGTTCTGCACCTTATTGTACACGATCTGCGGGAAATTGTACATATTTTTCCCAAGCACCTGAATACATTTGACTAGAGCCTATTGGAATATGAAATAGTAAAGGTGGCCATATGAATAAACGGATATTCCTGATTAATACTTTAATTCTCACAGCCGGTTCCATGTTGATGCGAATGCTAAACATTGGGTACCGGGTCTTTATTTCGGATCATATCGGCGCTGCAGGCCTTGGATTATACCAGTTGATTTTTTCCGTCTTTATTTTGGCAATCACCATTTCCACTTCCGGCATCAGTCTGGCTGTCACCCGATTGGTGGCCGAGGCCATGGCCAAAAACGATCCCGGGTATGCCAAAGGAGCGGTGCGCAAAGGAATTGCCTGCTCGTTAACCCTCAGCCTTGCGGCGATGTCTGCTTTGTATTTTCTGGCACAGCCCATTGCCACCGTTTTGCTAAATGAACCGGCTGCGGCCCGCCCTTTGCAGATGTTGGCCCCCGGGCTGCCTTTTATGGCGATCTCGGCCAGCCTGCGCGGCTACTTTATCGCCATGCGCAAGGCTCTGCGCCCGGCAACGGCAGAAATTTTGGAGCAATGCGCCACCATCGGCATTGTGGTGGCGCTGTTTGCTGTTTTAAAACCCGGCACATTGGAATCTGCCTGCCTTATTTTAATGCTGGGTTCCACTGCGGGAGAAATGATCTCTTGCCTTTATAACTGCATTCTATACTTTTGGGATGTCCGCCGTCTGAAAGGGCACCACACACACAGTTCCGGCGCCCTTTGGGGAATTCTGCGCATTGCGCTGCCCTCTATGACCGGGTATACGGCCCGCAACATTCTCAGCACCATTGAAAACCTGCTGATTCCAACCGGCCTAAGAAAAAACGGCGCCGATTCGGTAAGCGCCATGGCTCAATACGGTGTGATTCAGGGCATGGTTATGCCGGTGCTTTATTTTCCCGCCGCTTTGCTGTCCGCTTTGTCTGCCTTGTTGGTGCCGGAAATGGCAGAGGCAAACGCAGCCGGCCGCGAGCGCACCATTACTCGGGCGACCGGGCGGGCCATGCAGATGACTTTACTGTTTTCCTTTTTGATTATGGGGATTTTTCTGGGCTTTTCGCGGGATATCGGGCTGACTTTTTACAAAAATGAACAGACTGGGATTATTTTGCGGATTTTGGCTCCTTTGGTTCCGCTGATGTATTTGGACAGCATTGTGGACAGCATCCTGAAAGGACTGGATCAGCAAATGAGTTCGCTCAAATACAATTTGTCCGATTCCACATTGCGCGTCATTCTGATTTATTCCCTGATTCCTATTTGGGGACTGAAAGGGTATATCGCGGTGGTCTTTTTCAGCACCATTTTTAATGCCAGCCTGAGCATCCACCGGCTGATTAAAGTGGCCCGTGTGCCGATTCAGATGGGAAACTGGGTATTAAAACCACTGCTTTGCACCGCACTAGCCGTCACGCTGGTAACACTTTTGCTGCGGGTTTCCCCCTTTCATCTGCTTTTGCCTTATCAGTGCTTAATTTTACAGGTGATTCTTACCCCGATTCTTTACTGTGGATTTCTGCGGTTATGCGGCAGCGTAACGGGGGATGACATAAAATGGATACGCTCTTTGATTCATCCCAGCCAGCCGGCCGTGGCAAAATAAGATTGACAAACTGGGTTTCACACCCTAAACTAAAAAAACAATAACGTTTTTCAACCCAATGATTCTATGATAATGAGGTCCTATCATGCCAACCTTTGTCAATCTTACCCTATTATTCTCTGTTTACAGCTGCTTCGGCTGGATCTGCGAATGTATTTACTGCTCTGTTCCAGCCAAACGATGGATTAACCGCGGCTTTTTAAATGGCCCGTTTTGCCCAGTGTATGGATTCGGCGCTTTGCTCATCATCGGGGCGCTGTCGCCGTTAATTCCCCTTTACCCCTTTCCACTGGATTTGGTTCTGTTGTTTTTTGCGGCGGTCCTTTTAACCTCTGCCTTAGAATACCTGACCAGCGTACTGCTGGAAAAGCTCTTTCACACCTCTTGGTGGGACTATTCCCAGCATCGGTTTCAAATCAACGGGCGGGTGTGCCTTTTAAACTCTTTTCTATTTGGGATAATGTCTGTATTTGTCTTAAAAATTCTGCACCCGCCCATTCAAGAGCTTTTGCAGACTTTCCCGCGCACAGCCACCTTCCCTGTGGCCGGCGGGCTGTTTGTATACTTTATTCTGGACGGCACCGTTACCGTTATCGGCATTTTGCGCATGAACGGCAAGCTGGCTCAATTGCAGCAGATTTTGGATGAAATTCGAGAGCGCACCGTCGCTTTGGCCGAAAACAACCGGAATACTTTGGAGCAGTCACTGGATGAACTTCGGGACAAAGCCCAAGAAAGAACGTCAGAAACGCTGCTCAGCTTCCACCAGGCAGTAGAAGAACTGCGCTTAAAAGCCGACAGCAGCAGAATCGAAGGGCTGGATCATCTGCGAGAATCCATTCAGGAACTGGTTAACGATGAACTGCGGCAACACCTGCGGCTTCTTCGGGACAAGCAGGAGTATATGGAATCCGACAGTCATCCGATGTACCGCCGAATGATGAATGCCTTCCCCCGGATGCGTTCTATTCAAAGCCCCGAATCCTTTCAGCGGGTTCGTCAGGCGGCGAACGCCGCCCGTGAAAAAGCGCGCAAGCTAACCGGAAAAGACAAGGAACTGTGAGTTCTTTTTCAAAATTATTATTTTAGCTTTTTTAAAGATTGACTTTGTCACGATTTACAAGTATACTGTAAAACAACAAATCACAAATTCATATATGTTTAATTTATTTTAATTTTTGGAAGGAGCTATCCGCAATGAAATTCCGATTTTTATTTTTGCACCCGAAAGAGTATGGTCGAATGTGCAGCTGTTGTGCGTACGCTTCTTTGCCCATATCCCTTTAAAAAATAAAAAAAGAAAGAGTGAAATAAAATGAGCAATCAGGAAAAACGAACATGGAAATTTGAAACTCTTCAGCTGCATGCAGGACAGGAGCAGCCGGATCCGGCCACAGACGCCAGAGCAGTTCCCATTTACCAGACCACTTCTTATGTGTTTAAAGACAGCAAAACGGCAGCGGCCCGGTTCAGCCTGGCAGAATCCGGTAACATCTATGGGCGCCTGACCAACAGCACCCAAGGCGTTTTTGAAGAGAGAATCGCCGCTTTGGAAGGCGGCATTGCCGCTTTAGCCGTGGCCTCTGGCGCGGCGGCAGTTACTTATTCTATTTTGAACATTGCACAGGCCGGCGATCACATTGTTTCTGCCAAAACCATTTATGGCGGCACATACAATCTGTTTGCCCACACACTGCCGCAATACGGCATCACCACAACCTTTGTGGATCCCGATGAAGAAAACAGCTTTTTAAATGCCATTCAGGAAAACACCAAAGCCATCTTCATCGAAAGCCTTGGCAACCCCAATTCAAACATCATCGAAGTAGAAAAGATTTCGGCCATCGCTCACAGCCACGGAATCCCGCTTTTGATCGACAGCACCTTTACTCCCCCCAGCCAGTTCCGCGCCATTGAATACGGCGCAGATATCGTCATCCATTCCGCCACTAAATTCATCGGCGGCCACGGCACAACCTTGGGCGGTGTAATTGTCGATTCCGGCAAATTTGACTGGGCCGCTTCCGGCAAATTCCCGGCCTTAACCGAACCCACCGAAAGCTACCACGGCCTGAGCTTTACCGGTGCCGCAGGAGCTGCCGCTTTCATTACCAGAATCCGCGCAATTTTACTGCGGGATACCGGCGCCAGCATTTCGCCTTTCAATGCATTTTTGCTTCTGCAAGGGCTGGAAACGCTCTCTCTGCGCGTGGAGCGCCATGTAGAAAACAGCCTAAAAGTCATCGAGTTTTTGAAAAATCACCCCAAAGTGGAGCGTGTGAACCACCCTTCATTGCCTGACAGCCCCTATCACGCCTTGTACCAGCGCTACTTCCCCAAAGGGGCCGGTTCCATCTTTACCTTTGATGTAAAAGGCGGCGCAGAAGAAGCCACCCGCTTTATTGATAACTTGCAGCTGTTCTCTTTGCTGGCCAATGTGGCGGACGTAAAATCTTTGGTGATTCACCCGGCCAGCACCACCCATTCTCAGATGAATGAACAGGAACTGCTGGAATCTGGAATTCACCCCAGCACGGTGCGGTTGTCTATCGGTACCGAGCATATTGATGATATCCTGTACGATTTGCAGCAGGCTCTGGACACAATCTAATTTTTGGCCCCTTTTTCTTTCTCATCCCCAAAGAATTTGAATATCCCTTCCAACGTCTTCTGTCAAATAATATAAAAATAGAACTCCGCCCCAATCATTGGCACATGCTATGGTTGGGGTATTCTATGTTTTATCAAAAAGTAAAAGACAAATAAAGATTCGGAATCGAGAAAAATGATGCGCAGAAGTTCCCAAAATGACCCCCAATTTATCATTTTATCTTGATATACAGGACACTTCATACCAACAGTTCTTTTTCACATGTATATGGACGCTAAATTTTTTCTTTATTCCTGTAGCTTTTTTCTTGTTTCAGGGGTGTTTCTAGTGAAAGGAGATTCCGAACATGAAGCCACAATCATTGCGTGCAGATGATTGCGCGGAAGAAGTGATACTGTTCTATCGTGATATGGTTTATCGTCTGGCTTTTGCCCGAACAGGAACAACATGCGATGCAGATGAAATTTTTCAGGAAGTTTTCTTGCGTTATATCAGAAAACACCCGGTATTTGAAAATGAAGAGCATCGAAAAGCATGGCTAATCAAAGTTACAATCAACTGTTCCAAAAAACTATGGGGTTCCGTATGGAAACGAAAAGTGGAGCATTTAGAAGAAACTTTACCCTTTGAAACCAAAGAGGATATAGACCTTTATCATGAGCTGCAACAATTACCCGCAAAATACCGCGAGGTCATTCATCTGTTTTATTACGAAGAGATGTCTGTTGAAGAAATCAGTAAACTATTAAACCGAAAAAATTCTACCGTCAGAACCCAGCTGACCCGTGCCAGAGGATTGCTTAAAAACGTGTTGGAGGAGGGGTGCTATGTTGAAAGAAAAATATAATCATATGAGTGACCAAATTCATCCAAGCGATGAACTATTGCATAAAACTTTACACACAGCCAGCGGCAGTGAAAAAAGGAATATCCGTAAATTTTTGTTATTACGAAAACCGGTTGCAGTGCTTGTTGCCTTGTGTCTCTGCCTGACGCTGTCTGTTCCTGCACTGGCAGCCAATGTAGAGTCAATCTATCAGCTCATGTATCTGGTTTCTCCCGGTATCGCTCAATTTTTTATGCCGGTACAACAATCGGATGAAAGTAACGGCATCAAAATGGAAGTCGTTTCTGCTTCGATTCATGAAAACACAGCTGAAATTTATGTTACCATGCAGGATGTAACCGGTGATCGCATTGATGGCAGCACGGATCTTTATGACAGCTATTCCATTCACCGGCCGTTCGACAGTTCCGCCCATTGCGAACTGATTGGATATGAAGACAGCACGAAAACAGCTACTTTTTTAATTACTATCGAAGAGTGGGGCAAGCACAATATTACCGGTGATAAAATTACATTTTCGGTACGGGAATTTTTGAGCCATAAAAAAACATATGAGAATGTGGAAATTCCAATCAGCCTTTCTGACATTTCTGCTGCCAGGCAAACACAAAGCGTTTCATTAAAAGGCGGCGGCGGAAAAGATTATAAGAGGAATACAAATGCTAAAAACAATCCGGCCCTCATCCCCACAAAGCCAATGGACAAATTCCCAGTTGATGGAATCGATTTCACCGGAATTGCCTATCTGGACGGAAAACTGCATGTTCAAACCGCTGTAAAAAATCCTTTGGAGAACGGCAATCACGGATTTCTATATCTGAAAGATAAAAATGGAACCGTGATTAATTGCAATTACAGTTTCTATTTTTCTAACCAAGAGCTAGAATCCGATTCGATTGTTTACCACGAATCCGTGTTTGATATTCCACAAGATGAAATTTCAAACTATGCTCTATATGGTCATTTTGTAACCTCTGGAATGAAAACAGAAGGAGACTGGCAAATTACATTTCCCTTAAAAAGCATGACATAAGAAAGACAAAGAATCTTTCTGCGTAAGTGGCAACAATGAAAAACTGTGATTAGAGAATCCTAGCAAAAAAAGATACCCAAGCATTTTTTGTAAATGCTTGGGTATTTCTTCTGCCTTGTTTGGCCTTAGATAGAAACTCACAGCCAATTGATACAATGGCTCATTTATTTATAATACAGTCCTGCCATCTTCATATCTTTGGAAAATGAAATCGTATAAACAAAGCTTTTACTTTCATATTCTGCTTTGGCCACGGCCACCGCATATTCTTCTTTGGTCTCTTTATCAGAAGCACCGGCAACCGACAAATCTGTTATTTTCTGAAAGCTTCCACCCTCAGCAATGGCCTGATACACCGAATCCAATGCCTCGTCTGTCAAAGCAGCTTTCATGGTTTCATTGCTCATTTCGCGAAGCGTATCGCTATTCTTGGAGTTGACCGCTTCCACCACTTCATTCGCTGCAGATTTTACCGCCGCTTCATCAAAATCGCCCGATAAACCCGGCTGAGCACAAGCGGTAAACAAAACTGAACAAAAGACTGCCAAAACGCTGATAGTCAGCCATTTTCTAAGTTTCACTGTCTGTTTTTTCATCACGGTTTCCTCCTATATAAAGCTTGCGGGAATGGAATGCATACACCGCCATCACCAGCACCATTGCGCCAAAAACCAGTTCTGCCTGCACTGTCGCAAGTCCCCCTGTGACCAACAAAGAAACAACCGAGTTCACTAAGCCGTGAACTGCAATCGCCGCCAGCAAAAAGCGAACCCGCCACCCGGTTTGAAAGCCGTTCCAAACCAAAATCGTCAACGCAATGTGCAGCACAATTGCCAGCGCCCGTTCTACAATTCCCAACCACAGATCTCCCACCGAATATCCACTTAAAAACAGCGGAAGCAAAACCATAACCGCTTCTGCTGTGCCGTGTCCCAATCCAAAAAGCACCGGCTGAAGTATGGAACACTGCGCAGGACGAAGCAGAAATTTTTTAAATAAGAATCGAAATCCTTCTTCAAATAATCCGGCAGAAAAACTCAATAGAATAAAAAACGCTGTGGGATACACCACACTGAACAAAGTGTAACTGCCGGTCTGCGCCCACAGGCCAAGCAACGGCAGCCGAAGCAACGGCTGAGAAATCAGAAAGCAGGCCGCCCCCAACCCAAACCAGACGAAATATCGCCACTGAAACCGCCTCTGGCTAATCTGTTTGTTTTCAGTCATTCCGCTCCTCCTTCTGTTTGATTCCGACTTTATTCAATCGAAAGATATCCTGCCACAAGCACCGCATCCGTATTCCGATTCAGTCCTTTCCAAAGGATAACACTCGGCAAAAAAGATAGACAACAGTGAGGCCCCGCAAATGCCCCAATAGCAGAAAAAACCGCCGAAAGCCACAGCTGCCGTTAAGCGAACCCACAAAAAGCAGGGCGCCGGCAACCGCACCAATCAGCGGAAAAACACATCACATATTCCATACTGTCAGGCTTCCAGCGGGTGCGGGGCATGGGCTGAACGAAACACATGGAAAAAGCGGTAAATACCCCTTTTAATACCTCCATGTATTCGCCCCCCTGTCCCGCTGCCCACCAACAGTCTTTTAACGGTTTTTATTTGCAAAAATTCTCGACGTAGCTGTTCAGCGCTACCTCAATAATCCGTACAGCCTCTTCCCGGCCGCTGACTTCTTTTACAGCAGTTTCCTTATTCTCCAGCTCTTTGTAGACCTTAAAGAAGTGAGACATCTCATCAAAAACATGAGTGGGCAATTCGTTAATATCCTGATACTGGTTATAAGTGGGATCATTAAAGGGAATGGCAATAATTTTTTCGTCGTTACGTCCGCCGTCCAGCATGGAAATCACGCCGATGGGGTAGCAACGCACCAAAGTATGAGGCTCCAAAGGTTCAGAGCAGAGCACCAGAACGTCCAAGGGATCCAGATCATCGCCATAAGTTCTGGGGATAAAGCCATAGTTTGCCGGGTAGTGAGTGGAGGTATACAGAATCCGATCCAACAGAATCAGGCCGGTTTCTTTGTCCAGCTCATACTTTTTCTTGCTGCCTTTGGAAATTTCCACCACCGCAACAAAATCATTCGGGGTAATTCTTTTGGGGGAAATGTCATGCCAAATGTTCATTTTTGAAACTCCTGTTCACAATATATGCAGCGGTATTGCTGCAATTCTTCATTACAAAGCCGGAAAATATGATCCACGCCTTCCTCCGCATTGCTGATGCATCGCGGGTTCTTGCAGCGGATCACGTTGGTCACCTGCTTTGGAAGCTCAAGGCTTCGTTTTTCTACAATTCTTCCCATATCAATAATGTTGATGGTAATATTATGATCCATTACCCCAAGAATGTCAAGGTTCAAATCGGTTTTTCCTTCAATCTTAATAATGTCTTTCTTCCCATACTTGCTGCTTTTGGCATTCTTGATAATGGCGACACTGCAATCGAGGGTATCCAACCCCAAAAGAGAATAAATCCGCATGCCGGAGCCCGCGTGGATATGGTCGATGACAATTCCTTTTTCTAAACTGTCGATATTCAGCATACTTCCACCTCCAAAAGCTTCAGAATCAAGGCCATTCGGACATACACTCCGTTCTGTGCCTGCTCAAAATAGGCTGCACGGGGATCCTCATCCACATCTGCCGTGATTTCGTTGACCCGGGGCAGCGGATGAAGCACCGACAAATCTGCTTTTGCGGCTTTGAGTTTTTCTGCGGTTAAAATGCAGCTGTCTTTTAAACGAACATAATCTTCTTCGTTAAAAAAACGCTCCTTTTGAATCCGGGTCATATAGAGGATGTCCAATTCCGGCATCACTTGTTCCAGCGTTTCCACTTCCCGATACGGCGCGTGATGCTTTTGAAGTACATCTTGCCGGATATAATCCGGAACCCGCAGTTCTTCGGGCGAAATCAGCACAAAGCGAATCTCCGGAAAGCGAACCAAGGATTTCATCAACGAGTGAACCGTGCGCCCAAATTTTAAATCCCCACATAATCCAATGGTGATTCCCCCAAGGCTTCCTCTTTTGCGGCGTATGGTCATCAAATCCGTCAGGGTTTGCGTGGGATGCTGATGTCCGCCATCCCCGGCATTAATCACCGGAATCCCGGAATAATGCGATGCCACCAAAGGAGCACCTTCTTTTGGATGGCGCATAGCGCAGATATCGGCATAACAGGACACCGCCCGAATGGTGTCGGCCACGCTTTCTCCTTTTGCCACCGAGCTGTTGTCTGCAGAAGCAAACCCAAGCACGCTTCCCCCCAGCCGCAGCATGGCAGACTCAAAACTCAGCCGTGTTCGGGTGCTGGGCTCATAAAACAGCGTGGCAAGAATTCTTCCCCGGCAGGCTTGCGAAAAATGCTCTCGATCTGCGGCAATGCGGTCTGCCAGATCCAGCAGTTCCTGTGTTTCTTCCACCGAAAAGTCCAAAGGGTCTATCAGGTGCTTCATTCCAGTCTTCCTTTCCATGTCCTGCGCGCTCAAAAGAAGCACACCTTGAAAATTTCGCTCTTTCAAAGGTGTGCTTCATCCGTGCTATTGTTTGTCGGTATTTCTCTTGCCGATAAGTATACCGCAAAAATTTATGCCTGTCTATCTTTTTCTTCGGGAAATGACTGGAAGTTTTCGGTGGCTTCTATTTTCACATGCTCTACCACATCGCTCAAATCTGCTAAAAGGCGGGAAATCTGCTGAATTTTTTCTTCCCCAAACCGGTTTGCCACTGTGCTGATTTGGAACAAAAACCGATCAATTGCCTGTGAGAAAACTTCTGCTCCGACCGGAGTAAGCGTTACATACACCACACGTCGATCATCCGTGGCAGCGGTTCGCGTTACCAATCCCTTTTTCTGCAGGGATTTGAGCATCTGAGAAACCGCCGGCATAGACATCCCCATCCGGGCGCTGAGCTCCGAAACCCGAACTCCCGGCAGTGAAGCGCCAGAGTTTTCTTCTTCTTTACAGCAATGGTGAATCCGGTACAACATTAAAAACTCCCCTTGAGGAACCCCCGGAACCTCCGGAATCAAAGCTTTCGCTTTTTTTAAATATTGCAGCATCCGGAACAGTTGATCGGTCCGTTCTTGTGCATCCATATCGTCATCCCCGCCTTTTTTCGATTCCCGAATTTTTTTAGTTAAGTATATGAAATAGTATAGAATGTTTTTTCATTTTGTCAAGAAAGATTTCTGGTTTTCTGTCGAAGGCGTAAAAAAACGATCTGAACCGGCCGCAAACGCAGGAAAACACTGGAAACTTCGATTGGCAAATGTTTGAAAAAATGAATCTTTAAAATTCTGCTTTTTGGCTGCGCAAAAACAAATCGGAAAGCACCTTGTCCGGTGCCTGTCCCCCATGAATCACCGCATCCACCGCACGGCAAATCGGCAGTTCCACGCTATATTGTTCCCCCAAACGCAGCAAAGCTTTGGTTGTGGCAACGCCCTCTGCCAATTCGCCATAAGGCTCACCCCTGACAAAGCGTTCGCCAAAAGCACGGTTATGGCTATATTCAGAAAAAACAGTCGCCTGGTAATCCCCCAGATGCGCCAAGCCATAGGCAGAAATTTCCTTGCCGCCCATGGCACGAATCAGCCGGGCAATCTCTCTGGTGCCACGGGACATCAGCGCACCTTTGAGCGCCGTTTTGTTCAGGCCATCCAACATTCCGGCCGCAATCCCGATCACATTTTTAGAGGCTGCCCCCACTTCGTTCCCAATCAAATCTTCTCCGTAATAAAACCGAATCAAACTGCCGGAGAACTGTTCAATCAAAAGTTCTTTGGTTTTTTGCTGATTGCTGTCTATTACCATACAGTTGGGGATTCCCGCTGTAAAATCCTGCACATGCCCCGGCCCCACCCAAATGGCCAGCCCTGTTTCGGGCGTAAGAAACTCTTCTGCTACCTGCGTCAGCCGTTTTCCCGTGGTTGCTTCTATCCCCTTCATACACAGCACCACTGTTTTTCCTTCCAGCGGGTACTGAGAAATCTCTTTCATCAACCCCCGCAGGCTTTGAGAAGGAATCGAAATCACCACCAGCTCGGCGCTTTCCAGTGCCTGCTTTCGCTGATCGCAAAAAGAAACGGTATCGTTAAATATTACCAACCCATTGGTTCGGGTTTTTCGCAGACTTGCAAACTTCGCACTTTCTGCTCTGCCATAAATGGTGACCGTGTGTCCCATCCCAGACAGATACCAGGCGATAAATCCGCCCCAGCGCCCGCTGCCGATCACTGTTATTTTCATAAGTGATTTGCTCCTTTGTTCCGATATCGTCACAGATAGCCAAACGGCATCTAATGAAATTTCATCCGAAGGTTTCATCCTGATTCTTACAAAAATTAAATCATTCCTTAACCAAAAAACAAGAAAAAAAGATTCTTGCACAGAATCTTTTCCCCAAGCTCTAAGAGCCTTGTGTCTTTTAATCATAGGGGTTTTCTTTGTGATTGTCAAATCCCCAGTAGAATTTTGCCTTTATGCAGCAGCAGAATTTTGACTTTTTCGGCCGTGCTGAATCTTTTTATTTTATTCTTTTTTAAAAAGATTCCTCTCTTCTTCACTTCGCCCCTCATACCGGGGCGGAACTTTTCGTGTCCCCGTCAGAAGATTGTTTATTATTTATACTTTCACTTTATTACTTTAAAAAGATATTCTTCTAATAGTTACTTCGCCCCTCATGCCGGGGCGGGACTTTTCGTTTCCCCGTCAGAAGATTGTTTATTATTTATACTTTCACTTTATTACTTTAAAAAGATATTCTTCTAATAGTTACTTCGCCCCTCATGCCGGGGCGGGACTTTTCGTTTTCCTGTCAGAAGATTGTTTATTATTTATACTTTCACTTTATTACTTTAAAAAGATATTCTTCTAATAGTTACTTCGCCCCTCATGCCGGGGCGGGCACTTCCTTTCGCGAAAAGGCGAAAGGAAGCAAAGGCTTTCCCAGGGGAGAGTTTCAACTCTCTCCCCCGGGACCCCCTCTGAACGACACAAAGGACACCTTTGGAATCCGTAAAACAATAAGACGTCAGTCATGTGGAATCACGCCAAATGCGGGTGGCACACTCGCTAAAGCGGCGTGCTACCGCGCAATGGCGCTTCAGCAGCTTTGTATAGAATAACATTACACCAACCGTCCTTTTATACCTACATTTTCTCATTAGCGGTAAGGCTTTTTACAGTCGGTAAGCCCTACTAAATAATCAAGGCTCGTATGATAAAACTCAGCCAGTTTTATCATACTGTTCAGCGGAATATCCCGCTCCCCTCTTTCATATTTCGAATATAAAGATTGATCACATTCCAAATACTCCGCTACCTGCTGCTGAGTCAAATCCCAATCCTCACGTATATCACGTATTCTCAAATTCATTTTCATCACCCACACAAGTATACAATAGGACAATAAGTCCTATTGACTTTTAGGACTTATTGTCCTAAAATAAGCTTAATCACTTGTATATTGAACGAAAACGGTTAAGTTATACCGCCCCACTTTCTACTAAATACTTCATAACAGCAAACATCTATAAATAACATTCAAATTTATTAAAAAATAGGATTTAAAAAATGAAAGGAATGTTACTATGATTATTCGGCAGTTAAAACCGCAATAATTACAGCAATATTTTAACACCTTATATTGACAATTTGTGCACCCAAGACTACAATCAACTTGGGTGCACAAATTAGGAGGTGATACTCATTTCTGCACGCAAAAAACCTGGACCCCATCCGGAAAATCCATTGGATACAGAAATCAAATTAAGGCTTGATAAAAAAACATTGGAAAAGATTGAGTTTTGCAAAAAAGAGCTGAACACAACTCGTTCCGATGTATTACGAAAAGGTGTTCAATGCTTATATGATGGGCTTCAGAAAAAATGAAAGGAAGCGGCGCAACTCTCTAAAGTAAATCGCCACTTCCCCAATACCAGCAGATGCCCAAAGGCAAATACGGTGTAAATATTTTACCATATGCCGTGATTCCTTTCAAGGCTCTGCTGAGCCAAACACAATGAGAAAGGAAGCGTTACTATGATTATTCGGCAGTTAAAGCCCAAACAGTATGAATACTTATCTCATCAATTAAAATGCTATGCGGATTCCGAGCCTTTTTCGGCCAGCTATACCGTGAAGTTGCGGATTAACCATGCGGAATATCAACTAAAAGTTCAGCCGGAAAACAAACACCGCATGGCAGCTTTACAAGCTTTGCGAATTCACCGGAACGAGAACGGGGTCAATTATGAGTTGATTGTCAATGGAATTCTGTTATCTGCCCTTTTAGAAATTCTGATCAATCAGGGAATCAAAGAAGAGTAAGCAAATAATACGCCCGGCTTAATTAGCACCATTGTCATTGGCGCGTTACAGAAAACTGTCTTAGAGGAAAAACCACACCCAGCTAAAGATAGCGCCGCCGTGCGGTAGTGCGCCGCCGGAGGCGAGTGCGCCACCCACGATTAAGCGGCGCCTTACACAAAACTATCGTCTTTCCCTGATTTTAAACGGATTCCAAAGGCAGAGCCTTGGCGAATCTTTGCCTCCTTTCTTTTCGCAAGTAAGGAGGGGCCCGCCCCGGCCTGAGGGGCAAGGGAATTAGTAGAAGAATATTTTTTAAAAACAATAAAGTAAAGTTTATTTAATAAATAAAGAACACTCTTGACAGGGAAACGAAAAGTCCTGCCCCGGCCTGAGGGGCGAAGTAGTGAAAGAAGAATGTTCTTAAAAAAACACCTGTGCTATCGCCGCACAAACTCTTTCAAAAGCATCTAGCTTCACCCAGCCTGAGGGGCAAAGTTCGGAGCAAACAAAAAAATCCGCCGAAATTTTCCGGCGGATTTTTCTAATGGTAACCTTAAAAACAAAATCAGGAAACCGCTTTTCCCAGCTTCCAGCCCACGGCCGCTTCGCGCATTCCGATAAAGTCGGCATAAAGCCCGCCTTCATTCATCAGTTCGGAATGGGTTCCTCGCTGAACAATTTTTCCACCGTCCAGCACCAGAATCTGATCCGCTTGGCGCACCGTTTTCAGCCGGTGGGCAATCATAATAATGGTCTTGTTGCGAGTCATTTCTTCAATAGCTTCCTGCAAATAGCCTTCGTTTTCCGGGTCCACATTGGCGGTGGCCTCATCCAGAATTACAATGGGCGCATCCTTCAAAATAGCACGGGCAATCGAAATACGCTGGCGTTCCCCGCCCGACAAAGTGGCTCCGCTTTCGCCCACCACTGTGTCATAACCATCGGGCAAAGCCATGATGAATTCATCGCACCTGGCCCGGCGTGCGGCCTGACGCACTTCTTCCATGGTGGCGTCCGGCTTTCCGAACCGAATGTTATTCAAAATGGTATCGTTAAATAGGTACACCTTTTGGAATACCATGCTGAAATTGGACAAAAGGCTGTCTAAAGTATATTCCTTTACATCGACCCCGCCTACGGTAATAATGCCGCTGTCCACGTCCCAAAAACGGGTAATCAGGTTGCAAAGCGTTGTCTTTCCGCCGCCCGAAGGCCCCACAATGGCCGTTGTTGTTCCGGTAGGAATTCGGAAAGAAACATTGTCCAAAATCTTTTTCTCATCATAAGAAAAGCTAACATTTTTCCCTTCGATAGTGAAGTCTTTGATGCGAATATTCTGGCCTTTTTCGTCCATGATTGGGGTGTGTTCAATGGCCTGAACCTTATCAATAGAGGCATCCACCGTCCGCAGCAAAGCAGACATGCTGCCGGCGGTTTCCATTTGGCTGTAAATGATGAAAGCAGAAATCATCATCAAAAGGCAAACCGTTAAACTCATTGTGCCGGAAAGGTAAAAAACAATCGATACAAGAACCACTAAAACACTGACTAATTTGAGAACCATGCTTTGTAAAATCATGAACGGAATAAACACCAGTTCTAACTTAACATTGTTCTTTTCGCAATCCGAAATCGCTTGATCCAAAGTATGACCGGCTCGTTTTGCCAGATTAAACGCCCTGACCACACCGATGCCCTGCACATATTCCAGAACTGCCCCAACCAGAGCGCCCTGTGCCGCCACACGCGCCGGCGTCACTGCCCGAGACTTCTTCTGCATCATCGAATTCAGGAAGATAAACATTAAAATCCCAGCCAGAATCACAACACCCAAACGCCAGTCGAACACCAAAAGCATTAAGGTGATAATAGCGGAATGAACATAGCCGTGTATCACTTTATCCATAACCCGGGGGGCAATGTCCTGCACATCCTCCATGGTAGAGGTCACCGTGGCGGTAATCGCCCCCAAGCTGTTGTCGTTAAAATACCCCATGGGCACATATTTCATCCGATCGCCAATTTGCGTGCGTTTGTCGGCGCACATCATAAAGCTCGCTTTGGCTTGAGACATGGTGGATCTTTGTTTGGTCAATATGGTTCCCAACATGCTCAGCAGCATAATTCCAAAAGAAACCCATGCGGTCTGCGTGGTGACGTTATTGTCTACAATGGCCTTTAAAACCACAGCTAGAGCTAAAATCTGAAAAGATTGGAAGATGGAATTGATCACTGCCAAAACAATGCTCTTTTTCATCATACCGCTCCATTTTCCTGCAAAGCGGAAAAACTTGCGTATTGTGCCTATCATAATTTTGTCCCCCCTTACAATGCGTCTTTGGCGCTGATATGTGCCTGCCACAGCTGCTGATACAACGAATCGGATGTCAGAAGCTGCTCATGGGTTCCCACTGACGAAATTCGGCCGGACTGAATCACCACAATCTGATCCGAATCGGTAATGGTGGACAAACGGTGGGCAATCACGATCAATGTTTTTCCCTGCACCAATTTTGCCACAGCCTTTTGAATGGTTGCTTCATTTTCCGGATCCGTATAAGCGGTGGCTTCATCCAGAATCACAATGGGCGCATCTTTCAGCATTGCGCGGGCAATGGTAATGCGCTGCCGCTCACCGCCCGACAGATGGCCGCCTGCGCCCCCTGCAACGGTCTGATAGCCTTTCTCCAGCGCCTGAATAAACTCGTGGCATCCCGCTGCTTTTGCCGCTGCAATCACCTCTGCGTCTGTGGCAGAGGGCCTTCCCATCCGAATATTCTCCATCACGCTCTGGTCAAACAGGAAGTTGTCCTGCGCCACATAGGCGATGGTGTCCATCAGCTGTTCTGCCGGAATATTCTGAACATCCACCCCGCCAATGGTAATCGAGCCGCCGTTTGCATCCCAAAAAGAAGCAATCAGCTTGGCAATGGTGGATTTTCCCCCACCGGATGGCCCCACCAGTGCCGTCACCGTCCCCGAAGGAATGGAAAGACTGACCCCATGCAAAATTTCGGTTTCTCCATACCCAAAGGTCACACCGCTCAGTTCTATGTCTGTTCCGTTCAATTTGGCCGGCTTCTCTGGGCGCACCTGTTCCGGCTCATCCAAAATAGCGCCGATTTCACCCACGATAATGCCGATTTTGGCAAGATCATCGGTATAATACATAGCAGAAAGAAGCGGAGCGATAATGCCCAGCGCCAAAATCATCACCGTAATAAAATCAGGGCCGGAAAGAGAACCGCCGCTGTAAAGCACACAGCCCAGCGGCAAAACGCCAATGAGCACCGCCGGCCAAATTCCAATTGCCATGGTAAAGTATGTTTGTACATCCTTCATCCAATCCAAACCATAGGTTGCATTCTTATGAACTGCATCTGAGAATTTTTTATAAGAAGTTGCCGACTGACCAAAGGCTTTGATCACTTCGATTCCGTTGATATATTCCACCGCAGTGGCGTTCATGTGCTGCCCCACTCTCACATACTCGGCAAACCGCTTGGGATAATCCTTCATCATCGCCACATAGCAAAGCGCCCCCACCGGCAAAGTAATCAGTGAAATCAGAGCCATCCGCCAGTCCAAAACAAACAGATACCCGATGATGGCCAGAGGAACCAAAAGGTTTGACGTCATCTCGGGCAAAACATGTGCCAAGGTCGGCTCAATGCTGTCCACCTTTTCAACCATGGTATTTTTAAACTTTCCTGATGGGGTTTCCAGCACATAGCCCATGGGAACACGAGTCAATTTTTGGGCAATTCTTCTGCGTACTTCTGAAATCACGGCAAAAGTTGCTTTGTGAGAAAATGTGGTAGAGATATTGTGCAGCAGCACCTTGGCCAAAAATCCGGCCGCCGCCACACCGCACCAACCCAAATACCAGCTAAAATCCCGCTGGCCTTCCAACAGGCCTACGATTATCCGGGATACCGCAAAATAAGGCACCATCTGGCCTGCCACGCCCAAAATTGCCAGCAGAACAGACACTGCATACTCTTTTTTATGCGGCCCCGCATATTCCTTCAGCCGGGCAAAAGTTCCCGGCGTTTTTTCTTCCTTCATCCTCGACTCCTCCTTTTGTTAGAAATCACTAACTTTATTTCAAAAGAAACGGGACTTACAATAGTCCCATAATCTTTTGCCACCCTGCTGTAAAAAAAATAGTCAGCTGCCCAATATACTCCCGTGCAGTATCTTTGGGCATATTGTGAGAAACCACTTCAAAAAATCCAGACAAATAAGCACTGGATAAAATATGAATTAAGTCTTCGGGCACAGATAACACCGGACTGCCCAGCGCCTTCATGGTATCGGCAAATTTCCAGGTGCTTTCCACCTCAATTTCGGCCAAACGATGCAGATAATCTTCATAAGAGGTTCCTTCTGCACAGCAAATCAAAAGCCGAAAAGAGTCAAAATGATCGTACACATATTCAAAACAAGCCCAAACCTCAAAATGATTGGCCTGAATCATTATCTTCTTTTGTTCTTCTGCCGACAAATGCTCGAAATCCATATGCTTTTGAGCATACAATTGATAAAGTCCATCCGCTGTTTCCCGCACTAATGAGTCGAACAACGCATTTTTGTCAGGGTAATATCCGTACAGAGCACCGGTGGTTACACCCGCAGCTTTCACAATAGAACGCAAAGAGGCCTTTTGAAAACCCAGCCTTAGGAATTCCTCTTTGGCAGCCATTAAAATTTTCTGCTGTGTGGTGTATCTTTCTTGTTCCATCTGTGCACTCTCCTCCGCAATATAACACCGTTATATAACAGTGTTATATTATCAGGTTTCTTTGTGTATGTCAACACTAACTTATAAAATAAATTGCCTGCCTTACATTTAAAACATCATAAAAAGACGAATTGCAACAGGAGCCGTTCCAAACCCTTTGCGGCACATTCTGCCGCCGGTTTTGGAACGATCCCAATCACATTTCGCCTAATATCCATCGGTTGTTAATGGAATCAGTTTCCCACTTCTAAGCTGATTTGATTAAATTGCTCTAACAAATCATCCGTGGACAAAGCCACCTTTGCCTCATCGGCCGCATCAATCAGTGCATGCCCCTGGTGCATCATCAAAAGGCGATTGCCATACTGAATGGAATATTTCAGGTTATGGGTGACCATTAAAGTCGTTAACCCTTTTTCTGTTACGATCTCTTCGGTCAGCCGCATCACATTCTCGGAAGAACGGGGATCCAGCGCCGCCGTGTGCTCATCCAGAATCAGCAGATCAATGGGAGTCATGGTAGAAATCAAAAGCGCCAGCGCCTGTCTTTGCCCACCGGACAAACTGCCCACCGCAACGCTGAGCTTATCCTCTAAGCCCAGTTCAAGCCGCTCCAGCTGGGTGCGGTATTCATCCATCCGACGGCGGCTCACCCCGCGGGACAATCCGTAAAAAGCGCCTTTATTATCCGCCAAGGCCATGTTTTCTAAAATAGTCAGTTCCGGGCAGGTTCCTTTGGAAGGATCCTGAAACACACGCCCAATGGATCTGGCGCGCTGATATTCCTTCATTGCACCAATCTCTTGACCCTTTAGAAAAATCTGTCCGCTGTCCGGAATCACACTGCCGCAAATCATGTTTAACAAAGTGGTCTTTCCCGAACCATTGCTGCCCACCACCGAAACAAACTGTCCCGGCAAAATATCCAGATGAAAATCTGAAAATAAAACCACTTCGCTGACCGAATCGGGGGAAAAAGTCTTATAGATATTCTGAAGGCTTACCATACTATCAGATTTGAGTTGGGTTTGCATGCTGGTGTTTCCTCCTTCCCGAGAACATCTGGTTTCCCACAAGAGCCACTGTAAACAGTACCGCCATCAACAATTTCAGATAATTGGTGGGCAGGCCCAGCTGCATGGCAATAACCAAACAGGTTTTGTACAGAATCGCGCCGATCACCACCATAGCGGTGGGACGAATCAGCTTAATTTTGCCCAAAAGGCTGGTTCCGATAATAACAGATGCCAAGGCCATAACCACCATACCGGTTCCGCCATAGATGTTGGCGGTTTCGGTCTGCTGTGCCAAAATAGAACCCGCAAGAGCCGTGCATCCGTTGCCCAAGGCCAAGCCGAGTATCTTCATTTTCCCCGGATCTTTGCCCAGAGAAATCACATATTGAGGATTGTTGCCGGAAGCACGGAGAAGCAATCCGGATTTGGTTTTCAGATACAGATCCAACAGAAGCTTTACTACAACCACAACCACAAAGGCAACCAGAATCACCCGGTAATTCTTCATCCCTTCGGGAAGCAATCCGGCAATCCCGGAATTAAAAATGGTGGGTTGATTATAGAAAGTCAGCACTGCTGATCCCCTGGTAATCACCAGATTAATGCTCCACAGGCCGGTCATCACCAAAATACCGGAGAGCAGATCGGTAATGCGAAGCTTTACATGCAACAGACCGGTGACACAGCCGGCCAGCCCCCCTGCCAGAAAGGCCAGAACACAGGCAATCCAGGGATTCACACCCAAAACCAGCAGTGTGCCCGTAACACAAGCCCCCATAGGGAAAGTGCCGTCTACCGACAGATCGGGGAACCCGAGAATTCGATAGGTAATATATACCCCCATTGCCATGATGCCGTAAATGAGGCCTTCCTCCATTACATTGAAGAACAGACCCAAAAATATATCCATACTGCGCTACCTGCTTTCCGTACAAATAAATTCAATCAAATTACTGAGTAACAGCCTGTGCATTCTCATATCCTGCGGGAAGAGTCAAACCGAAAATATCCAAGACCTCTGCATTGTAAACCGGGGCAAAGTCTTTTACCACATACACCGGCATCTCACCGGCTTTCTTTTCACCCTTTAAAATGGAAACCGCCATTTTTCCGGTTTCTTTGCCCAGTGCCACATAATCAATTCCCTGCGAAGCCAGGCACCCGTTTTTCACCTGCTCCACTTCGGAACCAAACACGGGAATGTTTGCTTTGTTGGCTGCCTGCAAAACCACCTGCAAATTATTTACCACATTATTATCTGTAAAATTATTGATGCAATCCACCCCTTTGGAAACCAAAGATGCGGCGGCGGAACTTACCTCAGAAGCATTCACCACACCGGATTCCACCACTTCAAAGCCATGTTTTGCAGCAACCTCTTTCAGGCTTTTCAGATGACTGACCGAGTTCGGTTCGCTGGTGGTGTAAAGGACACCGATCCGCTTGGCTTCGGGCAAAAAGGCACGAATCATTTTGACCTGCTCTTCCAGCGGCAGAACATCGGAGCTGCCGGTAATGTTATTTCCGGGTTTCTCCAAAGACTGCACCAAACCAGCCGCAACCGGATCAGAAATCGCCGTGAATACCACGGGAATATCGGTCTCTTTGGCCGCACTGTATGCAGACATAGCCGCCGGGGTGGCAATGCCCACCAGCATATCATACTTTTGAGAAACCATGTTTTTGGCAATCAAATCTCCGTTGGCCGGGTCACCCTGAGCATTTTGAAAATCAATGGTCAGGTTTTTGCCTTCCTCATATCCAGCCTCTTTCAGGCCCTCAACCACGCCCTGATAGCAGTTGTCCAGCGACGGATGCGTGGCAAATTGAATTACACCGATTTTTATGGAACCATCGTCTGCCTTTTGTGAAGAACCGGCATCCCCCTTGGAACACGCGGCCAAAGAAGCGGTCATAACAGCCGCAAGGGAAACTGCGGCAATTCTTTTCAGTAACTTTTTCATAGAAAAAACAGTCCTTTCTTTCAAATCATATAAGTCATTATGCGGTGTATTGTCTGATTTTTCTTTGAGCTGCCACCAGCCCTCCGGCATAAAACGCACCTCCTGACCGGCAATAAAAAAAGCCCTTGCCCCTAATCGCTTAGGGACAAGAGCATTTGCTCCTGCGGTACCACCCAAATTGACGCTGTCGCGTCCACTTGTTTCGCATACTTTTTGTTATATGCGCTCTGCTGATAACGGGTAGAGCCCCCGTCGCAGACTACTTGGCATTTCAGCCGTTCGCCCCGCCCTCTTAAGTCCATTCACCGTGCTTTTCCCTGCCGCAATTCCACCCCATGCAGCTCTCTGGAAGGGCTCTTTGCCCGGCTACTACTCTTAATCATAGGTTTTTGGGTTTATTCATTTTGTATTGACCCTATTATATGACGCTGCTTTTTATTTGTCAACACGGTTTTGCGAATTATTTTTATGCAATTGTTCTTTTATAAAATAAGACTACCTGTCAAAAATCTTTCTATATCACACAGGGAAAACGATCTCCAGAAATTGACATTTGTCCAAAAATACAGTAAAGTTGTAGCAACCGCGCATCAGATGCAATGGGCTGGACGATTATGAAACCCGCACACACATCACAAAATCTTGTATAACACTATATGGATAAACACCATATCAAGTGAAATAATTTGTAAATAATCTAGAAATTTCTTTCAATTGCAGCCGGAAGCTTGCCAAATAACAAATTCTGCATTAAAATAAGAAACACATAGTTAAGAAACCTAACTAATTAATTCAAAAGAATATTCGCTTTACTTTTCCGCAATGGCTACTTGCTGTTCCCGGTTGTTACGAAAATCAGAGCAAAAATATTGCTGAGGAAATGGGACGATAGGATGAGAATTGGTCTTGACGTAGGTTCCACGACCATCAAATGCGTCGTGCTGGACAGTGACAATCAAATTGTTTATCAATCATACGAGCGGCATTTCTCACAGATTACCGAAAAAATGGCGGAGCTTCTGCACAAAATTAAGGCAGAGGTTCTTCATGGCGAGCCCGCGTTCCTGTCCGTATCCGGCTCGGCGGGAATGGGCATTGCCGGGGCCTGTGATTTGCCCTTCGTTCAAGAAGTTTATGCCACTCGCATTGCCATGGGAAAAACCATCCCGGATGCTGACGTAATTATTGAACTGGGCGGCGAGGATGCCAAAATTCTGTTTTTATCCGGCGGAACCGAGGTTCGGATGAATGGTTCTTGTGCCGGCGGAACCGGGGCATTTATTGACCAAATGGCCACTTTGCTGCATCTTTCTTTAGAAGAAATGAATGAATTGGCCGGCCAACACGAAAAAATATACACCATTGCATCCCGCTGTGGCGTGTTTGCCAAATCGGATGTACAGCCCCTTTTAAACCAAGGAGCCCGAAAAAGCGATATTTCGGCCAGTATCTTTGCCGCTGTGGCCAACCAAACCATTGCCGGCCTGGCTCAAGGGCGCCCGATTCGGGGAAAGGTGATTTATCTGGGCGGCCCGCTGACTTTTCTTCCCCAACTGCGCGAAAGCTTTGACACCGCACTGAAAGTGAAAGGAGTTTGTCCAGAAAATTCCTTATATTATGTATCACTGGGCGCCGCCTTTAGCAGTGAGGCAGAAGTAAATTTGGATGACGCGCTGAAAAAAATTGAAGCTTACAGTGGAAAAAGCGATTTTCTATCCATTCCCCCTTTGTTCCGGGATGATCAAGAATATATGGAATTTCAGGAACGCCACCAAAGCTGCCGCGCCAAACGCGGGGATATCTCTACATACAAGGGCCCCGCGTATTTGGGAATCGATGCCGGTTCCACCACCGTTAAAGCAGTATTATTGGGGGAATCCTGTGAATTGCTGGATTCCATTTATCAAAGCAACTCCGGCAACCCGGTTCCTATCATCCGGGCTTACCTGACCAATTTGTATGAGGATTACCCTGACATTACCATTCGTTCCACCGCCGTGACCGGATATGGCGAAGAACTGCTGAAGAATGCGTTTAATCTGGATTTCGGCATTGTGGAAACCATTGCCCATTTTACCGCCGCCAAACACTTCATGCCGGACGTTGACTTTGTCATCGACATCGGCGGTCAGGACATGAAATGCTTTAAAATTCGTGGCGGAGCAGTGGACAACATTTTTCTGAACGAAGCCTGTTCCTCCGGCTGCGGTTCATTTTTGCAAACCTTTGCCAACACGCTTCATTATGAAATTGAAGATTTTGCAAAGAAGGGGCTGTTTGCAAAACACCCGGTGGATTTGGGATCCCGCTGCACCGTTTTCATGAACTCCTCGGTCAAGCAGGCGCAAAAAGACGGGGCCACCACAGAGGATATCTCTGCCGGGCTCTCTGTCAGTGTAGTGAAAAATGCTATTTATAAGGTAATCCGTGCGGCTTCGGCAGAAGAACTGGGAAAGAACATTGTGGTACAGGGCGGAACCTTTTTGAACGATGCTGTGCTGCGGGTCTTTGAAAAAGAACTGGGCGTCAACGTGATTCGCCCGGACATCTCTGGCCTGATGGGCGCTTACGGCGCAGCGCTTTATTGTATGGAGCACCAACAAGGAACCAGTACTCTTCTGCCTTTGGAAGAACTGAAAACCTTTACTCACGAGGTCAAGGTAGCTTCTTGTGGACTTTGCAGTAACCACTGTCGTTTGACCATCAATAACTTTGGCGGAAACCGCCGGTTTATCGGCGGAAACCGGTGTGAAAAGCCTGTGACCAAAAAGCGGGAAGACACCACGCTGGATATGTATGCCTATAAGCTGGATCTGCTGCAAAGCTACAAACCGGTTCCGGGGCGGCGCGGGAAAATCGGCATCCCTATGGGACTGAATTTTTATGAGCTCTTGCCGTTTTGGCACGCTTTCTGGACTTCTTTGGAATTTGAACTAATTCCTTCTCCCCTATCCACCCGAAGGCTGTATCTGGACGGCCAGCACACCATTCCATCAGACACCGTGTGTTTCCCCGCCAAATTGATGCATGGGCATATCGATGCTTTGTTACAGCAGGGAATTGATCGGATTTTTTATCCCTGTATGTCCTATAATTTTGACGAAGGACTGGGCGACAACCATTACAACTGCCCGGTGGTGGCCTATTATCCGGAAGTACTTTCCGCTAACGTGGAAGAACTGAAAGATAAAATGTTTATCAACGATTATGTGGGAATTCACCGCAAGAAAGATTTCCCGGTGAAAATGCACCGCATTTTGACCCAGTATTTTCCCGACATTACCACTGAGGAAGTGAAAAAGGCCGCCAAGGCCGCCTATGCGGAATACGACCGTTATTTTGCCCTTATCCGGCAAGAGGGCGAGCGAATCATAGAAGAAGCGGAAAAGCTGGGCAAACAAATTATCGTTCTCAGCGGCCGCCCCTACCATTTGGATCCGGAAATCAATCACGGCATCAACAAATTAATCACCAGTCTGGACGCTGCGATTATTTCAGAAGATGTCATCAGTAACCGGGTGGAAAAATTCCGAACCGGCGTTCTGAATCAGTGGACATATCACGCCCGGCTGTATGCCGCCGCAAAATACATCTGTACCCGCAAAGACATGAATTTGGTGCAGCTGGTATCCTTCGGCTGCGGTGTGGATGCCATCACCACCGATGAAGTTAGGGAGATTCTGGAAGAGCAAGGCAAAATTTACACGCAAATCAAAATTGATGAAATTACAAACCTTGGGGCGGTAAAAATCAGACTGCGCAGTCTGTTTGCCGCATTGGAGCAGTGAGGTGATATTGCTTGGCTGAGATGTTAAGAGATAAAACGGGACGAATCCTGTTTACCAAGGAAATGAAACAGGATTATACCATTCTTTGCCCCCAAATGGCACAAATTCATTTTGAACTGATCGTAAATATATTTCGAAACTGCGGCTATAACATGGAATTATTGACGAACAACGGCCCCAATGTGATTCAGGAAGGCCTGAAATACGTTCATAACGATACCTGTTACCCCGCTTTGGTGGTCATCGGTCAATTTATGGATGCACTAAAAAGCGGGAAATACGATCTGGACCGCACCGCATTGATTATCACCCAAACGGGCGGCGGGTGCCGGGCCTCTAATTACATTCACCTGCTTCGCAAAGCACTGAAAAAAGCGGGCATGGAGCATGTGCCGGTCGTTTCCCTAAACCTTTCGGGGCTGGAAAAGAACCCGGGCTTCAGTGTTTCTATCTCTATGCTGCGCAAAATTATAGCCGGGTTGGTTTACGGCGACTTATTGATGCTGCTGGATAATCAGGTAAAACCTTATGAAATAAACCAGGGAGAAAGCGGCGCACTGGTCAATCAATGGATTCGGCAGCTTTCTGATCAGTTTAATCGTGGCGAAGGATATACCCTGAAACAGCAGCGCCAAAATTTAAACTCCATTGCCGCAGAGTTTGCCGCCATTCCGGTCAAACACGTGCCAAAAGTTCGGGTGGGAATCGTAGGCGAAATTTTTGTTAAGTATTCGCCCCTTGGGAACAACGAACTGGAACGCTTTTTGGCAGAACAGGACTGCGAGGTAAATGTGCCCGGCATTTTAAACTTCGCCCTGTTTAAAGTGGATAACCGCTTGGAAGATATTAAGCTTTACGGCGGAAACCCCATGAAATTTCATTTGGTTAATTTGATGATGGACTATTTGCTGCAAATGCAGGAACTGCTGATTTCTGCCGTGAAAACACAGCCCTGCTTTGAGGCGCCCGCCAATTACGCCCATATTAAGGCTTTGGTAAAAGATGTCATCGGCTACGGAAATAAAATGGGAGAAGGCTGGCTGTTAACCGCTGAAATGTTGGAATTGGTGGAGTGCGGGTTTGAAAACATCGTCTGCACTCAGCCGTTTGGGTGCCTGCCCAACCACATCTGCGGCAAAGGAATGATTCGACGCATTAAAGAAATCGACGACAGGGCCAATATTGTCCCCATCGACTATGATCCCAGTGCGACGCGCGTGAATCAAGAAAACCGCATCAAGCTGATGCTGGCGGTAGCCAAAGAAGTGCTCAATCAAAAAATTGCCGCACAGCAGCCCGAACCCGAAGCATCCGAATCAAAGGAAGTGCAACAGGCAGCGGTATAACTTCCCCGCAAAAACAAAACCGTTCGGTGTATCTTTTTCCTTTTTGGGACAGGTGCCGGGGGATATAAAAAGGCTTCCGGAATGAAATTATTACCGAAAAAACAACCAAAAAAATCAACTCCGTCTCCGATTTTCTCCATCGGTACAGAGTTGATTTTTTTAGTCGGGTTTGTTATGATAATAGTTATCAAATTCAATTATTACCCAGAACTGGGAGGAACAGACGTTGAAAAAATTTGTTCAGGAATTCAAAGAGTTTGCCATGCGCGGCAACGTGATGGACTTGGCCGTTGGTGTGATTATCGGCGGGGCCTTTGGAAAAATCACAACATCCCTGGTCGATAACATGATTTCCCCGATCATTTCGGCACTGACCGGAAAAATTCAATTAAGTGAGTTAGCCATTGTGATTCCGGGTCTGCCCGGGCAAAGTGGTATTCCCATCGCCTATGGCTCATTTCTTCAGGCGATTATTGACTTTTTAATCACTGCACTTGTCATTTTCGTGATGGTGAAGCTGATGAACCGGCTGCGTGACCAAGTCCACGCCAAAGAGGAAGAAGCACCGCCTGCTGCACCCGAACCCAGCAAGGAAGAACTGCTTTTAACAGAAATCCGTGATTTACTCAAAGAAAACAAAGAAAAGGGAACCAACGCATAACCCGAGTGAAAATCCCTATAAAATCCAAAGAAAAACGCTCTAATGGCTGGCTCTTTGTTGCCGGTTATGAAGAAGAAGCATACCGTTTCCGACGTGTGTTCTGACACGGAATCTTTCTTCACATACTTACTGGATCTGTTCTTTGAACTTTTTTAAGTTATGTATCATTCCCTTTTTTCCGGCCATGATAAAGCCTCCAACCGTAGTTTATTCTACGGCTGGAGGCTTTTTTTCTTTCATGTTCGTTTTTTCTGGCGTGGGGTACCATATCCACAGGTTTAAGCTGTAAATACCAGAACAGCTATGCCCTTTGATTCATCGGCTTAAGAGCTGACTCCGATGCTTTTATATTTTTATCTCTCAAAAATAAAAAGGCTGTTACCTCTCCCATTTTTTGCTCAGGGCAAGAATCTGATCGGCAAAACGCGCCAGATCCTTGTTGGTTCCCCCTTCGTTTCGCAAAATGACCTGATGAAGCTGTTTTTCAGCAGCCAACAGGCGCTGATAAGAGGACATAACTTTGCGTGCTTTGGCCTTTCTGGCTTGCTCTTCTTCTTTTTGCAGCGAAACATCAATCCCGAAATCTGTTTCTCTGTCTGCCAGAAGATCAAATCGGGCCTCAAAATTCGGCACATAAGTGCGGTAACCCTGACGATCCAACTCCTCTGAAAATGCCAGGCAGGTTTCCCGCTCCCCATGCACCAAAAAGACGCACTGGGGTTTGGGCTCAAAGGCCCCAAGCCATTCCACCAAACCATCGTGATCGGCATGACCGCTCAGCGCACGAAAATTTTCAATTTCTGCCTTGACAGCAATCTCTTCCCCAAACAGCTTAACCGTTTTCACGCCGTCCAGCAGCATTCTGCCCAAAGTGCCGATGGCCTGAAAACCCACAAACAATATGGTACATTCCGGCCGCCACAGATTGTGCTTTAAATGGTGGCGAATTCTTCCCGCTTCACACATGCCGCTGGAAGAAATAATTACTTTGGGTGTGGGGTTAAAGTTCAGCGCTTTAGAATCCTCCACACTTTGACTGATATTCCGATTAGAAAAATGCAAGGGCTGAAACCCGCCGCGCAGAATTTCAAGCGTTTCTTCATCAGCATAACCGGTCAGGTCACCGCTGAACACCCGGGTGGCCTCCGCCGCCAGCGGACTATCAACATATACAGGGAAATCCGGATAGCTTTTAACCAGATTCCGCTCCTTAATTTCCCGGATAAAATACAAGAGTTCCTGCGTGCGCCCCACTGCA
This sequence comes from Clostridium minihomine, assembly GCF_900240385.1. Classification (GTDB taxonomy): domain Bacteria; phylum Bacillota; class Clostridia; order Oscillospirales; family Acutalibacteraceae; genus Faecalispora; species Faecalispora minihomine. Next base: position 384,394 of record NZ_OEQH01000001.1, on the reverse strand, counting down.
AAGGCGGGAATCACCACATTGCCGCCTTTAGCCAGCGTGCGGTCAATCACTTCGGCTAACTGCGGAGTATAATCATCCACATGATCGTGCTGCTTTAGTCCATAGGTGGACTCCATCACAGCATAATCTGCTTCGGTTACATATTGGGGATTGCGAATCAGCGGTTGATTTTTATTCCCGATATCGCCGGAAAACACCACTTTTTTGGTCACGTTCTGTTCCGTCAGCCATGCTTCCACGAAAACAGAGCCCAACAAATGCCCCGCATCAGAAAACCGCAGGCGGATTCCCGCATCCGGCTCAAAGATTTCTCCATACTCATGGGGCTCCAAAAGCTCCAGAGTCTTTTCTACGTCTTCCAGTGTATAAAGAGGCTCTACTGGCTCTTTGCCAGCCCGGCGATCCTTTCGGTTTTCATTGTCGGCATCCATCTGCTGAATATGGGCGCTGTCTTTCAGCATGATAGAAAGCAGATCACAGGTCATCCGGGTTGCATAAATTTTGCCCCGGAAACCCTGTTTGACCAAAAGCGGCAGCCTGCCGCTGTGATCGATATGGGCATGAGTGCAAATCACAAAATCCACTGATATGGGCAAAAACGGCAGAATTCGATTGTCTTTTTCATCTTGTCCCTGCTGTAATCCGCAATCTACTAAAAACCGAACATTGTTTACATCCACACAATGGCAGCTGCCGGTCACTTCTTTATTGGCTCCAAAAAAAGTTAAATGCATCTGGAAAGCGCCTCCTTAATGGCGATTTTTATATCTATTTCTATTGTAGTTTGAAATTATAAAAAACAACTAAACAACTATGGGATCCATTGTTTTGCAACACCATCTTAACAGCGTTTCCCTACTCTTTTATTTGGTAACTTTCGGTGCCAATAGGCCTTGGCGGTAGGCGTTCAGCAGCAAGGTCAAATCGTAAATCTGGTTGCTGATATCGTTGCCGTTATCCGTATCCATAACCATCACCCGAGCAAAGTGCGTTTCAAAAATATCAGAACGAGATTGAATGTCCTTATTCTCTGACAAAGCACTTTCCACCCCGTCAAAAGGTTGGTGAGATTTAATCCGCATCCCATGAGAATTATAAATCAGAGTATAGCCGGCAATCCCCGTTGTGGGCTGGTATGCCTCGCAGAATCCGCCATCAATCACAATCAGCTTGCCATTGGCTTTGATGGGGCTTTCCCCTTCAATGGCCCGCACCGGCACATGTCCGTTGATAATGTGAGAAAAAGGTGTGTTCAGCCCGAATTCTTTCAGCAGCATCACACAGGATTCCTCTTGGCTGCACCACTGGTAATAGGGATTCTTTTTTTCTTTCCAAGAGCTTTTCTCATTGATAAAGATGCGCTCAAAAGTCGTCATTTTCTCACGGCCGAACAGCGGGGAATCCTTCCCGCTCCACAAATACCACATGTAATCCAAGCAGAATTGTTTATCTGCCGCATTTGCAGGCGCAAAGTATGCACGGCGGGCAATTTGCTCCGAAAGATCCATCAAAGCCCGCCCTTTTACCAGTTTTCCGCCCACGTTTACACTGGTCAGGCTGCCGTCATCATTCATGGGAATGCAGCCGTGGAACAACAGGTTTTGGTTAAAGCATTTATACATATTTCCCTTGGCATAAAGGAACCGCATATGACGATGCAGCCGCTCACTCTCTTTAAAATCTTCAATAAGCCCCTGAATGATTTTCGATTCTTCCGGGGTCAATTCATAAGCGTTTTCCGGTTTTATCGTGGGGAAAAAGGTGGTGTTCAGTTCATAGGTTTTGCCGTCAATTTCAATGTTGCTGTTCTCATAGTTAATTCGATGCAGCAGCATCCGGTCTTCCATTTCAAATTCCGGATTTCGCAGAATCAGCTGGCCTTCCAATTTAAAGAGGATGATCGAAATCGCCTTTTTAATGGCAGTGTTCAAATTCTCGCAATCGGTATAAACCTCTTTGGCAAACATGGCCAGCTCCCGCAGGCTGATTCCATAACCGCTTTCTAACGTGGTCAAGTGGCCGCTGGCCACAGCATTGCGCACCACAGAAGCCGCACATGCTTCACTGCCGGAAGCCGCACCCATCCAAAGAATGTCGTGGTTGCCCCACTCCACATCCACTGCGTGATGCCGCATGAGCAAATCCATAATTCGTTCCGCCCCGGGTCCGCGGTCAAAAATATCCCCCACAATATGCAGGTAATCCACCGCCAGACGCTTGATTAAAGAGCAAAGCGCCGTAATAAATTCATCGGCGTTGCTGATTCCGATAATGGTATCAATAATTTTCGCATGATACACCTGCTGGTTGCTGTCTTCGCCGGGCTGGGCATGCAAAAGCTCATCGATAATGTAGCTAAATTCCGGCGGCAGGGCTTTTCGAACCTTTGACCGGGTATATTTCGATGCCGTCACTTTGCAGATGCCAATTAGCTGGTGCAAGGTTTTTTGATACCATGCATCCATGTTCGTTTCTGTTTGTTTAATAGAGCGAAGCTTTTGCTCCGGATAATAAATCAACGTGCAGATTTCAGAACGCTCTTTCTGGCTCAGGGTGATTCCGAACACCAAATCCACCTTTTCCCGAATAACGCCCGAGCAATTGTTTACGATATGATAAAAGGCATCATATTCGCCGTGCAAATCGCTCATAAAATGTTCTGTCCCTTTGGGAAGATTCAAAATGGCCTGAAGGTTGATGATTTCGGTGCACACTGCCTGAATGGTCGGATAATCCTCCGCCAGCAGTTTTAGATATTTCAGCTCATGGTTTGACAAATGATACTCTGTGCTACGCATCCTTTGCGTCCCCCTTCTTAATCAGATAAGATAAGTCCTACCGGACAGTGGTCGCTGCCCAACACTTCACAATAAATCAGGCTGTCGGTTAACCGCTCGCGCAGGCGTTCAGACAGCAAAAAATAATCGATTCGCCAACCGGAATTGTTCTGACGCGCTTTGTTCATATAAGACCACCAGGTATAAGCGCCTGTTTGATCGGGGTAAAGCTCACGAAAACTGTCCAAGAATCCGCTGGCCAAAAGTTCCGTCAGTTTTCCCCGCTCTTCATAAGAAAAGCCGGCGTTGCCCACATTGCTTTTGGGGTTTTTCAGATCAATTTCCTGATGGGCCACATTCAGATCCCCGCAGATGATGACCGGTTTTTTCTCATCCAGTCCCATCACATATTCCCGGAAGGCGTTTTCCCATTCCATGCGGTAAGAAAGCCGAACCAGCTCGCGCTGAGAATTTGGTGTATATACATTCACCAGATAAAAAGACTCAAACTCCAGCGTAATGGCCCGCCCTTCCCCCGTATGTTCGGGGTTTTGTATATCATAGGTAACGGAAAGCGGCTCTTCCCTTGTAAAAACCGCTGTTCCGGAATATCCCTTTTTAATGGCAGAATTCCAGTACTTCTGGTATCCCGGCAAATCCAGTTCCGCCTGATCCGGCTGCATTTTTGTTTCCTGAACGCAAACCACGTCTGCATCCACCTGCTGAAAAAAATCCAGAAATCCTTTGTTCAAACAAGCCCGAAGGCCATTGACGTTCCAAGACACAAGCTTCATATCATTCCCCTTTCAAATCAAAACGCAGCTGTGCCGCTGTTTCTTCTATCCTGCCGTTTTCCATTCGCTGAGCTGTTCCATTTTCCCGGGCAGGTTCTGTTTGAAATCTTGGTAAAATCCTTGTTTTCCCTTGCCGAAACGGGATTTTCCGTCTATAATTAACCGTGCATCAAAATGATTGGAGGAATTCAAAATGAATCCTATTGTAACCATTGAAACCAACGAAAGCGTAATTAAGGTGGAGCTGTATCCCGAAATTGCTCCCAACACGGTACGCAACTTTCTCTCCCTTGTAAAAAAAGGCTTTTATGACGGAACGATTTTCCACCGGGTAATTCCCGGCTTTATGATTCAGGGCGGCGATCCCGACGGCACCGGCATGGGTGGCCCTGATTACCGAATTCGCGGTGAATTTGCCAAAAACGGATTTAAAAACGATCTGCGCCACACCAAAGGTGTTATTTCCATGGCACGCTCGGCTCACCCCGACAGTGCCGGTTCTCAGTTTTTCCTGATGGTAGCGGACGCTCCCCATCTGGATGGCCAGTATGCCGCTTTCGGCAAAGTCATTGAAGGCATGGAAGAGGCTGAGCGCATTGTAAAAGTTAAGCGCAATGCGATGGATCGCCCCTTAGAAGAACAAATGATGAAAAAGGTAACCGTAGACACCTTCGATGTAGAATACGAAGAGCCGGAAACCCTGTAATTCCTCCATCTTTTCTATTCCGCGCCCCTGCCCGAACATACCGGGACAAGGGGCGCGATTTTTTAAGGAACCACCTAAAAAGCCGGCTTTGCCGTCTTTCCTTTTTTTGTGTTACAAAAGCATTTATCAAAAGTTTCCTTTGCATCCAAAGCGCCCCGTTGCCCCACCCTAACATTCGGCAACAGAGCTTTTCTTATCCCGCTTCTGCAAAAGCCAGTGCAAACCATGTATAAAATACATATAAAATTACAGACAGTATATATTTATCCGTTTTTAACGGCAATGCTGATCCTTTGCAAACCAGAATTCAGTGAATTTGTTTTTGGCTGCACAAAAAACTGCCCAGAAGATTTCTTATGATATGAAAGAAAATCAGATGTTTCGAGCGGTTTCCGCGATAAAGGTTTTTCACAACAGTTTTTCAGGCATTAACACCGTTTTTACTCCGTTGTGCGGGGTGGGCACGATAACACGTCCTCCATTTCACTTTTGCTTCTTTCATTAAAACAGCTATATTTACTCTTAAATAGTATAACATTATCCATAAAAAGTAAAGGATAGATAAAAAAACGACGCTCTTTTTCAGCGTCGTTTTTTGCAGCTTGCCTGCCATATTTTTGCTATTTATCATCTTTTCCAGAAATGGGACAAAGAGAAAAGACCGAACGTCTTTTCTCTCTCCCTAGCATGGAAAATAAATATTTCAAAAGGATCTTATAAACTTATTGGAACAAAGACAGCAGGATACCGGCAGCAACCGCCGAACCGATAACACCCGCCACATTGGGGCCCATTGCATGCATCAAAAGATAGTTTCCGGGGTTGGCCTTTTGGCCTTCTACCTGAGAAACCCGGGCTGCCATGGGAACTGCGGAAACACCCGCGGAACCAATGAGGGGATTGATTTTCCCACCGGACAAGAAACACATCAGCTTACCCAAAAGCAGTCCGCCAACGGTACTGAAAGCAAATGCCATCAAGCCCAAAACCACAATCTTCAAGGTAGCGGGGCTCAGGAACTGCTCTGCGGTTGCAGTTGCACCAACGGTAACGCCCAGGAAAATGGTCACAACGTTAATCAGGCCGTTCTGAGCAGTGCTGGACAGGCGCTCTGTTACGCCGGACTCTTTAAACAAGTTACCCAGCATCAGCATACCAATCAGCGGAGCCACAGAAGGCAGCAACAGAATGCAAAGAATGGAAACCATAATAGGGAAACAAACTTTCTCAACTTTTGACACTTCCCGCAGCTGGGTCATTTTAATTTCGCGCTCTTTCTTAGTGGTTAAAGCGCGCATCAGCGGCGGTTGAATCAACGGAATCAGTGCCATGTAAGAGTATGCCGCAATGGCAATGGAAGGCAGCAATTCCGGCGCCAATTTTGAGGTTAAATAAATCGCCGTGGGGCCGTCGGCTCCGCCGATAATTCCGATGGAAGCCGCCTCTTGAGGAGTAAAGCCCAGTGCAATTGCCACAACAAAGGCAATGACAATACCAAACTGTGCGCCGGCCCCTAAAAACAAACTGCTGGGGCGGGCAATCAAAGGACCAAAGTCGGTCATCGTGCCGATACCAAGAAAAATAAGGGAAGGATAAATTCCCAGTTTCACGCCCTGATATAAGTAGTAAAGAAGACCGCCGGCCTGTCCGTCTACCGGCCCGGTCATCAACCCGGTAATCGGCAGGTTAATCAGCAGCATACCAAAAGCAATGGGCAATAACAACAACGGCTCAAATTTCTTGACAATGGCCAAATAAATTAGAATTAAGGACAATAAAATCATAACACCGCTTTGCCAAGTCAAGGCAGCAAAGCCAGAATCCTGAACAAGCGTTTTAATCGCTTCAATAAACAACGTTCTTCCTCCTATCTCTGATCTGAATTTTTGGTGCGTTTGTTTTCAATTCGCTGAATTCCCACCGTAAAAATGCGGATCAGGAAATACAGGACCGCCAGAATAGAAAATACAAGCGACATACAAAAAAGACCGACCAAAGCAGCTTCTGCAACAGTCATTTTAACCCCTCCATTTCACTTGATGTCATTTAACCAGCTGTAGAATGCCGATATCAAGCCAAACGATGGTTGTTGCCCGCTGAAAGGAGCTTACCGGAAAAAGACGACAAAAAAAGGGGGACAAGCTTCCTTTCAGAAGCTTCCCACCCTTAAAGCTCAAAATCTTGAAAACAGGAATTCATATTTCGAACGCCTGCCCAACCGGTAACAATCACTATTTAATTTACTTGCATTATAACCCTCTTTGTCAGAAAAGTCAAGCCATTAAAACAAAAATTTTGTCGAATCCGAAATAAATTCGTTTTTTATACCATTCATATGATTTTAAATCCTTGTCTTTTTAAAATAGTTAAAACTTTTAATTTCTATTGTTGAGGGGCAAAAAGAGGCGCTTCTGCAATACAGAAACGCCTCTTAGAAGGGAATGGATAAAAGCAAAAGAATTACAAGGTTACGCCGTCTTTAAAAATCGGCAAATCTCGTTTGTCCAGCGATTCAGACTTCGCCTGTGAAACACCGGAAGCTACATCTACCACAAAATTAAAGAATTCCCCGGCAACCTCTTTCATAGACCGGCCTTCCAAAAGCTGGCCGGCGTTAAAGTCAATCCAGCCAGATTTTTTCTGGCTGAGCGCCGTATTGCTGGAAATTTTGACAGTGGGAACCGGACAGGCAAAGGGAGTTCCCCGCCCTGTGGTAAACAGCACCATATGCGCACCGGAAATTGCCAGAGCCGTAGAAGCCACCAGATCATTGCCGGGGGCCTGAAGCAGGTTCAGTCCCTTTTGTGTGACTGCCTGACCATAACCCAGCACATCCACCACCTTGGCTGTGCCGCCCTTTTGGATGCACCCCAAAGACTTGTCCTCCAGCGTTGTGATACCACCCGCTTTATTGCCGGGGGACGGGTTAGAGTCGATCTCTTCCCCATAACGCATAAAATATTTTTTAAAGTTATTAATCAAATCCACCGTCTTTTCAAAAGTCTGACGGTCTTTGCTGCGATTCATCAAAATGGTTTCTGCACCAAACATTTCGGGCACTTCGGTTAAGATGCTGGTTCCGCCTTGAGAAACCAGCAAGTCAGAAAACGCACCCACCAAGGGGTTGGCGGTAATGCCGGAAAACCCGTCGGATCCGCCGCATTTCAGGCCGATCACCAAGTCAGAAACGCTGCATTCCTCCCGGTGGAATTGAGAAGCAAAACGGCAAAGCTCTTCCATCAACTTAATGCCTTCCGCTATTTCGTCCTCGTGCTCCTGACAGACCAAAAACTTCACACGATCCGAATCATAGTCGCCCAAAATGGATTTCATCTGTTCCATGGTATTATTTTCGCAGCCCAGGCCCACCACCAACACCGCACCGGCATTGGGGTGGCGAACCATTCCCGCCAGTGCCAGCTGCGTATTGGTATGATCTTCAGAAAGCTGAGAACAGCCATAGGGATGGGTATAACAGAAGATTCCGTCCAATTCCGGGATTAAAAACTGCTGGGATTCCAGTTCAATCGCCTTTACAATGGCGTTGACACAACCAACGGTGGGAACAATCCAAACCTCGTTTCGGATGCCCACTTTGCCGTCATGGCGCCGATATCCCTGAAAGCTTTTTGGCGCAATGGCCTCCAGCTCATGAAAATCCGGGGTATAGGTATAATCCAACAGATCGCCCAAAGTCGTTTTCACGTTGTGTGTATGAATCCACTCCCCCTGTGCAATGGGGTGCGCAGCGGTACCAATGGGGAAACCGTATTTGATAATCGGATCCCCCTGTGCAATATCTCCCAAGGCGATTTTATGTCCGGGGGGAATATCAGAAATTACTTTTAACTCTTTTTCTTCTACTTGCAGCACCGTTCCCGCGGGAATCGGCTGCAAGGCAACAATCACAGTATCCTTGGGGTTAATTTTATAAAACTGTTTCATAAAAAAGCCTCCAACCTTTTATTTTGCCAGCAGCTTTTCAATGGCAGACGTCATCCCATTGGCACGGATGTCCTCCAAATAATCAGTCACCATAGGGGCAAATCCATGGTACTGTGTCAAGTCCTCTCCCCAGAATTCCTGGTGAGAGGCCGCTGCCTGAACATATTCCGAAGCCGTTTTTTTGCTGTTTTTCTGAAAGAATTCCATCACCGACTCATCGTCTTTGATGTGATAGGGCTGGCCGTTTCGATCCCCCACCATCATTCCGTCTTCCATAGTGTCAGAAGTATAGAAAGCCAAAAGCGCCGCAAAGGAGAAGGTCAGGTGCTTGGGCAGTGTTTTGGTCTGTTCATACTGATCCCGGAAGGTGGGCAGAATTCTGGATTTCCACTTTGAAACGGAGTTCAGGGCAATGGAGAGGATTTCGTGATCCACAAAAGGATTGTCAAATCGCTCCAGAACCGAATTGGCAAAAGCTACCGCTTGCTCTTTGGGCAGCTTGACCGTGGGAACAATTTCGTCAAAGACAATTCGCTCCATTAAAGTGCGGCAAAGCTTGTCTTGCATGGCGTCCCGCACAATATTTTTGCCTGTTAAATAGGCCGCCAGAACACAAGAAGTATGAGCACCGTTCAAAATACGGACTTTTCTTTCGCGATAAGGCTTTTGATCATTGGTAAAGATCACTTCCATCCCGTTTTTGCCCAATTCATCCAGCGGAAGTTCCCCAGAAATATCCTTATCGCTCTCAATCACCCACAATGCAAAGGGTTCGCCAGCATCCAGCAGTTCATCCTGATACCCCAATTCTTCTTTGCAGATTTTCTCCGCTTCATCTCTGGGGTAACCGCTGACAATGCGATCCACCAAAGTGCTGCAGAACACGCAGTTTTCTGCTACCCAGCTTTGGAACGCATCCCCCAACTTCCACAGGGCAATCAGCTGATTCACACAGTCACGCAACTTGCCGCCGTTATTTTCAATCAATTCCACCGGCAGAATAATCAAACCTTTCTCAGCCGCACCATCAAAGGCCTGATAACGTTCGTATAAAAATTTCGTCAGCTTGCCCGGGTAAGTGTTGGGCGGGGTCAGCTCGAAACAGTCGGTTTCATCATAAACAATACCGGCCTCGGTGGTATTGGACACCACAAACCGCAAAGACGGAAGCTTTGCCAAAGCGGTATATTCTTCATATTGCTCATACGCATCCACAGTTTGTCTAATGCAGGTAACCACCCGGTTTTCCACATAAGGCTCGCCATTCATCCTGCCCCGCAAAGAAACCGTATACAGGTTGTCCTGCTTACGGAACCGGTCCAGATTGCCGAAAGAAATCGGTTTTACAACCGCCACATCGCCGTTAAAAACACCTTTTTCATTGGCGATATCAATAAAATAATCCACAAAGGCTCTTAAAAAATTACCTTCCCCAAACTGTATCACCTTTATATCACGAGGTGTGCGCGAATGAATCTCATGAATTTGTTTCATAGCAAAAAATGCTCCTTTTTGTGATGTAAGTGCTTACATTTAACATTGTATCATTCCAAGAGTAAATGTCAATAGAGTTTTCTTGAATCCTCATAAATATTCAATACAGCTCTTAAAAATGCTAATTTTTTCGAAAAACTTCTTGATTTTTTCAACAAAAAGGGATATACTCAATTGTAAGCACTTACAAAAAAGAGGTGGTACCCTGTTTTATGAATATTTATGATATTGCAGAACGCAGCGGCGTTTCCATCGCCACAGTGTCACGGGTACTCAACGGCAGTCCCAATGTAAGCGCCGTAACCCGGGACAAAGTAATGGAAATCATTCGTGCAGAAGAATACACCCCCAATGCATTTGCCCGAGGGCTAAATTTGAACACCATGAAAATCATCGGGATATTGTGCACAGATATTTCGGATACCTTTTACGCCAAAGCGGTGTCTTTGGTGGAAGGGCTTTTGCGCCAGCAGGGATTTGATGCACTGCTGTGCTGCACCGGAAACGATTTGGAAAACAAGAAAAAATATTTGGAACTGCTTTTGGCCAAACGGGTGGATGCGGTGATTTTAATCGGCTCTGCCTTTAAAGAAAATGTGGATAACTCACACATTGAAAATGCAGCAAAACAGGTGCCGGTCATTATTATTAACGGCCTGGTGGAGCTGCCCAACACCTATTGTGTTTATTGCGATGAAGAAGCAGCCGTTTCTGACAACGTTTTTCTTCTTCAAAAACAAGGATATACGAATATCCTGTATTTATACGACACCTTAACTTACAGCGGCTGTTCCAAAATAAACGGCTATAAAGCGGGATTAAGGCGGTGCAATCTGCCTTTTCAGGAAAATTTAATGGTGCAGGTTCCAAAATCCATTGCAGAAGTAAAGGACTGTGTGGTGGATCTGATGGAAAGAAAAATAAAATTTGATGCTATCATGACTTCAGAGGATCTTCTGGCTGTCGGAGCCCTGAAAGCATTAGAAGAAAAAAAGCAGACCATGCCTGTGATTGGGTTTAATAATTCTATTTTGGCCCAGTGCAGTTCCCCTGCCCTTACCACCGTGGACAATATGCTTGACACCCTTTGCCCCGCCGCTATCAATATGTTAACCGGAATTCTTGCCAAAAAAAGCGTTCCGCAAAAAATGGTTATTTCTGCAAAATTGGTGCAACAAGATACCTTTCAAATAACAAAAGAATCATAATTGGAGGACTGGAAAATGAAAAAATTTATGGATCAAGATTTTCTGCTGTCCAATGAAACAGCAAAAACGCTGTTTCACGATTACGCCAGCAAAATGCCGGTGATTGACTATCACTGCCATATTAATCCGCAGGAGATTGCCGAAAACCGTAAATTTGAAAATATTACTCAGGTATGGCTGGGCGGCGACCATTACAAATGGCGGCTGATTCGTTCCTGCGGGGTGGATGAAGAGTTCATCACCGGCAGCAAAAGCACTGACCGCGAAAAATTCCAAAAATTTGCCGAGTGCCTGCCCCGGGCCATTGGTAATCCCCTGTATCACTGGACTCATTTAGAACTGCAGCGTTATTTTGGCTATTACGGCGTTTTGAATGCAGACACCGCCGAAGAAGTCTGGAACCTGTGCAATCAAAAGCTGCAGGAAGACGGCATGAGCGTTCGCGGTCTGATCAAACAGTCCAATGTAAAAGCCATTGCTACCACGGATGATCCCATTGACTCTTTGGAATGGCACCAGAAACTAAAAGATGACCCTACTTTTGATGTAAAAGTGGTTCCTGCATGGCGCCCCGACAAAGTAATGAACATCAACAAAGCAGGCTTTAGCGACTATATGAAACAGCTGGAAATAGTCAGCGGCGTATCGATAAAGAACATTGCAGACGTGAAAGCAGCACTGGAAAAGCGCATGGAATTCTTCAATCGCATGGGCTGCCGGGCTTCTGATCACGGTTTGGACTATCTCATCTATAACCCGGCTTCGGAAGAAGAACTGGATGCCGTCCTGCAAAAGGGTCTGGCCGGTGAATCTTTGACGCAGGAAGAAGTCAACAAATATAAATATGCAATTCTGCTGTTTGTGGGCAGAAAATATGCCAAACTGGGCTGGGTAATGGAACTGCACTATGGGGCGTTGCGCAACACCAACGATGCCATGTTCCAGCGCCTTGGGGCAGACACCGGGTTTGACTGCATCGGCACTCATTTTTGCGCAGACAGCACCGTTCAGTTCCTGAATGAACTAAATAAAACCGGCGAGCTCCCCAAAACCATCATCTATCCCCTGAACCCCGTGGATAATGCTGTTGTCGGCTCTATTTTAGGCTGCTTCCAGGGGACATTAGCTCCCGGACAGCTGCAGCAAGGTTCTGCCTGGTGGTTTAACGACACCAAAACTGGGATGATTGACCAAATGGTGAATCTGGCGAATCTGGGCGTTCTTGGCACCTTTACAGGAATGCTGACCGATTCCAGAAGCTTTTTGTCGTATACCCGCCACGAGTATTTCCGTCGGATTCTGTGCAACCTGATTGGCACTTGGGTAGAAAACGGCGAATATCCGGACGACATCGAATACTTGGGCAAAATGGTGCAGGACATTTCTTTTCACAATACCAATCGTTATTTTGGCTTTGACTGCTAAAAAACAAGCAAAAGTATTCTGAAATACTCGATTCCAGTGTAAATACACTGCCAAATCGCTTCCGGATAACCGTCGATTTTTTTCAAGAAATGAACTCTTTTCAGATAAGAATTCCTCGTTCTTTGGAACGAAATTCATCCCTCCTAACATTGCGAAAGCATACATGGCAAATGAAGAGGCAAGCAGAAACAAATCTGCTTGCCTCTTCTCATTTTTTTGCAAATAGAATCTGCTATTTTTCCTTGACAAAATAACAAAATAAAAGTATGATTAATTCATTAAAGTTCGAATTATTGAATTTTTGGGGAGGGCAGTTGCTATGAGCAATCAATTTAAATCCAACGCGGAAGAAATCCGCTACCATACCATCGAGCTGTTAAAAGATGGCGAAGAACACACGAAAGATGAAATCCGCAGCTATTTGCAAAAACACACCACAACCGTTTTTACACCGGGTATGATCAGCGGAGCAATCTATGATATGCTCAATGACGGCAGCGGAAGATTTATCAGCCCCAAACGGGGGGTATATCAGCAAATGCTACAGCGGATTGAAAGCACGGCTTCGCTGCCCAAAGAAGATTTTAAACAGCGGACACAAACCGCACTGCAAAATGCAATACAGCTTTTAAATGAAGCATGTACGGTAAATATTTTACTTTTGTCCCGAGAAGAAATGGAGATTTCAGGCAAAATGAAAGACGCCATTGATTTTCTTCAAGAGAAGTTTGAAGAAATCGGATAAAGAAAATCCATAATATTTACACAAAAAATCGGCCGAGTATTTTCGGCCGATTTTTTTATTGCTTATTTAATTTCTTCGGATCTTTATCATCGGTATTATAACCGCTTATTCTTTTCAAAAAGGCTTTTTGCGTTCCGGTTCAGCTTTGGGGATGTGGCCTGAATCGCCAATTCCTCTAAAGCAGAGAGCGTTGCAACGGCGCAAAGAAAGGCCCCCGTTCTGCCTAAATTCAAAAAGTAATAGAAAAAAGGGAAACAGAACAGTAAAAGCCCCGTAGCTTTATTGGCATAAGTGTGAAGGAAAGCCAAACTTTGAAACCGATAAAACCCAATAGCCAGTGCAAAAAGGCGAATTAGCAAAATGCAGACAATCCAAACCAACATCCACACCGGAACCGAAAGAACCGGGATGAAAAGGAAAAGCACCACGCCAATCAGCAAGGCATCCGCCGCGCTGTCTAAAGCTGCGCCCCGCTCGCTGGTGCACTTTGCTTTTCGGGCAATGGCTCCGTCCAACATATCGCTGATGCCAGCCAAGCTGTACAGAAGAAAAAATCTAGCCGACAAAGGCTCAACCAGCAATAGCGGTACACAAAGAATCATTCGCAGCAAAGTAAGAAGATTCGGCAAATGCCGAATCCATCTCATTACGATTCACACCGTTCGGTGCTGTCTTCCCGCCAGCCTTTGCAGACATCGACCCATCCTTGGCTGCGCGCACACTGTTCCAGTTCTTCACAAGTCATCTCCACCGCAGAATTTGAGGTTCCGCAGGCCGGGAATATCGTTTGAAACCGGCGCAGGGATTCATCCAGATACACCTTAGCCCCCTCGGGATTAGCAAAAGGGCAGATCCCCCCTACCCGATAACCGGTCAGTTCTTCGGTTTCTTCCGGATTCAGCATCTTGGCTTTTAACCCAAAGGTCTTTTTAAAACGGCTGCCATCGATTTTTCCATCCCCGGCCGCCACAATCAAAACACAGCCTTCTTTTCCCATTAAAGAAATCGTTTTGGCAATCCGGGCAGGCTCTACACCCAAAGCCTGAGCCGCCAGTTCCACTGTAGCACTGGACACATCAAACTCCTGCACTGCATCCTGCTTGCCAAACTGTTTCAAATATTCCCGAACTTTCTCCGTTGACATGAAAGACTCCCCCTGTTACTGGCGCTGCGCTTTCAGCTCCAAATACTCTTCATAGGTGGTCATCCGGTCAAACACACCGTCTTCCGGCAGAATCTCAATGATACGGTTGGCCACCGTCTGCACAAACTGATGATCGTGGGATGCAAACAAAAGAACACCCTTAAACTCGATCATGCCGTTATTGACTGCTGTGATGGATTCCAAATCCAAATGATTTGTGGGTTGATCCAGCACCAACACGTTAGAACCAAACATCATCATGCGGGACAACATGCAGCGCACCTTTTCTCCACCGGACAGTACATTTACAGGCTTTAATACATCCTCACCGGAAAACAGCATCTTGCCCAAAAAGCCGCGCAGATATGTTTCGGTGGTATCTTTGGAATACTGTTCCAGCCATCTTAAAATGCTTAAATCGCAATCGTTGAAGTATTCTGAGTTATCCTGGGGAAAATAAGACTGGCTGGTACTGACGCCCCATTTAAAGCTGCCCTCGTCCGGCTCCAGTTCTTCCATCAGGATTTTAAACAAGGTGGTAACGGCAATGTCACTTTCCCCGATAAAGGCAATTTTGTCGCCCTTATTTATCCGGAAAGACACATTGTCCAGCACTTTAACACCGTCTACGGTTTTGCTCAAACCTTCTACCGTCAGAATCTCTTTGCCGGGCTCACGATCCATTGTAAAGCCCACATAGGGGTACCGGCGGGAAGAAGCAGGCATTTCCTCCACCGTAATCTTGTCCAGCAGCTTCTTTCTGGAAGTAGCCTGGCGGGACTTGGATTTGTTGGCGGAAAAGCGCTGAATAAAGCTTTGCAGCTCTTTGATCTTTTCTTCGTTCTTTTTATTCTGATCGCGCAGAACCCGCTGAACCAGCTGGCTGGATTCGTACCAGAAATCATAGTTACCCACATACATGCGAATTTTAGTATAGTCGATGTCCACAATGTGAGTGCAGATATCGTTCAGGAAATGACGATCATGAGATACCACGATAACGGTTCCCATATAATCCATCAAAAAGTCTTCCAGCCAGTTAATCGAGGGCAAATCCAAACCGTTGGTAGGCTCATCCAAAAGAATGATATCCGGCTGGCCGAACAAAGCCTGCGCCAGCAAAATTTTCACCTTTTCCATTTCTGACAAAGCGCTCATCGGGGAATGCAGCAAATCCACCGAAAGCCCCAGACCCTGCAAACTCTTGCCCGCCTCGGTTTCGGCATCCCAGCCGTTCATCTCTGCAAATTCGGCTTCCAGTTCCGCCGCAATATTGCCGTCTTCCTCAGAAAAATCCTCTTTGGCATACAGGGCGTCCTTTTGTTTCGACACCTCATAAAGACGCGGATTCCCCTGCAAAATCGTGTCAAACACCGTAAAGGCGTCAAACGCAAAGTGATCCTGCTTGAGCACCGACATGCGCAGCTTGGGGTCAATAATCACTTCGCCCTTGCTCGCTTCCAGCTCGCCCGACAGAATCTTTAAAAATGTGGATTTTCCCGCGCCGTTGGCGCCGATGACTCCGTAACAATTTCCGGCGGTGAACAGCAGGTTCACATTAGAAAATAAGTTCTGTCCGTTAAAGCCCAGACTCAATTCGGATACTGTAATCATATTATCGTTTCCTCCGTTGCAATTCAATGCGGGTAATCACCCATCAGCACAGGCTTTGACAAATTCACGCAGCAGGCAAATGCCGCAAAGTTAAGAATCGTAACCCACAAGCACAATCTATATAAGATTGCCAATGGGGTACCCGAGACTCTTGTTGTTTATGCAATCAGGCAACCCATCGGTTTCGATATGCCGCTTTCTTTTGCAAAACAGCTTTTCAAAAGACAAAATAGTTTGTCCAAAGAACCGCCGCACAACTCGCCATTTCCAGCGCGAGAGATGTCCCCGCATATTCTGTGCCATATAGTTCTTTATTCTATCATAAATTTGACAGGAATCAAAATATTCTTTCCATATTCGGCATGAGCACCGAATCCACTACACTTTCCGCCACAGGACTTGTGCAAAACAGCAAGTTTTTGCCCCTTGAAAAAAGCCAAATAACATGATATATTGAATAGAAGAATAACGCGAGGAAAAAGGAAAGTACCCTGTCCCTCACCGGCCAGAGAGAGCATGTCACGGGCTGAAAGCATGCTTGCGGAATGAAGCGGGGGAAGTTCCCTTTGGAGCGGCGCAGCTGAAAGAACAAAAGTAGGCAGCGACGGCAGGCACCGTTATCGGCCAAAAAGCGTTTGATTTTTCAAAAATTAGGGTGGTACCGCGGAGCTTTTGTCTTCGTCCCTTTTTCTGGGGCGAGGGCTTTTTTTATTTTCCGGGGATAGTATACCCTTCTAAAACGATACCGAAAGGAAGAAGATTCATGAAGCAACAGCTGGAAGCCATCCGCGACAGCGCGGTAAAGGAACTGGCAGGGGCCAAAGGGCAGCAGGTGCTGGAAACAATTCGGGTCAAATATCTGGGCAAAAAAGGAGAACTGACTTCTATCTTAAAGCAGATGGGCGGCCTTTCTGCCGAAGAGCGCCCGGTCATTGGACAGCTGGCAAATCAGGTGCGTGCCCTGATTGAAGAGGATTTGACCAAACGCGCCACTGAGCTGAAGGAACAGGAAACCCAAAAGCGCTTGGAGCAAGAGCGTCTGGACGTCACATTGCCCGGCAAACGGCATGAAATCGGCGCCAAGCATCCGCTGACCATTGTTCTGGATGAAATCAAAGAGATTTTTGTCGGCATGGGCTTTGAGATTGCAGACGGCCCCGAAGTGGAATCGGATTACTACAATTTTGAGGCACTGAACATGCCCAAAAACCACCCGGCTCGTGATACACAGGACACGTTTTATATCAACGAAAATATCGTGCTGCGCACGCAGACTTCCCCGGTGCAGGTGCGTGTGATGGAAAAGCAAAAGCCCCCCATCCGCATTATTTCCCCCGGCCGGGTTTACCGCTCCGACGCGGTGGACGCCACCCATTCCCCCCTGTTTCATCAGATTGAGGGATTGGTGGTAGACAAAGGAATTACCTTTGCCAACCTGAAAGACACTTTGGAAACCTTCGTAAAACGCCTGTACGGCGAGGATTCCGTGGTGCGCTTCCGCCCCCACCACTTCCCCTTTACCGAACCTTCCGCTGAAGTGGACGTGCAGTGTTTCAGCTGCCACGGCGAAGGCTGCCGCCTGTGCAAAGGCGAGGGCTGGATTGAAATTCTGGGCTGCGGCATGGTACACCCCAAAGTGCTGAAAAACTGCGGCATTGACCCCGAAGAATACAGTGGCTTTGCGCTGGGCATGGGACTCGAGCGTGTAGTCATGCGCCGCTATAACATTGACGATCTGCGTTTGTTCTTTGAAAACGACATTCGATTCTTAAAGCAGTTTTAGGAGGTGAGCCGATTATGAATCTATCTATGAAATGGTTACAGGAATTTGTAAAACTGGACCCGATGCCCCTGCGTGATTTTGCAGAGGCGGTTACCATTGCGGGCTCCAAGGTGGAAGAATATCATACCGAAGGCGAAAACATCGATAAAGTGGTTGTGGGAAAAGTGCTGACCATTACCCCCCACCCGGATTCGGATCATCTGCTGATCTGCTCTGTGGACACCGGGGCGGAAGAGCCGATTCAGATTGTCACCGGGGCACAAAACCTGAAAGAGGGCGATTTGGTTCCCGCAGCTCTGCACGGCTCCACCTTGCCGGGCGGCGTGAAAATCAAAAAGGGCAAGCTGCGCGGTGTGGAAAGCTATGGCATGATGTGCTCCCTAAGCGAATTGGAACTGACTGTTAATGACTTCCCCTATGCCATAGAAGACGGCATTTTTGTATTACAGGAAGATTGCAAGCCCGGCGATCGAATTCAGGACGCCATCGGCCTGAACGACACCCAGGTGGAATTTGAAATCACCTCGAACCGGCCCGACTGCTTTTCTGTGATCGGACTGGCCCGAGAAGTGTCAGCTACGTTTGAAAACCCCCTGACGTTGCATACGCCCCAAGTAAAAGCTGGGCATGGCAGCTGCAAAGAAATGCTGGACGTGGCCATCGAAGCCAAAGATTTATGCTCGGTTTACAGCGCGCGCATTGTGAAAAATGTGCGGGTTAAGCCTTCTCCCCGTTGGCTGCGCGAGCGTCTGCGCGTGATGGGTGTTCGCCCCATCAACAACATTGTAGACATCACCAACTATGTGATGCTGGAATATGGCCAGCCCATGCACGCCTTTGACCTGCGTTTTATCGAGCAGGGAAAAATTCGGGTACGGCGCGCAAAAGACGGCGAAACCATCACCACGCTGGACGGCGTGGAGCGCAAACTGCAAAACAGCAATCTGGTGATTGCCGACGCGGCAAAACCCGTGGCTGTGGCAGGAGTGATGGGTGGAGAATACAGCGGCATTATGGACGACACCCAGACCATTGTGTTTGAGTCTGCTTGCTTTGACGCAGCCTCGGTTCGTTTGACCGCCAAAGATTTGGGCATGCGCACCGATTCTTCCTCCCGCTTTGAAAAGGGACTGGATCCAAACAACTGCTTGCCCGCGTTGGAACGTGCCTGCGAATTGGTGGAACTGCTGGATGCAGGTGATGTATTGGATGCTGTTCTGATGGATGGCAATTTTTCAGCAGAACCCCGCCGGATTCCGCTGGAAGCCGATTGGATTAACCGATTCCTTGGCACCGATATTTCCACACAGCAGATGGAAGAAATCCTGAACCGAATCGGCTGTGTTTTAGAAGGCGATACCGTGGTCATCCCCACCTTCCGCCCCGATTTGGAACACAAGGCAGACATTGCCGAGGAAATTGCCCGTTTTTATGGGTATAATAAGATTCCAAGCCAAACGTTAGGCGGCGGCGCTCAGGGTCAATACAGCCCCCGTCAGAAATTTGACGCTTTGGTAAACTCCACTCTGTTAGCACTGGGCCTAAGTGAAATCACCACCTATTCCTTTATCAGCCCCAAGTATTACGATAAAATTCGGATGCCTGCAGAAAGCCCCTTGCGCCAGTCTGTCACCATCTCGAACCCGCTGGGCGAAGATACCAGCATCATGCGCACGGTTGCGCTGCCCTCCATGCTGGAAATTCTGTCGCGCAACTACAACAACCGCAACGGAGCAGCCGCGTTGTTTGAGCTGGCCCGGGAATATATCCCCACAAAACCCGATGAGCTGCCCACAGAAAAAAATGTGCTGGTTGCCGGCATGTATGGGAATGAAGCGGATTTCTTCACTGCTAAGGGAATTGTGGAAGAACTCTTGAATCGCCTGTCTGTAAAGGATTGGGACATTGCTGCTTCGTCGGAGGAATACAGCTATCACCCGGGGCGCTGTGCCGTTTTGACCATCAACGGTGAGCGGCTGGGCGTGGTGGGAGAAATTCATCCCCAAGTGCAGGAAAACTACGAAATCGATGAACGCGTGTACTGCTTCTCACTGGATTTGGACTTGCTGTTTTGCTGCACCCAAGCCGACAAGCACTATACTCCTTTGCCCAAGTTCCCGGCGGTCACCCGTGACCTGGCTCTTCTGTGCAGTGACGATATTCCCGTTCTGGATTTGCAGAAGGCAATTGTGCGCGGCGCCGGAAAACTTTTAGAGAATGTGCGTCTGTTCGATGTTTACAAGGGTGAACAGATTGAGTCCGGCAAAAAAAGCGTGGCGTTCAGCCTGATTTTACGTTCCGGCGAAGGGACGCTCAATGAAGAAGCAACCAATTCGGTAATGAAAAAAGTCTTCCAAGAGCTGGAAAAAATCGGAGCACTGCTGCGTTCTTAAGGTACTTTGCCTTTCAGAACTGAAAGAATTAATTCCGATTTTTGTCACAAAATCCACTTGTTTTTTGCCGTGAAATATTGTATGATGACCATATTGGAGGTGTATCCATGTTCGATAAAACAATGACTTTTTCTTTTCCCAGTGACCGCGAAGAGGATATTAAAACGATTCTGACCACGGTTTATGATGCGTTAAAAGAAAAAGGATATAATCCGATCAATCAAATTGTAGGATACATTCTTTCGGAAGATCCTACTTATATCACGGCGCATAATAACGCCAGAAGCCTGATTCGCAGAATCGATCGGGATGAGCTGATGCAGGTTTTGTTGAAATCCTATTTGGGAGAATAATCCCATCCATTATAAAAACTCGGTGAGCAACCAAAGCTGCTCACCGAGTTTTTTGTTTTGCTCTTATCTTTTGTGATACTATCGTTTTAAATTTTTTTGCTTTTTTAATCGATGAATGGAAAACCCTTTGGCATACTGCCCAAAGGCCTGTTCGTGAAGATTGCGGGTTTCCTTTGTGAGCCGGTAAGACACCAAATTGCACCCGCCAATGTACATCCCCAAAACATCAGGCTGTACCAAACAGAACCCAACAAAAGTGGATATGGAGCCGGAATAATCCGAGTTACGGTTTCGAACTTTTACGATTCCTTTGTGACATTTTTAATTTCATTTTATCTCAAAAAAGCTAAAATATGCTCTTACCGCTCACTGCGAGCTTCTACCACCGGCATTTTCGGAAGAGGGCTGCTTTTCGACCCTTCCCCTGACAACGACTGAATCATCTTGCGATACACATAGATAAACAGCGGGATACCGGCCGCCAAAGAACCCAGTTCCGCAATGGGGAAAGAATACCACACGGCGGTAAGGCTCAGGTGAGAAAGCAAGAACGCCGCCGGCAGCAAAATAACCAATTGCCGCAGCAAAGACAGCGCCAAGCTGTAAATTCCCTTTCCCAAAGACTGGAACACGGTACTAAACATTATATCCAAAGCTGCCGGAATAAAGCAAAGACTGATAATACGCAAAGCCGGAATACCAATGTGAAGCATTTCGGGAGACGCTTTAAAAATCAGCAGCAAACGGCCGGGCATTATCCAAAGCAAAACCGTTCCCACCGCCATAATAACCGCACTGACCGTAATTCCGATTCGAATCGCTTTGGTCATTCTTTCTTGCTTTCGGGCGCCGTAATTGTAACCCAAAATCGGCAGTACTCCCTGCATCAAACCAAACACTGGCATAAAGACAAAGGACTGCAATTTGAAATAGACACCAAACAAAGCCACCGCTGTTTCGGTAAAGCGCACCAGAATCAGATTCATTCCCATTACCATAACAGAAGCAATAGACTGCATAATGATGGTGGGGATTCCCACCGCATAAATATCTTTGATGATGTGAAAATCCAGGCGGAACCCTTTTAATTCAATTTTCACCTCGTGTTTTTGCTTTAAAAGAACCACCAACGAAACTGTCATCGCAATGCACTGGGCAATCACATTGGCAATTGCAGCGCCGGGAACACCCATAGCCGGAACGCCGAACCAACCGAAGATGAAAATCGGGTCCAAAATCAAGCTGGTCAGCGCACCGATCAACTGAAAGATCATCGGATAAATCATTCTGCCGGTTGCTTGAAGTGTTCTTTCCACATTGATTTCAATAAATACGCCAAAAGAAAACAGGCATACAATCTGTACAAATCGAGCTCCTTCTTCAATTACCGTGGGGTCGTTTGAAAACCCCTGTATAAACTGACGAGAAAACAACAGCCCAAACAGGGCGAAAATAGCCCAGTTTACCAGCCCCAGCAACAGCCCGTGAGTTGCGGCACTGTTGGCCTCTTGCTTTCTGCCCTCCCCCAATCGGCGAGACACCAAAGAGTTAATTCCCACACCTGTACCGACCGCAAAAGCAATCAGCAACGACTGAATGGGAAATGCCAGCGAAACTGCCGTCAATGCCTCTTCGCTGATTTTTGCCACAAAAAAGCTGTCTACAATGTTATATAGTGCCTGCACAAGCATCGAGAACATGGCCGGCACTGCCATTCCCGCGATCAGTCCGCCCACAGGGGCGGTGCCCATTTTATTTTCCACTTTATCTGCCATAGTTGCTTTCATATGTTCACTTCCTGAATAAATTCTATGTCTTGTCCTAAACTTGTATTATAGACCTATTTTTGCTTTTCTTCAATTCTCAGCAAAGACAACCTGCCTATTGCCCAAAAATGACGTCAAATCAGCATAAAAACAGGATGCTTTTTAATGTAACAGCAAGTTTTATACACGAGCGCGCCTGCCTGAAGCGCACCCCCATACACGGATTCTTCTTTACTTCTATGTCTGTCTATGTTATAATTTTAGTTCAAAAGCATGAATGATGGGAGGTTATCAGATTGAGTAACGAAAAAGATACCGCCACGCAATTCCCCTCATACCGCGGAAAGCCTCTGGTTCGCTGCGGCGATGTGATTTATTACGGAAGCATGAAGGATAAATACGTGGTCAAATTAGAAATCAAGAGCAAAAAACGCGTGCTGGACATGGATGTGGCTGATAAGGTCAGCATCCAATTGATGTATACCAACCCCGACATTCGCTCCCGGAAGCAAATTGTAAAGTCCAGTGAAAAGGAAGGTCTGTACCTGGCCATGGACATTGCAGATGCCTGGCTGCAGAGGGCATTGGCTGAATAATTCCCAAACTCAAAAAATAATATCCGTAATCAAAGCCGCTGAGTATACTCAGCGGCTTTTTGTGTCTAAAATCCGGGGAGAAACAGGATGCCGTTACAGCATCCTGTTTGGTTTTGATTCTTCTATTTTCCAATGTCTCTGCGGTAATGAGCGCCCTCAAACTGTATGTTAGAAACAGCCCGATAGGCTTTGTCTAAAGCTTCGTCAAGAGTATCGCCCAAGGCGGTCACTCCCAAAACACGCCCGCCGTTGGTAAGAAATTCACCGCCGGAAAGAGCCGTTCCTGCATGATACACCACAGCGCCCTCCACTTGCCCGTCTTCTGACAAACCGCAAATGGGAATTCCTTTGCGGTACTGAGCCGGATATCCGCCCGAGGCCATCACCACACAGGCTGCTGATTTGGCAGACCAGCGAATCTCTGCTTTTTCCAGCCGTTCGTCAATCACCGCATCCATAATATCCAACAGATCACTCTGAAGCCGGGGCAAAACCACCTGAGTTTCCGGATCCCCAAACCGGGCATTATACTCAATAACCCGGGGGCCTTTCGGTGTGAGCATCAGGCCAAAATACAGGCAGCCTTTAAAGGGACGCCCCTCCGAATTCATGGCCTGTATCGTGGGAAGAAAGATGGTGTCCATACACAGCTTGGCCGTTTCCTCATCATAGTAAGGGTTGGGGCTGATGGTTCCCATCCCCCCTGTATTGGCTCCCTGGTCGCCATCCAGCGCCCGCTTGTGATCTTTAGAAGAAACCATGGGGCGCACACATTTCCCGTCGGTAAAAGCCAGTACAGACACTTCCGGCCCGGTGAGGAATTCTTCCAGAACAATCCGGCTGCCAGATTCCCCGAAAATTTTATCTTCCATCATCGAGCGAACTGCCTGCTCCGCTTCCTCATAATCCAGAGCGATAACCACACCTTTGCCCAAAGCAAGCCCATCGGCCTTAATGACCACCGGATAAGTATTGTCCTGCCGGATTTTTGTCAGCGCCTGTTCCGGGTCGGTGAACACTTCATATCCGGCTGTGGGAATCTGGTATTTTTTCATCAGATCCTTCGAAAACACCTTGCTGGCTTCAATCTGCGCGGCATCTTTTCTCGGGCCAAAGGCTCGAATCCCCTCTGCCTCCAGCGCATCTACCATGCCGGCTGCCAGCGGATCGTCGGGTGCGACCACGACCAAGTCCACTTTGTTGTGCTTTGCAAAACTCACCACACCGGGAATATCCGTAACCTTAATGTCCACACACTGTGCGTCCCGGGCAATGCCGCCATTGCCGGGCGCACACCACAATTGATTCAAACGCGGGCTTTCCTTTATCTTGCGGATAAGGGCATGCTCTCTTCCGCCGCCGCCAATTACCAATACATTCATTCACACACACTCCTGTTATTGCGAAATCTGCCGCTTTGCCGGATGTTAGAAAAATAGAAATCCATTCATATGTTTTTTCTGTAATAGAAAGCTCAAAAACACCCGAGCCGTTTAATGGTGGAACAGGCGCAAACCTGTAAACGCCATGGAAATTCCGTATTTGTTGCAGGTAAGGATTACATGATCATCTCGAATGGAACCGCCGGGCTGGGCGATATAAGACACACCGCTGCGATGGGCTCGTTCGATATTATCACCAAAGGGGAAAAATGCATCGGAACCCAGCGACACGCCGGTTACCTGCGAAAGCCACTGGCGCTTTTCTTCCCGGCTTAAAGACTCGGGGCACCGGGTAAAAAATTGCTGCCACATGCCATCTGCCAATACATCCTCTGCATCGTCGGACAGATATACGTCGATGGTGTTATCCCGATCCGGTCGCCGGATGTCCGGCAAAAAGGGCAGTTCCAACACGCGGGGATGCTGACGCAGATGCCATAAATCCGCTTTATTCCCTGCCAGACGAGTGCAGTGAATGCGAGACTGCTGTCCGGCCCCCACGCCGATAGCCTGTCCATCTTTGGCATAACACACGGAATTGGATTGGGTGTATTTCAGGGTAATCAGCGCCACCAGCAAATCCCGCTTTGCTTCTTCTGAAAAGCTGCTGATATCAGTTACAAAATGGGTCAAAAGGCTCTCGTCAATGACTGCTTCGTTTCGTCCCTGTTCAAAGGTAATTCCGAACACATCTTTATGCTCAATGGGCACGGGAGCATAAGAGGCATCGATCTGTACCACGCTGTATTTCCCCTTGCGCTTGGATTTTAAAATCTCTAATGCTTTGGCAGAATAACCGGGTGCAATAATCCCATCGGATACTTCCCGGAAAATCAGCCGGGCAGTCTGCTCGTCACACTCATCGGACAAAGCGATCCAGTCGCCGTAAGAGGACATCCGGTCTGCTCCCCGGGCTCTGGCATAAGCAGATGCCAAGGGGGAAAGCTCCAAATCATCCACAAAGCAGCTTTTTTTCAGTTCCTCCGACAGCGGAACCGCCACCGCCGCACCGGCGGGGCTCACATGCTTAAAGGATGCAGCCGCCGGCAAACCTGTAGCCGCCTTCAGCTCCTTTACCAGCTGCCAGCTATTCAGGGCATCCAGAAAATTGATATAGCCGGGGGTTCCGTTTAAAACAGTCACCGGCAGTTCCCCGCCGTCCTTGCGAAAAATCCGAGACGGCTTCTGATTGGGATTGCAGCCGTATTTCAGCATCAGCTCCATTGGAATCTCCTCCCGCTTATTGATTTTTATTGATAATCCGTGTTTCAGCCGTGCCATCCGCCAAACAGATGCGGCGGGTAAACAGCGACACCCGGTTTTCTTCATTCAGGGAATCCCAAATCCGCTGGGTCATTTCCTCCAGATCCTGCGGAATTTCCACTGTGACCGGCTCCCCTTCAAAGGACGGAATGGGGTTACCGTCACCGCGATAAGTATGGATCAGGTGCCCCTGACCCGAAATCGGGGTTTCATATTCAAAAAACATCCGATGTACCGAAGAAGAATTGCCCCCTGCGCTTTTTAAAATAGAAAGCCGATACGAAAAGGCAGAACTGGCATCCATCCAACCGGAGATCCGAGGTGTAAAATTGGGAACATCCGGTTCAAAGGTACGGCTTCTCAGCGCATCCTCAAAGGTTTCTCCCCGACGCAGATACTCATATATTGTGTCGGTCTGATCCCCATTGGTTACGATAAGCTCTGAGCCCAGAACCCGCACCGGCGAATAGATAATAAGGGAAGGATCGGACAACTTGCCCGGATCAAAAGCTTGGGTTCGCAGCCCGTCCCCTTCCCGCACAAAAACGCGGTTTCGGCTGTTTTCACTGCGCCCCATAATAAAATAAGAAAGCATGGCAAACTGATTGTCCGGCGTTTTGCCCAACAGAATACCCCGGCCGGGGTATTCATTCCCCGCCAGTGCCTGCTCTATCGTTTTGATTGTCATATGCTGTCCTCCTGCTGTTCCATTGGTTTACACCGTACCTGATTTCCGCAAACTTCAATCTGTCCCTGGCAGAATAAAGAAACCGCCTGGGGCAAAAGGTGCCATTCCGCTTCTTCCATCACCCGCGTCTGTAAGCTTTCTGGTGTATCATCATCCAATACTTCCACGGTTTTTTGCAGGATAATCGGGCCACCGTCACATACCTCGTTCACAAAGTGAACCGTGGCGCCGGTGATACGGGCACCCCGTTCCAGCACCGCCTTATGCACCCGCAGGCCATAATAGCCCTCTCCGCAAAAAGACGGCAGCAAAGACGGGTGAATATTGATCATCCGATTGCGGTATTCACAAATCACCCGATCGCCGATGATGGTCATAAAGCCGGCCAGCACTACCAAATCTGCCTGATGGCGCTTGAAAAGCTCCAGCAAAGCCGTGTCATAGGCGTTTTGATCCTTAAATTCCCGGCGCAAAAGCACTTCACAAGGAATATCCGCCTGACGGGCTCTGGTTAAAGCATAAGCGTCCTCCCGGCTGGAAATTACGCAGGCAATTTTGCCCCCGTGCAATTCCCCCCGGCGCTCGGCATCAATCAGTGCCTGCAAGTTGGTTCCTCCGCCGGAAACCAGCACCACGACATTCAGCATAGAACAACGCCCTCAGTGCCCTCTGCCACCTGGCCCATCACATACACGGTTTCTCCCGCGGCGGTCAGCAGCGTTTTAGCCTTGTCCGCTTCTTCGGGGGACACCACCAGACACATGCCGATTCCCATGTTAAAGGTATTGTACATATCATGCTCGGGAATATTGCCCACAGACTGAAGCAAATGGAATACCGGCAAAGAAGGCAGCGCAGATTTTTCAATCCGGGCGGTCAGGCCATTCTTCATCATGCGGGGAATATTTTCATAAAAACCGCCGCCCGTAATATGAGAAACTGCTTTCACATCACATTCTTTGATCAGCTGCAAAATTGATTTTACATAAATTTTCGTGGGGGTCAGCAGTTCTTCGCCCAAGGTTTTCCCCAGTTCTTCCACATAACGGCCGATATTGCTCTCTTCCAGCCGAAATACTTTGCGCACCAAAGAAAAGCCATTGGAATGAACACCGGACGAACCAAGACCAAGAATCACATCGCCAGCGCGCATCCGGGAGCCGTCGATGATCTTTTCCCGGTCTACCATTCCCACACAAAAGCCGGCCAAATCGTATTCGTCCTCAGGGTAAAAGCCGGGCATTTCTGCCGTTTCGCCGCCCACCAAAGCACAGCCGGACTGCACGCAGCCATCTGCCACACCGGCCACAATCTGCTCAATTTTTTCCGGGTGATTTTTGCCCACCGCCAGATAGTCCAGGAAAAACAAAGGCTGGGCGCCGCCGCAAATCACGTCGTTCACGCACATGGCAACGCAGTCCACACCGATGGTATTGTGCTGATCCATCAAAAAAGCCAATCGCAGTTTGGTGCCCACGCCGTCGGTACCAGAAACCAAAACAGGCTCTTTCATCCCGGCCAATTCCGGCCGGAACATTCCGCCAAAGCCGCCCAGCCCAGAAATAACCCCCGGGGTGGTGGTTCGCGCCACATGGCTTTTCATCAGCTCTACCGCCTGATAACCGGCAGTGACATCCACACCGGCCGCCTTATAACTCTCGCTGAAACTTTTCATACAATTCCCCTCCTGCTTTTCGTTACAAACTGCTGATAGCAGCCTGAATTGCTTCGTCCTTTTTCATTACCTCTTCTGCCATATTCTTTTTCATTGTTTCCAATTTTTCCGCAAGGCCGTCGTCAGACAAAGCCAATATTTGAAGCGCCAAAAGCGCAGCGTTATCCGCACCGTCAATTGCTACCGTAGCCACAGGAATGCCGCTGGGCATCTGCACTGTGGAAAGAAGCGCGTCCAAACCGGACAGCGTAGAACACTTGATGGGAATTCCGATAACAGGCAAAGTGGTGTGAGCCGCCAGCACACCGGCCAAATGCGCGGCCTTGCCTGCCGCCGCGATAATTACACCGAAACCATCTTTTTTAGCATTTTCTGCAAACTCCGACGCCTGATGGGGAGTTCGATGAGCCGACATCACATGAACCTCCACAGCCACGCCATATGTTTTTAACCGCTTAATCGCCGCAGATACCACCGCAAAATCACTGTCACTGCCCATAATAACCGCTACTTTTTTCGCCATCTAACAGCACTCCTTTTTGAAATCATTCTGAACCCTATCAATGTGGTTTTTTAAATAGAAAACAAAAACAGACCGCACAGTAAAATAGTGCAGTCTGTTTTTTATTCAGCGATAAATGCAATACACCCAGGTCTTTTTTTCAGACAGATGAAAGTCCACAGAACTGATGTCATGCTCTTTACCTCCGGCCTATCCTGAATAATTCATCTATTTCAGTTTAGGTTAAAAAGAAGTAAAATGCAAGAGACGCCGACCGAAAAAACATATTTTCGTAGGGTTATCATGACCTTCCTCTGGAAATACTGCTTATTTTGTCTATTTTGCGCTACCCAAATTCTAGTTCTTGGAATCGCCTGTTACCAGCTCTTTGACAGAGGTAGCCAAACCGGCCAAAGACTGAATTTCAGACGGAATAATAATCTTGGTTGCCTTGCCGTCTGCGGCTTTCTCAAAGGCTTCCAAACTTTTCAGGGCGATAACTCGGTCACTGGGGGCCGCTTCATTGAGCATCTTCAAGCTGTCTGCCAAAGCGCGCTGAACAGACAAAATTGCCTGTGCCTCACCTTGTGCTTCCAGAATATGAGACTGCTTCTGTCCGTCAGCTGCCAAAACCGCAGCTTCTTTCTGGCCTTCGGCGATCAGAATAGCACTTCTCTTTTGGCCCTCGGCATCCAGAATAATCGCACGGCGCTCACGCTCTGCTTTCATCTGCTTCTCCATCGAATCCTGAATTGCAGGGGGCGGCAGAATATTCTTCAGCTCCACACGGTTCACTTTAATGCCCCATGCGTCAGTTGCCTCATCCAAAATGGTGCGGATTTTGGTATTAATGACATCACGGGATGTGAGGGTGTTATCCAGTTCCAACTCACCAATGATATTACGCAAGGTGGTGGCACTCAGATTTTCAATTGCAGAAATCGGGCGCTCCACGCCGTAAGCATACAGTTTGGGATCGGTAATTTGAAAATACACCACGGTATCAATCTGCATGGTTACGTTATCTTTGGTGATAACCGGCTGGGGCGGGAAATCAATTACCTGTTCTTTTAAAGAAACCTTTTTTGAAATACGCTCAATAAAAGGGATCTTCAAATGAAGCCCCGTTGTCCAAGTTGACTGATAAGCTCCCAATCGTTCAATGACATATGCATGTGCCTGCGGCACAATTTTGATATTGGTGATGATAACAACCAGTATCACAGCCACCAGAATCCAAAAAATAATCCATTCCATAGCAAAACCTCCTGTTTACATAATTTATGACTCAGGCTGTACAATCAGCTTAACTCCTTCAATGCGAAGCACTAAAACATTATTTCCTTCCGATATCACAGAACCATCATGGGAACGGGCAGACCAAATACTTCCCATTACCGTAACCTGTCCCTGTCCCTTTTCATTGTCAATTGCACTGGTAACAATTCCAGTTTTTCCCACATATCTACCTGCATTGGTATCTTCTTTTTTCACTGTTATTATTTTTTTCACCAGCGGACGTGTCGCTGCCAGTGTTAAAGCGGTTACGCCGACAAAAATCGCCAGCTGAACCCCCAACGGAGCCCCAGCCATGTTTGCGATTAAAGCTGCAATGCCGCCAACCACCATCCAAATGGACACCAATTGAGCCGTTACTGCTTCCAGAATTGCCGCGCCAATAATGACGGCCAACCAAACATAAGGATAATAAGCTTCCATCGTTCCACACCTCCCGAAAGTAGAGTCTTTGTTTCCCGTATTTTACTTTTTTAGTTTACCATAAATTCAATTTTAATGCAAATTGTATAAGAATAATACCACATTTATCCAAACCATATTTTCGTGGGCGTTTTTACCGGTTTTGTCCGAACAGTTTGTTCTCTCTTTTTGCGGAATTACTAACCACAATTCTGCTCAGGAACTGCATTCACAGAAACTCCCGCCCGCACTGTTTTGTTTTCCAAAGTCTGCAATTCCCCAAAACGTTTTGTAACTTCTTCGATAAATTGAAGTTCTGCTGCAGCCAGCCTGGCGTTCTTTTTGATCACAATTCCAAATTGAAGCTGTTCTGAGCAATTCATCAAAGGAACAGACACCACCCCGTACATAGAATCCTGCCCTGCAAATTCAGAAATACCAATGGTGAAAAAGTTGCTCATTGAAATCAACTGCATCTGTTCGGCCCGGTCGCCCACATAAATAATTTTAGAAGAATCGTTTAAATCCAAATGCAGATTCTCTGTGGTGATGTGGTAAATAAAATCTTCAAACTGACCAATGTAGCGCACAAAGCCATATTGTTTTAAAGCAGAGATATCAATGCTGCTGTTTTGAAGCAAAAGCTCATGCTTGGCAGAAATGCAGACATAGGGCATAAACAGTGCCAACGGTGTATAGTCTAAATTCTTGTCAGAAAACAATTTATGCATCATTTTCGATTCCTGATAGGCAAAATGAATTACGCCCACATTGGCGTTTCCGTTTATTACATCATCAATCACATTCATGGTGGAGTCTTCATGCAGCCGATAAGAAAAACGCTCCAGATCCTGATGCTGGCAGCAAACCCGGTTAAAACATTCCGCCGTATGAGAAAACCGTGTCATAGAAACGCTCATGGTGCTTTCGCCTGCTTGCACCTCGCTCGTAAACTTCTTCAGATTTTCCATTTCTCGAATAATGACTTCGCAGTGTTTTAAATATTTTTTTCCGTTTTTTGTCAGTACACAGCCCTGTTTGGTTCTTTGAAACAATTCAAAACCAGCTTCTTCCTCAATTTCTTTAATAATGTGGCTAAGATGCGGCTGAGAAACATACATCGCCTTAGCGGCCTGATTGATGGAACCGTAATAAGCCACCGCCCCAAAATATTTTAAATATTTTATCTCCATACCTTCACTGCCTCCACTTAATTCTTCCCTGAAATCAACAGAATGTAAATATGTATTATGATAATTTCCGTGTAACATTCTGTAGTTTTATATTACACAGGAAAAGGGAGTTCGTAAAGACCTCTGTCCCATATTCGTATGATAATACAGACAGAATCATGATCCTTATGTTCAATGTTTCTATACCAGATCGCTATAAGCATTATCCATAAAAGCAGTTACCCGATTTGGAAATAGTATGCTATGATATTTAATAATCAATAAAAAACGTTAGATTCTAAGGGGTAATTTTATGATGATGCAACAAGACATCGGGGCGATTTTAGAAAATGCCTTACTATACGGAAAGAGCTTTTTATCTTATGGAAAGGTTGCCGATTATATTCCCGAACTGGCAAAAGCCGACCCTTCCAATTTAGGGATTTGTCTTATGACCAAAGAGGGTTTGATGTATCCTGTAGGAAACTGGCAGGTCCCTTTCACCATGCAAAGCATTGCCAAAACCTTTTCTTTGATTCTGGCTCTGCAAACCGCCGGCTATGACAAAGTGTTCAGTAAAGTGGGCATGGAACCCACCGGCGATTGTTTTGACAGCATTGTGCAACTGGAAACCAAACAGCTTTATCCATTTAACCCGATGATCAATGCCGGAGCGATTGTGACAGTAAGCTGCATTGAGTGTTCAGATCCCTTTTCGGAATTTCTGCAGTTGGTAAAACAACTTTGCTTCAACGATACCGTACGCCTGAATGAGCAGGTTTACCTTTCTGAAAAACACACAGGTCAGCGCAACCGTTCCATCGCCTATCTTTTGCTCAGCGATCACATTCTGGAGGGGGATCCCGAACCAATTTTGGACAGTTATTTCCGAATGTGTTCGGTAGAAGTCAACACACAGGATTTGGCCCGTTTCAGTCTGATTCTGGCCAATGACGGAAAAGATCCCGTAACCGGAAAACAAATGGTGGAAGATTGGATCATTCGCATTGTGAAGACCTTGATGTTAACCTGCGGCATGTATGATGAATCAGGCGAGTTTGCAGTGAAGGCAGGAATCCCATCCAAAAGCGGAGTAGGAGGTGGAATTATCGCAGCAGCCGATCAGGGCATGGGAATCGCCACATATGGCCCGGTACTGAATAAGAAGGGAAACAGCATTGGCGGCATACATATGCTGGAATACTTGTCCCGGGAGCTGAATC
This sequence comes from Clostridium minihomine, assembly GCF_900240385.1. Classification (GTDB taxonomy): domain Bacteria; phylum Bacillota; class Clostridia; order Oscillospirales; family Acutalibacteraceae; genus Faecalispora; species Faecalispora minihomine. Next base: position 351,988 of record NZ_OEQH01000001.1, on the reverse strand, counting down.
TGCATTATTTTGCAAACAAAACCGACACTGCGGTGTAATCAAACAAGAAGGGGTTTAGAGTATGAACGTTATCTCAGAGTTTATCAATAGTACATTAAACGTGGTTAATAATTTCATGTACAGCAGCATCCTATTAGTATTACTGCTGGTAAGCGGAATTTATTTTTCCGTGCGAACGCGGCTGGTGCAATTCCGTATGATGGGCGAGGGAATCCGGCTGCTTTCTGAAAGCAACGATAATGAAAAGACTGTTTCCGGCTTTCAGGCATTGATGGTGTCTTGCGCATCCCGTCTGGGCGTGGGAAACATTGTGGGCGTGGCTTCCGCTATTATTTTAGGCGGCCCCGGCGCCATCTTCTGGATGTGGGTCACAGCCGCTTTGGGCGGAGCCTCCGCCTTTATTGAAAGTACATTGGCACAGGTTTATAAAGAAAGGATGCCAGACGGCAGCCTGCGAGGCGGCCCCTCCTTTTACCTGGTCAAAATCTTTAAGCACCGCACGGTGGGCGTTATCTTTTCCATCAGCCTTATTTGCTCCTTTGCTTATGGGTTCCAATGCCTGCAGGCAAATGCGGTAGCCGATGCTTTGCAGCAAAACTTTGGCAGTTCCCCCTGGGTAGTTTATGGCACAGCTGTTTTCATGTCTGCTTTTACTGCATACGCGGTGTTCGGCGGCCAAAAAATTGTTGCAAAAATTTCTGAAATTATTGTTCCGATTATGGCAATTGCTTTCCTTCTCATCAGCATTATTGTGGTTATTTTAAATATCCATAACCTGCCTTACGTATTTTCAGAGGTTTTCCACCGTGCGTTCTCTTTTGAATCCGTTTCCGGCGGATTTGCAGGAACTGCGATTTCCATCGGTATCCGCCGCGGCCTGTATTCCAACGAAGCCGGTATGGGCAGCGCGCCCAACGCAGCGGCAACCGTGGATGATTCCCACCCTGCAAAACAAGGATTGGTGCAGATGCTGGCCGTCTTTATCGATACCATTATCCTTTGCACTTCTACTGCACTGTTAATTTTAACTCCTGGAATCCCCTATGAAGGACTGGATGCTATGCCCTTGGTGCAGGCAGCTACAGAATCTCAATTCGGTACCTTTGGTATTTGGTTTGTATCCATTTCGGTGTTCTTCTTTGCATTTGCTACAATTATCGGCAACTACTATTACACCGAATCCAATGTATTCTATATTTTAAAACGGCAAACTTCATTAAAATTTTTCCGCCTCAGCATCGTGGCAGCCGTATTCGCCGGATGCGTTATGGATACTTCTCTGGCCTGGAACCTGGCTGACTTTACCATGGGAATCATGGTTCTGCTCAATGTTCCTGCCATTCTGATTCTGGGCAACAAAGCTATTCTGGTATTAAAAGACTATGAAAAGCAGAAAAAAGCAGGCAAAAACCCCGTATTCCACGCAGAAGATGTGGGGATTTACGATACCGACTGCTGGAACAACAAGACAGACGAAAAAAAAGTTTCTGTAGAGTCTGCGGCTGAATAAACATACAATAGAAGCAGTAAAACCCAACAACAGCCTTTGGTGGGAATTGTTTCCCACATGGGCCTATCCTTTGCTTATCTCTCTCTAACAATAGAAATTTGGTTGGATGAAGGGGACTCTGGTGAGTCCCTTTTCTCCATCCTTTTCTCAAAAACACTGCCAATCTCGTTTCTTCTTTTCCAATCTAAGAGAAAAACACAAAATCAGAATCGTGAGATACTCCCCGCTGTTCACATAAGAGCTCTCTAACACAGATGATTCTTAACGCAGTTCATCATTTTCTAAATCACGAAAATAAGATATAAAAAGGGTGATGCTGAAAATCAGCATCACCCTTTTATTTCATTTGGCGGTTTCTCTTAATACATGCCGCCCATGCCGCCGTCTGCGGGCATTGCGGGAGCAGCAACCGGCTCCTTCTTATCGGCTACCAAAGACTCTGTGGTCAGAATCATAGAAGCAACAGAAGCAGCGTTCTGCAAAGCGGAACGAGATACCTTGGTGGGATCCACGATACCCTGAGCGATCATGTCGCCGTATTCCTGAGTCAAAGCGTTAAAGCCGTAGCCGACCTTATTGTCCTTCTTCAGGTTTTCGACAATCACAGAACCTTCCAGGCCTGCGTTAGCAGCGATCTGGCGCAGGGGCTCTTCCAAAGCTTTCAGAACAATCTGAACGCCGGTCTTTTCATCGTCCTCAGCAGCATCCATCAGCTTCTGCACTGCGGGAATTGCGTTAATCAGAGCAACACCGCCGCCGGCAACAATGCCTTCTTCCACAGCTGCCTTGGTGGCTGCCAAAGCATCTTCAATGCGCAGTTTCTTTTCTTTCATCTCGATCTCGGTGGCTGCACCAACCTTAATCACTGCAACACCACCAGCCAGCTTTGCCAAACGCTCTTGCAGCTTCTCACGGTCAAAGTCAGAAGTGGTGGTCTCCAACTGAGCACGGATCTGAGAAACTCTGTCCTTAATCTCAGTGGATTCGCCGGCACCATCAACAATGATGGTGTTCTCTTTATCAACCTTCACCTGACGGGCACGGCCCAACTGGTCAATTGTAGTTTCTTTCAGATCCAGACCCAGTTCTTCCGAAATCACCTGGCCGCCGGTCAGAACTGCGATATCGCGCAGCATTTCTTTTCTTCTGTCACCAAAGCCGGGAGCCTTCACGCCAACACAGACAAAGGTGCCGCGCAGCTTGTTGAGAATCAAGGTGGTCAGAGCCTCGCCCTCAATGTCTTCGGCGATGATAACCAGCTTTTTGCCGGACTGTACAATGGTCTCTAAAAGGGGCAGAATCTCCTGAATGTTAGAGATTTTCTTGTCGGTAATCAAGATATAAGCATCATCGATAACAGCTTCCATCTTATTGGTGTCTGTTACCATGTAAGGAGTAATGTAGCCACGATCAAACATCATGCCTTCCACAACTTCAGAATAGGTTTCTGCTGTTTTGGATTCTTCTACAGTAATCACTCCGTCAGAGCTAACCTTCTCCATCGCTTCTGCAATCAGCTTGCCGATGAATTCATCTGCAGAGGAAACGGTAGCAACTCTGGCAATGTCGTCAGAACCGGAAACTTTCTTGGAGTCGCCCTTAATTGCCTCAACAGCAGTGTCAACCGCCTTCTGAATTCCTTTGCGCAGAATCATCGGGTTTGCACCGGCAGCCAGGTTCTTCATGCCCTCGCGAACCAGAGCCTGAGCCAGCAGAGTTGCAGTTGTGGTTCCGTCACCGGCCACGTCGTTGGTCTTAATGGCAACTTCTTTGACCAATTGGGCACCCATGTTCTCAAAGGGATCGTCCAGTTCGATTTCTTTGGCAATGGTTACACCATCATTGGTAATCAGGGGAGCGCCAAATTTTTTATCCAACACCACATTGCGGCCTTTGGGGCCCAAGGTGATTTTAACGGTATCTGCCAGCTGGTTGATGCCGCTCATCAAAGCGTTTCTGGCTTCTACATCAAAGATAATCTGCTTTGCCATACTGTAAATCCTCCTAAAATTCGAATTAAAATGAATGATATTGTAATGGTAAAAAGGGGAATGCCCTTGGCGCAAAATCCGCACCAGAGCAGGCTGAAATTCCATGCTCTTTCAGGCACCAAATGTTTCGCTTTTGCCGTAAGATTGTTATTCTACAACAGCGAGAATATCAGACTGACGCACAATGGTGTATTCCTCACCGTCGATCTTTACTTCTGTTCCGGCATATTTGCTGCTGATGACTTTGTCGCCCACTTTTACATACATGGTAACTTCTTTGCCATCAACCATTCCACCGGGGCCCACCGCGATAACGGACGCAATTTGGGGCTTCTCTTTGGCGGAACCAGCCAGAAGAATCCCGCTCTTTGTGGTCTCCTCGGCTTCTTCCATTTTAATCAGAACTCTGTCAGAAAGTGGTTTGATCGTCATTTCCTGTTTCCTCCTTATAATAAATCAATTTTAACACAATTAGTTTAGCACTCTTTGCACCTGAGTGCTAAATCTTATTTTAGCCGCTGTCCCTGTAAAAATCAAGAGGTTTTTTTCTAAATTTCCCAATTTCATAATTTTTTTACATTTACCTGTGAGAAATCATCATGATCCGAAAGCATTCCATTCCCTGTACTGCCCTGCTGCACAAGAAAAAACTTTGTGTCTTTTGTTACCAGTATAACCAAAAAAGGGAAATTTCTTCAAACAAGCTAAACTGGATTCTTTATGGAGTTTCATTGCTTCTCAAAATGAATCTTCAAAATAACTTATCGTACTTTCGTGAGTTCACAAAAGAAAAAAGCTGCTCATCAGATATCCATAGGTCGTTTTGCTACCACCCAAAAAGTAGTTTGCAGAAATATTTCTGTTAAAATATTCCACAGAAAACACTATAATATTTTAATCAAGAAGCTTTGTAAGATTATTTTTGCCCGGATTTTCTTTGACAAGAAAAACCGGGAATTCACAAGGAATTCCCGGTTTTGATTTATTCTCTTCTTATGCTTTAAAATAGCTGTAAAGCTGGCACTTGATCATTCCGTTATACAGCTTGCGGCGCTTATCGGCCAGACGACCGAAGCAGCCTTCAAAGGTTTCATCGGGGCTGATGATATGGTAGCTCCAGCCACGTTTGGGCAAAAAGTTCTGCCCCATCACCCGGTATAGCTCTTCCGCCTCTTGCAGGTTCAGCAAACGCTCCCCATAGGGCGGATTGCAGATCACGCAGCCACGCTCGCCTTCTTCGGCAAAGTCGCGGATATCCCGCTTTTCTGCCCGAACATGAGAAATCACTCCCGCCTTTTTCGCATTGTCCAAAGCAAGAGCCACCGCCGCACCGTCAATGTCATAGCCGGTTGCCAAAAAAGTGCTGTCCCGGCGAACCAAATCCTGTGCCCGCTCTTTTTCGCGCATCCATATTCCGCTGTCAATTCCCTGCCAGGTTTCAGCGATAAAGTTTCTTTGAATCCCCGGCGCAATGTTCATGGCTAAAAGCGCCGATTCAATCAAAATGGTGCCGGAGCCGCAGAAGGGATCATACACCTTGCTGTCTGGCCACAGACGCGCCAAATTCGCCATGGCTGCCGCCAAAGTTTCTTTGATGGGCGCCTCGGCTGCATTGGCCCGGTAACCGCGCTTGTGAAGCCCGACACCAGAAGTGTCCAGCATCACACTGACAGAGTCCTTCAGGATCAAAAACTGCACCTGGTACATCGAACCGGATTCTTCGAACCACGGCACTTTATACTTCAGCTTCAACCGTTCCACAATAGCCTTTTTGATAATCGACTGGCAGTCCGGCACACTGGAAAGCTGTGAGCTTAGGGAACGCCCCTTCACGGGGAACTTGTCCTTTTTATCGATCCAGCGTTCCCAGGGCAAAGATTTTACCCCCTGAAACAGCTGTTCAAAGGTAACGGCACGAAAAGTTCCCATGAGCACCAGCACCCGTTCGCTGTAGCGGGAGCACAGGTTCGCTCTGGCCAGCATTTCGTCGCTGCCGTCGAACACCACACGCCCATTCTGCGGCTCTACCTGCTGGGCACCCATGTCCCGCAGTTCTTGAGCCACTAACCCCTCTATGCCTAAAAGGCAGGGGCATACCAGTTTAAATTGATCCATGTATTACACTCCGTTATTTTAAAGTAGCGGGCCAGACTTTCGCCTTACCCGGGCAATAAAGCGGGGGCCGCAGTCTGATGCGGCCCCCGCTGACTTATCCTTTATTATACCATAAAAACAAAACGATATAACCGTTTTGCGGCATAGCCGCTCTTGAGCGGCTGCACAAGCTATGGTTTCGTGCTTTCTTCGGCATGAAAAGCTTTGCTTTTATCGATACCGTGAGACATTAGTTAATCCACATCCGGCTCAAGCAATCCATAATCGCCGTTTTTACGCTGATACACCACGTTAATTTCACCGGTGGCACCGTTGCGGAACATATAGAACTGATGACCCAACAGGTTCATCTGCAAAATAGCCTCATCCACACTAAGGGGTTTAATCGGGAAATGCTTCGTACGGACAATGCGATATTCTTCTTCCGCTATGGATTCCTCCGGTTCGGCTTCTGTAGAAGTATCCTCCACAAACTGGTCCAACGCGGCGGAATGAATCTGCTTGTCCAATCGAGTTTTATTTTTGCGGATCTGGCGTCCCAAAGCACTGATTACCTGATCCAGCGCATCGTTCATTTCATAATCGGTGGCTTCCGCGCGATAAATCATTCCTTTATCCCGAATTGTAATTTCCACCGTCTGGCGGTTGCGTTCCAGAGTAACCACCACATGGGCATCCGCATTTTCGTCAAAGATCTTTTCAAAACGGGAAAGTTTCTTAGTCGCTAAATTCTTAAAATGATCCTTCAGTGTAACTTTTCTTCCAGTAATTGTAATCTTCAATGTACGCATCTCCTTTGCAAATGGAAATCGTAGAGTTCGGGTGATTTTTATAAAAACCGCCCCTCATCTCTATCCATATTATAACACAACTACCGAAATAAAAGAAAGCATTTCGTGATCAAATTGTTATTTTTTTATGACGCGTGACATGACATCCCACATTCACTGCAACGGGAAGTCCCGCAATATGGGTTGCATACGGTTCGATGTTCACGGCCAGCGCCGTTACATCACCGCCAAAGCCCTGGGGGCCAACCTTCAGCTCATTGACAGCCTTGAGCATGTCTTCTTCCAGCTGACGGTAATAAGGATCGGAATTCGGCTCGTCCAAAGGGCGGCACAGCGCTTTTTTGGCCAACTGGGCACACAGCTCAAAATCCCCGCCGATTCCCACACCAAGCACTAACGGAGGACAGGGGTTCCCGCCCGCAATGCGGACGGTTTCCGTCACGAAATCGACAATCTGGCGGGGGTCTGCCGCTGGGGTAAACATTTTCAGCCGACTCATATTTTCACTGCCAAACCCCTTGGGGCAAGCGGTGAGAGTCACCTTGTCACCGGGAACAATCCGCGTGTGCAAAACAGCGGGAGTGTTGTCCTCCGTATTGATTCGCCGCAGCGGATCGCTCACCACAGAGCAGCGCAGCAGTCCTTCCACATATCCTCTGCGCACGCCCTCATTCACTGCCTGCTCAAAAGAACCGCCTGTCAGGTGAACCTCTTGCCCAATTTCAGCGAACACCACCGCCATGCCGGTGTCTTGGCAGATGGGAAGATTCAGCTGACGGGCAGCATCCAGATTTTCGCAGATATCCTGCAAAATGGATTTTCCCAGGGGATTGCTCTCTTGCTGGGGGGATCGGCGGATGCACTGCTCCAAATCCTCAGACAACTCCCGGTTGGCTTCAATAAACATTTGGCAAAGCGCTTCGCTGATGCGGGATACGGAAACCTCTCTCATCGAATTCCACACTCCTTCTGTATCATACCTGTCTTTTTTGGGAACAGGCCTTTAAACCATCCGGCGTCCGGATACGAACACCATGTCCGGCTTGGCGCTGATTTGCAGCGGATCTGTAGAAAACACCACAAAATCCGCATCTTTTCCCGGCTCCAAAGATCCCACCCTGTCCTCAATATGGCAAATCTGGGCCGGATAAATGGTAATTGCCCGAAGAGCCTGTTCCCTCTCCAATCCTTCCCGCACGGCCAGCGCCGCACACACCGGCAGATACTGAATGGGAATCACCGGATGATCGGTAACAATGGCAATGCGCACCCCATTGCGGAATAGAATACCGGGGCTGGCGGGGGTCAGATTTTTCATTTCCGGCTTGGCACGATCGCATAAAATAGGGCCGGAAAGCACCGGAACATCTTCTTCTGCCAGTTCATCGGCAATCAGGTGCCCTTCTGTGCCGTGAATAATGACATAATCCAAATCAAATTCTTTGCCCAAACGCATAGCGGTGAAAATATCGTCCGCCCGGTGAGCGTGAAAATGCACGGGAAGCTGCCGGTTCAGCACCGGCAGCAGCGCTTCACATTTCATATCGTATTCCGGCGGATCAATCTCTTCGTCTTTCTTAGAAAGCTCCAGCTCTTCCAAATATCGCCGGGTTTTGTACAGTTCTTCCCGAATCAATGCGGCCGTGGCCATGCGGGTAGAAGGAGCCTGACCTTTTCCGTGATAGATAGATTTTGGGTTTTCCCCCAGCGCCATCTTCATGGCAATCGGAGCCCTAATAATCATTTTATCAATTCGGCGCCCTGCCGTTTTTAATGCAGCCAACTGGCCGCCAATGGGGTTGGCGCTGCCCGGCCCGGTTACCACAGTGGTGATGCCCGCAGCATAAGCTTCTTCAAAGCAGCGATCCAAAGGGTTCACCGCATCAATCCCCCGCAGATGCGGCGTCACGGGATCGGTATCTTCGTTGCCGTCATCCCCTTCAAAGGTCAGGCCATCTTCCCACATTCCAAGGTGGGTATGGACATCAATGAATCCGGGATACACCTGGGCGCCCTTTAAGTCCAGCACCTCTTCTCCCTCAGCAGATGGTGCCGGCATGGGGCCTATCTGCTGGATTTTCCCATCCTTCACCAACAGATAACCGCTGTCAATCGGGTCACCCGCCATGGTGTAAATTTTTGCGTTTTGTATCAGCATATATTCCCTCCGAAAAAGCGGAGCCATAACTCCGCGAGCCTGAATGGCATTTGCATATGTTCCTTTGACGTTGCCATATCAACAATAAAACAACAAAAGAAAAGCGGAGTGTATCCACTCCGCCTGCTTTATTTAGATGGGCCGCCGTGCTTCGTAAAGCCGCCGCGTTTGGAATCAATGCACCTTTTGAGGTCGGACATTTTTTCATCGCTGGACTGCTTAAACCGGGACATCATCTCTTCAAAACTGGCAGCCTCCGGTTTTCTGCTGGCCTGCCACTCGTAATTACCCGGCCGTGCAGGGCGTGGGTTGCCGGCAGGACGTGGCCCCCCCGCAGAACGCGGGCCACCAGCAAAACGCGGGCCTCCGGCGGGGCGCGAAGGATACCGCGCAGGTGAACCGCCTTCCCGTGGCGGGGGCGGAACGGCCTTTTTCATAGAAAGGCTTACCTTGCCGTCATCACTAATGCTAAGCACCTTAACCTTGACCATCTGATTTTCCGTAACATAATCGCGGATTTCCTTGACAAAGGTTGGGGCTACCTCCGAAATATGCACCATTCCGGTTTTGCCCTCAGGAAGTTCCACAAAAGCACCAAACTTTGTGATCCCCGTGACCTTCCCCTCAAGAATCGTTCCTACCTCAAGTTGCATACAGTAAAAATATCCTCCTCTTAATTTTAGAGCCGTTTAATTACCCGCAATATTAACAAAAACACGTTCGCCGGGCTTCGCGTAATCCAAGCCTTCTCGCGCAACACGCTCTATATACTCTTCATCTACGGTGTCACCCGACGCCAAACTATGTTTTAAGTCCTCGTTCTTGATTTCTTGAATTTGAATCTGCTGTTTTAATTCTTCCAGCTGCCGCTTTTTTTCGCTGATTTGAATCTGCTGATTAATCAAAGCAACTGTAATGTAAGCCGCAAAGGAAAAAATGGCAAATCGAAGCAAAAAACTCTTTTTTTGCTTTTTGGTTTTCAAAACTTTCATAAAACCAAACCGCTCTCCCTTCCGCAGCCCCACATCTTTTGGCAGCATTCAGAATCTATATAGTTGATTATACACTATCGGGAGGGGTGGTTTCAAGCTGTTTTTTGCTTTTATTCTTATTTTTTACGGTATTTTTCACGGTTCTTCCCATTTTTTGGCCAATTGCCTTCCCTACATGCCAGATCTTGCGGGCCAGCCATTTTATGGGACGCATAACCCAGCGCATGAAAAACCGTTTCAGCGCGGCAAGCAGACGCAAAATCCAACGGGACAGGCACAACGTAACCTCACCCAACGTCAGAAAATAAGCGCACAGGCCGATGCCTTCTCCCGCCAGCAAATAAAAGCGGATTTCTCCCCAATTAATTGCCAAAGCCAAAAGAAAGCTGGCAACCGCCGCGATAAAGCAGAAAAAGATATCCTGGCAAATCACCTGACGTTTTTCGCTGCGGACAAACACCCGCCAGATACGAAAAATATCATAAAATGCGCCCAATGCAAAACCGGTGGCCAAGGCGTATAAAAAGCCCTGGCCTTGCTCCGCCAGAGTCAGATCCAAAAAACATCACCCCGCTATCGGAACAGTTTGGAGAACATTCCGCCGCTGCTTTGCTTTTGGTCCGTATAAGACATAGAGCAGATTTCCCCCGAAATGGTCAACTCACCGGTTTCCGTATTCAGCTTTCCGATTTGCAGATTTTTGCCGCGGATCACCAGTTCCCCTAAGTCGGTATAAGCCACCACCGTCTGATCGTCAAAGCTATCCACATTGGACACACCGGTGGCCGTCACTGCTTTTCGATTATCCACAATCAGGCTGTGCGGTGCCTTGATGGTTTTCGTTGTTTTCTTTTCTTCCGCCATACCGTTCCCCCCTGAAATATAGTTATTACACTATATGCGCCACAGAGAGGACATATTCAAAATGCCGCTTAGGAAACCACCTCATACAGCTGGGATGCGTCCCCTTTTGCGGTATGTTCGCTGATTTGAACCACCTTCACCTTCAGGGTGCGTGCGCCCAGAGTAAGCTCGAGCACATCCCCTTCCTTCACCTCATAAGAAGCTCTGGCCACTTTGCCGTTTACCGTAACACGCCCGGCGTCACAGGCTTCGTTGGCTATGGTGCGCCGCTTAATCAGGCGGGAAACTTTCAGGTATTTGTCCAATCTCATCGCTATGCTCTCCTTTCGATAATACAAAAGGCCGCGGCAAACGCAAAACGCCTGTCCGCAGCCTTTAATCATCGGTAAAAATTTATTTATCCGTTGCGTCCTTAAACGCCTTACCGGCCTTGAACGCCGGAATCTTAGACGCAGGAATGGTGATGGGAGAATTGGTTCTGGGATCACGGCCCTGTCTTTCATTGCGATAGCGAACTTCAAAAGTACCAAAGCCAACCAGCTGGACCTTTTCTTCTTTCGCAACTGTTTCAATAATAACATCAATAATAGCATTTACTGCGCTATCAGCATCTTTCTTGGAAATAGCAGCTTTCTCCGCCACCGCAGAAATTAATTCTGTTTTGTTCATAAGATTTTTACCTCCAAAATTTTTATTCTTCAGTCTGGTTTTCCAGCTGGGGAACGTAACACTGTTTGGCCTCATTCCAAAGCCTGTCCAATTCCTCAGGCGACAAGGCGCTCAGCTTCTGTCCCCGCTCCTGGGCCAAATTTTCCGCAGCGGAAAACCGCCCGATAAACTTGTTGCAGGAAACCGTCAGCGCCTGTTCCGGCTCTGTTTTTAAATGTCGGGCCACATTGACCACCGAAAACAGAAGATCTCCAACCTCCTGCCGGCAGTTTTCAGCCTCGCCCTTCCGGATCGCCTCCTTCAGTTCCGCGGTTTCTTCTTCCACCTTTTGCAATGCCTGCCAGACATCCGCAAAATCATATCCCGATTTGGCCGCTTTCTGCTGCACCTTGGCGCTTCGCATCAGCGCCGGCAACGCCGGGGACACGCTTTCGAGCACCTGTGTCTGAGTGGACTGATGCTTGGTGCGTTTTTTAATCGCGTCCCAGTTTTTGAGTACCTCTTCGGAATTTTGAACCTCAACATCCCCAAATACATGCGGATGCCGTATGATCAGTTTTTTGCAAATGCCGTCGGCAACCTGTTCAAAATCAAACCTGCCTGCTTCTTCTTCCAGATTCGCATGGAATACCACCTGAAGCAGTACATCCCCAAGCTCTTCTTTTAGCAATTCCACGTTCCCGGTGTCAATGGCCTCGATTGCCTCATAGGTTTCTTCTATCAGACAGGCCCGAATGCTCCGGTGGGTTTGTTCCCGATCCCAAGGGCAACCGCCCGGGGAACGCAGAATATTCACGATTTGAAGCAGATCCTGAATCGTATATTTTTCTTTTCTTTCAAAATCCAACCTCTACAGGTCCTTTCCTGGAATATATCCGGCGAAAACTAGTACTATATTACCCTATCCAGCCATGTTTTTCAAGTATTTTTGCAATTTTTTGCCCCTTAGGCAGCATCAAAATATCATCGCGGCAAATTGCCCGCAAACACAGCAAAGAAAGCGCATACACCAGCATTGCACCAGCCACGGCGCAAACGGTGGAAAGGTTCTCTGAAATGGTTCGGGAAAGCAGGCCGTACAACGCCCAGGCAGCGGTACAGCACAGAATAGACGCCAACAGGGGTTTTCCGAAAATCGACAGAAAATCAGGGACAATTTTGGTTTGTTTGCAAAGGCAGAACAGCGCCGCTACTGTCAGAAACAAATAACAGACAACCGTGCCCGCACCGGCTCCCAGTACATTGATTTGAGGGATTCCCACCAAATAATAATTAAGGGTTACTTTAATGGTCAGCCCCACCGCCAGCAGTTTTACCGGCAGATCCACCCGACCCACTGCCTGCAGCATACTGTTGACCGGTGTGCTGAAGGAAGCAAAAATCGCGCCTATCCCCATGATGACCAGCACCCGAGAGGTAATGGGCAGCGAGGGGCGCACACCGAACACAAGCCGCGCCACCGGGCCAGACATAACCGCCAGCCCCATGCCGGCAGGAATGCTAAAGAGTGCGGTCACACGCAAAACTGCTTCTATGCTGCGTTTCAGGTGTGATTTTTCCCCTCTGGTCCAGGCGGCTGTCACATTGGGCAGCGCACTGATGCCAAAGGCCTGGGTAATGGCGGGAACCAACATAAACAGGGTCAAAGCCATCGAGAAACATCCAAACAGAAAATTAGGGACCGTGTCTGTTTCGATGTTTATCTGTGGTATCATTCCCTGATACATGGAAAGTAATACCTCTGGTTCTTTCTCCATTACCTTATGAATTCGTGTTTGCAAAAAGGTGGTATCCACCATGGCTGCCACATTGACTGCCATTGCTCCCACACCGATGGGAATCGCCGTTTTAACCAGCCGCGAAACGGTTTTGCGCATAGTGCGGGGCGGCGGCGAATTCTTCAGATTTTCTTTCGTGATTCCATCGCCCACCACTTTATGGCGCAAAAACAAAAATACAAAGCTGAAAAGAGAACCCACGGTAACGCCAAAAATCGCCCCTGCGGCAGCATAGGGCAAAATGGCGCTTCGGGCATAATCCCGAGAAGCAACAGCTATGCCGAATACAGTTCCCAGACTTTCGTATTCCTTCATTCCGTAATTTAAGATCAAACAGGCGCCTGTCAGGCCAACCACCAGTTTGCACAACGCTTCAATAATCTCAGATATGGCAGTGGGATACATGTTGCGCAGCCCTTCATAGTATCCCCGATAAATGGCGGTTAAACAGCTGAATAAAATCGCCGGAGCCAGCGCGTACAGCGCAGGAAGGGCGTTTTCGTTTCCGATAATTTTGGCATAGGTGGCCGCACCGGCCACCATCAGCACAAATCCAACCGTGCCGGTTCCCACAAAAATGGGGGCGCTGGCTCGATGAATGCGCCGGATATCCCGATAGGCCCCTCGGGTATAACTTTCAGATACTAGCCGTGAAATCGCAATGGGGAATCCGGCTGTGGCCAAACTGTAAATCGGCCCATAGAAATTATAAGCCGTATTAAAATAACCCAAACCATCTTCGGTAATGATCCAGGTAAGCGGCACCTTAAACAGCGCACCAATCAACTTTACCACTAAAATACTTGCCGTTAAAATCAAAGCGCCATGCAAAAAGCTTTGACTCTTTCGCGGGGAAGCTTTACCCATATCAGCACATCCATTCCCTTCACAAAATCCATCCCTATGAATGAATTATATTAACCCCCGGGAATGGTTATGCCCACACAAAACGTGAGAGAAAAGAAAGGCCCCTCCCCCAAAATGCCCCCAAAGCAAAAAAAGCCCGAATCCGGCTTTAAACCGGATTCGAGCTTTTCATCATCGAAAAAGAAATCAAACGGATTACAACTGGGTGGAAGCGTCTTTGATCTGTTCGTTAAGCGCATCAAGCTGCTCTTGCAGTTCATCAATGGCTACCATTGCCTCCGCCACCAAATCCGCCGGATCGCTGTCTGCTTTTTTGGCATCATAAACCGCTTTACCCAAAGCTTCGTACTTTTTGTTGATTTCGATATTCAGCTCAGCCGCACTGATTTTCAGTTTGGACACATCAACAAGCTGGCCTGCTTTTTTTCCAACAGCATTCGCTGCCGTCTTTGCATTAATGACAACATCTTCAAAAAGGCCCATCGTAGACACGCTCCTTCGGTAGTTAGTTTCTTAAATTATACCATTAATTTATCAAACAATGCAAGAATATGACCCATGAACAAATTATAAATTATTTATACTCTTCTTCCAGTGGATCCATTTCCTCGTGGTAAACACTGCCGCCCACAAATTCACGCAAAATTGAATTGTGGGGAACCAGTGTTTCTTCCATGGGAACAAAACGCTCGAGCTGTGAAATCAGCCAGCAGGCATAATTGTAATGGGGGCTTTCGGGCGGAATCTGCCGGAGCAGGGGAATCGCTTTTCCGCGCAGAACACAAGGCTCATACATATGAATGGAGTTGATGGTAATATTGCTGACGCTTTTAAAAGGACGAATGTATTTGTTTTCGCCGTCCAGCACATTCTTCCACATATCGAAGGTGCGCTCCGGCCCGGTTCCGCGAAAGCTGTAATCACGAACCACACGGCGAACAAAACGCAGATCATTGTGAGACAGCACAACCCCCGCACTGTCTTTAATATCCTGCTTCACACTGATATAAAGCTTTAAAAGACGATCTTTCGGCAGATGGGCGCTGACACGGGGGTTCAGCCCGTGAATCCCCTCAAAAATAGCAACTCCCTTTTCCGGCAGAGCCACCGGCAGTGTTTGGCTGGAGGGCCGGCGATTCATGAAGTCAAACACCGGAATTTCACAGTGCCCCTTGCCGATAAGATCTAACAGGCACCCTTCCAAAACAGGAAGATTCAGCGCATCCACAGATTCATAATCCCGTTCGCCGCTTTCCAAAAGAGGCGCCTGGTTTTCTCCCCGATAAAAATTATCCAGAGAAATGGTTGCACAGCGCACACCCTGACGCTCCAGCATTTCCTTTAAAATTTCCATGGTGGTGGTCTTGCCGCTGCTGGAAGGCCCCGCCAGCAAGATGATTTTATACCGCTCGGGATTTTCCGTAATTGTCATGGCAATGGAGCTCAAATACCGGCGATAAGCAGATTCGATTTGCTCTACCATGCCGACGGGATCGGTCTTTGCCGCTTCGTTGATTTGTTCCATATGATCCACATATTTCACATAGCTATTCGCGAAATAGTTCATAAAGCTCTTTCACCTGCTTCTTTCTTAAAATCATTTCCTCATGTCTGCTGACATATTCATAGGGAAATTTAAAGTTAAAAATACGCCGCAGAGTATCGGAATTCGGATCCTTTATTTTAGACACAGCGCCTGCACCGCAGGCCAGAATCGTATGGGTTTCATCCATAATATAAACATTATAGTCACTGTAATAGCCGGGCTTCGCCCAGCCGGTGTTCTCCAGATTGCCTACCATACGGCTTTGGCGATACAGGTAATAGGGCTCAAAACCTGCCGCAAACAGCTTTTCTGCAGTTTCGTCCAGCATTTGAGAAGCCCCGCCGGCATCGGGAGAAAAACCGTCCCGCTCCGATTGATTTAACCGGGATGAGCGCTTTAAGGCCAATGTATGCACCGTCACACTCTCCGGATCCAATAAAAGCACCTGTTTTAGTGTATTCCGGTAACTGCTTACCGTGTCACCGGGCAGCCCCGCAATCAAGTCCATATTAATATTGTCAAAGCCCATACTGCGAGCCAGCCGGAAGGCAGAAATCGTCTGTTCGGTGGTATGCCGCCGGCCTATGTTTTCCAGAACATTGTCGTTCATGGTTTGGGGATTGATGCTGATTCGCGTTACCCCGAATTCTTTCAGCACCTGCAAACGCTCCGGCGTTACCGTGTCCGGACGGCCCGCTTCTACGGTAAATTCCCGGCAGGAAAGCACCGGAAAATATGTGCAAACGGTTGAAAGCAGCTGCCGAAGCTGCTCTGGGGAAAGAGTGGTGGGTGTGCCGCCGCCAATGTAAACCGATTCCAGATTCAAGCCTAATTCTTCAGCCACCTGTGCGGTGCAAATCAGCTCTTTACAAAGCAAGTCCACATATTCCGGCATCAGCCGCACCGCCTTGTCCACCGACTGGGACACAAAGGAACAGTAGGCGCACCGGGTGGGACAAAAGGGAATGGACACATAAAGGCTATAGGACTCCGCACGGGAACGACACAAAATCGTCTGCTCATTGTCCATAGTAATAGCGCTGAGCTTTGTTTTCTGGGGCGTAACCAAAAAGCCGGACTGAAAATGCTGGATGGCCTGCTCCAGCCCCATCTGCTCCGCCAGACGGCGCAAAAGCTTAATGGGGCGCACCCCGGTTAAAATCCCCCACTTGGGACGGTACCCGCACCGCTGGGCAAACAATTCAAACAGCATCACCGCCAAAAGGCGCTCGGCTTCCTTTTCCTCATCCAGCACTGAAAGAGGAACCGTCTGCTCGCTTTTTTCCATTTGTCCGCCCATATGCAGGCGGACAGACAGCCGAAGCTGACCGTCCTGCTGCTCGATTCCGGTGTATACAACGGTTTCTGATTCCGGGGTATCCGCCTTTTTCTCATATACAGTTTTGATTTCTTCATAGGGCAAAAACACCCGGCACAGGTTTTCCATTTCATAGTGATACGGGTGTCCGTCAACCAGCAGAATCATTAATAAAATCCCTCGTCATTCAAAAACGGATTAAAACGCCGTTCTTTTTCTAAAGTGGTCGCATCGCCGTGTCCAGGCAGCACATGATAATCGCCGGGCAATTCCTTTAAAAGCTTTAAGGATCGTTCCATGGCCCGCATATCCCCAGTGGGAAGATCCGTGCGGCCAATGGTTCCCTGCATTAGCGTATCACCGCTGAAAATCACATCCTCCACAATCAGGCAGCTGCTGCCGGCCGTATGGCCCGGAGTATACATCACCCGGATTTTCAGGCTGCCCAGCTCCACCACTTCCCCGTCCTCCAAAAACCGATCTGCCTCAAAGGCTGTGTCTTTCGAAGAATACATTTTTTCCATGGGGCTAAGATTGGTTTTAAGCGTATAGTGGGCGTCCGGTTTCGGGATGCAGATGGGTGCTCCCGTCAGTTCCTTAATGCGGGGCGCTCCGTCAATGTGGTCGAAATGCCCGTGGGTCAAAAGGCACAGTGCCACCTTTTGTGCGGGCAGCTCCTGAATCAGGCTGTCCAGCTGGGGGGACGAAAAGCCGGGATCGATAACAGCAGACAAGCCGGTTTCTTCGTCGGTCAGAATATAGCAGTTGGTCCCCAGCATTCCGCCGGGAATTGCAGTGATTTTCATAGCCATCCTCCTAAAAAGCCGTCAGGAACGGCGAATTGAAATAATTCCTTCAATACTGTTAAGCCTTCCGATTACTCCGGTTAAATGGTCGATGCCATTAACGGTGATCGTCGCAGAGATAATCGTTTTTCCATCCTTGGTTTCTCTGGAATTCAAAGAGTGGATAAACAGGCGCATAGTAAACATCTGTTGGGTCAAATCTGCCAAAAGACCCGGACGGGCCTCGGCAATAATTTCTAAAGTAGATTTGAATTCCTCTTTGACTTCGCCCTCCCAATGGGCATTGACCCAGCGTTCCGGCTCGGCAGAATCCGCCACATTCACCGGCACATTGGGGCAGGAACGCTTGTGGACAGACACGCCGAATCCCCTGGTAATAAAGCCGATAACCTCATCGCCGGGCAATGGATTGCAGCAGCGGGAAAATTTAATCAGGCAGTTATCCATTCCCTCAATCAGCACACCGCCGGCAGCTCGTTTCAAGGTTGTTTGCGGCTGCTTCCGCTCTGTGATTTGAACCTGTTTTTTGTTTTTCAGGTATTCTTCACGCAAGCGGGGCATGCTCTTCCAAAGCTGAATTCCGCCGTAGCCGATAGCGGCATACACATCATCCGACGTGGAACAGCTGATTTTGCGGCCAATGCTGAACAAGAAGTTTTTCAGTTCCTCATCGGTCAGCACAATCCCATTGCGTTTGAGCTCCCGCTCCACTTCGGCGCGGCCTTCCACAATGTTTTCTTCCCGGCGTTCCTTTTTGAACCACTGGCGAATTTTATTGCGGGCTTCACTGGTCTTAACGATTTTCAGCCAGTCACGGCTGGGGCCGTGGCTTGTTTCTTTGGTCGTTAAAATCTCGATAATTTCGCCGTTTTTCACCTTGTAATCAATGGGAACAATGCGGCGATCCACCTTGGCGCCGATCATCCGATTGCCAACCGCACTGTGAATGGCATAGGCAAAGTCAATGACGGTGGAGCCCATGGGCAAATTGATAACCTCACCCTTCGGCGTAAAGACAAAGACTTCTTCCGGCACCAAGTCAGATTTAATATTGCGAACAATATCGGTGGCGTCTTCGCTGTCTTTCTGGTTTTCCAGCATCTGGCGAATCCAGGCCAAGCGAGTTTCGAGCGAATCGCCTTTGCCGCCAAGACCCAGCTTGTATTTCCAGTGAGCCGCGATACCATATTCGGCAGTATGGTGCATTTCCCAAGTGCGGATCTGTACTTCAAACGGAATTCCCTCTTTGCCGATCACCGTGGAGTGAAGGGACTGATACATATTCGGCTTGGGAGTGGAAATATAATCTTTAAACCGGTTGGGAAGCGGGCGGAACATGTCATGAATGATACCCAGCACATTATAGCAATCATTGACTGTATCCACGATAACCCGAACGGCATAAATGTCATAGATTTCATCCATATTGCGTCCCTGCATAAATACCTTGCGGTAAATGCCGTGGATGCTTTTCACCCGGCCCTGCAAAAACACATTGGGAATCATTTGGGAAACCCTGTCATACACCAGCTTTTTGGTGGAGTCAATGAAATGATCCCGGTCTTTTTTGCGCAGTTCCAACGTGTCTTCAATTTCCTGATACGCAATGGGATCCAAGTAGCGAAGGGACAGATCCTCCAGCTCTTCTTTGATGGCCCGGATACCAAGGCGGTGCGCAATGGGGGCATAAACCTCCATATTCTCCAGCGCCTTGTCGCGCTGTTTTTGCGGTGTCATATATTCCAGCGTTCGCATGTTATGCAGGCGATCCGCCAATTTGATAATAATAACCCGAATGTCTTCCGCCATAGCGATCAGCATTTTGCGAATGTTTTCTGCCTGCTGTTCTTCGCGGGAAGAGAAGGGAATTCGGCCCAGCTTAGTAACGCCGTCTATCAGGTTGGCAATCCCCACGCCAAACTGCTTTTTAATTTGATCCAGTTCTACCGAGGTATCTTCCACCACGTCATGCAGCAGCCCGGCGGCCACAGATTCGGAATCCATGCCCAATTCCACCAGAATATACGCCACAGAAACCGGGTGAATGATATAGGGTTGGCCAGACAGACGTTTCTGCCCGGTATGTGAGCTTTCTGCAAGCAGATAAGCCCGCTCAATTAAATTCAGGTCAAATTCATGCCCGCTGGCTTTCATTGCCTGTAATAAGTCTTCATAAGTTTTAGAAGTTGAAGTTTCAGTCATGTGCAGCACCATCTTCTTTGATTTGGTTAATATGACATAATATTTGCGATTCAAACAAATTGACCTTTTCTGCGGTCTCGCAAAGCCGTATGTTCACAAGTTCTCCGTCCCAATTCATTGTCAAAAGCCCCCGTTCCGCAAACACATCCAAAGCGGTTAAAAGGCGGGCATACCCCATAACGCCGCCATCGAGCCGATACAGCAAAAGCACCGGGCTTTTTGACCAGCCGCCTCTTTCCCGCAGGAACCGATAAATGCGCGCAAAATCCTCATAACCGGGTAAAAGGCCTTCCGCTTCTGCCAAAGTCAGGCTTTCTCCCCGTTTGTACTTCTCATAAGTTAGCTTGCCCCAAAGGAATGCCTCGGTATCCAGTTTTGACAGTTTCATCTCCCGGATAAACACCGACAGCTGATTTTCCCCTTTATATTCCTTGGCATCCAGCGTCACCGCCAAATCCAGTTCATCGCCCACTTCATAGGGAAATTCCTGGGGTGTGGTGCGAAATTGCATGCAAACCGTGTGGGTTCCCTCCCGGGAAAACAGCAGGCGCAGATGCTTCCCTTCCCCCACGGGAGTGATTTTTTCCAGGCGCATCTGATATAGCCCGAACAGCGGCGCCGGATTGTCCGTTCCGAAAGGCTCCAGTGCCTGCAAAAGCCCCGGCAGATCCGGGGTCAGCGTAGCCGGCCGCAGCTTGCAGTCCAAGCGCAGCACCGGCACCGGATCGGGCACACTGGCCGCATAGCGGTTGATTGCCTCACGAAATGCCTCAATGCGCTCCGTGGACAACGCAATTCCTGCCGCCATGGGGTGTCCGCCGAATTTGGTAAACAGCTCAGAACAAGAACAAAGGGCATCAAATAAAGAAAACCCTTCCACACTTCGCCCGGAGCCCTTGGCTTCTTCGCCGGAATAAGAAATCACCACGCAAGGCTTGCCGAAATGATCCACCAAACGCGCCGCCACAATGCCAATGACCCCGTGATGCCAGTCCTGCCCAGCCACCACCAACACCCGGTCATAGCGCCACTGCGGATTTTCCTGAATATCCTGCAAGGCGCTTTGATATAATTCCGCTTCAATCTGTCTGCGGTAGTCGTTGTCGTCGCAGATATCCTCGGCCAGCGCACCGGCTTCTTCCGGATCTTCACTGACCAAAAGCCGAACCGCTCGATCCGGCACGCCGATTCGCCCAGTGGCGTTGATGCGGGGCACAACGGTAAAGGCCACATTCCCGGCGTTCAGCTGTCGCCCCAACACCCCGGCATGCTCCAGCAGTTCCCGAAGCCCCAGCCGATCCGTGCGGGACAACAGCCGAAGCCCGGCTTTGACCAAAGCCCGGTTTTCGCCGGTTAACGGAACCACATCGCCGATGGTTCCCACCGCTACCAAATCCGCATAGTTTTCCAGCAGGCCTTCAGTGTCGCGCTCCTCGCCTTCCAAAGCCATAATCAGTTTAAAAGCAACACCTACTCCGGCAAACTGCTTATAAGGGGATGTATCGTCTGCCCGGTGGGGATCAATCACCGCCACTGCCTGAGGAAGCTGCTCTTGGGGACGGTGATGATCGGTTACAATCAAGTCCATTCCCAGTTCTTTGACATATTCGGCTTCTTTCACCGACGCAATTCCGTTGTCTACGGTGATGATCAGTTTTACCTGCTGATTATGCAAAAATTCCACTGCCGTCAGGTTCAGGCCATAGCCCTCCCCCTCCCGCTCCGGAATGTAATACATCACATTGCCGCCGCAAGACTCCAGATAAGAATACAATATGGCCGTGGCCGTCACTCCGTCCGCGTCATAGTCCCCGTATACCGCAATTTTTTCAAAAGAATCCAGGGCTTTATGGATCCGCTCCACCGCCAGGTGCATATCTGCTATTAAAAATGGGTCGGACAGCTCCGACCTTTCCTCCAATAACTCTTCGATCTGTTCCCGTTCCCGAATGCCCCGAATTTCCAGCATCATCGCCAAAAAAAACGGAAGGCCGTATTCTTCCGCAATTTGTGCCGCATGTTCCTTATTCAGGGAGGAAACCAACCACTGTTTCAGCTTCAAGCCGTTCACCTGCCTCATGAAGATTAATTGTATCATTTTGCGGCGCAATATTCAATCTTTTGACAGAAAATCTGCGACGGATTCTTAGGAATGACTACGTAAGATCCAAAAGCATTTCAAAATGAACTATGTGCCACAATGCACTCTTCGATTTCAGGGAAGAAACGCACCTTGTTTTTTCTGTAACGCTGTACAAAGAAAAACTCAAATGTTATGATAAAGAAAATGAAGAAGCAGAAATGGAGGAAGCAGCATGAATCCATTGTTATTCAAATGGCAGGAAGTTTATTTCTGTACGGATTTGACCCAGTTGTATCAGGCACAGAATCGTTTGCAGGAACAAGGCATTCCCTTTAAAACCAAGACAGAGAATAATTCCATCCGGCTTTCCATGAATAATCTGGATGGCCGCAATGCGACTTTGTCCCGAACACAAGTCGGCTCTGTGCCCAAAGATTCTTACCGGATTTTGGTTCGCAAAGACGATGCCCATGCAGCAGAATTCCTTTTGCGGCAAAACGGGTAAGTCTTTGATTTTTTCTCATCCCTTTTCTGATCTTTTTGAAAGCAAGCAGGCCCGAAACCGGAAAATGCTATCCGGTTTCGGGCCTGCTTCTTGCTCTTTTTTCTCTATGGAATATCGCCTGTTTCCAAACACGATGAGCCATAAAATCATTCCTTAAAATGAACTTTTGTCGCATCGTAAATCACAAGCAAGCCAAGAACAAAAGAACTCGACCGTATTACTAGGTTTGCGGTTAGAAAAGGGTCTAAATCCGCACGGTCGTACATCTCGCCTGTAATGATGCTTGGTGCAAACATAATGCACATGCCCAATGCAATGCTAATTAGCAGCGAAATTATTTTTTGCTTTTTTGATTCCATCAGAATTCTTTCGATACATTTTAGAACGCTGTGAAAGCTCCTATCAAAAGCACACCACATTTTTATTCCTTTAAAAGAATCTCTCGCGTTATTGTATTATGCAGATAAGTTTTTAAAATAGAATGCGGCCATCCTTATAACAATACGCATAAAAATTAGTTGCATTTGACGCATGGAATTCCGCCGAGGAACCTTCTCCAACACCAATTTTGATACTTCCACCACCCATGGTTGTACCATTATTATAAAAATCCCCTTCCACTATATAATAGATTCGATTAGAATCTTCTAAATTGGTATAGACAGTACCACCGAATTGCTTAGATATTCCTTTATAATTCCGATCCATACTAACATTTAATATTTTTACAATTGCATGGAAATAACCGCCCTCTTCCGTTTGGCAGTAGAAACTAAGTTTTGGTTTATATGCTGATGTAACTGTAATGATAGTGCTTATAGTTCTATATGTGGCCGATGCCGCAGCTATTCTTGCGTCCTATATAATTTGTGTTAATTGTGTGGATTTAACAGTAAGAAAAGATTTATCAGAATCATCAATGAAGCTAGAAACAACTTGATTAGCAGCCTGCTGTTTCGAGATATTGTTGTCTTTCGCAATCGCTTCGACAACCTCATCAAAGGTTAAAACTTCGCTGACGACAGTCTGGGAATCTTCCACATCAACCAAATCACTAATAGCGGCAGTTGATGTTTTTTGTATAGCAAAGGTCGGTACACTTGCTACCAGATTTTCAAAGAGCAGCTTCCGCACCGCTGTTGAAATGGATATGCTCATACGAATGGTCGCATCCGTTCTCCACATTTCCAAAAATGATTATGATAAGCTGCGGGTTAAGGCGATTCGTAATGTGAAAGAGACAAACGGTTCAATTAATATCATGGAAGCAATCAATGAAGCTGAGGATAATTTAATTCCACTATTTTGTGATTTTTATCCATATATAAGAAAAAACTAATTTAATTTTCTGCACATATTGTGGAATATCAAATATGTTTTTATACTTCTTTATTAAAAATATAAAAAATTACCATATATTATAATTAATTTATACAAAATTCAAGGAGGTGATTCCAATGTGGGATTGAGTTAATGTTATCATTAAGTTTAGATTTATAATTTGATTAACAGGAGATGTGTAAATTGAACAGAAACGTCAAGATCTCACGCAAATTCGGATAAGTTTTTAGTCTGTTTTTAGCAATTTTGATGATAGTAAACTCTTCATCAATAGTTTTTGCATCAAGTCCACACCTCAAGAGTAAAAAAGACACTATAAGTTATTCCGAAAAAAAGATAAACGGTAAGTTGATCGACAGTCAAACTGATTGTTACACTATTGATCGCAATGGTAATATTAACCCACTGACGGATGGTATAAGGTCACGTAATTGGACTAATACTCTCACAGTAGTCTATAACTTTTATGACATGGGAGAATGGGATAATAGATATCATTACGAGGTACAAATGACAGCATCCTCAAGCGACCCTACAGCCTATTTTACTTACCACACAATGAAAATCCAGGCAAGTGGAAATTCGGAATGGTGGCCGCATAATATACCACATGATGCCTACTTGCGTAAAACTGTAATTGATGATACCTTTCAATATGACTATAGCGAAAAACAATCAAATCCTAAAGTGAAAGTAAAGTTGTCTGTTATGACTTCATTTGGAGGTAAAACTTTTCCGCAAAAAACTCTAAGTAAACCCATAGAAATTTAAAAAATCTAAGAACTTGTATTCAACCTACAATTAAGATAAAATGAACATATGGAAAATAAAGAATTTAACCCAACAAACTACCCGAGTGACCTGACAGACACACAATGGGAGAAAATAGCGGAATACTTTCCGCAGGGGCCGAACAGCACACATCACAAGCGGTCATTGGTGAATGCTGTGCTGTACCTTGTAAATAACGGTTGCAAATGGCGGGCTCTGCCTCACGATTTTCCACCGTATTCCACGGTACACAGCTTCTACCGGCGTGCACGACGGAGTGGGCTATGGGAAAAGGTGCTTGACGCGGTTGTGCAAAAGACGCGTCTTGCGGCAGAACGAGACGCCACACCCAGCTACGGCATTATTGACTCGCAAAGTGTGAAAACAGTGTATGCAAGCGAGGAACATGGTATTGACGGTGGGAAAAAACGAAAGGGCGAAAACGTCATATAGTTGTTGACACAATGGGCAATATGCTCGCAGTTGTAGTCCATACCGCCAATATTCACGATACAAAGTCGGGGATACATCCTGCGACCAAAGCTTTTGAAAAATCCCCGTCCATCAAGAGATTCTGTGCCGATGCGGGGTATCGTAAAGCCTTTGAGGAGGATGTTTGAGAAGTACTTGGGCTGGGCGTGGATATTTCTGAGAAAATCAAGCCTCACGAATGGGAAAAGCTCCCCTGGCGGTGGATCGTGGAACGTACCTTGGCCTGGCTCGGAAATTCTCGCTGCCTTTCCAAGGACTATGAATTATGCGTTGCTTCCGCGGAAACTATGGTGCGAATTTCTCATTTACATACACTTTTGCGTAGGTGGTAGTTATAGGTTGAATACAGCTTCTAAATGGATTGGTGTTAGTATATAATGCCAATCCATTTAAAAATGATAAGGGAGTATTACAATGGAATTAACAAAAACAAATCGAGAAGCTATATTTCTATTTGAATCCGAATCTGTACTTAATGATTGTGGTGAAAATATCGATCATTCGTCGAGAAGAGTATATTCAAAAAAATTTCAAGGAAAAGACTTGGCTTCTATTCCACTAAACAAGGTTTTATCTAATAACCCTTTAATGCAAATAATTTTACTAATTAGATTTGCATCACCAAAGGATGAAGGACTTTCCTATCCGATTTTTTCACCTATTCAGATTTCTAATTTATTAAATAATCCAATTTTACAATTACTTAATGATATATTTTCTTATGTAAATATCAGTGCCGACACAAAAAAAAAATTGGTCTATGATATAACTTGTGGTCCATTGAAACCCGAAATTCGAAAAGAATTATCTCTATTACTAAACTCCGACTTCTTTAATCCTGATCTAAAATCATTTTTTCCTGAATATAACTTTTCAAACTTATCAGTAGAAGATAGATATCAAGAAATATTTGAAATTCACTCAGTACCACAAAAACAAGATCACAACTTGGACATTTCATCACATCCTTTATTATACTATATTGCATGGACTTTGTCTTGTTTTAAAATTCCAATTTGTGAAATGCCCTACTATGGTAGAACTATAACCCAAATTCAAAATGATTCTTTGCTGCAAAAAATTATTAATATTTCCAAAACGTGTTATATAAGTGGTAATACAGATAAAGGTGAATGGTTAAGTTGTAATTTAATCATAAAGCAATTATCACCTAAGGCTTTGGAAAACTTCGAACGAAGGCTTTGGATCTGATTTATGGCTCAAAAACTTACTAGTCAGAAACAAAAGAAGAAGCGGGGATCACAAGTGATCCCCGCTTCTTCTTTTGTTAAATGGCCACGCTATTCTGCTGCGTGCCACGATTCAGTTTTCGTTTAAGAAACCTTTACCACACCGAAGGAGGTAGTTTCTCCATTTACATCCCACTCGGCGGTAAAGCCGTCGATTTCACCCAAATGGATTTCGTCGGCCAAAACCTCACTGCTGATTTCTTCTCGGTTATTCCACAGCAAATCGGCAATCTTTTCGCTGCCGGTCTGATAAATCACAATGCGATCGGTCACCTCAAAGCCGGCGTCTTTGCGCATGGACTGGATTTTGCTGACGATTTCGCGCACAAAGCCTTCTTCAATCAGTTCCGGAGTCAAGGTGGTATCCAAAACGATGGTAACCCCTTTGTCAGACAAAGACTCAAAGCCTTCCTTCTGGGCGGTTTCAATCAAAAGCTCTTCCGCAGTCAGCTGAATTTCCCCGGTGGAAATGGTCAGAGCAATGGAACCGTTTTTGTCCAGTTCTTTCTTCGCGACGGAACCGTTCAGGGCAGCCAAAGCCTCGCGCACTTCGTTAATCTGCTTGCCGTACTTTTTGCCAAGCAGTTTGAGCTGCGGCTTAAAGCGGTAATCAGAGAAATCGGAAGCATCCGATACAAAGTGAACGGTTTTAATGTTGAGCTCTTGGCGAATGATCTCGCGGTAAGCTTCGCCCAAGTCCCGCTCTGCATGGATAAACAGATTCGCCAAAGGCTGGCGATTCTTGATGCTGACGGCGTTTCTGGCCGCACGGCCCAAGGTCACAATCTGCATCGCCTGCTTCATA
This sequence comes from Clostridium minihomine, assembly GCF_900240385.1. Taxonomy (GTDB): domain Bacteria; phylum Bacillota; class Clostridia; order Oscillospirales; family Acutalibacteraceae; genus Faecalispora; species Faecalispora minihomine. The sequence continues at coordinate 325,134 of NZ_OEQH01000001.1, read as the reverse complement.
TCTTCTTCCATCGCAGAATCAATTAAAGCTTCCTCCACCTGAGGGAACTCGCAGAGATGCACGCTTTCCGGCGCGCTGGAATCCACACTGCAAACCAGATTGCGGTAAATTTGCTCGGTCATGAAAGGAATCATGGGTGCGGCTGCCTTTGCCACAGTCACCAAAGCGGTGTACAAAGTCAGGTAAGCACAAACCTTATCCTGAGGCATGCCCTCCACCCAAAAACGTTCGCGGCTGCAGCGCACATACCAGTTGCTCATGTCGTCCACAAACTCCTGAAGCACCCGGGCGGCTTCCGGAATCCGATAATGAGCCAGATGATCGTCCACATCCCGCACCATGGAATTCAGGCGGGACAAAAGCCATTTATCCAGCAAAGTCAGGTGATCGGTTTCCAACTGATACTGGGTGGCATCAAACTCGTCAATGTTGGCATACAGCACAAAGAACGCATAGGTATTCCACAAAGTGGAAAGGAACTTGCGCTGGCCTTCCACCACTGCTTTGCCATGGAAGCGATTGGGCAGCCAAGGCGCGGAATTGCTATAAAAATACCAGCGAATGGCGTCTGCGCCATAGGTTTCCAATGCATCAAAAGGATCCACGGCGTTACCCTTGGATTTAGACATCTTCTGTCCATTTTCATCCTGCACGTGGCCCAGCACAATAACATTCTTAAAGGGGGCCTTGTCAAAAAGCAAAGTGGAAATCGCAAGCAGCGAATAGAACCAGCCGCGGGTCTGATCCACTGCCTCTGAGATAAAGTCCGCCGGGAACTGCTGATGGAACAGATCGTGATTTTCAAAAGGATAGTGATGCTGGGCAAACGGCATAGCGCCGGAATCGAACCAGCAGTCGATTACTTCTGGAACACGGTGCATCTGTTTTTCACATTCGGGGCAGGTGATGGTTACCTCATCCACATAGGGGCGGTGCAATTCAATATTTTCCGGGCAGTTGGGTGACATTTCTTTCAGTTCCTCAATGCTGCCGACAGCGTGGCGGTGTCCACATTCGCACTCCCAAATATTCAGCGGAGTCCCCCAGTAACGATTGCGGCTGATGCCCCAATCCTGCACGTTTTCCAGCCAGTCGCCAAAGCGGCCTTTGCCAATGCTTTGGGGAATCCAGTTTACAGTGTTATTATTTTTAATCAGATTCTCCCGCATGGCGGTCATCTTGATAAACCAAGATTCTCTTGCGTAATACAAAAGAGGAGTATCACAGCGCCAGCAGAAAGGATAGCTGTGTTCAAAACTGGGCGCTGCAAACAGCAGGCCGTTGTCTTTGAGTTCTTTTAAAATCTGCGGATCCGCATCCTTACAGAACACGCCGGGCCACAGGGTTTCTTTGGTCATTTCGCCCTTGCTGTCCACCAGCTGAACAAAAGGCAGGCCATAAGTGCGCCCCACGCGGGCATCATCCTCGCCGAAAGCAGGGGCAATGTGAACCACGCCGGTGCCGTCAGACAAAGTAACATACCGGTCACAGGTGATAAACCAGCATTTTTCTTTGGGCTGCACAAAGCGGAACAGCGGCTCGTATTCCTTATATTCCAAATCGGTACCCACATAGCTTTCCAGAATCTCGGTGCCCTCGCCCAAAACGGATTCCACCAATTCCGCCGCCATATAATAAACGGTGCCGTCTTTTTTCACTTTCACATACTTTTCATCGGGGTTCACGCACAAGCCCACGTTGGACGGCAAAGTCCAGGGGGTTGTGGTCCAAGCCAAGATATAAGCAACCTCATCTTTTACCTTAAACTTTACCACTGCAGACTTTTCTTTTACATCCTTATAGCCCTGAGCCACCTCATGGCTGGAAAGGGGGGTTCCGCAGCGGGGGCAGTAAGGCACAATTTTAAAGCCTTTATACAGCAGATCTTTTTCCCAAATCTGCTTTAAGGCCCACCATTCCGATTCAATAAAGTTATTGTCATAGGTCACATAAGGGTTGTCCATGTCTACCCAGAAACCTACCGTACGGGAGAAATCCTCCCACATTTCTTTATACTTCCAAACGCTTTCCTTGCACTGGCCAATAAAAGGTTCCAGTCCATAGGCTTCGATTTGATCTTTCCCGTTAATGTTCAGCAACTTTTCCACTTCCAGCTCTACCGGCAGGCCGTGGGTATCCCAGCCGGCTTTACGCGGAACCTGGCAGCCTTTCATTGTCTGATAGCGGGGCAGCAAATCTTTAATCACGCGGGTCAGCACATGGCCGATGTGCGGTTTGCCGTTGGCCGTGGGCGGGCCGTCATAAAAAATATAAGGTTTGCCTTTCTGACGGGTTTCCACGCTCTTTTCAAACACCTGGTTTTCCTGCCAAAATGCTTCCACTTCTTTTTCCCTGTCCACAAAATGAAGATCTGTGGATACTTTTTGATACATATTCTGTACCTCCTACCATATTACAGCTCAATGAAATAAAAAACCTCCGTCCCGAATCAGGACGAAGGAAAAGACTTCGTTATACCACCCTACCATACTAACATATGAGGTCCCTGTAACGGAGGACTCCCGGCGCGGCTTACTCAAATAACTTTCAGCCTGCGGCTCCAGAGTGATTTTCTGTCTTCTCTACTTTGACCGGGCTTGCACTGTCCCCGGCTCGCTTTGCATTTGGAAGAAGACCTACTCTCTCTATCGTAGCCTTTTCTATATTTTATTCTGCTTTAAGGCTACCACCAAACAGGCATTTTGTCAAGAATTCATCGGGTCTTTTCCCGCCTTGCTTTTCTTGACAATCATCTGGCATTTAGTATACTATTTGTATAATATATTCAAACAATTCAATTTGTATTGTAAAAATCATTTGGCAAATTGAAAATAAAAATGTCTGCCAATGGGATGCTTAAAAACCGCCGAACATGTACGCTTTCTATTTTTTAGATGCCTTGGCGCAAAGCCGTCTGCTTTTTATTCCAGAAAAACCATTGTTACCTAAAGAAAGGGAACTCTACAAACCGTAGATTGCTCTTTCTTAGCCCATGCGCTATCCTTAAAAATAGAAAACAGAAAGGAAGGAAACGTAACATGACAAATTATGTTACCGGAAGCACCATTAAACAACTCCGGGAGAAAAAAGGCTATACCCAGAAGCAGCTGGCAGATTTGCTTTTGGTCAGCGACAAAGCGGTTTCCAAATGGGAAACCCAAAAGGGGCTCCCAGACATTTCACTGCTGGAACCGCTGGCCAAGGTTCTTTCTGTGTCGGTGGCAGAGCTTTTGTCCGGCGAATACGTCACAAACCGCAACCGGGCCGGCAACATGATGCGAACCAAATTCTATGTATGCCCGGTTTGTGGGAACGTGATCCATTCTATGGGAGAAGGCTCCTTTAGCTGCTGCGGCATCCTTTTGCCGGTGCTGGAAGCAGAAACAACAGATGAAACTCATTCCATCTGTGTGGAGTGCATCGAAAATGATTATTACGTCACCATGAATCATCCGATGAGAAAAGATCACTTTCTCTCATTTTTCGCCTATATCACACCCAATCAGGTTCAGCTGAAAAAACTGTATCCGGAGCAAAATCCGGAAGCCCGTTTCTTCAGAACAGGACAAGGAATTTTATACGCATACTGCAATCAGCACGGCCTGTTTCAAATTAATACAGCAGAGTCCCAGAAAAACGGCTAATAGATCTATCAAAAAACAAAGCACTAATCTCAACCCACCTATTTTTCAAAAAACAATATGCAACAAAGCGTAACCTGCTTTGTTGCATATTGTTTTGCTATTCTGTGCAGCCACGGATGAATTGATCCCCCACTCCCCCAAATAATCAGGCTTTAAAACGGCTTTCTAGAAAAAATAAAATCCTGGAAAATCTTAAAATTCCTTCTTGTCATCTGCATTAGAATCTGGTATAATTCGTTTGTTAGTTTCTTCTAACCTATTTGGGTTAGATTCTTAAATGAAATCATTTTGGTATCAGCACAAGTTAGCAATAACTAACTGTTCCAAATATGATGAAACAAGTAAAGGAGAAAACAAGAATGGCAACAAGAAGAGGCCCACGTTTCAAAGAATGCAGACGGTTGGGGGTTAATGTTTGCGGACACCCCAAAGCAATGAACCGGGCAGGTGCTCCGGCATTTAACAAAAGAAGAAAAGTTTCAGAGTATGGTCTGCAGCTGACCGAAAAGCAAAAGGTAAAAGCATATTACGGTATTTTGGAAAAGCAGATGCTCCGATATTACCGTGCAGCCGAAAAAGCACCGGGTAAAACCGGCGATGCTTTGATGCAGTCTCTGGAATGCCGTCTGGACAACATGGTTTATCGGATTGGATTTGCCAATTCCATCCGTCTGGCTCGCCAGCAGGTAACCCATGGCCACATTCGGGTAAACGGCCAAAAAATCACCATCCCTTCCTATGCTTTGCGTGCGGGTGATGTGATTTCTTTGTGCGAAAAATCCAGAAGCAACGAGGCCTTCCGCACTAATTTCTTAGACGGCAAGGGCTTCCCTGTTCCTTATGTAGAAAGAAATTTTGAGGCCTTCAGCGGCACATTGATTCGTCTGCCCCTGCGTGAAGAAATTCCGGTAGAGATTGATGATCAGCTGGTCGTTGAGCATTATTCGAGGTAATTACTATGAACAGCCCGGCCTGCAAATACAGTCAGCTTGGATATTGGGAATGGACACTTGAAAAACAAGATGTGTGGAACAATCTGTTTGTTCCGCCGGAACAGCTTAGTTCCCCTGTTTTCGTCAACGCCTGCGTGATTGACGACCGACGTGTTCTTCTTGACAGCAATTGGGCATGTTACCCCGATTCCGAATCGGTGCTGGGGTTTGTGCAATATATTTTTCTTCCCACTGTTTTTTACTATGCAATGAATCCGGAAACCGATCATCTGGTGACGCCGATTGTTTCAACTCCTGAATTTTTAGAGTTGATTCAAAAGACCGACACGCCTCACCGGCTGGCCATGAGCGGATTTGTTTATGAACTGTGCGCCGTTTGGAAGCACACGGGGCAAAAACAATGGGATGCTCTTTTGCGGTTCTGCACCCGCTTTAACCAATATTGGAAGGAACAGGGGTTTCTTTTCTGCCTGAACATGTTTTCTGGTGCAGAAGAGGTTGCTTCCTATTTGAAAGAACTGGTGTGGTGCGAAGAACTGTTTGAGGAAGAATTTGGATATTCCTTTCAGCAGCTGGATGAATTATGCCAACGCTTTGAAGAAGAGCCTTTTGCCAAACACCTGCTGCTGCATTGGCTAAATACCCGGGTAGGTACTTTAGAGTAATTAAAAAAGCTTATAACGAAAAGAAATGATAAAAAGCTGAAAAACACCGCCTGGCAATCTAAATTGTCGGGCGGTGTTTTTATTTTGATAAAAGAGTCTATCAGGGGCTTGTTTTCCCTTTGGTTCTCTTCCATTTGGACATTTTTCCTTTGAGCCAATACCAGGCATCCTCTTTTTGGTATTCTATCATCTGGACTCTGGCATCACACACTTTATCCTTTTCTGACAAAGCTGGTTTTCCGCAAAACAGCCGCCATTCTCTTTTGGCCCACCGGAATACATCAGACAACATTATGATAAGCAGCGGAACAAAAAAGGTAGAGAAATATGGCAGATCAGAAATCCAGCCAATCCAGCGAAACACAACGTTCAGCACGATTAAAAAGATACAATCAAAAAAATATTTTTTCAGCTGATTTTTCATGCGGATTTGCCTCCCCAAAGCATCGATTGTTCTATCCTATGAACGCTGATTTTCAAAAATAAAATCGATTTTTTACTTCTTGATTTACCTTACCGCTTTACGGCCGAATTGTCAACTATTCCCTGTTCTTTGCTAAATGCTCCAGATAAAATACAAGGCCTGCCCTTGTTTATGTTGCCTTTATCATATCTTAATGAGTCAACAACTTCAGCCCTACGATCCCGCTGACGATCAAGGCCACGCAAAAAATTTGAGGAAGAGCGATGGCTTCCCGAAACCAAATCACTCCGAAAATTAAGGTTCCCACCGTTCCGATTCCCGTCCAGATGGCATACGCTGTGCCCAGCGGCAGTTCTTTCAGCGCCAAAGATAGAAAATAAAAGCTTAAAATCATGCCCACAATCGTTACCCCGCTGGGGATTAGCCGGCTAAAGCCCTCTGACATTTTAAGCCCCACAGCCCACACAACTTCCAGCAGTCCGGCAATGAGTAAAAAGCACCATTTCATAAAAAAACACTCTCCTTTTTGAATATAAAACGTCAAAAAAGCCTGAGAAATCACAATTGATCTCCCAGGCTTTTATCCTTCCGTGAACACAGTATCCTGTGCGTTTTATCTTGGTCCAGTCCGGCACTGCCGCGGAACCCTATAAAACTATATTGTCAGTATAGCAAAGGGGTGTTTCTTTGTCAAACATCCTTTTCTTACTTGTTTTTCTCATACAGAATCCGCAAACCTTCCAACAAAAGGTTGCAGCTATAAATAATATCGCGCTTGCAATAAGCAACAATCTCCCGAGCCAAACCGCCGGTTGCAATCACCTTGCAGCGAACACCCAGTTCTTCTTCGATTCGGTCACACATCCCGTCTATCATGCAGGCTTGTCCATAAATTAAGCCTGAGCGCATACAATCCACCGTATTTGTTCCAATCACCCGTTCCGGAGCCTCCATGCTGATAGCCGGCAGCTGCGCTGTTCGGGTGGTAAGCGCCTCCATACTGATTCCCACACCGGGAATAATACATCCACCGCGCATACTGCCCTGACTGTCGATGACAGAAACAGTGGTTGCAGTGCCCATGTCCCAAATAATGCAAGGGCCGTCATACAGTTCAAGAGCTGCCACGCAGCCCGCAATCAAGTCTGCGCCCAAAGCCTCCGGCGGGTTCAGCAAAACATTTAAATCAGACACCGTTTTGCTGTCCACAACCAAGGGTTCCAACCCCGTTATTTTTTTAATCGCCTTTGTAATATAGGTGGTCACCGGCGGAACCACAGAACCAATGATAGTTCCTGTGACATCCTCCGCCCGAAGGCCATATATATCCAAAATATCCCGCAGTTCAATGGCATACTGATCTTCCATACGAGATCGGTCTGTTGCCATGCGGGATACGAAGCTCAGCCTTTTTCCTTCATAGCAGCCTATCGTGATATTGGTATTCCCAATATCCAGCGTCAAAAGCATGAATTTTCTTCCCCCCTCTACGTTTTTCACGAACGTTATTATACCCAAATACCGACTAATGCGCAATACCTTTGCTGTTTAATTTCGACACAAAGTCTGTTTTTTTATAAAAAAGGGGTATTTCCAGTGAATTTTTCATTATTTGCTGTCTTTTTTCACTTTAAAAAATAAAAATCGGCAGAACCCCGCTTTTTCAGGTCTGCCGTTTTCTTTCTGATTTCATTGTATTTTGCGGCCGGTATTTTTATAAAAACAGGATTCGCACTGCCCACACAGACGCCACATACCCTGCCAAATCTGCCGTCAGTGCTGCGGGAATGGTGTGCCTTGTCTTTTTAATTCCCACTGCCCCAAAATAGACAGCAATTGCGTAAAAAGTGGTTTCTGTGGAGCCGTTCATGACCGAGGCCACACGGCCGATAAAACTGTCGGGGCCATAGGTTTCAAACAGCTGAAGCAAAAGCGCGTTGGATCCGCTTCCCGAAACAGGACGCATCATGGCCAGGGGCATCACCTCAGACGGAAGCCCCAAAAGTTCGGCCATGGGCTTTAAAAAGGAAGAAAGCAGATCCAGTGCGCCAGATGCACTGAGCATATTAACGGCAAGCATCAATCCCACCAAAGACGGCAGAACCTCAAAACAGGAAATTGCCCCTTCTTTCGCCCCCATGACAAAGGTGTCAAACACCGGTACTTTTCGGACAAATCCGAACACAATAATAAAGAATACGGTGGCGGGAACGATCACCACCCCAAACTCAGCCAAGCTTTTCACGCCCTTCCAGCACTTTTGCAGCCAGAATCCCCAGCCCAAGCGATAAAATCGAGGCCAGCCACACAGCCGGCACAATATCAAACGGGTTTGCGGAACCGTACTGCGCCCGCAGCGTCCCCATAAATGTGGGAATCAGCTGAATAGAAGCCGTGTTGATGACCACAAACATTACCATATTATTATCCGCTTCGGGCTTTCCCCCATTTACCTTACTCATTTCTTTCATGGCGGCAATTCCCAATGGGGTGGCTGCATTGCCCAGCCCCAGCAGGTTGGCGGTAATATTCATGCAAATTGCTTTCATGGCCGGGCTGTCTTTGGAATAACGCGGGAACAACCGTTTCATAACCGGATAAAACAATCGGCTTAACAGGCTGGTCATTCCGCCGGCATCGGCAATCTTCATCAGCCCTGTCCAAACACACATCATCCCCAACAACACAATAACCAGCTGCACTGCTCCCGCAGCCCCCGACAAAACGGCATCTGAAAGTTCCGGAAGCCGTCCCGTCAAAAGTGCGCAAACACAGCTGAAAAGAATCATACCTGCCCAAATGTAATTCATCATTTTTCTCACCCATACTATACATATGTACGGACTTTCGGTTCCATTCCTACGGGGATTCTGTCGAAAATAGTAGGCAAAATTTGGTAAAATTAGTATGTTTTTACAAACAGTTCCGCCGAAATTTAAAAATTATTCACTTATTATCAATTGACAGAAATGCCAAAAAAAGGTATTATAGAAGCATAATACAACGGTATTTGACATCTTTACTTGTATTATTTAGGAGGAATGACGATGAAGTCTACGGGAATTGTTCGGCCGGTCGATATGTTCGGACGTATCGTTCTGCCGAAGGAACTGAGGTCCACTTTAAGCATCACAGAAAAGGATTCGTTGGAAATTTTTGTGGAGGATAACGCGATTGTACTGAAAAAGTACCAACCTTCCTGCATCTTCTGTGGCAGCATGGACCGCATCAACAAATTTAAGGAACATAACGTCTGTCACAAATGCATGGAAAGACTAGCAAAAAGGTTAGAGGAAGAAACAGAATAATCTGTGTTCTCTGCAAGCAGCATTAACAGATTGTAAAATCCTCCGACCTAGGCCATTTCGGAGGATTTTTCCTAACTTAATGTTTTTAGCCCAAGGTATATTGCAAGAAACGGCATGTTTGGTCGTTTTTTTTTTGCGCCTCAAGTCATCTCTGTCGTATTTTGATGGGATTTTTTGTGCTTCGGGTGCTGTCAGCATCCGAAATATTCCCATCCTCTTCGGGATTTCGCAGCCAATTGATAAAATTACCCTTGCGAGTTTGTCCCTTTTATGCTACAATGGAACGACATTTTTCATGAGGGAGTAGTTAGCGCAGATTCTGCGTGGCAAATCAACACACTGACCAAGATTTTGGTCTGGTTTGTCTTTAATAACGAGACTCATGTATGGCGATACGGCTGTACATGCGTCTATTCTTCCAAAACAGAGTAGGTATGGCGTCAGCCGTATCTACTATTTTTTTGGAGGTAAAAAGAATGAGTTTGCAAGAATTGTTTTTGGTCGCCATAGGACTTTCGATGGATGCCTTTGCGGTGGCGTTATGTAAGGGGCTGTCCATGAAAACACTAAGCTATCGAAAAGCAACGATCATTGCGGTGTTCTTTGGCGGATTCCAAGCCTTAATGCCCTTTGTGGGGTGGCTGGTGGGCCGTCAGTTTCAACACTTGATTGTACAGGTAGATCATTGGATCGCTTTCTTTCTTTTGGCAGTAATCGGCGGCAAAATGCTGTATGATGCTTTTCAGAAAGAGGACGTGGAAAACTGTCCACAGGATTTGCCTTTATGGGAACTGCTGGTGCTGGCAATTGCCACTAGCATTGACGCTTTGGCCGTTGGAATTACCTTTGCATTTTTGCAGGTAGATATTGCTGTCTCTGTATTTTTAATCGGAATCATTACATTGACCATTTCGTTTGCCGGAGTCCTTCTGGGGAATCGCTTCGGTGCCGCAGCCAGAAACAAAGCACAGCTGCTGGGCGGGTGCACTCTGGTTTTAATTGGAACCAAAATTCTTTTAGAGCACCTAAACGTTATTTAAGAAAAACATTTCATCAAGAGAGCGAAAAAAAGCATCCTTTTCTGATAAGATTCTTAAGATCCACCATAAAATAACCACTTTTTATTGATTTTTATAGTGCAAACTGTTATGCTGAAACTATATTAATGTGGTAAAGGAAAGTACATTGGATTTCTTTTTGTGAAACTGAGGCTCGGTTAAGGGGGATTTGATCATGGGAAACCGGAACTTGCCGCAATGGGACGGTACCCTGCCAATCCGCTTTCAGCTGGAACAGCTGGCGGACGAGCCTTACCGGGAATTTATCGCAAAGCTTTTGCCTGGAACCCCCAATCTGTTAGGGGTGCGGCTTCCTCTGCTTCGGCAGCTGGCACGGCAAATCGCAAAAGAAGACTGGCGCACTTATCTGGCGAATGCAGCAGACGATACTTTTGAGGAAACCATGCTTCAGGGGCTGGTGATCAGCTATGCCAAAGCAGATCCTTTCGAGCTGCTTGCCCATACCGCGGATTTTGTTCCTAAAATTAACAATTGGTCGGTATGCGACAGTTTCTGTGCCGGATTCCGTCTGGCAAAGCGCGAGCCGGAACTTGTCTGGGATTTTTTACAGCCGTATCTGGCCAGTGAACAGGAATTTCACTGCCGATTTGGGGTTGTAATGCTGCTGGATCACTATTGCAGCGAACAAAACCTGGAACGTATTTTTCTGAAAATGAACCAAGTTCGGTCCACAGGGTATTATGCCAAAATGGCGGTGGCATGGAATCTTTCCATGTGCTGCGCAGTCAATCCGGAGCTTGCCCTTCGTTACTTCAAACAAAATACTCTGGACGATTTTACCCATAATAAAGCACTGCAAAAGATTGTGGAGTCTCGTCAAATTGATGAAAATGTAAAGTCGGTGATTCGGACATTAAAACGTCCGTCCGATTTTTCCCGGTAAAGTTACCGGTTTTTTCACCGCTTTCTTTTTACACCTCATTTTGTGGTTCCTTCGGCTGGAGCAATCGGCGGCCATGCCCAAGGAAGCAATTGATAGGATCATGGTGAATTGCATAACAGGAAAAAGGGAAAAGGAGGTTTTTTATGGAACCGCAGCTGGATCTAGCGATTGACTGCACATACGCTGATTCTGACATGCCCATTCAGCAGCTGTATTTTAATGTTTACCGCCAGATTTATATTAAGCGGGGGAAAATTCGGCTGACCGTAAATGGAGTAAATTATATTGTGAGCGAAGGATATATGTTATTTCTCAGCAACCTGGATGAGTGTTCTCTGGAAGTATTGGAGCTTCCTTATCAAAGGTATCTGGTGACAATTCAGCCGTCAAAAATTCACGATATTTTGCCGGACAGCCCTTTTATGTCGGTATTCCAGCACCATTCCCCAGAAAGCTTTACTGCCTTTAACTTGAATGACTGCCGGCAGGATGCTGAGATCCTCTTTGCAGGAATGGAAAGGGAAAGTTCTCGTTTTCGCCCCTATCGGGGGGATTATATGATTTCTTTTCTTCAGCAATCTCTCATTTTGGCTTACCGCCGTTCGGCAAGCCAGTTTGCTTCTCACGAAGGCAGACATTCCTCTCATATTTATGAAGTGAAAAAATATTTAGAGGAACACTATTTGGAAGATATCCAAATCAAAGATTTAGCGGAACAGTTTTACATCAGTGTATTTTATTTGTCCCACAGCTTTAAAGCGCTAACCGGCTACAGCCCCAAGCAGTTTTTGCTTATGAACCGCCTTTCCTATGCCAAAGATCTGTTGTGGAACACCAATAAGCCCATTGCAGAAATCGCTGTGGAATGTGGGTTTGGCAACTCCAATAATTTCATTCGTGCGTTTAAAAAACATACCGGCGTTGCTCCCGGAAAGTTTCGTTCTTCCACAGCCAATGTGAATCGGCTGTAAGCTGTAATTAAATTAAATACAGAAAAAAGTCCCGGAATCACATCCGGGACTTTTTTATTTTATTTAAGATTCCGTTAATTTCCCATTACTTTAAAAAATAAGCCACAATCACAGCACCGGGGCCTGCGTGGGTTCCAACCACACTTCCCATCTCAAAGGTTTCCCCTTCGCCCAACGCTTGTTTTAAAAAGGCAATATCCTGCAAATTAAAGCTGTGAGCATAAGCAATGGGCATCGAATTCTCCAGATTCTCCATCCGGCCAAGCCGTTCCACAACAAAGTCGCATGCTTTTTTCATGCCGCGTTCTTTGCCAATCGGTTCCAACACTCCGTCTTTCACCTGAATAATCGGCTTGATTCCAAGCAGGTTGCCCAGCACTCCTTTGGTGCTGGAAATCCGGCCGCCCTTCACCAGATATTTCATGGTGTTAAATACAGCCATCATTTCCACTTTTTGAGTCAAAGCAGTAATTTTTTCGCTGATCTCTTTGCCGCTGAGGCCCTCATCCCGCAGGCGCACCGCTTCGCGCACCAACAAAGCCATGCCGGCAGTAACCGTTGCGGAATCAATGGGATAAATATTATCCCGGCCGCATTCTTCTTTTGCAATCACAGCCGATTGATAGGTTCCGCTAAGCTTTTGAGAAATAAAAATCCCCACAATATCGTCATCGGGATATTCCGCATAAACGTCCAAAAAGCTTTGGGGGCTCACCTGTGTGGTGGTGGGCATCACATCTCCATTGAGCTTTTCATAAAATTCCTCATTGGTAATGGTGAACTTATCCACATACTGTTCGTCGCCAAAATGAACTGTCAGCGGAACAATTTGTATCCCGGCCTTTTGGGCCTCTTCCACCGAAATATCTGCCGTGCTGTCCGTAATGATTTTTACGCTCATGCTGTGTCTCCGCCTTCCTTTTTCTGATCAAAAAAATGACTCAAAATTTTCAGGGATTCCAGCAAAGAGTTCAGCCGCTCTTCTGAAAGGGAATTCCCTATCATCTGAACCATCTCTTGATGAAATCTGCGATGCTGACGCTCCGCTCTTTTTCCCTTTTCTGTCAGAACCACCTGCACTACCCGCCTGTCATCGGGACAGCTTCGACGTTCCAAACATCCTTTTCCCACCAAAACACCCACGGCTGTGGTCAGTGCGCCCACACTGATGGCCAGCCGCGCAGCAATTTTAGACATGGTGTTTTCATTTTTTTCCTGCAAATGTGCCACAGCTTCCAATGTATGCAGTTCCTTTACGCTCAGACCTGCCGCATCCCCATAAGAAAGTGCTGCTTCCTCATATTGCAAAATTTTATTAAACGTTTCTGCAAAAAAGTAATTCAGCTCTTCTTGCTGAAGAGAATTCATTTTTCATACTCCTAAAAAAGTTTTAAGTTAAAAGTATTTTACTTTAAAACAAAAGAAATTGTCAAGTTTTTAAAAATTACTTTACTTGTCGTAGTAGTTGTGTTATAGTGTAATTACTTCATCAGACGTAGTAGTGAAGGGAGAGCGAATAGTGTTGATTGGCAGCGATGTCATGCGCGGCTATAACGATATCATCATCCTGTTTTTGCTGCTGGAGCATGATTCTTATGGATATGAAATTTCAAAAGAAATTCAAACGCGTACTAAGGGAAATTACAGCATGAAAGAAACCACCTTGTATTCCGCCATTAACCGATTAGAAAAAAATGGTTATATTGCCAGCTACCATGGATCCGAATCCTTTGGAAAGCCCCGAACGTATTTTACGATTACCGCTGCGGGCCGGGCCTATTATCAAGAAAAATGCGCCGAATGGCAGCTGACAAAGCAAGTGGTTGATTATTTTACATCTGAGAAAGAGGAGAAAAGCCATGAGTAAAATCCGAATTTATGTAGAAAATTCTTTTTCCTCTCTGCCTCGTACCAAAGAAGTGGTTGAAATGAAACTGCACATTATCGAGAGCATGGAGGAAGCATATGAGAATTTGATCCGGGAAGGAAAAAATGAAAACGAAGCCTTTGGCCTGGTCATAGCAGAATTTGGAAGCATCGAAGAAATTCGCCGAGAGTTGGGAATCCCGGAAGGCTCGGAATTTGTCCCACCCTCCTATCCGGCGGTTCCCGAAGATTTTCGTATTCGGTATGAACAGTTCAACCGTATTTTTGCCGTTGCAGTGACCGTGGGGGTTCTATGCTGTATTCTGGCCATTATTTTTCAGCAGGCTTTTGAAGCTATGTTTGGCGACGGCTACCTTTCTACCATTGCATTTTTCATCATGATCGCCATCGGCGTTGGCATTTTTGTATTTTTCGGGATTCAGAAAAATCATCTGGATGAACAAATGGAATCATATACCCGCTCTTCTGCCACTTTTGGGGACTCCCCCAAAAACAGCCCCCAAAACGAACTGGTCGGGCGGCTCAGCGGAGCCATTATGCTGACAGCAACCGCCGTATATTTGATTTTAGGTTTTCTGTTCCAATTGTGGCATCCGGGATGGGTTGTATTCCCCATCGGTGGAATCCTGTGCGGAATTCTCTCTGTTATTTTAGGTGATCGGTAATTGCCGTTTTGCCCAAAAACGGCAGAAAATTGCTGAACGGTATTTTGCTTTTAAACAATTTTTCTTTTTCTGTTTCGCTTTGCTTGACAAATTACGGCACAGCGCATATGATTGTTAATAATAAAAAATTGCTTTGAAAGGGACACGAATGCAAAGTACCGTCCTTCCAGAGAGCTGTCGGTTGGTGCGAGACAGCGGGGCGTTTGCAGGACATCACCCTGGAGCAGGCAGCTGAACCCTTTGGGTAGTAAGTGTTGCCCGGCCTCCCTCCGTTACCGGGGAGCATATTGTTGGATATGCAGCGAGTGACTGCCAAATGGCAGTAATACAGAGTGGTACCGCGGGAGCTTTCAGCCCTCGCCTCTGGTTTTCCAGAGGCGAGGGCTTTTTTCGTTTTTAAAAGTTTCCTGACCCTATAATCGCCGAATCAGAAAAAACGCTACAGGAGGAAAAAACATGCTGTTAACCGGTGCGCAAATCATTATGGAATGCTTGTTGGAACAGGACGCCACCACCGTATTTGGATATCCCGGTGGAGCCGTGCTAAACATTTACGACGCCCTGTACGAATACCAGGGCCGGATTACTCATGTGGAAACCGCCCACGAACAAGGCGCGGCACATGCCGCCGACGGTTATGCCAGAGCCAGCGGAAAAACCGGAGTGTGCATTGCCACTTCCGGCCCGGGCGCCACTAATCTGGTCACCGGGCTGGCCACCGCCTATATGGATTCGGTACCCGTGGTGGCAATTACCGGCAATGTAAACCGGAATTTGTTGGGGCTGGACAGTTTTCAGGAAGTGGATATCACCGGAATTACCATGCCAATTACCAAACACAATTTTATTGTAAAAGACGTAGAAAATCTGGCCCACACGATTCGGGAAGCCTTCCGCATTGCAGGCAGCGGACGCAAAGGCCCGGTTTTGGTAGATATTCCCAAAGACATTACCACACACCGCTGCGAATTCACCGCTGCGCCTAACCCCATAATAGAAATCCCCTTGGCTCCGCCGGAATCTCGGCTCAATCAGGCTCTGAAGCTGCTTACAGAAAGCCGGCGCCCCTTTGTGTATGCCGGCGGCGGTGTGATTGCCTCTGATGCTTCTGAAGCGCTTGATGCCTTTCTTCGTAAGCTGGACGCCCCTGTTTCCTGCTCCCTCATGTGCCAGGGCGGATTTGACCAAACCGATTCCCGGTATTTGGGCATGCTGGGGATGCACGGAACCATCCCCTCTGCCATGGCGCTGAAACACTGCGATTTGCTGGTGGCGGTGGGAACCCGTTTTTCTGACCGTGTGATCTGCAATTCCGATTTATTTGCCCGGGGCTGCCGTATTATCCACATCGACATTGATTCCGCAGAGTTTAATAAAAACATTACGGCCGATGTCAAACTAAAAGGGGATGCCCGCACTGTTTTGGAACAACTGAATCAACATTTAGAGCAATCCGCACATCCGGGCTGGATGGAGCAGGTTAGGGCATGGCAGCAGGAATACCCCTTAATCCAAACAGCGGCGTGTGACGAGGGAGTAACGCCCCAATATCTGTTCCAAACTTTGCACCGGCTGGCAGGTGAAGATTTGATTCTTACCACCGAGGTGGGTCAGCATCAAATGTGGGCCGCACAGTTTTACCCTTTTCAGCATCCCCGCAGAATGGTTACCTCTGGCGGGCTGGGAACCATGGGTTTTGGTCTGGGCGCCGCACTGGGAGCCCAGCTGGCAAAGCCGGGGCTTCGCGTGGTAAACGCGGCCGGCGACGGAAGCTTTCATATGAACTGCAATGAACTTTCCACTGCTGCCAAATATAACATTCCGATTATCGAGCTGATTTTAAATAACAATGTGCTGGGCATGGTGCGGCAATGGCAAAAGCTTTTCTATGACAGCCGCTTTTCCCAAACCACCTTGGATAAGTCCACCAATTATGAACTGCTGGCACAGGCTTTCGGCATCAAAGCATTTACCATCCGCACCTGTGATGAAGTGGAGCCTGTCCTGCGTCAGGCGCTGGATTACAAAGGGCCGTCGCTGATCAACTGCCTGATTCACAGCGACCTGAATGTACTGCCCATGGTTCCTGCGGGAGCCGCAGCAGAAGATGCCATTATCGAAATTCCGGAAAAGGAGCAAAAATGATGAGTGTGACAAAAGAAAGCGAATACATCCTGTCCGTTCGTGCCCGGAACACCCCGGGGGTGCTTCTGCGCATCGCGGGACTGTTCAGCCGCCGCTGCTATAATATCCTCAGCATTGTGGCTTCTCAAACAGAAGACGAACAGTATTCTGAAATGATAATCGTGGTGCAGGGGGATGACCGAATTGTGCGTCAGGTGGATAAACAGCTGAGCAAGCTTCAAGAAATCGAACAGGTGAATGTGCTGTCCCAAGAGAAGGCAGTGGTAAGGGAGCACCTGTTGCTGCGAGTGAAAAGAACCCCGGAAAACAGCGAATTTCTGGTCACGCTGGCCAATGCATTTCACGCTTCGATTTTGCAGGTTTCCCCCAACCGCATGATTTTAGAACTGGTGGGCGACGCCGCCGCGCTGAACAGCTTGATTGAATTGTGCAGGCCCTATCAGATTGAACAGATTCTTCGCACCGGTGCTATGGCCATGAGCACACAGGAGGAAGAAGTATGCTGACTTTGGATAAAATCTATCATGCCGCCTTTGTCTTAAAAGACGTGATTCGCCAAACAGATTTGATCTATGCCCCCAAAATTCGTTCGGACTGTGAAGTGTACCTAAAAACAGAGAATCTTCAAATTACCGGATCTTTTAAGGTGCGGGGTGCCTATTATAAAATGTCACGCCTGAGCCAGCAGGAACGGGCAAAAGGAGTCCTTGCCTGCTCTGCGGGTAACCATGCCCAGGGCGTGGCTCTGGCTGCCGCCCGCAGCGGCATCCCGGCGCTGATCTGTATTCCAGACACTGCCCCCATCTCTAAGGTGGAATCCACCCGGGCTTATGGTGCGCAGGTGGAACTGGTCAGCGGCGTATATGATGATGCCTATCAGCGGGCCCTTCAAATTCAGCAGGAAACCGGGCGATCCTTTCTCCATCCCTTCGATGACGAAGATGTAATAGCGGGCCAAGGCACGATTGGGCTGGAAATTTTGACCCAACTGCCCGACGTGGACGCCGTGATTGTTCCGGTTGGCGGCGGCGGGCTGATTTCCGGCGTGGCATTTGCTATAAAATCCTTGAATCCCAACTGTAAAGTCTATGGCGTTCAGGCCTGCGGTGCCCCTTCTATGGTGCAGTCTTTATCAGGACACAAGGTGGAATGTCTTGGCGGCGTGTCCACCATCGCTGACGGAATCGCCGTCAAACAGCCCGGCGAACTCACCTATGAACTGTGCCATCAATATGTGGATAAAGTGGTCACCGTAACCGACGACGAAATTTCCACTGCCATTCTGACGTTGATTGAACAGCAAAAACTGATTGCCGAGGGAGCCGGGGCTGTTTCTGTTGCCGCCGCTTTGTTTGACAAACTGGATCTGAAAGGCAAAAAAGTAGTGTGTCTGCTATCCGGCGGCAATATTGACGTCACCATTCTGTCCCGTATTATCAGCCGGGGCCTGCTCAAAGCAGGCCGGTCTGCCGATATGACACTGGAACTTCTCGACAAACCGGGGCAGCTCAAAGAAGTGGCCGGCATCATCGCCGATTTGGGAGGAAATGTGGTGGCAGTCCGCCACGATCATTCCGGTGAAGGCAGTGATATTAACGGCTGCACCCTGCGAATTGTGATGGAAACCCGCAACCACCAGCACATCGAAGAAATTCGAAATGCGCTTTTAAATGCCGGGTATCATATGATAGAGCATTCGTAAGGAAGAATACAAAAAACGGCGGCTCCCTTTTCTGGCTGGAAGAAAAGGGAGCTGCCGGTCTTTTTTCGGTACACTCTGTCCGGGCGGTCCGGACCTTGGAATTACACAGCCATCTCAATCCTTTTTGTATTTCATTCTGGTTGCCATGCCGCCGCGAATATGACGCTGCGCCTTGTTGATTTCCAGTACATTCTTGACTTCTTTGTACAGCTGCGGATCGACATACTTCAGCCGTTCGGCCACATCTTTATGTACTGTGGATTTGCTGACGCCGAATTTTTTTGCAGCTTTACGCACGGTTGCGTTATTTTCTATGATGTATTCTCCCAGCTCTACGGCTCGCTCTTCTACTATGCCTTTCACAGCTCTGCCTCCCAAACTAAATCTGATTAGTTCATAGATATGCGCTTAGAAATGAGAATATGAAAAAAGCGGGAAAGAATCCGGGCTTTTCCCAAAAGAGCGAAATCCATATCAGCAATTGCAATCCCCTTTCTTGTATGTTATAACTAACATAACAGAAGCCGATTCTGGCAACAGGAATACACGACAAATACAGTCCGGGAGGGATTGCAATGAAAGTCAGCCATATGATTTTAAAAACAAAGGATTTGAAGCAGGCAGTAAATGAGTACCGCGAAAAGGGGTTTGAGGTGGAGTACGGCTCCGCAAAAAATCCGTACAATGCCATCATCTATTTTTCTGAAGGGCCGTATTTGGAGCTGCTGGCCTCCACCGGTATGCCGGGCTTTGTTAAAAAGCTGCTGCGGCTGGCGGGAAAGGGCAAATTTGTGGATCGAATGGACTTTTGGGAAAACCACCCCGGCGGGCTTTGCGGCCTTGCTTTAGAAACTTATGAACCCACATTAGAAAAGGAACAAAAGTTGTTGGAACAGGAAAATCAGGGGTATTTTATGACCAATTCCCGAAGGGATGACACCAAGGGCAGAAAGCTGCGCTTTACCTGCCTGTTCCCCTATGACCTGCAGATTCCGTTCCTGATGACTTATTTTAATATTGATCCCAAACCCAAAAACTTTGTTCACCCCAACGGGGCAAAAAAGATTACCAGCGTTGCATTCGGCACAAAAAAGGAATACATCCCTTTCATTCAATCTTTGTGTGACGACCCCACTCTGGCGTTATTTGTGGGGGATGGAATTCGGGATATGGAAATCGAATATGAAACGAAAAGTAAAGAAAACGAAAACAATTTCTAAATAAAAAAATCCGGAACCAGGCATCTATGCCCCGTTCCGGATTTTATTTTCTTTTATTCGCCCATTTTAATATCAAGATAGGCTTTAACCAGCTGAACACACTGTTCCCAGCTTAGTTCACTGCTGTTAAAACTCAAATCATAATTGTCTGCATCTTTCCAGTTGCGCCCGGTGAAATACTGGTAATATTCCGCGCGGCGCTTATCGATCTTTTGAATCAAACGGCGCAGCTCATCATCGGACAAATGCGGGTGAAATTCCCGAGCCCGTTCCATACAGGATTCCATCGGTGCATGAACATAAAGGCTCAGCACATGATCCATATCCCTCAAAATATAATCTGCACAGCGCCCGATAATCACGCAGGATTCTTCCGCAGCGAGTTCGCGGATCACCTTTGCCTGAAACTGGAACAGGTTTTGGTTCGATACAAAATCCTCACTGTCCGGGGGAATCAATTCCCCAGAATACGATTTACGAAATGCCCGCCACAACAAAGTACCCTTTATTTTTTCATCGGCCTTTGCAAATAATGTTTCACTGATACCGCTTTCGTCTGATGCCAGCCGCATCAGTTCTCTATCATAAAAGGGAACCCCCAGTTCTTCTGCCAGCATTCTGCCAACTGTTCTTCCTCCGCTGCCATATTCGCGAGCGATTGTAATCACAAATTTTTTCATTGTATCACTCTCCTGCCTGTTTCGTGTGATGGATGGTATTCCCAGTATAAAACATTCCTCTGTCCGGGTCAACAGAAAAAAGGGTTCTTTCAGTCTTGTTACTTTTCTTGCATAATTTACCAACCCGTGTTAAATTATAAATGTATTGATTTGCTTTATAATTCTTTATAGAATAAATAAATAAGGGAGCGTGTTTCTATGAAAAAATACAAGCTGCTGACCCTGGTCATCGGTTTTGTATTGGCCGCCGTGGCTTTTGCGCCAGCGTCCGTTTTCGCTGCCAGCAGCGATTTTAAAATGTCAGGCAGTACTTTGGTAAAGTACTCCGGAACCGATACGTCTATTAAAATTCCCAACACCGTCCGTTACATAGGGGATGGGGCTTTTCAGGGAAACAACCGAATTATTTCTGTCACCATTCCCGATTCGGTAGAATCCATCGGCAGCAAAGCCTTTTATGACTGCGGGCGCCTTGCCTCGGTTTCTATTCCGAATTCCGTCACCGAAATCGGCTCCAGAGCCTTTGCAGAAAGCCCCAAGCTTTCTCGTGTGACTCTTCCCAAAAAACTGACTGTGGTTAACGAGGGGATGTTCAGCGGCTGCACCGGCCTGCACGAAGTTTCTCTTCCCACCGATCTGGAAGTTATCGAGGAAGCAGCGTTTTATAACTCCGGTTTGACCAGTGTTTCCATTCCGCCTTCTGTCAAAACCATTGAGAAAAAAGCGTTCAGTTACAGCGGAAAACTGGCCAGCGTTACCTTCCGAAATGGACTTACCACTTTAGAAGAAGAAGCCTTTAGCTATTGTAAAGCTTTAACCTCGGCTTCTCTTCCCCGCACCATTTCACACATGGGCAGTTCGGTCTTTTACAGCTGTACCGCACTGAAAAGTGCCAGCCTGCCAGACGGCATGGAAGTCTTGCCGCCGAAAACTTTCTTTAACTGCACCGCGCTGACCAGTGTGAGTCTGCCCCGTTCTCTTTATTCGATTGAAGAAAGAGCCTTTTACAACTGCCGGGCGCTGACCACCATTAATTTGCCTTCCATGCTGGATGAAATCAAATCCGAAGCTTTTGCTTATTGTGTAAACCTGGTTTCGGTTCACCTTCCGGAATATCTTTCGCGTTTGGGCGAAGCCGCCTTTTCTTATTGTTCCCGTTTGCAGCAGGTAAATATTCCCTCAGAACTGGGAACCTTGGAAGACGATATGTTTGCCTATAATCAGCAGCTGACCACCGTTACCATCCAAAACGGGTTAAAAGGCTTAGGTGACGGCGTATTCTATGACTGCCCGCGCCTATATACTCTGGTCGTTCCGGACAGTGTGGATGACATTGGACGCAATACGTTCTCTGACAACACAACGCTGAGAGGCACTTCTAACTCTTATGTTCGTTTTTATGCGGAAAGCAAGGGTTATAAATTCAAGCTGACCAGTGATCCTTCTTCCGATATTCCTGCCGGCGTAACGCCGCCAACTACCAATCCAACAAATCCCACCAATCCTGTGAACACCGATTTAATTTATAACGGAATTCAGTACGCCGGTTCCGTCATGATTGATACCAACGCTTACACCATGGCGCCTAATAATATTTATGACATCGGTGTATCGTTGGCCGGAAATGCATATACTAAGACCATCAACGTTTATTCCAGCCGAACCGGAATTGCAACTGTTCAGCGGCTGGCAAACGGCAATTACCGCGTAACCGGCAAGTCCCCGGGCACCTGTTATGTGGTGGTGGAGGTTCTGGATGGCTCAAGGGTTCTCAATCATGTCTCCATTCGTTTTGATGTGGCTTACAATGTTGTTCAGCATGGCCAGGCGGCAAGAAATCGCAGCTATTTTAACTGACAATTTGCCGTAAGTACAAAACCATGCAAAACGGACAATCCAATGACTGAATCTAAAAAGCTTCCGGTTTTCCGGAAGCTTTTTTTGTTTCTTTTTTAAAAAGTCTTCACTTTTTAACATCAAATGGGAAAGCTAAAAAACAACTGGTTGAGATTTTGGATTTTTTATGACAGAAACCCAGAATAAGAAATTTGATTTTAAATTGGAAGGATTGTTACAATGAAAAAATTACTGTCTTTGGTTCTGGCCTGCCTGTTGTGTTTTGGAATCACCGCCTGTAATCAGGGCAACCATTCATCTTCTTCAGGAACAGAAACCGATGAATCCTGGAAGAAGATAGAACAATCCGGAACGCTGATTGTTGGCACGGATGGGACTTTCCCCCCTATGGGATATACTGACGAAAACGGTGAATTGGTTGGATTTGATATTGATGTAGCCAAAGAAGCTGGAAAATACCTGGGAGTGGATATCAAATTTCAAATAATTGACTGGGCAAAAAAAGAGGAAGTTCTGGATAATTACGAGGTGGATGTTCTGTGGAATGGTTTTAGTAAAACACCGGAAAGCGCCCGAAATTTTTCGATGAGTATCCCTTATTTAAGCAGCAATCAAGCCATTTTAGTCAAAGGTAACTCTACCTATTATTCCCTAAAAGATTTAAGCGGAGCAACAATTGGTGTGCAAAATAATTCCTCTGCCAAATATGCACTGAATTCCACACAAAACCGTGATTTTAAACATTCCTTAAAAAAGATTGTAGAAATCGAAAGTTACCCGGAAGCCACAACCCAAGTTGAAAAAGGTATGATTGATGCAATTGCCATCGACGAAGTCTCTGCCCGCTTTTTTATGAATAATCAGCCGGGCACCTTTCGCATGTTAGATGAAGGCGGAACCCCCATTTCACTGGCCGATGAAGATTATGTAATTGGAATGCGTAAAAACGACGAGGCTTTAACTGAAAAAATGAATGAAGTGCTAATGAAATTAGAAAAAAATGGGACTTTAAAGGATATCTCATACAAGTGGTTTGGCGAAGATATTACGACTGTAGAAAGAAGTTAAGAACATTTAATATCAGACCCAAACAAACCGATAGTTTATCGGCAACTACACAAAAAGCAGAGCCATCCCTCTTAAAAGTGTTTTTACCGGTTCTTTGCGTTCTGATTAGGGCTAATGTACGCCAAAATAATACTTTAGAATAAAACAAAACCGAAAAGATTTGCCACCTGACAGATACAGGCAAACAATTCCTTTCGGTTTTAAAACGAAACAAATTAAAGATAATCCAAGGATGATTTTAGAATGTTTTAATTGTATGTCAGAACAAAAAACTAATTTTTTTCATCTCTGTTCTGTTCATGTAATACCCGCCGCAGCCAATGGCTGTGGGGTTGGGCTTTTATAATTCACAGGATAAATATTATATACGATCTCCTCTTTCGACACCATGGAAATCGGAATCCTGGGGACTAGACTATGCAATACTTCAATGAATCCGGTATAAGGAACTCCTGCCATACCAGTTACAACATGAACTGCCCCAATCTGACGAATAAATCCGGCTGCAATCAAAGGGCTGTCATCGTGAAAAATCACTGTCATTTCTGCTGCGGCCTCTCGTGCTGTCTGGTATAGATATTCCAATTCGTCACCACAAGCGCTGTATCCTGCGGCCTCCGGTTGCACACACAGAACCTGCATTGGCAAATTTCGTTCTTCGGCCAACCGTTTTCCCGCCCGAATCAGACGATCGCAGTCACGCTGCCCGGTCACACATACAAGAAGAGCAGCCTTCTTTTTGGTCACCATTTTACCTCCTTTCAACTCTGGCTTTTGCTCTTGGAACCATCTTTAGTATAATGCTTTTTTACAAATTATCAATGGATAAATTATGAACTCAATGTAAAATTCATTGTTGATTGTCCACAAAATACCAGCTGATTCAAGCAAGCGTTCTTGATATAATGACAGCAAAAAGGGCATTTCACTGCGTGAAATGCCCTTTTTTTCAAGAAAGATTCAAATGTATTTCAGTAAACCGGTGTGCATACAGCCTTTATAAAATCAAAGAAAATACAAAAGAGAAACACCAAAATCCGGTTCCTTTTCAGAAGCGAAAATCAAGCGATTTGCTTCATTCAAAAATCTTTAAGAAAGATTCGCCTTCCAAAGGCCATGCAGATTGCAGTACTCATAAACCGCCACAGGCTTTTCGCCCTCTGTCAGCGCAAATACCGCTGTGGGGGCCTGACCCGGCTCCAATGCTTTGCGGTGGCCGCCATCTTCTGTCTGCAAATAAATCCACTGAATGTAATGCTCCGGCAGCATCGGGTGATCCACACTGCCAACGGTTACCGTCACCAGATTCCCTTCCACTGTGACTACGGGGACGTGTTTTTCCTTTGCGGCATCGGTGGTGTTGGCAACCAGCTCTGTCATTTTTTCGCCACAGCAAACGGTGGGAACCCCAGAACTAAACACCATTCCAACCAGATTTCCGCAATGCTTACAGATGAAAAATTTTTGTTCTTTATTCATTTTTCTACTCCTTTCAAAATGTCCTTTTCTGGTAAAAACCGGTAAAGGACTGCCTTCCTGTTGATTATAGCGCAACGCCTCATCAAAATCCATAGAAAGCCAAGAAAAGGAAAAAGAAAAATCGGAAAGCTTCTCATCTTACATCCTGAGCATTTAACTGCTTTGCCACAATCAACAGCCGGCCATCCTCCCGGGAATATTCACAAGTGGATAAAATCAGCAGACGGTCACCAAATTGGGCTGTTTCTCCGGTTTCATACAGCGCTCCCTTTTTGCAGGCATTTTGAAATTCCTCATATTCCTGTTGATTCGCAAAGGAAGCAGAACGCGTATAATCAAAAGCATCGGAATCCCCAACGGCCACATTGATTTTCGATACCATCACAATTTGATAGCGGCCAAACTGGTCCAACGTATCAAACTGAATCACAGGATGTTCCCGGTAATAAGATTCCTCTTCATAAGAAGTCAACGCACCAAACATTCCCTTGCCCTTGGTGTGGTGCCCATACACAATCACATTGCCGCCACCGGCGGATAAATCACAGCTTGCATCTGCATAAGGAACACCGAATGAGCTGTGTTTTTTATGAAATCCATGGTTTAAATAATAGTTTGGATCCAGAGGTGTCTGCATGACCGGGTAATCAATGGCAGTGCCCTCAATGCGAATCCAGCCCGCCATATCCGGATTCTGAGAAATCAAATCCCCATACACCTGCCGGGGTGTTTGGGGCCGATCTGCTGCTGCCGGGAAAGAAGCTTCCCCGGCAGCCTGCGGTAAAACAGAAGATAACTGCATACGCAGATCCTGAAAATTCTGGTCGGCTGTTTTTTGTTCCAAATGATCCCGAAGCAACAGCCCCCCCGAAAGGAGAATCAGCATGCTGAAAAAGATACATCCGGCAACAGCCATTCTGCGCTTTGTAAAAGGGTTATTTGCGGACATGCCGGCCTTCTGAACGATTTGTCACCAGCAGGTTCACGCAAAATCCCAATCCGGCTAAGGACAGAACCAACACAAACGCCCACATGGGGGAAATTCCCATATAACCGGTTTTGGGTCCGTACACTTCTTTGCCGGGTCCGGCAGGGGGATTCTCGTCGTCGATCTGCTCGGTATTTTCGGGCTCAGGAGCTGTGGGAGTGCCGGGTGAAACGGGCACTTCCTCAGGCGGAATCCACTCAGTGGCCAGTTCGTTATAGAAACTTACTTTTACTCCACTGCCTGACAAGGACACCGTCTGTTCGCCGGGCAGCTGATAACGCCCATTGGTCAAAGCCGTTCCCTTTTCACGAATGGTATACCTGCCCCTGGGCAGATTATCAATCATAATGCGGCCATCCTGATCCGTTACAAATTCTTGGCTATAGCTCATGCCATCGCTTACCACAAAGGTAAAGCCTTCCAGACGGCCGTCTTCTGAGCTTTTCTGAATCGCAATAAATCCGGTGTCAGAAGGATTGCCGGGCTTTCCGCCTCCGCCGCCTCCGCCGGGCTTACCGGGCTTACCCGGTGTAACAGGAGGAGTAACGGGTATCTTTTCATTTTTAATGAGAATTTCAGTTACCTCTGCCGGGTGAATCACCGTCATTTTTCCATCTTCTGCAACATTCACCGTAAAAATAGCTTCTGTATTTTTCTCATAACCGGAAGGTGCAGAAATCTCAGCGATGAGATACGAACCGGGCGCTTCCTTAAATTCAAAGGAACCATCATTGTTGCTCAGCATCATCTGCTTTGCATTTTCTTTGGTGAACTCTGTCGTTCCTTCTTCAAACAAACCAATCAGCGCGCCGGGCAAAGCCCGGTTTAAAGTATCTGTTTTCTTTCCGGTAATGGTTCCGGAAGTTTTACTGTTTTCCACTTCGATAATCGGGAAGTTTCCGGAATCCAACTTCATTTCTTTGGTTCCCTGCGGATAATCCGCCAAAGTGGTTGTGGCTAGGAATACAAAATACTGGGGTCTGCCGTCTAAAGCATAGCCTTCGGGCGCCTTGGTTTCTTTGATCTGATAAAGCGTATCTCGTTTCAGAAACAAGAAGTTCGCATTGCCGGTTTCTTGCGATGTGGTTTTCACCTTGCTGTTGCCGACAACCCATTGCTCACCAGATTTTGTCATGGTACTAAGGGTAAAGGCCGCGCCTCCCAACGGCGTTTTTCCATTGGAATCTATTTTCTTTACCTGCACATAAGGTGTTTTTGCTCCGGTCGCATAGTTAGAAAGATCAAAATCTTCCGTCGCCCCGGGGTTCGATCCACCTGTATTCGTGCTGTCGTCTTTATTCCATTTCAAGGAAACGGTATTGATCATATCATCCTTGCTGACATTGTCGACTAAAACCGTATCAAATGTGACAATCAGCGGGGTTATGGCATATTGTTTCGGAATCGTAAAGCTAAATTTGTTATCGAGCTTTACCATATTCAAAGTCTGATCCGAAATGGATTCTCCCTCGGGCTCCACCTTTGTACCATCCTGAGAAACCGTTGCTTTGTGTACTTTCAAAGATTCCGGAACCAGTTGGAAGAAAGATTTGAGATCATCCACCAGCTGTGCGCCTTCCATATTGACCCCATCCCGATTCAGTACAATTGTCCAATGAGCGTAAGACACCGTTCCATAATCGGGGTAATCCTTCATATGAAAATATTCACCGGTTTTGGTGATAGAAGGAAGATTCACATCATGTGTGACCGAAGCAGAAGCTTCAATCGCAACACCAGGGCCATCCTTATCCGTGGGATCCTGAACAAATCCATTCAATTTTACTTCGTTCGTAAAGGAATACCACGGGTTTAATACTCCGGATTCGTCCTTCTGCTTCGCAATTTTTTCCCGAAGCGCGTCATCTACAACGGTAGTAAATAAGAATTCAAAGGTATCATCAAATTCTTTATCAACCGTAAATGTCACTTTGCCCTTGGCAGGATCCGCATTCTTTACCGTAACTTTCTGTCCATTTTCAAATGTTACGGTAGTGCCATGAATCGTTCCTTTTTGGGATACTCCTGTACTGGAAATTCTGGTTACTTCCTTTAACTCGCCAAAGGTCGTCTCGTCAGGCAAAGTATCCGTCAGCACCGCACCGGCAAGAATGGACGCATGACTGCGGTTCATTTTCACCTTCCAATAGAGCTGATGATTTTCATAATCATAATAATTGCCTTGTTTTCCCTCAGAATCCACATTCTCTTTTTCCAGAATCGTGTTGGGAATCTTTTTTTCTGCTTTTCCCTTACCCGTTACTGGCTTTTCTTTAATCTCTCCTGTAAATGTGGCTTCATTTTCTAGAACCTTACTGCCATTTTGATTTAAAATGGAAGGGTCAACAACGCGAGTGATGAATTGCAGTTCATAAACCTGGCTTTCTAAAATCTTATCCAGATGAATTTGATATGTGGTCGTATCATCATTTTTATTCTTTGTTTCCGTATAATAAGGTTTTTCGCTGGTATCGGTATCTGCTTTTATTTCTATCCATCCAGAACCGTACTTCCGATTTTTCAAATCAGTTGTTCTGGTCAGTATCCGGTAATTAATGCTTTCCAGCTGCTGTTCCTTATTGTTCAGAATATCGGTAATGACCGCATCGGTAATTTCCTGACTGCTCATATTCACTGTGAAATTCCAAGTCAGCAGTCTGGCATCCTCGTGATGCTTGCCATCCTCATTCTCTTGGTAGCTGCCTTTTGATTTTTGGAACAGGCTGTAATCCAAGGTGCCTTCCTTAGAAATATTAAATGCGAAATCATCAGACCATTCATTTCCTGGCCCCGGGCCATATTCGACAGTGCCAGACTTCCACAGCATTGTGGCTTCATTCTGCAGCTGTACATTTTTGGTATCCTCTGTAATAGCCTTTTTAACCTCGGT
This sequence comes from Clostridium minihomine, assembly GCF_900240385.1. Classification (GTDB taxonomy): domain Bacteria; phylum Bacillota; class Clostridia; order Oscillospirales; family Acutalibacteraceae; genus Faecalispora; species Faecalispora minihomine. The sequence continues at coordinate 296,626 of NZ_OEQH01000001.1, read as the reverse complement.
TCGGTAGGTTACGATAAGGGGTTTATTCAAATCATCCTTCTTTAAAGGAATGATCATAACAGCTTCGTTCTTGTCGTCATTGACATAATAAACCGCTTTCGCGCCATCATTTGTCAACTGATCTAAACTTTCAAAAACTGTCTCTCTTTGTTCTTTCGTCAACTCCATTAACTTAGAAAGATCAGAATAAGGAATATATTTGGAAGATTTTGTTTCTTTGGTTGCTTCACCAGAGGTTCCATTGACTGTGAATGGAACTTTGCCGGATACTTCTTCATACATATGGGTATCCTTGACCCCTTGTATGGAATCTATCAGATATACCGTGCCATTGATTCCGGTAAAATAGGTGTTGGCCTGAATCGTCCAATTATAATACGGGCTGTTCAGTTCACCACGCTTGCCTTCCTTCGTCATAAAAGAACCGGAAAGCTTTGAGGTAACCTTATTCGATACCGCATCGGGATCCGTAGAGTTTTCACCCCATAATTCGGCCTGATTGGTAAAGGTAAAGGAAGGACTTTTTTCAGCTAAATACTTTTGATACATTTCAGCCGTCATCATTGTGGTGACGACGAAAGTAGCTTCGGTAAGATCCTTTGCCTCTTCGCCGAAGGTGTATTTCAACACATTGGAAGAATTCTCTTCTTCACCAGAAGCCGCCGGATAACTATATTTACCGTTTCCTGTTTCAGCATCTTTTTCTAATGGCACTTCATTTAACTCGACAGCGGTTACCATTAACCCCTCCGGAATGGGGTCTACCAACGTCATTCCCTCCAGTGTTTTCTCTTTGGGTGCAGTCGCTTTGATGGTATAAGTCAAAAAGTGATCCGAATCTGCTTCTGTAATCGCAGAAGCTTCTTTTGTCAGCTGATATTTGTCCTTTTCCCCGCCGCCGGGTTCACTGCCGCCAGAAAAGGTCACGTTAACGCTGATAATGCCATCCTCTAAATCTAAATTTGGCTGTGTTTCACCATCTCCCTCTTTGGTAATGGTGACATTTAATTCTCCACCAGCAGCAACTTCATCTCGATTATAAATAATCTTATTTAAACTGCCTTTTATTGTAAGAGTATCCTCACCGTCTGCCTGAATCGTATATTCTCCGATTTTCAATTTACCCTTAGGAGCATTCGCCTCATCAAATTCCAACGGAAAGGTCCCTTTTAGTTGTTCCAGAGAACCAAAAGTATCTTTATCGAATTTCAAAGAAAACTCAAAGGTAATTGGGGGGAAGTTTTCATCATCTTCCGCCAGTGCCCCCTTTGTCAGTAAATCATCTACAGCCTTTCGAAAGTCATCTGCCTCTTCTATTGGATCTGGCAGTTTCAGCTCTTCTAAATAAGACTCTAAATATTCCCCTACTGATGCTTTCACTTCAGAATCATCATTCAGTTTCATATCAAAATTAAGCGTTAGCTTTTTGTCTGTTACCGAAGCGATTAAGTCGAATGCCTCAAACATTTCTGGGGTTGTAAATTTGCCGCCTTCGACAAGTAAATTCACTTCTTTATTTCCAGTGTCGCCTTCCTCTTCTCCCTCTGCACCTAACGCCGTTAGCGGCAGCAATTGAAAAGACAGCAAAAAGCATAAAAATAGGGCTATTGCTCTTTTCCCTGTCCAATTTTTCATCAAAAATCCTCCTCATCCTAATCGGTTGTGCTTATAAAACAATTGATTTCTTTTGCCATTTTTACGTTTCTTTTCCCTTGAAAAGAACCTAAGACGTAATTCTGTTTTCTATTCTAAATCATACGCAAAATTATTGTAATTGATAATCATTCTTTTTATCGTAATCACCATTTTGCTGGTAACAAATTGATTTTTCTTCCAATACAAATTAGTCGATTCTCTAACTTTGGAAGAAAACTAACCAATTTTTATTTTGTTATTTATTTCCATTTATTTTGTTTTTTGTTTATTCTTATATTTAAACCGATTTTTTCAATTCAAAATTTTCGAAATAGCCTGACTGGTCTTTCAATCCGGCCATTTTGTAAACAAGTAAAACAAAGGGCTTCCTCACCAGTCCTTTGTTGCTGTCACAACGCAGCAATAACCCCGTCATTCGATTGGACTGTACAGTAAAAAAACGGGGCGCAAAGCGCTTTGCACATCCCATTCATTTGAGATTCGCTTCTTTGGGATTCAAATTCAAGTCACTATATGCCATTCCACTGAACTGAGCAATGGATTTTCACTATTTTTTCGATGGATTCCTTCTATCATGAAACATATCCCAAGAGAAATGACTCACAATAAAAAAAAACGGTTTGTGTCAAAGATCTTGACACAAACCGTTTTTGTGAATAATCGGCTCTGTTTTTTAAAATAGAAAGTGAACATCAATTGCGCAACATTGGATGCCCACCCAACAAGAAGCATCCTCAGTTCAAAATCAGCCACCAGCACTGTGTTTTTCGGCCAGTCGAAGAAGCGGTTTTTCATGCCCTTTTGGCCATCTTGTTCCGGTAATTCGCATGCGGTAACAATTCATCACATTATCTTTCAGCCGGTTCATTAAATTATAGTTGGCAGCACCCCCGGCCACACTTCCAATCACCGGCATCAACTGCAAAAGCTTTGCCAAATCCAGATAATCCCGGTATTCCATCTGGAATTTTTCCCAATCCACTGAAGGAGTCGGCCTGAATTCCCAATCCTGCAAAACCCGAAAAGCACGCAGCCGGTGCTTTCTGCTGGAAAAAGCCAGTTGAAAGATATAAAGAAGGTACAAGCGTTCTTCCTGCCGGCTGGTATCAAAGCCATACAATCGGGCGCAGTCAAACAAAAACTTTATCTTAATGCTCATCAGCACCGGCAAATCGGCCAAGCCTATCAAAACACCGCCTGCCCCCAAAGCAACCCCTTCGGTAACCGCTGTTTTTTGATAAGTTTGAAACAGATTCTGAACTAAAAAATCCCGTTCTGCCAGTGATAGGTCTGAGGTATCTTCCTCAATCGAAAGCATAACCGAACCGGACAAAACTGCCTGCACCATCTTTTCCACCGAAACAGTAATGGCGTCCTGCACTTTTTGGGGAATCAGTTTGTTTGCCTGCCTTTGAATCTCTTTCGAGGTTTTTTCAAACATTCCGGCACTCTTTACAATGTCGCTGTGCCAGCGTTCCAGTTCTTCCTGAACATGTTTTTCATATAGATTCATTTGTGTATTTCTCCATAAATCACGTTGCGGTTCTTGCCGAAACAAAAAGCTGTTTTCATAAAACCTTTTGCCGTCAGGCTTTTTTATCCGCAGATTGTCCGGGGGCTTTCTGCCAGCTTCTGCTGTTTTATATTAATTTTATTCTATTACAGAAGAAATATTCTGTCAAATTACAGCCGTGTCACTTCCTGCTCTTTCGCCTCTTTTCAAAAGACCGGATATCCCTTATAATAAGGGTATTACAATGCAGGAAAGGTCTGGTGTGAAACAATGTTCCTGATTATGGGAGTAACCCCCGGGGAAAAAAAGCTAAATTTTGAGCAGAAAATAACTTGCCCCTGCTGTGGCCGATATGGAAGCCTGGAAGCAACAATGACCTATCAAAGCCTGCATGTGTTTTTTCTTCCGCTTCTGAAATGGGAGAAGCGATATTTTATCAAAACCACCTGTTGCCAATCTGTCAGCGAAATCAACCCCGATTTGGGAACTCAAATTGCCAAGGGCTATGTAACAGAGCTAAACCCCAGCTATCTTCAATTTTTTCATGGCCAGCCCATGGGAAAACGATGTGCATACTGTGGGTATTCGACAGAGCAAAATTTTTCTTACTGCCCCAAGTGCGGCCGGCCTTTTTAAATTCGGCTGAGAAACCAATCGAATCGTCCATGCCCCATAAAGAAACTACACTTGTTTGTAACAACAGGATTTGAATGATAAAAATGCCAAAGGAACGGCTCTGCCCTAAAATTACATATGTAAATAAGGCCACCCCAAAATGGGGTGGCCTTATTACACGAATTTCATTTATTTCTCAAAACGCAAATGAACAAACTTCATCATCTTCGTCCAGTCAAACAGTTTTACAATCAGCCGCATTTTCATACCCAATTGTTTGCTCAAAGGAACCCCTTCAAATCCGCCTTCACAGGCAACCAAATGGATCCGCGGCGACCATGACTCCAACATCTTGGCATCATTAACGTAGAAATACATCATAGCGCCCATATTCCCCGTTTTTTGTACCATAGCGTTAGATTTCTTTACCGCCCCTTTGGATTCCGCATCAAAATACAGCTCTCCGCCGGGGAAGCGCTTTGCCATAGCGCTGAAGATTTCACGCAGCTGTTCTTCTTTAAAATAAAAGAATACACCCCCGGAAACAAAAAAGATTCCATCTTCCGGTGAGAAAATCACATCATCAAACCAACTGGTATCCATCAGTGATTTGGCAACACTCACATTGCGCTCCGAATCCGGCAGAAAGCGGCGACGAAACGCAATGGAATCGGGTAAATCCAGGTTATACCAACGAATGCTTCCATTATCTATTCGGGAAAAAGCCGTATCCAGACCTGCACCGATATTGACAATGGTAGCCCGCGGATGCATTTGAATAAAACGGCGAACCGCATCTTCTATTTTTCGAGCACGCACCACATAACAAAGTCCGCTGAATTCACCGAACGTACTGGCAATGCTGCTAAAATCGAAATCATAGTTGTCAATGATTTCAATGGCTTGTTCATCATACAAAATATCCGAATGCCTTTTACTGGCTGTCGCACGGCCCCAAAGGGGCAACAGCATGGTGCTTTGCACCGTTTGGCTTTCCAAGTTCGGTTTTTGCTCCATAAATTTGGGCTCCTTTCTTATGACACAACGCTGTCACACCAAGTTCTCTCCCTTTTAAAAAGGCATTTCATGTGTTAACTTAAACTAACAAAAATAGTATAACAGATAAACTTCTGAATGAAAAGAGCCATAAAAAAATAAAAATAGATCCCCGAAAGCTCTATTTGCTATATTTTTATGATAAAAAATCTTTCTGATCCGTTGATTTTTACTCTGTCACTGGCTGAATTTTTTCATAAAATTGGACATTCTAAAGTTGAGGTGATTTTTATGGCATATATTGACCCGAAGATACGGAGCCGTTTTGATTCTTTGCCAATCGATTTAAAAGATGAAATTATGAAACGTGAGGTAAAGCTTTATACACTAAACGACTTAATGCGATGTCTGCAAAATATTGTAGATGGGAAATAAATTCTGCGGCTCTTGTCAAATGGCAAGGGCCGTTTTTCCTGTATGTTTACAGAATCCCAGGCATTACACTCTCATAAAACAAGGGATGATCTACCAGCACAAATCAGCAATGGCTAAAAAGCACACATATTTATGCTGCTCTGTCCACTGTGACAGGAATTTCGTTTTTGGCTCTTAAAAATTCCCCTTCCAGCCGCTGAACATACTCATTATTCCGCTGGAAATCATGCAGAATATGTGTTATAATTCTCACAGTTAGAATCCGCTAACTAATGCGGAAGATTGGATTACAGTCCAAGGTAACACAAGAAAGGAGCTTGTCCATGGAAATAGAGTTCCACATCCATTCAAAAAACGGATATGATGCCATGCTGGAGCAATATACCGCCATGCATGAGCAAATTGGGGATGCTCGTTTCTTGCCCAATCATCATTTAAGCAAAGGAACAGTTTACGACATCAAACCCGAATACGGAACCGGCACAATACAGATTTATAATTTGCTGGGTAACGTGATGCTGCTACTGTTTGATTTTGTGTTTTCCAAAGATATCGTAACCGTGTTCGATTTGACAGAAGACTATTTTGAAATCGAATACTGCATGGACGGGTGGATGGATATTACAGAAGAAAAAGCCGGTGACACTCGCTTTGGCCCCAACCATTTGTCTGTGTCTTTATCGCAGGATATGAAGGGAACCATCAAACGCCGGGCCGGCCAAAAATATCAGGGCGTTTCGATTACAGCCAATAAACAGGCTCTGCCATTCTATTTTGGAAGCGCCGGCATCGACGTGTGGAATGACACAATAGAAGCCTTGGAAGAGCGGCTTCGTTCGGAATATTATCTGGGCCTGAACACTCCGCCGGAGATCGCCAATATTTTTCTTCAAATATACAATTGCCGCCTGCCTGTAAAATCCCGCACTCTGTTTTATGAAAGCAAGGTCATGGAAGTGCTGTCTTTAATCGTATCAGATGAAGTGATGAAATACGAAACCGTTCAAATGACGGCACTCAGTCCTTATGAATTGCAAAAAATCAAAGAGATCCCTCAAATCCTGTTGGAACAGCCGTTTGAATTGCCCAGCATTCCCGCTTTGTCAGAAATGCTGGTGATGAACCCCAAAAAGCTGACCAAAGGATTTAAACTGGTTTATGGCGATACCATATTCAGCTATCACCGAAAACTGGCCTTACAGCGTGCCGCTACCATGCTGTTAAGCACCGAAAAAACCATCCATGAAATCGCTTATGACAGCGGCTATTCCACCCCCAGTAATTTCTGCGCTGCCTTTAAACGGCAGTATCAGGTTACTCCGCTCAAATACCGCGAAGCTTCTCTGCTGCGCAATCCGGAATAAAATTCAAATTCACTTTTTCACCACAGGCTTTTGGCCTGTGGTTTTTTTATGAATCCGATGCGGGATTTCTCTCAACATAAATCGGCATGGCAAGAAGTATAGCCCGAAGGCCCCTGTGCGGTACAATATCCTACGCATGATAAGCGGACATGTTTTCGCATAAGGTTAGCCAACCCTAACCAATAGGATAGAGGAGGAGTATACATGTTTAAAAAGACGGCATCAGTTTTATTGGCAATCGCCCTTTGCTTCCCTGCATTGGCAGCTTGTTCCCAACCGATTCAGACCGAACAGAAGGCTTCGGTTTCTCAAAGCCAAACCCAGCAGGATAGTCAATACCCAAGGGAATTAACCATTTATGATGATAAGGGAAAACTCATCGAGCAAACCATTCCCAAAGAGCCGGAGCGGATTGTGGTAATCGGGCAGGGCCTTGCGGAGCTTATGATTCATTTTGAAGAACAAGACCGAATTGTGGGTCTGGCGTATCTGGACAAATCCTATTCCAAATATGAGGAATCGATTCATCAGCTTCCTCTTCTTACGGATATGTGGCCTTCCAAAGAATCGATTCTTGCCCTAAATCCGGATTTAATTGTCGCCATGTCCTCAGCGTTTACCGACGAACGCCTGGGAAGTATTGCTTTCTGGAATGACCGGGGAATTCCCGTTCTGACCGGCATTAATTATACGGTGGGACGTACCATAGGCAGTTTTTTTGATGACATCAGCAATCTGGGAACAGCACTGAATATGGAAGACAAAACAAATGCTTTTATCCGGGATCAGGAAACACGCATTGAGGCAATCAAAAGCCAAGCGGCACAAGCCAGCCAAAAGCCGCGGGTTCTGCTGTTTGCCGGTGGCCAGAACGACACCTATTACTATTACGGGCCCAGTCTCTGCATCATAGATGAAATGGTGGAAGATGCGGGCGGTGAGTACATAAAAGTGTCCGAAGACACCTATGTGGAAATGTCTGCCGAATCAATTCTCTCGGTAAATCCCGATAAAATCATTATTACGGAATTTCAAAAGTCAGACAGCAGCGCCGCAAAGGATTTGCTGATGCAGAATCCCAGCTTAAAAAATGTTACGGCAATTCAAACAGGGAATGTCATGGTGGCGGATTATACCAATGCAATCCGGGGGAGCCTTGACCTCTCAGATTTATACGAGGATGTTGCCGCATTTATCCACCCCGAATTGTTTCAGGGAGAGTAAGGCATGAATTCATCGCAACAAAGAAAAAATCAACCTGTCCCAAACCGCTGTGACAGCATCCTGCAAAAGCAGTCTGTCTTTTCTGTGATTTGTATTCTGTTACTGGCCGCTGTTTTTGTGTCGATTGTGCTTTCCGTATCCATCGGACAAGTTTCGATTCCGTTTCAGCAGTCCCTGCAAATATTGATTCACCAGCTAACCGGAGGACAAATTGGATTCCCCGGGGAACTGTCAGAGGGAATGTTTACCGATATTATCTGGCAAATCCGATTCCCCAGGGTATTGCTGGCAATGGTGATGGGGGCCGGACTGGCACTTTGCGGAGCAGTGATGCAGGCCTCGGTTCAAAATCCTTTGGCAGACCCTTATATTTTGGGAATTTCGTCCGGTGCCGCTTTGGGGGCAACCTTTTCCATTATGCTGGGTTTTGGCGTAGGTGGTCTGCTGGGGGAATTCGGCGTGGCTTCTTGGGCATTTATCGGCGCGCTGGGTGCAGCGGCTTTGGTGTTAGGGCTGGCCAGCATGGGTGGAAAAACATCTTCGGTCAAGCTGGTGTTAGCCGGAACGGTAATCAATGCCCTTTGCAATGCCTTTTCTAATTTTATTATTTACTTCGCAAAAAATTCAGACGGAATCCGCTCAGTGTCCTTCTGGACCATGGGAAGCCTGGCTTCGGCAGAATGGGGCACATTGCCCCTTGTGTCAGTTACGGTCATTGCAGCATATGTATTTTTTCTGTTTCAGTTCCGGGTGATGAACATCATGCTCATGGGGGAAGAAACGGCCATTACCCTGGGCGTAGATTTGAATTTCCACCGGCGGTTATACATGGTGATTTCCTCTGTGGTGACAGGCGTTTTGGTTTCTACCTGTGGAATCATTGGGTTTGTAGGGCTCATTATTCCTCATATTGTACGAAGTGTTGTGGGATCGGATCATAAAAGGCTCATTCCCGCGGCGGCTTTGTTCGGTTCCCTGTTCATGATATGGACAGATGTGTTTGCCCGAACGATTGTCCCGAACGGAGAACTGCCCATCGGCACCGTCACCTCCCTGCTCGGCGCGCCTGTATTTATGTACATGTTGATTCGCAAAAGCTACGGGTTTGGAGGAAAATAAGTTGAACTTAACAGCAGAACACCTATCGGTATCCCTCACCGGCACCGATATCGTAAAGGACATCAGTCTTCAGGTGAAAGAAAAACAGTTTGTTGGAATTATCGGGCCAAACGGTTGCGGAAAGTCCACTTTGCTGAAAAGCATCTATAAAGTAATTCATCCGCAGAAAGGCACTGTTTTTTTAGGCCAGAAAGATGTGCTGAAATCATCTGCCCGAATGATTGCAAAAGATTTGGGGGTGGTGGGGCAATTCAATGATTTAAGCTTTGATTTTACCGTTCATGAAATGGTGATGATGGGCAGGGCGCCCCACAAACGCCGCATGGAATCAGATTATGTTGAGGATTACAAAATTGTGGCAGAAGCTTTGGAACGGGTAAACCTGACCGAATATGCAAACAGAAGCTATCTGACCTTGTCCGGCGGAGAAAAACAACGAGTCATACTGGCACGGGCAATTGCACAAGAACCGAAGTTCCTTATTTTGGATGAACCCACAAACCATTTGGACATGAAGTATCAATTGCAGATTTTATCTGTTGTGAAATCTTTAAACATCGGGGTTCTTGCAGCCTTGCACGATCTTCCCATGGCTTCACTGTACTGCGATGTTCTTTATGTTATGAAAAATGGCAGAATTTTCGCTTCGGGAACGCCAAAAGAAGTATTGACCAAAGAACTCATCCGGCAGGTGTATGAAATAGATTGTGAAGTTTACAGTAATCCAGTCACAGGCGATTTAGCCATCGCATATCTGCCTTTTGAATCAGAAGGAGATAAAAAATATGGAACTTGATATGACACAAGGAAACCCCTCACGGGTGATCCTAAAGTTTTTTATTCCGTTATTTATCGGAGATTTGTTTCAACAGCTCTATAGCATTATTGACGCGGTTGTTGTGGGAAAATTTGTTGGAATGGATGCATTCGCGGCAGTTGGCTCTTCCAGCGCCGTCACGGTATTTATCACCTCGATTATGATTGGCCTGGCCATGGGTGCCTCTGCCATCTTTTCTCAGCTTTATGGTGCCAAACGGTACGACGAACTAAAGCAAACCATTTCTACCGCACTGATTTTTCTATTTAGCGTCAGTGTTCTCATTACCATTGTGACCTTGGTGTTTTTGCCGCAGATTATCATTTTCTACCAGATGCCAAAAGAAACAGCCGTATATGCCACACAGTTTTTAACGTTTAGTTTTGCAGGCTTACTCTTTATTGGCATGTACAACGCTTTTGCCTTCCTGCTGCGATCCTTTGGGGATTCCAAGTCGCCGCTGTATTTCTTAATCGGCTCTTGCGTATTAAATATTATTTTGGATCTGCTCTTTGTGTTAGTGTTCCATATGGAAGTGTTAGGCGTGGCAATTGCAACCTTTATCTCGCAAGGTGTGGCTGCGGTTTGCTGCGGAATCTATACCATAAAACGAATGAAGTTTTTACAATTTGAGCGAAAGGACTTTGTGTTTCGCGCTTCCGCATTCAAAAAAGTTGCCGGTTATTCTCTTTTAACAGCGCTTCAGCAGTCTGTTTCCAGCTTTGGAATGATGCTGATTCAAGGGCTTGTGAATACATTCGGCGCCACCGTAATGGCCGCATTTGCCGCATGCTCCAAAATTGACAGTCTTGCCAATTGCCCCTTGCAGGACTTAGGAAACGCATTTTCCACTTATACGGCTCAGAATCAAGGTGCGGGCGAAAGCAAAAGGATCCGCGAAGGATTTCGCACCACAACAAAACTGATTCTAATTCTATCGGCAGTCATCAGTGCCATTGCATTTATTTTTGCCCCCAGTCTAATCACCCTTTTCGTAAGCAAAGATGCGGTCGAGGTAATCGCTGTGGGTGTCGGCTACCTGAGAATTGTTTCGGTATTTTATGTATTACTGGGATTCATCGTTATGTTTTACGGATTTTTCAGAGGCCTTGGCGCCATCCGAATTTCTCTTGTCATGACCATAGTGTCACAAGGGCTAAGGGTACTGTTTGCCTATTCTTTCGCGCCTATCCGGGGGTTTTCCGGCGTTTGCTGGGCAATTGTCATCGGCTGGTTCCTTTCAGACCTTTTAGGATTTTATATGTATAAAAAAATCATGTCACAGAAAGCCGATTAAGAAAGACAAACGCAGGCCAGCTAAAGCATACCTGCCCCTTAAAACAATACAGAAAAATTGTTGATGTTAAAGCTGTTTTGCCCTTTAAACAGATTCGTTTAAAGGGCAATGTCTGCAATATAGATTTCATGTAGCGCATGTCTGTTATGCAGCCCTATCATAACAATTATTCACTCACATTCGAAACAAAAAAAGACTATGTGGATATATCCGTTGCCTGTATGATAGAGTTTCATTTTAAAAATATCCCCTATCGTATATTGAGGCTCCGTTTCATTTCGATATCGCACTAAAAAAATCAGTACTTATCCGGTTGGATAAGCGCTGATTTTTTAGTTGCTTGTTCAAATTAGCATCTGCGCTCACATAATAATCTGTCAATTAAGCTATCCAGCAAACGCAAATCTGAATTGTTCAGATCGTCAAGCTGAGCAATAATCTTTTTTAATGCTTTTGAACTTTCACGGTCACAGCCAGATCCGCGGTTACCGCTGGCTTCAACATTATTAGAAAACTGTTCGTTCCAAAAATCTGCTGATGTTCTTCCCATATTAAATTCCCCCCTTTTTTTTGGAGTTCATTTTATAATATGCGGTTGTCCTTAACATGTCCGTTAAATTTATCAGCAGATTCTAAAAATGCCAATAATAAAAAGAGACTGCACAAGAAAAAGCACTGGCATTAGGTCAGTGCTTCACTTTTGTCGGGTACCTTGTACAAAACTGAATCCCGAAATTACAAAGGAGTATTGCAATTGGATTGCCTGAATTCTTCAATCAATGATTCCAGATACGCCAGATGCCGCTCTTCATCCATAATAATTCGTTTAAAAAGTTCCTGCATGCTTTGATTGGGAATGGTTTGGATTAACAGCTTATAATGTGCAATGGCGTTTCTTTCTTCTTGCGCGTCAGATTCAAATATGGGGAGCAGCTGACTTCTGTAATGAATAAATCCGCCGTTCCAATAACAGTTTGTGATTCGGGAAGAAAGTTTGGGGGCTACGCCCAGCCTTATCACAATGTCACCTAATAGTTCTTGGTGAATCATTTCTGCTGAGGCGAGAATCTGATACGCTTCATAAATTTCAGGAAGCTTTTTCAAATAAAATCGATGAACCTTATATTGATTGAAGGCGGTTGTTTCGGAACCTTTTCCGGCATAGGCGTCTGAAATCGTAGCAGCATACTTGCAATCATTTTTCGTTAACGTTACAGGCGGATACGGTAAGTCGATCGTCAGCTTCTTTAATAAACTGGAAGTATCTTTCATATGTAATCCCCCTAGGCAGTAGTTTCTATAAACAATATGCATAGGAAGCAAAAATTATGGTTAGAATCGAAATTCAAAATTTATAACATTTGGAGTTTGGGCATAAAAAAGCGCCTGCTTGCTGCGGGCGCTTTGCCATACGAACTTTTATAGGACTTTTACCGTAAACAAAACAGTATCGTTTGTAACAGCATATTCATATTGGTACCCACCCATTTTAACGGTAAATGTACTCGGTTCTTGTATATTGCTCATCCCTAATATTTGCTCAATTTTTTCGGACGAACCTACATTAAACATACGAATTGTTGCGTCTGCGCATTTAGAATAATATTCTATTCCGCTTTTTGTCGCATCCAGTTTGGAAACAGAATATTGAAACGCTGCAATTTTATCACTTTCTTGGTCGGTATAAATAGATAATAAAATACCTTTCTCCAAATCATACTGACTTCTTAACGTTTTGGTATCAGTAATGGTTTCTTCTTTCACCTCAGGAACCAGATCCGCTAAGGCCTTCCCACTAGGTGACAGTGCTTCTTGATCGATAAACGCTAATAATTCCGGAACGGTTGCATCAGCTATTTTTTGATTTTGTTCCAGATTTTCCAACTGATCCGGATCAATTTGCAAGCCACTGTTTGAACTGACTGGTTCGGCGCTATTTTCAATCGTTTTTACAGTCTCCTGTGAATTGCAGGATGTAAATGAAACAAGCGTTATTACCAGTAAAGCCATAACAAATTTATTCAATACAATCCCTCCTGTTAACATTCCCAATATCAACACACGTCAACAGCAAGAATCCAGCTGCATCAGAAACTTTCATAAAAAAATTTACTCGCAATACGCGAGATTCTTGAAATGTAATATGTGGTATTGGTGTTATTTTACAATTTCATTTTATCACAGCATAGTAGAAAATGTTGTAAAATAAGAAAAATACATAAAATATTTTGTGATATTTTGGATATTTTTCTTAAATTTAATGCTTTCTAAAACATCAGCCTCATTCCACCTGTAAAATAAAACCGAATTTTCCTTCTTAATTACCCGCGTAAAGATTTCTTTTCTTCCAATTCACACCTGTGGCAGTAAACAAACCATAGGGTGTAATGTAAGGTGTAATAGTAAACCATTTTATTTAATTTTCCACCATTAGATGCCACAAAAAGGCAAAAAGAAAAATCCGCACAAACTTAAAGTTCATGCGGATTTTGGCGGAGAAAGAGGGATTTGAACCCTCGCGCCGGTTACCCGACCTACTCCCTTAGCAGGGGAGCCCCTTCACCACTTGGGTATTTCTCCAAACATATATATCAACTGACAAAGCATGTTTTACGAATGGCGGAGGGGAAGAGATTCGAACTCTTGGTCCCTTGCGGGATCACTAGTTTTCAAGACTAGCTCCTTAAACCACTCGGACACCCCTCCATAAACAGGTGCGGATGTTATGATACCATAAGAAACAAGCTATGTCAATGGATTCTGGAAAAAAATCGTGCAAAAAAACCATTTTTATACCAAAAAAGATCAATCCTATGACATTCCCGCTATTCTTTTAACATCTGCCAGCGTTCTTTATAATCAGGCAGCACCGATTCCACCAACGCATAAAACTCTTTTCCGTGGTTTTTATGAACAATATGCGCCAACTCATGCACCACCACATAATCCACTGCTTCTTGCGGATACTGCATCAGCCGCCAAGAAAAACACAGGCGATTTTTGGCGCTGCAGCTGCCAAAACGGGTAGCCGCACCTGTAATGGTGATGCCTGTTGGAGAAAGCCCCATCTGTTTTGCGTAATATGCCACCCGTTCCGGTAACTGCTCCTGTGCCTGCTGTAGAAGCATTTTCTGCTGTTCTAAATCCGGTTTCGGGTGATTTTCCAGTCTTTGACGCTGTTTTTCCAAGCCACAAAGAATCCACTCTTCCTTTTGCTTAACAAAGCGATCAATTTCTGCCTGCGGCAATCGTTGGGGAGCACGCACCACTAAAATGGATTCTTTGGTAATTTCCAAAGCCAAGGTCTTTCGTTTGGAACGAATCAGGGTATACGGAATCATAACCGAACCTCCACAAAATCGTTGGCAACAATGCTATTTTCCGTCACCCGGCAGTCCAAAGCCAAAATTTGCACCCCCGCTGCCGCTGCTTTTCGCATTGCATCGCCAAACTCCCGATGCGTATTCCAGTTTGGTTCCAAATACCGAACCCCCTGCATCTGAATTACAAATACCGCATAGGCTCCATAGCCTTCCTTTAAACACTGAATTAACCCATTCAGATGCTTGACTCCCCGCTCTGTGGGTGCATCCGGAAAACGAACCACTCCTTCTTGTTCCAGAGTGACTCCTTTCATTTCTGCAAAAGCGGCCTTTCCCCCAAATTCCAAATAGAAATCAAAACGGGAATCCCCATGTTTTTGTTCCGGCTGAATTTTCGTTAGCTCAGGAAATGGACTTTTCGTTAGAACCCATTCTTGAAACACTCGGCTGGGGGCCGAAGAATCAATATTAATCAGGCGGGTTCCCTTTTGGACAGAAATCAAATCGTATTTGGTTTTTCGCTCGGGCTTATCAGATTCCTGCACAAAAATGGGAGCATTCGGAACCAACAGTTCCCGGCAGCGCCCCGTATTCTTAACATGACAAATCTGTTGTTTCCCTTCGATCTCAATCTGGGCAATAAATCGGTTGGGGCGGCTTAAAAAGACCGCCGGCCGAATATTCTCATAAACCATGTGTTACCCTTGTGTTCCCTGGGAACCCCTTTCTTTTCGTCGTCCGCTTTGGATGAGTTCCTCCAGCTTTTGCTGAAAAGCCAGATTCTGTTCCTGCATACGTTTTTTCGGCCCCCTCAGCCTTCCGCCGCCTCGGCGAATTCGTTGAGATGTATGGCGGGCCAACAGCAATCCATCTATATTCTCTGGTGTATATTCCATTCCGTCCTGACTGATGGGCACCGCCACCCGGGAAAGACACAGAGCCGCCAGGCCATAGTCCTGAGTGACCACAATATCACCGGGGCAAACTCTTTGCAGCAAAGCGAAATCGGCGCTGTCGGCACCTTTACTCACCGTTATGGTAGTGGCTCCGCTTTTTTGTATTTCATGAGAAGTATCACAGAAAATCAGGCACTCCAGTTCGTGCTTGCGGGCAGCCTGAACGGCCAGCTCCACCACGGGGCAGCCATCTGCATCAATCAGCAGCTTCATTCTCTCCCCCTCCTTTCTGTCTATTTTATCATGTTGCCTGTGTTTTTTCCATCGGATTCTAAAAAGCAGCGAGCTCTGAAATAAATCAAAAAGCTCTGCTGAATAGGACAAGCGGCTCAAACGGTTGCCGGCCAAAGCATTTGACTCACAAAGAAACATTTTAATTCGCCCGCTTAGTTGGAAAACACACGAGACTCCTTTTTCGTATATTTTTTTACACAATACTTCTAAAATCGAATTTATTTGTCTTGTCCCAAAGGGGAAGATCCGCTATAATTGGAAAGGTGAAAAAAATGAATCAACTCATTCGTAAAACAATAGAAGAGCTTCAGCGCAACCACATGGCAGGCTATTGTGTTGCAGATAAACAAGAACTGCTGTTACTGCTTTCTGATCTGATTCCCAAAGGGCAAACCGTGGGTTGCGGTGATTCCGTTACGCTGGAAGAAATGGGAGTATATGATTTTTTGCGCAGCAAAAATTATGTGTTCCATGACAAATACCTGCCGGGGCTCACATCCAAAGAAAAGCGCAGACTTTACATTCAAAACTTTGATGCAGATACCTTCGTAACCGGCACAAACGCAATCACAACAGACGGCAAACTGTTTAACATCGACGGCAACGGAAGCCGTGTCGCGCCGATGATTTATGGCCCCCGCCAAGTCATTGTGGTTGCAGGCGTTAATAAAATTACAGAAGATGTGGACAGCGCCATCCGGCGGGCCAGACAAATAGCCGCACCGCAAGATGCCGTTCGGCTGCAAAAAGACACTCCCTGCACACGGCTGAATCGGTGTGTGGACTGCCGGCATCCCCAACGAATCTGCAATGATTTTGTTCTGATAGCAGGGCAATTTATCAAAGATCGAATTAAAGTCATTCTGGTGGAAAAGGAATTGGGTTATTAACGCAGGCTCCATTTGAAATATTACAACCCTGACTATTGTATCCCATTTGTTCCTAAGCTGAAACTGTTTGGAACCTGAAAGGAGTGTTTTTTTGCGTTTTGACGGGCTTATCATTGGAATTGGAACCTTTCTTATCATCGGCCTTTTACATCCGGTGGTCATTAAAGCCGAATATTACTGGAGCACCAGATCCTGGCCATGGTTTTTAATTTCAGGCTTATTGTGTGCATCCGCAGCCCTTTTTGTAAATAACACCATTGCGTCATCCCTTTTGTCGGTGTTAGGGTTTTCCCTGTTGTGGTCCATTAAAGAATTATTTGAACAAAAACAAAGGGTGGAAAAAGGCTGGTTCCCCAAAAATCCAAATCGCACAGAAAAATAAAATCAGTTTGCTGCCAAAAACAAAGTAATTTTGAGACAAACATAGAAAAAGAGAAGCTTGGCCCAAATGGCCGGGCTTCTCTTTTTTGTTTTCTAAAACAAATATAAAGTCAAAGAGCCAATGAAAAAAAGATTTCTTGGCCGTTAAAGGAACTCCATGAAAATGCCAAAAGAAAAACAATAGCAACCACCAAGCATAACGAACCTGCAAACCCGGTTATTACTCCCCCTGTTCTTTTGGCAACGTAACGGTAAAACGGCTTCCTTTCCCTTCTCGGCTCTCTGCCGAAAGAGAACCACCGTGAGCCTCCACAATCGATTTGGCAATGGTCAGCCCAATTCCGGCGCCGCCGGTTTTGCGGCTTCGGGAGCGATCTGCCCGGTAAAACCGCTCAAAGATCAAATCCAGCTCTTCGCTGGGAATTCCAATTCCGTTGTCCTCCACCAAAATGAAAGCGTTCTCGCCGTTGTCTTTGACCTCAATGCGTATCCGCCCGCCATCCCGGGTGTATTTAATGGCATTGGACAGCAGATTGGTAATCACCTGACTCATTCGGTTCGGATCCGCTTCTATAAAAACAGATTGACCCTTAATCTGAAAATCCAGATGTTTTTTGTTTCGTTCCGCTTCCAGAGTTTCGCCGACCGTTTGAACTGTTTCCATCAAATTGACTCTGGATTTTTCCAGACGAAGATTCTCATTTTCCACCTTTGACAGATGTTCCAAATCCATCACCAGGCTGCCCAACCGCAAAACCTCTTCGTGGCAGCTTCTCAGCCGCTGGGGCGTTGGATCCCATAATCCATCCAGCATTGCTTCCAAGTGCGAACCAATCGCGGTTAGCGGTGTGCGCAGTTCATGGGCCACATCAGTGGTCAGTCGCTTTCTCAGTTTTTCCTGCTCGCTCAGGCTATAGGAGAAGTGATTGATCGCCGAAATCAGATTCGAAAGTTCTTTGGTGCGGGGTTTCGCTTCCAACTGAATGTCGTAATTGCCCTGTGCGATTTCTTGAGTCAATTCCGCGGTTTTTGAAATGGGCTGCGCAATGCGGCGTGCTAAAAACCAGCCCACAGCTAATGAAAAAACACAGGCGACAGAGCCGATCCCCCATAAAATGATATTAAACGTATCCAGAAACCGCAGTTCATTTTCACTGAAAAAATAGGGGCCGTAATATGTGATGGAAACCGAACCGATTTTCTGCCCCCCCTGTGTCAGCGGATAGGTGTGCTCCACAAATGCTCCCGGGCGTTTGCGCTTACTCATCCGCTGAGAGATATCGTCCATAATCTGCCGGCACAGCGTCATATCATGGTTTTCCGCATCCCACAGCATCTCGTTCTGGGCATCATAGACTTTCAGCAAAAAACCGTCATACAAGGAATACATTCCGATGGTGTGCAGAAAATCCCGGCTCCAGTTTTTCGTCATGCCGTTATATTGGACAATTAAGTCACTGACTATTTTTTCGCTTCTTTCCTGTTCCTGATTTCGGATATATTCTTCAAACTGACGGTTGACTGTTACGTTTGCAAACACACTGACCAGAGTAACCGTCATCAGAATCAAAAACAGAATGGAAAAAGACAGTTGAGAACGCAGACTTCTCATTTGCTGGACTCCCCCCCGAATTTGTAGCCAAAACCGTGAACGGTAAGAATGTACACGGGATTTTTGGGCTCGTCCTCAATTTTTTGCCGAATGTTTTTGATGTGGCTGTCAATGGCCCGGTCATAGCTTTCAAACCCGCTGTCTAAAGCAGTTTCGATCAGTTCTTCCCGGGTAAACACCTTGCCGGGGTACTTAATGAGTGCAGACAGAATCTTCCATTCACTGGGGGTCAGCGACTGGATGTTTCCCTTTTTCCTCAGTTCGTTTTTTTCAAAATCCAAAAACAAATCCCCGTTTCCCCAAGAATTGCGCACGGCCAAAGGGATCAAATCCTTTTCGGTGCGGCGCAGCACCGCTTCTATTCGGGCATACAGTTCCTTTAATCCAAACGGTTTGGAAAGATAGTCATCGGCCCCCAAACCCAACCCCTCTACAATATCGTTTTCTTCTGCCTTGGCGGTCAGCATAATCACCGGCACACGAGACTTTTTGCGGATGGCACGGCAGACCTCTTCCCCCGAGCAATCCGGCAGCATTAAATCTAAAAGGACCAAAGCGATATTTTCCGCATCAAACAATTCCAATGCCTTTTTGCCGTTTTCCGCAGGAAATACATGAAAACCCTTACTTTCCAAAAGGGAGCAAACTACCTCTAAAATTTTTGGCTCGTCATCCACCACCAGAATGTTCTTTATTGCTTTGGCCACCCAACGTCACTCCCATTCAATTTGCTGCAAATTATCAAAATAACCCAAGCTCTGCTTTAGGCTGTTAGATTCTTTTATTTAACCTTTTCTTATTTTGCATGTCAAGAGCGGCGGTATTCCAGAGTTCCCCGGAAAACCGCCGCCAAACCGCCCCTATTTGCATAATTGGGGGGAAAAATCTTTAAAAAACTAATAGGAACCCTTCCAGTTAGAAAAAATGCCCGTGGATTCTTTCAAAAAATCATAGGGAATGGTGATTGAATCTGCTGTAACTGTCTTATTGTCTGCAAAAATCGGCCACGGATTACACCCTCCCGCTGCCACTTCAACCTGACTCATCGAAAACTGGTTCCCGCAGTTTTGACACACCAACGCATCCCCTTGCTGCTGATAATATCCCTTGCCGGAATCATAACACACCTGGCAGGTGTTAAACGCCGTGCGAATTGTGCCATCCCCGGCTTTCACCGCAATGATCTCTAACGAAGTACCGTCAACTTCCACCGGATAAAAGGTTGCCGTTTCTGATATTTCTGCCACGGGGAGGATAACATCCTGATCTTTCTGAACCGCAGGCTGCTTTGCCCCGGCTTCTTTGCCCGAGCTGCAAGCGGTCAATGCCAAAGTGAGAGCAAAGACCATAGCTGCCGCAGATACTATCCATCCGTTTCGCAAAGCCTTTCTTTGAATTCCCTTTTCATTTTTGCCCTGTCTATTTAAATTTTTAATCATTTGCTTTTCCTCCTGCTTCCCAATTTTCTTTCTCTTGCAAATATGCCGAAGTAATTTCCTCATTAAATTCCTTTTCCTTCGGTTGACGAAGAAGAAGAAGAATTCCCACCAGAATTCCAATACTCGGTAAAATACAATGCCAATGACTCCATAAAAATCCCATGCCCATTTTCTCCTTTTTCCAGTGTCAAATCAATGACAGCTTGGAGCCTCACCCTCTGCTTCAAAAAGCTCTGCCGGCCAAATCATCGTCTGAATCTGAGCCACTTCTTGTTGAATTGCTTTTTTGTCAACGGAACCAATATCTGGAACTACTTTTACATAGCCGTAAGCCGTGTTATCCCCGTTGGAAAAATCAAAACTGTCTGTGGGGTAAAAATACAGCAAATTTTCACTCACACCCAGCTGGGCTTGTGCCCGGTAATACGGAACCAATAGTTTGGAATCTCCCGGCCGGGCCGACTGGTTTTGAACCACCCACTGAACATCCAAATTTGACTGAACCACAAGAATTGCCGGAGAAAATCCTTTATCAGTTAGTTTCACAGTCACCTGCTGATACGTATCCTTAAAAACGGCCACTGCAATTTGATCCGTTGGAATGGTGCGATTGGCAGGAGTTCCCTTTAAAATTGTTTTACTGTTTTCGGCCTCCCCCGCAGAAGAAGATTCCTCTTCTGCGGTTTGTGTGGGGGCCTCCCCTTCTGTATTCACCACACGGATGGTTCCGCGAATCATCCCCATCCAGCAGCTGTAGGAAAACTGGCCTTCCTTAGAAGGCATAAATTCAATGAAATTTTCTCCGGTTTGAAACTGGTGCTCAACGTCATATTCCGGAATAAACATCCGATTATTGCACCCGTTGATACTGCCTTTTGGGGCATCAATCGACCATTTCACCGGAATTCCTGCCTGAACGGTAATAGAAGGATATTTACCGGAATCCAAAGTGCTTTTTACCACCTGAACCCCGTTTTCCACTTTCGGCGTACCGGCCGAAACCTGCCCGCCACCCGTTAAAAAAGCCGGAAACGAAAGGCCAGACAGGCTCCAACCCTGCGACAGCATAGAAAGGCCAAGCACCACAACCAGAACCGCCCCTGCACTCCTGATTTTAGAAGTTCCCTTTTTCCCCAATAAAGAGCTCAGGCTGCCAAGGCCGAACATCAGGGGAACGGTTCCCAGACTGAACAAAAGCATCGACAAAGCCCCCCGCCAGGGGCTGCCGGTGGACAAAGCGTAAATCTGCATTGCCTGCAGCGGCCCGCAGGGCATCAATCCATTGAGCAACCCCACCATCAGCGGACTGCCGCTCCCCTTCTTTTTGTCGATGAAACGGGCAAATATTCGTGGCAAGTGGGGATTGATTTTGCGCAGCCATGGAAAAATCCCCAGCATGTTTATTCCCATGACAACCATAAACAGCCCGGCAACCAGTTTGAGCGCCCCCTGCATGGCATTGGAAAAGGTAATCACCGAACCCAGCCCGCCCACGGCAAAACCGACGGCAGTATACGAAAGAACCCGCCCCAAATTATATAGTACAGCCGGCCGCAAAGCTGAAAACCGCTCGTTCTCTTCTTGGCCTTCTTTTTGGGGGATACATTGAGAAAGATTGATGCCGCCGCACATGGCCACACAGTGAACAGACGTCATCAAACCGATGAAAAAAAGCATTCCGTAGCTCATATCGGTTTGTGCCAGCTGCCCGGGCACCAGCAAATTAAGAATTCCAAACTGGCGCAGCAGCAGATACAAAGCAGCAATCACAATCAGAAGCCCTGCCATTCGGCTGGTGTCCGGCGACTGCGGCTTTGCCTTCTTCCCCACCGAATAGCCCAGCTTTTGAATGGATTCTGCAATTTCTTTCAGGGTAATTTGATCCGCATCATAGGCCACTTGGGCAGTTCCGTTTCCATAACTTACCTTCGCTTCCCTGATTCCCGCCAGATTCCGAAGCTGTTTTTCTATCGTTTCTTGGCAGTTGACGCAAGTCATGCCGCCAATAAACAGTTTTTGTGTTTTGATGCCAGATTCCATTTGGGTATCCCCTTCCATAACTGCCTGATATCATAACAAACAAATTTGTAAAAGTTATGTAGAAACCTTATTTCCTGCATTTTCCGAATCAAAAACTCCGCTTCCCATTTTGATTTGTGGGTATTGATTAGATAGAATAAAAGGTTTGGCTGTAAATAAAAAAACACCTGCCGGATTTGACCCGGCAGGCGAAACACAAAACATATTTGATTGCGGCCAACAGAACCGTTGCCGCACTCTTTTCACAGACACAACAAAGCAAATTCGCAGGTCAATCCTCAGCCAATTGCCGTTTCAGATCCCCAAAACTATGGTTTCCCATTGGGCTCTTTTACTCAAGGGTTTGGGAGCCCAGAGTAACAATCACAATTTCCGGGCGGTTAAAAATCCGAAGCGGAAACAGGCTGTTTCCAAGCCCCCGGCTGACAAACATAGTGGAATGATTTTGGGTATGGCTCCCGCTGGTATATTGGGGGAAAAACCCCTGATCCGGCGCAATCAGCGGGCCAATCAACGGCAGTCTGATTTGGCCGCCATGGGCATGTCCGGAAAAGATTAAGTCTATATTGTTATTTGCATACAAATCAAAGAGTTCCGGCCGGTGAGAAAGCAGAATCTGAAATTCTTCACTGGATGACCACTCTTGTAAATAGGTCATCATAGGAGTACTATCTGTTTTTCTGGCAGATTCCGACGTGTAAAAAGCAGGATCCTTTGCCCCAAGCAGTCGGATGGAGTTTTCCCCAATTGTCACCTGCTCTGTGGAATCTTCCAGAACTGAAACACCTGCGTCTAAAAGACTTTGCCTGATTTCTTCATAATGACCAGACCATGCTTCGTGATTTCCAGATACATAAAAAACCGGCGCAAGTGACACTGCACCCCGTACAAAACGCATTGCCGCATCTAAATCATAGCGGCGCCGATCAACTAAATCACCGGTAATCAGAATTAAATTCGGAGAAGTGCTCTTTAATTTTTGTAATATTTTTTGCTGGTCGGCCCCGAACTCTTTGTTATGCAAATCTGAAATATGGGCAATCACATAACCGTCAAATTCTCGTGGAATTTTGGCACTGCTGTAAGTGGATTTTGTGATGACAATGCTGTTGTTCTGCCAATAGAAAAACACAGCGAGCACCAGACAAACCAAAAGAAAAATTATCATTTTTCGCCTCTTCTTTGTGGGTACTTTCACACTCGCTCCCCTTTCAAACAACTTTTCTGACTTTCTTATTCTAATTTTCTTATAAAGTAATTTGTGATTGTAACAACTCCTGCTTTTGCATCAGGGCAAATTCATAGGCCGATTTGGTGGCATCATCAAAGCAAACCATAATTACTTCTTGTATCACGTTTGTCCGTCCTAAAAAATTCAGAATTTCCCTTACAGCGATTTCTGCGGCATGATTCAGCGGAAAACGATAGACCCCCGTGCTGATCGAAGGAAATGCCACACTGACACAGCCGTTTTCTTCTGCAAGCTGCAGGCAGCTGCGGTAACAAGAAGCCAAAAGCAAATCTTCGCTGTACATGCCGCCCCGCCAAATGGGGCCGGGTGTGTGAATCACATATTTTGCGGGCAAACGGTAGCCGACTGTGACTTTTGCCTGTCCGGTTTCACAGCCATTAAGCGTCCGGCATTCCTTTAAAAGTTCCGGCCCGGCCGCGCGATGAATGGCCCCGTCTACCCCACCCCCACCCAACAGGGATGTATTGGCAGCATTCACAATGGCGTCCACCTCAAAAGTGGTAATATCTCCTTTTACAATTGAAAATCCCATATTAGAACCTCCCGTTGTGTTGCTTTCTCTCACCTAATTCGGGCTCTGTTCTGCCCGCGAAATCGGCACGCAGTCCATTTACTCTTGGTATTATCATACTTCCTGGCACACCGTTTTTCAAGTCTGGCTGATGTTTCACTCGTTTCAAGATAGGCTGCCCACGTTCCTCTTCCTTTTTAGAATCAAAATGGAAAGAGGAGCAAAAAGCATCACAAAAACACATCTGCAATACTTTTTGCTCCAGTTTGGATGAGTGGGAAAGAACTGTTGCGTTTTTCGCATTTGGGGCTGCCCGTTTTCACTTCTTTTTTACCATCCCCCATGGTTGTGATCCGCATCGGCAATCACAATCATGCTGGCTTTGAGCGGTTCAACCGAAGAATAAAACAGGGTATCCTCACTGGCATTTACCAATGACACAGTTACCGGTGTTTCCGGAACCTCAATCACGCCCTTGCCAATCACTTCTCCGTTTTTGGCCGGACACTCTCCCTCCAGAAAATCCCCTTGCGAAGTGGACAATGCCAATTCAATTTCCTTTGCGGAAAGAGACGGCTGTGCAGCCACCCACCAATGGAACAGATACCGTCCGGGTTCACTGAGCGTCATCACTCCGGTTACAGGATTATAGCGAATATTACCGACCAATAAAGGGGTATTGTCAAAGACAACCTTACCAGATTCGGCGATAGCGCCCGCACCGGTTCGCTCAATTTGAAGTGCAATATGATTCATGATTTTTTCTCCTGTCTCGCTGTAATACGATTGATCCGCGCTTTTCGCCTAAATTCTCCTTTTCTCATACGACGATAGCGGCGTTCACTGTTTAATTATATGTCAATGCGGATTCAGCGGTTCCGGCACAGAAAAGTGTATTTTCGTAATCTTTTTTGAAATTTTGAATTTTTATTGGATGAAATCATGTGCAAAATTCTTTTTTAAAGCACCCAAAACAAGAAAAATAACCTATCAAACAGTTGTCCCTTTGAACGAAAAGATGACATATTTCTTGCTATTTTTTAAGTCTCAATTCTGGAACTCCATTTTAGAAGGAATTTGCTTTTGCTTCCCTTTTCTTAAATTAAAACTCGAATCCTTTTCTTAAAAAACAGCCTGATATCCGCACCAAATCTGGATTTTTCAAGGGACAACCCACGGGTTTCATCCTCCATTTTTACGTGTTTTGCAGCTGTAAAACATGTAAAAACAACTTTCCTGTGTTTCTTTAAAAGGAACAGTTCACAGGAAGAGCGCGAAAAATCTGATTTTTTCCATTGCGAAAAACGAAACACTCATAATACTGAAAAATGAATTCTTTCTTGCCCTTCCCAAAGGGAAATAAAAACAAAAAAATAAATAAAAAATTTTTTTAATATTACGCTGTAGAATAAAAAATCAGGCAAAGCCATTCAGAAAAAATGCAAAAAAGAAAAACAGGCAACCGGGCCACCCTTCCCAATTGCCTGTTCTGTATTCTCTGAAAAATTATGTTTGCTTGGAATCCATCAAAAAACAGAAGAATGATTCGTTCCTAAAATAGGCAAGAACTTTTGCTGCGTTGGTGTTCGGTTTTACCCCGGGCGTTCTTAATTTCACCATTCCCATTTCATCAATCAGGCATAAGTGAAACAGGTAACCTCTTACCAGTTTGCCGCATTTTTCTCTTCTACTTTGAGAAAGACAAAATTCTGTGAATCTGAAAAATCTTCCCGATAAGTATATCCCAAACGATCAAAGTTTTTTATGTCCTGAGGATTCGTTATATTTTTTTCGGCCAAAAAGCGCACCATCTCGCCGCGAGCCATCTTGCACAAGGTTCCCTTCTCTATGACCTTGCCCTCTTTCAGTTCCCCAAAGGTGCAGGTGAGAAAACGAATGGATTTGGGCAGCCTGGCAAGCACTGCCTTGCTGTATTCCTTCGATGCTAAATTGAGCAGAAAATCTGTTTCAGAACACAATTGATTTGCCAGCTTTTCTCCCCAAAATTCATACAGATCCCGCTCCCCGTTTACCGCCAGCTTTGCCTGCATCTCTAGCCGATAGGGCGTAACCCCGTCAAATGGACAAAGCAACCCATAAAATCCAGAAAGAATGCGCAAATGCTTCTGAATATACAGAAACTGCTTGTCCTCAAACACGCTGGGAGCCATATACTGATACTGAATTCCCTCAAAGGCCAAAATAGCCGGGGTAAGGTCACGGCGCAAATTCATCGCCTTCACACGCTCATAATTCAGTGTGGCAATCGAGTCGTTGCAACGCCACAATGCTTTCAGTCCGGCGTAATCCATCCCTTGCAGGCATTGCAGAATGGCCTGTGTTTCTTCTAAAAACTGCGGCAAATTCTCATACGGCAAACTGTCGGTATCTATCTTCATTTTCTTTGCGGGAGAAATTAAGATTCTCACTGCATCACCTTCCTTTGTTTCCATGGGATATCCGTGCAGAATGTGGGAAACCAACAGACCCTTTTCTAATCCTTTTGACGTTCTGCGGCAACGAAAAGAACACGAAGTTCTTGTGAACCCAATAAATACCTTTGGCTCTATCGTTAATCCGCCACTCTTTGGCTGTCTTGGTTCAGCGCATAAATCAGATGCGGCATTTCTTTGCCTTCCACATTTTTTACATGCCGGCCGATCACACGCATTCCCAGCCGCTCCGCAACCTTGCAGGAAGCAGTATTCTCTGGGCGGATGTCTGCAATCACTTGCTCTGCCCCCAAGGTATCAAAGCAATAGTCCAGCCACCCTTTTGCCCCTTCGCATGCATAGCCCTTGTGCCAATGACGTTTTGCCACAATATAGCCGATGCCAAGCTGAATGTTTCCCTCAATGGATTCATTCAGTGGACCCATCATACCAATCAGTTCACCGCTTTCTTTGTCAATGGCCGCAAAATAGGCATACCCTTCGTTGGAATACCGCGTCTGGCATTTTTCAATCCATTCTTTGATTTGAAAATCGCTAAAACCGTATTCCCATGCATACATTGTCTGCTCATCGCCCAAAATGGAGCGCAATGCATTCTGATCCCCAAAATAAAGGCGGCGAAACCCCAACCGCGGTGTTTCCATCACCCACAACGGGCGTTTTAATACCACCATATCAACGAGTTGTACTCCGCCCTCTACAATAGGATGATCATAGTGATCGGTAAAAAAGTTCCGGATTCGATGACTCTCCTGAAATCCGCACCGGTGATAGAAAGGCAAGGTTTTCGGGCTATCTCCCGTTCCCACCAGCATTGTATGAAAAAGAACCCCATAGCGGCGAGCAAGATAGTCCACCATTTGTCTTCCATAGCCCTTCCCCTGATTTTCAGGGGATACCGCAAGGTTTTTCAGTTCGCAGATCCCCTCGCCTTCCTCAGTGACTACGGCCACGGCAAGGGGTTCCCCGCCGTCAGTCATCACAAACAGTTCCCCCCGGTTCAGGTATCGATCGATCATATCCTCCTGCTCGTCAGCCAGCAGCAAAAGATTTAGATATGTTTTTTTGTTTTCTAAAACCTGCTGAATTTCCATAACTTCTCACTTCCTGCAATACTGCTCTGTATAAACTAACTTTCCATTCACTCGCTGCGATAACATCAACGAAATGGCATCTGCCTGTGATGAAAAAGATTGCCCTAACAACCAGTTTGAATCTGGCTGTTCCGTCAGGTGTATCTGGCGTGCCAGCGTGATGTGCGGGGAAAACCGGCGGGATTCCAGCAAAAATCCCTGTGAAGCCAAATTCGCCAGCAACTCCTTTTGCAAAGAAAGCAATTCTTTGTTTTCCCGAAGCCCAATCCACCAAATATCTCCGCCATCACGATGAAAACAGCCCACACGATCAAAGGTTAAAGTCATGGGCCTAACGAAAGTATTATCCATCGCGCGGCGCACAGCCGTCATCCTGGCCGCAGGAACCTCCCCCAAAAAAGCCAATGTCAGGTGAAAATTTTCGGGCTGCGAAAAATTCCCATGACCCAATTGCCGAAGTCGATTCTGTACCTCAAGAATGGACTGTTTGGTTTGCTCATCAAAATGAACCGCAAGAAAAAGCCGCATTAAAATTCCTCCTGACGCATCATGCCCGAAGGCTCGTCCCGTTGCCTCATACCATTCATCGATTTTTATCCATATCACTCATTTAAAATCGCCGTAAACAGCACCAGACTGTCAGTTTCATTCGATAAAAATTGCTCTATAAAAGTCAAATCTCATTTTGCTTGTGTTGTATTCTGAAAAATTCTAATTGTATTATAAGGGATTTCCCAAAAAGTGCAACAGGGTAGCCCTGCAAAGATCTTTCAATACCTTCTTCCTTTTTGTTTGCACATACTTTTCGTATCCTCTGTTTTTTAAAATAACATTCCATTTTATCATTTTAAAAAATAAAAAATGTAGACTCTAATTCAATCTGCTCATTCCTTTTTAGGCGGCTTACATTTTTGTAAGTCTAACGTAATGGTTTCTTTATGGTGCATTGAGCTCTAATCCGTTATGATAGATACGCTGAAGAAAACAAATTTAAAATTGGAATGAAAAATCGTTTTATTCCATCAAAAAAGATAAGAGAGGGAAATATTGAGTATGGGAGAAAAATTACAAGCAAAATCGTATCAATGCCTAAACAGCAATGTACTGAAGCTAATTGGTATTATCCTTATGGTCTTCGATCATCTGCACCAAATGTTTTATATGTTTGGGGCACCCATGTGGTTTACCATGTTGGGCCGAGTTGTGGCTCCAATCTTTCTTTTTATGGCATCAGAAGGTTTTTATTACACAAAAAACCGAAAAAAATATATGCTGCGCCTGCTGATCGGATTTTGGTTTATGGGAATTGCATCCATGGCAATTCAAAAGCAATTTCCTTTAGAAGATGTCATGCTGATGAACAGCATTTTCGGCACCCTGTTTTTATGTGTATATTACATGTGGATTGTAGATTCTTTGCGCAACGGAATCAAACAGCGAAAAGCCATGCAAATTGTGTTGAGCATTTTGGGTCTGATAATTCCTTTTGCTTTAGGCCTATTGCTATTTGCATTGATTAACATCAATATCACCTTGTTCCAGATTTTCATGATTCTGGTTCCCACTTTCGTTACTGTGGAAGGTGGATTCGTATTTATTCTGCTGGCCGTGGCATTCTACCTGCTGCGAAAAAACAGATGGCTGCAAGTTCTGGCACTTGAAATTGTGGCCGTATACTCCTTCTTTGCCGGCAATGGTATTCAATGGATAATGGGTTTTGCGGCGATTCCGATTCTTCTTTATAACCAAAAGCCCGGCAAAAAGAGTACGTTTCACAAGTATTTCTTTTATCTCTTTTACCCGGCGCACATCTACCTGTTTTATCTGATTTCTTATTATTTGCATTGATTGTCCAAAAGAAAAATTTCAAAAAAGCTGCTGCCATTTATTTTGAATCACCGGCCATGCCGTTTTAAAAACCGCAGTTTTTACGAAGAAAGACCCTGCATAAACATTTGGTTTATGCAGGGTCTTTTCATTTCTACCCAATCGATGCGATAATTCTGAATCCAGTGACCCATAGAATTAAAATATAATGATGCAGGACATTTGCTAAAAATCGCTTCCCATAATCGATTCATGTAGCCCCGACAAAGGAATTACTCGATATCAAAGCCATTGGACTTTCCGTCCTCCCAGTTCTTGGTGAGCCTGACAACCACTCCCCCAAGAATAATTAACGCCAAAATGTTGGGAATAACCATTAATCCGTTAAATAAATCTGCCAAGTTCCAGACCAAGTCTACCTTCAAAGCACAGCCGATTCCTACAAAAGCCGAAACCAATATGGCATACACAGGAACCGCTTTTTTCCCAAAAAGATATTTGATATTAGAAAGGCCAAAAAAGTACCAGCCCATAATCGTTGCAAAAGCAAAGAACAGCACACAAATGGCAATAATGACGTAACCGAACTGGCCGAACACCTGAGCAAAAGCCGATTGTGTCAGTTGAATTCCGGTGACAAACTCGCCTGTTGCATCTGCAGTACCCAACACACCGGTCGTTAAAATGGCCAGAACGGTTAAGGGCAGCAAAACAATGGTATCAATAAAAACGCCCATCATGGCAACCAGGCCCTGCTCGCAGGGATCTTTCACGCGTGCCAAAGCATGCGCATGGGGTGTGGAACCCATACCGGCCTCATGAGTAAACAGTCCACGGGCAACACCGAACCGGATAGCCTGCTGCACGCTGACACCCAACACACCGCCCAGCACAGCATCCGGATTAAATGCACCCACAAAAATAGCCTCAAAAGCAGGAATAATGTTTTTGAAGTTTACCGCTATCACGATTAACGACGCTATGGTAAAGAAAATTGCCATAAACGGAACCACCTTTTCCGCCACCGCAACAATCCGTTTTACACCGCCCAGAAAAACCAACAAAGAAATCAGTGCCAAAGCGATTCCAATATATTCCGAAGGAATCCCGAAGGCTGCTTCCATAGCTCCGCCCACTGAGTTCGCCTGCACCATATTCCCCATGAAGCCCAAGGCGATAATAATTAAAAAGGCAAAAATAGCCGCAACTACTTTTCCCACAGGGCCTTTGATGGCCGCACGAATGTAATAGGCCGGCCCGCCGACCAGTTCCCCATTTTCAGTTGTTTTATAACGCTGGGCAAGCGTGGCTTCCGCATAAATGGTTGCCATGCCTAAAATAGCACTCACCCACATCCAGAACACGGCGCCCGGGCCGCCTGAAACCATTGCTGTGGCCACACCTGCCAGATTTCCGGTTCCGATTTGCGCCGCCACCGAAGTCATCAAGGACTGAAACGACGTCATTCCCTCTTGATCACTTGCGGACTTTCCTCGAAACGTAATGGAACCGAATGTTGATTTAAAGCTCTGTTTGAATTTGCGAAACTGAATTCCTTTGGTCAGAATCGTAAAATAAATACCAACACCGCATAATAAAAGGATTAAAAACACATCCCATAACACTGCATTGATGCTGACGACTAAATCTGAAAACCACTCCATAATAAATGACTCCTCCTAAAAATTTGCGCATAAGCTGTTGTTGCAATTACCAAAATTGCTTTCTTTCCCCTCTTTTTTGACAAACAAAAAAGTCAAACCATAAAATTATGGTTTGACTCTGGAAATACACAAAAAGACCCAAA
The DNA here is from genome assembly GCF_900240385.1 of Clostridium minihomine. Lineage (GTDB taxonomy): Bacteria > Bacillota > Clostridia > Oscillospirales > Acutalibacteraceae > Faecalispora > Faecalispora minihomine. Next base: position 265,771 of record NZ_OEQH01000001.1, on the reverse strand, counting down.
ACGCCTGGGTAACGGGTTCTCTGTCCTTTTGCCTGAGAGATTAGCATGAATCGTTCATGCCTTACACCTTCGGCACCCAAAAATGGGATTCTCCAGAGTTACATCCATTCATAGTCCTCGCCTGAATTCAGGCACCTGAGAGTGTTACTCCTTCGGTAGGCAGCCGCCGTTTTCCTACGAACTTCACTTGTAAGTATTCAGTTGTCGATTTATAATATCACGCGATTTCAGTAAAGTCAAATGCGTTTTTCTAACTTTTCGACTTTTTTCTTCGCAAAACATCATAACTTTTCATGCAATCGCTTCTTTTTATCAGTCCGAACAAATCCACAATCTTCCATTGCCGAAACAGAATTCCAAATCGCTGGTGATCCCCTTTTCCAATCAAACCAACAATAAAAGCAAAATCTCTGGCACTTTTCTTTATGGATAGTTTGTTGTATCATATGATTAACTTTCACTTGGGTTCCTTAAAATTTTAATTCAGTAAAATAAAAGGAGATTCAGAAACCCACACAGAAAGATTCAATCAAAACATATGCTTCTAGATCTCAAAATAGTAGAAATAAAAGTAATAAACCGATATGCGCGGATTCTTCCGGCGGCCATGCCGCTGGCATATTGCTTAAGAAATTCAGCTCATGGTGCACAGAACCATTTTTTCACTCCATTTGAGTTTGTAAGATTATTTGCTTTGTGGGGAATAGTGCGTTATCAGAAATTAAGAGATAAGTCTGCCGAAAAAACCATATGATGTATGCATGCACCTATACAAACAAATGGAGATTCGATTCTTAGCCAACCGCAGAATTGTACCATTTTGCGCTGTTGAACCGATACTGAAAGAGGAAAGTTTCCGTTTCAGTAAGGGAAACGACCTGGGGTTGGCGCCTGTCTATAAATGAGTGAAAAAACGGAAGAAACTTTAACGGTTCAAAACAAGAAAGAGGAATGGCCGCACATTTATGGCAATAAGATCATTCCCAATGAACCGCTCCCGCAGGATTGGAGGTGGTACCATGAAGCATGCTGTAACAAGCCAATGTTTCTTTTGGACTTATCTTGGACTGATTAGCTTTATTTTTGTTTTGGGATATCAAAGCGGCTCTTTCTTCGCAATGTCCTGTGCCATCTGTGCGGCTCTCTTTTGGCTGACCCAGCTTTGGCTCACGCTTCTGTTAGAAAAACAGGAAAACAGGCAAAGAAAATTTGGAAAACCGATTGGATTTTTTCTGTTGCTTCCCGCAGCGGGAATTCTCACGGCGGGCATTTGGATTCTGTTTCAGCCCGTTGAAACCATCTCGAGGGCAGCAGAATATTTCATCATTGTACTTTCCGGGGTTCTGGCTGTGTGTCTGTCCTATCAGCTGATTCTATTGCGGAAAAACAATTCTCCCGCAGGAAGATTATTAAAATCGACTCTCACGGCATCACTGTCAGCCCCATTTTCTTTGATTGTCGTACTTATTTTAAAAGTAACCGAAACAGGCGAACGCAACATATTTAGCGGTATTTCAGTGATCTGTTTTGGAAGCCTGGCCTTTCTTCTGGCCGTTCATGCCATTTTGATTTCATTTTGCGGATACCAAAGCACAAAAGACAGCCTTAAAACAACCTCTGATTTTATCAAAAGCAAAAAGCTTATTTTTGCACGAATCACTATTTTAAAAGACGCTTTTCTTGTGGCTGTAAAATCACTTCTCAGCATTCTTTCCTTGTCTTTTTTCATGTTCGTGAATGCTCTGTACAGTGTCGGCATGGGAACCGCCCGGTTGATTGCCGTCCGAATGCATACCCAAAGCAGAGCACAGCAGATAACCAGCTATCGCTATGTGGGAATCATTGTATCTGCCGCTGGTATTTGCTATGTATTGTATTCGATTCGCCTGTTTTTCGGTGGCAGCACAGGTATCTATTCCATGCACATTGCGCTTGTGATTGCCCTTTACACCTTTGTTGAATTCGGCATCAATCTTCGTGATTTGCTGCGCCTGCGCAAAAGCAAAGCTTTAGAAGCCAAAGCGTTAAGAGCCATCAGCTTTTCGTCCACACTTATTTGCTTTGTATTGACGCAAACAGCCATTCTGTCATTTGCTTCAGAAGGGGATAACCGTTTTGCCAACGCCCTTGCCGGAGTAGTGTTCGGCACATTGGGTGCGCTGATCGGTTTGTATGTTATTTTAGATAGCTTTCTTCATCAAAAATTATTAACATCGGAATAACAGAATTCTGAATTTCTAAATTACATGAAAAACAGTCCAGTTAACCGGACTGTTTTTCTTTTTTTATTGTAATTTCTTTCTGTAAATGAAACAGTTTCGTTCTGCCGCAATCATTTCAGGATATAACAGGATTCAGGAAGGCATCGCTGCGCCTGATTTCCAGTCCAGTGCATCACCTCGTATGTTAGCAGCAGTGCTGCCTTTGCATATCTGGAGGGGAAAAATACTAGAGCTTGCCACCGCTTTTGCGAATGAAGTAATCCTGAAAAAAGATATGTCTGCCGTGCGCCGAGAATTAAGCATTTCTGATAGCGCAGCCTTCGCACGAATCAGAAGAATTATTGACGAAACCTTTACGGATTCAATTGCGCCTTTCGGCATACAATCAAATTCATTATTAAGGTCAAATGATCTCTGCTAATACCCTGCAAGGTAATCCGGTGGCTTTTGGATGTTCCAGCCACATCGTGTAAATATTCTTAATCTTCTGATTTTTATCGATTAGCTGATCCAAATTGCATAAGTTTTCAATTACATAGCAGCCATTTAATTCGCACAGCTCATCTGCCGCTTGATGTTCCTCACCCCTGCGAATACCAGAACAGTCGATCCCAATAAACCTTATTTTCTTTTCTAACAAATAATCTATTAATTCATGAGAGAGTTGAGGGTGATTTGCAAAGTATTGATCACTGCCATATTCAAATTCATTGATTCTTCCCGTGTGAAAAAGCACAAAACCATTTAAGGGGATTTCTATTTCTTTCATATCTTCTATTGTAATATCCCGTTGATTGGCAATTTTCTCAACATCTATTACAACTGCTTTGGTTCTAAAGGCTTCCATTGGAATATCGCTTTTTTTATAAATATCTAAATGGGTGCCAATATGCCCACTATCTACATGTTTATTTTTTGGAAAACTTTCAATCCATTCCAAAAATTCCTTGGATATTTTTGTTGTTAAATCAATTATCATCTTTAAATACCTCCATTTTTTCTAAGATATAGTGATTAAAATCTTTCAGCACACGCAGCATTATTTTTTTCTCTGCCTCGTCAACTGTTTTTAAAAATTCTTGATCTCGTATGAGCCAGGCGTTATGGGCTTTTTCGTGTTTACAATAAATCTCTTGCCCTTGTTCTGTCAAACGATAAAAAACCTCTTTATGGTTGTTTGCTTTTTTATAGCCTTGGATATACCCCTTTTTTTCTAGCCGAGTTGTAATTTTACTGATTGCGCTGCGTGTTAACCCTAGATTCGCAGAAATCTGTACTCCATTGGCTTCTTGAACCGTTCCAATAAAATTAATGCAGTGGGTGTCGGTAGTACCCAGAGCATCGTAAAGATCTTTTGTTGAAAGCTGGGCTATCGTTTCTTGAAGTTGATATAGTTTTTCAAACTCTTTGAGTAATTCCATTTCCATCATGATTTCCCTTTCCTACCGTATGATCGGTGACAATCGATCAAATGGTCTTGATTCCGTTGACTTTATTGTTGACACAGGAAACAATTGTGATTATACAACAGATTGTTTCCTGTGTCAACATTTATTATTTTAAGGTTGAATCGGATTGGAATGAGGGGTGAATAGCGGGGCAATTGCAGAAACAAAATCAGCCAATGATAAAAATGGCGCGAAAAAAGCATGGCAGGTGCAGCTGCCATGCTTGAAATCGTCACTCAATCCATAATGAAAAAACTAAATTGTATTTTCATTTTTTCAGTATTCTTTTTAAATAGGCAATATCTAACAAATTGACTGTCTCAAAATTTCCTTTATAAAACACACCCCAGTTATTGAAAACACAGGGCAATTCCTTTGCTTTTTGAAGCGTATCTACTGGAACCAAAGATACAGGAATGCCATTCATTTCACAATACTGTTTTATGGAATCAATGCTTTGATAGACATAAGGACACTGCACATCATAATAAATGGTTAGCTCTTTGCTTTCAATTTCTTGGTTTTTAACATTTTGTGCAAACTTTGGCGTTGTTCCGTCAAACGAAAGTGCAAGTAATTCATATTCACTGTCGGTAGTATCAACAACCTGAAAGCCAAACCTTTTCGCAAATGATTGGTCAGTAAGCCAAGATTTTTGCTTTTTTGCCCCAAGCATACAAACTCCGGATTTCCCCTTTTCCTTGGCGTCGGCCAAGCAATACTCCATCAATAATTTCCCATATCCTTTTCCTTTGTAACTGCCCAAAACCCATAAGCAATACACATAATAATAGTTGTCACCAGTTATGGGAACCCAGGCTGTTTCAAGAGGAGCATATTCAATAAAAACCGTAGCTTTTGCGTTTAACTTCCGAAAGACATGACCTTCCTTTAGTCGCTCTGAAAGCCATTGCCGCTTTGCTTCAACACCCGGATGGAGCTTTTTACTGCGGATAATGCAGCATAAATGCTCATCCGCAAGATTATCTGCTGTTAAATTTATAAAATCAGTATTCATGTGCCCCACTCCCCATTTTCAATAATAATATGTCACGCCTTAAAGGTGACATTCTTTTCACTCATCTTACCACAAACACTCCCCGAAAAGAAGGAACTCCCGATTTCAGCCCAAATATATGCCCTCATACAGGGGCCACGTTGAACGGGGCATTAAACCATTGGAATGGATGGACTGCAACGGGTGTTTTGATAATGCTCGTGATTCTATTCTGCCGCCTTAAAGTTATAAAGCGGCTTGATGGTGTTGATGATTTCCACTGTGTCGCCGATATTGGCAACGATCTCTTCCATCGGTTTATAGGCAAACGGAGCTTCGTCAATCGTGCTTTTGTTGACGGTAGACGAGTAAACACCCTGCATCGACTGCTTGAATTGTGTAAGCGTGATGCTTGCCTTGGCAACCGAACGGCTCATCAGGCGTCCCGCGCCGTGGGGTGCCGAACAATTCCAGTCGGGGTTACCCTTGCCGACACAAATAAGGCTGCCGTCCCGCATATTCATTGGGATCAGCACGCGTTCGCCCGCCTTAGCCGAGATGGCGCCCTTGCGCAGGATCATGGCATCGAGGTCGATATAATTGTGGATGGTCGTAAAACTGTCAGAAATTTTGAATTTCATCTGCTTGACAATCTCTTGAACAATCGCTCGGCGATTCAGTTCGGCATATCGCTGGACAATAGCCATGTCGTGAAGGTAGTCGTCAAACAGCTGGCCCTCGCAGAAAGCGAGATTTTTATCGACCTTGCGCACACCAAGCTTTTTAAGTTCCGTCTGAATTTCGGTTTCGCGCCCCTGCCGTTTGAAATCGGCGATTAGTTTGTTCATTTCTTTGGCTTTATCGTTGAGATCCCGTGCGGCGGCACGCTGATAGTGTTCCGCCACCTGCTTGCCAAGGTTGCGGCTGCCTGAGTGTACGACAAGGTAGAGCCGGCCATCGTCGTCATGGTCAAGCTCGATAAAGTGGTTACCGCCGCCCAACGTGCCAAGGCTCAACTTGGCGCGGTTGAGATTGACATTGTCCACACAGCGCAGTGCAGCAAGGTCGATGTCGTGAAGATAGGGATGCGCCTTCTCACGAATGGAAAACCCGGCGGGAACATAAAAGTGGATCACCTTGTCAAGCTTTTGCAGCTCGACGTGCGTATCTTCCAAAAGAACGGTCTCCATACCGCAGCCGATATCTACACCCACCAAGTTTGGTACAACCTTGTCGGCGATGGTCATAGTGGTACCAATGGTGCAACCCGCGCCGGCATGGGTATCCGGCATGATGCGTATTTTACTGCCGGACACAAATTCCTGATTCAAAAGATTGATGATCTGTAAAATAGCCTCGTTCTCTACGGTATCGGTAAAAACCTTGGCGGTATTGTATTTGCCTTGTAATTCAATCATAAAAAACCTCATTTTCTGTATTTAGACGCAAAAAGGCCCGGAACCTCAGTTCCGGGCCTTGGTTATCGACAAATAAGCGCTACAAAACGCCATGCCGAAAAAAGCATGAACTGATGGTGCTATTCTTACTGCTTATTGTTGGTTGATATAGATCCTGCATGACGTTCACCTACCTTTTCAAAATATAACTGGAGCATAGCACACATTACGCGGTTTGTCAATCCATACACTAACGACACAAAAAACAAGGCAGAACCCCAACCCCACCCTCGCCGAAAAAGCCAACCGGTATGTGGTCATAAAGCGTAATTCATCAGATGTACGCGTGTAATTGGTATTGGACTGAACTGTCATATGAGGAATCGAACCCCTGAGCTGTCCCACGCCCGCCAATTCAAATGCCCCGAAGGGACTTTTTCATACCCACTTTGGTGTTTTCGGTTACCTGCTGCCTGTTATTCTTTCAGTTCCACCGTCCAGTTGGCGGCCTGAATCTGAGTATCTAACTCCCGAAAGCTGCGGGAAAGACTGTCAATTTGCTTTTGCAGTTCGCGGATCGGCAGCGTCACGCACATTTTGACCTCAGTATGGGTGAAGCGATAATCTTGTTCATTGGCTTTTGCTGCGGCAGCTGCCAGCAGGTTACGCTTTTTCATCAGCATGTCCCGGTCGGCAAGAGCTTCCGACAAGGTTTGGCCATTCGACAGCGTGGTAGCGTTGTTGCACGCGTTAATCTGCTTCACCAACGCACAGAGCTACTCGTTAAGATCAAAAGCCTCTTTCAGAAGCTCCTCTGGATTCTCATGCGGTTTATCATCTTCTTGCACTTTAAGGTTGACCATGATCCGGCTTTGCAGGTTTTCAAGCTTTTTTTGATATTCGGAACGCAGTAAAAGTGCTTCTGCCAATTTCATATGGATGCCGCCTTTCTCTGTACATTGATTTTCATAAACCAAATATATTTCTGGAGTAAAAGGGCTTTTTACCCTAAATCGCTTTTTTCGGTCCTTACAGAAATACCGATTCCTGTTCTGGGCTTGGCTCAGATTGCAATGGATTGATTGCTGACACGAAAGCAAGCGTAAGCTATGATTCAATGTTCTGTTAGGCATCGAAAGCTTTGCTTTCGATTATGCCGTAAGGTTATTATATCATAAATGGAGCAGCAAAACTGGTTGCACTTTAGGAATTTGGGCCAAGTTGCCCCGAAGTGAAACAAGGAATGAGTGACAGTAAAATGACGCAACATAGCTGGGTTTGGGGAAACTCAGAATGCCCATAAATAACAGCGTGAAAATTTAATTTAGTTTCCTCCTTGACAAGTGAGCGATTGTTCACTATCATTATAGTGAACAACTGATCACCGATTTATTACTGGAGGTTCTTATGCCAAAAAACGAAACCCGGGATACAAAGGAAGTTATTTTGACAGTTGCACTAAAATTGTTTTCTAAAAGAGGTTATGACGGCGTTGGTATCCGTGACATATCAAAAGAAATCGGAATACGAGAGAGCGCCCTTTACAAGCATTATAGCGGAAAACAAGACATTTTTAATTCCATTCTCAAAGACATTGAGCGTCGTTATCAAGAGGAAGTTTCTACTTTTATTCCCTCTGGAAACATGGCCAATATTCTCTCAGAAGAAAGTGATGTAAGAGAGGAATTATTTCGTATTAGCGTTACGATGTTTCAGTTCTATCTCAAAACAGAGTACGGTTCACAACTGCGTAGGATGTTGACAATGGAACAGTATAGAACTTCGGAAACAAGCAAGTTTTTTAGGGAATTGATAATAGACAAGGGGTTAGATTATATCGCAGGTGTGTTCACTAATTTAATAAATGATGGGGTTTATGTTGATGCCGACCCAATGGTAATGGCCTTGCAGTTTTATTCCCCTCTGTATTTGCTGTTATCCAAATACGACAATCAGCCCGAAAAATATGAAGAAGCTTCATCTTTTTTAGAAAGACATATTACGATGTTCAATAAAATCTATTTAAAGGGTGATAAACAATGAAAGGATTTGGAATATTGCTGGCAGAGTGGTTGATAACCAGCCTGATTGTTTATGCAGGACTATCTGGCAAGCAAATCTTATTCATGAATGGACCGAGATCGGCTGTTATTACTTTAGGCACAATCGGATTTGCAATGTGCATGATTATGCCAACAATCGGAAAATTCATCAGCAATGCACCTGCTCACCCGCTCACCATCATGGGGTACCTCTTTGGAACAATCGCATTACTTACAACAGCAACACAAATATTCAAATGGAAAATCCCCATCCTTTATGACCCCAAAATTGCACTTTTTGTAGTTGCTGGCTGCATTGTCATAAAGTCGATTATTGGTAGGTTTGCACCGTTGATCGTGAAATAAACAGCTAAAAAGAGGGTGTTTTATGAATATTGAAGTGCGTTATTATTCAAAATCAGGTAATACAAAGAAAATTGCAGATGCTATCGCTAAACAAACAGGGGGATCTGCAAAGTCAATCCACGAGCCGATACAAGGCGAAGTCGATTTGTTGTTTTTAGGAACAGGCATATATGCTTTTGACATTGACCCGGAGCTAAAGGAATATATATTGACCCTAAATCCAGCGAATATCAAAAAGGTTGTAGTATTCAGCACAGCGGCTATCGTGAAGTCTGCTTATGAAAAGACCAAAAGGTATCTTCAAGCGCAAGGGCTTAATGTATCAGATCAAGAATATCATTGCCCCGGTCATTATACGATTTTGCGGAAAGGGCGTCCAAATGCTGATGATATGAAAAAAGCTGAGCAGTTTGCAAAATCAATAATCAACAGTTTATAAAATGATTCGTTTAGAGCGATAACCAATGGCTTCGAGCCAAGTTAGACCGAAGTTATTTCTAACAAAATAGTAAAAACATACCTGCCGCGTATGCGAAAAAGAAAAAACCGTTGGATAGATCATTCCAACGGTTTTTCATATAACACCAGCTTTTATTTTATATATTCGTTCAGGGAACGAGATAGATATGCATTGTTGGGCATTTTATCGGTGGAAATGTACCCAGGCTCAGCAGCAATAAGAGCCGGAATACGATTGACCAAATTTGCGCAGGTCAGCTGCACTGTTGCCGGACGGTTTACATTGATAGTTGTTTCGGGCTCACCAAAGAAAGTCCAATCATTTCGGTCAAATTCTCCAGTTGCATACACTTTGCCAATGCATTCCGTTTCCAGAGTAATCCCTTCTTTTGTCTCTGTTGTAACAACCGCCGACATGCCGGTGGGCTGGCCAGCCTTTATTGTCATGTTCAATGTTGTGGAATGAATATCCTCTGAATGGGTTGTGGGAACACATTTTTGTACTTGTGAAATAGCGGTAAGGCCCATTTTACTGCACAGCCACCCATTCTGGTTCCACATATAGCTGGGTACATACTCGCCGCTCTCAACAAGCTTTTTCTGTTCATCCGAAGAAAGGCTGTTATATTTGCCGATTTCCTGCTCAAACGCTTGTGAGGATAACCCGGCACCATGCCCTTTGGCTAATGCAATGCCGTAATCTTCCACATTGTAGCTGCTGGAACCCTTAATTTTTGTAATCTTATGCATGGAGCCTGACAGTGTATCAATTAACACGCCCCAAAACATATCGGGATAACCGCTTCCAGCCAAAGTTACTCCATTTTCTTTGGCCAGTTCATCCAGTTCTTGTGTAATGGACGGCGATGAGTTCCAAGGATATAGAGATTCTTCGCAGGTAGAGATGGCATTGACACCATTTTTAGCGCATAAGGCAAAGGAGTTTTTAATGTCGGCTATTGTACTTAGCGTCGCCACCACACAAACATCGGGTTTTAGCTGTGCCATCATTCTATCGGCATCTTTCGCATCCGAGACCAAAATCCCGGTTTTTTCACCGCCGATGATATCACCGATATCCTTACCGATTACAGTGGGATTTGCATCAAACGCAGCAACGAGCTCAACATCTTTTTCCAGCATATAGCGCATCAGGTACACACTCATTTTTCCACACCCATACTGGACTGCCCTAACTTTTCGATTCATGCTATTACCTCCTACTTAAATTTAGTTGTGGCTGCAATATATCAGTGAACTGTTAAGAATAGTATAAACCCTTTTGTTACAAAAATGTCAAGTCTTATTTTAAAGCTGTACGACTGGTATCTGTATCTTAAAAAACAAATGACGCAGTGCATCATTCAGGCATGGTAATTCTTCAATAACTTCACACACATAATCACCAGCTATGGTATATCCCGATTTCTCAACTTGATTCAAAAGATAACGGGCATAATCCATTTCTTTTGAAAAGTCGTTTGCACACAAGCAGATATAAAGCCCATCCCTGAGTGTCTCCACATTTCCGGGGCCTGCATAATCATCCTCAACAAAGAAGAACGCTTCATTTGAAAACAAGTTCCTCCCTTTCAGATGTTCTTGCCGTATCATCGTGCCCACATTGCGAAAATAGGTAAAGGGAAGATTATGTACTACAATATCCTGTTTTAATTCGCGCAGCATTAACTCATAGCCAGTTTCATTCTGGTCGAAGAAGTTGATGGAAGATTTATGGACAAATATGTTTCGCTTGGGGATGTATTCATAAAATATCGTGCCGGCAGGGGGAAGATTCCTATGGTGCTCATGGTTCCTAATCATTCGTTCAATCGCTTTGCGGCTTAATTTAAGATCCTCGATCCTTTTATCGATTAATCGCATCTGTTCACTCAGCAAGGTGCATAACGAATTGAAATCATTCGTGTCAAGCTGCAAACGAATTTCTTCAAGTGATACGCCATAAGCCCGTAAATACTGAATCATATCAAGCCGAGCGCTTTGGTTAATATGGTAGTACCGGTATCCGGTTTTTTTATCGATCAGCCAGGGGCTCAACAATCCTGTTCGGTCATAGTGGCGCAAAGTTTCTGATGTTACTCTGTTTAGTTTTGCCATCTGCCCTACTGTCAGTCTTTGTATATCCATTGCAGCCCCCAAACCTTTGTGCTAGACAAATTTTTTCTTCATTGTATCATACTTTTTTGTTTTGCAAAAGGACATCGTAAATAAACGCCTTTGCCATAAGCCTTGGTGTCATAGGCAGGACGATTTATGGCACCAAGGCACCTTCTTCCGTAACGCGAAACTTGATTTTCACTGTCTCTTTTCGCCCGTCCATCCCCCGCCGCTTCTTTCCGGTTTTAGACACTGGCCAACAAACATGGCAAAATGCAGAAGTGATCGCCCTATGCTTAATAAGAAACTTTACTTTCACTACCAATTCCCAAAGAAGCACAAAAAACGCTGCAACCCTCAAAAGACTGCAACGCTTTTCCTTCCATATTTTGTTTTGGACATTTATTCGCCCTCTGTTTCGGCTGCCTGAATCTCTTATGATTACATCAAACGTATCATGGATAAGAATAAATCAGATTAATTGTGCCTGCACATTGATAGGATTCGGCTGTCCGTATATAATTGATTGGTAACATTGTTTGCAAACGAAGGGACGGTCATGTGATGGAATCTATTTTTTCCTTCGAAACTGCGAAAAAATCAAGCATTTCAGAGCGTCGGGCACAAAAGCTATGTGAAGGAAACCGCATACCAGGGGTTGCCTGTTTCAGCCGTATGCGGCCGATTCCAAAAGGCGCGGAAAAGCCTATGAATAGACGGCACCCCCTTTAAAAAAGAAAGGACGTTGAAAACAAATGAAACGCATTTTCTTTGTTGAAGATGATTTGAGTTTAATTCATGGGTTATCTTTTGCTATGAAAAAGCAAGAATACGAAATAGAGGTTGCCCGTACAAATCTTGAAGCAGAAACGTTATGGAAAAACGGAACATATGATTTGGTCATTTTGGACGTGTCGCTTCCCGATGGCTCTGGCTATGATTTATGCAGAAAAATTCGTCAAACCTCAAAAGTACCGATTATGTTTCTGACGGCGGCCGATGAAGAAACCGACATTATAATGGGACTGGATATAGGAGGCGACGATTATATCACAAAGCCTTTCAAACTGGCAGTGTTTCTATCAAGAATCAATGCTTTACTTCGCAGAAGCGATCATTTTAATCAAGCAGAGCCGGAACTAAATTCTAATGGCATAAAAATGCAATTGTTAAAAAGAGAAGTCTATAAAAAGGAAGAACAGCTTGACTTAACAGCAAGTGAATATAAATTATTGTACCTGTTTATGGAAAATCCCGATATTGTTCTTTCGCCGGAACAGATTTTAAGCCAATTATGGGATTGTGATGAAAACTATATAGACAGCAATACTCTTACGGTGTATATACGCAGACTGCGTACAAAAATTGAGGACGATCCGAGCAAACCTCAAAAAATAGTGACGGTTCGGCGCATGGGATATAAATGGAATACTGTGAATTGAGGTGTACGATGAAACTACTGATAAACAGGAAAATCAAAGAACTTTTTTGTTTGGTACTGCTGCTGACAGCAGCATTCACCTTGATTTCTGTTATTTTCATAAGTTTGAAATTTGAAAATGCAGCATTGTATGTATTAATATGTTCCTTGTGCATGAGCCTCTTGATATTGGCAATCGTTTATCGGTATTTCAAGGAACAAAATATCATCATGGAAAATGCGGTAATGCAAATTAAAGAATATATTTCTGGAAATCAAAATGCACGTATTGAATGTGATGAGGAAGGCGAGCTATATCGGCTATTCCATGAAGTAAATTCCTTAGTTTCTATTTTGAATGCCCACGCTGAAAATGAAGAAAACGCAAAAAAGTTTTTAAAAGATACCCTATCCGATATTTCTCACCAGTTGAAAACTCCGCTTGCTGCTCTTAATATTTATAACGGGCTTCTGCAGGAAGAAGCAAAAGATTTACCGACAATCAAAGGGTTTGCTGTTCTTTCAGAGCAGGAACTTGACAGAATAGAAATCCTTGTGCAGAACCTCTTGAAAATCACGAAACTCGATGCCGGAACAATCATGATTGTGAAAGCGAGAGAAAACGTATCTGAAATAATGGGTAATATAGAAAAGCACTTTTCATTCCGGGCCAAGCAAGAGGAAAAGGAATTATTTTTGTCTGGCGATAATGACATCACGTTATTCTGTGACCGTAATTGGCTGATGGAAGCAATCAGTAATATTGTTAAAAACGCTTTTGACCATACGAAAAAAGGAAATGCGATTCATATGGAATGGAAACAACTTACGTCTGTGATTCAAGTAGTGATAAAAGACAACGGAAGCGGTATTCACCCAGAGGACTTACATCATATTTTCAAACGATTTTATCGCAGTCGTTTTTCGAAAGATACACAAGGCATCGGGCTTGGGCTGCCACTTGCAAAAGCGATTGTTGAAGCACACAACGGAACCATTGAGGTTGACAGCGAATTAGAAATTGGCACTGCTTTTACAATCAATTTTTTAATTCCTACAAAATTGTAGGTTCAGTGTCATATGACAGTAAGGTTGACATGATAATCTTTCAACATCAAGAAAGAAAGAGGATACCTATGAATTTATTGGAAGTGAAATCAATTTCTAAAACCTATGGCAGCGGTGAAGCTGCCGTACATGCGCTAAAAGATATCAGCTTTTCTGTTCCGAAAGGTGAATTTGTAGCAATCGTCGGGGAATCCGGCTCCGGCAAGAGTACACTTCTAAATATGGTAGGTGCGCTCGATGTGCCCACTTCCGGCAAGGTGTTTATCGACGGTAAAGATATTTTTTCCATGAAAGACAGCAGCTTGACCATTTTTCGGCGCAGAAATATTGGATTTATTTTTCAAAGCTTTAATCTGATTCCAGAATTGAATGTGGAGCAAAACATCATATTTCCCGTACTTCTTGATTATCAAAAGCCCGATAAAAAGCATCTTGAAGAACTACTTACGGTACTGAATTTAAAAGAACGCCGCCACCATTTACCCAGTCAATTATCAGGTGGACAGCAACAGCGTGTAGCAATCGGCCGTGCGCTCATTACGCGGCCATCGCTGATTCTTGCGGACGAGCCGACAGGTAATTTGGACACGCAAAACAGCAGTGAAGTGATTACTTTGCTAAAAGAAGCTGCAAGAAAGTATCAGCAGACCATTGTTATGATTACCCATAGCCGAAGTATCGCACAGACCGCAGACCGGATACTGCAAGTGTCAGACGGCATACTAACCGATTTAGGAGGTGCCGTGAATGAAAAGCTATCTTAGCCTTATTCCGATTTCTGCAAAAGTACACAAACGGCAGAACCGCATGACGCTTCTGTGTATCATCTTTTCTGTGTTCATGGTAACAGCCGTGTTCAGCATGGCCGAAATGGGCGCCAAAATGGAGCAAGCAAGACTGCTGAAGAAACATGGCAACCTGTCGTTTCAAGACTTGTTCAGCAGTATAATGGGACAAACACTTTTATTGATTTCGGCTGTGTTGTTTTTCCTGATACTGATTGCCGGGGTACTGATGATTTCAAGCAGCATCAATAGCAGTGTAGCCCAGAGAACAAAGTTTTTTGGCATGATGCGCTGTATTGGAATGAGCAAACAGCAAATTATCCGTTTTGTCAGGCTGGAAGCTCTAAATTGGTGTAAAACTGCGGTTCCGATTGGTATTGTGCTTGGAATTGTAACCTCATGGGGCTTGTGCGCTGCTTTGCGCCTCCTTGTCAGTGAAGAATTTTCTCATATTCCTCTGTTCGGGATCAGCATCATTGGCATTGTCAGCGGAATGATTGTGGGTGTTGTTACCGTTCTTATCGCCGCCAGTTCTCCGGCAAAACGAGCTGCTAAAGTATCGCCCGTAACAGCAGTATCGGGCAATTCAGAAAACACAAATATTCGCCATGCAGTAAAGAGCCGTTCTTTCAAAATTGAAACTGCCCTTGGGATTCACCATGCAATATCAGTAAAGAAAAACTTAATACTTATGACGAGCTCTTTTGCACTTAGTATTATTCTTTTTTTGAGCTTTTCTGTTTTCATCGAGTTTATCAGCTACCTTATACCGCAGTCGTCGAATACTTCTGACATTAACATTTTCAGTAGTGACAGTTCCAATTCAGTAGACAGCAAATTGCTTGATACGGTTAGCGGAATGGAAGGGGTAGAACGTGTTTTTGGGCGCAGGAGCAATTTTGATATTCCGGCAGAAATCAAAAAAGAGAATGTTTTATCAAGTACGATTGATTTGATTTCTTATGATAAATTTGATTTAGATTGTCTGAGAAAGGATCAGCAGCTTAGAAAAGGCAGTGATATTTCAAAGGTATATGGTAACAGCCATTATGTACTTGCAACTTGGGACAAAGATAGCCCCTTAGAGATAGGCGATAAAATAAGGGTCGGCAATGAGGAATTTGAAATTGCCGGTTTGCTGAAATATGACCCTTTCAGCAGTGATGGCAACACAAATGGTAAAATAACGGTTATTACTTCTGGTGAAACTTTTGCACATCTGACTGGTATCACTGATTATTCTCTTATTATGATACAGACAACGAAAGACGCAACGGACGAGAACGTGACAGCCATCCGTAATGCAGTCGGTGAAAAATACACGTTTAGTGACAAGCGTGAGCACCGTACCACCAGCACTTATCTGGCATTTTTGTTCTTTGTCTATGGATTTTTGGCAATTATTACTTTGGTTACCGTACTCAATATTATGAACAGTATTTCTATGAGTGTGTCTGCAAGAATAAAGCAGTATGGAGCCATGCGTGCCGTTGGTATGGACGAACACCAGTTAACAAAAATGATTGCTGCCGAGGCATTTACCTATGCTGTCTCTGGGGGTATCGTTGGCTGTGTAGCGGGTTTGCTGCTTAGCAAGTTGTTATATGACCATCTTATTACCTCTCACTTTAACTACGCCACTTGGAGTATCCCCATTCTTCCTATTATAATAATCATCTTGTTTGTTTTCATTGCCGCTATTGCTGCGGTCTATGTTCCTTCAAAACGGATTCGGAATATGGCGATAACTGATACGATAAATGAACTGTAGCGTTCTTGAAACCGATCACAAAGCATTGCAGCCCTAAAAAGCAGAACCGCTAAAAGATAGTCCTGTTAAAGTCCCTGTGAAAAAAGCAAAAAAGCAGCGAAATGGAGCTATAACGACATATCACTTTATAGCTTCACGCCGCTTTTTCTATATTTTCAGGGAATGTGAACATCAAAAAATGATAGAGAAAAACCCGCACAGAACGTGTTCCTGTGCGGGTTTGTGGATTAATCGTGCAAAAAGAATTTTTGTTTATATGGCTGCCAGAATATCAGCAAAATCCAACTGCGGTTTTTGATAATCCCGTGGTGTAAAAATTTCTTCTTGCATTTGTCGGTTTGATATGCGGGATAGTTTGAATTGGCGAAAATCAGTTCTTTTTGCGACATCACGCTGAAAGCAAAAACCTCACCGGGTGAAACTCTATAATGAACAGCAGGTCAAATAAAAGTATTTTTAGGGAGTAATTCCATTGGTTTAAGAGCAATGAGTTCCAAGTCAAACATACCAAAATTATAATAAAAATTTAGAAAGCCAGGAATTATATAAAAAGTTGACTACTAAGATGCTAAGCTTTATACTGACACTATCAATGGTATTGAGCTTAAGTGTTCCGGCTTTTGCCGCTGAAAACAGCACCATTACTCTTAAACAAAGTTATGATACTTCTGTAACAATTCCTGAACGATTTTTAAATTTAGATTTAAGCCAAACAGGTTATGATCGAAACAAAATGTCAGAAGAAGAAGCGGCCTTTTTTGACTATTTACTTAACGAAGCTGTTGACAATCATTACAATACCGGAAATAAAGAGCAGTTCAAAAATGATGTTGAAGCAATGTTAAAAAGTAGCTATTCATCATCTCGCTCCGCATCCAAATATACTTTAAATAGCGATGCTCCATGGTGGCATCTAAATACTGTTGAAAAAGTTGGTGCTGCAATTGATATTGTGATAGGTGGGGGACTTAGTAAATTAGGTGCAACCAGTATTCGTGCATTAATTAAACAAGTTGGTGAGGCGGAAGCCAAAAAGCTTGTAAAAAGTGTAATTATTAGTAAAGTCAAATCCACTTTACTGCGTTGGGGAATGGTACAAGGTGCCACATGGGTTGAAGCTTATGGTGTTAAATTCATATTTGCTGCAATAGATTTTTCACCAGGATTAATTATAGCAAAGGGAATTGATTCTATTGATGCAAGGCCAAACAATGGATATATTGAATTTTGGTAATTTAGTTGGGGTGATTGGTTTATGAATTCAGCCACAAAATACAGTGTTTTGATAATATCAATTATGTATCATATAGCTTTTATAATTGTTTGGTCAGCAACATTAGTGCTTAAACTGAACGAGTTGTTTCTTTGGTTGTTCCTTTTATTAGGAATGTTAATTAGCTTTATAATAAATAAGGCTTTCTCAGATAGTATAAAACTAAGTAATAAACTTTTTTTAATATTCCTTATCGTATCAATTATCTTACTATTCATAGCCAGTGGAATAGCAGAAATGATAACAGGCCAAGCCTTTTCATACCCTAAAGAAAGATTTATAGATAAAGTTTATTTGTTGCTGATTCCAGTTTCACTGATGGGACTGTATAATTCAATTAAATCAATTAAGCAAGTCAAACGTAGATGATTTATAACTTAGAGAAAGTCGCAACATTGATAGTTGCGACTTTCTTTTTTTAATAGGTGAAATCCGAATAACACACAAGGAAGATTTTATTATGAAATAGAAAAAAGCATTTGCAGTTGCCGGCATGGTTGTGCTGACCATGCCGGCAGTTCCGGTATCGGCCGCTTCGCTGGAGCGATCCAGTTCAAAGCCAATAGCATTAAACCCTATTATTACACCCCATTGGTTAAACAAAACACTTATGGTGTTGTTGTGGTGCCATCCATATCAAAATCGAAACGCAGCATCTCAGTCCCACTTTTGATTACACCAAAGAAAAGTACAGCGGAGGCTGCTGGAAAGAGGTAAAGTCATGGTCAATCAGTGCAAATGGTACAGTGGATATTACCAAATCCTACACCGGGAAAAGCAAGATAAAAATACCTCACAAAGGTTACTATCACCACAGGATCAGATAAAACCACTGCTACATCAAGTGAAATTACATTCTAAATAAAACCTGAAAAAGTTTGTCCCCCTTTTCAAAGTTCCTGCGCTATATAAGTACAGAAGTCAAATAAAAGTATTTTTAGGGGGGGATTCCACTGGTTTAAGAACATTGAGTTTCAAGTCAAACATACCAAAATTATAATAAAAATTTAGAAAGCCAGGAATTATATGAAAAGTTGACTACTAAGATGCTAAGCTTTATACTGACACTATCAATGGTATTGAGCTTAAGTGTTCCGGCTTTTGCCGTTAAAAATTACAATATTTTAAATACATAAGGGAGGCGACCTTATGGAGTATTCATTTAATAAAATGTTGAATGATTTAAAAATTGGTAGAGAAATTGAATTTGACTACAAAGGTCAGCATTATTCAATTGTAAATGGAAATGGGAAATGGTTTTTTTGTGAAGATAAACAGAGTGTTGAATTGTGTAATTTTGAAGAAGTGAACATCCTGCTTGATAAGATTAAAAAGTTAATTCTCCAAAACGAACCCATTGAGAACGTCATCGACAGAAAGCTATATACCCAAGACACACTGTACATTTTGTAATGCATCAGCATTTTTAAATCATCTGTGTGGCACAGAATGAAGGATACCGAGCAATTGCTCGGTATCCTTCATTTTTGTGACTTGTATTCGAAATTTTTATGGATGATGAATTCTCAATAATTTGATTGACGACCTTGAGTTTCCTTACAAAGTTCCCATCGGACTACCGTAGCGTAAACCAGTCAAAGGAAGTCTCAAAAAGCCTTTGGCCAAATCCAGCTTCCGTACACTCCCCTTTGCTGCCTTCTGTTGAAAAACTACTGCTTGCTGAGAAAGACAAACAAGAAAGGTACCATAGGCTATTTAAACGCTCCTATTGCCGGGATTACCTTGATTATATTTGCCTCGATCAAACGGGAAAGCTTATACGCCCTAATTATGTTACCGAGCATTTCATCTGACTTCTTGAAAAATTCGGACTCAAAAAGATTCGCTTCCACGATCTCAGACATAGCTGCGCCAGCCTGCTATTTGTAAGCGGCATATCTATGAAGCAAATCCAGATCTGGCTGGGACACAGCACGTTCTCGACTACAGCAGACATTTACTCTCATCTGGACTTCCACGCACAGATCGAATCTGGCTTGGTTATGGATGGGATGTTTGAAAGAAACCCAGTGGTCGAACCGAGCGGACTTGAACCGAGTGAATAATTTTCTACAGATTGCTTCATAAAAACACTTCAAAGCCTTGTATACAAAGGATTCAGGCGCACTCCTTTTCTACAGAAAAGAAAAAACGCCCTCAAAAGAGAGCGTAGAAATTCGGAAAAAAGGAAGAGCCTGCTGCGGACATTGACCGCAAACAGGCTCATGGCGGAGACGGTGAGATTCGAACTCACGTGCCCTTGCGGACAACCTGATTTCGAGTCAGGCTCGTTATGACCACTTCGATACGTCTCCATTTTTATAATGATTCAGTTGTCAACGCCCAGAACAAGCAACTTGATGTTTCTCAACATCTGCATCTACTCAAACTTCTTTGCTCGACCTGTGCTTATTTATTTTATAGAGATTCAGAAGAAAAGTCAAGCACTTTTGTTGACAGGCCCTCAGAAAGAAAGGTAAAATAAGTCTAACCACATGGGAAAGGGGCAATATTATGAATCCAATAGAAGAAGCTGTTATAAAAACAGCTTCACTGTCGATTTATCGGGGGCTTCTGCAAAGAAGCATACCCAAGGCTTTGTTTCGATTGCTTTGCGCTGCCAGAGGAAACAACTTTTTGGGTTTTGTGCAGACTTGGGGTGATTTCTTTTCTGTATTGGGTCAAAAAAATGCAGAAACTTGTTTTGCACACGCTTTTACAGAAACCGTATTATACGATGAAAACGCTTTTTCCAAGGCCGCGGCTTCGGAAAAAGAGATATCTTCCCCTTTGCGGGCTGCCGTTTTGCGGGATCTGCAGATTGTGCTGGATCTGGCCGCAATTACGCCCCGGGATCTGCTGGCCGGCTGCTCCTTTCCACAGGCAGCAGATTTGAATTTGCCCTTTTGGGAAAACGGACAAACCATTCCTCAAATGCGCCAGAATCCGGAAGAATGCCTGAATCAGCTAAAAGCTTTTTATCAGCAGAACGGCTGCGGCCGGTTTGCCCGTTATCATGCCTTTATCTGGAGAAACAGACGGCTTACCCCGGTAAAATACCCTGATTCCATTCGTCTTGAGGACCTGAAAGGCTATGAACTGCAGCGGAATCTGGTGCTGGAAAATACCAAAGCGTTTCTTCAGGATTTGCCTGCCAACAATTGCCTGCTATATGGTGACCGCGGCACGGGAAAATCCTCCACCGTAAAAGCTTTGCTTCATGAATTTCCTGCTTTGCGGCTCATTGAAATGCCGAAAATCGAGATTCCTCATTTTCCGGAGCTGGTGGAACTGCTGGCCGAACTCCCCATGAAATTTATTATCTTTATCGACGATCTTTCTTTTTCCAAGCAGGATGATACCTATGCGGCACTCAAAGCCGTGCTGGAAGGGGGGCTTGCTGCTCGCCCGGAAAACACGTTAATTTATGCCACTTCAAACCGGCGCCATTTGCTGCGAGAAACCTTTTCAGACCGGGAGGGCGACGAGATTCACCGGGTAGATACCATTCAGGAAAGCCTGTCGCTTGCAGACCGATTTGGTCTTTCTGTACGGTTTATGCTGCCCGACAAGGCTCAATTTCTGGATATCGTGGAAAAGCTGGCTCGCCAGCGGGGATTGGAAAGCCATCTTCCCCAGCTATTTATCGGTGCAGAGCGTTTTGCCACAGAACGAGCCGGGTGTTCCCCCCGCTGTGCACGCCAATATGTGCGTCTGGCTGAGGCAAAAATCAAGCAAGGGAAAAGCCTTCTGTAAAAAAACCGGCTTCATATTTTATTTATATTTTCATGGTACAATACAAAGCAAATGAATCATCAGGGAGGATTCTATGGGACAGTTGAAACGAATGATTGCGGGAGTGCTATCGGCGGCACTGGTTGTATCTCTTTTCGCCGGATGCTCTAATAAGGGAGACATCAGTTCCGGAGCTGCGGAAAAGGATTACCCCGTTACGATAGGAACCACTACTTTAAAAACAGAACCCCAGGGGGTTGCCGTATTTTCCCCCAATCTGGCAGACGTCATTTTGGCTATGAATTATGAAATCTCATTAAAATCAAAGTCAGAGGATTGCAATCAGGAAGAGTTATCGGTTCTTCCTAACGTAAGCGCTTCCGATCCCGCGGCTGTGAAAGCCACCGGTGCTACTTTGGCACTGTTTGAATCGGATCCGGGGGAGGAAGTCACCACCGCTCTGCAAAAGGAAGGAATCCTTTCCATCGTAATAGCACCGGCTACTGATCGGTCTGATTTAGAGAGGATGTATTCTGAGGCGGGCGCAGCACTGAAGGGTGCCTCTACCGGCTACAAAAAAGGAGAAAAAACCGCACAGAGCATCTTCTTAACCTTGGACGATATTACCCGAGTGATTCCGCAAACGGATTCGCCCATCACCGCCTGTTACTTATATGACGCCAAAGGAAAGGCGGCCACCGGTGATATGCTGGCCGGAAAATTGATTGAAAGCGCCGGGCTCGCCAACGCTTTCGCCGGGAATACCGCTGGACAGGCCAATGCCGAAGCCATGAAAATTTCCAATCCCCAGTACATTTTCTGTGCGGCGGGAGTAAAGAAAGAACTGCAGGAATCCGAAGAATACAAAAATTTGGAAGCAGTCAAAGCAAACCGGGTCTACGAAATGGATTCCGCTTACATGGCACGGCAAGGACGCGGGATGATTCAGGCGGTCAGCTTTATGGCCGGCACCGTATACCCTGAGTTGTTGGAAGGAACGATGCCTTCTTCCTCCGCTCCGTCTGCTTCTTCCAGTGCGCCGCCCGCCAGTTCCTCTTCCCCATCCTCCAGTAAGCCTTCCACTTCCAGCCAGCCGGCGTCTTCCTCAGCCGGGCAAGCGGCTGGCGCGGTACCGTCCGGCACTTACAAACGGGGGGATTCCGGGGATAACGTAAAAGCACTGCAAACCCGTTTGGATCAGCTGGGCTATATGTTTGTTGCCATCAGCGGGGAATTTACAGCCGGCACCGAGCAAGCCGTAAAGGATTTTCAATATCTGAACGGAATGGAAGTCACCGGAATTGCAGACGCCAACACCATTGCCAAATTAAATTCGTCTGACGCAAAAAAGCGGGAAGACTAAAAAAGCAAATAAAAAAAGCCACCGGTATAACCGGTGGTTTTTCTTTTCCGCGAGGGCAGACAAAGATATGTTTTAAAAACCATACAGCATTTTCGCCAATCCAAACTCATGAAACAGAAAGAAATGACCTAAAAAGCTGTAAATCAAATAGAGTGCCCACGCCAGTTTAATAAATCGAAATCTATCTATCGTTTTTCTTAAATAAAGAAACACTATTGATTAATATGGATACTATTGTAAGAATCCATAACACTTTTGACATCGTAGGAACAACATCCATCAATGCAGACCAATCTTCATTTAAAACCCATTTTGCATTTGCACTATAAAATGCGCATAGTGTGAAAGCGGTCAGTGATAAACTGATAAATCGAAACCACTTTGCATCTTGACTTCTTACCCCCCAAACAACATTTAATATTGCTGTGATGATTGCAGCGATTCCGAATACCATCCACATAAGTTTATCCTCCCACAAATTATAATTTATCAATATCCTAATTGTAACACATAGGTGTTATCTTGTTATTTCTTCTTTTTCTGCCCTACC
This sequence comes from Clostridium minihomine, assembly GCF_900240385.1. GTDB lineage: Bacteria > Bacillota > Clostridia > Oscillospirales > Acutalibacteraceae > Faecalispora > Faecalispora minihomine. The sequence continues at coordinate 242,757 of NZ_OEQH01000001.1, read as the reverse complement.
GGTATCGCCAATGATTGTCCTAAAAAGAAAAGGACCCCATCGTGAAATCGACGCGTTCCTTTTCTTGATCGCACACTCCTGCTTTCAAAATCAAGAAGAAGCTACAAAATCCACTTTGCTGGGTTACTCTTCGATTTTGGGCCGTTTTAGAACCATGATATTTAGGGTTAGAAAAAGCTCAAAAAACATAAAAATATAATACATCGGATAAGGTGCTTCGCTGATTGGAAAACGCATAAACGGCAAAGAGTCTTGGGCAACAAACAACGGTAATCCTAATAGAAAAAACATTCCGATTAAAAAAACAATATCCCAAACCGAAATTTTCCGCTCTCTTTTTTTATGCCCGTTAATAAGAAAAAAACACAAACCAGAATAATAGAATTACCACAAAATCAATCATTTCCGGCCCGCTCACTTGCACCCAGCTCAGTAACAAATAAAAATTAAATAGCAGCCACAAAAACCAAGAACCTTTTTTCCCCATTATTGTTTCTGAAATTTTGTTGTAAGTGTCCATGAAAGAATCCTTTCAAAATCATCTGTTTCGATTCAGCCGTTCAATATTCAAAATATTTCTATAAAAACAGGAGTTGCCTCAAAAGAACTGAAATCGGTCTGTACCAATTTGAGATCCCCAACCATAGTAATTGCAGCCATTGACCACGTTAGAAATATTCTTGGAATTTTATTGAAATCACAAACTAAATGGCACATGGGTACTACCCTCTTTCTGTTCGAATGTCTTCAATACATATAGACCAACCAGAAGGTGTTTTTGTGACAGATTATTTAAATTTTAAACTGTCTTATCCAAAACAGTTTAAAAGAGCTTGTTCTATTTTCCCGAAACAGAATAAGAAAGCTGAATCAGAAACCGGCAGACACCTCTAACCGTATGAATGAAAGAACAGAGGTATGAAAAACAACTAAAAAATGAGGGCGTTTCCAAAAGCGGAAACGCCCTCATTTTATTGTGGCATCAGAATAGGCTGCATTTGTTTGCCTTGCACTGCAGACAATGCCGCGGGCAAAAGCAGATCAAAGTTCGCCACCATCGAATTCGGTTTGTTTTCGGGATCATCCTGTGCCATAGGCACAAAATAAATATTCTTGCTGTTCAGCAACCGCCCCATATTCTGCGCTGCTATACTGAGTGCATCGTTGGTTGAGATCGCCAACAAAACGGGGCCGCCCACCCGCAAATGCGATTTTACCGCCATGGTTACGGCGGTATCGGTAACGCCATGGGCCATTTTCGCCATGGTATTGCCCGTACAAGGGGCAACCAACATTAAATCCACCAGTTTTTTGGGGCCAATGGGTTCGACCTGAACAATGGTGTGCCAGATTTCATGTCCACACAGTTCTTCGATTTGGCGGTTCCAATCCTTTGCCTTGCCAAACCGGGTGTCTGTGGAATAGGCAGTTTCCGATAGAATCGGAATCAGCCGATGTCCTTCTTCTATCAAACGGCGCATTTGTACCAGTGCCTTTTCAAAGGTACAAAACGAGCCTGTCAGTGCATAGCCTATGGTCAATCCGCTCAAGGCTCTCACTCCTCCATCATGTTGTAAATGGTTCCTTTAATCACTTCTCCCGCTGCCTTGGGCGCAACTTTTCCGGGCAAAGAAAGCGCCGGAATTACACGAATCCCCAATTTTTCGGCAGCTTCTATGTCTACACCTCCAGGAGCAGATGCCAGATCGATCAAAATTGTTTCCGCGGGCAGTCTGGACAAAACTCTGCGGGTAAAAACCCGAGACGGGATAGTATTAAAAATAATGTCGTAAGGTTCTTTTTGACAGATGTTTCCTGTTTGAACCGGTTCATATCCATAAACTTCAATCCACGCAAAATCTTCAGGCCTGCGGGCGCTGACAATCACTGTTGCTCCCAAGCCGCGCAGCATATATGCAAGTGCCTTTCCAATTCGGCCAAAGCCGGCAACCAGACACCTGGATTTTCCAATGGAGCCCGGATATTCCTTCATAGCGATTTCTATGCTTCCTTCCGCTGTCAGTGCTGCATTTCGCACCGCCAGCTCTTCCCTGGTAAAATAATCGCGGGAATCCACTTCTTGCCACAGTCCGCTGGTCTGGTAAAGTTTTTCCATCATGCCGCCAAACACCTTTTTGTTCCGCATCATCATAGCAAAATCTTCATCCAGTGCAATCTGCTCGCTGTGCAGAGGAGTATTCAAACACTGCCCATCCCGGGTTACGGGAAGAGGCAGCACGATTGTATCACAAATCAGGGCCAGATCACTTAACGTGGTTTGTCTGACCCCTTTGATTTCTCCCACTCTATCAAAACCGCAGGCATATACTGCATATCCATCCGCTGCAATTGATTCAGCCAGTGCAATCTGTCTTTGATCGCCGCCAATCACTCCAAAGCTGTTCAATTCCACCATTCATAACCTCCAATTTCTTCTGCTAAAATATAGTATGGATTTTTCCTATCGTATGTGATTGCATATGAAGAATATCAAAAAGGATTTTATTGTATTAAAATCAAAAAATATGTTTATTTTATCATACAAAAGCAATATAATAGATAGGTAAGCCTTTAAAATGGCAAGGAAATTCTAATTACGATTTAGCCGCACAGCGACTTTCAGGATAAAAGGAGTCCTATTTTTATGAATCAGGATATTTTAGATCAAGTGAAGCGAATCCACTTTATTGGGATTGGCGGTTCCGGCATGTGTCCTTTGGCAGAAATTCTGCACCACGAAGACTTTACACTCACCGGTTCCGACATGAATGAATCTGACACACTGGAACGAATCCGTTCTTATGGCATCCCCGTTGCGATGGGCCACCGCGCCGAAAACATAGGCGATGCACAGCTGGTGGTGTATACCGCCGCTGTAAAAAATGACAACCCGGAGCTTCTGGCCGCAGAGGAAAAAGGAATTCCCACAGTCGAACGTTCCGTTATGCTGGGCATCGTAACCCGGCGGTATCAAAATTCCATTGCGGTTTCCGGAACACACGGAAAAACCACCACCACCGCCATGATTACTCAGGTGTGTATTGACGGCGGAAAAGATCCCTCGGCCATTATCGGCGGAAAGCTGCCTTATATCGGCGGCAACGGGCGTGTGGGAAAAAGCCACACCATGATCTGTGAAGCCTGTGAATATGTGGACACCTTTTTGCAGCTGACCCCATCGATTTCGGTAATCCTGAATATCGATGCAGATCATCTGGATTATTTCGGCACTTTAGAAAACATCATAAAATCCTTCCACCAGTTTTCTTCTCAAACCGGAAAAGCACTCATTATCAACGGCGATGACCCCAACTGTTTAAAAGCAGTCGAGGGGCTTGAAAACACCACCGTTCTGACTTTTGGAATGGAGCCTCACAACGATTATCAGGCACAGGGGATTTCTGACCTTCCAAAAGCCTGTGAAAGTTTCTCTCTTTTGAAAAAAGGGAAGAAAATCTCTGAAATTTCACTTTCCGTTCCCGGAAAGCACAATATTTATAATGCATTGGCGGCGGCAGCCACCGCTGACTATTTGGGAATTGACCCGCAAACAGCGGCAGACAGCCTGCATCGTTTTACCGGAGTTCACCGTCGGTTTGAAATTTTGGGCCAGTACGGCGGCATTACGGTAGCCGACGATTTTGCCCATCACCCCACTGAGCTGACCGCCACGTTGACTGCGGCTTCTCAAATGGGTTTTGGTGCTGTTTGGGCGCTGTTCCAGCCCCATACCTATTCCCGCACTTACCTGTTTTTAGAGGATTTCGCCAAGGCACTTTCCATTCCCGAACATGTGGTGCTCTCGCAGATTCTTGCAGTGCGGGAAACCAACTCTTACAACATTTATGCCAAAGATCTGGCGGATAAAATTCCGAACTGTGTTTGCCTGGACACCTTTGAAGAAATGGCAGATTACGCTATCACCCATGCAAAACCCGGTGATTTAATTCTAACCCTTGGCGGCGGTGACATTTACAAATGTGCTAATTTAATTGTAGAAAAATATCAGAATCTTGTAAAGAAATAAGCGCTGCCTCACCTGTGTACCAAATGGTTGAAAAAGGCGCAATGATTTTTTATCATTGCGCCTTTTGTCGATGCCAAAAATAAAAACGGAAAGCATGAAAAGCCCAGCTGTTCTTGATGAAATCAAAAAATTGGAACATAAACCCTCAAACCTTTGAATCCATTGCAGGCGTTTTGCTTTTGCCCGGCAGGCTAATCCTCCACAATCCCTGTGGGGGATTTTTACTACCCTTTGACAACCAGGCCCAAAAGCCCGGCCAAATTCACCGCCTGCATCGCGCTGACCACCGCACCTTTTAATTCCGTGGGCGGAAAGGATACGGTGGGCGCTGCAAATTCATTCTCTGTAAAATCCACCCCGGCAAGTGCCGTGTGGAAAAAATTATTCCGAATGAACTGACATTCCTTTGCAGTAAACCGTTTCAGCTGAACTTCGGAAAAAGATGCTTCCCTTAAATCCACCTGTTGAAATAGAACATCGGTCATTTTACTTTGATCAAAACAGGAATACCGAAATTGAGAACGTTCAAAAACGGTTTTCTTCATCACGGTTTCACAAAAATCGGCACCCACACATTTGCAATTAAGGAATCGGCAATTTTCAAAATAAGATTCCCGAAACGAACTGTTAGAAAAATCGCAGGACTCAAAAACAACATTTTTAAAGCTGGCCTTTTCAAAAGAACAACCGTGAAACGCGCTGTTTTCAAGAACGCCTGTGCGAAGATCCAAACCCCCAAAATTGCCATTTTCTATTTGCTGGGTACTGCTTGTAATATTGGAAACAGGCAATTCTTCCAATAAAAATTCCTGCACATATGTATCAAAATCTTCTATCAGGAACAGATCATTGGGAATGGATAAACCCGCCATATTCCTAAAACTCCCCTTTCTGTGACTGGATGGAACCATCCGACATTTTTTGAACATGAAAAAACGGCCCGTATCAAACGAAGCCGATTTTTCATGCAGATGATAAAAGTATTCTATCTGTCTGGTTTTAATAAGCGGCGCTCAGCGGATTGAGGACACCGTAATTTTTATTTTCCATATCGTCGATAAAGGGAATGGCTTTGCCTGCCCCCTTGGCGACACAGCTTTCTGGTTCTTCTGGGACAAAAACTTTCATTTTGGTCTTTTTTCCAATCAGCGTATCAAACCCAAACAGCTGCGCGGAACCACCGGTCAGAATAATGCCGTCTGTATAAATATCGCCCATCAGTTCCGGCGGCGTTTGCTCCAACACTTCCTGAGCGGCACGAATAATCTGCATGGCAGGCTCTAAAAGAGATTCCAGAACCTCGTCACAGGTGATATCTGCCCATTGGGGAAGTCCGGTCAGCATATTGCGTCCTTTTACCCGGAACGAGGTTACCTCTTGGCGAGGATACACACAGCCAATAGCCTTTTTCGCTTCCTCTGCCATACGGCTGCCAATCAAAAGGTTATGCTTGCGGCGCACGAGTTTGATAATGGCCTCGTCAAAGGTGTTGCCCGCCACCTTAATCGAACGAGAAATGGCAACACCGCTCAAAGAAATAACCCCCATGTCGGTGGTTCCCCCGCCAATATCAATGACAAAACAGCCATGCGGCACCGAAATGTCCACACCCGCGCCCATAGCCGCGGCCACAGGTTCTTCAATCAGGCAGATTTTTCGTACCCCGGCAGAACTGATTGCATCCACCACAGCGCGCTTTTGCACCTCGGTGATGCCGCAGGGCACGCTAACCACAACCCGGGGCATAAACACCTTGCTGCCGCTGATTTTCTTTAAATAATGATTAATGACATACTGCGCCAGAGCAAAATCTGAAATTACCCCGTTGCACAGCGGATGCACCACCGATATTTTAGAGGAAGTCCGCCCAACCATAGCATAGGCTTCCTGTCCGATGGCAACAATGTCGTCTGTTTCCTGATCGTATGCAATGACGGACGGCTCATTTAAAATAATGCCTTTTCCGTCCAGATATATTTTTACGGATGATGTACCAAGATCAATTGCAATATCTGTACCAAGCACTGCGAGGATCACCTGCCCCTTTTCACAATTAGAAGGCTTCACGCCCAAAAGGGACGCACGCCAAATAAAACTATAGTATTATATTATAGAACATTTTAGTTCTTTTTTCAACAGGAAACATCTTCCAACAACACTCTGGCTGCTGCGGCACAAAGCACAAGCGTTGCCTCTTCCTGAAACAGCACCCCCGCACATTCGTCCAAAGTGGAACCCGTCGTCATAATATCATCCACCAGCAAAAAATGCCGGCCCTTAATTTCTGCCATAGGGAGCGGCTGATAGACCCCTTCTACATTTTTGCGGCGCTCCCGGCTGTGCAGCTTGTGCTGCTCGTGATTTTCCACTGTTTTTTCCAATACAGTGGAATATGGAATCTGTGTCAAAAACGCCAGTTCCCGGGCAATCAGTTCCGACTGATTATAGCCGCGCTGCTTTTTCCGGTTGGGTGACAAAGGAACCGAGGTAATGACATCCACCTCGCCCAAAAGCTGTTCCTGCTTCAGCTGTTCTAAAATTCTTCGAGCAAAGAATTTCGCATGTTTTTGCTTGCCGCGAAACTTAAAAGCCAACATGGCCTTGCGAATCTGCGATTCATAAACATCCGGCGCAATACAGTAAAAAGTCTTCCCGGTTTGGCTTTGCATCATACGAGAATGCCAAAATACCGGCACAACATTCTCAAAACAGCCAGAACAGCACTGTTGACCGGGAGGCACCACTTTTGAGCAAAAGATGCACCGCGGCGGATACACATACTCTAACACCGTATTCCACCATTGTTTAAATTTCATGGACGCTTTCCTCCGATAAAAACCAGGAAAGTCCGGAATACCGCAATGTTTTGCGGTTATTGTTTACCATGGCGGAAATGACCTGTTCCATACCCACCAAAATCAAAAGGGACTTGGCACGGGTAATCGCCGTGTACAAAAGATTCCGGTAGCTCAGCTGAGATGGCCCTGAAAACATGGGAATCACAACGGCCTGAAATTCGTTGCCCTGACTTTTGTGTACCGTCATCGCATAGGCCAAATCCAATTCTCCGGCGTTATCCATGGGGTAAAGCACATACCGGTCGTCCATCTGCACAGTCAACGTCGCTGCTCTTTTATCAATTTCCAGCAGGATTCCCACGTCGCCGTTATAAACGCCTTCGCCTCCGGTTCCGTCTGATTTCATCCAGGTCAAATTGTAATCGTTGCGAATCTGCATCACCTTGTCGCCGGTTCGCAGGGTAATGCCGTTAACGGTAATTTCTTTTTTATTCGGTCCCGGCGGGTTTACCGCCTGCTGCAAACGGCGGTTCATTTCCACCGTTCCCACCTCGCCCCTTTTGCCGGGGCAAAGCACCTGAATGTCTGTGGTGGGCTCATACCCATAGGTTTTGGGAAGGCGCTGAGTATACAGCCCCACAATGGTTTCGGAAATTTGCGTCCCCTGCCGCATGGGCATAAAGAAGAAATCCCCGGTTCGGTCAAACAATTCCGGCATTTCCCCGGCCACCACCCGGTGGGCATTTCGAACAATCAGGCTGTTCATAGACTGCCGGAACACCTCTTGCAGCTGCACCACGGGAAATTTTTCACACCGAATTAAATCCCCCAGCACATTCCCGGCACCCACAGACGGCAGCTGATCGCAATCCCCCACCAAAATCAGCCGACACCCCAAAGGAAGCGCCCGCAGCACGTTTTCAAACAGCTGCACATCTACCATAGAAAGTTCGTCCAACACCAGCGAATCGCAGTCCAGCAGATTCTTTTCGTTGCGGGCAAAGGTAGGAGTATCCCGGTCATTCCACTCCACCTGAAGCAGCCGGTGAATGGTCTTTGCTTCTTTGCCCGTCACTTCAGACATCCGTTTGGCTGCCCGGCCGGTGGGTGCCGCCAAAAGCACCTTTTCGCCCTGCTGCTCCAAAATAGAAATAATCGCATTCAAAGCCGTGGTTTTTCCCGTGCCCGGGCCGCCGGTCAAAATCAGCATTCCCTTAGACAGCGCTTCCCGCATCGCCATTTTCTGCCCTTCGGCATACTCGATGCCCAACCGTTCCTCCACAGCCGAAATGTGCCCGTCAATTCCCCGAATGGACTGAGCAGGGTAACGCAAAAGCATTAACAGCCGCCCGGCGCAGTAGGCTTCGGACTGATAATAACGGGGCAGATAAATATATTCTCTCTCCTGAAACAGCTGGGGAATCAAAACATGTTCTTCTTTCAACTCCTGCAAAGCGGAGGCCACCCGTTCCGGCTCTACCCCCAAAAGTCGGGCAGCGGCGGGAATCAGCTTGTCCGCGGGCAGGCAGGTGTGTCCGTTATTGGTATTGTGCCGCAGCACATAGTGCAGGCCTGCCCGAAGCCGAGAAAAGTCGTCCTGTTCCACGCTGGCGGATTCCGCAATCAAATCCGCACGCCCAAAGTCGATATCCACTCCATCGGCACACAGTAAAAATGGATCCGTTTGAATCAGTTCCGCCGCGGAAGGACCGTATTGCTTCCAAACCCGAAGGGCTTCTTCCGGGGTGATGCCAAACCGGCTTAGATACAGCATAACCTCCCGAATTCCATAAATACGCTGAAACTCCTGAGCAATTTTTGTCGCCTTGGCTTTGGTGATTCCCTTAACAGCACACAGGCGCTCCGGCTCGTTCTCCAGAATTTCCAGCGTGTTTTCCCCAAAGGTTTCTACCAAGCGGGTGGCAGTTGCTACCCCCACCCCTTTAATGGCGCCGGAGGATAAATATTTCAGGATGGCATCCACTGTTGTGGGCTTAAACCGTTCAAACGCTTCTGCCTTAAACTGCTGGCCAAAGCTGGGGTGATGAATCCATGTGCCAATGACACGCAGCTCTTCCCCACAGCTGACCCAGGGAAGGGTTCCCACCACAGTGACAAGCTCCTCCCCTGCTTTCAGCTCCAGTATTTTATATCCGTTATTTTCATTGCTAAAGACGATCTCTTCCACCGAACCGGTCATTTCCAGCAATTGTTTTTCCTGCATAACTCCATCCTCAGTCGTACATCTGTTTTCTTTTCAGTATAATCCTTTTTCTATGTATTTGCAAATTCCACACGCAGTGTTTTCGGTAATTCCTCTGCCATACACAGGCGCACACAGGGATGGGCGTTTGCAAATGCTTCACAGATTTGTCTGGTTTCGGCATCCATGCCGCAATCCACGCACAAAATCTCTTTTTGTCCCCCATGGCGCATCCAACGCAGTTTTTCCAGCGCTCCGCGAATTCGGTATTCCACCGTGTCATCTTTTCCCGACACACAGACCAATACCGTCATTTTTTCTTCTTTTCTGGGGCGGATCAGCCAGAACAATACGACACGGCACAGCTCCGTCAGGCCAATCACCGCGAAAAATGCCACCAGAATTCTGCCAATCATATCCGGCATCATTATCACCTCAATTTATGTTATGCCAGAAAAGAAAAAATGACAGTAATAGCAAAGGCTGTGCATTCGGAAATTCCGAAAACACAGCCTTGATGGTGTAGAATAATCCAGAAAAAATCAGGCCAAAGCGGCTTTAAGCAGCCCCACTTTGTCAGTTTTTTCCCATGCGACTCCCAAATCTTCGCGTCCCATGTGGCCATAGGCGGCCAAAGAGCGGTAAATGGGCCGACTGAGCCCCAACGATTTGATCAGTGCGGTGGGGCGCAAATCAAACACCCAGTTAATCGCTGCTTCCAGCTGTTCACTGGTGTAAGAAGAAGTGCCAAAGGTTTCCACTAAAATAGATACCGGGCGCGCTACACCAATGGCATAGGCCAACTGAACCTCGCATTTTTTGGCAAGACCGGCAGCAACAATATTTTTCGCCACATAGCGGGCAGCATAAGCGGCCGAACGATCCACCTTGGTCGGATCCTTACCGGAAAAAGCACCGCCGCCATGACGGCCATATCCGCCATAGGTATCCACGATAATTTTGCGTCCAGTCAGTCCGCTGTCACCCACCGGGCCGCCCACCACGAAACGACCGGTGGGGTTAATATAATATTTGGTGTTTTGATCCAAAAGCTCGGGGGCAATCACCGGGCGGATTACTTTTTCTAAAATGTCTTTTTGAATCTGCTCCTGAGTCACATCCGGGTCATGTTGGGTGGATACCACAACTGCCTCTACACGCCGGGGGATGTCCCCATCATACTCAATGGTAACCTGAGTTTTTCCGTCCGGGCGAAGATAAGACAACGTGCCGTCTTTTCTTACCTTGGCCAGCTGTTTGGCCAAAGCATGAGCCAGATAAATCGAAAGCGGCATCAAAGTGGGGGTTTCATCGCAGGCATAACCAAACATAATGCCCTGATCCCCGGCACCGGTCAAATCATTTTCGTCCGTGGCACCGCTTCTTGCTTCTAAGGACTGATTGACGCCCATGGCGATATCCGGCGACTGTACATCAATGGATGTAATCACGCCGCAGGAATTGCCGTCAAAACCATATTGGGGATTATCATACCCAATCTCACGGATTACTCCGCGGGCAATGGCGGGAATATCCACATAGCATTCTGTAGAGATTTCACCCATCACATGAACCAAACCGGTTGTGGCGGTTACTTCGCAAGCCACATGGGCTTTTTCATCCTGAGCCAGAATCTCATCCAAGACAGCATCCGCTATCTGGTCGCACACTTTATCGGGATGTCCTTCTGTCACCGATTCCGATGTAAAGAAATATTTTGACATGAATACGCCTCCTGTAACGAATAACTAAAATTGAATAGAATCAATAAAAAAACCACCGCTTGGAAAGCCAAACGGTGGAAACTAACCTCATCTGTCGGCTTTATCCGCAGGAATTGGCACCTTGCGCCTAACGCGCAGGTTGCCGGACATCACAGGGCCTGTTCCCTCCGTCACTCTTGATAAGGATCTATTCTATTGTGATTACTTATAGTATAGCATATTTTGTTTGCAATTGATAACAAAAATCAAAAAAATATCTGCTAAATCGGATGAAACATCTCTCGATTTTTTTGAACAAATGGCTGCAGAGAACGAAACAGCACCGCTGCAATTCCGCTGTTCAGCGAAGCTTTCAGCAAATTAAACGGAATAATGCCGGGCAGCATCATTGCATCCACCACCGTTTTGGGCACGCCGAAAAAGTGAACGGTAAAGATGTAATTCATTGGAATCATAATCAATGTCATTGCAATACTGCCTAATACCATACCGATAATGGCATCAGAAAATTTATGTTTTCTTTTATAAAACTCGCCGGCCAGCAGCACCAAAGCGCCAGAAGAAATAAAATGCATGACCAGGCCAATCCATCCATTGCCGCCGAACAAAAAAGCCTGAATGGTAGAAACCACAAAAAGAACTGCCAGCGCAGGGCCGGAACCAAACAAAAGAGCTCCAATCAAAATGGGCGCATCGGCCATATCGTACTCCAGAAACGGTGCGGCCGGAACCAAAGGAATTCTTACAAAAGCGATTAAGACCAAAGAAATCGCCGCCAGCATGGCAAGCTGAGCCATATGGACAATCTTCTTTCTGGACATGGGTTTGTGCATCGTGTTTTCTCTCCTTTTTTTCGCTGTCAACGAAAAAAAATCCCGCAGAAATCTGCGGGACAAACAAGCGCAAATGCGCAGTTCTTCTTCCATCCGGACTATACCGTCGGCTTTGGGATCTCACCAAAATCTGCAAATGCTCGCGGGCTAACGGCTCATGGCCGCATTACCGCCGGTGGGGAATCACACCCCGCCCCGAAGACAGCTTATTAATTTGTTGTTCTTATTATATTCTAATGATAACATTTTGTCAATATGCCCGTTTGTTTTTCGCAAAGAAATCACAGGCAAATTGCTTTATAATGTTGACTGCATAAACGACAACAGATCGAATGATTCATTGAAAGAATTCTTAAAAATCATTAATACATAGAATATCGTCTGAAAAAAGAATAAAATTATCAAAAGAGCCTTTGCAAAAGATTGCCTTCTAACTCATTTCGTAATACAATAGTACCAGAATGTGACAATTACTGAATGCGGTTACGCAGCCAAAATGAATTTGATAAGGAGATGTTATGGAAAACACAACAAAGGCCTATGTGGCAATTACGGTTCAGTCCCTTATTATCGGACTGTCCTTTTTAATTGTAAAAATCGCTCTGACCAGTGTGGGCACCATGGAATTATTGGCTCATCGGTTCACCGTTGCCGCAGTAAGCGTGTTGATTTATCAGGCAATCCGGCCCCAAAACATTCAGGTGCGCTGGTCAGATTTTCTCAAAATTGCTCCTTACAGCCTGGCTTATCCCATCGGTTTCTTTTTATTTCAAACCCTTGGGCTGCAAAGCATCTCTTCTTCCGAAGCTGGGGTCATTTCTGCTATTATTCCGATCTTAACCTTGATCATTGCCCATGTGGTGTTAAGAGAAACCATCACGGCTCTGCAAAAAGGTCTGATGCTTTTGTCGGTATCGGGAATTATCTTCATCCATGTGATGAATGGTTTCAGTGTTTCCAATTACAGCTATTGGGGATTCTTCTTTATTCTGCTGTCGGCTGTCGCATTTGCCTTTTATACCGTATTGGCCCGAAAGTTAACTACCCAGTATTCCGTATTAACCATTGTATATGTGATTAGTATTTTGGGCTGTATTGTCTTCAATGTAATTTCAATTGCCCAGCATCTGTACGCTGGCGAACTGAGTTCTTACTTTCAGCCTTTTACCGATTTTACTTTTGTCGTCGCCATTCTCTGCCTTGGGTTTTTATCTTCCTTTATTACTTCACTGCTTTCTACCTATGCAGTCAGCCGGTTAGAAGCCACCAAGGTGGGGTTGTTCACTAATTTCTCTACGGTTATCAGCATTCTGGCCGGCACCATCTTCCTGCATGAGCCGATGTATTATTACCACTACATTGGAATTGCTGCCGTATTAGCCGGAGCCATCGGGTTTAATCTTTTGAAGTCACCCCGCAGAGAATAACCGGCAGCCTACCCCAAAAGCCTTATTTTTTATGATCAGTAAAACCTTTTTATGCAAAAATAGAAATTTAATTTCTGGAGATACAAATTTGATCCAATCAAAAAAGTTTCATCATTTCGCAATCAGGAATAGAGAAAGGAAGTTTATAGGATGGGAAAATCAAAAAAAATGCTTGCCTGTTTATTGGCAGCGATTATGTCGGCAGCCCCTATCACTGCTTTTGCGGCAGACACAGATATCATCGGCAAACTGAGCATGGACACCACCAGTTATATCATGCCCCCGGGAGGAATTTACGATTTTAAGGCCTCTCTTGACAGTTCAATGCTCAAACAAGAGGACGTCAAAGTTTGGTCTTCCCGAGACGGAATTGCTAAAGTTACCCCTATTGCGGGCACGGGAAAATATCGCATTACCGGATTGAAGCCCGGCACAACATATATTACTTCTGAAATCAAAGGCGTTCATGCGTCGATTCAGGTAACAGTGGAAACCGGCGCAAAACCCCATGGGGTGACCAACTGGACTACCTCTTTCATTCATCAGTCTGATCTTTCGTCCACAGTCAATGTGACCTTTCCAGAAGGTTCCACGGTAATGAGCATTGCCGCTTTACTGGAAAAGAACCGGGTATGCAGTGCCAACGATGTCCTTGAAGCGGCCAAAAGCACTCAGTTTGACAGTTATTCTTTCCTGAGCACCTTACCGAATGCCTCTGCCCGCTATTATAAATTAGAGGGATATCTCTTCCCCGACACCTATAATTTTTATCGGGAAGACAGTGCAGCCAACGCCCTCAAGCGCCTGCTGAACAATATGCAAAACAAGCTTTCTACACTGGAGGCACAGGCTGCAGCAGCAGGAATGACCACAGATCAAACATTAACAATAGCTTCGCTGATTCAGGCAGAAGCCGCAAATACCAGCGATATGTATATGATTTCTTCTATCCTGCATAACCGCCTGAGGGACGGGGCACAGAACGGGATTCCCAAACTTCAATTTGATTCTACTATGTATTATCCCTACCGTTCCAAAGCAGAAATACCAGCCGGTTTTTCCAGCACTTATAATACCTATACTATTTCAGGTTTGCCGGCCGGGCCAATCTGCAATCCCGGCTCGAATGCCATCGATGCCACACTTCATCCCACAAGCACCAATTATTACTACTTCTGCCACTCTGCTTCCGGAACACCTTATTATGCTTCTACCTTAGAGGAACACAATCAGAATCTGATTCTTGCCGGACTGCGGTAAGCCGATAGATAAAAAAGAACAGCACAGCTTCTGAGAAGAGCTGTGCTGTTCTTTTTTTGGCTCTTTTCTTCCACTTGATGGAATGGGCTCAGAAATAATTGCGTTCCTAATAAAAGTTCTGTTCATCAGCATTGCGATTCCTTTATAACAAAAAGGCAAAGTGCCTGAGAGATCATCCGACCAGAAGTTCTTTGCCTAAAATTTTGTTCCCCTCTTAGAAAAAGGAGTTGAGCATCGCTATTTTTGAAGGAAAACCTTTTATGGAAAGCGCAAACCAAAAAGTCCCCGGTCAAAAGACCGGGGACAATTTTATGCGATAAAGGCAGTTATCAGCCAGTGATAACGCCGGTTACAACGCCGGAACCAACGGTACGGCCGCCTTCACGAATAGCAAAGCGGAGACCCTCTTCAATAGCGATGGGGGTAATCAGCTCAACATCCATATCAACGTTATCGCCAGGCATGCACATCTCGGTGCCCTCGGGCAGAGAGATAACGCCGGTAACGTCTGTTGTTCTGAAATAGAACTGAGGACGATAGTTGTTGAAGAAAGGAGTATGACGTCCGCCTTCTTCTTTGCTCAGGACATAAACCTGGCCCTTGAACTTGGTATGAGGATGAATGGAACCGGGCTTTGCCAGAACCTGGCCACGCTCGATTTCAGTTCTCTGAATACCACGCAGCAAAACGCCCACGTTATCGCCAGCCTCAGCGTAATCCAGAATCTTACGGAACATTTCAATTCCGGTAACAACAACCTTGCGGCGCTCTTCGGTCAAACCAACCAACTCAACTTCTTCAGAAGTTCTCAGCTGGCCACGCTCCACTCTACCGGTAGCAACAGTGCCGCGGCCGGTGATGGTGAATACGTCTTCAACAGGCATCAAGAAGGGCAGGTCAGCCTTGCGCTCAGGGGTGGGGATAAACGAGTCAACTGCAGCCATCAAGTCCATGATGCACTTGTACTCGGGAGCATTGATGTCTTTGGAAGCACATTCCAAAGCCTGCAAAGCAGAACCGCGAATAATGGGTGTATCATCGCCCGGGAACTCATATTCGTTCAACAGGTCACGGATTTCCATTTCAACCAGATCCAGCAACTCGGGATCGTCAACCTGATCAGCCTTATTCATGAACACAACAATGTGCGGCACGCCAACCTGGCGGGACAGCAAGATGTGCTCTCTGGTCTGAGGCATGGGGCCGTCAGCAGAGGATACAACCAGGATAGCGCCGTCCATCTGAGCAGCACCGGTGATCATATTCTTAACATAGTCGGCGTGACCAGGGCAGTCAACGTGAGCATAGTGACGGTTTTCAGTCTGATACTCAACGTGAGAAGTGTTGATCGTGATACCACGTGCTCTCTCTTCGGGAGCCTTATCGATGTTAGCATAATCAACAAACTCAGAACTGCCGGCCAGGTTCAAAACCTTGGTGATTGCAGCAGTTAAAGTGGTTTTTCCGTGGTCAACGTGACCAATGGTACCAATGTTTACGTGCGGTTTGTTTCTTTCAAACTTTGCCTTTGCCATTGGAAATCCTCCTTTTTATTATACAATATCAATATTTTCTGTTAAGCTACGCCTATTCTAACAAGATAAAAGTGAAAAATCAAGCCCATTTAGACAGGTTGTTTACTCTTTCTTGGAGCGGTCTGAAATGATCTGCTCGGACACAGATTTCGGCACCTCAGAGTAGTGCGCAGGCTCCATAACGTACTGTCCGCGACCCTGTGTTTTAGAACGCATATCGGTTGCGTAACCAAACATTTCAGAAAGCGGAACTTCGGAATTGATCTGCTGGGCACCGGAAACAGCGTCCATACCCAGAATCATACCACGGCGAGAGTTCAGGTCACCAATAACGTCGCCCATGTACTCATCGGGAACGATAACAACAACCTTCATGATCGGCTCCATCAGAACCGGATCTGCTTTTCTCATCGCCTCTTTAAAGGCCATCGAACCGGCGATCTTAAACGCCATTTCAGAGGAGTCAACCTCATGATAAGAACCATCATACAGGGTGACCTTTACGTCAACTACGTTGTAGCCAGCCAAAATACCAGACAGCATTGCGCCCTGAATACCCTGGTCAACTGCCGGAATATATTCCTTCGGAATCGATCCGCCAACGGTAGCATTGACAAATTCATAGCCCTTGCCCGGGTTGGGTTCGACACGGATCTTAACGTGACCGTACTGGCCCTTACCGCCGGACTGTCTTGCATACTTGGTGTCCGCTTCCGCATTTCTGCGGATGGTTTCCTTATAAGCAACCTGGGGCTTACCAACATTAGCTTCTACCTTGAATTCACGCAGCAAGCGGTCTACGATGATTTCCAAGTGAAGCTCACCCATACCGGCAATGATGGTCTGGCCTGTTTCGGTATCGGTATATGCCTTAAAGGTGGGATCTTCTTCCGCAAGTTTTGCAAGAGCGATACCCATTTTCTCCTGACCGGCCTTTGTTTTCGGTTCAATAGCAACACGAATAACAGGCTCGGGGAATTCCATGGATTCTAAAATAACCGGGTGCTTCTCATCGCACAGGGTGTCACCTGTAGTGGTGTGCTTCACACCAACCGCAGCGGCAATATCGCCCGCATAAACGGTTTCGATATCCTGACGGTGGTTTGCGTGCATCTGAAGAATTCGACCAATACGCTCGTTATTGCCTTTGGTGGAATTGTAGACAGTAGAACCGGCATTCAAAGAACCGGAATACACACGGAAGAAGCACAGCTTGCCCACAAAGGGATCGGTTGCGATCTTGAAAGCCAAAGCAGAGAAAGGCTCTTCATCAGAAGAATGACGATCCTCTTCCTCTTCGGTATCCGGATTCACACCCTTAATGGACTCAATGTCTGTGGGGGCGGGCATATAAGCAATAATGGCATCCAGCAGTTTCTGTACGCCTTTATTCTTATAAGAAGTACCGCAGCAAACAGGAACCATCACATTTGCAAGGGTTGCCTTGCGGATGCAGGTCTGAATTTCTTCCTCTGTCAGAGCAACACCTTCCAGGTATTTCTCAAACAGTTCATCATCCTGCTCTGCAACATGCTCCAGCAGCTCGGTGTGATACTTCTCTGCCAGTTCCATCATATCCTCAGGAATCTCTTCCTGGCGAATATCTTTGCCCATGTCATCATAATACACATAGGCTTTCATCTCAACCAAATCGATGATGCCCTTAAAGACATCCTCACTGCCGATGGGCAGCTGAATCGGAACCGCATTGCACTTGAGGCGATCCTTCATCATCTGGACAACGCGATAGAAATCCGCACCCATGATGTCCATTTTATTCACATACGCCATGCGGGGAACTTTGTATTCCTCTGCCTGACGCCAAACGGTTTCAGACTGCGGCTCCACCCCTCCCTTAGCGCAGAAAACGGTAACGGAACCGTCCAATACGCGCAGAGAGCGCTCTACCTCAACGGTAAAGTCAACGTGGCCGGGAGTATCAATAATGTTGATTCTATGCCCCTTCCAAAAGCAGGTGGTAGCAGCAGATGTGATGGTGATACCTCTCTCCTGCTCCTGTGCCATCCAGTCCATTGTTGCGGAGCCATCGTGGGTTTCACCGATTTTATGGTTAATTCCCGTATAATACAGAATTCGTTCTGTAGTGGTTGTCTTACCGGCATCAATATGAGCCATGATGCCGATATTTCTTGTCATTTGAAGCGATACCTGCCTAGGCATAGTTTCCTCCTTAAATCTGAAAAATGTGTCCGCTCATTATGCAAAACACGGAAAATCTTTCGGTCAGCGCCGGAAAATTACCACCTGTAATGAGCAAACGCCCTGTTAGCCTCTGCCATTTTATGCGTATCATCACGCTTCTTAGCAGCGCCACCGGCACCATTAATCGCATCAAGGATTTCTCCGGCAAGTCTTTCTTTCATGGTCTTTTCGGATCTCAGTCTGGAATACTTTGTCATCCAGCGCAGACCCAGTGTCTGTCTTCTTTCGGGGCGAACCTCCATAGGAACCTGGTAGGTAGCACCGCCCACGCGGCGAGCTTTAACCTCTAAAGAAGGCATCACGTTCTCCATTGCCTGCTCGAAAACCTCGAGCGGGTCTTTTCCTGTCTTCTCACTGATAATGTCAAATGCACCGTAAACGATTTTCTGGGAAACCCCCTTCTTACCGTCCAGCATAATGTTATTGATCAGTCTGGTGACAATCTTGGATTTGTAAAGCGGATCGGGCAAAACATCACGTTTTGCGATAGAACCTCTTCTTGGCACTTTACTTCCCTCCTTCACAATAATGATATCATAGGTACTCGAAAGGACAAACTCCCGTGGGCCAGGGAGACGTTCTTAATTTATAAAAACGCCGCCAGTGTGTAAAAACACGCAGCCGTAAGGTTTCTGTCATGTTCGGTCAGCCCTTATTTTTTCGCTGCGCCGGGCTTCGGACGCTTTGCGCCGTACTTAGAACGGGCCTGCATACGTTTCGCAACACCCTGGGCATCCAGAGTTCCGCGAATGATGTGGTAACGCACACCAGGCAAATCCTTTACACGACCGCCGCGAATCATTACAACGCTGTGTTCCTGCAAGTTATGGCCAACACCGGGAATGTAAGCACTCACTTCAATTCCGTTGGAAAGACGTACTCTGGCGATTTTTCTCAATGCAGAGTTAGGCTTTTTCGGAGTTGCAGTTTTAACAGCAGTGCAAACACCACGTTTTTGGGGGGAATCCTGATCGATTGCAATTCTTTTCTTAGAGTTCCAACCTTTCAGCAGCGCAGGGGCCTTGGCCTTTCTTTCGCTGACTTCTCTGCCCTTGTGGACCAGCTGATTAAATGTGGGCATATGACACCTCCTCACTTGAATTTTATATGTTAAACAGGCATATATTTCCCGTATTAACCGTAAAGATACTTTAATTGCTTGTCTTTGTTTTCACCCGAATGGAATGATTTAACAAAATTTTTAATTGATTTTTTCAATTGCCGGCTTCTAACCCAAGAACAAAAGCAAAAAAACAAGTGACGAATTTTGTAAAAAACTCACAAAAACACAGCGGAATCCTGCCCAAATTCACGATAGTTCGAGCAGGATTTTCGCTGTTCCATTCGTAAATCATCACAATTGGTTATTTTATCACGATACCGCGTCGTTTGTCAATACCGGCTTTTCCGAATCCACTTCCACATCACCATAGCACTTCATGCCGGTGCCGGCGGGAATCAGCTTACCAATACAAACGTTTTCTTTCAGGCCCAGCAGCGGATCGACTTTTCCCTTAATGGCTGCATCGGTCAGCACGCGGGTAGTTTCCTGGAAGGACGCCGCAGACAGGAACGAATCGGTAGCCAAAGAAGCCTTGGTGATACCAAGCAGCATGGGGGTGCAGGTTGCCAGGTGAAGCTCCGCCTCTCCTGCGTCCATACGCTGCTGAACCATCTCGTTCTCGGTTTCAAAGTCGCTCTTATCCACCAAAGCGCTGGGCAGCAGGTTGGTGTCGCCTGCATCTTCCACGCGAACCTTCTTCATCATCTGACGCACGATAACCTCGATATGCTTATCGTTGATATCAACACCCTGCATCCGGTAAACGCGCTGAACTTCCTGAATCAGGTAATCCTGCACGGCCTGCGGACCGCTGATGGCCAGAACGTCATGAGGATTGACAGAACCTTCGGTCAGTCTGGTGCCGGCCTTTATTTCCTGGCCTTCCTTCACGCTGATGCGGGAACCGAAGGGAACCAGATAAGACTTTTGATCGCCGGTTTCCCGGTCAGTCACGACAACATGGCGGTTTTTCTTGACTTCCTCAAAGGAAATCACACCGGTAATCTCACTGATAATCGCCAAGTGCTTGGGCTTTCTGCCTTCAAACAGCTCTTCAACACGCGGCAGACCCTGAGTAATATCTTCTGCACTGGCAACACCGCCGGTGTGGAACGTTCTCATGGTCAGCTGTGTACCGGGTTCACCGATGGACTGCGCTGCGATAATACCCACAGCCTCGCCCACGTTGACAGGCTGGCCGTTGGCCAAGTTGGCACCGTAGCACTTCTTGCACACGCCGTGCTTCGCGCGGCAGTTCAGAATCGAACGAATCTTGATGTGAGTGACTTCCTTGGATACGATCAGTTCCGCATCCTGCTCATCCATCAGCTTATCTTTCGAGACCAAAATCTCGCCAGAGGCTTCATCGATAAAGTCATCCACCAAATAACGACCCTGCAAACGCTCGGTCAAAGGCTCGATAGATTCTCTGCCCTCGCGGATATCAAAGACCTCCAGACCATCAATAGCACCGCAGTCGTTCTCGCGGATAATGACTTCCTGCGAAACGTCAACCAGACGACGGGTCAGGTAACCGGAGTCCGCCGTTCTCAGCGCGGTATCAGCCAGACCCTTTCGGGCACCACGAGAAGAAATAAAGTATTCCAAAACGTTCAGGCCTTCACGATAGTTGGCCTTAATGGGAATTTCAATGGTACGGCCAGAGGTATTTGCAATCAAACCACGCATACCTGCCAACTGACGAATCTGGCTCATAGAACCACGGGCGCCGGAGTCCGCCATCATAAAGATGGGGTTGTAGCGATCCAATCCGCTTTGCAGCGCATCCGTTACTTCGTTGGTGGTTTTTTCCCAGATTTTCAGAACCGCATTATAGCGCTCAGACTCAGAAAGCAAACCATTGCGATATTCGTCGGTCACCATGTCGATCTGATGATCCGCTTCTTTAATCAAAGCCTTTTTCTGCTCAGGAATGGTTGCATCGCAAACCGCAACGGTAATTGCGCTCTTTGTGGAATATTTATAGCCCTGTGCCTTCACGCTGTCCAGCACTTCTGCTGTTCTGGAAGTGCCATGCTTGCGGATGCACCGGTCAATGATTTTACCCAGCTGTTTCTTTCCAGCCAAGAAATCAATTTCAAATTTCAACAGATTATCGGGGTTAGAACGGTCAACAAATCCCAAATCCTGAGGAATGGGCTGGTTAAAGATGATGCGGCCCACAGTGGAATCCACCATGCCGGTTACCATCTGGCCGTTAATCTCCATGGTGCGGCGCACTTTAATTTTGGCGTGCAAGCTGACCACTTTGGTTTCATAAGCCATCAGGGCCTCTTCCACGTTGCGGAACACCTTGCCTTCGCCCATCTCGCCGTCCTTCTCCAGTGTCAGATAATAGGAACCCAACACCATATCCTGTGTGGGAACCGCTACCGGACGTCCGTCAGAAGGTTTGAGCAGGTTGCCGGCTGCCAACATCAGGAAACGGGCTTCTGCCTGAGCTTCTGCAGAAAGCGGAACGTGAACCGCCATCTGGTCACCGTCAAAGTCGGCATTGTACGCAGTACATACCAGCGGGTGCAGTTTCAGTGCACGGCCCTCTACCAAAACGGGCTCAAAGGCCTGAATGCCCAAACGGTGAAGAGTAGGTGCACGGTTCAAGAGAACCGGGTGATTCTTAATCACGATTTCCAAAGCATCCCAAACCTCGGGCTTGGCACGCTCCACGGCCTTTCTTGCCGCCTTGATATTCCCGGCCAGGCCGGTTTCTACCAAGCGCTTCATGACAAAGGGCTTAAACAGCTCCAGCGCCATTTCCTTGGGAAGTCCGCACTGATACATTTTCAGTTCAGGACCAACAACGATAACCGAACGGCCGGAATAGTCAACACGTTTTCCCAAAAGGTTCTGGCGGAACCGTCCCTGCTTACCTTTCAGCATATCAGAAAGGGACTTCAGGGGCCGGTTGTTGGGGCCTGTGACCGGGCGGCCGCGGCGGCCGTTATCAATCAGAGCATCCACCGCTTCTTGCAGCATGCGTTTTTCATTGCGGACAATAATATCCGGTGCACCGAGTTCCAACAGTCTTTTCAGACGATTGTTTCGGTTAATCACACGACGGTACAAATCGTTCAGGTCAGAGGTGGCAAACCGGCCGCCGTCCAGCTGAACCATGGGGCGCAGATCCGGCGGAATCACCGGAACCGAATTCATGATCATCCATTCCGGGCGGTTGCCCGAAATGCGGAATGCTTCAATGACTTCCAAACGTTTTAAAATACGAACACGCTTTTGGCCGGAAGCATTAATGAGCTCTGCCTTTAACTCAGCAGATTCTTTTTCCAAATCGATTTCTGCCAGTAAGGTCTGAATTGCTTCTGCACCCATAGTGGCCTGAAAATCGTCTTCATATTTTTCGCGCATATCGCGGTATTCTTTTTCGTTGAGCATTTGCTTTTTTTGAAGCTCACGCACATTGCCCGGATCCGTTACAATATAAAGGGCAAAATACAGAACCTTTTCCAGCATACGGGGCGAAATATCCAGAATCAGACCCATGCGGGAAGGGATACCCTTAAAATACCAGATGTGAGATACCGGAGCCGCCAGCTCAATGTGGCCCATCCGCTCACGGCGCACTTTGGCACGAGTTACTTCCACGCCGCAGCGTTCGCAAACCTTGCCCTTGTAACGAATTCTTTTATACTTTCCGCAATGGCACTCCCAGTCCTTTTGCGGCCCGAAAATCCTTTCGCAGAATAGTCCGTCGCGCTCCGGCTTCAGGGTTCGGTAGTTGATCGTTTCGGGTTTCTTTACCTCGCCATGGGACCATTCCCGAATGGTATCCGGCGATGCAAGCCCGATTTTCATTGACTCAAATACGTTAAATTCCATATTGCAACCCCCTACTATTCCATATCATCGCTGTCGCTGCTGAACGGATCCTCGTCATCCTCTTCCTCTGAAAACAGATCCGGCTCCTCCTCCACAGTTTCCTCTTCCAGATCCGGATCTTCCAGAGTATAGCCTTCAAAGCTATCCTGTGTGGAAACAGTCGGTTCGTCAAAGGCATCGCTGGTTGGGGTAAAGCCCACATCGTCATCGTCAAAGTTCTGCTTCAGGTCAATTTCTTCGTTGTTGCCGTCCAGAACCTTTACGTCAAGGGCCAAAGACTGCAATTCCTTAATCAGAACCTTAAAGGATTCCGGCACGCCGGGTTTGGGGATATTCTGGCCCTTCACAATGGCTTCGTAAGTCTTGACACGACCCACCACGTCATCAGACTTCACCGTCAGGATTTCCTGCAGGGTATAAGCCGCGCCGTAAGCCTCCAGAGCCCAAACTTCCATCTCTCCGAAGCGCTGTCCGCCAAACTGTGCCTTACCACCCAAGGGCTGCTGAGTAACCAGCGAGTAAGGTCCGGTGGAACGGGCATGAATCTTATCATCAACCAAGTGATGCAGCTTCAGGTAGTACATATATCCCACGGTTACGGGGTTATCAAAAAGCTCGCCGGTACGTCCGTCGCGCAATTCTACCTTTCCGTCATCCCTCATTCCGGCGGCTGTCAAGCATGCACGAATGTCATCTTCATGCGCGCCGTCGAATACAGGGGTCATAATCTTCCAGCCCAGTGCTTTGGCAGCACGGCCCAGATGAACCTCCAATACCTGCCCGATGTTCATACGGGAAGGAACACCCAAGGGGTTCAAAACAATATCCAAAGGAGTGCCGTCCGGCAGGAAAGGCATATCCTCCTGGGGCAGAATACGGGAAACAACACCCTTGTTTCCGTGACGACCCGCCATCTTATCGCCTACTGAAATCTTACGTTTCTGGGCAATATAGCAGCGAACCACCTTGTTGACACCGGGGCTCAGCTCGTCGTGGCTGTTCTCACGGGTAAACACTTTCACATCAACCACAATGCCGTATTCACCATGGGGAACACGCAGAGAGGTGTCGCGAACCTCGCGGGCTTTTTCACCAAAGATAGCACGCAGCAAACGCTCTTCTGCGGTCAGCTCGGTTTCGCCCTTGGGGGTTACCTTACCCACCAGAATATCTCCGGCACGAACCTCGGCACCCACGCGGATGATACCATTTTCATTCAGATCGCTGAGCAGATCCTCATTCACGTTGGGAATATCCCGGGTGATTTCCTCCGGCCCCAGCTTGGTGTCACGGGCTTCGATTTCGTATTCCTCAATATGGATTGAGGTATAAACGTCGTCACGAACAATTTTTTCATTGATAAGAACGGCATCCTCATAGTTATAACCTTCCCAGGTCATAAAGCCAATCAGAGCATTTTTGCCCAGAGCAATTTCGCCGTTTTCGGTAGCAGGACCGTCAGCAATGACTTCGCCGGCTTCGACCTGCTGTCCTCTTTCCACCACGGGAACCTGATTGATGCAGGTACCTTGGTTGGAACGCATAAACTTTGTAACATGATAGGTGTCCACTTCGCCGTTATCCGCAGTGATACGGATCTCATCCGCACTGACGCTGCGAACAACACCCGCGCGCCTTGTCAGCACGCAAACACCGGAGTCAACACCCGCTTTGTATTCCATACCGGTACCAACAATGGGAGCCTCTGTTTTGAGCAGCGGAACCGCCTGCCGCTGCATGTTAGAACCCATCAGCGCACGGTTGGCGTCATCGTTTTCCAAGAAGGGGATCATGGCCGTTGCCACAGATACCACCATACGGGGAGAAACGTCCATATAATCCGCGCGGGCGCTTTCTACCTGCACGAACTCATCACGGTAACGACCGTTGATTTTGGGATGAATGAAATGTCCTTCGTCATCCAGCGGTTCGTTGGCCTGTGCCACGATAAAATCATCCTCTACGTCCGCGGTCATATACACCACGTCAGAGGTAACGCAGCCGTTTTCTTTATTCACACTGCGGAACGGCGCTTCAATAAAGCCGTACTCGTTAATGCGGGCAAAGGTAGCCAAATAAGAAATCAAACCGATGTTGGGGCCTTCTGGGGTTTCGATAGGGCACATACGGCCATAGTGGCTGTAGTGAACGTCACGAACTTCAAATCCGGCGCGGTCACGAGACAGACCGCCGGGGCCCAAAGAGGACAGGCGGCGCTTATGCGTCAATTCCGCCAGGGGGTTATTCTGATCCATGAACTGAGACAACGGCGAGGAACCAAAGAATTCCTTAATCGCTGCAACAACCGGACGAATGTTAATCAGTGAATGAGGCGTCAGAATCTCCAAATCCTGTGCCTGCAGCGTCATTCTTTCCCGAATGACACGCTCCAAACGGGAAAAACCGATGCGGAACTGATTCTGCAGCAGTTCACCCACAGAACGGATGCGGCGGTTGCCCAAATGGTCAATATCATCAATGTGGCCCAGACCCATGGCCAGGCAGTTCATAAAGTTAATGGAAGAGAAAACGTCATCAATAATAATGTGCTTGGGAATCAGCTCGTCTGCTCGAACACGCAGAGTTTCTTTCAGCTCTTCCTCGTCACCGCAGCTTTCCAGAATTTCTACCAGAACGCTGAAACGCACACGCTCATTCAGGCCGCATTCTTTTTTGGCGTCAAACGAAACAAAATCGTTCACATTGACCATGCCGTTAGAAATCACTTTGACTTCCCGCTCGCCCATCTGCACATAAGCAGTAGAAACACCGGCGTCGTCAATTTCAACAGCCTTGCTGTGGGAAATCACTTCGCCCGCTTCTGCCATCAGCTCGCCGGTCAGCGGGTTGATAATGGGGCGCGACAGCTGCTGGTCGGTAATTCTGCCGGCCAAATTCAGCTTTTTATTGTATTTATAGCGACCCACACGAGAAAGGTCATAACGGCGTGCATCAAAAAACAAGCCGTTGATGTGTGTCTGAGCACTTTCGATGGTGGGCGGCTCACTGGGGCGTAATTTACGGTAAACTTCAAACAGAGCCTCTTCCGTATTTTTGCAGGGATCTTTTTCAATAGTAGCCAAAATACGGTCGTCTTCCCCGAAATACTCGCGGATTTCCTCATCCGTGCTGAGCCCTAAGGCACGAATAAACACAGTAATCGGAATTTTACGGTTTTTATCAATCCGAACATAGAACACATCGTTGGCGTCGTTTTCATACTCCAACCAGGCGCCCCGGTTCGGGATAACCGTAGCACTGAACAGTTCCTTACCGGTCTTGTCATATTCCATCTTATAATAGACACCGGGGGAACGAACCAGCTGCGATACAATGACGCGCTCTGCGCCGTTGATTACAAAAGTACCGCTGTCGGTCATCAGCGGAAAATCACCCATAAACACTTCAGACTCTTTGATTTCTCCGCTTTCTTTGTTCAGAAGCCGGGCTGTAACCCGAAGAGCCGCAGCGTATGTGGTGTCACGCTCTTTACACTCCTCTACGCTGTAATTCGGTTTGTCATCCAGTTTATAGTTCACAAAATCAAGCACCAAATTCCCGGTGTAGTCCGTAATGCCGGAGACATCCCGGAAAACTTCTTTCAGACCTTCGTCCAAAAACCACCGATAGGAATTTTTCTGTACCTCTATGAGGTTTGGCATGTCCAGGACTTCATCAATCCGAGAGAAGCTCATGCGAGTATTTTTGCCTAATTGTACCGGTTTGACATTCACCATTGGCTCAATCACTCCATTCATATATTTCACCATCTTTGTAAGATAAACAAACTTTCTGTTGGTGCACACCACCGCTTCGGTAAAATTTTAAAAGATGCTCTTGCCTTTTTGAAAAAACCATGCTAAAATAGGATTAAAGTTAAGAGAAAATCGATACGTTTCCATGATGATGCAGTATATTATTTTATTACAATATATTGTATTTGTCAAGTATATCCTTAAATATAATTGGAATAATTCTGGCATACTAATCATATTTGTATATTTTACGCCTTAATATTTAAATTTTAAAAGCAGCCCTTCTGTTTATTCAGAAGGGCTTTTTATTTTTGTGCTAAAAAATACACTGAATGTTTTTGTAAGAAAAACAGGGATTCTGTCACGGTTTTCTACTAAGATAGAACCCCCACGGCACAAAACCGGAACCCGAATCTTTTGTGGAACAAACAAAAAAACTCCCCCGCCCTTTGTGAACAACCAAAACGGGAATTCACAAAAAGCAGGGGCGAAATGGGGGCAAAGGATAAAAAACGGAGCAAATAAGTCCGTTTGGCTGCCCGGGCTGCCAAATGCCTTTTCAAAAGATTCTCAAATTCTGATGATAAGGCAAAAAAATAGGCGACCCCCGGCAGGAGGAGTTCTCCAAGCCGGGGGCATTATCGCCTGCGGATCTTATAATCACAGTAAACGCCCCCGGCTGATGGTATCTTCAATTGTTATTGTTTTCTATTCCATCAACACAACTGGAAACGCAATAGATGGCAAACCAAATCTCATCCATCTGATTCGTAATTAAAACTAATTTTCTTTACTGAATTTCTAATAATATGTAATTTTACGACATAATTATATGCAAATAAATAAACTTTGTCAATATAATTAAAAAAGATAATAATTTATTATAAAATGATTACAAAGTTTTTGTGATATCGCTGTGAAATCTGTAGTCCGTTTTATTGCTTTTATTCTTTTTCGATGGTATTAACGAAAACTTTTTTCTTAAAATAAGAATTGATCCTGTTGTTTTATTGCCAACACTAAAATCATATTACGAGTTTGTTTTACGCTTGCATTTTTTATAAAATCACTGCTTTTCGGGATGGAACCGGCGGTTGACTTTCCCTTAAAAGGGAGTATACTAACAATACATTTTATGTGATGATTTTAACACAAACAGAAACCAAAATTAAAGGAGCATGCAAACCATGAGCGATACCTGCAACCAGTCCTGCAGCAGCTGCAGCAGTGATTGTTCCCAAAGAACCGCCGAGCCGGCCAGCCTGTTGGAACAGCCGCATCCGCTCAGCCGCATTAAAAAGGTAATCGGTGTTGTCAGCGGCAAAGGCGGCGTAGGAAAATCCTCGGTCACCTCGATGCTGGCAGTGTTGGCAAACCGAATGGGCCTTGCCAGCGGCGTTTTGGACGCGGACATTACCGGCCCCTCTATCCCCAAAATGTTTGGTGTAAGCGAAAAGGCAGTGGCCAATCATCTGGGCATCGTTCCCGTGACCAGCGGCACAGGCGTTAAACTGATGTCTGTGAATCTTCTTTTGGACCACACCACCGATCCGGTATTGTGGAGAGGCCCGATTGTGGGCGGCGTGGTCAAGCAGTTTTGGAAAGATGTGCTTTGGGGCGATGTGGATGTGTTATTTCTGGATATGCCGCCCGGCACCGGCGACGTAGCATTGACGGTATTTCAGTCCATTCCTTTGGACGGGATTATTTTGGTAACTTCCCCGCAGGATCTGGTGTCTATGATTGTGGCCAAAGCAGTCAACATGGCCGAAAAAATGAACATTCCGATTTTAGGCCTGGTGGAAAATCTGTCTTATGTGCAGTGTCCAGACTGCGACAAAAAAATAAAAGTCTTTGGCGAAAGCCACGTGGACGAAATTGCCGAGCAGCACCAGCTTCAGGTTTTAGCCAAACTTCCCATTGATCCGGCCTTGGCTGCCGCCTGCGACAACGGAGACATAGAAGGATATTGCGCTTCTCTGCTGGAACCCACCATTCAACTGGTAATGAGCTGGGAAAAAGCACAAAAAGCATAGCTCTAACATCCACGGGGAAATTTTCTAATAACCAAAAGGGACTGCACACTGTTTTTAGTGTGCAGTCCCTTTCTTGATAGAAACCATAGACTAAATTCGAAAATCAAATTTACAATCGGATGGTGTGGAAGAAAACGTATTTTCTTTTTGAACATGAGCCGGTGCCCCAGAATTTAAATATTGACGATAATATTGATCCTCTGCCGCATTCAGTCTGGTAAGAAAACTTTGTTCCATCGCCTGTTCTTGGGGGGGGGCCACATAATACCAGCTGCCTGCCGCACAGCCCATAACTGTTTGCCCCAACGGGCCGCTTTTTATTTCAAAAGTATCTGGCTGCAAATCCGATCCGGAAAAAACCACGGTTGCACCAGATTGGGACATAACGCGTGCACGTCCCTCATTGGGGTAGGCTCCGATTCCATCCTTAATATTCAAATAATCAATCAAGTTTTTGGGATCCTCTGTATTTTTGGGGGGAAGAATTCGGCCGCGACATCCGCGAAGCTTCTTTTGCAAGAGCTTTTCGATCAGGTGATACCACCGAAACATACTGTGCGGTTGCTTTTTCCGCTATGGATCTTATATTTCGATATTTGCCGTCATTCTGGTCATAGCGTGCCTCTGCCAATGATTTCGCCAGCTTGTCAACAATGCCGTCAAACTCTGCTTCGGTTGGGCGCTTCATTCCTTTATGAGGAATCTTCTCCCAATCCGGCCCACCAAGCCTTTGTAAAAACGAGGAATTCCCGACACTTGCACCCGTCATTTTACCGATGCCAAAACCAGACATACAACAACCACCCTTTCTTTTTTCAAATCCACAATCAATCGATTTGTTTCTTCCAAACCGGATCTTACCGTCTCATCATTTTCTTAGCTCTGAATGATATATCGGCTGAATCACTAAGAGTTTGATATACAGTAATTACCCATTCAAATCACCATCATATCGGTTTTCATAAAACGAAAGAAACCCATTTGGAAGGGCTTGTTGGTTAAGGCAGAATTTTCTCTTTGATTTGTGGCTAACAGCGAATTACCGATTTTTCTGGTATCCCTATGCCTGTTTCTTAAAATAATCGGACAAAATATATGTCTGGAGCAAAACCCAAACCATTCGATACAAAGATTAAACAGAAAATTCGTCCTGTCCCGGTGATAGAAATTCAATAACAAGCCAGTCCAACAGGAAAATCCATCTTCTCAAAAAACGCAAACCCAATGGGAACTCCAACCTCTTTTAAAACCAGATTTTCCTTTGCACTGATGTTCTAACAAACCGCCCCTCACTTCATGCTATCCCCTTGCAGCGGCTTTGAAATGATGCAGTAATCGAATTGACACTGCTGATTTGAATGTGATAAGCTGTTTTTACTTCATAAAACCGTTCTAATTTCAACCAGTAACTTTTAAAATTCATAGAGTTCCTCATTCTAATTGTTAGTTTCTTCTAACCCAAAAAAGAAAGAGGTGCGCCCAATCCAATCCTCTTTGGGCGCACCTAAATTGTTTTTTACATGCTCTTCTATTCCAAACAACTTTTTCTAATTATGGCAACGGCTGAGAAAAACGCACCATCTTGATTACATTTTGGGGATGATTTTCAAAGAGCATCTGTGCGTTATACTGTTCGCGTACCCCATAGTTCGAGAAGATCACCTGTTCCCCGTTAGCGTCCTGCATCCACCCGGTAATAGTTACCCAATGCCAGGTATTCTCTTTCATTTCCGGTGCCCGATGCCGCAGAATCAGCAAAGCCAGCGGATTCTTTTGGGCAATGGATGTTTTGACAAAAGCGAGCCGTTCTTCCCAATTGTTTCGAGAAAACATGGTGTGTGTCTGAAAATTCACTCCTCGATCTGCCGCAAACCGCAAAAAACGATTCGCAAAGCGCCGAGCCACCGGGAATCCTGCCGGCCCCGGCGTCATATAGCGGTATACCGCCTCCATACCGGAAATAAATTCTTCTTTCGAAAATCGATCCGTTTGCCCTTCATACAGACTGGCACAGGCAGAAAACTGGGCACTATAATAGGCAGCCAGATTTGCTCCGGTTACGCTGGCACAGCCAGCCTTCCTCTGAAAAGACCGCAAAAACCATTCCTGATTCCCGCCATATCCTGCTTGTGAACCATTTTCCCAAATGATTGGAAAGGAAAGTTCCTGTGTAACCATAACCTCACACTCCTATCATTCACATCTCAGGCACAACCTGTTTTGTCAGCCAAATCATAGCCAAATTCTCCCTTTTGTACACGAAAAGATAGAAACACAAACCACCTATAATTACATTCCGTTTCTGTCGCTCAAATGGCATCGAACTTGATAGAATGCAGGGCAAATGTACCACGCATATGATGCCATTTCAAACGGCGTTCGGCAAGAAGAAAACATGCATGTCTCGTTTCTTCATAATATGCCGGCGTCTGCAAAGAAGCTTAAATGTAATTTAAATATATATGATTTATATGTTATAGTATCGTTCTCTTGCTATTTTGTCAATAAAAATTTAAAAATTTATTTTAATGTTGCTTTTGCAACATACATCAAATACTTTTACTGTTATACTGCAAATACAATCAAAAAGAAAATTCACTGCTGAGGCAATGACCAGAAAGGATCGATGATGATGGCCGATTATTTCAAAATAACCGACACTATTTATGATATTACAGAAAAATACCCGGAGACCATTGCCCTTCTGGCAGCTCACGGGTTTGAAAACCTGAAAAATGACGCGATGCGCAAAACATTGGGAAGAACCATTTCGCTGGAAATGGCATTGCGCAGCAAAAAAATGAATTCGGAACTCTTTTTAAAGAAAATGATAGATACCATTGAACAAGGGCAGTATGCTGCTTCCACCGGGCTGTCTGCCATGAAAAAAGACACCGGCGCTCAGGTGCGAATTGAGGGCGTGCTCCCCTGCCCCATCCGTCTTCCTCTTTTGGAAAAGCTGGAATCCTGGCTGGGGGAACACAGCGATTTGGCCGCCAATGCGGACTATGACCTGAAAGCCGCCAGCATAGGGCTGGATTCCACCAAAGAAAAGGTGTTGGCCAGCGGCGGCAACCCGGATTCTTTGTCCGACTTATATCTTTCTGCAGGGTTTGACCTGTTCTTCGATAAAACCTTGATGGGGCAATATAAAGATGCGGGTGTATTTAAAGATATTTCGGGACTTTCTCATCTGAACCCTGACTTTGAAAATGACAAAATCAATTTAAAAGATCCTTTGGGTCAGTATACGATTATCGGTGTGGTAGCCGCTGTTATGATGGTCAACACTGCCGCTTTGGGCAATCGTCCTTTCCCCGAAAGCTGGGAAGATTTAATGCGGCCCGAGTTTGAAAACAGCGTGTCTATTCCCGTGCGGGATTTGGACATGTTCAACACGCTGATTCTTCACATTTATCGCTTTTATGGGGAAGAGGGCCTTCGCAAGCTGGGGCGTTCCATGCTGAGCAGCATGCACCCGGCCCAGATGGTGAAATCTCACAAACAGCAGGAACAGATTCCCGCCGTTTCTATTACTCCGTATTTCTTCACCCAAATGATCGACCCCAAAAGCCCCATCATTCCCGTATGGCCCAAGGAAGGCGCCATTATCAGCCCGATTTTTCTCTTGTCCAAAGAAAAATCCAGCGAGCAGGTTAAGCCCTTTGTAGACTTCCTTTTCTCCAAAGACGTGGGCGAGCTGATGTCGCTTAACGGAAAGTTCCCCTCCACAAACCCGATGGTGGACAACCGCCTGCGGAAGGATCAGGGCTTCTTGTGGCTGGGTTGGGACTATATTCACGAACATGATATCGGGGAATTGATTCACACCACAGAAAAAATCTTTTTTGATGCTATGGAGAGGTAACCGTTATGAATCTAACTATTTTTTCGGGTCCTCCCTCTTCGGGAAAGACCTCTGTTATCCTAAAAACTATCGCCTCTTATCAAAGCCGCGGAATCAAAGTGGGGGTCGTCAAATTTGACTGCCTTTATACCGATGATGACATCGCTTATGAAAAAGCAGGCGTGCCTGTAAAGAAAGGGCTTTCGGGAGCCCTGTGTCCCGACCACTTCTTCGCTTCCAACATTGAAGAAATCGTGCGCTGGGGCAATAGTATTGGTCTGGATTTGCTCATCAGCGAATCTGCCGGCCTGTGCAATCGCTGCTCCCCTTATTTAAAAGAAATCAAGGGTGTATGCGTCATCGACAACCTGTCGGGTATTAATACGCCAAAAAAAATCGGCCCGATGCTAAAATCGGCCGACGTGGTGGTAATCACCAAAGGGGACATTGTTTCTCAGGCAGAACGGGAAGTATTCGCCTCGCGGGTCAGCTCAGTGAATCCACGGGCCATCACTTTGCATGTAAATGGGCTGACAGGCCAGGGCGCCTATGAACTGGGTACCTTGCTGTACGATGAATCCCAAAAAGTGGATTCCGTTCAGGGAATGCAGCTGCGCTTCCCCATGCCTGCGGCGCTTTGCTCTTACTGCCTGGGTGAAACCAGAATCGGCGAAGCGTATCAGCTGGGCAATGTGAAAAAAATCGATTTGGGGGTGGGGAAATCATGATGGACTGGAGCATTCAGCGTCTTTTAAAAGAGTCCCCTTTTGTATCTGATTATTTTGAACAGAATAAACTGGATGTTTCCGGTTACGAAAGCATGACCTTCTCCCAGTTTTTAGATCATTTCAGCATACAAGAGCTGGAAGATCAGGCAATTGACAAAGAACGTCTTTTAGCCGATTTACCTGTGTTCCTCCGCCAGATGCAGGAGTTTTTAGGAATGAGCCCTTCTGCTTTGGTTCATTCTCTTACCATCCTGCCGGGGCACGATAAATCAGGCAAGCCCGAGGGCTTTGAACGCCTTACCGTAAACACTTCTCAAATCATCTCTATCGTTGGGCCCACCGGATCCGGAAAAAGCCGCCTTTTGGCGGATATTGAATGGGCAGCACAGGCCGATACGCCCACCGGCCGCAGCATTTTAATCAACGAAGAAGTGCCGGACAACAAGTGGCGTTTTTCTTCCAATAACAAATTGGTTGCCCAGTTATCTCAAAACATGAATTTTGTCATGGATTTGACCGTACAGGATTTCTTACAGCTTCACGCCCAAAGCCGCCTGTGCGAAGATCCGGACACTGTGATTGCCCGCATTATTGAAGAAGCCAACCGTCTGGCCGGCGAACAGTTCCAGATGGATACCCCGGTTACCAGCCTGAGCGGCGGCCAGTCCCGCGCTTTGATGATTGCCGACACCGCCATTTTAAGCGCTTCCCCCATTGTTTTGATTGATGAAATCGAAAACGCCGGTATTGACCGAAAAAAAGCGCTGAAGCTATTGGTGGCAGAGGATAAAATCGTTCTGATGGCTACCCATGACCCACTGCTCGCTTTGATTGCAGATCAGCGAATCGTGATTCAAAACGGCGGCATCCACAAAGTTATTTCTACCAGTGAAGAAGAAAAACAGTTGCTGGAAGAACTGGAAAAAATGGATTCGGTCATTCAAGGCGCCCGCCAAAAACTGCGAAACGGCAACTTTTTGTCCACTGCCGATTTGGCATAACGAAAATGATAACCTCTGTTTTATCGTTTAAATTAGGCAGCGCCAAAATTGCACTGCCTGATTCAAACAGGGCTTCATTCTCCTGATTTTTAAGAGAACCACATCAATGTGGTTCTCTTTTTCTTTTTCCTAATCAAGAATCATAACCGGCTCTCTGGGTTGATTGCTGCAAAAACAGGAGAAAAAGCATCTATTTCTCACTTTCGCCACAATGCAAAATACGCCTTGATGTAGCTTTAAAAAGCCGCTTCAAGACGCATCTGTTTTTATTTTATCTTCCCATTTCCAGTATTGTGAAAAAGGGTCAAAACAGCCTTATCGCTGAAAGGGAATGGAGAAAAACAACGTGGGAACCTTTGCTTCAAAACGAAGGATTTCCCCCGTAACCGGATGCCGCAATTCCAAAATTCCGGCATGCAGCCCCAAGCGGTGAAACGGGTTGGTTTTTGCCCCATATTTTTTATCGCCCACCACAGGACATCCCAGTTCTTTCATATGAACGCGAATCTGGTTCTTCCTGCCGGTTTTCAGGCGGATATCTACCAAAGCATTCCCGGGGGCCATTCCCACCACCTGATAATCGGTAATCGCCTCTTGGCCATCGCCGCTGCGCTCACTGGAATACATGAGCGTGGTTTTTGTTTCTTTCAGCCAGGTGTGAACTCGGCCGCTCAACGGTTGGGGACAACCCTCTACCACAGCGGTGTAGCCCCGGGTGAGCACCAAATCAGCCCATTGTTCCTGCAGGGCATATTTCAGTTCCGGAGTTTTTGCGGCCAGCAGAACGCCAGAGGTATCGCGGTCCAGCCGGTGTACCACAAAGATCCGTTTATCGGGATCATTCTCCCGCACATGTTCTGTCATTAAATGATATGCCGTCCGTTTTTTTTCTTCATCTGTGGCAATCGACAGCAATCCGGCAGGTTTGTTGATTACCAAAAGCTCCTCGTCCTCATACAAAATTTCCAGTCGGCGCCCTCCTCTTTGCAGGGCCTGAGGAGCCCACCTGACCTGTACCGTCTGCCCCGGACGAAGCGGATGGTCATATCGTGCGGCGGGCCGCCCCTCCACCAGCACAGCGCCCCGGGTCAGCAGGGACTTTACATTGTTTCGGGATTTTCCCTTTAAATTTTTCACCAGAAAATCCATCAGCATTGCGGGTTCTTCCACCCGCAGTTCTACCGGTACACATTGCCTCTTTTTTCCTTTTTTCTCTATCCCTGTTCTTTCTATCATAGATCCCCCTTTCATTTGGTAAAGAGCGGCTGAAAACAGCCCGCCCTATCAACGAATAATATGAATGACGTCCTTTCGCTCGGCAGCCCGGGGAGTATCTTTCGGATACCCCAAAGCCAAGGTGCCGAATACCTTGTGGGTTTCTGGAATGTTAAGCTCGGTCAGCAGGGAGCGCACCCGCTGTGTGGGGGGAAGATTCGGCAAATGATTGAGCCAGCAGGAACCAAGGCCCAAGGAATGCGCCGCTAACATCATGTTGCCCAAAGCCAGCGCAGAATCTGCCATAGAGTTCACATTCTTCACTTCATTGGACACAATAAGATAAGTGGGCGCATGAAATAAGAACTCCGAATCCTCGCGTTTGGCTTTTTCAATCAGCCTTACCACATAGGGGTGCGTTTCGGGGCCCGGTGTAACTTCACGCAAAGCCAACCGGATGGTTTCATTTATTTTCCCCAAAACCTGCGGATTTTGCACAGCAGTAAATTTCCAGCTTTGCAGGCCCCTGCCGGAGGGGGCATAGCTGCCGGCCAGCAAAATCAAATCCAAATCCTCTGCCAAAACCTGCTT
Organism: Clostridium minihomine; assembly: GCF_900240385.1. Taxonomy (GTDB): domain Bacteria; phylum Bacillota; class Clostridia; order Oscillospirales; family Acutalibacteraceae; genus Faecalispora; species Faecalispora minihomine. The sequence continues at coordinate 206,636 of NZ_OEQH01000001.1, read as the reverse complement.
ATCCTGAAAGGAGCGGATGCTCCGTCTGGTGATAATATTCTTCAACACAGCATTCATAGAACCACTTTCTCTCTCTACAAAAGGTTTTTTCTTATTTTACAAGGATTAAAATGCAAAATCTTGCTGATTTTGTAAATTTATTAAATAATAATGTACCCTATTTTAAAAAGGATAAGCCCGAATCCTGTTTATTCCAAAAAATGGTTCTTTTCTTCCCACACATCACTAACCTGCCGAACAGTAAACCGATTCTCAAATCATAACCCTATCCACAATTCCTATCGCTCTATTATGCTGCTGTTTTTAAAGATTTTTACAGTTTCGTTCTCATGGTTTTCATACATTCCTCAAAATCCATCTTTTCATACAGCGCAATTGCGCGTCGGTTTTGACTTAAAACACCGAGCTCCACATAATCAGAGCCCTTTTTTTTTGACCACTGTTTCACTTCTTCTATCAAAATTGTTCCGATACCTTTTTCCTGTTCCAAAGGGTCAACCACCAGATCCGTTAAATAGGTAAAACGATGGGGCACCATACATCGATAAGGCGGTGTCTCTTGCTGCTGAATCAGTGCAAACCCCAGCAGTTTCTAATTTTCTTCCGCCAGCAGCAGATCCGCTTCTTCCGCTTCGATTATCTTTTTTAAAAATGCAATGTCTTGTTCTGCATTTCTAAAATAGTCCGGCTGAAGTTCGGCCATCTTTTGAAAAAGGATTGGATATAAATCATTTACCGAATCAATATCCGCAGCAACCGCTTTTCTGATCTTCATTTTTCTTCCTTTCCGGATTCTGTGTCACGTTTTCATTTTGGAATCAGGACTTATTATAACGAATGAGCATGAAAAAAGATAGCATGGAATTTATGCCCGTTTTAATTTTTTAATTGATTTGAACATTCCCATCAAATCAGGCCGCCTGTCGATAAACAGGCGGCCTGACAAATTCAATGATAAAATAGATGGTTTCAGCTCATTTTTCATGAGCAGGGTTTGGGCTTTTTCAAGATTTTTCTACCGGATAGCAAACCTCGGTCACCAGTTCTTCCGGGTTGTTGGTCTGTGCCGGGCTTACATGATAAATGCAGAACATGGGGCCAGAAAAAACATAACCGTTATCCCGAACCCAATTGGCCACAGCCCGGTTTACCTCGGTCACCTGATCGTAACTTCCCTGATAAATGGCAGAAGCCACTTGCACGGCGGGCACGGTTTGAAACACCACATGTTCTGTGTTTTGGTATTTTCCCTCCACAGCCATTTGAATTTCCACGTCAGGCGTCTGCTCTTTATGCTCTGCATCGTGAAACACAGCCATTGAATAGCAGGGATTTGCATAGCGAAGCTTTTGGGGTGCCGTTTCTGTCATCATCTGCTGCCACAAAGTCCCCTCCTGCTCATAAGCCGGAATCACCTGCCTGACACTTGCCACATACCGCTGTGGTATCTCTTTCAGCGTTACATTGTACTCCATTCCTGTTTCATCCTTTCCCAATCGATTGATGGTGGTTTCCAGAATGCGAAGCTGACGGTTTGTTTTTTCCGCCTGATCCAAAATCTCCGACTTTCGCAGCTGAAGATATTCCCGAAGCGACTGGGGATCCCCATAGACTTTTAAAAGTTCGGTAATCACAGACAAGCCAAAGCCCATCTCTTTCAGTGCCTGAATTCGTGCGGCAAGCGGCAGCTGTGACTCGCTGTAATACCGGTATCCGGTCCATTCATCCACAGTTTGCGGAACAAGCAAACCAATCTCATCATAATGGCGCAGCATACGGATACTGATTCGGGACAGTTTAGAAAAATCACCAATTTTCAGCATAATGATAACCTCACATATCTGTGTGTTTTTGAGCTCCTGTTCAGTATAAAGCATCTCACAGTGAGAGAGTCAATCGCTTAAAAGAGAATAAAACAGAAATCTTTTCAAAGAAAGGTTGTCACGAAATAGAAGATAACACTCTGCACTGGCCAAAAGAAGCGCCCGGGCTTATCTTCTTTCGGCTTTGCGGCGGGTATAACAAACCTCCACCACGCCGTTTTCCTCTTTGCTATCCTGTAACGCCAAGGGAAAACAAGAGCGTCCTTGAGAAAACAAAGGAGTCCCCTCCCCCAAAAGAATCGGCATGATTGTCAGGCGGTACTCGTCAATTAAGTCTTCCTCCATCAGCTGGTGAATCAAATGGGCACCGCCACAAACCCAGATTTTCTTCCCCGGCTGCGCCTTAAAACGGCGTACCCATTGAGAGACATCCCCAGAAAGGAACTGCACGTCTTTTGTATTTTTTATTTGACGATGGGTAAATACATAACATTCCAGCCCCGGATAGGCCCATTCATCTGGGGAAAGCTCTGTGACCACCTGATGATAGGTATTCCACCCCATTAAAACCGTATCCACTTCTTGGATAAACTCCCCATAGCCGTAATCGCCGCCGTACTCTGTTTCATGACCGCCCAGCCATGCCACCCCGCCCTTTGCATCGGCAATATAGCCATCCAAACTCATCGCAATATATAAAACCGTCTTTCTTTCCACTTTGATTTCTTCGCCCCTTCTCGGGATGCTGTTTTTATCATCTGCCCGCTTTCGTTCTCAAAGTTCAGCGATAACGATGCCCTAAAATACATCTAAAGCACAATTGAAACATGCCGCACTCTGCGGTAACATAAATCACTTACAAAAAAGTGTCCCTATATGAAAGTATTATATACCTCCATACAGGGAGCAACAAGCAGTCTTTTATTCCATTTGGTTACTTGGGTTTTCGCCGAGCCGTATTTTGCTCAAGGGCAGCCTGTCGTTTCTCGCACATCCGGCAGAAAAAAGTTCTGAAGCCTTTTTTCACAAGAGGAATCCATCAAAAAATCGGATTGAAGCTTCCCTTCATCCAAATGAAGCACCCGACTGCACACAGCCGTTAAAAACTCATAGTCGTGAGTAACGACAAATATCATTTTTCCTTCTTGTGCCAAGCGAGAAATCAATTGAGACACCCGAATCATACTGTCATAATCCAAACCACTGGTGGGTTCGTCAAAAATTAAGATTTCTTTTTTGCAAATGACACTCACCGCCACGGCAGTGCGCTGTTTTTGCCCGCCGGACAGCGTGTTGGGATGTCGTTTGCGGTAAGGCTCCAGCTCCAGCTGGCGCAAAGTGGAATCGCACAAAGCCGAATCCGGGTTCCGGATTCCCAACATACATTCTTCTTCCACACTTTCGGCAAACAGCTGGTACCCCACGTCCTGCATCACCAAATAAGAAAGCTTTAACCGTTCTTTATCCCCGACCCGCTTTCCCTTCCACCAAAACTCACCTTCATATTGGCGGTGCAAACCACACAAAGTTCTTAAAAAAGTAGATTTCCCCGCGCCGTTATGCCCAATCACACCGATTACCTCACCCGGCGCTGCGCTGACAGAAATCCCCTCCAGAACACATCTGGATTTATGGAACAGGCTAAGGTTTTTGATTTCCAGAACAGGAGCCTTTTGCACGGGTTCCGCTTTTCTTACCGCCAAATCGTCCAGTTCCATAGTGCGAAGCCCCATCCCGGCTCTTTGCTTCTGAGTCAATTGCAGAAACTCTTTCGGCCGGTAAATTCCCGCAATCTTTTTTTCATCCATATAAACAATGCGGTCTACTAAATCTTTTAGATAATAGAGCCGGTGTTCTGCAATCACCACGGTTTTCCCCTGTTCTTTCAGCAGAAACAACGTTCTTTTAAAATCTTCGATGGCATCGGTGTCCAAATTAGAGGATGGCTCATCCATCAAATATACATCTGGATTCATGGCGTAAACCGACGCAAAAGCAATCTTCTGTTTTTCACCGCCGGACAGCTCAAAAATACTGTTGCCCAAAAGGTTGCCAATTTTCAGCTCCTCTGAAATCTGATTGAGCCGCTCCTCCATTTGTTCCCGAGGATACGAAAGGTTTTCCATACCGAAAACGATTTCACTGTCAGTATCCACGTTAAAAAATTGAGTGCGGGGATTTTGAAAAACAGAACCCACTTCCTGCGCAATTTGGCACATAGGGGTTTGCGCGATTTCCATCCCCCCTACCGTCACCTGTCCCTGTAACATTCCCGGATAAAAATGGGGAACCAGCCCATTTATCAAACGGGTGACCGTTGTTTTTCCACAGCCGCTCCTGCCACAGAGCAAAACACATTCCCCCGGCGCAATTGTCAGGCAAAAATTCTCCAGTCCTTCGTCCTTCCCAGACTGGTATTGAAAAGAAACATCTTTCATTGAAATCAATGGGTTCACCCCCTTTACCAAATGACCGCAGCGCCCAAAAGGACTGTGAAAAACAGTGCAAAAGCAGCGTCGGCAAACTGAAACCGCAGCGGTTTCAGGCAAGTCCTTTGCCCCGGATTTTCGATTCCCCGGGTTACCGCCGCTGCGGAAAGCTCGTCTGCAATTTTAGTTGCCGAAAGCAGAAGCGGCACATAAATACATTCCACTGTTAACATAGGACTGCGAAAAAAGCCAGCCAAATCCGGCGACACGCCCCGCATACGCATGGCATCCTTAATCATAGACCATTCTTCTGAAATCATGGGAAAATACCGCAGCATCACCGCAAATGGAATGGTCACACTGCGCGGCATATGAATTCGATTCATGGCCGCCATAAATTCATTGACGCGTGTGGTAGAAACCAGAATGCCGCCCAGCATCACACAAGGGAAGATTTTGCGCATGAAAATGGCAAAAGTGACAATTAAAGTCCCAAGACCATTGAGAAGATATTCGGCACAAACCAACTGTATGATAAGAATCATTCCATAGCCTGCCACCATTTTCAGGGAAAACCGGGTCACGCCGCTCAAAACACCAAACACCAAAATAGCTGCAGTCATTCCAATTTCAAAGGCCAGCGACGGGGTTACCATCACCGTAATATTCCCCACCAAAAGCAAAAACAACTTGGTGCGGGGGTCTATCGAGATTCCTTTGGAAGAAGAACCTGTTTTGAAAACGGGCTTCATTTAAACAACACCCGCTTTTTGAAATTGTTTTTTAAGAAGCTTTTTGCCAAGCAGCGCACTGGCCAAAGCGCACAGCGCCGTGCCCACAATCATGGCCGGCAGCATCCAGCCCTGCATGGTAGAAAGCATGGTGGTCATATAAGAAGGTTCCGTTCCCTTAGCAATCAGGTAATCAGCATACGCTTTTTGATTGATCCAAAGCATCATGTAAGAGCCGATGGGATTTAGGGAAAACACCACATATCCCAAAATGTTCAGCTTGCTGCTCTGGAATTTTCCTGCTCCGGAAATGAGTTCTGCCACCACTGCCAAAATTAAATAAGCGACACACCACATCCAGAACATTCCCGTCACAAACATAATAACTGCCATTACCACACCCAAAATCAGAATCGGGCCGTGTTTCGGAACCTTGGCTACCATCAGCATATAAACCGGCCCGCTGACCAGTGCAATGGCAAGAGGGGTCAAATAAGTAAGCACTGGATTCGGAGCAAACAGCATGCCTCCCACCATGGTTGTTACAAAAAACAGCGCGCAGAAAATGCCCGTTGTAATCAAATCCCGAACCGAAAGTCCCTTTTTCAGCGATTGATATTCCATTTTCATTCTCCTTTTGTTTCGTTGCTTCGGCAAGTTTTTCCACCCATTTTCAGCGCCCGGCCCACATTGACAAGGCATCTGCAAAATGATACAGTATTACTGGTTAGCTAAAACTAACTGATAGTATAGTATAAAGGAAAATGACAGCCCGGCGCAATGTGTTTTGGGGCTTTCTGGCTTATTGAGATAAAAGTTCGTCCAATCCAGTGAAACAGGTGATAAAATGAATGTGGTGGAACAAGCTCGGATTCCTTATCTGCTGAAAAACGGTTTTGAAAAAAAGTGTGCTGTTCCGCAATATAACGCGGAAGGCCAGTGCTTTCAAATCCATCCCGATATCGGAACGGGATATTATTGGATTTACAGCTTTCAAAATCTATTCTCGTTTACCATCCATGATTTCATTCTTCATGATGATTTTTTAATTGACTGCAACATGCCGGAATATCTGAGCATGACTTATTTTGAATCCATCTCGGGAGCCGAGATAAACCCTTATAGGCGATTAAACGGCGACTGCTTGCAGGTATATTGCAGTGCAACCCGGGGATACCACGCCCTGATTCATAAAGAAGTTCCTGTCCGGTCGATCGGAATTGAAATCACACCCGATTATTACGAAACCTACTTACCGGAAAAATACCCCGAGGATTACCGAAACCCCTGCTCTGCTTTTATCAATTGGGATGAAACCGCCGTATTCCCAGAAATGCTTCTTCTCTTGCACCAGGTAAAACAATACCGGGGAACGGGGATGGCTGCCAGGCTATTTTATGAGGGAAAAGCCGCTGAGGCCGTATCTTTGATTGTGGAAAAAACAAAGCTGTGCCCTTCCCGACAAGTAACCCGAATTTCGCAGCTGGATTTTGAACAAATGGAGGCAGTAACGGTTTATATCGACAGCCATTTTTCAATGGATTTAAAACTGGAACAGCTTTGTAAAATAGCCTGCATGGGAAAAACAAAGCTGAAAACAGTCTTTCGCCAAATGCACCATTGCACGATCACCGAATACATTCAGCGATGCAGAATCCGTCAGGCAGAACATTTGCTGACTCACACCGATTTCAGCATCGGGCAAATATCGCAAACCGTTGGATATCGCAGTGCCAGCCGATTTTCCGTGCTGTTTCGCAAAAACACCGGCTTGCATCCTTTTGAATACCGAAAGCTGTCTTGGATTGGAAAATAACAGCTGCCAACAGAAAGAATCCGGGCCATTCCTTTTTGGAATGGCCCGGATTCTTATTTCGTTTCTTCTGGGGTTTGCCATAACCCGCCATGATAACAATAGATTTTCTGGGCGCCGCTTTCTGTTATTTTTTGAAAGGACTGCTTCGCCTGTTCCAAATCCAGCGCAAACTGGGGATTCGCCACAATCAGCCTGCCGTTTTCCAGCACTGCCGCATCCCCAGCCACAATGGTTCGGCCTTCTTCCAAAGAAAAAGAAAGATGCCCCGGGGTATGGCCGGGTGTGGCAATGACTTTGCAACCGCCGCACCAATCCAGAACATCCCCATCCTTAACACAGCAATCCACCGGAACAGTCTTTACGCTTCTTAACAGCTCGCAAAATTTCAGGCCGAATTCTTTTTGTTCCTCGGGCAAAAGCTCCTGCATCTGCTCTGCCTGCACCAATCTCAGTGATTTCTCTGTTCCGGAAATATAGGGTGCTTCCACTTCACTGGCCACTACCTGAACCTGCGGATATTTCTGTTTCAGCGCCCACAAAGCACCCATATGATCGTGATCCTGATGGGTAATTACCACATGGGTCAGTCGATGGCAGTCAAGCCCTTTGTCTTCGATAGCCTGCTCGATCAAAGGTAAAAAACCGATATAGCCGCAATCGATCAAAACCAAGTTTTTTTCATCCTGCAACAAAACCGGATAAATCACGTCATTTACTTCCCCAAACGAAAAAGGGATTTCCAGCATAATAATATTTTTCATTTCATTTATCTCCATTTTTACTTTTAAAGTTTTTAAACGAATGTCTGTTGTTTTGAGCAAAAACCGCTGAATTGCCCCAGTGAGTGTTCTTACCCCGCTGTTATGATACAATCCGGTTGCGTCCTTGTGCTTTGGCCTGATACAACTTGGCATCGGCAACCCGGATGATCTCATCTACATTATTTGATTCGCAGGCGGCGATGCCGCCACTGAACGTCATCCGAATCTGGCTTTGCCCCATCTGTAAATGACTGGCTTCCTCCCGCAGGGCATCCGCCAACTGATAAGCTTCTTCCAATGTTGTATTCGGCATAATCAGCAAAAACTCTTCGCCTCCATACCGCCCCACCACATCTTCGTAACGAATATTTTTCTTTAAAAATTGGGATAGGGTAATCAAAATCTGATTGCCTTCCAAATGCCCATAGGTATCGTTAATTTGTTTGAAAAAATCGATGTCAAAAATTCCGATCGCTAAAGGCTCCCCATCCTTTTTCCATCCGTTCATTTTGTTCTTTAGTGTCTCTACAATATACCGGTGATTGTAAATTCCAGTCAACTCATCTGTTATGGATAAAATCTGCAATTCTTTTGTTCGCCGGCGAACAATCTCTTCCAGATTGGCATTCAGGTATTCCAGTTCATTCTTTTGCCACAGCAACGACTCATAAGATTCTTCAATAGTCTTTGACATTTGATTAAAAGAACAGGTCAGCTCCCCCAGTTCATCGCTGCGGTCGGTTGGAATCTGCGCCCCCCATTTTCCACTGCAAATCTCCAAAACACTGCGATTCAGCATCCGAATGGGATGCAAGATTTTTTTGGCCATTAACACACCCAACACAAATGCCATTGCCAGAAACGCCGCCGCCGTTGCAGTCAGCTTTAAAAACAACATACTGTTGTGCTGGTTATAATCCCCTTTGGGCACCGCAATAATCAAATACCATCTCAGCGCATCTTTATAATAATAACAGCTGATGTCTAAATAATAATTCTCTTCTTCCAACCGGTATTCTTGGGTGTTGTTTTGAAAAGCGCCCTCCTTCTGAATTTGTTCCTGAATCAGATTCCAACTGCCGCTGAGAATGGGGTCTGAAGAATACTGCGCCTGAATCGGCACTAATTCTTCCTGCTGAAAAAGCAAATTTGGCTCTTGAGAGGAAGATGCAATCAGCATTCCACCGGGTTCCACCAAATACGCCTTGCCATTGGGGCTAATCGAAAGAGTGCGCAGATATTCTGAAAAACGCTCCAGCAGAATTTCGGTACCAAAAACCCCCACCACATTTCCTTGCTCGTCCAAAAGAGGCAGTGAATTCGAAATCATCAAGGCAGGCACACTGTTGCCCACATACACATTGGTCCAAAACGCATCCTTCAGCCGTTTGGCCTCTGAATACCAGGGGCGCAAGCGGGGTTCGTAATTTGGCTCTGTTCGGATAAGATGAAGCAAATCCCCATGGCGATCGGCACTGTAAACATACAATTCTCCATCTTTCATGCCCTGCTTCCAAGAAATCGTATACTGATCGTGATATTGCCCAACAGACACCACTCCGCCCACCTCGTTGGCAAAATAGGCAGAATCCACCAGACTATTTTCTGCCACTTCTTTGAGCAGAATATCGGCAAGTTTTTGTTCATCCCAAAGGTCCAACTGCCCTGTACCGGCAATGGCAGTATTCAGCTGATTCAGGCTCTCCTGAATCTTCAGGTAACTATCCAGATTTTCAAAAATACTTTGGCGTACTTTTTGTTCCATATCCACTGCAAAATCTTGTTTTATCGAAGAAAAGAACGAATAACTTTGGATATAAAACACAACCGCTACGGATATTACAGAAACAGTAACGGAAATAATAACCATTGTCCTCAAATGAATGCGGCGAAACGCTTCTAAAATACGACAATACAATAAACTCTCCCCCAAAACAATTGGAATAGTCACAGAAAGGCCCGGCCAAACGGGTGATGTCGCTTAAACATTCAAAGATTTCCCTTAAGGCTTTTAGCAGCAGAAAAACGTGCAGATTTTCCAGGCTTTGCTTCCCGCAAAGACTTTTCTATTCCACTTGTTTGAAACGTGTTCCTGCAAAGCGTTCGCGCCGCAGGTTTTACCCGTTATTCCTGCTATTTTTCACATATGGCCAGACATCGAACAAATTAGAGAGTCTTCATGTAAAAACAAAAATGAGTGGCAAATGTCCTTTTTACCGACAGATTTTCTTTCCTTGGTAAGAAAGGGCTAATGTCTGTAAAGCATACGCTTTTTCATCAATAAAAAATACCTGTTTCGGGTGTCTTATCAAAAAGTTTAACAGACCAGTTATAAATTGACAATATAGCATTGCCCTCGGGATACGTCAAGTAAAAAATAATTAATCTTTTCAAAATTGTTCTTCCGCCGTTAAACCAAAGGGCATTGACTTTTAATTCACCCTTTGATACGCTTTAGTTAGTCAATTCTAACTTATTTTTCTTTTTAGAACAATCAGCAGCTGCAAACCACCTATCTCTTCAAAAACAGCATCGGGAAGGATGAATCCAATGAGCAAACAAATCTGCATGTTAGAAAATAACCGGCAGCTCAGTTATCAAACTTATGGAAACGGCAGCAACACCCTGCTTTTCTTTCACGGACTTGCCGGAAGTTCCTGGCTGGGCCAAGAGTGGATCTCTGCCATCGAAAAGGCAGATGTTCGCTGTATTATTATCGAACGGATCGGTTACGGAGAATCCACACCCATCCCCATGAACAGCGTATCGGAATGGATTCCACTGGTTCAGCAGGCTGCATCACAGCTCCAGTTAAACTCCTTTCAGGTGGTGGGGTGCTCTGCCGGGGCTCCCTATGCCTATGCTACAGCCCTTGCCTTACCGCAGGCCACCCAAAAGATTTGGATTCTGGGCGGAGTTCCCGCCGTATATGAAGATTCTATTTTCCGTCATTACTCCGAAGAGGCTCAAACCGCCTATCAAAACTATGTGGTTGAACCGGTGAGCACCATACAGGAACAATATACCGCTCAACTTACCGCTGCATTACAACAGGCCGATGAAACGGTTCCCCGGCATGTGATTCAAACCTTGCAGGAAATTATCGATCAGAATTGCTTTGGCATGTCACAGGAAAGCAAATTGCAGCGCTTGCCCTGGAAACTGAATCTTTCGGCGATTCATCAGCCCGTTTCACTGCATCACGCTGTTTTGGATGAAATGGTTCCTTTTCATGCCGCAAAAGAAATGCCGACACTGCTTTCTAACGCTGTGTTTCAAGAGATTGACACCACAGATTTAATCCCCGAAGCCAGCCTGCATATTCAAAGTATCTTTAAGGCGTTTCTGGAACTGCTAAAAGAACTGTCATAAATAAAACAAAGTGATCTGGAAAGCCTGATGGACTTTTCAGATCACTTTAGTTTGAGAAACTATTTGAAAAATCGACTTTTCAATCTAGATAATTACCGTAAAAAACAAAGAACGAAAGAGAAGCAAGGGCCCGGCACTTCCTGCCTAACTTCCCCTGCTTCTCTTTTTCGGGATCATAGTTCCCAAATACTTTCGTTATCGGCTAGAGAACGGGTGCGTTCTCATTACTGTACTAAACTTTCTTTCAGATATCATTAAGTCTCTTAGAAAATTTGAAATTTAGACATCTCTTGATGAAGCACCTCTGCCTGAGCGGAAAGCTCTTCACTGGAAGCAGAGCTTTCTTCTGAAGTGGCGGCGTTGGTCTGAACCACAGCCGAAATCTGAGAAAGTCCCTGAGAAACCTGATCAATCGCAGCGGTTTGTTCTTGGGATGCCGTTTCAATATGTTGAGTGATTTCTCCGATTTTACTGGCCGTTTCAAAAATATCACTGAGAATTTGAGCTGTTTCTTCGGTAATGCGTGTTCCATCCTGAACCATGTTGGATGACCTTTGAATCAGCTGCTCCGCTTCCTTCGCCGCTTTTGCAGATTTGGCTGCCAGTTCTCTCACTTCTTCGGCTACCACAGAAAAGCCTTTTCCCGCAGTTCCTGCCCGTGCCGCCTCAATTGCCGCGTTCAGGGCAAGAATATTGGTCTGGAAGGCGATATCCTCAATCACTTTTGTAATATTGCTGATTTGAGTGGAAGCAGAATCAATTTCGCTCATAGAGCCTTCTAAATTTTTCATATAAGAATTGCCCACTTGAAATTTCTGGTTTGCTTCTTCCACCAGTCGAGCTGTCAGCTGAACATTTTTCAGGTTTTCTTCCGCCTGCTCTGAAATTTTCGTCACCGAAGCAGAAAGCTCTTCAATCGAGGCTGCCTGTTCCGTGGCTCCGGCTGCCAGCGCCTGAGAAGCATCCGACACCTGAGAGGCCCCTGCATTGACCTGATTTGCCGCCAAATCTATTTTGTGCAGCGTATGGTTCATCGAATTCGATATATTTTGCAGCGCAGCCTGAATCGGGGCAAAATCCCCCACATACTCGTTTTCGATAGAAATCCTCATATCCCCGTCTGCCATTTTAGACATCAGGCAAGAGATTTCTTGAATATAAGTCCGCAATGTCAGCGCTGTTTTGTGGAATACATCCCCCAAATATCCCAATTCATTTTTCGAGTTGATATGAAAATCCAAACTGAGGTTGCCCTGCTCCATATTCTCTGCCGCTTCAATCACTGTTTCAATGGGGCGCAGCGCTTTTTTTAGAGTCCATGAAATTCCAATCCCCAAACCGATGATTCCCAAAACTCCCAAACCGATCAAAAGCACCAAAATCCAATGTGCTTCTTGCAAAGCCTCTGATTTCGTTACCACAAAAGCACTGGACAGCGGCGTAGTGATTCCCGAAATTTGAACCGGGGTATGTACGATATAAGAGTCCTCTCCAAATACAGTGTCTGTGCTTTCCCAAAACTTTTGCTCGCCGGATTTGGCCGCAGAAAGAATTTGATCGCGCAGCGGGGTGTCTTTGCCGCCTTCTCCAAATTTGGTTCCCATCAAAGACTTCTCTTTGGAATGGGCTAGAAAAACCCCTTCGTTAGACAAAAGGTAACAATAAGCGCTGCTGTTGCCCCCCATGTCATATGCCAGATTGTTAATGGTATCCACCATAATGTCACAATTGGACACCCCCAGAAATTGGCCGGATTCGGTAAACATGGGTGTACTGATAGTAACCAGCCATACCAGCTCACCGTTTGTCAGCTGATAAGAGTACGGCTCTGTGATATGGGTGTGTTCGCTGTTCCTAGCCGGCGCATAGTAATCACTTTCGCTATAGGTGTCGTAATCATTGAAAACATCCAAACTGATGTCAGACTGACTCCGATAAAAATAATAAGAAATCCCGTTGGGGGTATCCGCCGCCAACGTGTTAGGCTCCCATGCCGTGTAAACAGAGAAAATTCGATTATCGGCCAAAACACTCCGCATCATGTTTTCCAGCAAACGCTTTCTTTCCTGTTCTGAAATATCTGCGCTGTGCAACTGGGTGAGAGTGTCGGCCAGGGCATCGGCCCGTGTCTTCATTGTCTCAAAATAATCTGCCGACAGATCGGCGCCGTTCTTTGCCAAAGAAGTGATTTCTGTTTTGATACTGCGCTCAACCATTGCAGTCATCTTGACACTGAGTGCCAAAATCATCGCAAAGATCACCACTATGGTCATAACAAGTAGCTGTAATGGAATTGAAAAAGTCATTCGCCTTGTTAATGGCACCGATTTTAGATACGATGCATCCGCCTCAGATCCACCTTTTTTTCTTTTGAACATTCTTTCAGCTCCTTTATCATAATACCCTTCCAACCATAAAAACAAATCCCTTCTAATAATGATTTCGTTAGAAAATGTCAAAAATTTACTTATAAATCAAATATATTTTATTTATTTTATGAAAATTTCAGTTCTCTCTATAAAACAAGCTTTTTTCTTCTGTTTTTCATTCTTTTTAAAAGAAAAAACGCAATCGATTCCGATTGCGTTTTTGTGTTCTTAAATTTTATTGTATTTTAAACGCTCAATATCTTTCCTTTTTTAAAACTCAATTAGTCTTCCTGATCCTGATTGATCCACAAGTTGGCCAGATGTACCGCTCCCCGGAATCCCACAAAGGGCGGATCATAAGGATGCAGCCTCCATTTGGTATCAGGATTTGAAATTTGAAGCTCCATGGGGTGCCCTCCCCACTCCAAAGCCTCTCCGCTTGCCATCAAGAAACCTTTGCGGTGCTTTTTGACGACCTTGCTCCACTGTTCTTCTGTATAATAGGGAATCTCATCACTGCCCATTTGCGGGCTGTCACACCAACAGCTTCCCTGAGAAAAGTGCATCTCGTTGCAGCCATAGGCCAAAATTCCTTTCACCACATCTGCATGGCCGCCTAGGGATAAAACCGCTTCGTCCGGGTGCGAGTGCACCATATGACGAAAATGGGGCAAAGCCGGCTCTAACTGTGCGGCGGCAATATTCTGCTCGTGCTGCAAAAAGGTTTCCTTCACCGGCAAGCCCATGATTTCGGCAATTTGCCGAATCCAGTCAATGGTGCCCTTTATTCCATAGGGACAGCCCAACAGATAGGGGGTTCCAAATCGTTTTTTCAGATGACGGGCGGCCGACTCCCCTTCCCTGCGAAGAACCAGATTCACATGCGCCGCACCTAGCTTTTGCAAATCACTCACTGATGTGTCCGAAGTCATAACACACAGGGGTTCGATTCCCAATGCGCCTTTTACCACCCGCACAATTTCTTCCGCATCGGCCTGAAAGCGGAACAAATCGGCACAGGAACCGATCAGATTAAAGGTTGGAGCAGGCGTTGCAGCAACCTGTTCGGGAAGGGTTTTGGCCAAAAGCAGAAGCGCTTCTTGTATTCCCCGGTGCTGCAAGATATCAAACCCGCCAAAACCAAAAGGAATCAGCCGAATTTCAGGGAACTGCGGCTGAAGTTCTTCACACAAAGCAGTAAGATCCGTCCCAATCATCTCTGGAACCGCTGACGGCAGCAAAAAGATGACCTTAGGGGTTTCTTGCTGCACCACATGACGAATGGTATCGTTTAACCGCTCGGTTCGGCCAAGAGAAATATCCGTTTCGTCAATGTGAGTGGAATAAAGACGGCAGGCCCCATTCACCCCGGTGCGCTTTAAAGTAACCCCGCTGTAAAACATATGCCCCATACACCCGAATTCCACCACCGCCGCTTCCCGTATGGTAGACAGCGTCCAAAGCGTTCCCATCCGGCCGGATGGGGTTGGTTTAAACCGATATAAGCCCATCTTTATTGTCCTCCTTCCCGAATCGTTTCAGCCACAGTCAGAATTCTTTGCAGGATTCCGGCCGTGCGGCCATAACCGGTCTGCCCATAAAAATCAAACATTTCTGACACACAGGGAATCGGACTCTCTTTTCCCGGAAGATACCCCAGACAAAAATCTGCCCCCATGTCCTTTAAAATTCGAACTTCGTCCTCTAAATTTACCATACGGCAAACAAACGGATCGTATCCCAAGCTGTTCAGCTTTTTTACATGCTCGCCGTCCTGCGGATAAAATTCCTCCAGATGCAGCAACAACGGTTCCATTCCCAAGTGGGAAAGATATACCGATAAGGGCAAAGGCAAATCCACCCGGCAGGATATCAAATATCGAAGACCCGCCAGCTTTGTTTTGGCCTGTTGCTCCAAATCCAACACCATTTTTCGTTCTTCCTCAAATATACCCGAAAAATTCAAGCCGAAATGTTCCCCCACGCTGTGATATGCTTGTTGGATCTCCTCCACGGAATAGCGGGTATGCAGCGAAACAGCGGGAATTCCGAATTCCCGCTCCATTCGCGCAGCCAGCGGCTGCGCATAGGGCGATACTACAAGATTCAAAGCAGCATCCGGTGCGTTTTGAATCTCCGCCAGAGAAGCGCCCGGGGCCAAATACCGCAGAGCAATTCCCTTTTGTTCCAGAGCGGGCAGCAGTGACGGCGCCGGAATGTGCTCCTCTTCCGGTGCGCGGCCCAACACATTCACCTGCTTTGCATCCGTTTGTCTTTCTTCCATTAATGCACCCAAAGCCTCCATGGTTTTCCAAGAGCCGGGGGGATAGCTGATATTTTTAAACTGCCCCAGCATCACATAAGTCACCCGAGCGCGAAGCTGCGGCTGTATTTCATGAAGCAGCCCTTCCATATCCTCGCCGATTAGCTCTGGCACACAGGTCAAAATCAGCAAAATGGCCTTTGCCCCCGCCTGATCCATTTGTTTTAAGGCATCTATCAGCCCTTTGCGGCAGCCGAACACCACTTCTTGAGAATCCAGCACGTAAAGCCAATGCAGTTCGCCCCGGCGGCCTTCCGGGTGGGGACTGAACAGCCGGGAATGAATGGTGCATTCCGGAGTTCCCACCAACAAAGAGGACAGGCCCTCAATGTCCCCCGAAATCACGGAAGCAATGCGCATCGGACAGTGATTTCCTGGAGAAACCGCCGAAGTCAGAAAGCGAATTCTGCTGTTGGATTTCACCTTGGAAAGCCGTTTTAAATGTTCCAGTTCTTTCAATTCGTTTCTCCTCCCTCCAGCAGCAATTGGGCCAGTGCCCGATAGTGGGCGGCCATATCGGAATCCGGAAAAGCCTCCACTACCGTTTTTCCCTGGGCTTCTGCCTGCTGCACCAAAGGATGGCGGGGAATCCGGTAAAGAACGGGAACCCCCATTTCCTGCGATGCTTTCTCTACCAATTCCTCTTCACCGCTGATGTTTTTTGCATTCAGAATCAGCCCCCGAAGGGAGGCATATCCCCGCTTTCCAAAGCTTTTCACTGCACTGGAAATGTTCGAGGCCGCATACAAAGACATCATCTCACCAGAAGTAACAATGCAAACCTCATCGGCATAGCCGCCCCGGATAGGCATGGCAAATCCGCCGCAGACCACGTCACCCAAAACATCGTACAGCACCACGTCAGGACAGTACACTTCGTAAGCCTCTAATTCCTCTAACTTTTCAAAGGCGGTAATAATTCCGCGGCCGGCACAGCCAACCCCCGGAACCGGACCGCCGGATTCCACACACAATACGCCCGAACTGCTTTTCACCACTAAATCCTCTAATTCTGCATCGCCTTTTTCCCGCAGCGTATCCAACACTGTGGGGATATTTTTTCCTCCGGTCAGATTTCGGCTGGAATCCGCTTTGGGGTCACATCCAATTTGAAGCACCGTCAGCCCCATGGCTGCCATAGCCGCCGCCATATTCGAAACTGTGGTGGACTTTCCGATTCCGCCCTTGCCATAGATCGCAATTTTCTTCATATTTGATTTCCTCCGCTTTGCTTCCTTCTGTTTCTTTTTATCCCTGTTAAACCATTGCATTTTCACCTTCTGCTCTGGCCAACAGATAAAAAAAGCCGGGTACAGCCTGCGTCTGTACCCGGAGCTGTTTTTCTTACTGCCCTTCCAATACCTGAACTAATTTTTCTGCCATCAGCCGTGTGGCCAGCGGGCCGAAGGTATTGAGAGAATCATCAAAATAGGAAACCCGGCCGTTTTTCACCGCATCCAGAGACTGCCAGACAGTGGATGCCTCTTGGGTTTTTACAAAGGCCTGAGAGGTTTCTATATAATCCTGAAAAATAATAATATCCGGGTTCATTTTGGCCACAGCTTCCAAAGACATTGACTCAAACTGCTCCGGATATCCTTCCGGCTGGGTAATTCCAAAGATATCGTAATGCTCTTTGGTGGCTCTTGAAACAAACGTCTTATCCTGCGAACGGAAAATAGCCACCGTTTGATTTGTCTGCTTGCTCAGCTTCTCTTTGGCCTGAGCCAGCACCTGCTCTGTTTGCCGAATGACTTCTTCGGCCCGTTGTTCCTTGCCCACAACCTCGGCGCAGGCTCTGGTCTGTTCCTGCCACGAAGCACTGAAATCCATCAGCACCACCGGCGCGATTTGCTGCAGCTGGGCATAAATTTTATCCAAACCGTTGTGTCCTTTAAATGTCACAATCACATCCGGATTGGATTCCAAAATCGCTTCTAAATTCAAATCCCGCGCACTGCCCAAATCAATCATTTGTGCAGTTCCCACATACGGTTTCATGGTTTCCCACGCTTCCATGGCCTTCATGGCGTTTCCGGTGGATGAACCGGTAGAAGCAACCGGGGGCGTATCCAGCGCAAAGAAATATTCCAAATAAGTTGAATGTAAAATCGCAATTCGTTCCGGCTTTTCATTTAAAACAACTTCGTTTCCTGCCGCATCGGTAATGGTTCTGGGCCATTGAGATACTGCGCTTTCACCGGGCTGCGGCGCGCTCTCTTGGCTGCTGGAATTTGCCGTTGAGGCACAGCCGGCCAACATCCCCGTCAAAAGGGCCGCAGAAAGCAATAGCCCTATTAATCGTTTCATATCAGGTTCCTCCTACCAGGTTTTGTTTGCTATGGCTAACTTATCATTGCCAGTATATCAAATCTTCCTGCCGATGGGAATGGAAGATTCCTGAACATCTCATGGATTATTCCTGAATGTTTCGCGCCACTGACTGGGGGAAACCCCAAAATGCTTTTTAAAAATGCGGCTAAAATAGAACGCATCCGCATATCCCACGCTTTTTGCCACCTGACTAACCGGAACAACACCGGTAACCAGTAGCTCTTTGGCCCGGTTCAAACGATAGGCCATCAGGTATTCCCCGGGGCCCATACCGGCCAGCTTTTGAAACACATAAAACAGCCGATTTTCGTTGACTCCGTTCTGTTCCGCCAGCCCTTTCACAGAAAGTGAGTCCATATAATGCTCCTGAATGTAAGACGCAGCCTGTTCAAATAAGGTATGAGTGCCGTCGTTGGCCCGGTTGCGTGTGTTGACAAAAACCTCTTCCAGCACACAGCGGAACAAGGCTTCTGTTTGAAACACCGGCAGTACTCCCGGCTGGTTTGATGCCTTCCACAGCCGGCACAAAAGACCTTCCATGCGAGGGCTGTATCCCATATCAAGTTCAAAATGGGTATCGGTCAGACAAATGCCCTTTGGTTCCGGAGCGCTGATTTCGTACAGCACAGAAATATATTCCCACCGGGCATTCCCCACCACGCGCTTGCCCAAACTCATATTTGCACCGCCGTGAATCACTTTGCCCACCTGTGCCAAATAAGGGGTTCCGTCAAATGAAAACTGCGCTTGTCCACTCATCGGAAAAATAAACCCGGGGTACGGCGCCGAATTTTGCATCCCAACAGCACCAGGTTCAATTTTATATTGATAAACTCCCTTTACTCGAAAGGAAAGATTTGAGAAATGCTCCACCAGATGATTGAGTTTCAAAACCAAAGGATCCCCTTTCTTTTTCCTGAATCTGTTTTCATTTAGCCCTTCTCTTCCCCTGCATAAAAGCATCTGTTCCTCTAAAAGTTAGAGCCTTCTAACTGAAAATTATATCGAAAGCAAAAAAGAATTGCAACTGGAAATCGGCGGCACAGCCCTTGCTGATACCGCCGATTGCAATATTATTTTCAAAATTTGTCTTAACAGATTATTCCTCTTTAGAATTTTCTTCACCGGTATCCGCTGATGGAAATACCTGAGTCATTGGCTGGTTGGGCTCCTCTGCCGCAGCACCCGTTTCTTGTGCCGCTGCTTGTGCACCGGCGGCTTCTTCGTCCAAAGTCTGAAGCATTTTATCCATACGGCCAAAGCGGCGGAACATAACGCTGTGGAACACCACCACGATAATCCAGCCAATTCCTGTTGCATAAGCCACAGCATCCATTCCCAACTGCGAAACCAGCAGGTACGATAAAATCACACGAACCGAAACATGAATCGTCGTGCCGATAAACGGAATATCCACGCGTCCGCTGCCGCGAAAATACCCCACAAAAGCACTACCCGTATAACTTAAAAAGTAACAGAAACACAGAATCTGAAGATATGAAGTTCCATAAGCAATGGTCTGAGCATTGTCAGAGGATACAAAAAAGTGCATCAGGGGTTCCGCCAAGAAAAACAGGCAAACAGAAAGAACAGCAACCACCAAAAGCATAATGCGCAAACCGGTCAAAAAACCTTCTCTTGCCCGTTGCTTTTTGCCCGCACCTGTATTCTGCGCCACAAAAACCGAGATAGATTCCGCACCGCTGTCGCCAACGGCCAGCACAATCCCCTCTACCCGGGTGGTGGCGGTATAGGCAGAAATCGCCGCCAAACCCATGGTATTTACCGCGCCCTGAACCAAAAGCTTGCCGATGTATAGGCTGGACTGGTGCATAGCGGAAACCAAAGAAAATTTAGAAATCCGGCCGATGAGAGCACCGTCATAGTGCATGTCTTCCCGGTGCACCCGCAAAAACGGCAGAGATCTCATAATATAAATAAAACACAACACTGCCGATAAAATTTGCGCCAGCACCGCAGAAAGAGCAGCGCCCCGCACCCCAAGCCCCATTTTTGCCACAAACAATACCGCCAGAACCAAACTGATTGCAATAGAAATAACCAAAAACAGCAAAGCGCTTTTGGTGTTGCCGATGGCACGCAAAACAGCAGCAAAAAAATTATAAAGAAAACAGGCTAAAAGCCCAAGAAAAATCGTATTTAAGTACTCCACCGCCAGATAAGAAACATTCTCGGGTGTTTGAATCAGCCGCAAAAGAAAGGGCGTGCCAAGCAGGCCCAACACACTGATCAGAATGGTAAACGAAGCTCCAAATACCAGTGACAGAAAAATTGCCTGACGCAAAGCGGGAAAATCCCTTTTCCCGTATAAAGATGCCATCACCACAGCAATTCCGGTGCAGCAGCCCCCTAAAACAAAAATAAATAAATTCATGACCGTGCCTGCAATGCCAACCGCAGCAAAAGCAGTTTCGCCCAAATAGCGCTCCACAATCACAGCAGAAATAAGGTTATAAAATTGTTGTAAAATATTACCGACCAAAAGAGGCAATGCCAACCGAATCAAATGCGGCCGAATCTTTCCTTCGGACAGGTGAACAGGTGAAGCCATACAAATCCCCCCCAAAAAACTGATAACTCTATTATATCGAAAATGAAACCATTGAATAATGCATATTTTAAGCTTATAATATAACATAACATTTATATTATAGAGGTTTTTCATGACGCATTTGGAAATCAAGGCTTTTTTGAACATTATTCAATACGGAAGTATTACAAAAGCAGCAGAAAAGCTTTACATCAGCCAACCCGCTTTGAGCCGAAGAATACAGACGTTAGAATCCGAATTGGGGTATCGGCTGATTCTGCGGCAAAAAGGGGTGCGCTCTGTGGAGCTAACGGATGCCGGGCGTGCTTTTATCCCCATTGCAGAACGGTGGCGAACCCTTTGGCAGGAATCGCAAAAAATTCGCCATTTGGATCGAAACTCCATTTTAAACGTGGCTTCTGTAGACAGCGTCAGCACTTATATTTTGCCCCCGGTTTTTCATCTCTTTTTGCAGTCTGCACCCAAAACGAACCTGACGATTCGGACACTTCATTCCTTTGACGCTTATCCTTCTGTTGAAAATGGATCGACTGATATCGCCTTTATTTCTGACGATCGGTACTATAAAAATGTAGAAACCATCCCCGCTTTTCGCGAAACCATGTATTTTGTTTGTGCCAGAGAATCCGACTATCCGCCTCAGGTGCATCCTTCTGCCTTGGATGCCAAAAAACAAATAAAACTGCCATGGAACCCGGAATACAATCAATGGCATGAATACTGGTTTGGTTCCACAACCCATCCTTTGGTGTTTCTGGACAAGATGTCCCTGATGGAACAATTTATCTGCCTGAAAGACAGCTGGGCTATTTTGCCTGCCTCTATTGCCAACCAACTGGAGCGTAAAATCGGAATTCAAGTACATGAAATGCAGGATGGCCCGTCTGATCGAATTACCTATTACCTTTTGGGAGCCGACCGCAAACCGGAACCCACAAACCGCCTGCTCCATTTTTTAAAAGAACATCTGGAAAAAATCGAGGGAATTTCATCCCTTTTAGTGCTCAACGAAGGATCCTGACCTGTAAAACATGAGAAGAACAAAGAAAAGACATCAAACCGGAGAATCGCACCGCAAAGGGTACGGTTCTTCCGGTTTGATGTCTTGTGCTAAGCTGTAAAAAAGGAATAACTTATAAGCAGATAAAAAGTTTAAAAACACTGCAGCCCTTTTCTAACGGCCGCTGGTTCTTGCTTGCTTAATCAGAATCCGTTGCCTGTTCCAGACTTCTTGTTACCACAAAATTCGCGTCTAGCCCTAAAATATTAGCTACTACAATGTCCCCTACATGAACCGGAGCCTGCAATGTCACGCTATCCAGCAGCTTCATCGCCGCAAAAATATCCTCTTTCGGAATATCCCGGTCAGTTTTTACCGGAACACGGGGAATGGAAGCCCCTTCAATCCGAACAGTGGAAGTAATTGTACGAGTCGGATGCAAAAGCTCCTTTTTGCCATAAATCGCGCCCCGTGGGCAGGCATTCCCGGTTACCGTGTAACCATTTTTCTCATCAACATGTAAATGACACCCTTTCGGACATACAATACAAATCAGTTCGGTCATTTTTTACGCCTCCTTCCCGATTGAAACAGTAATTACGCCATCCCGCACCTTTTCCAGCAACTTGGCGGGCAAAACGATTTTTTCCATTTCTCCGGGGGCCATGTGCTCTCTGGGGTACAGGGCAATTCGTTCGTCGCCGCTGGTTACCTGAATTTGCACCTTGTGGAAAATCTGATTCACGCGGAAAAAGACCTCTGCCGATTTTTCCACACCTTGGGGGCGTATTTTTTGCGGAACTGTATATCCAACTCCAAACCCGTTTTTCAGTTCGATGATGCTATCCTGAGAAGGACTTCCGCTCTGGCTGCACAGCGCGGCGGCCTTGCCGGCTCGTTCGCTTTCTGCGGAAACAAAATCTACCAGGTCATGCACATGGGCCACATTTCCACAGGCAAATACACCGGGAAGACTGGTTTCCATGTTTTCATACACCACCGGCCCGCTGGTGCGGGGATCTATTTGCATTCCTGCCTGGCGAGACAACTCATTTTCAGGAATCAAGCCTACCGACAGCAAAACGGTATCGCAGTCTAATACCTGCTCAGTTCCGGGAATGGGCATGCGCTTTTCGTCCACCTTTTGCACCACCACCTGCTCGACCCGCTTATCCCCGCGAATATCGGTAATTGTGTGGGACAAATGCAGCGGAATTCCATAGTCGTTCAGGCACTGCACAATGTTTCGGTTCAGTCCGCCGGAATAAGGCATCACTTCATAAACGCCCAGAACCTTGGCACCTTCCAGCGTCAAACGCCGGGCCATAATCAGGCCGATGTCGCCGGAACCCAAAATTACCACGCGGCTGCCCACACGAACCCCTTCCAGATTCATATAAAGCTGTGCGGCGCCTGCTGTGAACACACCGGCAGGGCGGCTTCCCGGAATACCAATGGCGCCCCGGGTGCGTTCCCGGCAGCCCATAGCCAAAACGACAGATTTCGCTTTTAGCTGCAAATAACCCAGCTTGGGATTAATCGCATAAATCGTCCTTTCAGCATCCATTTCCAACACCATCGTGCCGGTCAGTACATCTATGTCGCTGGCTTTCAGTTCATCAATAAACCGTTCGGCATATTCCGGCCCGGTCAGCTCCTGTTTAAAATGATGCAGGCCAAACCCATTGTGGATACACTGATTTAAAATTCCGCCCAGATCTGCCTGACGTTCGAGCAACAAAACGTCCTGCGCACCGTTTTTTCTTGCGGAAAGAGCAGCCGCAAGCCCGGCGGGGCCTCCTCCAACCACAATCACGTCATATTGCTGTTTCATGATTCGCCTGCCTCCTTATGCTCTTTGGTTCGGCCAAGAATAATCTTCATACCGGCCCGATCCAGCGGCACCTGTTCTTTGGGAATCCCCAGCTCACGGGCGATAATCGTCTGCACCCGCGGGCCGCAGAAACCGCCCTGACAGCGCCCCATGCCCGGTGTACATCTGCGTTTGATACCGTCTACTGAACGGGGCGCCAGGGAGCGGTGAAGTGCGTCCACAATTTCGCCTTCTGTTACCGTTTCACACCGGCAGACAATGGTTCCATACAAGGGATTCTGGCGGATGGCCTCTCCTCTGCCCTTGGCGTCGAGATACTTAAACCGCAAAACCTTTCTCTGGCCTGTAAACTTGGGGTTTTCCCCCAGAGCAAGGCCGGCCGACTCCAGCATCCGCACCACGTCCCGGGCGATGGCCGGGGCAGATGACAAGCCCGGAGATTTAATACCCGCAATATGGAAAAATCCATCACAGCTTTCGGAGGGTCCTACAATAAAATCATCCTTGGTAGCAACCGCGCGAATACCCGCAAAATTACGGATGGAATCTCGGAAATTAATAGAAGGCACGCTCTTGAGCGCTGCTTCCCTTACCTTTTGCAGTCCCTCAGCCGTGGTGGTAACGTCATCCGCCTGGGTATCCTCAGCATTGGGGCCCACAATCAGGTTTCCATGTACGGTAGGAGAAACCAATACGCCTTTGCCCACTTTCGTCGGACATTGGAAAATCACATGCTGCACCAATTTGCCTTGGGTGGTATCCAGCAAAAAGTATTCTCCCCGGTTAGGCACAATACGGAAGCTGTGATCGCCTACCATTTCGGCAATCCGATCTGAATGTGTTCCGGCAGCGTTTACCACAAATCTGGCTTTCACCTGCCCCTGAGAGGTTTCAATTGTGAAGCCCTCAGCTGTTTTTTTGATTCCTTTTACCTCGGTGTCCAGCATTACCTTGGCGCCGCCATCCACCGCGGCTTCTGCTTGGGCGCTGGCCAGTTCCCAAGGGTTCACCACAGCCGCACTGGGGGCATACAGGGCAAACAGGGCCTCATCTGCCAGGGACGGCTCCATTTGATGCAGCTCCTCTTTTTCCACAATGCGCAAACCGGGAACTCCGTTCTCGATGCCCCGCTGGTATAACTTTTCCACCATCGCTCGATCTTCCGGTGAAAAACCCAACACAAAGGAACCGATTTTTTTATAGAGGATGTCCAAATCATGACACAACTGCTCTATGATCCGGTTTCCCTCCACATTGTAGCGGGCCATTGCGGTGCCAGGTTCGGGATCATACCCGGCGTGGACAATGGCGCTGTTTGCCTTGGTGGTGGCAACCCCCACGTCATTTTCCTTTTCCAGCAAAACCGCGTTTACCCGGTAGCGGCTCAGTTCATACAACAGGGAGCAGCCGCACACCCCACCGCCGATAATTGCCACATCAAACATGTGTAGACCTCCTAATGAATCGATATGAGTGAAAAAAGCCAAGCAAAGAAGACTCATACTCCCCATGGGTCTTCTTTTGCCTAGCTCTTCTCTCTCTACATGGCAAGTTCAGTTTATGTTATTGTCAAGTCAAAATCAAACCTTAAAAGATAGCTGCCGCCAAGAAAGCACCCAAAAGACCGCCGCAGATAGGTCCGAATACCGGAATCCAGGAATAAGACCAGTCGGAATCTCTTTTGCCCTTAATCGGCAGAACTGCGTGAGCAATACGGGGGCTCAGGTCACGGGCCGGGTTCATCGAATATCCGGTGGTGCCGCCAAGGCTGGCGCCGCAGGCGAAGATGATAGCACCTACGCCAAAGGTTCCAAGTGCCGCTGCATCACCAACAGCAGTGTTCGCAATGCCCAGAATACCAAACACCAGTACAAAAGTGGCAATCACTTCACCGATAAAGTTGGTTCCGTAGCTGCGAATGGCAGGGCCGGTGCAAAATACACCAAGCTTAACATCGGGGCTTTCGGTATCGTCGAAATGATCTTTATACATGATATACACTAAAATAGCGCCTACAAATCCACCCAGCATTTCTGCAAGGATGTAACCGGGCACCAAAGCCCATTCCAAACGGCCGATAGCAGCAAGGCCAAGAACCAAAGCAGGGTTAAACATCGCGCCGCTGGCGGTAAAGATCAGTGCTGGAATCAAAACAGCGCAGGCCCATCCTAAGGTAATGACAACCCACCCGGAACCTTGGCCTTTTGTTTTGTTCAGAATTACGTTGGCTACCACTGCATCACCCAGCAGGACAAGAAGGGCTGTTCCTAGAAATTCATACAGGTAGTTTTGCACAAAAATTCCTCCTCAGCAGTTTGTTAACGGGATTATTTAGCCCAACCAAAAGAACGTTTTACGGCTTCTTTCCAACCTGTCAGCAGTTCTTGGCGTGTGCTATCTTGCATCCCGGGCTTAAAGTTTCTATCCAACTCCACATTCTGGCGAATATCCTCTTTGTCTTTGTAATATCCAACCGCAAGACCTGCCAGATATACGGCGCCCAGCGCGGTGCTTTCAATAATCTTGGGCCGCAGAACATCAATTCCCAAAATATCAGACTGGAACTGCATCAAGAAGTTATTGGCCGAAGCGCCGCCGTCAACGTGCAGCTCTTTCAGCACTACCCCTGCGTCTGCTTCCATGGCCTTCATAACGTCATAGCTCTGATAAGCAAGGCTTTCTACTGTAGCACGAACAAAATGCTCTTTTTCCACACCGCGGGTCAAGCCCACGATAATGCCGCGTGCATACTGATCCCAATAAGGGGCGCCCAAGCCCACAAAGGCGGGAACAACATAAACACCTGCACTGTCTTTTACCTTTTTGGAATATGTTTCGGTAAAGGCCGCATTGTCGATCATGCGCAGTCCGTCACGCAGCCACTGAATCGCCGCACCGGCCACAAACACGCTGCCTTCCAGAGCATATTCCACTTTGCCGTCCAGACCCCAGGCAATGGTAGTCAAAAGGCCGTTTTTAGAGGCAACTGCTTTTTCACCTGTGTTCATCAAAATAAAGCAGCCTGTGCCATAAGTATTCTTTACCAAACCTTCTTCAAAGCAGCACTGGCCGAACAAAGCTGCCTGCTGGTCACCTGCGATACCGGCGATGGGCACTTCTCCGCCCAGATATTCTGCATCGGTATTGCCGTACACATAACTGGAGGGTTTTACTTCCGGCAGCATCGATTTTGGAATGTTCAGTTCTTTCAGGAGCTCGTCATCCCATTCCAGGGTATGTATATTGTACATCATGGTACGAGAAGCATTGGTGTAGTCAGTCACGTGGCATTTGCCCTTGGTGAGCTTCCAGATCAGCCAGCAGTCCACGGTGCCAAACAGCAGATCGCCCTTTTCCGCTTTTTCTCTGGCGCCTTCTACGTTTTCCAGAATCCAGCGTACTTTGGTGCCGGAGAAATACGCGTCTACAAGCAGACCAGTTTTCTCTCTGACTACTTTGTCAAAACCTTTTGCCTTGAGTTCGTCACAATATTCAGCAGTACGACGGCACTGCCATACAATGGCGTTGTAAACCGGCTTTCCGGTGTGGCGATCCCACACAATGGTGGTTTCACGCTGGTTGGTAATACCGATTGCCGCAATATCAGAGGTATCAATGCCGCCCCTTGCTTTCGCTTCGGTCAGCACCGCCAACTGGCTGGACCAAATCTCCATAGGGTCATGCTCCACCCAGCCTGGCTGCGGGAAAATCTGTGTAAATTCCATCTGTGCCGAATTGATGATGTTTCCCTGCTTATCAAAAATGATACTGCGAGAACTGGTAGTGCCTTGATCCAACGCTATTAAATACTTACCCATTTTACCCATTGTGAACTCCTCCTTAAATTTATTTCAGCCACTGAAATATTTTACTTTTCATAACGAGCTGCCCAAGCCGGCGCTTTGGGAGAAGGTTTGCCCTCCATGACATCATAATAATAACTGCTGGTCATGGTTTTTCCGGGAGAAAGGGTTCTTGTGGACAGTACATTTGCAAAATAGACTGTGGAAGCACCGCAATCTGTCTGTCCGGTTACTTGACATTCCAACAGGGCCACGCAGTTCTGCACCACAGTGGGGAACCCGTTGTATTCTTTTGTTTCTACCTTAGACAATTTGTCGACGTCACGACCGCTGGAAAAACCGAAGCGCTGCAAGAACTCCATATCGGCTGTTTCTCCTACTACGGAAATATTAAACTTCCCTGCTGCAGCAATCTGATCATGAGTCAGGTTTTCTTTGCCTACGCAAACACAAAGCATCAGTGGTTCACTGGAAACCTGCATCACAAGGTTAGCAAGCAGTGCATTGCCGCCCCCTTTGCCGTCGGGCGCCCCGACCAAATAGACACCGTATCCAAGCTTGGAAAGACCCTCGTAATTCATACTTCTACCTCCTGTTTTATTTTTTAGAATTTTTTGCACTTTGTATGCAAAAGCAAACAAACCAGTTTTTATTAGAAAAAAGAGCAACAAAACACAGGGGGTTTTGGCCCCTGATTTTTGCTGCTCTCATCTCTCGCAATTTTAAATTCTATTGTCAGTGTGTTCGCCGAGGAGTGATTCTGCCTTTCCCTGATTCTTCTGCGGGCCAAATTGCCCGGAATTAAGTGGTTTTAAGCCACCTTACATGTTCCAAATTTTCTTACAGCTGGTAGAAACTGCCATGGCCCCCATGGCCAAACTGTCTACAGCATTTTTCTTGCTGCGAATCAGTCCGCCCGCAATAACGGGCATTTTAGCTGACTGACTGATTTGAGAAATAATTTCCGGCAAAATTCCGGGCAGTATTTCAATTGCATCCACATCGCTGGATTTGATGGTTTTATAAGCATTTTCAAAGGATTTGGAATCCAGAACAAAAAAGCGCTGAATGACAAACATTCCCTGTTCTTTGGCGTGCCGGGCCACAGTGGCCTTTGTTGTGATAATCCCGTCAGGGGAAAAATTGTTTTTGATAAACTGAATCCCGCTTCGGTCATTGGCCACGCCTTCCAGCAAGTCAATATGAATATAGAGTTTCTTCCCTTTTTCATGTACTTTATCTATCAAATCGTGCAGCTCACAGATGCTGCCGGATAACAGAAATATCACCTCACACGGAGATTCTATCGCCTCGTCCAAATCCGAAGACTCAAAAACCGCTGCAATCACAGGACTGCGTTCCAATGTTTCGGTAAACTCATGATTCATCTTTGTACCCCACATTTTCTTTTCTAAAATACTCCTGCTGTCTAATTATATGCAGGAATGAAGCAAAACTGAATAAAAAAACGCACAAAAAGCAGCCAGGCTGCTCTCTGCACGTCACAATTCTCAAGGCAGATGTTTGTAACCTATTTACATATACTTTTTATTTTTTTAGTATTATATTCCATTTTTAATCAAAGTTCAATTTGCAAAATAGACAAAATACACATAGCTCATCTAGTAGTGTTGCTGGGTCTTGCCGAAAAAACAGGCATTTGCTGAATTGTTAAAATAATAACACTAATTGTTGCATCCAAAATTTCAAAATAAAAGTGAGTTTTGGAACCGATTGTACCATAAAAAACGAAAAAAAGAAATAAAAATGACCAGTTGATTCCTCAAATTCCAGAAAGTACCACCCGAGATGCAGCCTTCCCCTTTTATGGTGAAGCCCGTATTTCCATTTGTTTTTAAGAAGGCCTGCAAGTCCCAATTGCAAAAAAACAAATCCCGTTTGACATTTGTTTTTTGTCTTTTTCCCGTATCCCGTATAATGAGCGAAACAAACTTACACACTAATATTATGATAAAGGAGGGAGCAAACATGATTAAAATAGCCATTATTATCGGAAGCACCCGCCCAGGACGTGTTGGGCCATCTGTCGCACAGTGGGTATATGAAATTGCAAAACAGCGCAGCGACGCTTCTTTTGAGATTGTAGACATTGCTGATTTTGATTTGCCGCTGTTGGACGAGCCGGTATCCGCCGCATACCATCAGTATTCCAAACCCCACAC
Source organism: Clostridium minihomine (assembly GCF_900240385.1). Lineage (GTDB taxonomy): Bacteria > Bacillota > Clostridia > Oscillospirales > Acutalibacteraceae > Faecalispora > Faecalispora minihomine. The sequence continues at coordinate 177,286 of NZ_OEQH01000001.1, read as the reverse complement.
CCAAAAGTGGGCAAGCAAGATAGACGGATTCGATGGTTTTGTTTTTGTCACGCCGGAGTACAACCATTCCACCTCTGGTGCACTCAAAAATGCACTGGATTATATTTACGCGGAATGGAACAATAAAGCTGCCGGTTTTGTCAGCTACGGCTCTTTAAGCGGCGCAAGGGCAGTGGAACAATTACGCCCCATCATGGCAGAACTGCAAATTGCCGATGTGCGTGCACAGGTAGCCTTCTCTCTGTTTACAGATTTTGAAAATTTCAGTGTATTTAACCCCGATCCCCGGCATGCAGACGAGGTAAATGCGATGCTCAGCCAGCTGATTGCTTGGGCCGGAGCACTCAAACCTCTCAGAGAAAAGAAATAAAACAAATTCTTTTTCTCACACGGGCATATTGGATTTGACCAAGCCGGGGAAGCCGGTGATAGCCGACAAGAGATCCCGAAAGTAATTTTTTTAAATTTAAAAAATGCGCCGGATTGGGCAGAAACCCAATTCAGGCGCATTTTCGTTTTTTCCTTCTCTTTTCCGGCAAAGAGAGGCAAGCCCGGAACATTTATTTCAGCCTTCCCCAAATTCTTGTCATGATTTTTCCCGTTTCTTTTCCATCATCGACAGCATCGGCACTTTTTCTGCCAAAAACCCTTGTCTTTTTAACATCAGATCCGGATTGTTTAAAATTATTTCAAATACTATAAATAACCAGCACATAATTTTTTATTAAACTTTTTAATATACAGAGAGAAATGGAGGTTGTTTCGCCCACAGCCCCCTAGCCTACATATCCAACCGGGCATAACAAAACCGAACCAGATACATATCGCATAAAATCTAATATTGATTTGCTTGAGTCAGTCAAAACAAACAGCTGCTGCGAATCCATCCGTTTTAAAAAACGGCCATTTGGGGCTTTTTTCAATCTCTGTTACCGCCAGATGACGGTGTCACCGCTCCAGTTGACATCGCTCAAAAATAATCCAATAAAAAACAACGAGTACTGTGGATCCTGTCCGTCCGGGGGATCCCCGTGCTCGTTGTTTTTTATCTTTTAATATGAGAATGGCCGCACCAAGAAAAAATCCCTCAACCACAGAAACTGCTGGAAACCGTGGCTAAGGGATGGAGGGGAATATGATAAAAAAGTCGCAGGTTCAAAAGAAAGCTCTGCACTTTCTTAACCAAAAACTACTGGTGCGAATGCATTTTGCTTAGGTTAGTCCCTGAGAAAAGGAACTATTCCCCATCCGCTTTTTTAAAGGCACGAATTGTCGCCTTTAGCTCTTCGGGCTTATCGTAAAGCTTTAATACGGTGCTGCCCACAAAGGCACCGTCACCACCGGACTGCTTCACCATTTTAAAGTCTTCCGGGGTAGATACACCCACACCGCAATAAATCTCACGATCAATTCCGATGCTTCTCAAATGCTGGATGCAATCAGCCAGCGTGGGGAATTTCGGGTTGATTTTTTCCGGCTCTGCCTTGGCCTGCATATAGACAAACCCATTGGAATCCTGAGCCGAAGCAATTTCTTCGGGATGCATGGGGAACTGGACATAGCAAGAAACGCGAAGTCCCCGCTCAATCAGCTGGTTTTTAATAGTATCATCACAAAGTCCCACAAAAATCAGGTCTTTTAATTCGTTGTTCACGCAGAAATCTGCGAATTTTTCCACGCCGATTTCTTTCACGGTATTTTCATAGCTGAGAACAATCATATGAACGCCGGGATTTTCCGCTTTGATTCGCAGAATATTTTCCATATAGCGGTCATAGTCGTCACAAGCCTGAAGCGCAGAAGCCATGCGGCCTGAAATATACTCGCTTTCCAAATAAGGGTTGCGGGAAGGCAGATCGATCTCAATAATATCGCAGCCGCCTTCGGCGTACATTCCGGCGATTTTCGCGCTTTCTTCTAATGTGGGGTATCCGTTTGACAGATAGCAAATCAGTTTCATAAGCCTCATCCTTTATCCTTGATAGATCGTCCGGAACAGCTGGGCAAAGCCGGCCACATCCGGAATAATCGGGTTTGTTTTGGTGCATCCGTCCGCCAAAGCCATTTCTGCCATACCGTCAATGACGGCTTCATAAGCAGCCTTGTCGGGAACAAGCGACTGAATAGAGGTGGGAATGTCCATTTTAGCATTCAGGTTTCTAACCGCTGCTGCAAAATCGGTTTCCCCAACCGAAGCTGCCAGTTCGTCATAACGTTTTTTCGCTGCGGGATCGGCGCTGTTATACTCAATGATATAAGGCAGAATCACCGCATTGAGTAAACCATGGGCCAGACCAAAATAGCTGCCCAAAGTATGAGCCATGGAATGGACAATGCCCAAAGAAACATTGGTAAAGGCCAAACCTGCCACCATAGAAGCATTCAGCATTTTTTCACGATAATCCAGATTTGCGCCTTCCTCATAGGCTTTGGGCAGATACTGGAATACATCCTTTACCGCCTGAGCGGCAAGAGTATCGCTGACATAATTGGCCCGGCGCGAAAGATAAGCTTCTGCCGCATGAGTCAAAGCGTCCATGCCGGTTTCGGCCGTAATTTTCTTGGGCATAGAAGCAGTCACTTCGGGATCGCAGATGGCGATATCCGGCATCATTTCCATGTTGCCAAGGCCGTGCTTTATTTTCTTGTCGTCCGTAATCACAATGCTGCGGCTGACTTCACTGGCAGTGCCGCTGGTGGAGGGGATGCACACCATTTTCGCTTTGTTCCGCAATGTGGGGAACGAGTTGGGCGGCATAATATCTGCCAGCTCTTTCAGTTCCGGGTGCTCATAATAAATCCACATGCCTTTGGCCGCGTCCATGGCGGAACCGCCGCCCAAAGCGACAATTAAATCCGGCTGATAGGCCAGCATCGCCTTGGCGCCTTTCATCACAGTTGCAAAACTGGGATCGGGCTCAACGCCTTCGAACACCTCAGATTCGATTCCGCCTTCTTTTAAATAGGCCTGCACTTTATCCAGAATCCCGTTTCGTTTCAGAGAACCGCCGGATATCACGATCATGGCCCGGGTGCCTTTTAAGGCTTTCACATGCTCAAGGCAGCCTTGCCCAAATAACAGCTCGCTGCCCGCCAGCTTCATTGGTCTCATAATAGCCATCGCATTTCATCCTTTCTTTTTGCCCACTGCCAAATGGTTCCCGCTTCCGTGGGCCGGAAGCGAACCCTTTTATTTTTTAACGAAGCGCGTCGGTCAGTTCCTTTGTCAGTTCAAAAGAGACAGGATTCGTAATCACGCCGCCCTCTTTCAGGGCACTGCCGATAATTGCGCCGTCGGCTATCTGCATCTGTTCTTTTACATTTCCCTTATTTACGCCGCTGCCGGCCAAAACAGGAATATTGACCACCTTTTTTACCCGCCGAATCATTTCAATGGGGGTTTCCTGCCCAATGCGGGAACCGGTGACAATCAAAGCGTCAGCACCACTGTCTCTGGCATCCCGAGCCGAATCCTCCAAGCTAACACCGGAGAGAACCATGGTAGTGTGCTTCACCTGAATATCCGCCAGAATTTGAATGTGCTCGGCTCCCAGCAGTTTGCGGTAACGCATCGCTTCGGCAGCGCAGGGCTCAATAATGCCGCAGCCACCATAATGGACGGTATCCACAAACACAGGAATCCGGACAAAATCTCCGCCGATGGCCTGAGCAATGGAAATAGCAGATTTAAAGTCGCTCATTGCCGCATCAATGCCAATCGGGAGCGCTACACTTTGCCGCACCGCCATGCTGACAGCCGCCAGCGCCGTGCTCTGAGCCGTTTCCAACTCCACATAGAAGGGATCGTCCCCCATATTCTCTACAATAATCGCATCAACGCCGGCTTTTTCCAAAGTGACGGCATCCTGTACCGCTTGTTTCACAATTTTGTCCATATCGCCGCCGTAACGAGCGGTTCCCGGCAAAGGCAGGCAATGTACCATTCCCAGAATCAGTCCGCGTTCTTTTGCGCTAAAATCCAGTTTGCTCATGTGTTTTTACGCTCCTTCCTGATTTTCCTGATGCAGTTTATACAGGCCTTCCAGCACCACCCGGCAGAGCAAATCCTCTGCGTCGGTGCGCTCTTGGCCCCGCAGCTCGTCCTTTAAATTTTCTAAAACAGTGACCAGTGTCACCACACAGGCCCGAATCCCCATCAGCGAGGCGAGTGTTAAAATACAGCTGCTTTCCATATCAATTCCCGCAATCCCCAGCTTTTTCAGCCGGGCATAGGTGTCGGGAATCGGAACACCGCGTTCTTTTGAAAGACGCGACTCTTTCATCTGGGAATAAAAACCATCCATGGTGCAGTTAATTCCGTTGTGGTATCCCACGCCATGCTCTGCCACGGTCTGATTCATGCAGTTGATTAGGCCAATGTCCGCCACAGCGGGGTAGCTGTCGGGTACATAGGTTTTGCTGGTTCCTTCTTCCCGCATTGCAGCGCTGGGGATGATAAACTGCCCCAAAAGCTCATCTTTCAGTGACATAACGGTGCCCATGCGAACCGCCACCTTCATGCCGCAGGCATACATTTCTTCCACGGCAATGGCTGCGGAGGGCGCACCGATTCCCGTGGATGTCACGGTGATCTTCATTCCCTTGTACTCACCGGTATAGGTGTTGAACTCCCGGGAAAAAGCCACATGTTGTGCGTTGTCTAAATATTTGGCCAGCACCTCAACCCGCCAGGGATCCCCGGAAAAAATGACGTAAGGCGCAATGCTTTCGTCCGCTTTCAAATACAGTGTTTTCATGGGAAAATCCAACCCTTTCCGCGCTTTGGCGCATCATCGTTTTTGCTCTTTAAATTCCCGATACCTTGCCAGAAATTGTTCTTCGTCGGGGGCATTGGTGCTGCACCCCATCTTTTCTATAATAAAGGAAGATAAAATGCTGCCCATATTGCAGCACTCCACCGAATCGTAACCATTCAGATATCCATAAAGAAAGCCCGACATATAGGCGTCACCCGAACCGGTGGTATCTACCACATGTTCACAGCGGGCAATGCGGATTTCCGTCAAATCAAAGCCGCTTTCTGTTTTCTGGTAGCAGATGCTGCCCCGGCTCCCTAAAGTAATCACAATAATCTCTGCCTGTCCGTTCTCAAACAAATCGGTGATGGAACGCATTCCATACATACGCTCTATGGTTTCCCGCTCTGTATTATTGGCAAAAATAATCCGGCTGTAACCCAGCACCTGCCGCAGAAAATCCGGCGGAAATGCATCAAAGTCCGACTTCATGCCAAAAACCAAAGGCAGTTCGTTTTTGCGGCAGCGTTTCAAAAACTCCAAGTTGTCGGGGTAAGAACCCACCGTCATCACACCCAAGCGGGACTGCTCAAACCATTGGTCTTCCATGGGGCCCGCGTATTTTCCATCCATGGCGCCGGGGTAGAACACCGTTACATGATTGCGCTCGGCATCTTCCAACAAATAACAGTTAGAAGTGGTTTCTCCCTCTACTACCCGAATGGCCCCCGCACATACTCCGGCCTTTTCCAAATACTCGCAAAATCCAATCTCACGGTAATCTTCCCCCACCCGGATGTAAGGAACCGCTTTCATTCCCAGGCGAGCCAAATCATAAGCGATATTGACCGAGCAGCCGCCATAATAGATTTTAGCGTTATCCTTATTTTCCACAAGTGAAGTAAACCCCACTTTTAAGGGCGATAAAATCTTAATAATCCGATCCATGCTGACATAGCCGCTGGTCAGTACATCATACTGTTTCATAGGTTGCCCGCCTTTCCTTCCGGATCCTGTTCATTGGAAAGCAGTGCATCCAAATTTTCCAAAGGTAACACATGACCTAAATATTTGGCAATATCGGTCAAATGCACCTCATTTACCACCGGATCGTTGGTGGCCACACAATCCCGGATCACATGCACCTCATAGTCCAGATTATAGGCATCCGTTACGGTGGCGCGGATGCAGCAGTTGGTTTTGGTTCCCACCACAATCACACGGCGAATGTCATGTTCCCGCAAAACCAAATCCAAATCTGTGCCAAAAAAGCCGCTGTAACGGCGCTTGCGAATCACATAATCCTCCGGAAGAACGGTCAACAAAGGATCCAGCTCTTCCCCGCCGCTGCCCTCAATACAATTGGGGCGCATATTGATCAAATTTTTATCCGGCTTGCCTTGGCGATAGCAATGCTGTAAATACACCACCAAAGCGCCGTGCTTGCGGCAAACTTCCACTGCCTGATTGATTTTCGGAAGAACATTTCGGTTTTCCGGGTAAAATACCAGGCCTTTTTCATTGGTGAAATCATGCACCATATCCACCACAAGAATTACAGTTTTCTTCATAAAGCATTCACTCCAAGCTCTGCTTTCTTTTCTGTGCTATTTATTCCGCTTTAAAGCTGCGGATGTGATTGTTCTTCAGTTGGAGAGCCGATACCACTGCCAAAATCATGATGATCATGAAGTATGGAAGTGTATTCAGTAGTCCCGAAGCCGGCCCGGCCGAAATATTCAGGTTGATGGCCATAGCCTGCATTAAACCGAACAGCATGGCGTAAAGAGAAGTGCGCACCGGCTGCCCTTTGCCGCAGAAAATAGCGGCGATAGCAATAAAGCCGATTCCGGCGCTCATATTATTGGTAAACAGCGCCATTTTTTCCAACGCCATATTGGCTCCGGCCAAAGAGCAGCAAACTGCACCGATTAAAATGGCAATATACTTAATACGGTTGGTGGGGATGCCCACACTGACGGCGGCTTCCTCATTTTCACCCACCACTCTTACATATACACCGAATTTGGTTTTAAACATAATCACCCACATGATGAAAATGCCGATAAAGCTCAGGTAAGTGAGCGGCGGATGACCGCTTAGAATCGGGCCCAAAAAGGGAATATGCTGAATCACCGAAATGTGAATTTTAAGCGCTGCCACATCCACAATGCTGTTTACATTTAAATTGGGCAAACCCATGGCCTTGAGCACAAAAGCGCTGACCGAAGAGGCAATCAGGTTAATTGCCAAACCGGCGATAATCGGGTTGCCTTTTTTGGTGACGCTCATAAAGCTGAACACCAGCCCCAGCAAAAGAGAAATCAGCACACTTGCCAGAATTCCCAGATAAAGATTGCCCGTCAGCAGTACAAACAATACCGAGGTAAAGGCCCCCATCAGCATCATGCCTTCCAGTGCAATATTCAGCACATTAGCACGGTGGGCAAAGTTCCCGCCCAGCACACAAAGGATGATTGGCGCACTGTAAGACAGCATGTCATAAAGCACTCTTTGAAAATTCATGAGCCGGACGCCTCCTTTTTGCTGCGGGGTAAAAATTTTGCTTTGATGCGGGAAAAGACCATGGTATGCTCATCCAGAAAACGAATGGATAAAAACAAAATTAAAAGTCCCTGAATCACACCCACAATTTCTTTGGGAACATCCGTGAAAATTCCAATGGTATCGCTTCCGGTTTTCAGGGCGCTGTAAAAAATAGCTGCAATCAAAATTCCCACCGGGCTGTGTCCGCCCAAAAGGGAAATCAGCATGCCGTCCCATCCAAGACCGGGAGTACCGGAGAAATCCAGCGTATACTTAAACTTTTCACTGAGCATGAATCCGGCTCCTGCCAGACCGCTCAGCGCACCGCTGATGAGCATCATCACCACAATTTTGCGCGCCACATGCATTCCCGAAGCCTCGGCGAATTCCGGGTTACGGCCGATGGATTTAATTTCGTAGCCCAGTTTTGATTTATTAAACACCAAAAACATCAAAACAAACACCAGAATGGTCATCGGAAAAAACAAGGTCAGGCTGGTTCCCCCCAAGCGGTTCAGCATGGCGGAACCGGCCACAGGCGGCGTTGCCACATAACCGGAGGCAGGGTCCCGAAAAATTGTTTGGGAAAGCACCCGTAAAATCTCAATAATGGCATAGTTGAGCATCAGGGTCACAACCATCTCATTCACACGAAAGTAAGCTTTCAGCAAAGCCGGAATCAGCGCCAAAATCATACCGCACAGAACCCCGGCCAAAAGGCAGATTCCGATATGAACTACGGGTGACAACCCCTTGAGGGAAAATCCCAGTACACAGGCAATAAATGCACCGCCCAGCATCTGGCCTTCCACACCCATGTTAAATATGTTCGCTTTAAACGTGATGCCGATGGCAAGACCCGTTAAAATCAGCGGAGCCGCAAAATGCAAAGTCTTTAAAAATCCATTCCACTGAAACAGAGTATTTTTCAGCATTAGCCCATATACGTTCAGTGGATTTTCACCGATACAGGCGATGATAATTCCACCAACGAAAAAGGCACACAAAATCGGAAGCAAGGTGTTCAGCGTCTGTTTTGCAATATTCTGCTTATTCATGCACCGCTCGCCTCCTTGATTCCCGCCATCAGCAAACCAATTTCTTCCTTGGTCACCGATGCGGCGTCCACCTGCCCGATGATACGTCCTTTGTACATTACCGCAATCCGATCCGAAAGGCTCATCACCTCAGAAAGCTCGCTGGAAATCAAAATGACCCCCACGCCTTTCTTTGCCAGATCCAGAATCCGGTTATGGATAAACTCAATGGAGCCCACATCCACACCCCGGGTGGGCTGAGATGCAATCACCACTTTGGGGTTCGAACTAAACTCCCGGGCGATAATCAACTTTTGGGCGTTACCGCCCGAAAGCTGTGATACCGAACCTTCCGGATCCGCCACACGGATATCAAAATCCCGAATCATGTCATCCCGCTTGCTGCGGATGGCTTGGCTTCTCAGCAGACCCGTAGAGGCACACACATCACTTCGGCCGTGATAGCCGGCAATGGCATTCTCTTTTAAATCCATGGTGCGGCAAAGCCCCTGGGCATATCTATCCTCGTGAATCATTCCCACACCGGCATCGCGAATATCCGCTGGCCACCGGTTGGTAATGTCTTTGTCTTCCATCAAAACGCTGCCCTTTGTCACGGTCATCAAACCGGTAAGCACCTTAAGCAGCTCGCTTTGTCCGTTTCCTTCCACACCCGCAACACCCAGAATTTCTCCCTTGCGAACACTAAGACTAACGTCGCTGAGCACTTCTTTTCCCATGGTGTTGGTGGTGGAAATATTCCTCAGTTCATACACCGGCGCGCCGGAAATCTCCGTTTGCTCTTTGCTGACGCGCAGAACCACGTCGCGGCCCACCATCATCTGGGCTAATTCCCGTTCGCTGGTGTCTTTCGTTTCCACGTTCCCCACTACTTTTCCCCGTTTGATTACGGTAACGCTGTCAGAAAGGCTCATGACCTCCCCCAGCTTGTGAGTAATGACGATAATCGTTTTTCCCTGTTCCTTGAGCCTTTTCAGATTTTCAATCAGTTCTTCGGCCTCTTGGGGGGTCAGCACCGCTGTGGGTTCGTCCAAAATCAGAATATCCACATCACGGTACAGCATCTTCATGATTTCCACCCGCTGCCGCAGCCCCACGGATAAATCTTCCACCCGATCGGCGGCGTTCAGCTCAAAGCCGAAGCGGTCAATGGCCTGCTGCACTTTTTGCAGCTGCTTTTTGCCATTGAGAAAAGGAAGCCGCACTCCCTTTACTTCTCGGTTCATCTCAATACCCAAAACAATATTCTCACACACCGTAAGGCTGGGCACCAGCTTAAAATGCTGGTGCACCATCCCCAAACCGGCCTGAATTGCGTCAAGGGGTGACGAAAAATGAACCTCTTTTTCATGAATCAAAATTTTACCGCTGGTGGGCGTTAAAAGCCCATAAAGCATGTTCATCAATGTGGACTTGCCAGCACCGTTTTCGCCCACAATGGCCTTGATTTCTCCTTTTCGGACTGTCAGGTCAATGCTGTCGTTGGCGGTGAATTCTCCGAACTTTTTGGTAATGCCCACCGTTTCAATGACGTTCATTTTCATTCCGCCCTTTCACGTCAAATATCCAGCTGCGTTATTAAGGCAATTTAACATTGCTCAATGTTTTTACATCCAGTTTTTCACCAATTTGTGCATTGGTCACTTTGATGGAACCATTGTTGATCTGCTCGGCAACTCCGTTCAAATGCTCTTTGATTTCTGCCCACTTAGCCTTTGCGGCATCATCATTTTTGATAGCGGCTTCAATGGTGGCCAAATCGGTAATTCCGGTGGCTCCGGAAGAAAGGTTATAAGAAATTTCTTTGCCGGCACTTTCGCTCAGCTTGCCGTCCAAATACTGCTTGCCCAGCTCATAAACCGGAACATTGGTATTTTTCAGCACACTGGTCAGAATATAACCGGCCTGTGATACGTCTTTGTTCGCGTCTACCTGAATGGAAAGCTTTTTCACTTCTTTTGCCTTGGCATCAACGCCGTCACCCACAGAACCGGCAACTGTGTAAACAATGTTGGCGCCTTCGCTGTAATAGGTTCCTGCAGTGGTAGCACCCTTAGCGGTGTCTACAAATCCGGCGTCATAGGTGGAATAGAAAGTGTAAGAAACATCATTGCCCAGCTCTTTGGCTGCATAGTTTACACCCTCGGCAAAGCCAAAGCTGAACACTTCAATTCCGGCAGACTGAGTGCCGCCGATAAATCCGACCTTACGTCCCTCTGCTCCGGGAGTAAAAGAATACTTGGCGGTATCAAACAGCACAGGGGCATTTTCATTCACCTGTACGCTCAGCACACCCGCCAGGAAAGAAGCTTCGTTTACATTAAACATTACAGAAATCACATTCTTGTGAATGGCTTCGCCCTGTTCGTTCACATTGGGGTTTGCATTAAATACCACGAAGGTGGTGTCAGGGAACTGTTCTGCCAAGGGCTTCTCGCCGCCAACACCCTCAATCAGCGCCGTGAAATCATATTCCAGGGAAAAAATCAGGTTGTAGCCAGACTGGGCCAAAGTTTTCAGCGTGCCGGGATAGTCGGTGGTGCTTTCTACCACCTTTACCTCTGCGCCGGTTTGATCTTTGAGCTGATTGAGCCCATTGATGGCGGTCTGGTTGTACCCGTTGTCATTTGCACCCGCGGCGGAGCAAAGCAATGCAATTTTCTGGTTAGCAGCCTGTCCGTCCCCCGAAGCGGGAGCGCTGGATGAGCTTGCCGGAGAAGAGCACCCCGTAAACGCCAAAGACACGGTCAGTAATCCTGCGAGGACTGCGGAAAGAAATTTCTTCGTACCTTTCATTCTCTCATTACCTCCTGAACAAATAATTAAATTTAGTTTTGATACGCTGTGGTAAACCTATGAAAACGATTGCCAAGGCATGTCCCGCGCTGACATGCTCAGGCAGTCGGTTTTCCAAAAACAGGAATACAGAATACCTTTCCGCCGGCTATTGGCGGATTTGATCGATATAAAACTTGTGCAAATCGGTGCGATAAGCACATTTAAAGGATTCAATGACTCGTTCCTGGCCATTTAGTTCTCCATAAGTGTTGCAGCGAAACAGAATTAAGGGTTCACCCTGCTTTACACCCAGATATTCGGCTGTTTGATCGTGAGCCAAAACCGCCTCTAACGTGCGGCGTGCATGAGTGATTTTTACCCCGTAAACCTTTTCAATCACGGAATACAGTGACTCTTTGGTAAAGTTATACTGTTCCAACCCCGGAAACAAATCCAACGGCAAATAAGTAATTGTATAGTTAATGGGTACATTATTTGCGCAAAAGACACGTTCCATGCGAAAGACAGAACTGCCTTCGGGAATTTGCAGAGTACGAATGCGGCGTTTATCCGCTGGAATAACACCGGCACTGATAATTTTTGCGCTGGGCGTCATCCCCCGGGCCTTAATATCCTCCGTACAGCTGGTAATGGAAAAAAGGTCGTGAGAAATCTCTTCACTTCTGACATAAGTACCCTTTCCCTGAATCCGGTACAAATAGCCTTCTTTGACCAAATCGTCAATGGCTTTTCGCACCGTGATACGACTGATAGAGAACATTTCCATAAATTCTCTTTCGCTGGGAATCAGTTCGCCCACTTTGTATTCTTCGTTATTAATTTTTTCCACGATGGTGCGCTTCAGCATGGAGTACTTTAACACTTTTTCGCCCATTGTCTTTTTCCTCTGTTCTAAAATATATTTGTTTCTATTTCGGAACTTTACATTGATATGTTGTCATAACCAGTTGAGCTTATTATAGGGTAATTTTCGTGCAAGGTCAAGTATATTTTATTATTTTTTTGTGCACAAATGATGTCATGTCAAAAAAATACCAGTTGATACATTGATTTTTTGTTAACAATTTATATCGATTTTTGTCAGATAATGGAACCATACCGAGTCGAAAAAACAAAAAAAGATAGAAAAATCCCGATTTTTAAAGAATCGGGTCGATGTTACCCACAAGAAAAAACTCATCTTTTCTGTCTTTATTTTGAGGAATTCTTTGACACCCGCTGCCCCTAAAAAAGAAATTCTGATTTCAAATGATATGACATCAAAACAAAAAATTCGGTTGAATCTTTCATGTGATATGGGGATTTTATCAATTTTTATCGATATCACTTGACAAACCGTTAGATATGTTTATAATTAAGTAAGCTAAAGTGTTTACAGGAGGGGATTCGCCTTGGATTCCAACACAGATTACCCAAATAAAAATGAATTTTATCGTTTGGCCACGGAAATTAATGAGCTGTTTTATTCCATGGACGCCCGTTTTATCAGCGAACATCAATCTTTGTGCAATGAAGACCTTTCGCCCAAGCAAATGGTTTTGATGGATTTTGTCAAAAAAGAAACACAATTATCCATCAGTCAGCTGGCCGAACTGATGAATGTTACTTCCAGCGCAGTGAGCCAAATTGTAACCAAATTAGAAAAAGAAAAGTATCTGCTGCGAACCATTAACCCCAATAACCGAAGAGAAATCATTGTTCAGCTGGATCAGCGAGGGCACAATTACTATGCAAAAGAAGAGAAAATCAACAAAGAGATTATTGATCGCTTTTATGCCCGAATGGAGCTAGATGAAATCAGGCAATTGCGCGATATTTTAAAGAAACTTATGCATGCAATGGACGAGGATCGGGACGAAAACAAAAGCCATTCCAAAACAGAAAATCACCCATAAAAATGGTTCATTTTTAGCCTTCTTCGACAACGAAACACACGGTGAAAATTCATCTGTTTCAGTCAAGCCATAGCAAGGCGCACACAAGGACAAGAGAGGATTTCTAACAGTGAAATACTTAATGGAGTTTTTAAAACAGAATCAAAAAAGATTATGGATTATCCTTTTTGCAGCATTACTAGAAGTTTTCGGCACACTATTGGTTCCTTTTTTTGTAAAGGAAATTATTGACACCGGTATTGTGCAAAAGGATTTATCGGCCATTTTCAGAATCGGGCTGCAAATGCTGGCCGCGGCTGCCTTCACCGCTTTGCTCTCTCTTTGGGGCAGCTATTTATGCGCTGATTTGGCCGCATTAGCAGGAAAAGATCTGCGAAAAAAAATCTTTGACAAAACGCAGATGCTCTCGATCAAAGATTTTAACCACTTCGGCACCGCCTCGATGATTACCCGCGCCACGGGGGACATTACGGTCATACAGCAGTCGGTCATTCTGTTCAGTCAGATGATTCTTCCCACCCCGCTAATAGCCATTGCGGCAATTATCATGACTGCCCTGATTTATCCGTCGCTAATCGCCATTCCGCTGGTTGCTATCGTCATATTTTTTATTGTGATTTTCTTTTTGTTTCGAAAAGCCAAGCCCATCTCAGAATCCATCCAGAAAAAGGTGGATTCCGTCAACTGGGTTGTCCGGGAATCCATCATTGGCATCCGGGTCATCCGGGCCTTTGACAATTCGGAATATGAGCAAAAAAGAACCGACAACGCTTTTTCTGATTATGCCAATCACATGATTCGACTAAACCGGATTTTTGCTGCATTTAACCCTTTGGTATGGGCCATTATGGGAATTGCCATGGTTGCCGTGGTCTGGTTCGGCGGATATTTTGTGCTTCACGGGCAAATCCAGGTAGGAAGCATCGCAGCCGTTTCCGAATACACCATCCTGATGCTGGTGTTCCTGATGATGTCTGCCATGGTTCTTGTCATGCTTCCCCGGGCACTTTCCTGCCTGAAGCGTATTCAGGAAGTGCTGGACACTGTCCCGGAAATTCTGGATGCCGAAGACTGCAAAGTCACCAACACAGAAAACCCGCAAAAAATTGTATTTGATAATGTCAGCTTTTCTTATCAAGGCGCCGAAAAACCCGTGCTGGAAAATTTGAATTTTGTTTGCGGACAGGGCAAAACCACCGCCATTATTGGGGGAACCGGCTCTGGAAAAAGCACCATTGCCGCACTGATGCTGCGCCTTTATGACGTGGCCGGCGGCCAAATCCGGCTTGAGGGGGAAGACATTCGGAATCTGACCCAGCATCAGCTGCGCCAGCGCATCAGTTATGTGCCCCAAAAGGCCTTTTTGTTCAGCGGAACCATTGCGGACAACCTGCGCATGGGAAGCAATGATGCAACAAAAGACGAGTTGCGTCATGCCGCTGAAATTGCCCAGGCCGCTCCCTTTATTTCCACTTTAGATCTGGAATACGGCAGCCCGGTTGCACAAGGGGGCACCAACTTTTCGGGGGGACAAAAGCAGCGCCTTTCCATCGCCCGGGCGTTGGTGAAAAAAGCACCCGTTTATCTGTTGGACGACTGCTTTTCTGCGCTGGACTATAAAACAGACGCCGCTTTGCGAAGTGCGCTTCGGCAGGGAATGAAAGATGCTGCCGTGGTGATTATCGCACAGCGGATCAGCACCATTATGGATGCGGACCAAATCATTGTGCTGGATGCCGGACGAATCGCAGGAGTCGGCACCCACGAAGAACTGCTGAAATCCTGCGACGTATACAAAGAGATTGCGGATTCTCAATTGACAGAAAAGGAGAGAAGCCGAGTATGAGCGAAAAAGAAGAGTTGAAAGCCGACACCTCTATGGATGACAGCTTTGAAATAACCGATTTGCCCAAGGACACAAAAGGCGCCGTCAAACGGCTGTTTGGCCTGCTTCTCAACCAAAAGGGAGCCTTAGTTGTCATACTCATCGCCACCTTGGGGAACATCGGCCTGTATGCCTCTACCCCGCTGATTTTGGGCAAAGCCATCGATCAGCTGATTTGGGGAATTCAGCGTGAGGGGCTGGGCGGCGGATTCCCCATGCTGGCGGAATTTCTGGCTTTTCCTTTGCTGCTGTTATTGGCAGCCTATGTATTCAGTTCCTGCTTTTCTTTTTTGCAGGAATACACCATGGCCGCCGTGGGGGAAAACCTGGTATTGTCCCTTCGACAGAAAATGAGTGAAAAAATCACCAAACTGCCTTTGCGATATTACGATTCCCATAAAACCGGCGAACTGTTAAGCCGGGTCACCAATGATCTGGACCGGGTGGCAGAGGTTCTAAAAACCGGTTCCCTTCAATTTGTGAACGCCGTGTTCAATATCAGCATCAGCGCGATTATCATGATGACGCAAAGCGTCGGCTTAACGGTGCTGATACTATTCGCCATGTCGGTCAGCCTGCTTGCAACCAAGTGGATTTCGGGTAAAAACCTGACGGCAGCAACTGCAAATCAAACGGTTTTAGGCGAACTCAACGGAAAAATCGAAGAGTACTTCACCGGAAACCTGATTATTAAAAGCTTTAACCAGCAGCAAAAGGTACAGCAGGAATTTCAGGAAGTAAACGAACGGCAGTACGCAGCAAATAAAAAAGCCCAGTTTGTTATGTTTGCCATTTACCCCGCCATCCGTTTTCTGACGCAGCTGGGATTTGTGGTAACCGCCATTGTGGGCAGTATTCTGGTAGTTACCGGCCGAATGACCATCGGAACCATTCAGGCGTTTTTGCAGTATGTAAACCAGATTTCAGACCCCATCACCCAGTCCTCTTATTTTTTAAATTCCCTGCAATCGGCACTGGCATCGGCAGAACGGGTCTTTGAGTTTTTGGACGAAGAGGAAGAGCTGCCAGACACTGCCGATCCCCAAAGCATCCCTGCCCCCAAAGGAGCAGTCGAATTCCAGAACGTAAAATTCGGTTATGAGCCGGATGCCATCTTCATGCAGGACGTGAGTTTTTCGGTAAAACCCAACGAAATGGTGGCCATTGTGGGGCCCACCGGAGCCGGCAAAACCACACTGGTAAATCTGTTGATGCGGTTCTATGAACTCAACGGCGGAAAAATTCTGATTGATGGCACCGATATCAAGAAACTGCCCAAAAGCGATCTGCGCCGAATGGTGGGAATGGTTTTGCAGGACACCTGGCTGTTTCAAGGCACCATTGCCCAAAACATCGCCTATGGCAAAATGGATGCCACCCGAGAAGAAATTATTCAGGCGGCAAAAGCGGCCCGGTGCGATCATTTTATCCGCACTTTGGCACAGGGATACGACACCGTGATCTCCAGTGAAGACAGCAGTATCTCGCAAGGGCAGATGCAGCTGCTCACCATTGCCAGGGCGATGCTGGCAGATCCTTCTTTGATGATTCTGGATGAGGCCACATCCAGTGTGGATACCCGAACCGAGGTTGAAGTGCAAAAGGCGATGGCACGAATCATGAAAGGAAAAACCAGCTTTGTCATTGCTCACCGGCTTTCTACCATCAAATCGGCAGACATGATTCTGGTGATGAAAAACGGCACCATTATCGAAAAAGGAACCCATCAGGAACTGTTGGCCGGGGATACCTTTTATGCCGATTTGTATTACAGCCAGTTTGCAAATGGTGCTGCCAACGGATAATTGCGCGAAACACATGATACCAAAATCTATAAAAATAACAGTTACAGGGCAGGAAAGCTTGATTTGCTTTCCTGCCCTGCTTTTCATCTTCGTTATTTTTCACTTTGCAGACTTTACCGAGCCTGCCCGCATTCCATCCCGATGCTTTCATCCGTTTATCGAACCAAATCCAA
This sequence comes from Clostridium minihomine, assembly GCF_900240385.1. Lineage (GTDB taxonomy): Bacteria > Bacillota > Clostridia > Oscillospirales > Acutalibacteraceae > Faecalispora > Faecalispora minihomine. The sequence goes on along the minus strand of NZ_OEQH01000001.1, from coordinate 160,367 downwards.
ATATGCACCATAACCCTGCTGTTCCATTTCTTCCTTGGGAATAAAGCGAAGAGAGGCGCTGTTGATGCAGTAGCGCAGTCCTCCCAAGTCTTTGGGGCCATCGGGAAATACATGTCCCAAGTGGGCGTCCCCTGTCTGACTTCGCACTTCGGTGCGCACCATGTGATGGCTGGTATCCGTCAATTCCTTCACCACAGAAGACTCAATGGGTTTGGAAAAGCTGGGCCACCCGCACCCGGAATCAAACTTATCCCCAGATAAAAACAACGGTTCTCCGGTGGTGACATCCACATAAATTCCCGGCCGGTTTAAATCCCAATACGGATTTTGAAAGGGTGGCTCTGTGCCATTGTTTTGAGTCACCTGGTACTGTATATCCGTCAGCTCCGCTTTCAATTCTTCCTTACTTTTAGCCGTGTAAAGGGCTGGACTGACCACCGCCTTTGCCGCCTGTTCCATCAATGCCGGCCCGATGTGACAATACCCGCCCGGGTTTTTCTCCAGATAATCCTGATGATATTCCTCCGCTGTGGTAAAATTTTTCAGGGGCAGCACCTCTACCGCCACAGGCTTTGTCAGGCTTTTCTGAAGTTCCCCAATACTGCTGCGAATCACGGGCAAGTCTTCCGGTTTTGTATAATAAATTCCAGTTCGGTACTGGGTCCCCGCATCCCCGCCCTGCCGGTTGACAGACGTGGGGTCAATTGCCTGATAAAACAGGTTCAGCAAAAAATCCAGCGGCAGCACCGTTTCATCGTAATCCACCCAAACAGTTTCTGCATGCCCGGTATTACGATAACAAACATCCTCATAAGAAGGGGAATCTGTGTTCCCATTGGCATACCCAACCCGGCTAGAACGAACTCCGCGAACTTGTTTCAGGTAACTTTGCAGCCCCCAAAAACAGCCGCCAGCCAAATAGATCTCAGACATTTCGGTCACTCCTTTTGTGTCATCTTTCTCTTTTTTTGCCAAACCTATGCGTCCATTTTCACTTTTTCTGTTCTGAGTCAAATTCTGCCACAGGACAGGCGCAAAGTCAACGGAATTCCGGGGAAAAACAACGTTTAAAAATCACGTATTGCCCCTATAAACTATCTTTTATTGAATAGCAAAGAAGATCGTGCTATAATAGCTAATGATGTTAGCTATTATAGCGATTCACATTTTGCTTTTTATATTGCGGCCGCAAAGGGAAAGGAGCCAATATGAATCAGGAAATAACTGAACCAAACCTTCTGGACGCTACAGAGCCGGACTACTTAAAGCTCGCCCGGCAACTGGCAGATGCAAATAAGAAAATGGTAAATATCCCAAACATTTATCGGATCACCGATATCTATAGCGGAGAAAGCTTCGTGTTAGGATATCTTGACGACAGTAAAAATCCGGTAAACCCCAAAGAAATCTGCAAAGTAATGCATGTCAGTTCTGCCCGGGTTGCCATGATTTTAAACCAACTGGAGCAAAAAGGGCTGATTGAAAGAAAACAGGATGCCGAAAACGGCAGACAAACCCTAATTTATCTGTTGCCGGCCGGCAAGGCTCAACGCCAAATCAATATAGAACGGTACAATGAACGTGCCATTCCTTTTTTAAAGGCTCTTGGGCCAAAAGATGCCGTGGAATATATTCGCCTGCAAAACAGAATTTCAGAAATCTATGAAAAATAATTTCCCGTGAAAGAAGAATCCAATGACTATGACCATGACCAAGAAATCAAGAAACAGGATGTTTTCCGTACTGCTGCTCAGTTCGATTATCGGCTCGCTGCTGCAAACGTCGCTGACCACTGCACTGCCTGCCATCATGAAGGACTTTGGGATAACCGCTGCCAGCGCCCAGTGGATGACCAGCGCTTATTCTCTGGCGATGGGAATTATGGTTCCCGCCACGGCCTTTTTACTGAAACGGTTCCCCACCAAAAAACTTTTTTTAACCGGAATGGGACTCTATGGCATTGGGCTTTTGTTTTGCGCCGCAACCCCCGTGTATTCCGCCTTTTTGCTGGGCAGGGTTTTGCAGGCTTTGGGCAGCGGCCTTTTGCTTTCTATGACTCAGGTGGTAATTTTAACGGTGTTCCCACCCGAACAAAGGGGAACTGCCATGGGAATTTATGGGCTGGCAGTGGGGGCCGCTCCGGTTTTGGCACCAACCTTAACGGGAATTGTCATTGACCGTTTTGATTGGCATGTTATCTTCTGGTTCTGCCTTGCGATTGTCGTTCTGGATCTTTTGTTTGCCTGCTTTGCCATGAAAGATGTGTTGGAAAATGAAAAGCAGTCTTTTGATCTGCGATCTATGCTGCTGAGCGCCATGGGATTTTCCGGCGTGGTAATCGGGTTGGGAAATCTGGGGTTAGACTCCTTTTTCAGCCTGTCCATAGCGGTTCCGCTGTTGATTGGCGCAGCGGCTTTGGTGGCGTTTTCCCTGCGGCAGCTGCGAATGGATTCCCCGTTTTTAGAGCTTCGCACGTTTCAAAACAAAGAATTCCGGCTATCGGTAATCATCAGTATGCTTCTTTACACGGTCATGATTTCCGGTTCTACTCTAATCCCTATCTACATTCAAATCGTTCACGGATTATCTGCCACCTTATCGGGCCTGATTATGCTGCCGGGTTCTTTGGCCATGGCAATTATCAGCCCCTTTGCGGGAAAAATATATGATAAATTTGGGATCCGGCGCCTGATTGTGGTCGGCAGTGCCTTTATGGCAATCAGCTGTTTGGGCATCTCTTTTGTCGATGAGAAAACCTCTGTTTTCTATCTGGCTTTTTTCTATGTAGTACGGTTAATTGCCATCAGCTGCATTATGATGCCGGTTGTCACATGGGGAATGAGTACTCTAAACAGCAAATACACGTCCCATGGCACAGCTCTTTTAACCTCTTTGCGAACCATTTCTGGGGCTCTGGGCGCCGCTGTGTTTGTGGCTCTTATGACATTCGTCACGAATGTTACGAGCGATTTTGCGAATATCACCGCCAATGTTGCCGGAATAAACGCCGCCTTTATCGGCATTACAGCAGTGTCTATTTTTCAGCTGGTGATTGTATTACTTTTCGTGGATCGAAAGAAAAAATCCCCGCAAAGCGGCACATGTCCGGTTTCAACCAACCAGTAACCATCAAAACAATCTTGCTAAAAAAAACAGCCGGGTGTGTTCTAGAACACACCCGGCTGTTTTTTAGCGTTTATTGCCGGATTTCACCCGATTCTACTATGCAAATGTTTTCGCAGGCTGCCCTTTGCCATAAATCTGCGGGATTAATGTTTCCCCACCAAAGCGCCACAAGCTCGCTCTCCTCTGCTGTCCATGCGCTCCAGATGCAGCGAGAAGCTGTTTTTGGTAAAGGTAATCAGCCCCTCATCGCGCATGCGGCAAAGCTCCCGAGAAAGGGCACTGCGATCCACATTCAAATAATCTGCCAAATCAGTTCTGGAAAAAGGAATTTCAAATTCACGAGAGCCATTTTTTCTGGCCTGTACATATAAAAAGCTGATAATCCGCTTTCGCAGGGATTTGTTTGAGATAATATCCAGCTTGCTGTCCAGATACACATTTTTTTGGGCGATGATTTGAAGCAGATTTTCAATGACCCGGCCCCGCAAACAACAGATCGGCATGCTGGGGTGAATAATCTGATCCATCTGAATATATAGAACCACACAATTCGTTGCCGCCAAAATGCGGTGCAGGCTTTGGCTGAGCCCGGCACAAAGCAAAGACTCCCCAAAAATATCCCCATTCTGCAATTCCGTCACCAAATTTCGGGTTCCGAACAAATCCTCTTTGTTGGTATAAACCACGCCGTTCAAGACGATTCCCACGGCTTTGAGCGTATCGCCCAAGGCCAAAATGGTTTCTCCCTTTTCATAGTGCTTTTGATAAGCGCCCAAACAGGCCAGTGCTGTCAGGGTTTCTTCTTCCGTAAAGTTCTGAAACAACTTTACATTTTTCAAAACAGACAGATATTTTTCCATGAAATTCTCCTTCTGTTGCCATGGCAACCGCAATCCAGAAGTATGTATGATAAAATACAGCTTGAGTTAGTTTAAGCTAACTATCTTATTTTTATTATAGACGATTCCCTGTGAAATAACAATCCCCAGCCAGAAAATAACGATTTTCTTTCTTTTCAACTGACGTTTTCTGCCGGATTGCTTTCCCGTGGATTCCATAAAAGGGTGGGCAAAAGGAATGGATAAACTAGGAATTGATATTGGAACATCTTCCATCAAGCTGGTGCTTCTCAATCAGAAGCAAGAAATTGCGGCCTCTTTTTACGAGCTTCATATGGGAAATATCCAGCCGGTTCTGCAAAAAGCGCTGAAAGCAGTGGAAGAAAAAATAACCGGCCGCGAATTATTCTGTATGGTCAGCGGCAGCAGCAGTGCGCTTTTGACCCGCCAGCTGCCCCTGAAAAAAGCCAATGAGTTTGCTGCATTGATGGAAGGCGCACTCTTTTTGTGTCCCAATGCTTCTTCTGTCATTGAAATGGGCGGCCAAAGTTCCAAATACATCACCAATTTACAGGCGGGGAAATCCCGGGCACAATTTGCGATGAACAATCACTGCGCGGCAGGAACCGGTTCGTTCTTTGAAGATCAGATGCAGCGTCTGGGCCTGCCCATGGGCGAATATTCCAACTATATTCAAAAAGCGCAAAGCATCCCCCGCATTGCCGGGCGTTGCAGTGTATTTGCAAAGACCGATATCATTCACCACCAGCAGGAGGGTGTTTCCTCCCCAGATATTCTGTTGGGGCTGTCTTATGCCATGGTGCGGAATTATAAAAGCACCATTGTAAAAAACCTGCCGGTGCAAAAACCTGTTTTAATCGCCGGGGGCGTGGCGTACAACCAAGGAGTTCTGCGAGCGGTAAAAGAGGTGTTCGGTCTTTCTGACGAAGAGTTGCTGATCCCCAACCATGTGCCTTGCCTGCAGGCTGCCGGAACCGCCTTACTGGCTGAAAAAAACAATCAGCCTGTTCTGCTTTCCAGCCTGCAACAAGCTGTAGAAAAGCTTTCGGGCGAAAAATCCAGCGAAATCATCCGTCTCCCTCGCCTGAACGCTCAGGGCAGCGATATCACCCGGTTACATCACTGTTCCCCGCAAGATCAAAGTTACTGTACCCCCTGTTCCCTTGGGATCGATATCGGATCCACCAGCACAAATCTGGTGCTGGCAGACAAAGCCGGGAATGTACTGGACTATCAATATCTGCGTACCCGCGGAAACCCCAAACAGGCGGTGCAAAACGGACTGGACAGCATTCGCTGCCGCTTTGGCGACACCATTGTTATTACCAGTGTGGGAACCACCGGTTCGGGACGATATCTGATTGGAAAATTAGTGGGAGCCGACGCCATTCGGGACGAAATCACCGCACAGGCAACGGCGGCTTTGTCCTTTGATCCGCAGGTGGACACCATTTTTGAAATCGGCGGTCAGGATTCCAAATACATCAGCTGCCAAAACGGTTCTGTATCTGATTTTCAAATGAACAAAATCTGTGCAGCCGGAACCGGTTCGTTTCTGGAAGAACAGGCAAACCGGTTTGGAATCCCCATTGAACAGTTTGGCAGCCGCGCATTAGCGGCTCATTCCCCAGTGGATTTAGGCGAACGGTGCACGGTTTTTATTGAAACAAATATTTCCACCTGTCTGGCGCAGGGAATGGATAAAAATGATATCACCGCCGGGTTGTGTTATTCGGTGGTGCGAAATTACTTAACCAAAGTAGTGGCCGGAAAGCCCATTGGAAACCGTATTTTCCTGCAAGGGGGCATTGCTCACAACCCGGGAATTGTGGCGGCATTCCGCCATTATTTCGGCGAAAAGCTATCGGTTCCACCTTTTTTTAGTGTTAGCGGAGCCCTTGGGGCGGCACTTTTAGCGCAAGAGGCAGTGGGAACCGGAACTACCAAGTTTTCTGGCTATCAGCTGCCCCAAAGCATAAATACAGCACCGGCCACAGAAAGCGAACGTGTGAAAAACAGCCACCGACTGCAAATGAAATCGAAACAGCTGTTTTTGGGCAGTTATGACGGACCTTTGGATCCCGCAAAAAAGACGGTGGGAATCCCAAGGGTGCTAATGATTCACCGCATGTTCCCAATGTTTCACGCTTTTTTCAAAGAATTAGGGTACAACGTTTTGCTCTCGGAAGAAACCAATGAAAAAACCGTACGGGACAGTCAGGAATATTCCAAAGAAGAAACCTGTTACCCAGTCAAACTGATTCACGGCCACATGCTGGAACTGGCACAAAAAAAGGTGGATTACATCTTTCTGCCCCGGCTGCACACCATGCAGCACGAAATCTCAAAAGTATCCTGCAATTACGGCTGTGTATATATGCAGACAGCCCCCCAAATCGCAGCCAAAGCCATCGGTCTGGAACAGACGGGAATTCCCCTGTTAAGCCCGGTCTTATCTTTACAGTTTGGGAAAAAACAAATCGCATCGGCAATGCTCTCAGTCGGAAAGCAGCTGGGTAAAAACCAGGTGCAGACCATGGCTGCCATGATGAAGGGCGTGGCCGCACTGGCCGCCTACGGATCTGCTATGGAACAGCTGGGGCAGCAGGCGGTTGACAGGCTGTCGCCCAATGAAATCGCTTTTGTGGTCATTACCCGGAATTACGGCCTGACGGATCCGGTTTTGAATATGGGAATTGCGAAAACCATCACCGAGCGGGGGTATCAGGTGCTAACCTTGCCCCATCTGCCCGCCCACGATATTAACACCAGCTGTGAGTTCCCAAATCTTTATTGGCCCTTTGGGCAGCACATTCTTTCTGGCGCTCAGCTGGTGCGGCAGCACCCCAATTTGTATGCCATTTATTTGACCAATCACGGCTGCGGGCCGGACACCATGCTCTCTCACCTGTTCCGGGAACAAATGGGTGACAAGCCGTATCTGGCCATTGAAGTAGACGAGCATTCCTCCCCCGTGGGGGTTATTACCCGCATCGAAGCCTTTATCAGCAGCCTGCAATCCAGAAAGAAAACCACCCAACCCATCAAATCCCTTCCGGCCTATGCAAAAGATATCCCTCACCCTGTGGTAAACATTCAGAACCATTTGCCAAAGGGCGAAAAAGATACGGTTTGCATCCCCTGGCTGTATCCCTATTCCCAACTCATTGCAGAGGATCTGACCCGGCAAGGCTACTCAGTAAAATGCCTGCCGCCCACATCGCCGGAAAGTCTTGCTGTAGGAAAATCTTTGACTCAGTCCAAAGAATACCTTTCTTTCGCTGCTTTGCTGGGCGATGTGATAACCCAAACGAAGAAAACGAATGACTGCCGTTTCCTTCTGTATCAAACCGAGGGGGCCGAGGCCGACGGGCAGTACAGTCGGGTGATCCGCGCTATTTTAAACAAAGAAGGGTACCAAAAAGCCAAAATCACGGCGCCCTGTCTGGAACAGCTGCCAAACCGGAACGAATCCCTGTGCCGCCGCCTCTTTTTGCTACTGCTGGCTGGTGATGTGGTTTTGTCCGCGCCTGCCCTCCAGCGTCAACCGCTTTTGGATCACATGTTAAAGCAGATTCAGAAAGGCAGCCTGTCTTTTCATACTCTTTTGCAGATGACACAAACAATTCAGCCAGAGAAAACAGACAGCAAGCGGCTTTTGGTGGTGGGGGAACCTGCCTGCATTTTCAATTCCTTACTGAATAATCATGTGCTGCGCCAAACAGAGCAGCAGGGATACCGGCTGCATTATAGCCCCATGAGCGAATATATGCTGTTTTTATGGAAAAGTCATTTGTCCGAATCCACACAGAAAAGCTTTGAAAATCAAATCCAAAAGGCAGCGGAATGTTTGGGGGCAAACAGCAGTTTTTCCACAGACTTTTCAAAACTGGTGGAAACGGCAGACAAAACTTTGCCCATGTTTTCGGGCGGAAACGGCCAATATCGGTTTGCCAAAAGCATCCTCGGCTTACCCGGTGTGCATGGAATCTTAAATGTGGCGTCCATGTATGAAAACACAGCCACCATTCTGAATTTATTGAGTGAAAATAGGGAACTGCCTTGCCTTTCTCTGTCTTTTGACGGCAACCCGGGAAGCCATGATGAACTGCGCATTTCTTCCTTTTTGTGTTATCTGTAACAGCATCTGCCGTCAAATGAGCACAAGGAAAGCAACGGACAAACCAAACATCAGCCACACCTAAAATGTTTTATTCAATCCTATTTTTGAAAGGAGGAAAACTGCAATGAAACATACGATTCAAAATTTGGAAAAATCAGTTGTTTTACGTCCGCAGAATTTTTTGCCGATAAAGCGCAATCAGATTTTAAGCCTTACCTTTTGCCGCAGAGAAAAAGAGTCCGCTGCCTTCTTCTCGTTTGATTCCGGAGAAGGAATCAGCAAAGAAAGTGCTGATCAAGACACTTTGTATGTGGTGTTAAGCGGCGGTGCCCAAATCGAAATCGAATCCGACGCACATATTGTTTGCGCCGGACAAGGAATTGCGGTTCCTGCGGGTGTTCCCCATGGAGTCCATGCAACCCAGCCTGTTCAACTGATGAAAATCGCCGTTGGCGAAATATAAAAAAACAAAGGAGTTTTCTTATGAATCCACTTCAATTTATCAAAAATATGGAACCTGCCACCGTGCAGAACCTGTCTCAAATGGTCCCTTATGAAAAGGGGATGGTGGCCAGCCAGACTTTGGCCCAGCAAGACTATTTCAGCGTAACCATTCTGGCGCTGGACTGCGGAACCGGCGTGGGGCCTCATGTGTGTGAAGGGGATGCTTTGGTCTATGCACTGGACGGAACCGGCGATGTCATCATCGACGGCAATCACCATACCGTCCAAAAGGGAGAATGCATCGTGATGCCGGCAGATTTTCCCCATGCGGTGAATGCTGGTGACGTCTCGTTTCAATTTCTTCTTACTGTGGTAAAACCACAGGCCTAACTTTATCATGAAATGAAAGGCGCCGGTGCGCCTCTCTTTCCCAAAGTAAGTTAGCTATAGCTAACATTTATTCACTCTATTCTATTGACAGAAAGGATTTTTATTCATGAAAATTTTCACAAAGATGTTAGGAGCTTTACTGGCCGTAACCATGCTTGCCGGCTGCAGTTCTGCTCCGCAATCCACCTCTTCTTCAGACAATTCGGGCGCACAGCAGTCCAGTGTGCAGAACAGCACCCAAGAACTTCCCGCACAAACCATCAAAGTCGGCGGCCCCTCGTCCCCACCCTCTCTGCCAATTTTAAGAATGATGGACTCCAAAGCAATGGGTGAAAATGTTACCATTGAATTTACCAAATGGGATGCAATGGAAACCCTGATGGCCATGGCCAATGACAGCTCAGTGCAATTCCTTGCACTGCCGCTGAACAGCGCCGTTTCTATGTACAACAAAGGGTTGGATGTTCAGCTGATGAACATTAACACATGGGCCGTTATGAGCATGATTACGGCGGATCCGGCCATCAAGGGATGGGATGATTTAAAAGGCGAAACCGTTTATATTCCCATCAAATCTTCTCCGGTAGATTATATGACACAAACCTTTATGAAAGAGCACGGACTTACGGTGGACAAAGATGTGAAGACCCAGTATACCAGCATTGCAGAAGGAACCCAACTTTTGCTCTCTGGCCAGGCCAAGGTTCTTGTCAGCATTGAACCCATGGTTACCGCCGCCAAATTAAAGAACCCAGAAATCCGCTCTATTGTGGATTACCAGAAGGAATGGCAGCAGATGACAAAAACAGAAACCGATCTTCCCAATGCCGGACTTGCCGCAAAAGGGGAGTTTGCAAAGCAGAGCCCCGAAACCGTTGCCCGCTTCCAGTCTGAATACAAAAGGGCACTGGAATGGGTGTTGGCAAACCCGAAAGAAGCCGGCGCTTTGGCAGAAAAATATCTGGGCATGAACCCAGAGGTTACCGCTGCCGCTGTTCCCAACATGGCGCTGCAATTTAAATCCGCTGCCGACAGCCGTGAGGAACTGGATCGCTATTACAATATCCTGTTTGGATACAGCCAGGAAAGTATTGGAGGCAAACTCCCCGATGATGCATTCTTCTATCTCCCGTAATAAAAAACCTTTCACCACCATAGCGGTGGTCATCCTTGTCTGGCAAATTGCCTCGCTTTTTACGCCGGACATTATGCTGCCCGGCCCTCTGCTTACTTTGCGGGGGATTTCCGGGTTTCTGCAATCCCCAGAATTTTACACTGCGCTGTGGTACTCCCTGATAAAACTGGTGATTGGCATTGGAATCGCCATAGTGATCGGCTGTGGAGCAGGAATTTTAATTGGTTCCATGCCCAAATGGTATGGATACGCCGAACCGATTGTAGATATGATGCAGTCCATTCCGCCAATCTCTTGGCTTGGAATTTCAATGATTTGGTTTGGCCTGACCACGGGCCCAACCATATTCATTATTATTCTGGCTGCCACCCCTATTCTGTTCATCAATGTGTATGAAGGTTTTGCCGGAATTGACAAACAGCTGATGCAAATGGGTCGGCTGTACCAGATCCCGCAAAAAAAGATATTGCGGCATATTATTCTGCCGTCGCTGAAAATTCCCTTTAAATCCGGCTTATTGGTTGCGGCCGGACTGGGCTGGAAGCTCACCATTATGGGGGAACATCTGACTTTGGCTAAGGGACTGGGCAATTTATTATCACAAGCCAGAATGAACCTGGAAATGTATAAAGTATTTGCTATTTCTCTATTAATCGCATTTTTATGGTTTGGAATCAAATTCGTTCTGATCCGGCTGCTCGATTCCTCCCCGAATTCCTCATCCAAAGCAAAGGAGTTGACACATTAATGCAAATTCGGTTAGAAAACATCTGCAAATGCTTTGACGGTGTTCCTGTTTTAGAAAACATCAATATGCATTTGCACAAAGGGAAAATCATTTGCATTGTGGGGCCCTCAGGATGTGGAAAATCCACTTTTTTGAATCTGCTCTCCCGTTTGGATCTCCCGGACAACGGAACCATTCAAATGGATGCTTCCACCAAAACAGCCTATGTGTTTCAAGAAGACAGACTGCTGCCTTGGGAAAGTGTTTACGATAATATTCGCTTTGTGAAGAATGCAGAAGATTCCCGGCAGATTCTGTCCCTAATCGAAGACGTGGGGTTAAAGGGGTACGAAAAACATCTGCCCGATCAATTGTCCGGCGGAATGCGGCAGCGTTGCTCTATCGCTCGTGCCTTTTATTACGGCTCTGATCTTCTATTAATGGATGAGCCTTTCAAGTCTTTGGATTTTAACCTGCGGTTTGAAATGATCGAAAAACTGCTGCTGCTTTGGGAAAAAAGTCAATGCGCCATTGTATTTGTCACCCACGAAATTGACGAAGCACTTCTTTTGGGAGATGAAATTTTGGTGTTTTCCAAACGCCCGGCTCACGTTTTGGAATCACTGGAAATCAAAACGCCCCAAAGAGAACGAAAGCTGGGTGATCCTCATTTATTATCCCTGCGTGCAAAAATTGTAGAAAACATTTTAAGGTAGCCTGACGATATCTTTCATAGCACAAAAAAACAAATCGCCCTCAGCAGGCTCATGCCTGTTGAGGGCGATTTCTATTTTAAGCTCTTGTCCCCCCACGAACGCTTCATGCTTTTCGGTGCTTATTATGAAAATAAAAATAAGATTGGATGATTCCAACTTTCTATGCACTCAGATTAAATTGCCGATTGCTATTTGGGCAAGATATGTTACGATAGATAAAATAGCAACATCAAAAACAGCGTAAAGCTATTTTGTGGGCTTTGATACCATTTAAAACGTTTCGGCATTCTATTGCGCAAAACAAAAAGAGCATCTTTTAAGAAAACGAAAACGGGAGGAATCATTGTGGTTTGTCATGATTTTCGATTTAAGTCTGAAGAAGGAACCGAAATATTTGTTTATGTCTGGACTCCGGAAGATCCAGCAACCATAAAGGGAATCGTACAGATATCCCACGGCATGGCAGAAACCGCAAAACGATATGAACGGTTTGCAAAAATTCTGACCAATTCGGGGTTTGCAGTTTACGCAAACGACCACAGAGGGCATGGAAAAACAGCCGGCACACTGGAAAAACTGGGCTACCTTGCGGATCAGGATGGGTTTCACTGGCTGGTGCAGGATCTGCATCAATTGAGCCAGATCATCCAAGAAAAGCATCCGGGTTTACCTTTGTTTTTGCTGGGGCACAGCATGGGTTCCTTTGCCGTTCAGCGGTACATCATGCTTTATGGCAATGAACTGCAAGGCGCAATTCTTTCCGGTTCTAACGGCAGACAGGGAATTGCACTGGACATGGGTCTGCGAATTGCGCAAAAAGAAGCAGAAAAACACGGCCGAACCGCCCCCAGTGAAAAAATGGATCAGCTTTTATTCGGCAATTTTAACCGGCGCTTTCGGCCAAACCGAACCTCATTCGACTGGTTGAGCCGAGATACCGCTGAAGTAGATCAATATATCAGTGACCCCTTTTGCGGAACAGTGTTTACCACAGGATTCTTTTATGATTTTCTCACTGGTCTAAAAGAATTGGAAAAACGTGAAAATCTGAATCAGATCCCAAAAGATCTGCCCATTCTGATCTTTTCCGGCGATAAAGATCCGGTAGGGAAAAACGGCAGAGGCGTTAAACGGCTGTTTCGCACTTACAAAAGATATGGGGTAAAAGATGTGGAACTAAGGCTATATTCGGAAGGCCGACACGAAATGTTCAACGAAACCAACCGGGATGAAGTGATGACAGATGTAATCACTTGGCTGAACTGCCATATGCCGCAGTAAAAAAGGACAGATGGGGCTTTTCGTTAGATGGCAGTGCTGTGAAACCACCTAACGCAGTTGCCCTTGGTAAAAAACCGGGATCTTCAGACGCGGTTCTGAAGGTCTTGTTTTCTGCCCTTTGCCGGGCACGAGAAGCCAGAAAAAACAATCAGCACGATTCAGAAATTCCCAACACCTGATGCACTGCTTTTCGAATTTCCAACACTCTGGTGTTGGTGAATTCCGGATAATCTTTGAACCATTTCATGTTCAAAGGCGAAGGATGCGGCAGAATATAGGCGGGTTTGCCATTGATTTGCTTGTTTTCAAAAGCCAATGCGGTAATTTTCTGCCCCGGAAAGAAAAACTCTGCTGCATAGCTTCCAATAATAATATAAATTTCATTTTCCACCAAAGACATTTCTTTTAAAAGCCATTGCCGGGAACAAATTTTAGGTGGGCGGCGGTCGCCGCCATTAGGCGATTTTCCCGGATAGCAATGTGCCATAGACACAATATAAAAACAATTCGGATTATAAAAATCCTCGTCAGATATTCCATACCACTCTTTGCGCAGCTTTTTTCCGCTGGCATCATCAAAAGGCCGCCCCGTTTCATGAACCTTTTTAGAAGGAGCCTGGCTAATCTGCATAATTTTCGCCCCGGAATTCCCCTGTATGACCGGATGCGGTTCAAATCCAAAATCCTCTTGACATAATCGGCACTGCAAGATTTGATTTTGCAGCTGAACAAGTTCCATTTGCTTTTTCTTTTGCTTCATTGTCCTCATCCCGTCTTATTATTTCTGATGTTTTATTTTTAAAATTGGTCTGCTCTGAATAAACCCGGCTGCATCTGCCACACAATATCTTCACTTTACTTTGCCACAGAATCCGAAGCTAAACCAGAAATACAGCAAGGTTTTTCTGCCAATCTAATTCAGAAAAAAACATTTTGTGCACAGCGGCCGCAAACTGCTCGTCCAAAATCCCAGGCATATCCCACATGATTAAAATGGGGCAATTTGCAAATAAATTGCCGTATGCTATAATTTTTGAGTACCAAACAAAGCATAAAGGAGGCGGTAGCTTGGCACAGCAATATACCAAAAAAATGATTCGCCAGGTATTTGTACAGATGCTGAACAAACGTCCACTGAACAAAATTACCGTTAAGGATATTGCTGAAGCATGTGAAATTAATCGAAATACTTTTTACTATTATTATACCGATGTTTATGTGCTTTTGTCAGAAATCTTTCAAACAGAGCTTCAAATTGTCATTGATAAATATAACGAAACCCTTTCTTGGGAAGAAAGCTTTATTGTGGCTGCCAAATTTGCTGTTGATAATAAAACCGCCGTTTATCATGTCTATAATTCCATGCAGAGAGAGACTTTAGTAAATTACATCTACAATGTGGCCGGAAACGTTATGATCCGCTTTGTGGAAAACGTGAGTGAAGGAATTCCTGCTTCTGAAGAAGACCGCAAGCTGATCGCTTCTTTCTATCAGTGTGCCCTGACCGAAATGGTTTTGCGCTGGATTGCCGCCGGCATGAAGGAAGATCCCGACACTGTCATTCGCCGGATTGGCCAGCTTTTTGCAGGAAACATTGAGGCATCTTTAAGGCACAGTGCGGCATTGCACGACTCCTGATCCCCTGCCTTTTTATTTTGTTTTTTCTCAAACATTCGAATGGAAACGCCCAAATACCCAGACATAAATTAGCAAATGATAAAAAATCGAACACTAGACCCTGTTTGCCTAATGAAGGATGCTAAAAAAACCGATATGATAGATTTACAGAAAACCTACACTGCGTATAATCCTTCCCAATCAACAAAGGATATTCGATGACTGATAGGCTGCGGCCGATCAAACAGAAAGTATCCGCAAGCATTGATTAACAGAATAAAATACGCTTTAAAATTTTAGAAAGAAGGGATCAACGTGAAATTAAAAACACATGATGATCGGCTGACTCTTACCCATGGAACTTATCATTCCTTAGTAAATGCCAGAAAGCCCAAGGGAATTGAAGAGAAACAGGCTTATCTAATCGGTACCGGAATCGGTGCGTTGGCTGCCGGTTGTTTTTTGATTCGTGATGCTCATATGGAGGGCAGCAAAATTACCTTCTTAGAGCAATTGGATATTCCCGGCGGTTCTTTGGATGGTGCCATCCGGCAGAATGCAGGTTATGTGGCCCGCGGCGGCCGTGA
Organism: Clostridium minihomine; assembly: GCF_900240385.1. Classification (GTDB taxonomy): domain Bacteria; phylum Bacillota; class Clostridia; order Oscillospirales; family Acutalibacteraceae; genus Faecalispora; species Faecalispora minihomine. The sequence goes on along the minus strand of NZ_OEQH01000001.1, from coordinate 145,361 downwards.
AATGGGTCATTGTTTTGAAGTGTTGTGGAGCCTTTTTAGTTCCCTCCCCTCCACCGAAGATCCCAGCATGACGGTGCTCGATCACTTCTTCTATACCAACTATGACGATCCCAACTTCAGCAATTGCCGCATTACCAAAAACCAGGGAGAGCGGTATGACAACGGAAAATTCAACTTAGGCCAGGATTTGGCAAAAGAATTGGCTTTCTTCGTTGCAATGTCTGATGATCAGCTGGAAAACAAATCCATCGAAGATATTTTCTCTGATGAGCTTTTGAACAGCGACTTCTGGACTTATTGGAGAACCATGTTTGCTTTCGAAAACTGGCATAGTGCTCTGGAAATGAAGCTGTACATGAACCGCTTTATCCACCACGTTGGCGGACTGCCGGATCTGTCTGCTCTGCAGTTCTCGCGCCATGACCAATTCACCTCTTTCGTTCTGCCTATGGTAAAGTATCTGGAAGAGCACGGCGCAAAGTTCCAATATGGAGTGACCGTCAATAACGTGGAATTCTCAATCACAAATGAGAAGAAAGCGGCCAAAAAAATCGTTGCAGTGGATAAAAACGGAAAAGATATTTCCATTGACCTGACCGAGAACGATTTGGTCTTTATCACCAATGGATCCATGACCGAAGGATCGGGTTACGGTGATGACAACACCCCCGCTCCCTTCAATAAAGAGCCGGGCGGCTGCTGGACACTGTGGAAAAATATTGCGGCGCAGTCTGAGGAATTCGGCAGACCCGAAAAATTCTGCTCGGATCCCGAAAAATCCAATTGGGAATCCTGCACTGTAACTTGCCACGACGAACGCGTTCCAAAATACATTGAAAAAATTACAAAACGTTCCCCCTATACCGGCCGCACCGTAACCGGCGGCATTATCACCGCCATCGACTCTTCTTGGCTGACAAGCTGGACCATCAACCGTCAGGAGCAATATTACGGCCAGCCGGAAAAAGACGTTATTGTTTGGGTTTATGGTTTATTCAGCGATATCCCCGGCGACTATATCAAAAAGCCCATGAGAGATTGCACCGGAAAAGAAATCACCAAGGAATGGCTGTATCATTTGGGCGTGCCCGAAAATGAAATAGAAGAATTGGCAGATTCCTGCACGGCTGTACCTGTTATGATGCCGTTTATTACTTCTCAATTTATGGTTCGTGAATCCGGTGATCGGCCTTATGTTGTTCCGAAGAACGCGGTGAACTTTGCGTTCCTTGGTCAGTTTGCAGAAACATTGGATGATCCGGGACGTGATACCGTGTTTACCATTGAGTATTCCGGACGTACCGCAATGGAAGCCGTATACGTCTTGACCGGAGTGGAAAAAGGGGTTCCGGAAGTATTTGGTTCCAGATACGATATCCGTTATCTGTTAAATGCCGGCACATGCCTGTTGGATGGAGAAAAGTTTGAAATGCACTTGCCTCCTCTGACAAAACGCAAGATTTTAAAACAACTGGCAGGAACTGATATTGAAGTGTTATTAAAAGAACATGGAATTCTTTAATCCTCTCATTTGATAATCTGATGAAAATCCCGAATTTACAAAAATTCGGGATTTTCGTTTATCAGTATTTATCTGTCTTTGGCCAGTTTTTGGTCATTTAACACCTGATAAAATTCTACTGCCACAAACAAAATAACGAGTGTGGCGGCCGGAAGGATAAGAAATCATAATCCACACCAAAGCGGCTATTCCGTGAAAACGATCTGCTGTTTTTCTGTTATAATGACTCTAGATCATGATGCAATGGAGGAAAACTCTGTGAGCCAACAAAATAAATTTGATCCAGCTTATCTTCCCACCATGGAAGAAATGCAAAGTTGGTATAACAATGAATTGCGCCAAAACGCCGTACAGTCATCAGAGGATGAGAAAGACATCCTCACAAATGAAACCCGCTCTTTTTTTCATGCATTTCGCAAATTAGAAAAAAGAGAGAATGTCCAACCGGTTACTGCGGCACCGGATAACGTATATTATCAAAAATATAAAGCGTATGTGGAACAAGAAAGCGAAAACAAATATTGTCAGATACAGGAACTAGAAAATTTAATACAGTACCATGAATTCTTTTTGCGCTGGGAACGAAGGCTAAATCGCGAAATCAGGAAGAGCAAACATTATGGAAGCAACTCTGCTACCAGATATCGGGTGGATTGTATCACCCAGCTGAAAACAGAATTGGCACTTCTGTTAGAGCGCTCTCCCGAAGCTTGGGCCGTTTATTATAAGCGCCAATTACTCAGTGATATCAAAACACAGCATCAACAGCGTTTGGTGACAGTACCCTATGTAAAAAACGCAAAGCAAAAAGTAATTGATTCTTTAAATTTGGGTGTTCCGGTTTACATTGTCGGGCATCTCGGCAGCGGAAAAACACAATTGGCAACAGAAGCAGCTCTGGATTTCACCATTCAAAACAAAATCCAAAAAGAACTGGAAGAATCCTTGGAACAATGGTACTGTTCCAACCCCAGTGCAACCGAAGCCGATGCAATCCAAAAATTCAAAGAGCTGAACGAAGACCGAAAAAATCACTATGAAACCCTATTGGCCAGCGGAAGTAAAGAAGAAGTGGAATCGTTACAGCCGCTTTTTATCTCTGGTTCTCACAATTTAACCTATGAAGATATGTTTGTGGAAAAAACTTTGTATCTCAAGCAAAGCTTTTCCCATGGCTCTTTTGTGGATTATCTGAATAGCATCATCGACGATTTTGATCAGTGGATGGGGGATCACCGGGAAAGACTGAGCCAAATGACCAATGAAGAACAGCTTCAGCTGAAAATTCAGATTTGGAAAAGTTTTTCGGATTTATTGGTGGCCAGCAACAGCGCTTTCGGAACAGAAATCCGGAAAACCGAACGGGAAATTTTGATGGCCGTAAAAGAAGGTCGTCCGGTTATTGTAGACGAACTAAACACCATTGCTATGCAAAACCTGATTGCCCTCAACGATATTTTGCAGCGCCATGCAGGCAGCACGGCATATATCACCGGGGTTGGCCCAGTTTTAATCAAACCCGGTTTTGCATTTATCGGTACCGGAAACCTATCCACCCAAATGGTTCATTATGAGGGAACCAACGAACTGAACCCTGCGTTTAAATCGCGCTTTGTCACCCTTGAATACAACTATGTTCCCCAAAAAATCACCGGTGCTTTAGAAGATCAGGAATTCCCGGAACAGAACGAACTTTTTCGTATCATAATCGCACGATTAACCGACCAGGCCGGGCGGCTTCCCCTTCCCGATCCCAAACGAACCCTAGAAGAACTGTTTCGCTTTTCTCAGTTGTGCCGGGTGACGCAAAATGTCTTTATGGGAAAATGGAAAGACCCCGATGACCCCCAGGATGCCAACACAGAGGAACTGGAACTGAGGGAATCGGTGCTGTCTATCCGCAATATTCTGCATGTTTTAGACAATTGGAATTTAGGGGAAGAAAAGGATTTGAGCAAAGCTTTGTGGGATGGTTTTATCAGTTCCATCACATATGCCGACGATCAAAACTATATTCTTTCACAAGCGGTGCGCTTTGGCTTTTTTCCTGCGGCAGAAGGTTGGAACATTCAGTCCAAAGGCATTGGTGCCGCCACCACTGCCTATGATGAAACTCGCACCCGCCCTTATCACTATATTCGTCCGGCTATGGAAACACTCAGCACTCTCGACGTGGTTCATCTTCTGTTTGGAGCCGGTCCGTCCAGAAAAGCACTGCCAAATGAGCTAAAGGAAATTTTCGAATCCTCGCCGGAAGACGCTTTGCGGATTAATGTACAAAAATATCAGGATTTTGATCAGAAAGTATCTCATTTGGAACATTCCAAAGCACTGTTAGAGTATCTGGAAAACAGCGGTGAAAAACCATGAAAGTGAATTTGTCCGTTGACGGAAAAGAGTTTAAAAATCAGGTTCAGGCGCTGAGAGAAAAACTGAACGAATGTCAGTCAAACGGAAGATTAGATGAAGAGTTTCAGCAACAATTAGAAGCACTGGCCAAAGCCGAAGAACAATTGCTGACAGAGCTGATTCCCTATTACCGGGTATATGCAAAGAACATCCAGCAAACCACCCTTGCTATTCACCCGATTTCACAGCGGGGAGCCTTTGGTTTTGAAGGTTTTTTAAAGTCGTTTGCCCGGATACAGGAAAATCTGTTTCTGTTGAGCAGCATCGAAAGACAAGTGCAATTTGCCCTTTTGGATTCGATGAATAAGTTTTCGGATCCCAAACAAATAGAAATGGAATGGAGCCTGCCCCTGAAAGAAATCAACGAAACCATTCCCTTTCTGAGCAAATTGCAAGATGGAACGCTGGTACTCTTGGGAATTCGAGGCGGCTGCTATCTGCTTTCCGGCCAGTCCTCCCCTGCCATTGCGGATCTGTCCGAACCCATAACAATTCAAAAAATTCTAACCGATCCGGATTTTCAGGGATTGGAACTTTGCTGCACCATCAGCGATGGTATATTCGTGATGCAAAGCGCAGAGGATACGCTGAATATTTTAGAACTGAAAAAAGAAAATCAGGAGTACCGGCTGGTGCTTCATACCGAGGAAAGCTGCGCTATTTCTGGTGTAAGCTGTTTGGAAACAATCGAAGACAATTATTTGGCGGTGGGAACCAATCAGGGGCAATTGCATTTTGTAAAATATGAAAACGGAAAATTAAAAACGGAAGAAACGTTAGATATTTTATCAAACCGAATTCGGCAAATCAAATGCTTGCAGGACGAAACAGGAAGTCGCAATACGCTGATAGCAATTGGCGATCAGGGCGGCCTTGCAGCGGTTTCTTTCCGCCAAGGTAAGAGAGTCATAGAAATGCACCGCGAAGATTTAAAGGGAAATCTATTTGACATTCAGTCTCAGCAAGGGACGGCCATCTTATTAAGCGAAGACGGCATTCTGTATTTACTGGAAGAAAATTTCGGAAATTGGGCTCTTAATGAAGGTGCAACGGTCAACGATCGTTTTTTTACCAATGTTTTGCCCTTCAGTAAATCAAATTACCTGCTGATGGATCTGGATGGAACATTCAATTTCTTACACATAAATCGAATTGATACCCCAAAAGACTTATGGGATCTGCCGTTGTATCAATAAGGGGGGAATGGCGATGTTTGAATGGGATGAGCAAAGTCTAATCGAAGAAGCCCAAAGGCACTGCGAAGAATTTTTGCAGAAAGAGCAACGTGCATTAGCAACTTTCACCGGGGATCCCAGTTTACTGTATTTGCCCGACGCAAAATTACAGCGTTTTCGCTTAGATCCGGCCAAAGGTGTGCTCTATTTGCCGCTGCAAAGTTTTTTGGAGCGGGAATTAGATGAGAATCAAATTCTGTGGCATATCTATTATGAACTGGCCCTATACCCCGACTGGAAAAAGCAAACCAGAAAATATCGATACAGAAAAAAAGGCTGGCAAAAAGAAATCGATCGCATGACCGCTTATCTTCTCAGCAAAGTAAAAGCTGAGTCGTTAGAAAAGGATCCTGCTTATCAGCCCCCCGTGCTTTCCCGCTATGTGGGAAAAGAGATTCTGGAATTCCTGCATGTCATGGATTATTACACCTCATTTTTAAGAGTTCTTCAGCTGTGCCCCATCTATAGAGATAAAGAATATTTTGAGAAAATAGTTCTCTCGATGAAGCAAAACGGCAAAACACTGGAATCCATTGCTCCACTGCCCGGGCACCGGGCGTTTGCCAACAGTTTTACCCTCATAGAACTTTATCAAACCCAACCCAAAGCAGACAGTTGGACACAAAACCCCTTTGAACAAACAATATTTCATCAGCCTTTATTTGATTTTGTTTCCAATCAACTCATTCGGCAAATCAACAAGGGCGCCGGAATTTTAGAGAGGGATCCCTTCTTGCGCTCTTTTGTTTTTCCAACCTTTGAGCAGTTGTGGAAAGACGAGATCGAAGAAATGGAGTTTTCGCCTTCTGTGGGGCAAACCGGAGAACCGGGAAAAGGAAACAGCCCTCCCTTTGAACCTTCCCCATCCAAAGAGGTTCCCGATTCTTTAGAGTCCACACAACAAGAAATTGATCAAATTTTAGAAGATATGCTGGAGCAGCAAGACCAGGTAAGTGAAAGCATTCAAAATGCCATGCTGGGTAAGGTGAATTTAGAACCCTATGGAATTACGCAATCGGATCAGCAATTGTTTCAATTCTATTCCAAGCAAATGAAAGCGGAACGAGATCAAATGCGGCAATTTTGGAAAAAGCTAATCGGCAACGCCAAAAAAGAAGTCAGCGTCAAAAAAGAAGATCAAATCAAAGGAAAACTGGATGTCAACAGCCTGATTCACTCCTATCCGGAGTTAACCGAAGCAGAAAAAAAGGGGAATTACAAAAATCTTCCCATTTTTAACCGATATGTTCTGGAACCCCAGGCAAATATCTTGCCGGAACGAATTGAGATTTCTTTTGTGATCGACAACTCCGGTTCGATGAACGCGTCCAAAATAGAAGCTGCCAGAAAAGCCTTGGCCGTAACACTTTTATCCATCGATGATTTTAACCAATATTTAAAAAGCAATGCGGAACAGCTCAATCAAAAAGTGTCTGTTTTAAGCGAAACCTGGTTTTTTGGCAGTGCCTATTATCATGTAAAAAAATTTAACGATAAAAGTGCAAAAGAAAAAGAAAAAAGTGATATTATCCGCTCTATTGTCAAACTTGATGCAACAGATGGAGCCACAGATGACGCCGCCTGCCTGCGAGAAATTTGCAGCCGCATTACACCTTTGCAGCAAAGTGAACTGCAAAAGGGAAAACAAATCAAAATTATCTTTGAAATTACAGATGGCGCTTCCAGTTTTCCTGGTTCTGCCAAAGAAGCGGTAAAGGACTTGCTGTCAAAAAACGTTGAAATTTACGCCTTTCAAATCGGAAAGAACAACAGCACCAATGAAAAAATATTTGATTTTGTCTGGAACGAAGGATACAAACAGCCCCGTGGAGTGATGATTGGGGAGCAGGTAGAAAAACTGCCAAAAGAGCTGCTGAAAGCCGTTGGTAAAAATATGCAGTCTGTTTTTCATTCGCGCTCTGGGGCATTTTAAATATTCTTTGGTTTTAAAGAAAGAATACCCACAGGTTTTTATTCCGGCATGGTTGGTTCCCAAATATTTTAGGCGGATTTTTTTCAAGAGAATAGCTGTATTCCTGTCCCCCTGAGCGAAGGGCATCAAAAACTCGACATAAATTTTGAAAGATGCTATAATACTCTCGTTTTTATTCGAAAAAGGAGTGCGTAAATTGATAAAAGAGATGCGCAAAAAAAGAGCCATTATTTTTTAGAGAACCAAATCTATCTGGAGGTGATTGAAAAATAAAAAATTAAGGAGAATGAATCTATGAGTAATCCAATAAAAAATCAAATTCCCGACCCGAATGCTATTTTCGCAAATGAGTATAAAACTACTTGTTTTTTGAAAAATATCGTTACCGCACCGAATATTATCATCGGTGACTACACTTACTATGATGATGATGTTCAGGATCCCACAGGCTTTGAAAAAAGCAATATTCTGTACAACTGGCCTGATTTTGGAGATAAGCTGATCATCGGAAAATTCTGCTGCATTGCCAGCGGAACACAGTTTGTGATGGACCCCGCCAATCATCGCATGAGCAGTGTCACCACCTACCCTTTTAACGTATTCGGCGGCGCATGGACAGAAAACACCGCCCCCCATCTTTCTGAGCTTCCTTTTAAAGGAGATACTATCATTGGAAATGATGTGTGGATTGGACGGGAATGCTTGATTATGCCTGGGGTTAAAATTGGCGACGGAGCCATTGTGGCGTCACGTTCAGTGGTCGTTAATGATATTCCAGCCTATACCATCGCAGGCGGCAATCCTTCTAAAATAATAAAAAAGCGTTTTGAAGACGAAGAGTTAATCGAGCTTCTTTTAAAACTGAAGTGGTGGGACTTTGAGCCGGAACAATTGGTGAAGGCGCTGCCCCTTCTGTGCGACTCGGATTTATCCTCAGTCAAAAAACAAATAAAAGATAGATTACAGATACAATAAGAAGATTCTGAATTGTATTTGCCTTTTTACCACAAAAGCAAAATGCACCTCAATTGAGGTGCATTTTCTTTTTTATTCGGTTGTTTCCAGAAACACAGGGCTTTTGCTTTGGTAGCAGTTACCCCTTTCTCGAACCATGTGTTAAGTTTGATTTAAAAATACATATTCCAATCCCCTGCTTACAGAATGCCAAGGGTTTTTAGATAAGCTTCTGCAATTAGGCTATGGCCGTAATCCAGCGGATGAACCCCATCCTCAGAAATAATTTCAGCAGGAATGCCCTGTTCCATTTGCCGGGCAAACAGGAGCGGCAGGTCAATGGAATAATCCGCATATTCGCCAACCAGCCGGCGAATCACCTTTGCTTTGGGGTCAAAATCCACGTGCCAGCTTGCCTTCTGCGGATCCGAAGAAAGCAGATATGGAACCATCAGCATCATTTGGGTATCCGGAAGATCACAGCGCAGGTTTTCCAGCAAAGTGCGCACGTTTTTCTCAAAGGTTTGCTCTGAAACAGGACTGCCTTCCACCCAGCCATTCCAGGTATCGTTAATTCCGATCAAAATCGAAATAAAGTCCGGCTTATGAGCCAGAACATCTTTGTTATAACGCCTTAGCAGATCGGCGCTGGTGTCGCCGGAAACCCCTCGATTCAAAAAAGAAACGTTGGCATTGGGGAACAGCATGCGATATTGGGCGGCGATTTTGGCCGGATAGCCGTTCCCCAGATGATCCGGTACTTCCCGCACTCGCGAAGCGTCCGTAATCGAATCCCCATAAAACAAAACAACCGAATTGGTTTTAAAAAATGGATTCATTTGCTCTCTTCCCCCTTATAAAAGAAATGCAAAATACCGAGAGCCGCAGCTCGTCCATCCCAAGCGCAAGGCCATCGGAACAGACCAGAAATGTTCGGCCGAAAAAACGTTGACCGAATGTATTTTAGATTTTTTGTTTTCTTATCGCGCCTGCAAAGAGGATAGAATATCCAGAATTTCCTGTTTGCCCATCGGTTCTGCATGTCCCATCACACATACTGTAAAATCAAAGGCTGTGATAGCTTTCGTCAAAGCTTGTAGCTTATCTTTGTCCAAAGAGCAATGATTGTAATAGTCCACCCCAATTGCATCGCCAATGAACAATACGCGTTCCTGAGGAACCCATGCGCAGATGCAGCCTTCGCTGTGGGGTGACGGGATATGATGTAACTCTACAACAATATCTCCCAAATCAATTTCCATCGTTTCATGGAACGTCACAGCGGAAGTCACCACTTGTATCTCAGCAAGCCGGGAATACTCGTTCCGAATACTGGTATCTGCAAATTCAATTTCCACCTGTGTTTGCAGCCTGTTTGCCATTTCGGAATCGGTCCATTTCCACTGCGCCATTTCCTTTAATTTTTCGTTGGTCTTTTTATGGCAAATGGTCACTCCTTCTGCGGCGTGCATGCCAAAGGTATGATCCCAGTGCCAATGAGTGACTGCAACAAAATTCGGTTTTCGCATTCCTCTTTCTGCGATCGCCTCATGGAATAATTCCACATGCGCTTTTGAATTGCCTGCATCCACCATCAAAGAATACTTTTTTCCGTTAATATATCCAAGAGCCGGTCGATCCGCCTCTTTTCGATGCGTACTGTAAAATACGCGGTCGGTTAACTGCTTTAACTGCATAAAATAATTCTCCTGTTATCTTGGTATTGTGACCCAAGTCCTCATCTTTCAAAACAGATGATTGTGTAAAAGCAATCGGCCAAACATTACTTTTTAGAAAAAAATATGCCTGACCTGACTGTTTTCATTGCCTTTTATGATTTATTTAAAAGTGATAAAAGGCAGCTACCCGGCTCAAATCAGCTTATTTTGATTCATTTATTTTTCTACATCAACCACCAGGTTCCATCCGGCATATCGTACAATATTCCGGGAAACTGACGAACGACCTCACCGGTATGAACGCTTCGGACACAAATTTCTTCTCGATAATCCATATCTTCATACCACTTCGAAAAGTATAGAACATCACCATCCCGGTGAACCAGACTTTCGGATGCATCCACCTGAAAGCATACTTTCTCTGGCCAAATCAGTTCAAATTCCCCATCAGAGCCATGCCGGTATAAAGAAAGCGGTTCTAGGCTCAGATGCATATTATAGCAATCTTTTACAGATGACAACGGCAGGTTGGCAATGCGCTGCATCGAGCAATCGCTTGGCTGCACATGAAATATCGAGATCTCTTTGCTGTTAAAATCAACTGTTAATACAGCGATAAAGCCCTGATCCCAAATAGGACGCTGGATGTAAACATTTTTCTTCCGTTCAAACGGTGTAAACACTTTTCCATCGGGATAATGTATCAGATGCATGGTCGAACCTTCAAACTCTTTGCCTCTTTGAAGCATTTCTTCCGCTTCGTATATATCCCCTGTCCACTCAGCAGAAAAATACCAATCATTTGTGCCACTTACTTTGTCCAACGGCATACTGGAAAGCTTTTCAATCTTTTTAATATTCATGACATCTCACCCCTCCCTCAATTACCAATAAAGTGCTAATAGCTTTATGATCTGCTGCCTGCAATCAATTACAAACTTACCGTAATTCAGATTTGCTTGGGAAACCACCATTTTAATGCGTCTGCTCACCAGCAGCACCATAATAGGATCCACGCGATTCGCAACATGGCATTTTATTTTTCAGCAACCGCCTCAAACGTAACAATCGCTTCTGGACTGGAAGGATACTGCCCCCATTGATAATCGGCAGAAATAACAATATCTTTAAATCCGATCCATTCCAGGATGGATCGAAACTCTTCTACCCCATACCATCGCAATGGAAAATACTCTAATTCCGTTTGCAGAAGCACACCTTCCCGCCACTTTTCATATCTTCCATGAGATATCGTGTATTGATTGATATAATCGACTTCCACTGTTTTATTTTCTAAGGTAATAATATCCCCATTCGGGCATTCCCAGGTTTTTGTGGAAACTGTTCCGATTGAAATATCTGTCTGCAAAAACAGGTCAAGAATCAGTCTGCCACGATTTGATAAATGCTGATAAAAGTTTTGTAATGCCTGAATGGAATCTTCGCGTTTATGCAATAAAAGAAAAGTTCCGGTTGGCACGATAATCGCATCATACTTTGTGTCTTCTGAAAAAGACTCCATCTTTGCCTCAAAAAGTTTTGGGCTTAACCCCCTTTTTTTACAGTTACGACGACAAAGATTCAGCATTTCTTTTGAGCTGTCAAATCCCGCAACCTGAATACCTTGTTCTAAAAGCGGTATCAGTATCCGGCCGGTTCCTGTTGCCGGTTCCAAAACAGGCCCAGTGCATGTCTTTAACCGCTCCCTATAAAATTCCACATCTCCAAAAGAATGGCCGATGGGCTTATCCATATCATATACTTCAGAAGATAATCTACCATAATAACTCAGCATCGCAACTCTGCCTTTCTGTGAATTGAATTTTGTCTGACATGCTCACTTTATTATACAGGGCATTCCGGTTTTTCTGCCGACTGGTTTTCATGGTGAAAGGATAACACAGTTCATCTGCTCAAAGCAAGCGAATTTGTTTTTATGTGCGAGACCATTTTTGCAGAATGGATTTTTCTTTCATTTTCTTATTCAACTTCATTGGTATTAAGCAATCCATACATAGAATCTAAAGACAAAACCAGTCTTGCAAACGCAAACTAAAGCTCTGCCCGCATTACCGCTTGTGGTTAAGCGAAAAGGTGGTTAGCCTTTGAAAAAGCATACAGCCTGATTCTCTGGTTGTAATAAAAATAGAAAAGAACCACATTTCAAAGAACGTGGTTCTTTCCGGTTTCAGATTGTACAGAAAACAATTCATAATATTTGTTTTTGTTTTGAAGCAATTCTTCATGAGTGCCCTGCTCTTTTATTTCTCCATCTTCAATGACCAAGATATTATCAGCATTAAAAATGAAATGATTGAATTTATGTGCAATGATAATCCCCAGCTTATTTTTTAAAATTTTGTGGTATAGCTGTGCAATTTCAAATTCAGAAATGGGATCTAGTGCCGCATTGGGCTCATCTAAAAGATACAAATCAGCATCTTTTAAGAATGCCCTGGACAACGCAATTTTCTGCCATTGCCCCATCGAAATCTGGGTTCCGTCGTCAAACCAATTCCCGATTTGAGCATGAAGCGGAAGAAAATTGCTTTGAAATACAGCTTGCACCTCTTTGATTCTGTCTTCCTCATCGATTGCTTTTAAATTGCCATAACCGATATTTTCTTTTACGGTGGCTTCATACTGGGTAAAGTCTTGAAACACAGTTGCAATCAGCGCCATATATTCTTCTTTATTAATTTGCTTTAGATCTACACCATTAATATAGATTTCACCCTCATATTCGTCATAGAAACCAATCAGGATTTTGGCTAAAGTTGTTTTTCCTGCTCCATTCTCTCCTACAATAACGGTTAACTGATCCCTTTTTAAAGTGAAACTCATATTCTTAATGGTGTATTGAGATTTCCCCTTGTATCGAAAGGATAAATTACGCACTTCAATCGAATCTATTTTTTTGATTATCTGTAAATTTTTATCCCCCATTTCTTTAGACGGCAAGTCTAAAAATTCAAAAAACAGGTTGATATAAAGGGAGGACTGCTTAATCGTCGAAATGGTATTTAACGAAGTATCCACGCCTGATTTTGTCGCAATAATTGACCGGGTATATGTAATAATATTACCGATTAAAATAACCCCGATATAACCGGAATAGATAATAAAGGAAAATACCAAGCCATTAATTAAAATTTCGATGACTGTCAATATCGTTAAAAAGAGATTCCGTTTCTTCGAAAGTTTGATATCTTGTCCATTAAACTTTTCTGATTCTTTTCTATATTTTTGAATAAAGAAATCAAACAAGTGATATACTGTCAATTCTTTAAAATGACGTCCTGAAGTGATTAAATAATTCCAATACCAAATTTTTCTGGCCCCCGTGGCACGAGATGTTACGATATCGTATTGCTCTTGATTTAACTGATTGGTAACGATATATTTCACGGCAGGCAGAATCATAATTACAACAATAATCCATGCCTTAAAGTGAATTAATATGAGGATATGAGACACGATGCCCGTGATGCTGCCAATCAGCTGAATTAATAAATTGATGGTTTCTAATAGCTGCGTGCCATTTTGACTTTGAGCCAGCTGAAGCTGATCGTATATTTCACTGGTTTCATAATCCGATAAATTCATATTTTTAATTTTCTTTTGAAGAAGAGTCTCAATATATAATTTAAAGTTTAGTGAAAACTTCAAATTATATTGCTGCCATATGACTTGCACTATCGTTTGTATAATATCGATTGCGATATAGAATAAAACTAAAATCGCAATGAGTTTCATGTCCAGTGTTCCGATTTGTATATAATTAATAATTGACTGCATAATCAAAAGCGAACAAACCGGAAATAAACTTAATAGAACTGTGGTGACTAAGGACATAAATAAAAATTTTTTATCTTGTAATTGAATCAGTGAGATACTTCTTTTGATGTTTTCTATTCCCTTTTTATTTTTCTTCATCTATTTTAATCCCAATACTAATTTCAAGCTATCTGTTTTTCCGAATACGGCCAGAAATGCAAGAACCACTCCTGATAAATCAGTTAAAAACAAAGCTTCCCCTTCAAACAATTCCTTCATCGCACCAAAATCATAAACGCCATCATCCGATTTATATTGTTTTATCTGGTCCAGCATCCAGTCAATTTGCATCTGCAAGGTATTTATAAAATCCGGTTCATTGGTTTCAGCAAAGAACGCCATACGAATAAACAGCATCCCCGCATAGCCATGACAAATCCCAATTTTATATAACTGATACTCCTGAACTTCTCGATTAATGATTTTACACAATTGTCGTTGATAGAAATTTATTTTTTCCAGATCTTCATTGTATTTTGATGCAGTATAAAGCACAGAAGCCGTTCCCAAATTTCCATAACACCACCCTGCAAAATTAGGGCGATAAATATCATTGTATTTTTGGTTTAAGTAATCTTCCACCGATAATTGGGTGGGCCATCGTATTGTATGATCTGAAAACACTTGGAACGAATCATACAGATGGAACAGTTTTTGAATCGCTGATTTTAGCCCGTCAACCTCATATCCAGAATAATATGCTTTGGACAAAGCTAAAAGAGGGCCCGCCATTCCATGTGCAGCCCCAAAATTGATATGTCCATTTGGGAAGTCACGCTTTTCATCTTCCCTTTTTTGCTCGCCCACGGGAATATGATATCGAATTAACTTTTCCCCTTGATAATTGTAGTCCTGAGATAAGTCCACTAAATAGATAATGATCTTTTCGATCGTTTTTTTCTGTTCCATGTCCCATTCAAACTCCAAAAGATAATTCAGTATACCAGCCATTCCAAATACCATGTCATAGTGATTCATATTCGTCCCAAACCGGTCTGGAGTTTGTTTCAGAAACTTGTCTGCCTGTATTAATAATAATTTGTTTAAGGAGTTTGAAAAGCTATGTAATATCCCCGCACTTTCCACAAATTTATGTACCGAAAAACAGATATTTCCGAAACCGGCTATCATCCCTAATTCTTCTGTTTCAGGCGGAAACCGTTCTACTTCTTGTTTTATGCCCAAACACAAATGATACCCCATTTCTATCCCGATTTCCTTATCTTCAAAAAAGTCCAGCCCGCAAGCAATCGTCAGCAATAGATCCGCATATTGATCCGGACTGATTCTCTGCTCTTTATATAATTTAAAAACATCGGAATAATACTGATTTAGAAAGATATCGATCTCATTTAAAGAATGTTCTGAAACGATTTTTGAATCAAGACTTTTTAACAATTGAAATCCCTCACTTCTCTCTTTTCAGCATTGCGAATTCTTGAAAAGATTTACACTGTTTGATTGCTGTTTGATTCCAGTATTGTTTTTCAAAAAACCACAATTCCTCTTCCTGATTTCTCACATAGACATTAGGGCTTGAATATCCCCACGGTATTAAGGAATGGACAATTGCTTCCTACTTCTACATAAGAGCTAAAAAGCGTTAGTATGAATAGAGCTAACAAGGCTGCACCGGAATAAGCAAAAAACTGATTTTCTTGTTTTTGTTCCATACTTATTCTCTCCTCTGGTCTGTTGTGATGTCCTCAGATAATTTCTTTAAACTCATTAATTTTTTTAAAATATAACATTACAAAAGCCTAAATGTTTTAATGTTTATGTGTTAGCATTTTTACTGTAAAATTAGCACCTTAACTGGCCGGGAGCGCCTGCGCGGCAAACAGTCATATCGCTGGGGGAGCAAGCGCAGCTGATTTTACTCCAATTGATAGCAAGTTTCGGAACGGCAATGCCAGCCCGTTCAGATGAGTTTTCGGCTGCTGCTGATACCTTTGTAAAATCCAAATCAAAATCATCAAATTTTCCCATGATATTTTTCCTCCTATGATACATCTAGGCTTTTGTAATTAGCAAAAATAAGGGTGCCTTATTGGCCAGATAAATGTTTCATCCTTTCTAAGGAATGAAAAACGGTATGTCGAATTAGGGACAAACAACGGCTTTCATATTCAATTACCCCTGTCATGCGGTTGCAAAACATGTGCACTAATGAAAATTGAATCTCTTTTTTTGTGTTTGTCAGCTGTGTTTGACTTTTTATTTTGTCACGAAAGCTTCGAAAAGCATTTTGCCGTTTTAAATAGGAATTTCTTAACGGAAGAAACCGTTCGTCTATTTGTTCCAGATGATCTTTTTGAATGAGTTCAAACCACCTTAAATATTTTAATCTCTCTTTCTTAAATTCCGGTTTATTGGAATTTTTCAGCCCTTCTTCATTCAATGTTTCAAATAATTCTTCCACTGAATCGGTAAGGCACAAAAACGCTGAAATCATGCCGACAAAGTAAACCATTTCTTTTTCGTCTTCATCGTTGACTTTAAACTGTTCGAGCATCGCGATGACCCAAAGACTATCTTGATAAAAAACTTCATGCAGTTCCTCTATGCATCCTGTTCCGCCATAACGATTTACTTCCAGCTCATAAGTATCAAAAACAGCGTTACCCACAACACCTTTTTCCCTCCATTGACAGAGGAAAGAAGTTAATTCATATAAACTGTGAATTGCCTCTTCTGATGTGCGGTACTGCAATCGAATTCGCAAGTGGTTTTGATCGTCCCGATAACGGATAAAAAAGAATCTTTCTGGTAAAAGCTGATTCAATGAGGGCTTTAACAGCTTGGTTAAAAATTCTGTTTCGCGATTATCGACTCCATATAGTTTAAAATAAATCCATCCATTCTCTGCCAGAAGATACCGATGGTTCGTATTTTGCAGCAAACAACTTTTTCTCGTTGACCTGTTTGCTTTTGGATTCTCCCTTGCCACAAAGGAAAATACATACTCCGCAAGATAATGATTCTGATTTTCATCTCGCACAATGGATTGCTGAAATGTTTTATCTTCCATTTCTCGCAGATTAACGATTTGTTTCTTTTTCAGAATCTCATATAGGTACTCTTGATACTCCTTTTGTGTGATATCAATGACCAAACGGTTGTCCCCTTCTGCAAGATATAACATTTCATCCAGCTGATAACGCTCTTTAAATAGCATAAAATCTTTTTCAAAGGTTTGCAGCGTCTCTAAATGAAAAAAATCAGGGAATAAGAACCACATTTTCGGATAAAGAATGACTTTTTCAAATACGATCCTTGGAATATAAGGGTATGAATTCTGATATAAAGAAAATATTCTGGAAAGCGGAAAGGATTCATACTCTTCCGAAATGGTGATTAATAGCTTTTGTATTTTGCTGCCTAAATCCACATTTAACATATGGTTGGTGGTCACTTTTACCATTTGATCTGTTTTTAAGGATTTGATATATAACTGCTTATTATCCTGTATCCCAATCGCCAAATCACGAAGTAAAATTTCACCCTCTAAATTTTGTTCGGTATTTCCCATAGCGATATAATGAGCATACGTTTTATGAGTACTGATAATATTGGCAATTCTTCCTGATGTTGGCGCTTCTCTAATTTCGGCAATACAATAATTATTTTTTGTTTTCTCAATCATTTTTCCATATATCTGATTGTAAGCATGATAAGAAGATGGATCGTATACCTCTGAAAACCTTTGAAACATTTTTCCGGCACTGGTAGAGCCTACATTCGGGCCTATTGCAAGTCGGTATTCATTTTGATCATTTTTAAAGATAAATGTATTTAAATCAAAAGAACTTCCATAGATAAGCTCTTCCTCATCCAAATGAAGCCGATCAAAATCAGATAAGCTTAAGTGAATTTCTTCACTCTTACTCAGGTATGCGTCCAAGATTTTTTGATCCAAAACCGATTTAATCGCCAATTCCCGATCGCTGTCTTTGAATTCAGATTCAAACGAAAAGTAATTTAATCCATGAAAAGATTTTTCATCGATTACTTCATAGATGGGCACATCAACATTTGGGCCGTATTTTTCATAAAATTTGTTTTTAAACTGATTTAGATTTTTTGTTTTTGTTTGATTGACTGCTAATTTTGCAAATTTTTCTACGAAGTTTTCTAGAATTTCTTTGATATCTTCCGATAAAATATTTTGCTGAAATTGTAAACCGGCATCGACTTTTAAGTAGTTATCTGCCTGATAGAAAGCAGACATTCTTTGATAAATGGATTGAAGCAATTCGACATTAGGCGAACTATTTTCATATCTCTTAATCATATCTTGCAGTTCACTTAAATCTTTTAATAGATCAACCTTACAATTGGTTTGTTCCAACACTGCAAGCACATGCTGCAAGGGGTCGTTACAGAAAGATGGTAAATGCAGGTTTGTAATTAATATCTCGTTTTCTATTAGCTGTAATAATGTATGGTTCACTAATTCAGTTGGAATTCCAACGTATTCATTAGCGATGCGCTCCATCAAGGAATGGCATGGAATAAAATCTTTCGCTTCTTTCGCAAGAAAATCAATTAATCCGGTTTTTCTAATATGGCTTTGCAACAGAACCTCTTTCCGATCTTTTGTCCCAAGCAAACCATGATTTGAGCAAAAAGGATTTTTAATTCTGTCACCCTGAGGATACAGGATCGGATTCATTTTTAGATCAAGATGTTGTAATAGATCCAAATCTTTCTCTAACTGAGAAATGATATAAGACATCCAAAGTTCATCTACTGTTGCCTTCTTTCGAAACTTTTTTGAATCAATCACAACAGAATCTTCTTTTCCCCACGAACCTAAGCCAACACGGGCCCAGGTTCCAAAGGGAGTTGGTCGGCTTGAAGCACGAATTAAATATCGAGTAAGCGATTTATTTAACATTTTTATTTTTTTATTTTTTTTGATATGAGCCTCTGTGTCCTCTAAATACGAATGGTATAAAGATTGACTCGAGATCAGTAATGATTCCAAAAAAGCATCTTCTATTCCATTCTCCTGGATATATTCTTTTGCAGATTTTTTGGATTGAAGATAACGGCACACATGAAAAGAAGGCATAGACGGAACCCTTATCATGAAAACAGTATGACAATCATATTTCACAACAAATCACCTTATAAGATAGAGCCCAAAATCAAGCTCCACTTCCTTTCTCCCAATCGGGTTCATTGATTCCGGCTGCACTGTAAATTGGTAACATAATTTATGCAAGGCTTTGCCCGACACATACAATCCCAATTCCCCGCTATTCTGAAAATTACTCTTTCTTCCTCTTATCCCTAGTTTTATTTCACTTTTTGTTTTTTCAACCTTTTCATAAGATCTGCTATTTTCATTTCCTGATTGACAGAAAGTATCAAACGTATAAATTTCTGAAATTCTTCCAATATTTTAGGTTTTTTATTCCATAAAATCAATAAAATACAGAAAATAATTTGTTTAATTTATATAAACACTAACATTTATGGAAAATAATGTCAATAACTTACCCGCAATATATCTATTCATTTTTTGCTTTATTTGTTGTGTGATCCACACAGTTCATTTGTATTAATTTCCATTATTTTTTTGACAGTTCCAGCGGAACCGAATCCCTTGCTCCTCTAATGATTCTACCGATTGCTTGCAATTAGGCTTTTGTCTATTCTTCGGTGTGGTTCTCATCTGCACCTATGTGAAAAAAACATTCTTATGGGGCTTGGCAGAAATGCTGCCGCCGGATTTTACTTTTTTATTTTCCAAGCCAAATCTGTTTCCACTGTATCCATTTAACGCAGTGTTCTTGCCATAACAAAATAAAAAACCGATGGAAAGGACAAGCCTTCTTCCATCGGTTTTTTTATTTGTTCCGTACATAAAACCCTTCTTATCATTCAGATGGTACGCTTTGCTTCTCTTTGGCCGGCAATGCATCATTTTCCCACAGAAAAAGAGCGGCCGCACGAACCCTCCTGCGCATAACACTCCATTATAAACACAAACCCTTTTTCACAGGGCAAAGCGGCCGCGGCGGAGGAACCTGCCGCGATTTTTTTGTATCAGCTTTCCGTTCTGGGCAACCAGCTCCCCCCGCAGATAAACCTGATCAATAGTCCCCGTCAGTTCTTTTCCTTCAAACGGGGAATAGCCGCAGCGGGACATTTGCCGGGAAGCGGCGATCACCTCTTTACAGCCGGGATCCAGTATTACAATATCCGCGTCAGAGCCTTGGGCAAGAACCCCCTTTTGCGGGTACATCCCATACAGTTTTGCGGGATTTTCACAAAGCACCTCGCACATTTTTTCCTTGGTGAGCCGACCCTTGCAAACACCTTCCGAAAAAATTAGCCGCCCGCATGTTTCCGCCCCAGGCATTCCGCCGGGAATTTTTCGGAAGTCAGACTTTCCAAGCTCTTTTTGGGCTAGCGTAAAGGAGCAATGATCGGTGGCGACCGTCTGAATTTCTCCGGCGGCCAGTGCTTCCCAAAGCACCTGATTGTCTCTCGGTTTTCTCAGGGGCGGCGCAATAATATACTTTGCCCCCTCAAACCCGGGCAGTTCATACAGGCTGTCGTCCATACACAGGTATTGGGGGCAGGTTTCCACATAAACCGTCTGCCCCCGCCGGCGCGCCGCACGGATTTCGTTCAGCCCTTCCTCACCGGTCAGGTGAACGTCGATTACCGGGGTATCGATTACCTCTGCAAAATGCAAAAGCCGGCCGATGGCCTCGGCCTCTGATGCCGGGGGGCGTGTAAGATAATGCGAGCTAACCTTTGAAATCCGCTCATCTGCGGCATATTCCTGCTGCAGGGCAGCAATCATCCCGGAATTTTCACAATGCACCCCGGCAATACCGCCTACCTCTTTCAGGCGTTGTAAAATCTTGAACAGCGTTTCGTCATCTACTTGGGTATCATAGGTCAGATATAGCTTAAACGTTGTGACGCCTTCGTCCATGATGTCATGGCACTCTGCATGAATTTCGGGGGTCCAGTCGGTGATGGCCATATGAAATCCGTAATCGCATGAGCAGCCGACAGACGCCTTTTGTTTCCAGTTTTGCAGCGCATGGCGCATAGTTTCACCCCGGTATTGTGTGCAGTAATCCACAATAGCCGTGGTTCCGCCGACTACGGCGGCAGCCGTGCCAGAAGCGAAATCGTCTGCCGTCACGCAATTGGCTACCGCCAGATCAAAATGCGTATGCGCATCGATAAATCCCGGAAAAACCAGCTTGCCCGCAGCATCTATGATCTGTGCGTTTTCCGTGGGCAAATTCTCTCCGATCTGAGAAATTTTTTCCCCATCAATGAGCAGATCCGCTTTTTTGCTCCCCTGCGGGAAAATAAGGAGTCCATTTTGAATGAGTTTTTTGTTCATGGCCGCCTCCCACAACGTTTGTCTTTGCATCTGTTTTTAAGAAAGAATCAAATAAGGGTAATCCTGATATACCGTGTCAATGACATTGGCCAATTCTTGAGGTAATTTTTCGTGTTTGCCGCCTACCGTATAAGATAAGTAATCGCTGCCCAATCGAACCTGTACGCTTCCCTGCTGATCCGTAAAGGCAAAGCCATCATTTTTGGAATCCTCCATATCCTGCGCGGCAGCAAAGAGTGTAAATTTTTCCTGATAGGGCGCGGAATCATAAGGACAGAAGCTGCGACAGTTTCCGCATTCGTTGCACATATAATCCACATGAATGATTTGGTGCATTTGTGCTCCCGGAACGCGGATTGCAATATTCGCGCGGTTTGGACAAACTTCCGTACAGTTCTCGCAGATAAAATCGCAGGTCAAACAGCGGGTATCACTCTGGGTTTCGTCCATTTCAGGTTCGGCCAAATTGCCCTTCTTGGCATAAAACGCCTCTTCTGTATTTTGGGAAGGACGGTTGATTCCTATGGTATCACCCAAAATGGCTTCGCAGGCCTTCTTTGCACCTGCAATCGCACGAACCACAACCGAAGCGCCCTCCTGCCCATCTCCTGCGGCATAAATCCCTTTTACAGAGGTTTCGTTGGTCGCCGGATTGACCTTTACAAATCCTTTTTCAGATACCTCGATCCCATTCTTCTCATAGAAGCTGCCGTCAACGCGTTCTCCGATAGAGGCAATCACGGTATCCGCCGGAACCTCCACCGTCTCATCTGTTTCGATGACAGCTCTCCTGCCGGAAGCATCCATATCGCCCAGCTTCATCTTTCGGCACAACAGCTTGCTGCCGCGGTGCGCCACCGGAGCCAGCAGCTCGCGGAAAATAACGCCGTCTTCCAATGCCATGGCAAGCTCTTCTTCCTCCGCCGGCATATATCGTTTTGTCCTTCTGTACACCAGCGAAACAGTTTTCACGCCCTGATTCCGAACAGCCGCGCGGGCCGTATCCATTGCGGTATTGCCGCCGCCCACCACAGCCACATTTTCCCCAAGGGAAAGCGTGCCGCTGCTTTCTCGGAATTCCCGCAGAAAATGAAGTGCGTTTGTGGCAACACCCTCCTGCAGCTTCAGCGGAATCTCTTTATGCGCACCGATGCAGAGAATCGCAGCGTCGGCCTTTTCGTCCGCCATTAATTTTTTTACGTCTTCCACGCGGGTGTTCCTAATAAACTCGGCCCCTGCCGCCTCTGCCAGCCGCACGTCCTTCATTACCTGCTCTTCCGGAACGCGGAATTCCGGCACAATGTTGGTTACAACGCCACCCGGCACCTTGTTTTCGTCAAACACCTTCACCCGGCAGCCGGCGCGGCCGAGAAAATATGCCGCCGAAATGCCCGCAGGCCCACCGCCGACAATTACCACGGTTTTGCCGTTGGGCTTTCCGGGTTTGATTTCCGGCAAAACAGTATCATAGCCATTGCGTGCGGCAATCAGCTTGTTAGCGCGGATTTGCACAGGGGATTCGTAAAAATTCCGGGTACAAACCGACATGCAGGGGTGCTGACAGATTATGCCCGTCATAAAAGGAAGCGGGTTCTTGTCTAAGATGACGCGCAGCGCCTCGGGATAGTTTTCTTCCTTACATAACCGCCCATACGTCGTGATCTCCTGATGAATCGGACAGGTTTCCATACATGGGGCGATAAAGCAGTCGGTCAGCGGAACCTTCCTGCCGTTTTTACGGTTCGGCAGCGGTTTTATGGGCTTTACGTGATGCGGATCGGTCTTTGCCTCTGCCGCAAGCCGCTCCACTGCCTTGGCATCTACGCCAGAAAAAGCCTTCGGCTCTTTTTGCATCAGCAGCTCCGCAATCTGGACCAACCGGGTATATCCACCCGGTTTCAGCAAAGTTGTTGCCATCGTTACCGGCCAAATGCCTGCTTCTATCACAGACTGAATATTAAAATAATCACAGCCGCCGGAATAAGCAATGCGCAGCTTGCCGTCAAAATCACGAGAAAGCCGCGTGGCAACCGCCAAAGACAAGGGATACAGCGACTTGCCGGACATGTACATTTCCTCGCTGGGCAGTTCATTTGCCTTAACGTCAACGGGGAAGGTATTGGTAATTTTGACGCCGAAGCTCATCCCTTTCGATTCTGCCAGTTCGTTCAAACGCCGCAGCATCGGGACAGCGTCCTCATACTGCAAATCGTCTTTAAAATGGAAATCAGTAAACTGAATATAATCGTAGCCCATCTCATCCAGCGTTTTGCGGGCATACTCATATCCCAGAAGAGTGGGATTGCATTTAATAAAAGTGTTCAGGTGTTTTTCATTGATTAGGTACGAGGCAATCCGCTCAATTTCTTGCGGAGGACAGCCGTGGAGCGTGGAAAGCGTAACCGAGTTGCAGATGTCGGCATTCATTTGCTCAATGTCATCCGCCGTGACCTTTCGGAACAGTTCTTTATTTTCCACCAGCCAGTTTTTGCACTCCCGGAAAATCGGCGTATCCGAAGCATCCTTCATTCCCTCAATGAAACAATCCACCTTTTCGGTCCGGATTCCGTCCAAATCATACCCAACAGACATATTAAACTGAAAACCATCGGGGCTGCCCAACCCCCATTCTTTGGAAATCACCTTCAGAACAAACCACGCCTTGACATATTCATCAAAGGCCTGGGGGACATAAAGCTCGGTTGACCATTCACAGTTGTAACATTCATCATCGGCTAAAATACAGGGCTTGCTCACCGGCAGATCCCGGCCATCCAGCTTCTGCACGGTTTTCAGTTCAAAAAAGCGGGAACCGCCGTAATAAGAGGCAATAATATTCTGTGCCAGCTGCGTGTGCGGCCCGGCAGCCGGGCCAATTGGAGTTTCGAGTTTTCCCCCAAACATTTCATAGTGTCGAGTCGGATCCGCACGGTAAGCTCGGCGTAATCCAAAGCAACTGCCTTTTTTCTTCTCTTCTAATACCCAGGCCATCAGATTGCCGAACGGGATTGGGGTCATAATATCACTCATGATGCTTATTCCTCCACATCTTTTTATCACTTAGTAACGCCTTATCTGGAATTGATTTTATCCCAAAGCTTTTGGCTTTCTTTCCGAATTTCCGCCATAGCTTTTTCTTCGTCGATTGTGTGCAAAACGCGATCCTTCATCAAAATCTGGCCGTTACAGACAGTGGTTGTCACACATCTGCCGTTCATGCCAAACAGAATATGGCCGTTGGCGTTATCTGCGCTCATCGGGGTCGGCGGGTTGTAATCCATGACGATCACATCGGCCGCAGCGCCGGGTTTTAGCACACCCAGCGGCGTTTTAAAATATCGGTTGGCAATCTTTGCGTTGTTTTCAAACAGCATTTGCGGAACTTCACCCCAAGCAGCATTCGGATCGCACAAATGGTGCTTGTGCAGGATATTCGCAACCTTATAGGATTCCACCATATCATGCGTGTAGCCGTCGGTTCCAAGTCCGGTCAGGATGCCTCGGTGCACCATCTCCATGGTGGGCGGGCAGCCGCAAGCGTTGCCCATATTGGATTCCGGATTATGAACCACCATCGTATTTGTATCGTGAATCAGCTCCATCTCGTGAGCATTTACATAAATACAGTGTGCCAACAGGGTCTTAGGGCCAAGGATATCCCAGTCATACAGCCGATCGACAATCCGTTTGGAATGTTCCTTCAGACACTGGTGCAAATCATAAATTCCCTCGGCAACGTGAATGTGAAAGCCTGCCCCCTCCGGCAGTTCCTTGCGGCAAAGCTCCATGGTTTCATCTGAAATGGTAAAGCTGGCGTGCATGCCCATCATGCCCGCGATCATGTCGGAAGTATCTGCCTGTGCATAGCGGATAAAATCCACGTTTTCCTCAACGGCGGCACGGGATTTTTCTTTTCCGCCCCTGTCTGAGATTTCATAGCAAAGGCAGGTTCTCATGCCCAGCTCCTTTGCGGCTTCTGCAATGGCAAACAGAGAGCCGGGAATCTCACCAAAGCTTGCGTGATGGTCGAAAACAGTGGTGCATCCATTCTTAATACACTCTATGTAGGTTTCGATCGCAGAAAGTTTGGTTTTGCGGTTATCAAGATTGCGGTCAACCGTCCACCACATGCCGTCC
Organism: Clostridium minihomine; assembly: GCF_900240385.1. Lineage (GTDB taxonomy): Bacteria > Bacillota > Clostridia > Oscillospirales > Acutalibacteraceae > Faecalispora > Faecalispora minihomine. Next base: position 120,274 of record NZ_OEQH01000001.1, on the reverse strand, counting down.
AGAATATCAAGGAACCCTTTCGGTTGATACCCGTTGATGCTGATACCCCTGGCCATGGCGGAATAGATATGCTCATGGGCGTTGATGAACGCCGGCATAATCACACCGCCCTTGGCATCAATAAAGTCCGCTTTGGGGTATTTTCTGCTCAGCTCCGGAAATTCTCCCGTTTCCTTGATCTTGCCGTCCTCGATCAACACCGCTCCGTTTTCTCGGAACGGATTTTCCGGGTCTCTGGTCACGAGTCTTCCGTTTCCAATTAACAACATTTCCGTTTACTCCTCACACAATGAATTTACAGTGATTCTGAGAAGGACACCGCATAAAACCTTGTTGTGGCTTTCAGCCACACGCTGAAATAACAGATCTGCTGTGCGTGTATCTGCAAACGCAGGGTTCCGTGGCCTTCCTTTTCGCAGTTCAGGGCTTCTCAGCCAAAAACGAATCCCCAAAATCGGCATTCCCTTTTATTGCCAGTGTAACACGAGTTTTCAGCCATTACAAGCATTAAATATAAAAATTTTTATGTCACAACAAAAAATTTGTTAGTTTTAAAATTTTGAAATAAAAAGAGGACTTCCTGAGTGATATTTTTAAATTGATAAGGCAATAAAAAAGTTTGTTACAAAAATATTTAGTATATCAAAAAATTTTTTGTATTTTTCGCAAAATATCCTTGCAAACCAAAATTTTTATGATATAGTAGATTTATAAAAATATTTTTGTCTTGGCTGCCAGAAGCAGCGCAAAATGCCGAATCTTGGGCAAAATGATTCCTGCGCACAGCCGCCCACATGCACAATTTCAGACAAACCGGGCGAAGAAACCAAGCCGGCCGACCGGGCCGCTCTTCCTCATTGAGAAACACCCTGTACGCAGAAACCAATAAAACAAATAAGGGAGGAACAGCAATCATGGGACAGGATCTGAAATGGAAGATAAATACGATGCCAAAAACGGATGATCGAAATCTTCCTCTCATGTCCGAATCGGAAGTTCGGAAAGCACGCACCTTTCATCAAAGCTTTCCGCAATATTCGATAACACCGTTGGCCGATTTGAACGCAATGGCAGAACACCTTGGAATTGGAAGACTTGCGGTGAAAGACGAGTCTTATCGCTTTGGCCTGAATGCCTTTAAGGTGTTGGGCGGTTCTTACGCAATGGCCCGCTACATAGCAGAAGAAACGGGTAAGGATATTTCTAATCTGCCATATCACACCCTGATCTCTGATGAGCTGCGAAAAGAATTTGGTCAAGCGACCTTTTTTTCTGCCACAGACGGAAATCACGGGCGCGGAGTGGCCTGGGCAGCCAATAAAATGCGCCAGAAAGCTGTCATTTATATGCCCAAGGGCTCCACACAAACCCGCCTGAATAATATTTTGGCCGAAGGTGCCACCGCTACCATTGAAACAGTCAATTACGATGAGTGTGTGCGCATGGCGGCTGCGGCCGCTTCAAAAACACCCCACGGTGTCGTGGTGCAGGACACCGCCTGGGAAGGGTATGAGAAAATACCCGCTTGGATTATGCAGGGGTACGGCACCATGGCAAACGAGGCAGACGAACAGCTCGGCGAGCGCCCAACCCATGTGTTTGTTCAGGCAGGGGTCGGCTCTTTGGCAGGCGCCGTTGTTGGTTATTTCACCAATAAGTATAAAGAGAACCCACCCACCATGGTTGTGGTAGAAGCCGACGTTGCCGCCTGCCTTTATCAAGGAGCCATGGCGAACGACGGAAATATCCGCATTGTAGACGGCGACATGGATACCATCATGGCGGGGCTGGCGTGCGGTGAGCCGAACATTACCTCTTGGGATATTCTGAAAAATCACGCCGCATGCTTCATCGTCGCCAAGGACCCCATTGCCGCGCGGGGAATGAGAATGCTGGCTGCTCCTGCCCGCGGAGACATACCGGTCATTTCGGGGGAATCCGGCGCAGCCCCCTTCGGTGCACTGGTGACAATTATGACGGATGAAGGCTGCCGGGAATTGCGCGATGCGCTGAAGCTTGACAAAGATTCCCGCGTGTTGCTCTTCTCCACAGAAGGCGACACAGATCCCGAGCGCTACAAAAATATCGTCTGGGAAGGCAAAGAGCGCTGAGCGAATAAACGGTACGAAATATCTTACTATTATTTTCAGGGAGGATTGCAGAATGGCTACTTTAAGTGCAGCAGAATTTGCGAAGATCAAAGAGAAGGCTAACGAATACCGAAAAGACATGACTGCGTTTCTGCGCGCCATCGTCCGGAATCCCGGCGAATCCAGCGATGAACAAAAGCATGTGATGACAATTCAGGCTGAAATGGAAAAGCTTGGATTTGACGAAATCCGCATTGACGCAATGGGCAATATCATCGGCTTTATGGGCAACGGAAAAACCTTAATCGGCTTTGACGGGCACATCGACACCGTGGGCATCGGCAATCGAGACAACTGGAAGTTTGACCCCTATGAGGGGTATGAAACAGAAAGTGAAATCGGCGGCCGCGGCGTATCTGACCAGCTGGGCGGCGTTGTTGCCGCCGTGTATGGTGCAAAAATCATGAAGGACTTGGGCCTTTTGAATGACAAATACCGCGTGATGGTTGTCGGCAGCGTACAGGAAGAAGACTGCGACGGCCTGTGTTGGGAATACATCTGCAAAGAGGATAAAATCCGCCCCGAATTTGTTGTTTCCACCGAGCCTACCGATGGCGGCATCTATCGCGGTCAGCGTGGACGCATGGAAATCCGCATTGACGTAAAAGGCGTTTCCTGCCACGGCTCTGCCCCGGAACGCGGTGACAATGCGATTTATAAAATGGCCGATATTCTACAGGATGTCCGCGCTCTGAACAGCAACGACGACACCGATTCCACCCGGATTCGCGGCCTTGTAAAAATGTTGAATCCCCAATACAACCTGGAATATCAGGAAGCGCGGTTCCTCGGCCGAGGGACCGTCACCTGCTCCGAAATCTTCTTTACTTCTCCCTCCCGCTGTGCGGTTGCAGATTCCTGCGCTGTTTCTCTGGACCGCCGCATGACGGCCGGCGAAACCTGGGAAAGCTGCCTAGAAGAAATCCGCTCCCTCCCGGCAGTGCAGAAATACGGTGACGACGTAAAAGTATCTATGTACCGTTATGATCGTCCTTCCTGGAAAAAACTGAGCTACCCCATCGAATGTTACTTCCCGACTTGGGTGATTCCAGAGGATCATCCGGTGACAAAAGCAATGCAAGAGGCTTATTCCAATCTATACGGCAATTCCCGCGTCGGCTCAGCAGAAACACTAGAAGAGCGCAAAACACGCCCGCTGACCGACAAATGGACCTTCTCGACCAACGGTGTATCCATTATGGGGCGCAACGGGATCCCCTGCATCGGTTTTGGCCCCGGCGCAGAAGCGCAGGCCCATGCACCGAATGAAAGAACCTGGAAAGATGACCTGTGTGTCTGCGCAGCGGTATATGCGGCACTGCCTTCCTGCTATGTGGAATAAGATAATTTCTATAGCGTCTTTAACCAATGCTCTCTAAATTTTAAAATAAGGGTGAATGTTAGAATGGCTAATAAAAATTTACAGGATCTTCTTCAGGAATTAAATACTTTGAATTGCAGCGGCATGTACCAAAACGACTTTTTCCTTACCTGGGAAAAAACACTGGATGAATTAAAGGCTACATGGACAGTCGCAGACGCGCTCCGTTATCTGCGGGAACATAACATTTCCACCAAGGTGTTCGATTCCGGGCTTGGCATTTCTCTGTTCCGCGACAATTCCACCCGCACCCGCTTTTCCTTCGCTTCTGCCTGCAATCTGCTCGGCCTGGAGGTTCAGGATCTGGATGAGGGTAAAAGCCAAATTGCCCACGGCGAAACCGTTCGGGAAACCGCAAACATGATCTCTTTTATGGCAGACGTCATCGGCATACGCGACGATATGTATATTGGAAAAGGCAACGCATACATGCACGAAATCGTGGATTCTGTAAAGCAGGGCTATGAGGACGGTATTCTGGAGCAGAAACCGACTTTGGTAAGCCTGCAGTGCGACATTGATCACCCCACCCAGTGTATGGCCGACGCAGCTCACGTCATCCATGAATTGGGCGGAATCGAGAACCTGAAGGGCAAAAAGATCGCTATGACATGGGCCTACTCCCCCTCCTATGGCAAGCCGCTTTCTGTTCCTCAGGGAGTCATCGGACTTTTTTCCCGCCTTGGTATGGAAGTCGTTCTGGCTCACCCGGAGGGGTATGAGGTTATGCCGGATGTTCTGAAGGTAGCAGAACAGAACGCAAAAGAATCTGGCGGATCTTTCCATGTCACCAATGACATGAAAGAAGCCTTTGCCGACGCCGATGTGGTATACCCCAAATCCTGGGCACCGTTCGCCGCAATGGAAAAGCGCACCAACCTGTATGGCAACGGCGACATGGAAGGAATTCAGGAACTGGAAAAGCAGCTTCTGGCTCAGAATGCCGCTCATAAAGACTGGTGCTGCACAGAAGACAGGATGAATCTGACCAAAAACGGCAAAGCGATTTATCTGCACTGCCTGCCGGCAGACATCAACGGGGTTTCCTGTGAGGAAGGCGAGGTAGCCGCTTCTGTATTTGATGCGGCACGCGATTCCCTTTATAAAGAAGCCAGCTACAAGCCCTATGTAATTGCCGCCATGATTCTGCTGGCAAAATTTAAAGATCCGGCAAAACTTCTGGCGGAATTGGAGCAAAAGGGTACCAAGAGAAAATTTGCGGAATAAGCATTTTTATTCTGTTCCGGGCCGCGTCAAACCTGTTCTGGCGCGGCCTAAAATTTTTTTGATGTGAGGAATTGCGTATGAAAAAGAAAAGAATTGTTCTTGCACTTGGCGGGAATGCACTGGGCAATACGCTTCAGGAACAGATGCAGGCGGTGAAAATCACTGCCAAAGCAATCGTGGATTTAATGGAAGAAAACTGCGAAGTGATTATCGTTCATGGCAATGGCCCGCAGGTTGGCATTATCAACAATGCCATGACGGAATATGCAAACCACAACGGCACCGCCCCCACCCCACTTTCTGTTTGTGTGGCCATGAGTCAGGCATATATCGGCTATGATTTGCAGAACAGCCTGCGGGAAGAATTTTTAAACCGCAGCCTGACGGCTCCCCCCATTGTCACCATGGTGACACAGGTGCGCGTGGATGCCGACGATCCGGCGTTTTCCAACCCCTCCAAGCCAATCGGCCAGTTTATGAGCAAAGAGCAAGCTCTTGCGTCGGCCAGTGAATTTGGCTGGGTGGTCAAAGAGGATGCCGGCCGTGGATACCGGCGTGTGGTGGCTTCGCCAAAACCGCAGGAAATCATTGAAAGCAGTGCAATCCGCGCTATGGTCGAAGATGAAAATCTTGTGATCTGTTGCGGGGGCGGCGGCATCCCCGTGATTCGCCAAGAAAAACATCTGGCCGGTGTATCCGCCGTAATCGATAAAGATTTTGCAGCGTCACTGCTCGCCAGCAGCCTGGATGCCGACATGCTGATTATTCTGACCGCAGTAGAAAAGGTCGCGATTCGCTTTGGCAAACCAGACCAAAAATGGCTGGATCACATGACGGTGGCACAGGCGGAAGAATACTGCGCTCAGCAGGAATTTGCGCCCGGTTCTATGCTGCCGAAGGTTCTGGCGGCGATTCAGTTCGCACAGTCCGGCGAAAACCGCACCGCTATGATCACTTTGCTTGAAAAAGCAAGAGATGCCATTAACGGCAAAACCGGAACCACGATCGCCCGCTAAAACAGATTTTACCAAAACTTTTTTCCATAAAAAATTTTCCATGAAAAAGCACAGCCCCCGCACAGCAGAAAAAACTCTGCCAACCGGGGGCTGCGCTTCCTTTATTCAGTATGGCGGAAAAACGAACAGAAAAATTCTTTCCATTCTGTCAATCACACAGAACATTGATTTTACGCATTTGTTTGGATGGAAAAAAATCAATATGACACGATTTCGTTCTTAATTACTTTGCGGCGCCCTTCTCTGCGGGCGCGCTCCAAAATTAACTCCGCCGCAATCGACACTGCAATTTCCTCGGGTGTTTCAGCCCCGATGGGAATCCCGACCGGCGTGTGGCAGCGTGCAATATCCTGCTGGGAAAAACCGTCTGCCAGAAGCTTCTGTGTAACATGATGGATTTTGGAACGGGAGCCGATCACACCAATATAGCAGGCCGGTGTGCGCATTACCTGCTTTTGCACTTCATAGTCGCACAGGTGGCCGCGCGTCATGATCAAAACATAATCGCTCTCAGTCAGGCGGACATGCTCCGACATTTTTTCATAGGGGGCGCAAATAACCGAAATGGCCTGCGGAAACCGAGCTGAATTGGCAAACTCTTCGCGGTCGTCGTACACCACAGTATTAAAACTCACACAGGAAAGCGCATTTGAAACACTGACTGAAACATGGCCTCCGCCAAATAAATAGACCGTTGGGCGTTCCTTTTCAAGGGCATTCTCTATTTCTTCCAGTCGATGTACGCCGCTTTCCCCTTCCAAAAATTCATATTGGATCTGCACATCTCCGCCGCAGACCGCACCAATATCGGCAAGATCATTTTTACTGAGGATATAACGGCGCTCTCCGCCCGCTTTTTTTGCCAGAAGTTCCATCGCTTCCTGCCCGGCCAAATACTCCATTTTTCCCCCGCCAACCGTTCCCACGTTCCAGCCATCCTTTGCTAAAAGCATAAATGCGCCTTCTGCACGCGGTGTGGAGCCGTTGGAAGATACAATACACACCAATTCCAATGGTTTGCCTTCTTTCAGACGAGAGATGCCCGCTTTCAGCACTTCGCAGTTTTCCATACAAAGCTCCCCTTTCCGATCCGCTATCGATTGTTTTTAAAATAATACTCAAACAATTCCTCTGCGTGCGCTTCCAGCGCTTTGCTCATCGCATCATAGCTGGCAAGAAAGTCTAATGCCTCAGGGCTCAGGGTGCTCTGCCCCCCTTTTGCCCCCCCAGCCTTGGAATTCAGAAGCGGATACCCCAATTCATTTGCCGCGTGCTTCAGAATCTTCCATGCTTTGGAATATGACATATCCATTTCTTCACAGGCCATCTGAATCGAGCCTTTTTGATCAATCAGATGCAGCAAAGCCGCCACACCCGGGCCAAAAAACTTTTCTTTTTTCTTTAACGTCAAACGAAGCATAGGAGAAAGGCAGGGCTCTGGCACTTCCGTCCGGCTCTGCTCTTTTAAATTGTCGTTCCTTGCCATTTTGCATTCCTCTTTTTCGATTCAAGCTTTTATTCCAAGAGGCCTTACAGCTTAATGTCGCTGTGATCACCCTTGACATTCAATACCATTACCGCAAGGAAAGCAACCACCAGAATGATCGCCACATAATACCCGGCGATATCCATATTTCCGGCTGCAACCTCTGAATAAACGGCCAAAGACAGTGTGCGCGTCTTTCCGGAAATGTTGCCGGCAAGCATAGCGGTTGCGCCGAATTCACCAAGTGCCCTGGTGGTCGAAAGCACCGTTCCCGACAAAATGGCGGGCATGGTGCAGGGAACCAAAATCCGCCACAACATGCCAAAGCCGCCCAGGCCAAGCATTTTTGCTTCTTCGACGATAGACTGATTCAGCTGCTCAAAGCCGGCCTTGACCGAACGGTACATCAGCGGAAAACTGACCACCACAGCTGCAATCACCGTTGCCGCCCAAGTAAAAACCACCTTTTGCCCAAACAACTGCTGTATCAGAATGCCAAGCGGCCTTCGGTTCCCAAACAGATACAAAAGAAAAAAACCGGCTACCGTGGGGGGAAGCACCAATGGAAGCGTAAGAATGACATCCATAATGTGGCGGATTTTTCGGTTGCGGATGCGAAGAACCAGATATGCCGACAAAATGCCGAGAACGTAAGTAATGCAGGATGCACAGACGGTTGTTTTCAGTGAGATATAAACCGGATTAAAATCCAAACGACCGTCCCTCCTTTTTTAGCAGTGCCTTGCTTATTTAGACCGACTGTCAGAAAAACCGTAGCTGACAAACGTCTGTACTGTTTCGTCAGACTTTAAAAATTCCAAAAACTTTTTCGCACTGTCTTTTTCTGCAGAAGCCTTGGTGATGCCAATCGGATAGAATACAGGTGCCTTCAGGCTGTCCTGCGGCGCAGTGGCACAGATATTCACCTTATCCGCCATAGAAGCCGCATCTGTCGCATAAACAAATCCGCAGTCCGCAGAGTCCTCTGCTACCCAGCTTAGCACCTCTGTTACATTGGTGCCATGAGACAGCCTGCTTTCCACCTCACTCCATATTCCCAGGCTAGTGAGGGATTCCTTCGCGTATTGGCCAGCCGGAACAGAATCCGGATCGCCAACTGCAATGGATTCACACTTCGTAACATCCTTAAAATCCTTCAGGTCGTATTTGCTGTTGCTGGGCGTGATCAAAACCAGCTTGTTTTCCAGAAGATTTGAAATGCTGGAGCTGTCCATCAGACCTTCCTTGTCCAGTGCCTGCATTTGCTTGGTTGCGGCGGAAAAAAACAAATCTGCGGGGAGGCCTTCTTCAATTTGTGTTTGCAGCTTACCGGAAGAATCATAGGTGCCCTTTACGGTGATGCCAGGATTTTCTTTTTCAAACTGAGGAATCAGATCTTTTTCAAACGCATTTTTCAGGGATGCAGCCGCAGCGATCAGCAGCTCTTCTGACTCACCGGAAGCAACGGTTTGCTGTGCCGAGCCCGCATCTGGCGCTGTGGACTGCCCGTCCAACTGGTTCTGGCCGCCACAGGCGGTCAGGTTCATTCCCAAAACAGCCAATGCCAATACAACTGCCATGCCAAACGATCTTTTTTTCATTGAAAAAAACTCCTTTTGTCAAGCCTTTCATCTCGCCCGAACATTTTAAATTTTATTTCTCAAAGTTGGCGGCACAGTTTGTTACCGCGCCGCGCAACACTTTAAGCCCATGCCCAACCGTATCAAAAAATACGTCCATACTTTCCCGAACCGCTTTGGGGCTGCCGGGAAGATTGACAATCAGCGTTCCCCCGCGAATCACGCTTACCGCGCGAGAAAGCATTGCGCGCTTTGTCTGTGCCATTGAGGCCGCCCGAATTGCTTCGGCAATTCCCGGTGCATTTCGGGTCATAACCGCAAGGGTTGCCTCCGGCGTATTGTCACGGGGCGAAAACCCCGTGCCCCCTGTGGTCAAAACAAGGCTGACCTGACGCTGATCTGCCAGGCGGCACAGCTCTTTCTTTAAAAGCTCGGCGCTGTCTGGCAAAACCAAGGTTTCCAGCACTTCAAATCCCTCTGCCTCCAGCCGGGCGGTAATCAGCGGCCCGCTCTGGTCTGCGCGTTCCCCTTTTGCGCCGGAATCAGACAGCGTAATCACAGCCGCTGTAAACGGACGCTCCGGATCCGGCGGCATTACCTTCATATGGTCCCCGGAACGGATGATTCCCGAATGCAGAACCTCAGCAAAAACGCCCTGCACCGGCATGATACATTCCCCCATTTTCTGATAAATCGCACAATGCGTATGACACTCTTTGCCGATCTGCGTCATGCGCAGCTCCACATCGCCGCACCGCAGCAGTGTCCCGACCGGAAGGGACCGAAAATCGATTCCTGCCACCAAAAGATTTTCTCCAAACGCGCCGTCCTGCACCTGCGCGCCGCGGGCGTTAAAATCCTGCACACGGTCAAAGGAAAGCAGGCTGACCTGACGGTGCCATTTTCCTGCATGAGCGTCGTTTTCAATTCCCCATTCTTCCATAAAAAAGGCTTGAGGCACACTATGTTTTTGGATTCCCTTTTTCTCTGAAATACAAACAGCTCGTACTGTTCCGCTGTTCATCCCTGTTACCCCCCAATTCCTGACATTGGTGTTTTTTCCGTTATCCTCTCCTGCTCAGAAAAGCTGTGCCGCTCCGGCTTTTTTCGGGCTGCCTGCACAAAACTGCCAAACAAAGCCCGGCGCTCTTCCTGCTCCGGCAAGCCGCAGCGCAGGATTTGCCTTAAATCAATTCCATCCTCATAACACAGGCAATATTTCAAAAATCCGGAACTTGTCAGGCGCAGGCGATTGCACTGTGCGCAGAACGGCTCGTGGATGGCCGATATAAAACCGATTTGTCCCTGAAAACCGGGAATTATCCAGTATTGTGCAGGCCCATACCCCCGGCGCTTTGCCGAACGGCCAGCCGGAGCAAGGCCCGGGTATTTTAGGCGAATCCGCGCCCGAATCAGCTCATTATCCAGCGAACACAAATCTGCACCGAATCCAATGGGCATCAGCTCAATAAAACGAACGTCCAGCGGCCTGTCCTTTGCCAGTTCCACCAGACGGACAATGTCGCGCGGCGGGGTCTGCTGTGTAACCGTTACATTGATCTTTGTGCGGATACCGGAAGCCACGCTGAGATCGATCGCCTTTAACACATCGCCCAGCCGATCGAATCCTGTAATGTTCGTATAGGCATCTCTGTCCAGGGTATCCAGACTAATGTTGATTCCGTCAACCCCCGCACCTTTTAGTTCTTCCAAAAATGTGGGCAGCAGAACCCCATTGGTGGTGAGCGTAACGGTTTCGATCCCCCCGGTTTCTTTCAGCCGGTGCACCAAATCGGTACAGCCCCGGCGCACCAACGGTTCGCCCCCTGTCACCTTCAGATGCCGAACACCAAAGTCGGCGGCTGCCCGCACTGTGCGAAGAATTTCTTCACTGCGAAGGATTGCGTCATGCGGCTTCAACTCCAGATCATAGGGCATACAATACCGGCACCGCAGATTACATCGATCCGTAACAGAAATGCGGAGATAATCAATCGTCCGGTTCTGACCGTCCTGATTCAAACGCTGTTCCTGTCTTCTGTTTTCCATCTATACGCCTCTACCGGAGCTCACGCCGGTACTCCCCGGATTTTCCGCCTGTTTTAGAAAGCAGACAGATCCCGGTGATTTCCATACTCTTGTCTACCGCCTTGCACATGTCATAAATGGTCAGTAGGGCGACACTGGTGCCGGTCAGTGCTTCCATTTCAACTCCGGTTTTTCCGGCGCATCGGACGGTACATCGCACACGAACCCAGTGCTTCTTTTCTTCCTGCGTTTCTGTTTCCAGCGCTTCCATTTCCCCCATTAGTTCAAAATCGATGGCCACTTTTGTCAAGTTGAGAACATGACACAGCGGAATCAGATCACTGGTGCGTTTGACACCCATAATGCCGGCGATACGCGCCACCGAAAGCACGTCTCCTTTTTCCATGGAACCTTGCCGGATTTTTTCAAAACATTCCCGCGATACACCGATATCGCCCTGCGCACAGGCTTCCCGAATCGTTTCTGCTTTTCCGGTCACATCCACCATGACCGCGTTTCCATCTGGGTCAAAATGTGAAAATTCCATTTTATTTTCCAAAACCGCAATTGGGGTAAGTGCATACGCCGCACTCCAGACATAATCCGCCTTCCCCCAAAGCAGCTATCTCCTTTGCTGTGATTTTATCTTCCGCCAGAACACGGGGCAGCATTAAATCAAAAATCGTGCGCTTTGCGTACATCACGCACCCCGGAAGCCCACAGATCGCCGCCTTCCCCAAATACGCCAGCATAAACATGGCCCCCGGCAGCACCGGTGCACCATAGGTTACAACTTCCGCGCCGGTATTGCGGATTGCCAGCGGCGTTTTATCGTCCGGGTCCACACTCATGCCCCCGGTGCAAAGCACCACATCCGCGCCATCCTTTAAAAATTCGTTGATAGCCTTTGTTGTCATGCGGTCATCGTCGTCACACACCGCATGTCCAATCACTTCGGTATCAAATTCCTGCAGCTTATGTAAAAGAACCGAAGTAAAAGTATCTTGTATTCGCCCTTTAAATACCTCAGAGCCTGTAACCACTATCCCGATTTTTTTATGGCGATAGGGCAGCAGCCGCAGAACCGGCTTCCCACCGGTCAGCGCAAAAGTCCGGTTTTGCACCTGACGCATTTTTTCTTCTTCAATCACCAACGGAATAATTCGTGTTCCGGCAAGCTTGTCCCCCGCTTTGACAAAGGTATTTCCGTGGCGGGTGGCAATCATCATCTGCGGCGTTGAATTAACCTCCAGCAGAGCTGTCCCGTCCACCTGAAACAAGCCGTCGCATTCGGCAATCAGATCTATTTTCCCTTCCTTGGGTTCTGTGGCGCGCATTCCTTCATTCAGACATAAGTCACGCAGAATTTCTGCAGCTTCGTCTTCATGCAAGATTCCCTGCTGCTTTTCCCACACATATAGATGTTCTTTTCCTACGCTTAAAAGTACTGCAATATCCTCAGGCTGAATTACATGCCCTTTTCGGAATACAGGCCCTTTTTTCTTCCCTGAAATAATTTGTGTAATATCGTGGCAAAGGACGCTCCCGACTGCATCTTCAGTCCGAACCAGTTCCATATCTGCTCACCCTTTTCTTCAGTTTCGATATTCATACGAAAAGATAACGTTTGGTTTATCATAGCAAATGTTTTGCTAAAATACAAGGCAAAATTAAAAAATTTTTGTTCTAATCTAACTAAATTTGTAGGCGTCTTATTTCGACAAAAAATGCACTCGCCTGCTGCATGACAAATCTATCTTTTTCAGCGGCACAAACCAAGAATCGTGCCATTCTTCTGATAAATCGGCAGAATATTGCGCCTGTGCGGGGAATGTTAAATTCACTGCCGGTTTTTGGGCACGGCTGGCCCGAATTGCAGCAATGTTAAAAAGCTGTGACCGGAAGGGCTTGCAGTGAAAGCCTTTTCCTTATATAATGAAAATTAATTCAGAAAGCTTATAATGCAAACTTTGGCTTTTCCATTCACTCTGCATTTGCTTTTCCGCCCGTGATAGAATACCGGAATGTTTTCCTGCCATGCAGCCTGAAAAACAAGGACGGTAAGAAGAAATTGAAATAATGACGTTAGAATGAGGGATGTTCAATGGAAGAAAGCAGCAATATTCAGCTTGAAAATCTGATTGCAACGGCACAAGGGATTGTGCAGCAGTTTGGTTCCAACTGCGAGGTGTGCATCCACGATTTGAACGGTGAAGATTTAGAGCACACCATCGTTTACATTCTGAACGGAAATATTACCGGGCGGAAAGTAGGCGACGGACCTTCTAAAATTGTATTGGAAACAATTGAAGCGCTGAAAACCGGACACAGCCTTAGCGGCCATAAAGTGCATATAACTCGTAATAAAAGGGGAACTATTCTGAAGTCTTCCTCCATTTTCATCAAAGACATCAACGGGAATTACCGGTATATGATGGGCATTAATTTTGATATTACCAGCCTGGTTTCCATTGACTTGGGATTGTCCAGCTTAATCAGCTTGGGGGAAGAAAAAGAGCAGCCCACCCAAATTCCAACCAATGTAAACGATCTTCTCGATAACCTGATTGAGCAAAGCATTCAGCTCATCGGCAAACCGCCGGCGCTTATGAACAAAGAGGAAAAGGTGCAGGCCATTCAGTTCCTGAATGATGCCGGTGCGTTTCTGATTACCAAATCAGGTGATAAGGTATCCGAATGTTTTGGTATCAGCAAATTTACCTTATACAGCTACATTGAAGTAAATAAACCCAACAAAAACAATTAGCAATCTGTTCAGTCCAAACAAGTGCAAGAGCGCGTTTGCACCCAAAGCATACCGTAAAACAGCAAGAAATGTAATTGGCCATTATTCTGGGAACACACATGTATTTCTGCGGATTTTTGCCTTGATTTTTGTTTTTTCTTTTAGATTTCAGAACGTTTATGATGGAAAAATATGCCCTTGGGCAAATAGGAACCTTCTCCTAATCTGCGAAAAGCCACGCATAACAGGGGCAGATTTGAAGCAGCCGGGGCTATCATTTGCAGCCCTGGCTTTTTGAGCCTATAGAACCTGTTAAAAACATCACCGCGCCAGCAGCACCTTGAATCGTTTGCTTGTAATGGCAGCGGGGAATGGAGCTTTTTATGAAAAGCAGCACTTCTTCCATGTGGGTACAAACGAATCTTCCAGACTATCAACTTCTTGCCCCCTGCGACCAGCGTGCCATTTTTTCCGATGGAAACGCCGGCTCTTGCGAGCAGGTGGAAAAAGCCGCCTCACTTGGGCTAACAGCGGAACATATCTACTTTTCCACACCGGGCAAAACAGAGGATGCACTTCGTCGCGCCATTGGCAAATGCCGCTTTATCGCCAATGACCGGGACGAGCTTAACCAGATAAACCGGGTGGCACAGCCCCTGCTGAAGCCGGGCTTTCTGGAATCTGTTGGCCTGCGGATCATCCCCGAGGCTTATGACGATAAAAAGCAGTTCGGCATTCCGGAAAGAGAGTTGCCTGAGCTTGCGCAGGCAATCAAAGCATTTGGCGGAATCTCTGTTCGCGGCTGTTTTGTGCAGGGCAGCACAGAAGGCCTTCACGGAAAAGCACTGGGAAAATATTTTCGCACCTGCTATGAACTGGCAAAGCGTATGACAGTGATCTTACCTTGCGGTATGCCTTACCTATGCGTTTCGGGCGGTGCGGAACCTGCCTATAAAAACGCATTGGAGCATCCGGAAACGCTGGAGGATTTCCTGCGTGAAGCGAAAATAGTTGCCACACAGAATCAAAATGCATTTTATGCTAAACTGCTGATTACATAACTGAAAATACAAAGAGCCGGGGCAGATTATCGTCTGCCCCGGCTCTTTGTATTAATTGAAACAACAGGAGTTCTATTCCAAAACAACCTACCGCTGCATGCAAAGAGTTTTTTGATTCCTGCTTGTGGAAAACCCAAGAAATATCAGAGTCTGCCGGTTCACCGCCGAAAAAGCCTTGGGCTCTTCCAACGCCGATAACATCTTAGCGCAGGTATCGATCCGGCAAAAGCAGACAGTACGAACCTGTACCCTTCATTAAATCTGTTAATTTTTCAGTAAGTTTTTTAGCGTTTGTTTTTTCGGTAGGGGGTATCTTCCAAAGGCAGGCTCTGGCGGAACCTTCCATCCAGACGATAGTAAGCGTGAGCACAGGCCGGAGCAGTGGGAATCATACAAAGCTCACCGCAGCCCTTGGCACCCAGCGAATAAGGCAGTTGATCCTTTTCTTCCGGCTGGCAGAGGATAACCTCTAGCTCGGGTGCCTCTGTGGCTCGCATAAAGCCGATTGTTCCAAACCTGCTTTTGGGGTAACCGTCCACACACTCAAACTTTTCGGTCACACCATAGCCAATTCCCATCACCATGCCGCCCTCGATCTGGCCTTCCACAGACTGAATGTTCACCGGTGTTCCCACGTCAAAAGCAGAAACAGCCTTGGTGATTCTTCCCTCTTCGTTCAGCACAATAACCTGTGCACCATAAGAATACGACACATGGCTAATCGGGTTTTCCTTGATCGCACCCAAAGGATCTGTTTGTGCAGAGTATTCGCCCAAAAACTCTTTTCCCTCCAACTCGGCAAGGGTTTTTCCGCAGTTCAGGGCGCATTTGAGCATTTCACCCGCACGGCGGGCGGCCTCACCCGTCACAACAGTCTGCCGGGAAGCAGTGGATGTACCGGAATCCGGAGTGCGAATCGTATCCGCAGCTTCAAAGACAAACAGTGCGGGATCCAAATGAGTCACATGGCAAATTTCTGTCAGGGTCATTTGTCCGATGCCCTGCCCCATACAAGAGGCAGAGGTACGGATATGAATTTTCCCCTGCTCCACAGACAGCAACACCCGGCCAATATCCTTTTTGCCCATTCCGGTGCCAGAGTTCTTAAATCCACAGGCAATTCCGGCATAAGGATTGGAATAAAACACATCTTTCACCGCGTCAATACAGGCGGCCATGTTGGTGTTGGGGTCAGCGGTTTGCCCGTTGGGCAAAATGTCGCCGGGTTTTATGGCATTGCGGCGGCGGAACTGCCACGGGTCAATCCCCACCATCTCTGCCAACAAATTGATATTCATTTCTGTGGCGAAACAGCTTTGGGTCACACCGAAGCCGCGAAACGCACCGGAAACCACGTTGTTTGTGTAAACCGACATACCGAAAATATCGATGTTCTGATAATTATAAGGCCCGGCCGCATGAGTGCAGGCGCGATGCAGCACCGGGCCGCCCAAAGAGGCATAGGCCCCCGTGTCGGCTATAATGATCCCTTTCATCCCGGTGAGGATACCGTTCTCATCGCAGGCTGTGGTGAACTCCATTTCCATGGGATGGCGCTTGACGTGGTAATTAAGGGATTCCTGCCGGGTGTACTTGACCTTGACCGGTTTTTTCGTCACCCACGCCATAAGCGCGGCGTACTGCTGCACAGACATATCCTCTTTTCCGCCGAAGCCGCCGCCTACCAGCGAAGCATGACAATGTACCTTCTCCTTCGGAAGCTGCAGCATCTGGGCACACTCTCGCTGCACGTCATAAATCGACTGGCTGGTCGTATAGATCAGCAGGCCGTCATCACCTTCCGGCAGGGCAACACAACATTCCGGCTCCATAAATCCGTGCTCTTGCCAAGAGGTTTTGTATTTCCGTGTCACTACATATTTAGATTTTTTAATCGCATCGTCCGCATTGCCCCGCACCAGATTGGCGCGGCTCATCACATTCCCATCCTCGTGAATCAGGGGCGCGTCGCCCTTCAGCGCATCAAAGGGGGTGGTAACGGGTTCCAGCTCTGTATAATCGACTTCAACAAGAGAACAGATTTCTTCCAGCTTCTCTTTCCTGTCGGTTGCCACAACCGCCAAAACATTGCCCACATAGCGGGTGATATCGCCCACGCCCATCATCACATCCCAGTCCTGCTTAATGTGGCCGATTTTATTGCACGGAACATCTTCTTTGACAAGAACCTCGACACAGTCAGGGTGCGCCATTGCTTTGCTCACATCCAGCCGATCAATGCGGGCACGGGGATATTTAGAATAAACGGGTTTGGCGTACAGCATCCCGTCCACCACAATATCATCGGCAAAAATCCCGGTGCCGTTCACCTTTTCGGCGGCATCGATCCGCTTGGCGTGCTCGTTCATATGCAGCACAGTGGGGGTGGGCGGAATCGCCTTTTTCCCGCGGAAAAATTCTGCCGCCATCAGAATGGCATCCTCAATTTTCTTGTAACCGGTGCAGCGGCAAAGGTTCCCCTTAATTGCCTGTTTTACTTCGGTACGGGTCGGGTTTTGATTGACATCCAAAAGGCTTTTTGCAGAAATGACCATGCCGGGAATACAGAAACCGCACTGAACCGCCCCTGCCTCTGCAAAGCAATGCTCATAAATCTTCATTTCCTCTGGGTCGATCCCCTCAACCGTAAGAACTTTTTTGCCCTGTAACTTGCTCAGGGGCATCACACAGGCTTTTGTCTTTACGCCGTCCACCAGTACTGTGCAGGTTCCACAGGCGCCTTCACTGCACCCGTCTTTGGTGGCGGTCAGGTGCAGATCATCCCGCAAAAAAAGCAGCAGCTTTTTATCGTGAGCAGATTCGTACTCTTTCCCGTTGATACAAACTGTATACATCTCATTCTCCCTTTCAGAAACCCTGCATCACACAACTGCAGGGTTTCACTCCGAATTAAATGCCAAACTGAGTCAAAAATTCATCCAGCAAATTCATGCAGACCTTTTTTCGGTATTCCGCCGATACACGGCCCCGCGTAAGAACCATTCGGTCGGCATAGGCTTTGAGATATTCGTCTTTCAGCGCCTTGGCCTCTTCCAGTGATTTTCCAAGCATCCGGCTTTCCAAATCCTGAAACCGCAACACGGTATCCGCTACGGCACCAAAGGCTGCGGCAATGTTTGTAATCTTTCCGTCCTCTGCCGCAAAAACGCCTGCAAAAGCAACGCGAGAGATGGCCAAGGCATTGCGCCCGCCGACCTTTTGATAGTAATACCTTTCCAGCCCGGTATTAGGCAGCAGAACTTCCACAATCAGTTCGTCTTCGGCTAAATCCAGCTTCTTACGGCCAAGATAGAACCGGTCCACGTCCACAATACGTTCGCCGCGCACAGACAGCAGCCGCAGTTTTGCATCCGCCACATATTCAATCAGAACCGAGTCAGCCTTGGCAGAACCGTTCCCCAAATTCCCACCAAACGTGCCGGCATTGCGGATAGCAGGCGCTGCAATCAGCGAAACAGCGTCTTTCATAATTGGGGGAACGCGGCTGTCAGCCAGCGCTTGGGTAAAGGTGACTCCCGCACCGATGCGGATGAAATCCTCATCCAGCGAAATTTGCTTTAATTCGGGAATTTTATTCAAAAACAGATAGGTGGCATCCGGCCGATTTTCTACCATCAGGTCGGTACCGCCGGTATAGGGGACTACCTTATGCGCTGCACGAACATCCAATGCATCCCGCAAAGAAGCAGCCGTGTATCCGTTTACCATAATCCATTCCCCTCCTTTGCAGCGGTTGATACTGCATTGACAATAGCGTTATAGCCCGTGCAGCGACAAAGATTACCGGAAAGCCCTTCTCGAATTTCTTCCTCTTTGGGGTGCGCGTTCGCAGAAAGCAGTGCCTCCGCGGCCAGCACCATACCAGGGATGCAAAAGCCGCATTGTACAGCGGAAAAACCCGCAAACGCTTTATCCAGCACTGCATAGCGCTTTGTATCGCGAAAGCCTTCCATCGTAAGAATGGAAGATCCCTCTACCGCACCCATGGCAACACAGCAGGAGTTGACCAGAACACCATCCATCAGAACGGCACAGGCACCGCACTCCCCCTCTTTACAGCCACACTTAACGCTGGTGGTGCGATATGTATTTCTCAGCACATCCAGCAGACGATCCGACGCACTGCCTTCATAGAATACCTCTTTGCCGTTGAGAATAAATCGAATTGCATCCATGATTATTCCGCCTCCTTGCTGATAGCCTTCAGAGTATCCTCTATCGTGAACGGAATGTGGTTTACTCGCACACCATTCCCCAGTGCCTGCTCCACCGCAGCTGCATATGCGCACGGCGCACCCACCAGCGGCAGTTCTCCCGCGCCTTTGGCTCCGTATGGGCCGTCACAATATTTTTGCACATACAGCATACATTGAAGATTCGGCACATCCTTGGTGGTGGGAATTAGGTAATCTGAGAAAGAATTGTTTCGAATCCGCCCCTTATTGTCGTAATCCATATTTTCAATGGAGGCATAACCGATGCCTTGCAGGAATCCACCCTCCATTTGCCCGATCACGATGTTATAGTCGATGGGTGTACCAACATCAAAAGAGCCATATGCTCCCAAAACTTTAGAAATTCCGGTGTAGGTATCCACTTCCACCTCAATCGCGCCGACTGCCCAGGCATAGGTGGGGTAAGCATCGCCTTGGAATTTATCCAAATAAAACGGGATCATGAAATCCGGCTCTTTGAAATGTTCCTCCACAACCTGATCCTCTCCGTCCTTCCACTGGCTGCGCAGCTGAATGGCGGCACGCCGCAGCAGTTCACCCACAATCATTAGGGAACGAGAGGCCACCGTGGGGCCGGAATCTGGAACGCGGGCGGTGTCGGGGTGGTTATAATACACTTTTTCCAAAGGCAGATTCAGTTCGTGTGCCACAATCTTTGGGAATGTGGTTCGAAGACCCTGGCCAATTTCTCCGTTTGCAGCCAAAATTTCCACTGTGCCGTCCGGATGTTTGTGCAGCTGACAGACAGCCTTGATGAAATCACGTTCGCCAGATCCGGTAAATCCCGCCCCGTGGAACCACATGGACATACCGATTCCTCTGCGGTAGCGCCCGGTTTGGGGCTTTTGATATTCCTGATATTTTCTGCGGAAGTCGCAGGCCTGATCCACCTGCGCAATCATATCGGGCAGGGGCACCGGGAAATGGTATTTGCCGGAAGTAGAAGTAGCATCACCCTGCCGCACCAGATGATCTTCCTTAAAATTCAGGGAAGCAACGCCAAGATCCTGTGCGATGTGGTTCATGATCATTTCCACTGCAAAAAATGTCTGAGGAGCGCCGAATCCGCGGTAAGCACCGGATGGAGTGGTGTTGGTTTTCAGCGCAATTCCATGAACATGCAGATTTTCGACGTTATAAACGCCGCTGGCACAGATGATTCCCCGCTGAAGCACAACCGGGGTCAGCGTGGTGTAAGCCCCGGCGTTGAATTTGACGTTAATATCCATTGCCGTAACTTTTCCGTCTTTGACGGCAACCTTGTATGTACACAACGATGGATGGCGCTTAGAGGTAAATTCCAGATCCTCCCTGCGGTCAAAAACACAGCGTACCGGGGCATTCGCTTTCTTTGCCGCCACAGCCACCTGACAGCCCAAAATCGAGGGGAAGGCTTCCTTGCCGCCAAATCCGCCGCCGGTTACATCCTGAAAAATATGAACCTGATCCGGCTTGCAGCCCAGCGCACGCATGACTGCTCCGTGAACATAATAGGCACACTGCAAAGAGCCGTGCACATACATATTCCCGTTGTCCTCCGGCTCTGCCATCATTCCCTGCGTTTCCAAATAAGTCTGATCCTGATAGCCTGTGAGAAACTCTTCTTCATAAATTTTATCTGCCGCGGCAAATGCCTGTTCCAAATTCCCCTTGCTGTACTCGTAGTTAAAAAACACCGTGTCTGCCTTGCGCAGATCAAGTACCGGCTCCAGCTCTTCATAAGTGACTTGAATTTCGGACAAAATTCGGTTCAAAACCTTCTCGTCCGGCCCAACCACCATGCCGATGGGCTCACCGATGTATTCCACGGTATCTCTGGCAAAAACCGGCGTGTCATCCAGAACAACGTTTACATTGTTGTCGCCGGGTACATCGGATTTGTCTACATAAAAATAACCTTCAGGCAGAACGGGCAACTCTACTTTCAGCAGCTTTGCCTTTGCCAGCTTGGAACGAAGCAGCTTGCCGACCAACACACCATCATCAGAGTAATCCCCTACATAGACAGAACGCCCAGACATTTTTGGCTCATGGTCCTTTTTCACCACCGATTGACTAATTTTTTCCATAGCTCAATCATTGCCTCCTAATTCATAAATTCATAAGTCTGCCTGCATTTCTGATAGTCGTGCTGTGTGTCAAGGTCTATCCAGACCCCATCATCATCTACCGGCACGGTGTATACCAGTTCTTTGTGCTGCTGCCAAAGCCGACGCAGGCCGCCTTCGCCATCAAAAGCAAGAATGTCCGGAATCAGGCGTACATCCACCAACGGCGGGTGTTTTCGGTATCCCCCAAGTGTTGGGAACACCACGCTGACCGCATTTGCGGGCCGTGCCCCAAGCAGCTTATGAAAGGTAGCCCGCTGCACAACCGGCATATCCCCGGGAAGCAGAAAAAATGCCTCGCAAAGCGGCAGGGCACGGCATCCGATTTGAATGGAGTGCATCATATCCGTTTCGGCGAAATCATAGTTGCGGGCAAAGAGCACCCGGTCCCCATATCTGCAGCGCAAAAGCGTTTCCAGCTCCTCGCCGCGGAATCCGGTTACCACGACTACAGACTGTGCCCCCCCGCTCAGAACGCTGCTGACTGTGTTTTCAATCAGTGTTTTCCCCCGAAACGGCATTAGCGGTTTAAAATCGCCCATTCGTGAAGAAAGCCCCGCGGCAAGGATCAAACCGCAGATGCTGTGTTGAGTATCGAACAAAAAAACCACCCCTTCCATTTGAAAACAGCCCTCTTAATTCTTGCCATAGAATCATGAGTATCACGCTACTTTCATTATGGAATGGGGGGGTTATGTTTGCAAGTTCTTCCACAAAGGAACTTGTAGAATTCTATCCCATGATTTTTGTCATAAGAAACGATTTTTGAAAATGGCTTTGCGCAAAACGAAACACTTCTTCCTCAAAGTGTTGAGAAGCCAGCAAAAATGCCTCTCCACGCTCAGTTAAAAAAGTGTTTCCGCCATGTTTTCCGCCTTGTCTTCGCTCTACCACAGAATAGCCCAACTCTATTTCCAGCCGGTTAATCATGTTCCATGCTTTACCGTAAGACAAAGCCATTGCTTCACAGGCCTTGCGCATATTGCGGGTATCCGAAATCAAAAACAACAGCAACTTCAGCCGCGCGTCAAAAAAAGCGGTTTCCCGCTCAATGCTTATATGAATTACCGGGTGAAGAATTGCGTCATTATGCTCTTCCAGCCTTGCTTGAAGCTGCTCTTCATTATGTACGCTGGTTAAAATCCCCTCGTCCTCCACTGGAACCCATCTTCTTTTTTCGTTCAAAGACTGAACTGCGCCGCGCAACCCGTCCTCACCGGCATAGGCCAGAATATCCGGAATTACACTTTCCAAAAGCATGACAGGATGGCCGCCGTTCCCCTGATAAGAAGGGGTTACAATTTCCCCCGGGGTGTTCATCAGCTTTGTCAATGTATCCGGCGTAAACATAGGCACATTTACCGGGGTAAACGCAATGCGATCGCATTTTCCATAAAGATATTGCAGCCCCATTTTTACAGAATCCAAAAGCTGCGGATGATCCGGCTGTTGGTGAGAAATAAAAATCACGCCGTAATTACTTAGCTGACACTTGACCTGTTCTTCGTCTGCACCGGTAATAATCACAATTGGGAAAATACCGGCCTGCTGAAAAGAGATTACAATTCGTTTGATAATAGGAATGGTGCCGACTTGTAACATCGGCAGTGCAGCCTGCTTGCTGGCCGCCGCAATTAACCCGCCAACTTTGCTTATTCGCACTTTTGCACCCCCTGTTATTCGTCAGTTAGGCTGTTTCGGCAGTTTTATGTTACAGGTATGGTTCTGCACAGCTGTTCTTCACTGAAAACAGCCGAACACTAGGGCTGGGTTCCTTGTAATAGACCAGACCCTCCATGATTGTTTCTGAATTTCCCTTTCGTATCCTTCAGACAACTATCTGTATCCCCGTAAATTAAATTGTAGCTATTGCACAATTACACTGTCGCTATCTTTTTATTATTGCACACTTTCTATATTTTCGTCAATTCAATTTGCAATAAGCCCCATAAGCGGAATCGGCGCCAGGCCTTTCAAAAGGAAAGGATGGGTGGAGGAATCCTCTTCGCCCACCCGTACCTTAATCCAATCTGTGCCGCCACTTTTTATTTACTGCCCGTAACGGCCTTTTCTTTTATCGGTGTTGCCTCAGCTGCTTCGCTCTGGTCAGGGCCCTGTTTTTTGGGCTTCAAATGGATGTGATGAAATAGAATGTTCAGAATCACAGCCGTAAAGGCACAAGAAACAATGCCGCTTCCACCAAACACTGTGCGGATAAACATAGGGGTATGCTCAAACAGTGTGGGAACTGTGGTTACAGCCAAACCGATTCCGATCGAGCACGCTACAATCAGCGTATTTCCCGGATTGTCAAAATCTACCTCACGCAGCATATTGAAACCGGCAACCGCGACCAAAGCAAACATAACAATGGTGGCCCCGCCAATCACCGGATTCGGAATAATGGTTGCAAGAGCGGCAAATTTCGGACATAAACCCAAAAGCACCAAAATAACACCGGCAGCAGCTCCCACAAAACGGCTGTAGACCTTACTGAGCGTTAACAACCCCAGATTTTGATTGAAACAGGTATAAGAAAAGGAATTGAAAACACCACCGATAACGGTCGCAAGGCCTTCTGCCCGCATGCCTTTGACAATTTCCTTTTTATCAATTTCTTTTCCAACCACTTTGCCAATTCCCAGATAAGTACCTGTGGATTCAATCATACAAATCAGCATAATGATGACCATCAGCAAAATGGGGTTAGCCGCAAATTTGGGAGCACCAAATATAAATGGACGTACAAAGCCAAACCAATGGGCGGTATGTACGGGCGTCATATCGACTATCCCCATAAAACTGCCGGCTATCGTGCCCACTAAAATGCCGATAAGCACCGCAATGGAACGAAGAAAACCGGTAAAAAACCTATTGAAAAGAATAATAATTACCATAACGATACTGGCCAGCAAAAGATTTTGGAGGGAACCGAAATTTTCTGAGCCCACTCCCCCTCCGATATTTTCTGCCGCCACCGGCAGAAGAGAAAGGCCGATAATCGTTACAACAGAACCGATTACCACCGGCGGGAAAAACCGAAGCACCTCGCCATACAGCGGAGACGCCAAGAAAACGATGGCACCGGCGCACAGAATTGCACCGTAAGCGTACTGCATGCCGTACTGCCCGCCAATGGTAATCAAAGGGGCCACAACGGCAAAAGAACAGCCTAAAATGGCCGGCAAGCGAATTCCAATCTGTTTCCCAAGCCCCAGCGACTGAATCAGCGTGGCGATACCGCAGGTAAACAAATCCGCCGCTACCAGAAGTGAAATTTGCAGCTCCGTAAAGTTCAGCGATACGCCAACAAGAAGCGGAATCGCCACTGCACCCGCATACATTGCCAGCACATGCTGTAGTCCAAATGTAAAAAGCTTTCCAACCGGCAGCATTTCGTCAACCGGTTCTGTAACAATGTTTTGTTTTATTTCCGACCCGTTGCTCTTACTCATTCATCATTCCTCCAAAGCACTAGAATAAAATAGTTTCTCAACGTGAAATCACCCAAAGTGGTATAACCATGAAAACCATTTCCCAAATTTTTTCGGTCCTTGCTGCTTTAGAAACACAATGCAAATTTCATCTGTAAAAGTCAGGATGAAATCTGCTGCCTGCGTTTGACTCTTTTTTATTGCAAACGATGTGCCACACCATGCAATTGAACATCATCCCTCTCTCAGTTCGCTGCATTTCTATCTTGCGGCACCCCAATGCAAGGGATGCAGTCAACAAAGTAGAAATGGGTAATCATACATTCTTAAAATATTTTAAACAGCTGTTTATTCCTAAGAGATAACCATAAGATGGAGGCAACGGAAAAAATAAAATCATTTTTCCCCCTCAGTATAGCAGTGTCATTATGCCATGTCAACAAAAATTTTTAGATTTATAAATATTTTTTATGCCCAATATGAGAACTCATAAAATAAAATTTTAAACAAAAATAGGATTAAAAAATGGTTTTTTTACAGCAATACAACGTTCGGTTTCAAAAAAACAAACGGTTTCCCTATGAAAACCGTCATTCTGAAAATTCTCTTACCCCAGAGAAAACAAAGGCGTTTTCCAGCGGTATCCCCTGTAACGTCTTCTGCAGAGCTGGGCAGGGGTAACTTTCAGCTCGTATTCGTCGTCAATATAACAGCATATTTCCCATTGAACTCAAAAAAAATTTTAGGTATAAAAGTGATTGCATTCTGCATGAAACAGAAGTTTAATTAGCAAAACCTGCGTTGAAATCCATAAAAAATTTGCAAAAAAAGAAACCGGTAGATTTCTCAACCGGTTTCCCGTTTTACACAATATGAATTTTTTTGAGAAAGTTTAGAAACTATTTGAAACAGAAGAAACCATTGCTTTTCATGCAACAGAACAAAATTAAGGAAAAGCTCATTTTAATCATCAATTTTATAAGGATGCCAACTGTTGGATTGTTTTTAAAGGTACCTTTCAGAGCCTAAAAACTCTTCTATTTTTCTTCAGAATCCCCTTTAGAAACACTTTCTTTATTTTTGCAAAAAGGAATTTTTCTTTTTTGACTATAGAGCAAGATTTGATTATTCTTTTTGGAACCACGTCAAAGTTTTGAAGCCATTTTTAAAAAAGGAAGTGGTCGGTTTTACGCCAATCTGTTTCGTTACGCAAATTCATGCGCCTGATGCAAACATTCCTATTGTTCTGATGCATTCAGCCACAAATATACGATAAAATCAGTTGCTGTTCATTGGTTTTTTAATTGGTTTCATAAGCCTTTTCATCTGATAAAATGCAGTGTTAACTCAAATGGAATACTCCGCTATTTCCAAATTCGAATTTTCCCCCTGCACCTATCTCAAAATGTTTCTTTGCAATGCCTAAATCAATCAAATCCATGGAATAGTCATCTACAATTTCGGCAATTAAGATGTTGTTCTCGTACCGAAATATTGTTTTTTGTGTGTTCTTAGCGCTTGGAGCAAGTAACACTACCTCCATTCCATTTTTGATCCATTGGGGCAAAGGCTGATCGCTTTTGATTCGTTCTTCTATGCTTTTCCCTTTTCGATGGGTAGCGGAACGAACCATTTTTTCGGTTAATGAAGGGGCTGCCACTTTGCCCATAACAACAACACACGCCAATTCTTCATCACTGTCTATGGTGAATTCGTCCGGGTCAAAGGTGCCACCCACCCAGCATGTTCCCAAACCCAAATCAGTAATAGCAAGAACCAAATCTTCTCCGTAATATCCAATTTTTTCTTTTAAATCTTTATCTTCTTTTTTTCCTTTCATCAAAACAAGGGAACGCACATTGGTAAACAGCCCATAACTTTTTCTTAACTTTTGAAAAGCACCGCTTCCATCTTCTAAAAATTCCATTCTTAAACCGGATTCCCCATTTAATTGGTGAATCAGCGAAATGATTTTTTCTTTTTCTTCTATTGTAAGCGCTTCCTGTTCAAACTTTCTTCGCGAAACTCTTTTTTCGATTGCACTGCGCATAAATTACCTCCAATACCTTCATAAATTCGCTTCTATCTCCATTCAATATCCACTTTTTTTCTGGGAACTGTCCGCATATATTGAACAGCGGGATATCCGATTGCAAGACAAGTTACCACCTTTTCTTTTTTGGTAAGGCCAAGCTCTTTTCGAATTTTCCTGCTTCGTTTGGCCGCTACAGCGAAAAACCCCACATACAGTGTTCCCAGCCCCATAGCCTCAGCCATCAGTTCCATATTCATTGATGCAAGTGAAGCATCCACAGCATCATCTGAAATAACAAAAAGAACAGTCGGTGCTCCATGGAAGAAAAAACCCGGTTCTAATTGGTATGTACTCAGATCATACGGAAAATGAATCAATTTACTCGCAATTTTGGCCGGATACTTCCACCTTTTAAATACTTTTAACGCATCATTTTCAAACATGGAAATCCTTTTTTGAGCAACGACATATCGTATCCTTTGCTTGTTGCCACCGGTGGGGGTAAAGCGCCCCGCTTCTATGATTTTCTGAATTGCTTCTTTGTCGACCTGCCTTGTCTGATAATGCCTTATCGATCGGCGAAATTGTATCGTGTTAAGAAAAACATCCTCATTCATACCAAAACTGTTTTTATCATATGCTTTGACTTCGTTCATATCATATCCATTCATAGTAACAGCGTCTTTCGGACATATCGCAACGCAGTGGCCGCATTCAAGACACTGTTCCGCCAGCATTACCGCTTTGCCGTTTTGCAGCACAAGCACATGATGAGGACAGTCTTTGCAGCACAGCCCACAACCAATACACTTTTCAACATCAATATTTACGATACGATTTTTATCCATTATTCACACCTCAATCTTCTTATTTCTATCATCAAGTTTATTAAAAAGGAATCGAAAGACGCTCGCAGCTATTTCGTTTTTAAGATCTGTTTCCGCTCTGCTTTACAGCACCGAATGTTTCACTTTTTTGCACAGCTTCATTCGGACAGTGAAAACAGCCCAGCAACCACATAAGCCAACTTTTTATTTCCGTACAGATGATATGTCTGTGGAAATTTCACTGATAAAATTCCTCCATCAAATCTTCGATATCCAAAACTAATTTTTTTAATAAATTTAGTTTTTCGGAAACATTGATATAGTAATAGTTTTTAGCCCCCTCTTCTCTCATCTTTACAATCCCTGCATTCTTCAATAGTTTTAATTGATGTGAAACAGCAGGACGTGAAAGATGTGTTTTTACAGTAATTTCGCCAACACGCATTCCGCTTTTGCAATCACATTCCATTAAAACCAAAAGGATAACTTGGCGGGTTGGATCCCCGATAGCCGTCAAAATCGATTGCGCACTCTTGAAATCTTCTTGTATCATTTTAATTTGTTCTGTTTTATCCACATTCCACACCTCATCTGATTGGTTCTTTGGTTCGCACGAATAAACCATTATAGTTATCATACCCTTGCAAAAAAACAAATACAACATTGAGAAAGCAAGACGAGACGAGTTTTTGCTGGCAAATTTTTTAAATTTTATAATATTAAAAACAGCCCACAAGGCTTGATGAAGCATCAGGCCTTGTGGGCTGTTCCTGTAATCTTATCTTATGGTCGTCCCTAAAAAATTCCCGAACAACAAGTACAGCAATTGTATTTTCAACTGAACTTGCAAACTAACACTCTAAAACCAGCTTACATTGGTTGTTTCAATTGTATCGACACGCCATCGGGATCATACACATAAAAATATCTGCTTTTAACATCGGGGCTTCGAATGTCAGATGGATGTAACCCCTTTGCTTGTACCAATTCATGCATTTGATCCAACTTATCGGTTATAAAGCAAAGGAAAAAACCTTTGCCCTCAAATTTCTGCATCTGGGGCGTACAAACCAATTCAATTTCTGTTTCTCCATTCCCGTTTGTCATAAATGCTATTTCTGCGGATCCATCTTTATAACGCCGGGAAATTTTCAGTTCCGTAATTGTCTCATAAAATTCAATGGATTTTTCAAGGTCTTTGACGATTAAAGTCAGTTGTTTAAAAATCATCATCCTATCTCCTTTTTTATTTTTTAATTTTCCTTTATAGCTAAAGACACTCGGGCTTCAGCTGACCTTTTCATAGAATAGCCTTGTTCAAAAATAATGTGTGAAGCTTACTCCTCGTTGATTTTTCCATAGTGGTACAAATAACAAGCAAGTGCAGCGCTTGATGTTCCTGTGGCAGATTCCTCGGGAATACCATATAAAGGAGCAAAGTTTCTACAATAAGCGTTATCGCCATGTAAGGATTTCAAAGAAAAAATATGGTATCCAACAGTATTGTACTGCTGGCTAATTTCTTTTACTTTTTTCATATCCGGTCTGATCGCATCTAAAATCTCAATACTTCTTACAGGAACTATACTTAAAATCCGCCGCATCTGCTTGTGATACAAAAGCAGTTTCACTGAATCCAAGAACAACAGCAATTTTTCTCATTTCTTCCTCAAATAATGAACCTGCGTTCATAACAATGCCTGCTGGGTTTCCACCTTCTTTTGTTTTCGCAAAAGAATTTAATGTGTATACGTTTATTTTCAATCATTCCGACGCTCAACACTTGTTTTTTTAATAGCTGCGCTAATTATAACATGACAATCCCTCTTTATCGATATATTATTTAGTAAAATAAAAACTGCTAAGGCTAAAAGCCCTCCATATACTGAGGATTTTAGTCTTAGCAGTTTGCGATGGAAGACATGTTCTATCTTCCTTCTGTTTTAACTTGATTTTCAAAGCCATGTTCTTTGTACCAGGCAACAATAGACGGAAAATCTATTTTTTGATTGATATGCATGCAAATTTCAACATGAAGTTCTTCTATCGTTGTTGCAGAAAGTGAATTTTTCAACGCCGTAACAGCATCTTGGAGATGTATCAGCAGTAATTCACGAATCGAGCTCCCTATGGGGCATACGCCTGATAAGGTATCGGGAAATTTGAATACCTCGCTTACATCATCCGTTTCCACAGCTTTATAAACATCCCATAAAGTAATTTCATTTGCGGGCTTTTTTAGCTTGGTATCGCCCGTACCACGCTGAATATATAAAATATCCGCTTTCTTTAGTTTTCCGTATATATTTCTTATAATGACAGGATTATTTCCCACGCTTTCTGCAACCATTTCACTGGTAACACGAATATCTGGGAAATATGCGATCATAAGAAGTGCATGAACCGCAATCGGAAACTGCGTGCTTACTCGCATAATTCTCACCTCCCTGTGTTATTGTAACAATACATATTACAAAATGCAAGAAAAAGCGCGGGGATAACTACATTATGCGAGCCAGCTTTTTGTAAGTTGATCAATAAGCTGACAAGCTACAATTTCAACGCGTATAGGCGACGCACTGTCAAAGTGCCCAGCTTGAATCATCTTTGCGATATCGTCGTCTCGATCCACACCATAAGCAACTGTTATGTCAACATTCTCAACCCGAACAGTACCCGCTTGCAAATTGTTCAGCTCATTTCTCTTCATATTCACAAAATCAGCAAACTCTGGTGCTTTCATATCACAAACACCGATATTTCCGATCGCTTGTGCACCATGATTTTCAGCAAAATCACGAATTGATTTTATTGCGTCCATACTGCCATAGGTAAGGTTAACGATGTAATCGATTTTTTCTGGCAGAGCAATGTCAAATGCTGTAGCATCA
Source organism: Clostridium minihomine (assembly GCF_900240385.1). Lineage (GTDB taxonomy): Bacteria > Bacillota > Clostridia > Oscillospirales > Acutalibacteraceae > Faecalispora > Faecalispora minihomine. The sequence continues at coordinate 90,048 of NZ_OEQH01000001.1, read as the reverse complement.
TTAACATCCACCTGTATGTGATGAATACGTTCATCCTTAATTGCCTGTCGGTCACTTCTGCTTATTACATAGATTTGTGCCTCTGGGTCTCTTTTCAACCACTGCCTTGTAACCTCTCGGCCGATATAACCGTTGCCTCCAACTAAAACAATTGTTGTCATTTTAAATTCCTCCTTATAATATGTTTGTAACATTAATTATTACAAACATATTATAGTTCTTCTTTTTTGTAATGTCAATACTTACAAACTTAAATATTTTTTCAATATTATTTTTAAGTTAGGTTAAATAGTTTTCCCCAAATAAAAAAGGACGTGAAAGCTTTTCGCCCCCAAGTCCTCAATCTTCATGGATTTTTTTACTGTTCTTCTATGATTGAACTATTTTTCTTTTGCAACAGGATTACAGATTCAACATACTTCGTGAATTAATATCTACCATATTACAGTATTCGGATACCTATATAACATTTTATTTCTCAACTTTACAAAATCCTCCTGGGGGAATGGCATCCATTGCCTCTGATAAATATTCAAATTTTTCCCACTGCTATATAATTCAAACGCTTTAAAAATTGAATTAGCAAACTCTTTAAAAACATAACTCCCCTCAAACATTACCTTTTTTACGCTTTCGTTTTCTAATGCTTCAGGGTTGCTAGAAATCTTGTTCGAGTTTTTATATGCTTCTCCAACTATTATTTGTATTTCATGAGAATGTTTTGAAAATTTTAAAATATAGGCAGACATTTCATCCATACAACAGATTAATTTTATACAGGTCTCTTGATGGAACATTTCATTAATTGTTTTTAGAAGGCTCAACGAAATATCATATCGGAAAATATTTGAACACGATAAGAGAATCTCATTTCCATGGTTTCTAAATTTAAATTCAAACCACCCAGCATAAACGCTTATAATTTCAAAACCTTCCAATGCTTGTCCTCCTAAAATCATTATATTTATTTCAATGTATTCTCCAAAAGTACGCACGTCTCCACATGCCTAGGGGATTTCTAACTACTATAAAGAATCTCCCTTAGGCATTTTTATTATATCGATATGATCGAAAATAACCGACTCTCCTTCAACATATCCCACTGTTCCTTTAAAACTTTCATCATCCGAAGAAATATTAGAACTCTCAATTATTTCATTTACGCTAGTATTCCAGATTTCAGATAGTGCTTCTATTATAAGACCTTGTAGGGTTGCCGAATGAAACCATTCCCGAATTTTTATGCTTTCGGGCCAAAATATATAGCTTTCTATATCTCGGCACTGTAAAATAGCTGGTATTCCACAATCAGCCCAAAATGTATTTTCAATATACTTTATTTTACATTTGTTATCTCTTTCATAAATATGCACTTTAGAATCACTAAAAATTACGTATGTATCACTCTTTAACTCTTTCATAATTTCTTTTATTTCATTATAATTTATAGCATTACCGTTATGATATGCAACTTTTAGTTTTTTTGTATTTCCTCCACACCTCCTAACAATTGAAGCACACTCCTCCTCCATATCTAAATCTAATGCCAACTTTGAAATTAATTCTGCTTGGTTAGAGGCCCAATTTTGTAATGATTTTTCCGCAACTAGAGGAATTCCTATATCTCTAGATGCTCTTTCACTATCACCAATAAAAATACCTACAATACCCCATAGTTCTGAAGTTCGAACGCCTCCTACTGTAACTATCCCCTTAAAGATACTATTTGATTTTGCATATATTGTTGGTGTTTCTTTAATAATTAAAGCTCGTGCAACCACTTCATCGTTCTCTATTATTACAGACATATTCTTTGAAAACTCATATAAAATACTTTGCAATTTTGGTTCTAAATCATTAAATTCAGATCTGCCTAATACCCGCTTCAACAACTCAATAGATGAAATTGTTTTCCAGTCATTTGCACGTATAACCGTTTGTCTATTATTATTTTCTTCTATAACAATATTACAATCCATACTCGGACAAAGAGTTTCAATAAGTTCTGCGAATGTCTTTTGGCTTTTTCGATGGCTATTCATAACCAGAATTTTTTCTAAAATACTTTCATTGCTTAGCCATACTCTAACTTTGGTTCCGCCTTCTTTAATAAACTCTAGAGAATTAGCTTTTCTTAATATTGGACGTGAAGAAACGCCATTATTAAATTCCAAGACCAAAGTAGCGTCCCTTCCCTTTTCATAACGCCTTGTTGTGATACTAACCTTCTTTCCCCACATAAATACTGAAAAAAAGCCTATTCCATATCTTCCTGTTGAAGAAAACCCTTTGGACTCGAGGCTAGGAAGTTCTTCATGCATTAATGGAGTTCCCCATAATGAATTCCCAAAATCTAAGAAGGGACCAGTTAAAACTTTTTGAGACATACCAACTCCATTATCTTCAACTTCTATGAATGTACCATCTGCATCTTCACCAATCCTAACAATAATACTACCAAAATCGCCATTCTCATTTTCAAGAACTCTTCTTGCCCTAATTGCATCAGCTGCATTTTGGATTAGCTCTCTTAGTGGGACCATAAGATTTTCACCATATAACTGAGATCCACCAATACATCCAACTAATTTGGCAACATTAGAAACTTTAACATTTATGTTAATAGGTTGCCACCCCTGAACAGAAATCAACTTTGATAATCTTTTAGGATCCTCAATCGCTGAAATGCCACTTGCATTTAATCTCTTTCTATTGGTATCAATTAATAACGAATCTACCAGATTAAGTTCTTCATCAATCATTTTTAATGTATCATGACAAACCCACCAACTTTCAACTTCATTTATAGTAAATGGGGTTTTAGAAGTAAATACCAATTTGTTACGCTCTAATCTAGGCTGATACAATTTTCGTTGGAAATTCCAATGACTATCTGAAACATCAGATAAATCTCTAACAGTTCTTAATAAATTGGGTGCCCTTCGATCATCAATTTGAACTGCATCAGCTATCCTGAGCACACATGCTAATTTTAGAGGATCAATTGTCCAAATTGGAGGAAACATTCCTGGAGCACCTAGAATACTATTAAACTTATCTTCTAATTCATCGACTTTCCACCAATGACTATAAGCAATTAATCCTATAATCCTTCCATATGCTTCTCTTAATTCATAATTATCCATCAAATAAATTTGATTATTTTCTTTATCTGTCCAAGAAATAAGCGCTAACTTTTCTGCTTGCTTTGCATGTAACAATCTTAAAGTATATTCCGTAGCTATTTTTTCAGCATCAGCATAAATATTGTCTCTACAAGTTAATTCTTTTGTTCCATTATTTACAATGGAAGACATAGTATCTTGCCAGATAGATTCCAACTTTAGCTCATCTACTCCATTTGGAAAAGAGGCTAATCCCATTCCCAAATCATGAATAAGAAAAGCTCCTCCTAGAACAAATACTTCTGTGGGAGTTAATTCGAAACTATCTTTTGCAACTAATTCAGCTGTCTCCCATAAAGCATCAATATGAGTTATATCGTGAACTGTATATTCTGGTAAAATATTTGAAATTTCTCCTGCAAGTAGCTTGGCGTTTTCTCTAAAGCCCTCATACGCCACCCTTAATATATCTCTTTCTTTCTCAAAACTATCTGGTTCAAGTTGCTTTGCAAGAGTTTTTTGCCAAATTGTTGTTTGTTCATATCTATTCATTTTACTCCTCCAAATAAATTCTATAATAGTTTCGGGCCATTTCATACTCCTGTGGAATAACCCTGTTTTTATATCCAATTATCTATTTACATTATATCCCATAAAAATTAATAAGTCACCAAATTTTGTAGTTATTGTTTACTGCTTTTATACCTTCTTCCATCATGATATTTTCAGCATTAATTTTAATCTGAATTCCTCCCTGAAAACAAAAAGAAAATTCTATCGGGCTGTGAATAACCACTTTTTTGATAACTGTCTGAAACAAATGTGCATCAAACCTTGTCAGAGGATTTGCATTATTGTGAATGGCTGCCTTAATGCACTCCATCTTCAAATTCTGTTCCGCTAAGGAAATTTGACTGTCAGCCAGTTTATCTGTTTCTTAAATTAACTCACGTAGTTTTTGCTTGCTCTCGTCGGCTTCTACATTAAAGCAATCATCATCAATTTGCTTTTGGGTTCTTATTTTGATTAACTCTTTCAATTCTTTTTTTAAAGAAAAAATTTTCTTAGATAGCCTAGAAAAATCACTCTTCTTTTTGCTCTTTTCTAAGCTTCTGCTGATGATTTTAAAGAACTCATCAAAAAAGATGAACTTGTCTTGAATTACTTGATTATACACGTCAACAAAGGCTCCTTCTATACTGGCCTCTCCACTCCTTTGGTTGGGCAAAAGACGCTTTCCGATGGACATATGTAATAACATTGCCATACGATACGTTCATTTGCTATTTTTGAATTTCAATGCCGTCGCTTTAACGTTTCACCACAGTATCCGCAAATAAGCTTCCCCAAAAATGGGTAACGCTGTGGGTATTTGGCTTTATTTGAATTCTTACCCGATGTCAGCTTCAACCATCACTTTCGCTCTACCTAAACCCTATCCCAATATTCTTTCTAAATAATAGGCTCATGATTATTTTTTACGCAATGATTTAAAGTTTTTATCTGCCAATTCTTCTTGTAATATAAGAATAGGATTCTTAATTGCTGCATAGCAAGAGTGCCACCATAAAGCAAGGGCAGTAAAGCCGTTTATCTTAACAATTGTTTTGTGGTGGCACTTCTGCTTTTTTTGTATTTGAAAGCTGTTGATGAATTTTTCGGAGGTACGTGATATAATAAAAAAATTAAATCTATTCTATTAAACGACAAATCAAAATGTGTTTTTTACAACTGTATTATACTAAAGAATAGTATAATATGCGCAATAGGACATGGAGGAAAAAATGCTATGAAAAGGAATTTTTTACTTTGGAATATTGTAAAAAATAAAGCAGATACTTCAATACAAGAAATAGAAAATGTTTTATACCAATTGAAAACAAATGAAAACAAGATTGTTTTAAAGAGTTTGTTTGTTTATGGTGTGTCTACCTTTGAAAATGCTTTATCAGACATACTAAAAGAATTTTTCAAAGCATTTCCAGAAAAAATACCAGAAAGTTCATTTTCATTTTCCAAAGAACATATTATAAACAATACCGACATCATTCTAGATATATTTTTAGAATCTGCAATTAACAAACTAACATATGGATCTTTAGAAAAATATCTTTCTACATTTACTCAAGTTTTGGCAATTGATAAAATAGAACAAGACATTGATAAACTAATTGAAATTAAGGAAACCAGAAATTTAATGGTTCACAACAATCTTATCGTGAACTCTATTTATCTATCCAAATGCAAACCAAGCTGTATTAGAGCCGATGAAAAAAAGATAAGCAAGGAGTTGCCATTCGATAAAGATTATGCATATAACTCAATAGAATTATGTGCAATCATACTTCGAGATTGTATTGTTATTCCATTAGAAAAGAAATATAATTCTTACACAAAGATAAAAGCTATGAAAGAAATATGGGAGTACCTTTTTAATTCGCTAATTTTGGAATTTGATGACTATTGGGAATATGATAAATTAGGAAATCTAAAATCCTTTAAGTTAGATGAAGAGGACATTATGAGCTATTTCAAGATAAGTTTTTCAACTACCGAGAAAATTCTTGTATCTCAGATAATGTTACATTATTGGGGGTCACTGAGAAATATTGATGGAATTAGCATTGATATTTTTAATATCAATGCTTTATATGGAGAAAGGAAAGATAAATTTTTTTATTTACAAAATGCTTTACTTCGTTATCCCCAACTATTTAAACAGGATATTTCTATAAAAAATTAAATTGCAGATAGGTCGTTAATTAAATTTTTTAGTTTGTAGAGCTAAAGATAAACTGTTTTAAACAAAACATTTTCAAAAGAGCTGCCGTACGGCAGCTCTTTTTTCTTACCACAAGTAGGTGTTATCATCCACTACCACTCGTTTAATTTCCATGCACCATAATAAAGGAAGGTCTATTGCAGATTTCCTTGCCAACCACACCGCTTATCCCAAAAATTAGGACAAAACAAACGAGGATGAATAGAGGTAACCAAATTTCCCCTTTATTTTTTACTTTTTTTCATCTTTCTTCCGTCATGATACTTTTCGGCATCTACTTTGATCTGAACACCGCCTTGAAAACAAAAAGTAAATTCTATAGGGCTGTGAATGATGACTTTTTCTATAATCGTCTGGAACAAATGCGGATCAAATTCTGTCAGGGGATTTGAATTATCATGAATCACTGCCTTGATGCGCTCCATCTTCAAATTCTGTTCCACCAAAGAAATTTGACTATCTGCCAACTTATCCCTTTTTTCTATCAACTCATGTAGTTTCTGTTTCCGCTCGTCCGCTTCTACGTTAAAACAAGCATCATCAATTTGCTTTTGCGTTCGCATTTTGATTAGCTCTTTCAATTCTTTTTCCAGAGCATTAATTTTCTTAGACAACCTCGAAAAATCACTTTTCTTATCACTCTTTTCTAAAGTTCTGCTGATGATTTTAAAGAACTCGTCAAAAAAGCTGGACTTGTCTTGAATCACTTGGTTATAGACCTCTACAAAGGCGGCTTCTATAGTGGCCTCCCCCACCGCTTTGGTTGGACAAAAAGATGCTTTTCGCTGGATATATGTAATACATTGCCAGACGATACGTTCACTTGCTGTGCCTGTATTCCAATGCCGCCGTTTTAATGTCTCACCGCAGTGCCCGCAAATAAGCTTTCCTGAAAAGGGATACCTTTGCAAATATTTTGCCTTATTCGAATTTTTACCCCCTGTCAGCTTAAACCGCCGTTCACGCTCTGCCTGAACCCTATCCCATATTTCTTTCGAGACAATAGGTTCATGATTATTTTCTGCACAATAGATGCTGGCAAGGTTGTTATTATCCACTCGCTTGTGGGTTGAAAAATGTACTGTGACAGTTTTCTGTAGAAGCAATTTCCCATAATATTTTTCATTCATCAAAATTCCTTTTATCGTGGTTTCTGCCCATCTGCTACACCCTGTTACTGTTTTAATCCCGTCTTGCTCCAGTTCTTTTCCAATTTTACCGCAGCCCTTTCCTTCCAGATACTCACTAAAAATGCGCTGCACGATTTTGGCTTCTTCAGGATTAATAATCAAGTTATCATTTTCATCTTTATCATAGCCCAAGAAGCGGCTGCAATTGACAACTGCTACTCCGTCTTTCATACGCTTGCGGATACCCCAAGTGCTATTCTCTGAGATATTCCTCGATTCTTCCTGCGCTATAGATGCTAATATAGTTAAAAGAAATTCGGCCTTACTATCAAATGTGTAAAGATTCTCCTTTTCAAAATGAACCTCTACCCCCACCTCTTTAAGATTTCGGACAGTCTCAACACAGTCAACCACATTTCGAGCAAAGCGTGAAATGGACTTTGTCAAGATGAGATCAACTTTTCCTGTTTTACAAGCCAGAATCATCTGCTGGAATTGCACACGCTTTTTCGCTTGTGTGCCGCTTATTCCTCTGTCAGCAAAAATCCCCACAAACTCCCAATTGGGATTTTCTTGAATCCTCTGCTGAAAATCACTTACCTGTGCGTCAAAGCTCTTTTGCTGTTCTTCTAACTCCGTACTCACACGGCAGTAAGCGCAAACACGTTTTTTGCTCACTGCCTGATTATTACTATCTGTCATTAGAACTTCAGGTTCTATAATTGTTACTTTCTCTCTCATTTCCTACTGAATCCTTTCTGCATGTTACTAGAAACATGCGTCAACATATCGTTTTTGATTTCTTCCTTCTGTTCATAAGAAATCAGCTTTAAGTCATACAGTTTGTTTAAATGACCATTCATCAATTGATATTCCAAATTATTTTTCATGCTGAAACTCAACGCTCCTGTGATAATTGAATTTCAAGCCGCGACTTGATGCGTAATTACATTTTTAACGTATCATGCTTTTTGCTGGATTAAAACGGAATATAAATCAACTTTCCATTTAAACAGATTTATACAACTCAAAAGATCTTGAATTTTTCTTTTACTCTCTCCTTTTTGAAATGATTTTTATGAATCATATTGAGAAAAAAGTACAATTATTCAACATAGCTGTTGAACGCAAAAAATCCCACAGCACAAAAAAGTGCTGTGGGATTCGTCATTCCATTTAATTTCTTACCGTTTCTTTCTTACCCTTGTTTTGTCCATACAAAAAAGAAAGATTTAAAAGAGTAGTGTTGGACTACCTTTATATCATATTACTGAATAACAGAAAATATTCCATTATCTACGATTTTCTTTAAAAGTATTGATTAGCTCTACAAGTATTCCAACCTCTTTGTCAGTTAATCCAGAAATATCAATTGTAGAGTTATGTTTAATGCCAAGTAAATAGTCACTGGACACCCCAAACATTAAGGATAACTCGGTAATCATTTGTGTGCTAGGAATAGATATCCCCATTTCCCAAGCATTCACGCTGCTTCGTGTTACATTTAAGTTTCTTGCCAAATCAGCTTGAGTAAAATTTTTCCTTTGTCGCAACGATTTTATGCTTTCAGAAATCATATGTGTAATCTCCTTTTTGGACATCTTATAATAGTCAAAGAGATATTACATTATCATAATGATGTTTATAATTGACACGCTCATAGCTTTCAGTGTATATTAATGGATATAGAAGTAATTTGGAAAACATTAGGAGGGATACTGTTGAAAAAAGTAAAACGATTTTTATCACTTGTTCTATCCATCAGCGTTCTTATCACCGTCCTATGCTCAAATTCAGTTTCTGCGGCAAACGGTTATGAAGAATATTTCACCGCTGAATCAGTTCCGAGCACCCGAATGGTACAAGACAGCACTTTCACTTACAAGCTGACCCCTAAAAACGCAAAAGATGTGCTTACCTTAGAATCCCAAGACCCCAAGATTGTTCAGGTTGTTTCTAATATAAAAAAGGGAAACAGCTATTATTCTACTATTAAAGCTGTGGGCGAAATGGGACAAATCTGCCAAATGTATGTACAAGTCAAATCAAAAGATTCCGTTGCCCACCCAGCCATTAATTACATTATTATAAAAGAGAGCACTCAGGCAGAAGCCAAACGGCAGGCTACCTTACGTGAACAAGAAAGCTATGAGCCGCCAAATGACAATTACCTCAGTATAGTGAATAATCCTAACCCATCTGACCAAGAAGGTCGTGGCGATGAAATGTATGGTGTAAGTGTAGACATTTCAATCAATGGAGTAACAAGTCTTTTGCCAAAAGAATTAACAATCCCCAAAGACAGTACTGTTAAATTATTTTTTAACACAGTATACGATAAGCGCAACGGAATCATACCTAGCTGGATGTCACAGCCCCCTGGGGTAGAATTTAGTAACCCTGACGTTATCACATACAGTCGCAGCAATACTGAGGTTATCACATATGAGCACAATCCTAAGGGTACGAAAAAAACTAAAGAGGAAATCGGAACTTTTTTAGGTAACAGTATTCGAGCAGTGGAAATCACAGCTTCAGGAGAGGTCGGTGAAAGTACCGATATTATTACTGCCACTATGGGTTCATTATCGGCAAAAACATTCAAATTGATTATTGGCGAAAAAAACTCCCAACCCCAAGGAAAAGGCATTAAACTAGTTCAACCTGAAAAACGTCCTCATGTAAAAGGTTTGTATGGCATTACGGAAATCGGTAGTTATGATGTTTATGATATGAAAAATGTCGGTGTACTTACTCCACTAAAAACTCCTTATGACCCTTCCAGAACCTTTTCGCAACAAGAAAGAGCCTTAAGCGAAAATCTGAACGGATGCTGGGTCGGCGAAAATAACAGCATCACATACAGAGGAACTTCTATGACTGGATTTATAACAAATAGTGGATTCTTTGTTCAGAAAGATGGAAAATTCGGTTTAAAAATTTACCACTGGAGAGACTTTAAAAAAGAGGGGCGCTCTGAACATAACGATTTTTATAACAGTATGTTAAATGCTTTTTGTTTCTTATCTAACGACAAAAAGACGGGCGAAGCCCTGTGGAAGTGGCTAGATGATACTTATACAAATGGTGGTAACATTGACACAAATGATTATGGCTTTGTGGATGATCCAGGCGGAACAGATGGGAATTGGACAGTAACTTATAAAAGGAGCGGTGTAAAAGTAAACATTGTAGCAGATGAAACCAGTATTTCATTATACTTTACACCCAAACAATAAAAATATAAGGAGCAAATAAAAATGGAAGACAGCGCAATTTTTTTAATTATCGGGGTAGTAGTTTCAATTATCAGTGTAGTTGCAGTCAAAAGATTAGCACAGACAGTTTATAACCAGACTGGCTATAATGGATTAAGTGGAATTAATAAACTTTTAATGCTTACACTTTACATTCTGCCTCTTGGTGTGACTATGATGCAAAGCGGAGGCGGCCTAGTGCGAAACGATGCACAGACCAACGGAACCATGCTGATACTATTTTTAGTTCCGCTTGCTATTTTGATTATTCGAAACCTGAAAGCCAAAAACCCTGCTTACATAGTCGGCCTGACGTTACTTCAAGTTTTGTGCGGTTTAATTTTGTTCTTTGTGATTGTTTTTAAATTTGTTTTCCGATCCAACGGAAAAAACTTTTCAATTGACACCAACACAATCAATCAAATGCACCAATCACAAGCAGATCAACGGCACAGAGAAGAAATGGAAGCCCAAGAGGAAGCTGCCAAAAAGGACAAGGCTACTGCCCAAGCCGATGCTTACGCTCGGGGCTGGGGCTATCGGGATTCTGAGGAAGCGGAACGAGAAGGAATCCATACAGGCCACCCGAACAAATAAACAAAGAAAGTGCCACTGTTCTTTTGAGCGGTGGCACTTTCTTATTAAAATGGTAGTGGGTCATTATCTTCATAGGGTTTGTCAATGATAGCTTGATATTTTTGTTCCAATATAGATGCGTCCCCATGGAACAAAAACTGTCCAACACGATAGTTCTCCAGCAGATTTTCAAACGCCTCTGGCTGAAAGTCGTGAAACAAAATAAACAAGTGAGTTGAGCCTCTTACAAATGGTTACGTTTTTTGCTTTAGCTCTGTAATAAAAGTGAGCATCTGTAACACGTTGTGAAACACATGACAATGTGTAAAACGGTGGTTTTCTTCACTTTTTTGAAAGGTATAAAGAAACGGAGCGTTATTTTCCGCAGCAAGATAGCTGTTATAATTATTTTTAAATTTAGTTGATTTTTTAAAAACACCTTTTGCAGTTTCTCTGGTTTTTAAATCATCAAAAATTAAAAAGCAAGCATTTCTATGTTGATCGGAAACCAAAAAACCACGGAAAATCATATCCTTTAGAACAAACTCATCTATCTTGTGCAATTTAGTAAAATGAGCAATCAAGTATTTATTATTCTTATGGTCATGCTGGGATTTTAGCATATCTACTGTACCGCTTTTAGGGGTATCTGCTTCCAGTGCTGGCAAAGGAATTTGATACTTTTGATAAAAATCAAACTCCCAATTTTTATTGAATTCCATATGCGTATAGTGGTAATGAAACAGCAAAGCTGCCGTACGAAAGGGAGTAAACAGACTTTTCCCAATCGCAAACTGTATGACAAAATCAAAGCAAGGGTATGTTTCTTTTGTCTCAACATTGACGGCTAAATTATCTTGTAGCTTATATCTTGGATCTGGTGCAAAGTAAAAACCATCTTCCTTTTGGAGTAGTAGGCTGTCATTGAGAAAAAACAACATTCTGGTTAGATTAAAATTTTGAAATAAGCTTATTTCTTCAGGAGGAACAAATGTCCTTTTATTTATTTTCATAGCAACTGCTTTCATAAGATACACGTCCTTTAATTTATTTTAATCAAACACCTAACGGTGCTATTTTGTATCACCCCAAAGTAGTTGACTGCTGTAACCAGCAACCTCACACTACTCCTTACTCTCATTAAATTAAGCCCCTTGAGGGGTTGGGGTGATACTTGTTTGATTCTATGCTCGCTTTTTTTCAAAAAATCGCAAAAAGTGTTCGAGCAAACATTTTATTATCTCTATATTAAATTTTCCATTGCAATTCCGCTGAATAGTTTTCGTGAAGAATTATGACCGATGAGCCAAATGGTCGTTGAGGTATGCCATTCGCTCTTGGGGCGGTAAGCACTCGTTTTTTTGACACGCTGCATGATATTTTCCCTCATTGCTTTTGGAAATTTTCTGTGACTGTGAACTTCGATACCAACTATCACCTTCACAGCAGAAAACATATTCTCGAGGGATTCACAGGCAAGGGAAATTCGATTGACTAACTCCTGATTTGTTAAGTTATCCACGTCTAAAACAATGGCATAGATGCGAAAAACAGCCTCTGTAGAATCATATCTTGCATCGGAAACATAGATGTTTTTAGCGGCAAGGGTAAACAAATCTTCTTGCATTGTTTTATGTACTCTTGCTTTGCCTGACACCCCCACCCTTCGATCTGCCACATCTTTTGCACGTTGTAAAAGCCGATCCGTTTCCCATTGTAGAGCCGTCGCATCAAGATGATGCTTTTGGAAAAGCTTCATTGCATCTTCCATAAAATCCACATGAGCGGTTGGGGTGTAAAACATTGCATTGCTCTTTAAAATACCTTGTACCATTTGGTTTAGGTCATTTCTATAGATATCTTCATATTGCTTTGCTAACAAACTACTTTTCAGCAACTTACGAATTGAATAACGGGCAGAAGCGTGTTTTAAGCCCCAATACTCAAAAACGGGCTTGGTTGCCAAATAGACTACATTCCTGCCTAACTTTTGTTTGCGCAGCAACCCTACCTTTAAAAACTTTTGGGATTCCCCTCGATACGCTAAATCTTCAAACTGTTTTTTCAAACATACTCCACCCAAGCCAAAAACCAGCACCCAAAACAGCTTTTTACTACCTTGTATAAACGCAAATTGTTCCTCTTTTTTTGTAACCATAGTATCAACTCCTATATTTTTTGATATTGAATTTCTAAATTAACTGCAAGTGAATATTCTTCTTTCGCTTGCAGTTCGGCTTCACCGTAGTTGTTTGTAACGCACTCGAATAGCACGGTATGTTCCCCTTCTTGATATGCTCCATCGGGCACACTTATTTGATTTTGCTCCCACATTCCTTTCAGCTGTACCCAGCGTGAAAAATCGTCTTCCCGAAGCCTGTCTAACATTTGCTCGAACTGGCTTCTCAGTTCCTGCTCTGTGCGCCATGTTTCCCGTTGCTCGGGAGAAAGGCTCAAATACTTGTTTGTGATCGCAATATCATGTAGAGGACTTGCCGAACGGTAAAGACTGCGGCTATTCATTTCATCTATGTGCTTTTCACACCATCGAAAGCCACCATGAGAGAAACGGTAACATTCCACTTGTTCTTTCCCTTTTTGGTAAAGGCAACGTTCTATTACTCCTTCGTGACAAAATGCTTTTATCCTCGAGTCTGTTAAAAAGTTCTTTAATTGGGTTCGGTTCATATAGCCACAGCACCGCATTGCCTGCATTGCTTGTACATCTCGTTGATTGATTACTTTGATATAATGTTTTTTTCTCATTTAGATTGCCTCCTTAGTAGGAACACGAAGTGCCGAGCGGAAAAAGCCACGAAAGCAATGTTCACTGTGGGAACATGGTGGTGCAGCCAGCTTTCATGAGCGGTTTCTCGCATTTGACAAAAATGTGAGAAATTTGGAGTGAGGCACTTCGCAATTACCTTCATTTATTCTATTGTTCTTTTCGGGTCATTATCAGTTTTTCAGATGCAATACGTTAACGTATTTGAATGCAAAATCGGTTTTGGCAGGGTTTGAAGAACTTTGCGACGAATTCATTAGCCGATGTTTGAATTGTAGCTTGAATTTTATAATAATAAAACAGAATATAAATGCAGTTTAAATTTAAAGTATGCAGAACAACTTTATACTTTAAATGGCTACACCATTCAACACAGCAAAGAAGTAAATGACGCTGTCTTGAAAAAATGCTTTCGGCTTGGTTTCCCTCTGGCTTACGCTAATGCACTTCTATACAAAGCAGGGTATTCTTGTTTAAATAGCCGAATTTTCTGCACAAAGAAGCCAGAATTTATTATAGAAGACTTCGGAACTCCACCAGCACCAGAGAACAAAGTACAATTTATTAGAGAATTACGATTTGCTACAAAGCATATTACAAAGTTTGTAGCGAGCAAAAAGAGAATTGAAGATGGACATAACAAAAAAATAGCCGACTATCGGCAAAGAATTAAAAATTTTGAACCTGAGATTTTTGCTCTGAATAATGAAATTGCTGTTCTTAAAAATACAAAAAGTCATTATGAAAGCAATTTAGAACGAAATAAAGGTAATTTGAAAAGAACCCAAATTGAACTTAGAAAAAAAGAACGTGCCCTTGGTGGGGTTCATCGAAAAATTCAAATGTTTAAGGAAAGTATTGAGGTACACGAAAAAGCTATTAATGAGCTGTATCTAACTTTCTATTCCTGTTTGGAATACTTTGGGTATGAGAATAATTACTATGGGGATATTTACTTAGATGATGTAGAGATTTTACAGGAAGCATTTATTGAGATTCTTTTAGAACATGATTCGCATTCACAGTTTATTATATAAAGAAAGATAGCCGCCCAAATGGACGGCTATCTTTCTTTTGAGGTTAATTATCCAAATAATTCATTAACTAATTCTTTATATGCCTGAACAACATTTTTAACTTTTTCAAATTTCCAAATATCTTTTTTACGCCACATACAATCAGAAATATATCTATTCTCAGGAATCACTGTTTTAACTTCTTTAAGATTCAACCCAGCTTTACAAATGATTTCTTGAGTTTGCAAAAACTCTTTTCTAAATTGAGCATTTACTTTAGGATTGCTTGTTAAATAACCCATCGAATAGAATACCCAGATATTTTTACAACTACTACTATTTCTTAACCAATAACATACAGAGGACATTCCTCCATTGGAATTACTATGTTGTCCTAATGGAATTATCACTTCTGAACTTGCTAATAAAATCTCTGTTTGAATAGAATTAGTCAGCCCATCGCCACAATCACAAACAATATATTCATAACCGCATCTTTTGGATAAATCCAAAAGCATACCGTTTAAGTCCGTCTTTCCAAATTTCAAAAGTTGCTGTAAATGAATATCTTTCAACGTATCATAAAAAATCACATCAACGTTATCATATATTGGAGAATGATATGTTTGAATTTTCACATCATTATGTGTTATTGATGAATTAGAAAATGGTAGCCTTTCAAGCTCTCTTTCAAACCCTAAGTTCAACAGTGCATGATCATATTTAGTTACACTAACACACAATACTTTTTTATTAAATTGTTTAGAAAGCGCGACACTGATAGCACTGGTTACAAAAGATTTTCCTGTTCCACCAGCCCCAATAGCTATTCCAATAATTTTAAGTAAATGTTGAGAATCCTTAATTAAACAAGAATCGCTATACATTAATTCTTTTTCTGCTTGTTCCTTCCATTGTTTAAGCACTTCTACTGTATATTTCTTTTCGTCTTTATCTATAATGTCGGAACAATCTGCACATAACCAAATACCATTTTCTATTGCCCTTCTTTGCTGTGAAGTCATTAGTTTATTGTATCGCGCTCCCCCCTCAGCTGCAGCTGAAATATGACAAGCTCTGCCAATACAAAGTGATTTATCTGGCCTACTATGCGCTCCAATAGTAATCTTTTGACAATTCGGATTACTGCAACGGTAGGAACACCTTTTAGCTAACTCTTCTTTCGTTTTCTTCAAAAAGTCATCCCGTTTATTCATCCTACTTACTCCGATTAACATAATACTTTATATTGTTAACTCATAAATCCGTATCTCGATATAGTAGTGAGCAACATTCAACGGTATTACCAAAAACCCACAAAGCTCCAGACAGTTATATTAGTATTACCGTAGGCTTTGGACACGGTGATGGATTGATACCACTTGATGGTATAGTCACTTTTCAAAACAGCCTCACTCTTAATAATATAGCTCAAAAGGCAGAGGTATACAAGCCAAAACCACGAACCACATACAAAATGCTTCAAGAATATATTCTTGAAAAATATAGCTTCAAAGTCCACACGGCATATATTGCCGAAGTAAAACGTGGATTAGGTTTGCAAATGTACGATGCTCCCAATGCCGTTGAAACACTAAAGCAACCAAGGAAACACCCCACTCCTATTCAAGTAAATGCTATTAAAGATGCACTAACTTATTTTGAAGTAATACAAAACTAAATATGGATATGAAATTGCTTCTTATTATAAGGGGCAATTTTTTATACCCAAAATCGAAAAGTGGAAAAACATTTGAACGCAAAGGCAATCGCTACCGCCAACTAAAGTGTTAAAATCTTGTTGATAGATATTGACCCATACGGCAAATTATTGATTAGTTTGGGACATCCACGGCCTAGCAGATGAATGGCTCCTCCCTCCATCATTGCAATAACGTGACTTATTGTATGTTGACTTATTGTATTCGATGAAATAAAATTATTCTTGAGGTGACGTGCAATCATGGATATAGTAAAAGTTTTTGCGAATAACGTAAAAAAGTATAGAACTGAAAGAGGTCTCTCGCAAGAGGCTTTTGCTGAAAAAGCAGGATTGCATAGAACTTATATCAGTGCTATAGAACGTGAAAAACGAAGTATTGATTTAGATAACGTACAGAAAATTGCTGATGCGTTAAATATTGACACTTATTTGCTTTTTATTGATAAAAGAATTTCTGAACGGGAGGAACAATGATGAACCGTAGCAATTATTTTAACTACATAGAACAAGAATTAAATACATTGTCTTACCGTATAAAAATTCGTGGAAAAATTAATTTATTAGACTTAAATATATATTCAGAAACTTTTTTTGCGGAGCTTATAAGCCAACTGCTGAAATGTAACTTAAAAAATATCAATGTTATAAAACAAAATACAGAAGGCATAGATTTAATTGATGAGGAAAACAAAATTATAGCTCAAGTCTCATCAACTTGTACCAAACAGAAAATTGAAAATTCTTTGGCAAAGAAAATTTTTAAAGACTATCCTGGTTATCATTTTAAGTTTATTGCAATTGCTGGCGATGCAGATAAATTGAGATCTAATACTTTTAAGAACCCTCATAGTGCAATATTTTCATCAGATGATGATATATATGATATTAAATCTTTGCTAAATTTGGTACTCAATTTACAAATAAAAAATCAACGAGAGTTATATGAATTTATCAGAGATGAACTTGGCAAGAACATAGATATGGTTAAGGTAGATACAAATCTGGCTTCCATTATCAATATATTATCAAAAGAAAATTTATCTATGGTAGCTGACTCCCCAGAAATCAATCCTTTTGAAATAATGAGAAAAATTGAATTCAATAATTTATTGTCTGTACAACCTACTATAGATGATTATAAAGTTTATTACAGCAAGTTAGATGAAAAGTACAAAGAATTTGATAAACAGGGAGCAAATAAAAGCCTTTCTGTGCTGTCTGTGATGAGAAAACAGTATAATAAGCTGATAGTAAATACGCAAGAACCATATGAAATTTTCTTTTCCATAATTGACAATGTAGTCGAAGTGATAAAAAACAGTAAAAACTACATAGAAATTCCATATGAGGAATTGGAGATGTGTGTATCAATTCTAGTGGTTGATGCTTTTATTCGTTGTAAGATATTTAAGAATCCGGAGGGTTATGACTATGTTGTTACCAGATAATATTCATCCAGAATTAAGTATATATTATAATGGTGCATTAGTCCTTAACGAGCTGAAAAAAAAAGACAATCAACCCATTATAAATCTATATCAAATAATAAAAGGTGCTAATAATATGTCATTTCCAACTTTCATATTATGCCTTGATTGGTTGTATTTGATTGAGGTGGCACAAATTAACGAAAGGGGGAACGTTGAATTATGTTCATAAAAAGACTTATAATATCAAGTCCTACAGAAGTTGTTCGTAATATTGAATTCAGTTCTGGACTTAACCTAATTATTGATGACACCCCCATTGATGATTCAAAATCAACAGGAAATAATGTTGGAAAAACAACTGTATTGAAACTTATTGATTTTTGTTTGGGTGCTAAGGCAAATATTATTTATACAGACACTGAAAACAAAAAAGAGGTATACGATGTAGTTAAGGACTTTCTGGTTGATGAAGAAATTAAAATTACGCTTATTTTAACTGAAAACCTTGATGATCCAGAAGCAAAACAGTTGGAAATTCAAAGAAACTTCTTAACCCATAAGAAAGCAATTAGAAAAATAAATGGGAAAACCGTCCTAGATAAAGAGTTTGAAAATGAGCTGGAACAGTGCATAATGCCTGAAAAAGAGGCGGAAAAGCCAACTTTTAGGCAAATCATATCTCATAATATTAGATATAAAGATGAAAGCATCAATAACACGCTAAAAACACTTGATAAATTCACAACAGACATAGAATATGAAACATTATATCTATATCTTCTGGGCTGTACTTTTAATGAAGGAGCTAAAAAACAGGCTCTTGTTGCTCAAATAAATCAAGAAGAAACTTTTAGAGAGCGTTTAGAAAAGAAACAAACAAAAACCACATATGAAATAGCATTGGCACTGGTAGATGATGAAATTGATGCCCTTAATGTAAAAAAATCATCATTCAATCTTAATGAAACATTAGAACAGGATTTAGAGCTTCTGAACTCTACTAAATATAAGATCAACAAAATAAGCTCACAAATCAGTAAATTGGAGATCCGTAAAAATTTAATACAAGAATCAGTAGTTGAATTAGAACAAAGTATCTCTCGCATTGATTTACAACAGTTAAAATTGCTCTATAATGAAGTGACTACAAACATTTCTGGTATTCAAAAAACCTTTGAAGATTTGGTCGCTTATCATAACAATATGGTAGTTGAAAAAGTAAAATACATTTCTCAGGATTTACCAGATCTTTCACAAAAACTTAAAATTTCTCGTGAAGAATTAGCAACGTTTTTGAAGGAGGAAAAGGAGTTAACTGAGAAAGTTGCAAAAGGTGATTCTTTTGAAGAGCTAGAGAAAATTATATTTGAACTAAATGAGAAATACAGAGTTAAAGGTGAATATGAAAGTATTATATCTCAACTGAATGAGGTAGAAGAAAATATCAATGAGCTTAACAATCAGATTGAAAGCATTGACAGTTATCTTTTTTCAGGTGATTTTGAAATACTTTTAAAAGAACAGGTAAAAAAATTCAATAAACTATTCTCTAGTATTTCACAAGAATTGTATGGAGAAAAATATGCTCTTACCTTTAAAAAAATGACAAACAAAAAAGGGCAACAATTTTATAAATTCAATGCCTTTAATGCAAATATGAGTTCTGGTAAAAAGCAAGGGGAAATTTTATGTTTTGACTTAGCTTACCTCCTATTTGCTGATGAGGAACAACTTCCCTGTTTACATTTTTTATTGAACGATAAGAAGGAACTTATGCATGATAATCAGTTGGTAAAGGTTGCTGAGTTTGTCCAATCCCAAAACATACAGCTAGTAATTTCAATTTTAAAAGATAAATTACCAACCACTGTACTTGATAAGGCTCACATCGCTGTTGAGCTTTCTCAAAAAAATAAACTATTCAAAATTGAAAAATAATCAATCTTTTTAACTAGGAGTTAGCTTTTTAATAGCTAGCTCCTTTTTTATACCCAAAAACCGAAAGGAGGAACAAAATTGAACGCAAAAACAATTGCCATCGCCAACCAAAAAGGTGGCGTAGGCAAAACAACCACCTGTGCCAACTTAGGCATCGGATTAGCACTTGAGGGCAAGAAAGTCCTGCTGATAGATACTGACCCACAGGGTAGCTTATCAATCAGTTTAGGATGTGCACAGCCTGACAAGCTGAATACCACCCTTGCCACAGTAATGGGTAAAGTAATAACCGACACCCCTCTCCAGCACAAGGAAGGTATTTTGAGCCACCATGAGGGCGTGGACTTGATGCCCGCCAATATAGAGCTGTCAGGTATGGAAGTCTCCCTTGTAAATGCCATGAGCCGTGAAACTGTCCTAAAGCAATATCTTGATACGGTTAAAAAGCAATATGACTTTATCATTTTAGACTGTATGCCCTCTCTCGGTATGCTCACGATCAATGCCCTTGCTGCCGCAGACAGCGTAATTATTCCTGTGCAAGCACAGTATCTTCCTGCCAAAGGATTAGAACAGCTTTTGCAGACCATTGGTAAAGTACGCAGACAGATTAATCCCAAACTGAAAATAGACGGTATCCTGCTAACAATGGTAGACAGCCGTACCAATTTTGCAAAGGACATCTGCACCCTGATAAGAGAAACCTACGGTGGCAGCATGAAGATATTCTCTACCGACATTCCCCATTCAGTACGAGCAGCTGAAATTAGTGCCGAGGGTAAGAGCATTTTTGCTCACGACCCCAAAGGCAAGGTTGCAGAAAGCTACCGAAATTTGACGAAGGAGGTGTTGAAGATTGAAAAGCTCCGCCAAAAACATAAATCTGACATCGGTAGATGATTTGTTCTCCACCGAGGAAAGCAGAGCCGATGCCAATAGAGAAAAGATTATAGAAATCCCCTTAACCGAGCTGTTTCCATTCAAAGACCACCCCTTTAAGGTGGTAGACAATGAGGCAATGCAGGATACCGCCGAGAGTGTCAAGGAATACGGTGTACTTGTTCCTGCGATCGCCCGACCTCGTGATGAGGGCGGCTATGAGCTTGTAGCAGGACACCGCCGCAAACGAGCCTGTGAGCTTGCAGAACTAGAAACAATGCCTGTCATTGTCCGAAATCTGGACGATGATGCCGCCACCATTATTATGGTTGACAGCAATTTGCAGCGAGAAACCCTCCTACCGAGTGAGCGAGCCTTTGCTTTTAAGATGAAGTTAGAGGCTATCAAACGGCAAGGAGAACGGACGGATTTAACTTGTACCCAACTTGGGCACAAGTTAAATGAGGGTAAAAAATCCGTGGAAATTGTAGCGGAACAGGCAGGCTCAAGCCGTAATCAGATACAACGCTTTATCCGTCTTACCGAGCTTATTCCCGAACTTCTTGATATGGTAGACGATAAGAAAATCGCCTTTAACCCTGCTGTGGAGCTGTCCTATCTAAAGCCCGAGGAACAAAGAAATTTGCTTGAAGCAATGGATATGGAACAGGCGACCCCTTCTCTCTCACAAGCACAACGGCTTAAAAAGTTTAGTGCCGAGGGCAAATGTACCCTTGAAGCCATGTGTGCCATTATGAGCGAGGAAAAGAAAGGTGAACTGGACAAGGTTACGCTTTCAAGCGATAAGCTCAGAAAGTATTTTCCCAAGTCCTACACACCTCAAAAAATGGAGGAAACTATCCTCAAATTACTGGAAACATGGCACAAGAAACGCACTCAACAGCAGGAGCGTTAGAAAGGAGCTGTCACTATGAATAAGAACAAAACCATAGGTGAATTGCTTGATGAAGCCCGAAAAAAGTCGGGTGAGCCTGTTTTGGCAGGGCATGACATTATGGCACTGGAACGCTTTGGAGAGGATACAAGGCACATGATTGTCTTTGATGTGCTTTCCCATTCTTCTCCTGTTGGCGATAAGGGTGAGCGTATGCGGCTGTTTCTCACCGATGCAGGCTACAAAAAAGCATTAGAGAGCCAAAGCCGTGGGGAGTGCAAAATCCTTAAACATGCCAAGGTATTCAAAGGCGATATTTTTTATGACAAACCAAAGCAGGAAATCAGATAATTTTGCCACAGTATTATGCTGTGGCTATTTTTATGCCCAAACGAAAGGAGTTGAGGAAATATGGCAGTTTTTCGGGTAGAGAAAAACCGTGGATATACGGTAATGTCCAATTTCCATTTGAAAGATACAAGCCTTACGCTAAAAGCAAAAGGCTTGCTGTCCATGATGTTATCCCTGCCCGATGAGTGGAACTACACCACCAGAGGCTTGGCGGCAATCTGTAAAGAGGGTGTTGACAGTATCGGTTCTACTCTGCGAGAACTGGAAAAGCAGGGGTATATTATCCGCAATCAACTCCGTGACAGCAAGGGACGCATCTCCGATACCGAGTACATCATTTACGAGCACCCACAACATAATCCAGATACGGACATACCACATACGGAAAAGCCGTATCTGGATAATCCGGATATGGATAAACCTTATCTGGAAAACCCCGCACAATTAATTACTAATAGATTAACTACTAATCAAGAAAAGAAAGATTTATTGATTACTGAGGTATCAAATCCTAATCGATCTTATCTTGCAAGCGGCACAAACACAACAGCTCAGATTGGATTAGATTGGATGGGATGCGATAATATCACAGAATTAAGAGAATTGGTTTTAGATAACCTTGAGTACGAGTTTATCAAGAAAAGCCATGACAGAGAACAGCTTGACGAAATCGTGGACATCATCGTGGAAACGCTCTGCTCCACCAAGCCCACCATTAACATATCCGGAGAAGAATACCCTGCACGGCTTGTGAAAGAAAAGCTCTTGCGGCTTGACAGCTCCCACATTGATTATGTGTTTGAGTGCTTACAGAAAACCACCACCTATGTGCGGAACATCAAGCGGTATCTGCTTGCAACATTGTTCAATGCTCCCTCCACCATTGGGAATTACTATTCCGCTTTGGTCAACCACGATTTATACGGTGGCAGATAACTTATTCACAACAGGCGTTACCTCCCTGCACAGCAGGATTGGGTACGCCTTTTTTCATATCCAAAATCAGAAAGGAGTTTTTTACCATGAAAAGACCTATGGCATACATTACGGCAGCTTGGAGCAATAACGAGTTTGAGAATACCGAAAACGCCGCTAAATATTGCAGGGCAATCTACGAGGCAGGCTTTATGCCTATGTGTCCTCTGCTGTTCCTGCCACTTTTTATAAACGATGAAATCCCACAGGAGCATAAGGATGGAATTGATATCGGACGGGATATGCTCCGCCGTTCCCATGTCCTTATAGTCTGCGGAGCTGTTGTGGATGAAAGCGTGAAAAATGACATTGCTGTTGCAGAGCGTTTGCGGATTACCGCCACCACACTGGACGGTATTCTCACTGTGAAAGGACAAGGACGAACAAAGAATGATTAAATATCTGCTCCGGCGGTTGGTAGTTCCACCTTAGTGAAAACTACCCACTACATCACGGAAAGGAGGACTACTTATGCAGGAAGAAGTTGAAAACAGATCGGTTACGCTTGCCATCAATACGGCAAAGCTGACAGGTAGAACGCTGAAAAACGCCATTTTGAAATTCTTGGAGGCACAGAAAAACAAGAGCCGTGACAGTCCTGACCCCATTCCCCACGGCAAGCAAACGGTCAAGCAGCTTGCAGAGCAAAATCAAGGCATGAGCAATATTGCGGTGACGGACAAGAACATCAAGAGCTTTGAACGGGTGGCAAAGAAATACGGCGTTGACTTTGCCATCAAAAAGGATAAAAGCGTGACCCCACCCAAGTACCTTGTCTTTTTCAAGGCGAGGGATGCCGATGCTCTCACCGCCGCTTTTACCGAGTTTACCGCCAAGACCGTGCGAAAGGCTGAAAAACCGTCCGTACTTGCACAGCTCAAGAAATTTACTGAGCTTGTGAAAAACGCTGTCACCGACAAGGTGAAAAACAGAAATAAGGAGCAGAGCCTATGAACACGAAAACTAAAAAGCTCCTTATTCTCAATCTGCCCTATGTCTTTATCGGCTTAATGCTCACAAAAGTACCGCAGGCATGGAGGCTCACCACAGGCTATGACTTTGCAAGTAAAGTGTTAAACCTTACCGATGGGTTTGCCGCCGCATTTGAAAATCCACTGCCGAGCCTGCACCCACAGGATATGTTAATCGGTATCCTGCTTGCGGCTGCTATTCGCCTTGCGGTTTATCTCAAAGGGAAAAACGCAAAAAAGTACCGTAAGGGCATTGAGTACGGCTCTGCAAGATGGGGCAGTGCAAAGGACATTGCACCTTTTGCAGACCCTGTGTTTGGAAACAATGTGATACTCACCCAAACGGAACGGCTGATGATGTCAAGCCGCCCCAAAAGTCCAAAGAACGCACGAAATAAGAACGTGCTGATTGTGGGCGGCTCCGGCTCTGGTAAAACGAGGTTTTGGCTCAAACCAAACCTTATGCAGTGCCAGTCTAAAGAGTATCCAGTCAGCTTTGTTGTGACTGACCCCAAGGGCAGTATCGTGGTAGAGTGCGGAAAAATGCTCCTGCGGTACGGTTACAAAATCAAGATACTCAACACCATCAATTTCAAAAAATCCATGCACTACAACCCCTTTGCCTATGTGCGAAGTGAAAAGGACATTTTGAAACTGGTAACTACCTTAATCGCCAACACCAAAGGCGAGGGTAAAGCCGGAGATGATTTTTGGGTAAAAGCGGAAACCCTGCTCTATACGGCACTCATCGGGTATATCCACTTTGAGGCTCCCGAACATGAGCAAAACTTTTCTACCCTCATCGAATTTATAAACACTTCGGAGGTGCGTGAAGATGATGAGGACTTTAAAAATCCTGTTGACCTCATGTTTGATCGCTTGGAAGAAAAAGACCCACAGCACTTTGCTGTAAGGCAATATAAAAAATACAAATTGGCTGCGGGCAAGACAGCAAAATCTATCCTTATTTCCTGCGGTGCAAGGCTCGCTCCCTTTGACATCAAGGAACTGCGTGAGCTGACCGCTTACGATGAAATGGAGCTTGACACTTTGGGCGATAAGAAAACCGCCCTTTTTATCATCATCAGTGATACGGACGATACCTTTAATTTTTTGGTATCTATGGCGTACACACAGCTTTTTAACCTCTTGTGTGATAAAGCCGATGATGTGTACGGCGGCAGACTACCCATTCATGTACGCTGCCTGATTGATGAAGCGGCCAACATCGGGCAGATACCGAAGCTCGAAAAGCTGATGGCAACCATTCGTAGCCGTGAGATCTCGGCTTGCCTCGTTTTGCAGGCACAGAGCCAGTTAAAGGCTCTCTATAAGGACAATGCCGATACTATTATTGGCAACTGCGACAGCATGGTGTTTCTCGGTGGAAAGGAGAAAACCACCCTCAAGGACTTGTCGGAAACTCTCGGCAAGGAAACCATTGATATGTTTAACACTTCCGATACCAGAGGAACACAAAGAAGTTACGGGCTTAATTATCAAAAGTTGGGGAAGGAGCTTATGAGCATGGATGAGCTTGCCGTTATGGACGGCGGCAAGTGCATTTTACAGCTTCGGGGTGTTCGCCCGTTTCTCTCGGACAAGTATGATATTGCGCAGCACCCAAACTATAAATATCTGTCTGATTCTGATAAAAGAAACACCTTTGATATTGAAAAATATCTGTCCACAAAACTGAAACTCAAACCCGATGAGGTTTTCGATGTTTACGAAATCGACCTCACTGACGAGCCCGAAACCGCTGAATAGGCGGTTTTTTCATGTTCAAACACAACCTTAAACAACAATTCAAATTTTAGGAGGAAAACACAATGGAATTTTTTAACTCAGCGATAGATGTATTGCAGACACTGGTAATCGCACTTGGTGCAGGCTTAGGAATTTGGGGTGTCATCAACCTCTTAGAAGGTTACGGTAACGATAATCCAGGTGCAAAATCTCAAGGTATGAAACAGCTCATGGCAGGCGGCGGTGTTGCCCTCATCGGCATGGTACTTGTACCTCTCTTATCTGGCTTGTTCGGTTAATCCGAGCAGAGCAATAAACTTCTCTGCCCCCTTCCGTATCAGGCTGGAGGGGGCAAGAAAGGAGGGCAACCCTGATGGATTCTTTATGGGAAGCCATTGAAAAGTGGCTCAAAGACCTTTTAATTGACGGCATTACGGGTAACTTGTCTGGAATGTTTGATAATGTCAACACACAAGTTGGAGAAATCGCAGGCGATGTAGGAATGACCCCATCCGCATGGAATGGCGATATTTTTTCTATGGTGCGCTCACTTTCCGAAACCGTCATTATTCCCATTGCAGGCATTATCTTGACCTTTGTAATGTGCTATGAGCTGATACAGATGGTCATTGAAAAGAACAATATGCACGAAATCGACACTTGGATATTCTTCAAGTGGATATTCAAAACCTTTGTAGCTGTATACCTGATTACCAACACCTTCAACATCGTTATGGCTATCTTTGATATGTCACAGCACGTTGTATCGGGTGCTGCCGGAGTGATTATTACGGACACCAACATCGATATTACCTCTGTTGTAGCAGACATGGAAACCCGCCTCGGTGAAATGGAGGTGGGAACACTTTTAGGCATTTGGCTACAAAGTATGGTGGTTGGACTAACAATGCACATTTTAAGTGCTTGCATCTTTGTGGTCATCTACGGACGAATGCTCGAAATCTACATGACCACCTCTCTCGCTCCCATTCCTTTTGCAACAATGGCAAACCGTGAATGGGGCGGCATGGGGCAGAACTATTTGAAATCTATGCTCGCTCTCGGCTTTCAAGCCTTTCTCATTATGGTGTGCGTGGGCATTTATGCAGTACTGGTGCAATCCATCGCCACTGATGAGGACATTATCACCGCTATCTGGACTTGCATGGGGTACACAATTTTGCTCTGCTTTACCCTGTTTAAGACGGGTTCACTGGCAAAGAGTATATTCTCAGCTCATTAAGAGCAGAAAGGAGTTTTTATGGCTTATGTACCCGTTCCCAAAGATTTAAGCACCGTGAAAACAAAGGTGATGTTCAACCTCACCAAGCGACAGCTCATTTGTTTTTCTGCGGC
Organism: Clostridium minihomine; assembly: GCF_900240385.1. GTDB lineage: Bacteria > Bacillota > Clostridia > Oscillospirales > Acutalibacteraceae > Faecalispora > Faecalispora minihomine. Next base: position 63,110 of record NZ_OEQH01000001.1, on the reverse strand, counting down.
TCTCGCTGTCGGATTGCCCCTGTTCTTTCTCACAAAGGACAGCATCGGCACAAGCGGTGCGTCTCTCTTAATGATATTCTCCATGCTGCCCCTTTTCATGTTCGCTACGTATGAAAAGCACGGTCAGCCGTTGGAAGTCATTGCAAAACACTATCTGGAGGTACGGTTTTTCACTTCAAAGCAAAGACCGTATCAGACGGATAATTTCTACACTGTTATACAAAGGCAGAACATATTGGACAAGGAGGTAAAAAACATTGTCGAACGCAGAAAAAGCAAAAGCCCTCAAGCTCACGAGGGCAGAAAAAAAGGAAATTACGGCGGCAATCGCAAGAGCAAAAAACTCGGACAATAAGGCAAAATCTGCACAGGACAGTATCCCCTTTCAGAGAATGTATCCCGATGGTATTTGCCGTGTGACAGATACCCTCTACACTAAGACCCTACGCTTTCACGATATTAACTATCAGCTTGCACAGAACGAGGACAAGACCGCCATTTTTGAGAGTTGGTGCGATTTCCTCAACTACTTTGACAGCTCTGTGGGATTTCAGCTTTCGTTCCTTAATATGACCGCTAATGCCGAGGACTATGAGAGCAGTGTTTCCATCAAGCCACAGGCAGACGATTTTGACAGCATTCGTACCGAGTATACAGAAATGCTCCACAATCAGCTTGCCAAGGGCAACAACGGACTGGTAAAGACCAAGTACCTCACCTTTGGCATTGAGGCAGAGAACATCAAAATTGCCAAACCTCGTCTGGAGCGTATTGAAAATGACCTCTGGAACAGCTTTAAGCGGTTGGGAGTAACGGTGGAATCGGTAGATGGTAAAGAACGTTTGCGACTGCTCCATAATATGCTCCGCATGGACGGCAACGAGCCGTTCCGCTTTGACTGGAAATGGCTTGTGCCATCGGGATTATCTACCAAGGACTTTATCTCCCCACCGTCCTTTGAGTTTCGTGAGGGCAGAACATTCCGCATGGGCAAAAAGTATGGGGCGGTTTCTTTTTTGCAAATACTCGCTCCCGAAATCAATGACCGTATGCTTGCCGATTTTCTGGACATGGAGAGCAATCTCCTTGTTACCATGCACATTCAGTCGGTAGACCAGACCAAGGCGATTAAGACCATCAAGCGAAAAATCACCGACCTCGACAAGATGAAAATTGAAGAACAGAAAAAAGCTGTCCGTGCAGGATATGATATGGATATCATTCCGTCAGACCTTGCCACCTATGGCGGAGAGGCAAAAAAACTGTTGCAGGACTTGCAGAGCCGCAATGAGAGAATGTTCTTAGTCACATTTCTTGTGATGAACACCGCCGACAACAAGCAGCAGCTTGAAAACATCGTATTCCAAGCATCGGGGATTTCCCAAAAACACAACTGTACTCTGGTACGGCTCGATTATCAGCAGGAGCAAGGATTGATGTCCTCTCTGCCTCTCGGACTAAACCAGATTAAAATTCAACGCAGTCTTACTACCTCGGCAACCGCCATCTTCGTTCCCTTTACCACGCAGGAGCTGTTTCAAGCAGGCGGCGAAGCTCTTTATTATGGACTGAACGCTCTTTCCAACAACCTCATTATGGTTGACCGAAAAAAGCTTAAAAATCCCAACGGCTTAATACTTGGAACACCGGGCAGTGGCAAGAGCTTTTCTGCTAAGCGTGAAATTACCAATACCTTTTTGATTACCACAGATGATATCATTATCTGTGATCCAGAGGCAGAATATTTTCCCCTTGTACAGCGGTTGCATGGGCAAGTGATAAAAATCTCACCCACCAGCACTGACTTTGTAAACCCGATGGACATTAACCTTAACTACTCCGAAGATGAAAGTCCGTTATCCTTAAAGAGTGATTTTATTCTCTCCCTTTGTGAACTGATTGTCGGCGGCAAGGAGGGATTGCAGCCAGTGGAGAAAAGTATCATAGACCGCTGTGTCCGTCTGATTTACAATGATTACCTTGCCGACCCCGTACCAGAAAAAATGCCTATTTTGAGTGACCTCTATCACGCTTTGGAGGAACAGGAGGAAAAGGAGGCACAGCACATCAGAGCCGCCCTTGAAATCTATGTCACAGGCTCGCTTAATGTCTTTAATCACCGTACCAATGTGGAACTGAATAACCGCCTTGTCTGCTTTGACATTAAGGAGCTGGGCAAGCAACTTAAAAAGCTCGGTATGCTGGTGGTGCAAGACCAAGTTTGGAACAGAGTGACGGTCAATCGTGCTGAAAAACGCTCCACTCGCTACTATATGGATGAGTTTCATTTGCTGCTTAAAGAGGAACAGACAGCCGCCTATTCAGTAGAAATCTGGAAACGCTTTCGTAAGTGGGGAGGCATTCCGACAGGCATTACGCAGAATGTAAAAGACCTGTTATCCTCTCGTGAGGTGGAGAATATCTTTGAAAACTCCGACTTCATTTATATGCTCAGTCAAGCATCGGGTGACAGGCAAATCCTTTCCAAACAGCTCAATATCTCCACCCATCAACTCTCCTATGTGACCCACTCCGGCGAGGGCGAGGGACTTTTATTTTATGGCAATGTCATTTTGCCCTTTGCCGATAAGTTCCCCAAGGATACAGAGCTGTATCGCATTATGACCACCAAGCCAAACGAAACAGAGCAGGGATAAAATACATCATAAAATGTGCGTCAAAGCCGCTTGTAGAGATGCAGGCGTTTTTTTGCGTGGAAAGGAGGCTCTCATTTGAGCAAAAAATCTAAAAAGCCGTTTCGCCCTGTGGGGAAAATATCCCGCTTGCAGTTTTCCGAAGAAGAACGCACAGACCCAACCCTTGAAAAACCGATGAAAAAGGCGGTAAAAGCAGCGGATAAAATGGAAAAAGCACAGGCAAATATTCCACAACAGAAAAAGCTGACCAGAGAACGCACCCTTGATGCCGACACAGGCAAACCAAAGGTGCGTTTGTATTTTGAGGAAACCGACAAGCCAAAACCGCCCTCTAAGCTCTCTCGCAAGATAAAGAATATCCCACAGCAGGAGCTGATGGCGAAAATCCATAAGGAGATACGAGAAAGCGAAAATGACAATGTGGGCGTAGAGTCAGCTCATAAGTCCGAGCAGGCTTTGGAGATTGGAGCAAGGCGGATGCAAAGTGCTTATCACAGCCACAAGCTCAAACCTTATCGTCAGCTTGCCAGAGCCGAACGGACAACTGCAAAGGCTGAAATGAATTATCTCTACAAAAAGAACCTGCGGGATAATCCAGAGCTTGCCTCTAATCCTCTTTCTAAGTGGCAGCAAAAACGAGCGATTAAAAAACAGTATGCTGCCGCCCGCTTTAGCGGATCAGCAAATACGGCTGCATCGGCAAGCTCCACCGCCAAGAACACAAAAGCAGCGGCAAAGACTACGGCAAAAGCCACCGATAAGGTAGTTCAGTTTATCACCAAGAACAAAAAAGTGTTTCTTATCCTCGCTGCCATCGGCTTGCTCGTTGTCTTTATCATGTGTGCGGTATCCTCTTGTACGGTTTTGTTGCAAGGCGGTTTACACAGTGTAGCCGCCACCTCTTACACCTCAGAGGATGCGGATATTATTGCGGTAGACAACAACTACACCGCCCTTGAAAATGGCTTACAAGACCGCATTGACAATATTGAAAGTGAATATGCAGACTATGACGAGTACTGCTATGACCTTGATACCATCGGGCATTACCCTCACGAGCTTGCCGCCTATCTCACCGCCCTGTTTCAGAATTACAAGCCAAGCAGTGAGGTAAACCGAGAATTACAGTGTGTCTTCGATATGCAATATAAGCTAACCATTACCGAAGTGGTGGAAGTCCGCTACCGCACCGAAACCCGTACCGATACATGGACAGATGCCGAAGGAAATTCCCACAGCGATACTTACACCGTGGAAGTGCCGTACAATTACTACATTCTGAATGTGAAACTGAAAAACGCTTCTGTCGGCTCTATTGCGGAACGATTACTGAATGACGAACAGCTTGAGCAATATCGTATTTGTCTGCAAACACGTGGAAACAAGCCATTTATCTTTGGCGGCGGCACAGGCGATAGCTCTCCCTCCACCGATTTAAGCGGTGTTATCTTCAAAGACGGCTTACGAGAGGGCAATCAAAATATCGTAGATATTGCCAAGTCGCAAGTAGGCAATGTGGGCGGACAGCCGTTCTGGTCATGGTATGGTTTTAACAGCCGTGTGGAATGGTGTGCCTGCTTTGTATCATGGTGCTTAAATCAAGCAGGATACAGTGAACCGAGATTTGCCGCCTGCCAGTCGCAGGGTATTCCGTGGTTTAAGTCGCATGGGCAATGGGCAAGCGGTAATTACAAAGACCTTGCCCCCGGCGATGTGATTTTCTTTGATTGGGAGGGTGACGGCAGCTCTGACCATGTGGGCATTGTCATCGGCACAGACGGTCAGAGGGTTTATACCGTAGAGGGAAATAGCGGCGATGCCTGCCGTATCCGAGATTATGACATGAACAGCAGCGTGATTATTGGATATGGGCTGATGAATTAAGGAGGTCTGAAATGAATAAAAAATTAAGTAAAATCCTTGCAGAGATAGAAAAAACCAAAGAAAAGCTATCTGAACAGCAAGGAAAGCTCCGTGAACTGGAACGCCAGAGGACGGAACTGGAGAATACCGAAATGGTGGAGCTTATCCGCAGTACCAAAATGAATACCGAGGAACTTTCTACATTCTTAAGAGCATTTCGTGAAAAAAGCGAAGTGCCTATTATTATGCCAAAACAGGAGGAACAACACGATGAAGAAAACTAAAATGCGTATTTTCGCTACCTTACTTGCGGTTACGCTCTGCTGTACTGCCTTTTCCACCACTGCCTTTGCAGGCGGCGGCGAGGACACTACCGAGCCTGCCCCCGAAGTAACCGAAACACCTAAACCCACACCAGACCCTGCACCTCTTACCCCTGATGGCAACCTCACTCTTGTGGACGATATTGACGGTGAACAGGCAAAGTCCAAGCAGTTTGTCACCATGCAGTCCAAAAACGGCAATTACTTTTATCTGGTCATTGACCGTGATGATGACAAGGAAAATGTCTATTTCTTAAACCTTGTAGATGAGGCTGACCTCATGGCACTTATTGAGGACGATGCCACTGCCGCCCCTGTGCAGGAGATTTGCTCCTGTACCGATAAATGTACTGCCGGAGCAGTCAACACCTCCTGCCCTGTATGCAAAAACGTTCTGACAAAATGCTCTGGTAAGACCGCCGAGGAAACCGAGCCAGAAAAACCCGAAAAGAAAAATAACTCTATGGGTATGCTTGCCCTGCTTTTAATTGTAGGTGTTTTAGGCGTCGGTGCGTTCTACTACTTTAAGGTTTTGAAAAACAAGCCGAAAACAAAGGGCAATTCTCAACTCGACGAGTACGAATTTGATGACGATGAGGACGAGGATACTGAGGAAGAATACGAAACCGAAGATGATACGGAGGACACCGAACAGGAGGAGGATACCAAGTGACCTATTTTACAGACAGTCCCTTTGAAAAAATGATGATGCAGAAACCACGGAGAGGGCGGGGGAACCCGCCCTCTCCCCATAAAGAAAAACAGGAAAAGGCTCACGATAAAAACGAACATTACCGTGAGCTTATCATTACCCCCAAGGAAAGGAGCGACAAAAAATGAATTTAGTGATCGCAGAAAAACCGAGTGTGGCACAGTCCATTGCCTCTGTTATCGGTGCAACCAATAGAAAAGACGGATATATGGAGGGCAGCGGTTACCTTGTTTCGTGGTGCGTAGGGCATCTGGTGGAGCTTGCGCCTGCCGATGCCTACAACGAAAAGTATGCCAAGTGGACATACCATGATTTACCTATCCTGCCTGCCACATGGCAGTATGCTGTGGCAAACGGCAAGGATAAACAGCTCAAAATTCTCCGTGAACTGATGAGCCGTTTTGATGTGGACACCGTAACCGCCGCCACAGATGCAGGACGTGAAGGAGAACTCATTTTTCGCCTTGTCTACAACCACTGCAACTGCAAAAAACCAATTAAAAGGCTTTGGATTTCTTCAATGGAGGAAAGTGCCATTGAAGAAGGGTTTGAAAACCTCAAAGATGGCGCAGAGTATGAACTGCTTTATCAGTCTGCTCTATGCCGTTCCCAAGCTGACTGGATTGTGGGAATCAATGCCACTCGTCTATTTTCCGTCTTGTACCATCAGACCCTAAACGTAGGCAGAGTGGTTTCTCCCACCCTTGCCATGCTCGTTGAACGTGAAAGTGCAATTTCCTCCTTTGTGCCAAAACCGTTTTACACAGTACAGCTTGATTGCAACGGTTTCGTGCTGTCCGGCGAAAGGCTAAGTGACAAGGCGGCGGCTGAGGCACTTTGCAAAGCCTGTGACGGTCAGAGCGTTACTATCGAAAGCGTGGAAAGCAAAGAGAAAACCGAAAAGCCGCCCAAGCTCTATGACCTTACCACTCTGCAACGAGAGGCAAACCGAATGTTTGGCTTTACCGCTCAACAGACCCTTGATTACACCCAAAGCCTTTATGAGAAAAAGCTCGTGACCTATCCCCGTACCGACAGCCGATTTCTAACCACCGATATGGTGGAGAGTACCCCTGCCGTAGTAAAAACCGCCGCAAAGATTTTTTCATTTGGGAACACTCTGGAGCTGTCCATCAACATGGAGCAAGTGACCAATAACAGCAAGGTATCCGACCACCATGCCATTATCCCCACAATGACGGTAAGTAGATCCAAGCTTGCTGAACTGCCTGCCGGAGAGCGTGACATTCTTTCTCTTATCGCCTTACGGCTGATTTGTGCTGTGGGCAAAAGCTGTGTGTATGGGGAAACAGTCATCACCGCCGACTGTGGCAACAATTCTTTTTCTGCAAAGGGCAGAATGGTGCTTGATGAGGGATTTAAGGCGGCTGAATGGCTGTTCCGTTCCACGTTGAAGGAAAAGCCAGAGAGAGAAACTGGAGATAGCGTGAAAACCGCCGCCCTGCCGAGTATCAACCAGGGCAAAGTGTTTTCTTCTGCAAAAGTTGCCATCAAAGAGGGCAAGACCACACCGCCCAAGCACTTTACCGAGGACACCTTGCTTTCTGCTATGGAAACAGCAGGCATTGAGGATATGCCCGAAGATGTGGAGCGAAAAGGCATCGGCACTCCTGCCACCCGTGCAGGCATTTTGGAAAAGCTCATCAAAACTGAGCTTGCCGAGCGTAAGGGTGATAAAAAGACCCAACATTTATTGCCCACTCACAAGGGCGTTTCCCTCATTACCATTTTGCCGGAGGCAATCCAATCACCACAGCTCACTGCCGAGTGGGAGGAAAAACTTAAACACATTGAGCGTGGTGAGCTTTCCGCTGATGCGTTTATGCAGGGCATTACCGATATGACCGATACCCTTGTAAAAACCTATGAAGTGGTTAAGGGCGGCAATGTCCTCTTTCCCTCTCACCGTGAGGCTATCGGCATCTGCCCTCGCTGTGGCGGGAATGTGGTGGAGAACAAAAAAGGCTTTGCCTGTGAAAACAGGGATTGCGGCTTTGCTCTCTGGAAAGAAAACAAGTTTTTCACCGCAAAGAAAAAGGCACTGACAAGGGCGGTGGCCACCGAGTTGTTGAAAAGCGGCAAAGTAAAACTCACTGGCTGTTTTTCTGAAAAGACAGGCAAAACCTATGATGCTATCGTCCTGCTTGATGATACGGGCGGTAAGTATGTGAACTTCAAGATGGATTTTCTCCAAAAAAAGTGGGGCAAAAAGTAAATGGGCAAAAAACAATAAATTCTATTTGAGTAGAAATGCTCATGCTTTTATGCTATAACAATATTAATAACGGCAGCAGATAAATTTGAATTTATCGACTTGTGATATTGACTGTGATTCATGCTAATTGAATTATAGGCGATATGTTGATTTTAACGATGATTTATTTTATAGCTATTATTAAGAAAGGAGATTGTTTATGGCAAGTTCAACTGAACGAATAGGCGTGCATCATTGTGGAGAAATTGCTGAACGTAATAATTGGATGTTTCGAGAGCAACCAGTTGATGATATCGGTATTGATGCTCATATGGAGTTAATCGAATCGTCGGGCAAACCAAAGCAGCTTCTTGCATTGCAAATAAAATCTGGTGCAAGTTGGTTTAAAGAGAAAAAAGATGATTATATAATTTTTAGAAAAATTAATGAAAGACAGTACAATTATTGGACCATGAATTCTTTACCTTGTATTTTGGTTTTATATAATCCTGATGATGAAATATGTATTTGGCAAAAGTTAACGACGGAAACTATTGAAAGAACTAATGATGGGAAAGGAAAGGGCTTTTTTGTTAAAGTTCCTTTAACTCAAATTTTCTTGAATGCTTTGTCAAATGAAAAACTTTTTTCTTTTACAAATTTGCCAGAACATATTACAAATTACAACTTTTTGCTGTCTCAAAAGAAATTCATGCAAATCATTCAAGATGGTGGCGAAATTAAACTGCATTCAACGGAATGGGTAAACAAGAGTAGCGGCAGAGGAGACACGGAGTTAATTGTGGATGACGGAAAAAGTATCGAAAAGTATTCATATCCGTATTGGTTTCCGTTTACACCGTATACTGAGGTTTTTCCACGACTATTCCCTTGGGCAGATTTTTCAGCTGACGAAGATTTTTTTGAGGAAAATGACGAATCTTTTTGGCATGAATACCACTGTTATTATGATAAAGAGGATGATGAATGGTTACTTGTGGGAGATACATTTGAAGAATATCGTAGAAAATTAAACCCAATGCGTAGTATTGACCATTCAGGAGAAGTTGCTGAATATATGATGGTACTTAGCTTAAATGAGTTGGGCAGGTCATTTTTGAATGTAGATAAATTTGTTTCACAAAATCGACCTTATGCTGATACAAGACCAAAAGGAGAATGAAATATTAGGGAGAGAGAGATATGAAAAAAATTAAACTCAATGAGAATTTAGAAAAAAAAACTTCAATTGATGAATACAAACTTGATCCTACTGAAAAGTATGTGATTGACATTGAAGAAGAAATGGAATTTCAAATAGCGACGATGATGTCATTTCAGATAATGGGACCTCCTCCTGCACTTAAGAATTACCATGCGTGGTTATTTGAAAATGATTTCAATGTAGATGCACCAAATCCGACAAATGAAGTTGTCGCTCGCTATTATGGTGTTAAACCACTTTGGAAAACTGCTTATTCACAAGGTATTGTTGTAATGGCTGAGAATGATAGCGACTATTTCATTGTTATGGAATGTAGTAGTAAGAATAAGGGATATAAGCATGCAAAAGTCATTCTTACCATGGGTGGTTGTATGTGAAATAGCTATGCACATGGTAACTTGTTCAAAATGCGATAGTATTATTACCTTGCATGATAGAGAATGCAGCGAATGTCAGCAGAAAACAGATTAAGACAAATTCCAATTTGTCAAACAAATAGATACACCCGTACTTAGAGCAATCATTTTATGGTTGCTCTTTTTTCATGCCTAAAAACAGAAAGGAGCCTTAAACTATGGCCGATAACACCACAAACAAAGACCGCCTAAAGGAAATAACCGACAGTATAGAAAGCGGTATCAAAGAGCTATTCCAAAGCGATAAGTACATGAATTACCTCCTCACTATGTCACGCTTTCACAAATATTCTCTCAACAACACCCTACTCATCTCCATGCAAAAGCCAGATGCCACCCATGTGGCAGGCTTTAACAAATGGCGTGACCAGTTTTCCCGCAATGTTAAAAAGGGCGAAAAGGGCATTAAGATTATTGCTCCCACACCCTATAAGGTAAAAAAGGAAATGGAAAAGCTCGACCCTGTGACACAGGCTCCCATGCTAAATACCGATGGCAAGGTCATTACAGAGGAAGTAGAGGTTAAAATACCTCTTTATCGTGTAGTATCTGTTTTCGATGTGGCACAAACCGAGGGGAAACCTTTGCCGGAGCTTGCAAGCAATCTGACGGGCGATGTGAAACAGTATGAGCTTTTTATGGAGGCTCTTTCTCGTTCTGCCCCTGTTCCTATCTCTTTTGAAAAGATGGATGCAGATACGGACGGATATTTCAGCAGTCAAAATCAGAAAATCGCCATCCGTGAGGGAATGAGCGAAGTACAGACGGTTTCTGCCCTTATCCATGAGATTGCCCATTCCAAACTTCATGACCGTACCAAACAGCAGGCAGAGGTGGCACAGCTAAGTGAAAATACCGAACCACCGAAGCCCAAAGACCGCCGTACCGAGGAAGTAGAGGCAGAAAGTATTTCCTTTGCTGTCTGCCAATATTACGGTATCCAGACAAGCGCGAACAGCTTTGGCTACATCGCCACATGGAGCAAAGACAAGGAACTGCCAGAGCTTAGAGCATCCCTTGAAACCATCAACAAAACTGCTTCTGGCTTGATTGAGGACATTGACCGCAATTTCTCTCAAATAATCAAGGAAAAGAGCATTGACCTTACTCCCGAACATTTAGCTTATGAGGTTGGCGAGCTGTATTTTTCCATACAGGAAACGGAGGGCAGCTATGATTATTCCATTTACGATAAGGACTACAATCTCCTTGATGGCGGCGTATATGATGACCCCGGCATTTCCATCTACGAAGCAATGGACAGCATTGTGGAAGATGCCCCTGTGAACGGGATTGTCGCCCTAAAAGACCGAGCCAATGCAAAACAAATTAATTATGAAGAGCTGACGGAAAAAGCCGATGCCGCTTTTCAAGAGCGTGTTAATCCGACCCCCATCGGCATTAATAGCAGCCATATCAAGGTTGAGGGGCACATCGGCACTTGGTATGCCATTGACAGCACACAAATGGAGGGCAAGGATTATTTTCTTTTGGAACATGAGGACTATGGTGATGAAGCCGCCTGCTTGATAGTCACCACACAGGGCGAGGTTGTGTTAGACGATGTCTGGAATGGCTTTGGCGATTTAGAGGAACACTTTGCCGCAATCATTACTCCTGAGAACACAGAACCGATAATCGTGGAACTCTCCTATCCCTTGCCTGACCCTAATATAAGCCTTGCAGACCGCAATGCTTATGGCTATTTAGATGATGAAATGCTGCCGCTTTCACAGGTACGGGCGGTGGAGCTTTTTGAACAGGATTTGACGGTATATCTTCTTTATGAGGACAACACCGAGGCAATGGCATTTGACCGTGAGGACATCGACAACCACAACGGTATTTTCGGCATGGAACGTGCCGATTGGATCGCTTTGCAGGACTTTGAGGAAATCAAAGGAGATGGTAAACTCTCGCCTGAAATACGGAAACAGCTTTTTATGGAAAGCTCTTATGACACTTATGCCATCTATCAGCTCAAAGACGGCAATGAAACAAGAGATTACCGTTTTGAGGGATTGGAACGCTTGCAAAAATCAGGACTTTCTGTGGAGCATGAGCATTATGAGCTTGTCTATACCGCTCCACTTAAGGATTTTAACGAGAATAAGGCGGCTGCTCTGGAACATCTCTATGAGCAGTTTAACCTAAACCACCCTGCTGATTTCAAAGGTCATTCCCTGTCGGTCAGTGACATCGTTGCTCTTAAGGTGGGTGGTACGGTATCCTCTCACTATGTAGATAGCTTTGGTTTTGTCGAGCTGACACAGTTTTTAGAGCCTGCACCTCTCTCGCCGGATGACCTTTTGACAGGAGAAAGGATTGATACGCCACGGGGCAGCTTTTCCTTGACCTCGATGACACGAGAGCAGATGTCGGCGGCAGGCTATGGTTTCCACCACTCGTCTGATGACGGAGCTTATCACATCATGGGAAACGGTACTCGTGCCTTTGCCATTAGAAACGAAGATAATCCCCTCCGTACCGCTGAACTGTCCACCGAGCAGAATTATAATCAGATTGACGGTGTGCTGAATAATCAACCTACGGTTGCCGAGCTTGAGAAAGATGTAAAAAGCGGCAACCCTATCTCCCTTATGGATCTGCTTGATGCCACACGCAGGGAGCAGAAAGCAAATCCACCACAGAAAAAAGAAAAAACAGCACCGCCAAAAGGTGCAGAAATGGAGCTATGATTATGGGGAAATTTACGATGGAAGAATGTAATCTCATGTGCATCTATGACACAGGCACAAAGGACGGTCTGCTTGGGGAGCTTACGGCAATGCAGGCACATTTACAGCCGGACGAAACCGAGCTTTTGGAGCTGACCCACCGTGTAATGGATAAACTCACTGCTATGACCGATGAGGAATATAGAGAAATTACGGCAGAGCTTATTGCCGATTTCGCATGAATATGCGTTGAAGTTCCAATGCTGTCATAGTAAAATAATAAATAGAAGACAAAAAAATAAATAATTTCAGTACAGCAAACCACATTGCATAAGGGAGGCGGAAAAGAATGGCAAACAATACGACGAAGTATTATTTAGAAACTAATGCACTATATTCCCTAATTAATAAAATTGATTTGTTTGTTGACTCTTCTGACGTATCAACATCATTGTTTGCGTTTGAAGAGCTAATAGATGGAATTGACTCCGAAAACTATCATAAAAGAAAAGTCATGTTGTCAAAGTTAAAGGCATCAAAGCTAAAAATATATCCCTATCTACCAATGGAGTGTATTGCTATTTCTTTCGGGTTGGATATATCTGGATTACCAATTGTTCAGGAGAAAAAAATTCTTCTTTGGAAGAAAGTAAATCTTGTTATTTCAAGTAATGACTATATAACATTTGTCAATGAGCTAAAAGAAAAGGAAAATATCGATTTTCAAAAGGAGAAAGAAGCTATTGACAAACACGAAACGGTAGTTGCAAAGAATTTAAAAGAATTAATTTCGCAAAAGTCTAATGAACTTGATGCAATTAAACAACGACAAATTATAGAACCTGAATACTACAATATCAATATAGAAGATATCTTTTTAGAGCCTAATGAAAAATTAACCTATGAACATGAAAAATTACTCCTTACCCAACTACTAAATTTATGTGGGATTAGTTATGAAAGTAGCGATATTGATAAAGTAGTCCACGATTATGATGGACGTCAACTTGTAGCCTTTATTTTGGGGCAATCAGCCTATACATGGAATCGAAGTCACCACAAAAGATCAACAGAATACAATGATATTCCTGATTTATCTCATTTATTATATCTAAAAGACGAGAATTATGTTATCGTTTCAAATGATAAAATTTATGATAATGCAACATTGGCTCAAATGCGAATGAAGCCTGATGATTTTTTAAAAGGATTTGATAATTAAATAAAAAAATTAAAAATTGAACAATATGTTTACAAAAGCAATCTTGTTATACTGATGAGATTGCTTTTTTTTGCTAAAAAAAGGAGGACTAATATGCCAACAAAAGCACAATCCTTAGTACAGATGGCAGAACAAACCGCTAAACAGATTACAAGCAGCCGCACAGGTTGGACGGGGTTTCTAACCACCGTAGGACGGCTCTACAAGTATCCTTATTATGAGCAGCTTATGATTTACGCACAGCGACCCGATGCAACGGCTTGTGCGGACTTCGACCTATGGAACAACACGATGCGGCGATATGTTCGCCGTGGCTCAAAGGGGATTGCTCTCATTGACCCCACAGGCGATACCCCAAGATTGCGATATGTTTTTGATGTAAAGGACACGGGCGGCGGAGAACATTCTCGCCGCCCTTTCCTTTGGGAAATGCAGGACTATCACGAGGCTCCCATTTTGCAAATGTTGCAGGACAAATTCGGAGAAAACAGCGAAAATCTTTCCGATGCTTCTTACAACATTGCATCAGCTCTCGCAAAAGAGTATTATGATGACCACAGGGCGGACATTCCCTACATCGCCCCCGGTAGCTTTTTAGAGGACTATGATGAGGATAATATCCGAATAGCTTTTGAAAACGCCGCCACCATCAGCATTGCCTACACCCTTATGCAGCGATGCGGACTAAACCCCGATGAATACTTTGAGCATGAGGATTTTTTAAGCGTTTTTGATTTTAACACACCAGATACCGTTGCCCTCTTAGGTACGGCGGTCAGTGAACAATCCGAGCAAGTTTTTAGACAAATATCCATTACCATCGCCAAAACAGAGCGTGAAAGGAGCAAAGAACATGAACAACTTAACTTACAGCCAGAGCGGGGATTATCTGATACCCGACCTAACAGTGACCGAGCCGGCACAGCCGATAGGCAAATACGGCAGAATGAGGAAACAGTACCTCATGGAACATCGGACACCCTTATTCCATTCCCTGCTACTGTCCGAGAAACTGTTTCCCCACCTATTGGAGATAGACCAGACAGCCACCAGACGAATGGAGCAGATTATGGCAGACTTGCAGAAAGTGCAACTAGCTCCCGACAAGATGACCCATCAGATGGAATGGGTTGGATACATGAACAACCTCAAGGCACAGGCAGAGGAAATGATACTGACAGAGCTTATATACAACTAACCCTGTTCCCCACAGAGCAGGAGCAAATACAGAGAATTGGGTCGAGCGAAATGCTTGACCCTTTTTCTATACTCCAAACCGATATTGACCATATCCTCCGCACAGGAGGCAATCGAAATAACAGCATTTTCCGCATTGTTTCCATGTATCAGAAAGAAAAAAACACTGAGGAAAACATCGCTTTTTTGCAGAAAGAATTTGGCACAGGCGGCAAAGGACTGTATTTAGGCGGCACAAAGGTTTCCGTCTGGTATAACGAGCAGGGTATCCATATCGCAAAGGGTGAAACAGCTCTTTATGCCCAGAACAAGCAGCTTATTCCGTGGGAAAAGGTTGAGCAACGCATTAACGAGCTTTTGTCTGAGGGGCAGTTTGCACCACAAGATGCCTTTTCAGATGCTAAGGATTATGAATACCAAAGCCTTGCGGAACGCCTATGGTATCTGCACCAAAACTTTTCAGATGACGCCCCTCACACTTACTTTGACGAGAAACTGTTTCAGGGTGGTTTCCCAAACTCCACACAGCAGATTGCAAAACTGCTTAGAGAGCCTGCCGAGCGTGAAACCATCATTGCAGGCTTACAGCAATTTGCTTCCGACTACGAGCAAGACAGAGCGCTTTTGCGGTTTCATTTCTATCAACCAAAAGAAATGATTGCTGTCTTTGAGGATTTACGATTGCCGATAAAGGCGTTTTCGTCTGTTCTCACCCATGTCCCGCCCCTTAAAATGTTTGTAACCCAAGATGAGGTTGACACTGCTCTATCACATGGAAGCAGCTTTCAAAATGGAAAATATCGCATTTATGAGTTTTTCACTCAACCTCACAGTCCCAAAGAGAAAGAGGATTTTCTAAAAAATGAGTACGGTACAGGCGGCCGAACACACGCCCTTTCGGGTGCAGACCACAGCTATGAAGACCACAGTGCCAAAGGACTGGAATACAAGCGTGGGGAAAAAGACGATAAGCTCCATTTGAAGTGGAATACCGTTGCAAAGCGAATTGACTATCTTATTGCCAATGACCGCTACCTTACCACCGTGGAAAAAGCACAGCTTGCAGAAAATCAGAGGGAAAATGCAGGATTAACAGAAACTACTAACGAGCCTGTGACTACTCAATCAGAGATTGCATTTCCCCCACAGCCTGTTTCAGCAACAGCTCCAGAGGCAGAGCCGCTGGCTGCAATTACTGCCGAGGACATTGATAGCGCACTACAAGCATGGAATGGTGATGGGGGCAGCAAAGCAAGGGTGCTTTCCTATATGCAACTCCATAGCCGGGAGCGTGGCACAGCAGAATGGTTAAAAGGTGAATACGGCGGCAACCTCCCTATGTTCTCCATCAGCAAGGGGAAAAATGCCTTAGAAATGCCGTGGGCAAAGGTACAGCGGCTAATTGGGCAGCTCATAGCGGAAGGTGCTTTTTATACCGAGCCAGCACAAAATACCACAGACTATGGTTTAGAGGACGAACCCCCTCGCTATACGGTGGAGCTTACCTCCGATGCCTATGATGAACCTTTTATCATAAGGGATAACACCGTTCCCGATATGCAAGATGGCAGATACTATGAGGTTGAGGATATTTATCAGACCTACATGACCGAGGATGAGGCACAGGCAGTTGTAGACCGCTTAAACGGTATTACACCAGAGCCGATGCAAGAGGAACAGCCAGAGCCACCGTCAGAAACACCCACAATTCCATACAACATAGGCGATACTGTTTTTCTTGAAAACGGTACGCCTTTTTTAATGGAAGAAATCTCTGTCCATCAAGTCACCCTGCGTGATCCGTCATTGTTCTATCCTATCCTGCGTGCTGAAAGTCACGAGAGCTTTACAAGGCTTTTGGAACGGTATCCTCAGCCAGAGAATCCACAGGAAACAGCAGAAAACTTCCGCATTACTGACACCCGCTTAGGCGAGGGCGGCAAACGAGATAAAATTGCCCGAAACGTTACCGCCATTACCACCTTGCAGACCATTGAGCTTGAAAACCGCCCTGCCACCAAAGCAGAGCAGGAAATCCTATCAGCCTATGTCGGTTGGGGTGGCTTGCCCGAAGTCTTTGACAAAGCAAACAGCAGTTTCAGCAATGAATATATGCAGCTCAAAGCTCTCTTATCCGAGGACGAGTACGAAATGGCACGAGCCTCCACCCTCAACGCACACTACACCAGTCCTACGGTCATCAAAGCAATTTATGATACCGTGGAACGAATGGGATTTTCCACAGGCAATATCTTAGAGCCTGCCTGCGGCACAGGCAACTTTTTTGGTATGCTGCCAGAGGGTATGCAAGGCTCTAAGCTCTATGGAGTGGAGCTTGACAGTATTACAGGTAGGATTGCAAAACAACTCTATCCCTCAGCCAACATTGCTATCACAAGCTTTGAGAAAACCGAGCTGCCCGACAGCTTTTTCGACCTTGCTATCGGTAATGTACCCTTTGGCAACTATAAGCTGGGTGAAAAACGGTATGACAATCAAAACTTCCTTATCCATGACCATTTCTTTGCAAAAGCTCTGGATAAAGTTCGCCCCGGCGGTGTGGTTGCTTTTGTCACTTCAAAGGGAACGATGGATAAGCAATCCCCCGAAGTACGCCGCTACCTTGCACAGAGAGCTGAGCTGTTAGGGGCAATCAGACTGCCAAACAATGCCTTTCTCAAAAATGCAGGCACAGAGGTCACAAGCGATATTTTGTTTCTGCAAAAACGGGATAGCCCGATTGATGTGGATAGGGATTGGATACACCTTGCCAAAGATGAAAATGGCATTACCTTAAACAGCTATTTTGCAGAGCACCCCGAAATGATTTTAGGCACGATGGAGCTGAAAAGCGGTCAGTTTGGTATGGAAAGCACTTGTACCCCTCTGCCGGATGCCGACCTTGCAGAACAGTTTCAGAGAGCCGCCTCCAATATTGAGGGCAGTATCCCCGATGCAGAGCTGCCCGATATGGAGCTTGGCTCTGATAGCTCTATCCCTGCCGATCCAACAGTAAAAAACTTCTCTTACACCCTTGTGGACGGCGAAGTGTATTACCGTGAAAACAGCCGCATGGTGCGGCCAGAGCTTAACCAGACCGCAAAAGAGCGAGTGGCAGGACTTGTAAGTCTTAGAGAGTGTGTGAATGACCTTATCCGTTATCAGCTTGAGGACTATTCAGACGAAACCATTTCACAGGAGCAGGCAAAGCTAAACCGCCTTTATGACAACTTTACCGCAAAATACGGACTGATTAACAGCCGTGGCAACAGCCTTGCTTTTGGCGAGGATAATTCCTACTATCTCCTTTGCTCTCTGGAGGACATTGATGAAAGCGGTAATCTAAAATCCAAAGCTGATATGTTCACCAAACGCACCATTAAAAAGCGTGTATCCGTTACCTCTGTGGACACCGCAAGCGAGGCTCTGGCTCTTTCCATCGCAGAAAAGGCAAAGGTGGACATTGGCTATATGGAACAGCTCACAGGATTATCCTCTGAGCAGATCGCCACCGACCTTAGAGGTGTTATTTTCTGTCTGCCCGACCTTGAAAACGAGGGCAATCCCCACTATGTCACCGCCGATGAATACCTCTCCGGCGATGTAAGGCAAAAGCTCCGCACCGCTAAAATGGCGGCAAGGGTATCCGATATGTATGCCCCTAATGCATCAGCTTTGGAGGCCGCACAGCCAAAAGACCTTGAGGCTGCGGAAATTGATGTACGTCTGGGTGCGACTTGGATTGACAAAGAATATGTGCAGCAGTTCATGTATGAGCTGTTTGATACCCCGTGGCGAAATCAAGACCAGATTGAAGTAAAATACGCTCCCTTTACCGCCGAGTGGAATATTACAGGCAAAAGTGCCGTTGGTTACAACAATGTGGCTGCTTATGTGACCTATGGAACAGACCGAGCCAACGCATATAAGATTTTAGAGGATACCCTAAACCTCCGTGATGTGCGTATCTATGACACTGTGGTTGACCCCGATGGAAAAGAACGGCGGGTACTGAATAAAGATGCCACCACTCTGGCACAGCAAAAACAGCAGACCATCAAAGATGCATTTCGAGATTGGATATGGAACGATGCTGACAGGCGGCAAACCCTCGTAAAAAAATATAACGAGAAATTCAACTCCATTCGCCCCCGTGAGTATGACGGTCAGCACATCAATTTCAGCGGCATCAATCCCGAAATCTCCCTGCGTCCCCATCAAGTCAATGCCATTGCTCATATCCTCTACGGCAACAACACCCTGCTTGCCCACGAAGTCGGTGCAGGAAAAACTTTTGAAATGGTTGCCGCCGCTATGGAAAGCAAGCGGCTTGGACTTTGCCAGAAGCCACTGTTTGCCGTACCAAACCACCTCACGGAGCAATGGGCAAGCGAGTTCCTAAGACTTTACCCTGCCGCCAACATCTTGGTGGCCACAAAGAAAGATTTTGAAAAGAGCAACCGTAAAAAGTTCTGTGCCAAAATTGCCACAGGCGATTATGATGCGGTCATCATTGGTCATAGCCAGTTTGAGCGTATCCCTATGTCATTGGAACGGCAGGAACGTCTTCTCCGTGAACAAATTAAGGAAATCTTGAACGGCATAGAGGAAGTCAAGGCAAGCGGCGGCGAGCGTTTTACCGTCAAGCAACTTGAGCGTACCAAAAAAGGATTGGAGGAACGGCTCAGTAAATTAGAGACGCAGGAACGAAAAGACGATGTAGTGACCTTTGAGCAGCTTGGCGTGGATAGGCTCTATGTAGACGAGGCACACAACTATAAAAACCTGTTCCTTTACACCAAAATGCGGAATGTAGCAGGACTATCCACCACCGATGCACAAAAATCCAGCGATATATTTATGAAATGCCGCTACATGGACGAGCTGACAGGCGGCAAGGGCATTGTATTCGCCACCGGTACACCCGTATCGAACTCCATGACCGAGCTTTATACCATGCAGCGGTATCTGCAATACGCTACTCTCCAAAAGAACGGACTCTCCCACTTTGACTGTTGGGCGAGTACCTTTGGGGAAACCGTAACCGCTATTGAGCTTGCTCCCGAAGGAACAGGCTACCGTGCAAGGACGAGATTTTCTAAGTTCTTTAATCTGCCAGAGCTGATGTCCATGTTCAAAGAGGTTGCGGATATTAAGGTGGCAGATGAGCTTGACTTGCCCACTCCTAATGTTATCTATGAAACCGTGGCGGTAAAACCGACTGAAATTCAATCGGATATGGTGCGTGAGCTTTCCGAGCGAGCCGCCAAAGTCCATGCAAACAAGGTTGACCCCTCCGTTGACAATATGCTGAAAATCACCTCCGATGGGCGAAAGCTTGGACTTGACCAGCGCATCATTAACCCACTCCTGCCCGATGACGAGAGCAGCAAGGTCAATGCCTGCGTGAACAATCTCCACCGCATTTGGCAGGAGGGCGCTGACGAAAAGCTGACACAGCTTGTGTTCTGCGATATTTCCACCCCAAAAGGCAGAACCGCCGCACAGGAATTAAAGGCGGCAAAGGCAGGCACACAGACCGTAAACGGCGTGGAGCTTGCGGCTCTGGAGGATAGTTTACCCGATGAGGTGCTGACCCCTACCGCTATTTTTAATGTCTATGATGATATTCGGGGGAAGCTCATAGAAAAGGGTATCCCCGCTCATCAAGTAGCTTTCATTCACGAGGCAAATACTGAGGTGAAGAAAAAAGAGCTGTTCGCAAAGGTGCGGTGCGGCGATGTTCGGGTGCTGATTGGCAGTACCGCAAAATGTGGAGCAGGAACAAATATTCAAGACCGCCTTGTGGCATTGCACGATTTGGATTGCCCGTGGCGTCCGGGGGACTTGACGCAACGCTCCGGCAGAATTGAACGACAAGGAAATCTCAACGAGGATGTGAACATTTACCGCTATGTCACCGAAGCAACCTTTGATGCTTACCTCTGGCAAACCGTCGAAAATAAGCAAAAATTCATCAGCCAGATAATGACCTCAAAAAGCCCTGTCCGTTCCTGTGAGGATGTGGACGAGGCGGCACTCTCCTATGCAGAAATCAAGGCTCTCTGTGCAGGCAACCCAAAAATCAAGGAAAAAATGGACTTGGACATTGATGTTTCAAGGCTAAAGCTCCTAAAAGCAAACCACCAGAGCAGCCAGTACCGTTTGGAAGATAACCTACTTAAATACTTCCCCGAAAATATAGAAAAAAACAAAGGATTCATCAGAGGATTTGAGCAGGATTTGAAAGTGCTTGCCGAGTATCCCACCGCCGAGAGCATGTTCCTGCCAATGGTCATTAAGGGCGATACTCTTACAGATAAAGACAATGCAGGGGCAGCACTCTTGGAGGCTTGCAAAGAAATTAAAAGCAGCGACCCTGTGGAAATCGGCAATTACCGTGGGTTTACCATGCTGCTATCCTATGGCGGCATGATGGACGGTCATCAGCTCACCTTAAAGGGCGCAATGAGCCATACTGCTAAACTGGGTATGGATGCGAGGGGTAACCTCACTCGTATTGACAACGCTCTTGCAGCTATGCCGGAACGGTTGAAAGCTGTGACGGATCAACTTGATTATCTCTATAAACAACAGGATGCGGCAAAGGCAGAGCTTGGCAAGCCGTTCCCACAGGAACAAGAGCTGAAAGACAAGGTTTCCCGCCTTGCCACTCTGGATGCGGAGCTGAACATGGATATGGGTGCAGCACAGCCACAACCGCCAGTGGAGAGGGTTTCTAAGAACAACCGCCCATCGGTACTGGAAAGCCTTAAAATGCCACCCACAGCTGCCAGAGAGCCAAAGGTGAAACACGAAAAAGGAAGGGAGGAACGATAATGGCACACCGCCAGAGAAAAATACAACTGCATTTTATGGTGACGGAACATGAGCGTGGCTTGATTGCCGAAAAAATGGAACGGCTCGGCACAAAAAACTTAGGAGCCTATCTCCGCAAAATGGCGGTTGATGGGTATATGATACAGCTTGATTTAGCCGATGTGAGGGAATTGGTTTCTCTCCTGCGGCGAACAAGCAACAGCTTAAATCAGCTCACCAAACGTGTACATGAAACAGGCAATGTCTATGGAAATGACATCGAGGACTTGCGGCAGAGCTATGACAGGCTTTGGGAGGTGGCAGACGAAATATTGACCCGGTTATCTTCTATCTGAAAAAACCTCATTGACAAGATGGACAGCATGATTTTATTTTGCTATGCTGTTTGCATAAAATCAGTTTGTGCTTGAAGGCGGAATATCCATGAGAATATTGTTTAAGATACTGCTTTTCCCTATTACTCTGATGCTGACAGTCCTTGTGCTGTTCTGCCAGTTTGTTTGTCTAATCGGAACAACTTTGCTTTCTATCTTGGCATTTTTAATAGCAGTTATTGCCCTTGGTATACTGCTATTTAGCGGACAGCCTGCGGAGGGGTTTAAGTATCTCATCATCGCCTTTTGCATCAGCCCGTATGGCATACCAATGCTTGCGGCTTGGCTTCTCAGCAAAGCCGAGGCATTTAATGAACTCTTGAAGTCTGTATAAAAATGAATGTGGGGAGAAAGCAGACTTCTGCTTTCTCCCCTTAATTGCCACACAGTAGGAGTATCATAGGAAAGCAAGGGCCGCGTAGCCGTTTATCTCGACCCTTGTTTTCCTGTGATGCTTCTGCTACTTTTAGTGTTCTTTTATGTTTAGATTATGATGATGAATTTTGCGAATGTGCATGGTATAATGTAAATATTATTAATTGCTTAAAGGAGTTGATTTTATGGACAGTATTAGAGAAATTGCACTATCAAAAATTGCTGATGTTTTGTCAAGTAGTAATTTGATTATCCCACAGGTGGATATTTGGAAGAAGATTTTCAACAATGCCGGGTTGTCTGACTATTACGAAAATAGAAGTTCGCAATTCACAACAAAGATTGAGGCATATGGTCACAGAGATGACGAAAGAAATCTATATCACAACGAAAAATGCTATAACGGATTATATGAAACATTCAAAGAATTAGAATATTCTCCAGAAGAATTCTTAAAGCTATGTAACAGCATTGTTTCAAAACTCTATGTCTATAATTTGTTTTCTGAAAATGCAGAAAAAGTAACGAAAAAGGCATATATAGATGAATACTTAGATAAAGTAGATAGTAAGAAGAAAAATCATTTATTGAATGAATACCCAAGTAAATCATTTAAAGAGTTGCAAAATAATCTTAATATGCTTGGACTAAATATTGTATTTTTTAGTGATGAGTTAGCAGTATTGCCTTTCACTGATAGTTTAAGCGAAAGTTCATTTGATAATAATGTGTTACTACAATGGTTATCTGTAAAGTATTCAAATATTTCAACTACATATATTGATGCTGTAAAAGCTTATAGCGTGGGCGATGAAGTCGCTTGTATTAGTCATTGCAGAAATGTTATTGCAGGAATTTTTTCCTACAAAAAAGAAGAACAACGAAAATGGATCGATGGTTTGCAACGGACATGTAATAAAGATAAGAATATTTTGAAGGTCACAGCAAATCGTATTAGCGAGTATAAGTACAATGCTAATAGCCCTGACCCCAATTCAAGATACCAATATCCAAGATTCAATTTGATATATAAGCTATATTCATTTACGAGTGCATTAGGAGCACATATAAATGAGGGCAATGTAAATGGAGAAAATATTGATTTTGAAAATGCAACACTTGAAGATGCTTTCATGGCACTTAGAATGACAGAAGCTGTTTTGATTTGGCTTTACCAAACTAATGCTTTGGAATAAAAAACAATGGTAAATGAGGGGAGGTGTTCTATATGAGCGACATGGATAGCCTAAGACAAATAATTGTAGATGAACTGAAAGAAACAAAGGCATACAATCTAGAAGGCGTATTAGAAAAATATGAACTTATCCCTAATCGTGAACTTGACCCAATGCATAGTAAAAGAGTTTATGTGGATTCAGCACTTTGTCGACTTAGTTTGGATAAACTTAAATTGTTAGCTAACAGGATAATTAAAGAAGAGTCTAATCCTGAATTTGCAAAAAAATGCGAACCATTTTTAGATGATGATTTTTTTGAAATATCAACAATTACACGAAGAAAAATTGTGAATTGGCTCTGTGATCAATCAAATGTTGAAGGTAAGCTAAGAATTGACGAAATGTTATCTTCAGCATGGGATTTGGAAAGCCTGCCATCACGTTATAATAGAAGCAATGCTTTAGAAGATATTATGCAGCACATGGTAAGAAATGATGATTTATCTTATAAAGAGTTGTTTGAAGATGTTTTACAAGTAATGTATGTTTCGGATGCTAAATTTATCTCTTTGATAAATGCGATGCTGCATCCTAGAGTAAGGAATACTGATGACCAATTAGATTATGTAAAAAATATTAACGCATTTCTAATTGCTGACGGATATAGTTGTATTAACACAAAACATATTTCGGGTGAGCCAGTTTATGCTATCATTCATACAGAACAAGGTGTTTCACCCAAAGCGAAAAACATAGTATTCGCAAGCATCGGAAAAAAACCCGATATAGTTATTGATGATTCTTTAAGTAATGATATTAAAGTTATTGACCCAGACAACAAATGTCTGGTGTATAACATACCACTTTCGTCTAATGGGATAAGTTGGGATGATTTAGTAACTTGGTGGAACAAGGGTAGCTCAGAGTACAATTTAGATGTCGAAAAAGCCTTATTTGAACGGCTTAAATTATCCCTTGATTCTCCACCTGAAATCATGTTTTTAAGAACATATAATAACTATATCCACAAATTAGGAGATAATAAGTTACCTGCGTTAATCCCACAAGTCTATTGCCATTATGACCCTAAAACGGCAAATATGAGAAATGGACAAATTTATGTGCATCAAAGAATGGATTTTTTAATGTTACTACCTTCGCATAAAAGAATAGTTTTTGAAATTGATGGAGCACAGCATTACTCCGTTGATGGGAAAGCATCCCCAGAGTTATATTCAAAAATGGTCAATGATGATAGAAAGCTGAAGCTTTACGGATATGATGTTTATAGATTTGGTGGATATGAATTTAAGGAAGAACTCAAATGCAGAGAAACAATTGAAGATTTTTTCAGTAAGTTTTTTAAATTCTATAACATCATGTAATTATACAACTAATGACAAGGAGTTGCCACACGGTAGCTCCTTTTTCTTGCCCCAAAGGAGGTGTTACCATCGCTACTACTCGTTTAATTTCCATGCACCAGAACAAAGGGAAATCTATTGCACAATGTCTTTCTGATCGCACTGATTACGCTCAAAACCCAGATAAAACCAATGATGGCGAACTCATCAGTTCCTATGAATGTGACCCTCGCACGGTGCAGGGAGAATTTATGCTTTCTAAACGGCAGTACCACCAGATAACAGGACGAGAACAGACAAATGATGTAATTGCCTATCAGATACGCCAGTCCTTTAAGCCGGGGGAAATCACACCAGAGCTTGCTAATAAAATTGGCTATGAACTTGGGTCCAA
This sequence comes from Clostridium minihomine, assembly GCF_900240385.1. Classification (GTDB taxonomy): domain Bacteria; phylum Bacillota; class Clostridia; order Oscillospirales; family Acutalibacteraceae; genus Faecalispora; species Faecalispora minihomine. Next base: position 38,077 of record NZ_OEQH01000001.1, on the reverse strand, counting down.
ATGGACAAAGGGAAAGTATGCTTTCATCGTTGCAACCCATGTTGACAAGGCTCACATTCACAACCACATTATTTATAATTCCACCTCTCTGGACTGCACTAAAAAGTTCAGAGATTTTTTAGGCTCCGGCAGAGCTGTTGGAAAAATTAGTGACCGTATTTGTCTTGAATACGGACTATCCATTATCGAAAATCCAAAGCGTGGGAAAACCAATTATGGCAAGTGGCTTGGCAATAAAAAAGCTCCCTCTTTCTCCGATAAAATTAGAGAAACTATTGATGCGGTTCTTGCAAAAAAGCCTACTGATTTTAATGCCTTTCTGCTTAATATGCAAGCCGCAGGATATGAAATAAAGCAGAGCAAACACATATCTTTTTTAGGTAAAGATCAGAAAAAGCCTATTCGTTTTCGTTCACTTGGCAAGGGATATTCTGAGGACGAAATCAGAGCTGCCATCAAAGGAATTAAGCCGCTTACCTCCAAAAGAAAACCAACACAAAAACCTGTGCAGCGTGTTAATCTGCTTGTGGACATACAGGAAAAATTGCAGGCAGGAAAAGGGGCAAGTTACGAACGATGGGCAAAGGTTTTTAATCTCAAGCAGATGGCACAGACTATCAATTTTTTATCAGAAAACAATCTCCTTGTCTATGAGGACTTAGTGCAAAAAGCTCAAGTCACAACCTCTGCATTTAATGAGCTCTCTGCCAAAATCAAAACCGCTGAAAAGCGTATGGACGAGATTTCTGTACTGAAAACTCACATCATTAATTACGCAAAAACTCGTGATGTTTATACCTCCTACCGTAAGGCAGGATATTCAAAAAGGTTTTATGAGGAACACACTGCCGACTTGCTTTTACACAAGGCAGCAAAGGCAGCTTTTGATGAATTGCAGATGAAAAAACTCCCCACCGTCAAGACCCTCCAAGCGGAATATGCAGAGCTGCTCTCCGCTAAGAAAAAAGCGTATGCTGAGTATGTGACTGTTAAAAAATCCATGCAGGAAGTCCAGACCGCAAAGGCGAATGTTGACCGTCTTTTAGGATATGATGACTCCTTGAAAGAGAAAGAAAAAACACAGGAACAGCGATGAGCTGACCTGTGTTTTATAGCCTCCGTAGGAGGCGTAGCCACTACCACAAGGAAGTGTTCAAATGGGGATTGGGGATACTCCCCAACAAGCAGATTTGCCAAAAATTCCGTCAGGAAATTTTGAGCAAAATCGCAAGGTGTGTACCACCTTGCCCTGCTTGCCACGTTACTCTATCTCCAATATCAGTAACAACTCAAATATTGTTTTGCCCGATAAATGTAAAAGAAAAACGCTGCAAACTCGTATCGGTCGCAACGCTTCTCATTCCATATTCTGTTGTGCTCTGGACATTCATTCGTCCTCTGTTTCGACTTCCTTAATCTCTTTTGCCGTGGCGGTAACTATCCTCAATCCTTTATCGCTCATATCATCAAGCAGACTTTCAAGCTGTCTGCGCTGCGTGGATTTATCCGTTTCTTTATTAGGAAAAAAGAATTGGTCTACCGATACATCTAAAAGAGTGACAAGCTCATAAAAAATTTGCAGGCTTGGGTGCTGTCCGCTGTTTTCAATGGACGCAATATACCGAGGGGCAATGTGCATTTGGTCTGCTAACTGATTCCTTGATATTCCCTTTGATTTTCTTGCTGCTTTTATGGCTTGACCGAAAGCCTTAAAATCGTATTTATCATTTTCACGCTTCATAATTATTTCACCCTATTACATTTTACTGTTCACCCTGCTTTCTTAGATATGATTACACATATCCATCATATGATTTAAATAGTTCATTGTTTTGCTTTGATTTTTACATAAAAGTATTGATATACAATTTTTATTACGATACAGTTTACAAAAGAGGACATCAAAAGCGAGGAATAAATTTACTATTTACGGTATGATTTAGTCAGGAGGTAAAGAAATGGAATGGTTGAAGAATCTGAGCAATGCCATTGATTATATTGAGAAAAATTTAGATGGCGAGATTTGTTACGAAGAAGCCGCTAAAATTGCGTGTTGTTCTACCTACTACTTTCAACGAATGTTTTCCTATGTAGCAGGTATATCGTTATCCGAATACATTCGCCGACGGAGAATGACACAAGCAGCTTTTGAAATACAAACCACAGATACAAAGGTTTTGGAGGTTGCATTAAAATACGGCTATACTTCTCCAACTTCTTTTAACCGGGCATTTCAAAATGTGCATGGAATATCCCCAATTTCCGCAAAGGCAAAAGGAAGTATATTAAATGCATACCCGCCTATCAAATTTTCAGTCAACATAATAGGAGGTAATGTCATGCCCTACCGGGTCGAAGAAAAAGAAGCTATGAGAATTGTAGGTATTCGTATTCCATTGACAATGGATATGGAAGAAAACAAAAGGAACGTCCCGCCTTTCTGGGAAAGCACATTGAAAAGTAAGCAATTTGCAAAAATCTGCAACTTGTCAAACCAACTTCCCATGCGTGTTTTAGGAGCCACGGTCTGTCAAAGTGATGATGAAATTTATTATTACATTGCGGCGGCATCTGACCAGCCTGTACCTGATGGAATGTTTGAATATGAAATTCCAAATGCTACATGGGTTGTGTTTGAAAGTAACGGTTTTTTTAAAGAATCCGTACAGGATATTTTCAAGAGATTTTTAACGGAATGGCTTCCTTTTTCGGGATATGCCTATGCAGAACTGCCGGATATAGAAGTCTATCCGATCAGCAAGGAATTAAACCGTTCAGGACATTCCGAAGTATGGATTGCAGTAAAAAAAGAAAAGGAGAATTAAACTTATGGAATATCAAATTGAAATTAGAAATGTTGAGCCAATGCGTGTTGCTTTCCTGCATTATAAAGGAGTTGCAACAGAAGCGAACAAATTTTTCCCTAACGTTTTCAAATCCATTCAGGGTAAAGCAAATGGTGCACCATTTTTCTGTTACTATGTTATGAATCCAGAAACCAAAATGGGGGAAATGGATTTATGCGTACCAACAGAGCAAAACCCTTTTGGAAATGGAATTGAAGTAAAAGAAATACCGGCTATTAAAGCCATCTGCGTAACACATACCGGCTCTTATGAAACTTTACATCTTGCTTATAAAGCAATCGACCAATATGCCGCAGAGCATAATTTACAGTTGCAACCGCCATTTCGTGAGGTTTATATCAAGGGGCCGGGAATGTTATTGAAAGGAAATCCGGATAAATATATCACCGAGATTTTGTTCCCAATCAGGGAGGAATAAAATGACTGCTATTTGCGTAAATGATTTGGTTAAAAAGTATAAAAGCGGAGTACAGGCCTTAAATGGCCTTACTTTGACGGTAAAGGAAGGCGAAATATTTTCCCTCTTGGGACAGAACGGAGCAGGAAAATCTACACTTATTAACGTGTTGACAACCTACCTGCGTCCTACTTCTGGCAATGTAACGATGTTTGGAAAAGACGCTTATCATGAAGCGGCTGAAATCCGCTCAAAAATTTCTTGTGTAGCACAAAGAACTTCTATTGATACGCATTTATCACTCACAGAAAACATGATGTTTCAAAGCAAGCTCTATAAAGTGCCAAAGACAGAAGCCATAAAGCGTATGGAAATGCTAATTTCCTGTTTTGGATTAGAAAAGTATTTGAAATATCCGGTTTCTTCCTACTCCGGTGGAGTAAAAAGGCGGCTTGATATTGCACTAAATCTAATGTCTAACCCTAAAGTGTTATTTTTAGATGAACCAACCGTCGGAATGGATATTCAATCCCGAATGGCGATGTGGGATATGGTAAAAAAAATTAGAAATGATTTTGGAACTACTATTTTCTTAACAACGCATTATTTGGAAGAAGCCGACGAGTTGAGTGATACAATCTGCATTATGAAAAACGGAAAAGAAGTCATTCAAGGTTCACCAAATTCTCTCCGGGCATACCTGCGGCAGGATATGCTAAAAATCAGCTTTTTAGAAAAGAAAGAAGCTGAAAAATGTTTTGAAACCTTAAAGGGAATCGTTGCTCTCAAAGAGTCCGATTTACGCCATGATAAAATCATTACCAACTTAAAAAGCGGACGAAGCGATTTAGAAAAAACAACTCGTCTACTGTTGGAGCATAGTATTCCGTTCTTGGGAATCGAAATTATACAGCCCACCTTGGAAGATGTTTTTATTAGCCTGACCAGTGACAATGAAAAGGAGGTCAGCTAATGGATATTCTAACCTTATTACACCGCAATATAAAATGGCGTTTTCATAATTCTTTTACGATTGTGATTACCATTTTACAGCCTATGTTATGGCTTGTTTTGTATAGTGCCGTTGCCGGACAATCCATGAAAGGGATTGGAATTGCAAATTATACAGCATTTGTTTTACCCGGGCTGATTGTGTTAGTTAGTTTCGGAGCGTGTAGCAGCAGCGGCATTATGAATTATTTGATGAAAGCAGATGGGAGCTTTTACAGGATACTGATTGCCCCAGTCAAAAGAAGTTCTATTGTACTGGGGCAGGTATTAGAAGCAGTTGTATGTACATTCATTGAAGTCATTATTATGTGCATAGTCAGTTTGTTTTTTTCGGTAAACATTACAACTGGATTCACAGGTATACTCTTAATCGCTCTCATCGTACTTTTAACTGCATTTTTTATTTCGGGACTTACTTATGCTATTAGCCTTTGCCTGCCAAATGAAGTCATGTATGAAACAGTAATGAACGCAATTGTTCTGCCTATCTTTTTTCTAAGTACCGCATTGTTTCCGGCAGATGGATTGTCCGGGGGATTAAAAATTGCAGTCAACCTAAATCCATTCACTCATGTAATAAATGTTTTGCGTGATTTGGTTTTACAAGGCGATATTGTTTATCGTGATGTTAGCTTTGTTGTTGTTTTGCTTATAGGTATGTGTGGTATCAGTTTTTCGTGGGCTTTTCACAGATTGAAAAAGGAAACGGCTTTATAAAAAATTGAACATATAAAAACTCTGCCCAACGGAAATAAAAAAAACCGTTGTTGCAGAGGAAGCAATGCTATGCCCAAAAAGAATAAATAACTTCACGGCGGTTTTGAAATAAAAAATCAAAGCCGCCGTTTTTCTTAAAAAGTTTAAATTGCGGTGGGCGTTTTAAAGTCGCTCATTTTTAGGACACGACGGTATCAGGGAGGTATCGTTGTGTCTATTTTAATTTTTTATGTACTATTTCTTTTTTACTCGTTAAAAAAAGCTTTTACCCTTCAACGGGATATTTCGGCTCTCAACATGAACACACACATCACCATATAATTGCCAATAATTCCCTTATGCCCGGTTGCACTATGCAGCTGGGCTTTTTTGTGTTTATAGAGCCTCACTGCCGTTCTCCACCACCATCCTTTCGATTTCAGCAAACCCAAAATCGAAAGGATGGTAAAACCATGAAAACAATTAATCTGAAAGATTATTACCCTTACTACACACAAGACTCTTTTGTGGAAGTGCCTGATGAGTTATTCGCTATCTTTGAGGAATATGCAAGAGCGGAAGCAACATATGAGAGAAAGAAATACCGCTACAAGGCTCACTACTCTCTTGACCGTGGGGATGGAATTGAGCATGACATCTTGTTTGTTTCTCTCTCACCCGATGAGATTTACGAACGTAAGCTCACAAGTCAGCAGCTCCACGCTGCCATTGCTTCTCTGCCGGACAAACAGGCAAAGCGAATCTATGCTCATTATTTTATGGGTATGAGTAAGACAGCTATTGCCAAAGCAGAAGGTGTAAGTGAAAAAGCTGTCCGCATTGGTATCGAAAGAGGTTTACATACCATAGAAAAATATTTAAAAAATTTTTTCTAAATCACGTTCCGTTTCCTAATGAAAAAAGTCAGGGTATATAGAGGGAGGTAAAATCATTCCCTATGTTCCTTGACAACTGAATATACGATATTTTGAGTACGAAACTTATGTGGCTGAGAAGCAAAGCGACATAATGGGCATCGCCATGATGACCGCTGTAACAAACTTGCCAAAAAGGGAAACCGAATAATTGATGAGAGCCTTTAGGAGCATGAGTATTACAGCAGTTGGAGCGATAAATGCAGCCATTAGACCGAACGGTGGCACGTTCGCCGCAATAACACACATAAGGGATAATGATACTTTCTCACGACCTCCCACAGACTTGAGGGGGAGTTCCTGCGGTATGCGTAGCTTTTGGGACAAGCACATACGGTACCTTGGGACTATGATGCCAAGCTAATGGCAACTCAAAATATCCCCTTGCCGGGGTGCGTGGCAAATACGGCAAACTTATAAAACTGATCGCACCGCACTTTTGTTTTATGCAAATTTGCGGTGTGCTTGGTTTTACTATAATTGATGCAGTGACAAACTTTTCATAAATGATATATACGCTTATACTTTATGTAAGCAAGACACTTGGAGGTGATTGCGAATGGAAAATATCAAAAATGCACCTAATCCCACTGCTACGGCAACTGCACCACCTAAATCTTATGAGAAAACTAAGGCATATCAGGATTTTATCAATGTACTTTCTCAGATTATAGAAAAACATGGTGCAGAGGTTTTAGATGAAATCAATCGTGTTGTCTAAAAGAACAGTGCTTATGGATTGATGTTTTCCAATCATTGATTGGAGGTCAACTACTATGAATCGGAGTGGAAAAAAATGTGTACTTTACCCTCGTGTAAGTACCGAAATGCAGGTTGATGGGTTCAGCTTGGACGGGCAGAAAAACAGCTTAAGACGTTTTGCAGACAGAGAGGAAATGGAAATTGTAGATATTTATGAAGATGCTGGCAAATCCGGCAAATCCATAGAAGGCAGACCCGCTTTTAAACAAATGCTGTATGATATTGAAAATGGCTTAGAAATTGAATATATCTTAGTCTATAAGCTCTCCCGCTTTGGCAGAAATGCAGCCGATATTTTAAATTCTTTGGAACACGTCCAATCCTTTGGCGTAAACTTAATTTGCATTGAAGAAGGAATTGATTCCTCGCAGACAAGCGGAAAACTTTTAATCTCTGTGTTGTCTGCTGTTGCTGAAATAGAACGTGAAAATATCATAGAGCAGACAATGAACGGAAGAAAAGAAAAAGCCCGTCAAGGTGGGTGGAACGGTGGGTTTGCTCCTTATGGCTACTACCTTAAAGATAAGCAGCTCTATATCCAAGAAAATGAAGCAGAAGCGATACGAATTATCTTTGATAAATATGTAAATGGCAATATGGGATTTTATAAAATTGCAAACTACCTTAATTTGCAGGGTATCCCAAAAATCAAACGGGATAACGGTACACTAACCCAGTGGAGTACCCATTTTGTCAGAATGATAATCGACAATCCTGTGTACACTGGAAAAATTGCTTTTGGCAGACGAACAAGAGAAAAGGTCAAGGGCACTAAAAATGAATACCGCCAAGTACACCAAGATGAATACATTATTGCAGACGGTCAGCACGAGGCTATTATAGATGAGGAACTATGGAATGAAGCGCATGAGAAACGAGAATTAACAGGCATTAAATCCCCGTCTAAAATTGGTCGGGACAGGGCGCACTTATTAAGTGGTATTTTAAAATGCCCGAAATGCGGTGGCCCGATGTACACCAATAAACACGCTTGGACAAACAAAGACGGTACATATAAAGAAATCTACTATTATGTATGCAGCAAGGCTCGCACCGCCAGAGGAAAAAGCTGTGATTATAAAGCCATGCTCAAAAAAACTGATATTGAGCCGCTTGTCATTGAGGCTATCAGAGAGCTAATTAAAAATCAGGATTTTGCGGCAGAAATCAAATCAAGGATCGGCAAGGAAATTGATACTTCCACTTTAAATAGAGAACTCAAAAACTATGAAAATAAGCTTAGAGAAGTGGAACTCAATAAAACTCGTCTTGAAAGTGAAATAGACAGCCTGCCGGAAGATACCCGTTTTAGAGAACGCAAGCTCCATGATATGACCCTCCGTCTTGATGGGCTGTATGACACCATCGTAGAGCTGGAAGAAAAAATTGAAGATGTGAAGCTGCGCCGCAAAGCCGTGGAGCAAGATGCTATCACACTGGAAAACATCTACACTCTACTGGAAAACTTTGATAAGGTGTATGATAAAATCAGCGAGGAAGAGAAAAAATCTCTGATTTCTTCGTTAATCAAAGAAATAGAGATTTTTCCATGTGACGAGGCTGAATTGCCTTTGAAGTCTATTTTATTCAATTTTCCTGTTTATAAAGATGGTGGAGATGTTTGTGGGTTTTTGTGGGATAAAAGTACGCACGTCTCCACATGCCTTGTCCTTGGAAACATATCGACCGGAGTCAGGGGCCCGGCTTGATAACCCAGCTCAACAAACAGCTTTAAATCGCGCGCTAAAGTGGCCGGGTCACAGGATACATAAACAATTCGTTGGGGCTGCATTTCAACCACTGTGTGAATCAGTTCCGGAGCACAACCTTTTCTGGGGGGATCCAACACAATCACATCCGGACATTCCCCACGCTGTTTTAAAAGCTCTGCCGCTTGAGCTGCATCCATGCAAAGGAATTCTGCATTCTGAATGTGATTCAGCTGTGCATTTTCCCGCGCGTTTTGCACCGCCTGTTCCACTGCTTCTACTCCGATTACTCGCTTAGCCTGATGTGCCATAGAAAGGCCAATGGTTCCGGTTCCGCAATACAAATCCAGCACTGTTTCTGTGCCGGTCAGCGCGGCGTATTGCCCCGCCAGTTTATACAGTCTTTCAGCCTGATGATGGTTGACCTGATAAAAGGAAAGGGGAGAAATCCGGAAATCCAAGCCGCACATCCGGTCAGTCAAATAATCCTGCCCCCAAGCCACCCGGAATTTTTTTCCCAAAACCACGTTGGTATCTTCCCGGTTGCTGTTAATTAGAACGCTTTTCAGTCCATCCACTTGTTCCCGCAGACGAGAAACCAATTCCGCTTCTCCTTTTAACCCATTTCCGTTTACCACAACACAGATCATCACTTCGCCGGTTCCCTCAGCCATGCGCAAGTAAAGATGGCGTATTTTTCCCTTGTGTGTCGCTTCATCATAGACACTCTCTTCGCTCTGTCGAGCCCATTCCAAAAAAACATCCAGAGCCTTTTCAAACGGAGCCGGCTGCAAAGCACACCGATCACAGGGAACGATGCGGTGGCTGTGATTGGCATAAAATCCTGCAATGATCTGCCCCTGCTTGTCCCTTCCAATCGGAATCTGCGCTTTATTTCGGTATTTGCCTGTTTCCGGAGCCGCCAAAATCGGCTGCATCTCAATCTGATGCATGCCGGCGATTCGTTCCATGGCATCCCGCACCCGATTTTCTTTTACCCGCAGTTCCTCTTCATACGTAATATGGCGAAAGACGCATCCTCCACATTGAGAAAAACAAGGACAGTCCGCTTCGATCCGATGGGAGGAAGGACTTACAATCTCTTCTATTTTGCCAAAAGCATAGGTTTTGGCCGTTTTTAAAATCTTGATGTTTAAAATATCCCCCACAGCTGCTCCGGGAACAAATACAGCAAAACCGTCTACCCGGCCTACGCCATTTCCTTCCGCAGTCATACCAGTGATTTCAATTTGGGTCGTGTCATTCTTTTTCAAGCTCATTGCTTCCTCCTGTCCCTCAGGGACTTCTTTTTCTTTCAAAAGTGTAGCATGTTCCCACGTCGAATACAAGAAAAGAAAATTTTGTAAAAATTTTTTTCTTATTATGAATAATCCGCCTGGTTGTGTCAATGATAATAAATATTAAATTGGTTTCACATGCAATTTATGTAAAACGCAGATTCATTCTAAAGCTTTTGTTAATTCCTTGACTTCACAAGATGTAGTGGTTTATACTAGAAGAAAGAAAACGATTTTATAAGAGAACAATGTTTTATTTTGATTATAAGTCTGCGGCGGATGCCGTACCTTTTTCAATACAACTCCTCCCCAAAAAGGCTAAAACCGGTATTTTGCCGGTTTTAGCCTTTTTTCTTTGCATTCCAATCAAACAGAGAATTTTCATTCTGAGTCACGCTGCCCTACCACCCCATATTTTGTGAAATAGGCATCTGGTAGTTTAAACAGTTTTTTCACACTGTTTTGCATGTTTACGCAACATCATCTTGCATATTCACTAAAATTCAGCATGAATTATTTTCAAATAAAACAGGAACCTACCTTTCAAAAGCAAAGAACAAGCCTTCATTGGCTTTTCAAACAAAATCAGCCCGGAACAGCTGGAACTTTCGCCTGCAGAAGTTCGATTTTGATTTGCTCCTTTTAACACTACAAATTTTCCACAGACAACGGCAGCCTTACGGTAAATGTGGTTCCCTTCCCCACCTGGCTTTCTACACTGACTTCCCCGTGATATAGCGCCGCCAGATGCTTTACAATAGACAGCCCCAGCCCGGTTCCCCCAATTTCTCTGGATCGGCTGGTATCCACCCGGTAAAATCGTTCAAACAGCCGCTCTAAATGCTGGGGGGCAATCCCAATTCCGGTGTCACGCACACGAATCAGCGCCATATGCCTTTGCTGCCGGGCTGTTACGGTTACCTGTCCCTGCGGGACATTATACTTAATCGCATTTTCAATCAGATTCCCGAACAACTGCCCAATTCGAGTGGGGGAACAGTCGCAGAACAAATTTTCGTCCGCGTCCAGTTTCAACTGAACCTCGTGCTTTTCCGCCACCGGGCGAAGCCGCTCTATGGCCGCCTGCAATTCCTCTTTTAAATTGCACCGCCGCACCGAAGAATCCTCTCTCGCATTTTCAATCTGCGAAAGCACTAGCATATCGTCAATTAAATGGTGCAGCCGCTCCGCTTCAATATCCAGCACCTCATAAAAATACCTTCTGGTTTCTTCATCCCGATCGCCCCCCCTTAGCAGTTCAATGCTGCCCCGAATCGAGGTTAAAGGCGTTTTCAGTTCGTGGGTCACATTGGCCACAAATTCACTGCGCAGCTGTTCCAGCTGCCGCATACGGGTCACGTCGGCAATCACAGCCAGCACCTCTCCCTCTTCCCGCTCCCCGGGAATGGGTGCCGTATACACGGTGTACTGTTTTTCTTTGGGCCCCCCGGTGGAAAGAGTTTCCCGCTTGATGTCTTCCTGCCCTTCCCTGTGCCGCATCTTATCTGCCAGCTGACGAATCAGCAGGCTGCCATCCAAAAGGCCGCCTTCGTTTAGGTCACGGGCACCCAGCAGTTCCCGTGCTTTCTGGTTCAAAAAGACAATCCGGTTATTTTTATCCACACACAAAACGCCGTCGTCCATGCCTTGCAGCACACCTTCCAGCTGCTCCTGCTTTTTTTGCCTTTGTAAAACCGCTTGTTCGGTGCTCTCTGCCATGGCGTTAAAGGATCGGGCCAATTCCCCGATTTCGCCGGGATACTGCCCTTGCATACGGGCAGAAAGATCGCCCTGCGAAATTTTTCGGGCCACTTGGCTAAGCCGATAAATGGGTCTTGTCAAACGTTCTGCCATGAACCAGGTTACGGTAGCAATCAGCAACAACCCTAACACCAAGCTGAAAAACGAACCGATCCAAAACCGGCGGGTTACTTGATCTAAATCTGCCATCGACAGCGCCGCGCGCAGATATCCTTTGTCCGGCAGATAGATAGCCGCATAGTAAAAACGTTCCCCCTTGTTTTCAGACAGACGGACATGATACCCATAACCGGAATTCCCAGCCGCCGAAATTTCCGGTCGGTTCAGGTGATTCCCGTGGATAGAGTCGTCATCGATATCCCCCGGCTGTTCACTGTCCCCCAGCACATTGCCCTGTAAATCCAACACAGTAACCCGTATCTGCTGATTGACTACAGACAGGCGTTCACTTTCCATCCGCGTATATTTCTGAGGATTTTTCCAAATCGTATCCTCTTGGGTTGCCATAATTGCCAAAGAAGCATCCAGCCGCTTGGTAAATTCCTCTTGATACTGATGCTGCACCAAAAGTGCAACCAGAGCAAATGCCAAACAAAAGCCCATACACAAGATAATCGAGCTGCTGAGCATCAGGCGTTTTTTGATAGAGCCATTCCACATGACAGAGGATCGATGCACATTTGCCTGTTCCAAACCGTGTATTCCTCCTTTTCATTTGAGTAAAAGCATACCACTTTAGTCAAAAATATGCTACAATATCGCCATAGGGAATCTTCCCGGCTATCTTACCGAGAAAGGGAGTAAAAAACGATGAATTCTGCCGAAAGACGAGAAAAAATCCGGGAACTGCTCAGGCAGAGCCAACAACCAATCAGCGCCAGCACCATTGCCCAACAGTTTCAGGTCAGTCGGCAGATCATTGTGGGAGATATCGCTTTGCTGCGTGCCTCCAACGAAAAAATCGCCGCTACTCCCCGGGGTTATGTGATGGAATCTGACACACCGGCCGGAAAATATCAGCTGATCATCGCCTGCCGCCACAGCGGGGAAGAAATGGAAGATGAGCTGACTCTGATTGTTGACAACGGCGGCAAAATATTAGACGTTACGGTAGAACACGCCGTTTATGGGCAGTTATCGGGCCAACTTCATATCTATTCCCACTATGATGTGGAAAATTTCATCTCAAGGCTGAAAAAAAGCAACTCGGCACCGCTTTCTGATTTAACCGATGGAATTCATCTGCATACCGTTGCCTTTGACAACCGGCAAGACATGGAGCGAACACTGGCCGCGCTAACTGAAAAAGGCTATTTGCTGGAACAGCGGTAAAAACAACTATCCTGCCACTTACAAAATCAGAGGAATCGACAAAGCCATAAAAGCATTCATATTATTTTAAAAAGGTACTCTTGTTGCTGTTAACAACAGGGGTATTTTTTCTTTTTTTCAGGTAGAAAAAGGGTTGGATGAGAGAATCATAAGACGGGAAAAATGAAAAATAACAGATTTTTTGATTTTTTCTAAAAGGTGTCTTGACACCTTTTCACTTTTGGACTATAATGCTGTCAAGACACATGTAAAGACCATTTGAGGTGATTGTAATGAAACAAACCAATCAAAAATTGTTAACCATGGTAATTGCGGCGCTTCTTTGCGCGGTGGGAATCGTCATTCCCATGTTTGCCCCCAAAATTGTTCTGGAACCCATGTCCTTTACGTTAGCCAGCCATGTGGCAATTTTTATCGCCATGTTTATTTCCCCAACGGTTGCTCTGGCCGTAACCATCGGGACAAGCGTCGGTTTTTTCTTTGCGGGGCTGCCCCCTGTGATTGCACTTCGCGCCCTAAGCCATCTGGGGTTTGTAGCGGTGGGCTGTCTGCTTTTGAAAAAATATCCGAATCTGTTAACCAAACCCGCAACCACCATTCTGTTTGGATCCATTCTGGCCGTAGTACATGCTATTTGTGAGTCCCTTGTGGTTACCCTGTTCTATTTTGGCGGAACCCTAAACAGCAGCTTTTACGCCAAAGGCTTCGCATTCTCTGTTTTGGTCATGGTCGGAGTCGGCACCATCGTTCACAGCCTGATTGATTTCGGCATTGCACTGGTAGTGTGGAAGCCGGTCAGCAGGGTCATCCAGATTCCGGTCAGCGCCGGAATGGCCTCTTCCAAAAAACGAACTGTTTCCTAAAATCACTCCATATACATTTCTTTCTAAAAACTCAAAAAATCATTGCGCCCGGTAATCCATTGCAGATTTACCGGGCATCTTTTTGTCTAGGGGCTATCTGAAAATTTCAAATCATCCATCTGTTTCTACTGCAAAAGACGATTTTAATGCCCTAATCTTCTTCTGTAAATTTATAGCCAACTCCCCGAACAGTCTGCACCAGATGGGGGGATTCCGAATCATCCTCAATTTTTTGGCGCAGATAGCGAACATGAACATCCACCGTGCGGGTATCCCCGTAATATTCCACACCCCACACCTTATCCAGCAAAGCATCCCGGGTCAGAACCTTTCCACGGTGGCGCATCAGCATTACCAGCAGATCAAATTCTTTGGCAGTCAGTTCCCGGGGTTCCCCGTTCTTCGTGACGGTGTGGCGCGCAATGTCCACCTTCAGCCCTCCCCCGGCAAGAACCTGTTCGGCCATGTCCTCTGCCGATCGAGAGGCTCTGCGCAGCACAGCCCTTACCCGAGCACACAGTTCTTTTACGCTGAAAGGCTTTACCACATAATCATCGGCTCCGATTTCCAGCCCCAGCACCCGGTCAAATTCTTCACTGCGGGCAGTCAGCATTAAAATCGGCAGGTGTCTTCCTTCCGGGCTTTCCCGCAAAATCCGGCAGACCGCCAGTCCATCCGGCGGCGGCATCATCCAGTCCAATATAACGGCATCCGGCTTTCTTTGCCGCACTGCCGCCAAAAGGGAAGTTCCATCTGCGAATTCCGCACATTCATATCCGGCGTCTTTCAGGCCGAAAGCCACCAGTTTTCGGATATTCGGTTCATCATCGGCTACATAAATCAACGCCATTTTCTTCTTCCTTCCCGTATTACAGTTTTGGATTCAGATCCGGATGTTCCCCGTTTTCCATATAAATCACCCATTCGGCAATGTTGGTGGCGTGATCTGCCGTTCGCTCAATGTATTTGGTGATGAAAATCATATCCACTTCACACATCACATTATGGGGATTTTGCGTGATAATATCGCAGACTTCCAAAATAATCTTAGAAAACATGGCATCCACCACGTCGTCATATTCGCAGATGGCTTTTGCCTCTTCCATATCCCGCGAGATGAACACATCAATCGCACGGCGGAACATGGATCGGGCTTCTTCCATCATGCGCACCACATGAGAAAGCGTCAGGCTGTTGCCGTTAAAATCTCCGCCCGCCACAATATCACAAATATCCGCGCACTGATCCGCTACCCGCTCCATGTCCGTCAGAATTTTCAGACAGGCGGCAATCATGCGCAAATCCCCGGCAATGGGCTGCTGCAGTGCAATCAGCTTCAGGCACATCTTTTCAATCTCATGTTCCTGCCGGTCAATCTGATCATCGCTTTGAGCCACCAGTTTGGCTTTTTCCAAGTCCAAAGTGCGTAAAGCTTCTATCGTTACCAGCAAGCGGCTGTCTATCGCGTCCCCCATAGAGGTAATCTCTTGCGCCAGTTCGGTTAATTCCCTTTCAAAGGTATTCCTCGCCATCTCTTAGCCTCTCTTTCTGCCGTGGCCCCCCTCGGCTCCCAGTAATGTAATAGTAACAAACCATCCGGTGAAAATCAACCGAATCGGCCCGTAATATACCGCTCTGTCCGCTCATCCCCCGGCTGCTCGAACATCACCCTTGTTTCTGTGAATTCCACCACTTCGCCCAGCAGGAAAAACGCGGTTTGATCCGAAATACGCGCCGCCTGCTGCATGTTGTGGGTCACGATAATCACGGTGTAACGATCCCGCAGAACATCCAGCAAATCCTCAATTTTTTGAGTGGAAATCGGGTCCAGTGCACTGGTGGGCTCATCCATCAGCAGAATGTCCGGTTCCACTGCCAGTGCCCGGGCAATGCAAAGGCGCTGCTGCTGACCGCCGGAAAGCCCCAAAGCGGACTTTTTCAGCCTATCTTTTACTTCCTCCCACAGTGCGGCGCTTTTCAGGGATTCTTCTACAATCTGATCCAGCTGGGCCTTATTTTTGATGCCGTGGATACGCGGGCCATAGGCGATGTTGTCATACACACTCATGGGGAACGGATTGGGCTTTTGGAACACCATTCCGGCTCTGCGCCGCAGCAGGTTCACGTCGGTACGGGGATCGTAAATATCCTCACCGTCAATGGTGATTTTCCCGGTAATCCGGCAGCCCGTCACCATATCATTCATACGGTTTAAAGTTTTTAGACAAGTGGATTTTCCACAGCCGGAAGGCCCGATAAAAGCCGTTACCTGGCGCTCTGGAATGTCCAGCGAAATATTGTGCAGTGCCTGAAAATCACCGTAAAATAAATCTAAATTTTGAATTGAAATTTTAGTTGCCATAATTACTTGGATCCTTTCCGCAGAGCCTTACTGAAAAGCCCCGCTAAACGATTCAGCAGAAACACCAGAATAAGAAGCACCGACGCGGTGGCGAAGGCAATGTTCATGGCGTCCGGCGTGGTGGCCTCTCGGGCAGTCTGGTACAAATGCAGCGTCAGCGTGCGCCCGCTGCTGAAAATCTGCTGAAAAAAGCCTTTGGGCATCTGATAGGCAAGACCCGAGGTAAACAGCAAAGCGGCAGATTCGCCCACGATGCGCCCCATGGCCAAAATCACCGCGGTCAACACACCGGGCATGGCGCAGGGCAAAACGATGCCCAAAACCACCCGCAGCTTGCCGGCCCCCAGAGCAAAAGCACCTTCTTTGTAAGAGGCAGGAACCGCCAGCAAAGATTCCTCTGTGGTTCTGACAATGGTGGGAAGAATGCAAAGCGTCATGGTCAGGCAGCCCGCCAAAATTGAGATTTGAAGCTGGAACAAAATACAAAACACCGTGTAGCCAAACAGGCCAAACAGAATGGAAGGAATTCCCGACAGGATTTCAGTGGTAAAGCGAATGGCCTTTACCAACTTGCCTTGCTTCGCATATTGGGTGAGATAAATAGCCGAGCAAATCCCCACCGGTGCTGCAATCAGCAGCGTAATCACCACAATGTACAGCGTATTGATAATCATGGGCAAAATGCCCTTGAGATCAGCCTTTGTTTCCGAATAAGGGGTGGTAAGGAAGGTCCAAGAGATATATCCCACGCCATTTACCAGAATATACCCCAAAATTCCCACAAGAACCGCTACGCACAGAAATGCAGCCCCGTTAATAAGAAGATTTAGGGCAATGTCCAGGGGCTTGGGGCGGCGGTTGTAAAGGGATTTCCCTTCCCCGCCCAAAACCGTCTGATTGGCCAACGAGGCCGATTTATTCGGCATGGATCTTCACTCCCTTCTTCGAAATATAGTTAAACAGCAGGTTTACCGCCATGATAAAGACAAACAGCACCAGTCCGATGGCAAACAGTGCCTGCCGGTGCAGGCCGGATGCGTAAGACATCTCCATAGCGATACCGGTGGTCAAAAGACGAACCGTCCCCAGCAAAGAAGGCATATTTGCCACGTTGCCGGCCACCATGATCACCGCCATGGTTTCGCCGATAGCACGTCCTACCCCCAGAATCACACCCGCCAGAATTCCGGATTTAGCGGCGGGCAAAGTGACTTTAAAGATGGTTTCGGTGCGGGTGGCACCCAGCGCCAAAGAAGCTTCCCGGTAATACATGGGAACTGCCCGCAAAGAGGTTTCTGTCACACTGACAATGGTGGGCAGAATCATTACCGCCAGAATTAAAATGACCGCCAAAAGGCTGTCGCCAATGGTGCTTCCGGGGAACAGTCCGCGGATAAACGGCACAATTACCAGCATTCCGAAAAAGCCATAAATCACAGAAGGAATTCCAGCTAAAAGTTCCACTGCGGGGCGAACGATACGCGCCAAGCGCGGATTTGCGGTTTCTGACAGGAAAACCGCTGTCAGAATCCCCACCGGAACGCCAATGAGAATCGCCCCGGCGGTCCCGGCAATGGAGGACAAAATCATGGGAAGAATACCATAAACATCTGATTTCGGCCGCCAGCGGTCGCCAAACAGGAAGGAAAACACACCGATCTCTAAAATTGCCGGCAGCCCGGCATAGATAATATAAACCGTCAGCAAAACCACGGAACCGATAGAAACACAGGCAAACACCTGAAATACCGATTCCGCCAGACGTTCCGTGCCCTGCGTTCGCAAAGACAAGATAGAGGCCAGCACCCCACCAATCAGGGTACACAAAAAGGGCCAAAGAAACCGCATTTCAATCTGACTGATGTTTAGGGAAGCAACCGCCGTTTGAATGGCACCTGACGCTGCCATCACCAACAGAGGTGACAGGCCTGACAGCAGAAAAAGCAGCCCGGCCGGAACCGGTTTTCGCAACAGCAAAAGCAAAAGCCCGCCAATTGCGCACACCAGACCCAACACCACGCTGAGCCGAACCGCCAAAGGAATGGTCACAAGGCCGCTGTGCTGCGGGCCGACCACCCAAAATCCCCGAACAAATACCAATTGAATGCCGCTGACCGTATATTTTAAACCACGAAACACAAAAGTGATATAGGGCAGAAAAAAGGAGAGGACACCCATTGCGCCCAGTCCCACCGCGATCCATTTATATACCGTGTTTCGTTTTTGCTCCTGATCTATGGTTTGTTTCCCATCCATCGTTCGCTCCATATGTTACCTCCTCACCGCTTGACGCCAAAGCATCCCGGCGTATCTATGCAGATACCCCGGGGTGCTTGTGTCCGCTGAATTAATCTACCGTTACCAAACCGGCATCTTGAATCATCTGTTTGCCTTCGTCTGATTTAAGAAAGTCAAACCATGCCTGAACCAGCTGATTGTCGCTGCCTTTTTTATAAATTTCAATGAAGGGTCTTTGCACTGTATAGGTTCCGTTCGACACGTTTTCTTCATTGGCTTTCACTCCGTTAATATCCAGTGCTTTTACAGAAGTGTTGATGGAATCCAAAGAAACATAACCAATCGCTCCGGGGTCACTGGCTACCTTGGATACCACCTCGCCGGTGGAAGAAAGCTCTGCGGACAGCTTTGTTTTTTCCTGCACCTTAAAGATGGACTCAAACCCATCGCGGGTACCGGAAGTAGCTTCCCGGCCGATTACCGTAATGCGCTGATCCGCGCCGCCCAGGTCTTTCCAGTTGGTGATTTCACCGGTATAAATCTTTGCCACCTGTTCGCTGGTCAAATTACTGATTGTGTTGGAAGGGTGAACCGCAAGGGCAATGCCGTCAATGGCAATTTGAGTCACTTCAAAATCCTCAGGTTTTTCTTCCTCTTTCAAATTACGGGACAGGTCACCGATCAGTGCTGTGCCGTTTTGTACAGCTTTCACCGCATCCCCAGAGCCGGTGCCACCCTTTTCCACGGTAACCTGCGGATATTTTTCCATAAATCCTTCGCCCAAAGCCTGAACCACTTTGGCCATGGAAGTAGAGCCGTTTATTGTCAGCTTTCCGCTTAAATCGGTTGTATCTGCCTGAGAAGAAGACGATTCCCCTGCGGGAGCCGAAGTATCGCTTTGACCTTCTATGGTAGAAGAACAGCCTGCCGCCGCCATGGAACCTACCACCAGCACTGCAAGTAACGCTAACATTTTTTGCTTCATCTATTTTTCCTCCTGCATTCTGTTTCTTTCTCTTTTGCGCATTCTTATCCTAAAACTTCTTTGTTAAATTCACGTTAAGTGCGTTTTAGAAGTGGTTAAAAATCATTTCAGCTAAATTCACACGCTGTTCTGTGAGAAAATCCACTGCAAACACACCAGTTTTAAAGCATTTTCGAATCATTTGACAAACCAACAACTTTGATCAATAATATAAGTTGTTACTTATTATTCCATTTAGTGGAAAGTCAGCCGTAAAAGGGAGGGATAAAAAAGCAGCCGAATACAAATGATTTTATGGAAAAGGAGAGGATATCATTGCAACAGAACACCCCCGTAAATGTGGGAATCGGTTTTGCCACCGGGCGAAAAAGCTTTCGTAAAGTTTTAAAAACGAATATTTTAAATTGGCGCGAATGCGGACTGACTCAGAATAAAAATCTGAATCTGAACGTATTTGTGGCGTACGATTTAAAATACGAAAACACAAAGGTTACCGATTACACCAGTATTCACCCAAAATTGACTGCCGAATTGGACGGTACCTTTTTTCTGGGAAAAACCGCAATGAACCGAGAGATCTGCCACCTTTTGCGAAACAACGTTCTTTCAGAAGAAGAGGCCCGATTGTTTTTCAGCAGTGGATACGCCGGTCAGCGCAATGCTCTTCTTTACTGGGCTGTAAAACATCATATGGATTATTTGCTGTTTTTGGATGATGACGAATACCCGATGGCCGTCACCAATACACGAGACTGGGCAATCTGGAGCGGCCAACATGTTCTTCTGTCCCATTTGCGCCACATGACAGACACCGGAGCCAACATTACTCACGGGCACCACTGCGGCTATATTTCCCCCATTCCCTCCATTGAATTCAACAATGTCTTATCTCACGCAGATTTCCGTGTTTTTATCGAAGCCATCAGCAACGATATTATTAACTGGGGCACCATGGAAACCGTGATGAAACAAGGCGGAGTCACTTATGCGGACACTGGGGTGCTGACCAGCAACACACCTTTCGAAGTTCCTGTGCACAACGGCTGCAAATTCATTTCCGGCTCTAATTTGTGCATCAACCTGAAAGACAGGGAACGGGTGTATCCCTTCTATAATCCACCCGGCGCACGGGGTGAAGATACTTTTTTGAGCACCTGCCTGGAAAAAAGCCAGGTTCTTCGGATCCCTTGCTATACCTTTCATGATGGTTTTTCGGCTTACAACCATTTGATGGACGGTGTTCTGCCCATTCGCCTAAAACCAGTCTGTGCAGATTTGGATTTTGTCATTAACCGTTTTTATCGCGCCTGTTTGGGGTGGATTCGCTACAAACCCCTTCTTTTATATATTACCCAACCTGATACTTACGAAAGCAAGATTCAGGAAATCCGAAATCAGCTGACATTCACTTTGCCGAAGCTTTCTGCGTATTTTGGTCGGGAAGATTTTTGTAATATTTCGGCGGAACTGGAACTTTACCACAATAATGTGGAAACCCATTACCGGCAGTTCCAGCAAACTCTTCAGATCTGGCGCAAGCTGTCGTCCTATTTGGAAAGCGAACCCAAAACGCCGAAAGCCTCAGCCTAAAAAGCCTCATTCAAAGCGTTTCGCCTGTATGATTTTCCAACCATATTTCAATCAAATGAGAACGAGTTTTTCAGAACAACTATTTTATTTTGTGATAATACAAAAACCCCCTTTTGTCTTTCGTCGTGCGGCACAAAAGCCGTACGATTGTGACAAAAGGAGGTTTTCATTTTATTTCGTATCGATTGGTTGCTGATTGCTTGGAATTCATTCAAATTCGGCCCTCCAATAACGGGAACCATTTGCTTCCCGACACATCAGGCCATAATCCACCAGTTCCCTTCTCAGAAGAAAGTAGTCCCCAAATGTATGCCACTCACCGCAGATAGTGTTAACTTCCTGCTCGGTATAGCTGCGTTCCGGTTCAAATTTTTGTGCCAGATAATGCAGCACCGCCGCCCGAACGCTGCTTTTTTGAGGCAGCTGTGTAATTTTACCTTCAGGGTTTAAAAAACGATCGATATTTTTATTTTGTTCCAACTATTCTTCCTCCGTTATTCTGCTTTTCGTTCCAAAGTTCCAGCAACGTAGCAATATCTTCTGAAAACTCATGCGGTGTTTGGGTTTCTTTCTTTTCGATTTCTTCCAAAATCTCAATAATAAAAGCATCTATGCCGTACTGCTTCCAAGCCGATGCCATAGCCGCCTCTGGACACAGATTGGTGGAACGGTGAAAGGCAAAGCGGTTTTTGGCGCTTTGTAAATCGGCACTGGCACGAATCCAGACTTCGCCGGTTTGCGTGCAGCAAATTCGATATACACCGCCGGTTTGTTTGCTGTTTTTATATTGATTCTTCATTGCCTTTTTGGCTCGTTCGTCCATCTTTTCCTCCTGCCTATCTGCCCCAATTGTTTGAACGGTTCAAATCCTCTTTCACGGCAGAAACTTCATCTATTTTCATTTCAAAATATTTTTATCATTTCTCTAATTCTTTTTAAGGGAAACTTCATGGAACCATAATTGTTTCTTTTTAAACGACTTCTATCCGGTTCCTAAAAACATTGTAATACACCTTTCACCTCTGCGCAATCAACGCTTCGTAGAGTGGGTCCGAATCAAAATAAAAATGCAAAAAAGCCGGAACCTCTTATGAGAAAAAAGGTTCCGGCAGAAATTTAGCTTGATAAAAAAATTAAAGAAGAACATCCTCCAGCTTACGCTTGGGAACATAATGAACATCGTTTTCATCACGGTAATAAGTGATTTTTTCCCCGGCCTGTGCTTCCTTGAGCACAATGGTTTCATCGGGCTTTCCAATTGCCAAAACCAGCATGGGCTTTACATGCTCCGGTAAATTCAGCGCACGGCCCACTTCTTCTTCTGAAAAAGCTCCCAGAGCACAGCCGCCCAGCCCCATCACTTTGGCAGAAAGCAGAATGGTCTGGCTGACGATGCCCACGTCCCGCAAAAACCCCGGTGTGGCCGCCGCAATGTGGGTATCGTGGCAAATCAGGATAAAGGCCGGCGGGCGGTGTCCCTCCCGGGGAAGATGCAGTTCTTTTAAGGCCCCGGCCCACTTGGTCAGGGACTGTAAAGTTTCCACTTCTTGCGCCTCATGAACCAGCCGATAACGCAAAGGCTGAAGATTCATAGTAGAAGGCGTATAGCGGGCACAGTCCACCATCTGTTCCAGTTCTGTTCGGCTTACTTTGCAGTTTTCGTCATATCCCCGGCTGCTTCGGCTGCTTTTCAGCAGTTCTTTCCATTGGCTGTAATCCATGAACAATCCGCTCCTTTTTAATATGATTGATCGATTGTTTTTTAACATCCATCCTCACCGTTTTCAGAATGTATCATCATGAAACAAACGGTAGAAACTGGACAAACTATGGTTAGCTTTGCTCTTTTTAAACTTGTGACCTGCGGTTAATTTGATGCAGTAAAGTTTTAAAACTTTACTGCATGGTTATTTAAGATATAATTCTTCTGGCTCTTAATTCTTCTCAAATTGGCACAAGCATTTTTCCTGATAGTTTTTTCAAAAAGCGTTTCGTACTCTTTTGTGTGCGGCGTGAGGTTATTATAACATAAATTTTTCATCACACATCCATATAAATTGAAATTTGTCTTTGCGCGTGGTATACTGTCAAAGTGCTTTTGATACTAACCTGGATAGACGGAGGAACCTGACTTGGCTGACTATAAAAATTTAATTGAAAAACGGAGAACCTTTGCGATTATTTCGCACCCCGATGCCGGAAAAACAACGCTGACCGAAAAATTCCTGCTCTATGGCGGAGCCATTGCTTTGGCTGGCTCGGTAAAAGGAAAAAAGAATTCCCGGCACGCAGTTTCTGACTGGATGGAAATTGAAAAACAGAGAGGAATTTCCGTTACCTCCTCCGTCCTGCAATTTAAATATGAAGACTTCTGCATCAATATTCTGGACACCCCCGGGCATCAGGACTTCTCTGAAGATACCTACCGCACTTTGATGGCGGCGGACTCTGCAGTGATGGTGATCGACGCCTCAAAGGGTGTTGAAAACCAAACCCGAAAACTGTTTAAAGTCTGTGTCATGCGGAACATCCCTATTTTCACCTTTATCAATAAGATGGATCGAGATTCCAGAAGTCCTTTTGACTTGCTGGAAGAAATCGAGCAGGAATTGGGAATTAAAACATATCCCATGAACTGGCCCATCGGATCCGGAAAAGAATTCAAAGGCGTTTATGATCGAAAAAGCAACCAGATTCTTTCCTTTAAAGGCGAAAGCGGAAAGCACGAAGCAGAAAAAACCGTATCCGGACTGGATGATCCCAATTTAAAAGAGATCATCGGCCCTTACCTGCACGAACAGTTGCAGGAAGATATTGAGCTTTTGGATGGTGCGGGCTATGAGTTTGATATGAATGCAGTTCGCCACGGCAAGCTTTCTCCGGTATTTTTCGGCTCTGCATTAACGAATTTTGGTGTAGAACCCTTTTTGGAAGAATTTTTGCAAATGACCAGTTCTCCCTTACCCCGCAAAACACAAGAGGGAGAAGTGGATCCCTTTGATCCGGATTTTTCTGGCTTTGTCTTTAAAATACAGGCCAACATGAATAAGGCTCATCGGGACAGAATTGCATTTATGCGCATCTGCTCGGGCAAATTCGAGAAAAACATGGAAGTCTTTCACCAACAGGGCGGCAAGAAAATCAAGCTTTCCCAACCCCAGCAGATTATGGCACAGGAGCGCGAAATCATTGAAGAAGCTTATGCCGGCGACATTATCGGCGTGTTTGATCCGGGCATTTTCTCCATTGGGGACACCTTATGCTCCCCGGGAAAGAAGCTGGTGTTTGAGGGAATTCCCACATTTGCGCCGGAACATTTTGCCCGTGTGCGCCAGATGGACACCATGAAACGCAAACAGTTTGTAAAGGGCATGTCGCAAATTGCACAGGAAGGTGCCATTCAAATCTTCCAAGAGCTGAACGGCGGCATGGAAGAAGTGATTGTGGGCGTGGTGGGTGTTCTTCAGTTTGATGTGCTGGAATACCGCCTGAAACACGAGTATAATGTGGATATCCGGCTGGAAGGGCTCCCCTATCAATACATCCGCTGGATTGCCAATGATAATTTGGATCCAAAACAGCTAACCGTTACCTCAGACACAAAAAAGATTCAGGATCTGAAAGGCCACAGCCTTTTGCTGTTCACCAGCGAATGGAATATCCGCTGGGCGCTGGATCACAATGAGGGATTGGAACTGAACGATTTCAGTCGGGGATAATTCAAAACAGATCACACCAGCAAAGCTCTTATCCCCTTTTTCTGTTAATTCAAAGCAGGTGCCTGTTGAGGTACCTGCTTTTTTATTCCAATGTAATCTGTCAGCTGTTTTGCTCCCCATGATATCGGAAAAAATATATTTTTTCGCAAGAAAAGCTTTCTTATCAACGTTTTAAACCGTTTCTGATTTTGCATATCCCGTTTTGCTGTTCTGTTTCAAGTGTGAAAAACGGTTCTCAATTCCGGCAAAATCAAAAAACTCCTGAAAGAGTATGATAAATCCATTTTTAAAATAACATCCGAGTTAAAAAACGTTTTTTATTTTAACTGGATTCTTAATCCATATTATTCCTATGATAGGATTTGAAACTCATCCTTGAAATTTCAACTAATTTGCGCTATATTGTTATAGAAACATACAAAAAATTGAAAATTTTTTATAAGAAAATAGAAAGAATTGAGAAACGTTTTTTATTTTTATAAATCTTTTTCTTTTGCAGTGGCATCCCATCCGCAGAAAGGAAACTCTTATGGAATTCAAAAAAACTACCTTAAAAGACATTGCCCAAAAGGCAGGTGTTTCTCTCTCAACGGTGCACAAAGCCCTTTATGACAAACCGGGCATCAGCGAAAGAGTAAAAAATGAAATTGTTGGAATCGCCACCAGCATGGGCTATAAAACTAATTATGTGGCTTCATCCCTAAAGCGCAAGCCCATTCGCATTGCCGTTGTGATTCCTTTGCCTGATTTAGGCCCCAACCGCTATTTTTATCAGGATATTTGGAAGGGACTTCGTCAGTTTAAACCCCAAGCTGCAGAATTTAATGTGGAATTTTTAGAGTTTGGATTTTCCGGATCCATCGAACAGCTTCCCAAAAAACTCGAAGAAATCTACCGCAGCTGTGCAGACGATATTGCAGGCCTGATTACAGTTGCTACCGAAAGCCCTGCAGTTTCTTATTTTATTGACCGCTTAATTCAAAAGAATACCGCAGTGGTATTGCTGTGTTCTGATCTGCCCCAATCCGAACGCTTATGTTGTGTAAGAGCACAGGATGCCATGGCAGGCGGTCTGGCGGCAGAACTGCTGCACCGATTTACCGCAGGACAGGGAAAAATTGCGGTTGCTGCCGGCGATCCGCTGAATCCTTCCCATTACCTGAATGTGGATGGCTTTCAAACCTATCTGTCCAAATATGCACCCCAAATGGAAGTAATCCGGATTTATAACGACAATGCCCCCCAACAGCTGTATCAAGAAGTCAGGCAGCTGTTGGAACAGGACGAAGAAATTACCGGCCTATATTCCTGTAATGCCCGCAACACGCTGCCTTTGTGTCGAGCCGCAAGAGATACCCCCAGCAATCGAAAACCCCACATCATCGGCAGTGATTTATTCCGGGAAAATGAAGAATTTCTTCTGCAAAATACATTACAGGCTATTATTTATAAAAACCCCATTAAAATGGCGTTTTTAGCCTGTCAAACCATCTTTAATTATCTGGTAAAAAATGAGTTTCCCAGAAAAGAAAATGTTTATGTTTTCCCTACGATTGTCTTAAAAAGTAATTTATCGCATTACACCAATGAATTAAGTTTTTTGCAAAACGAGTAAAAAAGCCCTGTTCTTTTCCAAAACATGGAGAAGACAGGGCTTTTTTTATTTCTTAAACTTATAAGCTTTTCACGGCAGATTGCAGCGCCGAATTTCTTTTTTCCCGGGTGGCTGTCAAAAACAGAATCAGAATCAAGGTCGTTAACAGGTCGGCCGCCGCCTGTGTATAAAAAATTCCACTCACCCCAAACGAGTTGACAAAAACCACTAACAGCGGCAAGTATGCCAGCCCCTGACGGCAAATACTGAACACAAAACCGGCCTTGCTGTAGCGAATGCACAGCAGATATACCGTAACCATCGACTGAAATCCATAAGTGAAAAACAAAAGACTGCCCGCAACCAATGCCCGTGTTCCCACCTGCACCACATTGGAATCCTGCGAAAAGGCAGATACAATGGAGCCCGAAAAAGCAATCTGTATGACAGAGATAACCAAAGCACCCCACATGCCCCAGGCATAAGCAGTTCGGGTTGCCTGGCGAATCCGCTCAAAATATCCCGCTCCGTAACTATATGAAATAAAGGTTTGATAGCCCCTGGAAAACCCTGTAACAGCCAAAGTGGTCATACCGATCACTCGATTCGCGATTCCCAATCCAGCCACCACTGCATCCCCGAAAGGTGCGGCTGCAATATTGGCTGCCGTCATCGAAATGCTTTGGAACAGGTTAATACAAAGAAGCGGAATACCGATTTTTAACACCGGCTCAAGAATCCACCAGTGAAGCCGAACTTTATGAAAATTCAGCCGCAGATAACTTTTTCTTCTCAGGTAATACTGAACCAACATACAGAGCGACACAAACTGGGCAGTTGCCGTAGCCGCAGCCGCCCCGCGAATTCCCCACTGAAGCCCAAAAATAAAAAGAGGGGCCAACACGATATTTAAGGCTGCCCCAGTCATTTGCGAAAGAGTGCTCAGCGCCACATTCCCTTCTGCCCGCACCAGATTGGCCAGGCAAACCGAGGGAATATAAAATAAAAAAGAAACAATTAAAATCTGCCCATATTCTAAGGCCAAAGGAAGCACCGTAACCGATGCGCCCATCTGCACCAAAAGCTTGGGCAAAACCGGCAAAAGCAACTGAGTGAGCACGCTGAAAAAAACGCAGTAGAATACCGTGGATGCTAAAACGGTTTCGGCTCGTTCCTTTTCACCCGCACCCAACAGTTCTGCAATATAAGCGGCGCCGCCGTTGCCGAATAACAGCCCGATACCCGGCATGAGCAGCACCAGAGGATAGATGATAGAAATAGCACCCACGGCCTGAGTCCCCAGCTGCGCCACAAAAAAATTAATTGCCAGCTGATAGAATCCCGTTACAGAAAGCCCCACAATGGTGGGAAGCCCCAAATAGGCCAGTGCTTTGCCCACCGGTGCACTTTCCATGATTTCCAACCGCCGATTCTTCATTCCGTCTCTCTTCTCCCCTTTTCTTTCAACCGGCATTCTTACCAACCGTTCTTATCGCTGTGGATGGAACACACAGCGCACACCCCGGATGCGGGGCAAATGGAAGCATTGGTTGCAGCTGGTACATTTGAGCTTTTCTCCGGCCCGAAGCTTTGTTACCAAGTCCCCCTGACAAATTAGAGGACGGCTCATGGATACAAACGAAATTCCCGCATCCATCACCTGTGCTATGTCCTGCAAAGAACGAATTCCGCCCACCAAAATCAAAGGCATGTCCAGTTCCTGCTGCAATCGGGCAGCACGTTCCAAATAGTAATTCCGCTCATCTGGGCGTTTTCGGACAAAATCACATCCGCTCAATTCCGCCGCGGTTATATCCAGTTTTTCCAATTCCGCCAGAATATATTTGAGATCTTCCTCATATTGTTCGTCATTTTGCTGCACATTGCAATTCAGCTTAACCAAAATCGGATAATCCCGACCGCATTCCCGCCGGACTTCTTCGATAATTTCGGCACAAATCCGAAAACGGTTTTCCACTGATCCGCCGTATTCATCGGTTCGGGTATTCATTTGGGGCGTTAAAAACTCACTGAGCAGATAATCGTGAGCCATATGCAGTTGCACCCCGTCAAAACCAGCCTGCTTGGCCCGGGATGCTCCGTCGGAAAAGCTCTGAACAATTTTCTGAATCTCTTGTCGGGTCAACTCTCTTGCCGGCTTTTCCGGTGTATATTCAAAAGAAGACGGAGCCACCGGTTCTTCCACATCCGCTTTTCCCCCGGCATGGTTCAGCTGAGCAATGACACAGCCCTCAAAATCATGAGCCTCGGCAGTCAAACGTCGCATTCCCGGAATGAAACAATCGTCGTAAACCCCATTCTGAGAGGGGGAAGCTTGCCCTTGAGGATGCACATAAAAATGGCCGGTAATAATCATG
The DNA here is from genome assembly GCF_900240385.1 of Clostridium minihomine. GTDB lineage: Bacteria > Bacillota > Clostridia > Oscillospirales > Acutalibacteraceae > Faecalispora > Faecalispora minihomine. The sequence goes on along the minus strand of NZ_OEQH01000001.1, from coordinate 9,580 downwards.
CCCACATCATTTTCTGCCAGCGTACGCATGATTTCCAGCTGTTTTGCACTGACCGTACCGTCTTCGTTTTCCACCCCATCCCGAGTGGCAGAACGCACCAAGTGGTTTTTTAGCTCCAGCCTTCCCAAAATGGCCGGGTCAAATACCTCAGAATACCCCATACTTTTAGCTATCATCTCATAAACCGGAAGCTGTACCCGGTATTTTTTCCCCATGCGCACCACTTCAAACAACAATGCATCCATTTCAGAAGGGCCGCCTTTTTGCAAATCCTTTTGCATCGAGGTAGTGCTGTCAGCAGAAACACTGTCTAAAATATCCAGATTCTCCTGAACCACATCGGTGGAAAACGGAATGCCCATGGCTTGAGCCAGCTGCCCGATTTCTTCAACCAACCGGACATAAATTTCCCTTTTGCGAAATTCGGATCGAATTTGCCCCATAGTGCTTTGAAAAAACGCCCCGGCTGCTGCCATGGGAGAAACACAAGAAAATTTCTGAAAAGTATCCCGAATAATATAGTCCGAAACCAAGGTTTCTATCCCACTTTCCTGCAAATCCTTCTCAATCTCGTAAAAGATAGGGGGACAGCTGAAATCCCGGTTACCATATACCACCCGAAACAAAGAGCCCTTTTGGGTAATTTGTGCCGGGCCGGATACATATGACGTAATATAAACGCAGCCATCCGCCACGGTTAACCCGGGCAGCTTTACCGTCATGCGGCCGCCTGTACCGTATACATTCAGAATCGGAATGATAACTGTGTCCGGTCTTGCCACACGGCGAAGAAAAGGATAGGTTTCTTCTAAAGAATACCCTTTTACACATACAAAAATCACATCCGGGCTTTCCTGATATCCTTCCATATCAAATACTTTTGCATCCGCTATTCTCAGTTCGCCTCTTAAATCAGAATGAACAATCAGGCCATACCGCCGCATTGCATCCAAATGATTTCCTCTGGCAATAAACGAAACATCTTTGCCGCTGGCCGCTAAAAACCCGCCGATTGCTCCGCCGGTTCCTCCTGCCCCCAGGATCAAATACTTCATGGAATCCCTCCGGTGATAAAAATGAAAGAGGCTTTGCCAAAGAATCGGCAAATCCTTCCAAATGATTTGTCCTAATGATATCACTTTTCAAATCTTTTGCAAAGTAAAAAGGAGAGCAAAAAGCCCGTTTTTGCTGAAAAAACCAGAATTTTGGTGAGAAAATTTTTATTTATTCGGCCAAATTAAGCATTTTGTGACCTTTTAATAGACCTCGGGCACAAAATTAAAAAGCAAAAGGAAAAGGCTGTGATCACCGGATCACAGCCTTTTATAATTATATTTTAAGAATTCTGGTTCGTTTGCACCGTTTCGGTTTCAAACGCCTGTTGATCGAACCCTGTTTTACAAACAATTCGTCGTACTGATTCAGCGCAATGAGTAAATGAACTCTTTCAATCGAATGCCCTGTCACTTGCAATAGAATAAAAATCCTTTTAAGAAAGGTACCCTAAGGGAACGTGGAAAAAACATTATCATACGCTGAACGGGAAACCATCTTGGAATTCAGCCGCGAAGCACGGGAGTATTTCCACATGATATCGGAACCGAAATCCCACCGGATTGATTTTAACGTTTTAAAACCGAATACGCGGTGACTGATTTGACCTGATATTTAGGACTCAGTCCTTTCTGTTTGAAATATGACTGCTGAAACAAACTCCACACGCCGGGCAACCTAAGTCCAACAGACCGACGGACTGGGGTTGCGCTTCTTCTTGTACCATTGGACTCACCCCTTTCAAATGAACTGATTTCAGACGCCACTTCCAAGAGAGTTTGCGTTATGCTGTCATTTTTGTGACAGCACCTGAAACCTTCTCCTCAAAACAGCTCATGCTATTTTAGCGTCCGTTATCAAATTCTTTCCCTTTGCAACTATATTATACCACCAATTGAGTAAATGTCAATACAATTTAATAAAATGTTTAAAAATAATTAGTTAATATCTTCAACGAATAGGAGATGTATAAAGTTTCTTGTTTGCTGCGGGCTTCAAACGCCAACAAACTTGGCGCCCACCCTGGCCGGGGAATGGAATCCGTCTTTTTTATCCGATTCACTGTATGTAAACTAATATGCTCAGCTTCACGATTTCTTTCCTACAATTAAAAGATCTTTCGCTGTACTGACAGGCTCACCCCCGAACATACTGCCGTAACCGATCATTCTTTTAAATAACTGAAAGAAGCAGACACTATCTGTTTCGCGGCATTCGGAACTCAAGAGCAGCAAAATAAGGGTAGAAAGTTACCACTTTTGCATGATTTCGGGCAGTGGCTCCCCTGCAAAGCGCTCTTCCGAAATAGTATACATTTCGTACAGATCGATGTTTCGGCTGTCCTTCGGCGCTTTGTATATGGCAATTTTCTTCACAATTGTTCCATCCGGCTCTTTATAAAGCACAAGCATTTCCTTGTTATCTCGGCTCATATAAGTCAATGGATAGGTGGAGCCAACGGGCGCTTCCTCAATGATTTGTGAATAAGCCGTAGCTGACCAGTTTTCTTTGAAAGACGATAGGGAATCAGGCAAACCATTGTCAGTGTTTTTTGAGGAATCGGCATTACTTTCCTGTATTTCGATATATTTTTCACTGTCCACAGGAACCGTATCCCGAATATCCTGATTGACTAATTCCGTTATTTCTTCAATCTGCGATACCGTAAGATTGGCCAGCTCGGCATTTGGATCATGCGATATCCCTACCCCGGATGCAAGACCACGATTACCAAAAGCGTAAACCATCATGCTCAAAGCAATGATAACCGTAATTGCTAGAAAAAGAATTTGAGTTTTATTTTTTTTCATGGTGTATTCTCCTTTCTTTTAACACAGAATCAGGCTCTGATCAATATAATAATTAGAAGACACAGGCAAAACCGAAACTACCATAATACAGGATATCCTGAACCGTATTTTCGTTTTCATAAATTCTTTCGTCTTCATCCTAGCTTCTTTCCAAACAAATGGAAAGACACTGTTTGTCCCGCTTTCTTTTACGGCTCATCCGAACAGGTTCATCCGACTTACCCCCTAAAATGAAATAAGGAATTAAAAACTCTTCATTTATAATAACAGATCAGAATGATGCTTTGTGACATTTCATATCATTTTTTAATTTTTTAGCAATAAAAACGAAACTTACGTTATGCTATTTCTAAAAAATTGAAATGAAAATATTAAAAATATTTTTGAAAAATTTGCACATAAATATTTTTATTGACTTCATTCTGGAACAACGGTAAAATGAATCCATAGCTTTTTAATAGACGAGGAGATGACAATATGATCGAAGAATTCGGCCCAGATGTACTGACTTTAGTTGACGATGAAGGAAATGAGCATGAATTTGAAGTATTAGATGTAATTGACAATGATGACGGATGCTTCTATGCTTTGCTTCCCACCTTTGATGACCCCCAAGACAGCGTGGAATCGGAAGGAACTTACTATATTTTCGAAGCAATCGACCAAGACGGCGAGCAGCAGCTGGCTGAAGTGGAAGATGATGAATTGCTGGAAAGATTGGCAGAACTCTTTGAAAGCCGCTTTGACGAGCTGTATGAAGAAGAGGAAGATATTTCTGACGAAATCGACGATTAATTTCTTTTAAAGCATTATTTTTCATGAAATTCTGTTATACTATTGCTACAGACACAGAAGCATTTCTTCCTGCCTGGTGCGTGGACCGATGCAAAATAACCCTACAATTTTGAATCGGGAGCCCGGCTCCGACAGCGGATTGCAGACCTCCCGGCTTCGGCCGGACGAAGGGAGCATGAAACGGTTGGGAGGGCACCCACCTGCTGTCAAGTAGCAGGTTATCTTAGCACGTTACGGCCAGGCGGGCCTTTTATTATAAAAATAACAAAAGTGGCATAACCGTTATCAGCGGAAAACAGTAATGTTTTTATGTTTTTGTTTTTTCATTTTTTAATAACAGAATCAGCCCTTGCAGCATTTTTGCTGCAAGGGCTTTTATTTCATCAAGCGGATTTGCCGCTAAGCCGCGTTTTTTTCTTGGGTTTTGGGGAAGAATACCCGCAAAGGAGTGGGTTTGATGAAACGGCCTTTTCATGTATTGGGAGGGTTTTTAGCGGGCATCGCCAACGGTCTTTTGGGCGCAGGAGGCGGCATGATTGTAGTCCCCATGCTGAAAAAATCCGGATTACCTGTTGTGAACAGCCACGCTACTTCTGTGGCAGTTATTCTGCCAATTTGTATTCTAAGCGCAGGCTTGTACTTATATCGAGGCAGCGTCACCTTTGGCCAGGCTTTGCCATACCTTCCCTGGATGCTGGCGGGCTCGGTAATCGGCTCCTGGGCTTTGCCTAAATTAAATAAAACCCTGCTGCGCCGCCTGTTTGGCGCGTTAATGCTGTGGGCTGCATGGAGGATGCTGTTCTGATGGAATGGATTTGGATGGCTTTGGCCGGACTGGCCGCCGGAATGTTGGGCGCTATGGGGATGGGCGGCGGCGGGGTTCTGATTATTTACCTTACTTTGATTGCAGGGCTGGATCAACGGGCCGCCCAGGGAATTAACCTGATTTTGTTCATTCCCTGCGCCATTCTGGCCTTAATCTGTTATATCCGAAAAGGGCTGATCGATTTTAAAACAGCTCTATTTGCCGCTGCTGCCGGTTTGGTGGGCGCTTTGGGCGGTGTGTTTTTGTCCGGCTCTTTAGATGTGGTGTGGCTGCGCCGAATTTTTGGGGCAATGCTGTTGATCATCGGGATTCAAGAGCTGTTTACAAAAAAATGTCCTCCCGGCAAAGACAGCCAAGAGGACACCCCAGAAGAAAAATGTGAAAAAACCACGGAATAAGCTTTTTATTGTGAACGCGTTAAATCTTGTAAACGGTAAATATCCTGACGACGGTTTTCCATCGTCTGCATACGGTTTCGAACCTTATCCAGATAGTCCAGGTCTATTTCAGCCATAGTGACGCCTGGCTCCTCTTTTGAGCGGGCGATCACCGTACCCCAGGGGTCAACTACCATACTGCTTCCAAAAGCCGTTAAACGGGCATTTTGGCCAATCTGGTTCGGCGCTATCACATAGCAGCTGTTTTCAATGGCTCTGGCCCGCAGAAGCGGCTCCCAATGATCCTTGCCCGTAAGCAGCGTAAAATTAGAAGGGTTAAAAATAACCTGTGCCCCTTGTTCCGTCAAAAGCCGGAACAGCTCTGGGAATCGCAGATCATAACAGATCGCCAATCCCAAAACACCCAATTCGGTTTCCACCGTCACAATGCGGTCACCGGCAGCAACTTCTTCTGATTCACGTACCGCTTTGCCGCTGGGCAACACAATATCAAAGGTATGAAGCTTTCGATACTTAGCCAAAAGCTCCCCTTTGGGAGAAAACAGAAAACTGGTATTATGCACCCGGGAATCCCCCGGGATTTTTTCTGCCCAGCTGCCGGCGTGAACATAAACTCCAAATTTTTTGGATAAATCCGAAATAAGCTGGAACGTCTGGCCCGATTCATCTTCGGCAAAGTTCGCCGCCGGCAGTTTTGCTTCGGCAATCACATTCATGTTTTCAGTCAGCGAGATAAGGCGCGCACCTTTCTGAACGGCTTCCGCAATATATTTGGAAATCGTTTTTAGGTTTTCGTCCTTATCCGAGCCGGTTCTGAGCTGAACCATGCCCACCTGATAGTTGCGCATCATTCATTCCCCCCGCTTCAAGAAGACACTTTTGCAGATTTTTGGCATTCTGAGCAGACCCCATAGAAAATTAAACTATGAGAGTTAATCTGAAGGCCGCAGCTGCGGGCCAGTTGCTGATCAATGGAATCGGGTAAAAGCTGATACTTAATATCCATGACTGCACCGCACTCTTCACAGATAAAATGCTCATGCTCTTCTACAACTGCATCGAAACGCTCCTGTCCATTCACCACACCTACACTGACAATAATTCCTTCTTCTTTAAAGCGGGAAAGGTTCCGGTAAACAGTTCCCAGGCTTAAATCCGGATAGTCCGGCTTCAGGCACTGGTAGATCCATTCTGCGGTGGGGTGGATCTCGGTACTCAAGAGTACATCCAAGATTGCTTTCCTTTTTCGGCTAAAGTTTTGACGTTTTTGCATAAGCACTATCCTTTCAAAAAGAAACAATAATCATTATCTTTTTGTATTACTATCATATCATGCCCAGCCCCGATTGTAAAGAATCTTCTCTGTTTTTCTTCGGGACTTGCAACATACAGGCTTTCAGCAGCATACAATACAAAAACAAAGAAAATGAGGGATATGAATGCTGTTATCTTTGCTGCGGGAGGCCATTTCCAATATTTTGTTCCTTGTGCTGCATGTAACCGGCAACGGATCCTTTCCCCGCCCGCTAACAGCACAAGAGGAACGCGAATACTTAGAGCGGTGGAAAAACGGGGATACCCAAGCCCGCAGTAAACTGATTGAACATAACTTGCGACTGGTTGCCCATATTATCAAAAAATATTATTCGAATCTCAATGATCAGGAAGACCTTATTTCCATTGGAACAATCGGGTTAATCAAAGCCATTGACAGCTTTAACAGCGACAAAGGGATTCGTCTATCCAGCTATGCGGCCCGATGCATTGAAAACGAAGTGCTGATGTTTTTTCGAAGCGGCAAAAAGAGCGCTCAAGATGTCTCTTTAAATGAACCCATCGATACAGACAAAGACGGAAACACCTTGACCCTAATCGATATCATGTCCACAGAAGATAATATCATTGATAATTTAGACTGTAAGATTAAGTCAGAACAGCTGAAAAAACACATTAGTGACAGCTTATCTCCCCGAGAGAAAACCATTATCGAGCTGCGTTATGGATTAAATGGTCAGACACCGCTAACACAAAGAGAGGTTGCCTCTTCCTTGGGAATCTCCAGATCCTATGTATCTCGTATCGAAAAAAAAGCACTGGGAATTCTTCTGAAACAATTTAATAAATAACGAATTCGACAGTCTTAGTTAGATTAATAATATTTTTACCATATTATACCATGATTCTCTAACTTAGTAAAGAACAATTCTTAAAATTGAGTTTTCCATAAAAGAATAGATTTATTTTACATTTCTTTCGATTCTTTCTGCTCTCCTTCCTGTTTTCCCATAAAAACCCGCATCAAAGTTGACATTTTGTCACTTTGGTGCGGGCTGCATGTCAGATGGTTTTTATAGAAATACATAAAGAATCATACCACTATTAGACTAGAAAATCAATTAAAAATCATATTGCGTATCGAAGCCGCTGATAAAGCAGCCTTCCTGCGCAGTTTTTAATTTCTATCTTTGATTGAAGTGCTAAAAAATAAAATTAAGGAGAACCAAAATGATCAAAGCACTCATTAAGATGAGGTATCCCTTATCATGAAGCAGTTCACGGTTTGACAGTTTATATTTTTTACTAATCCAATAAGTCCCAAATAAAAATACAGCGAGAAAAATCAGATTTGCAATCATGTATCCCGATGGTGAGATAAGAAGGTGAAATAGTTCTCCATATTTAGAATAGAACAGGCTGAGTATCATCCATATAATAGCCAACATCATAATTGGATACCATTTTTTTACTGTATTTTCCTTCATATAATCTTGCCCCTTTTATGTGCTTTAATAAATATATGAATAAGTATGATACCCCGGAGTCCAACCCATCCCACCATGATTATCGGGACCATAATAGTATTCTACTGAAACTAAAACACCTCTAACATTCATACCTTCAAGAATATTATTAGCAATAGCTGCTGCAATTGCTACTGCAACAATTGCCGGTACACCACCTGCGGTCAAGACCACTACAACCTCGGCAGCTCCACCAGCAAGTATATTTGCGGTTGAAAAATAAATACGATACTGTTCTGTGTGTCGATCCCCCTCTTTCGGATTAGATGGAAATTTCATAATTCCAATCGAATTAGAGGAAGGAAATTGATTTCCTTTACTTATTCTTTGTTTTTCCAATTCTAATATATGCTTAATTTCCTGTTCATTCAGTCCCAGATCTCGCATCTTCTGAACAAGCTCTTTTTCTGTCATCTGCTCATATGCTTTTGCATTAAATGTAGAATACACTATGCCTTGCGTAGAATGCTGGGCAGCAAAAGCGGTATTTACCACCGGAACCGTTAATAGAGCGCATACACAAAGACTACTTACTATTGTTTTAAATTTCCGATTCATTGAAAAGCTCCTTTCATCATTCACACTGTTGACATCAATCAATGTACAACATAGGCTTTTTTCAGTTTAACATACATTTGGTTAAATCACTGGAATCTCTCCCTTTACTAAGAAATACTGCCTTCTATTCATAAAGACAATTTCTAACAGGGATTTGTGACATTTTTTTAAAAACTTATTAAAAAAACACTTGAAAGTTCATTAACATAAAAAATCACAAAATAATTAGGCTCTAGACTAAAACATCTTTACCGAAGGCTGCAACAACAAAATGAAAGTCCTCAAAGGCAACGCTTTCGGCTTCCGCAATGTTTATCGTTTCCGCAACCGTATTCTGCACACATTCAATTACCCCACAAAAAAGGAGTCGCTTGACACCACTCCCTCTAATTTCTATTTTGGGTTCGATTGACATAGAATCAATAATGATAGATGCAAAAAAGCACAGGATACGTTCCATAAACGAACGTATCCTGTGCTTTTTATATGGTGGGCCATCAGGGACTCGAACCCCGGACCGACCGGTTATGAGCCGGTTGCTCTAACCAACTGAGCTAATGGCCCCCACAAATAAATTTGGTAAGAAAAAAGCCGCCGCTAAAAATAACGACGGCGGCAATTTCCTGCACTTTGGCTCCCCAAGTTGGACTCGAACCAACGACCCTGCGGTTAACAGCCGCATGCTCTACCGGCTGAGCTATTGAGGAATATCAGTGTTGGCATCTTCCTATTGTCCCGGGCCGTCTCCAGCCAAGTATCGTCGGCACTAATGAGCTTAACTTCCGTGTTCGGTATGGGAACGGGTGGACCCTCATCGTCATCGACACCAACTATAGTTCCGCAGAGGAGGTTTTGGCCTTCCTGCAGGATATGGTAAAAACAGTTTCCTGTTTCTTACTGCTTGTTTAGGGTATTTGGTGACCCGTGGGGGAATCGAACCCCCGTTACCGGCGTGAGAGGCCGGTGTCTTAACCGCTTGACCAACGGGCCACATCTCAGCTTTTGCCAGGTGCAGAGACCAGAGGATTCCGACCTCCGCCTGACTTTTCTGTGGTGCACCATCAGGGATTCGAACCCGGGACACCCTGATTAAGAGTCAGGTGCTCTACCAACTGAGCTAATGGTGCCTGCCAAGCTAAAGCTAGGCGTTCACACTGCCTTTTGGCAGCCGTTGCGCTCGCAGCCCTTCGCCAATCTTTTTGTACCCTGCGCGGGCACTAAAAACTGAATAAAGAAGAAACAGAAGTTAAAGCGAATGAGCAAGGCTCTAACCAAGAAATTATGGTCAAGCCCTCGACCGATTAGTACTGCCAAGCTAAATACATTGCTGTACTTACA
>NZ_OEQH01000011.1 GCF_900240385.1 Clostridium minihomine | reverse complement strand
GACAGGACCTTGAAAATTAAACAACGAGAAAGACAAGAAGGAACCCGTAATTTTTGAGAGAAAACTTCTTGGAAACGAGAAGTGAGTACTTCCGGATATAAGAGCGTCTCGTAGCTCTATAAAAAGTGAGAAACGCGCAAGCGTACAAAACGAGCAGATAAAATGCTCTAAGATTGATTAGATTGACTTCGGTCATTTTAATACTATATTTTAGAGAGTTTGATCCTGGCTCAGGACGAACGCTGGCGGCATGCCTAACACATGCAAGTCGAACGGAGTAAGAGATAAGCTTGCTTAACTCTTACTTAGTGGCGGACGGGTGAGTAACGCGTGAGTAACCTGCCTTTCAGAGGGGGATAACGTTCTGAAAAGAACGCTAATACCGCATGATATATCGGTGTCGCATGGCACTGATATCAAAGGAGCAATCCGCTGAAAGATGGACTCGCGTCCGATTAGCCAGTTGGCGGGGTAATGGCCCACCAAAGCGACGATCGGTAGCCGGGTTGAGAGACTGGACGGCCACATTGGGACTGAGACACGGCCCAGACTCCTACGGGAGGCAGCAGTGGGGGATATTGCACAATGGAGGAAACTCTGATGCAGCAATGCCGCGTGAGGGAAGACGGTCTTCGGATTGTAAACCTCTGTCCTTGGTGAAGATAATGACGGTAGCCAAGGAGGAAGCTCCGGCTAACTACGTGCCAGCAGCCGCGGTAATACGTAGGGAGCAAGCGTTGTCCGGATTTACTGGGTGTAAAGGGTGCGTAGGCGGCTTTTCAAGTCGGGCGTGAAAGCTGTGGGCTTAACCCACAAATTGCGTTCGAAACTGGAGAGCTTGAGTGAAGTAGAGGTAGGCGGAATTCCCGGTGTAGCGGTGAAATGCGTAGAGATCGGGAGGAACACCAGTGGCGAAGGCGGCCTACTGGGCTTTAACTGACGCTGAGGCACGAAAGCATGGGTAGCAAACAGGATTAGATACCCTGGTAGTCCATGCCGTAAACGATGATTACTAGGTGTGGGGGGTCTGACCCCTTCCGTGCCGGAGTTAACACAATAAGTAATCCACCTGGGGAGTACGGCCGCAAGGCTGAAACTCAAAGGAATTGACGGGGGCCCGCACAAGCAGTGGAGTATGTGGTTTAATTCGAAGCAACGCGAAGAACCTTACCAGGTCTTGACATCCAACTAACGAAGCAGAGATGCATTAGGTGCCCTTCGGGGAAAGTTGAGACAGGTGGTGCATGGTTGTCGTCAGCTCGTGTCGTGAGATGTTGGGTTAAGTCCCGCAACGAGCGCAACCCCTGTGATTAGTTGCTACGCAAGAGCACTCTAATCAGACTGCCGTTGACAAAACGGAGGAAGGTGGGGACGACGTCAAATCATCATGCCCCTTATGACCTGGGCTACACACGTACTACAATGGTCGTTAACAACGGGAAGCTAAGCCGCGAGGTGGCGCAAATCCCCAAAAACGGTCTCAGTTCGGATTGTAGGCTGCAACCCGCCTACATGAAGTTGGAATTGCTAGTAATCGCGGATCAGCATGCCGCGGTGAATACGTTCCCGGGCCTTGTACACACCGCCCGTCACACCACGGGAGCCGGTAATACCCGAAGCCGATAGTCTAACCGCAAGGAGGACGTCGTCGAAGGTAGGATTGGCGACTGGGGTGAAGTCGTAACAAGGTAGCCGTATCGGAAGGTGCGGCTGGATCACCTCCTTTCTATGGAGACCAAATGAATACTACGGTGTTCATTTAACATCCACAGGTCAGGTTACGAAGTTCGACTTGTTAGAATCGTTGTTTAATTTTGAAGGCCCTGAAAAGGGACTTCAATGGAGAATAAGGGAAGAACCCGAAGGTGAGAAATACCTTATTATTCAAAGTGAATATGGGGGTGTAGCTCAGCTGGGAGAGCACCTGCTTTGCAAGCAGGGGGTCATCGGTTCGATTCCGTTCATCTCCACCACCAGACATGATCTGGACAAACTACGCGCACAAAGTAAAATGGAAACAGTTTGCTTTATGCACGGGTAATTGTGTCAAATGAGAGTTTGATACAATGAAATAGGGCTGACAGGGGCAAGGGAAAGCCGACGGCCTCTAGCCGAAAGATATGGGCTCATAGCTCAGCTGGTTAGAGCACACGCCTGATAAGCGTGAGGTCGGTGGTTCGAGTCCACTTGAGCCCACCACCAGATTTGATCTGGAAAAAACTGCATAATGCAGACACACGGCAGTATGGTTGTGTATGCGAGGTACAAAGAGTTTTTCTCGGTGTTATCTATCGCGACGAAAACCACACGAGTGTGGCGGACATTGAAAACTGAATAAAGAAAAGAAGCAGATAAAGCGAGAAAATTGTTTTTTATCTAAATCTACAATTTACCAAACAAAATAGTCTTAACGAGTTCAAGATTGTTTTGATATACAAGCAAGAACCAAGAAAATCACATGGTCAAGCTACAAAGAGCGCAAGGGGAATGCCTTGGCACTGAGAGCCGATGAAGGACGCGACAAACTGCGATAAGCTATGGGGAGCCGTAAGTGGGCATTGAGCCATAGATTTCCGAATGGAGCAATCCGGCTGGAGTCATGTCCAGTCACTGCATGATGAATACATAGTCATGCAGGGGGAACCGCCTGAACTGAAACATCTAAGTAGGGCGAGGAAAAGAAATCAACATGAGATTCCGCTAGTAGTGGCGAGCGAACGCGGAAGAGGCCAAACCGAGGGTAGCAATACCTTCGGGGTTCGGACAGCAATATGTATGGTGAGGAATAGCAGAATGGCATGGGAAGGCCAACAAAATAGTGTGAGAGTCACGTATGCGAAATTCCAAACTGGCTAGCTGTATCCAGAGTACCGCCGGACACGTGAAACCCGGTGGGAACATGGGGGGACCACCCTCCAAGCCTAAATACTACTCAGTGACCGATAGTGTATAGTACTGTGAAGGAAAGGTGAAAAGAACCCCGGGAGGGGAGTGAAAAAGAACCTGAAACCTTGTGCTTACAAGCACCGAGAGCCCGTCAATGGGTGATCGGGTACCTATTGTAGAATGGTCCGGCGAGTGAATGTAACTGGCAAGGTTAAGGACTTAAGGTCCGGAGCCGTAGCGAAAGCGAGTCTGAATAGGGCGCGTGAAGTCAGTTGTATTCGACCCGAAACCGGGTGACCTACCCATGTCCAGGTTGAAGTGGAGGTAAAACTCCATGGAGGACCGAACCGACTCCCGTTGAAATGGTAGCGGATGAGGTGTGGGTAGCGGAGAAATTCCAATCGAACCCGGAGATAGCTGGTTCTCTCCGAAATAGCTTTAGGGCTAGCCTTGTATTAGATTACTGGAGGTAAAGCACTGAATGGGCTAGGGGCCGAAAGGTTACTGAACCCTATCAAACTAAGAATGCCAGATAATTGATGTACAGGAGTCAGACAGTGTGAGATAAGTTTCATTGTCGAAAGGGAAAGAGCCCAGACCCACAGCTAAGGTCCCAAAATATAGTTAAGTGGAAAAGGATGTGGGGGTGCACAGACAACCAGGATGTTGGCTTAGAAGCAGCCATACATTAAAAGAGTGCGTAATAGCTCACTGGTCGAGTGCCCCTGCGCCGAAGATTTAACGGGGCTAAACTATATACCGAAGCTTGGGATGATACTTTTAGTATCATGGTAGGAGAGCGTTGTGTACGGGGTGAAGTCAGAGCGTGAGCGCTGGTGGACTGTACACAAGTGAGAATGCCGGAATGAGTAGCGAGAAATATGTGAGAATCATATTGGCCGAAAGTCTAAGGTTTTTGGAGGAAGGTTCGTCCGCTCCAAGTAAGCCGGGAGCTAAGGTGAGGCCGAAAGGCGTAGCCGATGCACATACGGTTGACATTCCGTAGCCGCCAAAAGATTTAAGTAAGAGGACACTTTGAAAGGGCATAACCCAGGCGTTGGTTGACCTGGGCGTAAGGGACCGAAATTAGAGTAGGGAAGTATGCTTGGACGAAGGCGAGAAAAGTCTTATGTATATCTAAGGCGCCCGTACCGCAAACCGACACAGGTAGACAGGAAGAGAATTCTAAGGCCAACGGGAGAAGGGTAGTTAAGGAACTCGGCAAATTGACCCCGTAACTTAGGGAAAAGGGGTGCCACAGAGATGTGGCCGCAGTGAATAGGCCCAGGCGACTGTTTAGCAAAAACACAGGTTTCTGCCAAATCGAAAGATGAAGTATAGGAGCTGACACCTGCCCGGTGCTGGAAGGTTAAGAGGAGATGTGCAAGCATTGAATTGAAGCCCCAGTAAACGGCGGCCGTAACTATAACGGTCCTAAGGTAGCGAAATTCCTTGTCGGGTAAGTTCCGACCCGCACGAATGGTGTAACGATCTGGGCACTGTCTCAATTACCCGCCCGGCGAAATTGTAGTACCGGTGAAGATGCCGGTTACCCGCGACAAGACGGAAAGACCCCATGGAGCTTTACTGCAGCTTAATATTGGGTTTTGATCATTTATGTACAGGATAGGCGGGAGACTAGGAAGCCGTAGCGCCAGCTATGGTGGAGTCACCCTTGGGATACCGCTCTTAAATGGTTGAAATTCTAACCTGCGGCCGTGAATCCGGCCGGGGGACATTGTTAGGCGGGCAGTTTGACTGGGGCGGTCGCCTCCTAAAAGGTAACGGAGGCGCTCAAAGGTTAGCTCAGCACGGATGGAAACCGTGCCTTAGAGTGTAAACGCGTAAGCTAGCCTAACTGCGAGGATGACAATCCGAGCAGTAACGAAAGTTGGAGTTAGTGATCCGGCGGTATGAGAGTGGAATTGCCGTCGCTCAACGGATAAAAGCTACCCTGGGGATAACAGGCTGATCTCCCCCAAGAGTCCACATCGACGGGGAGGTTTGGCACCTCGATGTCGGCTCATCACATCCTGGGGCTGTATTCGGTCCCAAGGGTTCGGCTGTTCGCCGATTAAAGTGGTACGCGAGCTGGGTTCAGAACGTCGTGAGACAGTTCGGTCCCTATCTGTCGTGGGCGCAGGATATTTGAGGAGAGCTGTCCTTAGTACGAGAGGACCGGGATGGACGTACCTCTGGCGCACCAGTTGTCATGCCAATGGCACAGCTGGGCAACTATGTACGGAACGGATAAACGCTGAAAGCATCTAAGCGTGAAGCCGCCTCCAAGATAAGATATCCCATAGCGTAAGCTAGTAAGACCCCTTGAAGACTACAAGGTTGATAGGCTGCGTGTGTAAGTACAGCAATGTATTTAGCTTGGCAGTACTAATCGGTCGAGGGCTTGACCATAATTTCTTGGTTAGAGCCTTGCTCATTCGCTTTAACTTCTGTTTCTTCTTTATTCAGTTTTTAGTGCCCG
>NZ_OEQH01000012.1 GCF_900240385.1 Clostridium minihomine | reverse complement strand
GAGTGATTCCCGTGCGCCGCGCCAGAATATCCAGCGTTCCCGCTGTGGGCGATTTAATGATTCGGTAATCCATGGTTCTGTCCTTTCTGTCACATCCGCTCTTTCCCGCACCCAAGCGCGATCCCCAACGGCGTGACGAACACAAATGTAAGAAGAAAAAGCTCTCATGTCGTTAAAATCCGGCTTCCTTTTCGCTGAAAGGCTGTTTCATCCATCACATACTTTCTTTGAATCTTCAGCCTTCTTATTTCGTTTTGGGTAAAATAGCCTCCACTTCACTGTGGGGGCGGGGAATCACATGAACAGAAATCAGTTCTCCCACCCGCTGTGCTGCGGCAGCGCCTGCATCTGTTGCAGCCTTTACTGCACCGACATCCCCGCGAATCAGAACGGTTACCAAACCGCCGCCCACATGCTCTTTGCCGATTAAAGTCACATTGGCCGCCTTTACCATCGCGTCAGATGCTTCAATTGCACCTACCAAACCTTTTGTTTCAATCATACCTAAAGCGTTTTGATTCATTGCTGAAATCCTCCTTCTTTTCTTTGGCTCTTCGGTTATTTCTCACAGTCGCTTTGGCACCCCACTAAATGGATTCGATGACCGTGAGATTGCTTGCCATCCTTTGTTCTCTCAAGAGTTCACAAAGTCTTTGGAATGAATGGAGCAACTGTTCCTTCTGTTTGCCCAATGCTCTTTTTCGGAAAATAGAAAGAAGCCCAAAAATCCCCTGAAATCAGGAATTTTTGGGCTTCTTTGCCTCAAAAACAGAATTTGTTATGCTCCGTTGCATAGCAAACTTTTTATTTTGCCGGATGATCGTATGTAAAAAGTAATTTTCTNAAATAGAAAGAAGCCCAAAAATCCCCTGAAATCAGGAATTTTTGGGCTTCTTTGCCTCAAAAACAGAATTTGTTATGCTCCGTTGCATAGCAAACTTTTTATTTTGCCGGATGATCGTATGTAAAAAGTAATTTTCTACCGAAAAAAACAAAAAGAGTCCCAGAGCTTTCTCAAGAAAAGCTCATTTGGACTCCGTTGCCCATCCGGCACACGCCATTGCATACCGGAACAATATTCCGTTTTCAATCATTTCATCGCCGAGATCATCATTTTTGCCACCTGAGCGATGGTGCAGCCTTTATCCATAGCCACTTTGCGCATATACTCATACGCTTCGTTTTCTTGCATGGATTTCTTTGCCATCAAAATGCCCTTGGCTTTGTCAACGAATTTGCGGTCTTCCAAAGCGGTCTTCGCCTTGCCGTATTCCGCAGCTAATTTTTTCATTTTCTTGTGTTTGCTGATGGCAATTTCAATGGCCGGTATCAGCGTATTTTCATCAATCGGTTTGATGATACACCCCATCACATCGGCCTCAACTGCCTTTTCAGCCATAGACTTATCGCTGTATGCTGTGAGTAACAAAATAAACGATGCCAGCTCTTCCCGATGGATGATTGCAGCCGCTTCTAATCCATCTAACACCGGCATTCTGATATCAAGGATAACAAAATCGGGTTTTGTCTTTCTGCAAACCTCTATGGCATCAAAGCCGTCTCCGGCTTCTCCCACCACTTCGTAACCATTGAGCTCCAATATCTCTCTTACATACATTCGGATAAGCGGTTCATCTTCTGCAAGAACAACCCGATACATTACGCCACCTGCTTAATTCCAAAACACATATTTTTATAATAATATTTTATTGGGATAATGAAAAAAAGTCAATACTCACAAGTTTTATAGTGATTTTGTTTCTGGTCGTATGCTTTTTCATTATTCCCACTTATTCTTCACTTTGATTGGGCAGAAAATACCGATGCCATGCCATATTCTCAAACAAAGCATGTGTCAACGGTAAATAACCCACCATGGCACAAAAAAGTTACCATAGGTGGCCTGCCATACGCCAAGAATCAAACGTCATCATCAATTTTCAAAAGGGTTCGGCCTTTGACGAAATCAGCCCGTCCTTTGCCAAATGACAAAGGACGGGTGTTTCGATACGTTTCAGGCTCGGGGCAATTTTCACCCGAGCCTTGGGCTTCGGGAAATCGCTTATTCAGCAGGTTTCACAGCGGGCAGAATTGCTTCGACCTCGGCGTGGGGTCTGGGGATAACGTGGACGGAAACCAGCTCGCCCACGCGCTGTGCGGCAGCAGCGCCGGCATCGGTGGCAGCCTTCACTGCGCCAACGTCGCCTCTGACCATCACGGTTACCAAACCGCCGCCCACGTGCTCTTTGCCGATCAGGTAAACGTTTGCTGCCTTTACCATGGCGTCGGCTGCTTCGATGGAACCTACTAAACCTTTTG